>AP025580.1 GCA_022846035.1 Christensenellaceae bacterium
TTCGTATAACTTTTACGAGTGATTTAAAAAACCTGATACACAGCCCTTTCGTCTGTGTACATAGTTATCCACATAAAAGAAGGCAGAGGAAAATATTTAAATGAGCGTATTCAACATCCTATGGGAAAAAACGTTAGGTTATCTGGAAGAAGACCTTCCCATGTTTCAATTTAATGTATGGATCAAGGAATTAAAACCGATCCATGAAGAGGATAATACTTATTATTTTGAAGTATCCAGTCCCATGCACAAAAATTTAATTACAGAAAAATATGCGGATAAAATCAAACGTACAATGCAGCTTGCCTATGAGGAGCTTTACGGCGCTTCGGGCGCGAATATTTCCTTATTGTTTATCACGCCGCAGGAAGCTGCCAATATTAAGGTAAACGAAATTACGCCCGAAAAGCCCCAGCCCAAAAAAGCGATGGGCTCCACTCTCAATCCTGCTTACACATTCGACACTTTTGTCGTGGGGGAATCTAATAAATTTGCAAACGCAGCCGCCCTTGCGGTCGCCCAGTCCCCCGGCCATTCCTACAATCCCCTGTTTTTATACGGCGGTGTAGGTCTTGGTAAAACGCATTTGATGCATGCCATCGGCAACCACATCAAAAAGGAAAATCCCGAAGCGCAAATCGTTTATGTAACAAGCGAAACGTTCATGAACGAGCTGATCCGTATGATTCAGCTGACCAACAATAACGCCAATATCGACCTGCGGGAGCAGTTTCGTAATAAATATCGCAATGTGGACGTACTTTTGGTGGACGACATCCAGTTTATTGCAGGTAAGGACGTAACGCAGGATGAATTTTTCCATACTTTCAACGCTCTGCATGAACTCAACAAACAGATTGTCATTTCCTCAGACCGGCCGCCAAAGGAAATGGAGAAGCTGGAAGAACGCATGCGTTCGCGCTTTGAATGGGGTCTGATTGCAGATATTAAAATGCCTGATTATGAAACGCGCGTGGCGATTCTCCTCAAAAAAATGCAAGTTCTAAAGGAACAAAATCCGGATATTCTTCCCATTAAGAATGAAGTGTTCCATTATATCGCGCAACAAAAGGACGCCAGTATCCGTACGCTTGAAGGCGCCTTGCAAAAGGTCATTATGTACGCGGAACTGCACAACGATATTTCTTCTATTCAGGAAATAGACCTCACGATCGCCCAGAAAGCGCTAGACGACTTTTTCTCCACTCCTGCGGTCAAAGCGATTACGCCCAAGGCTGTCGCCGATATTGTATGTAATTATTATGATATTAAGGAAGACGATTTAAGGGGACATAAAAAAAATCGGGAAATTGCTTTTCCCCGCCAAATCGCGATGTATATCCTGCGCGACATGACGGACCTTTCTTATTTGAAAATCGCTGAATTTTTTGGTAAGAAAGATCATACAACCGTAATCTATGCCGAAGAAAAAATCAAAAACCAGATCAAAGAGGATATTGAATTGAAACGTATTGTCGAGGATATAGAAGCACGGGTCAAGGGATAACGAACGAATATATTGTGGATAAAAAATTTTCTTTTAAAAAATAAAGAACGCTAAAATTCCTTTATCCACGTATGACATACATCTTCTGCACGGGCAATTTGGATTTAAACAACTTTTATGCACTTTCATAAAGCGTTTCAAATCCAGATATACTGCAGAAAAAAGGGCTTATCCACATTATCAACATGCCCTAATATATACTGCTGACACATATATGGATCATTAAAAAACGGAGGTTACGAGCCATGCAATTCACATGTACGAAATCAAATTTACTCACAGCGATCGGAACAGTGAACCGCGCTGCCTCAAAAATGCAAAAAACAATATTGGAGTGTATTTTATTTTCCTGTTCTGAAAATTCCATTACACTGAAAGCAACGGATATTGCGCTTTCCATAAAAACGGAAATGGAAGCGCAGGTTGAAAAGACAGGAGATGCCGCGATCCCTGCGCGGCTTTTGTATGAGATTATCAACCGTTTTCCCGACAGCGACGTCAGTTTTTCGAGTATTAACGAAAATTCTGTGGAAATCAGTTGTTTGAATTCAAAGGTAGTGCTGCAGCAAATGAATGCGGATGAATTTCCCGTATTTCCCGTCCTGGAACAAAATGAGCAGATTAAAATTCAGCAGAATATGCTCAAAAGTATGATAAATCAGACGATTTTTGCGGCCGCGGTCAATGAGGATAAACCGATCCTGACAGGACTTTTATTTGATATTGAGAAAGATTCCCTGACTATCGTAGCTCTGGATGGTTATCGCATGGCGGTCAGGAAACAGCAGGCAATTTCCGATATTGAAAAAAGCTGCGTGATTCCGGCGCGGACCTTAAGAGAAGTTTCCAGAATTATCGACGATACAGAAGAAAATATTAAAATTTCCATTAGTGGAAATATGGCGCTCTTCGAAGCAAATCATACGCAGATATTCACGCGCCTGCTGGAAGGCGAATATATCAATTATCGGAATCTGCTTCCCAAGGATTGCGCGACAAGTGTTAAGGTGGAAACGGGAATGCTCAAGGATAGTATTGAACGCGCGTCTATCCTGGCACGCGAGGGAAGCAATAACGTGGTGAAATTCGAAATCCGCGATAAGAATCTGGATATTACCTCCAATTCTGAAATAGGTAATATCGATGAAAAGATACCTGTGCTCACGGAAGGAAACGATTTAAAAATCGCATTCAATGCAAAATATGTGCTCGACGTGTTAAAATGTGTAGAAGAACCGGAAATACTCATGCAGTATAATACGGGGGTGAGTCCGTGTATTGTAAAACAGGAGAATTCGGATATATACGAATATCTGATCCTGCCCGTACAGCTTCGTGAAGAGTAAGAGGTATAATGTGATACAAAATATCCCGCAGTATTGGGATCAAATATCAGGATACTTTAATTATTTATTTTAAAAACTTAAATTTTGAAAATACAAAAGACAAGAAAAGGCGCGTTATGCGCCTTTTCTTGAAAGGATAATTGATGTTTTTAAAAAATATCAGGCTGATTTATTTCAGAAATTATGAACAACTGAATATGGACTTTTATCCGGGCATCAATATTCTCTACGGTAAAAATGCGCAGGGAAAGACAAACGTTCTTGAAGCGATTAATATTTGCGCGAATGGAAAATCTTTTCGCGTAAGCATGGACAGTAAAACAATCATGTTCGAGCAGGGCGAGGCATATATCAAGGCCGAATTTGTACGCAATGAGCAAAGCAATACCATAGAAGTACTGATTGGAAAAGAGAAAAAGAAAAGCCTCAAGATAAACGGAATACCGGCGCGCAGCCTAAAGGAGCTTTTAGGAAACCTTTATGTTGTCGTGTTTTCTCCGGAGGATATAAAAATGGCCAAGGAAGGGCCGTCTTTGCGTCGGGGCTTTTTGGATGGGGAAATATCCAAAATCAGGCCTTCTTATGTAGACGCTTTAAAAAAGTATACGGAGATCATCGCGGAAAAAAATGCGGTGTTGCGCGCAAGACGTATCGACCAAATGGAAACGGTACTGGAAGCTTACAATGATCAGCTTGAAAATTATATCAAAATAATCCTCAAAAATCGTAAAGCATATGTGGATAAACTTAATGAATATGTAAAAGAAACACATCGGGAAATATCGGGCGGAAAAGAAAAAATCTGTATTCGTTATAAAGAAACGATTCCCGAAGGGCGGATCAGGGAAACGCTTCAAAAGCTTGTAAAAAAAGAGATTGCCGATTTTGGCTGCGCAGCAGGCCCTCACAGGGACGATATTGATATTACGATAAATGATAAGGACGTCCGCGTTTATGCGTCTCAGGGTCAACTGAGGACGCTTATGCTGGCAATTAAAACCGCGTGTCTTAAAATTCTCAACGAAAGTACGGGAGAAATGCCCGTGCTCTTATTGGACGATGTTTTTTCGGAACTTGATGATACGCGCAAGAAAAATTTACTGACGGCGCTTAAGGGAATTCAGGTCTTTATCACGACCGCAGGAAAGGAACAAATAGAATCCACGGAAAGTGTGCATAAATTTGAGGTTTCAAGGGGCGAAATCACTTTAAAAACGTAAAAAACGCTTCCCTATTATATATATATATAGTATAATATATATATAGTAGGAGTTTTTATGATTTTACATTTAGGAAGCGACAATTTTGTAAAAACAAAAGATATCATAGCGATATTGGATTATGAAGAGGCTGTAAGCAATGAGGATACAAGCCTTTTTTTAAAGGGTGTTGATTGTATTAAAATCACGGAAGATACGCCAAAATCCATCATCGTTACGGAAAGTGAAGGCGAGAGGCGCGGTTTTCTTTCGCCCATTTCGCCGCGCACGCTTCTTATGCGCAGCAAAAGATTTGAACTGGAAGAAGAAAATTGTGTTTTGAGATAAAAGAGAGGTACATGAATGAGTAATCAGAACGAGCATTATGACGAAAGTCAAATTCAGATTTTAGAGGGGCTGGAGCCTGTCCGTAAGCGTCCGGGTATGTATATCGGTTCTACGGACCTGCGGGGGCTGCACCATCTGGTATATGAGATCGTGGATAACTCCATTGACGAAGCCATGGCGGGTTTTTGCACTGACATTTACGTTGTGATTGAAGAAGACGGGAGCCTTTATGTACGGGATAACGGCCGCGGGATTCCTACGGGTATGCACCCGCAGGCGGGCGTTTCCACGCTGGAAGTCGCGCTTACCATGCTGCACGCAGGCGGAAAATTCGGCGGAGACGGATATAAAGTGTCCGGCGGCCTGCATGGCGTTGGCGTATCCGTCGTAAACGCGCTTTCCGAAAAGCTGGTGGCAAAGGTCCGGCGCGAGGGGAAGATACACCGTCAGGAGTTTACGCGCGGCGCTCCGGTTACAGGGCTTGAAATCGCTGGTGAATGCGCAGAGGAAGAGACAGGCACGGAAATTCGTTTCTGGCCGGATCCGGAAATTTTCGAGGACGTTCATTTCGTTTATGATACGCTTCGTATCCGTTTGCGTGAAATGGCGTTTCTAAATAAAGGGATCAGTATCACGCTTGAGGATCTGCGCGGTGAAACGCCGGTAAAGCAGGTGTATTGCTACGAGGGAGGAATCAAGTCCTTTGTGCAGTATCTGAATAAAAATAAAAATCCGCTCTTTGAAGAGCCGGTGTATTTCTGTACGGAAAAAGGAACTTCCATGGTGGAAGTTGCGATGCAGTATAACGAAGGATATGCGGAAAATATATTCTCGTTTGCGAATAATATTTCCACGCACGAAGGCGGCACGCATCTGAGCGGCTTTAAAAACGCGCTCACACGCGTTGTAAATGATTATGCCAAGCGGATGAAGCTGGTTAAGGAGAACGAGCCCGCGCTCTCAGGAGAGGACATCAGAGAGGGTTTAACGGCTATCATCAGCGTCAAGCTTACTGAACCCCAGTTCGAGGGACAGACAAAAACCAAGCTCGGCAACAGCGAAATGCGCGCCTTAACCGACAGTACGGTGGCCGAGGGCCTCAATACATTTTTAGAAGAGAATCCTGCGACGGCAAAAGTGATCGTAGATAAATGCCTGACTGCAAAGCGCGCCCGCGAAGCGGCGAAAAAGGCCAGGGAGCTGACGCGCCGTAAAACAGCGCTCGAATCTGCGGCATTGCCGGGCAAGCTTGCGGACTGCAGCGAGAAAGACGCCAGTAAGTGCGAGATATTTATTGTTGAGGGAGACAGCGCCGGCGGCAGCGCCAAGCAGGGGCGTGACCGTCGTTTCCAGGCGATACTGCCGCTTCGCGGTAAGATTTTGAATGTGGAAAAGGCGCGGCACGACCGCGCGTTGGCCAATGCGGAGATCAAAGCCATGATCACGGCTTTTGGTGCGGGAATGGGCGAAGATTTTGATGTGGAAAAGCTGCGTTACCACAAAATCATCTGCATGACGGATGCGGATGTCGATGGCAGCCATATTCGTATCCTGCTGCTGACTTTCTTTTATCGTTATATGCGTCCGCTTGTGGAAAACGGCTATGTATATATTGCCCAGCCGCCGCTTTATAAAGTGAGCAAGAAAGGCACGGAGGATAAATACCTGTACAGCGATGAAGCGCTGCAGGAATATCTGAAAGAAGTAGGCGACGGCGCGGCGATCCAAAGATATAAAGGCCTTGGTGAAATGAATCCCGAGCAGTTGTGGGAGACGACCATGGATCCCGAAACGCGCACGCTGTTGCAGGTGGATATGGACAACGCCATCGAGGTCGAAGAGACGTTCAGTATTCTCATGGGCGACAGCGTAGAGCCGCGCAGGGAGTTTATTGAGGACAACGCGAAGCTGGTCGCTGATTTGGATATTTAAAAATTTGAGATAACGTTTAGAATCTTTGAAGGACGAGGTAATTGGTTTGGAAATTACAAAGAATATTGTACCCATTGATATTAATAAGGAGATGCAGAAATCGTTTATCGCCTACGCGATGGCGGTTATCATCAACCGTGCGCTGCCGGACGTGCGCGACGGCCTGAAGCCGGTGCACAGGCGTATCCTCTACTCAATGGGAGAATTGAATATGTATCCGGATAAGCCGTACCGTAAAAGCGCACGCCTCGTGGGTGATGTGCTCGGTAAGTATCATCCGCATGGCGATACCGCCGTATATGACGCTATGGTCAGGATGGCGCAG
The DNA here is from genome assembly GCA_022846035.1 of Christensenellaceae bacterium. Classification (NCBI taxonomy): domain Bacteria; kingdom Bacillati; phylum Bacillota; class Clostridia; order Christensenellales; family Christensenellaceae; species Christensenellaceae bacterium. Next base: position 6,658 of record AP025580.1, read on the forward strand.
GATTTCTCCATTCGCCACCAGCTCGTAGACGGGCACGGAAACTTTGGTTCGGTAGACGGCGACGGCGCGGCAGCGATGCGTTATACGGAAGCGCGCATGTCCAAAATTACGATGGAGCTGATGCGCGACATCGACAAGGATACAGTTGATTTTTATCCCAACTTTGACGAAACATTGGAACAGCCGGCCGTGCTGCCCGCGCGTTTTCCGAATCTTCTGGTAAATGGTACGGGCGGCATCGCGGTTGGCATGGCGACAAATATTCCGCCGCATAACCTGGCGGAGACCATCAACGCGACGATTGCACTCATCGACAATCCGGAAATCACAATCGAAGAACTGATCGACATTATTCCCGGGCCGGACTTTCCCACAGGCGGTATCATCATGGGCGTATCCGGTATCCGCGAGGCGTATAAGACTGGACGCGGCCGGATCCGCGTGCGCGCAAAGGCCGAAATAGAAAAGTATAACGAAGACCGCGAGCGCATTGTGGTTACGCAAATCCCCTACCAGGTCAATAAAGCGACGCTGGTGGAAAAAATCGCGGAGCTGGTCCATGATAAGCGTCTGGATGGAATCTCCGACCTGCGCGACGAGTCGGACAAATCGGGTATGCGTATTGTTATTGAGCTGAAACGCAATGCGAACGCAAACGTGGTGCTCAATCATCTGTATAAACATACGCAAATGCAGGATACGTTCGGCGTAATCATGCTGGCGCTGGTGGATGGGGAACCGCGTGTTCTAAGCCTCAAGGCTGTGCTCGAGCATTACCTGGAACACCAAAAAGAGGTGATCGTCCGCCGTACAAAATTTGAACTGGAAAAGGCGCAAAAGCGCGCGCATATTCTGGAAGGCTTGATTATTGCTCTTGACAATATCGACGAGATCGTGAACCTGATTAAAAAATCGCCGGATGCGGCGACGGCACGCGCGGCCCTATCCGAGCGTTTCGGGCTTTCCGAAGTACAGGCGCAGGCAATCCTCGATATGCGGTTGCAGCGTTTAACGGGTCTCGAACGCGATAAGATTGAAGCGGAATATAAAGACATCCTGTCCAAGATCGAGCATTTCAATGCGATCCTTTCCACGCCGCAGATGGTTCTTGACATCATCAAAGAAGATTTGGTAGAAATCCGCGACAAATATGCGGATGCACGCCGCACGGAAATCACGTTCGATGAAGACGACATTGACCTTGACGAGCTGATTGCGCGTGAGGATATGGTGGTGACGCTCACGCATTACGGCTATATTAAGCGTATCAGCCTGGAGACCTACCGCGCGCAAAAACGCGGCGGACGGGGTATTACGGCGATGTCCACACGCGAAGAAGATTTTGCAGAGCAGGTATTCGTCACCTGTACGCATAACCAGCTTTTGTTCTTTACGAATAAGGGCAAGGTTTATATGAAAAAGTGTTATCAGATTCCGGAAGCCGGCAGAACGGCTAAAGGTACGGCGATTGTCAATATGTTAAATCTCGATCCGGATGAAAAAATTTCGGCGGTATTTCCCATCGAATCGGAAATCGAGAAGAACTCGAACCTTGTTATTGTCACTAAGGGCGGCGTGATTAAGAAAACGCCGTTCTCAGAATATTCGAACATTCGCCAAAACGGTTTGAAAGCCGTTAACCTGCGGGAAGACGACGAGTTGATCTCGGTTATGGAAACGGATGGTACCAAGAATATCGTGGTGGGCACACGCGATGGAATGTCCATTATTTTCAACGAAGAGGACGTCCGCCCAATGGGACGCGTTTCCACCGGGGTACGGGCGATTAAGCTGCGCAGCGGCGACGAGGTCGTGGACGCATGTATCGTAGAAAAAGGCAAGCAGATCCTTGTCATTACGGAAAACGGTTATGGAAAGCGTACGGAGGCGAGCGAATACAGATTGCAAACGCGCGGCGGTATCGGCCTTAAGACCATGAATATTACGGAAAAAACCGGCAAAATGTGCGGCCTTAAGATCGTCGACGGCAGCGAGGAAATTATGCTCATCAATGACGCGGGCGTCGTGATCCGCATGAGCGTGGATGAGATCTCCCTGATCGGACGTTCTACGCAGGGCGTGCGTCTGATGCGCGTAGACGATGAGACAAAGGTCGTGTGCGTCGCCAAGTTCGTGGAAAACGAATATGACGATAACGATCCGGAGGGATGCGGTTGCGAAACCGAAGAAACAGGGGCTCCGCAGGAATAATGACAAATAGACTCCGGCACAAACCAAGTGTGCCGGAGTTTCTGTTTTTTTAGGAGAGAACAATGACGGAAAAAGAAAAAATGCTGCGGGGAGAGATGTATGACGCAACGGACGCACAGCTCGTAAAAGAGCAAACGCACGCCGCCCTGCTATGCCGGAAGCTTAATACGGTCAGTCCCGATGAGCCGCAAGAAATCGATGAAACGTTTTGCAAGCTGGTACATGCGGAAAAAGGCAGCGTCACGGTGAGGCCGCCTTTTTATGTGGATTATGGCAGTAATATTACGATCGGTAAAGGTACGTATATCAATTTCGGGTGTATGATCCTTGACGTATGCAAGGTGGAGATTGGGGAAAATGTACTGATCGCGCCTGGCGTGCAGATCATTGCGGCAACGCACCCGACGGACCCTGAGGAACGCCTTACGGGAAAGGAATATGGAAAACCGGTCAAAATAGGCAACAATGTGTGGCTGGGCGCGGGCGTCATCGTATGTCCGGGCGTTACCATTGGAAACAACACGACCATCGGCGCGGGCAGCGTCGTCAATAAAGATATTCCTGAAAACTGTATTGCCGTGGGAAATCCGTGCAAGGTGATCCGAAAACTCACGCCTTGAGAAAAAAGGATTTTGCTTGACAATAAACTCTGCTGTTTGGTATACTGTTAAAGCGTATTTGAATGGGAGACATTCACGAAGTTTGCAGATTTGATCAGGAAAAGCTGCGGAATATTTCTTCTGGAGAGGTACCGAAGCGGTCATAACGGGGCGGTCTTGAAAACCGTTAGGGTGCAAGCCCACATGGGTTCGAATCCCATCCTCTCCGCCAATTTTAAAAAATTGCGGAGTGTACCGCTTTATAAATAATCGTCATTCAGCTGGAGAAGTACCCAAGTACGGCTGAAGGGGCTCCCCTGCTAAGGGAGTAGGCTGGGGTAACCGGCGCGAGGGTTCAAATCCCTCCTTCTCCGCCAAACCCGCTCTATGAGCGGGTTTTTTGTTGTTTTTACGGAGGATTTGCCCCTAAAGCTAGCGCCCGACCAGCGTCGGCATGGACATGTAAGCGTGACAATCAAATTTACTTACGCCGTTCAAACGGCTACATTCTGCTTTAAGGCGTTTAGCGCGTTAATTGCCGTAGGAAAACCGCAGTACGGTACGGAATGTATAATAATTTCTTCGATTTCTTTTTTTGTAAGGCCCACGTGCATGCCTGCGCGGATGTGCACATTAAGCTGCGGGTCGCGCCCGCTGAGCACGGTCAGCATGGCAATGGTGATCATCTCCCGCTCGCGAAGAGTCAGGGTGCCGCGGCTGTAAATATCGCCAAAGGCAAACTCTACGATATACCGGCCCAGATCGCCCAGATTGTCTGTAATACCCGTTCCTTCCTGCCCGTCCACTTCCAAAAGCTTCTTTAAACCTTGCTCATAGCGTTCGTTTTTCATTTGTTTTTTTCTCCATTTCCTGATAGATTCCGATTTTTTCATCGAGAAGTGCAATGTGATCCCTGATATGCTCGATCTTGCGGTCCATATGTTCTTTGTGTGCGTTTAAAAGCGCGATCCGCTCACGGATCGTTCCGTTTCCCTGCGCCCGCAAGACAGCATAGCTCTTCATCATGGCAACTGGCATTTCCATATCCTTGAGCCGCGCTAAAAACCGGATCCACTCGACATCTCTTTGAGAAAACATCCGCACGCCTGCGGGGGTTCTTCCAATATTTTCAATGAGTCTTTCTTTCTCATAATAGCGGATATTGGAAGCGCTTAGGCCTGTAAGTCCGGCAACCTGCCTGATTGTATATTTCTTATCCATATATGCAGTCTACCACCTTAAAGCCGCTTTAAGTCAAGCGTTATTTTGTTAAATTTGCGAAGTTTCTTATTTGCGTACCCGTCGTAAAATGGTATGATAGTAATAACAGGAAAATAAGGAAAGGAACCAACCTACTATGGAGCACTATTACCAAAAAGAGATCGAATGCGCGCCCAGGGAACAGATCAGGGCGTGGCAGGACGAGCGCCTTGTAAAAACCGTTAAGCACGTTTATGAAAACGTACCCTATTATAAGAATATGATGGATCAAAAAGGCATTACGCCTGCGGATATTAAGTCTACGGATGATCTTCATAAATTGCCGTTTTTAACAAAAGATGATTTGCGTGAAGCCTACCCGTACGGCCTTTTGGCAGTTCCTTTGAGCGAGGCGGTGCGCATTCAGTCCACAAGCGGAACGACCGGTAAACGCGTGGTCGCGTTCTATACACAGCACGATATAGATCTGTGGGATGAGTGCTGCGCGCGCGCTATTATGGCGGCGGGCGGCACCAAGGACGATGTGGTCCACGTAAGCTATGGTTATGGGCTTTTCACGGGCGGCCCGGGATTAAACGGCGGCTCGCATAAGGTCGGATCGCTCACGCTGCCTATGTCGTCCGGCAATACGGACCGGCAGATCCAGTTTATGGTCGACCTTGGCTCTACGATATTGTGCTGTACGCCGTCATATGCCGCGTACCTCGGAGAAACGATCTGTGAACGTGGATTACAGGACCAGATTAAATTAAAAGCAGGCATCTTCGGCGCGGAAGCGTGGAGCGAAGAAATGCGTCAGGATATTCAAAACAAACTTGGTATAAAGGCTTACGATATTTACGGCTTGACGGAGATTTCCGGTCCGGGCGTTTCGTTTGAATGCAGCGAACAGACAGGCATGCACATCAATGAGGATCACTTTATTGCCGAAATCATCGACCCTATCACGGGCGAAGTGCTGCCGGAGGGGGAAAAGGGAGAGCTGGTGTTTACGAGTATCACAAAAGAGGCATTTCCGCTGCTTCGGTACCGTACGCGCGATATTTGCATCTTAAGCAGAGAAAAATGTTCGTGCGGCAGGACGCACGTGAAAATGACTAAGCCTTTGGGACGCAGCGACGATATGCTTATCGTCAAGGGCGTGAACGTATTCCCATCCCAGATCGAAACGGTTCTGCTCAACAAGGGCTATCCAGCCAACTACCAGATTATTGTCAGCCGTGAAAAGAACAGCGATAAGCTGGAGGTGCAGGTGGAAATGACGGGAGAGATGTTCTCCGATACCATCAGCAAGGTTTATGACAGGGAAAAAGAGTTGATTGATGCACTGAAGGCCATGCTCGGCATTTATGCCGAGGTACATCTCGTGGCTCCAAAAACGATTGCGCGCAGCGAGGGCAAGGCTGTGCGGGTGATCGACAAACGCAACCTTTATTAAGGAAAGGAGTTTAAGCTATGACTGTAAAACAAATTTCCGTATTTTTGGAAAATGATGCCGGCCGGCTTGCGGCCTTAACGGATGTACTCGATGAAAACGGGATCGATATGCGCGCGCTTTCTGTCGCGGAAACACGCGATTTCGGTATCCTGCGCCTGATTGTCAACGATTCCTATAAGACGGCGACAGTCCTCAAGGATGCAGGTTACATTTGTTCTATTACGCCGGTCCTTGCGGTAGCGATTCCGGACGAACCGGGCGGCCTCAATAAAGTGCTGAGAATCTTGGGGGAAAATAAAATCAACCTGGAATATACCTACGCCTTTATCAGCCGTAAAAAGGAGCTTGCGTATATGGTTTTCCGTGTGGAAGACAATGAAAGGGCAATTGAGGTGTTATCCAAAAACAGTATCAAGCTTATTTGCCAGGACGAGTTATACGAATTCTGAAGCATACAAAAAAGCCGGTATCTCCTGATACCGGCTTTTTATATGCCTGTCAAACGGTTGCAAGCCGTCTGTAACCGTCAAAAGCCATAACATGCGGCGCATCGCTAAGCAGCACCGTCTTTTTTACGTTCATCACATAAATGGTATGGTCTCCGGCTTCCATCATATTGTCAAGTTCAAGCGCCCAGCATACGCCTGCGCCCGCAAGAACGGGGACTTCAAATCCGTCGCACGGTTTAAGCGCGATATCGAATTCCGCCGTCTTATCCGTATTGGACCCAGAGCAACTGCAGCATTGCAGTACCTTGTCCTTCATGGCTTCGCTTACCATGCACAGGGAAGCGTTTTTGGTCTTTTGGATCACGCCGCCCGTATATCCTTTATTGCTTGTGCAGAATAAAAGCTTACCGTCCTTTAAGGATACGAAGGTAAACCAGGATACGCCCATAATGTTTACCTTGCCGTTTTCGCCGCGGGTCACGATGGCGGCAAATAAGTGCGGACCGGAAAGGGCCGCGCTTTCGCCAAAACTGATTTCTTTCATTTTTAACTCCTTTCGCCTAGATGACAAATATTATTTTGCCATATGAAGAGATTCCTCGCTCGCAGAGCTGAACGAGTCGCTGTCCCGGATAATTTCCGCCCGTTCCAGAAGGCGTCCTTGCCCAATGGGGGATAAGGAACGGAAAATATGAAGCAGCTTATTTTCCGCCGGAGAGAGCTTTTGTTCGTTTACCAGCTCCGCAGGCTCCGCCAGACCAAACAAATAATCGGTCGTGACATTATAAAGCTTGGCAAGAGCCCTTATGGTATCGGGATCGGGGGAAGAAATATTGTTCTCATATCTAGATAAAGATTTGTTGTTCAGGTTGATCGCTTTGTAAACGTCAATTTGCGTAAGATCGGCCCGTTCGCGGGATAATTTCAAACGCATGCCCAGATTGTCCATTTGTACTCCTCCAAATTTCATATCGCCATCCTATAAAAACAAATGCGATTCATTAAAACCGATTGTTAACTATACTATATATAAATTCTCATTATTTGTCTATAAGAATAATTGAAAAATCAATTTTATTGTGTGGTTTATCAAATGAAATGACGTAAATCCTTTGATGCGAGAGAAAACAGAGCAGCTAGATAATAGAATCTCGAATAATGGGCATAATCAAACGAAAGCAAAGGCGAAACACAAAAACAGAGCAGGGAATTTACACAAAAAAGTCCCGTAAAATAAGAAATTTTTGCAAAAATAATACAGAAAAAAGATATAAACTTACGATTCGAACAAATAAATTCGGAAATTATGCGATATAACGCCGGAGAAAAGAGAATAATGAATAATCGCGGTTTTTGAAAAACAATCTCTAATTTACAGAAAATAACTATTGACATCTCGAAATATTGGAAATATAATAAAAGAAACAAAAGAAACTTCCCCGTAAACGAGATTAAAACCCGGACACGAGTAGTATCGGTGCACAAGCTATATTTTGTGCAGATCAATGGAAATCCTAATTTAGAAGAAATTAAAAGAGCACGACACGCAAAAAATCTTTGTTTCAAAGATTCTAACAAACCCGACCATCGCTGGATATTTTTTAAAAAATCTTAAAATATTAGAAAAACTGAGAAAATAATCCATTTAGCTACAAAGCATCTCAGGCAGGCCAGAAATGAAAACGGTTTTGCAGATTTTGTATATCAAAAAACATTTTGGAGGGCAATGTATGAGCAAGTATATTTTGAGCGTTGATTTAGGCACCACGGCATTGAAACTGGCGCTGATTGATTCATCGGGCGTGTCCATCACCGGTGCGACCCGCGAATATGATTTGATTACGCCGCGTCCGGGTTATGTGGAATGCAGCCCGGACACCTACTGGAACGCATTCAAAGATGCGGTTCACCACATTGTCCGCAACAGCGGAGTGAATCCGGAAGATATATGTGCGCTCGGCATATCTGCACAGGGGGAAACGTTGTTATTTATGGATGAAATTGGTCGGCCGCTCACCAATGCGATCGTATGGATGGACGGTAGGGCGCAGCGGGAAAGCCGTATGCTCGCGGAAAAATTTTCGGACGAGACCTGCTACCGTGTGACGGGACAGATCAAGTTTGATCCATGCTGGCCCGCATCAAAAATTTTGTGGATGAAGCACCATTGCAAAGAAGTGTTTGATAAAACCGCAAAATTTCTGCTCATTGAAGACTGGTTGATCTATCGCCTGACGGACAAACTTGTGTCGGAAGGTTCGCTGCTGTGTTCGACCGCATACTGGGATATCAATACCAAGGGGTGGTGGAAGGAGATGCTCGATTATCTGGAAATCAGCGAGGACCAGCTTCCGAAGATTATGGAACCGGGACAGAAGGTAGCGAAGCTGTCTGAAAAGGTGGCAAAAGAACTGGGATTGTCCAAGAATCTTTGGGTATGCACAGGCGCGCTCGACCAGGCGGCCGGCGCAATCGGGGTAGGAAATATCAAGGAAGGGATTTTTTCCGAAAATATCGGAGCAGCGCTGGCGATCTGCGCGCCCATCAATACGCCGAAATTTGATCCAAACGGCCTGATGCCGCTACACTATTTCGGTATTCCGGATATGTATATGCTGCACACCTTCACAACGGGCGGCATGACGCTCCGGTGGTTTCGCGATTGCTTCTGCCAGGAAGAACAGACGATTAGCAGGCTGACGGACGAAGACGCTTATAACTATATGACCATGGAGGCCATGCTCATCGAACCGGGCAGCGAAGGGCTGCTCGCGCTGCCGCACCTTAACGGGTCGATGGCGCCGGATATCAACCCCAAGGCCAAGGGCGTTTTTTACGGCTTTACACTGGCGCATAAAAAACCGCACTTTATCCGTGCGTTTATGGAATCCGTCGGGTATGTGATCCGCCGCAACATCGAAGCGCTCGAACATGCGGGAGTGCAGGTAACGGAGATCAGGTCCTTGGGCGGCGGCTCGAAGAGCGTGCTGTGGAACCAGATTAAAGCGGATATTACGGGCAAAAACTTATGCACGAGCAATACCAAGGAAGCGGCGTGCTTGGGCGCGGCTATTTTGGCCGGCAACGCAGTGGGAATGTTTGACAGCGTAGAAGAAGCGTGCGAACGCATGGTCAGCGTCAAGAGGAAGTATATGCCCATTATGGAAAATGAAGAAGTTTATGCTGACGGCTATGCTAAGTTCAAAAAGCTGTTTGCAGACCTCACGAGTATGTTCAACGAGGCGTGATATTTTTAAAAAACATGAAACAAGAAAGGATGAAGAAAAAATGGAAAACATGAAAATGATAGTTATGCTCACTTATCACGACCAAACGGTCAAGGATGCAGCGCGGGTTTTTGAAAGCTGCAGGGATCTGCCGGTACAGGATTGGGGCTTTAAGAATATTGGCATTCCTACGGATCAGATGAAAGAACTGGTCGCGCTGATGAAGGATGCGGGAAAAACGACGTATCTGGAAGTCGTGACCTATACGGAAGAAGAATGTTTGGATGCCGCCAAACTGGCAATCGAGTGTGACTTCGATTACCTGATGGGCACGGTTTATTTCGAATCCGTACATGAGGAACTGAAAAAAGCGAATCTGAAATATTTCCCTTTCTGCGGAAAGGTTTGGGGAAATCCGTCGATACTCGGCGACACATACGAAGACGTTATCGAGGGAGCAAAGCGCTTTGAGGCGCTGGGTGTCGAAGGAACAGACATTCTGGCATACCGCTTTGTAGGAGATGCGGAAGAATTATTGCGCCGTTTTATGAAGGAAGTTGATTTCCCGGTAGTTGTTGCGGGAAGCATAGATTCACATGCCCGCATGGATTTTATGAAGGAACTAAAACCGTGGGGCATGACCATGGGGAGCGCGTTGTTTGATAAGAAGTTTGTACCGGACGGATCGTTCCGCGACAACTTAAAACATGTCGTGGAGTATCTGGAAAAATAATAACGATAGGGGGAAGATGGAATGAATACAATGAAAGCGTCTTATGTTGTAGGCAAACGGCAGCTGGAAATGCGGGAAGTCGCAATTCCGACGCCCAAGGATAACGAAGTATTGATCCGGGTCCGGCATGCTGGGGTTTGCGGTTCGGATCTTCACTTCTACGAAGAATTGAAATGCAGCGTATGGACGATTGAAGAACCGATTGTATTGGGACATGAATGTGGTGGTGAAATCGTGTCGTGCGGTAAAGATGTCGCCGGTTTTAAACAGGGAGATATTGTGGCGGTAGAACCGGGATATACCTGCGGGAAATGCGAATTCTGTCTGACTGGGAGGTATAACCTTTGCCCGGAAGTTCGCTTTATGACGGTTCCGGAAACAGGCAACGTTCCGGCCACGGACGGCGCTTATGCAGAATATATTTGTTGGCCGGCAGAGCGGGTTTTTAAAATGCCGAAAGGATTTGATACCATTGACGCATTTCTTATGGAACCATTGGCTGTTGGGTTCTATGCCGCGGTCAAAGCAAAAGCTGAGTTCGGGCAAACGGTGGTTGTGCTGGGCGCAGGGACCATTGGACTGACAACGCTGCTCGCATTAAAGGAGCGGGGAGTCAAAGATATTTTTGTAGTGGATATGGTGGCAAAAAGATTACAGTTGGCTAAAAAGTTGGGTGCATCGCGCGTTGTACAGGCTCGTGACGAAAATATCGTCGATGTTGTCATGGAAGCAACCGACGGAAAAGGCGCGGACGTTGTGCTTGAAACGGCAGGAACGAAGATCACGACAATGCAGACGCTGGACCTTGTAAAATCCGGCGGCCGGATCGTGTTTGTGGGCATGACCCCAAACTCGGAAAATATCCCGCTGGACACAGCCAAGATTCTTGCAAAAGAGGCGGAGCTGACAGGGATTTTGAGATATCGCCATTGCTACCCCCTGGCAATCAAGGCACTTGAAAACGGATGCCCGATTCGGGAAATTATAACCCATGAATATCCGTTTGACAAATTGCAGGACGCGCTTGAGATCGCATTAAGCGATAAAGAAAATACAATCAAAGTCATGGTTGAACTTTAAGCCAGGCATTTGTGCTCCGGGGATCCGGAGCACAAATACGTCACATGGATAAAAGGGGTGAGATAATTTTGCAGAATAATCAAATTACATTAAATAATTTAACAAAAGCATTTGCTGTAAAAGACCAAAAAGATGAAATTGAAGTGGTCGTAGAAAATATCTCTTTTTCTGTGGAAGACCGGGAACTTATCACGGTCATGGGACCGTCCGGATGCGGGAAGTCTGTATTGCTGAAAATGATCGGCGGTATCACCGGCATATCGGGAGGAACGATCGCAATTGGAGAAAAAACTTTTACCGACCGCATTTCAAGCGAATATAAGAAAAAAACAGGATTCGTATTCCAAAATGACAACCTGCTTCCATGGCGGACGGTTCGTAAAAACTTAATCTTACCAATGGAAACGATGGGATTAAAATCCGACAAGACAAATGCACGCGTACAGGAGATGCTGAAGTTGGTTGGCCTTGAAGCATATGCGGATATTTTCCCGCACGAGCTTTCGGGTGGCATGCGCCAGCGGGTAGGCGTTGCACGGGCGTTGATGAGCAATCCGGACGTACTTTTGCTGGATCAACCGTTTGGCGCATTGGATGCGATTACGAGAAAAATGATGGGATACGAGCTTCTTCACCTGATGCATGAACTGGGAAAAACAGGAATCCTCGTAACCAATGATTTGGACGAAGCGCTGTTGCTTTCATCCAGAATATTCATTATGGGGCCAGCACCCGGCAAAATCATAGAAGAAATTCCCGTAACGCTTTCCTATGAAGAACGTTTGAATGAAATTGAGCTTAATCCGACATTTGGAAAACTGCGTATCCAGCTCAAAGATATCATGGATCATTTGGAATAGGGGGGATTTGGATGAAAAAGAAAACGAATATATTACAAAAAATATTACCGCCGCTCATCATTTTAGTCGTGCTCATTGTCGCACTCGAAATCATCATCCGTGTGTTCAATATACCACCCACGATCCTGCCTACGCCCTCGGCGATTGGCGCTGCATTGGTAGAATACTTTCCGACGCTGCTCTGGTCCCATTTTTTGCAGACACTCGGAGCTCTTTTGCTGGGCGTGTTGATCGGTTTGCCTATCGCGATTTTGATAGCAGCATTCGTATCCCAGTTTTGGGTTTTGGAAAAAGCGCTGTCGCCGTATATCATTTTGTTGGTAACAACGCCGATGGTAACGCTAGTGCCGCTACTGATGCTGATTTTTGGATATGGATTTGAGGTGCGTATTCTTTGTGCAGTGGTACAGGTTATACCTGTGGTAACACTTAATTCACTGACGGGATTTTCGCGTGTGGAACAGGGAAAACGGGAGTTGATGAGCGCGATTGGTGCAAACCGCTTACAGACTTTTACAAAATGTATTTTTCCAAACGCCTTACCTGAGGTGTTTACGGGGCTGAGGCTGGGGTGCATTTTTGGAACCATTGCATCTATCACGGCTGAGATGAACGGATTTGGCTCTGGGATCGGACACCGCGTAGTTTACTATTCTAAACTGATTGAAACAGATATTGTATTTGCCTGTATCGTGCTGGTTGCCTTGATCGGGCTTCTGATGTACGGATTGACAGTCGTAATCGAAAACAAAATTGTTATCTGGAAATCATAGGAAGTCCAATGGTAATAAATCAAGAGGGTGACACAAGAAAAATTTGAGTAAAACAGTATGGAAACAGCTAAGTAGGCAGCAAAAAGGCAACACCAACCAAAGCCCTGCCCCGGAGTTTTTTGAAACAGGGCCTAAACGTCAGAACGGCAAGCGATATGCTTAGCCCTCCGGCGGGATATACAGGCGGTTGTCCTTCAGCAGCCGAAAGACTAACCGAACCAGTTTTCTGGCAGTTAAAGCGAGTGCGCGTTTGTGCTGGTACTTGTTGACCTCTTTGAATTTGAGGTCATAGTAGCGCCGGAATTCGGAGTCGCATCTTCTCACAGAGTTGGCAGCTTCCAGCAGGTAGTAGCGGAGATATCGGTTGCCGGATTTAATCATTTGGGAATGCTCCGCTTCAAATTCACCGGACTGATTTTTGTGCCAGACAAGACCAGCGAACTTGGCGACAGAGGCTTGGGAATTGAAGCGGCGAATGTCGCCAATCTCGGCGATAATACCGGCGGAATAGACCTTGCCAATGCCAGGGATAGACGTCAGCGTGTTTGGGATAATTTCAAATTGCTGTTCAATAGCCTTATCCAGTACCTTGACCTGCTTTTCCAAAGCCCGCATGGAAGCAATAGAGACTGCCATCGCCTGATTTACAGAATTGTTCACAGTAACAGGCAGGCGGTAGGAATCTCTTGCAGCGGCCCGAATCGCTTTTGCTTTGGCTGCCGGATCAGCAAAGTTCCTGCCCTTTTCATCAAGGAAAGCAGTCAGTTCGTCCAGATCAGCATTCGCCAGGTCATCCACGGTCTCAAAACGCTCCATAAGCGCAATGGTAGTGGCGCTGGTATTTTGAATGTCTTTGTCCTGTGCCATACCGGAGCATTTCAGGAATAAGTAGTTGGCAAACCGCTGCTTCTCTCGGGTCAGATTTTGGATAACGTCAAATCTGGCTCTGGTGAGGGTCTTGAGCGCCTGGTAGCGGTAGTCGTCCATATAGACCTCCTTGGCAATCCTGCCGAAACGGAGATGGTCGGCAATCACAAAGGCGTCCACGAAATCGTTCTTGGGTAGGTCTGGGTAGGCTTCTTTGAACTTCCGTACCTGCTTGGGATTCAGAACATGGATCTTCCGTTGGAACCGGCCAAGGCTGCCATCCTCCCGGAGGGCATAGACAAGGCTATTCCCGTAGATGGAGGTGGCCTCCAGGCCAATCACCACATCGCTGAGCTGCATGGCCTCCAGTGCCGACACGATTCTCTCTGACAACAGTTTAGCACCGCCAAGGTTATTCTGCACGGAAAAGCTGGAGTGCTTGCTGCCGTCCGGTTTCATCAGGTAGGCCACATTGTTTCTGCTGCTCACATCAATGCCTACAAAAAGTGGATTCACAATTTTCACCTCCCCGCATGGAGATTTCAGGCCAGCAGGCTTTGAGATACCCATGATAACCGGAGCATCCGCAACCTCGCGTATCAGAATCATTCCAGAGAAGACCAATGCGATATCCCTCACTGCTGAAAGGGCGGTCTTACCTCTGGCAAACAGCCAATGAGTTTGCAGCTGACTTCCGGAACAGGGGAACGGACTTCCTTTGAAGCAGCCTTGCGGCTCAACTGGAGGTGATAGAACTTGACCCTGCTGTCCTACAGCTATTGTATCACGGGCATCTCTAAGCCTGCTGATACCTGAAACTATTAACTTTGAAACTTATTATACGAGGTGATAGAACTTGACCCTGCTGTCCTACAGCTATTGTATCACGGGCATCTCTAAGCCTGCTGATACCTGAAACTATTAACTTTGAAACTTATTATACGAGGAGGGGAGAACGTATGCCGGATACATATAAAATCAAATTGAGCCATATTACAAAAGAATTTAAAACGAGGCGACAAAAAATATTAGCCGTAAGCGATGTGAATTTTGAAGTGAACAACGGAGAGTTCGTATCCTTGGTTGGCCCGTCAGGATGTGGAAAATCCACTATTATCCGTATGATCGACGGAATCATTTCCCCTTCCGGCGGAACGATTACGGTAGGGGGCGAATCTTATACCGAAAGGCCGCCGGAAAATGTCTTGAAAAAGCTTGGTTTCATTTTCCAGTCAAGCAATCTACTGCCATGGATGACTGTGGAAGAAAACCTGACGTTGCCTTTGAGAATTTTTAAAATGCATACGGAAGAGGATAAAAAGCGGATCGGGGAATTGTTGGCAATGGTGGGACTCACCAAATATAAGGATTCCTATCCTGTAGATTTATCCGGTGGTATGCAGCAAAGGCTGGGTGTGATTCGGGCGATGGTACACAACCCTGAGATATTGCTTATGGACGAGCCGTTTGGGGCGCTGGATGAAAACCTGCGGGAACAGCTTGATCTGGAAACCCTGCGTATTTGGAAAGAAACGGGAAAGACGATCATTTTTATTACACACAATGTTGCAGAAGCGGTATTGATGTCTGATCGCATTATCGTAATGGGTACCAATCCTGGACGTGTGGTATCGGAAGTGCCGGTAGACCTGCCACGGCCGAGAACAACGGATATGATTGTGTCAGAGAGATTCGTACATCTGGAAGAAAAAGTAGTAAACCTGATTGGCGAACTGGACTTAAGTAATATTAAGTAACGTACAAGGAGGGGATTTGACCGTGGAAAGAGAGCTAATGAAAAGCAATTTAGTAGTAGAAAAACCCCACAGCAAAGCAATGTCTGTTTTGGCGCCCGTCATTGCGCTTGTCGTTATCATCGCTGTATGGGAAGCAGTTATTTACATCTTTGAAGTGCCGAGCTGGATGGTACCGACGCCAACGGCAATCGGTCAGGCGTTTGTCAAAAATTTCTCGGCAGAGCTGTGGCCAAATTTCCTGGTCACATTACAGGAAATATTGAGCGGCTATATTATCGTGATTCCGGTTGGCATTGTACTGGCGATCTTGATGACACAGTTTCCGATTGTCAACAGTGCGCTTTCTCCGTATGTTATTTTATGTGTGACAACGCCGCTTGTTACACTAGTGCCCCTGTTGATCGTGTTGATCGGCTATGGCTTTCAGGTCAAGCTGATCGCAGTCATCCTGCAGAGTTTTTCAATTATCATGATGAATGCGGCGACGGGCTTTAACAATGTGGACCCGCTTAAAATAGAGTTGATGCAATCGTTGGGTGCAAAACGCGGAGAACGTCTGCGTTATGTGATCATCCCATCGGCAATGCCCAATATTTTTACAGGGATCCGTTTGGGTGGGATATTTGCAACGATTGCAGCTATTAGCGCGGAATTTTCAGGCGGCAGCGAGGGGCTTGGTTTCGTCATCATGAAGGCAACGACGCTCATTAAAATGGATCTGGCGTTTGCGGCAATATTGATGATTGCTGTCATCGGGATCGTGCTGTATCTTATAGTGTCCTTTGTGGAGAAAAAAGTAGTCAAGTGGAAGATATAACCACAACAATAAGCGCGAAAGAAGGAGGAAAGGAAATATGGGCAAGCAAAATGCACTAAGCTACCTGGAACAAAACCAGGAAGAGTTGATCGGCTTTTTAAAAAAGCTGATCAAAATTAACTCCACCAATCCGGGAAATCAGGAAGTTGAGATTCAGGACTATTTAAGCAAGATTCTGCTTGAAATGGGATTTTCGGTGGACAAATTCGCAGTAGACGACGAGGGGAAACGCCCGAATATCTGTGCGGTGCTGCATGGAAACAGGAAAGGAAAAAGCAAGGATATTATCCTGAATGCCCATGTGGATACGGTAATGGTATCCGAACTTGAAAAATGGCATGTGGATCCCTTCGGCGGCGAGGAGAAGGACGGTTTGATTTACGGACGCGGCGCAAACGACATGAAGGGCGGCGTTGCGGCTGCGATTTGGGCAGCCAAAGCCATCAAGGAAAGCGGAGACGAACTGGGCGGAGATATCATCTTGATGCTGACGTCCGGCGAGGAATCCTGCGAAGGAGGAACGATCGGTACGCGTGCGTGCGTTAAACGCGGCTATCGTGCTCCGTTTGCAATCGTATGCGAACCGACAAGCGTAGAGATCCACAATTCTACAGCGAGCCTGCTTTGCTTCGAACTTATCATTGAAGGAAAAGCGATCCATACGTGCTGCCGGAATCAGGTTATTTTCCCGCAATCGGCTTATCAGGCCAGCGGGGCGCAGGTCGGCGTGGATGCTGTGGAGAAGGCCTTGCCATTTATGGAGTTCTTTTATCGGTTGGAAAAAGAATGGAACCACAGATGGAAAAATTCTGCAGTGGGTACAGGCGGAAAGCCGAAGCACGATACGCAGGGAATTGGCGCATTCAATATCAATCCGTCGTTCGTGGAAGCGGGCACCTATATTGCGGCAGTCGCAGGCAGTATGAAGATCACATATGCGCTCTGGCATCCGCCGGAAGTGTCGGCTGAAGAAATATTGGATGAGATTCGTGAACGCGTTGCAGCGCTTGCGCAGACGGACGACTGGCTGAGGGAACATCCGCCGATCGTCAATGGACCGGTTTCTCAGTTGTGGCCGGGTTTTGTGACAGACGAAGAATCGGAACCGGTCGTTACGCTCAAAAATGCATTCCGTGATTCCGTCGGCAGGGAAGCGATCGTATCGGGTTTCCGTGCGGTATGCGACGGGACATTCCTCGAAGAGGAAGGTATTCCATCCGTGGTTTGCGGACCGGGGGCGATCAATGACGGCGGCCACGGATATAACGAATTCGTGCGCAGGAGTGAAGTCATAGATGCGGCAAAAGTCTATACGAGTTTTATCTATGACTGGTGTAAATAACCCCTGCAGAAGCGATTGGGAGTAAACTATGGAATCGAAGAAAAAACTTGGAACCATAAAAACAGAACAACAAGCCACGCCAGCGTTTGAAGGAGATGAATTATGCCGTACCTACTTTAACACAGCCAGGATTACGTTCGGCATGTCGCGCCTGATGCCTGGAAAAAAAGGAGAACTGGATCCTGGACATGCAGAGGCGGATGAGGTGTTTTTCTGTGTCAAAGGAAAAGTATTGTGTTATTTTCCGGAGGACGATCATTATTATGAATTAAAGAGGGGAGATGCTTTGTTGATCCCGCAGGGGTGTGGCCATAAGCTATTCAATATTGGCGACGAGGAGGCGATTATCACATGGAGTTGCGCACCTCATCCGTGATAATGGCTGGAATCCATATGTTGTAGCCGATAAAAATATGGAAACTTTAGATTGTGGCTTCTATCGGTTGCGAAAGGCTGTAGGAAAAGCAGAAATGCTTAAATAAAAAATGGAGGGAAAATTATGAAAAAAATACTCTGTCTGGTATTAGCGGTTGTACTCGTGATGGTTGCAGCGGTAGCCTGCACATCAACTCCGTCAACTGAAACAAACGCCGACGCAAACGGTAAATCAGAAAGTACAGCGGCTCAGGACGACAAAACGGGCGACGAGAATAAGGAAGACGAAGATAATCTTGATGTAGTGACCTTTATCGTACCACGGGAAGTAGAGGTGATTGAGGACGCACATATTCATGTGGCAGAAGCTATGGGCTATTTTGAGGAATTGGGTATCAAGGTTGAAATACAGCAATCATTTGGTACATCCGATATCAAGATGGTCGCAGCGGGCCAAGGTGACGTTTGTTTTCCATCGCCTTATATCTCTCTGACGGGCATTGAAAGCGGGCTTGATATTGTGAATGTCTATCAGGTATTGCAGGAATACCATTTTGGATTTGCCGTTAATCCGGATAAGGGAATTACGGACATCGCACAATTGGCAGGTAAAAAAATTGTGCTTGGTGATGCTGGCTGGTCTATGATCGCAGATCCGATTTTGAAAGCCTGCGGCGTTGATCCGGCAAGCGTAGAGTATATCGTTGCTTCGGAAAATCGTGCACAGGTAGGATGGGAAGGCAAGGAAGCCGATGCTGTACTGACATGGGAAATGGAGTATCAGGTATGGCAGGGTCAGGGAATGGATTTCCAGTTCCTGAATGCATTTGACCGTTTTAAAGCAGTGGGCAACTCATTGACGATTTCCAGAAAGACTCTGGAAGAAAAACCGGATGTCATCCAGCGTTTCCTGCAAGGGTTTGCAATGGGGTCCTATTTTACCAAACTGAATCCGGAAGCAGCCTGCGAGATCGTGTTAGATAAGTTCCCGTCTATTACGACAACGTGGAATGATGCGGTAGCCGTTATGAAATCGTTCGGAGAGGTTACGGTATCCAGCGATCCGGCAATCGCAGAACACGGTTACGGATATATGGATCCGACAAGGTGGCAGACCATTATTGATATGGGAGTAGAACTGGGGACTTTATCAGAGGCGATCCCGGTTGATAAAGTAATTGATAATCAGTTCATCGAAAAAATCAATGAATTCGACCATGCGCGCGTTGAACAGGATGCGGAGAGTTATCAGGTAAGAGACGATCACTGATGCTTACAGATGGCTTTTGTTAAATGCACTAACACAAAAAAGGAGAGGAGCTCTCCTTTTTTGTGTTAGAAAATCAATGAACGGGGCAATACAATGGATATCACAATCAGACGACTTAAAACAGAGCAGGAGAAGAAAAAAGCAGCAGAATTGCTGAAGGACAGTGAGCCGTGGATCACGCTGCGGCGCACATACGACCAATGCATGGAAACGATGCATGATCCGGCCAAGGAGCGGTTCGGCGTTTTTTCAGGACGGGAACAAATCGGGGTTGTGGTCATTGATATGAACGGATGGCTTAAGGGATATATCCAGGCGGTCTGCATCGAAAAACAATGGCAGGGAAAAGGGATTGGAAGCAAAATCATGGAGTTTGCCGAAACCTATATTTTTCGTTACGCAAAAAATGTGTTCATTTGTTATTCCAGCTTCAATCCCCGCGCAGGCAAGTTGTACGACAGGCTGGGTTATGAAAAAGTGGGCACGCTGCACGACTATATTGTGGAAGGACACGATGAAATCCTGATGCGGAAAACCATAGGTCCGATAGCGCCGGCGCATTGTCTGTTTCAAGCGGATACATTGCCGTGATGATAAAACCCTAAACGATACGTTTAAAAGAGCCGCTTTTCAGGCGGCTCTTTATTTTGAAAAAATTGGGAAATTTTCATGAAAAAGCGGGCAAATTAAAGCATTTTAATCTATAATATATTTATTGACAAATAAAACAAAATATAATACAGTATAGATAGAACGCGCTTAACACGTGTTAACAAAAATAATGCGTTCTTTGTATGCTGTAGGAAAAGGGGAATCATGAGGAAGACGCACAGGATGTCTTTGGAAGAGATATCGAAAAAGATCAACATTTCCAGGACCACATTATACAAAGTAATTAATAATAAAGGGTATGTGAAAGATTCCACGAAAAAAATTGTGGAAGACGCCTTGAGAAAATATAAATATGTTCCGAATCTGAATGCCAGAGACCTTGCGCGGCATTGCCGTCATACGATCGGCTACGTCGGCATGGACTACAGCGCATCGTACTTTTTTACAATGATGAAATGGGGACTTAAGCGGGCGCTTGACGAATTCGGCGATAACGGGCTTGATCTCGTGATCTCGGAGTCCAGCCACCTGAATCCGGAAAAACAGGTCGAGGATATAGACAGGATGCTCAAGGAGGGCATACGGGATTTTATTATTTCGGTTGCCGATGCGGATGTTATACGCGAAAAAATCCAGGAGTTAAGGAACATTGGGTGTAACATCGTTTACCTGAGCCGCTATGCGGAAGAAGAAAACCGCGTTTTT
Organism: Christensenellaceae bacterium; assembly: GCA_022846035.1. Lineage (NCBI taxonomy): Bacteria > Bacillati > Bacillota > Clostridia > Christensenellales > Christensenellaceae > Christensenellaceae bacterium. Next base: position 26,994 of record AP025580.1, read on the forward strand.
GTGGGGGTGGATTATTATCAGAGCGGCGTTTTGGCGGCGGAGATGATGGGCAAGATGCTGCCGAATGGCGGCAAGGTGCAGATCATGGTCAGCAATACGCTTGAACATGATATTTATGTCAAGATGCGCTGCGATGGTTTTACAGACGAGATCAAAAAGTATGAGAATATTGAAGTGCTTCCGGTGAAGCAGGAAGTGAATACGGAACAGGAAGCTACTGAATATACCAAGTACATACTGGAAAAATATAAGGATCTGAAGGGGATTTTCGATATTACCTATAAGACTGATACCGTGGCGGATACGTTAATCAAGAGCGGCAAGCAGGATAAAATCAGGCTGGTAGGATTTGACCTTTACGAAAAGATCGCGCCCTATATCAGGAATTCTGCGGTAGATGTGATGATATCGCAGGACCTGCCGGGACAGGCTTATCTGGCGGCGAAGCTGTTGTTTAACTACGTATGCTATGACCGCGAATTCGAAAAGAACGATTATTATTCCAGACTGGATGTAATTGTAGCCTCAAACCTCGAATACTTTGAATATTAAACGATCTGTATAAAAAAGAGATTTGAGCAGTGACGCCAAGATAGAGCCGCAGAAGACCTTCCGATCCGCACTGACAAAGGATGGGGGATTTCTGACGGTTTATCTGTATTTTGTTTACGGTTTTTTAAGCTGAGTCAATACAAGGCCAATAGAATAATATAAAAAGGAGAAGGAATCATGAAAGATGTAATGCAGCAGTGCCTTGCGCTGCTCGATGACAAGATTAAGCTCACGCCACGCGTAAAAGACTTAAGGGAGATATTTTTCTCGCGCGATTTATCGGTATGTCCGGAGCGGGCTGTACTGATTACAAAGTCCTACCAGGAGACGGAAGGACAGCCGATGGTTATCCGGCGTGCAAAGGCGCTCGATAAAATTCTGTCTGAAATGACGATCTATGTCAAGGACGGAGATCTTTTGGTGGGCAACATGGCGTCCGTGCCCCGCGGCGCGCCGGTATTTCCGGAATTCGCGGTGGACTGGGTAGAAAATGAATTGAACGGGGATCCGTATTTCTTTGACAAACGCCCGGGCGACGCATATCAGATCACGGAAGAAGCAAAAGAAATATTGCTGCGCGACGTGATCCCCTATTGGAAAGGGAAAACGCACGAAGACAGAGTGAAATCCCTGCTGCCTGAAGAAACCAGGGTGGCATGTAAGGAAGTCAAGGCAATCGACGAGGACTGGGTAATGGTGAGCGGGGACGGACATACCATTCCCGATTACCAGAAAGTTATTCGCATAGGGCTGGAAGGCGTCATCGAGCAGGCGCAGCAGAAATTGGATTCCCTTGATATTTCGGATCCGGACGATCTGCAAAAGCGGCCGTTCCTCGAAGCGGTTATCATCGCGAACAAAGCGGTGCTTAAGTTTGCGGCGCGGTATGCCGCCAAGCTTAAGGAAATGGCAGCAAATGAAAAAGACGCGCAGCGCAAGGCGGAGCTTGAGGAGATGGCGCGTATCTGTAAGACGGTTCCGGCGAAACCGGCGACTACTTTCTATGAAGCGGTACAGTCCATGTTTTTCGTAAATATTCCGATACAGGTGGAAAGCAACGGCCATTCGATCTCTTTTGGCCGCGTGGACCAGTGTCTGTATCCTTTCTTCATCAAAGATATTGAGGAAGGACGGATGACGGTTGAAAAAGCTTATGAAATTATGTGCTGCATGTGGCTGAAAGTAACGGAGTTTTCTAAGCTGCGTCCGTGGGCGGATACAGTCGCCTTTGTGGGCAATCCCCTGTTCCAGAACTTGACCATCGGCGGACAGACATTTAACGGACAAGACGCGGTAAACGAGCTTTCCTACCTTGCCCTAGCGTGCACAAAGAAACTATCCATGATTCAGCCTTCCCTGACGGTACGCGTGTTCAATGGTACGCCTGACCGTTTTATCCGCGAGGCGGCGAAAGTAGTCCGTAAGGTGGGAAGCCTGCCGGCGTTCTTTAATGATGAAGTGATTATTCCCTCTATGCTCAACATCGGCTATTCCTATGAGGATGCTGTAGATTACGGCATGGTGGGCTGCGTGGAACAGGCGCCGCAAGGAAAGATCGGCGGACGTTTCGGTGCAGGATTCCCCAATTTTGCCAAGTGGGTGGAACTGGCATTAAACGGCGGCAAGGACCCGCGTACAGGCATTACCTGCTGCGCGCAGGATAAGGACCTCACAACCTTTGAATCGTTTGATGAAGTCATGGATGCGTTTTATGCGCAGCTTCGGTATTTCCTGAAGCACCATGTAACTGCGGGCAACGTAGTGGATATTTCGTGGGGCGAGATGACGCCCAATCCGTTCCTGTCGTCCATGATCGAGGGCTGCATCGAGCGCGGCAAGGAGATCAAGGAGGGCGGCGCAAAATATGACTTCACAGGCGGACAGAACGTAGGTATGATATCTGCGGCCAACGCGCTTGCTACAGTCAAAAAGATGGTGTTTGATGAAAAGCTGCTCAGCGCGCAGCAATTAAAGCATGCGCTAGATACCAACTTTGAGGACCAGACGACGCAGCCGTCCGGTGAAGTGATCCGTCAGATGCTGCTCAATGCGGACAGTAAATTCGGCAACGACAACGACGAGCCGGATGGGATTGCCGCAGAGATCATGAGATACTTCTCGGAGCACGAGATGAAATACAAAAATACACGTTATGGCAAGGGGCCGATCGGCGGATTCTTTATTCCGTCCACGGCTACTGTATCGGCGCACGTGGGCGCAGGCGAATTCGTGGGGGCGACGGCAGACGGCCGCAAAGCGGGCGAACCGGTTACGGAGGGCACTTCGGCGTACCGCTCGACAGACCGCAAAGGCCCGACGGCGCTGATGAACTCGTATTCCAAGCTTCCAAGCGTGCTGATGCCTGGCGGCCAGTTGTTCAACCTGAAAATCACGCCTACCTCGGTACAGACGGAGGAAGGCCTCGATCATTGGGTGGCGCTCATCCGTACATTGTTTGAAAAGAAAGGGATGCAGATTCAGTTTAATATTGTTTCGGCAGAGACGTTGCACCAGGCGCAGGATGCGCCCGACAATTACCGCGACCTGATTGTGCGTGTAGCGGGTTTCAGCAGCTATTTTGTAAGCTTGTGCCCGCAGGTGCAGGAAGACATTATTGCAAGGACGGAGCACGTCCTGTAAAAACAGAGGGAGGAAAAGCGGCGCTGCGGAGAACCTCGGCGCCGTTTTTTTAGAATGATATGAGTGATCGAGCAAAAGTATTCAATATACAGCGTTTCAGCACCCACGACGGACCGGGCATTCGTACGGTTGTGTTTTTAAAGGGATGTCCTCTGCGCTGCGAGTGGTGCTCCAATCCGGAGTCGCAGCCGCTTACAGCAAGTATCTTTTTTCATGAGGACAAATGTATCGGCTGCGGAATGTGCATGAAAGCATGTCCGAAGAATATCAGCGTGGGCATGCAGGGCCGCGACGAACGCTGTATCCATTGCGGTCTGTGCGCCAAAGCATGTCCGGCACAGGCGCTTGAGTTGATGGGGGAAGAGATGACAATTCCCGAGATTATGGCGGAAATCGACAGCGACGCGAGTTATTACCGCAATTCAGGCGGCGGTGTTACCATTTCCGGCGGGGAAGCGTTGATGCATCCGGATTTTGTATGCGAACTGGCGGACGCGGTAAAGGAAGCGGGCTATCATCTGGCGCTGGAAACGACGGGTTTTGCCAACTGGTTTATCGCCAATCGGGTATTCCAAAAGTTTGATTTGCTGCTCTATGATATTAAGCATTTAGACGATGAAAAACACAAACAGCATACGGGCGTATCTAATAAACTGATTTTGGAAAACGCGCGGCTGGCGGCAAAGGCTGGATACCCGATGGTTTTTCGGGTACCGCTTATCGGCGGGGTCAACGCTGACGAGGAGAATATCACGGCGCTGCGGGATTTTGCGCGGGAATGCGGGGTTAAGGAAGTTCATTTTCTCCCGTACCACGCGCTGGGAGAATCCAAGTACCGGCAGTTGGGCGGGGAATATACGTGCACGGCCTACCGGCCGGAGCAAGAGGTTATTGACAAACTGGCGGAAATCCTGGAGGATGCCGGCATATCCGTAAACGTAGGCGGCTGAATAAACAAAAAGCAAAAGGGAGCGGTTACCGCTCCCTTTTGCTTTTCCTTTTGGATACCTTTATAGAGCGAGCAGGACGATACCCATGATACAAAGGATCGCACCCGCCACAATAAGGAGCCAACCAACGATTTTGCTTAGTAAGGTTCCGAATTTTGCATTCTTTTCAAAGAACATGATCAGCGTAAACAGCCCCATCCAAAAGAGGTTCATCATCCCCAGGGGAAAGAGCACGACCATAAGCGCCCAGCAGCAGCCGATACACTCCATGCCGTGTTTCATGCCCATCAGCAGCGCGCCGGAGCCGCCGGCTTTCCAGTTATGCAATACAAAGGCGAGCGGGTGCTGGCATCCGCGCATGCAGGCGTTTTTAAGCGGACTGAGCTGATAGATTCCCGCGATCAGGAAAATGACGGCCACTCCAATGAGCGTGTGCGTCCAACTGGTAAAGTAACCGCCGATCAAGGCGATGATTCCTTCCCCAACCAGCCAGCAGACTACGCCGAACAGCGCCCATAAAAGGACGTAGCCGAGGATGAACAGGTAAGTAGGGGAGTTGCCGAAGCCTTGCGCGCGGCGGCGTTTACTGATCGTATCAAAAGCGAAGATCATTGGTACCGCCGTGGGCAGCATCATGCCGATACACATGACGATCCACATCGGCACAAACATGGAAAAAGGCGGCATTGTGGGAGAATAGGCGGCTGCGGCCAGCCGTTCTGCCATTTGCGCATCCATTTCCGGATCGACCGCGCCCGTCATGTCCATAGACATACCGTCCATACCGCTGGAGCTGGCATTGACGGCGGTATAGATCCATGCGCATATCGTTAAAGCAATGATAACGATGAGCACGATGACCTGTTGCTTATTGAGATGAAATTTTTTCGTCTGTTCCATGAAAAATCCCTTTTTATCCTTTGATTGCTTATTTCTGATAGTCTTGTATCGAAGCTTCGGAAAGATTCCCGCCGGACATACGGAACACGCGGTTGCCGTATGCCACGTTCTCAAGCTCGTGCGTAGCCATTAATATGGTGCTGCCTTCCGCGCGGATTTCCGTGAAAAGCTCCATCACCTCGCGTGTGGTCTCCTCGTCAATATCTGCCGTGGGTTCGTCCGCGAGCAGCAAAAGCGGTTCGTTCATCAGCGCGCGCGCGATAGCGACGCGTTTCATTTCACCGCCGGAAAGTTGGGATGGATAACTGCCTCCCCGTCCCTTAAGGCCGACTTTCTCAAGCAACATTTCCGCCCGTGCCGTGCCGTCGCCCTCGCGTTTGTGCAAGAAATAAGGCAGGCGGACATTATCAAGGGCGGTCAAATTTGCAAGAAGGCTCAGGCCCTGCGGGATATAACCGAGGCTGGTATTGCGGACATACGCCATTTGCTTTTCGTCCTCCGTCCAAAATTCCTTGTCATTCAGCAGGATACGGCCGGACGTGGGGCGCAAAAGTCCGGAAATCATATTGAGGAGAGTGGATTTTCCACTGCCGGATTTTCCGATGATGCTGACAAAATCGCCCGCCTCAATGGAAAAGTCGGCCTTATTTACGGCTGTAAAAAAGTTTTTTTCGCCACGGCTGTATTTTCTGGTGACCTGCTCACATTTCAATAACATCATTCATTCTCCCTTATCGTGAAATATGTATCCGTCTTGCTCAGGCGTACTGCCGAATAAAGGCAGGAAAGCGGCCCGATGAGAACGGAGATGCCCGCACTCACAAGCAGGTTTACCAGGACGGAGCCTGCGCTGGGTGTCAGGTAAGGAAGGCCCATGGACGTCGCGATGAGCGTCTGGAACGGAAACAGGATGAGACACGCCGCGAGCAGGCCGCATGCCGTTCCGATCGCTGTAGTAATGAGCGATTCACAAAGGATAACTCCCACGATTTTGCTGCGTGTGGCGCCAAGCGCGCCCAAGAGGGCAAATTCTTTTTTTCGTTCGTTAAAGGTGATGGAAAATACGAACAGCAATACGAGCACGGCGACCACCCACAAAAGAATCGTAATGGCAAGCGTAAGACCGCTGGTATTCAAAAGTTCGCCCGCGATATTGCGCATGAAATCGTCGGAAATGACCACGTCCGTATGCGGGAAACGGTCGATAATTTCGTCTGCGACCTGCGTAGCGTCCGCATCCGCGTCAAGACGGATCAGAATGGACGATACCAGCCCCTCACCGCTGCCGGCGGGATGCACGGCCTTTTCTCCGGACAGGTCGATCATGTGCTGCGCCGTATCCGTAGTCATAAAGATGGAAGAATCGAAGCCCATACCTGTCTCCGCCAGTTTGGCGACTACCTGGAATGGCTGGCCGTAGAAATATACCTCGTCGCCCGGTTCGGCGAGTATCAGGCTGCCGACCACCACCTGGCCGCTACTCAAGGGTTCGGACATGGTGTTTGTCATCCATGGCGTGATCGTGAAATCAGTATCCGGATCATAACCGATCAACTGTACGGGAACTGTGCAGCACGCAGCGTTCAAGGAAGCGATAAAAAGCTGGGGAGACGTTTGCGCAACGCCGTCAATGGAGGAAAGCCCATCTATTATATCGTCTTCCAGGTAAAACGTGCTGGGTTCGCTGCGTAAAAGAGAATTTTGCAGATCCGTGCCGCTGCCGCGCGGAACGACCATCAGGTCCGCCCCAATCCGGCCGGACATGCTTTCGATTCCGCTTTTCAGGCTTTGCGTAAGCATGCTGCCGCAAAAAAGGGCAAACGCAAAGACGGCGACAATGATCGCAAGTCCCACAGTACGCATTGGTTTGCGCCGGACATTTGCAAAAGCCAGCGTTGCACAGGTCAGTCGTTTTGCTTTCATTGATCGGTCCTCGCCTTTTTGATTGCGGTGAATACCTGCACTGCGCTAAATACGATAATAAGTGCACAAACCACGATAATACCGGGTTGCGTACCCATATGGCAGGGCATGGTCGCGTTTTTGCAAACGCCGACAAAGCTTGTGGATATTAAAATCGTCACCAGCGCAAGCGCGGCGGATTGCAAGCCTAAAACAATGGATGTCTGCGCCTTGCGAAAGAAAATGGAAAGCACGCCTGAAAAAATAATCAGGACTCCGGCTGCTGTGGTAAAAATTTCCGTATAGTGGCAGGCCATGGGTACGGCGTTGCCGTTTGCAAGCTCCAACATCTTATCGCATACGGGTAGGATGACTTGTACGACCAGTATGAGCAATATACCCAAAACAAGGGTAATTATTCCAAATATGTTGCTTTTTTTCATCAGGAACACCTCTGTTTCCGTTTAATTTCTCTGGTTACTATCAGGTTGTCGGACAGCGCCGAACAGGAATACCTGGCTGACCGCAGGGTCGACTCCCAAAATTGTAAAGGAGCTGGCGTCAAACCGCGTATTCCTGCCCGCACCATACCGATTTGAAGCTTACCGCTTCAAAACACTATTTCTCGTAACGGTCATATTTGATGCCGATCGGAGATTCAGGTACCCAGACATAACGGCCGTAAAAAGCGTTGCGGCCGGTGTTGTTCATGACTTTCATATTGTCGTTGTAACGTACGTCCGTACCATAAGACTGCGTTACCACATAAGCGATGTCGCTGGCGTTTTCATAAACGATAGGCATATTGTCGTGCTGGCCGATCTTAGCCTTGATTTTAACTTTCATGATCCCCGGAATTTCCGCTTCGCGTCCATAGATGTCAGGGCGCTCATAGCTTATATCCACTAATTTAACTCCGTAGCCTTCTTCTGTATGGTCGGCCATGCCCGCCGTAGGTCCGCCGGCCTGTCCCGTGACGATCGTTGTCAGCGCGGCCTGCTGCTCGGGCGTTTTGGCGTCGATATAATAAGCGGTCGTCCAGTTTTTCAGGCACATCTCGCGCGGCGTGGAGAATGCGACGACAAACTTGCACCCGTCAAGCACAACGTCTTCGAAATGTCCCTTGTCGATGATAAAACTCAGGATAACGTCGCAGGGAAGATAATCCGGCAGGATTGTGTTGTGCGCCTGCGCGCTGATGAGGCATGGGCAGCTCACATCGCAGCTACAGCTTTCGATGTACTCGCCGTCCAGTTTCCAATCCGGCCATTGTGTTTTGCCTTTTTCTTTACTCATTTTTGGTTCTCCTTTCGGTGGTTCAATATAGATTTAGTGTTATAAATTCCCGCCCTTAGCAAACGGACGGATTATGACAACGTATTAAAGATTATTTAATCTGAATTTTTTATTGCAATTTTATGCGTTCTTTGGTAGAATAACCCTAAACACGTGTTAAAAATTATTTTACACGTGTGCAGCAATGGGCAAAAAAGATACCCTGTATCCCGGTAACGCATAGGCCCTTTCGGCTCTATCATCAATAGTATTCAACTTCCAGGGTAGGAGATTAAGAGGCGATGGTGCCTTTGCTGCAAAACGCATGGGACCGTTTATAAGGGCCGCGCCTTATCCCTATACTAGCATTGCGGCAAACTTGTGTCAACGGGTATCTGGAACAATCAATTGATTTTAAGAATATGTAAATGTAGAAAAATGCCCATGGGTAAAGGGTTTTGGAAGAATTACAGCCGGAAAGAAAAAATGTCAAATGACATTTTTATCAAAAATATTGACAAATGCTTTTTTCGGCGTTATGATAGCTGTAAGCTGACGGAACCAAGACATTCATTTTTAGCGAACAGAATCGAATCGTAAAAGCCATAAGAGGAGAAATTTAAAACAGTTTAATTTTTTTCAGATAAAAATGCATATGAGCGGTTTGTTATTGAAAAATAAGTACACGTGTAAAATAACGTAATATGGCGGTTTGTCGCCCCTATCAATACAGGCGGATCCACGCGGCGGCGACTCGTAAAACATAGAAAAATTTCCAAGAAACAGGGTACCAAAAAAATAAAAAAGGAGTGTTATGAGTGAGCAGTCAAGGGCATTTACTGGAGATGAAGAATATCTGCAAAACCTTTCCGGGCGTCAAAGCGCTTGATAGCGTTTCCTTCGAACTTGAAGAAGGCGAAGTACACGCGCTGATGGGTGAGAATGGTGCAGGAAAATCCACACTGATGAAGATCCTGACCGGAACCTATAAACAGGACGTCGGCGACGTCGTTTATAAGGGTGAGGTGCTCGAAAAACGGGATGAGCGGCTTACGCTTTCCAAGGGCATAGCGATCATTCATCAGGAACTTTCTTACGTTCCCTATCTGACCATTGCCGAAAATATGTTTCTCGGCAGGGAAATCGTAAGGCGCGGCGTTCTGCAGCAAAAGGAAATGAACGTCAAGGCGGCGGAATGGTTGAAGAACGTGGGCGTAGACCTAAATCCCAAACGCACTATGAACAGCCTGATGGTGTCTGAGCAGCAGATGGTGGAAATTGCAAAAGCGGTTTCTTATGATGCGAGCATCATCGTCATGGACGAACCGACCTCGGCAATTACGGACAGGGAAGTAGAAAATCTTTTCCGCGTGATTGGTGAGCTTAAGGCAAAAGGCGTTGCAATCATTTATATCTCACATAAAATGGATGAAATTTTGCGCATCAGCGATCGCGTAACGGTGTTCCGCGACGGATGTCTCGTGGATACATTCAAGGCGAGCGACGTGGACATCGACCAGATCATCGTTGCGATGGTAGGCCGTAAGCTGACGGACGTATTTCCGGACAGGGAATGTCATCCAGGAGAAGAAATGCTGCGCGTGGAAGGACTGACGAGAAACGGCGTGTTCGAGAACGTTTCTTTCTCTGTACGGCGCGGCGAAGTCGTTGGTTTTGCAGGCCTGATGGGCGCTGGCAGGACGGAAACGATGCGTTGTATTTATGGGCTGGATAAGCTGGATAACGGCAAGATATTCGTAAAGGGGAAGCAAATCACCATCCGTACTCCTAAAGACGCGATTGCAAACGGGATCGGCCTTGTAAACGAAGACCGTAAGGGCGTGGGCCTGGTGCTTCCGCTTTCTGTTAAGCATAATTTGACGCTTTCCAACGTCAATAAATATTTTAAGTCGCCTATCATTAACCAAAAGAGGGAAAACGAACTGGCGGATAAGCAAATTCATGATCTGACTATAAAGACGCCGACGAGAAACCAAGCTGTGGGAAATCTCTCCGGCGGAAACCAGCAAAAGGTAGTTTTAGGGAAAATCCTGCTGGACGAATCGGATATCCTCATCATGGACGAACCGACAAGGGGTATCGATATTGGCGCAAAGGCGGAGATTTACCAGCTCATTAACGATTTGGCGCAGCAGGGAAAAGCGGTGATTGTGGTTTCGTCGGAAATGCCGGAGCTGATCGGGCTTTCCGATCGGGTGATCGTCATGCATGAAGGTAAAATCAGAGGCGAGATCAACCAGAAAAACGAAATAAAACAGGAAAAAATTATGGAGTATGTATTAGCTCAATAAAGCGGGGGAGGAAAAAAAGATGGTTAGTAAAAGTAATTCGCTGGAATCCAACAGGGGGATGACGGCGGGAGAAATTTTCAGAAAGTATGGTATTGTACTGGCGCTTATTATTTTGATTATCGCCCTCACGGTAGCGACAAACAAATTCTTTACGCCCAACAACCTTATTACGATTCTGACACAGACATCCATTAATGCGCTGCTTGCGATCGGTGTAACGTTTGTTATCCTGACAGGCGGTATCGACCTTTCAGTCGGTTCGGTACTGGCGGTGTCCGGCGTAGTATTCGCCATGTTTGCGCAGGTGGACGATAACGGCGTTATGATGTATCCGGCTGTGGTCGCGGTAATCATGGGCATTCTGGTAGGCCTTGCTTTCGGCGTATTCAACGGCGTGATCGTGGCAAAAGCAAAAGTTGCCCCGTTTATCGTGACGCTGGGTACTCTTACGATAGCACGCGGTGCGGCACTGTTACTGTCAAACGGCCGGCCGGTATCCAATATGGCTCCGACCTTTAAAGCGTTCGGCAGCGGCACGCTGGGCGGAATCCCATATCTTGTTATTGTAATGATTATCGTAGCGGTTATCGCCATGTTCGTTCTTTCAAAGACCAAGTTCGGCCGTTATGTGTATGCGGTTGGCGGTAACGAAGAGGCGGCGCGCGCTTCCGGTATTCCGGCGTCAAACATTAAAATGACAACCTATATCATCTCCGGATTTATCTGCGGTATCGCGGGCGTGCTGCAATCCTGCCGTATCGTGGTCGGTCAGCCGAACATCGGACAAGGATATGAACTGGATGCGATCTCTGCCGTTGTTATCGGCGGCACGGCGCTTTCGGGCGGCGTTGGCAAAATGTGGGGAACGATCGTCGGCGCTTTCATCATCGGCGTACTCAACAACGGTCTTGACCTTTTGGGCGTATCCTCTTATTGGCAGCAGGTAATCAGCGGCGCGATCATCATTGGAGCAGTATTGCTCGACCGTACCGACAAAAAGTAAGAAGCAATTATTGTTTGTAAAGTTGCGGGGCGTAAACGTTTCGCGATGTTAATGAATAAGTAATAAAAAAACAAGGGTATTTAGGAGGAAAACATGAAAAAAGTATTAGTAGTAGTACTGGCACTCGTGCTCGCAGTAACAGCGTTTGCAGGTTGCTCGCAGGCACCGGCAGAATCTTCGGCACCGGCAGAATCTTCGGCGCCGGCGGAATCCGCAAGCGCGGAAGCGGTTGAATCCGCAAGCGCGGCAGCAGGCAAAGATCCCAGCGAAATGTCGTTTGGTTATCTGGTTCAGACACAGACGACGGAATTCATGCTCAGCATCGTTGACGGTATCCAGACCCGTTGTGACGAACTGGGAATCACCCTGACGGTGAACGACGCTGACGGCGATCCGTCCACGCAGATTTCACAGTGCGAATCCATGATCGCTCAGCAGATGGACGCGATCATCGTAACGCCGGTTGACGCACAGGCTTGTGTGCCGATCATTGAAAAATGTAATGCTGCTGGCATCCCGGTTATCGGCGTTTGCACAACGTTCGAAGGAGACCTCCAGCCTGATGCATTCGTTGGTTCCGACGATAACCAGTCTGCTGAGCTCGCAGTAACGGCTCTGGCTGACGCAATCGGCGGCAAAGGTAAAATCGGTATGATCCGCGGTATCGCTGGTCAGTCTTCCGAAGTTATCCGCGGCGATGCTGCGAAGAAACTGCTCGAAGAAAAATATCCTGACATCGAGATCATTGCAGAAGATATCGGAAACTGGTCCCGTGACGAAGCGATGACGATCATGGAAAACTGGATCAATACCTACGGTGACGAGATGGTAGGCGTATTTGCCCAGAACGACGAAATGGCAATCGGCGCATGCAACGCGCTTGAGAATGCTGGCATGACAGGAAAAATCCAGGTAACAGGTATCGACCTCGTAGCTGATGCAAAAGAATATCTGGCTGACGGCAGACTGGCTGCAGACGTATTCCAGGATGGTTATGGCCAGGGTTATGCGTCCGTTGACGTAGCGCTCGCTCTCATCAACGGCGAAGACTTCCAGAAAGAAACATGGATTCCTTTCGAACTCGTGACAAAGGACAACATGGACGAATACTTTAAATAAGAAAAAGTAGTAGAATAAGAATTTAAGAAACTGGAAAAACTGTTTTATTACTTAGAATTAACATGAAAGAAGACAATCCATTAATATAATCCTTATATTAAGGAAAGCTTTTGATTGTAATTATATCCGGCCGCTTTGTAGCGGCCGGATATAATAAATAAGCCGAATAGCGTATAGACCCACGGACAACATTAAAAAAAGCCCGCAGGGGCCAACGAATTCTCTCAAATCCAACATTGAAAAAGATGATAACCGGTAAAAAGGAAGCGGTCACAAAGGCGCAACCTTGTGTTTTTGTACACAAAAACCGGAATGAATATAAGTTTTAAAATAATCAGCAAATAAAAAAGGAGAAGTAAGATGGAAACAGTAAAAGTTGGCGTAGTAGGATGCGGCAATATTTCGGATATTTATTTCGAAAATATTGCAAAATTCGAAAACATCGAGGTATATGCATGTGCGGACCTGATGCTTGACCGCGCGAAAGAACGCGGAGCTCAATATGGCTGCAAAGCGATGAGTGTGGATGAAATCATGGCAGACCCGCAGGTAGAGGTGATCCTCAACCTGACGATTCCGGCTGCACATTACGATGTGGATATGCAGGCTCTGAACGCAGGAAAACACGTATACAGCGAAAAGCCCCTGGCAATCACCCGTGAGCAGGGCCAGGAAATCTTAGAGACGGCAAAGAAAAAAGGCCTGCTCGTCGGCTGCGCACCGGATACGTTCCTTGGCGGCCGTCTGCAGACAATGAGTAAGCTTTTAGACGACGGCTGGATCGGCAAACCGATTGCGGCGACGGCGTTTATGACGACATTCGGGCACGAAACATGGCATCCGAGTCCGGAATTTTACTACAAGGAAGGAGCCGGTCCGCTCTTCGATATGGGACCGTATTACCTGACGGCGCTGGTTGCCCTGCTGGGACCGGCAAAACGTATCAGCGGCGCTACGGCAACAACGTATAAGCAGAGAATGATTACCAGCCAGCCCCTGGCAGGCAAGATCATCGATGTAGAGGTGCCTACGCATGTGAGCGGAACGATCGAATTTGAAAACGGCGCAATTGCCACCATGATCATGAGCTTTGACATGTGGGATAATAACCTGCCGCGTTTCGAAATCTACGGCACGGAGGGCACGATGAGCCAGACGGATCCCGATCCGCTTGCAGGACCGGATATTTTCCATGGCGAAACCAAGCTGCGCAGGAAAGATGCTTCTGACTGGGTGGATACGCCCGTACCGCTCCCGAGACTTGAGGAAGCGACGCCGTGGTCGGTTATTCCGCCCTGCTTTGATTACATGGAAAACAGTCGGGGCCTCGGTCTTTCCGACATGGCCCGCGCGATCCGCAAGGGCGGGGATTTCCGCGCAAACGGAGAAATGGCATACCATGTGCTGGAAATGATGCACGGATTCTACGATTCTGCGGAATCCGGAACATATTACGAGATGAAGAGCACGTGCAAACGGCCATCAACGATGCCTGTAAATCTTCCGAAATGGTCGATGGGCGACTGATGGCTTAAAAAGTGATGGGAACGGGTCCCTTCAGGGGGACCCGTTTTTCAAAATTGCAGAATATGGATATTTGGCAAAAAACAGCAAAGCAAAATTGTCATATGACAATAAAAATTAAAAAAATAGCAATTGACATAAGGCGTAATCGGTGTTATGATAAGCGTAGAAGCATAGCAACGTGCATTTTTATACTTTAGGTACACGTGTTAAATAAACTGCCGAAAGAGACAGTAAACGTGTATTCCACAAAACTCGACAGGGAAACTGAATACAGGAGCGGCACATATGGTTGGCCGCAGGGTAACGGAGATTTTTACAAACGGTTTATTATAAAAATTATTCACAGGAGGAATGGATCATGAAGTATTATCAAGAGCAAGGCCAGACGGTCACCAAACACGAATTTTTGGGACGTCCTGTTGTGCGCAGCCAAAGGATTAACAATCTGCGCGATTTGCTGATCGACGCGACGCCGCAGATATGCTCGGACAGGGCAAAGCTTTTGACGCAGGCATATCAGAAATATAAATCTGAGCCGACTGTCTTAAAGCGCGCAAAGGCTTTCAAACATATTCTCGAAAATATGCAGATCAGCATACTTGACGGAGAGCTCATCGTAGGAAGCCTCGGCGTTAAATTAAGATGCGCGCCGATCTTTCCTGAATTCGGGATGGACTGGGTCATCGAAGAACTGGACGGCAATCCGGTACGGCCGGAGGAGCGCCCGGGCGACCGCTACCTGATCGACGAAGAAGATGAAAAGGTACTGCGGGAAATCCACAGCTTCTGGCACGGGAACGACCATGAGTCGCGTTGTAAGGCGATGCTGCCCAAGGAAACGGAAATCGGCAAGAAGATCGGCGTTACGGATTCTTACTGGCTTATGATCGGCGGCGACGGCCACCTGACGGTAGACCTTAAAAGCATTGCCGATAAGGGCCTTAGAGACGTAATCGCGCGCGCGCAAAAGCGCCTCGCGGAGCTTGACCTTTCCGATCCGGAGTCCATTGAACAGAAGCCGTTTTTGGAATCTGTCGTAATTACCTGCGAAGCGGTTATAGCTTTTGCTCACCGTTATGCGCAGCTTGCGGTTGAAATGGCAAAAACGGAAAAGGACGCGCAGCGTAAGAAAGAACTGATGAAGATCGCGGAAGTGTGCCAGAACGTACCGGAAAATCCGGCGAGGGATTTCCACGAGGCGGCGCAATCGCTGTGGTTCATCAATTTGACGATGCAGATCGAAAACAACGGCCATTCCATCTCGTTCGGCCGTTACGATCAGACGATGATCGATATTTACAAAAAAGACGTGGAAGCGGGCAATATCGAATACGACGACGCGCTCGAAATCATCGAATGCGTATTCCTGAAGATGTTCCAGCTTCAGAAGATTACCTGCTGGGATAATACGAAAGCATTCAGCGGATACCAGCTGTTCCAGAACTTTACGGTCGGCGGACAGGACCGCAACGGAAAAGACAGCGCCAATGAAGTATCGTTCCTCGTGCTTAATGCACAGGCGGCGATTGCGCTCAACACGCCGTCCATCTCCCTGCGTTACCACAACCGCATCAATGAGAGACTGCTGTACGCGTCTTTCGACGTGGTCCGCATCGGCGGCGGCCAGCCGGCTATGTACAGCGATGAAGTTTATATTCCGGCGCTTGTTAACAGGGGAATCCCGTGGGAAGACGCCGTCAATTATTCCATCGTAGGCTGCGTGGAAGCGATCATCGAAGGAAAACAGACAGGACGTCCGAACGGCGCGGGTTTCATCAACCTCGGCAAAATCCTCGAACTTTCGCTCTACAATGGCAAAGATCCCAATACGGACATCTGCATGTGCGAAGGTACGGGCAAGCTGTCTGATTTCAAAAATTATGAAGAACTGTACGAAGCGTTCAAGACGCAGGCGAGATACTATTTCAAGCAGCAGATCATGACGGACAACATCATCGATAAGTGCACGGAGCTGGGGATCGCCGATCCGTACGTTTCTTCACTGGTACACGATTGTATCGAGCGCGGCAAGGTCATGAAAGCCGGCGGCGCGATCTACGATTACTGCGGACCGCTTTATGTAGGCGTTGCCAACGTCGGGAACTCGCTCGCGGCCATCAAGAAAGTTGTCTTTGACGATAAGAAGATTACGGCGGAGCAGCTTATGCACGCGCTGGAAACAAACTATGAAGATATGACGACAAAGCCCACCGGCGCGGAAATCCAGAAAATGATGCTGGATGCTCCCAAATACGGGAACGACGACGATTATGTAGACGACATCATGGTGGATTATTTCCGCTTCATCTGCGAGGAGACGGCGAAATACCACACGACAAGATATGGCCGCGGCCCCATCGGCGGTACATGGCAGCCGTCCACCAGCTCGGTTTCTTCCAACGTACCGTTCGGCTCCTTTGTGGGCGCGACACCGGACGGAAGAAAAGCGGGCGACGCTCTTGCGGATACTTCTTCGCCGATGCACGGCACAGATACCAACGGTATCACGTCGTCCCTAAAATCGGTAGGCAAGCTGCCGACAGTTCTCGTATCCGGCGGACAGCTTCTGAACGTAAAGGTTATGCCGGCGTCCTTAGAGCCAGGCCCGAACCTCAAGAAGCTGGTAGACGTTGTACGCACATATTTCAGCGACTACAAGGGAATGCATGTACAGATCAACTGTGTATCGGCAGATACGCTCAAGGCCGCGCAGGACAATCCGTCCGAATACAAAGACCTGATGGTCCGTGTGGCGGGATACAGCGCATTGTTTACGCCGCTTGACAAGGCTTTGCAGGACGACATCATCGAACGTACGGAGCACGCGGTCTGACTGAGGACAACAATATAAAATAAAAGCAGGAATGTGCGATTTGACGCCGATGCTTTGCGAACGAAAGAGCAGGCTCGGCGTTCAAATCGGCAGTCCTGCGGATCATACGAAGAATTGCAGCAAAAATTTTCAGGTCAGAGGTATGCAGCATGTTTTGGAGCGATAAAATAGAACAGGAAACAAAAGGAAACGTTTTTAATGTGGAACATTATCATGTCCATGATGGTGAAGGGATTCGGACGAACGTATTTTTAAAGGGTTGCAACCTTTGGTGCCCTTGGTGTTGCAACCCCGAATCCCAGGTCTGCACGCCGCAGTTGGTCATTCATAATAATCTTTGCACAAAATGCGGTTATTGCTGCGTCGATTTGTGCGCGCAGGAGGCGATCACGCAAAAAGAAGACGGAACCATCGTCATCGACAAGGAAAAATGTACATTATGCGGAAAATGCGTAGAGATGTGCCCTAATTCCGCCCGCGAGCTGTATGGCAAGGAAATGAGCGTAGCGGAAGTAATCAAAGAAGTGGAAAAAGACAGCGCGTATTATAAAAATTCCGGCGGCGGTATGACGATCTCCGGCGGGGAACCATGTATGCAGCCGGTCTTTGCAAGTGAACTGGCACAAGCTGCCCGCAGGCGGTATATAGGCGTTGCCATGGAAACGGCAGGTGCCGTATCGTTTGAAACGTTATGGCAGGTCGCGCAGTATGTGGACGAGATCCTGATGGATGTGAAGTTCACAAATGAGGAGCAGTTCAAGACCATCTCAAATGTACCGCTTTCCGTGATCAAGGAAAACTTAAGGAAGCTGCGCGAGCATGGAAAGTATGTGAAAATGCGCTGCCCGATCATACCGACGCTCAACGACAACGACGAGCATATCGGCAATTTGATTGAGTGGGCGAAAGAGCTTGATATTCAGGATGTGGACCTGCTGCCGTTCCACCAGCTTGGGAAATACAAATATGATTCGCTTCATTATGATTATGCATTGGGCGAATTCAAGGACATGGATAAAAAGATCGTGGAAAAAATGAAAGACCGCATGGTTAAGGCGGGTATCAACGCCTGCATTGGCGGCTGATGAGCTGGAGAAGACAGATGAGCAGGACGGAATGTGTACTCGGAATCGATATGGGAACAAGCAGCGTCAAAGTAGGTCTCTTTGACCTGCAGGGGCAGCCGGTTGCTTTTGCGGATGCTTCTTATCCGCTCTATACGCCAAAATCCGGCTGGGCCGAGCAAAAGACGGACGAATGGTGGAGCGCGATTTGTACTGCCACCAGGGCGGTCATGGAAAAAAGCGGTATAACGCCGGACAGTATTCGTGGCATGAGCGTCGATACGACATGCTGCACCGTGCTCATGGCCGATAAGCACATGAATATCCTGGGCCCTGCAATTATGTGGATGGATGTGCGCGCGTCGGCGCAGGCAAAGAGAATAACGGCAACAGGAAACGACGCGCTCAAATATAACGGCTATGGCAACGTATCGGCGGAATCCATGCCGGCAAAGGCGCTGTGGCTGAAAGAAAATGAAAGCGAGCTGTATGCAAAGGCAGAGCACGTTTTCGAATGCGTGGACTGGCTGATGTATAAGCTCACCGGCGAGCTTGTGGCAAGCATCGACACAACATCCCCGCGCTGGTACTACAACAGGGCGGAAAGCGGCTGGCCGGTTTCCCTCTACGAAGAGATTGGACTTGCGGACGTACTGGAGAAGTTTCCGGACACTGTTCTTGATATGGGCGTCAAGGTTGGCGCTCTGCAAAAACAGGCGGCGCAGGAGCTGGGGCTTGCGGCAGGAATCCCCGTTGGCGAAGGCGGCGCGGATGCGTTTGTCGGCATGCTGGGGTTAAACGTCGTATCTCCCGGCAGCATTGCGATGATCACCGGTACCTCGCACCTGCACCTCGGACTTACGGATAAGGAAATGCACGCGCAGGGCATGTGGGGCTCGTATCCGGACGCGGTAGTTCCCGGGCTGCAGCTCATCGAGGGCGGGCAAACATCCACCGGCGCCATCGTAAACTGGTTTAAATCAGGTTACTGCGGCGATATTGCAAAGACGGCGAAAGAACAGGGAAAAAGCGTTTACGATCTCTTAAACGACGGAGCGTCCAAACTGCCGGTCGGCGCGGAAGGACTATTGGCCCTCGATTATTTCCAGGGCAACCGTACGCCGTATGCGGATCCCGATATTCGCGGCATGTTTTATGGCCTGTCTTTAAAGCATACGCCTTACCACCTGTATCGGGCGATTCTGGAATCCATCTGCTACGGAACGGAACTGATTATGGAAGTGTTCCGCAAAGGCGGTATGCGGCCGGATGGTATTTATATTTCCGGCGGCGCGGTCAAAAGCGAGCTATGGACGCAGATGCATGCGGACGTATGCAATTTGCCGATCTATATCCCGAAAGTGACGGAGGGCCCGTGCCTCGGATCGGCGATCCTCGGCGCGGTAGCAGCCGGCGTATACGATACTATCGAAACGGCGGCAAACAGCATGGTAACGATCGAAAGAACGATCGAACCGGATCAGAAAAGACATGAGGAATACGTATTTTATTATAAGAAATATGTAGAATTCTATGAATTAGCGAAGGGATGGATGCATAGCTTGACAATGCACATTTGATTGTAATATATTTAATGATAGAATTTTTGTAGAATTTGTGCAAAAAATACTATCATGTGTCAAAGGTGCAAATCGAGTTATGAACAAAGAATATATTAATGCTATGGTAAAAGCGCAGAAATCGATCGCGCAGCGCAGGCTGATGGTCCGTATTGCCAAAATGTATTATTACGACAATATGTCTCAGCAAGCGATCGCCGACGTACTGGAAATATCGCGGTCCAACGTGTCGCGCCTGCTGCGCATGTCACGGGAAATGGATATCGTGGACATCAGGATCAACGACGCTTCGCTGAAATCGATTGAGATCAGCGAAAAGCTGAAAGATATGTTTGCCTTAAAGCAAATGATCGTTGTACCCTCCAATCACGATCCGAATATTAACCTTTCCAATATAGGAGTGGCGGCGGCGCGGTATCTGGAAAAACAATTGAAAGACGATATGAAAGTAGGGATGTCGTGGGGCCTGAGCGTATACCAGACAATATCCCAGTTTACGCCCGTTGTCCGCGCCAATATAGACGTAGTACAACTGATGGGCGGGACTGCCTGGGATGATTCTTATATGTACGGCGTACAACTGATCTTAAGTTTTGCGGATAAGGTCGGTGGAAGCGCCAAGATGCTGCATTCCCCCCTGACGGTGAAGACCCGGCAGGTGCACGACCTGCTGATGCAGGAAGATGACATCCAGCGCCATTTTAAAATGACGGGGAAGCTTGATATTGCGGTAATCGGTATCGGAAGCAACTTTGCGGATGTAAGCACCATGGTGCATTCTAATTACATCACCAAGAAAGAATCCGAGCAACTGTGGAACAGCGGGATCAAGTGCCATATCTGCGGTAGGCATGTCGATATGGACGGCAGGCAGGCGGATATTGAATATAATAAGCGGGTCATCGGCATCGAGCTTGATGATTTAAAAAAGATAGGGAACGTCATTGCGATTGCAGGGGGAAAACACAAGGTTGCCCCCATAGCGGCCGCCTTGCGCGGTGGATATATCAATACGCTGGTTACGGATGAAGAAACGGCGATCCTTGTAGAGCGGGAGGTGACGGGACAGCAATAACCAGACCAAAGCGAAAGGAGAGGACATCTTTGTCAATACTGTCTACATCAATTTTAGGCTGTAATGCAATGTTTTTGGGAGAAAATGTAGAAGCGGTCAAAAAGGCCGGTACCGATTTCGTCCATGTGGACATCATGGATGGGGTATATGTCAAAAATATCGCATTTGGTCCGAAAACAGTAAGTGATATCAAAAGCTTTTCCGATACGAAAGTGGAAGTGCACTTAGAGCTCCACAATCCGGAAAATTATGTGGAAATGTTCGATCAGGCCGGAGCAGATGCGCTCGTTTTCCAACTGGGAACCACGACAAATCCGATCCGCCTGTTAAAAGAAATACATGCGAGGGGAATGATGGCCGGTATAGCGCTTAATCCGGCGGACCCGTGGGAAAACTTAAAGCACCTTACAGATTATGCGGATTATATCATCATGATGAGCGTAGAGCCGGGTTTTGGAAACCAGGTTTTTGAAGAAAGCGTTTATCAAAAGGTACGGGAGCTGAAAGAATTTCTCACTGCAAACGGAAGAAAGATCCCCATAGGGGTGGACGGATCGGTGAATCTGGAGCGTGCGCAAAAGCTGAAAACCCTTGGCGCTGACTGGTTTATCGTAGGTTCCGCAATATTCAGCTCGGGCAGCCGCGAAGATCAGGTTGCCAAATTTAGAACGATTATAGGTTAAAGAAAGTATTTAAAAAAGTAAATTTAAGCAAAGGAAAGGTGGAAATTATGAGTAAAATGAAAGCCAGTGTATTTTATGAACCCTTTAAAATGCAAATGGAGGAAGTAGACATCCCTACAATCGCTGCCAATGAAGTGCTTGTGAAAGTAAAAGCAGTAGGAATCTGCGGCTCCGACCTTGAGTATTATTTCGGCGGCAGCCCGCTTACTACGCCGGATGGCAAAGGGCCGTTGATCCTTGGACACGAGACGGCTGGTATTGTGGAAGATCCGGGCGAAATCGGCGCTTCCATGGGCCTTAAAAAAGGCGATAAGGTCGTTGTAAATCCGGTGGCGCCGTGCTTTGCCTGCAAACCGTGCCTGCACGGCCATTACAACGAATGCGACAACGTAAAGGTTTATGGCGTAGGCGAGAACGGCGCGTTTGCGGAATATGTGAAAGCTGCGGCGACTAATGTTTATAAGATTCCGGAGGGCATGTCTTTGGAAATGGGCGCGCTTGCAGAGCCCATGGCCTGCGCGAGCTACGGTATGAAAAAACTCGACATTCAGCAGGGTGATACGGCTATTGTATTCGGTTGCGGCACGATCGGCCTCCTTGACGTTCAGCTCGCCCACATGAACGGCGCAGGACAGGTAATCGCGGTGGACGTAGTGGACTATAACCTCGAAAAAGCGTTGGAACTGGGCGCGTTGCACGCGTTCAATACGCTTGATAAGGATTCCAAATATTACACGGCGGACCTCGCGGAAAGCATCCGCAAGATCAACAACGGCCGCCTTGCAGACAAGGCGATCCTGCCCACGGGCGCAATGAGCGCATGGCAGCAGGCGCTGGAAGTAACGGCTCCGTGCTCCACGATCGTATACTTCGGACTGCCGTCCAAGGCGGACGCAGTACTGCAGATTCCGGCTCTGGACGCGATCTATAACGACAGGAACATCAAGTTCTCATGGTTGGCCCCGCTCGTTTGGGATAACGTATTTACAGCCCTTGCCAATGGACGCGTGAAACTGGATTCGCTGATTACGCACCGTTTTGCTCTTGACGACATCGAGGAGGGCATTAAATTCATGCGTGAATCCAAGGAAAAGAAGATCAAAGGCATTATGGTAATCGACGACTAATCGTAACACCAAAAAACACCGCTTTCCAAAAAAGAAAGCGGTGTTTTTGTATTCAAAGCTCCTTATCCTCTTCCTCGGATACAAACTGTCTTTCAAAGAAAGGATCGTCCTTTAGGGCATGCAGCTCTTCTCTGCTGAGCAGGGTATCGGTTCCCAGGCACGCACTGCAGCGCGCACTGCATGCGGGGCAGATACAGCCCATTTTCATATCTTCCGCATGCGCCATATAGCTACCGCACACAGAGCATTCACATCGCATAGGAAATACTCCTTTATTCATAAAAATAACGTATAATATTATAGTAATCAAGAAAGCAGGGGATGTCAAATAAAGCCTTACTGCTCATAAGAATAACGGTTTGCCAGAATAAATTACGTGTTTATCAATAATAAAATGGGGAAGGGAGGGAAACGGAATGATACTCAGCGTGAGTAGGCGTACGGACGTTCCGCGTTTTTATTTCGACTGGTTTCTAAACCGGTTAAAAGAGGGATATTGCATGGTGCGCAATCCAATGAATTTCCGACAGGTGAGCAAAATCCGTTTGTCGCCGGAAATCGTGGATTGTATTGTTTTCTGGACCAAGGAACCGTCTCCTATGATCGGGCGGCTCGCACAGCTTAAGCCCTATCCTTATTATATACAGTTTACGATCAATCCGTACGCGGCGGATATGGAATCCAATTTGCCTGAGCGTGCCAAACGGATGGACACATTTCGGCGGCTGTCGGACAAAATCGGCCCACAGCGCGTAGTGTGGCGTTATAGTCCGGTGCTGCTCAATGAAACCTATACGGAGGAGTATCACCTGAACGCTTTTGCGCGCCTGGCGCGGGAGCTGAAAGGATATACGCAGCAATGCAAGCTGAGCTTTGTCGATCTTTATGCAAAAATCCGCAAAACCATGGACGGCCTTGGAGTAAGAAATATAAAAGAGGAACAAAAAAACCGCATGGCGCGTACCTTTTTTGATATTGCTGCCAGAGAGGGGATCGCCGTCTCGGCATGCGGTAACATTGACCTTGTAAAAGCGGGAATCCCACCCGCAAAATGTATTGACGATCGTTTGATTTCACGTATTACGGGCTACCGGTATCATCTGAAAAAGGATTCCGGACAGAGGGAAGACTGCTCTTGCGTGAAAAGTGTGGACATTGGCGCGTACGATACCTGCCTTAACGGATGCCGGTATTGCTACGCAAATGTTTCTATGGAATGTGCAAGACAAAATATGCAAGCATACGATCCGCTTTCGCCGCTTTTGTGCAGCGAGCTAAGCCCGCAGGACAAGGTATCCGAGCGCGTCCTGAAATCGGACAGGCAGGAGCAGATGAAGCTGTTTTGAGCGCGCCGCGCTGCATAAACGGGGATAAGTGCAGGAACGGGCGCGCTGCGCAGCGAATATAATCAAAGAACGCGCTGCGGCTAAATCCCCGAACAGGAGGTAAACATATGCAGGCAAGGATTACATATCTTGATAACAGTGGCTTTGCGGTAAAGACAAGGCAGCATTTCCTTATCTTTGATTGCTGGAACATGCAGCCGGAGCAGGGAAAGACAGGGCTTGACGGCGGAACGATCGACCCTGCGGAAATTGCGGGAGAAAACGTGTTTGTCTTCGTATCCCACGGCCACGGGGATCATTATAATTCCGGAATCTTCAAATGGTCGAGGCAAATCGAAAATATACATTATATTTTATCGGACGATATTCGCGGGACGAAAGAAGCGCTGTATACAAGGCCTGACGAACGTTACGATCTGATGGATATTCATATCAGAACGCTGCGCTCGACGGACGAGGGTGTGGCTTTCCTGATACAAACGGACGGGCTTACGGTCTACCATGCCGGAGACCTTAACTGGTGGCACTGGGAAGGAGAGGATCCTGACTGGAACATACAGATGGGGGAGGACTATCGACTAGAGGTAGGAAAGCTGGCAAAAGAGAAGATCGATATCGCTTTCATACCGGTAGATCCGCGGCTTAAGGCCGATATGCTGCGGGGCATTGAATACTTTATGGATATTACAGACGTAAAGATGGTCATCCCCATGCACTATGGCGGGGATGCAAATATGGCAGAGCAGGCGCTAAAAGACGCACATATCCGGCATAACGAACGTATCATAGCGCCGATGAAGCGGGGACAAACAATAGTTTTTAAGGGATAAATGACAGATTAAATTACAAATGCTTATACATGCGGAGCATTCATTGACAACGCAACAATGTTATGTTATATTATGAAACGCAGAGCATAACATTGTTACGCAAGAGAGGTGAAAGGATTGAACCTAATATCAAAAAAGGACCTGTTGGCCCGTACGGGAATATCCTACGGGCAACTTTACCGGTGGAAGAGGCAAAGGCTGATACCGGACGAATGGTTCGTCAAGCAATCGTCGTACACAGGGCAGGAAACTTTTTTTCCGCGGGAACAGGTTTTAAGCAGGATACAATCTATTTTAGAGCTTAAGGATACGCATTCCATGGAAGAACTTGCCAAACTGTTTTCACCTGAAATATCCGGCGGAACGATGACTGCAGAAAACGCGCTGGGCGCAGAGGAAATAGACGCGCGGCTGGTCAGGGTTCTCAGGGATGATTATGACAAGGAAAGCTATGAGTTTTATGAAGTGGTGCTCCTCGCGGTGGTTACGCAAGCAATGAAAAAAGCGGGTATCCCGCCGGAAAAAGCAGCCAAGCTGTTTATGCGCGGCGATACGGTAATGGAAGAAAAAAAGTTTTCCGGCATGATGTGTATCGTATTCGTATCCGGCAAGAAATACCGGATCGCGTTTGCACAGGGAAGCGTCTTGTTTGACGAAAGCGTGGAAGTGATCGGAAAGTGGCCGCTTGACGATATGGCAGGGAAGATCAAAATCAAATACCAGGATATTTGGAAATGAGGAAAAGAGTATGGAAGTGAAAGGAACGCACATGAATGAATTTACGATAAACGGCGTGGGCACCATCAACGGCGGCGAATTCGGGGCGCTTAAAATAAACGGCATAGGAAAATGCACGGGCGATCTTAAGGCGGAAAGCATTGAGATTGACGGAACTTTCAAATGCGAGGGGCATGTAAAGACAGGGCGGTTTGACTGCGACGGCACCGCCAAGCTCAACGGGGACCTGGAAGCAAAGAGGATCGACGTCGATGGGATGCTGACGGTAAAAAACGGGAAGATCGAAGCGGAGGAAATCGACTGCGACGGTATGATCGACGCAGGCGGCGAGGTGTCCGCCGACATGATCAATGCGGATGGTTATATTCGTGCGGCAGAAATTGTAGGCGATAAGGTGTCGATCAAGTCGCGGATAGGCAGGCTGGTAAAGGTATTCAACAAAAAGAGCAAGATCGGTATGATCGAGGCAACTACCATCGATTTGGAGGGCGTGTGGGCAAATACGGTAAACGGGAGGGACATCGCCATCGGGCCGCGCTGCGAGATCAAGGCCGTGGATTGCAACGGTACCCTGTATATTGACGAAAAAGCGACGGTCGGCTCTGTCACCGGAAGTTATACCTTGCGCAAATAAACATATCGGTTCAAAAAAAGCCGCCTTTGCGAAGGCGGTTTTTTGTTGCTTTTATTAAATATATTTCTATTTACCTTTTTTGTCGTCGCGTTGTGTTATACTAAAAAAACAAAGAGGGAAAGGAGCGCGGTATGGATATTTTCAAGAAGCTCGAAATTCTTGCGGATTCGGCGAAATACGATGTGGCATGCACGTCGAGCGGCGTGGACAGGAAAGCCGGCCCGGGCGGGATCGGCAGTTCCGTTGCGTGTGGTATCTGCCACAGCTTCGCGGCGGATGGACGGTGTATTTCCCTGCTCAAGGTGCTGATGACAAATATATGCGTTTATGACTGTAAATATTGTGTGAACCGCGTTTCCAACGACGTGCCGCGCGCGATGTTTTCCCCGCGCGAGCTTGCGGACCTGACCATCCATTTTTATAAACGCAATTATATCGAAGGATTGTTCCTCAGTTCGGGAGTGGTGAAAAACGCCGATTATACCTGCGAGCTGATGATCAAAACGTTGCGTATCCTGCGGGAGGAATATAAGTTTTACGGTTATATCCATGCAAAGGCCATCCCCGGAGCGTCGAGCGCGTTGCTCGAGCAGCTGGGCATGCTCGCCGACAGGATGAGCGTCAACATCGAGATGCCGTCTTCCAGCAGCCTAAAACTGCTGGCCCCCAATAAAACAAAGGACGCGGTCTTAAAGCCGATGGAATTCATCCGCGACCGCAAGCGCGAGAATACGCAGGAATTGACGTTATATAAGCACGCGCCGAAATTCGCTCCTGCGGGGCAGAGCACGCAGATGATCGTTGGCGCGACGCCCGAAACAGATTACCAGATCTTAAGCCTCACGGAGGGGCTGTATAAAAAATACCGCTTAAAGCGCGTATTTTTTTCGGCGTATATTCCGGTCGTGGAAAACTCGCTACTGCCGTCCCTGGAAACCAAGCCGCCGTTGCTCCGTGAGCACAGGCTTTACCAAGCGGACTGGCTGCTGCGTTTTTACCAGTTTTCGGCCAGCGAGATACTGGACGAAAAAAATCCCAATTTCAATCCTTTCATCGATCCGAAATGTAACTGGGCATTGCATAATATGGACCGATTTCCCATCGAGGTCAACCGAGCGCCGTACGAAGAACTGCTGCGCGTACCAGGCGTCGGCGTGCGCAGCGCCAAGCGCATTTTGCAAACGCGCCGTGCGTGCGCGCTTAACTTTGACGGCCTGAAAAAACTGGGCGTGGTCTTAAAGCGCGCGAAATATTTCCTCACCTGCGGCGGAAAAATGTACGATGGCGTACGATTCACACAGGAGGATGTGCTTCTTTCCATGATGTCTAAAAAAACGCTGGCGCAATATAAAATAAGCCCGTATTGCCCGAACGGAAGCAAGCAGCTTTCCCTGTTCGAGCAAAGCGGCTTGCTGGGAGAGGAGATGCGCAAATGCCTGACGGGGAAACTGTGAATTACCGCTATGACGGAAGCTTTGACGGCCTTTTGTGCTGTGTATTCGAAAGCTTCGATAAAAAGGAGATACCGCAAAAGATCAATGGTCCGGATGCGGTCCAGTTAAGTCTCTTTACGGAAAAGGAGATCGTGACGGACGAAGAAAAGGCCCGCCGCGTACTGGCCTCGATCCCTAAAAAGATCGGGCCGGACGCGCTCAGCTTTGTCCGGAGGGCCTACCTGACGTGCCTGCCGCAAAAGGAATGGTATATTCTGCTCTTTTTACGCAAAGGATACCGCGTGGGCGGAAAAATTATGCACATGCTAAGCGACGACGTGGTAAACGTCCTCTTTAAGGCGGTGCAGCAGCTTGGAAACGAGGCGCACCTGCTGAAAGAATTTATCCGTTTTTCTGTTTACGATAACGTGTTGGCCGCGCAGATTACCCCTAAAAATTTTGTGCTCCCGTTTTTGGGACAGCACTTTGCGGAGCGTTTTCCAAACGAAGCCTTTTTGATCTATGATACGACGCACAGCATGGCGCTTACCTATGAGAAAAGCAATATGCAGATCAGGCCGGTGGAGCATTTCAGCATGCCCGCGCCCAGTGAAGAGGAAAAGCGATTCCGCAGGATGTGGAAGATGTTCTATGAAACCATCGCCATCAAAGAGCGATATAATCCGCGCTGCCGCATGAACATGATGCCTAAGCGTTACTGGGCGAATATGACGGAGTTTGCTGCAGAAACGGACAAAAACGCGCTGCTGCCGGTTAAGATATAAAAAACGGCAAACCACCCGCGCTCATATCGCAAGGGTGGTTATTTTTTGATTGACTCTCACGTTGCGTAATAGTGTATGATGAGACTATTTTTATACTTGCACCAACGAAATACTGGCCGACCTTGGCGAAATGTATGAGTGAAGCGATACGCGCTTATTGCGCAAAGTGAAGCTAAAAACCATTGTATACATTTACACAGTCCTGTTTTATAATAAAATCAGGATGATATGGGGGGAGAAAAACAATGGACATAAAACGGAAAATCACAACGGGAATTTTGCTCTGCTGCCTTGCTGTGTGTACGGCATGTACGGGAGCAGGCGTAACGCCGGAAGAGGCAGAGCCGACGAAGATGACGTCTGCCGGCGATACGGTAGTCACGCCGCAGCAGACGCCGCAAGAGGCCCCCACGGCGCAACCGCCGGAGGAAATAACAGGAACAATTGTCGACGCGACCATGTCGACGCTGTTCCTAAAGACAGAAGACGGCGGCGAATATACGTTTGCGATCCAGGATGCGCAGACAGAGCTGGGAGAAAACGGCCTTGCCATCGGATCGGTGATCGATGTGACATATCTTAATGGCGAAGAAGGGGAGATCCCTGTGGCACAAAAGCTCGTGCTGGTAAAGGAAGCGCCGGCCCTTGATTTCTTTTTATATGAGGACCGCGCGCGGGAAATTCTTAAGGATATGACCCTTGAGGAAAAAGCCGGACAAATGTTCTTTGCACGCTGTCCCCAAAGCGACGCGGCGCAACTGGAAGAGGAGCTGCAGCTTGGCGGGTATATCCTGTTTAACAGGGATTTTGAAGGAAAGACCAAAACAGAGGTAAAGGAGGCGCTCGAAAGCTATCAGGCGGCCGCCAAAATACCAATGCTGATCGGCGTGGACGAGGAAGGTGGGAGCGTTGTGCGCCTGAGCAGGTATGATGCGTTCCGCGATGAAAGCTTCCTTTCCCCACAAGCTCTTTATGAGCAAGGCGGGATGGACCTTGTCAGAAGCGATACGCAGGAAAAAGCGGAACTTCTGGAAAGCCTGGGGATCAACGTGAACCTTGCGCCGGTATGCGACGTGTCCACAGATCCGGATGATTTTATTTATACGCGCGCGTTTGGCGGGGATGCCGCGCAGACGTCCGAATATGTTAAGGCGGTGGTCTCGGAAATGAATGAAGCGGGTATCGGCGCTACGCTTAAGCATTATCCGGGCTATGGATCCAATTCGGATACGCATACGGGAGTCGCGCGCGATACGCGCAGTTACGATACGTTTACGAGCAGCGATTTTCTTCCCTTTGTCGCGGGAATCAACGCAGGCGCGCCGAGTATCCTCGTAAACCATAATATCGTGGAGTGCTTGGACGATGAAAATCCGGCGTCCCTTTCCGCAAGGGTGCACGAAATATTGCGGGACGAACAGGGCTTTTTGGGCGTGATTATGACGGACGATCTTTATATGGACGCGATCAAGGAAGAATACGGCGTAGGACAAGCGGCGGTTATGGCCGTTTTGGCAGGTAACGATTTGCTGGTGTCTTCGCAGCCGGAAGAGCAGCTTGCTGCTGTGGTCGAAGCGGCAAAGGACGGTACGCTCAGTGAAGATATGATCGATGCGGCGGTAACGCGCATTTTGTGCTGGAAGCTGTCGATGGGGTTGACGGAGTAAAAAGAGGAATAAAAAAGGCTGCCGCCGGCAGCCTTTTTTGTATCGAGATTTATTTTTTGATAACTTCCTTTGCCTTGGCCACAACCGCTTCCTTGGTAAAGCCGAATTTTTCGAACAATACCTTGGCGGGCGCGGACGCGCCGAAGTGGTCGATAGTCACATAACCGCCGTCGAGGCCGATATATTTTGCCCAGCCATAAGAGGTAGCGGCTTCCACTGCAACCCTTGCGCGTACGCTGTTTGGCAGAACGCTTTCCTTATATGCGGCGTCCTGCTCGTCAAACAACTCCATGCACGGCATGGATACCACGCGCGCAGAAATGTTTTCCTTGGAAAGTTCTTCGGCAGCAGCCATGCACAGCTCAACCTCGCTGCCTGTGCCGATCAGGATCACATCGGGCTTATCTCCGCCGTCCTTTAAAATGTAACCGCCCTTGAGCGCACCCTTGCCTGTTTCCTTAAACTGGGGCAGGGGCTGGCGCGAAAGCGCGATCGCGCTCGGGGCCTTGATTGTCATGGCAGCTTTATATGCCGCCGCCGTTTCATGGCCATCCGCCGGACGCCACATATAAACGCCGGGCGTCGCGCGCAGCGCGGATAAATGCTCGATCGGCTCGTGCGTTGCGCCGTCCTCTCCTACACCGATGGAATCGTGCGTCAGGACATAGGTAACGGGCAGCTCCATTAAAGCAGACATACGGATCGCGCCTTTCATATAGTCGCTGAATACGAGGAACGTCGCGCAATACGGTACGATACCGCCGTGAAGCGCCATACCGTTGCAAATAGCAGCCATCGCAAACTCGCGGATACCGAAGTGGATATTGGTGCCGGTCCTGTTGCTGGGCGAGAAGAATTCACGCTCTTTCATCAGGGAGTTGTTTGCCGGCGCGAGGTCTGCGCTGCCGCCCATAAGGTTGGGGATACGCTTTGCCAGCTTGCCTATGATCTCGCCGGAGGACTGCCTTGTAGCAACTGCTTTATCTTCTACCGTCCAATAATCCTCGTCAAAAACAGACTCGGAAACAGGGCTCATGTAAGCCTTGTATTTTTCCGCCAACTCCGGATAAGCCTTGCTGTATTTTTCGAATAGTTCTTTCCACTGGTTTTCTTCTGCCTCGAATACCTCGCAAAGCTCTGCGATATGCTTTTTCACTTCTTCCGGAACAAAGAACGGGTCTTTGTGCTCCCAGCCGAGGTTTTTCTTCATCGCGTCGATGTTTTCCTGGCCGAGCGGGGAACCGTGACTTGCCTCGCTGCCCTGTTTGGGGCTGCCGTAAGCGATGGCCGTTTTAACGATGATGAGCGACGGTTTTTCCTTTTCCGCTTTCGCTTCTTCGATTGCCGCGGAAATGCTCTTCATATCCTCGTTGCCGTCCTCTACCTCGAGAACCTGCCAGCCATACGCTTTATAACGTTTTTTTACATCCTCGTCAAAAGCGGTATCGATATTTCCCTCAATGGTGATGTCGTTCTTATCATAAAGCACAATCAGCTTGCCCAGCTTGAGGGTTCCCGCAAGAGAGCTTGCCTCGCCGGATACGCCTTCCTGGAGGCAGCCGTCGCCCGAAAGAGCGTACGTGTAATGATCGACGACATTAAATTTCGGTTTGTTAAACTCTGCGGCAAGGTGCGCTTCCGCCATCGCAAAACCGACAGCCATCGCGATACCCTGTCCGAGCGGTCCGGACGTCGCTTCCACACCGTCCGTCAGGCCGTGTTCCGGATGGCCAGGGGTTAAGGAACCAAACTGGCGGAAGCTTTTGATGTCATCCATGCTCACCTTATAACCAAACATATGAAGCAGGGAGTAAAGCAACATCGACGCATGACCTGCGCTTAAGATGAAACGGTCGCGGTTGTCCCATTTGGAGTCTTTGGGGTTGTGCTTCAAATGCTTGGACCACAGCGTGTACGCGAGCGGCGCAGACCCGATCGGCAGACCGGGATGGCCGCTGTTTGCTTTTTGGATCGCCTCCGCAGATAAAACGCGGATGGTATTCACAGCAAGCTTATCAATTTTGCTCATAGAATCGTATCCTCCTGATATTTTTTAAAAAAATTTCCACGAATACAGTATAGTACATTATTGATAGTCTTGCAATGAAAAAGAGACGCCCGAGCGTCTCTTTAAAGGTTTTGTTTTCAATGGCCCGCCGTTACGCCTTTTTCACGCCTAGCGTCACTTTCTCTCCGTTGATGTTCCATTCTTTCTCATAACCGTCGACCCGTCCATAGTGGACCCCCAGCGCGAGGACTTCTTTTAAGATCTGGTCTTCATTGTTTTGCATAATATCGGTGATCGTTTCGTTGTCTTTTGCAAAAAGCTCGATCTTGTCCGTTACTTCAAAGCCCGCTTCCTTGCGCATCGTCTGGATTTTGGAGATCAGCTCGCGCACATTCCCCTCTTCTATAAGTTCCGGCGTCAGCGCCGTATCGATGATTACGGCAAAGTCCCCGCTTGTTTCCGCTACAAAGCCTGCGCGCTGCGCCGGCTCGATTAAAATATCCTCTTCCATGAGCGCGACAGGTATACCGTCCACCTTAAACTCATACGCTTTGCCGCTTCTTACCGTGTTCACCACGGCCATGCCGTCCGCCTGCGCGAGATGACCGCGGATACCGCCGAGCAGCTTGCCGTATTTCGGCCCTAAGGTGCGCATTTGCGGCTTTAGGTTATAGGTGATATATTCAGCCGCCGCCGCGCCCAGCTCCACTTCCTTGACGTTAAGCTCTCCGCGGATAACGTTCAGGAAAGTATCGTCCAGATGGTCGATGCCGCTCACGTAAATCTTGCCGATTGGCTGGCGGTTTTTGATGTTCGCCGTATTTCGGCACGCGCGGCCCAGGTTCACCACGCTTTGAACGGCGTCCATGTCGCGTTCAAGTTGCGCATCTAAAAGACCTGCGTCCACTTTCGGCCAACTTGTCAGGTGCACGGACAGGGGAGCGTTCTTATCGTTTGTACGCACAAGGTTCTGGTAGATGCTTTCCGTCATGAACGGCGTGAACGGCGCTAAAAGCCTGGTAAGCGTCTCAAGCACCGTATAAAGCGTCATGAAAGCATCGGCCTTATCCTGCTCCATGCCGCTGCCCCAGAAACGGTCGCGGCAGCGTCTCACATACCAGTTGGAAAGCTCGTCCACGAATTTGCTTAAGTCGCGCGACGGCTCCACAATACGGTAATTATCGAGGTCGTCCGTCACGGTTTTGATGAGGGAATTCAGGCGCGACAGCACCCACTTATCCATGATGTTCGTGGGCTTTAAGTCATATTTTGACGGATCGAAGCTGTCGATGTCCGCATATAAGATGTAGAATGCGTATGTGTTCCACAGCGTTCCCATGAATTTACGCTGCATTTCGCTCACGGCTTCGTCGTAGAAGCGCGAGGGCAGCCACGGCGCGCTCGCCGAATAGAAATACCACCGCACCGCGTCCGCGCCCTGCCTATCCAGAACGCTCCACGGGTCGACGACATTGCCTTTATGCTTGCTCATCTTTTGTCCGTCCTTATCCTGCACGTGGCCAAGCACAATACAGTTTTCAAACGGAGCCTTATCAAAGATCAGCGTGCCGATCGCCAGCAGCGTATAGAACCAACCGCGCGTCTGGTCGACTGCTTCGCTGATAAAGTTCGCTGGAAAATGATTTTCAAACGCGTCCTTGTTTTCAAAAGGATAGTGCCACTGGGCAAAGGGCATAGAGCCGCTGTCGTACCAACAGTCGATGACCTCGCTCACGCGGTGCATACTGCCGCCGCACACCGGACACTTGAGCGTGATCGGGTCGAGGAAAGGCTTATGCAGCTCAATATCTTCTCCGACTTCCTGTTCCGCCATTTCGCGCAACTCGGCCCGTGAACCGACCACGTGGATTTCCCCGCAGTCGCATACCCATACGGGGAGGGGCGTGCCCCAGTAACGCTCGCGGGAAATGCCCCAGTCGATGACGTTTTCCAAAAAATTGCCCATGCGTCCGTCCTTGATATTTTCTGGCAGCCAGTTTACGCCGGCGTTATTTTTCAATAGGTTGTCGCGCAGCTGCGTCATCTTGATGAACCACGTGCTGCGCGCGTAATAAATGAGGGGCGTATCGCATCTCCAGCAGAACGGATAGCTGTGTTCGTACGGCATCTCCGCGAAAAGAAGTCCACGGTCCCTCAAATCCTCGATGATCAGCTTGTCCGCCTTTTTCACGAACACGCCCGGCCATTTCGTTTCCTTAGACATCGTGCCGTCCGGCCTTACAAGCTGAACGAACGGAAGGTCGTATTTCCTGCCGACGTTCGCGTCGTCCTCGCCGAATGCGGGCGCGATATGGACGATGCCGCTGCCGTCCGTTAAAGTGACGTACGTATCGCACACAATATACCATGCTTTTTTGTCCGTTTCCACAAAATCGAAGAGTGGTTCGTATTCCTTATATTCAAGCTCTTTGCCGGTAAACTTGTTGACGATATGCGCGTCCTCGCCCAAAAGCTGTTCGCACAATGCTTTTGCGAGATAATATTGGTCTCCGTTTTTGTCCTGCGCAAGCACATATTCCTCATTGGGATTCACGCACAGCGCCACGTTTGAGGGAAGCGTCCACGGGGTCGTCGTCCATGCGAGAAAATATGCGTCTTCATTTTTGACCTTGAAGCGCACGAAAATAGACGTTTCCTTTACATCCTTATAGCCTTGCGCTACCTCGTGCGAGGAAAGAGCCGTTCCGCAGCGCGGGCAGTAGGGCACGATCTTGTGGCCTTTATATAGCAGCCCCTTTTTGTGGATTTCCTTTAAGGACCACCACACGGACTCGATATAGTCGTTTTCATAGGTGACGTACGGGTCTTCCATGTCCGCCCAATAGCCTACGCGCTCAGACATCTTTTCCCACTCGCCTTTGTATTTCCACACGGATTCCTTACATTTCTGGATGAACGGCTCCACACCGTATTCCTCGATTTGCTCTTTCCCGTCGAGGCCGAGCATTTTTTCCACCTCAAGCTCCACCGGAAGCCCGTGCGTATCCCAGCCCGCCTTGCGCAGCACATTATAACCCTGCATGGTCTTATAGCGCGGGATCAGGTCTTTGATGCAGCGCGTTAAGATGTGCCCGATATGCGGCTTGCCGTTTGCCGTCGGCGGGCCGTCATAAAAAGTAAATTCGGGATTTCCCTTGTTCTCTTCCATGCTTTTTTCAAAAATTTTATTCTCGTGCCAGAACTTTAAAACTTCCAGTTCACGGTCGCCGAATTTCAGATCTGTTGAAACTTTTTTATACATAATCAAACCTCGCTTATGGTATTCAAAAATCAAAAAAGCTTTCATCCCCATATCAGGACGAAAGCTCGCGGTACCACCTGAATTTCCCGTGCGCGCATCATCGCGCCGCAGGACACTCCTCTCCGCTATAACGCGCGGAACGCGCGGGACCTTGTGAACGCGTGATAATCTGAAAAAGCGTTGCCGCGGGTCTTCCACCATCTCCCGCTCGCTTGTTGGACCACTTTAAAAGACGTTTGTCGGTTCGGTCTCGGAACGATATTCCAAAGTCTCCCTTATTATATGGCATTCAAGAAACTTTGTAAAGAGGCTTATTTTTCCAATTTACGGGCAATTTCCAGCCGCAGCTCATGCTTGCCCCAGGAAAGCAGTTTTTCCCTGATCTCATAAGTAATGCCACGAATATCACAGCCGTTGTGGACCACAAATTGGTCGTGGTTTAGTTTGCGTTCCGCACATCCGGGGCATGGGGCTTCCTGTCCGCGCAGCGCGCGGTAACACTTTTGATTTTTATATTCATTTGCTTTCCAGCCATACCTTTCACACAATGTCTGGTTACAGTAAAGCAAGCTGTAATCCTTTTGATTAATGATATAGATCAGGCCCTCCAATTCGTCGAGAATGGTCGGATCGATGTTAAAGTACAGGCGCTGATCCGTTTCGTCGCTGCTGTAAACGGCATAGGTGTTTTTTCCGGCGCCCTTTGCCTGGTAAAGCGCCGTGTCAGCCATCTGGTAAAGCCGCTCGAGGTTGCTTCCGTCCGTAAAGGCGATGCCCACCGACGTGGTAACGGGCATTTTTTCATTCGTGTGCAATTCATGCAGCCGTTCCAAAAAACGCTCTACACTGTTGCAAACGTCGCTCTCGTACGCCGCATCCGTGACAATGAGGGCAAACTCGTCTCCGCCAAAACGTCCCGCGACCGCGTCGTCGCCAAATATTTCATATGTCACCTGCGCGATCTCCCGCAATATCTGGTCTCCACGTATATGCCCCAGCGTATCATTCACTTGTTTGAAATTATCCACATCGAACAACAGCATCGCGCTGACAGGACTGTTCCCGTTAAGCCCCTCCAAAATTTTCAGGGCTTTTGCTTCGAACGTCTTGCGGGTATAAAGGCCCGTCAGGGAATCCCGCTGGGAATTTTGGAGCAGACGGTCGTATTGGAACTCCTTTTCCTTTTGACCGTCGATATTTTCCGAAACGCCGAGTACGCGCATGGGCTTGCCGTCCTTTTGCTGGATCACCGTGCACGTCAGGCGGAACCAACGGTATTGGCCGTCCTTGCATAAGGCTTGTATCTCGCAGGCGTTCCGCAAGGCCCCCTCTTCGATAGCGCGTATGGCGCGAAGAGCGGTGTCGGCGCTGTCCGGATGAATCCAGCCGCGCTTGATCAGACATTCCGGCGCGTCGGATATTTTCTCGGGACTTTTTACCCAAGTATCCTCCGGATCAAAGCGGATAATGGTCTTGGACGGAATATCATATTCCCAAATATCCGCATGCGTGAGCTGCATGGCGATCCGGAATCGGCTGTCCGCCAGCCTCAGCATTTCCTCGCTCTGCTGCTGCTGGGAAAGATCGATACATACGCTGATAATAGCAAGCCGGCCGTCCTCTGCTTTCACAACGCGGCCCTTGTCAAGCGTCCAGAAGAAACTTCCGTCCTTTCGGAGCGTGCGGTATTCTACGATGTATTCCTGTCCCTCGTAATAATCGCTTCCCAGTTCCCGCGCCACACGAGAAAGATCATCCGGATGAATGGTGTTGCCCACAAATCCGCCCGTATACCTGATAAAATCCTCGTGCGAATCATAGCCCATCAGGCCGATCATTTTATCATTGATAAAATACAAGGGGAAATTCTCCTCGCAATAACCGCCAATAAGCCCACAGATCGCCATATCGTTCAAAA
Source organism: Christensenellaceae bacterium (assembly GCA_022846035.1). Classification (NCBI taxonomy): domain Bacteria; kingdom Bacillati; phylum Bacillota; class Clostridia; order Christensenellales; family Christensenellaceae; species Christensenellaceae bacterium. The sequence goes on from AP025580.1 coordinate 64,157, forward strand.
GGGAAACCGCCGCCAGCTGATTTTCTGATTTAAGATCCGAAAGCCGTTTCTCTCCCTGGCGCAGCCGGTTTTCGAGTTCATGTTCGCGCGTGATGTCTTCCAGCACGCCAAAAGCTTTTACCGGCTGGCCGAACTGGTCGAAAATCGTCGTCATAGAGGCGCGCTTCCAGCAGTAGGAACCATCCCTCGTGCGTACGCGCGCTTCCTGAGTAGAAGAAGGCTTTCCGTCGATCACATCATAGAAAAAATCATGCAGGCGCTGCTCGTGTTCCGGAGCAACCAGGCCGATTTTTATCATACACTCCGGTACATCGGACGTGTACTGATCGGTGCCGAAAAGCGTCTGCTTGTTTGCGTCAAAGGTCACGCTGCGTTTTTCCACGTCAAACATAAAGGGAAAACGGTTGGTAGAAAGCATGGCCGTACGGTAAAGCTCCTCTGATTGCCGGAGCTGGGCCTCGGCTTCTTTTTGTTGTGTAATATCGTTGATGGAGGCATAATAAATATCCCGTCCGCCGCTTTCAGAGAGGAAAAACAGCCGCATATGCATCCACATCAGGGTCCCGCACAGCCGCAGCCGCCGAAATTGAATCTCCACCTCGCGGGACGGGTCGTTCTTGGCCTGCTCAAGAGCGTCCAGCACGATCGGTTTGTCCTCGTCGGGCACACGGTCAAGTATATGCTGTCCCTTGATGCGCAGCGCGTCCGGATTACAGCCGGTGATCCGGTAGTATCCGTCGTTCACGCGGATAATAGCCAGGTTACCCTGGTAATATTCGTAGAGGGCCACGCCGCCGATGATGTTGTTCAAAAGCTTTTTGGACATCATTCCAGACTGGAACAGGTCTTCAAAGGTGATCTCGCGCTGGTCGGGAGCCACCATTCCTTTGTAATCCACTTTACTGTCGTCGAAGAGCAGCGCTTCAAATTCCTCGATGGGCATTGGCTTATAGAAATAGAATCCCTGCGCGTACGGGCAGTTCGCGCCCAAAAGGAAATCTACCTGTTCGCTCGTCTCGACACCTTCTGCAATGACGCATAGCTTGAGCCATTTTGCCATGCGAATAATAGATTCGACAATGTTTTCGCTCCGATGACTCTGCTCGTTAAAATTCTCCAGAAATCGTAAATCGATCTTGAGGACGTCCACACTGATGTCCTTAAGCATATTAAGCGAGGAATAACCGCTGCCAAAATCGTCCATCAGGATCGTGAAACCGGCGGCTCGCAGGCGGCTGAGCACATCCAGGATTTGCTCCATGCTTTCCGTATATGCGCTTTCGGTAACCTCGAGTTCCAGTAACTTCGGATCGAGCCGGTACTTTTCAATTAATTCAATCAGAAAATCATAAACGTTGGAATGGTAAAGGCTTTTTCGGGAAACGTTAACGGAAATGGGGATGGGCGTCTGTCCACAATCGATCCACTTTCGCAGCAGTTTGCATACCTCTTCCCAGACGTAAGCGTCCAGCTTGGTGATAAAGCCGCTTTTTTCAAAAGTGGGAATAAAAGCGTCGGGAGACAACAGGCCTTTTTGGGGACGAATCCAGCGCGCAAGGGCTTCCGCGCCGACAATTTTCCCGTTTCGTGCGTCGCATTTCGGTTGGATATAAACTTTGAATTCCCTGTTTTTGAGCGCGCGTTCGGCAGAATCGAAAATATCCTGCTCTTGCAGGATCGAAGCCATCAGGCCGGAATGATACTCTGCCATATGGCGCATATAGTTTCCCTTGACCGACTGCGCGGCGAGAACCGCACGGTCGCTCATCAGACTGGCGGGCAGCGTTTTATCCTGAATATAGTAAATACCGATGGCAGGAATAATCTCCATATCAAGCGGGTATTGCCTGAGCCAATCGAGCACATTGTTTTCGATCAGCTGCACGAGACCGTTCTCCATCTCCACAAACGCGACAAAAATATCCCCCGTAATACGCGCGGCGATTTCGGCATGTGAGGCGGTCCGGTTACTGATTTTTTCCCCCAGATAACGGATGAGCTTATCGCCCTCTTTGGTTCCGTACAGGTCGTTGATCAGTTTAAAACGCTCAATATCAAGACATACGATCGCGTATTGGGTTTCGCTTTTTACCGCAAGCAATTCCTCTGCCTTGCGGTAAAAAGTCTCCTTGTTATACAGTCCGGTCAGAGGGTCATATTCCCGATAGTCCTTTAACTCTTTTTTTAACGATTCGATCGTTTGGAGCAGGTCTTTTTCGGACCTGCTATCAACTGCTTTCAAAGCAAACCTCCCAATCATATGTACAGGATGAAACAAATATAGAATATGGTTTAAATAATACCTGTGCTAGCGGATATATCTTTTTATCATAAATACTTCCGCTCAAAAAAGCAACCGTTCGGCTAATCCTTTTTCTTTTCTTTTCCAGTAAACCGGCGGTATTCGTGTACCTTTTGCTCATATCCCTGCATGGACGGACGGTAAAACACGCTGCCCTTGAGCTCGTCCGGCAAATATTGTTGCTCCACATAATGCCGTGGATAATCGTGCGCGTATTTGTAATCCTTGCCCTTTTTTTCGTGCTTGGCCTTTTCAAAATTGGTATCCTGCAAATGGGCGGGAACATTCTGCCTGGATGCATCGCGCGCGGCCTTGGCGGCGCTGTCTACCGCCAAAAGGACGCTGTTGCTTTTGGGGGACTCGCACAGATAAATAATCGCCTGCGCAATATTGAGGCGCGCTTCAGGCATGCCGTTAAAATCCAGCGCCTGCATCGCCGCCACGCATTGATTGAGCACGCTGGGATTGGCAAGGCCAACATCCTCGGACGCATGCGCGATCATACGGCGCACGGGCACGCGCGGATCCACTCCCGCGTACATCATGCGCGCAAACCAGAACAACGCCGCGTCGCTGTCGCTGCCCCGCAGGGACTTGCAAAAGGCGGACAGCATGTCGTAATATTCGTTGTCGTCCATACGCACCGCGCGCTGCTGGATGGATTGCTCGGCGATCTCAAGTGTAATATGTATCTTTCCCTTTTTATCTGGCTTGGTCGTAAGCACGGCCAGCTCCAGCGCATTGAGCGCGCTGCGGATGTCGCCGTTGGAAACGGACGCCCAATGTATGACCGCGTCATCGTCTATCGACAGGTCCGTATTGCCAAAGCCACGGTCTTTATCCTCGGCCGCGCGGCGGATCGCCTTTTTGACGTCCTCTACGGTAAGCGCGTAAAATTCAAACAGACGGCAGCGCGAAACGATAGCGCTCGTCATAGCGGCCATAGGATTTTCCGTAGTGGAACCGATGAGCTTGATGATCCCGCTTTCCATAGCCGGCAAAACGCTGTCCGACTGTGATTTTGACCAGCGGTGGCACTCGTCCAAAAGCAAAAAACTTTCCCGTCCGTACATTTTCAGATTGGCCTCCGCCTGGTCGATTACCTCGCGCACGTCTTTCACGCCGCTCGTTACTGCGTTTAATTTGTAAAAATCGCTGCCCGTCGTTTGCGCAATGATAGCCGCAAGCGTACTTTTTCCGCATCCGGGCGGGCCCCAGAAAATACACGACCCCAGCTTGTCTGCTTCGATCGCGCGGCGAAGCAGCGTGTTTTTGCCAACAATATGCTCCTGCCCCAAAAACTCATTGAGCGTCCTCGGGCGCATGCGGTCTGCAAGGGGCGCGCTTTTTTCCAAATTGCCGGAAAATAAGTCCTGCATGATTCTTCCTTTCATAGATACGAATACTGACTCTTTTGTTATTATATACTATTTCATATTTAAATTCAGTCTGTTTTGCCGAAATTTTAATGCAGAGGCTCCGGCGCGGGGAATATTATTGAAAATCCTCGTTTCCCGTATTATAATGGTAGCTGTATTCTTATACGGTTTTAGGAGGATTTGAAATGGAAAGAGTGTACAACTTCTCGGCCGGTCCTGCGTGCCTGCCGCAAGAAGTGCTCGAAAAAGCGCAGAAAGAATTTATTTCCTATGACGGGACGGGTATGAACGTCATGGAGATGAGCCACCGTTCCAAGGAATATCAGGACATCATTGATACGGCGGAAGCAGATTTCCGCGAATTGCTGAATGTTCCGGATAACTATGATGTGCTGTTTTTGCAGGGCGGCGCCTCCATGCAGTTTGCAATGGTACCGCTAAACCTCATGACCAAATATAAAAAGGTTCATGCGGTCAATACGGGTATGTGGTCCAAAAAGGCGATCGCGGAAGCGAAGAAATTCGGCGAGGTCAATATCGTCGCTTCGTCCGAGGATAAAACCTTTTCGTATATTCCGGAGCTGAAATCCGAAATGTTTACGCCGGATGCGGACTATGTGCATATTACGTCCAACAACACGATTTATGGAACGAAGTATAACAAGATTCCGGATGTAGGCAAACTGCCGCTGGTTTCCGATATGTCCTCCTGTATTCTTTCCGAGGAAATCAACGTTGCGGATTACGGCCTTATCTACGCGGGGGCGCAGAAAAATATCGGACCTGCGGGCGTGACCATCGTCATCGTGCGCAAAGATCTGGTGGAAGCGGCGCCGGAGGATATTCCGACGATGCTCAAATATAAGACGCATGCGGAAAACGGCTCCATGTTCAATACGCCGCCGACCTATGCGATCTATATCGCAGGACTGGTTTTCAAGAATCTGAAAAAGCTGGGCGGCGTTCAGCAAATGGAAAAAATCAACCGGGAAAAAGCTGCGATGCTGTATGAATTTTTAGATCATTCGTCCATGTTCCGCGCCACGGTAGAACCTAAGTACCGTTCGATCATGAACGTACCGTTCGTAACGGGGAACGACGAACTGGATAAAAAGTTTGTTGCGGAAGCAAAGGAAGCAGGACTGGTGAACCTCAAAGGACACCGCAGCGTGGGCGGTATGCGCGCGAGCATTTACAATGCCATGCCGACAGACGGCGTTCGCAGCCTGATCGCGTTTATGGCGGAATTCGAAGCGCATAATCAATAAGGAGAAAACAATGTATAACATTAAAAAGCTGAATAAAATATCTCCCGTTATCTACGATTATCTTCCCAAGGAGCAGTACAATGTAACGTCGCATCTGGAAGACAGCGAAAGCGAAGCGTTTTTGGTGCGCAGCGCGGATTGTCACGGGATGGAATTTTCGGATAAGACACTTGCGATTGCGCGCGCGGGCGCTGGTACCAACAATATTCCGATTGACAGGTGCACAGAGCAGGGGATCGTGGTGTTTAATACGCCGGGCGCGAATGCAAACGGCGTAAAAGAGCTGGTGCTCGGATGTATGATCGCCGCGTCGCGCAATCTTCCCGAGGCTTACGACTGGGCAAAAACCCTGAAAGGCAAGGGAGACGAGGTGGCGGGTCTGGTAGAAAAAGGCAAGAGCCAGTTTGTGGGCGGCGAGCTCAAGGGCAAGACGCTGGGCGTTATCGGTCTTGGCGCGATTGGCATCATGGTGGCAAACGCGGCTTCCGCAATCGGTATGAACGTAATCGGTTACGATCCATTCCTGTCTGTGGATAAGGCCTGGACCATCTCCATGTATACGCACAAGGCGGAGAAGCTGGACGAGCTGCTGGAAAAATCGGATTTCATCACCATCCATATCCCGCAGACGGATAAAACAAAAGGCTTTTTGAGCACGCCCGAATTTTCAAAGATGAAAGACGGCGTGATCGTACTCAATTTTGCGCGCGGCGGGCTCGTTAAAAACACATCGCTGTTCGACGCCATCGAAAGCGGCAAAGTGAAAAAGTATGTGACGGACTTTCCGGACGACAGCCTGATCGATCATCCGCACGTGCTGGTAACCCCGCATCTCGGCGCTTCCACGCCGGAAAGCGAGGAAAACTGCGCGGTGATGGCTGCGCAGCAACTGAAAGATTTCTTTGAAACGGGTTCGATCCATAACTCGGTCAACATGCCGGAATGCGTCGTTCCGCCCTCGGATACGGAAAGGCTGACGATCCTCCATAAAAATACGCCGAATATGGTGGGGCAGATCACGAATACGATTGCGAATTACAATCTGAACATCGCGGATATGGCCAACAAATCCCGCGGGGAGATCGCATACACAGTGCTGAATCTGGATCACAAAGTTACGCCAGAAGCGGAAGAAAAGCTTGCGCAGATCGAAGGCGTGATCAAGGTCCGCTTGATCTGACGGGGCAATTGTTATGAACGAAAAAAAGTGGGGCATTACGCTGATTATTACAAGCGCGGTGCTCATCACGGCAATTTCACTCTTGTTTTTTACGCTGAAAACGCCGGATATGGCGGAGAGCGTGAAATGGACGCTGCGTATCTTCGCCATTGCGGCCTGCGCGACACAGTTCATTGTGTTCGTGATGTTCGCAAAATCATATAAGAAAAACAAGAAGTGGTAAGGGACCGGCTTTTAAACGGTGTAGCGGTTTTCGCTGCGCCGTTTTTTATTAAAACAGCATAGATTTTTTGGTATCTTCTTGCAATCACATGAACCGTCAATAGATCCCTATTTATAAGGGTTTGGCGGTTTTTTTCATGTTGCAGGTATACTGTGAAACTGTACGTAACCCCTTATATTTCTGCTCGCAATCGTTGTATAAATCGTTGCAATCACGTTATCAGACTTTGCATTTCCCTGTTTGCTCCTGACGCATGGGCGGGCGTATCAGTCTAGTGTTATCGTTATGCTTGCGTCCCATGATATACTGTAAATTCTTCGTGTTCATCCTAAAAGCACGTTTCTAAAGCAGGGCGTAGAAAAGGACAGAAACCTTTGTCCCTGTTCTTATCCATGCTTATTCGCTTTTTTTACGTATAAAAAGCAATGCCGTTATCACTCCTGCAAGGGAAATGATTGTAACTATGCTCCACAGCAGGATATTTGTGCTGTCGCCTGTCTTGACTGCCGTATCTGGCTTATCTGCCTTTGAAGCATTGTTGTTCTTGTCATTATTGCTGTTATCGCCTTTGTCTGGCTTTGTCGGAGTCGCCGGCTGTTCTTCTTTGTTTTTATCCTTTACGGTAACGGTAGTAGTCTTGGTTACAGAAGCACCGTCCTTATCTGTTACTTTATAGGTAATGGTATATGTTCCAGTCTTTGACGTATCTACTGTATTGTTAATAACTTCAACCTTATCCGTAAGGTCGCCATCTTCCTTGTCGCTGGCGGTTACATCTTTCATAGGGTCGAAAGTATCTCCGACTGTAAGCGTCTTATCCTCTGCCATAATCTTCGGTATCTGATTGACTGGTGTAAGTGCTGGAACGACATTCACAGAGATTTCTACCTCTATGTTCTGATAGTTTGCTGTATCTGCTGGCGTATAGACTGCCTTAAATGTATGCTTTCCTAATTCGTCAGCTTTCTGTGCGCTATCTGTCCATGCAAAGCCTGTCGGCAGTTCAATAGAAGATAAGGTTTCGCCCTGTTTGATGATGAAAGTTTCCAGTGTAGGGATATTTGGTACAGCTTTTGTAATCTCAAAGGTCTTTTCTGCTTCTACACTGTTGTAGTTGGTATCTTCCGCAACGCTGGCTACTACTTTATAGCTTCCTGCATTTGCAGGAGCTTCATTGAGCGTCTTCCAGTCCTTGCCATCTTTCGCATACCATGTAAACGTAACAGCATTACTGCTTCCTGTCTTTTCAACCGTTGGCTCTGATACTGCTTTTCCGTCATAGGTTTTATCCATATTCTCTGTTGTGATTTGAATACTGCTTTGTGCTTTATCAACCGTAAAAGTTACAGGGAAATTTGTTTTTATGACATCCCCGTTTAGTTCTTTCTTTGAAGTTACTTCGAGATAATAGTAATATTCACCAGCATTTTTTCCAGTTTCTATTTGTAATGATTTTGAGGTTGCTCCTTCAATTTTTTCTCCATTTGAAGATGGTTTATTTTTAGTAGCTTTATACCATTGATATGTACTTGTTTGTCCATCTATCTCATTCGCAGAAGCAATGATTTCAGCTTTATCATATTCATAAACAACGCTGTTTCCCGTGAATGCTACTTTTGGTTTTTGAGCTGGTGCAGAAGTTATGACATCAAATACATAGGCAGTATTGGTCGTGCGGTCTGGATCGGAACCAATAACGGTACTTGCTGATTTATAAAATAATTTCCATTGACCGCCAGATTTCAGACAACTATATCCGTAAATCTCGAGTAGATAATATCCATCGCCATAATCTTCTTCTGAGTAATTTCCAGCATTTGTTCGTTCGTGTTCGGCTCCGTTGATTGTGATTGTATTTGTAACATCTGGATTATCCCAAAGGTTATATCTCCCGAACCCCTCTTCTTTCATACGAGGTCCTTGTTTGCCGCCTTTCCATACGTCAGTCCATTCATATTCAAACTTGACCTTAACATCAGCATTTTCTATCGTTTCTATCGGGTGTGAAACATCAACACCTATCGTATGTTCTTTATCATTTGATAAGTTTAGTTCTGGATAAGTATCTTTTGTTTCAATTATTTTTCCATCTACTATGAACTGAACAGACGGTTCTTGCAAAACATAAGAAATGGAAAGGTTTAATTCATCTCCTGATGGTTTCAGAATTGTTTTGTTCGTCAAAACGGCATCATCATAAATCCAGCCACCTGCATATCCAACAGAGGCATTCCCAGATGTTTCTGGTATAACATAGTTTTCATCTGTATACCAGCTTCCGTCTTGCCCTTTACAAACATTGACCGCCTGTCCCCAAAGCTTTTTTTCTGTCTTTACTATATCATAGTAAAGTGTAAATTCATAAGTTAATGAATTGGAATATGTATTACTTCCGCTAGGCTCGAAAGATTTTTTTGCAGAAGAATTTTTAAAAACAGTTAATCGCTTACCCAGTCCATAATCATTTCCTTTAAATGCCCCACCATCATATGTACTTGCGTCTGTTGTTTCAACAAGTATGGTTGTGATATTAGGAGACTGATAAAATGCTTCACTTCCAACAAATATTACCGAAGCAGGAATAGACACTGTTGTATTGATAGGAAAACCAGTACATCCTTTGAAACTCTGTCGTCCAATGACTTCTAAAGTTTTCGGCAATTCAAATATCGCACTTGAGTTTCCGTTAGCGGTACGAACAAACTGTAAGCCCGTACACTCATTAAATACGCTTCCACTACTGTTATCTCCTATATTTTTCAAGGTTGATGGAAGAAGAACGCCTGTTAGCCCCGTACAGCCATTAAAAGCACTTTTGCCTAATGTTTCAAGCCTTGTATGAGATAAATCTAATACACCTGTCAGAGAAGAACAATACATAGCCGCTTGATTATTTATTGTTTTCAGGCTTGTGGCGTTGGAAAAATCAATATTCAACACGGTATATTTATCTGTATATTTTTTATCGCCATCATAATTATAATTAGTGATACACTTTCGGCTTTGTTTTTGAGATGACCAGCTATCTCTAAAACCATCATTATAGATTGTAGTTACATTGTCTGGGATAGTTAAAGACAGACTTAAAACGTTTCCATTTGGATTATTCGTTTCGTACCACTCTTTAGAAATTCCATAATATACACCACTAGCAATAACCATTGCTTCTATTGGAACCTGTATAACTTCATTTGTATCAAAAGTATCACTATTGTCTGCGGAATCTGTCGCTCTTTCAGTTTCTGTCGGCTGGCTAATTTCTGTTAGTTTCTGTGCATAAACTGTATTTCCAATATATAGAAAGACGGTCAACACCATAGTGCCTGCCAGTAAAAATGAACAAGCTTTCTTCAAGCGTTTTTGTTTCATATTTTTCTCTGCTTCTTTCCTTGGCTATTCTCAAAAGGTACACCTTTTGCAAAAGACATAAGTTAGTGAAAACTATCCATCAAAAATAAAAAAATAACAGCTTCAAAGCCGTTCAAAATAATAAATTATTGAAAAAAGAGGTATTTTTAGCTATACTGTATAAGAAAGGTATAATGACTATTAAAAGGTGTACCTTTTGAGAGTTCATAACATACTATCTTTGTTTTAATAGACGGTAGTCTCTTAACTTTCTGTAAAATGTGGCTTCACTCATTTTGCATACTCCCAAGACTTCCGACAGGGGAAGCTTTTTCTTTTCCCAATCATGGACAAGCTCTCCAAAGTTCTCTGGAAGCATGATTTTTGGTCTGCCAAATTTTATGCCTTTTGCCTTTGCGACAGCAATGCCCTGTGCCTGTCTTTTTATGATGTTTTCACGCTCGTTCTGTGCGACAAACGATAATATCTGCAACACAAGGTCAGCAATGAATGTTCCCATCAAATCTTTCCCGTTTCTTGTGTCCAGTAAGGGCATATCTATGACGCATATATCAATCCCTTTTTCTTTCGTGAGTATTCTCCATTGTTCCTGTATTTCAAGATAGTTCCTGCCTAGACGGTCGATACTCAGGATATAAAGTAAATCGCCTTGCTTTAGCTTTCTGACGAGTTTTTTATATTGTGGACGTTCAAAACTTTTTCCAGACTGTTTGTCTATGTAGATATTTCTGGAAAGTATGTTTCTTTTTGATAGTTCAACAATCTGTCGTTCCTCGTTTTGATCTATGCTTGAAACCCGTACATATCCATAAATTTGCACCATTTTTTATCAATCCTCCTTTGATATGGATATATGAAAAATATCATAAAATAAAACAAAGCATCTTACTGTAAAAGTAAAATGCCTTGTTAAAGAATATTCTCTTGTCTTATTTGTATGTTCCATTTCTGCTATTGGGAAAATACGCTTTATCATACAGCTTGTAACGCATTGCGTTGCAACAAGCTCTTGACAAGCTATGAGTCAAGACGTTGATAACGAACAAGCAGAAATGAAATAGTATGCTGTTTCACGGCAACCAAAAGATACTCTGTTTCAAGTACCTTTTCTTAAAACTCTGTATTTAGATACTCGATTTATGCGGATAATTCTCGATTTACTATCTGTTTTTATCATAAAAGGGAAAGCCCCGACTTATTTAATAATATCTTCTGTCTGCGCGCCGATCAGGGCAATCAGGTCGCTTGGCGCAACCTCCATTTGCAGGCCGATTTTTCCCGCGCTGACGAGTATGGCAGGAACATCCAGGCACGATGCGTGGAACACGGTGCGAAATTGTTTTTTCATGCCTACGGGCGAGCAGCCGCCCCGGATATAGCCCGTTACACGGTTTAGGTCCTTTAAATGGAGCATTTCCACATTCTTCTCACTGACGGCGCGCGCGGCTTTTTTCAGGTCTAGTTCTTCTGCCACCGGTACCACAAACACAAAGTATTCGCGGTCCGCGCCTTGTGTCACCAGAGTCTTAAAGACCTGGGATACGGGGATGCCGAGCTTTTGCGCGACGGAAACGCCGTCGATCGCTCCATCCTTGCTTTGATATGAATGCGTTTTATAATCGATATGCGCGCTGTCTAAGATGCGCATGGCGTTGGTTTTGGATTGGGCCATTTTTATCCCTCGGTTGTTTTTTCTTTTATTATATGCAATCGGCATAAAAAAAACAACCAAAGCAAAACCGCGCACCTGTTATGCGCGGTTTTTGCAGGGGAGTTTTATGTTTAGATGAAGAAGATTGCTAATTAGATGTCTTGCGGTCGACCTTGTTATGGGCCTTGGTTTCGGTTTCGTGAATCTTGCTCGAAGCTTTGTTCACGGTTTCCTTTGTCTTATCTTTTACTTTCTCAAAAGCCTCGTCGACTTTCCTGCCTGCTTTTTCCATTGCGTTCATTTTCATTCACCTCTTATTATTATTCATAAATACCGTATAAATTTACCTGCGTTGTTGTGCTATTAAGATACACTCATTGAAAGTGCCCAAACATTAAAATTACAGGTGAACTTTCGGTCGTTTTTCGATATAATGATTGTGGGAAGGGAATATTACACCGGAGGGAAACAATGGAAAAATTACCGCAAGGAAAGACAAAGCACAATATTCTCTTGTTCTGGCTGATGGGCGCATTCGTCGTCTATGCGATTTATGTCGTATTGTTCGGAACGCTCTCTACGACGATGATGGATTTTTATGCCATCAATACGGGCGCGCAGGGAGTCTTCACCATGGTAAGCAGCATCGGCGGCATTGCGGCCGCTCTGTTCTGCGCGCTGGCGGGAGAACGCTTCTCCAAGCTGTGGGCGATCATGATCGGCACGCTCCTGCTCGGGGCGGCAGCGCTCGGCATTGGCCTTGCCCCGCCGTATTTGCTGGCGTGCCTGTTCTCGCTGCTGTGCGGTGTAGGGTATACGGTGATCGACGTGATGGGAAATTCAGCCATCACGGAATATTTTCCGGACCGCACCAAAACGCTGTTGCCGATGGTGCAGATCATTTTTGGCATTGGCACGATGGTCGGGCCGTTTTTGGCGACAAGCCTCTTGATACCGGATGTTTCACATTCCTTTGTACGCTCGTTTCTTTTGGTAGGAGGCCTCGGCGTGATCGTTACGGTCTTTTATTCGATCTCCTTAAAGCGTTCTTCTGACTTTCTGCCCAAGGTGGACATCAAAAGTATGGCGGCGTCGGCGAGGCAGAATCCTGGTGAAATTTTCCGCTCCTGGAAATCGTGGGTTATCCTGCTCGCCTGCAGCTTGTTCTGCGCGTTTAATATGTCGATCGTCGCCTGGTACCCGACATTTTTCAGCCTTTACAGGGGAATGGATACCGAAGGCGCGGCGCTCATGCTTACGCTTTTTTATGTGGGGATACTCGTGATGCGCATCATAAGCCCGTGGGTTTTTAAAAAGATACAGCCGCAAAAGGTATTCGTGCTTTTTAGTTTAATCAGTATCGCGCTCATGCTGGTGGCGATCAATACGCCGTCCATCCCCATGGCCATGGTGTTTACTGTGTTGGGAGGCGCGTTCCAGTCTCTGAATATCGTATGTGTGATCATGATCGCGACGGAGCTGTTTCCGTCACGTAAAGCTTCGGCCAGTTCGCTGGCGGTGTTTTCCAATAACATTGGAGGTATGGTCGCGCCGGCGCTGGTCGGCCTTGCCGCCGAGACAATGGGCCTGCAGTTGCCACTGAGTATTCTATGCGGGGTTTTTGCCTGCGGCGTGGCGGTCATGGCCGTGCTCAGCAAAAAGTGTAAGGCGGAGCTGCGGAATATCTAAAAACAGCGCAAATAAAAAGCGCGGAGAACGATCCGTTCTTCGCGCTTTGTTTGTTTGGATATTATCCGAATACAACGATCGCGTCCTGGCGCTTGATACGCGGAAGAACGGTTTCCAGTACGCGCATATGGTGGTTGAGGTCCACAAGCTCCAAATATGCGGTCGTCATATCGATACCGATGACAAGGTCCATGTATTGCGGCTCGCAGCAGACAAGGACTGCTTTTCCAGCGCCCAATACGGGTGCGCGGAAGATGCGTCCGTCCACCATTCTGCCGATGCGGTCGATTTCCATCAGTCCCGTGCCCGGCTGGATACGCTGTAAATCGAGATAGAGGTCGTGGCTTAAAATAAGCGCGTACCTTCCAATATATCCCTTTTCATCCAAAGCGCTGATGCCTTTGGCAATATCCGCGAAAGCGTTTTCGCCCGTAGCCCAGTCGCCGCGTTTGATCTTGTTTGCGCCCGGCGCGTTCAAAAGACCGCTTACTCCAAGCGCCTGATTGCCAAAAAAGATCAGCTTGTCCTCACGGCGGGACAGGGACTCGGCCGCCGTCATAGCGGACGTAATATCCACCGGATAACCGGATTTTTCACTGGCCTCAATGTCGCGCCACAGCATGAAGAAATCGTCATAGACCTGGGGGATTTCAGCGTATTGCCGCCCCACCGTCTGAACGATACCGTCGTTTGCTTCTTCGGCTTTCTTTTCACTGTCTATATTGATGTTTTGCGCGCCTGCGCCGAGCGGTCCGAAAATAGTCAAAAACCGGCGGCCTACAAGTATCCTGCGTGCGGAATCTACGACCGCTTTATCGATCTCTTCCCACAAATCTTCGGAAAACGGCGCGCTTTCTCTTGACAAGTAATCCATAACGTTTTCCTCCTTACTTCCACAGGCTGCCTACGGTTGTGCCGGGTGCAGCCTCTGTGTCTTTGTCAGGGGTCAATCCCAACTCTTCCATCATCTCGCGTACTTCTTCCACGCCGGAAGCAAAATGCTCCGCTTCCTCGGGGTCAAGGTGGCGAAGAAGCGTCATTAATTCGCCAATATGCGCCTTTTCTTCGTCACGAATATCGGCAAGCACAGTTTTTGCGACTTCGTCGTCCGTCGCGTGTACATGCGCGTCGTAAAGGTAAATTGCTTCCAACTCACCGGCAATATCAAGGCGCACCGCCTGTATTAATTCATCCTTGGTCAGCTTACGCTCCACATTTCCTGCAAAAGGATCTCCAAAACTTGGCATAACAATCAACTCCTTTTTTTATTAACATTCTTGAAGGTGTTAATAAACACAAGTTTTTGGAAACAAACAATTATTCTTCGTTTCTGACGCGTATGTGGGGAAGAATCAGGCTGATGATCATGCAGGCAAAGGCTGCTGCCGCGGTGATGATCCAGCCTACTGTCCAATTGGTCGCCTCGGCGATATAGGGAACAAGGATCGGGGATAAAATGCCGCCGATCCCCGCGACCAGAATCACCATACCGTTGGCTGCACCCGCCGCTTCGCTGCCGAAAATATCCGAAGGGAGCGAAAGGATCGGGCTGTTGGCCGCAGGACAGCCCCAACCGGAGATCAGGGCGGTGAGGATCGCGAAACCAATGCTGATCGGGGCCAGCAGGGGAATGAGCAGGCAGCCGGCTACGCCCACCAGCGCGCCGGAAAAAGCAATCGCATAAGCGCGTGCGCGTACCACATTACCGGTTTTCTTGACGAGCCAGTCGGAAAGATAACCGCCAAATGGCGTAGAAGCAACTGCAACCAGTCCGTTAAATAATACGATCAGGCCTGTTTCCGCGACCGAATAACCCAAGGTCTGCATATAGCTGGCGAGATAAGCATACAGCCCGTATACGTTGAAAAAAACGAAAAGCAAAGACAAGGCGAATAGCCACAATGCAGGCTGTTTATAGATGTCGCCCCGAAAAGCGCGCCCTTTGGGATCGGCGTCCGTTTTATCTTGCCTGGGCGGATTCCCTACAATGAGCAGAAATATGACCATACCCGCGATGGTGACGGCTGCCAGAATAAGGAAAATATTCTGCCATGAGAAAAGCTCGGTAAGGGCGCCGGTCACAAAGCCGCCGAGAGCGGTTCCAAGGCCGATACAGCCGAGCAGCACGCCCACCGCCAGTCCGCGTTGCGCCAGGGGGAACCAACCGCTGACAATAAAGGTTGTGATATTGACGATAAGGCCGAATCCCATCAAAAAGCGCAAGACGATAATAATCGGATAGCTTTCCACAAAAGGTATCAAAATAGAACCGATCAAAAAGAGGGCCATGGCAAAAAGAAAGGTCTTCTTCCAGCCCCACCGGTTAAGAAGCCGGCCTTCTATAAAGCTGCCCACCGCATAACCTGCGATCAGCGCGGCGTTGCCCAATTGTATCATGATGCCGTTTAGTTGGAATGTTTCTGAAAGGAACGGGATGGCAAGTCCCCACGACGAAAGCGACATATATGCGATCGTCAGTATAAGACTGCACCCAAAAAGCGCAAGAAATTTCTTGCCGGAAATACGATTCATTTGTTCTCCTCCTCAGTCGGTAAAAGAGGAGATTATCTGCACAAAAAATGGAATGCTTCTTTAAACGGCGTATACCTGTACGCCGCAGGCCTCGATCTTCTCCTTTTGCTCCGCCGTGATTTTATTATCCGTTATCAGCACGTCAATATCGCTGATCGGAGCATATTGAAGATACCAGGATTTATCGATTTTGGAAGAGTCCGCCAGCAGGATAATCTGGTCGCTGACAGACATCAGCGTCCGCCGCACGTCAACCTCGAAGTTTTCAGCGCAGGAAATCCCATAGGTGGTGCTTACGCCGACTGCGCCCAAAAACAACTTGTTAAAGTGCGCTTTCTTAATGGTTTCGAGTACATCCGAGCTTTCAAACATCTTGAGATCATTGTGGTAAAGTCCGCCGAAGCAGAATAAACGGATATTATTGGAAGCAAGGGCCGCTGCCTTGGATAACGCTTCCATAGAATATGTATATAAGATACAATCAGAACTCTTCATAAAATCAAGGATATAACGACAGGTTGTGCCGTTGTCAATACAAAGCGCGTCGAAAGGTTCGATAAACGAGGCGGCAAATTCACCGATCCTCTTCTTTTCAGAGAGACGCTCGCGGTCCTCACGGTTAAAAAGGTACGGCGTGTTCGTCAGGTTGACCGGCGTGCTGCTCTGGATTTTGTTTAAAGAAACGCCCCCGTGGAAAACGGAAACATAGTTGTTGTCTTCCAAAAAACTAATATCCCTGCGGACTGTCATTTCGGATACGTTAAGAGCCTGCGCAAGATTCTTGATGGAATCTGACCCCGTCGCATTTAAAATATTCAGTATTTCCTGTATACGTGCTTGTTTATTCGCCAAGTCAGATCGCCCCACTCGTGAAAAATTAAAAGAAATATAATAACATTTCAGTAATTATATAATACAGTTTGCAAATATTGATTGTCAAGCATATATTGAAAATAGTGTTAATTTAAGTTAAAATAACAAAATATAACACAACAACTTTATGGTTGAAAATTAAATTGATTTACAAAAAAGTAAAATGTTCCATACGAAGCAATTAACAACTATGAAACAAATCTTAAAACAGCATACCAAAAAAGGCTAAAAAAAGGCTATATGTAAAAGAAAATAATAAAGTTAAGCCAGGGACGAAAAATAAACCTGAAAAGAAAAAGGATATAAATGAAACAAATTCCATATTTCGATTAAACGAAAAATAAATTTCACACAAAAAGCATTGACATTAACAAAACTGTTTTGTTAAAATAAGTTAAAGTAACAAGCTAACAGAACAAGCGACACTCAATTAAATACCACAAATAAGTTTATTTCGGAAAAACGAACCTGATATTTTGCTGAATCATGAATTTTTTATGTCTCGTCCTTTATAAAAGAAAGCTTCCGGAGGCAGGAAAATGATAGGAGTAAATATTCTGAACCGTTTTTTCGAAATGAATATAAAAATATATAGAAGGAGAAGAGTATGAAAAAATTATTAGTAGTTCTTTTGGTATGTGTCATGGCAGTGGGGATGTTTGCATGCACGGGCACGCCGCCGGCATCTTCTGCGGCAGCAGAAGGAGATGGAGCGCAGGCAATACAGGCAGCCGGCAATGGCGATGGCGGCAATGCGGCGGCCGCAGACAAGGATCTTACATTCGTTATCGTCCCGAAAGTCGTGCACGAATGGTTTGACGCGGTAAACTCCGGCGCGCAGCAACAGGCGGATGTCATGAGCCAGCAGCTTGGTATCAATATTAAGGTTGACTACCGTGCGCCCTCTACGGCGGACATCACGGCGCAGAATGCGGTGCTTGAGCAGGCGGCGGCCACCAATCCTGCCGGTATTGCCATCGACCCGATCGACTATGAAGGAAGCAAACAGGTCATCGACGAGATTCAGGCAAAAGGGATACCGGTTATCCTGTTCGACGCACGCGTCCCCGGCTCGGGATTAACCGCGATCGGTAACGATTTCGCGGAACAGGCGGAGCTGGAAGCAAACCGCTTGGCAGAACTGCTTGGCGAAAAAGGCAAAGTTGCTCTTATGCACGGTGTAACGACAGCACCTAACCATTCCGAGCGGTATGAGACTTTTAAAGAAGTGCTCGCAAACTATCCGGGAATCGAAGTCATTGACGGCGGTATCTCCCAGGATAATATCGAAACGGCACAACAGCAGGCGGCGGCTACTATCGCTGCAAATCCTGACCTTGCAGGCTACCTGTGCGTAGACGCTGCGGCGCCGATCGGTATTTCGGCGGCAATCGAAGAAGCTGGCAAACAGGATCAGATCACATTTGTAGGCGCTGAGAATCTGTTGCAGATTCTCGAATATGTAAAGAGCGGCACAATGGTGGAATCCTATTCCACAAAACCGCAGATGCAGGGCGCGCTTTCCGTGTTGATGCTGTTCGACGCGCACATGGGCATGGAGCTTCCGCAGTTTGTTGATACGGGTATCCTGCACATCACGAAAGACAATGTAGACGAAATGATCGAAATCGCAAAAGCTGGTTCTACAGCAACGGAGTAAGGTAAGACAGGAAACATTTTATTGGTTCAAAAGCACTGAGACAAGGTCTGGCGAGCTGCCTTATGGCAGCTCCGGCCAGGCTTAAAAGGAGATTGTCTGCACAATCAAAAAACAAGGAGGCCAAAGGAAATAGATGAAAATCCTGGAAGCAAAAAACGTTACCAAAATATTTCCTGGAGTTGTTGCGCTGGATGCGATCAATGTCTCGTTTGAACTTGGGAAAGTACACTGTATCGTAGGTGAAAACGGCGCGGGCAAAAGTACGCTGATCAAATGCCTGACAGGTGTGTATGAGCCTGACGACGGAGAGATACTGATTGAGGGGAAGCCGGCTCTCAAGGATAAAAAATTATTTGAAAAGGTTGCGTATGTACCGCAGGAAATCGACCTTTTCAATCATATGACGGTAGCGGAAAACCTATTTATTCCATTCGACCGTTCCAATATCAAAGGAACGATCAGTCAGAAAAGACTCAACGAAAAAGCGGTCCCAATCATAGAAAAGTTCAATATTAATGCTGCTCCGGATACTCTGGTGAAAGATATTTCCGTCTCCCAACAACAATTACTGCAAATTGCACGGGCGACTGTATTTGAAGGATACGACGTACTTTTGCTGGACGAACCGACGACCAGTCTGACAACGGAGGATACGGAACGCCTGTTTCAAACGATAGAACAGTTAAAAAAAGAAAACAAATCGATCGTATTCATTTCGCATAAACTGGAAGAGGTTTTCGCGATCGGCGACGTTACCACGGTGTTCAGGAACGGAAAACAGGTAGCGGAGGTAAACACCTCGGAGACCGACGTTACCTGGACAGTCACGCAAATGACGGGCCATGCGCTGGATGAAAGTGAAGTGTTTTATTCGAACAAAGTATCAGACGAGGTGCTCCTGAGTGTGAAGAACCTCACTGGAGAACGGTTTAAAGACATCAGTTTTGATTTGAAAAAAGGTGAGATACTGGGCTTTTCGGGTCTTGTCGGCGCGGGACGAAGCGAGCTTATGCAGGCAATATTCGGTTATTTGCCCGTTATTTCCGGCACAGTCGAATATAAAGGCAAACCGTGGAAGCTGGGAGATACCAGTTACTCTGTAGGCCGGGGGATGTTCTACCTGCCTGAAGAGAGAAGAAGCCAGGGGATTCTGCCGGAGCTGAGTATCCGTGAGAATACTTCTATTAATTTATTAAGCGAATTGCTGGTAGGCGGGTTAATCTCCAAAAAGAAAGAGACGGCGCTGATCAATGAGGTAGTGAAAGATTATGACGTAAAAGCTCCTAACATCAGCAAACAAATCAAATTCTTAAGCGGAGGCAACCAACAAAAAGTTGTAATCGCCCGGGCTATGAGCTGTAAACCGAGCGTTTTGATTTTCGACGAACCAACCAAAGGTATTGATGTTGGGACAAAAACGGAAATCTACCGCATGATGAAAAAAATCGCCGAGGAAGAGGGCATTGGAATCATCCTGATTTCTTCGGAAATGAACGAGGTCAGACGCTGTTCCAACCGGATCATTACCTTATATAAGGGAAGAAAAGCCGGAGAATATTCCAAAGACGCAGCGACCCAAGAGATTTTACATTCGATCCTTGGATTGAATGAAACAAAGGCAGGGGAGAACGATCATGAATGATATCAAACAAATGTCAGGAAGAGAGAACATTTTCAAAAACAGCACGGTATTGATCGGTTTCGTATTGATTCTGTTCTGTATCGTAGCGACGATTTTTTCGCCGTATTTTCTTACATTATATAACTTGCAATCGCTGATGCGCGACATCGCATTCATTGGTATGGTAGCGGTTGGACAATCGCTGCTTCTGTTGCTTGGCGAGCTGGATCTGTCCGTAGGTTCCATGGCGACTTTGTCGGGTATCCTCGGCGGCTTGCTGATGACGTCGGCGGGAATGAACCCATACCTTGCTTTCGTAATCGGCGTTCTCGTCGGCGCGGGGCTGGGGGCTATCAATGGCGCGCTGATCACATCGCTTAAACTCAACGCTATGGTTGCCACAATTGGCATGCAGGGCGTTTATACGGGTATTACGCTCGTTATTACAAAGGGGAAAGCCATCACGGAAATACCCAGCTCCATTCTTTTTCTGGGACAGGACAATGCCGGTCCGTTGCCGATTCCGTTTGTGATCGCGCTCGTAGTTGTCGTGCTGGTCTTTATCTTTGCCACCAAAACAAAAACAGGACGTTATATCTATGCCATTGGCAACAGCAAACCGGCTGCGGAGATTCTGGGCATTCGGGTAAACCGTATCCGTGTTCTGGTATTTGCCATCGTTGGGCTTTTATCGGCGCTGGCCGGCATGCTCTATGTAGCGCGACTTGGTTCGGCGCAGGCTACAATCGGTTCGAACTGGGCAATGAACTCTATTGCGGCAAGCGTTATCGGCGGCGTGTTGCTCACGGGCGGCGTCGGCAATCCGGTAGGCTCTTTTATTGGCGCGGCAATCATATGTGTAATTTCGAACGTGATTGTGCTTTTCGGCGTTAACATCTACTGGCAACAGGCGGTGAGCGGTATCGTCGTGGTTGTGGCAATCGCATTGCCCTCCATCATGAGTATTTTACGCGAAAAGAAAAGGATTAAGGTCCTGGCAAAAGAATGACCCTTTCTTAAAACACAGGCAGAAAACAAGACGGAGATGAATGGGAATGAAAGAAAAATACCTGATTGGAATCGATTCCGGAACATCGCGCATTAAAGCTGTATTGTTTGATCTTGACGGAAATGAGTTGCATTCCAAGGGAATGGCGATTACTGCGTATACTCCCTATGAGGACTGGTATGAACAGGATATGAATGAAATCTGGGAACTGGGCGTGCAGTGTTTAAAGACGGTATCTCAAGGGATCGATCCGGATGATATTCTGGGGATCGGACTCACGGCGCAAGGCGACGGACTCTGGATGATCGATAAGCAAGGGAAGCCCGTGCGCAAAGGTATATGCTTTTGCGACGGGCGGACTTCCGAAATTATCAGGCAATGGGATGAGGACGGCACAAGGCAAAAAGCATTCGATATTTGCGGCACTGCCGTATTCGGCTCGTCGATGAGCGCGGAAATCAGGTGGATGGAGCGGCATGAGCCGCAAGCGCTTAAAAATGCAGAATATTTTTTTCACCTCAAGGACTGGCTGTTTTATAAACTGACGGACACCGTTTGCAGCGATGATACGGATATGTGCATTCCGATGCTGAACGTAAAAACGCGGGAATACGACGACAGGCTGTTTGAACTCTTCGGCATTATGCGCTACAAAGACAGAATGCCGAAAATGCGAACCGTACGGGAAAACAAGGCAATGATTTCACCGGAGGCGGCAAAAACGCTGGGTTTTTCCGAAAAAACGCTGATCACTGGCGGTCCGATGGATATTGGAGCCTGCATGCTTTCCTGCGGCGTAACGGAGGACGGGCAGGCGATGTCCATCATCGGTACGGCGGCGATCCATGCTGTCGTTATGGACGAGCCGGACATCAAACCGCATATGCTGGGGATGACGCTTGCGCATTTTAAACAGGACAGGTGGATCAGGATGATGTCGTCTCTGTGCGGCGCGCCGAATTTGGAATGGTTTCTGGATACACTGGGCGACGGACTTAAGCTGCAAGCACAGGAAAAAGGAGTGGATATTTACGATTATTGCTCGGAGATCATAAGGGACGTACCGATTGGCGCAAATGGAGTCGTGTACTATCCCTATCTGCTTGCGGGCGGGGAACGCGCGCCGTTTTTCAAGAGCAACATCAAAGCCAGTTTTCTGGGGATTTCGTTCAACACGCGTATCGAGGAAATGCTGCGCGCCGTTTATGAAGGCGTGGCCTTGGCCATGTTCGATTGTTACAGCAGCGTACCTACGCCGCTTAAGGAAATCTATGTGTCAGGCGGCGGTTCAAAGAGCGATGTGTGGATGCAGATTTTTGCGGACATGATGGGAAAAGAGATCATCGTCTGCAACGGTAAGGAGCATGGCGCGCGCGGCGCGGCCATGAATTGCGGCGTTGCGGCCGGCGTATTCTCCGGTTATGACGAGGCGGTAAGAAAGATCGTAAAGGTGAAAAAACGCTATAAGCCGGATACTTTACGGCATAAACGGTACATGGAGCTTTATGAGATTTACCGCTCAGGATACCGTATGAATATGGACTGGTGGGATTTAAGAAGTCATTTTCTTGATAAATAAAAGCAATTGATGATTGGTGAATGGAGTAAGAATTATGGAAAACTTAAAAGTAAAACAGGAAATTATTGAAGCCTGTTTATGGCTGCAGAATGAAAAACTGGTAATTGGTACATGGGGAAACGTCAGTGTACGTGTGGAAAACGGAATCATTATGACGCCCAGCAGAATCGCCTACGACGTATTACAGCCAGAGGATATGGTTACGATTGATTATGACGGAAACGTAATCGATGGATTCAGGAGCCCAACGACAGAACGTGAAGTGCACCGCATGATTTATCTGGCGCGTCCGGATGTGAATGCGATCATTCATTTCCATCCGGTATATGCATCCGCTATGTGCACGGTGGGGGAAAGCATCCCGCCGATTTTGGAAGAGATGACGCAGCTAGTGGGCGGAGAAATTCCGACGACACAAGAATATGTACGCGCAGGCATGCATGAAGAGCTGGGAATATCGGCGGCAAAGTATATTGGCGACAAGAATGCGGTATTGCTGAGAAACCATGGTCCGGTAGCCTGCGGAAAAGATTTGGAAGATACAAAGATCTGCTGCCAGGTTGTAGAAAAGGCGGCAAGATGTTACATTGCGCTCAAAGATAAATTTGATTTGAAGATTATTCCGGATGATTTGGTAGAGGTAGAACATGTGCGCTTTTTCCGTGATTACGGACATGAATGGTAAAATTTTTTGAAATTTGTCCCAAATGAGCTGACGAAAAAAGGGTAAAAAAGAAACTAATTCCAAGGTGTGGGATTTTACTGCAAAACAATTGACGGAACGGTAATGTACAACTATCCTAAGTTCATAACAAGCGGGATACTCTGCAAAATCAGTATCCCGCGCAATTCCTCCATAACAAATAAAAAAGTAACGGAGCAAAAGCATTGAAAGGAAGAGAAGCGGGAATAACGGGCGCGGTCATGCGGGCGGTAGTAACGGAGCTGGCAAAAGCGGGAAAAGGGCGGTACGTAGTGGGAGCGGTGTCGAACCGGCACGTGCACCTGAGCGCGGAGGATAAAGAAGCGCTGTTCGGAGCAGGGTATGAGCTGCGGCGGGCAAAGGAGCTGGTACAGCCCGGGCAGTATGCGAGCGAAGAAAAGGTGAGCATCATCGGGCCGAAAGGGCGCATCGATAAGGTGCGGGTACTGGGGCCGGAGCGGGCGGCGACGCAGGTGGAAATCTCGGTGACGGACGCGTACCGGCTGGGATTGCGCGCAGAGGTGCGGATGTCGGGCGAAGTTACGGGAACGCCGGGCTGCGTATTGGAAGCAAGCGGGAGACGGGTGGAGCTTGCGGAAGGCGTGATAGTGTCGGCGCGGCATTTGCATATGTCGCCGTCGCAGGCGGCGGCGTACGGACTAAAAGACGGGGAAAAAGTGCGTCTGAAGAGCGGCGGCGAGCGGGCCGCGATCTTGGAAGGGGTAGTGGTGCGCAGCGGCGCGGAACACGAACTGGAGGCGCATGTTGATATGGACGAAGCGAACGCGGCAGGAATAAAAAACGGGGACCTGCTGGAGATCATATAGCAATGAATCAGGAAACGGACAAGGCAATGGAGCGGCTGGTACGGCGGATCGTGGAAGCGGTTGTAAGGCGGCAGCAGGCAGAAGAGGCGGAAGAGGAAGCGCCGTCGGGAGGACTGGCGTTGGTGACGTCTCATGTGGCATGGCCGCAAAGGGCGTGGAGGACGCTGGAAAAAGAATATGGAGCGGATCTGCGGACAGTGACGTTCGGGGAGGAAACCCAGGCGTTGGGAGGCGGCAGCGAGCGGTACGAGGACATCGGGGCGGCAGGATTGATGGAACGTGCGTCAGGCAGCGGGCGTCTTGTTTTGGTAACGCCGAAGCTGACGCTGTTAGGGCGGATCGCAAGAGGAGACGACGCGGGGCTTGTGGAGCACGTGGTGACGCGGATGATTTTGTGGGGACGGGAAGTGAGCATACTCCTGGACTTTGAAGCGCCGCGGCAAAGGCGGAACACGTTTTATGAAAAGGTATGCGGGGATTTGTGCATACTGCGGGAAATGGGAGTGCGAATGCTGGGATACGGCGCGGGCAGGGAAGCTGCGGGAACAGGGCTGAGCCTGGTGACGGAACGCGAGGTAACGGAAGCGTATGAGGCGGGACGGGAGATCGTTTGCGCGGCGCGCGCGGTCATAACGCCGTCGGCGCGGGACAAAGCGCGGGAGCTTGGAGTAAAGATGAATTGACAGGAGAGAGGCATGCAGATAGCGCGGGTAAAGGGCACAGTGGTGAGCACCAATAAGTCGGAGAAGCTGACAGGACTAAAGCTTCTGATCGTCAAGCCGATCGATATGGAGACGTTTGAGGAAAAGGGCAGCTTGATGGTGGCGATCGACGCGGTGGGAGCAGGAGAAGGAGAGGTCGTGATGTGTGTGGGCGGCAGTTCGTCGCGGCAGACGGCGATCACGGACGGACGGCCTGTGGACCAGTCGATCGTAGCGATCATCGATACGATAGAGATAGAAGGGCAACGGAAGTTCGAGAAGTTCAGAGAATAGCGGGAGAGGGCAGGGAAGATGAGTTTAAGCGAAGAACAGATCAGGAAGATCGTGGAAGAAACGGTGCGGGGGATAGGCGCGCGCGGAGGAGAATGGATGTGCGCGGAAGCAAACGAGGCGGTGGCAAACGCGCAGGCCGGGCAGAGGCAGCTTGCGGGAATGACGCTGGAGGCGCGCGGGCGGCTGATCGCGGCAATGCGGGAAGCGGCGCTGCGGCATAAAGTGGAGCTGGCGGAGCTTGCGCACGGGGAAACAGGCTACGGCAGCGTGGCGCACAAGATATTGAAAAACGAGCTGGCGGCTACAAAGACGCCGGGGACGGAAGACCTCAGGACGCAGGCATATAGCGGGGACGAGGGGCTGACGATCGTGGAGGCGGCGCCGTTTGGGGTGATCGGTTCGATCACGCCGTCCACGAACCCGACGTCCACGGTGATCAACAATGCGATCAGCATGATCGCAGCCGGCAACGCGGTGGTGTTTAACCCGCATCCGGCGGCGCGGCATGCGTCGCAGGAAACGATGCGGATTTTAAACGAAGCGATCGTCTCGGCCGGCGGGCCGGATACGCTGATCACCACGGTAGCGGAGCCGACGCTGGAGAGCGGACAGGAGATCATGAACCATAAGGATGTGAAGATGTTGTCGATCACAGGCGGCGAGGCAGTGGTATCGGTGGCGATGAAAACGGGGAAAAAGGTAGTGGCGGCAGGCCCGGGAAACCCGCCGGTGATCGTGGACGATACGGCGGTGATCGCGCGGGCGGCCAAGGATATTGTGGACGGGGCGAGCTTTGATAATAACGTGCTGTGCGTGGCGGAAAAGGAAGTGTTTGCTTTTGCAAATATTGCGGATACGCTGATGGGCGAAATGGAGAAAAACGGCGCCTGGCGCGTATACGGCGGGGATATTGAGAAAATTGTGAATACGGTACTGAAGAAAAAAGACGGAAAATATGTGATCAACCGCAGGTACGTAGGACGCGACGCTGCTTATATCCTTAAGGAAAGCGGCGTGGCATATACCGGACAGCCACGGCTGGTGATGGCGGAGGTAGGCGCGGAGCACCCGTTTGTGACGGTAGAGATGTTGATGCCGGTGCTGGGGATCGTACGGGTGAAAGATATTGACGAAGCGGTGGAGGAAGCGTACCGCGCGGAGCGCGGGTGCCAGCATTCGGCGCTCATCCATTCGACAAACATCCGCAACATGTCGCTGGCGGCGACGGTGATGAATACGACGATCTTTGTCAAGAACGCGCCCTCATACGCGGGGCTGGGGTTCGGCGGAGAGGGCTATGCGACACTGACGATCGCGACGCCGACGGGCGAAGGGCTGACGAGCGCGAAGACGTTTACGCGTGCGCGGCGGTGCGTGCTCAAGGGCGACCTGCGTATCATTTGAGGGAAAAAGGGATGAATATCATAGCAAGGATACGCGAGGCGGGCGTGGTAGGCGCGGGCGGCGCGGGATTTCCGACGCATGTGAAGGTGGACTGCAGAGCGGAGTATGTGATCGGCAACGGTGCGGAGTGCGAGCCGCTTCTGCGCGTGGACCAACAGGTGATGGCAAACTTTGCGCAGGAAGTGGTGGCCGGAATACGGCTGGTGATGGAGCAGGTAGGCGCAAGCTATGGCGTGATCGCCTTAAAGGAGCATTATCATGAGGCGGCAGGGGCGCTTAAAAAAGCGTGCGCGCATACAAACGTGAGGCTGCACCTGATGGGCGGTTACTACCCTGCTGGGGACGAGCGGCAGATCGTGTATGAGGTGACGAAACGGGTGGTGCCCACAGGAGGCCTGCCGCTTGACGTGGGAGCGGTGGTGTGCAATGTGAGCACGCTGCGCGATATTGCACGGGCGGCAGAAGGGATTGCCGTGACGGAAAAGTATGTGACGGTGGCAGGAGCGGTCAAAAGCCCGAGGACGGTGCGCTCGCCTGTCGGCATATCGGGAAAGGAACTGATCGCCGCAGCAGGCGGCGTTACGCAGGAGTGCGTATATATCATCGGCGGGCCGTGCATGGGCAGGGTAGAAGAGAGCGCGGACGTGCCGGTGACCAAGACGACAGGAGGATTGCTGGCGATCCCCAAAGGGCATCCGTTGCTGGCGGCAAAGGACGGGCGCATGAACGTGCAACTGATTCAGGCGGTGTGCTGCCAGTGCTCGATGTGCACGCAGATGTGCCCGCGCAACGCGCTGGGCTTAAACGTACAGCCGCATAAGGCGATGCGCGCGGTGGCGCAGGGCGCGGACCTGATCTCACCGGCCATGAACGGGATATTTTCATGCTGCGACTGCGGGATATGCACATACTATGCGTGCAACTTCGGGCTCAAGCCGTCGCAGGTAATGCAGAAATTCAAGGCGGAGATGACGGCGGCAGGGATCAGGCCAAAGAAAGAAGTATGTATGGAAGCGGACAACCAGCTTGCGGAAAAGAAGCTGCCGGTATCGCGGCTGGTATCGCGGCTGGGCCTTGAGGAATACGACGTGGCGGCGCCGATGAAGACGGAGCTTTTGAAAAGCGATACGGTGGACATCCCCTTAAAGATGCATGTGGGCGCGCCGGCAGTGCCGGTGGTACGCGCGGGCGAGCGCGTGCAGGCAGGGACGCTGATCGCGGACATCAGGGAAAAGGCGCTGGGGGCAAAGATCCACGCGAGCATCACAGGGGTGGTGGACAGCGTGGATGAGGACAGGATACGGATACGGAGCGGCAAATGAAACACTCTTTGGGAATGATAGAAGTGGTGAGCATACCGGCAGGGATGCAGGCGGCGGACGCGATGATGAAAGCTGCGGCAGTGGAGCTTGTATATGCGCAGGCGGTATGCGCGGGAAAATATATCGCGGTGGTAAGCGGAGAGGTAGCGGCAGTGGAGGCGGGTGTGAAAGCAGGAAGCAAGAGCGCAGGGCCGAAGCTGATCGACAGCGTGGTCATCGCAGGGGTACACGAACAGGTGCCGCAGGCGATCAGCGCGTGCAGCGAGATCGGGCAGGTACAGGCAGTGGGGGCCATCGAGACGTTTTCACTGTGCGCGGCTGTTCTGGTCGCGGACGCGGCGGTCAAGGCGGCGGACGTCGATCTGATCGAGATACGGCTGGGCCGGGGCCTGGGAGGCAAATCGTTCATCACCCTCACGGGGGATGTGGCGGCAGTCGAGGCGGCGGTGAAAGCGGGAACAGGCGAGCCGCAGGCACGAGGACTCATATCAGGGAGCGTGGTGATCGCCTCGCCGCACCCTGGAATCGTCAGGACATTCATTTAAATATATTTGGGAGGAAAACAGAAAATGTCAAAGGAAGCATTGGGAATGGTAGAAACAAAAGGACTGGTCGGGGCTATCGAGGCGGCGGACGCGATGGTGAAAGCGGCGAATGTTGAGCTGATCGGCAAGCAGCAGATCGGTTCGGGGCTGGTGACGGTGATGGTACGCGGAGACGTGGGCGCGGTGAAAGCGTCGGTGGACGCGGGCGCGGCAGCAGCCAAGCGGGTAGGCGAGGTGTACGGGGTACATGTGATCCCCAGCCCGCACAGCGACGTGGAATCGATCCTGCCGGCTGCGGCGGCAGCCAAGGCGCAGGGCACAACAGCCAAGTAATGTATACGGGACAGGTCGCTGGCTGCGTGGTATCCACGGTCAAGGACGAGAACCTGGAAAACATCCCGTTGCTGGTGGTACGGCTGCTGGAGAATGGGAAGCGGGCAGGGTACATCGTGGCGGCGGATGCAACGCGGCAGGCAGGCAAAGGAGACTTTGTATACCTGATCGGCTCCAAGGAGGCGGCACGGATGTTCCGCAAGGAGTATACGCCGGTTGATGCGGCGATCGTGGGCTTTATCGACAGGTATATGGAAACTATGTGACAAAAAGAAATGAGGGAAACAAATGGAGAAGCAGGCATTGGGAATGGTGGAAACAAAGGGACTGATCGGATCGGTGGAAGCGGCGGACGCGATGGTCAAAGCGGCGGACGTGAAGCTTGTGGGCAAGGAACAAATCGGTTCGGGGCTGGTGACGGTGATGGTGCGCGGTGACGTGGGCGCGGTCAAGGCGGCGGTGGACGCGGGCGCGGTAGCGGCCAAAAGAGTGGGCGAGCTGTACGGCGTACATGTGATCCCCAGCCCGCACAGCGACGTGGAGATGATCCTGCCCAAAAAGGTATGAGGCTGGCGCGGGTGGTGGGCAATGTGGTGTCCACTGTCAAGGACGAATCATACTATGGGTACAAGCTGATGATCGTCGAGTACTTAAACGAGCGGGGCGAAGCGGAAGGCATACGGCACATTGCCTTTGACGCGGCGCAATCCGGCGTGGGCGACGTGGTGCTGGTGAATGTGGACGGCGGCGCGGCCAACATGTTTTTGGGTACGCAGATTATTGCGGACCTGACGATCTGCGGCATTATCGACCGCTATACATATGCGGGAAAGACGACGCAGCTTAACTAGAGGGGAAAGATATGGAGATACAGGAGATCGTACAGGAAGTGCTGCGGGAACTTGGCGGCACAGAAGCTGCAAGCGCGGTATCGGCGTACTGCCCGCAGGCGTTTGAGGTGCCGGCGCATCTGGAGCATTCGCTCTTAAGTCCGGACATGACGCGGGAAAAGCTGCGCGAGGAATGCCTGGTGGCAAGGAAATGCTGCGTGGCGGCGGTATGCGTATCGCCGTACTATGTGGACGCGGCGGCGCAGGCGCTGCGCGGGTCGGGTGTTGCGGTATGCGCGGCCATTGGATTTCCGCAGGGGGCGATGTCCGGCGCGGCAAAGGCGGCGGAGGCGCGCGAGTGCATTGAAAACGGCGCGACAGAACTGGATATGGCCCTCAATATATTGGCGGTGAAGTCAGGAAATATGGCGGACGCGCGCGAAGAGCTCGAGCGGGTGACGGATATTGCCAGAGGCAAGGCAAAGGTCAAGGCGGTATTTGAGCACTGCGTATACACGGACAGCGAAAAGGCGGCGGTGCTGCATATGGTAAAGGACTGCGGGGCAGAGTTTGTGAAGATACAGAACGTGCTCAGCGGCAAGGGCGCGGCAACGGAGGATGTACGCTTCGCAAAGAAGATCCTCGGTGGCAATGTGGGCGTCAAGATCGACGGCGGGGTAAAGACGCTCGAGCAGGCGCTGCAGCTGCTCGCAGCAGGCGCGGCGCGCATTGGCCTCACCGCTACGGAGGCGGTTGTCAGGCAGGCGTGCTCACTTTGAAGGAGTTTATCTTGTCAAAGAATATGGATAACCGAGAATTGAATTTGATGATCAGCGTGATCAAGAAGTACTACGAGCTTGGGATGAACCAGGAGCAGATTGCCAAAGAAGAGTTCATTTCCAAATCTTCCGTATGCCGCCTGATCAAAAAGGCCCAGGACAACGGATTCGTAAGTTACAAAATAAATTATCCCATGGAATCGATACGCAGCCTGGAAAATGAGTTTCACAAACGGTTTAAACTTAACAAGGTATTTATCACGCCTGCATATACAGAAGATACGCAAATTCGTTTACAAGACACCTGCAGATCGGTAGCGGACGATATTTGCAAAATAATCAGGGCGAGCGATAGCATCGGAATATCCTGGGGAACGACTATGGAACAGGTGGCTGCCGCCCTGGACGCGCTGCCCAATAATAAAAAATGCGAAAAAATCATTATGATGAACGGATCTGTTGCGGGGGACGTAGCGTCACTGAAATCGAGTCAGACAGTAGAACGTTTCGCAGATTTTTTTTCGGCGGAGGGTTACATTCTGCCCGTGCCATTACTGGTAGACAGTAAGATTGTCGCCAACTTGATTCGTATTGATTCCCATGTCCAAAACGTAATGAATATGGCGATCGCATCGCAATTTGCGGTTTTGAGCATAGGCGGCGTTTCGCCGCAAACGGTTTTGATGCGCAGAAACGCGTACACCAAGGCGGAATACGACGAGATCATGGCCATGGGCGCCGTAGGCGATATTGCCGGAAGATATTTTGATATGAACGGCTGTGAAGTGTGTGCGACAATTGCGGAGCGTACCCTCGGAATCGAGCTCAAGGAACTAAAGAAAAAGAAGATCAGGATGGGAATTGCGGTAGGCAATCATAAAGTTAGGGCAGTTATCGGTGCATTACGCGGAAATATTGTCAATATGCTATATATGGACGAGATGACGGCGCAGGCAGTGATTGAATTTTTGAAAAACAACGAAAGAGAGAATCAAAATGAAAGCAGTAAGGATGTATAAGCCTGGGGACCTGCGGGTGGAAGAAGTGCCGCAGCCTGTGCCCACGGATGATGAAGTGTTGTTAAAGGTAATGGCGTGCGGGGTGTGCGGATCGGATATACCACGGGTGAACACGTACGGGGCGCATATCGCGCCGTTGACAATCGGGCACGAGTTTTCAGCGCGCGTCGAGCAGGCAGGCAGGAACATTAAAAACTTCAAGGCAGGGGATCGGGTAACGGTGCCGCCGCTGATGCCGTGCTACCAGTGCGAGTGGTGCAAAAAGGGCCTGTACTCGCTGTGCGAAAACTACGATTACTTCGGCTCGCGGCGGGATGGGGCGATGGCGCAGTATGTGTGCGCGCCTGAAGCCAACCTGATGAAGCTGCCGGACAATGTGGATTACATCGACGCGGCGACGACGGACCCGTGCGCCAACGCGATCCACGGACTGCGGCAGGCGCGGGTGCAGGAGGGAGATACGGTGTGTATCTATGGCGCGGGGCCGATCGGGCTGTTCGCCATCCAGTGCGCCAGGGTGTTTGGGGCAAAGACTGTGATCGCAGCAGACCTGGGGGATAAGAAACTGTCCGTAGCTAGGGAATGCGGCGCGGACTATGTCATCGACTCCAAAGAGCAGGACGCGGTCGCGGCGGTCGCGCAGATTACAGGCGGCGGGATGGCGGACGTGGTGCTCGACTTTACGGGAGCGCCGGCGGCGCAGATCAATGCCGTCAACTCGGCCGGAAAGATGGGGCGCGTGGTGCTGGTAGGAATATCGCACAAGGGGCTCAGCCTGGGAGAAAAGGAAGTGGACAACATCATGCGCGGGCAGATCTCGCTGATCGGGTCGTGGAACAGTTTTACGGATCCATTCCCGGGATACGACTGGACAGAGTCCTTAAAGCTGTTTGCGGAGGGAAAGATCACGGCAAAGCCGATGATCAGTCATAAGCTGGATCTGGAAGAGGCGCCGGAGATTTTCAAAAAGATCGCGGCGGGAGGATTTTTCTTCAACAAGATCCTGTTCCTGCCGAACGGGAAAGAGATGGAGTGAGGAAAAGACGATGCTGGCATGTATATACAACGAAGAAGGAAAGATGGAGCTGGTAGAAAAGGAACGGCCGCAGGCGAAAGCGGACACGGCGGTAATGCGCGTGCTGGCAACGTCCATTTGCGGAACGGACTTCCGCACGTATCTTTACGGGAGCCAAAAGATCAGCCCAGGGACGACGCTGGGGCATGAGATGTGCGGCGAGATCGTGGAAATCGGGGCTTTGGTAAAAGGCTTTTCCACGGGGGACATCGTAACGGTGACGCCGGCGCTTGGTTGCGGCAAATGCAGGATGTGTAAGAAGGGACATACCAACATGTGCGACCACCTGGAGACGCTGGGATTCCAGTATGACGGGAGCTTTGCGCAGTATATGGAGATTCCGGCGCGCTACTTTGAGACGGGAAGCGTCAATTTGGTGCCGCAGGGCGTCGCGTATGCGGACGCGGCCTTGGCCGAGCCTATTGCCTGCGCGATCAACGCGCAGGAGTTCCTGTGTATCGGGAAAGGAGACTATGTGGCGATCTTCGGTTCAGGGTTCATCGGCTGCATGCACGCGGAGCTGGCGTTCGCATCCGGAGCGGGCAAGGTGATTATGATCGAGCCGAACGAGGCGCGCCGGCAGGCGGCGGGCGAACTGGTACCTGATATTCATATGCTGCGGGGCGGAGACGGCCTTTTGGGGCAGGTGATGGAGCTGACGGACGGACGCGGCGTGGACGTGGCGGTCGTGGCCTGCTCGGTAGGAGCGGCGCAGTCAGACGCCATGAGGATCATCGGCAAGCGCGGCAGGATCAGCCTCTTTGGAGGACTGCCGTCTGAGAGCTGCGGTTTTTTGGACAGCAATATCATTCACTACAAGGAACTGGGGGTGTACGGCGTGCATGCGTCGACCACACCGCAGAACAGGAAAGCGTTGGAGTGGATCGCGCAGGGGAAGATCGACGCGGGCAAGTTTATCACCAAAAAGTATGCGCTGGAGAATATCTTAGAGGCGCTGGAGGATATACGGACAAAGGGAATTATGAAAGCAGTCGTCAGTTTTACATGACGGGGGAGGAAGAAAAACGATGGATATTAATGAGATCATACGGCAGGTCACACAGGAAGTGTGCAGCAAATATGCGGGGGACGGCGTACAGGCAGGCGGCGCGGAGATGTCCGCGGGGTCGCTGGCAAAGTACATCGACCATACTATCTTAAAGCCGGAGGCGTCCTTAGAGGATGTGCGCAAGATATGCGAGGAGGCAAAGAAGTACCAGTTTGCCAGCGTATGCGTGAACCCGGGATATATCCGCTTTGTAGCGGAAAACCTCGCGGGCAGCGGGGTAACGCCGTGCTGCGTGATCGGCTTTCCACTGGGGGCGTGCACGGCAGAGGCCAAGGCATACGAAGCATCGGACGCTGCTGCAAACGGCGCTAAGGAAGTGGATATGGTGATCAATGTTGGGGCTATCAAGTCAGGGGACTGGCAGACGGTGAAGCGCGACATCGAGGCGGTGGTAGGCGCGGTAGCCGGACGTGCGATCGTCAAGGTGATTATTGAGACATGCCTTTTGACGGACGAGGAAAAGGTCAGGGCGTGCGCGGTTGCAAAGCTTGCGGGGGCGCATTTTGTGAAGACGTCCACAGGGTTTTCCAAGGGCGGCGCGACGGTTGAAGACGTTAAGCTGATGCGCGAGACGGTAGGAGAAGAGATGGGTGTGAAAGCGTCGGGCGGCGTCAAGACATACGAGGACGCGGTGGCAATGATCAAGGCCGGGGCCAGCAGGCTGGGCACGAGCTCGGGCGTTGCTATCGTATCCGGCGGCGGCGATACGCACAAGTGCATAAACTGCGGCGCCTGCAAGCAGCAATGCCCTACCGGCAACGCTACCATCATCAAGAATTGTTATTGAGTGAACAAAAGGAGCGGCAAACATGAAATACCCAAAAATCTATCTGGTACTGGACAATTGCTATGCGATCAAGCGGTGGATCAGGCCAAAGGACTGGATGGAGCTTTCGAAAGAAATCGGTTTCACATATGTTCAGGCGAGTACGGACAATGAAATCGATCCGTTATTTGCAACTCGGGAGTATATGGATGATTGGTTTTACGAAGTAAAGCAGGCGGAAAAAGAAACAGGGATAAAAGTGGCCAATTTCTATACCGGTTACCAGACCTACCGTACCGCAGGACTGGCGCACTATGACGAAAGAGTGAGAAAGCATCTGGTAGAAGATTGGGTGAAAAACCTGGTGGCCCGTATTCACGATCTTGGCGCTGCGGGGCTGGGATTTTCACTGTTTGCGGTTTCTCATAAGGATTTGCAGGATGCGGAGAAGTATTGCGCGGTTACGGATATGATCTATGAACAAATGGCGGAGATTGCGGAATATGCATACCAAAACGGTAAAGTGCAGGTAAGTTTTGAACAAATGTACGCACCGCACCAGCCGCCGTTTACGATTGACGGAACAAAAATATATTTGAAAAGCATTTATGAAAAACGAAATTGTCCGGCCTATGTGACCATCGACGTGGGGCATATGACAGGACAAAAATACTTTGTACGGCCGGACGAGGATACCATCCGCCATTCCTTTGGGCAGGAAAAATGTGAGGCATGGTTGGGAAGCGACAAGGCTTATGAAATCTGGAAGCGCGCCAAACGAGATGGAAACAGATCGGAAGCCATCAAAGAAATCATAGCGGATATGGATAAACATACCTATTTGTTCTCAGGGCAAAAGGACGGAGACATCTACGAATGGTTAAAGGAACTGGCCGTTTATTCCCCCATTATCCATATGCAGCAAACGGATGGAAATCATGCCAGTCATGCGGCATTTACAAAAGAGACGAACAAGGCGGGGATCGTGACCGGCGAAAAATTGCTGCGGGCGATCAAGGAATCCTATGATAAATACGGCTCGCAAGCGATCCAGCCGCCGGTAGAAGACATTTACCTGAGTTTTGAAATTTTTGCGGCAAATACGGAAAAACGTTGTGAAATTGTAGATAAACTCAAACAAACGCTCGCTTATTGGAGACAGTTTGTGCCGGAAGACGGGATCAGTCTTGGGCAGATCATATAAAATAAAAGGAAAATAACATGAGGAAACCGATCATCGCAGGGAACTGGAAAATGAACAAGACGCCGTCGGAGACGGTGGGGCTGATCCGTGAGCTAAAGCCACTGGTGGCGGGGGCAAAGGCAGAGATAGTCGTGTGCCCGATGGCAGTCAGCCTGTTTGCCGCCAAAGAGGCGCTCGCAGGATCGAATATACGCCTGGGCGCGCAAAACGTGCATTTCGAGGACGCGGGCGCGTATACGGGCGAATGGAGCTGCGACAGCCTGCTCGAACTGGGGGTGGAGTACGTCATCATCGGGCATTCGGAACGCAGGCAGTATTTCAAGGAAACGGATGAAAGTGTGAACAAAAAGGTGAGGAAAGCCCTGCAAAAAGGGCTGAAGCCGATCGTATGCGTAGGCGAGCGCCTGGAGCAAAAACAAAAGGGCGTGACGGCAGAGGCAGTATGTATGCAGACCAAGCTGGCGCTCGAGGGGCTGACGGCAGGCGATATGGAAGATATTGTGATCGCGTACGAGCCGGTATGGGCGATAGGCACGGGAATGACGGCGACGAGCGCAGAAGCGAACAGGACGATCCGCGAAATCCGCCGGGCGGTGCGCGAGCTATACGGGGATGCGGCGGAGGCTGTGCGTATCCAGTACGGCGGTAGCATGAACGCCAAAAATGCGGCGGAGCTGATGGCGATGAGCGACATTGACGGGGGATTGATCGGCGGAGCGAGCCTCAAGGCGCAGGATTTTGCTAAAGTGGTCAACTACTGAATAAAAGTAAAGTAAAAAAAGCCGGTAAGCACTGCTGCTATTTGCTTATCGGCTTTTTGTTGCGTTTTAATTGAGTCGGCGTTTGTTTTTCCAGATGCTCGCAAAGAGGAATACACAGGCGATTACACCAAACAGCAGGAAAGACAGGAGCAGGGGTGTAAAATCATAACCGCCTCCCTGCCAGAATCCTGCAAAATCACTGCTGATATAAGTCATGGGGAGCCCACGGGCAATGATCCGTAAGCTTTCCGGCAAGCGGTCCACACTTACGCCCATCATGCCGCAAATAATCATGAGCCCGAAATACAGCGTCATCGTGATAGCATAGGTAGGGCCGAATTTTCCTGTAAGGGTGGCAATGGCGTGCGCGAGGATAAAGAGGATGACGGCGAGCGCGTAAAGCGCGGCAACCAGGACCAGCGCAGAAGAAAGCTGCGGGGGCTGGATGTCAAGCAGAAGATAATCCGCAATAGTATAAATTGCAAGGGCAATGGTCATGAAAATCAGGTTGGCAATCATTTTCGCACCCAACATGCTCCGTTCACGGTAGCCGAACAGACGAAAGCGGAGCGGCATTTCGTTTTCCAGCTCCTGTGAATAATTGGCCGCGTAACCGATCAGAAGCGTCGCCAGCGGAATGATCATGCTCATAGTAATAAAAACGCCGGTATTTGCCGCGGGGATTGCCGCAGCGGGAATTTCTCCCACAAAAACATTTGCGATAAGAAGGGACATCAGGATGGGAAAGGCGATGCCGAAAAAAAGGATAAACCAGTTCCCTGCCGTATTCAAAAGTTCATATTTGATCAGCCTTAAGCTCAGTTTTTTAGTGCGCATTCTATGGTTTTCTCCTTTTCTTTGTAAAAACGTTTCACGGCGT
The DNA here is from genome assembly GCA_022846035.1 of Christensenellaceae bacterium. Lineage (NCBI taxonomy): Bacteria > Bacillati > Bacillota > Clostridia > Christensenellales > Christensenellaceae > Christensenellaceae bacterium. Next base: position 101,004 of record AP025580.1, read on the forward strand.
TGGTAAAGACGCTTTCAATATCCTGATTACTCCGTTTATAATTAACGTCGTTATGGATCAAAAGAGATGAAAGCTTTTGTTCCGAAGAATCGTCAGGGCAGGAAAAAGCAAGCAAATGCCGAGGGGCCTCGACAGTGGGAAAGGAATGTGTGATCTCCCTGTTTTGCGGTGTGTTTTCCACCGTGATAATCGCTTTTCCGCAATATTTGCGGAACAAATCCTTGGTGCTCCCGAAATCCACAACAAAACCGTTTTCGAGGATCAGCAGTTTGTCCGCGATCCGCTCGAGTTCGTCATAATAGTGTGAGACAATGCAAAGCGCCGTCGTTTTATCCTGGTACCAGTCGGTAAGCGTATCCATGAGTTTCTGGCGGGTTTCAAAATCGAGGCCGGAGGTTACCTCGTCGAAAAAGGTGAGCGGCGCGTCCTGCATGAGTACGAGAATTATGGTAAAACGCTGTTTTTGTCCGCCGGAAAGCACTTGAAAACGTTTGTTCAGGCAGTCTTGAAAATCAAAGAAATCAATCAAATTTTGCAGCCGTTTGTCCGTTTTGATATTGGTACCGAGGATGGTTTCCATAATACAGCGTACGGGCATGGTACGGACATAGTTGTTTTGCTGCATATGCGCCGCGATTTCCCCGGGCTTTAAGCGGGTGCGGATGTGGCCGGAATAACGCAGAAGTCCGAGCACGGATTTAACAAGCGTCGTTTTGCCCGCGCCATTTGAGCCGATGATACCGATACGGTCGCTTTCGTGGACCGTGATGGGTTGCGTGATACAAAGCGCGGTCTGCTTTTTATAGGCCACCTGCAAATTTTCTATGGTAAGCATAACGATCTTTCCTCTTTTAATATGGATTCCTTTTTCTTTCAGTATAGACAACAAAAAACGCGCGTCAATGCGTTTTGTGTAAGCTGCATTACGCGCGTTGTAAGTTGCGTTTTTCAGACCGTTATTTTACCAGTTTGGAGATCGTTTTGAAAGTATCGCTGCCCGCGCGCTCCGTCATCTCAAAAAGAATGGCTTCCGCTGTCGTCAGAAGGGCGCCTTCTTGCTGTGCGCGCAAAAGGGCGATTTCCTTGTCATACGGAAAACGGGAACCGATACAGTCGGCTGCGAGCACAGGCGTAAATCCGGCGGCGATAAGGTCGATGACACTTTGCAAGACGCACACATGCGCTTCGACGCCGCACACGACCACATGCTTTTTTCCGAGGGAACGTAAATGGTCCATGATTTCCGTTTCGCCGCAGGCAGAGAAGCTCAGCTTATCAAACGGCGTATACTCACCTACCGCTTCCTTTACCTCGCCTATAATATCGCCAAGGCCCTTAGGATATTGACGTGGCAGGATAAAAGGAAGCCCTAAGGCGCGTGCCCCTTTCAGGAGCGTTACTGTTTTTTCGACAATAGAGACATTGTCGTGAATGACGGGTACGAGGCGTTCCTGGTAATCGATCACAAGGACTGCCGAATCTTCTGCTTTGATACGCATGTAATGGATCCTCCATTTGTTTTTTCTTCATTATAACATAATAATAACCTAGAATAACGGACACGGTGTGCTAAAAATACCATCCATTTCCTGTTAGTAATTGAATAATTATAAAAGGACGCTTCTTTTAGCGTCCTTTTTTTGGAGCTGATGACGGGATTTGAACCCGTGACCTCGTCCTTACCAAGGCAGTAGGCCATCTGTCTTATAGCGCGTAGAACTCATATATTTTGCATAAGTGCCACTATTTCAAGTGCGTATCTGCGGATAATCGAGGTGTTCGCACCAAAGGATTTGGTACATATGCTACACAAAATTAGCAGGAAAATTAGCTGACCGGGTTGCCACTATAGGTTGGTAGCACGGGAGGTAGTATCTACCAAGGAGACATTTTTTATGGCCGATAATAACACGAGTGTCGAAAAAGCGACATACACAGCCGAGGAAGCAGCACAGGTTCTTGGCATAAGCATCCGAAAGCTATACAGCCTTTTGAAGGAAAACCCGCCTTTCAAAATTATGAGATTCGGTCAACGGTGTATCAGAATCCATAAAAAGTCTTTCGACGAATGGCTTGATTACATGGGAGACGAGGAAGGCGAAAAATCTTAAATACGAAAATGCCAGTGAAAGCGTCCAGAAATGGGCGCTTTTGTTTTATCTATATACAAATTTTCAAAGGAAAGGAGGATTACACATGGCAGTCTTTCGCGTAGAACGCACCAAAGGCTTTACGGTGATGTCGAACTATCACTTAAACGATAAGACCATCAGCCTAAAGGCAAAGGGCTTGCTGTCACAAATGCTCTCGCTGCCCGAATCATGGGATTTTACCTTGCGCGGGCTGGCATGTATCAACAAAGAAAGTCTCGATGCTATCCGTACCGCCGTACTGGAATTAGAGGAACATGGATATATCACCCGCCGACAGAAGCGCGGTTCAAATGGCAAACTCTCCAAAATCGAATACACGATCTATGAGCAACCCCAGCAAAATCAGCTTTCTTCACCGCGTTTGGGAAATCCCAACACGGCAGCGCAACCGCGTTTGGATAAACCGTGTTTGGAAAATCCAAATACGGTAAAGCCGAATACGGTTCTTCCGCATACGGGAAACCCAACGCAATTAAATACTAAAGAAACAATGACTGAAAAATCAATAACGGATCCAGCAACTATCTATCAATCAATCCGGCCTGCTTCAAGCGAGCCGGTCCCTGTTGATGATAGGATAGATAGGATTGATAAGGTCAAAGCCTATCGTGAAATCATTAAAGAGAATATTGAGTATGATCACCTTGCGGAACGATATGGCTATGAGCGTATGGATGAATTGGTGGAGCTGATGCTGGAAACAGTTTTAGCCCAGCGTCCCTACATTCGCATTGCTGGAGACAATTATCCGAGGGAAGTTGTAAAAAGTCGATTCCTCAAAGTAACTCCTTCCCATGTTGAGTATGTGTTTGATTGCTTGGATAACAACACGACAAAGGTTCGCAACATCAAAGCCTACCTTCTATCGGCGCTATATAATGCACCGGCCACGATGGATAGCTATTATCGTGCCGAAGTCAATCATGATTTGTACGGATAAAAAAGCGGCCACGCTTGGCCGCCTTTTCTTTTCACAAAATAATTTATTCATGCCGAATTAGCTATAAGGGCAAAAGAATTGGGCGGGGCTATGGGAGTCTGAATCATGACATTATCTGATTACTGCTCACTTGTCCCCATATTGTTTCGCAGCATATATCCCTTAGCAAATCGAACTGAAAAAATTTATTGTGATGCTTTTTTGATACTACTTTTCATAGTGAAAGTCAATCCCATTTTTTGTATAACGCTTTTTTATTTAACGAAAGGTGAGAAATACAATGAGTAAAAAAAACGGACACACGATATACTCTCCCCCGCGTGAAGCCGCACACTCTCAACCCGAAAAGATTCGCTGCAACATAAAACCGGAGTGTGAAGGTTGCCCATTCCCTTCGCACGGTTTTATCTGTTGGAGCGCAGACGGTTCCTGTCTGCGCTTCCATATGAAAAAATCACTGAAAGGAGGCGAAGGCCATGAAAAAAATTCGTAAAGCGCCTGCCATATGCCGAGACTGACAAATGAGCAGGTTGCCCAAGCGCGACAGGTTGATCTTCTTGCATACTTACAAGCCCACGAACCCGATGTTCTCGTGCCAGCCGGAAATGGTATTTACCGGCATCGGGAACACGATAGCCTTGTTTACTTCCACCATTATTGGTATTGGAATAGCCGTGGGCGATCTATCAGCGCCTTGGATTATTTGGTTGAAATACGGGGATATGGCTTTGTAGATGCTGTGAAAACGCTACTTGGTGAGAGCGGTCTTTCCCTCTCTGCTCCCTCCGTTCCTACGAAAAGCAGCAAGTCGGTGAATCTCCCAAAAAAACAAACCAAACCTTTTCGCCTTCCTTGGAGTAGGCGCTGCGCGACCTATATGCTGTCCTATCTCCAGCGCAGAGGCATCCACTATGATGTCATAAGTCGATGCTTGCAATGCGGGATTCTCTATGAATCCCAATATCAGGATCAAGCTGTTTGTGTTTTTGTCGGCAGAGACGATGCAGGCAAAGAACGATTTGCCTGTGTGCGAAGTATTGGCGGCAATTTGAAAAAGGACATCAGCGGCAGCGATAAACGGTTTTCTTTCTGCTATCCTCCCGATCAGCCGGGCAGCCGCCAGCTTGCCGTATTTGAAGCGCCTATTGATGCGCTTTCTCATGCCACGCTGCAAAAGCTGCAAGGGTGGCAATGGAATGGGTATCGCCTTTCGCTGGGCGGCACTTCTGCTGTCGCCCTTGTCGCTTTTTTAGAGCGCCATCCTGAAATTACTCGCATTGCCCTTTATCTTGACAATGACCGGGCAGGAATAACCAATGCGCGTAAGATCAAGGCGTTGCTTAAATCGGACAGCCGCTTTTCAAAAATCAAAGTATCTGTCAACCCGCCTCGAGAAGGCAAAGACTACAACGAAAAGCTGCTGGACACCATTCAAAAAAATCACGAGAAAAATCTTGTGTGCCGCCAACAAAAGGCGGCTCTTTCTATGTAGGAGGTTAAAACGCTATGAATACAGAAAAAACGGCCATTCAAGTAATCGCCGGTGCTGCCCGCTGCCCGGAGTACAGCCCTTCAATGGTAAAAGCACTTATGAAAAAGCTGGAAACGAACGAAAAAGCATTTGCGCTTTTGATGAATGTCACACCTTCCACTGTTCGGCTATGGGTGACGGGCGCTGCCCGTCCTTGCAGCATGGCGCGTAGGCTCATGCAAATCTATGATTCCGGGCCTGAAATTGTAAGTAAAATTGCCAATGCAAATGAAATCTTGGAGGAAAGGAGGCCAAAGGCCGATGGAACCAAACAGCCAGCCGATAGCAGAAAATGAGTATGTAAAACAATTTATGGCCGTTTTACAAACGCACTCTATTCAGGGAAGCAAGGAATTTATAGAGATGATCGGCCATGTGGGAGAATTGGAGCAACGGCTGGCCGAAGCGGTAGACGAGTTAAAAATCATGCGGCAGGAGCTTCAAAAGGTACAAAACCATTCTCTCAAAACCATGCTGCAACGAAGCTATAAGGCTTTGGAGGCCAATGTTTCTGCTATGAGGCAACGGCTTTCCGAATTGAAAAGTCATATTGTTGACGGATGCAAAAACGCGCTTGCCTCTATCAAAGAACATGGAGTTACGGCCTTAAATGGCATTGCTCGCTTCTTTCATATTAAGCCTATGCTGGAGGGTATGCGCAGGATTGCAGATCACAGCATCCGAGTAGATGATAAGGCGGTAGACAAAATCCAATCTTTTGCTACCGAATATCACGCAGCGGGAAAGCATCTCAAAAATATGGGGCGCACTTTAGTAGGAAAATCCCCTGTAGAGGAATCGAAAAGTCCCGGCAAAATTGCAAAAGCGTTTGCCGCGCCTTATAAGGCTGACCGCGCCTGTATGGTTTCTGCAAAGAAAATCATTGACAAAGCCGTTGACAGCTTATCCCGGTTAGAGCAATCTTCCCAACATCGGCAATCGGTCTTGAAAACAATGCGGGAAAACAGTTCCAAAGTGCAGCCGCCAGCGCAGAAAACGGTGCCTGCTGTGGATAAGGTTGAGCGTTAGGCGCAGCGACTATTTGAAAAGGAGGCTATTGTATTGAGAAAAAATATGCCGCGCCTGCTCTATTCTGTGAAGGACACCGATATTACCGAATTTATCTGCCGGTATCACACGCTGGCGGGCAACTATCTTCGGGAACGGGATGATAACCTGCTCACATTTTTAAGGGGCGGCGCAAAAGACTTTACGGCTATTTTCAATGATCTAAATACTTGGCTCGACTACTCGGCCTTTGCCTATCAGTCACCGGCTGATCTTCATAATCTGCTTTATACCACCGCCTATCAAGGGGCGCGGGCTTTCCTATTTCACATAGACCGCACCGAAGAAGGCCATGCTTACGGTGATATTTTGCTCACCGATACCGATTTTTTGTGCCGTGATGTAAAGAAGCACACTATTTCGCCGGTGGGGATCCGTGCAGTGGACAAAAGCGGCGTTGAAACTCGCCTTACCTTTGAGCAATGGGCAGCGATGAATTTAGCGGCAAAAGAGTCTTTAACCTTTTGGGATTATCAGTATGCAGAGGAAAGTTTAGCGGAGCTGAATCAGCATTGCGCTTCGTTTTTTGAGAGATGGGAGCCGCTTGCCGACCTGCAAGCTGCCGACTATCTTTTGCTGCGGCTAAATTCCGAGTATATGAGTGAGTCCTTTCATCCCCAATACAACATGTACCGCATACCACCGGGAACAGCAAAGCAGATGCTTCTTTACAACGATGCGCCGGTTTATCTCTTAGAGCAAGGCGGTCCCAAGGAATTGAAACCGCTCGCAGCTATCAAATCGGATTTTTGGCAAACCCCTTATCGGGAATTTGCAATCAAAACACGAGATTTGAAAGGCTTAGACCACGCCTGCCGCCGTGAGATAAACCGGCTGCTTGGCGTGTTGGCAGAACATCAGCCGTTGGAGAAACCCCGGCCATCATTAAGCAGGTAGCCGCCTATGAAAATAGAATTGTTGGATTACCTTGCTGATCGGCTGGGTGTTTTTATTTCTGATTTGCGGCTTGTGTTTACGCCTCTTGCCTTGTCCTTGCTGCTTGAAATAGAAAACTACCGTTTTCCTGTAGAGGAATGGAATCGGGCGCTGACCTATCTCACCGGAAGGCCATGCGCCTTTTCTGATGTTTCCGAAGCAAAAAAATACACTCAATCGCTGGTAAGGAGGTGGTGATGAATGGCAAAAGAAATGCTACATGAAGATTTTGGCGAAAAAATCGGCGGCGCAAAAAAGGACCTGTGGGGCGCTCGCGGTCTATACTCCTATGACTTGGAGGAAATGAACAGCCGCGAAGCAGACAAATATGTAAAAAAGGATAACATCTGGAAAAAGCCTGATTATCAGGCCATGATTGCCGCAGGAAAGCCCGTTGATCTCGTATATTTTTTGAAAGTTGTGCGCGATAGCCTGAACGCGGTCCCCCGCTATTATCGCACCGACGATACACCGGAAAAACGGCTGGCTCGCCAGAAAGAATATATTGAAACGATTCGTGAAATACAGGCAGCAATAGAAAAGGTGCAGAGTGTTGAAGATGCTCTCCAAGCCTTTGATACCTGCATGATTCGCGGCGGCTACTTCGAGCGCAAACCTTATGGCATCAGCGGGGTTTCTCTTGTCCCTACCAAAAAGGGCAGCGACAACCCAACGATCACAGATAAATTGGTTAAAGCCCTGTATTTTCGATCTGAACGGGATTTTGAGAGAAAAATCGTCCGAGAAGCGATTAAAAAGCAATTCGGGGTTCCCGCCGAACAAAAAGTTCCGAGAGGTTATGAAATCCATTTCAATGATGGAAAGAATACCTATTCGGCTAAGAATGACTGGCTGCCCAACACCTACTATGTTACAAGAGGCCATTTTATCATACAGAAGAATTTTCCTGATAGAGCATCGGCCTTGCAGTGGGTACAAGAGTTTGCAAAACAGCGCGGCGGCAACGGCAAGAAAAGATTTGTCCCCCAGCAGCTTGCTAAAGTAAGGCGCACCGGCCCCAACTACCGCAATGGACGCGATGTGGTTGGGCAGGATTATCTCGATGCGTTTGCTTTTCGCGGCGGCGAATTTGGTAACTGGATGACACAGAATGACCGGCGCGCATCGCTGAACATGGGATTTGAAGCATTGAAGGATTTAGCTGCTGCCCTCCAAATCAGCGAAAAGGATATTTCCTATCAAGGCACACTTTCCATTGCTTTTGGTGCTCGCGGCAGCGGTAATGCGGCGGCTCATTATGAACCGCTGCGCAAGGTTATCAATCTAACCAAAATGCACGGTGCAGGCGCTTTAGCGCATGAATGGTGGCACGGGCTGGACGATTATCTTGGCGGTAAATTTGGCGCAAACGGCTATCTATCTGAAAATACCCACCTGTACGCTCCCTTCAACAAGCTGGTGGAGGTAATGAAATATAAGCCGGAAACGCTGGAACAGGCAACAGCACGCACCGCAGAAAAAGAATCTGCAACCCGCAAGAATATTGAAAAATCATTGGATTATTCGATTCTTACCCACATCAAGCGCAGCGGGGATGAAAAGATAGTGTCCGAATACGAACACCTGAAAAGTGATTTTTTTGCAGGTGTACCCGGTACGCTGGATAGGCTGAACGCTTTGAAAAAATCTGTAACAGGACATGTCATACCCAAAAACGACCGCACCCCCTTGGAGGTTTACGAGCGAGTTTATCAGCAAATGGCAACTGAACCGCCGCAGCCCCCGCAGATTGGCAAAGTGAAAACGGATTATTACCGTGGTTCCATTGAAATGGGCGAAATCTGCGAAAAGGATGGCGGCTATTGGCAAAGTAATGTGGAGATGACTGCCCGTGCTTTTGCAACCTATGTGATGGATAAACTGCCTTATCGCTCTGATTATCTGGACGGTCATGCAGAACATGCGCTTGCGCCTAATGTTGATAAGGACGGAAACATCCATATGGTTTACGCCTATCCTCGAGGGGAAGAACGCGCAGCCATCAATGCTGTTTTTGATGAAATCATTGAGGATTTGAAACGCGAAAACATTTTGACTCATTCCGATCACCCGGAGCCACTTCCAGAAATTTATCCGGCTGAAATAAAGCACACGGCTTTTGCGGATCCCATGCCGGTAATTACCGGCGCTGAACAGCTTAGTCTTTTCGGAAGCGAAAAGCCTTCGGTGCTGGCACAGCTTGCCGGTGCAAGGCATCACCCAAAAGAGGTTGTGGATCCGGCACCTAAAAAGAGCGTGCCAGAATTATAGGAGGAATTACCGACATGAGTGAAGATAAAAACACACCGGAATTTGTTTCCGGCTCGCGCAGATTTCATCCGCAAGAAATCACATTTGAGGATGAAATGATGATTATGGACAATCGCTTAAATTTCTATATCCCCATTTGTTTTGAGCCGGTAGAAATCTTTGGCGAGAAAATGCGAATGGATGATGGCGAGGGCTTTATCAATGTGTATGCCAACTATGACTTAGATAAAGGCTGCGTCTGCGATACATTGGAGATTGTAAAAGTTGTGTACGACGAGAAAGAGTCCGATTACTGCTATTTGCTTTCTGACGAAGAAAAGGCGATTATTCAAAAGAAAATGGAGCAGTATCATTATGCCAAGGACACCTTGCAAACCATTCGGAAAGAATATTTGGCAGAAAAATCTTCTGTCTTGGCACAACTCGATAGCGCACAAGCAAAGGTCGCGCCCGCTTCTTCCCACAAAAGCTATGCGCCGGAACTGTAGGTGAGGTGCGAAAAAATGAAAAAGTATGATAACTACGATGTATTGGAATTTGGCGATTTGCTGACTCCCGGCATTGCCTTAAAAATTGAACACCATGTCGATTGCGAAAATGCAGATATATCGGATTTGATTATCCAGCCGATTGCAGATTTGCAAGCCCTTCGGGATGAAAGTGCTTCTGGCGAGCAGGCCGCCTACGAAGTGGTTTTGGCGGCTGTTCATCAATGGGAAAAACAAGCCGCCGTTACACAACGGTTTGATCGCGCCATTCAGTATTTGCGGCTGCCCGTTGCCAAGCATAGCGAAAATCAATGGATTACCGAAGAAGATGATATAAAATCTATCAGCAACATGGTCTACAAAATGACCTATAGCCTTACGGAAAACAGCAAATTTGATTGGTGGAAAAGTGATGGCATCAAAATCTGCTGGTCCGTGAAGTGGAGGCTATATACCAACAGCCCTTTGCGCTACGGCAATGTAAGGCTTGCAGGCCAAGACAAGGTATTCGATGATAAAGCTGCTGCGGAGCGGTATTTGCAGGGACGCATTAAGGCTTATGCCCACCTGTTCACAGAAATATCGCCGCCTATCCCTAAAGAGCAGATCGCACATTTTAGAATCAACAACCACCTTTTGCCCGGCTACCATGAAGCACCGGAAAAGGTAGAAGAACAAACAAAAGAAGATCCCGCAGCCTCTAAGCAAAAACCTTCGGTGCTTGGGCGGCTTTCTACGGCAAAAGGACAAGAGAAGCAAAAAGTGAGAGAATCCGATTCAAAGTCTGTCACACATGAAATTGAATAACAAGGAGGTTTGTTTTTGGACGATAGAAAATCTTTTTACAGTACCTACGATTATGATGATTTGACGCCCGGCGTTCGGCTAAAGTTAGAGCATACGCTTATTTTCAACCGCGATGCTGCTGATATATCCCCCTATCTGGACAAATCCGTTGAAGAACTACAGGCGCTTCGTGAAAAAAGCGCCGTTGCTGAACAGGCCATTTTTGAAAAGCTGCAATCCGCTGTGACCGAATGGGAAGAACAAGGCGCTGGCACAATGCTACTGGACCGAGCGATTCAGTTTTTGAAAACCCCGCAGATCAAACACACTGCAAATAAGTGGCAGGAAAACGAATATGGCACTTACACAGAAATCAGCAATATGGTCTACGGTATGAGCTACAATATTTATGAGCAGACAAAATATGATCGAGAAACCAAGCAGTCCGTGCCGGTAGCTTGGTATGTCACTTGGGATGTATATGTGCGATACCCCGCAGAAAACAACCATAATCGCACTGCTATTGCCGGGCAACAGAATAAGCGATATACCGATAAAGCGGCGGCTGAAAAATATCTGCAAGGACGCATTAAAACATATGCTCACCTTTTTACTGAAATCTCACCGCCTATTCCCTTGGAGTACCAACGCAATTTTATGGTAAACGGCCACTTGCTGCCGGGATATACACTGGAAGGACAGGAACCGCAAAAGGCTTCGGTATTAGATCGGCTTGCCGCCTCCAAAGCGGAAGCAAAAGCTGTGCCTTCTCCCACACCGACCCAAAAGCCGCTTGCCAATGAAATCGGCTAAAGGGGGTGTCAACTTGGCTGATATTAAAAATTTCTATGACGCATACGACTTTGATAACTTTATCCGACCCGGTGATGAAATACGCCTTGCCCGCCAACTGGTACTTTCACCCAATAACGCAGATTTATCGCCCTTTGCAGATTGCAAAATTGCAGATTTACAAAGGATGCGTGAAATTAGCGAAGCGGCTGAAACAAAAGTGTTTGAGGAATTGCGCGCTTCACTTTCCAAGTGGGAAGAAAAAGGCCGTATCACAATGCTGCTGGATGCAGCCATACAATATTTGTCTACTCCCGAAGTGGAGCATACTTCAAACCTGTGGGAAAGCGACGGTCATGATCGTTATAAAATCAGCAACAGGGTTTATGAAATGACCTACGACATATGGGAAGATACGAAATACGATCACAATGCTCAAAAATCTGTTCCTGTGGCATGGTATATCTCTTGGGAGGTAAGCACAAGAAATCCTTCAAACCTTTATTACTCCTGTAAAATTGCAGGCCTGAGCAACAAGCGATACACCGATAAAGATGCAATGAATAAGTATTTGCAAGGACGCATTAAAGCATATTCCCATCTGTTCACTGAAATATCACCGCCTATTCCTGCAAAATATGCGCACATTTTTAAGATAAACGGCCTACTGCTTCCGGGATATACGGTTGAAAAGCAGCCGCCGCAGCGTTCTGAAAAAACCGCCGCCGAGATTTTAGAATCTTTGGGAGGCGATTTTTTATTGTCTGAAAACGGCAAAGCCTCGATATTAAAAAAGCTCTCTGCCACAAGAAGCCAAGAGAAAGCACAGGTCAAAACAGAAGATGTTAATAAGCAAAAAAAGGGGGAATTTCAAAGGTGAAAGTTTTAATGGTGGAGCCTGACAAGGTTCCGTATGAAAAAGAAATTGGCAATGACTTGAAATCGTTACAGGCTGCCGTAGGCGGTTACATTCAGGCTGTCTATCCTTACGAGGAACCTGTAGCCCTTATTTGTAACGAAGATGGAAAATGTATGGATCTGCCTCTTAACCGTGCTTTGCGTGATGAAAATGGCGAAATATATGATATTCTTGCAGGCAATTTTTTTATTGTCGGTTTGGGAGAAGAAAACTTTACTGATTTGCCGGACAGCTTGATAAATAAATTCAAGGAACATTTTAGAGATCCCGAAAAATTTGTTCGTATCGCAGGAAAAATCCTTGCTGTAAAAGCGCCCGTTCCCGATGAATCCGATCCGCGAAAGTACCAACAGATAGGACCGGAGATTTGAAAATGGAGACTAACAAAATTTTATGCGGCGATGCGCTGGCGATTTTGAAAAGCCTTCCTGCCGATAGTATAAATTGCTGCGTCACCAGTCCTCCCTATTATGGGCTGCGGGATTATGGCATAGACGGGCAAATCGGCCTCGAGCAAACGCCGGGTGCATATATCGACAGATTGACGGAGGTTTTCCATGAGGTGCAGCGCGTTCTCACGCCTGATGGAACATTATGGCTGAATATCGGTGATTGCTATGCGGGCAGCGGTAAAGGCGCAGGCGATTGGGATAGAAAAGATCATTCGACCAGCAAACATCGCTATCTCTACTCTTTGGACAATCCGGCAACCCATCTCCCGAAAAAGTGGCCGGATATAAAGCCGAAGGATATGCTGGGCATACCGTGGGCGCTGGCCTTTTCTCTGCGATCTGATGGTTGGTATCTGCGCAGCGACATCATCTGGCACAAACCCAACTGTATGCCCCATCCGGTGAAAGACAGGCCGGTAAACAGCTATGAGCATGTTTTTTTACTGGCAAAATCAAAGAAATACTTTTTCGATTACACCGCACTGGAAGTTCCTCTCGCGCCCGGAAGCGCCGAGAGATACCAGCGCGGTTTTTATTCGACGAAATATGTTTCTCCATCCGGCAATGTGCCGGGGCAATCCCCGCAGGCCATCACCCTTCCAAGAGAAGGCGGTCCCGCACCGGCTACACGGCGCGGGCGCGATGTCTGGACGATTGGCACAAACAACTATCGTGCTGCCCACTTTGCCACCTATCCGGCTGCATTGGTAAAACCCTGTATTTTAGCAGGCTGCCCGCAGAATGGAATTGTGCTGGATCCTTTCTTTGGAGCCGGTACAACCGGAGTGGCCGCGTTGGAGCTGGGCAGGCAATATCTCGGAATTGAATTAAATCCCGCTTTTTGCAAAATTGCAGAACAGCGGCTAAATGAAAGGAGTGAAGCATCATGTTAGCAGCCACACGCGGAAACTATCTCTTGACTGTTGAACAGGATAGCGACCCAAGCAATCCCCGCGAAGATGAATGTTTTGGAACTATGGTATGCTTTCACCGCCGCTATGATTTAGGCGACAAGCACAGCTATGTAGATAAAGACGATTTTCTACGAGACATGTATTTGAAAACCGTTGGCGATAATGAGCGCGGTGCGCAAAGGTATGAGCGTGCGCTTGATATGATGAACCACAAAATCAAGGAACCTTTTGATTCCCCCGCCTATGAACGGGCTGTGGATGAAAGGCTTTTGAAGGTTATTTCAGAAAAATACATTGTGTTGCCTCTTTACCTTTACGATCACAGCGGCATTACCATGAACACTACCGGATTTTCCTGCCCTTGGGACAGCGGGCAGGTTGGTTGGATTTACGCTTCCAAAGAGGACGCGCTGAAAGAATTTGGCGGCAAGTCATTCACTGCCTCTGCCCGCCAAAAAGCCGAAACTCTCCTGCGCGGCGAAGTCGAAGAATACGATGCTTACCTACGCGGCGAGTGCTACGGCTACGAATTATATAAAAGCGGCGAATTGGAAGATAGCTGCTGGGGATTTATCGGCAGTGTTAAGGAAGCTCTAAAAGATATTGAATCCTATCTCCCCAAGGAATGTGAAGGGCTTACCACCGAACTTACAGAACAAAAAGGCCCCCATTCCATGATTAAACTTCTGTTAAATCACGCACGGGTACAGGTTGAACAGGCAGTAAAAGATTTTGAGCGCCAGTCACATCAGAGGGTAATTCAGCCCGATGCCCGTTGATTCACTCTATATCTAAATATTTTATTTAAGGAAGGAGGACGCTATTGCAAGAAGAACTGGAAAGAAAATCTATTTCTATTACAATTCAGGCCACTAAATTGACTGGCCGTGTGCTTCGGGCAGCGATTGCCGCTACACTTCGGAAAATTGAAAAAGAGCGCACCACTCCCAAAGTTGGGCGTAACAGCATGAAGCGGTTAATGGGCAAGGATGGCAGCGCAGAAAAAATTGTAATAGATAAAAGAATCCGCTCTTTTGAGCGGTATGCCCGTAAATACGGCGTGTATTACTATACCGAAAAAGACACCCTATCCAAGCCGCCAAAATGGACGGTATATTTTAAGGCTTACCAAGCCGATGCGCTGGATTCGGCACTGCGGGCATATGCAAAACGGGATATTAAGCGCGGCGACAAGCCTTCGCTTCTTTCCCAGCTTGCCAAATATAAGGAAAAGGCTCGCAGCATGGCTCGAGATCATGTGAAAAAGATGGAGCATGGAGGGCCAGAACGATGAAGGCAACGGATATTTTGAAAAAGTATGTGCTGCCCAATCTCCCATATCTCATGTTCCTTTGGGTGTTCGCTAAAATAGGTGAAGCTGTGAGACTTGCGCCGGGCGTGGATGCTTCAACGAAGCTGTTGGGGCTGGCTGACGGGTTTACACTGGCCTTTCAAACAACGATGCCCGGCGCTGCAATAGACTGGCTGATCGGATTGCTCGGCGCGCTCGTCATTCGCCTTGCCGTATATATAAAGGGAAAGAACGCTCGTAAATATCGCAAAAATGTGGAATACGGCAGCGCCCGTTGGGGAACCAAGGCCGACATCGCCCCCTATATGGATCCCAAACCGGAAAACAATATTATTCTCACGCAAACAGAAGGGCTTATGATGTCGGGGCGGCCTAAAAATCCTGCTCATGCGCGTAATAAGAATGTCTTGGTTGTTGGAGGAAGCGGAAGCGGTGACAATGAAAAGCAATATCCAAAATGCGCGAAGGGATATTGCTTTCGCCGCCTCAATCAAAACCGGCTGTAGATTGAGGCCATCAGTGCGGAAGAAATCTGGAAGGGATTCGCGCCCTAATCAGAGTGGAAGGCTTGCCCTTAAAAAGGCTGTCACACGCAACGCATAGAACCTGAAACTGCTGCTGGCAGAATATAACGGTTCCAAGAGTCCGCGCCGCCTGCCGATTTGTGCTTGGCACAAGGCGAAAAGATATGCTATGCCGGGCATGAAATGACATGCCGCTGAAAATGGGCGAAAGCCCCGGAGGGACAGATAAAAAGCTGTTCGATAATCACAATCAGAAAACCCGCTTCTTCATTAAACCAAATCTGTTACAGCTTCATTCTTCGTATGTCGTAACCGACCCGAAAGGCACCGTCCTTGTGGAATGTGGGAAGCTGCTTGCCCGTGGCGCGCCCAAGCTGGGCAAAGACGGGAAACCCCTTCGTGGTAAAAATGGAAAGATCATCTATGAGCCTTATCAGATCAAAGTGTTCAACACGATAAACTTCAAGAAAAGTATGCACTATAACCCTTTCGCCTACATTCATTGTGAAAAAGACATTCTCAAATTGGTAACGGTGCTGATTGCCAATACGAAGGGTGAAGGCAAATCCGGCGACGATTTTTGGGTGAAAGCAGAAACCTTGCTCTACACGGCTTTGATCGGCTACATTTACTATGAAGCGCCGCAGAATGAGCAAAATTTTTCTACGCTCGTTGAAATGATAAATGCAATGGAGGTTAGAGAGGATGACGAATCCTTCAAAAATGCCGTTGACTTGCTGTTTGACGCGCTGGAACAAAAGAGTCCCGATCACTTTGCCGTAAGGCAATATAAAAAGTACAAACTCGCCGCAGGCAAAACAGCCAAAAGTATTTTAATCAGTTGCGGTGCGCGTTTGGCACCTTTCGATATTGCCGAAGTACGAGAGATTACCATGTACGATGAACTGGAACTTGATTTGGTTGGAGATAGAAAAACAGCCCTGTTTTTCATTATCTCCGATACCGATGCCACCTTCAACTTTCTCGTAAGCATGGCGTACACGCAGCTATTCAATCTGCTTTGTGAACGCGCTGACGATAAATACGGTGGCCGCCTGCCGGTGCATGTGCGCTGCCTGATCGACGAGGCTGCCAATATCGGCCAAATTCCCAATCTGGAAAAACTAATGGCGACCATCCGTTCTCGTGAGATTTCAGCTTGCTTGGTCTTGCAGGCGCAGAGCCAGTTAAAAGCGTTATACAAAGATAATATGGACACCATCATCGGCAACTGTGATTCCAGCCTATTTCTTGGAGGCAAGGAAGAAACGACGCTGAAAAGTTGGAGTACCCTGCTTGGAAAAGAAACGATTGATATGTATAACACCAGCGTTACCAAAGGCAATCAGGAATCTCACGGTCAAAACTTTCAAAAACTGGGTAAGGATTTGATGTCAATGGACGAACTGGCGGTAATGGACGGTGGGAAATGCTTGTTGCAGGTGCGCGGCATCCGTCCCTTCCTATCTAAAAAATACGATATTACCCAGCATCCCAACTATAAGTATCTTTCGGATTTCAACCCGAAAAATGCTTTTGATATAGAAAAATTCCTGTCTACCCGTATGCCGGTAAAGCCGGGAGAACTGTTCCTCAACTATGAGATCAGCCCGTCCGAACTGGATGCGGAGCTATCCGCAGAAGAAACAGCGCCCGCCGTTTGATAAACCTTATTCTTTTCGGCGGGCGTTGTTTTTTTATGCTCATTTCAAGGAGGTGTCTATTGGCAAGGAGTCGTGATTCTCCTGTTTTCTTAAAAATCTTGCAGGTCAATGATCTGCCATCGCCGCACGCTGTTTGTTTTTTCTCCAGACAGCGTGCGGCTTTTTTTGTTTCTGGCTGGGCAACCGGCCACAATACCTATCATTTTCAACATATTAAGGAGGTACTACTTTATGAGTTTTTTTGCATCCGCGATTGATACTTTGCAGATTTTGGTTGTGGCGCTGGGCGCTGGCTTGGGTGCTTGGGGCGTTATCAATTTGCTGGAGGGCTATGGCAACGACAATCCCGGGGCCAAGTCGCAGGGCATGAAGCAACTGATGGCCGGTGGTGGAATTGCAGTGGTTGGGCTGACGCTGATTCCTCTCTTGGCAGGCTTGTTCTAATCAATGGATTGGTTATTCGGCTGGATAACCGACTGGATTAAACAGGGACTAATTGATGCCATTGTAGGACAATATACGGGAATCTTTGAATCGGTCAATAGCCAAGTAACCGATGTTGCCACACAGGTTGGGCAGACACCGCAGGCGTGGAACAGCAGCGTTTTTTCTATGATTCAAACCATTTCAGAGAGCGTCGTGCTGCCCATTGCCGGGATAATTTTAACCTTCGTCATGGTTTACGAGTTAATCCAAATGATACTCGAAAAAAACAACATGCACGAATTTGACACCTTCAACATTTTCAAATGGGTGTTCAAGACATTTGTGGCGGTCTATATTCTCACTAACTGTTTCCAGATTGTGATGGCCGTTTTCGATGTGGCGCAAACGGTTGTTGCAAATAGCGCCGGAGTTATCACCGGAAATCTGGATGTAACCGCTTCTATAGCTAATCTGCAAACCCAGCTTGAAGCAATGGGTGTGTGGGAATTGATCGGCCTGTGGCTGGAAACCAACATTATCTATTTGTGCATGTGGGTGCTGTCCATCGTGATCTTCGTCATCGTCTATGGCCGCATGATTGAGATATATCTAACGGTAAGCATCGCCCCCATTCCGTTTTCCACAATGGCAAACCGTGAATGGGGGACGATGGGAACCAACTACCTGCGCAGCTTGTTTGCACTTGGGTTTCAAGGATTCCTTATCCTTATTTGCATTGCCATCTATGCCGTTTTGGTTCAGTCCATACCAAGTTCCGGCAGCATACATGGCGCAATTTGGGGTACAGCGGGATATACCGTTCTGCTGGCCTGCGCTCTGTTCAAAACAGGTTCGCTATCCAAATCTATTTTCAATGCGCACTAATGCGCTTACAACATTTCATTTACAAGGAGGATTTTTATTATGAGTAATATCAATACTGCTGCCGTTCCCGAGAAAAACGAGGCTATGCCTATGAAACTGGATGTGCGGGTGCGCCCGATCACGCCCAAAGAAAACCTTGTAGGCTTTGCAGCCGTTACCATCAACGACTGTTTCGTTGTGGAGGGGCTAAAGGTTTGCGCCGGTGAAAAAGGCTTGTATGTCAACATGCCTTCCCAGCAAGACGGAAATGGAAACTGGCGAGATGTCTGCAAACCGATCACCGCCGATTTTCGCCGCCAGCTAAATGAAGCGGTGGTGGAAGGCTACAGCGTCGCCATCGAAAAGATGCAGGCCACGCTTGAAGCTGCCAAAGGGGTAAATGAAAAGCCTTCTCTTACCGGCGCGCTCAAAGAAAATGCCGACAAAGTAAAAAGCCAGCCGGTAAAAGCGCCTGCGGCTAAAGAAAGCCCGTCCCGCTGATGCCGGAAAACAAAAAATACGGGATAATCTATGCCGACCCGCCGTGGCGCTATAATATGAGCCGCGGCAGCGGTGTTGCCGAAAATCATTACCCTACGATGTCTCTTGAAGAAATTTGCGCGCTACCTATTGCGGATATGGCCGCCAAGGATAGCGTGCTTTTTCTTTGGGCAACCTTTCCCCAATTAAAGGAGGCGCTTCGGGTAATTGACGCATGGGGCTTCAAGTATAAAACGCTGGCTTTTCTATGGTTGAAGCAAAATCGCAAAGCCGATACATGGTTTTACGGCATGGGATTCTGGACCCGTTCTAACGCAGAAGTGTGTCTGCTTGCTACTCGCGGACATCCCAAAAGGCAAAGCACAAGGATCCATCAATTTGTTATTTCTCATATTGAAGAACACAGCAAAAAACCAGCCGTTGTGCGAGACAAGATCGTACAGCTTGTAGGCGATCAGCCAAGGGTTGAACTTTTTGCCCGGCAAAAAACGCCGGGATGGGATGTATGGGGCAATGAAGTGGAAAGCGACATTGCCCTTCCCTCCCATATGGAAGGAGGTCGATGATTATCGAAAACAAAGCAAAACAAGAACTATTTCGTCGGCTGGACGATGAACTTTTAGAGCAAGCCGCTTCCCTAAATCAAAAGGAAGGCGGCTTAACTATTTATGCAGTGTACGAGTTGGAAATGTTGTCCCAAGTCCACTGCTATTTGAAAACAGAGCATGAGTTTACGGCTGCCGAAGTTGAGGCTCTACTTGCTTTTCAATCCCCATTAGATGTAGCCCGTTGGTGCTGGGAAGATAACCCCTATGAACACAGTTTCCCCATTTGTGAGCTTTTGAAGATTATCAAAGCCTATGAGCGTTTTCCGCTTACCGATACGGGGATTTCTGTTTATCAGGTACGCATTAAGCAACTGAAAACGATTCTGGACGAAAATTTCAATGATTTTAACGCTGGCCTCTTAAAGTTGGAAAAGCGGGACATCATTCAGCAAAGCCGCTATATCGCCAACATGCAAGAGGCACATTCTTACATGAAGGAGTATTTCGATTACAAGCCGGATGAAGTAGAAGCCCTGCTCGCACTGAAAAATCCTTTGAAATACATTGCAGATCATTGGCCTTCTCCGGTATCGGAGCTTTTGGATGTAGACGAAACGATTCAAGAGAGAATCAATGAAATCCCCGATGAAGCAGAATACCCGCGCCGTGAGTCACCCATTGATTTGCAGCAAGGCAAGGTTTCTGTTCGAGAGCAGCTACAAAAAACATCGCAGGAGGCCGGACAGCATAACTCTACCGCAAAAAAATCCCGCGATACCGAGGCGCGCTGAAAGGAGGATGCAGCATGTACGAAAGACCTAACTATTCACCTTGGGGCAGCCTTCAAACCTGCCATAAGCTATGCGCCGGTGTATATACGGTAAGCACAGCAAGTCACGGCGGTATTATGGTAAATGCAGATATGGCAGACGCGATTCTATCGGAAGCTGCGGTAAAATGCGCTTTTCGCTATAACCGTTTTCTATGCTTTGAAGAAGATTGCGATGCAAATGTCGCTTTGCGTGAGCTTTTGGATAAAAAGCTGATTTCAAAGGCTTTCAATTTGGATGCAGAGCAGCTTGGAAAAATAGTGAATCGTAGCCTACAGCAATGGCACCCTGCTTATTGGCAGGCGCGTGAAAAGGCGCTTGCCAAAGCCGAAAAAGAACACTCTCCAAAGGCTGCCCAGCATACCAAAGAAGATGCGCGTTGATATGCTGGAGCTGACACCTGTTTCCTTGAAGGAAGCGAACGCTTTTGTCGCTCTCCACCACCGCCACCATCGGCCTGTTACCGGACACAAATTTTCTATCGGCTGTTCGTTAAACGGCGAATTGGTAGGTGTGGCG
Source organism: Christensenellaceae bacterium (assembly GCA_022846035.1). NCBI lineage: Bacteria > Bacillati > Bacillota > Clostridia > Christensenellales > Christensenellaceae > Christensenellaceae bacterium. Next base: position 121,442 of record AP025580.1, read on the forward strand.
ATTGTAGGCCGCCCGGTGAGCCGATATTTAGACGATGGCTTTACTTTGGAGGTAAACCGGCTGTGTACCACCGGCGCAAAGAACGCTTGCAGCTTTCTCTATGCTGCCGCTTGGAGAGCGGCAAAGGCTATGGGGTATCGAAAGATCATCACCTATACATTAGCCAGTGAAACCGGCGCAAGTCTAAGGGCGGCAGGTTGGCGATGCGCCGGTCCTGCCGGTGGCCTCCGCTGGACAGGCAAACGCAAACCCCCACAGGATTTATACCCAGCAGAACAAAAATTGAGATACGAAAAAGAACGCTTTGATTGACAATAGCCTCGTTATGTGCCTTCGCATAGCGAGGCTTTCTCTATGAAAGGAAGGTGATTTTTTGCCCTATGTACCAGTCCCAAAGGATTTGACGAAAGTGAAAACCAAAGTCGCTTTCAATTTGACTAAAAGGCAGTTGATTTGTTTCAGTCTCGCCGCAGCGGTTGGCCTTCCGGTATATTTTCTCACGCACAAGGCTATTGGAAACACGGCATCCGTATTTTTAATGATTGGATTGATGATGCCGTTTTTCTTTTTTGCCATGTATGAGCGCGACGGGCTGCCCGCAGAAAAGATTCTCAAAAATATGCTTCAACATCGCCTATGGCCTGAACACCGGCCATATAGAACGCAAAATCTATATAAAATTATTTCTCAAAAGGAGGGATCCCACATTGCCCAAAACCAAACAGCAGGAGGCGCAGGAAAAGCGTCTGCAAAGAAACATCAAGCAGGCACAAAAAAATCGAGCCGAAGTAAAAAAGGCAGGTAAGCAACCGACATCCCATAAAAAGCCATCCGGCAAGGGCGGCTTTTTCGGTGGAATGAAAAAAGCTGCGCCGCAGACTGCCCAGCAAACAATTCCTTACAAAGAAATGTATCGTGATGGCATCTGCCGCGTTACCGATAAGCTATACACCAAAACGGTGCAGTTTTTTGACATTACCTATCAGCTTGCACAGCCGGACGATAAAGCGCAGATTTTCGAGTCCTACTGCGATTTTCTAAACTACTTTGATTCAACGATCAGCGTGCAGCTTACCTTTGTGAACCAGCGCGTCAATATGCAGGATTTTAATAAAAGTATCTCCATCCCGCCTTGCGGCGATGAATATGACGATATTCGGCTCGAGTACGCCAATATGCTGAAAAATCAGCTTGAAAAGGGAAACAACGGCCTCTCCAAACGCAAGTACATTACCTTTGGCATTGAGGCTGACGATCTGCGCACTGCAAAAATGCGGCTGGAACGCATTGAAACCGATGTGCTGAACAATTTCAAGGCATTGGGTGTGCAGGCCGTGCCTATGAATGGGCTGGAACGATTGGAATTGCTGCATAGCCAGCTACACCCCAGCGGACAGGAAAAGTTGCATTTCACATGGGGCGATCTGCCCAAGACCGGCCTCTCTACCAAAGATTTTATTGCGCCGACCAGCTTCACTTTCTCAAAGGATGGCAAAACCTTTCGCATGGGCGATTACTCCGGTGCGGTATCTTTCCTGCAAATCTTAGCGCCGGAACTCACGGACCGCCTTCTTGCCGATCTGCTGGATTTGGATGATGCGGTAACAATAAACCTTCATATCCAGTCCATCGATCAGGCGCAGGCCATTAAAAATATTAAGCGCAAGATGTCCGATCTCCAGAAAATGAAAATCGAAGAACAAAAGAAAGCTGTACGCGCCGGTTACGACATGGATATTATTCCGACTGATCTTGCCACCTATGGGGAGGAAGCGCAGAACCTTTTACAGGATTTGCAGAGTAGAAACGAGCGCATGTTTTTGGTGACGGTTTTAGTTCAGAATATGGCTCCCAAAAGGCAAAAGCTGTTCACCGATATTTTTTCTGCCGCAGGCATTGCACAGAAGTACAACTGCGCTTTGAAACGGCTGGATTATCAGCAGGAGCAGGGCTTGATGTCCTCCCTCGCACTGGGCTATAACCAAATTGAAATTCAGCGCAGCCTAACCACCAGCAGCACGGCAATCTTTGTTCCGTTTACAACTTGTGAATTGTTTCAGAATGGACAGGCGATGTACTACGGCCTAAACGCGCTTTCCAACAATCTCATTATGGCAAACCGGAAATACCTGAAAAACCCAAACGGCCTGTTTTTGGGTACGCCCGGCTGTTTTGCCGGTGAAACCCGTATTCAGCTTGCCGATGGCAGCACCCCGTCTTTTGCCGAGTTGGTAGAGCGTGGTGTGGAAGAAATTCAGGTAAAAGCCTTCGATGACGAAACCGGCCAGATTATCACTGTGACAGCGCGTGACATCCGCATTGAAAAGTATGCCGATACTCTAAAACAGATCACGCTGGAGGATGGCACTACCTTCCGCTGCACAGAAAGCCATTTGATTTTGGATGCCGCAGGCGAGTATGTGCAGGCGGTAGATATAAAGGAAGGCCAGAAACTAAGCGGCGATCATACTGTCATGCGCGTTTCTGTGCTGAAAATGCCGAAGAAAGTGGCGGTCTATGACCTCACCGTACCGCGCTACATGAATTTCATTCTGGAGAATGGCCTGATTGTTCACAACAGCGGAAAATCATTCAGCGCAAAGCGTGAAATTCTCAATGTATTTTTGCTCACCGACGATTCAATCATTATCGCGGATCCTGAAAACGAGTACGGGCCGTTGGTAAAGCGTTTTGGTGAGCAGGGACAGGTTATTGACCTTTCTCCTACCTCTACCAACTATATCAATCCTCTGGATATTAACTTGGATTACAGCGATGACGAAAATCCCGTGACGCTCAAAAGTGATTTTATTCTCTCCTTGTGCGATTTGGTTCTTGGCGGTAAAGATGGCTTAACCCCTATTGAGAAAACCATCATTGACCGCTGCACCCGCCTTGTTTATCGGGATTACCTGCAAAACCCACTCCCGGAGAATATGCCTATTTTAGGCGATCTGTATAACCTTCTGCGCGAGCAGGCCGAGCCGGAGGCGCAAAATATCGCTACGGCGCTGGAAATCTATGTCAATGGCAGTTTGAATATCTTCAATCACCGCTCCAATGTTGATATGGATAGCCACCGCGTACTGTGCTTCCAGTTGAAGTCTTTGGGGAAAGCCCTGAAAGAAATCGGCTTGCTGATTATGCAGGATGCCGTTTGGAACCGCGTAACAGCCAACCGTGAAAAGCATAAGACAACATGGTTCTATATCGACGAATTTCATCTCTTGCTGAAAGGACAAACGGGCGCTTTTTCTACGGAGATCTGGAAAAGGTTCCGTAAGTGGGGAGGGATCCCGAGTGGACTGACTCAAAATGTGAAGGATTTGCTTGCGTCAAGGGAAATCGAAAATATTCTTGAAAACAGCGATTTTATTTACATGTTGAATCAAGCCCAAGGCGACAGACAAATTTTGAGCCAGAAGTTGGGCATCAGCCCGACACAGCTTTCCTATGTTACGCACAGCGGTCCCGGCGAAGGATTGCTTTTCTTTGGAGATATTATCATTCCCTTCGTCGATCACTTCCCGAAAGACACTTCGCTGTATAAACTTATGACAACCCGCCCGGAAGAAGTCGCGGAGGCAGGCCAGTGAGCGTCTATACGCGACAGGATTTAAGTACCATGCAGGCATGGCCTCTGGAGCGAAAAATCCAAGTAACACAAGCAAAAATCATGGAGTGGTATTTTCACTTCAAGGGAAATGTCGCTGTTTCTTTTTCGGGCGGGAAAGATTCTACAGTGCTTTTGGACCTTGCCCGGCGCGCTTTTCCTGATATACGCGCCGCATATGTGGACACTGGCTTGGAGTACCCGGAAATCAGGGATTTTGTAAAAAGCGTGCCGAATGTAACATGGCTGAAACCCGATATGCCTTTCAACAAAGTAATCAAGGAATACGGTTATCCCGTCGTTTCAAAAGAGGTTGCCCGCCGTATCTATTACGCGAGAAAAGGCGGGATTTGGGCAATCCAGCAGCTACAGGGGAAAAATCGGGATGGCAGCACTTCTAAATTTGCACAGCGGTATATCAAATGGGCGCACCTTGTCGATGCGCCCTTTCCTATTTCCGATTATTGCTGCCTTGTAATGAAAGAGCGTCCCTTGAATCGGTTTTCAAAGGAAACCGGCGCACAGCCGATCATCGGCACGATGGCCTGTGAAAGCATCCGGCGGCAGATGGCCTATCTTGCGACAGGCTGCAATGCCTTTCAGAAGGCCAAACCATCCTCACAGCCTATGTCCTTTTGGACAGAGCAGGATGTCTTACAATATTTGCGCATGACGAAAATCCCATATGCCTCCAGTATCTATGGGGACATTATCGAGAAAGGAGGAAAATTAAAAACCACAGGGGCAGCACGCACAGGCTGTATGTTTTGTATGTTTGGCCTTCATCTTGAAAAAAGACCAAACCGCTTTGAACGCATGGCGCTGACACATCCCAAACAGTATGACTATTGCATTAACCGTATGGGGTGTGGCGCTGTTTTAGACTATCTTGGTATTCCCTATAAGATAGCAGGAGGTGATGTAGATGCCAAGGGATAGGGAGTTTCGAGCCAAAGAAAAGAGATTTCAAAAAATGACCCATGACGGGCTGATCGAGCGCGGCGCTGAATCCGGCGAAGAAATTCGTATCAGCAATCGTGAAAGAGACTTTGATTTGCGGCAGGCACGGGCCTCTCCTGATGGAGTCCCGCAGCAGGAAAACTGTCAACGCCGTTTTCGTCCAGCAGAAGAAATCTCCCAAACGGCAGAACAAAGCAATGCCGACGAGCCGGTAGACTCGTCATTCAAGGAAAACGGTTATTCACAAGCCGCAGATGCAGCGCAGAACACCCGGCAGCGCAATCAACGGCAACGATTTGCAGGGGATGAAGGCAACGCTGCCCAGCAGCGACATTCCCGCCTGAATTTTACTGATGATGAATTGCCGCCAGAGCCTCCGGGAAAAAAGTTGACAAATGCAAAGCGCAAAGCCGAAAGGACAGCACAAAAGCTGGAGGCAGCAGAACGGAATTTGCCTGCCCGACGCAAGCTGCGGATGAATATTGAGGCTGATGCAGAAACCGGCAAGGCCAAGCATCGCCTTAAATTTGAAAAAGAAGCTATTTCCCAAGGGGAACACTTGAAAGGTGCGAAACCGCTGCGCCCTATTAAAAAAGGCGCAAATGTCGCTATTGGATATGCTCATAAGAAGGTTTACGAAAATGAGCATGAAAATGTGGGCATTGAAGCGGCGCACCGTACAGAACTTGTGGCCGAGAGCGGCTTGCGCATGGCATACCGCCGCCGAAAAACCGCTCCCTATCGCAAAGTTTCCCGTCTCCAGAAAAAGGCAACAAAGACCAGCGCACGGGCAGCATACCAGCAGGCGCTTCACGACCATCCTGAACTAAAAAAGAGTATGCTGTCTCGCTTGTGGCAAAAGCAAAAGATCAAACGAAAATATGCCAAAGCTGCACGAGAAGCCCAGCGTGCCGGGAAAGCAGCGAAGAAAACCGCTGTCACTACCGAGAAGATAGCAACTCGCGTGGTGCTATTTGTTAAGCGCCACCCCATTATCTTTGGGATTATTGCGCTCTTGCTTCTGCTGTTCTTTCTCATTTCTTCTATTTTCACTTCCTGCTCCAGCATGGGTACAAGCGGTCTTGGTGCAGTCACCGCTTCAAGCTATGTAGCCGAAGATCGAGACATCGACAATGCGGAGCTTTATTATACGGAATGGGAAACAGATTTGCAGATGCAGATAGAAAATGCGGAAACCGATCATCCCGGCTATGACGAATACCGCTATCAGGTAGATGACATCGGCCACAATCCTTTCGAGTTGATGGGTTTTCTCACCGCTGTTTACCAAGAGTTCCAATACCCCAATGTGCAATCTGTTCTACAATCTATTTTTGCAGAGCAGTACACTCTTGACTTTGTAGAGGAAACAGAAATCCGCTACAGGACGGAAACCCGCGTGGATCCCAATACAGGCCAAACCTACGAAGTGCAGGTGCCCTATGAATGGCATATCTTGAATGTCAACCTTACGGCTAAATCTTTCAGCGATGTGATTGCTGGGTATATGGATGCCGAACAGGTTGAACTCTACAACATTCTAATGGCAACGAAGGGAAACCGGCAATATGTTTCCAATCCATTCGGAGAAACAAATTGGCTGCCGTATGTCACCAGCTATTATGGCTATCGTGTTCATCCAATCAGCGGAGGCAAGAATTTTCATAAAGGCGTTGATATTGGGATGGCGCAAGGCACAGAAATTTTAGCCGGGCATGACGGTACGGTTTCGCAGGCTGGAGAGGCAGGCGATTATGGGCTTGTAGTTGTGCTGGAAGGCACCATGCAGGATGGTAAGACGCTCACCACAAAATATGCGCATTGTTCACAGCTACTTGTTTCGGCTGGGCAAGAAGTAAAAAAAGGTGATGTTATCGCCAAGGTCGGCTCCACGGGTAATTCGACTGGACCACACCTTCATCTGGAGGTTTTGGTAAATGGAGAGTATATTAACCCGCTGTATTTTGCAGATACCGGCGATCACACTTTCGGCAGCTTGGCGCCTGGCACTCCGGGCGGTCCTGAAATCCCCGCTTATCCCGGCGCACCGATGGGCGATGGCAGCTATGCAGCCCTGATGGAGGAAGCACAGAAACATCTTGGCAAGCCTTATGTATTTGGTGCCAAAGGACCTGACTCTTTCGATTGCAGTGGCTTTGTCTGCTATAGTCTGCGGGAGTCCGGCGTTAAAAACATAGCTACCAATGCGCAGGGGTTATACAATGCCTGCACACCTGTTTCCCGCGCAAATGCCCAGCCGGGCGATTTAATCTTTTTCCAAGGAACTTACAGCACTCCAAGCACAGTAACACATGTAGGTATTTATATCGGCAACGGCATGATGATTCATGCAGGGAAACCCGTTCAATATGCCAGCATTGATACAGCCTATTGGACAGAACACTTTTACGCCTTCGGGCGGCTCAACTAACAAGATTGGAGGTAATCATGAATCCCAAAATAGACAAACTGGCGAAGGAAATCGCCAAAGCTGAAACCAAAATTTCCGAACTGCAAAAAAAGGTTGCTGAACTAAAAGAGCAAAAAACCGAGTTGGAAAACTATGATTATGGCGAGATTGGACGCAGCTTCAACTTTTCACCAAAGGAGCTGGCTGAATTTTTGAAAGCCCAGCAGATCAAGCCGACGCTGCCTTCCGTTGAAGGAGCTTCCAATCAAGCACAGGAGGATTATAATGAAGAATAAAACTATCGCTTTTTTATCGGCGCTTGTGCTTTGCATAAGCGCCTTTGCTTTGCCCATCACGGCTTTCGCTGCCAGCAGCGATGATACCACCCCTCCGACACTCACGGCCAAGCTGGACGGAGGAACCCTGAATATTGAAGCCAGCGACGATCTTTCAGGCGTAGAAGCGGTTTACATTGATAAAACCCGCGTGAATCTTCTTGTCAACGGAAAAGCCTCTGTTGCACTAAAGGATTACGCAGGCAATGAAAAACAGGTTGTCGTGTATGCCGTGGATTATTCCGGCAATCGCTCCAAAGAAGTTAAACTGGATAATCCTTATTATACAGCGCAAACACAAGCCCCTGTTAGCTCTGCGGCACCTTCAACATCTTCCACTGCAAAACCTTCGGCAACAACTTCTTCCACTCCTACATCTTCATCCTCCCCGCAGCCGAGCGACAACACTACCGTCTCCCCAAGCACTTCACCGAACGGCAACTCCAGCGAAGATGAAGAAACCGAAACGGCAATTCCCGAGGGGGCGTTTACTCCAGATGGGACAGGTACGATTCTTGATTCAGCCAGTGAACAGGAAGATGAAAAACAGTTTTACACCATTACTACCGCTGCGGGCAATGTATTCTATCTGATTATTGATGGAAAGCGCGATTCGCAAAATGTTTATTTTCTAAACGGTGTTACAGAGGCCGATCTGATGGCCTTGGCTGAAAAAGAAGGCGATACTGACGGTGTTGTACCGGAGATTGAAACCTGCACCTGTACTGATCGATGCGAAGCTGGCGCTGTCAACACAGATTGTCCGGTCTGCAAAAACGATATGGCAGGTTGTTTGGGAAAGGTCGTGGAAAAGCCGAGTGAGAACCCCGAGCAGCCAGAACAGACCGAAGAAAAAGGCGGTAACACCGGCTTGATTATCTTCATCGTCATTGCTCTGGCTGGCGCTGGCGGCGCGGGATATTATTTCAAAATTGTTCGTCCCAAGCAGCAAGCCGAAATGGAGGATGCCGAAGAATTTGAGGATGACAGCTACGGCGAAGGCTTTGACGGGGATTATGGCTATGAAGAATCCCTACCGGACAGCATTGATGAAAATGAACAAGACGATGAACAGTAACGGGCAATCCTGCCTACACATTCAAAAAGAAAGCGAGGTAGCAAATCAGTGAATAAACAGGCAATTCGAGGCCACCGTTTTCAAAGACTCGTGGCCTTTTTCCTTTGTACTCTACTCGTGATTGGTCTATTCCCCGTGAGTTCCTTTGCCGCAACAGGCAATGCGGCGAGTTCTGCTTACGGTGATAGAGTGGTTGGTTCGGATGGGAAAGCGTATACCTCTCCTGTCGATTACTATACGATGATTTATCGTAGTGATGGCACAACTTATTTTTATCATCACAGTGGCGGTGTAGAATATAAGCATTATGTTTTAACCGATGAAAGCGATTCTTTCCGCTGGGTGTACTGCGTGGAAAGCGGCGTTCGGTTTGGAAATTCAGACGATGGTTATTATTCCGAGCATACCGAAAACAGCGATTATTTCAACCAGTTACCGAAAGCCTCCCAGCGCGGTATTATGCTGACATCCCTTTACGGATGGCAGCCGGGCGCAGCCCTGCCCATGAGCGGGATTAACAATAACGATTGGTATATGGCCGCACAGTGTATTATGTGGGAGTATCAGCAGCAGCTTCGCAGCGACCCCTATAGCCGACATGATAACGGACAGGTTGAGGCAGATACCTTCTACCGCGTTGTGAAAGGCCGTCCTGCCGAAAAGGTATATGATTGGATTTTGGAGCAAATCGCTTCTCACTCCACCATTCCTTCTTTCGCAGGTGAAACAAAGAGTAAAGCACCCACGCACGAGCTAAAATGGGATCCCGAAGCAAAAGTCTATACCTTGACGCTGACGGACACCAATAATTTGAACATTGATCTTGAAGCCCTCTCCAGCACCGGCATTTCCGTCACGCGCAGCGGCAACCGTTATACCTTTACCAGCAAGGAAATGATTGAATCTCCTGCAACCCTCCAATTCAGAAAGGATGTGCCGGTTGGCGATACCATGTTGATTTGGGGACGCGAAGGCTGGCAGACGATGATGACCGGCGCAAAGGATCCTGTTACCTTCTATATCAATATCCAGTCGGAAACCTATGGGAAAGCAAAAATTATCAAGGCCAGTGAGGATGGAATCGTTGAAGGAATTACTTTTGAAGTTACCGGCAACGGCGTAAATGAAACGGTTACTACCGGCGTAAATGGTACAGTCGATCTCGAGCTTTTGCCCGGCACTTACCTTGTGACCGAACGGCCTATTGACCGCTATGTAACCCCTGCTTCGCAGTATATCACGATTGAAAGCGGCCAGAGTGCCAGCGTGCAGTTTACAAACATTTTGAAAAAGTTTCGCATTGTAGCCTACAAAACGGATGTTGATACCGGAACGGCGCAAGGCGACGCTACACTTTCGGGCGCAGTATATGGCCTTTATAAAAGCGGCGAGTTGGTTGATACCTATACCACCGGGCCGGATGGCAGTTTTACAACCCGCTATTATGCGTGTGGCAATGATTGGACGCTGCGTGAACTTGAACCGAGTACCGGCTACTTGCTTGATGAAACGGTATATGAAGTGGGTGCTTCTCCAACACTCTACGAAGTGGAGCTGAACACCACCGAAAACCATGTTACGGAAAAAGTAATCTATGGCAACATTCAGCTTGTCAAGCATACCGATGACCCGGATCCGGATGTGGCAGAAGAAGAACACAGCGATGATGGTAATGCCGGTATGGTAGAAAAGCCGGAGGAAGGCGCAGTATTTCAAATTTATTTGAAAAGCGCAGGCAGCTTCGACAACGCCAAAGAGAGTGAGCGCGATGTTCTTACCACCGATGCGGATGGTTTCGCAGCCTCTAAGCTGCTCCCTTATGGCCGGTACACCGTTCACCAAATCGCCGGTGAAGATGGCAAAGCGTTTGTCCCTGATTTTACGGTTTTTGTAAACGAAAATGGGCGCACCTATTCCTATATTCTCAATAATGATTCGATTACTGCAAGAATCCGCATTGAAAAACGCGATGCCGAAACCGGCGAAATCATTCCGATGCCGGGTACCGGCTTTCGTATTAAGGACCTGACAACCGGCGAATTTATCAGCCAGACGATCTATTACCCCAATCCTGAAACTCTGGATGTATTCTATGTTTCCGACGAAGGCTGGCTGATGCTGCCGGAACCGTTGCCTGCCCACGAGTTTGAATTATACGAGGTATCAGCGCCGGAGGGCTATGTACTTTCCAATGAGCCGGTGCCTTTTGTTGTTGATGGCAGCGAAGCGGTAGTGACAGTTATTCAATACAATCAGCCGCAAAAAGGCCAAATCACCATTTCCAAGAGCGGCGAGGTATTTGCCAGCGTACAGGAAAACGAAGGATTGTATCTTCCGATCTATGAAGTGGCTGGCCTGCCCGGTGCAACCTATCATTTGATTGCCGATGAAGATATTTACACCGGCGATGGCTCTTTGCGCGTTGCCAAGGACACGGTTATAGAAACGCTTACCACGGGGGAGGATGCAACCGCTACCAGCGGCCTTCTATACTTGGGGCGCTATCGTTTGGAGGAACAACAGAGTCCGGCAGGCATGGTTCTTGATACCGAGCCGATTTATACAGAACTCACCTATGCAGGCCAAACCGTTGAAGTAACACAGGTTGCCCTTGGCGTGTATGACGAACGCCAGAAGGTTTCCATTGATCTTTACAAGTCCTTGGAAACAGATGAATTGTTTAGCGTTGGTTTGGGCGAAGAATACAAGGACATCTCTTTCGGCCTGTATGCCTCCGAGGACATCACCGCTTTAGATGGCAGCACAATTCCCGCAGGCGGGTTGCTGGAGGTTGTTTCTGTTTCGCCGGTTGAGGATGTGTCCGGCCAGTATCATGCGGCCTTTGCAGCCGACCTGCCTTTCGGCAATTTTTATGTGCAGGAACGCTCTACCAATGAGGCATTTATCTTATCCGATCAGCAATACCCTGTTGTGTTTGAGTATGCCGGACAGGAAATTGCAACCGTTTCCATCACTGCAAACGACGGTAACGCTATTTCAAATCAAATCATTCGTGGGCGCGTAGACGGAATCAAATTTGGTGAAAATCCCGAAGGCGGCGATGATCTTACCTTAGAGGGCGCTGTTATTGGGCTGTTCGCACCGGAGACCGAAGAATTTACCGAAGAAACGGCGCTGTGCGTTACAGAGTCTATCGAAAACGGCTCCTTCTCCTTTGAGGACATTCCCTTTGGGCATTGGATTATCGCGGAAATTTCCAGTCCTGCGCTTTACACCATCAGCCCAGAGCAGCACCATATTTATGTGAGTGCGGATGGGCAAACCATTGAAATTGAAATTGACAATACCCTGATTCGCGGTACCGTGCAGGTTATCAAAACCGAAGCGATTGACGGGCTGCAAAGCATTGAGGACGAGAGCAACAATTCTTTCATGCACCGGCTGCCCGGCGCGGTATTCGTACTCTATGAGGACACCAATGGCGATAAAAAGCTGGATGACAACGACAAGCTGATTGGAGAACTGGAGGAAACCGACACCGGCGTTCACCAAATGACCGGCCTACTGGCGAAAGGATTTTTCGTAAAAGAGAAAACTGCGCCGGAATCTTTCGTGCTGGATCCCAACGCCTACTATTTTGAAATCACGGAAGATGGGCAGGTTGTTGTGGTAGAGAATGGCGAGGCCGGTTATGGGTTCGTCAACGAAGCATATCGCGGCAATCTAAAAATCGTCAAGGACAGCAGCGACGGAAGAAAAGATGGTTTTGCCTTTGAAGTAAGAAGCGCGGATGGCACCTACTGCGAAACCTTTACCAGCCCGAGCAGCGGTATCATCGAGATCAAGGGGCTTCGTGCCGGAAATTACACGGTAACAGAAATCAAAAACAAGGCCAGCGAAGATTACATCATCCCGGATGGCGCTACCGTGGAAATCAAAGCTGATGAAACGGCTGTGGTGCAATTCTTTAATGAAAAGCCGGAGGAACCGACTACACCGACAACGCCAACGACACCGGAGAAGCCGGTTCCGCAGACAGGTGATGACTACAGCCTTTATCTGTGGATTGGCACGATGGGCATCGCTGTGGTCGGCAGCGCCATATCTTTGATTCTATTTCTGCGAAAAGGCAAAAAAGGTGCGCAGGGCAATCCCCGCCGCAAGACCGCAGCCGGAATCTTTTTGATTTCCATTGCGCTTATAGTAGGCAGCGGATTCATGCTGGCACATGAAATCGGCCAGTACAAGGAAAGCGCCGACACCTATGCCAAACTAAGCGAATATCTAACGGTGCCGGACGCACCGCCTGTAGAAGATGAAGCCACCGATATGACAGAGCCTATGCCTGACACTTTAGCCGTTTCGTTCCCTTCTGTTGATTTTGCTAAATTGCAGGAGGAAGGACCGGATGTAAAGGCTTGGCTTACATTGCCGAACACGGTTATCAACTATCCTATCGTGCAGTGTGAAGATAACTCCTATTATTTGAAGCACTTGTACGATGGTACGGCAAACAAAAATGGCTGCCCTTTTATCGACTACGAAAACGCGCCGGATTTTTCCGACAACAACACCATTATTTATGGGCATAACATGCGGGATGGCTCTATGTTCTCGAGCTTGCGCGAATATGCAGAGCAAACCTATTTTGACGAGCATCCGCAAATGTATCTGATGACACCGGAAGGCAACTACCTTGTGGAATTGTTTTCTGTGTTTATCGCAAGCCCCACCGAGGCAGGCAGCGATACCTCCCCGTGGGCGCTGGATTGGAAAGACGATGGCGCATATACTACATGGCTTACGGCTATGCAGGAACGCTCAATGGTCGAGAACGATGTGTCCGTGACTTCAAGCGACAGGGTACTCACCCTTTCTACCTGCACCAACAGCGGTAAAGATCGCTTTATTGTCATGGGCAAGCTGGTTTTTGTAACGGAATAACAAATCAAACAAGCGGCGCGGGAGTGCATATCTCCCGCGCCCATATTTTGTGGAGGATTCACCATGATAAACACGATTGTACCTATCCACGGATATATTCACCTGTACCGTTCCCTGCTTCGCTTTTGCGAAGTGCCGAGCGCAGAGTTGAAAGAAATGCTGTATCTGCTCAACACCGCCAATCTTGACTGCTATAGCTTTTATCACCCGGAGGCACATGTAGTTGAAAGCGGACCCGTAGCTTTTTGCGGTTGGCTGGACAAAAGATATGCGCGGCCTTACCGCACAGAAGTACAACTCTACAAAGCCCTGCTTGCTTTGAAGCGCAGCATTGATCGGGAACTCGTTGTTACTTCCCAGCGGGAAGCACTTCAAATGCTTCGCTGCATTACCGGAAATTTGGAGTATCGTTTTTATAAGGCTTATGGTATGGAGATCGAAGATAAGAGGACCGTCTACAGCGAGTGCGTTTATCGCCTGATTCCAAAGGAAACGGAACCCAGCGTGTGCCTGATGAAGGATTGGGTATATCTTCCATCAGCATAAGGCCGAAAATACAGTATAATAATAAGAGCGGTCAAAGCTGCGTTGCATTGACCGCTCCTATTTTTTGCTGTTCAATTCTTTCATGATACCGAGGATATAGGCCATTGATTTTGCGTCCAGCCGTTTGGCCTCCGCTATAAATTCCTTCAAGGTTTCAGGATAAGGGTTGCCTTCATCGAAAAACTCCTGCGGTGTCACACCCAAGTATTCGCAAATATAAAAGAAAGACTGCATGGCGGGAAGCGTTTTCTTGTTTTCAATATTATTGATATAATTGTTGGCCTGTCCCAATGATAGTGACATATCTCGCGCCGACACGCCCTTTTGCGTTCTTAATTTTGCCAAACGCTCCGGTATAAAATCTTCATACATTCGCTTCACCTCCATCGTATAATAGATTGTACCTTATGGAACCACCTTATTCGCTAAATTCAAAGGGTGATTTCCATTGACACGCTAAAATAAATCTATTATAATAAAACATTCCGGTAGTTATAAGCTATCAAAAGAGGAACGGGGTGAGAAAATGGCTGAAAAAGCATGTGGCGTTACCGGGCATAGGGACATTCCAGAAAATCAGATTGAGAGCATCAAGCGCAGCCTTCAATGTGAAATTGACAAGGCGATTGCCGATGGTTACACCGCCTTTCTCTCGGGATTTGCAGAAGGGGTTGATCTGCTCTTTGCAGAAATCGTCGTTGAAAAATGCAAGGAAAATCCACTTCTTCATCTCGAAGCCGTCATTCCGTACCGCAACCGCTATAAAAGGCTGTTAAAGAATGAGAAAAATCGGGCATTGCTGGAAAGCTGCGCTAAGATCGAAGTCATAAGCGAAGAATTGACATCCAATGTATATATGAAGCGGAACCGCTATATCGTGGACCATTCAGATCGGATCATTGCTGTCTATGACGGACGCGAAAAAGGCGGCACAGTCTCAACTATTCGCATGGTACATGCACAGCGAAAAGAACTGCGGGAGATTCCTGTCGGAACTGTACGCCGCTAAAACAACAAAATAAATGGAAGCGCGAAAATGGATTTACCCATTCTCGCGCTTTTCTATTGAGCTTATGAGAAAACTTTGTAAATGTTCTGCGCATCTTCGCAATCAGACTTGCAATTCTCCGCGACTGTTGTTATAATATACTTTGTAAACAGTAGCGGAGAACTCGATGTATAACAAGAGAACTCCGTAGAAATAATAAAACTATGGAGGTGCTTTATGGCGATTGTGAATGATGAACAGGTCATTAAAGTATTGCGGCAATACAACCCTTGGTGGCGCACTCCTTCTGCTATCAAGGAGGAAAGCAAGCCGCAAAAAAGGCTGGCCTACTATGAAGCCCTGAAAATCCTTACGCATAAGAGCATACGGAGGTTCGCCGTTTTATCCGGCATGAGGCGCGTAGGCAAGACAACCATCCTTTATCAGATCATAGACCACCTGATTGATGAAGGCGTAAACCCCAAAAATATCTTATATGCCACTTTCGATAATCCGGTTTTGAAACTTGTCAATGTGGAGAATGTGCTTGCCATCTATGAATCCATGTACCCTATCGAAGGCACAAGGTATATTCTCTTTGATGAAGTGCAGTACACCGAGAATTGGGAATTGTGGATGAAGGTAATCTACGATAGCAGAAAAGATATTCGGCTGATTGCCACCGGATCCGCAAGCCCAATTTTAGAAAAAGGTTCGGCAGACAGCGGCACAGGCCGGTGGAGCGTACTCAAAATTCCTACTATGTCGTTTTACGAGTATTGCAAACTGCTTAATCTTGACTTGCCTATCCTTCAAGACAACCTGCGCTTATCCAAGCTGGTAAACATGAGCCATGCACAGCTTGGCGATTTAATGGATAAATTTTCCCTGCTGCAAAACCACTTTAACCGCTATCTTATGATCGGCGGCTTTCCTGAATTGGTGTTGTCGGATGACGATGCCTACGCACAAAGGATGTTGCGGGAAGATGTGGTTGACAAGGTTATTAAGCGCGATGTGCTAACCCTCTTTAATATCCGAAGCCCTTTGCTGATGGAAAAGCTGTTTCTCTATCTGTGTATGAACTCAACGGAGATTTTTAACGCCACTACTGCGGCAAAGGAATTGGAAAACACTTCTGTCACAACCATTGACAGTTATATTGGGGCGCTGGAAATGTCTAATCTCATTTATCTGGCGAAGCCGATGGATGTGGGCAGCAAAGGCGCGTTAAAAGGAAAACCGAAAATCTTTATCGCGGATGCAGCGATCCGCAATGCGGTGCTTATGATTGACGATGTGCTTTCGGATGAAAGCGAACTGGGGGCAATGGTAGAAACCACCGTCTACAAGCATATGGTGTCCTTCTATCAGGGCAGCCCCGCAAGCCTTGGATATTTCAGGAAAGCCAAAGACAATCAAAAAGAGGTTGATGTGGTGGTAGAACTGCCGCGCCAAAAAATCCTTTGTGAAGTAAAGTACCGCAACAACTCCCATATTTCATCTACAGATGCCATTGTGGAATTGTGTCAAGATGAAAAATCCAAGGTGACAAACGCCTTTTTAGTAACCAAACGCTTAGACGATTTTGGAATCACAAAACATGAAACCAAAACGCCAATATTCAGAGTCCCCGCTATCGCTTTTCTTTACATTTTAGGCAAAGCCGAAGCGGAAGGCCAAAACGGAAAGCTATAAATCAAGCGAAAGAATGACGCTCACTGAAACAGTGGGCGTTATTTTTTATCCCAAATTCAAAGAAAGCGAGGTATCGAAATGGAACAATTCAAACTGGTGATTGCAGAAAAGCCCAGCGTGGCGCAGGCTTTAGCCGCAGTGCTGGGCGCGAAAATGAAAAAGGACGGTTATCTGGAGGGCAATGGCTGGCTGGTATCATGGTGCATAGGCCACTTGGTAGAGCTGGCGCAGCCGGAAGCCTACGACGAAAAATATGCAAAATGGAATTACAGCGATCTGCCCATTTTACCTGCAATCTGGAAATACGAAGTACCAAAAGATAAGAAAAAGCAGCTTGCCACTCTGCGCAGGCTGATGAACGATAAGAGAGTGAGCGCCGTGGTCTGCGCTACCGATGCAGGCCGCGAAGGAGAATTGATTTTCCGGCTGGTCTATCAGCAAGCGGATTGTCAAAAACCGATTCTCCGGTTGTGGATTAGCTCTATGGAGGATGCGGTCATCCGCGACGGATTTGAACACCTGCATCCCGGCGCGGACTATGACCGTCTTTATCAAGCGGCGCTTTGCCGGTCCGGGGCAGATTGGCTTGTGGGTATCAATGCAACACGCCTTTTCTCTACACTATACGGGGAGACTTTGAATATTGGCCGTGTTATGACCCCTACGCTTGCGCTTTTGGTGCGGCGTGAAGCGGATATTAAGGCATTTCAGAGCAAACCGTTTTATGTGCCGGAGATTGCTTGCGGAGGATTTACCGCCGCCGGTGAAAAGCTGGAAGATCGACGCGCTGCCGAAGCGGTAAAACAGGATTGCAATGGCAAAGATGCTGTTGTAGATAAAATTGAAAAACAGAAAAAAGTGGTACAGCCACCGCTTCTATACGATTTGACAACCTTGCAGCGAGAGTGTAACCGCCTGTTTGGATTCACCGCCCAGCAAACCCTTGACTATCTCCAGAATCTATACGAAAAAAAGCTGGCAACCTATCCGAGAACAGACAGCCAGTTTATCACCGCCGATATGCAGGCCACCGTAGGTTCCCTCGCCCTATGGTTGTGGCAGAACATGCCTTACACGAAAGATTGCAGCGCAGCACCGGAATTGGAGCGCATCATTAACGACAGCAAGGTAACAGATCACCATGCGATTCTTCCTACTGTCGAGATTGCCCACACGGACCTCTCCGCTCTCCCCGCAGGCGAAAGAAATGTGTTGATGCTGATCGCTACTCGGCTGCTTTGCGCTACTGCCCAGCCGCACCGCTTCGAGGCTGTTACCGCAACCTTGAAGGTCGGGACGCATATTTTCACTGCAAAAGGAAAAACCGTCCTGCTTGACGGATGGAAAGGAATTGAGCGCGCCTTCCGCGCAGAGCTAAAGCAAAAGCCCCAGCAGGAGGACGAAAACGACGATGCTGACCGTTTGCCGGAGCTGCAGGAAGGCCAGCGATTTACAAACATCTCTGCCAGCGTGCGCGAAGGCAAAACCACCCCGCCAAAACACTATACCGAAGATAGCCTGCTTGCAGCAATGGAAACAGCGGGCGCAGAGGAAACACCGGATGATGCCGAGCGCAAGGGGCTTGGCACTTCGGCTACTCGAGCCGCGATCTTAGAAAAATTGGTTTCCACCGGCTTTGTGCAGAGAAAGAAAAAGCAGCTTTTACCTTCGGAAAAAGGCATCAATTTGATCGCCGTGCTGCCGGAGGTAATCAAATCGCCTTCTCTCACTGCCGAATGGGAGTCCATGCTAAAGCAGGTTGAGCGCAGTGAAATAACCGCCAATACTTTTATGGATGGAATCGCTAAGTTGGTTCGTGACCTTATACAGCAGAACAGCGCGCCCAATTCAGCCTATCTCTCCCTGTTTGGAAAAAATAAGGCTGGCAAGCATGAGGCCATCGGCACCTGCCCGCGCTGCGGCGGCGCTGTGCTTGAAGGAAAAAAGGGATTTTTCTGTGAAAACAAAGCGTGTTCCTTTGCTTTGTGGAAGTCCAATCATTTCTTCTCCAGTAAAAAGAAAACCATCACTAAAACCATTGCAGCGGCTCTCTTAAAAGAGGGGCGCGTTTTTATTTCCGGTCTTTACAGCGAAAAAACAGGAAAAACCTACGATGCGGTGGTTGTGATGGATGACACCGGCGATAAGTATGTGAATTTCAAACTGGAGTTTGAGCGGAGAGGTGGAAAATGAAAAGTAGAAAAACATTTGTATATGGAGGGTATCATTTCACTCCAATCAGGCAGTTTGAAAAAAAGGAAGGCGATTTTTTCGCTCTTTCCCGCCGCCTTGAAACAGATCCCGAATTAGGTTTTTCAGCATACCCGGAGCGTCAAAAGTTCCGGTATGTATATGAGGATTTTTACAAGGCCGCGACAGATAAAACATGTGATATATTTCGCTGCGAAGAAAACGGCAGGATTTATGTGCCAGCGTCGAGGGAGTTATTTATCTACCACGAACCACGGCAGAAAGCAAAGGATTCTGTGATCGCCTCCTTATCAAAAAACACCGCCATGCCAAACCAAAACGGCAAAAAATCCAATCACGAGCCAGAGCGTTAGGGGTGTGCTGCGATGGGAGAAAGAGAATTAACCCGTTCAGAGCGTGCCGCTATCCGAAGGTTGGTAATAAATCTATGCGCCAATTACGACGATCAAGCTAAAATCTGCCTCCCCTTGGACTGTCCCTGCTATATGCTAAATAAATGGTGGACCGGCGCTCTTTGCCGTTATTTTGCAGCCGCAGTCTTGCCGGTGGATCCGGCGCTGGAATCTGCGCTGACTGGCAACGACACCTCCCAGCGCCAGAAACGATGTCCGGTCTGCGGGAAATCATATCTTCCCATTACCAGCCAAGCCTATTGCTCGGATGCCTGCCGCGCATGGGCGCGAAAGGATGCAGACAAGAAGCGCAAGCGGCAGGCACGACAAAACAAGAGATGATATGTCCGCAACTTAGCCTTTTGGAGCCTTGATTTACAAGGCTTTTCAGCCTCTATTTCAAAGAGGGTAAGGGTTTTATACTCTCCCCCCTAAAACAGCGGTTAAGTTGCGGACTATCGCTATAAAACAGGAAAGGAGAATCGCGTGGAAAAAGATAAACCTACCTTATCCGATGCAGTCAAGAACACGCTGCAACTCCTTGTAGACTCCGATCAGAAAATATACGGCTATATAAGCGACGATACCTTGCAGGCGCTTCAAGTGCAGGGGTATCGCCTCAATCAGGGAGTTGTAGAGAAAAATCAGGGTGAGCAGCTTATTACCCTACAGCCTGTTTCCATTGAGCGCAGGTTGATGAAATTGAATGTTAAAATACACCGCTTTGATATGCAGGAAATTGAGAATCGCCGCTTTATGTATAACCCGAAAAGCGGCGTTTTGATTTTCGGCTACCAATATGGAAAGACCAAAGGCTTGCCGGGCAGCCATGCCGACGATCTTGCTCTGGCTGGCATTAAGCAAAATTATGATGATTTTGTTCGCGGCTGGGTGGGAACCGGCAGGCATTATCCCGATGGGGTGATTCATTTCGCTCCCAATATCGACAGCAGCAACCTTTCCCTCTTTGAAAAGGGATTCGACACATTGGAGATGTTCAGCAACAACGGCGCACGGGATAAAACCGTAGTGCGGGCTTTTGGGGACAAGTGGGAACAGCCCTTATCCTCTATTTTGCATCCCGAACCGGAAATTGAAAAAAGAGCCTCCCTTCGGCAACAGTTGAAAGAAGCCGCGCCGCCGGGAAGCATTTCAAAAAAACCGGCCAAACAGCAGCCGGAAAGATAAAACAGGCAGCCGGATTCCCCGTCTGCCAGATCATCCCCTTACGGGGATAGCTACGCGGCCTCTGGCCGCTATTACTTTTAGGAGGATTCAATATGTATTTAGTTGACAAGCAAGGGCGACAATTTGAAACGAAAGAAGCCCATGAGCAGTTTATACAGCAGGCCGATACCGTTGGGCGCTGGGAAAAAGCACACCGCATCCCCGAGCGCAAACGGCTCACTTGGTTTCACTCGGATTTTGGCGTACATGTGCCGAATGATTGGGTGTCGCGCAATGAAATTGCCGAAAAATTCAATGAAATAACCGGGCGGCAGATGTCTCCTGAACTGGATCCCGTCATAGAAATGCGTTCGTCCGTTCACAGCAATTATGCCAATATGGTTGCCATGTTGGGTGCAGATAACAGGGTGTACCTTGGGAAAGAAGAAAATTATCGCGAGACGCCCGGCCAATACGGATTCTATGATAACAAAGATGGCTCATTGTGCTTTATAAGCGACCAGCCCGATATGTATTACTTCCTTTACGGTGAAGGATGGGCGCACTCGCAGGAGTCTATGCTGGAGCGCGGCCTAACGATGGAGCAGTATATGGAATTTGCGCATCTGCGGGATAGCGTCTTGCTTCAATTCACTCCGCAAAGGGAAATTCTATTTGCAGGCAAACCATTCCAGCCACCGGAAAACTATCTGCGCAATACCGAGCTGGACATAGAAGGCGAAGGCGGCAATTATAACATGATTGATGGCGTAGTAAACAACGCGCCTCCCGTGCGCCCCGACCTTACTGACGGGCAAACCTATGATGAAATCGAGGCTTTGGCTCCTGAAACACTGCAAAACGACAAGCCCTCTATTATGGAGAAGTTAAGAGCAGATCGAACGGTACAGGAAGCGCACTTCATACAACCCGCGCCGCCGGAAAGAGAGTTGTAATATGGACGAAAGCAAAGTTTACCGCAATAGTGCTGCCGTAGCCCGGCAAAATGATGAATTGGATTTATATAGGGAAAGCATGAAGCTAAACCGCGCTTGCTCCGAATTTATCTATCAGGCCATTCGCCAGCATTATGCCGAAAACCATCTGGAGGCTGCTTGTGTTGAAATGGTCTTATCAGCTTATCCTCCAGAGCGTGTTGCGTGGGTATTGGCTCATACCTTACAGGAGTTAGATGATGGCCGGTTTTCACGCAATAATATGGAGTGGGCAAAGGGGTTTGACATCCCCAAATACGAACATACTTCTTTCATTGTAAATACCCACCCTGCCATTCTGAATGGTTTCGTCGATTTGGCGCGCAAAGCCATTTTGGAAAAAGCCTTCGAGCCGGACAAAGATAAGCCCCCTGCACTTCATAATGCAGAGCAACGCTACACCTATTATTCTGTTCACCGCCCTGTAGATATTGGCACCATTCCGATGCAGCCCAAACCGGAGAGAGTCATCAATTTTGACTTTCGCCTTCCGGTAGAAAACGGTGCTTTTGAAGCATGGGGCTGTGTCTACTATCACCAGCCGCTATCGGAAAAGCAGATCAACGACTACGAACTACGCGCTGCCTCCACCAATCCAATCGAGAAAGCCTCGCTGCTGGACTCTCTAAAAAAGGAACGAAGCATTGCTTCACAGCCGCCAGAAAAGAAAAAGGAAACGCGGCTGACGGAGAATGAACGATGAAACCGGCCAGCGAGAAGCGCAATACCCAGCTTCATATTTTGGTATCAGAAAAAGAAGTCTCAATGATAAAAGAGCGCATGAGTTTGATCGGCGTTTCTAACCTGTCGGCTTATCTGCGTAAGGTTGCAATCGACGGTTATATCATCAATCTGGATTTGGCCGAAGTGCGGGAATTGATAAAGCTCCTTCGTATCTGTTCAAACAATCTGAATCAGTACACACGCAAAGCCAATGAAACCGGCAGAATCTATGCCGCCGATGTGGAGGATCTTCGTCTGCAGTTGGATAAGGTTTGGGAAGCGACAGAAAAGATGTTATCCTCTCTTTCTTACCTTCCCTGATTTTTTTCAATAAGACCTTGCTTTTTTCTGGACCGGAGCGTTAGAATTTTATTGAGAAGTATTGCAAGTGTTTTGTGAAAGGAGGCAAGTATATGGGTGCTGCTTTATTGGCAGTTGGGCTTGAAATGTTGATCGGTATAATCCTTGGGTTAGTTATCACCATGATCGGACTGTTCTTTGGCAACATCATTGTATTTGACAGCATTGCTCTCGCTGTGCTGGCCGGATTTTTCTCACATGGGCTTTTGCATCTTCACCCGGCTCTGGCTATTGTAATTGGAATTGTAGTGTTGCTGGGGCTTCTATTTTTGCAACACACTCGTCCCGGTTTTTGGATTGTTGGCATACTGCTCTCTGTCCTGTGGGGAATTATCTTTTCATCAATGGCCTACGAATTTTCCGGCAAAGATATGGTGTGGACCTATGTGGTACTGGCATTGGGAACCGTCGCAGTTTTCGCTCTACATCTACGGGCGCGAAACCGAATGGCATACTAAAATATATCAAAAGGCGATAAGGAGGCATTGCTGTGGAAGCAAAAATTTTGGAAACACAATTAGAAAACTGGAAGGATAAAGTGCTTCGTGCATACCAGCACGGCAGCGGAGCGAACACCTATCAGATGATGCTCGACATTGACAAAATTATAGCCGAAGCATTTCAACACACTCCGCTTATTGCGGAGGAATGACACCGAAAACTTTTGCTTTGAATAATCAATTTTTTTGATAGGCTGTCTTACAAGGCAGCCTATCTTTTATTGTATAAGGGGGTGAACGATGGCTACCACAAGGCTGATGCCCTTGCATATCGGAGAAGGCCGAACCTTCTCCACGGCAATCGAGGACATACTTGATTATGTGGAAAATCCGCAAAAGACAGACTACGGAAAATTTATATTCGGCTATGAATGTGATACTCGCACCGCCGATGCCGAATTTACTTTAGCCAAACGGCAATATCTGAATCTCACAGGCAGAAAGCGCGGTGCAGACGATGTGATTGCCTATCATTTTCGGCAGGCATTTAAGCCGGGAGAAGTGACACCGGAGGAAGCAAATCAGATCGGCCGGGAGCTGGCGATGAAGCTGACAAAAGGCAAAAATGCCTTTATCGTCTGTACGCATATTGATAAACACCATGTCCACAATCATATCATCGTGAGCGCGGTTGATCTTTCCTGCACACATAAGTTCAGAAACTTTTGGGGTTCCTCATGGGCGCTGCGCCGTATCAGCGATAAGCTGTGCTTGGAACACGGTCTTTCCATTATTGAGGATCCCAAACCGAGTCGCGGTCATTATGGGAAATGGTTGGGCGATGGGAATAAGCCTCTCTCATTTCAAAATCAAATTCGGCAGGCCATCGACACCGCGCTCGAGAAGCATCCTTCTACCTTTGAAGATTTTTTGAAGCTGCTGGAGGATGCCGGTGTGGAGGTTACGCAGCGAGGCAAAAATATAAACTTTCGTATGCCCGGCCAAGATAAACCCACTCGCTGCAATACACTCAAAGGAGATTATACCGAGCAGGCCATACGGGAAAGGATTGCCGGTACCCGCATACCTTCCCATCTTTCTTACCGCGTCGCAGCCAATGTAAAGATGTTGATTGACATTGATGCTGCCATTCGCACAGGTAAAGGTGCTGGCTATGAACGCTGGGCAAAGGTTTTTAATGTAAAGCAGCTTGCCAAGGCGATCAGTTACCTAAAAGAACACGACGATATGAGTTATGAAGAATTGCAGGCGAAGGCCGCCGCGTCAACTTCTCGATTCAATGAATTGTCCGATCAGATCAAGGCAATGGAGTCGCGCCTATCGGATAACGGCGAACTGCAAAAACAAATCATCAACTATTCTAAGACACGCGCCGTTTATATCGAGTATAGAAAGGCAGGCTACAGCCAAAAATTTCGTGCTGAACACGAGAGCGACATTTTAATTCATCAGGCAGCAAAAAAATATTTTGATGGGCTGGGATTGAAAAAGTTGCCTACGGTCAAGGCGCTGCGTGAAGAATATGCCGAAGTGCTGGAGGCAAAAAGAAAAGCCTATGCCGAATATAAACAGGCACGGGCTGATATGCGAGAACTTCAAAATGTGAAAGCCAACATTGATTATTTGCTTGGTGCCTCCACCGGCAGAGATAATACCAGGCATAGGCAATGATTTATGGAAGGGAGTGAGCTTTTGGCTTATGGTTTTCAGCGTCCGCAGGACGCGCAGCCGCTACCAAAGGTAGCGATCTTGGGGGCTTGGGGGTTATCCCTCAACAAGCGTTTTGGCGGGGCTACTCCCCGCCAAAATCGCAAATATGTACATATTTGCATTGCTTGCCAATCTGTGAATATGGATTTGAAGTAAAATGAAAGGTGTGACAGCGTTGTATGCTGTCGCACCTTTTTAATTATCTTTTTTACAAACCAAACAAATCCAATCTTTTTTGTTTTGGTCTACCTCGATTTTTGAAAACCCGGCATTTTCCAATGCTTTCTCGATCTGCCCGGGAGTGTAAATTGTCATACCTTGGATGATACCCGTCCATTTTTCGTCCTTTGTATTTTTTCCATTGGACTCATTACAGATTAGAAATGTTCCACCGTTTTTAAGCACACGATATACTTGCTGGAAAGCAACTTGAATATCGGGCCAAAAGTAGATCGTTTCAAAGGCGGTTGCCAAATGAAAACTGTCTCCTGAAAACGGCAGATTCATAACATTACCTTGCAAAACTTCACATCGGCTTTCCTGAATTGCTGCTCGATTGAGTTTTTTCGATTTTTGAACACTAACTTCGGAATAGTCAATACCCGTTATCCGTCCATTCGGGCTTTTTTTCAAAAGGCGTTTGAGGTTAGCCCCTCCACCGCAGCCAATATCCAGACAGAAATCATCGTCTTGGATTTCTATATGTGTCAACCCCCACTCCGCAAGCGCGGCATGACCGGCGTTCATCATATTAACCATAACCTTCCCTGCAAATCCTTTTGGCTTACAGGTGTTTTGAAAGAAAGACATATTTTTCTCCTAATTTAACATGATGCAGAAAATTGGTAAGCAGCAATTCCCCGAAAATCTTCACGCAAAGTTAGAAACTAAATTTCCCCGGGCGTAACGCCGTATCTTTTTCTGAAAGCGTCGATAAAATGGCTCGCATTGGTATAGCCAACCATCCACACCACATCTTTCACCTTGTATTTTCCGCTTTGCAACAGGCGGTAGGCCATCTCCATACGCTTTTCCACTATGTATTCATAGACCGTACAATTAAAACAGGTCTTGAAGCCCTGCTTCAATTTGGTTTCGCTTAAAAAGCATTGTTCGGCAATCTGTGCGATTGTCAAAGGATGAAGAAAATGGTTGTCAATGATCTCTCTTGCCTTCATCAAACAACGGTAGTCCTCTCGGGAAATTCCCTTGTCGTTTTTTTGTGTTCCAACCACTTCATCGCAGAACAGGGACACCAATTCTAATACCTTTCCCTCGAGGTACAGCCTGCGCAGCTTTCGTTCGGGCGGGCAGTCCAATAACTGCTGCAAGACAAGTCGTATCTCCGGTGTGGTGGAAAACACATGGGTACAGATTTTGTTATCCTGCCGGACTAAATGCATGGCTTCTAAATCTTCCATCAGCGGGGCAAACCGCTCCTGCTCCAGCGAAATACTCAATGTACGGTAAGGATTTTCCGCACTGAAATGGCTCACGCACTGCGAAAGCGTTCCGCACTGCAAGCTGCACTGTGTTGGGGAAAGCTGATAGCACTCGCTGCCTGATTCCCGATAATTCCATTCACAAATCCCGTTCATGCAAAAGGAAAGCTGAAACACCTTGCGCTCTGGATATTCTTCACACAGTTCCGTTTCTTTTTTGAAAGCCATCTCGGACTGCACCAAAAACAATCCCTTAGATAGCTCCTGCATGTTCACCAAACCATCGGCAACCTGTTTTGTGAGATCAAAGCAGTTGCCGGTTTGTTTATGTCCTATGGTACCCGAAAGGCCGGAAATCTGAAAAGAGTGCGGCATATATTCGGGCGAGGACCATTGTAAAAGCATAATGCCAAACTCCTTTCATAAAAATCTTGGTTAGCAATGACTAACTACATAATAGCACATTTACATGCAAAAAGCAAGCCGCTGTAAAAGCAGATTTGCCGGATTGGGGTATAAAAGCGCCGGATTCGGTCACAAAAGCGCAGGCAGTTTTGCTATGCTAAACTGTGTTTGGAAAATAACACGGAAAGGCGGGTAAATGTATATGCAAAAAGAAAATGGCAAGAGAGAGTCCCCCTATAAAGGAATCCTCAAATTTGCCGACGAAAAGAAACCGCAGCTATCATTTGCCGTTGTCCTATCTGTTTTGTCCTCTGCTTTTGGTATTGTTCCATATATCGCGGTTGCAATCTTGCTGCAAAAGGCATTGGCAAACAGTCTGACAACGACTTGGGCAATCCTCTTGCCGGTTATCGCGCTGTGCGGGTATCTTTTGAAGCATACCCTTTACGCAAAATCGACGCTTTGCTCCCACAAGGTAGCTTACGAAATTATCAAAAATATTCGTACTTCGATTATGAAAAAGATGTCCAAGGTATCTATGGGAACGATTCAGAGCAAATCGTCCGGTGAGTTTAAGCAGCTTGTCATCGACGATGCGGAACGATTGGAAGGACCGCTGGCTCACGCTATCCCCGAGATGACCGCCAGCATCCTTGTCCCTGTTTTTGTCATCTTGTATTTGCTGGTGATCGACTGGCGTATGGCGCTGGCAGCTTTGGTTTCGGCCATTTTGGGAAACCTGATCTATTACAGCATGATGTTTGGACGCAGTGAAGTGATGAAGGAATACATGATGTCCAATGTCAATATGAACTCGACCATTGTGGAGTATGTCAATGGTATGGAGGTCATCAAGGCGTTTAATCAAACAGCGTCCTCGATGGGGCGGTTCCAATCGGCAGTCATAAAGGTGAGAGACATCACGACAAAATGGTATAAGCATTGCTGGCCGTTTATGAGCATCAGCCAGGCGATTTTACCATCCTCGATTGCCTTTGTTTTACCTGTTGGAATGGCCCTTATTTCAGGCGGTGCGGTTAGCCTTGCCGAACTGATTGTGTGCATCCTGCTCTCTATGGCAATCGTCGGATCCTTGCAGAACTTTACCGAGTTTTGGGAAAGTTTTGCTGTCATTTCCGAAGTGCAGCCCCGTATTCAGGCGCTTCTCGATATGGAAGAACTGCCGGAACCGGCGCAGCCAAAGCATACGGACAGCGCCGATGTGCAGATGAAGGATGTCCATTTTGGTTACGGCGACAGCGAGATCATTCACGGCATTTCTTTCTCTGCGAAGGCGGGAACTGTAACTGCCTTTGTGGGGCCTTCCGGTTCAGGTAAATCAACCTTAGCCAAGCTGATTGCCCGGTTTTGGGATGTCGATGCAGGTGCGGTTTTAGTAGGCGGGATTGATATTCGGGAGATGTCCCTTACCGACTTAACAGAGAAGATCAGCTATGTCTCGCAGGACAACTTTCTGTTCAACATGAGCCTGCGCGACAATATCCGCATCGGTAAACCAGATGCCACCGACAAGGAAGTAGAATGGGCGGCTGCACAGGCCGGATGCGATGAATTTATTGCGAGATTCCCGCAGGGGTATGACACCAATGCGGGCGACGCCGGTGCAAGGCTTTCCGGCGGGGAACGCCAGCGTCTTGCCATAGCGCGGGCAATCCTCAAAAATGCGCCTATCGTAATCTTAGACGAGGCCACCGCCTTTACAGACCCGGAGAATGAGGATAAATTGCAGCGTTCGATTGATAAACTGACGAAAGGAAAGACGCTGATTGTCATTGCCCACCGGCTCTCCACCATTATGTATGCCGATCAGATTTTAGTGTTGGAGGACGGGCAGATTTCCGCACAGGGAACCCATGAGCAGCTATTATCCCGTTCCGAGACCTATCTGGATATGTGGAAAGCTCACATCAGCGCAATGGATTGGAGTATGAATCAGGAGGTGAGCGAATCATGCTAAAAATTATCCGGCGTGTACTGCGTTTAAGCGGAGATTTATCGAAACGGATTTGGGGCAGCTTTGTCTGCGGCTTTCTGGAATCCATGTTTGGTCTATTGCCCATCGCCGCCGTGTTTATCGTTTTAACGGAGCTTCAGGCCGGTCATCCGATCACAGGCCAAACATGGGGTATCGTCGTTGGCCTGATTACCGGTGGCTTGCTTCTTCGCATCCTTTTCAAATACTTGGTTTACCGGCTGCAAAGCACAGCAGGCTTTGAGTTTGTAGCCAGAGAGCGAATTGCTTTGGGCGACCGGCTGCGGAATGTACCGATGGGATTTTTCCACGATAACAGTATGGGTGACATCACGGCTACTGTGACAACGGATTTGAATTTTCTCGAGAACTATTCCATGCACATTCTCGATAAGGTTACAACCGGCGTTTTGAGTATGATTGTTATGGCCGCCTGTATTCTGGCCTTTGACTGGCGCATTGGTTTGATTTTTGTGGCGGGCATCCTCCTTTCCTTCCCAATTTACAGCTTTATGCAGAGGAAAGGAAAAGATTTATCGGCAAAGCGGCAGAAAATCCAGTCCGAAGCGGTTTCCGCAACATTGGAATATGTGCAGGGGATTTCCGTCGTAAAGTCCTTTAATATGTGCGACAAAAATTTGAGCGATATTGAGGATGCCTACGAAAAAAATGCGGATGCCTCTTATGGCGTAGAACGGGTTTTCACACCGCTGAACATGACCTATTCGCTGGTATTCCGCATCGCAGCCTGTGTGATTATGCTGTTCGCCGGGATTCTGGCGACCCACGGTGATTTATCCTTTGCCAATCTCGCTGTTATCCTGATTGCCTCCTTTACTATTTTCAACCCGATTGAGGTTATGGGGCAGATGACAACCATGATTCGGACGATGGACGCTGCCCTTGACCGGGTAGAGCGCATTAAGAAGGCAAAAAAGATTGATGAAGATGGCAAAAACATTGTTTTGGATTCCTTTGATATTTCTTTTCAGCATGTTTCTTTTGCCTATGAAAACGGGAATCCGATTTTGAAGGATGTGAGTTTTTCCATTCCGCAGGGCAGCATGACCGCGATTGTCGGCCCTTCCGGTGGAGGAAAAACCACCATTACACGGCTGATCGCCCGGTTTTGGGATGTGCAGGAGGGCAGCATTATCGTAGGCGGCCATGATGTCAAAGAGTTTACCTGCGACAGCCTCTTGGAAAACATGAGCATGGTATTCCAGAATGTCTACCTGTTCCGCGATACCATTGAGAACAACATTAAATTTGGCTGCCCGGATGCAACCCACGAGCAAGTGGTAGAAGCGGCAAAGAAAGCCTGCTGCCATGATTTTATCTCCGCTCTGCCAAAAGGGTATGACACGGTGATTGGCGAGGGCGGCTCTACTCTGTCCGGCGGGGAAAAGCAGCGGATCTCCATCGCCCGCGCCATGCTCAAAGACGCGCCGATTATCCTGCTTGACGAGGCAACCGCCAGCGTTGACCCGGAAAATGAGGTGCATTTGCAGCAGGCCATCAGCGCCTTGGTAAAAAATAAAACGCTGATTGTCATTGCGCACCGTCTGTCTACCATTCGGGATGCCGATCAGATTTTAGTGGTGGACAACGGAAAAATCGTAGAAAAAGGCGTTCATACCGAATTGATACAACAAAAGGGAATCTATCAAAATTTCTGGAATATCCGGCAGCGGGCGCGGGACTGGAAACTTGCAAAATAGCTTTGATAGACTGCGGCGGGCGTTATGCCGCCTGCCGCAGATACTTTAACACAATGGTTAGCTCACTCTAACCGGAAAGGAGGGTATGATGATGAAGTCTCATTGGGTAAAACGGATTGTGCGGCTGCTGATTTTGCTCTTTGGCGTAAGCATCTTGTGCTTTGTATTAACCGCACTATCCAGCACGGATCCGGCCACCTATATTGTGCGCCGGGGAAATCTCTCTCCTACGCCGGAAGCGATTGAACAGGTACGGATGGAGCTTGGCTTAGACCAGCCCTTGCCGGTCCGGTACTTCAACTGGATCAGCGGAGTTTTACACGGCGACTTTGGCGAGTCGATTTTTTCAAACAATGAAGTCGCTGCGGATTTGGCGAAATATTTCCCGCAAACGCTGCAATTAGTAGCCTTATCGCTGGCTGAAATTATCGTATTTTCGATCTTGCTGGGTGTTTTATGCGCCGCAAAAAAGAACAAACTGACAGACCACATCATGCGGATTGTTTCGATGTTCGGGATTTGTGTCCCCCCGTTTTGGCTCGGTTTTTTACTGTTGATTGGCTTTGCTGTGGAAATCCCGATTTTCAGCGTAACACCCGCGCCGGGAATCATGGGATTGATATTACCATCTATTACATTGTCTTTCCCTGTGATTTGCTCAACCGTGCGTGTATTCCGCGCTTCCCTGCTGGAAGAAATGCACCGGGACTATGTGAGTTTTGCCCGTGCGAGCGGTATGACAGTAAAAAGGATTCTCTGGAAAAAGGCGTTTCGCAATGCGCTGCCGCCTGTTATCACTTTGTTTTGTCAATATGTAAGTTATTTGATTGCCGGGAGCGCCGTAGTGGAAAAAGTTTTTTCCATCAAGGGCGTAGGCAATTATCTGATGAACTGCATTATGGCAGCCGATGCCAACGCGATTGGCGCTTGTATGCTGATTATCGCGGCGCTGTATCTGTTAGCCGAACTGTTTGGCGAGATATTAAACCATGTGCTGTGCCCGTGGAGAAAGGAGGAAAGCGATGCTGCGTAAGATATGGAAAAATCCGCAGGCGGTCATTGGGCTTGCCCTGATTGTGCTGATCTGCGCCGTTGCAATCCTTGCACCGCTTTTGGCTCCCAATTCTCCCGACACGGTAAATCCACTGCTGAAATATCAACCGCCGAGCGCAGACTATCCACTCGGAACCGACCAGCTTGGCCGGTGTGAATTATCCCGCCTGCTGTATGGCGCGAGAGCGTCCCTCGGTCTGGCTCTTCCCATTTTGATTCTGCTGGGAGGCATTGGACTCATTCTCGGTATGATGACAGCGTGCATCGGCGGGTGGTTTGACCGTGTTGTTACGGGAATCAGTCAGGTATTTATCGCTTTTCCCACTCTTATCATTGCGGTAGCCATTATTGGTGTGCTTGGGGACGGGCTGCAAAATATCATTTGGGCGGTTGTCATCTCCATGTGGGCGCGGTTTATGCAGATGATACGCACCTACGCGAAAACGGAGCTTGGACGGGATTATATTGTAGCCGCAAGGGTGTCCGGCTGTGGGATGTGGCAGCTTATAATTCATCATTTAATTCCCAATATCCTGCCGCAGTTTTTGGTGTATTTTTCAACCGGCGTCGCCTCTGCTATCCTTACCGTTTCCAGCTTTTCCTTTCTCGGGCTTGGTTTGCCCAGCGGTACAGCGGAATGGGGCGCAATGCTGGAGGAAGCGCAGGTGGCGCTGTATTCTCACCCGGAACTGTTAATCTATCCGGGCATCTGCATTTTCATTGCAGCCGCAGGCTTTAACCTGTTTGGCGAGGCGCTTCGGGATATTCTCCAGCCACAGGAGGATGTGCTATGAACGAAACGCTATTGCAGGTGGAGCGCCTTACCATCAAATTGAAAAATCAGAATCAGGAATTGGTGCGGGACATCAGCTTTTCACTGGAGGAAGCGGGTACGATTACCCTCCTGGGACAGTCGGGAAGCGGGAAAACCCTGACCTGCCGGGCAATCTTAGGACTATTAAACCGCAGCGCCTTTCAGGTGGGCGGTGAGATACTTTTTGAAGAAAAATCGCTTTTGCAGCTAAAGGAAAAAGAACGGGCGCTGTACTATGGCAGCCGGATTGCCTTTGTACCGCAAAATCCCATGACTGCGCTGGACCCGTCTCGAAAAATCGGCGTTCAAATGGCTGAATTTCTCCGGCTTCATCAGGAGCTTAGTAAAAAAGAAGTGCTTTCTCTTTGCGAACAGGCGATGGTTCGGGCGGGACTGACAGACACAAAAAGAATCCTGAACAGCAGGCCATATCAGCTTTCCGGTGGTATGCTCCAGCGTGTATTGATCGCCCTTGCCATCGCTGGGAAAGCAAGGCTTGTGATTGCGGACGAGCCGACCACCGCCTTAGACGCGATTCACCGGGACAGGGCGGTAGAACAGCTTTTGAAATTGCGGGAGCAAGGCTGCGCCATTCTGATTGTGACGCACGATTTTGATGTTGCCCGGCATATGGGCGGCCATGTTCTGATTATGAAGGAAGGCCGGATGGTAGAGCGCGGCAGCGCCAAAGAGGTTTTGCAGAATCCAAAGGCCGGTTATACAAAAGAACTGATTGAGGCAATCCATTTGGGATGGGGGTGATCGAGTGCTGGAGATTAAAAATGTAAGCAAACAGTATCGGGGTGAAGATAAGCTGCTCTGTGATGCCGTTTCGGATGTGAGCCTGTCTATGGAAGATCACCGCATCTATGCTTTGGTGGGAGAAAGCGGCTGTGGAAAGAGTACCCTGTCGCGGTTGATTTTAGGATTGGAGTCCCCATCCTCCGGGCAAATCCTGCTGGATGGGAAAGCCATTTCCCGCAAAGGGGCAAAACGGCGAAAAGAAACAGCCAAAGCGATCCAGCTTGTTTTACAGGACGGAAAAAGCGCCCTTGACCCTCATTTTACGGTTTATCAGGCGATTGCCGAGCCAATCCGAAACCTGCTAAGTGTACCCAAAGAGAAAGAACGGGCGAGAATTTTTGAATTGCTCGACCGTATGGGACTGCCGAAGGAAACAGCGAATAAGAAAACAGGCGAGTTGTCCGGTGGGCAGCAAAAGCGCGTAGGGATTGCCCGTGCGCTGGCAATTTCTCCGCGATATATCGTTTTTGATGAATCCATCAGCGGTTTAGATGTCATCCTTCGCAAAAGGATTCTGGAATTATTAAAAAGCGTTCAGGAGGAAGAACGGTGCAGCTATCTTTTCATTACCCATGAAATTGACGCGGCGCTTTATCTCGCGGACGAGATTCATGTAATGCAAAACGGGAAACTGATCGAAGGCTGCCGGTGGGACGGAAATCTGGATGTGTTCCAAAATCCCTATACCAAACAGCTTTTACAGGCTTCCCACTTGATTTGAAACAGGTATATGCGCTTTTCAGGCGTGATATATACAAAAAAACGAAAGGACGGTTTATTTTATGAAACTGAAATCACTTGCTGCGCTTATGATGGCTGGCGTTATGACGCTTGGCCTGTGCGCCTGCAACAGTACAACTCCCGATGCTTCCGATGCCAATACGGATCCGGTAAGCATCACGACAACAGAAAGCTGGGATTTTTCCACCGGCTTCTATCCGGCGATGTCCCCAGCCACTTCCAACGGTACTTACGGATTCACCTACTATGCCCGTAACTGCTATGATACGCTCGTTATCCGGGAAGGCGGTGAATTTAAGGCTGGGTTGGCCGAAACATGGGACATCAGCGACGATGGCCTGACCTATACCTTCCACCTGAAAGAAGGCGTAAAATTTTCGGACGGAGCTGATCTCAATGCGGAGGCAGTAAAGACCAGCTTGGAGGCGGCATTCTCCAACTTGGGAGATTATGTTGCATCTTTTGGTAAGATTGGAATACTCACGGAGTCGATTGAAGCGGTGGACGAACATACCGTGGCAATTCACCTTACCATGCCGTATTATGGCGTTTTGAACGACCTTGCCATGTGCAACCCGATGGGAATCGTATCGCCCAATGCCTTCAATGAGGATTTGACAACCAAAGAAGAACTGATGACACAGACAATGGGAACCGGCCCCTATATGTATGCAGGAGATGGCGACGGAGCCTCTTATACTTTCGTCCGTAACCCCAATTATTGGGGCGAAAAGCCGGATGTAGACGAATTTACGGTAAAGGTCATTGCAGATCCCGATGCTGCGGTTCTTGCGCTGCGCAATGGCGAAGTAGACCTGCTGGCAGGTACATCCCGTTTGAGCTTCGCGGGCTATACCGAGCTTTCCTCTGTCGATGGGATTGGAACAGCTTTGGATGACAGCATTTCCAACAGCCGTTTCATTGGCTTTAACACACAGCAAGCGCCGTTTAACGATGCCGCTGTCCGGCAGGCGGTGGCTTATGCTATTGATAAAGATACAATCAGTGAAAGCGTATTCTCCGGCCTTGAAACACCTTCGGAGCAGTTGCTTGATACTTCGCTGCCCTACTGCGATGAAGAGACAACCACCTACAGCTATGATGCAGACAAGGCAAAGGAATTGCTGGAAAATGCCGGTTGGATAGACAGTGATGGCGACGGCATCCGTGAAAAGGATGGTACAAAATTAAGCGTCACGCTGGACTACATTACCAATCAGGGAACGATGGACGACGCGGCGCTGGTGATCGCGCAGGAATTGGGTGAAGTAGGCTTTGAGGTAACGCCTCGCGGTTCGGATAACCTGACTTGGTTCACACAGGTTTCTACTGATTTTGATTTCTCGCTCCACACAACCTACGGCGGCTACTATGACCCGTTCCTCACTATGACGAATATGAACCCTGAAATGATGTCCGACCCGGTTCTGTGGCAGGTTGCTTTGACAATGGAAAATGGTACGGATACCATCAAAGAACTGGACAGCACCGCCGATTTGGATCGCGTGCAGGAAATCTACAATCAAGTGCTTACTTTTGCGGCAGATGAAGCTGTGTTGGTTCCGTTTACTTCGGCTCACCAATATGCCGCCTTCAATAGTGAGAAGATTGATTCGTTCAGCTTTGGCAGCGATCAGTTGTTCATTGAAATCGCCAATGTAAAGGCGAAATAACGGCTGCAAATACTAAGGGAAGATGTTCTGGAAAGGAGGTGCGCCAATGGGTTTGACATCAGCCATGGAGGATTATCTGGAGGCTGTCTTTATGCTCCAGAAACAAAAAGGCTATGTCCGGTGTGTGGATGTCGCAGAGCAATTAGGAGTGAAAAAACCTTCGGTAAGCCGAGCGGTCAAGGAGCTTTCTAAATCCGGTCATCTTGTTAAAAATGCCAACGGCACACTCTCCCTGACAGAAATAGGATTGCAGCTTGCCGAGCATATTTACGAAAAGCATCGCTTTTTCACAGAACGGCTTATCGCAGCCGGTGTGGATCCCGAAATCGCAGAGCAGGATGCCTGTAGTATTGAACACGCGATCAGTGCGGAGTCTTTTCAAAAGTTAAAGGAAGCACTGGATGATGGTTAGGTGGTGATGATATGGGAAATTAGCTGTACTTGATTTAGCTGAATCCGGCAGGCAAATAGGAGAAAAATTGTTTGTCCTGCTTACCGCAGATCAAAAGAAGGAACTGACGCGATTTGTCCTCGAGAACGAAACAAGTTTCGTCGATCCGGCTGATACACCATATCAAACCTTCTTTCGAGGCAAATATACCATTCCACAGCAGGCCAGGCATCCTTTTACGGAAATCCAAAAAGATGATTTATACTTCTGCTTAGAGCAAAGACTTGTTACGGTTCGTGAGCAGATAATCGAGCTAACCGTCAAAGAATTTGAAATCTTCTCCCTGCTTATCCTAAATCCCAAACGAGTGTTCACCTATGAGATGCTTATAGATTTGGTATGGCATGAGGATTATACCTACTACTCCCGCAAGGCGGTCAATAACCATGTAAGCAACCTGCGGAAGAAGTTAAAGATTGCTCCCGATCTCCCGGACTATGTGAAAAGCGTCTACGGTATCGGCTATAAGTTTGAGGAAAAATGAAAAGGTACGGCGGTGTACTTACACCGCCGTACCTTTTCATGAGTTAAAGGGTGTTAGAAGGCCGCCTCCTAATCTCCAAACCATTCGGAGTATTTTCAAACTATCCAGAGTGGCACGCCCAATCGGAGTATGATAGATTGAGTACATGCGAATTTCACGTCGCTATTTTTTAGCGGTATGGGTTAGCAATAACTAACACTATCATGGAGGAACGAAGCTATGGAAGCAAAAAGTAAACGGCTGCAAGCCAAAGACCTTATCAATGTGGGCATTTTTACTGCAATCTACTTTGTCATTTTCTTTGCCGGTATGATGCTGGGATATATCCCTATCTTCATTCCGCTGCTGGGGCTTGTATGCCCGATTTTGTGTGGGATCCCATTTATGCTGTACTTAACGAAAGTCAAAAAATTTGGGATGGTTACTTTGACGGGCGTTATCCTTGGCCTGCTTAATCTAATTATGGGCAGCGGCGTTTTGGTGCTGGTTGCTGGTGTAATTTTCGGCATTGCAAGCGATTTGATTTTAAGAGCCGGTAAATACCAAAGCTGGAAATGCACTTTGCTTGGAAACGGCGTTTTCTCACTTTGGATTATGGGATATGTGAGTCGAATGTTTTTGACCCGTGACGACTTCTTTTCTTCTCTTGTAAGCAGTTACGGGCAGGAATATGTAAATACACTTATGTCCTATACGCCCGGCTGGATGTTCCCTGTTCTATTCATCGTGACCATTATCGGCGGTATTTTGGGAGCCTTGCTTGGGAGGGCTGTCCTCAAAAAGCATTTTGAAAAAGCGGGGATTGCTTAATGGATGCGGCGCTTTCATTAAAATTTGAGAAGAAAGCCATTCTCCCTGCTGACCCCAGAACAAAACTTTTTTTAACGGTTACGGTTAGCACTATCATGATAACCGGAGGCACGGGCGGGTTAATGAATTTTATCCGTCCGTGCCTGATGGCTTGTCCTATCATTTTTCTATTGCTTTCAAGGAAATGGAAAGCGGCTGCCAGATTTACGGTTACATATGCTATCTTGTTTGCCTTGGAATTGACGGTACTGCCTTTGCTTACGGGCACATGGAACTTTATTTTAGGCGCTGCTGTTGGAATTTATACGCACATGCTTCCCGGTTTTATTATGGGATATTATTTGGTGAGCACCACAACGGTAAGCGAATTTGTAGCAGCTATGGAGCGGATGAAGATTCCACAAAAGGTTGTTATCCCCGTATCGGTAGTATTCCGCTTTTTCCCCACTGTAAAAGAAGAATATGCGGCAATCCGGGATGCAATGAAAATGAGAGGCATTACCACATTGCGTAGCCCAATGAAAATGCTGGAATACCGTGTTGTACCGCTGATGATGTCGATAGCAAAAATTGGGGAGGAACTATCTGCTGCTGCTTTAACCCGCGGCCTTGGCGCACCGCAAAAGCGGACAAATATTTGCACAATCAAATTCGGCCTGCTGGATGTATTTTTCTTTCTGCTGGCTATTCCTTGCTGGGTAGGCTTTTTTATTTGTTAGGGAGGTGGTTTCATGATTGAACTGCAAAACGTCAATTTCCGCTATGCCGGTGGTACGGATGCAGGAGGGTTAGAAAATATCAACCTTACCATTCCAGATGGGCAGGCGATCCTTTTATGCGGACAATCCGGCTGTGGAAAAACCACCTTGACCCGGCTTATTAACGGTCTTATCCCTAACTATTACGAAGGGGAATTGACTGGCGATATTTTGTTAAATGGAAAGAATATCAGCCAGCTTCCCCTTTATGAAACTGCTAAATATGTTGGAAGCGTATTTCAAAATCCACGGACACAATTTTTCACAGTGGATTCTACCAGTGAATTGGCCTTTGGCTGTGAAAATCAAGGGCTGCCGGAGAATGAGATTGTGGAACGCGTAAAATCCACCGCAGAGCAGTTTGATATGGATTCGTTGATGGGGAAAAACATATTTTGTCTGTCCGGGGGAGAAAAGCAAAAAATAGCCTGTGCTTCCGTATCGGTAAGTAATCCCCCAATTATGGTTTTAGACGAGCCTTCCTCTAATTTGGATATATCCGCAACCGAAGATTTACGGCGCATGATTCAGCTTTGGAAAAAGCAAGGAAAAACAATTATCATTGCAGAACACCGGCTGTATTATCTGCGCAATCTGATCGACCGTGTGCTGTATTTGCAAGACGGAAAAATTCTAAATGATTACTCTGCTGCCGAAGCCCTCGCCCTATCTGCCGGGCAGCAGATTCAAATGGGTTTGCGCCCGTTCGATATTTTTGAGTTTCCGGTTTCCAGCCGAGCTTTAACGGACCAACGCCAATTTATATGCACGAACTTTCACTTTTCCTATACGAGGCAGCACGACGCTCTGCATATAGATTCTCTAACACTGCCGCAGGACAGTATCATTGCGGTCATTGGACATAACGGGGCTGGAAAATCCACTTTCGCCCGTTGCCTTTGCGGTTTGGAAAAGCGCTGCAAAGGCGTTGTGAATATCAATGGGAACCAGTATAATAGAAAGCAGAGATTATCCCGCTGCTATATGGTTATGCAGGATGTGAATCATCAGCTATTTACGGAAAGCACCGAAGAAGAAATGCTTTTGAGCATGCAAGAGCCGGAGCCTTCCAAAGCCGAACAGGTACTAAAACGGCTGGATCTTCTTCCATTCAAAGACCGCCATCCAATGGCCTTATCCGGCGGTCAAAAACAGAGGGTAGCGATTGCAACCGCTTTGATTTCCGATAGAGAAATTTTAGTGTTTGACGAACCGACCAGCGGTTTGGATTTACAGCACATGAAAGAAGTGGCGAAAGAGTTGACCGCCATACAGTGTATGGGGAAAACCTCTCTTGTGATTACACACGATTATGAATTGATTGTTAGCTGTTGTACTTACGTTTTGCATTTAGAGCACGGCGAAGTTCAAGAGCAGTATGCTTTGGATGGGAATGGAACCCAGCGGTTAAAGGAGTTTTTTATGGAAACGAGGTGAAACAGCATGAATGGAAACGACCGTTTTTTTCTGCAACAGAATATGAATCTGCTTTGCCGGGATGAATCCTGCTCCGTCTATCAGATGAAAAATGATACCGGAGATGGAACCAGTACATTTTATGAGGTCTATCCCGGCATTGGCGTAATGTATAATGATTTCCATATGGAAAGCTGCCCTTCAAGAAAGTTTGAAAGCAGCACGCACACCTTTGCCATCCACCATTGCAGGGAAGGCCGGATTGAATGGGAAGTGAATAACGGCGCTTATCTCTATCTTGCTTCCGGTGATATTATGCTTGATAATTCCGTTACTGAAAACAACCATTGCAGTTTTCCGGTAAGCCACTATCATGGGATCACCATAACGATTTCTGTGCCGGAGGCCATTGCGGGAATCAGTGAATTGCTTTCCATGTTTTCGATTGATCTCGAGCAGTTAGAACAGCGGTTTGCATTGAAAAACCGGCCTTTTATCATGCACGGCGATTCTGTTTCCGATCATGTGATTTCGGAACTTTATCACATTCCCGATTCTATCCGGCTGGAATATTTGAGGGTGAAGGTACTGGAGCTGCTTGTCACCTTAAAAACAATCGACCCTTGCGCCCTTGGAGAGGAACGGCCTTATTTTTATAAAACACAGGTAGAAAAAGTCAAGGCGATCATGGCTTTTATGACAAGTAATCCAGATCGCCGCTTCACAATGGAGGAACTTTCTGCAAAATATGATATATCTGTTTCGGCCTTGAAGCAATGCTTCAAGGGTGTTTACGGAACAGCCATTTATACTTATATGCGGAATTATCGGATGGATTTAGCAGCCTCCCTTCTCGCACAGACGGACGAGCCCATTACGGTTATTGCCGGTAAGGTAGGCTATACCAACACCAGCAAATTTTCCGAAGCGTTCAAAAATGTTAAGGGAAAAACCCCTTTGGAATATAGAAAAGTTAAAATCTAAATGGAGCAAAACCTACCTTTCCAGAGTGGCGACCGCCTTAAAAAATTGCAATAATTAGAGAGTGTCTAATGTAAGATACTCTCTAATTTTTTATTTAAGGAGGAAGCAAAATGAAGCAAAAAAGCTGGATTTCTATTGTATTCTCCTTTGCTTCACAGTGCCGGATAAAAATTATCTTATCCGTGCTTTGTGCAATCATCAGCGTTGTTGCCGGTCTGATACCCTATTGGAGTGTTTATCAGATTATATCCCTCTTTATCGGCGGCTCTCCTGTGATGGCAGAGGTTTGGAAGTGGTGCCTGATTGGACTTGCTGCATATGCAGTGCGGTTCCTGCTCTACGGGATTTCAACCAGCCTATCCCATTTTTCAGCATATACCATTCTGGAGAATATACGGCTCGGCCTTGCAAAAAGATTGATGAAAGCGCCCCTTGGCACTGTGTTGGGGGAATCCGTTGGAAAGTTAAAGAGCGTTCTTGTAGATCGTGTGGAAACAATAGAGCTTCCCTTAGCTCATATGATACCTGAATGTATCTCCAATCTTCTTCTGTCAATCAGCGTGTTTATCTATTTGGCTTTTATTGATTGGAGAATGGCATTAGCCATGCTGGTAACAGTTCCCTTAGCATTTATCGCCTTCGCCATAATGATGAAGAATTTTAATAAACTGTATGCGGACTATATGGAGTCAAGCAATTATGTGAATGGCGTTATTGTGGAATACGTGGAAGGGATTGAGGTCATTAAAGCGTTTAACCAGTCATCCAGTTCCTACGAAAAATTTTCAAAGGCAGTGCAGTCATTTAAGGATTACACTTTGAAATGGTATCAGAGTTCATGGAAACTAATGAATTTTATTTCCGCTGTCCTTCCCTCCACTTTTTTAGGCACACTGCCGATTGGCATGTATCTGTACTTAACCGGAAGCCTTGCGCCGCAGGATCTTGTGATATGCTTAATTCTTTCTCTCGGCATTGTAGGGCCGTTGATGAATTTTACAACCTATGTAAATGAAACAAAAGCCATAGAATATGCGGTACATGATGTTGACAAGCTGCTCCATGCAGAAGAATTACCGGACACACAACAGATGGCACAAGTAAAATCAAAAAATATCGAATTGAAAAATGTGTCGTTCTCTTACAACAAAGAGAATGGGAAACAGGTGCTTTCTAATATCAATCTTAAAATTCCAGAAGGAAAATTTACTGCGCTTGTCGGTCCCTCTGGAGGCGGGAAATCTACGATTGCCCGTCTCATTGCCCGATTTTGGGATGTAAATGAAGGCTCCATTCAAATTGGCGGCGTAGATATTCGCACGATACCAATAACCCAGCTTGCCGATCTTGTAAGTTTTGTTACACAGGATAATTTTTTGTTTAACTGCTCCATCAAAGAAAATATTCGGCTTGGAAATCCGCAGGCCACCGATGATGAAGTTTATGCTGCGGCGAAAGCGGCCTGCTGTGATGAATTTATAAAGAAACTGGAGAACGGCTATGATACGACAGCCGGTGATGCTGGAAATCGTTTGTCCGGCGGTGAGAAGCAGCGTATTTCCATTGCCCGTATGATTTTGAAAAATGCGCCTATTGTAATTTTAGATGAAGCTACCGCGTTCACCGACCAAGAGAACGAAGAAAAAATACAACGGTCTATTGCGGCTTTAACAAAAGGTAAAACCTTACTGGTAATTGCACACCGGCTTTCAACCATTAAAAATGCCGATCAGATTATTGTATTAAAAGACGGGCAGGTAGAAAATACAGGCACCCATGAACAGCTTTTAAGTAAAGATGCTTTGTATAGAGATATGTGGGAGGCTCATATAGGAGCGCAGAACTGGTCTGCCGGTTCCGGAGAAAGTCCAATGGTAATAAATCAAGAGGGTGACACAAGAAAAATTTGAGTAAAACAGTATGGAAACAGCTAAGTAGGCAGCAAAAAGGCAACACCAACCAAAGCCCTGCCCCGGAGTTTTTTGAAACAGGGCCTAAACGTCAGAACGGCAAGCGATATGCTTAGCCCTCCGGCGGGATATACAGGCGGTTGTCCTTCAGCAGCCGAAAGACTAACCGAACCAGTTTTCTGGCAGTTAAAGCGAGTGCGCGTTTGTGCTGGTACTTGTTGACCTCTTTGAATTTGAGGTCATAGTAGCGCCGGAATTCGGAGTCGCATCTTCTCACAGAGTTGGCAGCTTCCAGCAGGTAGTAGCGGAGATATCGGTTGCCGGATTTAATCATTTGGGAATGCTCCGCTTCAAATTCACCGGACTGATTTTTGTGCCAGACAAGACCAGCGAACTTGGCGACAGAGGCTTGGGAATTGAAGCGGCGAATGTCGCCAATCTCGGCGATAATACCGGCGGAATAGACCTTGCCAATGCCAGGGATAGACGTCAGCGTGTTTGGGATAATTTCAAATTGCTGTTCAATAGCCTTATCCAGTACCTTGACCTGCTTTTCCAAAGCCCGCATGGAAGCAATAGAGACTGCCATCGCCTGATTTACAGAATTGTTCACAGTAACAGGCAGGCGGTAGGAATCTCTTGCAGCGGCCCGAATCGCTTTTGCTTTGGCTGCCGGATCAGCAAAGTTCCTGCCCTTTTCATCAAGGAAAGCAGTCAGTTCGTCCAGATCAGCATTCGCCAGGTCATCCACGGTCTCAAAACGCTCCATAAGCGCAATGGTAGTGGCGCTGGTATTTTGAATGTCTTTGTCCTGTGCCATACCGGAGCATTTCAGGAATAAGTAGTTGGCAAACCGCTGCTTCTCTCGGGTCAGATTTTGGATAACGTCAAATCTGGCTCTGGTGAGGGTCTTGAGCGCCTGGTAGCGGTAGTCGTCCATATAGACCTCCTTGGCAATCCTGCCGAAACGGAGATGGTCGGCAATCACAAAGGCGTCCACGAAATCGTTCTTGGGTAGGTCTGGGTAGGCTTCTTTGAACTTCCGTACCTGCTTGGGATTCAGAACATGGATCTTCCGTTGGAACCGGCCAAGGCTGCCATCCTCCCGGAGGGCATAGACAAGGCTATTCC
Organism: Christensenellaceae bacterium; assembly: GCA_022846035.1. NCBI lineage: Bacteria > Bacillati > Bacillota > Clostridia > Christensenellales > Christensenellaceae > Christensenellaceae bacterium. Next base: position 164,584 of record AP025580.1, read on the forward strand.
CGTAGATGGAGGTGGCCTCCAGGCCAATCACCACATCGCTGAGCTGCATGGCCTCCAGTGCCGACACGATTCTCTCTGACAACAGTTTAGCACCGCCAAGGTTATTCTGCACGGAAAAGCTGGAGTGCTTGCTGCCGTCCGGTTTCATCAGGTAGGCCACATTGTTTCTGCTGCTCACATCAATGCCTACAAAAAGTGGATTCACAATTTTCACCTCCCCGCATGGAGATTTCAGGCCAGCAGGCTTTGAGATACCCATGATAACCGGAGCATCCGCAACCTCGCGTATCAGAATCATTCCAGAGAAGACCAATGCGATATCCCTCACTGCTGAAAGGGCGGTCTTACCTCTGGCAAACAGCCAATGAGTTTGCAGCTGACTTCCGGAACAGGGGAACGGACTTCCTTTGAAGCAGCCTTGCGGCTCAACTGGAGGTGATAGAACTTGACCCTGCTGTCCTACAGCTATTGTATCACGGGCATCTCTAAGCCTGCTGATACCTGAAACTATTAACTTTGAAACTTATTATACGAGGAGGTAAAAATATGTTTCGCATTGTAAACCGTTTAATCCATTGGACAGGAAAATATAGAAAACGTATTTATATTGGATTTGTCTATGCTTTTTTTCACAGCATTTTTACTGCAATTCCTATTATGCTGGCGGCAAGAGGGTTAAGCGCCGTTTTAGACGATTTTCATGGTATCGCTGATTTGCAAGCGCGGGATATATGGATTCTGCTTGGTGCTATGGTGTTAGCGGTGTTTGGCAGGTATTTATTCTCCTATCTGCGAGCCAAAACACAGGAAAGCGTAGGTTATGAGGCTACGGCTGACGAAAGGATCCGGCTTGGCGATATTATGAAAAGAGTGTCGTTAGGATTCTTTAGTAAAAATAATATAGGAGAACTCTCCGCTGCCGCAACAACAGATTTGTCCTTTATGGAAATGTATGCGATGAATATGGTGAACACAGTAGTCAACGGCTATATCACTGTGATCGTTTTGATTCTGTTCCTCGCTTTTTATAGTCCGCTTGCAGGTATTGTTGCGCTGGCTGGGGTTTTGCTTTCCGCACTCTTTCTGCACCTATTGGAAAAGCAAAGCCGGAAAAACGCCCCTGTTCATCAGAAAGCACAAGACGATATGGTGGAAAGCTCGATTGAATATTTGCGTGGTATGCAAATTGTGAAAGCCTTTAAGCAGGAAGGCGTTTCGATTGCGGGAATCCAAAAGGCTTATAGGGACAGTAAAAAAATCAATATCAAAATCGAATTAGAGTATATGCCCTTCAACTGTCTGCACCTATTTTCCCTAAAAGCCGCTTCGATTGTCATTGTAGCGGTTGCCGCCCTTCTTACCTTTAACGGAAGTATGGATTTGCCGACTATGCTCATGTTGGATATGTTTTCCTTCATGCTATTCGGAAGTGTGGAAACCATGAACAATGCGGCTCATGTGTTAGAGGTGATTGACGCAACACTGGATAAGCTGGAACACATTGAACATGCTGAAATTATTGATAAAGACGGCAAAGATATTGCACTAAAAAATGCGGACATTGAATTTCAAAATGTTACATTTTCCTATGACAAAACTCCGGTCCTTAGAAATATCAGCTTTTCTATTCCACAGGGCAGCACAACGGCCATTGTAGGACCCTCCGGCAGCGGCAAAACTACAATTTGCAACCTGATTGCCCGTTTCTATGATATAGACAGTGGAAAGGTTCTCGTCGGCGGTGAAAATGTAAGAGATATGACCTGCGACAGCCTGCTTCGCAATATTTCAATGGTTTTTCAAAAGGTTTATTTGTTCCATGATACGATTGAAAACAATATCCGCTTTGGAAATCCCAACGCTTCACAGGAAGAAGTGATTGCAGCCGCTAAAAAGGCTCGCTGCCATGATTTCATCATGGCGCTTCCAGATGGGTATCAAACCGTTATCGGAGAAGGCGGCTCTACACTTTCTGGCGGTGAAAAGCAAAGAATATCTATCGCCCGTGCCATTCTGAAAAATGCGGACATTGTTATCCTTGATGAAGCTACTGCAAGTATCGACCCGGAAAATGAGCATTTGATTCAACAAGCAATCAGCGAATTAACTATAGGAAAAACGGTAATTGTTATTGCCCACCGCTTGGCTACGATTGAACATGCAGATCAAATTTTGGTAGTAGATAACGGTCAAATCGTACAAAAAGGTACTCATGGGCAACTTATCCGGCAAGAAGGAATTTATAGGAAATTTATCAATATTCGTGAGCAGGCCGAAGGATGGAGTATTGCTTAAAAGGAGGTGTGTCAATGGCTTTAACACCAGCGATGGAGGATTATCTGGAGGCTATCTTAATGATAAAACAGCAGCACGGTTATGTTCGATGCGTAGATGTTGCAGAGCAGTTAGGGGTAAAAAAGCCTTCCGTAAGCCGGGCAGTCAAGGAATTGTCCAAATCCGGCCATCTTGTTAAAAACGCTGACGGTACACTTTCCTTAACAGAAACAGGATTGCAGCTTTCCGAACAGATTTATGAAAAGCATCGCTTTTTTACGGAACAGCTTATCGCGGCAGGGGTAGACCCCAAAATTGCGGAGCAGGACGCTTGCGGTATTGAACACGCAATCAGTGCGGAGTCTTTTCAAAAGTTAAAGAAAACATTTGATGATGGTTAGGTGGTGGTGATATGGGAAATTAGCCGTACCTGATTTAACCGAAACCGGCTGGCAGATCGGAGAAAAACTGTTCGTCCTGCTTTCCGCAGATCAGCAGCAGGAGCTGGCGCAGTTTATCCTTGAAGGGACTACAAGCCGCGTCAACATAAACGATATGCCGTATCAAGCCATCTTCCGTGGCAAATATTCTATCCCCAAAAAGTCAAGTCATCCTCTGACGGAGGCTCGAGCGGGCGATTTATACTTCTGCTTAGAGCAAAGACTTGTTACGGTTCGTGAGCAGATAATCGAGCTAACCGTCAAAGAATTTGAAATCTTCTCCCTGCTTATCCTAAATCCCAAACGGGTGTTCACCTATGAGATGCTTATAGATTTGGTATGGCATGAGGATTATACCTACTACTCCCGCAAGGCGGTCAATAACCATGTAAGCAACCTGCGGAAGAAGTTAAAGATTGCTCCCGATCTCCCGGACTATGTGAAAAGCGTCTACGGTATCGGCTATAAATTTGAAGAACAATAACAAAGGCAAGGTGGGACAGCGTTGTATGCTCTCCCACCTTGTTCTATCTCCAATGTTTGAAATGCCTCTATGGGTAATTTCCCTCTTGACAGTACCCGCCTTTCGAGATAAAATATAACAGCGATATATAACATCGTTATAAGGAGGCAAACAAAATAGACAAAAATCTGACAACCTTAGAACGCATCCATCAAGCGGCAAAAACAGAGTTTTTAGAAAAAGGTTACAAAGATGCTTCCCTGCGGAATATCGTCAAATCTGTTGGCATGACGACAGGAGCCTTTTATGGTTATTACAAAAGTAAGGAAGAACTGTTCGAGGCTTTGGTGGGCGAGCATTATGCGTATCTGCTGAACTGCTTTCAAAAAGCGCAAAAGGAGTTTGCCGATCTGCCCCACGAGCAGCAGCCGGAGGTTATGGGAGATATTTCCGGTGCTTGCATGTTTGATATGCTCCACTACGCCTATGAACATTTAGAGGAATGTAAGCTGATTCTCTGCTGTTCGGAGGGGACAAAGTTTTCCGGTTTCATCGATGAAATGGTGGAGATTGAAGTGACAGCGACCCATGCCTATCAGGAGGTCTTGCAGGAGCTTGGCCGGCCTTCCCCGCAGATCGACCCCGCGCTGGAGCATATTCTGATTACCGGCATGTTCCACACCTTTTTTGAATTGGTGATTCACGAGATGCCGCTTAAAGACGCAGAAAATTATGTGAAGGAAATGCGAGCCTTCTATACAGCCGGATGGATGAAAATTATGGGGCAGTGACGCCCTGTAATTTTTGCCCGCCGGTTAGCAATAACTAACTTTTGAGGATATAAGAAGAACGCGCTTGTGTTCTCTTTATCATAAATCAAATGAAAAGGAGGAATCTTCTTTGAAAAAACAATCCAATCTGTCACGCCTGCTACAGATTGCAGGCGGCCACAAATACCTGCTCTATGCTTCTTGGGTGCTTTCGGCCATCAGCGCCCTTATCGCATTGGTGCCGTTCTATTATATCTGGAAGGTCATGCAGGAAGTGTTGGCAGTTGCGCCGGATTTCAGCCACGCGCAAAACCTGACCCATAACGGCTGGATGGCGGTGCTGTTCGCGGTGATTGCGGTGCTGGTCTACATAGGCGCTCTGATGTGTTCCCACAAAGGGGCGTTCCGCATTGCCACCAACCTGCGCCTGCAAACGATGGAGCATATAGTCAAGCTGCCGTTGGGGTTTGCAGAGCAGTTTGGCAGCGGCAGGCTGCGCAAAATCGTCAACGAATCCAGCGCCGCCACCGAAACCTATCTGGCGCATCAGCTTCCCGACCGTGCCAACGCCATCGCCACACCCTGCGGCCTTTTGGTCCTGCTGCTGGTGTTTGACTGGCGGCTGGGACTTTTGAGCCTTGTGCCGGTGGTGCTGGGATTTCTGATTATGATGGCAATGACCGGAAAGAAAATGCAGGAAAAAATGAAAGAATACCAAAACGCTCTCGATGATATGTCCAATGAAGCGGTGGAGTATGTACGGGGGATTCCTGTTGTGAAAACCTTCGGGCAGACTATCTTTTCCTTCAAGAAGTTCAAGGATTCCATTGACCGGTATAAGGTGTGGGTAATTGCCTATACCAAGCAGCTTCGCGCCCCCATGATGTTCTACACAGCGGCGATCAACGGCGTGTTTGCCGCGCTGATTGCCGGTGCGCTGATTTTTACAGGTGGCGGCGTTACGAAAGATTTCCTGCTGGATTTGATGTTTTATATTATCATCACGCCGATTATTTCTGTCACCCTTACCCGAATCATGTTTCAGAGTGAAAACGCCATGATCGTGGACGATGCCCTGCATAGAATCGACAGCGTATTGAATTTGAACCCGCTTGCAGAACCAAAGCAGCCGGAACACCCAAATGACGCTTCGGTACAGCTTAACCATGTCCATTTCAGTTATGATGGAAAAAACGAGGTCATCAAGGATATTTCCCTTTCCATTCCCGCAGGGCAGACGGTGGCCTTTGTAGGACCGTCCGGCGGCGGAAAGACCACGCTTGCCAATTTGATTTGCCGGTTCTTTGACCCGCAAGGTGGGCAGGTAAAGCTTGGCGGCGTGGATGTGAAGAACATCGCCAAAGAGGAACTAATGAATACCGTTTCTTTTGTATTCCAGAACAGCCGCCTAATCAAAGCCTCGATTTTAGAAAATGTACGCATGGGCAAACCGGATGCCACCCGAGAGGAAATCATGGCTGCCCTCCACAACGCCCAGTGTGATGACATTCTGGAAAAGCTGCCCCAAGGTGCAGACACCGTGATAGGGACAAAGGGTGTGTACCTTTCCGGCGGCGAACAACAGCGGATTGCCATCGCCCGCGTAATGCTGAAAAATGCGCCTATCGTAATTTTAGACGAGGCCACCGCCTTTGCCGACCCGGATAATGAATCCCGCGTACAGGCAGCCTTTTCCAAGCTGTCACAGGGGAAAACGGTGATTATGATCGCCCACCGGCTCTCCACCGTGGCTGGCGTAGACCAAATCTATGTCATTGAGGATGGGCAGATCACAGAAAGCGGCAAAAGCTGTGATCTGCTGGAAAAAGGCGGTGTATTCAGTCGCATGTGGCAGGACTATCAAACTTCCGTACAGTGGAAGGTTGCAAAGGAGGTACAATGACATGATAAAACGACTGCAAAAACGGTATGCCCTTTCCGAACAGGGAGCGAAAGATTTGGTGAAAGGTTGTTTCGCCTGCGTGTTGCAAAACCTTTCCTTTATGTTTCCGGTGGGCCTGCTGTATTTTTTGGTAGGCGATTTGATGGCTGGCGGTGTTCCCAGCGAAAAAATCGCTTTTTACATCGTGGGCTGTGTGGTGTGCATTGGCTTGATCTTGCTTACCACTTACTTTCAGTACAACGCCACTTACTTTGCCACCTATACGGAAAGCGGTGTGCGAAGGATTACGCTGGCCGAACGGCTGCGGAAGATTCCGCTGTCCTTCTTTGGAAAAAAGGATTTGGCGGATCTCACAAGCACCATTATGGCCGACTGCACATTTTTGGAACAGAGCTTTTCCCATTTCATTCCCGAGCTGGCAGGCTCCATCATCTCCACCGTTTTAATTTCCATCAGCCTTTTGGTATTCGACTGGCGCATGGCATTGGCGGCGCTTTGGGTTCTGCCGGTGGCCTTTGCCATCGTAGGCTTTTCTGCAAGGGTGCAGGAACGGCTCAATCAGAAAGCGATGGATGTAAAGATAGCCTGCGCGGACGGGATTCAGGAGTGCATTGAAACCGTGCGTGACCTGAAGGCCAACAACGCCGAAGCAGAATACATGGAAGGCTTGGAAAAGAAAATCCGCGCCGTGGAACACCGCTCCATTCTCAATGAATTTGGGCTGGCTGCCTTTGTGGTGTCCGCGTCCCTCATATTAAAGCTGGGAATTGCCACGGTTGCATTGGTAGGCTCTATCCTGCTGATAGGCGGCAGCCTTGATGTCCTGACCTTCTTTATGTTCCTACTGGTTGTTTCACGGCTTTACGACCCGCTGCAAGGGGCGCTGCAAAATCTGGCGGCAGTCATCAGCACCCGCATCAATATCGCCCGCATGAATGAAATTCTCGATCACCCGATTCAGCAGGGAGAAAGCACGCTCTCCAACAAAGGCTATGATATTACCTTCGACCATGTAGGTTTTGCCTACAACACGGGAGAAACCGTACTGAAAGATGTTTCCTTTACTGCAAAGCAGGGCGAAGTTACAGCCTTGGTGGGACCCTCTGGCGGGGGAAAAACTACAGTTTCCCGTCTGGCGGCAAGGTTCTGGGATGTGAGCCGAGGAAAAATCACTGTGGGGGGCATGGACATTTCCAAAATCGACCCGGAGGCGCTGCTTTCCCTGTTCTCTATTGTGTTTCAGGATGTCACCCTGTTCGACAATACCATTTTAGAAAATATACGGATCGGAAACAAGGATGCAACCGACGAACAGGTTTTGGCTGCTGCAAAACTTGCCAATGTGGATGAATTTGCCGAAAAGCTGCCGGAGGGCTGGCATACCAACATCGGGGAAAACGGCTGCGAGCTTTCCGGTGGGGAACGGCAGCGGATTTCCATCGCCCGGGCTTTCCTGAAAAACGCGCCGATTATCCTTTTGGATGAAGCAACTGCTTCCCTCGATGTGGAGAATGAAACCTTGATTCAAACGGCGCTTTCCCGCCTGATTGCGGATAAGACGGTGCTGGTGATCGCCCACCGGATGCGCACCGTGGCCGGAGCCGATAAGATCGTAGTGCTTTCGGAAGGCGCCGTGGCCGAAGAAGGCGCGCCGAAAACATTGCTGGAGCAGAACGGCCTTTACGCCCGCATGGTGAAGCTACAGACAGAGAGCCAAAGCTGGAAGCTGGCATAGATGTTTTGTTTTGCAAATTATTAGAATATCACTACAGCCATGTGAGCAATCTGCGGAAGAAGTTAAAGGTTGTCCTTAATCTACGGGATTGGCTATAAGTTTGACTGCTCCTAAGAAAGCACAGTTGCGATGAAATTCGCCGCTGTGCTTTTCTTTGCGCTTTTTCTTTCATAATAGAATTTGCTGTCGTAATTGCTCTTTAATAAACGAAAGTTGCGTTCGATTTTGATAGAACTATAACGCTTCTGGAAGAAAAATGGTAATTTCCCCAATATAATTGCCCTCAAATAGAAGGAGGTTGAAAAAGGACAAGCCTTTCGTCTCCTTCATGGAGGGAGGCAAAGGAAATGTTGCCGAGGTCAAAATACCGGCCTCGACAAGGCCGGTCATGTAGAATATCAAACCCCGCAATCCTGTACTGTTGGATTGCGGGGTTTTTTCATTCGACAGGATTTTGTATTTCCCACCTTTTCCCAGCAAGAAAAACCAGCAAACAGCATGAGTGCGCGTCTGTCTTTAGGCAGTCGCGCTTTTTTATATGCAAGGCGAAGGATAAGTCTGCATCAAGACTTGTACGTTGTCGCTCGCCGCCTCTGATTTTGATTTTGCTGCCTATCAAAAAAGTAATCAAAATTGGAGGACTTACCATGAAAAAAATAAATCTGCGGGAATACTACCCCTTCTATAAAGCTGACCTGTTTGTTGATGTTCCTGACGAAGTGGCCGATCTGTTACGGGAATCGGCATTGATGGAAGAAGCATACCGAATCCGTACATATCGTCATAAAGCCTACTATTCTTTGGATTATGGCGACAATATCGAAAGAAAGGCGCTGATTGTCGCTTTGTCCCCGTATGAAATCATGGAGGAACATTGGACAACCGAAATGATTTATAAGGGACTCTCCGCGCTGCCGGAAAAGCAAGCACAGAGGATTTATGCTCATTTCTTTTTAGGGATGACAAAATCGGCTATCGCAAAGGCCGAAGGCTGCGCTGTTACCGCCGTTAAAACCAGCATACGCAAGGGGTTGAACAACTTGAAAAAATTTTTTGAAGAAAATTCCTGATAGGGGGTGCCGTTTTACCTTAAAAATGTACGGATATATAGAAGGGTTGAACGGAGGACGAACAAGCATCACCGTTACCATCTCACAGATTGGCCGGTAATGCCCATATAAGCGATTTTCCGCGTCTCCTTATAGATTCCCTTCTTTGTACCTTGAAAACCGAATATACGGTGTTATAGGCACTTTCCCTGCGTCTCGAGCGGTAATGGGGCGGCGCGAAGAAAGATGGCTTAAAGGGGTGATGCAATTCCAGCCATCCGAGCGATTAACGCAACCTATTGATCTGGCTGTGGCAGGCCAGACGCGATGACGGGCGCAGAATATAATGATACTTTCTCACGACCCGCTAAAGACTTGGGGGGGAGTTCCGGCCTTGTGCGCTTGCTCTGGCGAAGCGGCGGCATGGCGGGGCTATGATGCGGTAAAGCTGGCCGCAGCCTATGACATCCCCGGTCATGGTGAACATGGCCTGCTGGGGGGCGTGGCAAATACAGCAATTTGAAAACCTTAGAGGGCAGCACAGTTGCTTTCGCATCCAAAGTGCTGCCCTATGCAAAATCAAAATTAGATACCATGAAGCCGGGCCTGCTTTTTATTTTGTAGACCCGGCTTTATTCATGTGATTTTGATTTGCTACAAAAATTAGCAAAGTAAATCCTAAAAATAATTAGCAATAACAGTAGACACCCGGCACTGCGGAGCGTTAGAATTTAAGTACCTGCTAATGGTAACAATTTTGGAAAGGAGGTACACATTACGCGCTATAAGTGGGTTGCCGGGCTGTGAAGGGAGTGTGACAGATGCAAGAAGTCAACAACAATCGCAGCGGATCCATTCAGCGGACATATACCGCAGAACAGGTGGCTAACATCCTTGGTGTGAGTATTCGCAAGGCTTATAGCCTTTGTGAGACAACGAACGATTTCAAAGTTATTCGGCTTGGGAAGCGTTGCCTTCGCGTTCACAAAGAATCTTTCGACAGATGGTTTGATAGCTTGGGCGATTCTTTCTAAGCACACCACACAGAAAGGATAATCCAATATGGCAACCTACAAAGTGAGGGGCAATGCCCACAATGTAATCTATCCATACAAGACCCCAGATGGGGCGAAAAAACAACAATGGGAAACATATGAAACGGAACTCGAGGCAGTACAGCGAAAGGCTTTTATTGACTATTTGCAGAAAAGTAAAAATGCAGATGAAGTCTATCGCGCTGCAATGGAGTATAAGGCAAAACGCGCTGCCGAACAAGCCGCATTAGATGCTTCGAAACCCGTTATTGATGTTCCAGAGCCAGTTATTTCCCCCGGGGAGGACAACACTGACAAAACCTATGGTGAATTTGTTGAAAAATGGCTGCCGATACACGCAAGGAAAAAAAGGTTCTCCCCCAACTCCTACGACAGCTACCGGAGCAATCTCGACAATCATATTCTGCCGTACTTTGGTAAGCGAGTTATGAGTAAAATCACATCGGAGGATATTGATAACTTCCTTGACTTTCTAAGCCAAAAGCCCTGCAAGGGAACAAAGAGCTACGGGAAAAACCCTTCGGAGATACCAACGCTTTCTTCGGGTACTATCAAGAAATGTTACACAATTCTTACCAGCGGTTTTCCATCTGCGAAAAAGTGGAAATATATCACAGAGATTCCCGATACCTCTGCCCCAACCGAGAAAAACAAGAAACGCAAAGCGTGGACACCTGAACAGGTTTATCAAGCCATGCAAAGCATTGATGATAAGGCGATGCACTTGGCTGTACATCTTGCGTTTGTTTTATCACTACGGGCAGGAGAAGCCGCTGGAATTGAAACCAACACGATTGACTTTCATGATCGCAGCCTATGGATTAAACGACAGGTTCAGCGCGTGTCCGACAAAGCATTAAAGGTTATTCCTTCCAATGAGATAATCATAGTTTTCCCAAAACAAAAAAAGGATTCCAACACCAGCTTAATTCTAAAGGGGCCTAAAACAGAAGGTAGTTATCGCAAATACTACTTAACGACACCGCTTCTAAAAGAGATTAAAGAACGGCTGGAGCAGATCAGGCAAAACAAGGAGTTCTTTGGTGAGGAATATTGCGACTATGGCCTTTTGATATGTCAACCGGACGGGCGACCTTTGGATCCCAAATCCTTTGACAAAAAATTCAAGGAATACCAAAGCGCTGCGTTGATTGCAAAAGAAGATCAAATCGAGTTCCAAGGTCTGCGTAAATCCGGGCAGATGCACAAAGTACGCATTACAAAAAACAACTATCAGCTTGTCGCTGAAAGTGCCGGGCAATCTCCAGAGGTTCTTATGAGTAACTACAATGAAGTCTTAGATTCCGAAAAACGCACGCTATCTCTAATGGTCGAAACCAGCTTTTACCCGCAGGCAAATAAACCGCAAATTAGCGGTGAAGTTGCAACAGTCATGGAAATGATTCAAAGCAATCCTGAATTAACCCAACAACTTTTGCAGGCGTTGCTATCCGGTGCAGTCCACGCACAATAAGCAAACCTTTTTAAGGTGTAGCTGGAAAATTAGCTGGAAAGGGCTATTCGAGACAAATAGCAGGGGCGATAGAAAGGGGTGATAGAAGTGCAAAAAATACTTCCCGTGCTACACACGGCAAAAGCAAAGAAAAAATAAAGACGGTTTTCCGAACCGGCTAAAGTCTGGAAAACCGCCTACCCAAAGGGATTTTGATGGAGCTACTGGCCGGAATCGAACCGGCGACCTCATCCTTACCAAGGATGCGCTCGTACCGACTGAGCTACAGTAGCCTATAAAATTGGGATGCAATCTATCTGCCAAGCTCGGGCAGAGTCACATCCTTACCAAGGACGTGCTCTACCCCTGAGCCACATCAGCATAATTACTTTAACATTATATGCTATAGAAGATGGATTTTCAATGGTTTTTTAAGGAATCTGGCGCCTTAATTACAGATATGCCCGCTCGTTATATATAAAATATTAAAAAAGCAAATTTTTTTAAATTACCCCTTGCAAAAATATAATTTGTGATATAGAATACATATAAAGAGATCAATAAAAAATAAAAAACGATCATAAAAACGATCGAAACAAACTGTTTATAGGCCATATAAAGAGTTTATTATAAGAATAAGAACGAGAACAGAATCGGCGGACAAATGGTCCGGAGTGAGTTCTCAATGAAGACGGAAAGGGTGTGATACCGATGTACAGTGAAGAACCTGTAATGTTGGGCACACGTACACTGACCCAGAAATAAGAGGCTTTGAGGTTTCTTAAGGGGATCGCAGAAAAGTATTTTTAAAAAGTCGGGAGACGGTTTGGAAATATCTGCGACGGCAATCGCATACAAGATTGCAACAGGGCATAGGCCCGGTGAGGACACCAACACAAGCAAGCGAGGAGCAACCGCTAATGTTGCACAGGATAGTTTGCAGAGGTGTACGGTGCCGAAAATAACACATACTTTGTGGGAAAGCCTGCAGGAGTAATACTGGAAAAGTCCGCTTATGTGCTAATAAAATTTTTGAGGAAATGAATGCGGTGCATAAATGGATGGGCGGCGAGAACCGACCGGGGGACGCATGACCCGAAAGTATCGAAAGAAGCAGTAGCTGACGAAAAAGACAGGGTATGCTTTGAGAATAGTAAAACGATAAATAAGAATAAAGTAACAAAACGGAGCCTTTATATAGGCTCCGTTTTTTATATGATGTTATCAGTTATTGCTTGAAACATTAATAATATTGCGCGGTGGTCTTTAACAGAACAAAAACGATAAAGAGCATCGCTATAAAAAGAATATTGTAAGTAGACCGTTCGACTGTATCTTTGCGTACAAGTGGGAAGATATTCTGACCGATAAAGGGCAGAAGCGCAAAGACAGGAACCAGATACCGCCCTTGCATTCCCCATATTTCCAGCAAGCCGACAGGAGTTGAGGCAAGATACATCATCAGGTAAGAAATGACAGTAATTGCGAGCATGATAAACAGGATACCGATACGGCTTCCGACCGATACGCGCGTATTTCCAAAAGTGAGCGGCTCTTCGTGCTCAAAGCGCGTGTAGCAGAAAGCCACGACAGCAACGAAAGAAAAATATACGATGGTAATAAAACTGGGCATAGAATAACTGAGCCATCCAAAAGTAAACAACTGAGAAAGCGTACCGCCAAAAATTTCAATAAGCTGGGTTATCAACATAGAACCGACCGCGCCTTTATTGGCAAGCATAAACTTGAGCTGGTCGTACACATTGGCACCGACATCGTTGATCCCGCCCTCGACAAGCGCATCGCTGGAGCCGGATAGTGCCGTCGTGGTGATAGAGAACATAGCCAAAATTACTGCGGCAATAATCGCAAACGTCAGCAATAATCCTAGATACTTCGTTTTAGTGGAGGAGAATCTTTCCTTTGGTATAAAGAGCAACAGGAAGAGGAAAGGAGCATAATTATATTTTTTCATGGAAATCAGCACACATATCGCCGCAAAAATCAAAATTTCCTTATAAGTAATTTTTTTTCTGCGGTCAAAATACATATTGATAAAATACGAAACCAATATAAGAGATAAACCATAGAGAGTAGCGTCAGGATTATACGACCCCGAGATATAAAGCGCCATTGGCATCATAGAAATAACAGCCAGGAAAAGTTTAAATTTTTTAGCCATTTTTACAGCCAGCCATGCGAGGATAGCATAAAATATGGCATTTAAGATACGGCCGAAATAAAAAGCGGGCAGAATATTAAAATGGAAAAGCTTTGAAATAGCAAGACCGAGGCCCTGTGGCAGATAACCGGTGAATAACATGGTGGCACCGAGCTGAGAATATTCGGTTTCGCTGCTCATAGGCTGATTATGCAGGGTGGTGTCCGCAAGAGTATGCCTGATGTTGTCATAAATATCGTCGTAACTTGTACTGATAGCGTTACCCTGCGGCGTAGATACAAAAAAGTCGCCGTTGGACATCATCAGTGATTTTGAAAAATGAGATTGTTCATCCGGCGTATCCAAAATCGGCGTGGTGACGGAAAACAGCACCCCAAAAATGAGCAGCACAAGCAGCACGTTGCGTGCCAGGTTTTGATTCCAGAAAAGAATACACACGATGGCGGAAATCATAATAAGCAGGCTAACTAACCAAATATTGTGACTAATCTGTCGGCTCCCAAATACCATACTGAGCTGCCGACCGACCGGTTGACCGTTTACAGTCAGTTGTGCGGCGCTGGACGGCTCGGTCACCGGCGCAAGAGCGTTATCTGGCGTTGCGGCGTTGGTCGATAACCGCAATACCATTTCCTGACTCCGCGCGTCGTAGTCGGCGGGAATTCCCAAAAAGATGGTATCTTTTGCAGCTTCTCCACTAAAATCGATCTTATTTAACAATGTCCCGTCATTTGCAAGAAGCTCTGCCGTATATTTTGATGAAACGATACGGTTTCCGTAATCCATCTGAAATCCTACCATGCTGGGGAGCGTTTCGGAATCGATATAGATGGACTGCTCCAAAACGTTGTTTTGGAGCAACGGTTCGTCTGAAGATACACTTTCGTGAGGAGAAATATTTTGATAAGCGGTATAAGGCGCATTCAAATAAGCAAAACACAGGCACAAAATCACCACAAAAATAATCAGAAAAATTCTTTGCTTCATATGATCAAGTGGCAGAAGGCTTTTACATTTTGAAAGTAAGGACTGGCTTTGGTTGCTCATATGATTTCACCTTTACGGACAGTTGATTAAAAACCTTACTAAATTATATCGTTTCGGTAGTATACTGTCAATTTATAGCCGTTTTGGACTTTATCAAAAAAATTGTGTATACTGATATTGTTTTAAGATAATAAGGCGGGGGTTGCGGCAATGTCGGTGGTTTATCTGTTTTCATGGATCGCTTTGGGCGGGGGATTTTTGCTTTATCAGAAAAGCAAAATAAAACAGCAGTTGTTTTGCTGGTTACCCGTCGTTTTTTTATTGGTAGCTTGTTTTGATGTGCTGATTGCCGCTTTTTTTTCCGCGATCCATGTGCCGGTCAATATCCTGTCGGTTGGGCTCGCAAACATTTTGACTTCCATCTATTTTTGGTATGATATTTTAAAATACAAAAAACGTCAGGAATATACTTTCCACTTTCTTGATGTTGTTTTTGCGGCGGTCTTGCTTATGATCGTCTGCATTTGCGCTTATAAGCAATTCGGGCCGGATTTCAGGATCAGTTATTTGACTATCGATCCGTCTGTCCATCTGCAAGGCGCTATGGATATTGTAAATTCACAGGCTGTGAGCGGCATGTATTTTGCACAATTCGGAAATGCAATGTTTATTGAAACTTTTTCGCCGCTTTTGTCGTCTGCTTTTGATGTCTATAAACTGTTTATCATTGCAGATGTGGGCATGCTTTATCTATCGGGCCTAATGCTTTATGCGCTGATTCGGCGGTTGTTCCGTACAAAATTTCTACAAATTACGGGTATGATACTTACTTTCGTATATATTTTAGGGTATCCGCTTAACAATATGTTGTATGGATTTACCTATCTGGGCGTGGGAGTGACGATAACCGGATTTATTATTTACGGAACAGAATGTTTTCTGAATGCAGGCATAAAGCGGGCTGTTTGCGTAGGCATGCTTTCTTTGGGGCTTCTTGCCCTTATGCTCTGTTACCTTCTTTTCGTGCCAGTCGTCATGCTGAGCGTATTTATTTGCCTGACCGTTTATTTGGCGCGTGGCAGAAAACTATTTAAAAAGAGCACGTTGTTGGAATATGCGTTGATTTTTTTGCTTCCGATCATTATTGGGATTTTGTACAGCTATTCCGGAATTTTCGGACAGAGCCATGGCGGTACAACGGTAGGCGGTGCGATTGCACTTGAAGGAGCGATCTACCGTAGTTTGATCGCTAATTTTGTGATTTTTATGCCCTTTGTCATTTATGCCGTCTGGAAGCTTTTGAAAGAAAGGAAAAATTCTCCGTTTGCCGTTATGTTTTTATTGCTGATTATTTTTATGGCGGGGCTTTTGGTACTGGGACTTAAGGGGGAAGTATCGTCCTATTATTTTTATAAAAATTACTATTTGTTGTCGCTGCTTTATTTTTGCTTGGCCTTTTATGGAATTACCTACCTGGCAGAAAAAGCATTCAGGTTTGTATGTTCTTACTTTTTGGTATGGATACTACTGGCAGGCGTGGCATTCTCAAATCTGGAAGCAAGAATTAACGCCGTCAATCCGCTTTTTGCACCGGACATCACTATGAACCAGATGTTTGGCATCTATCTTTATAACAATTACTTTATCTCTAATGGGCAGGAAATGGACGGAGGGATGTACGACCTTTATAAGTATGTGGCGGAAAACCGCGAAGGAACGTATGTGCCGAATATTGACGGAGGAGAAAGCCGGTACTGGTTTGAGGCGTTAACAAATCAGCGCATAAGCGACGAAGAGGAAGCCTTGTATAAAGAAGATCCCAAGCAATGGATCGAGAATATTTTGCAGGATGATGAAATACAGTATATACTGGTGTTTCCGAGTTATGACATTGTACAACCCTACCTTAGCCAGTTTGATTCTATGCCAAAATTGTATGAAAATGCTGCCGGCTTTGTTGTGGAAAAGCAATAGCAAAGTTACTGAATATATGCTAAAATAACGTAGTGATAATGGATATTGGAGAATTCCATGAAAGAGCTGTTGGTATTTATCCCTGCATATAACGAGCAGGATAATATCGAGAAAGTAGTAAAGGATATTAAGGAGCACTGTACCGACGTTGACTTTGTCGTGATAGACGACGGTTCGACGGATGATACGGTGCGTATTTGCCGTGAGAAAAATATCCCGTATTTATCTCTTCCGATCAATTTGGGGCTGGACGGCGTATTCCAGACTGGAAATAAGTATGCCTATCTGAACGGTTATCAGATGGCGATGCCTTTCGACGGAGACGGCCAGCATAACGCGGAGTATATCGCGCCGTTGATCGATAAGATGAAAGAAGGCTATGATATCGTTATCGGTTCGCGCTTTGTTGACAGAAAGAAGCATCGAAGCCTGCGTATGGCCGGCTCCCGCCTTTTAAGCGGTATGTTTCGCCTGACAACAGGAAAACGGTTCACGGACCCGACCTCGGGAATGCGCCTTGTAAGCCGCAAGATTATGAAACAGATCGCATTTGATCCCAACTGCGGCGCGGAACCGGATACATGGGCTTATTTTGTACGCAAAGGGGCAAGGCTTGCCGAAGTGCAGGTAGAAATGAACGAGCGGGAAGCGGGAACGAGCTATTTCACGTTAGGGCGCTCTATTGCCTATATGTTCCGGATGCTGATTTCCATGGCCTTTATCAATTTGTTTCGCGGAAAGGAAGAAAGATAATGACAATCGAGCTGAGGATTGTATTGATCATTATATCGGTGCTGGTACTGATATACGTATTGCACAAAATCAGTAAATCCAAAATGAGTATATCCGACTCCATCTTTTGGATTGTCTTTGCGGCGCTGCTGCTCCTATTAAGCATTTTTCCGCAAATCGCATTTTTCTTTTCCGGACTTCTGGGCATTGAGACGCCGCTCAATTTTGTATTGCTGTTCTTTATCGCGCTGATGATCCTGAAGCTGTTCTTGATGTCTATCAAGATTTCGCAGCTGCAGGAGAAAAATAAACAAATGGCGCAGAAAATTGCTATGGATGAATTCGAACAAAGGGGAAAAAAGGATGAGTGAGTTTTCCCACGTGTTTGCCTTGTGTGCATATAAAGAAAGTCCATATCTGGAAGAGTGTATCCGCTCGCTGAAAGGACAGACCACAGAGGCAAATATCCTGATCGCAACGTCGACGCCGAATGCCTATCTTAAGAATATGGCGGAAAAATTTGATATTCCGCTGTATGTGAGCGGCAGGGAAAGCGGGATCGGCCGCGACTGGAATTTTGCGCTGTCCTGCGCGCAGGCTGATTTTGTAACGATTGCGCATCAGGACGATGTATATCTTCCGGAGTATCTTGAAAAGCTGGCGGCATATAACGACAAGGCAAAAAATCCCATTTTGTTTTTTACGGACTACGGAGAATTGCGCGGTAATAAGACGGTTTATGAAAACCAGTTGTTACATGTAAAACGCAGGATCAATGCGTTTTTAAAGCCACGGGCGTTTTGGGGAAGCAGGTTTATGCGTAACCGTACGCTTTCTGTAGGCAGCGCGATCTGTTGTCCGTCTGTCTGTATCAACAAGAAAGCGTTTCCGGATTTTCGGTTCAGCGAGACGATGTCATGCGACCTCGACTGGGATGCGTGGAGCAGGCTGGCAAAAAAGAAAGGATCGTTTGTGTATCTTCCGGAGCCGTTAATGCTGCACCGGATCCATGAGGGATCGGAAACAACCAATCAATTGGAGGGCGGCAAACGGTTTGCGGAGGATTATGAAATGTTCCGGCGGTATTGGCCGTCGCCGATTGCCAAAATGTTGATGCGCAGGTATGTAAAGGGCGCGCAGAGCAACGAGATCGAAAAATAAAAAAGAAGCGCCGATAGGCGCTTCTTTTGTTTGGCGCAATTATTTTTTGCATGCAAGTTTACCTGAGCAAGCCTCTGCAAACAGTGCGATACCGCCAACGATGAGGTAAATTGCGAAAATCCATTCCATCGTAAACCAACCGGCGATAGGAGCGCAAACGATCAGGATACCAAGCACGAGATTGATGATACCGCTTGCAAGGATCCAACCAGCCCCGGGTTCACCGGCTTTTTTAAAAGCACCGTATGAGGAAATCTGTGTGATACCGCCGAACAATGCGAAAAATCCGATAAAGAACGAGAACACACTGAGCATATTAAGCGCGCCTAGCTGCGTACCCAGCGCCTGAACCAGGATCAAGATGCCGAGAAGGGCAAAGATGATACCGTTTGCAAGCGTCCAGCCGTTTCTGTAATCAGAAGAGGTTCTTGCGTAGGCGATGATCTGGAATATGCCGTAGACGATAAAACCGACAGTGATGAGATAAGCGATTCCAAGGCCGGTGATGAGCGGCGCCATAAAGATCAGCACACCGATTACGATCATGCAGATCGCAATAATGATTCCTGCCGTTTTGTTGCCGCCAGAAATTTTTTTAGCCATGTTATTTAGATTCAGTCTGGATTTGGGCTGCTCATTTTGTTCATTTTGAGCATTTTGGTTTTGTTCACTCATTGGATAATTCCTCCTATAAAAATGTTTAGTAATTCATTAACATTATATAATACCGGAAAAGAAATGTCACGAATAAAGTCTTGACATAGACATCTTTTTGCTGAAAAAAATAAAATGTGACCATCGCTAAAAAAAACGATGGTCTTTTTTGTTATTCCAGTATCGTTCCATCCGTATCTACGGTCACAATGCTCCAGGGAATCATTTTTCCGGCACGGTGCATCGCGTCTGTCACAGCCGTTACGATTCCGCCGCAGCAAGGAACGGACATACGCACGACGGTGATGCTTTTGATTTCATTATTTGCCAAGATGTCCGTCAGTTTGTCCGCGTAATCCACCTCGTCAAGCTTTGGACAGCCAATGAGCGTAATCTTGCCTTTGATAAAATCATGGTGGAAATTACCGTAGGCAAAGGCGGTGCAGTCTGCCGCAATCAGCAGGTCGGCATTTTGCAGATACGGCGCATTCGGAGCGACCAACTTTAGTTGCACCGGCCACTGCATCAGTTCAGAGGAAATGCCGCCGCCGGATGCTGGTTCTGGCGAAGATGCAGGGGAAGCTGACTGGCGCTTGATTTTGAGGGCGCGCATCCCAGGACATCCGCCCGCCGGAGGCGTTTTTGCCGTCTGCTGATTGCGTTTTACCGCTTCTTCATCATACGCGGCAGCCTCGCGTTCCTCAAACGAAATCGCATTCGTAGGACATACGGGGAGGCAATCCCCGAGGCCGTCGCAATAATCGTCGCGCAGCAGTTTTGCTTTGCCGTTTACCATACCGATTGCGTTTTCATGACACGCCTGTGCGCACAGACCGCAGCCATTACATTTTTTTTTGTCTATTTTAATAATTTTCCGTTTCATAATTATTCCTCGCTTCGTGTTTTGTTGACTCTATTATAAACACATAGGAGCGCAGGAGATGTTGCAAATGCAACAAAAAAGACGGAAATTTTTCCGCCTTCATTTGCAGTCAATTGTTACCAGGGTTCGCCGGGACATTTGTCCGTCGGACCTCCACGGTTTAAATAGCCCATCGAACCGTCATTCTTTACAAAACTGACATAAACGAGTTTTTCCTTATCTCCGGCCTGTTTGGATGCTTCAGCGATGGCCTGGTCTTTTTTCAGATCATCGATATATTCTTCCGTACCGAATTTCGGATCTCTTACAATAACTTTATACGTCATAATCCATTCCTCCTTTTCGGAAATATCTCTTATGACATATATATATCCACACGAGGGAATGTTAAAACCGCATTTTCACGAAAAAGACCTCTTTATGTAATCTTAATACCGAGGTTACAAGCCCTAACACCGTTTTAATTTCCGCCGGCCTATAATCGTAACGTAAGAGAAAATATCGAATCGGAAGGGAGAATCAACATGGGTGTGGTCATTATAGCGATCGGCCTTATAGCGGCGGCGTTGTTCGCGTACCTTTTTATCGTTCTGATGCGGGGTGACAGGCAATGAGCAATCAGATTTTACAGTATGTGCTTTATATCGCCATTCTCATAGCGCTGGCAATCCCGCTCGGCAGGTATATTGGCAAGGTGATGAACGGGGAAAAGACTTTTCTTTCGAAAGCTCTTGTGCCAGTGGAAAACTTCACATATAAAGTTTTGCATGTGGATAAGAACGAGGACATGGGATGGAAAAAGTATGCGGTTTGCTGTGTGCTTTTCAGTGCTCTCGGGTTTGCGATCCTCTTCTTTTTGAATATGGCGCAAGGATTTTTACCGCTTAATCCGCAAGGTTTCGAGGGAACGTCCGCACATTTGGCGTTTAATACCACGGCAAGCTTTGTGAGCAATACGAACTGGCAGTCGTACTCTGGGGAAAGTACGCTTTCTTACCTGACGCAAATGCTGGGACTTACTGTCCAGAATTTTGTTTCCGCAGCGACAGGCATGGTCGTACTGTTCGCGTTGATTCGCGGATTTACAAGGGAAAAAGGAGTTGGCGTCGGCAACTTCTGGGTGGATATGACGCGGGCTACATGGTATGTGCTCATTCCACTTTCCATTGTGGTGGCGCTTTTGCTCGTTTCACAGGGCGTGGTGCAAAACCTGTCGGCTTATACGGAAACAAACCTGCTTCAACCGCAGATATTGGCGGATGGTACGACAGTCACGGGACAGATCATCCCGCAAGGGCCGGCGGCAAGTCAGATTGCTATTAAACAGCTAGGCACGAACGGCGGCGGCTTCTTTGGCGTAAACTCCGCGTTTCCACTGGAAAACCCGACGATTTTTTCCAATATGATCGAAATGATTTCGTTGCTGTTGATTCCGGTTGCTTTGTGCTTTACTTTTGGCAGAAATGTAAAAGACAAACGACAGGGTTTGGCGATTTTTCTGGCAATGATTATTATGCTGGTCGCCTTTCTGGCGGTTATTGGTGTCAATGAGGCAAGCGGAACGCCGCAGCTTACACAGGACGGCGCAGTCAATATCAGCGCGACAGACGACCAGGCGGGCGGAAATATGGAAGGCAAGGAAAGCCGCTTTGGCATTGCGACCTCAAGCACATGGGCGTCATTTACCACAGCCGCGTCAAACGGA
Organism: Christensenellaceae bacterium; assembly: GCA_022846035.1. NCBI lineage: Bacteria > Bacillati > Bacillota > Clostridia > Christensenellales > Christensenellaceae > Christensenellaceae bacterium. The sequence continues at coordinate 186,004 of AP025580.1, forward strand.
TCGGTAAACAGCATGCATGACAGCTATACGCCTCTTAGTGGACTAGCGACAATGCTGCAAATGCAGCTGGGGGAAGTGATCTTTGGAGGCGTTGGATGCGGTCTTTACGGTATGCTTGCCTTTGCAATCATTGCCGTATTCCTGGCGGGACTGATGGTGGGCAGGACGCCCGAATACCTAGGTAAAAAAATTGAACCGTTTGAAATGAAAATGGCGACGCTGGTCTGTCTGGCGACTCCGCTTGCGGCTTTGATCGGCACGGCAATCGCATGCTATATACCGTCTTCGATGGACAGTCTTACCAATGGCGGACCGCATGGATTTTCGGAAATCCTGTATGCCTTTTCGTCGGGCGCAGGCAACAATGGCTCGGCATTCGCGGGCCTTAATGCCAATACGCCGTTTTTCAACATAGCAATCGGCATTGTCATGCTGTTTGTACGTTTTATGCCTATGATCGCAACCCTGGCGATTGCGGGTTCGATGGTACACAAGCAAAAGGTAGCGGTGTCCGCAGGGACCCTGCCTACGCATAACGCGCTGTTCATCATCATATTGATTATTGTGGTATTGCTTGTGGGAGCGCTTTCGTTCCTTCCGGCTCTGGCGGTAGGACCTATTGCGGAATATTTCCAGATGATCGGTTAAGGGGAGGAGAAGATCATGAATACGAAAAAACAAAAATTCGCGAACAAACAAATGATTGGACGCGCCCTGAAAGATTCTTTCTTAAAGCTCAATCCGAAAATACAGGTGCAAAATCCGGTTATGTTTGTTGTCTATATCGCGTCCATCCTCACAACAGCGCTTTATGTACTGGCGTTGGTGGGGGTCAGAGACAATACCCCGGGTTTTATCCTAGGGATTGCAGTCCTTTTGTGGCTGACAGTTCTGTTTGCCAACTTTGCCGAGGCCATCGCCGAAGGCCGCGGCAAAGCGCAGGCAGATGCACTGCGAGCGGCAAAACGTGATATTACCGCGAAAAAAATACCGTCCGCAGAGCAAAAGGACAAGGTGACGGAGGTTCCCTCGGCAACACTGCGCAAGGGAGATATTGTATTCGTCGCGGCAGGAGAACAGATTCCTGCGGACGGCGATGTGATTGATGGCGCGGCTTCCGTTGATGAAAGCGCAATTACCGGAGAATCCGCACCCGTTATCAGGGAAAGCGGCGGCGATCGGTGTGCGGTCACGGGCGGAACGACAGTCATTTCCGATTGGCTGGTCGTTCTGGTGACCAGCAATCCGGGAGAAAGCTTCCTCGATAAAATGATCGCGATGGTGGAGGGAGCCGCGCGTAAAAAGACGCCTAACGAGATCGCGCTGCAAATATTGCTGGTGACGCTGACAATCATTTTTCTGGTGGTAACCGTGTCACTGTATGCATTCGCTCATTTCTCGGCGCAGATGCAGGGAATGGACGCTAACCCGACATCCGTCACATCCTTGCTGGCGCTGCTGGTATGTCTTGCGCCGACCACCATTGGCGCATTGCTTTCCGCGATCGGTATTGCGGGCATGAGCCGTTTAAACCAGGCAAACGTACTGGCGATGAGCGGACGGGCGATCGAAGCAGCCGGAGATGTGGATGTACTGCTTTTGGATAAAACAGGAACGATCACCCTGGGAAACAGGCAGGCCAGCGAATTTGTTCCTGTAGACGGCACGGATATAAACGAACTGGCGGACGCGGCGCAGCTTTCTTCCCTGTCCGACGAGACGCCGGAAGGCAGGAGCGTCGTCGTATTGGCAAAAGAAAAGTTTGGGATACGCGGACGCAACTTAGGCGAACTCAATGCAACCTTTATACCATTTTCAGCTAAAACCCGTATGAGCGGGGTGGATTATGAGGGGAACGAAATACGCAAGGGCGCGGTTGACGCGATCTGCAGCTATGCATTGGAACACGGGCATCAGTACTCGGACGAATGCCGGAAAGTTGTAAAACGCGTATCAAATAGCGGAGGAACACCGCTGATTGTCGCTAAAAACGGCAGGATACTGGGCGTGATCCATTTGAAAGATATTATCAAACAGGGAGTACGGGAAAAGTTTTCCGACCTCAGAAAAATGGGCATCAAAACGATCATGATTACAGGAGATAATCCACTGACGGCTGCCGCAATCGCGGCGGAAGCGGGCGTGGATGATTTCCTGGCAGAAGCGACGCCCGAAGGGAAGCTGGAACTAATCCGTGATTACCAGAAAAGCGGCCATATGGTGGCAATGACAGGCGACGGAACCAACGACGCACCCGCGCTCGCGCAGGCGGATGTTGCGGTAGCGATGAATACGGGCACGCAAGCTGCAAAAGAAGCGGGAAACATGGTAGATCTCGATTCCTCGCCAACTAAGCTGATAGACATTGTGCGCATTGGTAAACAGCTTTTGATGACGCGCGGCGCGCTGACAACGTTTTCCATCGCCAACGATATTGCAAAATATTTTGCGATCATCCCGCCGCTTTTTTTCCTGTTATTTCCGCAACTGCAGGCGCTTAATATTATGGGGCTTCATAGTCCGGAAAGCGCCATCCTTTCGGCCGTGATCTATAACGCGGTTATCATCGTGGCGCTCATTCCGCTTGCTTTAAAGGGCGTGAAGTACAGGGAAGTACCGGCGGGAAAGCTGCTGATGCGCAATCTTCTCGTGTTTGGAGCGGGCGGCGTCATCCTGCCGTTTATCGCTATCAAGCTGATTGACATGCTGCTGGTGGCGGTAGGAATGTTTTAGGAGGAAATGATATGTGGAAAACGATAAAAACGGTTGCGCCTAAGGCGCTGGTGTTTATACTGATACTAACGCTTGTTTGTGGATTGGTCTATCCGCTTGTCATCACGGGAATTTCGCAAATCGCGTTCCCAAAACAGGCAAACGGCAGTATCATAGAGATAGGCGGCGTACAGTATGGCAGTGAACTCCTAGCACAGGAATTTACAGGCGGGCAGTATCTGCATGGACGCGTAATGAACGTGAACACGGAAACATTTACCGATGATGAAGGAGAGCCGTTGCTGTTCGCAGGACCGACAAACTTATCTCCGGCGAGTGAGGACTTTGATGCCTTGATGGCGGAGAGGGTCAATAAGATACGTGCGGAAAATCCGGAAATGGGAGATACGCCAATTCCCGTCGACCTTGTGACAAGCTCCGGTAGCGGGCTGGATCCGCATATATCGCCTGCGGGGGCGGAGTATCAGGTGAAGAGGATTGCAAAGGCTCGAAATATGGAAGAGCAGCAGGTGCGCGACGTGATTACGAAATATACGGACGGACGCTTCCTGGGAATTTTCGGAGAACCGACGGTGAATGTACTGAAAGTAAACCTGGCCCTTGACGGGTTATTATAATAATAGGAGAGAGAATATGGAGCATCGTCCCGATCCGGCCGAATTGCTTAGGCAGATCCAGCAGGATGCGCCGGTAAAGGCGCAGGGAAAACTGAAAATCTTTTTTGGCTATGCGGCTGGCGTAGGAAAAACCTACGCTATGCTGGAAGCCGCACAGGATGCAAAAAAGCGCGGCGTTGATGTGGTAGTCGGGTATGTGGAACCGCATACCCGTCCGGAGACGCTCGCGCTTATTGATGGTCTTGAGGTACTTCCGCCGCTTGAAGTGGCATACAAAGGGATTGCACTTAAGGAATTTGATCTTGACGCGGCGCTAAAGCGCAACCCCAAGCTCGTTTTGGTGGACGAACTGGCGCATACCAATGCGCCGGGGCTTCGGCATAAGAAACGGTGGGGAGATATTGAAGAATTGCTGAATGCAGGCATCAATGTTTATACGACGGTCAATGTCCAGCATATTGAGAGTCTGAACGATATTGTCGCGTCCATTACGCAGGTTGTGGTGCGCGAACGAATTCCGGATAAAGTGTTTGATATGGCGGACGAGGTAGAAATTATCGACGTCGAGCCGTCCGTTTTGTTAGAGCGGCTGCATGAAGGGAAAATATATCAGGAAAAGCATGCCAGCGAGGCGTTGACTCATTTCTTTGTACGGGAAAACCTGACGGCGCTGCGCGAGATCGCGTTGCGGCGCGTCGCCGATCGGGTCAACCAGGAAAACGAAAACGTTCCGGCGCGGGAACATATTTTGGTATGTCTGAGCACTTCGCCTTCCAACGCAAAGGTGATTCGCACAGCGGCGCGCATGGCGGAGGTGTTTCATGCCTCGTTTACCGCGCTGTTTGTGGACACACCTGAAAATCCGGCGCTGGATGCGCAGGGAGCAAAAAACTTGCGGGATAATATACGGCTGGCAAAGGAGCTGGGGGCAAAGATCGCAACGACGTACGGGGAGAATGTGCCGTTACAGATTGCCGCATTTGCGCGTGTAAGCGGGATTACCAAAATTGTGACAGGCAGGACGAAACGCAAAGCACCGTTCATCGGGCGGAGGCAGAATTTTGTGGACCAGTTGATTATGCACGCGCCCGAACTGGAGATTTTTGTAATACCGGACAGCGAGGCAAAGGAATATAAGCCGCGCAGGCGGCATGCCTGGGGAAAATTCCGTTTTTCACTGAGGGATTTTGTCAGGATGTTGCTGATCATGGCGGCGGCGGTACTGGTCGGTATTTTGTTTGATTATATTGGTTTCAGCCAAACAAACGTGATCGTGGTGCTGATATTGGGCGTACTTATAACGGCAAACCAGACGCGCGGCCGCTTTTACGGCGTGGTCGCATCTGTGATTGGCGTGCTGCTCTATAATTTTTTCTTCACTGATCCACGGTTTACCTTTAACGCATATGGCGCAGAGTATCCGGTCACCTTTGCGATTATGTTGGTTGCCGCGCTGATCACGAGCGCGCTTACCAGCAAGGTAAAGAGACAGGCGGCGTCCGCGACGGTTAACGCTTTCAGGACAAACATCCTTTTGGAAGCGGACCGCAGCCTGCAGGATGCAAAAACACGTGATGAAATTGCCAAGCGCGCACTGGTACAGATCGCTCGGTTTACGCATCGTCCGGCAGTTATTTACCTTACGGAATACGGGGAAGTATGCAGTGTATATGCTGTTAATGAGGATGGGGAAGCTTTGGAAAAGGCGGCCTTTTTAAACGAGGATGAACGGGCGGTCGCCGCCTGGTGCGTCCGCAACCGACATTCCGCAGGAAAAGGAACGAACACTCTGCCCGGCGCGGCAGCACAGTATACGCCTCTTACCGCAAAGGAAGGCGTGCTGGCCGTCGCAGGCGTGGTCGCGGACGAGGAAGAGCAGCTTGACAGCATGCGGGATTCCCTGCTTTATGCCCTGTATGCGCAAATTACATCCGCGCTCGAGCGGTATGCGCTCAATGAAGCGCAGCGAAAAGCGGAAATGCAGGCGGAAAGCGAGCGCTTCCGTTCCAATCTGCTGCGTGCGGTTTCACATGACCTGCGCACACCGCTCACGAGCATATCGGGCAGTGCAAATTCAATACTGACGAACGATTTTGACAAGGAAACCAGGGATAAACTGATTACAGGGATATATGACGATTCGCTGCGGCTTATAAACCTGGTGGAGAACCTGTTGTCCGTTTCGCGGATCGATAACAATCATGTGAAGCTGCGTACCGAGCCGCAACTGGTATTTGAAATCATTGAAGAAGCGCTGCGGCATGTGAGCCGCAAGCTTTCCGAACATCATTTACTTACGCATTTGCAGGACGATATGATGACGGTGAATGTGGACGTGCAGTTGATTGTGCAGGTGTTTATCAATATCATCGACAATGCGGTCAAATATACGGACGCCGGATCGACGATCGAGATTCTTGTGCTGCGCAAGGGAAACGAGGCCGTTGTACGTATCGGGGACGACGGTAAGGGGATCAGCGACCGCGATAAAAAGAATATATTCGATATGTTTTATACCGCAGGCGGAAACAAGGGAGACAGCCGCAGGGGACTGGGACTGGGATTGGCGCTTTGCAAGATCATCGTGGAAGCGCACGGCGGCAGGATCGCCGTCATGGACAACAGTCCGGTACGTGGAACGGTATTTGAATTTACGCTGCCCATAGCGGAGGTGATAAACATCGTTGAGGACGATCAGGCGATCCGTAATTTTATGACGGCGACGCTCGATTTGAACGCTTATCGGTGTATTGCCGCAGAGAGCGGGGAACAGGCGCTGATGTACGCGGTCACAAACCGGCCGGATATCATTATATTAGACCTTGGTCTGCCGGATATGGACGGTGTGGATATTATTAAAAAGCTGCGTGGCTGGTCGCAGTGCCCGATCATTGTCGTCGGCGCGCGCAGCGAGGATAAGGACAAGATCAGTGCGCTTGACGCAGGCGCGGATGATTACCTGACAAAGCCTTTTTCCATGGACGAGCTTTTAGCGCGTATACGGGTTGCCGTGCGTAAGTTAAATCCCGCACAGGCAGGCGGAGAGGCCGTATTCCGAAACGGCGGGCTGAAGATCGATTATTCCGCCGGCTGCGTATATCCTGACGGAAAGGAATGCCACCTGACGCCTATGGAATATAAGATGGTTTGCCTGCTTGCAAAAAATGTAGGAAGGGTGCTTACACACAAATACATTTTAAAAGAGGTGTGGAACAGCACGCTGGAAAGCGATATTCCATCGCTGCGGGTTACGGAAAATGAGTAATTACGGTCGGAGATGAAAAAACGCCCATCTATAAAGGCAGGTAGGATAAAGAAGTAAGTTATCACATCTAAAAGGCAACGGGCAAACTGAAAAAACAAGGAAGAAATTTATCTTCCTTGTTTTTTTAATGTTTTTACAAAAAAATGTGCGATTCGTTTCACATCATCCATAGCATTCGTCGTTCTGGTATAGTCACCGAATGTTCCTTCTTCTATCATTCGTTTCCGATTTTTTTCGATCAGTTCACTTTCTACGTTTGTCGCAATACTCCCCGCAGCGTCCGATAAAGCATCTTTTATCAGTTCTTTTTTGTTTTCTTTCAAGATTTCTCCGGCAATTTTTCTCGATTGTCTTTTTTGTTCTTTCGTCATTTTCGCGGGACGCGGCGTACATCTCGGCAGAATTGCATTGAACCGGTCTGATAAGCCCGCAGATGCAAACCGTTCTTCAAATTCCACCGCATTGGAACAACTTTCTCCAAGGACAGTGAGTTCTTCTATAAAAGAATCGACTTCATTCTGCATCTCTTGCGGAACACCATAATATTGATACAAAAAATCAATCCTTAAATCGACACATTTTTTTACATCATTAACCATATCATTTTCCTTTTCTCCATTTATCCTGCTCAAGAAATAAATGATTTCTCATTTTCACGAATAAAATTCGTGCATACTTCCAAAAACTCTGCCTGCGCGTCATCGTAATATTCCGGATGCAAAGTTCCCATTGCAGAAATAGTTTCTCCGTGGTTTTATAAAAACCATTCCATTGGTCAATCTGGTATTTTTCTGCAATTCTTGCTAATTTTTCCAGAACAGGCCCGCTTATCGTTACGTCTACAATGACGTCACCTGCATCCATCTCCGCATATAAATGCATCCCATCCGGCCGCTGTTCAATAGAATAGATATAGATTTCGTCCGTTGACATACCGCTATGGCTAAATGAAAAAAATGATTTCCATCGGTTCTGCTTTTATTGCTTTTTTGAGGGACGTTAACGGCACATTTACAGCCTTATGCCTTATGTCCAAAATTCATTGAGCAACCATAGGCAAACAACAGGAATACCAGCGTTATTAGAAAAAATACCTGTCCCTTCACGGCTTTTCCTTTTATATCGGCAGCAGCGGCATAGATCTGATCGCTGTCTCATACGGCCTATTTATCTTAACCTTAAATTGAACTTATTTTAAACGCATATAAATTGGGGAATCTGTTAAATATAGAAACAGACTCCCCAAAGATTGTTGGCTTGCTTGTTATTGTTTCGCTTTATACTGAAACGCCGCGATCAAATAAAGGATCGGAACAATCAGTCCTGTCACAATAGACAAAATGCTGAAACTGTCAGGATAACCCACCAGTGTCATTATGATGGATACGACGCACAACGCGACAGTTAAAATTCCGCAAATCATGCAACTGTTTACTTTTTCCGGAACATTCCAATTTTTGATTCCCAGAATCCCTGCAATCAATTCAAAAATCGCGCTGACCAAGGCTATAACAAGAGACGCCGTCAATAGTTCCACCGGTACTGTCACTCCGGCCAATCCTGCCAATGATACGACCATCCCGATCCCCATCAGCGAGAGCAATCCGCCGATGATTGCGATGATCCCGAAAATCAGCATAATAATTCCCATTACTTTTAAAAATTTTGAACTCTCCATGCTATCTTTATCTCCTTACATTAATATTATATGAATTTAATCCCTCGTATATTCATAAGTTGTTTCCAGCGATTCATCTGTCAACGTCAGTACATCACCGCTAATGGAATAGGTATACGCCATTGCTTTTTCGCTGTCCATTCCAAACAACTGGGCATAAATATTAAGCTGATCCCCGTCTATATCATATTTAAAATCATAAGACAACAATGCATTCTCATTATGCCCTGTACCGTCTGCTTTAAATTCAAAAGTTTCCTCCATAAGATCGGAACCCTTCCATGTTCCCACTAAAGGTGAAACTTCTTCCTGCGCTCCTCCTGCACCGCAGCCCGCGAACAGGCAAAAGACAAACAAAACTAAAATAACAACGCAAACTTTTTTCATTTCTTCTCTCCCGTATCATTTTTAAATTTTAGTTGTGATTTCACCAACATAGAATTGATCTGCAAAAGGCCTTTTTCTGTTCAAGATAATACCAAAATCTTACGGGACAGGATAGTACCCAATGGGTACTCTTTAGTTTGCTTCCGTTTTTATCCCACAATAAAAAAGGTACCACGCGGGTACCATTCCTGAAAAAAATTCGGTTTGTCAGGCTTTATAATTGCTTTAATCGGTCAATTTTTCAATTTCAACCAACCGGTTACTGCGGCGGAGCAGGTCAATATAGAGCAACAGTTCTTCTTTCGTGCTGACCGCAAGCTTTCGATAGATATTTTTATTGTGCTTTCGCACCGTATAAATGCTGATAAATGCCAATCCCGGTATTTCGGCAATTTCATATCCGTCTATATAATATTGCAGAATATTCCGTTCCGCCGGAGTCAATGTTGCGATCCGGTCCACAAAAGAACCCAGCATATTTAAAACTTCAGAGGCAAACTGTCCATGCCCAGATTCTTCAGCCGCTCGTTCCTGTCCTGCGGCTTTTAATTCTTCTGACTTGACGGTCACTGGTTGCGTTTCGTGCCCTATATACGATAAGTCTACAAAACGCATCAAGCTTTCCACCGTCCAGTCTGTTCCCGCCAAATCTACTGCGCAAATTTGTATGGGAAGCTGCGCCATTTGATTTTTGTACTGCCATTCACCAGAAAATTTCCGGGCTATTTTCTCTGTCAATAGTTGCATATCATAACTGTTATGGAATACCGTCAGAGCAAAATGTCCTCTTTCACAGTCATACACGTCTATTTTTTTAGATAGGCTATTGAGCCATTCTGCCGCACTGGCCATAAATCCATTAACATATCCTGCGCCAAGCGCGGCAATATCAAAATAATGGGAACGCGAGAGCTTGACTATCGTCACATAAAGGCTGGATTGATTTTGGACTGTCAAATCAATGCTTCGCAAAAAAGCCGCGCGGTTATATACTTTTGTAACCGGATTATGGGTTACGTCCAGATTTTCTACTGTAGTCAAAAATCCAAAAATACCGATCGACTGGAAAAAAAGTTCCAAAAGTTGATGCGGCATGAAAACCTGCTGCACAAAAATAGGAATAATGCTGAAAATAAGCAGCATGATCGCCGCATACCGCTGTGATTTAAGCAATAGATTCCGAAACCGTATTGCTAAATATACCGTAAACAACATATATAAATATCCCGCGCCATATAAAGCATAGATCATAACGCCGTGGGAGTAAAGGCCATTTTCATCATAATAAAATACCCAATGGAAAACCGGATTCAGCGCCAGCGGTAGAAAAATGGCAAGGACTTCCGGCAACAGAAACAGAACAAAAAGCGGCTTTTTAATGCGATACTTCAATCCAAGCAATACGATCATATACCATGCAAACAAGCATGCTGTGCTGGTATGGACAAATAAGAAAATATAGTTGAGGATATCCCGTGAAAAATACGTATATTGATCTATATAAGAATTACCGACAGAACTCCAGATATCAAAAACAGCGGAGATCAGCGCTGCAATAATAACAAATAGCAGTAATTGATTGGATTCCTTTTGTAACCCTTTTTGGGAAATAATCACATATAGGGAAAAAATGGAGATCACTCCGGCGCAAATATCAAAGGTTACATTGTAAATCATAGAATGTCTCTCCAACCGTCCATCGAATGGGAAAATAATTATATATCATAAATTTTATTGGTACCATCAATAATTTTTCGCGCCCATTCCTTCACGCTTATTTTGTAATGATTCAGCTCTGCTTGACTCCTAATTATGGCAAATTCGCGACAATTAAAAACCGGGCTATGTATCTATTCCCAAATTCCTGAAAATTCAACTGTATTCCGGTTACGCAACCAGTCTGAAATGAAAAAGTCTCCGTCCTTTGCCTTAATCATATCTGTAAGGGAGATACGGTCTTTATCTTCAATTTTTAGAATTGTGATTTCTGTGGAATCGACAACTAATTTTTTCATTTTTCTTTTTTCCCTGCCATATCCAACATCATTTTTCTGAGTTTAGTATTCATAGGGGAAGCGGGCTCGAAACACATATCCACAAATTCTTTCCATGTATCATCCTTAGCGGCACGGTCTTTCAATATCTGCGCCTCATAATTATATAATTTGCCCTGCAGTATCCGTGCGGCAAAAAATAGTCCAAAGAAACAACAAAATATTCCGCATATTTTAGTAGTATCTTATATAGTGCGTCTGAATGTTTTTTTCATAACGGTTTATTGCCGATCGCACTGTTCCGAACACTTCTGCAAGGTTTTTTGTGAAAAACCAATTCTACCGCACAATATACGAAGTCTATCGTCTACTGTCACCATGCACATTTCTCCTTAACACAGTACTTATTCATATAACATGATATATCATATGAAGATTTTATTCAACGCTATTTTTAGATTTTTCTTTTTCTACTAATTTTGTCCTGTAACTCCGTCGTCTCATAGGAACATTCTCATTGACCAGTTCCCGCGCCTGCGTAAGCGCCCGCATGATCCCCAGCAGGTACGCATCCTCCACATCCGGCACAGTCAGGTGTTCGTTCCCGATCCACAGGCCCGGCTGCGGCAGGGCGTCTCCATCCGCCATCAGGTATGGTTCATCCGCATCGAGGTACAGGAAATCCATGATCCGGTCAACCAGGAAATTCGTCTGCACCAATGTACTTAACATATTCAAATATTTCCTGCTGTAGCCGTCGCTGTCATACTGCTTCGCGTGCTCCGTGATCCGCTCCAGCGCACCGTCGGACAGCCGCGTGGCCTCCTTCACATCCTGAAGCTCCCGCTCCGGCGTGTGACTTTTCCCCAGCAGGTAATCATACGAGCATTGTAAAATATCTGTCATGATCTCCAGCGTTTCCACCGAATAGCTCACTTTCCCCGACATATATTTCTTTAAGCTGGACAGGCCTACTCCCGCCGCTTCGGCAAATTCTTCCTGTGTGAACCCCCTGTCCTTAATTACCTTCTTTAATATGGCTCCTATTTTGGCTTTATCCACATTCAATCCCCCGAATTATATAAATATTAGCTCTTTTGAGCTCTGTATGTTTTGAGGATAATATTTTTACGGGATTTTGTCAAGCCCTGAACGGCAGCTTGTATCCTGCCAACTGCACAATGATACTTCCGTCCAGCCACAGCCCGGGCGCAGCACATACATATGCGCCGCACGCAATGGGGACGGCCCGGCACAGGAATGCGGGGAGGAAGGCTCGAAACGGTCTTTCCTATGAAACGGCAGAATGCAAAGTTATCCACAACCGGTCCGCAGGGAGCGAAAAAAATTCCCGGCAAACATCGAGGTAAATGGATCACATCACATACCCGCCCTTGCGGCGGGTATGGTGGGTATGGCAAGCTCCCCAAGTGGCACGCCACTTGGTACCCACCCCGCACGCGGGGACCCCGGGAGCTTGCAAAGGGGAGACCCCCCTTGATCCCCCTTATGCGAAACGGCAGGCTGCCTGCCTCCGCTTCGCTGTCCCGTGCGCCCGCAAGCGAAGCGGGCCGGCGCGGGCAAAGAAAAAAGCATGGAAAGAGTGGTGCATATCGTAACAAGAAGCAGGACAAGGAACATCGGGATCAGGGTAAACGAGCAGGAGTAGACGCTCATCCAAAGGAAAGTGCAGTTATCCGGATTGACGCTGCGGGAATACCTCCTGCGGTGTATCACAGGCAAGGAGATCGTCGTCCATGAAGGCGGGAATATGGTAGTAGCGGAGCTCAAGAGAATCGGCAACAACCTCAACCAGCTTACTTATCTTACCAACGCCGGGCGCATTTATGACTGTGAGCGGGAGCTGCAAAACCTGTATACCGAGGTACGGGAGGTGCGCAGGGCATGGCAATAATTAAGGCGGTAAATTCATGGGCGGGCCTTGCGCGGGCCATAAACTACATCGCAAGCGGCGGGAAAACGGAATGCAGGCTGACCGGTGGGCATAACTGCTCTTCCATGTACGCCATCGAGGAAATGCGGGACACCAAAGAGGCATGGCGCAAAACGGGAGGCAGTACAAACACTTTATCCAGAGTTTTCCCCCGGCGAGGACATTACCCCGCGCGAAGCCTTTGACATCGCCGGGGAGCTCATACGCCGCTCCCCGCTCTTTCGCGGCTATGAGGTGTGTTACGCCACCCATGCAGACAGGGGGCATCTCCACACGCACTGGATCGTCAATTCTGTCAGCTTTGAGCATGGGTACAAATTCCGGTATTTCAAGCGGATGCTCCAGGAATTAAAGGACTTATCTGACCGCATCCTCAAAGAGCGCGGCAAAAGCATCTGCAAGCAGGGGCGCTCCGTTACCTCCTTCCGCACCAAAGCATACAGGGCTTTGGAAAAAGCTGCGCAGGGCACATACAAAAGCTGGCTGCTGGATACCGTCATTGCAGTGCAGGATGCGATGCAAATGTCCCAAAGCAGGGACGCCTTCATACAGGTACTGGAAGATAAAGGATATGCCGTGAACTGGAAGGACAGCAGGAAATATATCACTTTTGTCACTCCGGACGGAAAGAAAGTCCGGGATAAAACGGCAGGACAGGGAGTGCTGGGACAAGCTCGGCCAAAGGATGCAGGACTTAGAGGACAGCAACCAGACCGTCAAAGACGCCATGCAGCAAGCCGCCGCTGGGACCGTGGGGACGATGAACACTCTTTATGAGGAGATGCAGGCGGATTGGAATAAGCTGTCCGGCAGCATCGGAGCGGCGGCGAAGCAATTTATTTCTTCCTCGCAAAAGGCAATGGCCAAGCTGCACGAGCAGGAGGAACGCTATTGGCGGGCACGGTATAGGCGCAATGCCTGGATCTGCATCTATCTCGCCGTTACCCCTGCTCTCGTACTGCTCGACACGCTTATCCGATTGTTCGGATGATAAAAAGGAGGGACGCCATATTTCTACACACTCGCACCTTGACAGCAGAATATTTGACAAAGGCACAAAAGGCAAATCCGCCCTGCCGCAGCTTACGCTGCGTACGAAGATTGGCGGTACGGCATATATCGTGACCGGGCATTACAGCCCTGGCGCGAAGGAGGACATGGCCTCCAAACTGCGGCGAGTGATCCTTTCGCACAAATTCCCCGCTTAGCATAGACTTGGACAGCCGGACGCGGTATACTGTACTTACGCTGCATTACCGTTTGTCCGACTGCCTTGATACAAAGGAGGCATAAAAACATATGACAAAGCAGCCGGAGAGGATCACCGCACTGTATTGCAGGCTTTCACGCGACGACGATAATACCGGTAGTATTGCAAACCAAAAAAGAATATTGGGCACGTTCGCGCGAGCAGGGATTTTCCAATCCCCAGTTCTTTGTGGACGACGGGTATACCGGCACAAACTTTGAACGCCCGGATTTCAAACGGATGATAGAACTGGTAAAGGGTGGAACGATTGACACCGTCATTGTCAAGGATATGTCCCGCTTCGGCAGGGATTACCTCGGCGTGGGCTTTTACACCGAGGTAATGTTCCCTGAGCTGGACGTCCGGTTCATCGCCATTATGAGCGGCGTGGACAGCAGCGCACAGCAGGACACGGATTTCATTCCCTTCCTCAATATCATTAACGAATGGTACGCTAAGGACACGGACGATCCCAAGCGCTGGATCGTGGATGAAGAGGCGGCGCAGGTTGTGCGCCGCATTTACGATCTGTGCATGGACGGATATAGCCCCGCGCAGATCGCGGGAATTCTCCGCGCTGACAAGGTATTATGCCCGGCGGCCTATGCCGTGCAGCAGGGACGCAAACAGTGCCATCCCGTTCCCGCCGATCCCTGCGAATGGCACGCCAATACCGTTGCAAGGATTCTATCCCGCAGGGAGTATCTCGGGCACACCGTTAACTTCAAGACCTTCACCAAGTCCTACAAGGATAAGAAGATAAGGCCCAACCCCGAAGAAAAGCAGATGGTGCTCGAGAACACGCAGGAGCCTATCGTCCCGCAGAAGGTGTGGGACAGGGTGCAGGAGCTCCGCTCGCACAAGCGCAGGCCGTGCAGCACCGGCAAGTCCAGTATATTCTCAGGGCTCGTCTATTGCGCCGACTGCGGCAGGAAGCTCTACTACTGCACCACCAACCATTTCAAGGCCGGTCAGGATTTCTTCGTCTGCTCGAACTACCGCAGCAACACCGGCACATGCTTCGCTTACTACATCCGGTAGGCTGTCCTTGAAAAACTCGTGCTTGAACACCTGCAACGCACACTTTCTTTCGCGCAAGGCTCCGAGGACGGCTTTGTACGGGCGGTCAGCCGGCAGTCCGAACTGGAATGGAAGAAAGAGCGGCAGGACGTATGCAAAGCCCTCACTGCCGCCGTGCGCCGCATCAGCGACATCGACGCCCTGTTCCGCAGGCTCTATGAGGACAGCGTATCCGGCAGGATCACGGACGAAAGGTTCTCACTCCTGTCCGAAAGCTATGAGCAAGAACAGGCGAAGCTCAAAGGGGAGATTCCTGCCTTGCAGGAGCGCCTCGGCGAGACCGAGGGCAAAGTCCTCGGCATCGGCAATTTCCTTGCTCTGGTGCGCAGGTACACCCGCGTCGAGAGGCTCGACGGCGCCCTGCTCAATGAGTTCGTGCGCAGTATCACAGTCCACGCCCCCGACAGGTCTTCCGGCAAGCGCACGCAACAAATTGACATTCTCTACAACTTTATTGGGGAGGTTCCTGCTAATTCCTTCCCACGCAGCGTAAAAGCGGTATAGCCCCCTATGGGCTACACCGCTCATTCACTTCCTTATTCTGCCTGCTCTAATAGACGGGCGCCTTTTTATTTTGGGAATTACTCAGCCGCAGGGCTCGGATTATCATCCACCTGCGCAGGTATTTCTTCGTTTACCTGCTTGTCGCCTGCCTGTCCGGATACCACGGTCTGCTCCTGGTCGGAAACGTCTACCGTTGCCGGAGTATCGCTGATTTTCCTGCCCAAAAATTCAGGCAGCTCCATGCCCGCCATCTCGAAAATTTCGTTCATGGGCGGGATACTCTTCATCAGGCCGGAGAGGAAGTTTGCGGTGCTGGATTTACCGTCCTTACCGGCCGCGCCGCCGTCCCAAACGGTAACCTTATCAATCTTGAGGTCGCGTACCGCTTCCACCTGTACTTTCATCAGTTCTTCCATTTTATCCGCGAGCATTAGCATAAGCGCGTTCTTGGCGTTGCCGCCTGCCGCCTGTACGATGTCGGCAAAACCGGATGCCTGTTTTTTGAGGATTTCCTCCATACCGCGCGCCTGCGCTTCCATCTTGGCGTAAATCGCGTCCGCTTCACCGGCTGCCTGCCTGCGCAGGCGCTCCGCCTCGGCTTCCGCTTCCAGCTCGACCTGGCGTTTTTTGATCTCTGTCTTTACGATAACGTCTGCCTCGAGAGTTGCTTTTTCACGCTGCGAACGCGCGAGCTCCGCCTGCTTTTCCGCTGCGTAGGCTTCTTCCAGAGCCTTTGCGGCCTGTACCTTTTCCGCCGCGGTTGCAAGCCTTGTCGCTTCCGCTTCCTTTTCACGGCGGGCCGCGTCGGACTGGGCAATCTCAATTTTGGCGGTATTTTCACCGGTGATCGCTTTGGAGTTCGCGGTTGCGACTTCTACGCGCTGGTCGCGCTGGGCGTTTGCTTCACCGATGGAGCCGTCGCGTACTTTTTCTGCAACCGATTTTTTGGCGTCGTTGATTGCCTTGGCGGCGGCTTCCTTACCAAGCGCCGTAATGTAGCCGGATTCGTCGCTAATATCCGTTACGTTTACGTTGATCAGCCGCAAACCGATTTTTTTCAGCTCGGATTCCACGTTGCGCGAAACCGCTTCCAAAAATTTGTCGCGGTCGGTGTTGATTTCTTCAATATCCATTGTTGCGATGACGAGACGCAACTGGCCAAAAATAATATCCTTGGCGAGTTCCTGTATCTCGGCCATCTGCAAACCGAGTAAACGTTCCGCCGCATTTTGCATGATTCCCTGCTCCGTCGAGATACCGACCGTAAAGATGGAAGGTACGTCGATACGGATATTCTGACGGGAAAGCGCGCTTTTCAAATCAACCTGTATGGAAAGCGGCGTCAGGTCAAGATATTGGTACGACTGGATGACGGGCCAAATGAAAGCTGCGCCGCCGTGGATACATTTTGACGTACGGTTCGTACCGTCGCTGTTCTGGCCGACTTTACCATAGATGACCATGATTTTGTCAGAGGGACATTTTTTGTACCGCGTCAGGAAAATCAGCAGGCACATAAATACCAATATGACGATGACTACAATAAGGATCAAGCTCTCAATACTCATTTTTTTCTCCCTCCGACCGGATTTTTCCGGTCGTTATTTTCTCTTTGCGACAAGCGTATTTCCGCTTGTAATTCCTGTAATAATAACCTGTGCGCCCGTAGGGATGGTTTCTTCCTCATCCGTGACCGCGTCCATCTCCGTGAGCACGCCCTGCACAAGGACAGTCACTTTGCCCACAGAGCTGCGTTTGCCATGGATTTGCAGGTAAACGATGCCGGATTTTCCAAGCGCATTGCGAATATCCATACTGCCGTCGGACTGGAGGCGAAGCATGGCGCGCATAGCAAGGGCAATCAGCACCATAGCGATAAATCCAAAAACGATGGCAAGGATAACGCTGGGCACGGGCAGCATATCCGCCTTGAGCATCAGCAGGCCGGACCAGCCGAACACAGCGAAGAACGCAACCAGGCCCTGCAGGGTAAACAGGTGCAGGCTGCTGCCCTCAAAATGTGTTTTTCCGGTATCCGTATGCATGAAGTCGCCTGGCGGCGCATCAGGGTCTGCCGATATATCAATGTCCGTAACGCCGTCCGGCGTGATCTCGCCGATGTGGACGTCCGTATGCGGGATACCGTCATGCATAGCAAGGTCATGACCGCCAGCGTCCATATCGCCCGGCGCGTCCATATCGGTATCCGCGCCGTGTCCCGCGCCAATAAGGAGCAGAATCACTTCAATTACCAATAAAACGGTAGAGGCAATCCCTACCACGGCAAAGATCTGCTCAACCAATGTCATGGCTTCCCACCAAGCAATCATATCAAATTCCTCCTGTATCAGATATCGAGTGCGTTCAATTCCAAGGCAGCTTCCCCTTTGATTTGCGCTGAAATATGCGCGAGGAGCATAATCTTCAATACTTTTTTAAGCCTGTCCTGCGCTGCTTTTTCTACGGAATGCTTATGCAGCACGGAGCTGATCATCGCATCGAGCTTTGTGGCGGCGCGGATCGCGTCTGCGGGCACCAGCGCAAGCAGGTCGGCAAAGCAGGTATAGATCAGGGTGGGCGCGCTGGCGGCCGTTGCCTTAATATAGTCGATCATCCGCGTAATTTGGTCGATCTGGAACGTGTCATTCAGCATATTGATGATGACGATGGTACAAAACTGGTCGCAATCATATTTTTTGCCGACAGGCGGACTCACAAACTTACGTTTCACCCAGTTTTGCACAGTATGCGCGGAAAGTCCGGTGAGCTGCAAAACCTGCGAAAGGACCAAGCCGTTTGCTGCGAACAGTGAATTCAAAAAATCCTGCACGCCATTTTCCATATTCATTTCAACCGTGGTACCCGGTAAATAACCAATCATAACTGCCGTACCTTTCCTGCGTCGGAACGCGCCCCTCTGCTCGTTTCGTCCTGCAGACGAAACAGCGCGGTTATGGGCGGTTCCTCCTTTGCCCCTCCGCGATCCGCTTTTCCGGATTCGCGCGGGGACCCCGCTTTTGCCGGAACGCGTCCCTTTGCTCGTTTCGATCTTTCTTCCACTATTATACATCGCGGTCACATGACTGTCAAATAAAATCGTATGACTTTTTAAACATCAGTAATGCAAAAAAGGCTGCCGTATCAGGCGGCAGCCTCCGGATTTTTCCTAGGCCTATACGTCCAGATTATCAGGGTCCCAACCGTTACTGGCAAAACATTCCATATGATTGATGGTATCCATGTCGCGGCCGGAGATTTCGAAATCAAATAAATCGGCATTTTCACGGATACGGCTGGGTGTGACGGACTTCGGGAGGGGAAGCACACCGTTTTGGAGCGCCCAGCGCAGGCAAAGCTGCGCCGCCGATTTATGATACCCTGCGGCGATGGCCTTCAGGGTTTCGTTTTGCAGCATCTTCCCGAGGCCGAGCGGACTGTATGCTTCGACGAGGATATTGTTGCTGCGGCAATAAGCAAGTACGTCTTTTTGCATGTAGCCCGGATGAAATTCGATCTGGTCGACCATGGGGGCGGTGACTGCGCTTTTCATGAGCGCGTCAAAATGATGCGGCAGGAAATTGCTCACGCCAATGGCGCGGATTCTTCCGTCGCCATACAGTTTTTCAAACGCGCGCCATGTCTCGGCATTCGCATGCTGCCAGTCGTCACGGAAATCCTTGGGAACAGGCCAGTGTATGAGATACAGGTCGAGATAATCCGTTTTGAGGTCCCGAACAGAGTTTTCAAAGGCGCGTATCGTTTTGTCGTAGGTATGCTCCGTATTCCACAATTTGCTGGTAATGAAAATCTCTTCGCGTGGAATTGAGGAATCCGCAATGGCGCAGCCTATCTCGCTTTCGTTACCGTAGGCGCCGGCAGTGTCGATATGCCGGTAGCCCGCTTCAAGTGCACAAAGGACGGAGTCGTGCGCTTCACCGCCGGTAGACTGCCAGGTGCCGAAGCCGATGCACGGGATGGTGACGCCGTTTTTCAAAGTAAATACGTCGGTCAGATTTTTCATGGATTTAATCCTCCTTGGAACATTTTTGCTTACGCGGCTTTGGCCGGATAAGATCGTAGCTATGGCTGATCATTTCAAAAATCTGTCCATCCTCGAGGCTGCCGTCTATAGTTACCGTATTCCAGTGCGTTTTGTTCATGTGGTAGGCAGGCGTTACGGCGGGAAGAGCCTGCCGCAAAAAATCAGCGCGCATAGGCTCGCATTTCAGATTGATACACAAATGACCGTTGCGGCGGTAAATGAGCGCAAAGCTTTTGTGATTGCCGCCGTGGCGCATTACGGTCCAATCCCCGCCAAAGGGATAATCTTCATAGGAGGCGGGGAGAGAAAGGCAAAAAGCAATGATTTCCCGTGCGGTGAGCATAGCGGTGACTCCCCCTCCTTTAACATTAAAAAGAAAGACCTGCCTGCGCGCGCATTTCCTGAAGCGTTTCGCATACGGCGACAGAAAGCTGCTGCGCGTAGCGGTATTCATCCCGAGTGCCCAGCGGGTCATTGATATAGCGGCTAAAATCTTTCATTTCATTGGCGAGCAAAATCGGCTTTTCAATATCGCCGCAGATTTCCTCGAGCGTTCCGTCCTGACGGTGGAGCATGATGCCCGTAAGGTGGTGCAGCATAGTGATGGTGAGCGTGCCGCGGTCGCCGATAATCTGCGAGCCGCAATATCCCTGCCCGAGTTTGGACGCAGTCAGGATTACCTGTTTATCCGGATAAAAAAAGGTGCTGCTAAAATATCCGTCTACGCCGGAACGCAGGAGACGGGCGTTTGTCTTTATGTGCTCTGGCCTGCCGAAAAAGTCGAGGGCCGGATAGACGCAATAGACGCCAAGATCCATAATGCAGCCGGCAGCAAGTTCGGGATTAAAAATATTGGGCAGCTCGCCTTTGCAATATGCTTCATACCGCGAGGAAAGCTGTGAAAAATCAAAATGAACGGTGCGGATATTTCCAAGTTCCGAAAGAAGCCGCCTGACTAAAAGGCGCTGCGGCTGGTGCATCATCATGATCGCTTCTAAAAAAATCACGTTTTTTTCGTGCGCCAAGTTGATGAGTTCCCGCGCCTGATCGGGCAGCACGGTCAGGGGTTTTTCGCACAACACATGCTTGCCGCATTCCAAGAGCACTTTACATTGCTGATAATGCAGGGCGTTCGGACTGGCGACATATACTGCTTCAATATCGCTTTTTGCAAGCTCATTAAGATCGTCAAAAATAAGCGAAACGCCGTACCTGGCGCCAAAACTGCGCGCGTTTTCCAAATCGCGGGAATAAACGCCGGCAAGTTGTGCAAAGCCTGCCTCGCGCGTACCGTCAATCATTTGCCGGGTGATCGCCGAACTGCCGATGGTTGCATATTTCATGTATTATATCCTCTTGCGTATTTTACTCTTTATTTCAGTATATCATATTTCAGAAGTTTGTAAGGAAATATTAAGAATAATCCTTTGATAAAGCGGAAAAAATATGGTATAAATAACATGTAGCAAGCGAAAGGAGTTTTCAATCATGAATTGTAAACGTTGTCATCAGGACTATGATGAAAATTTAAATGCATGTCCATATTGCGGAGCGCCCAAAGAGCAGCCCGCGGAGGGATACCAACCGCCGGTGCAGCAGCCGCAGTATCAGCAGGCTCCGCCACAGCAGCCGCAGCAGCCCCAGCCGGGACAGCAGCCTGTTCCGCCTGTTCCGCCACAAGCTCCACCGCAGTATCAGCAGGTCCCGCCGCAGCAACCACAGCAGGGACAACAGCAGCAATACGGACAGCCGCAGTATCAGCCGCAGTACCAGCAGGTTCCGCCGCAGTATGTACCTGCAACGGATGTACAGGCAAAAGCGAAAAACATGGCCACAGCATCCATGATATGCGGTATCCTCGGTTTGATTTTATGCTGGACGCCGTATGCGGGACTCATCCTTAATATTCTGGGCATCGTTTTTTATACGCTGTACAAGAAAAATGAACCGGCAGGGCAGAACGGTATGGCGACGGCAGGCCTTGTATGCAGTATTATCGGCCTCATCGTTTCCATTATCTTCACCATTCTTTGGACTACTGTGTTTGCAGCCGCGTCTTTCTATGCGTCCAATCCGTGGATGTGGAGCGATTTGATCTATTGATAACAAAAACACCTTGATTACGCAGCTGCTTTGCGGCTGCGTAATTTTTTGAAATGAAAGGGAAAATTATGATTTGCAAAAAATGTGAACAAAGCTATAGCGACGCTTTGGCGATGTGCCCGTATTGCGGTGCGCCAAAGGAGCCGGTGGAGGAAAGCCCACAGCAGCAAGAACCCCAGGCAGAGGCGCAGCAGGAATATCAGCCGCCTGTTCCGCCGCCGGTGCAGCCACAGTACCAGCAGCAATACCAGCAGGTTCCGCCGCAGCAGCAATACGGACAGCCGCCGCAGTATCAGCAGCAGCCCCAGCAGGGCAAGGGCAAGGGTACGGCGTCCATGGTATGCGGAATACTGGGCCTGATCTTTTGCTGGGTGCCATTTCTCGGCCTGATCCTTACCATTGTCGCGGTTTCGCTCTATGCTTCGTCCAGGAAATACGGACCAAGCGGTATGGCGACGGCAGGTCTTGTATGCGGTATCATTGGCATGATTGTGGCGATTATTGTTACTATTGTCTCGATCGTGGCGCTGGCGTTCGTAGGAACGGTAGGCATGGCGGCGGTATCGATGCTTCCGTATATTTAAACGATGGGATTTTATTCCGGACAAAAAGAGCGGAAAGGGGAACTTTTTCCGTTCTTTTTTCGTCTTATGGATAGGCGTGAAAAGCAGGCGGGCCATGTGCACAGGTATTGTGAAAAAAATGTAAAATAATTTCACACAATGTCCTGCAACTATAGTATAATAATGTATTATAGGAAGAAACATGGAGGAATACAGCATGAGCGAAAAGATATCACCCGCGGTTATAAGGCGTCTCCCGCGTTATTACAGATATCTGGAAGAGCTGGAAAGTAAGGGGATCGATAAGATATCCTCGTCTCAGATGAGCATGGAGATGAGCCTTAACGCGTCTCAGATCAGGCGTGACCTTAACTGCTTCGGCGGATTCGGGCAGCAGGGATACGGCTACAGCGTTGGGAAACTGAAAAAAGAAATTGCCCGTATCCTGGGCCTTGATAAACGGTATAATGTGATCATCGTCGGCGCAGGACGAATCGGTCAGGCGCTCCTGGGCTACAAGAATTTTATGCTGGAGGGATTTAATATCGTTGATATTTTTGACAACGATCCGGCTAAGGTTGGCGCGTTCATCGAGGGACGCATGGTACAGGATATTGGCAAAATGGAAGGATACTTAAAGGACAAGGATATTGATATTGCGATTATCTGTACGCCGAAAGAATATGCACAGCAGTCGGCAGACCTGCTCGTCAGCTTTGGGATTAAGGCGATCTGGAACTTCGCCCCTACGGACGTGGCGGTACGGCGCGGCGTAGCGGTAGAGAACGTGCATCTTTCGGACAGCCTGTATGTCCTGTCCTATAAATTAAAGGAAAGTATTTTTGAGTAAGAAGGATTTGGCCTATGAAATCATATGAACTGCAAACCTACCAAAAAGAGGTATTTATCGATATTACGCGCAACATCCGCGACGCGGTCGCAAGGAGCGGGATAAGCGAGGGGATTGCGGTCGTTCATTGTCCGCATACCACGGCGGGCATTCTGATCATGGAAAATTCCGACCCGACGGTGCGCGAGGATACGATCAAGGCGTTTAACAAGATGATTCCGGAGGAAGAATTCAAGCATGATAATTTTGTCGCTCATTTCAAGGCGGCAATGGCGGGCAACAGCGTCAGTCTTCCCATTGAAAACGGAAAGCTGAAGCTGGGCACATGGCAGGCGGTATATTTTTGCGAGTTTGACGGTCCGCGTCCGCGCCGCAATTATTATGTGACGATCGGAAAGTGCGAATAAAATACAAGTTGTTTGCGCTCCTCCCTCATATTTTAATATGGTACGGCGGGGAAACGTATAGTATGATAGGTATGGATGATACAATCTTGCTATAGTATATATGTAAATCAATCATAAAGAGGTAAGAAGATGTCTGAGTTTGAAAAAGACAAAAACGAAGAGCATAAGTTTGGCGAAACAGCCCGCAAGATAGGCGAAACTCCTACGGAGGGCGGCGCGCCTGCAAACGAGCCGCTAAATGCGGACATGCAGCCGCCGGAGGCTGCAGAGAAGCCGTCAGAGGAAACGCCGACGGCTGGGAATGAAAGCGACGATAAAACGGTGGCCTATGAACCGGTGGAGGACGCTGGAAAAGAAGCTGCGGAGGAACCTGCGGCGGCTTTGGGCGCAACCGCAGCCGCTTCGGCCGGAGGCGGGGAAAAGGTTTCCCAATCCGGCGGAAGAAATAAATTCCACGACGAGATGTCCGGTAAAAAGAAATGGAGCACCAAAAAGATCGTCGTTATCGCGGTGATCATTGTGGCAATCGTCGCCGTCGGTATCACAGGATATGCGATGCTGGGCAACAGCAAAGTACTTTCCGGAGATAATCTGCAGCAGATTATTGATAACGGAACGTTTTACGACGGCGTCAGCATGGCGGGGGTAGACCTGTCCGGAAAAACGATTGCAGAGGCAAAGCCGGAGGTGCAGCAAAAAGAAGATGAATATCTGGCGGATATTTCGCTCGATTATTCTGTGGATGGCGATACCTATACGCTCAAGGGCGAGCAGCTTGGCGCAACCGTAGATATAGACGCGGCCCTGCAAAAGGCGATGCTTTATGGGCGCCAGGGGACTTTCGCGGAGCGCAGCGCCGCCATCAGGGAAGCCAAGGACAAAGGTGTGGAGATCGAAATGCCCGTTACCTATGACAAGGCGACCATCCTGACATCCCTGCAGGCAAACGATGAAAAGATCAATGTTCCCGCGCAGGACGCCACGGTTGAAGTCGCGACGACCCGGGATGAAGACACCCTTATGACCGGATCCACGATCACTTTGAAAGATGAGGTCGTGGGCAAGGAAGTGGATGATAACGAGCTGGCGGATACGATTTTTGCGCAGCTTGGGCAAAATGATTTTACCCCTGTGACGGCGGAAACCAAGGTAACGCAGCCTAAGCTTACCAAGGCGGACCTTGAAGATAAATATGCGCTGCTGGGAACATACAGTACGGAATACGCGAAATCCGACTTTGGCAGGCGATATAATATTTGGAAGATGGCGGACGTGATCAACGGCGTGAAAATCGAGCCGGGAGAAACCTGGTCCATCAATGAAGAGGCGGGCCCGCGCTCTTACTCCCGCGGATGGAAAGCGGCGCCGGGCATCGCGGACGGGAAATACCAGGACGAGCCGGGCGGCGGTATCTGCCAGACATCCTCTACGCTGTACAATGCAGTATTGCGTGCGGAAGTCGAGATTGTAGACCGGTCACATCATTCGTGGCCGCTTAACTATGTGCCGGGAGGGTTGGATGCGACGATCTCTACGGGAGCGCCGGATTTTAAAATCAGGAATAATTACGATATTCCGATCTATATCATCGCAAACTGCGACGGGCAGAACAGGACTATCGAAATTTCAATCTACGGACCGAAGTTTGAAGACGGACTGACGCGCGACTTTACATCCAAAGAGGTTGGCGGCAGCCCCGCCGGAGAGCAGATCATCGAAGATCCTACGCTGCCGGAAGGAACGCGTATCGTAGAGCGAAGCTCACATCCACGCAGGGTTTTCGACGTTTATAAGCATTGGTACGATGAAAACGGAAAAGAAGTAAAGGTCGAGAAGTATTCCACGGAGACATACCAGGCGTTTAACTCCATCGTGAGGATAGGAACGGCGCCCGCGGCAACGCCGGATCCGACGCCGACCCAAACGCCAACGCCGGATCCAACGCCGGCGCCGGAGTCGACAGGCGAAGCTGCTGCTTAATGGCAAAGTGAAACCAAAAGGCCTGCTGAAAAATGTGGGCCTTTTTTGCTCAATATTAACGTATTTATGAAAATTTTTTAAATAGAGACAAGATTTGTTTACAACCCCCTATGGATACGTTATATTTATATGGTATACTTATATTTTTAGCATTTTTGGGAGAAAGGCATTATGAAATATTACAGGCCCACAAAAGGGCGCAGGGTAGTGAACAAAAAGAGGATTGCAATATTCGGCGTAGCGGTTGCTGTCGCGGTTGTTGCAATCATTTTTTGTGTCTATATGTTTTCTGAGGTTAAGCTGACAAGCGAAAAAGAACAGGAATTATTGGCCACGGGAACGTTTGTGGAGGGCGTATCGGTCGGTGGGATCGATGTCGGAGGACTTACGTATGCACAAGGGGAAGCCAAGGTAAAACCTGCTGCGGACGGATTGCAAAACGATAACAAGATCGAATTTACCGTACAAGGCGAGCAATATGCCTATCCTCTTACAGAGGTGGGCGTTTCTGTCGGATATGAAGAACCACTGAAAGCGGCGATGCTGTACGGCAGGGAAGGAACACGGTGGGATCTTATGTTCGGTGAGCCGGAGGCAAAGGATTTTCCGTTGGATTATGGATTTGACGAAACCAAGCTCAATGCCCGTATCGATGCAGACAGCGTATCCTGGGGCGAGGAAGCGGTAGATGCTTCCTATGGGGTAGAGAAAGTCTTTAGCGAAGAGGACCTGACTACAGGCGGAACGATTGTAAAGCAGGAGCCAAAGGACGGCTGGAAAGTCAATATAGACGAAATCAAGGCGACGGCAAAAAGCCAGATCGAGGCAAAATCTTTCGAACCCTTTGAAGCGCAGATTGAAGTGATCAAGGGCAGTACACAGGCGCCTGACGGAGAGCTGGTGCTGATGGGGTCGGCAACCACAACGGTCGGCGGCAGCGATGCAAGAAAATATAATGTATGGAAGATGAGCGATATTTTAAACGGCACGGTTTTTAAACCGGGCGTAGTGTTCTCAATCAACGATACGGCAGGCGACCGGACACTGGAAGCGGGCTGGAAAGCGGCGCCGGGGATTGAAAACGGTACTTATACCGACCAGCCGGGCGGCGGTATCTGCCAGGTGTCGTCCACCATGTACAATGCTGCGCTGAAAGCGGAAATGACGATCAAAGCACGCGTGCCGCATACCATTATGGCAAAATATGTGCCGGATGGGATGGACGCAACCATCTCCACCGGCGGACCGGACTTCAAGGTTGAGAATCCGTACGAATCGGATATGGTTATGATCATCAAATGCAATATACCGGATTCCAAACTCACGGTGGAAATCTGGGGACCGAAAGAGCGGGATTATTATCTGGAATTTGACCAGAAACTCACGGGTGAGGAGCCTATGCCTGAGATTCAGTACAAGACGAATCCGGCGCTGGAAAAGTATCAGGTAGAACGTACAAAGGTAGGGCAGTCATACGAGCAGTATACGATCTACGCGCGCAAGGTCGATAAGAAAACGGAAAAGCCGCTTGGAGACTGGTATGAAGTAACGACGTCCACTTACTATGCCATAGCGCCGGTCGTGGAACTGGGCAGCGGTATCCCGCTTCCTGCGGACGGAACTGCCATTGAGGACGTGAAAGCGCAGGCGGCGGAGCTTAAGGCGGCGGAAGATGCGGCAAATAATCCACAGCCGCAACCATCACCCTCTTCCGAGCCCACACCATCCGTTGCTCCGGAGCCGACTCCGACCGTACCGGCAGGGCCGGTGGAAGGCGCGGCATAAAGGCGGTATAGTGGGCCTGATACTTGACAAACGAGGGCGGAAACCTTAAAATATTATACTATAGCGCATCAGGTAAACTGAAAAACAAATTTGGGGCAAAACCTCATTCAACAAAAAGATTTTCGGGAGGGAAATAAGCAATGGCAAAGGGAAAGTTTGAGAGAACGAAACCGCATGTAAACATCGGAACGATCGGACACGTAGACCACGGGAAAACGACGCTGACGGCGGCGATCACATCGGTGCTGGCAAAGAGCGGCCAGGCGGAAGCGACAAAGTATGACGAAATCGACAAAGCGCCGGAAGAAAAAGAGCGTGGAATCACGATCAATACGGCGCACGTGGAATATGAGACGCCAACGCGGCACTACGCGCACGTAGACTGCCCGGGACACGCGGACTATGTAAAGAACATGATCACGGGAGCGGCGCAGATGGACGGGGCGATCCTGGTGGTATCAGCTGCGGACGGCCCGATGCCGCAGACGCGGGAGCATATCTTGCTCGCGAGGCAGGTAGGGGTACCGTACATCATCGTATACATGAATAAAACAGACCAGGTAGACGATCCGGAGCTTTTAGAGCTGGTGGAAATGGAAATCAGGGAGCTGCTGACCGAGTACGACTTCCCGGGCGACGATACGCCGATTATCAAGGGAAGCGCGCTGAAAGCGTTGGAAGCGGCGCAGGCGTCGGACGACATTAAAGACAACGCTGACTGCCAGAGCATTTTTGAGCTGATGGACGCGGTAGACAGCTACATTCCGGAACCGGAAAGAGACGTAGACAAGCCGTTCCTGATGCCGGTAGAGGACGTATTCTCGATCACAGGACGCGGCACGGTAGCAACGGGCAGAGTGGAAAGAGGAAAAGTAAAGGTACAGGATACGGTAGAGATCGTAGGACTGACGGACGAGAAGAGAAGCGTAGTAGTAACGGGAGTGGAAATGTTCCGGAAGCTTCTTGACGAAGCGATCACGGGAGATAACATCGGTGTGTTGCTGCGCGGGGTACAGAGAGACGAGATCGAGCGCGGGCAGGTACTGAGCGCGCCGGGATCGATCCATCCGCATACGCACTTCAACAGCAGCGTATACGTACTGAAGAAAGAAGAGGGCGGACGCCACACGCCGTTCTTTAACGGATACCGTCCGCAGTTTTACTTCAGGACGACGGACGTAACGGGAGTGATCGAGCTTCCTGGCGGAACGGAAATGGTAATGCCAGGGGATAACATCGAGATGGAGATCAAGCTGATCACGCCGATCGCGATCGAAGAGGGACTGCGTTTTGCAATCCGCGAGGGCGGCAGGACGGTAGGGTCCGGCGTGGTATCGGGCGTTATCGACTAAGCTGCGGCGCACAAAAGACAAGCAAAAGAGCAGGCCTTATGGCCTGCTCTTTTTTTGCGCGCGCGGATAGATCATTAATAATCGAAACGTTCGCTGTTTTTGACAACCAGTTCTGCCTGGCGCGCGTAAGTGTCTTTTAAAATGGGATATAGGGAACGGTAAGTTCCATAGTATTCCTCGTAAATTTCTACATTGGTGGGATCGGGAGAAACTTCGCCGGTTATTTTGATGATGGAACGGCAGGCGTCCTTTAAAGATGCAAAAGCGCCGCAGCCGACGGAAGCCATGAGCGCCACGCCGCAGGCCGGAGCTTCCTCAATACTGGTACTCAGGATGGAAGCGTTGAAAACATCAGCCTGGATATGCCGCCAAAGACTGCTTTTCGCGCCGCCGCCCGAAGCCCGTATCTCATTGACCTCGATGTCGTATTCGCGCAGGATTTCCAGCGTGTCACGCAAGCTGAAAGTAACGCCCTCCATAACGCTGCGGCAAAGTTCCTCGCGTCCGTGACGGTAAGTAATACCGAAGAATACGCCTGAAGCGTTTGGATCGGAATACGGCGTACGTTCGCCGTTCAGATAGGGAAGAAAACAAAGTCCCTCGCTGCCGGGATTGGCATTTTGCGCAAGCTCGCTCATGTAGTTGTATACGTCCTTACCGAGGGAGGCAAGTTCCTTTTTTTCCGTAGGAAACATGGAATCGCGCAGCCACTTAAAGGAACCGCCGGCGCCGAGCGTACATCCAAAGAGGCACCATTTTTCCTGCTGGACATGGCACATGGAGAGCGCCGCGCGGGGAAGCTTATCGGCAATCGGCGTATCCATGGCGGCAAATACAACACCGGAAGCGCCGATGGTGGAAGAAACCATACCGGTCTCGATGACGCCGTTGCCCACGCCGCCGGCCTGCTGGTCTCCACAGCCCGCAACCACGGGGATACCGCTCTTAAGCCCCAACTCTCTGGCAATATCCCGCTGAAGGTATCCGGCCACGTCACACGATTCCAGCACACGATCGGGTACGATCGATTTATCAATCCCGCACATGGAAAAAAGTTTGTCAGACCATTTCCGGCGCGGAACGTCAAACAAAAAGGAACCGGACGCATCCGTAACCTCTGTCGAGATGTCGCCCGTCATTTTAAAACGCAGATAATCCTTGGAAAACAATACCTTATAGATTTTTTCATATTCCTCCGGCGTATGCTTTTGCATCCACATCAGTTTGGGCGCCCAAAAACCGGGCAGGGGATGGTTGGCCGTGATCCCGAGGAAAGTATCGGAACCTATATTTTCTTCGATCCACGCCTTTTCCCTGGTAGCACGCTGGTCGAGCCAGATAATGCAGTTGCCGATTGTGTCCAGGTTACGGTCAAGGCATGTGGTCGCAAGCATTTGGCCGGTAATACCGATCGCTTCGATCTTCCTGCCTGCGTCACTTGAATGGACGGCCCTGCGGACAGCCTTTTTGCACGCGGCCCACCATTCGCCGGGGTTTTCCTCAGCGTAATGATATTTGGGCGTGATCATATTATATTCTTCATATCCCATACCGGCGAGATAACCGTTTTCTTCTATAACAATGGCCTTTACGCCATTGGTTCCGGCATCGATGCCGAGAAAATACTTCATGACGAACTCCCTTTAAGCTCTATTTATCTTCTTCCGGCTTCAGGCGTTCCAAAATACCTTTAGCCGTATATTCATCCGTAATGAGCACATTGAACAGTTTGCTTCGTGCCGCGCCGATGATAGCGCCAACCTTAAATTTGCCGCCTGCGGCGGCGATCACAGTAGGAATACTCTTGAGCGTTTCCGTATTGACAGCGATCACGCGGCGGTTTAAGGAAGTGCTGCAGGGATTGCCGTTAAGGTCATAAAAGCGGGCGCAGATACAGCCTACCGCCTTGCTACGCTTTAGTTCCTCGACGTCTTCCCGCGTGACCGCGTCCGAATCCGCGGCCAGCGCGTTTTCAATGGTTGAGGAATGGTCCAAGTCGCCGTCGACACCAACGACAGCCATGTCCAGCATCTTTGCTTTGGAAAAAATGGCCTTTATTGGTTTGGAATCCAAAAATGCCTGTGCGGTAAGGACATTGGTGGCGATCATAGGAGCATACAGATAGCGTATCGTGCTTCGGGGAAAATTCGCCGCTACCTTTTCGCAAAGCGCATTGGAAAGGATGTTGACCTCGCGGTTGGTACCAAGGCCTCCGACCAAAGGGATAAATTCGATGTCCTTGATTTTGTTGGTGGTTTTTACTTTCTCGGCAAAGCATTCAAGCGTCCGCCCCCATCCAAACCCGATATGACTGCCGCTCTTTAAAAGATTGGCGGTGTATACCGCAGTGGCGCTGCCGATACGGTCGTCGATGATGTCGCGATTCTCGCTGGGAACATTGACGATTTTTACGTCCTCTATTCCCAAAAGATGGCGCAGCGTAAGCTCATCTTTCAAAAAGGCGTTCGTTTGACGGGGTTCGGCGATCTGGATGCGCACGATCTTTTCCTGTTTTGCTTCTTTGAGCATTTTGACAATGGTAGGACGGGAGATATTCAGCATTTTTGAAATTTCAGCCTGCGTTTTATCTTCCATATAATATAAATGCGCGATCTTGACTTTCAGATCATACCGTTCTTCAATAGAGAAAGCCACTTTTTGTCCTCATTTCTGATGCATAGATTGAAATTAATTCTATCATGATAGTAGCGAAGATCTTAACGAATGTCAAGCAAATGTAAATATAATAGTCAAATGTTAACCGATTTGATAAAGAAAGGCATTGCTCTATCAAAAAAGCAATTGACTTCATAAAATATTTGTGCTTCAATCAAAGTTAATTATAGAACAAAAATGAAAAACGAGGAACTGCATATGAAATTCGATTTGGTGTTGGATACAGGCTTTGAAATAGCAGAGACGCCCGTTTGGGATGGGCGGATCGGCAAACTGTATTATACAGACCTTTTTACCGGCGATATACATCGTTATGATCCGGCGGACGGAACGCAGGAGACATGGAAAACAAACGCTCTCATTGGCAGCGCGATCCCGACGGACGACGTGGATCGTTTGTTTTGCGCGCTGGAAACGGGCATGCATATTCTGGACCTGAAAAGCGGTAAGCTTGAATTTCTATGCGATCCGGAAAACGGCAATGCGGAAAACCGCTACAACGACACGCGTATCGATCCGAAAGGGCGTATCTTCACCAGCTCGGTATCGAGGCTTTATGGCACGGACGATTACCGGCCGCATATGCTGGGAAGCTTTTATATGATTGATACGGATATGAGCGTGCATATTTTGGAAGAAGAGATCAACCAGTATAACGCGATCGTATGGAACGCGGATACGACAAAGATGTTCGTCATTGACACTTTCCATGAAGCGCTGGTCGGATATGATTACGATAAGGAGCGCGGACCGATGGGAAAAGGCCGGATCTTGATCGAATTTAAAGAGCTTGGTATGCCGGACGGAATGAGTATCGACAGCGAAGACAACCTCTATGTGTGCCACTGGACAAAACAAATATCCGTGTGGGACAGGGAGTTGAATTTAAAAGAGACGATTGCAATTCCGGTAGAGTATGCATGCTGCACGGGCTTTGGCGGAGAAGATATGAAAGATTTGTATCTGGCGACCGCAAGGTATCGTTATTCGGAAAAAGAATTAAAGGCGAACCAAGGAGCCGGCGGCGTGTTTCGTGCGAAAAACGCAGTCAAGGGAACCGGCGACAATTTCTATAAAGTAAAATAGAAAAGGCCTGGGAATCAATAAAATCCCAGGCCTTTTCTTATGTCATTTTAACATCTGGCAAAGATGTTTGGTTGACGGTCTGACAGGGATCGCGCAAAATCTTCGATCTCCCGCGGAGAATAGACGCGCAGCTTCTCCACGCCCACCGGACGGTAAAGCTGCAGGGCATAAGCTGGGAGCGTGTCCGCCTCGTCAGCCATGACGCTCAAATCCTCAGGTGAAAGCTGGGGAATCACGGTGGTGCGCAGCTCCCACTCAATATCGGAAGCAAACAAGATATTGAGCGTTTCCCGCACAGGAGCAGAATCCGCCTGCCCGCCGCAAATTTCCGCGTAGCGGGCGAAAGGCGCCTTATAATCCATGGCGACGTAATCAAGGAGATTACGCTCAAGCAGCGTTTTAACCACAGTGGGATTGCTGCCGTTGGTATCCAGCTTGACCTCGTAACCGAGTTCTTTCAGGTATCCGGCAAAGGGAACGAGGTCTTTTTGCAGCGTAGGCTCGCCGCCGGAAAGTACGACGCCGTCAAGAAGCCCCGCGCGTTTTTCAAGAAAAGTACGCACTTCGCGGTCGTCCATGAAATCCCGTGTATTAAGCAGGTGGCGGTTATGGCAAAAGCCGCAGTCGTAATTGCAGCCTGCCGTAAACACTACTGCCGCAAGCCGGTGCGGAAAATCAATGGTACCGTTTTTTAAAAGTCCGGCGATATTCACAGCGAATTTTCTTTGATCGCGTATTTAACGCGCTCGTCGTATTCGGTCTTTTTACCCTTATGGAAATTCTGTACCGGACGCAGGTAACCAACGACGCGGCTCCAGACCTCCGTATCGTTCCCGCATTCGGGGCAGGTAAACTGCTCGCCGCTTAAATACCCGTGCTCATGGCAAATGGAGAACGTAGGCGTCAGGGAGATGTACGGAAGCTTATAATTGGTAAAGATTTTCCGGATCAGTTTTTTGGCGACCTCAATATCCGAGATACGCTCGCCCAAATACAGGTGCAGCACCGTACCGCCCGTATACAGGCTTTGCAGCTCGTCCTGCAGGTCCATTGTCTCGAAAATATCGTCCGTAAAACCGACGGGAAGCTGTGTGGAGTTCGTATAATAAGGGACCTTTTCGTCGCCGGCGCAGATGATCTCAGGATATTTCTTGCGGTCCAGCTCCGCCAGACGATAGCTCGTACCCTCTGCCGGCGTTGCTTCCAGATTGTAGAAGTGGCCGGTTTCTTCCTGGATCTGCGTCATTAAATCGCGCATGTAATTCATGATGGAAACGGCGAATTCCTGTCCTTTTTCCGTGGTCAGGTCCGTGCCGTCGCCAAAGAAGTTTAGCAGAGCTTCGTTCATGCCCAGTACGCCGATGGTATTGAAGTGATTAAACCAATACTGGCCGGTGCGCATTTTGATGTTGCGCAGGTAGTGCGCGGAGAACGGATACAGGCCTTTCGCGGTCTGGTCCTCGATGATCTTACGCTTGATTTCGAGACTGCTTTTCGCCATCATGACAAGCTGCCATAGTCTTGCCTTGAACTCGCCCTCGGATTTGGAGAGATAGCCGATACGCGGCAGGTTGATGGTGACAACGCCGATGGAACCCGTCATGGGATTGGAGCCGAACAGTCCGCCGCCGCGTTTCCGAAGCTCTTTGGTATCAAGACGCAGACGGCAGCACATGGACAGCGCGTCTTCCGGAGAAAGGTCGGAGTTGATGTAGTTGGAGAAATACGGAATGCCGTATTTACATGTAATCTCCATAAATTTGTTGACAACCGGACTATCCCAGTCAAATTCATTGGTGACATTGATGGTGGGGATAGGGAACGTGAAAACACGGCCCTTGGAATCGCCCTCGAGCATGACTTCACAAAAAGCTTCGTTGAAGAGGTCCATTTCTTTTTGGAACTGCCCGTATGTCTCGCGCCGTACCTGGCCGCCGGTGATGACCGCTTCGTCCTTTAAGGTACGCGGGCAGACAATATCAAAAGTCAGGTTGGAGAACGGGCACTGGAAGCCTACGCGCGTGGGAACGTTGATGTTGAAGATGAATTCCTGCAGCGCCTGCTTGACTTCCTTTTTGGTCATGTTGTCGTAACGGATGAACGGGGCGCAATAAGTATCGATGGAAGACCATGCCTGCGCGCCTGCCGTCTCGCCCTGCGTGGTGAATGTGGAATTGACGACCTGTCCTAAGAAAGAACGCAGATGATTGGCGGGGGAAGATTCCACCTTGCCCGGAACGCCGCCGAAGCCGTCCATCAAAAGCTGTTTTAAATCCCAGCCCGCGCAGTAAGGACCGAAAAATCCGAGATCGTGGATATGGAAATCGCCGCCCGTATGCGCCTGCCGTATTTCCTGCGGATAGATCTCGTGCAGCCAGTATTGCTTGGTGAACGTCTCGCGCACATAGTTGTTCATACCGTTGATAGATTTTTGCGTATTGGCGTTTTCCTTGATCTGCCAGTCCTTATCGTCGAGATAATCGGAAAACATATCGATGGTCGCGCCGATGAGGGCGTTTGATTCCCTTGCGGCACGGCGCTTTTCACGGTACAGGATGTAGGCTTTGGCCGTTTTTGCGTGTCCG
Organism: Christensenellaceae bacterium; assembly: GCA_022846035.1. Classification (NCBI taxonomy): domain Bacteria; kingdom Bacillati; phylum Bacillota; class Clostridia; order Christensenellales; family Christensenellaceae; species Christensenellaceae bacterium. The sequence goes on from AP025580.1 coordinate 220,894, forward strand.
CCCTCGATGAGGACTTTTTCCACGAGGTCCTGAATCTGCTCGACGTCTGCGGTGTCGGTCTTTAATTGCAGGTTGGCAAGGTCCACAACGTCGTCGCTGATTTTCTGCGCGGTATCAAAATCGTCGCCGCCGACTGCGGTAACGGCTTTGAAAATGGCCCACGTGATTTTCTCTTTTTGGAAAGCCTGGGTGCTTCCGTCCCTTTTCTTGATTTGTGTGATCATGATTTTTCTCCCTTGTGTGTTGATAAATACGGATAAAGCTTAAGAATAAAAAAACGCCCAAGCTAAGAGCGTATATAACTCTTTTGCCATACTCCGTGGCAGTATTTGAGTGAAATTTTGCAGGCTGGTCTTCTGGCTCGAGTTTTAGACGTTGCATACGCCTTCCCGAAACTCCGCGCTTCAGTGGCGTCTTGTATACAACTATGCTCTTACAGCGGCGGGACCGCGCGGGATTTACACCCGTCTTCCCAATTATGATCCCGAGGGATCACCCGCAAGACACAATATACTGTGTGGTTATATTTAATTAATCCATAGATATTGTATTGCTAATGGATACAAAAGTCAATAGCATATTTTACAAAAGAGTTACAAAAAAAACGCCCGAGCGGACGTTTGTAAGTTTTATTCGTTGATTTTGCCGTGTTTGGCCTTAAACTCGGCGATATGTTTTTTAATCAATTGGACGATTTCCATGTTGGCGGAACGCCCATTGTAGCTCGCGACAAAGTGAAGCTGATCAAGCAGCTCGCGTGACAGGCGCAATGTATAAGTGGTGCCCGCAGCCCGGGCGGGCATTTGTAAAAGATGTTTTTCATTCATCCTTTGTTTCATTCCCCGTTTTCACATGACAGTTTCTATATGAACTCATTTTATAGTTATTATAACTATATTTATCATTCGATTGTGAAAAATGAATGCAAATATCATTTATTATGCATTCATAAGGAGGTTGGATTTTATGAAAATCTTATTATTTACGGATGATGAAATAGAAATCGAACATTATAATACAATGAAAGTTTTGCTACCGCCGGACTGCGCCCTCGCGGCGGCGGACCGCGCCGTGGTTATTGTAACTGACGAACAAAGCTGGTTTGTCGGGGCGGTAGGCATGGCGGCGGAGCTGGCGGGCAAGCCGTGCGACGTGCTGCAAATAAAAAAGCCCCGCTGAGGGGCGTGTCTTACGCGAAGATATGTACCGGTAAGTATCCTTACGGCAAAAAGCTTTCGCACTGTTGATCGGTTTTGGTGAGGTTATCTTCCAGTTTCTTTGCTGCGGCGCGAAAAAGAGGATTGGAAAGTTTGCGCGAGAGCGTGGGGCACTGCTTGATACAGGCAAAACAGCGAATGCACTTTGCCGTATCCGTTTTCCTCGGAGCGGAGGGGTCGATGGCGCCCGCGGGACAAATTTTCGAGCAGACCCCGCAGCCTGTGCAGGACTTATCCCCCTTGGGAGCAAACGGCACGCTGCCGTAAGGACTGTAGGGACGTGTTCCGGGGAGGGTGGGAACGGAAGTGGGAAGCGGATCAAGCTGCGCGGCAAAACCGCGGGCAAGCGCGAGGTCCTCTGCATGCGGCCTGCCAGCCGCTATTTTAGGAGAGAACGTATGCTGCGCGATTCCGGTAAAAGCGGCTACCGTATAAAAATCCTGTTTGGCGCAAAGGTCCGAAAGCTCCAGCAGCGCGTCGTCAAAGGCACGGTTGCCATAGCTTAAAACGAGGACGACAGGCGTATGGTCGCCGTGCAGACGATTCAAAAGCCCGCCCTCGATCTGCGGAACCCGTCCGTAATAGACGGGCACGCCTAAAACGACCAGGTCATCCCCTGTGAAAAAGTGTTCCTCAAGCCGCGTATCCCTGTTGGTTAAATCAATTTCCGTATATTCCTCGCTTAATTCTGCGGCGATTTGCCGTACGTATTTCTGTGTTCCGCCTGTGGGGCTGAAATAAACTGCCGTTATTTTCATGTGCATTATTCTCCTTTTTCGGACGGGTTATGCCTGGAATGGCAATGCCTGTGGATTTCGCGCATTTTGCGGCGGCGGCCGTCGCGGTCCCAATTCCGCCAGATTTCATCGAGGTTGATATGCTGCGCCTTACGCAGCTCTGGCCTGACGTCGAAAAGCACTTCCATCTCCGCGCGGCTGGCTTCTTCAAAGCTGAATTCGCCGTCGGACATCACCCACGCAAAGGACGTACTCATCAAAAGCTGGTGCATGAGCGAAAGCAGCATTTTAGGATCGGACAAATTGCGCATCTCGCCTGCGGCCTGCGCTTTTATTATAATATCCTGCTGTAACTTCAGGGAAGCGTCCCGCCGGTCGTCGAGGCGGAAAGTGCCTACATCGCGATTTAAATTTTTGATAAAGAGCTGGCGCGCGATTTCCGTGCCGGAATCGTTAATGCGCTTAAAAAACGGTTTATAGGAAAACCATAATTGTTCGATAAAGTTTTCGGCATTGAGGATTTCTACAAAATAGGTAGCGTCGATGTCATAGGAGATTTCATGGTAGTCGTCCAAAAGGTCGTCCTTGGACTTGAAATAATAATAGAAAGTATGCTTATTGATTCCACTCGCTTGGCAAATTTCATTGATGGTGACATTTTCGAAGCCTTTCTCACGAAACAGGTCCAGTCCGATTTCTTTGATTCTCTCCTTGGTATTCTTCTCAGCCATGGCGACACTTCTCTCTCTAGTATTTCAATATTGAGGTTATCATATTTATGCAACCATGTCAATAATTATTAAAAACATATTGACATTATTATGCAACCGCAGTATCATAAACCAATCAAGAAGTTTTGAATTTGGAAAAGAAAGGAAAATGGGAAATATATGAGGCGTATACTAAAGTATTTAAAGCCTTATGCCGTGCTCGTCATTGCAGCAGTCGTACTGTTATTCGGGCAGGCGTACTGCGACTTATCGCTTCCTAATTATATGTCGAAAATCGTTGATACCGGCATACAACAGGGCGGCATTGAAAGCGCGGCGCCGCAGGCGGTAAGCGAGGGAACCATGAATACCTTAAAGGGATTCATGGAAGAGGATCAAAAACCCTTAGTAGAAGCAAGCTACACGCTCGTTAGCAAAGACAGCGCGGATTATGATACCTATTTGAAAAAATATCCGGCGCTCGAGAATGAAAATATTTATGTGGAGAACCAAGTAGACGAGCAGACACAGCTTGAACTCGGCGCGATTTTCGCGCGGCCGTTTGCGTCTGTAAGTGCGATCGGACAGGTCATAGAGGCGCAACAGAGCGGCCTTGATACCATCGCGCTGGATAAACAGCAAAATGCGGACGGAACGGAGAAAACCGCCGAAATCCCGCCGGCGATCATGCAGTTTATGATGTATTACGCGCAGCAGCCGGAGGGAACGGATTTTTTTGCCGCCTTAAACACGTATCCGGACGCCGGACAGGTATACGGGGCGTTAAATGAGCTTCTCGACGAAAAACTGAACGGAATGGACGCCAGCATGCTCCAGCAGATGGCGATTCCGGCGGTAAAGGCGGAATACTCTGCGCTGGGGATGGATACTACGGCGATCCAGCAGAACTACATATGGAGCAATGGCGGCCTGATGCTTCTTCTGGCGCTGGGCAGCGCGGCCTGTACCGTTGTCGTCGGCTTGCTTGCCGCCAAAGCGGGCGCGGGCGTTGCGCGCGACCTGCGGGAGCGGACATTTACCAAGGTGGAGAACTTTTCCAATGTGGAATTTGATAAATTCTCGACGGCGTCGCTCATTACACGCAACACCAACGACGTGACGCAGATACAGATGGTGCTGATCCTCATGATCCGTATGGTCATCTATGCGCCTATTATGGGCGTGGGCGGCGTCATTATGGCGCTCAATAAGAGCGTATCCATGTCGTGGATCATCGCGCTGGCGGTCATCGTCCTGCTGGGCTTTATCGGTTCGATCTTTGCGGTCGTCATGCCAAAGTTCAAGAAGATACAGGCCCTTGTGGACCGCTTAAACCTGGTCATGCGCGAGAGCCTTTCAGGGCTGATGGTCATCCGTGCTTTCAACACGCAAAAATTTGAACTCGACCGCTTTGACAAGGCAAACGAAGACCTGACAAAAACATCATTGTTCGTCAACCGGGCGATGGTGCTGATGATGCCTGTCATGATGCTGATCATGAACGGAATCTCCGTACTTATCATTTGGGTGGGCGCGAACCAGATTGCCGCTTCTTCCATGCAGGTAGGCGATATGATGGCGTTTATCCAGTATGCGATGCAAATCATTATGGCTTTCCTCATGATGTCCATGATGTTCATTATGCTGCCGCGTGCTTCCGTATCGGCAAACCGTATTGCGGACGTGCTGGAGACGGAACCGGAAATCACGGATCCTCCAAACCCAAGGAAATTTACTGACCCCAAGGGACTGCTGGAATTTAAGGATGTATGCTTTGCATACCCGGGGGCGGATGCTAATGTGTTGACAGATATTAATTTTGTCGCCAGACCGGGCGAGACGACGGCGTTCATCGGCTCGACCGGCGCGGGAAAATCTACGGTGGCGAACCTTATCCCGCGTTTTTACGACGTAACGAGCGGCAGCGTCACGATCGACGGGATCGACGTGCGCGATGTGACGCGTCATGACCTGCGCGACCAGCTCGGATACGTGCCGCAAAAATCGGTGCTGTTCTCGGGCACGGTTGCTTCCAACCTGCGGCTGGGCGACGAGGACGCGAGTGACGAACAACTTGAAAAAGCGGCTGAACAGGCGCAGGCAATGGAATTTATCAGCAAAAGCAAGCGCGGCTTTGACGGCGGTATCTCGCAGGGCGGCGCCAACGTTTCGGGCGGGCAGAAGCAAAGGCTCTCCATCGCGCGTGCGCTGGTGAAAGATCCCAACATCTATATCTTTGACGACAGCTTTTCGGCACTTGACTTTAAAACGGACGCGACGCTGCGGGCGGCGATCAAGGAAAAGACAAAGGATAAAACAGTGCTCATTATTGCTCAGCGCGTAGGCACGATCATGGATGCGCATCAGATCATCGTACTTGACGAGGGCAGGATCGTCGGCAAGGGCACGCATAAGGAATTGATGAAGAATTGCGAAGCATACCGCGAAATCGCGCTGTCGCAGCTTTCGGAGGAGGAATTGACAAATGAGTGAAAAGACGAATAAACGGCCTCCGATGGGAGGAAAACGAGGGGCCATGGGCGGCGGCCCGGGGCACAACGTGCCCATGACGGGTGCAAAGGCCAAAGATTTCAAAGGATCTATGAGCCGGCTCCTAAAATACATTGGAAACTATAAGGGCGCGGTTATCACGGTATTTATTTTTGCCATCGCTTCCACAATATTCACGATTATCGGACCAAAGCTAATGGGTAACGCGACCACGGTGTTGTTCGAAGGCGTGATGGGACAGATCAGCGGGAGCGGCGAGGGGATCGACTTTGTTAAGGTCGGGCAGATTCTGATCACCCTATTGGTACTGTACGGAATATCGGCGCTGTTCAGCTATATCCAGGGGTTCATCATGACGGGTGTTTCCATGAAAGTGACGTACCGTCTGCGCAAGGACATCAGTGAAAAAATGAATACTCTGCCGCTTTCTTATTTTGACAGGACCAGTCATGGAGACGTGCTGTCGCGCGTTACCAATGACGTGGATACGATCAACCAGACTCTAAACCAGAGTTTATCCCAGATCATTACGTCGGTGACGATGGTCGTCGGCGTTGTGATTATGATGCTCACGATCAGCGCGCTGATGACGGCCGTCGTGGTTTGCATTATTCCCATTGCGCTGGTGCTGATTTTCCAGGTGGTCAAACGCTCGCAGAAGTTCTTTAAGCAGCAGCAGGAATATTTGGGCACGGTCAACGGCCATGTGGAAGAAATGTACGCGGGGCACAACGTTATTTCCGCTTATAACGGCGAAGCGGAGAGCATCGAGGTGTTTAAGGAAGAAAACGGAAAGCTCTATAACGCGGCGTGGAAAGCAAACTTTATGTCGGGTATGATGCAGCCTATCATGGGCTTTATCGGCAACCTCGGCTATGTCGCGGTATGCGTGCTGGGCGGGTACCTTGCGGCAAACGGCACGATCACAGTGGGTAATATCCAGTCATTCGTGCAGTACGTGCGCAACTTCACGATGCCCCTGTCGCAGCTCGCGAATATCTCGAATATCCTGCAGCAGACGGCGGCGGCCGCGGAACGCGTGTTTGAATTCTTAAATGAAAAGGAAGAATCGCCGGACACGGAAAATCCGGTGAGGCTTGAAAAAGTAAAGGGCAATGTGGAATTCCAGGATGTACACTTCGGCTATACGCCGGAGAAGATCATCATCAACGATTTCTCCGCCAAGGTGAACCCGGGACAGAAAATTGCAATCGTAGGACCGACGGGCGCCGGCAAGACGACGATGATCAAGCTGCTCATGCGTTTTTATGACTTGAACGGCGGCAAGATATTGATTGACGGACATGACGCGATGGATTTTACACGGGCGGATTTAAGACGGCATTTTGGCATGGTGCTGCAGGATACGTGGCTTTATAACGACACGATCATGGAGAACATCCGTTACGGGCGTATGGACGCGACGGACGAGGAAGTGATCGCTGCGGCCAAGGCGGCTTATGCGGACCACTTTATCAAGGCGCTGCCGCATGGATATGAGATGGTGCTGAACGAGGACGCGTCCAATATTTCGCAGGGACAAAAGCAGCTATTGACCATTGCGCGCGCGATCCTCGCCGATCCGGATATGCTTATTCTGGACGAGGCCACGAGTTCGGTCGATACGCGCACGGAAGCCTTGATTCAGAAAGCGATGGATAAACTGATGGAAGACCGGACGAGCTTTGTCATTGCGCACAGGCTCTCGACCATCAAGGACGCAGACCTGATCCTTGTCATGAAAGACGGCGATATTGTTGAGCAGGGCACGCACGACGAGTTGCTAAAAGAGAACGGATTTTATGCGGACCTTTACAACAGCCAGTTTGCGGCTCCGGTAATCGCGGCGTCGTAAACAGGTTAAAAAACAGGAAGCGTTGCTGCAAAACAAAGAAAAAAGCCGCCTTTTCACGGGCGGCTTTTTGTTTGCAAATTTTATTCGACGAATCCGAGCATTCGGTTTAAGCGGATGACGTCTTCCGGCTTGATCTTGAGCGTATGCAGACCGTCCCCGCTTCCGCCGTAAATATAATCGTGTATCGTGAGGCTTTTATCGAACAGGCAGGGAAGATTATGGCCGATCAGGGGGATACTGCCCGTTTTATATCCGGTGGCCTGCGCAACCACTTTGGGGTTGGCAAGCTGCAGAGTATGGTAGCCGAGATCTGCGGCCATGGACTTTAGGTTAACCTGTCCGCGCTGCGCGTTCATGATCAGGGCAACGAGGCTTTGGTCTGCCTGTACCACGAAAACAGGGGCGCATTCCTCCAAGGGGAAATGCTTGCCGGCGTCTTCTATGGTAATAACAGGTTCTTCGTGTGTAATAAGTTCAAAATCAGCCTTGTTGGCCGTTAAAAATTCCGTTAACTGTTCCAATGAAAACACGTATTATTGCCCTCCTTTATGCGATCCCGCGCCGCAGAAGCAAAAGCGACTCTTTACACAGGATTTTGTTTCATCGCCTATATTTTATCACAAAATATGGTGTTTTGAAAAGGAAAATGCACCGCGCTTTTGGAAGCGGCATACCGGTATATGCAGGATTTGGGAAAAAACAAGAAAGTTTTACCTATGAAAAAACAGGCCCCGCAAAGCGGCAGCCTGTTTTTATATGAAATGCCTTTTAAGGATTGACAACGTTAACGGGATTTCCTGCAAGGAACTGCTTTAAGTTATCGACGGCTATATCCATCAGGCGCTGACGGCTTTCCCTGGGCGCCCAACTGATGTGCGGCGTAATCAGGCAGTTTTTTGCACCCAGCAGGGGATTATCCGCCTTGATGGGCTCTGTGGAAACAACGTCGAGACCGGCGGCATAGACTTTGCCGCTGTCAAGCGCCTCGGTCAAGTCTTCTTCTACGATCAACGGACCGCGGCTGTTGTTCAGGATGATTACGCCGTCTTTCATTTTAGCGATCGTGTCTTTGTTGATAATCCCATTGGTATCAGGGAACAAGGGACAATGCAGCGCGATTACATCCGAGGTTCTGAGCAGCGTATCCAGGTCGACATACTGGCCGATGGTTTTGGCCGCTTCGTTTTGGTAGCTGTCGTATGCGATTACTTTCATGCCGAGAGCTTTCGCGATACGTCCGGTCGCCTGTCCGATCCGCCCAAAGCCGATGATCCCCATGGTCTTTCCTGCCAGCTCGATTAAGGGATAATCCCAGAAGCACCAGTCGTCGTTGTTGGTCCAGCGTCCTTCGTGAACGGCCTGGTCGTGATGGCCGATATGGTGGCAGATTTCCAGCAGCATGGCGATGGCAAACTGACCGACTGCGTCCGTTCCGTAGGTCGGAATATTGGAAACGATAATGCCCTTTTCCCTGGCAGCGTCTACATCGATCACGTTATAGCCGGTAGCAAGCACGCCGATGAAACGAATGTTTTTGCAAGCGTCCAGTGTCTCGCGTGAAAGAGGCGTTTTGTTGGTATAAACGACGTCCGCGTCGCCGATGCGCCCGACGATTTTATCTGCGGGCGTACGGTCGTATACGGTGAGTTCACCGAGGGCGGCCAGAGCGTCCCAGCTCAAATCGCCCGGGTTTTCTGTATATCCGTCAAGTACTACAATTTTCGTCATAAGATAGTTGCTCCTTTCTTAATCTTCCAGAAGTGCCCACGCGCGGTTTATCACGCGCTTGGTATTTGCCAGGATCAGGTCCTCATCCTCATCTTTCCACGGTTTGACTTCAAACGAGAGGACATAGGGAGACTGCGCATTGAAAAATCCCTCATCCCTGAGTACACGGAAAAAGTCCAGCAGTTCGGGCGTATCGTTCGCGCTGTTGGGATAACCAAAACGCGGGTGCTGGTCGCCGTAGGCTTCGCAGCCCTCAGCTACAACGGCGTTGCCGATGTGGAAGTGCGTGATATACGGCCGCAATGTGCGCACGACGAACTGACTGGTCTCGTAGGTGGTCGGGAAATGACTCAGGTCTACCATCAGGCCGAAATTGTTGTGTGTGGTGCGCATATCAGCCGCGAATTTTGCCGCATACGGCGCGGGGCCGATGAGCGCGGCTTTATCCATATCGAAATCGAATACTTCCAGCTCTACGATCATGCCTTTTCCAGCCGCATAATCACATACGGCGCGCGTTGTTTTCAAAAGCTGCGCATAGGCCTGGTCTTTGGTTGCCTCTTCCCATTTGCCGGCCAGAAAAGCGATACCCTTTGCGCCAAGGTATTCCGCTTCGTCGACCGCTTCAATAAGCGTCGCTTCGGCGGCCTTGCGCCCCGCTTCGTCGATATTGTTGGGATTGAGTCCAGGGCCCAAAAGTCTTGGCTGCGCGCCGTAGCAGACCTTAAGGTGCGACTGCTCCAGGATGTTCTTTGCCTGCGCGCGCGTTTCGTCATCGGCGAATTTGCATACCTCAAGCGCGTCGAAAAAGTCGTCTTTGGCGATCGTAGCAATAGAATCCAGTACGCCGCGTTTCGGATGGCTCATCCACTGGATGGTACCGACCTGGAAATATTTATGGATCGAGTCTCTCATGGTTTTTCTCCTTTACATATATCGTTTTATTTTAAATCGTGATCTGGGTTTAGTCCACGGGGAGCAGGAATATTTTAGCGCCTGCTTTTTTTTCGAACAGGTCGAAAGCTTCTTTCCACCGCGTAATGGGCAGCTTATGAGTGACGAGCGGTTCCACATTTACGCGGTGAGAACCAAGCAGCTTTAAAGCCATCCGCCAACTTGCGTTACGCGAACCCATGGAGCCGGAAAAATGCATTTCCTTATAATTGATTGCTTCAATATCGAATTCGATTTTTTTGCCGGTGAGGCCGATCTGCGTGAAATAGCCGCGTTTTTTTACCAGGCGCAAGGCGGTATTGATCGCGATGGCCGCGCCCGAGCATTCCAGCACTACGTCCACGCCGTAACCATCCGTGACGCGCAGGACAAGGTCATTAAGATCTTCTTTCTGGACGTTGATGGTATAGTCTGCGCCCAATTGCCTTGCAAGCGCGAGGCGTTCTTCGTCAATATCCGTACCGGAAACGATTACTTTTGCGCCATAGGCTTTGGCAACCTGCGCCGCCATCATGCCGATGGAGCCGGGACCGGAGACTAAGACAACGTCGTCCGGATTGATTACCGTCAGATCCCCCACGGCATGCGTGACGCAGGCGAGCGGTTCGGTCATGGCGGCAGCCGTAAAGCTTACGCCCTCCGGAATATGATGCACGCGGTCTGCGGGTACTACGGTGTATTTGGTGAAAATCCCATTATACCAATAGCCAAGCGTTTTGCGTTCGATACACAGGTTATACCAGCCCTCGCGGCAGAAATCGCACTTGCCGCAATAATCGTACGCAGTTTCCGAAACCACGGGATCGCCGGGTTTAAATCCGGATACTCCTTCGCCGACCTCCTCGACGATACCGGAAAACTCATGTCCGGTAATAACGGGAGGGTTGATGGGGATGGCAATATCGCTATGGTAGATATGCAGGTCGCTGCCGCATATACCGGCCTCCATAACCTTGATTTTGATCTGACCCGGGCCGGCGTGGGGCACGGGCATATCGCGTATTTCCATGTTGCCCGAGCCGGACGCATATTTTACAAGAGCTTTCATTGTGTCGCTGTTTTCCATTCTCTAAGATCCTCCTTTTGTATTGTGCTGTGCGTTTTTACTGGTGAATCGCCATGCCGTCCGTATCGAGGATACTTTCGTGGATCATCTCGCTGACGCTGGGATGTGCGAAAATAACATCTTCCAGGTCGCCGGTCGCGGTTTCGAACTGCACGAGCGCCGCCATGCCGGAGATCATTTCCGTCACCATCGGGCCCGCAAGATGAATACCATAGATCACGCCTGTGCGTTGGTCGGCAATGATTTTGGAAAAACCGTCCTCCCGCTCGATCAGGGCGCGCCCATTGCCTGCGGCAGAAAACCGCCCGACCTTAACCGCGCCCTTCTTGGCGGCGACGCTCTCGGTAAGGCCGACGGATGCAAGCTCGGGAGAGGTATAGATGCACTGGGGTACGGCGGTATACTCTATTTGTTGCGGATGGCCGAGGATATTGTTTACGGCAACGATTCCCTGATGCGATGCGACGTGCGCAAGCTGGATATTTCCCGTGACATCGCCAATAGCGTAGATATTGGGAACATTGGTGCGCATGTTGGCGTTGGTGGCAATATATCCCTTAGGCGTCATGGCGATACCTGCCTTATGGGGCGCAAGAGCGGCGCTGTTCGGCCTGCGCCCGGCCGCCAGCAAAACTTTTTCCGCGGTTATAGTCTTTTTTTGCCCGTCAGGCGAAGTACAGGAAACGCTGACACTACCTACGCCCGGCGTGATGGACTGGATTGTATGCTTTACAAAAATATTGACTCCGTCCGTTTTCATTGTTTTTTCAAGCAGGGCGGACTGGTCTTCGTCCATATTGGCGATCAGGCGGGGAAGCATCTCTACAATAGAGACCTCGCATCCCATACGTGAAAAAGCCTGGGCGATCTCGCAGCCGATCACGCCGCCGCCGACGATGGCAAGAGTTTTTGGCAGCGATGTAAGCTTTAAGATATGATCGCTGTTTAAAATATTGATTCCGTCCGCTTTGGCAAAGGGAAGATCGGACGGACTGGAGCCGGTGGCAACGATAAAAGTATCGGCCTTGATTTCCTGTCCGTTGACGCTGACGCGGTGCGCGTCTAAAAATTTCGCTTCGCCCGTAATCACGCGTACGTTGTTTTTCTTCAAAAGATACCCGACGCCGCCGGTGAGCTTTGAAACGATTTTATCTTTATTGGACATGACCGATGAGAAATTCAAGGATACCCCGTCAGCCTCGACGCCAATCTCTTTTCCGGTTTTGACCTCATGGAGCAGGCTCGCGGAATGCAGAATGGCTTTTGTGGGAATACAACCACGGTTAAGGCAGGTGCCGCCCAGCCTGTCCTGTTCAATTAAAGTAACTTTGGCCCCTGATTTGGCAGCGTGAATGGCTGCTACATAGCCGCCGGGACCTCCTCCTAAGATAACGATTTCCATTTTGGATGCGATTGCCTCCTTTTATTAAATATGATCCTGTTATAAAAATAGTGGCATTGATAAGTGGGGGTATATTCGTAAAAATCTACTCAAATATATGTATGAACTTACTATAATCTATGAATTGAAATATTTCAATACAAAAAACAAAAAAATATTTAATTTTTGCAAAAAGTTATTTTGTAATAAAAGGCGGTGAAATCTTCTGGAAAATGTGAATAAGCTTATATAACGCTGTTTTTAACATAAATATTGAAAAATGCCTTGACACATTTATACAAAAAACCTATAATAAATTTAAGTAAATTTTATAAAGATTAACTTAAATAACAAACCCCCGTTCACCAATCTCTGCAAAGAATATTTTTTATTAAATATCATAAAATAGTAAGGAGTTACCATCATGCCAAAATCACTTATTGTGGACCCAAAAGCATTACGTGCGCCAGGGATGCTTAAGCTTCGCGATATCCCATTAAACGCATACCAAAAAACGCTGAAAGACGTAAAAAAGGATTTTCCCCAGGAGGATCTTAAGCATATCTTTGAAGATATGAGGCTGATCCGTGAATTTGAAACCATGCTCGAGGGGATACGGACGGTCAAGACGTATAACGGGGTCGAATACTCCTATACGGGACCGGCGCACTGCTCGCACGGACAGGAAGCGTTTGCCGTAGGCGAAGCTTATGTGCTCGACACAGACGATTATTCCTTGGGAACGCACCGCGCCCATGCCGAAGTTCTGGCGCGGGGCATGTCCGCGATCCGCGAGCTTCCGGAAGATAAGCTTTACAAGATCATGAGTGATTTTAAGGAAGGCAAACTCTTGCGCAATGTGGAACAATTTTCCGCGCATAAGGACGATGTGCGGGCGCTGGCAAAAGATTTCTTCCTTTATGGATTCATGACCGAGCTTTTCGGGCGCGAGATCGGATTTACGGGCGGACTGGGAAACTCGATGCACGTATTTTTCACACCGTTCGGCATCTATCCGAACAATGCGATCGTGGGGGCGTCCGCGGGCGTGGGCGCCGGCGTTGCCTTATATAAGAAATTAAGGAAAGAAAAAGGCATTTGCGTAGTGAACAGCGGCGACGGCTCCCTTTCCACAGGGCATACGTGGGAATCCATGAACTTTGCTTGCATGAACCAGTTTAAGACGCTTTGGGAAGAGGGATATAAAGGAGGCCTGCCGATCATATTCAATTATGTAAACAATTTCTACGCCATGAGCGGCCAGACGGACCAGGAGACGATGGGATATGATATTCTGGCGCGCGTAGGCGCGGCTTTCAACGCCGATGAGTTGCATACGGAGCGCGTGGATGGATATAATGTATTTGCGGTGATCGACGCTTTTAAACGTAAAAAAGCACTGATACAGGAAAACAAGGGACCGGTGCTCCTCGATACCATCACCTACCGCCATACGGGACACTCCGTAACGGATCAGATGGCATACCGGACAAAGGACGAAATGGATCTTTGGAAAGAAGAAGATTCGCTTGCGAATTACCGTCGGGAGATGATCGAGCAGGGCCTGATGAGCGAGGAAGACGCGAAAGGGATCGAAGAAGATACACGCGGACTGATTACGGATATTCTCAAGAAAACGGTTGACCTTGATTTTTCACCGCGTATGAATTTTGTCGCCGAGCCGGACGCGATCGCCAAATGCATGTTCTCGAACGAACACATCGTCAGCATGGCGGAGGGCGAGGCAGAGGTTATCGGCGCCAAAGAAGACAATTCCAGATATAAGAAAATTTCAGCGAAGTTCCGCAAAACGACGGATGAGAACGGTAAACCGGTATCGGCGCTCAAGCTGTACACGTACCGTGATGCGATCTTTGAAGCACTGATCGATAAGTTTTATGTAGACCCGACGATGGTCATGTTTGGCGAGGATATTCGCGAACATGGCAACTCATTCGGCGTACTGCAGGGACTGTACGAATCCGTTCCCTACCACAGGATGTTCAATGCGCCCATCGCGGAATCGGCGATTATCAACGCTGCGGTAGGATATGCGCTTGCGGGCGGACGCGCCGTACCTGAAATTATGTGGTGCGACTTCCTCGGGCGCTGCGGAGACGAGCTTTTTAACCAGCTCGCCAAATGGCAGGGCATGAGCGCGGGCATCCTCAAAATGCCGTGCGTGGTACGCGTTTCTGTCGGCGCTTTTTACGGCGCGCAGCATTCGCAGGACTGGACGTCGCTGTGTACGCACATTCCGGGACTCAAGATTATCTATCCGGCTACGCCGTATGATGCGAAAGGACTTCTCGCGAGCGCGCTGTGCAGCTCAGACCCGATCATGTTCTTTGAAAGCCAGAAACTTTACGATATGGGCGAGCAGTTCGCGCCGGACGGCGTGCCGCAGGAGTATTATGAATTGCCTATCGGCAAGGCGGATATTAAGCGCGCGGGCGGCGACGTAACGATCCTGACGATTGGGCCGACGCTGTATCCGGCGCTGGAAGCGGCAAAAGAGCTTTCTGAAAAATACGGCATGGAAGCGGAAGTCATTGACGCGCGCAGCCTGATTCCGTTTGATTACGATACGCTTATTGAAAGCGTGAAAAAGACGAACCGTCTCGTGCTTTTAAGCGACGCATGCGAACGCGGAAGCTATACCAAGACCATCGCGAGCAACATGACGGAGCTTGCTTTCGACTACCTGGACGCGCCGCCTGTATGTATCGGTTCGCACAACTGGGTGTCGCCGTGTCCGGAGCTGGAGAAGTACTTCTTCCCGCAAAAGGATACAATTTTGGACGTCATCAATGAAAAGGTGGTAAGGCTTGATGGATATGTGCCGACGAGCAACGTGACAAATGAGGAAAAGCTGCGCTGCGAACGCCTGGGTATCTGAGGCTGCCGCAAACGGCCGGCAAAGACCGCGTGGGTATGGGAAGCATGCGACGGCGAAAGAAAGGTGAAACAATATGTCTAAGTACAGCGCAATGGTACATGGCGTCAGGCTGCCCAAGATGGCGCTTGTTCGCCAGGTGTTCGATCGGGAAATATTAGAAGATATTCCGGGCGAGATCAGAAAGCAACTGAGCCGGCCGGAAATAGAAGACCGGATGAAGCCGGGGATGCGTATTGGTATCACGGCAGGCAGCCGTGGCGTAGCAAATATTGCGCTTATTACGCGCGAGATCGCTTCGTTTATTCGGGAAAAGGGGGCCCAGCCGTTTATCTTTCCGGCTATGGGCAGCCACGGCGGCGCAACGGCACAGGGACAGAGGGCGATTCTGGAAAGTTATGGAATCACCGAGGAATATTGCGGATGCCCGATTTGCGCGACGATGGAGACAAAGGCGATTGGCAAAACGGAAGAGGGACATGTCGTACAAATCGATCGGTATGCGGCGGAAGCGGACGGCTATATTGCCGTTAACCGTATCAAGCCGCATACCGCGTTTCGCGGGCCGTACGAAAGCGGCCTCATGAAAATGCTGACGATCGGCGTGGGAAAACAAAAAGGCGCGGAAGTAACGCATACGGCCGGTTTTGGCGAAATGCACCATCTGGTTCCCTTGTTCGGCAAAGCGATCATGAAACATTCCAATCTGCTGTTCGGCGTAGGGATCATTGAAAACGCCTATGACGAAACCTACCGGATCGACGCCTTGACACCGGAGGAGATCGTTGCCGAGGAACCGAAGCTGCTTTTGATCGCTAAATCAAAGATGGGAAGTATTTTGTTCAAGGAAGCGGACGTGCTTGTGATCGATGAGATCGGTAAAAATATCAGTGGAGACGGCGCGGATCCCAATGTGAGCGGCGTGTTTTGTACGCCGTATGCAGACGGCGGGCTTAAGAACCAGAATGCCGTCGTATTGGGGCTTACCAAGGAATCCCATGGCAGCGCCGCAGGGGTGGGCGTATTCGATGCGGTAAGCAAGCGGCTTTACGAGCAGACAGATTTTGAAGTCACCTATCCGAACGCTATTACCAATACGGTGCTGCTGACGGTAAAGATGCCCATTGTGATGGACAACGACAGGGATACGATCGCACTGGGCGTTAAATGCTGCAACAAGATCGATTATGCAAATCCGCGTATCATACGTATCAAAAATACGGCGCATATCGAACAGATATATATTTCGCAAGCGCTGATGGAAGAAGCGAGGGCGAATCCCAATATCGAGATATTAGAAGAGCCGCAGCCGTTTGCTTTCAATGAGGAAGGGAATCTTTGGTGACGGCCCAGGCCGGGAAAGGATGTTAGGATGAAATACGATGATTTAAAAGATAAAACCGCAATCGTGACGGGCGCGGCCCGAGGGATCGGCTTTGCCTCGGCCAAGCTGCTTGCGGAGCACGGGGCGACGGTGGTGATCGCCGATATGCGCTTTTCGCTCGCGCAGGAAAGCGCGAATGCTTTGATTGGCGAAGGGCTTCGGGCGGTGGCGGCAGAGGTTGACGTGAAATCGCAGGAGTCCATCGACGCGATGGTGGAGGACGTAAGCGCAAAGCAAGGCAGGATAGACATCCTCGTCAATAACGCCGGTATCGCAGACGCGACGCCCATGCTCGATTTGACACAGGATGCATGGGATAACCTGATCGATATTAATTTGCGCGGGGCGCAGCTTTGTACGCAGGCATGCCTGAAAAAAATGATCGGACAGGGCTGTGGAAAGTTGATTTTTATGGCGTCTCGGGCGGGCGAAATGGGAAGCCCATTGGTAGCGCCCAGTTATTGCGCGTCTAAGGGCGGGATTCTTGCCCTTGCGAAATCGTACGCACTGTTTTGCGCACCGTATAATATCAATGCAAACGCTATCGCGCCGGGATTCATCGAAACGGATATGACAAAAGGGCGCGACGATCCGAACTCCGTGCCGATCAAAAGGCTGGGCACGCCGCTCGACGTGGCAAAAAGCGTATATTTTTTGGCATCCGATCTTTCGGATTATGTGACGGGAGCAGTGATCGACGTTAACGGCGGACTTTATATCCGTTAGCGGTCTGGAAACTATAGGAAAGCAGTAAGAGGAGTATATTATGGCAAATTTTATATTAATGCCGCAAAAGGGCCTGACGGAAGAAAGCGTCATCATGGGCGATTGGCATGTGAAAAAGGGAGATATTGTAGGCGAAGGAGACATCCTGTTCGAGATCGAGACGGGAAAAGCGACGTTCCCTGTTGAGAGCGACGCGGCAGGGACAATCCTGGAGATGATCGGAGAGCCGGGCGACGAGATCCGTGTAAAGGAAGTCGTGTGCGTGATCGGAGAGCCGGGCGAAAGTTATACGCTGCCCCATGCTGCGGGAGCCGCCGCCCCAAAAGAGGATGTGCATGAAGAGAAAAAACCGGAAGTAAAGCCGGACGCGGCGCCTGCGGAGGTAAAAGCGCCCGCAGCAGAAACGAGACCTGCGGTGGGACGGGTTTTTGCTTCGCCCATTGTGCGTAAGCTGGCAAAGGAAAAAGGCGTTGACCTTGGAAAGGTCACGCCGAGCGGGCCTAATGGACGTATTATCCGAGCAGACCTGGAAAAATATTTAAACGGGCGTCCGGACACGGCCGGACAGGCGTCACAAACGGAAGAACGCGTGATAGCGCATACGCATATCCGTAAGATCATTGCCGATAATATGATGAAATCGATCCACGGTATGGCGCAGCTCACGATGGCTGCAGAGATCGACGCGTCACAAATGATAGAATACCGCAGGAAGACAAAGGCAAAGGCGGATATGCTTGCGTATGCCGGCGCGACGCTCAATGATATGATCGTATTTGCGCTGTCGCGAACGCTGCCTCAGTTTCCGGAGTTCAACGCCCATTACCAGGAAGACGGCTTGCATGTGTTTTCTGACACAAATATTGGAATATCCGTGGATACGGACAGGGGACTGATGGTGCCTACCGTGATGCGGGCCAACAGGAAGAGCCTGAACGCCATCGCGCGCGAAACAAAGGAACTGATCGCGCTGTGCAAGGAAGGCTCTGTGGACCCGTCAAGACTGGCGGGCGGAACATTTACGCTGACCAACCTCGGCACCACGGGCATCACGGTATTCACACCCATTATCAACCCGCCGCAGACGGCTATTCTGGGAGTTGGAACGCTTTGTTATCGGCAGCGTGTGGAGAACGGCGAATTTATTACATACCCGTGTATGACCCTGTCGCTCACGTTTGACCACCGCGCCGTGGACGGCGCTCCGGCAGCGCGGTTTTTGCAGGCGGTCGCCAAACGGCTGGAAAATTTTCCATTGCTATTATCCGAGTAAATCAGTATAATGTTAAGGTGAATAAGCGGGGAAGTTCATGAAATTTTGAGCCCCAAATAAGTAAGCGGACAGGAGGTCTGGTGGTTTTGGAAGAGAATTCATCTTTGCTTGATTCAACGTATTCTCATTTAAAAAATATGATTATTATGGGAAAATATTCGCAGAATAGTCGTTTGGTGGTTAGTAAACTCTCGGAAGAATTGGGAGTCAGCCACACGCCGATCAACGAAGCGCTGAATCGTTTGGTTTCTGAAGGTTATGTCGAATTCATGCCCAGGCGCGGTATGAAAGTAAAGCAGCTTACATTCGAGGAAATTGCAGAGACGTATGAAATGCGCAAAATGATCGAGCTTTACTGTGCGGAAGACATGATCTATTATGCAAAAACAGTTCCACTATACTTGGAGGAACTGCACAAATGCACGGATAAGCAAAACGAAATGGGGTATAAAATCAACGCGGAAAACGATATGAAGCACTTTTTTGAGTACGAAACGTACTTTCATCAACTGCTTCTGTCGGCTACGAACAACAAACAAATGTTCACGCTGTACCGCAACTTAAAATCAAACGGCATGTTTTATTATATGATGCAGTCAACGCACCATAAGCTTTCCAAAGCGAGATACCTGCAGACGATGAAAGAACACGGGGATATTTTAAAAGCGCTGGAAGACGAAAACTTAAGAAGGCTGAAAACCTTGCTCACAAGGCATCTGGAAAAATCGCAGGCGAACCTGGTACAGACGATCCAGAACGAAAAGGAGCACGATAACAGTCCCTTTATCCAGAGCCTGCGGATGCGCAAGCGTGAAAAATAACCGATTGGAGAAACTATGAGATCAATCCTTGCAATTACGATGGGCGATGCGGCCGGTGTAGGCGCGGAGATCGCCGTGAAAGCGCTGCGCAACCGGAACGTTTACGAAAAGTGTATTCCGGTTGTGGTGGGCGATTATGAGCCGATGGCGGACGCGGCTGCTTTTACGAAAAGCGGGCTTACGCTAAACAAGATCGACGACCCGTCGCAGGCCAGGGGTGAGTTCGGCGTAATCGACGTGATCGATATGGGCTTTTTGCAGCCGCAGGGCTGGGAGTATAAAAAGGTGAGCGCAAAGACGGGCGACGCGGCGTATCATTATGTCGTGAAAGGCATTGACCTTGTGCTTGAGGGCCGCGCGCACGCTGTCGTGACAGGCCCGATTAACAAGGAAGCGATCCATGAGGCGGGGCACCAGTTTGCCGGACATACTGAAATTTTTGCGCACCGGACAAAGTGCGGAAATTACGCAATGATGCTTACTTCAAAGGATCTGCGGGTTATTCATTGTACGACGCATGTTTCTTTGAAGCGGGCGTGCGACATGGTGACCACGGAGCGGGTGCTTGGTGTGATCGCCCTGGCGGACGAGGCGCTTAAGCTGCTCGGAATCAGGCAGCCGAGGATTGCGGTTGCGGGCCTTAATCCGCATTGCTCGGAAAACGGGCTTTTTGGCGACGAGGAGCAAAAGTGGATTATTCCCGCCATAGCACAGGCGCGGGCGAAAGGCCTTATCGTAGAGGGGCCTGTGCCGCCGGATACTGTTTTTGTCAAGGCGATGGCGAAGCAATACGATATTGTGGTCGCTATGTACCATGACCAGGGGCATATCCCGCTCAAGCTGAGCGGCTTTAAGCTGAATCCGGAGACAAATCGGTTTGAATCCATGAGCGGCGTTAATATCACGGTGGGATTGCCGATCATTCGCACTTCGGTGGACCACGGAACCGCTTTTGACAGAGCGGGCGAGGGCCGCGCGAATGAGGAGAGCATGGTGGAAGCCATCGAGATGGCGGTAGTCATGGCAAGCAACAAGTTTCCGGAACTTGCGTAGGATAAAACGATGGCACAATTGATGCTTTTGGCGGATGATTTTACGGGCGCGCTGGACGCGGGCGTACAGTTTGCCCAGCATGGGGCAAGCGTCTTTGTGACGGCTGACGGAGAATTTGCTGCGGATACGCGCGCGGACGTGATCGTAATCGACATGGAATCGCGTCACGAAACGCCGGAAAAAGCATATCAAAAGGTTTACAGACAAACGGAATATGCCGCGCGCAGGCATATTCCGTTTCTTTATAAGAAGACGGATTCCACTATGCGCGGGAACATCGGCGCGGAGCTCGCGGCGATGCTCGAAGCGTCAGGGCGAAATATATTGGTGTTTGTTCCGGCGTTTCCACGGATGGAACGAACGGTGAAAGACGGGATATTCAGAGTGGCCGGCGAGCTGCTGACGGAAACCTCGTATGCGCGAGACCCGTTCCAGCCGGTCACTACCGATAAGGTCGTGGATATTGTCAAAAGCCAGACAGAATTGCCTGTGCGTATGATCGATGTGACATCGGAGAAGTTACCGCAGGACGATATGCCTGTTATTTTGGTGTGCGACGCGCAGAGTGAGAAAGAACTGGAGAAGATTGCAGGGCGGCTTGCGCCTGCCGCGGATAAAATCGTACTCGCGGGCTGTGCCGGATTTGCGGCATATGCCGCTTCCTATATTCGCGGAACACGGCAAAGGGATACGGAAAGCAGGCTGGAGCGCCCGGGCCATATCATGCTGTGCGGCAGCATCAACGAGCGTACGCGTCGGCAGGTGTCGTATGCAAAGAAGCTGGGCATGTCAAGTTATAGGCTGCGTCCTGCGGATTACCTGGGGGCTGGATTGACACAGGAATCGGCGGACAGAATACGCGAGCTTGGACGAGGTGACGGCGCGGCGCTGCTATATACCGCGGACAGCGAGGATGATATTCGCGCGGCAAAGGATTACGCTGCCGCAAACGGGCTGGGGAAAGAAAATCTTCACCTGCGTATTGCGCAGGGGCTGGGGCGTATCGCGCGATATTGTATCTTGGGCGGGCATATCGGTCTGCTTTCGGTGATCGGCGGGGATACGCTGTTCGGCGCGATACGGGGGATACGGCCTAAGGGGCTTGTCCTTTGCCGCGAGGCGCTGCCGGGCGTAATTTTGTCGCGGCTGCTGCTGGAGAACGGAATGGAAAAGTATATGCTTTCCAAGGCGGGCAGTTTTGGTGATGAAGCGGTATTGTGGGATATGGGACGCTTGTTTCAATGAAAATATGCAACAAAAGAGGCGGGAAGTAAAATCCCCGCCTCTTTTGCTATTATGGTCCTATTATGTTGTTGGCAATGGAAATCGGAACTTACTTTTTGGCGACCGCTTTCCTTACCGCGTCCGCGATGGCGTTTGCGTCAAGGCCGTATTTTTGCATCAAGCTGTCGTAAGGGCCGCACTCCGCGTGCAAATCGTTCATGCCCACAAAGGTAACGGGACATACGGCGTTTTCCTGGCACAGAACCTCAGAGACGGCCCCGCCCAGTCCGCCGATCACATTATGTTCCTCGGCGGTCACGATCGCCCCGCATTGACGGGCGGCGTTTGCGACGGCCGCGCGGTCGATGGGCTTTAAACAGAACATATCGATAACGCGCGCCTCGATTCCTTCTTTGGCAAGAATACCGGCCGCGTCCAGTGCGTAACCGACCATTGCGCCGCAGGCGATTATGGCAACGTCTTTGCCCTCGCGCACGGTTTTGGCTTTGCCATCAATAAAGGTTTCGCCGGACGCATAAATATCCTTGAAAGCGTTGCGCGAAAGGCGGATATACATGGGCGAGCGATCCTCGATGGCATGTTTTACCAACCAGTCTGTCTGCACGGCGTCTCCGGCGACATAGACCTTGAAATTGGCGAGGCTGCGCATGATGGCGATGTCTTCGATCGCGTGGTGGCTGGGGCCGTCAAACGCGTCTGACAGTCCGCTGTACGCGCCCATCAGCTTGATGGGAAGACCGGAATAGGAGCCGAAAGCGCGGGCGGAAATGAGCCCGATACTGGTCAGAAACACCGCGAAAGTATTGACGAAGGGAATTTTGCCGCTGGCGGCAAATCCTCCCGCCATAGCGGTCATGTTTGCTTCCGCGATACCTACGTTGAAGAAACGTTCCGGGCACGCCGCCTGGAACATCGCGGATTTGGTAGACCCTGAAACGTCCGCGTCGAGCACGACGACCCTCTTGTCATCCCTGCCATACTTTACCAGGGCTTCCCCATATACTTCTCTGATTTCTTTGGTCATTATTTTGTACCTCCCAGCTCAAGCATAGCGGCCTTGTAATCCGCATCGCCGATCGGTTTGCCGTGCCATGCGTTTTTGCCCTCCATAAAGGATACGCCTTTCCCCTTGACGGTATGCGCCAATATGATGGATGGCATGCCTTTTTTTGCATGGGCATGTTCGTAGGCGTCGATGAGCGCACCGACGTCGTGGCCGTCGCATTCGATGCAATACCAGCCGAAAGATTCGAATTTGGCGCGTATATTACCCATAGGCATGATCTCCGCAGACGTTCCGTCGAGCTGCACGCCGTTCAGGTCAAGGATAGCGGTCAGGTTGTCGGCGGCGTATTTGGAAGCGGACATGCATGCTTCCCAGATGGTGCCCTCGTTGATTTCACCGTCGCCGAGGATCGCGTATACGCGCGCGTCGCTTTGATCAAGGCGCAAGGAAAGCGCCATGCCGAGCGCCGCCGAAAGGCCGAGGCCGAGCGGACCGGTGGAAAGCTCTACGCCGGGCGTATCCTGCGCGCATGGGTGCCCCTGCAGGCGCGTTTCGAAGTCGCGCAGGGTTTGCATTTCTTCAACGGGGAAGAAGCCCTTTTCCGCCAATACGCGGTACAGCATAGGCGCCGCATGGCCCTTGGAGAGGACAACGCGGTCGCGCGCCGGATTCTGGGGATCGTCCGGATACACATTGATTGTATGAAAATAAAGCGTGGTCAGAATTTCGCATACCGAGAGAGAACCGCCGGGATGACCCGTCTGCTTGGAGTGCAGCACTTCGATGAGGTCGATCCTGAACTTATGACATAATTCATTGAGATAAGCACGTTCTTGTTCCGTTATCATGTGATAACCTCCTTAAATGATCTATTCCTGCATGGAAATGACGATTTTCATCACATCGTCAGGATTTTCGTCGATAAAGGCAAACGCTTCCTTAAGCTTGTCCGACGGATAAACTTTGGTGATAAAGCCGTCAAGCTTCAAATCGCCGTTTGCTGCAAAACGGATGGCATCTGCAAAATCCTCGCGGACGTACATCATATGCCCAATCAGACTGATTTCCTGCCGTTGGAGCACGGGCATCTCGATTTCCACAGGAACCTTGAAATTGCCGGTCACGATGATTTTGGAGCTGGGCCGTGCGGCTTGCAGGATGGAAGCAAAGGAACCGCGCGTCGCGGCACAGTCAACAATCACATCCGCGCGCTGCATGCCGAAATACTTGTCAATCGCATCAGGCAAGGAAATAGCCGAGGTGTTGACGCAATATTCGATACCGCATTCTTTCGCGTAATCAAGCTTTTTCTGGTTAATATCCGTTACCATTACGCGCGCCGCCCCCAAGGCCTGCGCGCTTTGCGCGGCGAGGTTGCCGATGGTGCCTGCGCCCACGACGACAACGTTTTGCCCGGCGAGGCTGCCTGCGCGTTTTACGGAACCGATGCCTACGGCAAGGGGTTCTATGAGCGCGGCGAGCCTGGGGTCAAGCCCTTTGCAGGAATGCAGATAGCAAGGGTCTATGGCAAAGTATTCGCAAGCAAAGCCGTCCTGGTGCACGCCCATCACGCGAAGACGCTGGCATACGTTGAAACGCCCGATCCGGCATGGCCAGCATTCGCCGCAAAACACCTGCGGTTCTACCGTTACAAGCTCGTCGGACGTATAACCCGAAACGTTCTTACCGGTTTTTTCCACGATGGCCGATACCTCATGCCCGATAACGACGGGATAGGTCATATATTTATGCAGTCCGTGATACATCTGGATGTCGGAGCCGCAAATGCCGATATATCCGATGCGCAAAAGTACCTGGTCGTCTGTGATCTCAGGAATGGGCGCATCTTCCGTTTCGATGGTATAAGGAGCGCTCAGTACAAATTTTTTCAAGGCGGTTTCCTCCTTTTGGTGTCAGTCCCCGATTTTCATAGCGACGACGCGGCAGGGCGCGCCGCCGAACCCTTGCAGCTTTAAAGGAAAGGCGACTACGTACCATTCGCTTTCCTCAAGAAGCTCGTCGTCCATGTAAACCTCTTCTACAATGACGACGCTGCTTGACAGCAGTACCTCATGCGGGGGACGGCCCGTGCCCTCCGGCCAGCCGCCTGCGCTCATACCGTCGATACAAATTGTTTTAACGCCGTGATCGACGAGCCATTGCGCGCCGTCACGGGTGATATAAGGCCATTCGTACATATATTCAGCGGTCATGGCGCGTTTTTCGCCCCAGCCTGTATATAGCAATGCAATATCGCCCTGATGAAGCAAGTCCGCAAACGGCTCAAGCTGCTTAGCGCCGATAGAAGAAGAATCCATATCTTTTAAATTGATGACAACGCCCCTGCCCTGGAAACTGAAGAGATCCATCTGGTCTACTGTTTTTCCGTCCGGAAAAAAGTGGCGGGGAGCGTCCAGGTGCGTACCGGTGTGACTGTTGAAATCGATACGCTCCGCCAAAAAACCATGCGTTACATGCTGCGCTTCATAATTTACGTTGGTGGGCAGATAGGTCGGCCATGCAGGACAGTTATGGAAGATAGGCTGACTCAAATCAAGGATTTTGGTTACATTAGGCATTTTCATTTGTTGTTTCCAACCTTTCGTCTGAAACGGCCGCGCCGCAGATGCGCTGGCCAGGTGCTTTGTAATAAGAAGGGAAGGCATACCCCCTATGCCTCCCCCTCATCAACATATATCGGTTTAGCTTATGAATTTACAGGGCAAACATTGGCAACGATTTCATCGATCTGGTCGTTTACCGTATCCTTGGTCAGGAGCAGGACCTCAACCGGAGTTTCTTTCGGAACGTCTTCGCCATTCCAGAAAGCGATCAGGGCATTGACTGCTTCGCGCCCCATCTGGATCGGCTGCTGCGCGCCGCAAACGAGGATCTTGCCATCTTTTAAGTAATCAATGATGTCCGGATCGCCGTCGAAGCAGGCAACGAGGACTTTGTCGCTCATGCCGAGCTCGTCAAGAGCTTTTACGATACCCAGTGTGGCCTGGGAATGGTGAGACCAAATCGCCATCAGGTCAGGATTTGCACTGATGATGTTTTTCGCCTGGCCATACGCTTCGTCCACGGAGAAGTCGCTGCTCTCGAGCACCGTCGTCTTTTTGATTCCGGCTTCGTCAAGGGCTTTCTGGAAACCTTTCTGGCGGTTCTGGCCGTTGATGCGTGCAAGCGGGATGGTGATTTCGCCGACAACGCCTTCTAAGTTGTTGTCTTTGACGTATTTTGCGAAATACTGGCCGACTTCATATGCGCCGGCTTCATTCGGCGTAACGATCTGAGTCAGGAATTCGCCGGAGTCCGTACCAACGTCGCAGATCACGACGGGAACATTGGATTTTTGCGCTTCTTCCAGAACAGCCGGACATGCCGCGCTGTCCGTAGGAGAGATGATAATCGCATCTGCGCCGGCGGCAATTGCGTTTTGTGCATTTTTAAGCTGTGTGGACGCTTCGTTGTTGGAGTCGTAAGACGTTACTTCCCAACCCTGTTTCTCGCATATGTCCTTGATACCGTCTTCACAGTAGACCCAGAAAGGCGTATTGAAAGAAGGCGCCAGGTAAGCGATCTTTTTTGCGCCGCCTGCGTCGGTCGATGCAGCGGCGGATTCCGAAGAAGCGGGCGCTGCCGCCGATTCTGAAGCGGCTGGCGCGGAAGCGGACTGTGAAGGGGTTGTTTCAGCGGGCGCGCAGCCGGCGAGGGCGAAAGCAACGACCAATACAACCGCCAAAATAGTTACTAAAGTCTTTTTCATTTAAAGTTCCTCCTTTTATTATTATTCCGGTACAGGGTACCGGAAAAGAAATCCACATCGCTTAAATCAGGCTACGGTAGCTTTCTTCTTTTCACGTATCATGGTGCTGATACTTTCGATAAGCAGGGCCGCAATGATGATGATGCCTACCGTGACAGTCTGCCAGTAAGGGGACACTCCCAGCAGGTCGAGGCCGTTTTTGACAAGTCCCATAAATACAACGCCGATGGCGGTACCGACAAGCGTGCCCTTGCCGCCGGTCATGGCGACACCGCCAATGACGACTGCGGCCAGGGTATCCATTTCGTAGTTCGCGCCGTACGTCGCGTCAACGCCCATCAGGCGCGAGGACATCAGCAATGCGCCGAGCGCTGCCATCAGGCCGCTGATCATGTAGGGGTACAGTGTAAACCGCTTTACATTAACACCCGCAAGCCGCGCTGCGCCCGCGTTGCTGCCGATCGCGTAAATATAGCGTCCGAGCTTCGTATTGTTAAGGCACCATGCCATAACGATAAAGAGTACGACGATGGCGACATAATAAATGCGTACATAAGGGACAACCTCCAATTTGGCAATCGCGGAGAAGCCGTCTGGAATGTTGGAAACCGAGCGGCCGTTGGAAACGAGGTAAGTAGCGCCGCGCGCAATCATTTGCATGCCCAGCGTACAGATAAACGCCGGAATGCGCATGTAGGAAACCAGGAAGCCGTTTAAAGAACCGATGGCAAGACCAATCAGCAGCCCGATCACGATCGCTATCGCAATATTCTGCGTAGCGGCCATGATCATCGCCATGGACATGGCGGAAATTCCCAGAACGCTGCCGACGGAAAGATCGATACCGCCGGTAAGCATAACGAAAGTTTGGCCGATGGAGAGAATCGCGATGATAGCGACCTGCGAGGCGACGTTGCTTAAATTTTGTGCTGTGCGGAAATTTGCCGTCAGGATACACATCAGGATGAAAAATGCGACCATGATAATGCCCATAGCCAGCTCCGTGCGGTATTTTACGCGAATCACGCCCCACTTCGAAGCGCCCTGATTGGGTAATTGATTTTTGCTCATATTATGATACCTCCACTGAATCCGTTGGATTATGTTCACTCCCCGATGTACCGAAGGAAGCAAAGTTCATGATGTTTTCCTCGAAGAATTCATTTTCTTTGTCGTTCATATCCGCGACGATTTTCCCGTCCCGCATAATAATGATCCTGTCGCAGATCCCCAGCAGCTCGGGAAGCTCGGAAGAAATGACGATTACGCAAATCCCCTGCGACACCAGCTTGTGCAAAATATTATAGATTTCAACCTTTGCCGAAATATCGATACCGCGCGTCGGTTCGTCAAGGATAAATACCTTGGGGTCTGTCAGCAACCATTTGCTCAGCACTACTTTTTGCTGATTGCCGCCCGATAAGCTGCTGACGGCATTGTCGGCGCTGGATACCTTGATGTTCAGATCGCCGATCATCCTGTTGCAGTCCTCTCGTTCGGACTTATGCGGCAAAAGCGCTGCTTTTGAATTGGCGGTTTTCGCAAAAGCGGAATTTTGCAGGACACTCATATTGAGGATCAGGCCTTCCTGCTTGCGGTTTTCCGTCGCCAGCGACAATCCCGCGCGGATCGCGCTCGCGGGGGAGTTTTCCTTGATGGAAACGCCGTCGACCGTCACCGTTCCGGATTTGCGCGGGTCGGCGCCGAAGATGCAGCGCGCGAGCTGCGTACGGCCTGCCCCGACGAGGCCGGAGAATCCCAATATTTCGCCGGTATAAGCTTCGAAAGAAAGGTCTTTGATAAAATTGTAAGTATCGCTTAAGTGCTCGACCTTGAGCATTGCCTTTTTCTCCACGCCTTCCTCGAGGGGAAGCTTCTCGCCGTAAAATTCTTTGATTTCATGCCCGACCATCGCCTTTACCAGCTTTTGCTCAGTCATTTGCCTCATATCTTCGTTGCCGAGCATCAGAAGACCGTCGCGCAGTACGGTAATACGGTCGGAAATCTCAAATATTTCACTGAAACGGTGGGAAACGATAACAAGCCCCAGCCCTTGTGATTTGAGACGCCGCATTACCTCGAACAGCCGGACGGCTTCGTTGTTTGTGAGGGAAGCCGTCGGCTCGTCGAAAAAGATAATTTTTGAATTATAAGAAACCGCTTTAATGATTTCCACGATTTGCTGTTCCGCTACGGAAAGTTCGCTCAGCAGCGTTTCCGGATTGATATGATGCTCCATATCAAACAGGCGCAGCAGTTCGTTCGTGCGTGTGATGGCTTCCGCCTTGGAGAAAACGCCTCTTTTGAAAAGCTCGTTGTGCCCTAAAAAAATGTTTTCGTATACCGGCAAATGCGGCATGGAATTAAATTCCTGCATCACGATGGAGATACCGTTTGTAATCGCATCCAAAGGCGTATTGATTTCCTTTTCAACGCCTTCGATAAAAATCTTGCCCGAATCGGCCGGCTCAATCCCGCTTATAAGCTTCGCGAGGGTAGATTTTCCGGCGCCATTTTCCCCCATCAGAGCGTGGACCTCGCCTGCGGTTATGGTAAAATCCACATTGTTGAGGGCAACAACCGCGCCTGCGCCGTACGTTTTGGTCATTCCGTTTGCCTGAAGCAATGGTGTTATACTCACTTTATCCCTCTTTTCTTTATAGATTACTTATGCAGTTATGATAGTAAAGACAATGATAGATTAACTTTAAGTATTCAAATAATCTTTAAGCGGTATATAATATGTAATCCTTATTTTGTTATGGAGTCTGGTACTGGCCGCGCATGTGGTGCGCGGGATTCAGTGTTTATTCTGATCAAACAATCGATGAATTTTCGTAAGATTTTTTCGAGAGAAAATTAACTTTAATTTAGCTATAGATTTAAGTTAATTTTGCTTCTTGATTTATAATATAATATAATTGTTTCATTATGTCAATCATTGTTTTTAATATTTGCGGCGCCAAACAAAAAACAATTTTTTGAAAATTAGAAAAAATGCAGTAAAATGCGGATTTATAGCGGTTTTTGGTTGTGGAAAATTGTGGAGAATCAATAAAATAAAGTTCAAAACGCAAGCATATTTACTGAAAAACAAAGAAATTAGTGCAAAAAATATGAGCCGATCAAGACAAAAATATGAGTGAATATTGTGTAAAAAGCAGCGTTGTTTTTTACGAAATAGTATGATATAGTTTCAATATAATCAGACAAAATTCAATAGGCGGGAGGACCGTATGAAAAATTTTATCCTGGCACCGGATTCTTTTAAAGGAACGATGAGCGCCCAAGCGGTGTGCTCTATCTGGGCGGAAGCGATCAAAAGGCATATCCCGAATGCCGAAATTTACGAATTGCCTCTGGCCGACGGCGGCGAAGGAATGGTGGAAGCGTTCCTGGGGGCGTGCGGCGGACAAAAACGGACTGTTTTTGTAAACGGCCCGATAGGCGGCACAGTTGAGGCGGAATACGGAATTTTGCCGGATGGAACGGCTGTTCTTGAAATGGCGGCGTGCGCGGGCCTGACGCTCGTCGGGGAAAACAAGAGGCCGGAAGAAGCGACGACCTACGGCGTGGGAGAGATGCTTAAGTATGCCGCGATGAACGGCGCCGAAAGAATAATCTTGGGTCTTGGCGGAAGCGCGACAAACGATTGTGGAATCGGTATGGCGGCGGCGCTTGGATACCGTTTTTATGACGTGGGCGGAAAAGAGCTGGAGTCGTTGGCGAAAAATATGACGGGAATTGCCCATATCGAGAGGCCGGAGAGCTTGCCGGATATTAGGGTTGTCGCGGCATGCGATGTGGATAATCCGCTCTATGGAAAAGACGGCGCTACCTATACTTTCGGTCCGCAAAAGGGAGTTGCCGGAGACATGCTCGGGGAACTGGACGCGGGGCTTGTGAATATGGCGAACGTAATCGAAAGGGACCTCAATATCCGGATTGCCGATGTTCCGGGCGCGGGCGCGGCGGGAGGACTGGGCGGAGGCGTATTGGCGTTTTTGGGCGGTACGCTGGAGCCGGGAATCGACCTGCTGCTTGACTCGGTGCATTTCGACGATGTATTGGAAGACGCGGATATGGTATTCGTAGGGGAAGGGCGGATGGACTGGCAAAGCGCGCATGGCAAAGCGCCAGTCGGTATTTCAAGGCGCGCGAAAAAGCATGGGGTTCCGTGTATCGCGCTCAATGGAATGGCCGGACAAGGCGCGGAAGAAGTTTACAAGGAGGGGATTTGCGCTTTGTTTTGCGCGGCGCAGGGGGCACGGGATATTGCAGAGATCGTAAAAACCTGCGAGGAAGATATGCAGCGGCTGGCGGATGCGGTCGTGCGCGTTTTATGTATATCATAAATGTTTTTTATGTAATTGTTTAAAGTTGGCTCTTATTTCGGTTTTTTGATATGCAAGCGTCACCATAAATATCATTACTGCCAGCAAGATAGCAATGTAGAAAGGGAATAGATAATAACTAATGCTTGCACCTAACAACCCAAATAAGGGCGGCATGAAGGTTGTACCGACATATGCACAGGCCATCTGTAATCCCATCATAGACTGAGAATGCCGGCTTCCGAAATGATTTGGTGTTTCGTGTAACAGACTGGGGAAAATGGGCGCGCAACCAAGCCCGATTAAGAACAAGCCGACTAACAAGGCGTTGCCTTTCGCTGGAAGAAGCAAAATGATTATGCCAGCACCGATTAATATCTGTCCAAAGCGAATCATATGTTTGCTTTGAAATTTTATTGAAAGAAAGCCGGAGAAAAATCTACCGCATGTAATCCCTAAATAGTATAAAGAAATCCACCACGCAGCAGTTTCAGAGTGTATTCCCCGGATAGTCACAAGATAGCTGCTTCCCCACAATCCTACTGTAGATTCAATCGCACAATAGCAAAAACATGCAAGCAAAACCTGCTTTGCACCGGACAGGCGAATAAGATTTTTGGCAGATAAACCTTGTTGCATTTCCGCGTCTTTATCTGTCGCAATAGCAGCTTTTTTCCAAAGCGGAAGAGTAAAAAGCAACGCTATTACCAGCGCAAACTGTATCAGGCTAATTGCCCCATAACCGCAATTCCAGGATTGCCATTGAATCAGACTGTAGGACATTATGATTGGTCCCAGGGAGGCCCCGATACCCCAAAAGCAATGCAGCCAGTTCATATGCTTTGCTTTATAGTGTAGGGATACAAAATTATTTAAAGCGGCATCTACCGCTCCGGCTCCCAGTCCTAATGGAATAGCACATAAGCACAGTATTACAAAACTATTGGAGAATGAAAAGCCCATAAGCGCGATCGCTGTCATGGCAACACTGATTAAAGTGACTTTACCAGTGCCCAAATGTTTTATCATCCTGTCGCTCCATAAGCTTGATAAGATAGTGCCACCCGCTATAATCATGGAAATAATCCCGACACTATCAATCGACACTCCCAACCCTTCGTACATAGTTGGCCAAGCGCTTCCAAGTAACGAATCGGGCAACCCTAAGCTAATAAATGCCAGATAAATAATTACCAAAAGTAAAACCATTTTATGCCCCCTAATGTTTATTATCTCAAAAAAGCATCATATTTATTCTCTTTGACGAACATAATATAACAATACCGTCTTTACAGCTTGTATCAATTACAATATTGCCATATACTATAATAAAACCGCCAAAAGGAGATGCGCTATGGCAGTTAGGCCCTGTTCGCTCAAAATAGATATCCGGAATCATGAATCTGATAACCGAGGAACCCCTATGTTTCCGTGCGGCGGATATATCACTGAAGTAGGCGGCAACATCAATAATCAATTACCGTGGCATTGGCATGAAGAAATCGAGATTATGATTGTTGCATGCGGCACACTAAAATTGGATGCGCCTGATCACGCTATATTATTAAAGCAAGGAGAGGCTGCGTTCATCAACTCAAACGTTTTACATTCTGCGGCGAGTACTGATAATAGTGTTTGCAAAGTGAAATCATTTGTTTTTGACCCCAAACTCGTATTTGGTTTTTTAGAAAGCGCTATCGAGCAAAAATATGTGCGTCCATTAATAAACTGCCCCCGGCTATGCGCTATTCATTTCCAAAACATTATACAATGGCATAGAGAAGTTATTGAATGCATAGAAATGGCTTATGATTATTATCAGAACGAGCCTTTCGGGCATGAGTTGATTGTTCGCGATTGCCTTTCAAGATTATGGTTTTTAATTGTGTCTAATTATCAAGCTGAACTGGAACAATATCAGACTTCCAAAAATACGGAAGCTATTAGGGTAAAAGAAATGCTGGGATATATTCACTCTCATTATGCAGAACCTATCAATCTAAAAAGTATAGCTGATTCAGCAGCAATCAGTGAGCGTGAGAGTTTACGTTGTTTTAATAAAATATTAGGAACAACGCCAATGAAATATTTACTTGGTTATAGGATATCAATTGCCGCTGGCCTCCTTACAAATTCGGAATTGAACATCTCTGAAATATGCAGGTCGTCCGGCTTTGACTCTCCCAGCTATTTTTCGCTAAAATTCAGATCGCTGGTTAACCAAACGCCAAGTGAATATAAAAAACAAAATAAAAAATCCAAACGCCTCGCCTATAAACACAGGTTTGGAGTTCGGATTTAAATGTTCTGGCGGACAGAGGGAGATTCGAACTCCCGGAACGCTATTAACGTTCACACGATTTCCAATCGTGCGCCTTAAGCCAACTCAGCCATCTGTCCACGCTTTTATTTTCTTTACAGCGAAAACTATTTTATCACAAAATAGGCCCGCTAACAAGCTGTTTTCACATTTTTTATGGAAAATTCACAAGAAAAAAGACTCTACCGAGATTTACGCCTCGTTTTGGGTTTCAGTTTCAAGGGCCCTAAAATAAGCAGCTCAATCAGATCGCCGTAACTGCCATGATAAACGAGCGATTTTTTATTGATCAAAAGAATCATACCGTTGACCATAGCCGAAAGCAACGGGAGTAGTAAGGCATATTCGTTTTCCGGAATGTTGCATTTTGCAAAATAATCCTGGGCGGTAAGGATATAAGGATGGTCGTAATAGGGCGGCCTGTAAAGCGCATGGTACGCAGGCCAGGACGTTTGTCCCGACATATCTGCGTGAAGAAGATAATGATATTGGGGGTGCTTGACCATGTAGCGCACGTAGGATTTTAGCAGGACGACAAACGCCTCTTCTTCGGGAGCGCGTTTGATCGCGCGATTGATATAAGGATACATATGCGAAAGAACATAAGGAACCGTTGCGCCGATCAGTGCATTTTTGTTTTCGTAGTATTTATAGGCGGTGGCATGCGTTACGCCGCATTCGGCAGCTATTTTGCGCAGAGAAATTTTTTCGATCCCGTATTTTTCGATATGGCGGATCGTCGCTTCCAGCAGAAGATTTTGTATATTCCGTGATTTTCTTACGGCAGACTCCATAGAATATAACTCCTTTGCCTTAGAAATATCTCTTGAAGAAATAGCGCACCAGATCGTTTACCGCCTCTTTACGGTCCCTGCCGGCAGGGATACTTCCGTTTGCAAATACATAAGAAAGACCGTAGATAAAGGAAAAAACAGCGACCTGCCCCAGGCATACCGCAGGATCGTCCTCAGCGGGCTCCAGTCCGGAGGGAACGGGCGAAAATACGCGCTCCTGAAACCCTTTCTTTTTGAGAAGGGCGTCGATGATGGGAGCGGGGAGTTTGCTGAACCGGTTTAAGGTTTTCAGGCTGGGAAATCCGGGGTATTTACTTTTGCAAACCAACTCGCCGTTGCTGGAATCTAAAATATAGGAAGGCGATTTTGTTATTTGCGTCTGCTGGAGGACCTGCCAATGGGCGGGATATTCCTCGATCAGCGTCAAATAAATATTGGCGAGGGCAGAAATCTTTTGTTCGAATTTTTGGGATGACTCCAGCACAATTTCAACCGCTTTCGCGGTCAGGTTGGCCAGAATACGCTCATTAAGCGCCTCCAAAAGCGCGTCTTTATTAGTAAAATGATTATAGATCGCATGGGGAGTGACATAACAAAGAGCCGCCAACTTGCGCATGGTAAGCTCTTCCAGGCGATGATCGTTTAAAAACGTCAAACTGGCCGCAATCAATTCTTCCCGCAGGGAACGCGGTTGCGATCTTTCCTCTTTCAATGTATTATTCCACTCCTGATAAGTATTATACTATAGCGATATTGAAGTTACAATGAGCGGAGTGTAAAAAAATGGCTATAAAATTAGGTTTTGAACGGTAAAAATGATACGGATACGGTAAAAACAGACCGGCGTATATTGACTTTTTATGCTTTAATGAATACAATAAAAAGGGTATGGAGTAACCATTGTATACATCTTTGCATTTAGTTGTTCAGTACAAGGGTATCTGTAGAACATGATAGGATACAATGCGGACAGACTGGCGTTTGTTCTTGTTTTTTTAACACAAAATATATTAAGGAGGTAAGGTATGAATAAGAAATGTTTGGTTGAAAAAGTTGCGGCAAAGACAGGCTTTATGAAAAAGGATGTGGAAGTATTAACGGACGCGCTTTTGGAAAGTATTTCGGATGCCCTCGCCAACAACGAGAGAGTGCAATTTGTGGGATTCGGAACGTTTGAAGTAAGGACGCGCGCGCCTCGGCAATGTAAAAATCCCCGCACCGGCGAAATGATCAAAATCGGGGAAACAAAGATTCCTGCTTTCAAAGCCGGAAAAAACCTGAAAGAGACGATCGAGTCGAGGTAGATTATAAAGTTTTTTATTATAGGAGGTATCATAATGAAAAAGTATTTGGCTGAATTTATCGGCACGTTCGTACTCGTACTATTCGGGTGCGGCACGGCGGCGCTTTCGGGCGGTATTGGCGGCGTGACGGGGATCGTGGGGATTGCGCTTGCATTCGGTCTTTCCATCGTTGCGATGGCGTATTGCATCGGGAATATCTCCGGATGCCACATCAATCCGGCGGTGTCGTTCGCAATGCTTCTTTCAAAACGCATGAGCGGCAAGGATTTTGTCGGTTATGTGATCGCGCAGGTTCTGGGCGCGATTCTGGCGAGCGCCATCCTGATGTTTATCGTCAACAGCGCCGATCTGGGCGGTATTGCGCAGACGGGCCTTGGGCAGGACGGCTTCGGCGACGCTTCTTTCGTAGGACTCTCCATGGGCGGCGCGTTTGTTGTGGAAGTGATTCTGACTTTTGTTTTCGTATTGACGGTCCTGGGCGTAACGTCTTCTGAAAAGATGGGATCGGTTGCCGGTATCGTGATCGGTCTGACGCTTGCTTTTGTGCACATCATCGGGATCCCGCTGACAGGAACGTCCGTTAATCCGGCAAGAAGCCTGGCTCCGGCGATCTTCATGGGCGGCGAAGCACTCGGGCAGGTATGGTTGTTCATCGTAGCCCCGCTGATCGGCGCCGCGATTGCTGCCGTGATCTGGATCGGTTTTATGAAAGGTAGGCAAGATAAAAGGGAATCCGGCGAGATCCTATAACCACCTGTTCCGGCGGGGTATGGATCTGCCGTTGTCTTCGGAATTGTATCTTAATATGAAAAACGGCCGAAAACGGCCGTTTTTTGATGGCATTTTTATTTGCTTTCCTCAAGCTTGCTGATCTGTTCTTCAGAACCGATCACGATGACTACATCACCAGCGGAAATACGGTCGCCGGGCAGGGGATTGACGTTTACGTCCGTTTCGCCATGCCGTATCGCGATCACGCTGAGGCCGTATTTTTTACGGAAGTCAAGGTCAATAAGCGTCTCGCCCACCCATGAGGCATGTGCCTCCAGCTCGGCAATACCGTAATCGTCCGAAAGTTCGATAAAGTCGAGGATGTTGGACGAAAGCAAATTATGCGCGACGCGGATGCCCATATCGCGTTCGGGAAACACGACCTTGTCGACACTCATTTTATAAAGCACCTTGGCATGTACCTCGCTTTGCGCTTTGACCAGAACGAGGTCGATACCCTGCTCCTTGCAGATGAGGGCTGCCATAATGCTGGATTGGATTTCGCCCAGGCATACGCACGCTACGTCAAAATTGCGGATACCGAGCGATTTTAAGGCATTTTCGTCCGTGGCGTCCGCCTGCACGCCGTGCGTGGCGTAATGCATGGCGTCATTTATTTTTTCTTCATTTTTGTCAATGACGAGCACGTCCGCTCCCTGTTCTACTAAAGTTTTCGCAACGCTGGTACCGAAGCGGCCTAGGCCAATGACTACATATTGTTTTTTCATAACGCCTCCATTTGCCGTCTTGATGGCGGACGGCGTGCCATAGTTAACCGATCATGATTTTATCTTCCGGATAACGGAAGTTGCAGCTTTGCTGGCGCGACATACGCTTTGCGAGCGCGAGCGATACCGTAAAGAAGCCTACCCTGCCGCCAAACATTGTCAGGATCAGTAGAATCTGGCTCACGGGCGACAGGGATGCCGTAATACCGCACGAAAGCCCGACCGTGCCGAAAGCGGACGTGACCTCGTAGAGAATATCCGATACGCTGATGTGGTGCTGCTCAAAAATAGAAATCAGCACAGTCACGACCGCCACGGACAGCGTCGCCAGCGTAATAATCGTGATTGCCCGCAGCACAAGCTGCTTATTGATACGGCGCTTGCCGAGAACCACGTCGTTCTTGCCGCGGATGACGGTCACAATGAGCGCCAAAAGCATGATGGCAGTCGTCGTTTTGATACCACCGCCCGTGCCTGAGGGTGATGCGCCGATAAACATCAGCGCGACGGTAGCGATCTTTGACGCGGGTGTGAGGTTTGCCTGAGGAATGCTGGCAAAACCGGCTGTGCGCGTCGTCACGGACTGGAAAGCGGCTCCCAGAATCTTATCTCCATCGGTCACGCCGGGTGCGCCCAGCGTCTTGGGATTGCCTGACTCCATGGCCAGGAAAAAGACGAAGCCGGCCAAAAGAAGAACGCCTGTCGCGATCAATACAATTTTGGTGTGCAGGGAAAAACGGTACTTATGCCCTTGCCTTGCCTTGCGGTAGAGCTCCACCACGACGAAAAAGCCAAGTCCGCCGATGACGATCAGGCCCATGATGGTGCCAAGGACAAGAGGGTCCTTAGCGTAGGAGACGATACTGTCTCCCAGCCCCAGAATATCAAAGCCTGCATTACAGAAAGCGGAAACAGAATGAAACAGGCTGTAATAAATCCCTGTACTGGCGCCGTATTCCGGTATGAAACGAATGGAGAGCAGGAGCATGCCCGCGACCTCTGAAATGAGCGTAACAATGAGCACGTTGCGCGTCATGCGCACTACGCCCTGAAGATTGGACTCGTTCAGGGAATCGCGGATTACAAGACGGTCCTTTAAGGTGATACGCCGCCCGAATAACATATAAACCATGGAAGTGGCGGTCATAAACCCAATCCCGCCAAGCTGGATTAATACGAGCATCACAAATTGCCCGAAAAGCGTATAGGCTGTACCGATTTCGATGACCGTGAGGCCGGTTACGCAGATGGCTGAAGTGGAGGAAAAAAGAGCCGTTAAAAAACCCACCGATTCACCTGAGGTTGAAGCAATCGGCAGGCATAACAATATGGCACCTATTAAAATCATTCCGCCAAACCCAAAAACCAGTATTTCCGCCGGATTCAGCGCCCTTCTTTTTTTCAGAATACGCAAAACGTTTCTCCTATAATGAAGAACTATTCTATAAATCAACTCCAATTATACACGTTTTGCATAAAAAGTACAGTCCCAAGAAAAAACTTTTTCGAAATCTGTAATATTTTGACGGGTAGCTGAATATATTAATATATAGGAACTTTTTTTAAGGAATTTTACAGGAGGAAAAAGAGATGCTGGAAGCATTGGATGTGCTTATTGTGGAGGACGACCGCAAGACCGCAGAGCATTTGGAAAAATATTTAAAAAAGCAGGAGGATATTCATCAGGTAGACCAAGTGCAGTCCGCGCAGGAAGCGCTGGAGATGCTCAGGCTCACGCCGTACGACGTAGTGGTGCTGGATTTGGTGATGCCGTCATGCGACGGGTTTGATTTTTTAGAGCGTATGGCCAATATGCGGGAGGTCGCGCGTCCGGATGCGATCGTGGTTTCGGCGATCAACAGTGAGGAAGTGATCCGCAAAAGCTTTATGCTGGGAGCAAAATATTATATGATCAAGCCGTTCCAGGATGAAATCATGTACCACAGAATTTGGGATGTGGTACGTTTGAAACAGCCGGGTGCGCAGGAAGCGGGCGTTGTGCTTGTGCAGGAAGGCGCGGACAGCGAACGGCGCATTACGGATTTGTTCCTAGCGATCGGCGTTCCGCCGCATTTGAAAGGATACCAATATCTGAAAGAAGCGGTGCGTCTGGCGATGGAAAACCGTATGATCGTCTATAGTATTACCAAGCAGCTTTATCCCAGGGTGGCCGAACGGTTTGGCGTGACGCCCACCAAAGTGGAGCTGGCGATCCGTCATGCTATCGAGGTAATGTGGGAGCGCGGCAATATAGAAGAGCTGAATAAGGCATTGGGATTTCGCGTTAATTGCAACGGACATAAGCCGACGAACGGCGAGTTTATCGCGCTTTTGGCGGACAA
The DNA here is from genome assembly GCA_022846035.1 of Christensenellaceae bacterium. Taxonomy (NCBI): domain Bacteria; kingdom Bacillati; phylum Bacillota; class Clostridia; order Christensenellales; family Christensenellaceae; species Christensenellaceae bacterium. Next base: position 259,819 of record AP025580.1, read on the forward strand.
GCTGCTGAGCCGTGGCGTTTGATGGAATATTTATGCATATTTATAATAGAATGAAAAAAAGCCGAAAATGCATAAATGTGGACTATGTGGATAAGTAAGTGGATAGATTGCCAAAAAAAAGGCTTAATAAAAGTAATTGTGTATGACTATGTGGATAAGTCGAATAACTTCATGCATATTCGGACACGTTTGATGAATATTTTGTAAAAAATTGAGAAAATGTATGACTGTAAAAACTGGATAAAATTTCATTCAAGATTTTGCAAAAACGAATAACTCGCTATCTTGATGAATAATTATGCAATTGATTTTGGCAAGCGATAGTTAAGTATAAAAGATTCCCGGGAGAAAATTGTTTCGGGATATTTTATTGCCTGGAAATCCGAACGCAACAGAGCTTTTAAAATTTAATGCTGTGTACTTGACAATAGTGTGCGATACACAGTATAATGCAAACATAGTGTACGACGCACACTATTGGAGGTGACATCGATATGGATACGCAGGGTGAGATATTAAGCGGGCTGTTGCAGGAATTACGCCGGGGAACGATTGTTATGTGCGTGCTTTCTCAGCTCGATGAGCCGCGTTACGGCTACTCGCTGGTACAGCGTTTAAACGATGCTGGTATGCCGACGGAAGCAGGAACGCTCTATCCCTTGCTGCGGCGGCTGGAAAAGCAGGGGCTTTTGAAAAGCGAATGGGAAACGGGCGGAGCTAAGCCGCGTAAGTATTACGCCATTACGCCGGAGGGCACGGAAATTTATCGAAGTCTGCTCCTGCAGTGGAACAAAATGTCTGCGGTCATCGGACGTATGACGGGGGAGGAATAACATGACGACACAGGAAATGATCAAAAGGTATATATATGACGTGGCGCGCCGGCTGCCCTCGGAGCAGAGGGACGACATCAGCCGCGAGCTGCGGAGTCTTATCGACGATATGATGGAGGAACGGGCGGAAAACGGTAAAACGGAGCAGGAGAATGCTGAGGACGTATTAAAGGAACTGGGCGCGCCGTTTGTGCTGGCAGGAAAATACCGCGATGAGAAAAAGTACCTAATCGGGCCGGAATATTACGAGCAATATTGGTTCATACTGAAAATCGTGCTTATCGCGGTGACGGTCGGCATGGTCATCGCCTCGATTGTACAGGGCGCGGCATGGATGATCGGCACGCCGACGCAGGCGCAGTTTATCAGTAACACGGCCCTGGGCGTGGGAGAAGCGGTCGCCAATATCATCATGGGCCTTGTCCAGGGCTTTGCCTGGGTGACGATTATCTTTGTCATTATCGAACGCTGTTCTATCAAGGTCAACATCAAAGAAACAGTTTCGGGCGCGTGGAAACCGCAGGACTTAAAGGATAAGCCAATCCCCACGGAAAAAGCGATCATCAAAAAAGGGGATTCGATTGCAGGCATCGTATTCACGGTGGCGGTGATCATCCTTTTCAATTTTGTGCCTTATCTGATGAGTTTCTGGCTTACCGATGCAAACGGCGTTCTGCATTTTGTACCCCTGTTTAACCTGGAAACCCTGCGGATTTTCCTGCCGCTTTTCAATATTTGTTTTGTGCTTGGTATTATCCGCGAGGTGCTGCGCGTGGCGGCAGGCAGGCATACCCTGTGGCTGGGGATCGTGACTACAGCACTGAATATAGCGGCCCTCCTCATCGCCTGCTTTATCTTTTTCAATCCGGCGATCTGGAATATGGATATGATCAGTCAGGCGGCGGCGATCAACCCTCAGTTCCTGGGCGGTTCGGCGGGTACGCTGAGCGTCTTCTTTGGTTACTTTACCCGTTTCTTTGGCTGTATCCTGATTTTCGCCTTTGCGCTGGACAGCGCGACCTCGCTTTACAAGGGAATCCGCTATGGGCGCACTTAATCAATACAACAAAAAACCGCCGCATTTGCGGCGGTTTTTATTTATGCTTTGATAACAGATTGTCGGGTCAGATTTTCTCTGCCTGCTGTACAACCTTTTTCAGCACGTCCAGCGTTTCGTCGGGCAGCTTATCAAACTCGTCTCTGGAAGAAATAAAGCCGATTCTGTCTTTCATACGCGCGACCAGTTGTTTTTTATATTCAGCATCCTTAAAGTCCGGATCAAAACCATCAACAGGCAGATAACTCATACCGTCGATATTGCCGAAAGAAGTAAAGGCGGCTGTGCCCTCGATGATCGCTTCGAGGCTTCCCAGTGTGATTTGCGGCGTGACCTTTTTTTCGCCGAAGTGGCCGGTATTGAAGATATAGCAATCGAGGCCCTTATCGGCAAACAGGGAACGGAAGCCGATATAGTCGTCCGCCAGCCTGTAGGTACGGAACGGGTTTGCATACGGCTCAACGACGAGCGCATCCGGATCGACGCCGGGAGCAAGGCGCTCAGCAGTCGTACGCTTGGTCGCGAGAGTCGCGCCCATCGTGGAAGCGAGCACTGGATCGTCGATTTTCATAACCGGCGGCAGCGTCGGATCTTTCATAAGCCAGATGATCGCGTTGGCGGGCTCGTGGAAAACGTCCACCCTGTTCGGGCTCCATAGCTTGGATTTCATCGCGCGGCCGTTGCCGTTGCGAATATCTTCCGTAACGAGAACTTTACGGCCCTTGTCGTCCAGCGTTACACCGTTGTTCTGTACTGTAACAAGGTATTTGTTGTCTTCGGAATCCATCGGGTAATCCTGCGTTTTATCAAAGTACGCAGGCTCGAGGGCCACGGAGGAAGCGTCGTTCCTGTCGATGACGAAAGCGTCGTCGTGCAGGACGGTAATGTCGTATTTACCGCCATGGTGTGCGTGCGTAATCGTGGATTTGCCGCTACCGGAGAGGCCGAATACGCCAGCTACGAATTTGCTGCCATCTTTTAAATTGTAGCGTTTTTGACCGCCGTGGCAGGAGACGAAGCCGTTGCGGTTGGCGACGCCCCAGGCAAGCGTGAGCGTACCCTTTTTGTGTTCGCCGAAATAGCGCATGCCAAGCAGGCAGGCGCAGTTGTGCTCGGGAGCAAAGAACGCAAGGCCCATCGGGAAATCCGGATGAGACCACTGCGGGTCGGAGAAGATGTAAAGATCTCCCTCCGGAATTTCTTTGGACTCGCCGTACATTTTGTAGTATTCTTCTGTCAGATACTGGAAGTTGTAAAGCCAGGAATACATGATGTTTTCCTCGCCCTCCGGAATGCAGAGGTGCGCTTTGACCATGAATTCGGGCGCGAGGCCGATATACGCCTGCGCGTGGTAAAGAGTCCGGTTGCGCGTCTGGTAGATCGCTTCGCGGATGATAGGACCGAATTTTGCTTCGGTCACAGGCTCGCCGTAATAGTCGTTGCTGCCGAGGATGCAGCGTGCCGCCGCCGCGCGTCCGCCGACGTTGCCGTCGTTAAAGAGCAGGATCTTCGCGTCGGCCGGAAGCCCCGTTTTTTCCGGCTCGTAGACCGGCAGGTCCGTGACAACGGTCCCGGGAGAATCGTACGCAAGCTTATAAGCCTCCTTCAGGGATTCTACGGGGTATACGTTGTTACCATAAAAGCCGGTTTCGATGATCGTGCGCATAGCCGAGAAATAAGTGCCTTTTTTGATCTCGCCCCATGCATAGTTTTGTTTTGTTGACATGCCCAAAGCCTCCTGAAAATTTTAATAATGAACGATTGAAAACATATCACGATATGTTGTGGGAACAAATTTACAATCTATCCCATATTATATTAATTCCACATTGATTCCTTTAAACCTTTTATTTCAGAATAATAAAAAAAAGACGCCGGTCATGGTGACCGGCGTCTTTGATCGTTGCTTTTTCAGGACATTAACCTCTCGGGCCAGCGTCTGTGATGTTTTTGGGCATGTTCGGATATTTCGCAGCAAAGTTATCTGCGAACATCTTGGCAAGCTTTTTGGCGGATTCGTCATAAGCGGCCTTGTCCTGCCAGGTGTCGCGCGGATTCATGATCTCATCCGGAACGTCAGGACAGCTCTGCGGAACGTCGACATTGAACACGTCGTCGTGTTTGTACTGGGATTTCTCCAGTTCGCCGTTTAAGGCTGCGGTAATCATTGCGCGGGTATATTTTAGCTTCATACGGCTTCCCACTCCATAAGGGCCGCCGGACCAGCCTGTGTTGACAAGATATACCTTGGTATTGTACTTTTTAAGGCGTTCGCCCAGCATTTCCGCGTATACGGCGGGGTCAAGAGGCATAAACGGCGCGCCGAAGCAGGTGGAGAAAGTCGGCTGCGGCTCCGTGACGCCACGCTCCGTACCGGCCAGCTTGGACGTAAAACCCGTTACAAAGTGATACATCGCAGCATTTTCATCCAGTCTGCTGATGGGCGGCAAAACGCCGAATGCGTCGGCCGTCAGGAAGATCATAACTTTCGGTATATCGCCTATGCCCGGGATAGCGGCGTTGGAAATAAAGTCTACCGGATAGCCCACACGGGTATTTTCCGTGAGGCTACCGTCAAAGAAATCGGGCACGCGCGTCACTGGATCAATGATCACGTTTTCAACAAGGCTGCCGAATTTGATCGCGTTGTAGATTTCCGGCTCGCCCTCGGGATCGAGGTTGATTGTTTTTGCGTAACAGCCGCCCTCAAAGTTAAAGATGCCGTGCTCAGACCAGCCGTGCTCGTCATCACCGATGAGTTTGCGGTTCGGGTCGGCGGACAGCGTCGTTTTGCCTGTACCGGAAAGACCGAAGAAAACTGCCGTTTCGCCTGTCTGCGGGTCCATGTTGGCAGAGCAGTGCATGGGCAGGACGTTGCTTTCCTTAGGCATGAGATAGTTCATGACCGAGAATACGCTCTTTTTAATTTCGCCGGCATATTGCGAACCGGCGATGACCACCAATTTTGCCTCGTAATCAATCATGATTGCGGCTTCGCTGTGTACGCCGTCCACTTCGGGGATACATTTGAAACCGGGCGCGGCGATGATCGTGAAATCCGCCTCGCCGTAGGACGCGAGCTGATCTGCCGTAGGACGGATCAGAAGCTGGTGAATGAACAGGTTCTCGCTTGCAAGTTCATTGATGATACGGAATTTCTTCGTGTATGCCGGATCGGCGCCTGCAAAACCGTCAAAAATAAAGACTTCGCGGTTCTGAAGGTAAGCGCACAGCTTCTCCTTGATCGCGTCGAATTTCGCTTTTTCGATGGGAACATTGATTTTGCCCCATTTGATGTCATCGTGGATACCGGGGGTATCGACCACAAATTTATCTTCGGGGGAACGCCCCGTGTATTTGCCTGTCGTTACAACAAGCGCGCCTTTGTCACTCAACTGGCCCTCGCCCCTTCTAAGCGCCGCTTCCACAAGCGCTGCGGGGGAGAGGTTACGCCAAACTGCCGTGGGATTCAGAATTCCTAACTTTTCCAGACCATACGTTTCCATAATAACCTCCTAAAAATAGATAGTTTTTACACTTTAATGATGATTAAGAATCATTATACTACGATAGAACGTGTTTGTAAAACAAATTGTGAAAAAAACTACAAAGAAAATACTTATTTTTGAAAGAATTCTTTTGCTAAACTGCAAAATTGAACGGGAGAAAGGTTTTGAGCGCGTGTTTTTGGATCGATATTGCAATTTTTTAAAATTGCAATTACAGCGCCCGCGCCGCCAAACTGCTTTAAGTTGTTCAGCAGCGTTTTGCGGCGCATGGAAAACGCCGCCCGTACGATTTTAACGTAGGCTTCGCGCGGCACATCGCATACGGCTGAGCCGGTGACAAAACGGATAATTGCGGAATCCACGTCCGGCGCGGGATAAAAACAATGGCGGGATACCTCGAACAGGAGCTTGGGTTTTCCATAGTATAGGCAGGAGGCGGTCAGCGCGCTGTAGTCCGTATCTCCCGGACGGGCGGACAGCCTCTGCGCAACTTCTTTTTGCACCATGGCGGTGACGCTTAAAACGGGAGCGTCGCTTTCCAGAAGCATCATCAGGATTTTGCTGGTGATATAGTAGGGGAGGTTTCCGCACACATGAAAGGCGGCGCCGCCAAAATACTCGCGGCAAATTTCACTGAGATCACATTTCAGGATGTCGCCCTCGAGGACGGTGACATTGGCGCAATCCGCAAGCGTCTTTTCGTGCAGTTTTAAAAGCCCGGCGTCAATCTCTATGGAAACGACTTTCTTGCCGCGCAGGCAAAGCGCGCGCGTGAGCGCGCCCAGGCCGGCGCCGATCTCGAGGACATAATCGCTTTTTGTAAGGCCGATACTGTCTGCGATTTTATCTACGATATTGCCGTCGCATAAAAAATTCTGCCCGAACTTCTTTAAAGGGGACAGGTTGTTTTCGCTTAATAACCGTACGATTTCGCGCGGAGAGGTGACGTTTACCATATATACTCCTTTTGTTACAGACAAAAACGGCGGGAAAAATGATCCCGCCGTTGCAAATTCCTTTTAACCGATGACGTAAACAGTAACACCGTGTTTTCGCCCAAAGGCATTACATGCGTCGTCATTTGGCTGATCTCCCATATAGATGTCAATGACGTTTCCGCCCATACCGCCGCGGTCTTCAACAACATATTCGCCGTATCCCTCGATATAGATCCGCGTACCAAGCGGAAGCGAGTTGCAGGCGACTGTCCGTCCTGCCGACGGATACGTACCGGAAGAAGTTTTGCTGCCACTGTTGCAGAAAGAACAATATGCGGTAAGTTGGAATTTCATGCCCTGCTTACCGTTAAGGTCGGATTCGCCCTTGTTGCTCGAATTCCCCTTGTTGGAACCGGAGCTGCTTCCTTTATTGGAAGAACTGCCGGTATTTTTCTTTCCGGAACTGCTGGAAGTCGATTTCTTAGGTTCTGGCTCCGGCTCGGGCTTTACATAAGTACCGATTTCCATGATTTGGTTAACGGGCTGCTGGATCACGTCTTCCGAAATGGAATCGCGGGAAATCAACACGCCGTTTTTATAAAGTTCCTTATAAGTGACCTGCAACACGCCCTCTGCGCCTTCCTGCACAATCTGCGTCTTGCCTTTTTCAAGCTCAGCGTTATCGCGTGTCGTATTTTCAAAAGGAATCGGCTGGTTTTCCGTCGTTTCCTGCGTGGTAACAATAATATGGTCGATCACCATACCCGAACGCACGAGCGAATCGGGCGAAGGATATATTTCGTCATCCGGCGCAACGACGATCCCCGCTTTATCGATCGCATCCTGCACGGTATGTCCGGCGACGATGCTGACCTCGATTTCCTGACCGTTACTTTTGACGGTAAGGGGCATGGCACGGTAGATCGTGATTGACTGTCCTTCATAGACGGCGGAAGAAAGATCGGTGGATACGACATCGTCGGGACCGATGGTAACACCGTTGTCGTCCAAAAACTCCTGCACGCTGCGCGCGCTGGTAGACGCCTGCAAAACACGTCCGTTATCGTTAAGCGTAATATCCGTCGTCGGCTTGGCGAATGTCGTCGGGATGGCGATACAGGATACCGCGACGATTGCCGCACATATGATACCAACGTTGCGGAAGAAGTGATCGCGCATATTTCCACGGCCGCCTTTGCCGCTCCGTCCGCCTGCAAACACAACGCGGCCGGTTGCGGAAGATTCTGCAGCCGGTGCAGCCGGAGCCTTTTGGGCGCCGCGCGCGCGCGAAAGTCTCGGCTTTTTCACCGTCGTGAGGCGGGAAACGGCCTCAGCCAGTTTATTCGGCTTCTTCTTATGGCGCGCGCTTCTTGATCCGATGGGAGTCAAGTCCTCGTCGGAAAAGCTGGATTTATGCGCCGTATAAAGTATCCCCTTGAATTTTGAGTTGGGATTTAGTTCATCATCTTTTTTCTTTTTATACAGTGACATGTAAAACCTCCGATGCCGATTCTGTCCTAAACGGCACTTAAGCGAAGTATAAAACAAAATGGGGAAAAAGTCAATTTTCTGAGGTGAAAAAGGCGCTTTTTACGTTTCAAAAACAGGATAAGTGGGGAACGACAGGCGATACCGGCAATAGAGCGGAAACCCGCGCAGAACAGGGAATATCGGGCGTGGCGGATGGAGTAAAATAATGGGTAAATTTCCGCGCAAAGAAATTGTAAATAAATCGTTACGTTTTTGCAAATTTTCTGAAATAATAGTATAATCATAATAAAATCCAGAAGAAAGCCGCGTTTTGCGCGGATACGGTTTTTCCATGCGAAAGAAAGTTCTTATATATATAATAGTAATAATTTTTCTGAGCGCCGCCTGCCTGGGAACGTTTGCGGGCTGCGCCAAGACGGACGGCGCGCTTAGCACGGGGTATGCGTTTGTGGACGCTCTGGTAAAGAAAGATTACGCAGGCGCATACAGCTATGTTTATACGCTGACGTCCGACGTGAAATCTAAGGATGAATTTGTGGCGCGCTTTGAGAATATTTATGAGGCGCTGGAGATTACGGACGTGAAGCTTGTAGACCGGAATGTCGAAAAAAAAGGCGAATCCGATACGGAATATATGCTTACGTATACGCTTGACATGACGAGCGGGCTTTTGGGCACGGTTACCTATGAATACAGCGCGGATATTGTCAAAGGACCGCAGGGATACACCGTGCTTTACATGCCGAACCTGATCCTGCCGATGCTGGAAGAGGGCGACAAGGTGCGCGCGGTAACGCAGACCGGAAAACGCGGGGAGATTTTTGCATCGGACGGCACGCTTCTGGCGAAAAACGACTATGCGCAAAGCATTTATATCGATTTGGAAAAGAGCCCGAATATCGACGAAGTAAAAAATTACCTGCAGGCCAATTATCAGGTGGATCCGGAAAAGATACAAAAAAAGTACGATAATGCCGTGGAAAAGGGATTCACATCCGAAGTACTGGCAACATACCCGAAAGGGACGCTTACGGAGCAGCAGAAGCAGGACATCGAAACCATAAACGGCCTGGGGGTGGATGAGGGCAAGATGACGCCTATGCGGTATTATCCGTTAAAGGACGATGCAGCGCATATCATCGGTTATCTGGGCTCGCCGGACGAGGACCAAATCAATGAAGAGGCGGGCATCACGGAAAATTCGACAGTCGGTAAGACGGGGCTGGAGAGACAGTATGAGGACGTTTTGCGTGGTACGAACGGCAAGGCAGTGTATATCGAAGACGACAGGGGAAACCGCAAGCAAACGCTGTATGAAGACGTCAAGACGGACGGCTCGGATGTGACGCTCACCATCGATTCCAAAAAGCAGCAGGAAGCCTATACGCTGATGGCAGCAAACATCGCCGAGGGCGACAGCGGCGCGGTGGTTGTGCTGGATTACACGAACGGGGATGTGAAAGCGATGGTATCTTATCCATCGTTCGATAACAATTTGTTCAATTTTGCGCTCGACGAGGCGGTCGTGGAGTACTATATGGGTAGCGACAGCAGTTCCCCGATGATCAACCGTGCGACACAGTCGATATATACGCCGGGTTCCGCTTTCAAGCCGTTCTCGGCGGCGGCAGCTATGGAGAACGGAAAGCTGACGGACAGCTCAACTTTGCCGTTTGTAGAAGAGGAACGCAAGGATGGAACGACGGGATATACGTGGACGCCGGACATACCTGAATGGGTTTATCCCGCGATCAATACCAAAGAAATCGCTGGCGGCGATCGCTCGTTTTTATACGCGATGAAGTCGTCGGATAACATTTACTTTGCGTATTATGCGCTGCAGGTCGGCGTAGACGCGTTCAAAGCTTATATGGAGAGGATCGGCATGGGCGAGGCTCCCGCCTTTGAGTTACCGGTAACAGCGTCCAACGTGATCAACGAGGGCTCGGAATTCAGTCTGGATTTACTGGCGCGTACCGCCTATGGCACAGGCGAGCTGCAGATCAGCCCACTGCAGGTGGCGTGTATGTATACCGCCTTTGAAAACAACGGCGACATGCTCAACCCTACAATCCTGAAAAATATTTCCCATACGGACGAAAACGGTGACCAGGTCATAGACCAGGAAAACGAACATACGGTCTTTAAGGAAGCGACGATGTCCGCTTCTACGATTAATATGCAGATGCCCGCGCTGGAAGAGGTCATGAAAACGGGCACGGCGGCACTTGCCAAGCTCGGCGATAGAGACGGTATTTACGGCAAGACGGGAACCGCGCAGTTCGGACCGCAGAATTCACGGGAATGGAACTGGGTGGTGTCCATCGATCCGCAGACGCAGTGCCTGTACCTGGTGATCGTGGAAACGGACGCCAACGAGGGAAGTAAGCCGAAACTCAACATTCTGAGCGGGCTGGTAGACGAAAATTTATATGACCTGGCTTTGCAGCAAAGGGTGCAGGAAAGTTAAAAAAGGGGGCACGGTTATGGATAAAATGGGTACGGTTACCAGAATCCTGAAAGTGGTTCTGGGGATTCTTCTGTTTATCGCAGGAATTATGCTGCTCAGCGCGCCGGTAGTATCTGCGGTATTTGCACTTGGTATCGCGGGTATCGTAATGATGGCTGTGGGCGTGGTTCAACTGGTCTGCGGCAGCTCGCGCCGCCGGACAGAAAGGATTTTTGCCGCAAATGTCGTGGTCTCGGTTATGAATATTGCGCTGGGCGCGCTCATCTGGATGATGGGGAGCAGCGTGCTGGCCGTTTTCCTGCCGTTATTTGTAAGCATCTGGCTGGCGGTGTTCGGCGTGGTGCGCACTGTAGAGGGACTGGCGCTGAAAAAGCAGGGCGGGTCAAAATGGAAAATGACAATAGGCATCGGCGTGGTTTCGCTGATCGGCGCGGTGCTGCTGATTGTACTGCATTGGGTCGCGGCGATGGATATTATCGGTATCCTGCTGGGCGCATTCGTGATTATCTACGGGCTGCACGTACTCAGCGATGGGATTGTCAAAGACAGGTCTGTCAGCGCGGCGGAGCGCCTGCAAGAGGATGAGGAGATTTCCGCGTCGCAAAACGAAGCGTTTCTCAGGTTTGAAGAGAAACTGCACGAGGATGATAAATAAGGTTCAGTAGAGAACCAGGCCGGTATTGGTCACGGTATTCGGCCCGTTTATATAGGAAAGGCCTGCCGCGTCGCAAAGCTGTGAAACGTCGATACCGCAAGCCTCTACGGAAACGATACAGCGCTGCGGATACCTGCAGGGCGCGTCGGGATAGGTGCAGGTCTTGCACAATGTGCATTTTCCGGCGCCCAGCACGAGGGATCGCGGCGTTTCCTTTTGCAGATAATCTTGGATTTTATGGGCGATATTATTGAAAGCCTCATTGGAAGCGAACATACCCTCAACGTCAAAGGAGTCGGTTAGTTTGCCAATATACTGAAAGGCGACGGCATGCGAAAAACGGCGCGCGCGCTGTGCGAGCATGGGTACGTCGCCGCAGCCGGGCGGACAGCACCAATTGGTATCATAACATCCGCATCTGTTCATTGCGCATGATTCGCGCAATTCCGGATAAAAGCGAATATCCGAAACGGCAACGCCGGCAGCGTGGTGCGCGCCGTATTCCTTTAAAGTTTGGATGAGTTTTTTTGCGTCTGGCATAATGCGGCCATCCTCCCAGTACGTTTTTCCCTATTATAACACAATCAGGATATAGTAAAAGGCCGATGGTATACCATCGGCCTTTTACTGATTGGGGGGTATGTATTGTTTTTGTTGCCACTGCACGGTGTGCTGCGACACAGTATATATAACCTGCCCGTTATGATATAAACATCATTTTGATTTGATTTTGCGCTTCCTGCGTTTGCGGTTGGCGGAAAAAAGTGCCAGCAAGCCCATGAATACCTGCCCGTTGGCGATCATTAAAATCCCGCGCGCCATTCCGTAGGTGAGCAATCCGCCGGAAAGCGAAATGAGTACGCGCAGCGGATTCTGGTCTAAGAGCTGGAGCATAATCTGCTGTCCCAAATAATTATCCGCAGAGATATGTTTGGTGGCAAACCAGCGTGCAATCCGGTGAATCTGCCGGCCGATAAGCGCGGAGTCAAAATCGGTGAGCGTGGCGTTGATGGTAAACGGATGCAGGCTGAACGAAATCTGGGGAATTTTATCGAACAGGCTGTAAAAGGTAACCGCATCCCAATGCCCATCGGATGCGGCAGGATAATACGGCGGCTGCACTCCAGACGGGATACGGACCATGGCTTTCAAGCGAATATCGCGCGAGGACGCGCCCACAAGGACACTGCAATCGTCTAAAAGCTGCCAGCCGTCCTGGTAAAAGGAAAAGTCGCGGTCTGTAAGGACGCAGGAGAGTTCTTTTGATTCGCCCGGCTGTAAAAAAACTTTATCAAAGGCGCATAAATGCTTCTCGATGGGGGAACGGCCGATATATACCTGCGCAATTTCGCCGCCGGCGACGCTTCCGGTGTTGGTAACCGTAAAATACACGGTGATTTCTTCGCCTGCCGACATGGTTCCCTGGGAAAGCCGCAGGTCGGAATAGGCAAAGGTCGTGTAGGAAAGTCCATGACCAAAAGGGAACAGGACTTCTTTTTGCGCCGCGTCGTAGTAACGGTATCCCACATAAATACTTTCGCGGTACTCCACGTTATGCCGGTCGTCCGAAAAAAAACGGTAGGCGGGCGTATCGCTCAAATGAACGGGATAGGTTTCCGCGAGCTTGCCGCTGGGATTTACTTCACCAGTCAGGAGCTGTGCTGCCGCAGAAGCCGAAGCCTCGCCGCCCAGATAACAGTTCAAAAGCGCGGAGACACAGCCGATCCACGGCATTTCCACAGGCGCGCCGCCGCATAAAAGCACAATAACAGGTTTGATGGCGGCGACCCTTTCGATGAGTTCTGCCTGGTTCTGCGGTATGCAAATATGCGTACGATCAATGCCTTCCATTTCGTAGCGTGCAGGCAGACCCGCAAAAATAACCGCGACGTCAGCGTTTTGCGCGGTATGCAGCGCATCTGCGAGCAGGGCACCGTCGGTTTCGTCCTGATCGGCTTCGTAACCCTTACTGTATACAAAATCGATTCCATATTTGGGAAATTCTTCGAGGGCGTTTTCAAGGTGCGCGGGATTGATCATCGAACTGCCTGCGCCCTGGTATCTCGGCTTTTCAGCAAATTCGCCGAGCAGCGCGACCTTTGTGCCAGGCTTTAAGGGCAGCAGGCCGTTTTCATTTTTGAGCAGGACAGCGCTCGCGGCCGCCGCCTCGCGCGCCAACTCGTGGTTTTTTTGCATATTGCATTCGTAAGGCGTCTTTTTATTTTCCTCGCAGCGGAATACAAAAGCGAGCACGCTGCGCACGCAAGCATCGAGCGCATCCTCTGAGAGAGTTCCTTTTTGTACGCTGCGAACGATGCGTTCCGTGTTCTCTCCGCCGGAGTATGGCATTTCCAGATCCATACCTGCGGCAATGCCCTTTTCACGGTTATAGCATGCGCCCCAGTCGGAGACGACCAGGCCCTCAAAGCCCCAGTCTTTACGCAGTATATCCGTGATTAATTCTTTTGTTTCTCCGCAATAATCGCCGTTGAGCATATTGTAGGCGCTCATGACGGCATAAGGCCTGGATTTTTTAATAGCGCGTTCAAATCCCTGCAAATAAATCTCGTGCAGGGCGCGTTTATCGATAATGGAATTAGAGACCATACGAAAATATTCGCGGTTGTTGGCTGCGAAATGCTTGAGGCACGCGCCTGTACCGGTGCTCTGTATGCCGTTGATCATCTGGGCGCCAAGGTCGCCGGAAAGGAGCGGATCCTCGGAAAAGTATTCGAAATTGCGTCCGCACAAGGGAGAGCGTTTGATATTGATTCCCGGTCCCAAAACAAGGGATACACCCTGGCTGCGGGCTTCGCTGCCAAGGGCGGAGCCTATCCGGTACAAAAGATCCTTGTCCCACGAGCAGGCGGCCGTTGCTGCGGGTGGGAAACATGTGGCGGGCAGAGACGTCTCGAGCATGGCGGTGTCTTCATCGTATTGTTTGCGCAGCCCATGGGGACCGTCGGTCATCAATATCTCTGGAATGCCAAGCTCCGCGATCGGATAGGTGTTCCAGGCGTTCAGCCCCGAACAAAGATCCGCCTTTTGTTCCAGCGTCAGTTTGGAAAGAATATCTTCGATTTGATTCATATACGTACCTCGTGGGATTCTGCTTTATATATAATGTAACCAAATATAAGATGTCTTAAAAACAATAGTATTATACCATAAATCATTGTGGGGAAAAACCGGCAGGTGTCATGCAACAAATATGACGAAATTGTAAATAACATTAAAATTTCCATTGGATTTTCCTGATAAAATAAGGCGTTTACAAGATAAAACGCATAAATATTACAAAAGTATTAAAAAATATATGGACATTTGAGACGAATGAGCGTATAATTCGTATTAAACTTGTAACAGAAAAGGAGTTTTTATGAAGCAGATTTTTAGGAGATTCAAAACCGCAAAGATTTTTCGCGGACGAGAAGCTTCCGTACGCAAAGGACATACATCTTCTGTTGTACATCGTTACAGGGCGAGAAAAAGAAAGCATCTGTTGATCGTTGTCGGGATTATTGTGACAGTGGTCATGGTCCCCATCCTTGTCTCGACGGCCGCATATGGCGACGAGATATTCCGTACCCAGCCGGAGCCGCAGGTAGAAGCTGCGCAGCTGTCACAGGAACCTGAACCGACGCCAACGCCTTCGTTAGCGGCCGACCAGGGAATCCTGCTGGAGAACACGCAGGGCGAGGCTCCGGCGGACGATTCCAGTATTGAGGCACAGGGCGGGACCGAAGAGGTAACGCCGGAAAGCACGCCGGCACCCGAGCAGACACCGGCAGTAACGCCGGAAAGCACGCCGGCACCCGAGCAGACACCGGCGGTGACGCCGGAAAGCACGCCGGCACCCGAGCAGACACCGGCGATGACGCCGGAAAGCACGCCGGCACCCGAGCAGACACCGGCAGTAACGCCGGAAAGCACGCCGGTACCTGAGCAGACACCGGCGGTAACGCCGGAAAATACGCCGGTTCCCGAACAAACACCGGTGCAGGAACAAGCGCAAGCTCCGCAGGCGGCACAGCAGGCGGCAGCACCGACAGCTCCGGTCCAGAACGAACAGCAAAAGCTGTTCACGGGGGATATTCAGCCGGAAACGACGGATCCGTTGGTAGCAACGATCCAGTCCAGGCTGATGTCACTACATTATATGGACGAGGATGAGCCGACGGAATTCTTCGGCCCGCTGACAAAGCAGGCGATCGGATTTTTCCAGCGCAAGCACGGCTTTCAGGTAACGGGCGTCGCCACATACGATACGCTGCAAGCCCTTTTTGCGGACGACGCGAAGCCGTATACGGTAACGATCGGCGCGTCGGGCACAGACGTGGAAGAGATCCAGAAAAGGCTGGACAGCTTAGGCTATGACGTCAGCGCCACGGGATACTTTGGTACGGACACGGAGGGCGCGGTAAAAGCGTTCCAGAAGAACAACGAATTGGGCATAGACGGTAACGTCGGATATTATACAAAAGAGGCTCTGTACTCTTCCGACGCGATCACCGCTTCCGGCGATAAGGCAGGCAGCTTGAGTTCGGGCGATTCGAGCGGAGGTTCATCGTCTTCTACGCTCGAGAGATTCATCGACGTACTGGAAGCGCAGCTTGGAAAACCGTATGTTCTCGGCGCGAAAGGACCTAACGCATTCGACTGTTCGGGACTGATCTATTACGCCCTGAACCAGGCAGGATATGACATCGATTATATGACGTCGGCTGGCTGGAGAAGCGCGGACTTTACGACAATCAAGAGCATTGGCGATCTGCGGCGCGGCGACATCATCTGTATGAGCGGACATGTGGCGGTTTATATGGGAGACGGTACGGTAATCGACGCGTCCTCGAGTCAGAATGCAATGATGCACAGGGATTTCGGCTCGTGGTTCAAAAACGGGTTTATCCACGCGAAACGGGTATTCTAAACAAATAACGGAAAACGGCATGGCAAACGCTGTGCCGTTTTTGTTTTGTGACAACCTGCCTTTAAGGGGGGCTACCGCGAAAGCCCGATAAAATGGGTTTCGCGGGAAATGAGAGGTGCAGCACGGAAGCGGAGCTGTGTTCATGTTGCGTTCATATGGAAAGCATACAATATAAATTGTAAAAATGACGCGTTTTCCCTAGCAAATACGGTTGTAAAGTTAGATTTTACAGTATATTATATATAATAGGGAAATCTTGACATGGAAAAGATTGTACGGGAGTTTATACAAGAAAACAACCTGATCGAAGCAGGACAGACCGTTGGTGTGGCTGTATCGGGAGGACCGGACTCCATGGCGCTGCTGTCTTGCCTTTGTTTGCTTGCGCCATCCGCTTTTTTTTCTGTGGTATGCATCCACTTTGAGCATGGCATCAGGGGACAAGAGTCGTTGGACGACGCGGATTTTGTCAGTCAGTATTGCCAGGAACACAACATTCCGTTTTATATGAGCGCGGCGGACGTGCCCGTTCTTGCGGAAGAATGGCACATGGGCAAGCAAAGCGCGGCCAAGCGGGCGCGGGAAGAGTATTTCGCGGCGCTCGTCGAAAACGGTGATGTAGACGTGGTGGCGACGGCGCACCACCTGAACGATAACGCGGAGAGCGTACTCATGCATATTCTGCGCGGCAGCGGCATAGACGGGCTGCGGGGGATACACCCTAAAAACGGTTCCTTTATCCGTCCGCTGTTATGCGTGAAGCGAAGCGAAATCATTGCGTATCTTGAGGAAAAGGGAATCGGATATGTAACGGACCGGACGAACGAGGAGAACGAATACACCCGCAATTTTGTGAGAAACGTGCTGATGCCGCAGATCGAAGAACGGATCAATGCGGATGCGGCGGGCGCGCTTAACCGTCTGAGCGTGATCGCGGAATATGACGCGAAATTTATACGGGATGTGGCGCAAAAGGAATTTGCGAGCTGCGCGGCTGTGCGCGGCGATCGTGTCGAAATCGATATTCAGGCGTTCCAACGCCTTGCAAAAGCGGTCAGGTGCCGCGTGGTACGGCTGGCCTGCGAGAAGCTGTATATTAAGCAGGATGTAGAAAACGTACACGTGATTTCCGTGCTGCAGCTTGCGGAGCGTAACCGTACGGGCACGCGCGTGAATCTTTCGAACAATCTGTGCGCGGCGGTGGAATACGGTAAGCTCCTGATCGGGTTTTCCGGACGGGAGGCGGATGTGAGTTTCTGTATGCCGTTTGATTTTGAAACGGTAAACGAACTGCCGGACGGGTCTTTCGTGATATGCAGGGAAGTCGATGAATGCGATTACCAGAACAACGATCCGAACGTCGCGTATATGGACGCCGATAAGCTGCCGGAGCACCTGATGCTGAGGACGCGGCACCACGGGGATACGATTCATCCTCTGGGCGCGCCGGGCAAGAAGAAGCTGAAAGATTATTTTATCGATAAAAAGCTGCCGCGCGAACGGCGCTTGGAAACGCCGCTTTTGGCGGATGGCAGCCGGATCATCTGGGCCGTGGGACATGTGATTGACGACGGATGCCGCGTGAGGGAAGATACAACGCGCATTTATTGTTGCAAATATTTAAAAAAGCGGGAGGATACATAATGGAGCATTATGTAGAGAGGGACATCGAGAAAATATTGCTCTCCAAAGAGGAGATCGCAAAACGGGTAGCGGAGCTGGGGGCTCAGATATCCAAGGATTATGAGGGGAAAGATTTTATCGCCGTCGGCATTTTACGTGGCAGCGTCGTGTTTTTTTCGGACCTGATGCGCCAAATCAAAATCCCGATGGAAATTGATTTTATGGCGGTTTCGAGCTATGGGCAGGGAAGTTCTTCTACGGGCAGCGTACAAATCAAGTATGATATGCAAGAAGATATTAGGGGAAAGCACCTGCTTATCATCGAGGATATCATCGATTCCGGCTGGACGCTTCACAACCTGACAAAGCTTTTACACGGACGGCAGCCGGCGAGTATCGAGATCTGTTGCCTGTTAAACAAGCAGGACAGACGCGAGGTAGAAGTTCCGGTGAAATACATCGGTTTTGAGATACCGGACGAATTCGTCGTAGGGTATGGACTCGATTACGCATCAAAATACAGGAATTATGAAAGCGTGGGCATTTTGAAACGTTCGGTTTACGAATAATCCGGTTGTTTGAACATGTATGCGTGTTGGTAAAAATATAAAGTATGTAATTTCGGGCGGTAAGCCCCATGAGCAGTGGGCGGACCCCAGTAGGAGGTAAAACTAGTTTGGCAAAATTTTTTAGAGGGCCGTTTATCTATATATTGATCATTGTTGTCATTATTATAGCGGCGCAGTTTCTGGGAAATCCGGAAACCTCAACAGTAGAGGAGCTGCAATACTACCAGTTTTTGGATAAGGTGGCAGCAAAAGACATAAAAGACGTCGCGATTCAGGACCGGACGCTTGTCGGACGGACGAACGAAACAACAATAACGGACGAGAATTTTCCACGGGAATATGATTTTAAAACCACGATTCCCGAATCGATCGGACAGTTTAACCAGGACATCGCACAGGTAACGGGCAGTGCGAACCCGACGGACTACGGGTTTGCCCTCAACTATGTGCCGACGCCGGAACCGAACATATTCCTGCAGTTCCTGCCATATCTGATCCTGATTGTTCTCTTCCTCGTTTTGTGGATGGTCATCATCCGGCGCGCGCAGGGCGGCGCAGGCGGTACAGGCGGCGCGATGTCGTTTGGCAAGAGCAAAGCAAGAATGACGGACGGCGGCGAGACACACAAAACGTTTGCGGATGTTGCCGGCGCCGATGAAGAAAAAGAGGAATTGGTAGAGATCGTTCAGTTCCTGAAAAATCCGGCGCGGTTTAAAGAGCTTGGGGCGCGTATTCCTAAGGGAGTTCTTTTGGTCGGACCTCCCGGCGGCGGCAAGACGTTGCTGGCAAAAGCGGTTGCCGGAGAGGCGAAAGTGCCGTTTTTCTCGATCAGCGGCTCCGACTTTGTGGAAATGTTTGTAGGCGTGGGCGCTTCGCGCGTACGCGACCTGTTTGAAAACGCGAAGAAAAACGCGCCGTGCATCGTATTCATCGACGAGATCGACGCGGTCGGCCGCCAGAGAGGCGCGGGCCTTGGCGGCGGACACGACGAACGCGAGCAGACGTTAAACCAGTTGCTGGTTGAGATGGACGGTTTCGAGGTCAACGAAGGAATCATCGTGATGGCGGCAACCAACAGGAAAGATATTCTGGATCCGGCCTTGCTGCGCGCGGGACGTTTTGACAGGCAGATCATCGTCAATTATCCGGACGTAAAGGGCAGGGAAGACATTCTGAAAGTACACGCCAAGGGCAAGCCGTTCGAGAGCGATGTCGATTTTAAGGTAATCGCGAGAAGAACGCCGGGCTTTATCGGCGCGGACCTTGAAAACGTGCTCAATGAGGCGGCGATCCTGGCGGCGCGCAGGCGCAAGAAAAAAATCGGCATGAGCGAAATCGAGGAAGCGATCACGCGCGTGATCGCCGGACCTGAAAAGAAGAGCCGCGTGATGACGGAGGACGACAAGCGCTGTACGGCTTACCATGAGGTGGGCCACGCGATTCTGGCGCACGTGCTCGACAAAACCGATCCGGTACACGAGGTTTCCATCATTCCGCGCGGTATGGCGGCGGGATATACGATGACGCTGCCGGAAGAAGATAAGCAGCATGTGTTTAAGAGCAAGCTGATTGACGAGATAACCATGATGCTGGGCGGCAGGGTCGCGGAATCCCTTACTTTAAAAGACGTATCCACAGGCGCGATCAGCGACTTGCAGCGCGCGACGGAGACGGCCAAGGACATGGTCATGAAATATGGTATGAGCGACGAACTGGGACCGGTATTCTTAGCTTCGGGCCACGAAGTATTCCTGGGCAAGGACTTCGGGCAGACGCCTGAGTATTCCGAAACGACGGCGGCGAAGATCGACGCGGAAGTGGCGAAGATCGTCGAGGGCGCATACGCGCATGCTGAGCAGCTTCTGAGCAAGAACCTGAAAAAGCTGATCAACATCGGCGAAATCCTGATGCGCAAGGAAAAACTTACGGGCGAGGAATTCAAGAGACTGTTCGAGGACGATCTGGATATTGAAAATCCGGATTCCTGGGAGATCGAAGAAAAGACCGATACGGAAAAGGAACCGGAGCCTGTCGGGCAGCCCCCGCAGCCGGTAGACGCACAGGCGGTGGAAACGATTATTGTAGAACCGCCAAAGCCGGAAGAAGAATAAACGAGCGAAAAATTAGCGGCTGTAAAAGCCGCTAATTTTTACGCATTGCTCAAAGAAGAAGGACAGAATAAACATGCAGGACTTACATATGCACTCGACGGCGTCGGATGGAACGGATACGCCGGAAACAATCATTACCAAATGCGCCAAGCTGCGTCTTGCGCTTTCCTCGATCACGGATCACGATACGATCGACGCACAAAAAGAGGCGATCAGTACGGCCAGGAAACATAAGATACGCTATTTAACGGGCGTTGAAATATCCGTGCGGCATTTAGGAGAGCTGCATCTTCTCGGTTATGGGATCGATATTGAGAATACGGCCCTGAAAACGATGATGGAGGACCTGCGCACTTCCCGCGTGGACAGGGTATATGCGATTATTGAATCCTTAAAACAGCATAAAATCAATATTACCTTTGAAGATGTGGAACGCTTTGCGGGCGGGAATACGCTGGGAAGACCGCATGTCGCGCTGGCGCTTATTGAAAAGGGCTACGCGAGCGATTTGCAGGACGCGTTCACAAAATACCTGAATGAAAACGGGCTGTGCTATGTGAAGCGCCGCAAGCTTAATATGGAACAGGCGATGAACCTGATCCTGGATGCGGGCGGCCTGCCTGTGCTCGCGCATCCGAAATTCATCAAAACGGACGATATTGATTCGCTCGTCTGTGATATGGCGAAGATCGGCCTTAAGGGGATTGAGGCATATTATCCGGCGCACACGGATGCGGAAGTGGAAAAGTATGTCAGGATCGCCCGAAAAAATGACTTGATCGTTACACAAGGCAGTGATTATCATGGGAAAATGCGTCCGTACGCGGCGATCGCGTGCGAGAAACGCACGGGAGACACGCTCGCGGATTCCATTAAATTTTTGCTTCAAAACTATGCAATTTGATTGAAAAGGTATGACGCCGGTGCTATAATGAATCTATAATCACATGAAACAAGGATGGTATGATTTTATGCTTAGTGGTAATCCGGATATTAAGATATTTGCGGGCAGTTCCGGGCTCCCGTTCGCAAAGAAAATGTGCAACTATCTGGGGGCGGAGTTGGGCGCTTCCGAGGTAATACATTTTTCTGACGGCAATATCTTCATACGTATCAAAGAGACGGTACGTGATAAAGACGTTTATGTAGTGCTCCCTATCGGTTTGGATCCAAACAACGAGTTAGTGGAGCTTTTATTTTGGATGGATTCTTTCAAACGCGCAAGCGCAAGCTCGGTTACGGCCATCGTTCCCTATTACGGCTATGCGAAAGGCGACAAGAAAGACGAACCCAGGGTTTCCATTCGCGCGCGGGTGTGCGCGGACTGCCTGGAAACGGCAGGCGCGGACCGCGTGATCACGATGGATCTGCACAGCGCGCAGGTACAGGGGTTCTTTAAAATTCCGGTGGACCATCTGCGTTCGCTGCCTATTTTGTGCGAATACTTAAAGGGTATGGATATTATGGAAGATGCGGTCGTCGTTTCGCCGGACGCGGGCTTTGCCAAGGATGCCAGAAAGTATGCGGATTACCTGAAAGTGCCGGTTGCGATCGGCGACAAGACGCGCACGGGACATGATGAAAACGCGCAGATACTGGAGCTGATCGGCGATGTGGAGGGAAAAAACTGCATTATCGTGGACGACTTCTCGATTTCCGGCGGTACGCTCGTCGATGTGGCGCATATGCTAAAGGCGCGCGGCGCAAAGCGCATCGTTGCCTGCCTGGCGCACATCATGCTGCGTGAAAAGGGTGTGAAAGCGATCAATGAAAGCCCGATCGAATATGTTATCTCCACGGACAGTGTGGAAAATCCCTTTATTATCGGTCAGGAAAAATTCCTCACGGTTTCGGTGGCGCCGTTGTTTGCAGAAGCGGTCTACAGGATCCATGAACGCGAATCTGTGAGTACGCTGTTTTCCTCGGTGCCGGAAAAGGTCAAAGAGGATATACCGGACGCGCCCAGCGCATGCGTTTGCGCGTGTGAAGAAGACTAAAAAAGTTTTATATCAAGAAATCCCTGTTTGTTAAAAACAGGGATTTTTTTAAAGAACGGGATTTAAGATGCGAAATTGCGTTTAGGAACATTTATATGATAGAATACGTCTAACGGTTGTCATGATAAAAAATGGAATCATAAGTATATGAGGTGAACCGAATGAAACAAACGAAAAAAATACTAGGAATGATCCTTGCGGTCGTGCTTGTGTTTACACTGTGCGCGCCCGCAGCGTTCGCGGAAACAGACGATCCGCAGCCTACGCCTACGGAGACGGCGGAACCGACGGCGAGCCCTACGCCCACGCCTACCCCGACGCCGACGTCGAGTCCTACACCCACGCCGACGTCGACGCCAAAACCAACGGCGAGCCCCACGCCCACCCCGACGCCCAGCCAGTCGGAAGAGCCGACGCCTTCGCCGTCCGAGGGGCAGGATATTAACCTTACCCTTTATGTATATACGCAGGACGGACAGAGCGCGGACGGGTATACCGTTATTATAGACAAGAGCTCTCAAACGGCAAACAAGGACGGTATGGTAACGTTCCCCGGCGTTACGGTGGAAACGCACAATATTTCGGTTAAAGATTCGAGCGGTAAGCTTTCAACGGGTATGCTCTATCTGTCGCGCGGGAATACGACGGGTATCACGGATCAGGCGATGGGCGGAAAATACAGCATTTCCGTCGGCCAGGATGTGACGAATGTATATCTTGGGGTCATCTATGTACCGGAAGAAGCGCTGCAGGTTTATTCGGCGGGAACGTCGAAGCCCAATCCGCCTGAGGCGGCAGCGACGCCTACGCCCGCAGCAGGAAGCTTCAATATTACCGCAAATTTTAAGGACGCGGAGGGCAAAGCGGTCGCAGGCGTGGCGGTGACCGTGACGCAAAGCGAATTGCCGACGCCGGCAGTGGGCGTATCCGATACAAGCGGGAAGTTTGTATTCAATAGCGCGGGTTTTACGACGTATGCATGGACAATGCTCACGCAGGGGGCGGCCGAGGACAGCGCGACCGTGATGAACATCGAGTTCCGCCAGGGAACGCAGGCAAAGATCGCGGAGGAGACGGACGGCGGTTATGTGGTGGAGCTGCCCTCTGCGGCAAAAGACCTGTATATGGACTTTAAGCAGGACGCCAGCGGCAGGTTTGTCCTCGACAAAGTTTCCGACAAAGCGGAAAGCGGGATTAGCTCCATGCTGCTTGGCATCATCATTATGATCGTGATCATTGTGGTGGTTGTGATTATCATCGTGGTGGTCAGCCGCAACAGGAAAAAGAAAAAAATATACCAGGCGAAGCAAAATGAATTCCGCGGACGGGAAAAGGATTTTGAAGACCCGAATGTAAATGTCAACGGGCAGGAAAGCCCGAAACGGACGGGCGGCGCGAATAAATTCGACGACAGGTCGAGGTTCTAGGATCAAAAAAAGGCGGTGTATCACCGCCTTTTTTAATTTGCTCTTTTATGCGTTCAGGTAATTTTCAATCGGGGTAAGGTCAAGCTGGTCATACTGCTTCAAAAACGCATACAGTTTTTCCGTGATGATACGCACGCCGCCCTTTTCGTCGCTTTCCACATTGACGGGAATGAGCGGATCGTGCAGGGAGAGGCGTACCAAAAACCATCCGTCGCCATGCTCCTTGTCAAAAGATACGCGGATACCCTCATGGTTATCCGGAGCGATCAGGAAAGACTGGTCCTGCTTTGCATATGCGGTCAGGTCTTCGATCACCTGATTGCCGTATGCTTTGAAATCTTCCACACCGATATTCAGGCGGAATTCTTCGCTTTCCACGGGCTCTTTTAAGTCCGCGATCAGGTCGGAAATGCTATGCCCGCTTTTACGAAGCTTTGCCAGCTCGATTAAGAGGCGTGTTACCAGATAAGCGCCGTCGTCAAGGAAATAGTTTTCCTTGAGCGCCGCATGGCCTGAAGTTTCGATGGCAAGCTGGGAGTCCGTACCGCTCTCGTTTAAGCGGATGGATTCGTTGATTACGTTTTTATAACCTCGGCGG
Source organism: Christensenellaceae bacterium (assembly GCA_022846035.1). Classification (NCBI taxonomy): domain Bacteria; kingdom Bacillati; phylum Bacillota; class Clostridia; order Christensenellales; family Christensenellaceae; species Christensenellaceae bacterium. The sequence goes on from AP025580.1 coordinate 284,027, forward strand.
AAGCGGTGATGCACGCCGCCGTGCGCTTTGATGAACTGCGCAAGCCCGCTCGAAGTGATGGAATCCGTCACGATGGTCGTGCCGGGGAATTCCTTTAACAGGATAGCGGATATGGCCGCGATCAGGCGGTTCTTGTTGAGTACGCTGCCGCCCTTATCGACTGCGCCCGCACGGTCCACGTCCGTATCGAAGATCAGGCCAAAATCCGCTCCCGTCTTTTTGACGGCCTCAACAATGCTGTCCATGGCTTTTTTATCTTCAGGATTGGGAACGTGGTTGGGGAAAGTTCCGTCCGGCTCTAAGAACTGACTGCCCGTGGTATCCGCGCCCAAAGGCTTTAAGACCTTATCCACATAAAAACCGCCGGCGCCGTTACCCGCATCGACAATGATTTTGAAGCCTTCGAAAGGTTTTTCTTCGCCCGTCGCCTCGCGGATTTTATCCGCAAGTATTTTTGCATATACGCTCATAAAGTCCGCCTGCCGCACTTTACCGGAACCGTCGCCGTCCCTTACCGTGTCCGCGATTTGGATGAGCCGCGCGATGTCTTCTTTTTCGAGACCGCCCTCGTTGGTGAAAAACTTAAGGCCGTTGCGGTTCATGGGCAGGTGACTGGCCGTAACCATAACGGAGCCGTCGCACATAAAACCGTCTGTGACCGTTGTCATAAACATAGCGGGCGTGGACGCCATACCGCAGTCGATCACGTCCGCGCCGGCGCTTAAAAAGCCGTCGATACATGCTTTTTTAAGGTCGGGTCCGGTGACGCGCGAATCCATACCGATGGCGATCGTGAGGCGGGAAGTTCCTTTTTTTTGCTTGAGCCATGCGGCGAACGCAAGAGCCAGATCGCGCGCGGCCTGTATCGTCAGGTTTGTTCCCTCACCAAGGGCAACGCCGCGTATGTCGCTGCCGTTTTGCAGTTTCCTGTAATCCATAATAATCGTTTCCTCCTGATTGTTTCAGATACATTTTTATTGTACCCGCAATGCATGGACAGTTCAAGAGAGTATGACAAAATCGTAATAAAACAGTTGAAATATAGCGGTGCTTGTATTATGATATAGTGTATATAGGCATGTTCTGCTGTATAGAAAGTAAAGTATAATAGAAGTGAGGCTTGCTTGAATGGGCGTGTTCGGAAATTTTAACGATATAGGAATAGACCTGGGTACCGCCACAGTGCTGGTGTACGTCAGGGGAAAGGGAATCGTCCTTCGGGAGCCTTCCGTAGTTGCGGTCGACAGGCTTTCGGGCAGGATGCTCGCGATCGGTGAAGAAGCGCGTATCATGCTGGGACGTACGCCCGGGAACATCGTAGCGGTGCGGCCGCTTAGGGAAGGCGTAATTTCCAACTTCCACGATACGGAGAGAATGCTCAGGTATTTCCTGCGCAAGGTTATCGGAAAGCGGCTGTTCTTTAAACCGCGCGTCGTTGTCTGCGTGCCATCAGGCGTTACGGAAGTGGAAAAGCGTTCGGTAATCGAGGCGACGGAGGAAGCGGGCGCGCGCCATACGTGCCTGATCGAAGAACCGATCGCGGCCGCGATCGGCGCGGGTATCGATATTGGCGCTCCGCAGGGCAACATGGTGCTCGATATTGGCGGCGGTACGGCGGATATGGCTGTGATCTCGCTGGGCGGCGCGGTTATCAGCGATTCCATCAAGATCGCAGGCGATACGTTTGACGAATATATCTCAAGGTACATCAAAAAGAAATACAATATGCTGATCGGCGAGCGCACGGCAGAGGAAATCAAGATCAACATCGGCAGCGCGTTCCCGCGTAAGGAAGAAGCATATATGGAAGTAACGGGGCGCAACCTGATTTCGGGACTTCCCAAGACGATTACCATCAGCTCCAACGAGACGATCGAAGCGATGCAGGAGCCGCTTGACCGCATCATGGAGACTATGCACAGCGTACTGGAGCGTACGCCGCCGGAACTTACGGCAGACATCGCGGAAAACGGTATTTGCATGACGGGCGGCGGATCGCTTTTGTACGGCCTCGACCGACTGCTTACCGAACGGACGAAGATTCCTTGCTATGTGGCGGAGGATGCGGTTTCGTGCGTAGCGATCGGTACGGGCAAGGCGCTTGAGAGCATTGACGTATACAGCGCGGGCGCGGTTTACGATTACCGACGCGGAGATTATTACAACCAGGGATATTAATCAGGGAACAAAATGTATACAAGAGCCGTCTTATGGTTAAGGCGGTTCTTTTTTGTGCAAAGTTGTATCATTTGTTTTAATAATTTGTGAATATTGCGTGAAAAATGGGTACAAATGATTGCGTGTGTATTATCATGAAAAGCATGAAGCCGTGAAAGCCGGAGGGGATTTGGGGTGGCGTATCAAAAAATTATTAAAATATTGATTATCGTATTAGTAGCGCTGGGAATCGCCGCCGGTACGGTTGCGGCCTTTTTTTACGGCAGGTATCAAGACCTCAGGGAAAATCCGATACAGGCTTTTGAAACATCCTCGGCGCGGGGAACCGTCATTTCCGAGGGAAAGGCTTTGGCGCAGCCGACGGAATTCGTAGCGGTCGACGGAAAAAGGTACGGAAAAAATCCCAATGTGGTATCGATCCTCATGCTGGGCGTGGACTGGGACGGGTCGGAGGAACGCGCGGACGATGGCAAACGCAGCGATATGGTAGTTCTTTGTACGATAAATATGGAAAGTAACGCCATCGATTTTCATTCTATCCCCCGCGATACGCGCACTGCGGTGCATGCTGTGGATCAAAAGACAGGAAAGATACAGGATAAGACCTATCTTTCCAAAATCAACCATGCGTATGCCCTGGGCGCGCTTTATGGGGATGAAACGGGAGCGAAAAATGAAATGCTGGCGGTGGAGGAGCTGATTTCCTGCGGAAGCCGGCTGAATATCCCTGTAGATTATTATGTATCGCTGGAGCTTCGGAGCCTGGCCGACCTTGCGAATGTGCTGGGCGGCGTAGAGGTGGAGCTGGACCAGGACATCTCCGGCTTCGGCAGCAAGGGAGAGGCGGTATTGCTTGAGGGCGATAACGTACGGCGTTATTTGGAAAAACGCAAGGATGTGGGCGGAGAGATGTCGCGCCAGCGCCATCAGCAGGAATTTATCAAGGCCATTGCCAAGGCGGTGAAAAAGCTGGGCGCGGCGCAGACGGCTACAAGGCTCCTGCCCAAACTTGAGGAGATAGGCATGCAGACGAATATGAACCTGGACCAGGTGGCGGCGACGGCGGGGGTGCTTGACAAGATAGGCTCTGTCGATGCCGTTTCGATGAAGACGTTCGCCGATGAAGACGCAAACTGGCCGGAAAAAATGCACGATCCGGTATTGGGACAGGATGTATATTATTACCTGATGGACGATGAGGAATTATTGAATACGATGCTCGCGCTTTATTACGTTCCCACGGACGGGCAAAGCTAATGAAAGAAATTTTTGGCTAAACAGTGGTATTTAAGGCCGATTTATATTATAATGTTGAACAGATTTTGATTTGATTTTGTTAGGAGGACTAACAGTTGAATTATAAAAAAGGAATAAAAATACTGACAGTGATCCTGATCATATTGATCGTATGCGCAGGCGGCGTCAGTTACGCGCTCTATGGCACTTATACCGACCTGAAAGCGAATCCGATCGCGGCATTCAATACGCCGCAGCCAAGCACGGCGGCAACGGACGACGTCAACTTTGACGCCAACGCCGATGTGGAAACCGTGACTATCGACGGAAAGACATACCAGAAGAATCCGAACGTCGTCAGCATCCTCATGCTGGGGATCGACTGGGACGGCACAGAAGTGAAAGACGCGACGGGCGCGCGCAGCGATATGATCATGCTGTGTACCATAGACATGGAAAACAACGGGATCTCTTTTCTCTCCATTCCACGCGACACGCGTACGATCGTGCATAAGGTAGACCAGAAAACCGGCAAGGTGGAATCCAAGGAATACCTGACGAAATTAAACCACGCGTATATCCTGGGCGGCGGCAACGATACGACCAAGTGGGGACCGCAGAACGCTATGCGGGCGACGGAAGATCTTGTGGAGATCGACGGACAGCTAAGCATACCGATCCAGTACTATATCTCGATCGACTTAGAGCACCTGGCCGACCTGGCGGCAGCGCTGGGTGGCGTGGAGGTCACGCTGGACCAGAATTATCCGGACATCGGCAGCAAGGGCGACACCATCACGCTGGAAGGTAACGCGGTGCGTCTTTACCTGCAGAACAGGAAACAGATGGACGACGGTGAAATGTCGCGCCAGCGCCACGAGCAGGAGTTCATGATGGCGATTGCCAAAAAGATCAAAAAGCTGGGCGCGGTGCAGTCTGCTTCTAAGTTATTCTCGCAGCTCTCAGGAGACGTGCTGCAAACAAACCTGGGGCTTGACCAGATTGTTGCTATGGCGGGCGTGCTCGACAAGCTGGGTTCTATTGACAACATCAAGATGGAGACTTTCGAGGAGCGCGACGACAGTTGGCAGAACTTCCCTGACCCGATCGTTACCAATCCTTCCAAGCTGAATTATTTTGTGATGGACGAAGACGAGCTGATGTCCAAAATGCTTGAACGGTATTATACGCCGCTAAGCGCTGCGGGCGGCACTACTGCTTTTAGCGCATCGGAATCGCCGGACGCAGAGGATGAGGAATAAAGGTGAGAAAAAAGCGTACCATATGGTACGCTCTTTTTTAATATTCGGAAAAATCCTTATCCCACAGGTTGTAAGTCTGCGTGTTTTTGATGGCGTTGAGCATATTATCCGCCGCATTCGGATGCAGGGAATTCAGATATGAAACAATATCTTTGGCCTGTTCACGTTTGGTGGAAAAGTCGATGGGGCACGGGTTTTTGGCGATGGGAATGCCGTATTTTCCAACGGCGGAAACAATATCGCGCTCCCTGAGGAACACAAACGGACGTACGAGCGTGATCTTTCGCCGCGACAGATATGACTTGGGCGAAAATGTGTTTATGCGGCCTTCGTACATGAGGCTCATAAGCAAAGTCTGGATCACGTCGTCCCCGTGGTGTGCAAAGGCCGCCTTATTGCAATCAAGTGCTTTGGCGTTTTCGTAAAACGCGCCCTTGCGCATTTTCGCGCACAGGGAACAGGGATTCTTTTCTTTGCGGATATTGAAAACAATGTCTGAAATATTGGTCCGGACGATGGTGAGAGGAACCTCGAGCCCATCTGCGTAGCGTTGCATGACATCCGTCGCATAGTTGCCGAAACCGAGGTCGACCGTAACGGCGCACAAGCCGTATTCTTTTTTGGCATATTTTTGGTATAACCTGAGAGCATACAGCAGCAGCATGGAATCCTTGCCGCCGGAAAGCCCGACGGCGATTTTGTCGCCCGGGCGTATCATTAAAAATTGTTCGTCTGCGCGGCGCAGGGCGCCTAAAATTTTTCTCATAAAATCTAGCTGTTTCCTTAAAAGTTTCTAAAAAAGGGCCGTTTTCATTGAAATTATATCACAAATACAGTATCATTGTATTGTTTTAAAATGGAAAAAGGGGTATTTGTATGGATGCAGTGATTCCTGCGGTTAGTTACTGGACGGTATTCGGTACGTCGATCCTGCCGATCATCGAGCTTAAAGGGGCGATCCCGTTAGGGCTCGGGCTGGGAGTGCCGTTCTGGACGACATATTTTCTTGCGCTGATCGGTTCGTGCCTGCCTGCTCCGTTTATCGTGATTTTTATCGAACGTATTATACGTTGGATGCAGAGGAGCAAGGTCAAGCTTTTTAACCGTTTTGCAAACTGGTTGATGGGCAAAGTGGAAAAGCATAAAGGCGGGATTGAAAGATACGGGTATCTCGGCGTGTTTATTTTCGTAGCGATTCCGCTGCCGGGTACCGGCGTTTGGACGGGTTCGCTTATTGCCAGCGTGCTGGGGCTAAAACCCGCCAAGGCGATTCCGATCGTTATCTTGGGTAATGTCGTCGCAGGTTTTATCATGCTCATGCTTTCGAGTATATTTTTTCCGGGGATGGCGCCCTGGGCGGCGTGAAATGGTTTACAAATGAAAAAATATTGTATTAAAAAGCGAAAAAACCACATAATATGCAGGCTTTTTAGCATTGAAAACAGGCTTTACATTTGCTATAATTAGTAATTGGTGGAATCATACATATTTTATGTAGAACATATGGAGGAAAAGCAATGAGAAGATTATTTACTTCGGAGTCTGTTACGGAAGGACATCCGGATAAAGTATGCGACCAGATTTCCGATTCCGTATTGGATGCGATTCTGGCGCAGGATCCCGATGCGCGCGTGGCATGCGAGACGGCTGTAAATACAGGTCTTGTTCTGGTCACGGGCGAAATCACGACAAACGCTTACGTGGATATTGCAAAAATTGCGCGTGAGACGATCAAGCAGATCGGCTTTGATAAAGCGGATTATGGTTTTGACGGTGAGACGTGCGGCGTGATCACATCCATTGACGAACAGTCTCCGGATATTGCGATGGGCGTTGATAAGTCTTTGGAAGCAAAAGAAGCGATCGACGACGATGAAAACGGCGCGGGCGACCAGGGTATGATGTTTGGATATGCGTGCAACGAAACGCCGGCGTTTATGCCGATGCCCATTTATCTTGCGCATGGTCTTTCAAGAAAGCTCGCGGAAGTCAGGAAAAACGGTTCGCTCGATTACCTTCGTCCGGACGGCAAGTCCCAGGTGACGGTGGAATACGATGAGAACTGGAAACCGATCCGTGTGGATGCGATCGTTATTTCCACGCAGCACGATCCGGAAGCGACGCAGGCGCAGATCAGGCGTGATATGATCGAGCAGGTTGTAAAGCCGATCATTCCTGCGGAAATGATGGACGAGGATACGAAAATTTACATCAACCCGACGGGCCGTTTCGTAATCGGCGGACCGAAAGGCGACAGCGGACTTACTGGCCGCAAGATCATCGTTGACACATACGGCGGCATGGGACGCCACGGCGGCGGTGCGTTCTCCGGCAAAGACCCGTCCAAGGTGGACAGGAGCGCGGCTTATGCGGCGCGTTACGTAGCCAAGAACGTCGTTGCGGCAGGGCTTGCCGACCGTTGCGAAATCCAGCTTGCATACGCAATCGGCGTTGCGCGTCCGGTTTCCGTCTTTGTGGAGACATTCGGCACGGGCAAAAAGCACAGCACGGAAATTGCGGATATTGTAACCAAGCTGTTTGACCTTCGTCCGAGCGCGATCATCGAAAAGCTGCAATTAAAGCGCCCGATCTACAGACAGACGGCAGCTTACGGCCACTTTGGCCGCGACGATCTCGATCTGCCGTGGGAAAAGCTTGACATGGTGGAGGCCATCAAGAAAGAGATTTGACGACCGAAATAGTTGGAACAGTACTGAGTATTATTTATGAAAGCGCGGACGGTTATACCGTGGCGGAAGTTGACGCAGGAGAGCCCACCATTGTGGTGGGCAACATGCCAGACTTAAAGCCCGGCGAACGTACGCGCTTTTTTGGTGTATATAAAACGCACAACAAATATGGTATGCAGTTTTCGGTGCAGTCCTATGAAAGTACGTTGCCCAAAGATTTAAATGACATCGCCTTGTTTTTATCGGGCGGATTTATCAAAGGACTGGGAGAAACGCTTTCGCGCCGTATCGTAGAAGAATTCGGCGCGGAAACCTTTGATGTGATCGAAAACGATCATCTTGAGCTGGCGCGTGTACAGGGCGTTTCCAAGCGCCTGGCAAACAGCGTGCATGCGGCTTTCAAGGAATATGCGCTTAAGAAATACGTATATGCAGACCTGATGGGCATGGGCCTTACCACCAGGCAGGCTACGCTTGCGGTTGCGGAACTGGGAGAGGACGCGGCAGCCAAGGTACGGGAAAACCCATATATCCTCATCGACCATGTACGCGGCGTTGATTTTATGACGGCGGACAGGATCGCCATGCAAATCGGTATCCTGAACGATTCGCCGTTCCGCATTAAGAACGGTATTTTGAACGTATTGAAAAAGATGCTGGCGCGCGGCAGTACGTACGTGTTTCGCAGTCAGCTGGTGCCGCACGTGGCGCAAAGGCTGCACGTCAGTGAGGCAAGTGTGACAAACGCCCTGCTGTCGCTGGCGTTTACCAAAGAGGTTGTGCTCAAAAAATATTATCCTGATATGCAGGTAGTATTTTTGGAAACGGCATACAGGGCGGAGAGCAAATGCGCATCCAAGCTTTTTGCGATGGCAAACGCTCCACATCCGTTGAAAATACGCAACCTGCCCGCTCTTCTGAAAAAAAAGGCAAAGGAATATTCGCTGACGGACGAACAGGAAGAAGCGGTCGCTGCGGCGGTGGGCAGCCGCGTTTGTGTGATCACCGGCGGACCGGGCACGGGAAAAACGACGATTTTAAAAGCAGTGCTCGAAATTCTCGGCGGCGCGGGCGTGGAATGTGCGCTCACAGCCCCGACAGGACGGGCAGCCAAGCGCATGCAGGAGACGACGGGATGCGCGGCAGGAACGTTACACCGTTTACTGGAATATTCCTATGACGAGGATGCTTTTAATTGCTTTTTCCGCCGGAACGAGGAGAATCCGTTGGATGCGGACGCGGTCATTGTGGACGAGGTTTCTATGCTGGACGTATTTTTGTTTCGTAACCTGCTCAATGCCTTAAAGGACGGATCGCGGCTGATCCTGGTTGGCGACGCCGACCAGCTTCCGTCCGTAGGACCGGGCAACGTGATGCGCGACGTGATCGAGTCGGACGTGATCAGGAGCGTAAAGCTGACGCACCGTTTCCGTAACGCAGGCGGAATTGCGGATGCGGCGTACGATATTTTAAACGGCATATCCTGCGGGGAATATGACGAAACCTTTGAGTTTATGGAATGCGATACGCCGGAGGAAGTACGTGCGGCTCTATGCCGCCTCTACCTCGAATATTGGAAAGCAGGCAGCGACGTGCAGGTGATCGCGCCCATCAAAAAGGGCGAACTGGGTACGCTTGAATTAAATAACGCACTGCGTGAAACAGTCAACGCCAAAGGGAAAAACAAAACAGAAGTGATGTTCGGCGACCGCATTTTTCGGGAGGGCGACCGCGTCATGCAAATCAAAAACAATTACGCGCGGCAATGGCGCGACGATACCGCCGTCCAAATGGGAGAGGGCGTTTTCAACGGGGATATTGGCATGGTGGAGACGATCTGCGGCGGCGTTACGGACGTACTGTTCGAAGATATGAAACGGTGCCAGTACGAGCTGCCGGATTTATCGGAGCTGGACGGGGCATATGCCTATACGATCCACAAATCACAGGGCAGCGAATTTGACGTGATCCTGATGCCCATGCTTTACGCGGTGAATCCGTTTTTTGCGCGTAACCTGCTTTATACGGGAGTGACGCGCGCCAAAAAGAAAGTTGTTATTATCGGCAGCCGGCGTACGTTTGAATACATGGTAGGAAACGCGCAGCGCAGCCGGCGCAACACTATTTTGAAACGGGAACTGAATTACCTGAAAAGGATAACGCGGGATGAACAGGTTTTATGAGCTGATTAAAAGATTGACGCTCACAGGCAGCCAATGCGTATATTGCACAAGGGAAATCCCTGAAGGAGAGCTTGTATGCGGAGAATGTGCGCGAAAGGCGGAGCTGCTTAAAAACAGCGAGGGGTTTTATAAGGGCGGGATATTGTATGCTTACCGTTACGAAGGGCCGGTGCGCTCGCTCATCCACCAGTTTAAATATAATGATATGCCGCGTTATTCCATATTCATCGCGCAGCAGATGGCGGATTTTCTAAACGATTATGAGGTAAACGCGGATTGCCTGACGTTTGTGCCCATTCATAAAAACCGTCTGAAAGAGCGCGGCTTTGACCAGGGGGAAATGATCGCCACGCATCTTGGCGTGCTGCTGGGTATTCCGTGCAGGGGACTTTTGGAGCGTACGAGGGACACCAGGCCGCAGTTTAATCTGGATGCGGAGCAACGGAGAAATAATATTCGCGGCGCTTTTGCGCTCAGGGAAAAGACGGACCTTACGGGCAAAAACATATTGCTGATCGATGACATTTATACGACGGGCGCGACGGTCAGTGAAGCCATGCGGCCGCTAAAAGAGGCGGGAGCCTTGGTCATGGTATTTACCTATTCAAAAGAGTTTCCCGACTGAGCGGGCGGGAAATCGGAATTTAGCACAATAAAAAGGCCGGCAATTTTTGCCGGCCTTTTACATTCTATCCAGTACTGGCGTTATTGCGGCTCGATCAGGCCGTAATTTCCATCTGTCCGCTTGTAGAGTACATTAACCTCGTTGTTGTGCATATTGCGGAAAACAAAGAAGTTGTGCCCCAAAAGGTCCATCTGCATGATGGCGTCTTCCACATCCATCGGACGCAGCGCGAATTTCTTTTTGCGCACAATTTGCGGTTCCTCTTCCTCGAATGATTCATCGTAATAATCGTATACGGTTTCCTCGTCGAAAGCGGATTCATGCAGCCTGCGTTCCAGCTTGGTGCGGTGTTTGCGTATCTGGCGCTCCAGCTTTTTGAGCACGGCGTCGATAGAAGAGTACATATCGCCGGTGGCCTCTTCGCCGCGCAGTACAACGCCGTCGCACACGATCGTGACTTCCGCGATATGGCGGGATTTTTCGATCGACAGCGTAACCTGCATTTCGGTGTCCGGTTTGAAGTAGCGTTCCAGCTTACCTGCTTTTTTATTTACGATGTCGCGTAAATAATTGGAAATGCTGATGTTTTTGCCGGAAATATTGATTTTCATGTAGTTCGCCCCTTCCGTTTGATATTATCTAAGATATTCTGCATTGCAGTCCCCGTTTCCTTTAAAAACGGAAAATCCACGGCAAAAGATTCGCCCGACCTGGTCTTTTCCCCCACATTCGCCGTCCGGAAGCCCCGCAGCCTTTTGGGCCACTCTTACTCCTCTCGCTTTTTTTTAAGCGGACGGTCTTACGTCTAGCCGCACTATGCTCGCACGAAAAACGTGCTTACGTGGACCGCTTCGCCTGCGACTGGCATCGGCTTGCAACCACGGACGCGAATCTTTTGCCGTAGATTTTGATACGCTTATTATAAAGAAAAGCGGCGCAATGTACAATGTATTTATAAACTTTTTGTAGATTTTAAAGCGATTCGATTTACTTAATATAGCAACTTTGATAAAATGTAAGGAATTGGGGCTAAAACAATTATTGTGTATAAAGAGAGAAGGTTACAATATTTATGGGATTGTTTTCAAATTCGGCGCTGCGTCCCGTCAAAAAGCTCGCAGACAAGGTAGAGGCGCTTTCGCCGGTTTATGAGGGGATGAGCGACGAAGAACTCGTTTCCATGACGGAGGAATTTAAAAAACGTCATCAAAACGGCGAATCTCTGGACGCTTTGCTGCCGGATGTTTTCGCGCAGGTGCGCGAGGCAAGCTGGCGTGTTCTCGGCATGAAGCATTTCTACGCCCAGGTACTGGGCGGCATCGTTCTTCACCAGGGAAATATCGCAGAGATGAAGACTGGTGAGGGCAAAACGCTGGTGGCGACGCTGCCGGCGGTTTTAAACGCGATTTCCGGCAAAGGCGTGCATATTGTCACGGTCAATGAATACCTGGCAAAGCGTGACAGCGAGTGGATGGGCAAGGTGTTCCGTTACCTTGGTTACACGGTTGGCCTTGTATCGCGCGAGATGGATAAGGCGCAGAAGCAAAGAGCATACGCCTGCGATATTACCTATTCCACCAACAATGAGCTTGGATTCGATTATTTAAGAGACAATATGGTCATCCGCAAGAGCGATCTTGTGCAAAGGGAGCTTAATTTTGCTATCGTCGACGAAGTGGACAGTATCCTGGTCGACGAGGCGCGTACGCCGCTTATCATCTCCGGACAGGGAGACAAGGGAACGGACCTTTACCAACAGGCGGACAGGTTTGTGCGCAAATTAAAGGAAGAGGACGACTACGAAGTCGACGAAAAAATGAAAGCCATCAACTTAACGGAAGAGGGCGTCAAAAAAGCGGAGCAGTTCTTTAAGCTGGATAACTTAACGGATATAGAGAACACAGAGATCGTGCACCATATCAACCAGGCCTTAAAAGCGCACCGTTTATTTATCCGCGACAGGGAATACGTGGTGACGGAGGAAAAAGAAGTCGTCATCGTTGACGAGTTCACCGGCCGGCTGATGATCGGCCGCCGTTATTCCGACGGACTGCACCAGGCGATCGAGGCAAAAGAGGGCGTTAAGGTGGAACGCGAGTCAAAGACGCTTGCAACCATCACTTTCCAAAATTTCTTCCGTATGTATAACAAGCTTTCGGGGATGACGGGTACGGCAAAAACAGAGGAAGACGAATTCCAGAGTATTTATAATCTGCAGGTCGTGGAAATTCCCACGCACCGGCCGATGATCCGTAAGGATTTAAACGACGCGATTTATGGTACCAAAAAGGGAAAATTCAACGCGGTGGCGGACGAGATCGCTCTGCTGCACGAGACGGGGCGGCCGATCCTTGTGGGAACGGTTTCCGTAGCGGACAACGAATACCTTTCGTCGCTGCTGGTGCGGCGGGGTATCCAGCACGAGTTATTAAACGCAAAGAACCATTTGCGCGAGGCGCAGATCGTCGCGCAGGCAGGCAAGAAAAACGCGGTCACTATCGCTACCAACATGGCGGGCCGTGGTACGGATATTATCCTTGGCGGTAACGCCGACTATCTTGCGCGCAACGAGATGCGCGCGGACGGTATGGATGACGAAATGATTGAAAACGCGGTCAGCCATGCGGTGACGGAGGATCCGGAAATACTTGCGGCGCGTAAGAAATATGCGGAGCTGCTTGCAAAACATAAAAAGATCACGGATGCAGAACATGAGGAAGTCGTCGCTTTGGGCGGGCTTGCGATCATCGGTACCGAGCGGCATGAATCCCGCCGTATCGATAACCAGCTCAGAGGCCGTAGCGGACGTCAGGGCGACCCGGGATCGTCCAAATTCTTTATCGCGCTGGAAGACGATTTGATGCGTCTTTTCGGCGGTGACCGTATCAAGGCGATGATGGAGCGCCTTTCCGGCGATGACGACGATATGCCGCTGGAGTTTGGCATGCTCACAAAACAGATCGAGACGGCGCAAAAGCGTATTGAAAGCAACAATTTCAATCTAAGAAAACACGTCCTCGACTACGACGACGTTATGAACAAGCAACGCGAAGTGATTTACGGACAGCGCAAGCAGGTGCTGATGGGCGACGATATTACGGGCAATATCACCGGCATGGTGGAAACGCTTGTGGATGGCGCGCTCGGCGTTTACTGCCCCAAGGGGAAATATCCGGAGGAATGGGACTGGGACGACCTGTATGCATACTTTGAACGTGTATTCGCGCTGAAAGTAAGGCGTTACGACGACGATGAGAAAGAAGCGGCGGAGCTTCCCGCGTTGCGCGATGAACTTTTGAGCGCGGTTAGGGCAGCATATACCAAGAAAGAAGAAGAAATGGACGGCGCAGGCTTCAATATGCGCGACGTCGAGCGTATGGTATTGCTGCGGGTGGTGGATTCCAAGTGGATGGACCATATCGACGCGATGGACCAGTTCCGTCGGGGAATCGGCCTGCGCGCTTTAGGGCAGCGCGATCCGATCAATGAATACCGCATTGAAGGCTTTGACATGTTCGACGCGATGGTGGATGCGATCCGCGAGGAGACCGTCTACATGCTGTACCATATCAAGGTAGAGAGCAAGGTCGAGCAAAAAGAAGTTGCGGGTGCGCGGGCGAACGTGGACGAGGACGGCAACCCGCTTTCGCAGAGCCGGCAAAGGAATATCCAGGCGGGCACGAACGCGCCGCAGGCGCAAATGCCCGTACGCGTGGAAAAGAAAGTTGGCAGGAACGAACCGTGCCCTTGCGGGAGCGGCAAGAAATATAAAAACTGCTGCGGGAAAGACGCCTGAATATGAAAATCGTATAAGGTTTTCCCGATCTGTATAAAGATGGTGTTAAAAACGCAAAGAGGTTATTGGAAAAGTGTTTAGACGGTTTTATAATGGCCTTACACGATCCGCTTAGGCCTGCGGCGTGATACCGAACAAACGGGAGGAAAAAGATATGATTGCGGCAAGAAGGCAGGAAGTGATGAAAACGCTTTCGCCTGAAATATTTTCGGAAGCGAAACGGGTGCTTGGACAAAACCGGATACTCTGCGACTACAGTGTGGTCTATCACGACCCTACGCGCAAGGGCAGGGAAGTAAGGCACCTTTATGTACGGGACAACGATTATTCGAAGGCGCGTCGTCTTCTGTGCAGTCTGGGCTATATCCGGTGACAAAATGAGAAAAAAGGAACGTTTAAAACGTTCCTTTTTATTATAAATAGCGCTTGCTTATGACATAGGTTTATGATATGGTGAGCGTAGGAGAAATATGTTTTGTGGTACAAGGAGGAAACGGTTAAAATGATGCCGTGGAACCGAAAAGAGGTCTGGATGGGGAGCGACGAACAGTTTTTTTCGAAGCTGAAAAACGCGCTTTCTGGAAGCCAGATCAAGTACCAGGCGGACATGAAGAACGCATGGTCAGGCGGCAGGGGTCTGGACGCTGGTATCAGCCAGGGAATTGCGGCGCGTTATGGAGAGCCCGCGCAGGTAAACACATATTACGTTTACGTACATAAATATGATTATGAAAAAGCAATGCATACTTTAAGAAAAGTGGAAAAATGAAAGAATGCCGAAAAGGCATTCTTTTTTTTAAAAAGTACTTGACCTTGCCCCAGGGGCAAAGGATATGATGGTTTTAAGGATCGATCCCAAAAGGAGAAAGCTGATGTTTACGATAGGAGAATTTTCAACGCTGTGCCTGGTTACGACCAAGACCCTGCGGCATTACGACAGGATTGGGCTTTTGACGCCCGCCTATACGAGCGGCGAAACAGGATACCGTTATTATGAAGCGTCGCAGTTCCGCGATATGTTCTTTATCCTGAAATGTAAGGAGTACGGATTTACGCTGGATGAGACAGCAGAGCTTCTGCACGCGGATTACAACATGGTGGCGGCGCGTTTTGCAGTAAAGTACGAGCAGCAGAAAAAGGGTATCGCACATCAGCGGAACATTCTTGCAAAGATGCGGGAAGACATGGATTTACTGAAGAAAGGAATCGATATTATGAATAAGGGAACACAGGAAGTAAAACTGATAGAGACAAAGCCGTTTGAGCTCGTGAGCGCGCGTGATGTGATCGCCATTAAGGATTTTGACAAGCTGTTCGATAAGGCGATGAAAAAATTGCGGGACAACGGACTTAACTGCCAGGGCGGCGTTATCGCGATGTATCATGGAAATGAGTTCGATCCGGAGCATACGGACGCAGAAGTGGGCGCGATTATTGCGCAGAAAAGCGGCATATCGAGGACCATACCTGGCGGGCTGTGCGCGATGGCGGTACATTTGGGGGCTTATGCGGGCCTTGGTGAAACGTATGGCGCGATTGTCAAATGGATTGAGGATAACGGTTACCGCGTCGTCGGCGAGCCATATGAAAAATATCTTAATAATCCGCACGAGGTACCGGAGGAGGACCTTGTGACGGAAATCTATTTTCCGGTCGCTAAATAAAGGGCAATAAAAAACAGGAGAGATTCTCTCCTGTTTTTTTGCTTTAACATTTATCATGAGGTCAGGATGATTTGGACGTGCCCGATTCGAGGATCGAAACAATGGCAAAAAGGGTAAAGCATACCGCGCCCAGACCGACTATGATGTGAGCTGGCACAAAGAAGCTGGGGTTTTCGTAAGAGGCCTCAAAGAGGAACGCCGCCAAAAAGAGGCAGGACAGCGCCGTTATCACGGGGATCATGGGAATACGCTTTGCAAGCGGAGCGCTGCGCCGCCATACAGACGCGAGAAGAAGGACTTTGCTGGAAATACTGTAACAGATCATGCCGAGGCCGATGAGTACGAAACCGGGAGCGACCATCGCCGCGCTGTACGGGATCATGAGCAGGATTCCCCACACAAGGCATACTGTGCCGAGTACAGCGACAAAAATGCTCCATTTCCAGCGTTCCTGCTGGCTAAAGGTATTCTGTATCTGCCGCAGGATCGTAGCCACGAGGGCAATCAGGCAGGCGCATATCAGGCCCAGCCCGATCATGACATGTCCGGCGACGAGAAAAGGCGTGCTGCCGCCCGCGAGCAGCACAACGCCACGAATAAGGGCAATCGCGGTGCAAATGACGGGAATGCTGAAATAGACGGCGTAGGTTCCTTTGGAATAGCTATCCCCGACAGGCTGGCCGTAGGTAAGGTTGGAAGAATTCTCAGTGATTTTGGAGAACTTACCCGACGAAATCGCCACCGTGGCTACGCAGCACGCGATAAGGCCCACGCCGGAGACGACGTTTCCAGACACAATATCAACCGATGTATTACCCGAATAAGCGAGCGTTATGCCGCAGATAAATGTAACGATACCGGCAGCGTATCCGAGGATCGGATAGAATATTCTGTCGGCCTTGTTAAAGCGTTTGATGATCTGGCGAATGATGGTTGCTGCTGTCGAAAACAGGGCGATACAGATTGCGGTAAGCGAGATAAGCACGTTGCCGGCGATCAGATAGCCGTCGCCTATGCCCATTCCCCTTACGTAAAATCCGAATCCGAGGCAGATTGCGCCCATCAGAAGCGGAATGGCGCGAAAAAGTACGCTGATTTTTAAATTCATGATGATTCCTCCTGCTCCGTAAATGTAGTCGCTTCTTACATACCCCGTACAGGAGGGCGCAACATTAAAAAATTAAAAAATGCACAAAAACGGACCGTGCAGAATGATCCGTATTTTAATGTGAGCGTACGGCGGACCGCTTGCCGTCCGGCGAAGCATGAACCTGCCCATGGCGTTTTGCGATCCCATGGCGGAAGATGCGGCCCAAAAAATACATGCCGAGTACGATAGCGATACCGATACCCAGCAACAGCAAACGGTTTTCAATAGCGGTTGTGGTGTCGAATAATACGAGGTTGGCGTTAAGGGCGTTGATGGTATTGATGATTTGTACATATTTGTATTCCTTGACCCACGTTCCGAGGTAACCAAGGAAGATGATGAATAAAAAGAGATATTCGCGCGGGATCAGGTATTGGCAGAACAAAAGGAACAGAAAAACGCCGATCAGCGTTGCGATCAGGCGGTACTTGATGCGTTGGTGCGTTTCTTTTATGTTGATTTGCGTCAACGAAAAGACGACAATACTGATCCACATCGGTTTTTTTAGGTGCAGGGCAAAGCTGATGATACCGGCGAGCGTAAGCCCGAGCGCCATGCGCAGGATAAAACTTTTATTGCGGAACGAAAGGGAGATCTGTTTGCGCAGGCTATGCCGGAAGCCGTCTTTTTGTTTATACCGCCATGTAAAATAGGAGACGGCTGCGACAGCGAGTCCGCCGACGGTGAGACACAGCATGCGCGACGCGACCCCGCCGGCATCCGATACCGGACTGCCCTGCGAAAAAATATAGCACAGCATAAATGTAACGTATGGTTTTAGCTCCTGCGGTTCGGTGGAGATTAAAAGAATCAGCGTCACCATACCAAAATTGCAGAGGATGCCCAGCCAGACGTTAACAAGGGAGAGCACGGAGGCTATCCCGATCAGGGGGAACAAGAGAAAAATGGCAAGTGAAAATTGCAGATGGTTGGTTTTGACGTCGATGAGAGGAAAAGTCATCAAGCCGACCACCACCGCTACGGACGGCAGGGTGTTTTGCGGCCCGAATAAAAAAAGGAACAAATAAATACAGCCCATGCAAAAAGCAAAGGACGCTGTATTTTTGCCGATCAGGCCCCAGATTTTTTTCTTCTTTTCTGTCAGCAAACCTTTCTCATATCCAATCTGAAAAACAATATTGTCACCATTATAGAAATTTTGCAGACGTGAAACAAGTACGTGTATTTATGAACAAATTGTGAACTTTTCAGCAAAAAAACAGCGCGTATAAAACGCGCTGCGAAAAAACTGTTTATTAGAAGCCTTGTATCAGGCAACCCTTGATGAAATCGTCGATCTCACCGTCCATAACGGCGTTGATATTACCGGTCTCCACGCCGGTGCGGTGGTCCTTGACCATTGTATAAGGACAAAATACATAGGAACGGATCTGACTCCCCCACTCGATTTTTTTCTGGTCTCCCTTGATTTCTGCAAGGTGCGCCATGCGTTCCTCTTCGCGTTTTTCCGCAAGCTTGGATTTTAACATCCGCATCGCGGTCTCGCGGTTTTGAAGCTGGGAACGTTCGTTTTGGCATTGCACGACGATGCCCGTGGGAAAATGCGTAATACGGATCGCCGAGGACGTCTTGTTGACATGCTGTCCGCCTGCTCCCGAAGAGCGGTAAGTATCCACGCGAATATCGTCGGGATTCACCTCGATGTCGTTATCCGCGTCGTCGATTTCCGGCGTTACGTCGAGCGAGGCAAACGAGGTATGCCGCCGCGCGTTGGAATCGAAAGGAGAGATACGCACCAGGCGATGCACGCCCTTTTCATTGCGCAAATAGCCGTAAGCATTGTCGCCGGAGATCAGCATGGTCACGCTTTTGATCCCCGCATCGTCCCCGTCGAGCGAATCCAAGATCCTGACATCGTAGCCGTGGCGTTCCGCCCAGCGCGTATACATGCGCATAAGCATTTGCGTCCAGTCCTGCGCTTCCGTTCCGCCTGCGCCTGCATGCAGCGAAATGATCGCGTTATTAGCGTCGTAGGTGCCTGAAAGTAAGGTCTGCAGGTGAAAATCGGTCACATTCTTTTCAAATTCGCTAAGCTCAATATTTAATTCTGTGAGCAGTTCTTCGTCTTGTTCTTCGTCCACCATCTCCACGAGGACTTTTAAGTCGTCAAGGGCGGAGTGGAGCTTTTCGCATAATGTGATTTTGGCCTTTAACGGCTTTTCCTGACGGGTGACCTTGTTGGCGTTTTCCACGTCGTTCCAGAAATCGGGAGCTTCCATCTGCGCGGAAAGGGATGCAAGCTCTTCTTTTAAAGCGGGCAGATTGAGGGAAGCCGTAGCTTCGGCCAGCATCTGCTCCGCCGTTTGTATCCTTTGTTTTTGTTCGTCTGTTACAATCATATTCGACCTCTTGTTTTCTATCAAAAAATATCATTTTAAATATAGCATAAAAACGCTCCAAAAGATAGATGGAATTGCAAAAGACAGCCTGATATGGCTATGGCCCGCCATGTGCCCTGTATGCTATACTAAAGAAAAAATAAAGGAGAAAAAGTATGATATTAGTAAATACCAGCTTTATCACAGGAAGAGAGTTCGACGTCATCACCTTGGTTCGGGGAGCGGTTGTCCAGGCAAAACATATCGGCAAGGATATTTTGGCCGGATTCAGGAATATTGCGGGAGGTGAAATTATAGAGTATACGGAAATGATGAATGAGGCACGTGAAATAGCAACGGCAAGGATGATCGAAGACGCGCAGAAATATGGCGCGGACGCGATCGTCAATGTAAAGTATACTACTGCGGAAATATCGCAGGGAACGGCAGAGGTGCTCGCGTACGGCACGGCGGTAAAATTTAAGTAATATGCATTGATGTTACGTTCGGCACACGTCTAAGAATCCCAATAAAATGAAATTTTGCTTTTCTGACGAAATAAACCTAAAAAGTATGCTACAATGATACTATCATAATTAGGGTGGACAGTCATGAAACGTTCTGCAAAATTTTTTATTCCGGTTCTTTTAATATTGCTGCTTGTCATAAGTCTAGCCGCAGTCAAGCTGGTTGCCGACATTGGTAATTATGGCCGCCTGATTAATTACGTGGGTATTGTACGCGGCGCATCGCAACGCGTGATTAAGCTGGAAACAAATATGATGCCAAGCAATGACCTGATTGATTACGTGGATGGAATCCTTGAGGAATTGGAAACAGGGAAGGGTGAGTATGGCCTTGTGATCCCCCAAGACACCGCTTATCGAAATGACCTGTCTATGTTGTCCAAGCAGTGGAATATTGTAAAAGACGGGATACAGCAAGTCAGGAACGGGGCCGATCCGACACAATTGCTATTGGAAAGCGAAGAATTATTTGATATTGCTAACAATACGGTGTTCGCGATTGAGGATTATTCGAGCCGGCAGACGGCGGATTTGTCAAGATTGATTTTTATCATGACGGTTGCATGTATCGTTGCCTGTATTATTGTAGTGACGTTCTACATCAAAAGGATGGTAGAACTCAGGCATAAAAATGAGACTCTGGAAGACATCGCGTTCAGAGACGAGGTCACGGGAGCATATACTTTAGAAAAATTCAAGGCCGAGGCGGCAGCGATCCTGGAACAAAATCCCTCAGAAAAATTTGCGGTTGTCTATATGGATTTTGAAAATTTTAAATACATTAACGATGTTTTTGGTTATGACTGCGGGGACGGCGTATTAAAAACCTATGCGGAACTGATGATGGAAGATATGGGGGAGTATGAAGTTTTCGGGCACAATACTGCGGATCAGTTTGTAGCGTTATGCCGCTATACGGACAAAAATGATCTCATCGACCGGCACAGGCGGATCGACAGGGAGTTGGTCGAACGGATTGAGGCATTGAAAAATAAATACATGATTACTCTGGTATATGGAATCTGCTGCGTAGAGGATGCCGGAAGAACGTGCGAAATGGCTACGCTCCTTAATTACGCGAATTTTGCGCAAAAAACGGTCAAAAATCATGCGGGCAAGCATCGCTATGCATTTTACAACGAGAGTATACGGAAAAAAATGATCGAAGAAGTCACGATTATGAGCAGGATGCACGAGGCGCTCAGGCAGAACGAATTTATCGTATACCTGCAGCCGAAAGTCAGCCTGAAGAGCAGGCGCGTAGAGTGCGCGGAAGCTTTGGTGCGTTGGAATATGCCGGGAAAAGGTATCGTTCCGCCGGATCACTTTATCCCCATTTTTGAGCACTGCCGTTTCATCAGCGCGCTGGATCAATATGTATTTGAGAAAATCTGCGTTTGGCTTTGCAGCCGCCTCGACCAGAAGCTTGAAGTGCTGCCGATTTCGGTGAATGTATCGCGTATCCAGTTTTATGATCCGGATTTCGTATCGGTCTATACGGAAATGAAAGAACGCTACCGGATTCCGGATCAACTGATAGAAATCGAATTCACGGAAACAGTGGCGTTCGAAAACCAGAAATATATGATCCAGACGGTGAAAGATTTACGTGCAAAAGGCTTTCGCTGTTCGCTGGACGACTTTGGGAAAGGATATTCTTCGTTGGGCGTTTTAAAGGACATGCCTATCGATGTATTGAAACTGGACGCGGCCTTTTTTACGGAAAATATGGATGACGAAAAAGACTACACGGTGCTCAAGGGCATCATATCCATTGCAAGGAACCTGCATATACAAACGGTTGCGGAAGGTGTAGAATGGGAAAAGCAGGTCGAGTTTTTGAGGGCGGAGGGCTGCGATTTTGTGCAGGGCTATTATTACTACAAGCCCATGCCGATTGCCGATTTTGAAACACTGATAAAAACACAGGAAAAATAGCATATAAAAATGATAACAGAGGAAAAACCGTTTTAAGAAGACTTTTTGTTCTTATACTTTTACTCTACTCCGAATAACTGCAAAAACTTTTGCCAAAAGTTAATTCTTCTTTAGGCGCCGGATCGGTTTTGGTTGCCTCCTGTTACCGAAATTGCGTCTGTTTTGATTGCAAATTGTACGGAGGAATGCTCGTTTTTATATCAAGACTGAGTTCGGTACGTTAATTTACGTAAATTACATAGATTTCAACAGATTACGATAAAATATTTCTAACTAATTGATTTTGTTATTGAAAAAAGATTATCATAATGATGATTTCAATAACAGCTTATTAATATTAATATGATTAATAAAATAGAAGTATTAAAGTAAATTCAAGATTAATTAGGGAGATAAATTTTGAGTATCACAATAAAGGACATTGCCAAAATGGCTGGGGTATCCATTGCTACAGTGTCCCATGTTGTCAACAAAACCCGTTATGTTAGCCCCGATTTGACGAAAAAAGTAGAACAGGTCATTTATGAAACGGGATATATCAATAAAATACGCAGCAATCAATTCAAATTCGGGAGGCAGTCGAGGATGGTGTTTGTGCTGCCCACCATCAGCAGTACTATCTATGCGCAGCTTGCCAACACAATGACAGACCTGCTTGCGAAAGAGGGATATATTCTTTCGATCTATGTTTCCCACGATAACGAAGAGTATGAAAAGCATATTCTTTTAAATCTGCTTGCGGATAAAAATACCGCCGGTATTTTTTTATCGCCTACGGTAAACGCGTCACGGGTATACACAAAAGTAAAGCGTTCAGGGATCCCTTTTGTCTGCGTGGAGCGAAAGACGAAAGATGATGAAATTCCATCTGTGCTGTCTGAAAACGAGGAAGCAATGTTCAGGGGGACCCGCCATTTGATTCGCAGCGGGCATAAATTGATTGGTATCCTGCTCGAGGATTGCGACCTGCTCAACTGTCAGGAACGGCTCGCGGGATATAGGCGCGCGCTGGAGGAATATAAAGTTCCTTTTGATAAAAAATTGGTCTGCAGGGTGGACCTTTACCGTGGCGAGGAGGAAAACATTTTTGAAAAAGCGCACTTCGACACGCTTCCATCCGCATTTATCGCATCGGGAAATACATTGACGCTAAAACTTCTGAAAAACGCGGATGATTATGGCCTTAAGTGTCCGGACGATATTTCCGTGGTTGGTTTTGGAGACGATGAATGGAGCGGTATTTTTAATCCGTCGCTGACGATTCTCCGACAGGACACCGCCGGAACCGCCAAGCGCGCGGTAGAAATGATGATGAAAATACTGAAAGGGAATTCGCTTGCACAGACAGTAGTTCGTATGCCCATCGGTTTTACAGTCCGGAAATCCACGCGCGTTATCAACCGTGGCCCGTTTGGGGAAATCGCCGTTCCGCCTGAGTCTATACTGATCGATACGGCGGAAGAAGAATATTTGAAAAAAGGGCAATTCAAGGTTGCCATAGCGTTTCACTGTACGGATACGGAATGGTCGCGGCTACAGGAAATGGCGATCCGAGATACGCTTGCGCGTTATAACGTACAGGTCGTCGCAGTGATGGACGCAAATTTTAACGCGCAATTGCAGGTAACGCAGTTAGACGCGCTTCGCATGCAGAAACCGGATGCGATTATCGGCGTTCCGGTGGATGAAAACATTACAGCAGGCAAATTCAAGGAACTCTCCCGCCTGACAAAAATGATTCTTATTGGAAATATACCGCAGGGGATTGACAAGAATGACTATTATAGCTGCGTTTCAGTGAACGAACGGGAAAACGGGCAGAATGCAGGCAATATCCTGGGGGAATATTTCAAGGAGAGAAAGCATATCAAACTGGGCCTGTTAAATCATGGGCTGCCGTTTCATATGACGCGTCAGCGGGATAATGCGGCAGAGCAGGTACTGACGGAAAATTATACCAATTTACAGATCGTGTCCAGCAAAAATTTTTATCAAATTCAAAATGTATATGATACCTGCCTGCAAATGATGAGGGAGCATCCGGAGATTTCCGGTCTTTATGTATCCTGGGAACGTCCGGCAATGGAGGCGATACGCGCCCTGCGTACGCTAGGACGGACAGACGTCGCTATTTCCACAGCAGATCTGGACCTGGAAATTGCCTCTTATATGGCGCGTGGAGAAATGGTGCGGGGCATCAGTGCGCAGCGCCCTTACGAGCAGGGAGAAGCAGCCGCAATGATTACAATCCAGGCGTTGCTGGGGAAAAAAGGGTATAAATTTGTGGGCGTACAACCAGTAGTAGTATATCCGCGCGAGTTGACGCGTTATTGGCGCGAAATCATCAGAAAGCCCGCGCCTGAATTTCTGAAACTGCACAAAAGCCGTTAATTTTACGTAAAAAAGGCATAAAAAAAGCGATTTTTTTGAAAAAAAATTAAAACAGCCAAAATTTCTTTTTTCCTTTTCTTACTGTGCTATAGTATCCGTAAACACAAGGGAAAAGCACCGAGATAAAATAAACAAACTATGTACCTGTGGAAGCGGAAAAAACAGAATTTTCCGTAGCTCTGTTAATTTACGCTTTTTTTAGCACAATAGAAAAAATGAAAAGGAGAAAGCTTATGGAAATCACTTACTCGACGAACGCATGGGGACCGGTTTTGGCGCACTGGGCGGCGCCAAATTGTGTAAACGCTGCATATTACAGATGCGCTGGCAAACTCGAACAGGCGCTGGCGGATATTGCAGAAGCAGGATTTGAATCGGTAGAGATATTTGACGGGGAATTGCTGGAGTTCGAGGGACGCAGCGAGATCCTGAAAAAAATGCTGGAAAAGTACGGCCTGACGCTAAAAGGCGTATATATCGCCTGCAATTTCATTTACGATGAGATCTTGCCCGAAGAACTGGACCGTATCTGCCGCGCCGCGCAATTTGCCAAAAATCTTGGGGCAATGGAGATTGTCCTGGGAGGCGGTGCAATCCGGTTCGACGGGATCAGGGAATCGGATTACGTAAAATTGGGCGAAGCGCTCGACCGGGTCTGCGATCTTGCGGACAAGCTGGAAATGAGGGCAAGTTATCACCCTCATATGGGATCGCTGGTAGAATCTCCGGTCCAGCTGGATAAGGTCATGCCGCATACGCGTATCCGGCTATGCCCCGACCTTGCCCATGTAAAAAAAGGCGGCGGGGATCCGCTTAAGGTCGTAAAAAAATATCTCGACCGGATCGATTACATCCATCTGAAAGACATCATGGACGACGGTATGTTTTGCCCTATTGGCGTCGGGATACTAGACATAGATGCAATCATGGAGGCGCTCAAAAAAGCGCCGCATAAGATTGAGATCGCGATTGAGTGCGACGGCTGGACGGGCGATCCGGCGGAGGGAGCGCGGATCACGTCAGATTATTTGAAAAAGCAGGGATTTTAAGAACCAAAATTGAAAGGAGAAACAGATGAAAACTTATCATGTAGGATTGATTGGCGCGGGATTTATGGCAAAAGCACATTCCATCGCATACGATGGGATGCCGATGTTTTTTTGGCCGGCGCCGGGAATGGCGGTCAAAAAGACCATTGCCGATTTGACGGAGGAATGCGCGAAAGACGCGGCGCAGAGGCTGGGATTCCAGCAGGGAACAGCGAATTGGCGCGACATCGTGGACGATCCCGAGATAGATATCGTTGATATTTGTACGCCAAACGACGTACACTGCGAAATCGCTGTGGCGGCGGCAGAAGCCGGAAAGCATATTCTGTGCGAAAAGCCGATTTCAAGAACGCTTGAGGAAGCCGAAAAGATGCGCGACGCCGTCAAGAAAGCAGGTGTGATCAATATGCTTGCGTTTAACTATAGACGGACGCCCGCAGTGCAGCTTGCAAAAAAATTAATTGAAGAGGGAGCGATCGGGACGATCCTGGATTTCCGTGGGACCTATTTGCAGGATTGGTCGGCGGATCCAGACTCCCCGCTTTCCTGGAGGTTCCAGAAAAAGGTATGCGGCTCGGGCGCGCTCGGGGATATTGCGACGCATGTGGTCGATCTGGCGCGGTTTCTCATCGGTGATTTTGATGAAGTAAACGCGCGTGTTGCAACGTATATAAACGAGCGGCCGCTGCAAACCGGTTCCGTGGACAGCCTGGGGAATGTAAAAGGCGGCAGTGCGCAGAAAGGCACAGTTGACGTAGACGACCAGTGCTGCTTCATGATCAATTTCAAAAGCGGCGCGTTCGGCACGATCGAGGCGACGAGGAACGCGTGGGGCCGCAATAACTTCATCACGCTTGAGATCCACGGAACGGAAGGTTCCATCTATTTCAATTACGAACGCAGGGATGAACTGCAGGTCTGCTTCGCAAGCGACGCCGGAGACCGCCGGGGCTTCCGTACGATTTATACCGGTCCGGCTCATCCATACGGAGAGGGTCTATGGCCGATTCCGGCGCTGGGAATCGGATATACGGAGACAAAGATCGTCGAGTGTTACGATTTCATCAAGGCGATTGCGGAAAACAAACAGGCCTCGCCTAATTTTGAAGACGGCTACCAGATCGAGCGGATCAGCGACGCCGTCATGAGATCCGGCGCGAGCCGCGCATGGGAAAAGGTTTGAGTCAAACAGAACAAACAAAGGAGGCGCAAAATGAATCAGCTCGATTATTTTGGAGGAACCGAACAAAAGCAATTTGAAGCCACTGGTTTTTTTAGGATTCAGGAGGAGGGAGAACGGCAGTGGTTGATTGATCCGGAAGGGAATGCATTTATTTCCGTAGGGCTGAATCATCTGGATGATTCTAACTTGAAATATCAGTATAACCTTAACATCTGGAAAGAAAAGTATTCTTCAAATAAAGATAAATGGATCCGTGAAGGCCTTGTAAAGGACATGAAAGACTGGGGATTCAATACAATTGGATGGACGCAGGAATATATCAGTGGGGACTGGGGCAAGGCGCTCGACTGGGGTGTGAATATTAACCTCGGGCACTCCACGCCATGGAGCGCGGCGGATTACAGGACGGCGAATATGCCGTATGTTCTCCAGCTGCGCGTCGCGGAAATCGAGGACTGGAACGGTCATCCTAATTTTCCCGACGTCTATTCCAGGGAATTCGACGTATACGCTGAGTGGTTGGCGCGCAGCATCTGCGCCGACCATGCGGACAGTCAGAACCTGATCGGATATTTCTTCGTAGACATTGCGTCATGGCAGGACCATGCAAGCGGAAGGGATTTCCCGCAACTGGAAGGACTGGAAAAAGGGGAGAGGGACCGGAAAGTGTTTGATATTGCTTCCAAATATTATGAAGTGGTCACGAAGCATATCCGCAGCTATGACAAAAACCATCTGATTCTTGGTGACCGGTACAACGGCAACAAGGTAATCCCTACTCCGGTACTGGAAGCAATGAAACCGTATGTGGATGTATTTTCCGTGCAGTACTTCCCCGCCAATAACGAGGATGGATACCGGCAAATGCATGAAGACCTCAGAAAATGGCATGAAATCACGGGAAAACCCGTGCTTATCGCCGATATTGGAAACAGCTGCAAGACGGAGATGAATCCGGACCGGGTGTACGACCTTGACGGACAGGCCGCGCGCGCGCAGGACTATATCGATTCGCTGCGGCCGCTGCTGGACGAGCCGTGGTTTATCGGTTGGCACTGGTGTGCGTATGTGGAAAACACGGCGCGCGGATGGGGCTGCAAGACGCCCTTTGACGAACCGTATGAAGAATTTGTAGGGCCGGTGCGGGAATTCAACAACAAGGTGTACGACAACATCCTGAAATAGCGGCGGCAGCAGACTGCTGCCGTTCCTGAAAAGAAGCCGCCGACGCGCGGAACAGCGCGTCGGCGGACAGTAAGGAGTATCCATATGGCCAAACATATCATTGAACTTAAAAAGATTGACATGAGCTTCAACGGCGTAAAGGTACTGGACCAGGTGGATTTCGCGCTGGAAAAAGGTGAAGTCCACGCACTGGTAGGAGGCAATGGCGCGGGAAAATCCACATTGATGAAAATCATGACCGGCGTATACATGAAAGATGCGGGAGAAATCATATTTGACGGCAGTCCGGTCCATTTCCGGTCGCCACAGGATGCGGAAAAACTGGGGATCGCGATGATTTTCCAGGAATTCTCTCTGGCTCCGACCATGACGGTTACGGAAAATATATTCCTGAACCGAGAATTCAAAAAGAGGAATGGCCTCATTGACAACGGGAAGTGCACAGCGGAAGCGCGGCGTATCTTCAGCGAACTGAACGTAGCGATGGACCCAGGCGCGGTGATGTCCGACCTTGCTGCAGGGCAATGGCAGATGACGGAAATCGCCAAGGCTCTCGCGACAGACGCAAAGGTACTCGTCATGGACGAGCCGACCTCCTGCCTGACGGAAAACGAAGTGGGACACCTGTTCAGTATGATTAGAGAACTCAAAAAGAAAGGTATTGCAATCGTATATATCTCGCACCGCATGAAAGAAATCTACCAGGTTTGCGACCGGATCAGCATCCTCGCGGACGGAAAAAACGTCGTGACCGCCGACACGTCGGAAATCACGATGGAACAGATGATACGCGGGATCACGGGAAAAAATGTAGACAAATTCGAGTGGCAGGACAGAAAAACGCCGGTTGGGGAACGGATTGTGCTTTGCGCAAGCGGGATCAAGACGAACAACCGGGTGGAAAACGTGGACCTTACGCTGCGCGAGGGGGAGGTACTCGGGATTTCCGGCCTGGGCGGCAGCGGAACCAGCGAAACGCTGCGCGCGCTGTTTGGTATCGATCCTTTGGTTAAGGGCACGCTCACGGTGAACGGGGAGGAAGTCCGCTTTAGAAATCCCAGTCAGGCCATGAAAAAGGGCCTTGCGCTCATTCCGGAAGACAGGCGCGTGGAGGGATTGCTGGTGGATCATTCAGTTAAAGATAATATCTTGCTGCCGTCGCTTGATAAGCTTTCAAACAGGGTGGGCGTAGTCGATGAAAAGAAATCAGTTCGGGTGGTAAACGACTGGACGGAGGAACTCCGCATAAAGACCGATTCCATGAACAAGCTTGTCCGTCTGCTTTCCGGCGGCAACCAGCAAAAGATCGTGTTTGCGAAATGGCTGGCAAACGAGCCGCAGATCATCCTGATGGACGAACCGACCAAGGGAATTGACATCGGTTCCAAGGCGGAGATCATGGACATCATCCGCGGACTGGCACGGGACGGGAAGAGCGTCGTCATGGCTTCCTCTGAACTGGCCGAGATCCTTGCGATTTGCGACCGGATTCTGATTATGCACCAGGGAAAGGTCATTCGGGAGCTGATGCGTGCAGAGATCGATTCAGAGGAGGAACTTCAACATGAAATCCAAAATTTCTAACGCTGCAAGGACGTTCCATTGGCGGCAGAACGTCGTATATATTGCTTTTGTGGTCGTTGTCGTCGTATTTTCCATTTTGCTCGCGGATTCAGGCTTCCTGAAAATCAGTAACATCCTGAATATCGTAAGACAGACGTCCATTATTTCGATCATCGCGATCGCCATGACGTTTGTGATCTGCGCGGGCGAGTTGGATTTGTCGGTGGGCGCGCTTGTCGGGCTGACATCCCTCACATGCGCTATGGCGTTGTCGTCCGGGTATGGAATATCAGGCGCGCTGGGTGCGGGCCTTGGAACGGGGGCGCTGTTTGGCCTGGCGAACGGCCTGCTGGTAAGCAGGCTCTCTATCCCGTCGTTTATCGTTACGATAGGTACTTCTTCCGTCGCAAACGGTGTCGCGATGTGGATTACCGGCTCTGCGCCCGTTCCCATTGATCATGAAGCCTATCTGTTCGCGTTCGGCACAGGCGATATTGGCGGCGTGGTTCCCGTGCTGCTGGTATGGCTCGTCGCGGCGGCGGTGATCGGGAATTTCGTATTGAAACGGACACGGTATGGAAGACGTGTGCTTGCAACAGGGGCGAATCCCGTGGCGGCACGGTTTACAGGAATCAACGTAAAAAACATCAAGCTGAGCGTCATGCTGCTGATGGGTGTGGTGACAGGCCTTGGAGGCATGCTGTACGCGGGCAGGATGTATACGGGACGTTATACTCTGGGAGACGGCGCGGAGCTGGATGCAATCGCGGCAGTAATCTTAGGTGGCGCGGCGCTTTCAGGCGGAAAGGGCTCCATCATTGGTACGATTGTGGGCGCGTTTTTGATCGGCATGGTGAACAACGGCCTCATCATTATGGGGCTCAATGTAAGTCAGCAGCTTATCATCAGGGGACTAATCGTAATCCTTGCCGTTGCGTTCGGCTACAAGAGTTCCAAACAATAGAAATCCCATTTTTTCCACGTTTGTGGTGAAAATAATAAAAAACAGGAGGAGAAAAATGAAAAAGGTATTGATTTTGGTGTTGGCGGCAGCTATGGTGCTTACGCTGTTTACCGCATGCGCGGACGGTGGAGCGGCGACTTCGGAAACAATTCCGCAGGAAAGCGTTGCGACTCCGGACTCAGGGGAAAGCGCCGCTGCTTCCGGCGAACAGGCGGGAACCTCGTGCGACCCCGATGAGAAGCTCGCGGAGCTGGACGGGAAATCCATCACGGTGGGCCCGAATGGCGAAACACCTGTATTTGCCAGTGATATTTCCATAACGGACGAACAGATCGAGCAGGTGAAGGCCATGAACCTCAAAGCCGCGATTGCCATGCAGTACACGGGCAACGACTGGTCGCAGGCGCAGATCGACGCGCTCAAAGCGACGTTTGAAAAATACGGGATTGAAGTGATCGCGGTAACGGATCCGAACTTTGATGCGGCGCAGCAGACTGCGGATATAGAATCTATTCTGGCGACGGATCCGGACATTCTCGTTTCTATACCGGTAGATACTGCCGCCAACTCCGCAATCTACAAGAAAGCGACGGAGCAGGGCGTAAAGGTTGTGTTCATGAATCAGGCGGGAGATAACCTCGTTCCAGGGGAGGACTACGTAACGATCGTGTCGCCGGACGATATGGGTAATGGCGCGCGTTGCGCCCACCTGCTTGCCAAAGCGATCGGAGGCAAAGGGAAAATCGGCATTATCTATTACGACGCTGTGTTCCGTACGACGGAAATCCGCTACGATGAAGCGCTTAAGGTATTTGAGGAATGTTATCCGGAGATCGAGATTGTAGAGGAGCAGGGCTTCAGTGGCAGCGATTCCTCCGGCGCGGCAGGCGAAGTGGCAGCAGCAATGCTGACCAAACATCCGGACCTTGACGGTATCTGGGGAATTTGGGATGTTCCGTCGGAAGGCATTATTGCGGCGGTCAAGCAGGCCGGAATGGAAGACCAGGTAGCCGTAACCACCATTGACCTGGGGCTGAACGTAGGAATTGAGCTTGCAAAGGGCGGCGTGATTAAAGGACTGGCGGCACAGCAGGTTTATGACGCCGGCGTAGCCGAGGCGACGTGCGCGGCTCTTGCCTGCCTTGGTGAAGAAGTACCGACCTTTATTACGACCTCCGGCTTCGTAGTGGAACAAGATAATGTGCTTGACATGTGGAAAAACGTATATTACGCAGATCCGCCGCAGGAATTGGTCGCGGCTGCGGAAACACCGCAGTGATCTGTTTCGTTTTTGAGACAGAGTAAATTGTAGAGAGTTTACAGACAGGAGTGCCAGACGTAACAGCGCGCGGCACTTTTGCTGTGCGGGAATCAGTCCTGGAAAACAAAGAATATCCAAAATACAAATCTTGAAATATTGAAATATGGCCGGACAGGCGGACGCAATATTCCTCTGGAGCAAGCGACGCCGTCATGAGGTCGGGCGCGATCCGCGCATAGGAAAAGGTTTGAGTCAAATAAATTGGAGACATCCAATATCAAGAAAAAAACAAGGAGGAAAGAAATGAAAAAATTAGTGGCGATCATGGTAGTGATTGTGATGGCGGTGGCTGCTTTTACAGCCTGCGCCGAAACGACGGCTCCTGAGAATTCCACGCAAACGCCTACAGAACAGGTAACGCAGGGAGCAACGGAGCCGACAGCCGAAGAAAGCGAAGCGGCGCCGGCAGAGGGCGGCGTAACAGAACGCCTGAATGCAATGGCGGCGGAGTATGGATGGCAGCAGCCATTCTGGTATGAAGAGCCCAGCGAAAACACGCTTAAAATGGCCGAATCGGCTCTCGACGGATCGGTTCTTAACTTTGGGCCGAATGGAGAAGAAGCGGTCTTAGGAAGCGATTTCGTTGCGGCCGTGACAGAAGATCAGAAAAACCAGATCGAAGCCCTCGACGGAATGACGGCGGCGCTGTGCATGCGTTGGACAGGCAGCTTTTGGCCGAATCAGCAGATTGCAGGCATTACCGACACGCTCGAGTCCTATGGGATCGAGGTGATCGCAACAACAGACGCGAATTCGGACGACGTGACACAGATTTCCAATATCGAAGCGGCGATTGCGATGGAACCGGATCTTCTCTTTATCCATCCGACGAATGAAGCTACCCTCACAGATGTGTGCAAAAAGGCCGTGGATGCCGGAATCAAAATCGTGTTTATGGATCAGGCGGTAGACGGACTTGAAGCGGGCACAGACTATGTTACCACGGTTACATGCGACAATCTTCTGAATGGTATGCGGCATGCCGACATTATTGCGCAGTCGCTGGAGGACAAAGCGGAAAAAAATGTCGGGATATTATACTATGCACCGCAGTTTACCGCAACCAATGACCGTTATGAAGGATTTGTAACAAGGATCGCAGCAAAATATCCGGACGTTAACATCGTGGCCATTGCGCCGTTCGAGGATGCGCTGGATACGGAAGCGTCCGCAGCGGCGCTGCTCACGGCGCATCCGGAGATCAACGCGATTTATACGGAGTGGGACGAACCGGCAATCGGCATTATCTCTGCGGCGCGCGCGGCAGGACTTTCATCGGAGGATCTGGCAATCGGTACAGACCTTATGAGCGACGAGGTCGTGCTTGACTTGGCGCAGGGCGGATACGTAAAGGGGATCAGCACGCAGGATCCTTACCAGCAGGGAGTCGCCGAAGCGACGGCGGGTGTACTTGCCCTGATCGGCGCGGACGTACCGGTATTTATTGAAGTAGTACCGACCATCGTTACCCGTGATAATCTTGCGGACACCTATGAAGCGGTATGCGGCGAACCTTTGTTTGCGGAGGCTGCCGAAGCGCTGAAGCAGTAAACTGAAAATATGTAAAAATCCGAATGGGACAAGGCGGAACGGGACTTTTCAGGTTCCGCCTTACAGCCCATTTTACAGGGTGGCAAAGATGAATGAAAACGTTTTGGAAATGCACAATATCGAAAAACAATTCAGTGGCGTTCCTGTCCTGAAAAAAATGAATTTTTCCCTGAAAAAGGGTGAAGTCCACGCCCTGCTCGGAGGCAACGGCGCCGGAAAGTCTACGTTGATGAAGATACTGAACGGCGTATATACAAAGGACGCAGGGCAAATACGGATCGACGGACAGGAGGTCGACCTGCACAGCGCGGAGGATGCGCATAAAAAGGGCATCGCCATGATCTACCAAGAGTTCAGCCTGCTGCCCGCCATGAGCGTCGCGGAAAATATTTATATTACGCGCGAGTGGAAAAAGGGCGGACTGATCGATGATAGAAAAAACATTAAAAAGACTGAAGAATTACTGAAATGGCTGGAAATTGACAATATTGATCCCCGGGTTGCGGTCGAGTCGCTGGACGTCGGCTACTGGCAGATGGTAGAAATCGCAAAGGCGCTGTCTCAGGATGCAAAAATATTAGTTATGGACGAGCCAACGTCGTCTCTGTCAAAGGCGGAAACGAAAGCGCTGTTTAAGGTAATCCGCCAGCTCAAGGAAAAGGGGATCTCCATCATATATATTTCACACAGGATGGCCGAGGTTTTTGAAATTTGCGACAGGGTGACGATTCTGCGCGACGGCGTCAACGTTGCGACGGTCGAAAGCAGCGACATCACGATGGAAGAAATCATCGATAAGATGCTCGATATAGCGGCTAAAACATCTTTTGAGCGTGTGGAAAGGAATTTTGAACAGTCCGGCGATCCCGTGCTGCGCGTAAGGGATTTTGCGTACGGAAACAAACTCACGGACGTCTCGTTTGAACTATACCCAGGGGAAATACTGGGGCTTGCCGGATTGATGGGGAGCGGGAGGACGGAGCTCGTCGAGTCCATATTCGGCATAAGGAAGAATTGGACGGGAGAAGTTGTCATACAGGGCGAGCCTATCAAAAGCCAAAAAGACGCGATGAATAAAGGAATCGCGCTTGTTCCCGAAGACCGCAGGCAGGAAGGGCTGATTTTGCAACACAGCATCAAAAGCAATTTTATGCTGCCCAGCGTCCGGCAGATGAGAAAAGGATTTTTGATAAACGATAAGAAAGGGGCGGATATTTCCAGGGAATATATTGAGAAGCTGTCAATCAAGGCGGATAGCATAGGCCAGATGGCGATGCTGCTTTCCGGCGGCAACCAGCAAAAAATCGTTTTAGGTAAATGGCTTGCGCGCGACCCCAAGGTTTTGATCCTGGATGAACCGACTATCGGCGTCGATGTCGCGGCCAAAGCCGAAATCCTGCGTATCATAAGGCAGCTTGCCGACAAGGGGGTTGCAGTACTGATGATCTCGTCGGAATTAAGTGAACTGGTGGCGGCGTGTGACCGGATCCTGGTCCTGTATAACCGGACGATCAATAAAGAACTGTCCGGACGAGAAATTGAATCGGAGGAGGTACTTCATCATGCAATCCAAGGTCTCTAGCAGAAGAAGCTTTGAATGGAGAAATTACATCGTATACTTTGTTTTTA
Organism: Christensenellaceae bacterium; assembly: GCA_022846035.1. NCBI lineage: Bacteria > Bacillati > Bacillota > Clostridia > Christensenellales > Christensenellaceae > Christensenellaceae bacterium. The sequence goes on from AP025580.1 coordinate 318,451, forward strand.
TCGGCGTTTTCCTGTTCTTTCTGTTTTCAATCGGTGATTCAGGGTTTTTAAAACCCAGTAACCTGTTGAGCATAGTCAGGACGACTACGATGACGACGCTGATCGCGGTCGCAATGACATTTACGATTGCGGCGGGCGAATTCGACCTCTCGGTCGGAGCGACGGCGGCATTCGGCGCAATCTTTGCGGCCCTTGCGATCCAGGCGACCGGAAATGCGTTCATTGGCATTTTAGCCGGTCTCGCAGGAGGAGCGATCGTAGGCGCCGCCAACGGAGCACTTGTCGCCGGACTTGGGATTCCGTCGTTTATCGTAACAGTCGGCATGCAAATGGTGGTTCGGGGGGCGGATATGTGGCTTACCAACACCAAACCGATCATCATTGGCGATGCGGCGTTTAACAATATTTTCGGACAGGCGAGCATTGGCCCCGTGCCGGTGCTGGTGATCTGGACGGTCGCGGCGCTGCTGATTGGACACGTCGTGCTCAAAAAAACGTCTTACGGGCGCGAGGTGCTCGCAACCGGAGCCAACAGGGTGGCGGCGGAGTTTTCCGGCGTTTCTACAAAAAAGATTAAATTTATGGTCATGCTGGTTATTGGAATCGTGGCGGCCATTTCCGGCATGCTGTCGGCAGGCCTGATGCAAACGGCGCGCAGCACGATCGGGGAGGGCGGCATAGAGTTAAACGCAATCGCCGCGGCGATCCTCGGCGGCGCCGCGCTGTCCGGCGGAAAAGGCTCGATCATAGGAACGGTGGTCGCATCGCTTCTGATCGGCGTGATCAATAACGGTATCGTGATCATGGGGCTTAATATCGCACAGCAATATATGGTGACGGGCGCGATCATCATTTTGGCGATCGCCTTTGGGGAAAAGCGCAAAAAGGTTTGACCACAATCAGTTTAAAATAAAATAAAAAGGAGAAGAAAACATGAAACAAGATATTTTGGACTTTCAGGGTAACAAAGTAACGCACTCTCGCAAGACCTGCAACGGAGTTCGCCTGCATTATTACACGGCGGGACAGGGACCGGCGCTGATCCTGCTTCACGGTGTTCCGAAAACCTCCTATTACTGGCGGAAACTCATACCTATCCTGACGGAGAAATACACAGTCGTATGTCCGGATCTGCGTGGTCTCGGGGATTCAAACCGGCCGAAAGACGGGTACGACATGATGACGATGGCGGACGACATCGTATCGCTGGCCGACCAGCTCGGGATTGACAAGTTTTATCTTACGGGAGAAGATTGGGGCGCGGCATGCGGATATTGTATCGCCAAAAAGTATCCTGACCGCGTAATGAAATTTGCTTATATCGAAATGCTCCTGCCCGGATTCGGGCTGGAAGAATGGTCTCACCTGACGCCGGAAAATGTGGAGGGCAACCGCTGGCTGTGGCACATCAATTTTTATAACGTACCGGCATTTCCGGAGGCGCTGATTACAGGGCGTGAACGGATCTATTTTGACCAGTTCCTGAAGAATGAGGCATTGGACTGCAATATTCCTGACGACGCGATGGATGAATATATCCGCTGCTATTCCAAGCCGGATGGCATTCGCAGTATGTGCGAAATTTACAGAGCTACGTTCCAGGATGCGGAGTGGAACCTCGAGGCTGCCAAAGAAAAGCTGAAAATGCCTGTATTGGCGCTCGGCGGCAGAGAATTCATCTTTGAAGAAGTGGAACGCGAAATGAAACTGGTCGCAGAAGACGTCACCAGTGTCGTCCTTGACTACGGCCACCAGATGGCGGAGGAATGCCCTGAACTTCTGGCGTCGGAGTTGGATAAATTTTTTGGAGCATAAACAGAAATTGGACAGGGCATTGATTGGAAGTGCGTGATACTGGGATACATCCTGCCCAAGCCTAAACCCTTGATCAGAAAGTTACAGACAAAAGCGCCAGGCGCAAAAGCGCGTGGCGCTTTTTTCGTAAAGGCAAAACAGAGAAGTTTATACTTTCTTCCGTGTTAAGAAAATTCCGACGATTGCCCCGATAAGGATAATCGGCGCCAATCTGACAAACAACCATTCAAACGCGTGAAAAGCTACTCCGGCAACGCTAGTTTCAGGGTCACTATAATTCCAATCCAAGTAAGGACTATTTAATCCTATTAAGACCGCAGAAATTATTATTATGACCGCGCACAATGAGATAAGTAACCAATGAAGTATTTTTCGTCTTTCGGTTTTCCTTTGTGCAAGCTGCAAGTTTATAATCTCCAGTTTTTCTGAAATTGCTTTTAAGTCAGCAGCTTTTGACTCGATAACAGCTTCTCCGAGCAAAGTGCTGACGGGTGTTTCAAGCGCTTCTGATATAGAGATTAACATTTCAGAATCAGGAACTGATAATCCTTGCTCCCATTTAGAGATTGTTTGTCGCACCACATTCAACTTGACAGCAAGTTCTTCTTGCGAAAGTCCTTTTGATTTTCTGATTGCTTTAATGTTTTCGTTTAACATCAGGGATAACATCCTTTCTTTCTTTCGGCCGTTATCACTATTGTATGAGAACTTGCCCGTTGCTACAAGCAATACATATTAACATTGAGTCTCAAGCCTCGCTGACGCTTGCTTTCGCATGATTCTTATCTTCTACAATCAAACAAAAAAGCCCATATCTTCGATACGAACTTTTTTATTTGGTAGCGGCGAGTGGATAGCTCATCTGCGCCCTGCGGGCTTGATTCGCATGAACCACCGGCGGTTCGATACTACTTATCATTACCATAAAAAAACCCCGTGCTCTGCACGAGGTATTCTTCATGGTAGCGGCGAGTGGATTCGAACCCCAATATATAAATCAATATAAAAATTGTAATTGCCAAATATGGCTTAACAATCATCATTTCAGTACATTTTGCATTTTGGATTATCAACGAGAAAAGGGCGATTATTACCACTTTAACGATCAAAGTGGGGTCAAAAGTGGGGTCAAAAAATCACTCTCCAAGTATCCTTTTAAAGGCATTGTCAATCATTTGTGCCGCCCTTGCAGCGTCACCCTCTTGTTCATGGCTGTACGTTGCAAAACCGTCAAAAGACTTGCTATGCCCCCCAATAGGCTTAATCAATTCTTCTGGAATGCCTTTGCCGACAGAAAAGAATGTGTGCCTCAATTCATAAGGAGATTTTTCGGAAATCTTATTAAATGTCCTATATCTATTCCAGTTACGAAGATATACGCGCTGGACCGTACGTTCCCCATCTGGGGTCGGGAAAAGTGCATCAGATTGTATGCCGGCAGACAGGAGCATTTTGCGTTGCGCCCTAATCTCTGATAGGCCGATCTTTGGAATTTCAAATGTACGCAGCGCGATCTCACGTGATGCGTTTTTGTCCTTACCCTTAGTTATTTCATCATACCGATTGAGCGACCTATTGATAGTACAACGGCTGCCTGAAATATCGGACATATCTAGCCCCAGCAATTCGCCTGGTCGTAACCCTATGATAGTCTCAAGGCGGTAGGCATGGATATACCAGTCATGGACAATCTTCCCTCTATACGTGGTCTTGTCACTGGAAAAGAGGGTCTTAATATCATTGGGTTGCAACGCACCGCGAGAACTCCGTTGTGCGTCATTAGGAATCATCAGGCTTTCAGGAAGCAATGTGGTAACCCGTGCGATACGGCAGTATTTTATGAAAGACCTAAGAACGGCCCTTAAATTCTTCAACGTTTTATAGGACAGGCCTTTACCGTGATTGCCGATTGAATGCGCATAGTTTATAATTCCTTGTAGGTGTTCTTCTGTTACTGTGTCAATCTTTTTATTGCCAATTTTCGGGGTAGCGTACAGGCGCAGGAACTTCTCGTTTTGCTCTATATGTTCACGGCTTACGTGACGATCTTTCAACGAATTAATAAAGCGGGCGATCATGATGGACGTTTTAACACTGCCGTCCACACCGTCATCCAGCCAAAGATCGGCCTTTGAATTTGCTTCGCGCTGGCCCTTGCGTCCAGGAGTGGAAGAATAAAAGGTTCGCCTCTCCCCGTCCTTTTGTACGTTGATCCGCCAGCGTTTTTGCTTTTCATTCCATGTAGCGGTATTGACCCTTTTTCCCATAATAAAAAACTCCTTTCATTTCACCCCGCCCATATGGTAAAATAAAAGGGCAGGGTTCCTTTCCTCGTAGTGGTGGAATAAATTCTGCTTGCCCCTCTTGTGTTGGTAGCGCGGAGGGGCTTTTAATTTATCCGATTTTCTTTCTCAATGCTTCCTGTAGCGTCTGTGACAGGCTTATTCCTGCACGCTCGGCCCGTGTTTCCATCCACGCAGGAATAGAGACGTTTTTACGAACGCTGCGGTTATCCGTTTCGGCTCTATACTGGTTTGTGTCAACGTCGATCAGCGCGGCAAATGCGCCATCTGGTACGTCTAAAGCACCCGGCAGCGTAGAGGTCGCGATTGGGTAGCCGTGATCCTCTGCGGAGCACAGACAGCCAGCTAGAGCATCCTTAGCTAACTCCATAGCTTCGGTTATATCTTTTCCGCTGGTTACGCAGCCAAGGACATCGGGAACCCTTACAAGATACCCTCCGCTTTCCTGCGGCTCAAATATCGCCGTGTATACGTATTTCATAGTATTCCTCCTTGCTTGAGAGGGGCTTTTTGTTTATCTAGATAGCCTTTTTCTGATCGTCAATGCCCAATTGCTCGATAATGGCGTGCTGTAATGCTTGCGAAAAATTAACGCCTTTTTCAACGGCTGCTGCATTAAGCCACGCGGGGAGCGTCACAGTTCGGTTTACGGACTTGTTTTCCTCAGAGAAACGCACCGTAGGCATAAATACGTCTACCAACACAGCGCGCTCGTTGCTCTCGATGGCTAAATCCTTTAAGGATGAAGGGACGGGGATATTTTCGCCTGCATTCTCCATACAATATAAATGTCCGCCTAAAGCTTCTTTTGCCATTTCAAGTGCTTCAACTTCATTTTCCCCGCATGTAGCGCACCCTGGAAGATCGGGGAAGGTCACGGCGATCTCAAATCCGTCCTCATATGTGAATACAGCAGGGAATATATATGTATTTTTCTTTTTCATATTTTTATCCTTTCAGGGGCTGTTTTTATACCAGCCCCGCTTGTTCTAATATACTCTTTGCGGTCTTTGGAGGGAGGCTTTTCTTTGGGTGCGGAATCGTTACTGTTCCAATCTTTGTGTTGTGTTGGAAATGGTGGTGGCTCCCTTTCACCCTTACCTCATACCATCCATCATCCAAAAGCATTTTGATGAGTTCCTTTGAACTATATATTTTCATGCGCTCCCCCTTTCCTATGAGTCTATTATAACAAATATAATAATATTTGTCAATAAAAATAAACGAATATTTTAGTATTTGTTTTGATTATTTCACAACCCGTATTAACCGCCTAACCTCTCCGAGCACGCGACATTCGTTCAAATCCCAATTCTCAATGCGCGTGGTAGCAAGAGGGGCTTTTGTTAATTACTCGTAAAGCGCCTTTATATGACGTTGGTATCGTTTTGGAATATTTATTCCAACCAAATACCCAAGTTGATCTAAGACGGACGAGATGACTGCAAAACCATTCTTATAAAATTCGGAGATGCGTTTTGTCCGATCCTTTATCCCTTTATAATTTTCAGGGCACACAAATGTCCAGTCTGCGCCGGAACGGTCAAGGATGATCCGATAATATTTATCAAGATCGTCGGCGGGCCGGTCAGCCCTTGAGAGTAGGATATGATGCTCCACGCCATAATCAAGGCGACCCATGATAACTTCGGAGCCGTCGAATGCAATCAGTACAAGAAGCGGTTCGTCGGCTTCAATGGCCTGCAAGACATCCTGATCTGTTGGAAGTTTAATATATTTCATCTTAACCTCATTCGTAATGCGTCCACATGCTGCGTATAACGACGATTTGAGCGTCTTTATCCACTGAGTAGACCAATCTATGCTGTACATTGATACGACGGCTGTAATAGCCTTGCAAGTCGCCTACAAGCTTTTCGTAAGGCGGGGGATTCTGGAAGGGATTTTGCTTTAAAATATTAATTAGCTCTCCGGCCTTTTTCAGTATACCCGCCTGTTTCAATTTTGCATAATCCTTGAAGGCTCGTTTTGTCAATTGCGCATCGTACATAGTTTACTCCCAATCGAGGTCATCAGCGCTTACCATTTCTTCTATAGGCTCGTTCTCGCTCTCCTTGATGCCCTCTACAAGGCCAGGAACAGAATACAGGTATAAAGTTTCCTGTATGGCCCGCCAATCGTCCTCAGAGAGCAGAACGGCGTTTCCGTCCTTGCCAAGTATCTGGATTGGGGCGTGGGATTCGTTGGTATCTTTCACAAGCTTATATAAATTCTGCCGTGCTTTTGTAATATTGATCGCTTCCATGTTTATCACCTCAATACTATTATAGCGTACGTGATAGCGTACGTCAAGGGGCTTTGGTTGAAAAGATGGAAAGTTAGTCGCTTGTCGGCGGCTCTTCTTTTGCCATTATCTCAATAATTTGAAGGATTTTCTCTTGGGTTTCAGGAGAAGATGATGACAGTAAATCAACAAGCTTATCGAGGACTTGAGCGTTTTTATGGTAGTTTCGATATTTTTTTTCCATTATTTTGTAATCCATATATTTTTTTCTAATGCTATTTAGACTATAAAGCATTTCTTTCTGTTGCTCAGGAGAAAGGTGGTGCTTATATTTATTGAAAAAATCAAACATTTCTGAAATGTTGATATCCATCTTGTTAGACTCTAGATCGTCAGGGTTCATAAACGCTATAATTGATCCAGGCGGCATACCAGATAGCCTCTCAAACTCTCCAATATCACCTTCATCCAATGCCTTGGACAATTTTTTTGCATTTTTGCTTTCTACCCCATATAAATATTCGAATGGAAGCTGAAGATTAAAGGCATAGTCACTAATTTGCTCAATAGTAGGAATCTTTTCACCGTTTTCGTATTGGATAAGGAGTTTTAATGAAATATGTAACTTCTTGGACAATTCCTTTTGAGACCAACCATTATCGGAGCGGATTTCCTTTATTACATCAGAAAATGTTCGATCGTGCAGATTTTTTTTATCAAGGTATACGATATCCAATTTATTTTTTTCGGGAATATTAGTAATACTTGCAATATTTGAATCTATTATTCTCCAATATTGAACATTAGTAATACTGCCGATTGGTTCATGGGGAGGGATATATAACCTCCGTTCGTTTAAAGCATGCAATATTGTATTTTTGAAAATCTCTAAAAGATTTAAATCTTCAAATGGTTGCTTGCTCAAAAAAAAGTTAACAGAAATACTCAACTGTTTTGAAAGTTTCTCAAGTTGTGCTATACCTGGATTTCTGTTTCCTGCCTCGTATTGACGTATTGTTATAGTCGCAAGACCTGTTTTTTCGTGTAGTTGTTCTTGAGTAAGCCCACTTTCTTGGCGAAACAGCCTTATTCTCTCTCCAACGCTCACATTAATACCTCATTTCACTTTATTTCTTATCTTAACACATTTGATAGACAATTGTACAGATTCAAACGAATCGGTTAATATAGATTCAAATGAATCCAAAAGGAGGCTAAAGATATGAATGAATTTTTAACATGTGTTGAGATTGCGCGCAAGTATAATCTAACAAGAGCTACGGTGCATCGCTGGATTCGCGAGAAGAAATTGAGAGCAATGCGAGCGGGGAGAACATATCTTATAAAAAGCACAGACTTAATTGAGTTTGAGAAACAACGGATGACTATGTAAGGGCAAGCAGACCAAAAATAATCACCACTACAAAATTTTAACAGTTCGGTACACCTACGATCAGATTCATACTGTAGATTTAGTACAGGAACCGAACTACAGAGGAAGCAGAAAGGAATAGTTTGAAATGAAAAACGAATTACAGATTTTCAAAAGTACACAATTTGGAGAAATGCGGACTCTAGAAGAGGATGGAAAAATACTCTTCTGTGGAAGTGATGCAGCCAAAGCATTGGGTTACGTAAAGCCGAACAATGCGATCAATCAGCATTGCAAAGATGCTACCCTAAAACAGGGTATCACAGACTCCTTAGGGAGGAAGCAGGATATTCTTTTTATTCAGGAAGGCGACCTTTACCGTTTGATTGTTGGTAGTAAACTTCCAGCGGCTGAAAAGTTTGAACGATGGGTGTTTGATGAAGTTCTTCCAACCATCCGTAAAAACGGATATTACGCCGCGAAAGCAAAAGAAGACGAACTCAAAGCTAAACGTGTTGAGATCATGCAGCAGAACGCAAGATCACGCGAGGCTGCTCTATGGCTTAAGATCGGCGAGAACGTACCAATGCCGGAGTACAAGCAGATATGCGCAAGTTACGCCAGCAAAACCCTTGCAGGATTGGCAGTATTGCCGTTGCCAGTAATGGATCATCAATATTACACGGCGCAGGAAGTAGGAACCCGTATCGGGATTACTGGAAATATGGTCGGACGGATCGCTAATGCTCACGGCCTAAAAGCACCGCAAGGGCAGGCGAATAAATACGGACGGTGGTTCTGGGACAAAGCGAAGCATTGCTCCAAAGAAGTTCCGGCATGGAAGTATACGGACGATGGAGCAAATGCTATAGAAAAATTTTTCAAGGAGGAAAAATCATGTTTTATGTAAAACAAAAAATTTCAGAGGACGCAGAAATTAGGATTGACATTACGGATGAAAATGTATTTGCGATCTGCCCGGAATGCGGAAAGGAAATAAGCGTTGATTTGGCAGATATCTTTTCCGATGGAGAAGGGGATTTATTCGGGACAAGCGTATTTTGTGAAGCATGCACAAAAAAGCGTTTGGCCGAAAGAGAAATATATAAATAAGGGGCAAGCAGAAAATCCACCACTACAAAATATTTACTAAAGAATGGAGAGGAAATATGACTAAAAAAGAATTTCTAACAAAATTAAGAAATTACGGGATTAATGGATTAAAGGCGAGAAGAATCGCAAAACAAATGTATGCGCTGCATGGCTCATATGACAAGGCCTTAGAATCAATGAATGGTATACAAAAGGGCCTTAGGGGTGCTTTTACAGGATTAACAAAGGCAATTAGCACGATGGCAAAAGCTATCGGCGGAGATATGGAGGAATAGTAATGAAAAAATTCAAACTTTTAAGACTGAAAATGTACGACCAGGACGTTACACAAGAGGATATTGCGCAGCATATTGCCAATGTTCTGAACAACACTTGCTCAATATCTCATATCAGCGATCTATTTAACGGGCGCAGTTCATGGCGCATGGATGAAGCGTATGCCGTCCTTGATCTGCTCAAGGTTCCACATAGTGAGCTTCACAAGTATTTCCCTAAAGATTGGGAAAGATCTTGCTATGTGCAAATATAGGAGGCGGGCATGGAAAACATAATACCATTAATTCAAAAGCCGGAAATATTGCGGTTCAAGAATTTTGCATCGCCGGAAGTCGCAATGAAGATTGTCTTTGCATTTGAAGGTTACGCAAAGTACTGTGAGCAGGTCGGAGAAGCCGAGGACGCGGGATATTATCGAAAGTTCGCACAGGGCATCATGGAGCACGGAACCGACCCTTACGTCAAGGAAATATGCGACTACGTATCAGACATATTTTGGTCGGTTGATGGTCAGCCGTCGCAATATCTGAGTGAAGAGGACATAAAATTCCTTCAAGCTGTATGCGAGTATCGGGAAGGGAGGACTTGAAAAATGAAAAAATATCAAGATGAAAACCAGATTTTAGATGATATAACCGTGCGACTTGATGCGCTGGCCGCAATAATGAGGGCTCTTTATGATAAGTATTGTAATGGGTACAACGAATTGGACGCTGATAGGTTCAACAGCTTTTCGTGTGCTTTTTCAATGGCAACAGAAAACCTCATTGATTTAGCCGAAGACGCGGATGATTTCATGAGTGATACAGAAATACAAAGGATAAAGGGCGTTATATGCAAAGATACCAGAAGCAAATTTTACAAATGAAAAGGCGTTCACCACAACGCCCAATCATAAATCAATTCACTTTATCTACGCCTATTTTACCATAGGCGGAAAGGAAAAAGCAAGATGAAAGATTATGAAGATATGACGTTTGGAGAGCTGACCCGTGAATATGAAAAATTCGTAGGAAAGCAAATGACAGAAAGTGAAAGAGTGCTTCTAGTAATGATGCATACAGAGATAATAGATGCGTACAAAAGAGGCTTTGCAGCGGGTGTGCATTCGACCAGAAAGGCGGTACGGCATGAATATTGAAACGGTACAGAAAAAGAGGAGAGAGCTAGGGCTTTACGGTATTGGCATAGATGAAACAATCGAACTGATTGAGAAGGCTAAGAAGAGGGGCGTGGGCTTCTCATATGAACTAGCCATATTGGCCTATGCCTACGGCTTCATACGCGGCGGTAATGCGGAACGAAATAAGCGTAAAAGAGGTTAAGCGATGACATCGGGAGGATTCATAAAACTTCATAGGAAATTGACGGAATGGGAGTGGTATTCCGATCCATGCACAAAGGATGTATTTCTCCATCTCTTGTTGACCGCCAATCATAAGACGCGGCGCGAAAAGGGAGTTACATATAAACGCGGGCAGGCGTTTTTTGGGCGGCGGGAAATGGCTTTGAAATTGGGGATTTCAGAACGCAACGTGCGCACTGCGCTAAATCATCTAAAATCGACCAACGAAATAACCATCAAAGCGACCAAGCGCGGAAGCGTCGCAACCATTGTTAATTATGAGAAATATCAAGTGAAAGATACTGGAAACGTCCAACAAAGTGACCAAGGCAATGACCAGAAAGCGACCAACACCCGACCAACAAGTGACCAACAGGTGACCACTAACAAGAATGATAAGAATGAAAAGAATATAAAGAGAGGGGGGGCTTTTGACCCCGAACCCCTCCTCATGGAAAAGGGATTCAGTCCAAAGATCGAGGAGGCCATCAGAGAGTGGTGGAGGTACAAGAGCGAAAGAAAAGAGGCGTACAAAGAAACGGGCTGGAAAAAACTTTTATCTCAATTCCAGAATAAAATTAATGCCTATGGGGAACAGGCTTTGATTGAAGCACTGGACAGGGCGATCTCTTCAGGGTGGAAAGGATGGGATTTTGAAAGCAGCTTTCCGCAGGACGTAGAAGCGCCACAGTACAAGGAGATAATTTATGACGACTGAATTAGAGTTGATACCACAAAATTTAGAAGCGGAACGTAATGTTCTGGGCGCGGCGCTGCTGAAGCCTGATTGCGCGTACGAAATGTTGGCGCGTACAGATCGGTATGATTTTTGCAACATCGTTCACATGTATACTTTTGACGCAATAGCAGACCTTGTACAAAGAGGAATTACGCCTGACATCGTGACGGTGAACGAGTATCTGGAAAGTAACAAAAAGGCGAATATGGGAACAATGGAGTTCCTCTCCGGCCTTGTAAGCGGGGTAGTATCAACGTCCAATGTGGACGCCCATATTGATATTATCCTTGAAAAATCAAAGCGCCGGCGGTTCAAAGAGATATGCAGCAGGGCGGTGACGGCAGCGTCCGATCCTGAAAATGACATTGACGAAATAGCGGGCGACCTGTGCAACGAGATATACGATCTGGATAAACGGAAGTCAGATATAAAATCGCTCAAAACGGCATATCAGGAAGCCTATGCGGAGATCGTAGAAGCTGTAGAGGCTAAAAAAAGAGGTGAATACCTGGGGCTGCAAACTGGATTTGCAAGACTGGATAGGACGCTTGCAGGACTAAAGAAAGGGGAGCTTATTGTAATCGGCGCAAGATCAAGTATTGGAAAAACATCTTTTGCCATGAACATAGCCGACCATGTAAGGCGGGATCACAAAGTTCTGTATTTTTCCCTCGAAATGAAACCCTCGCAGCTTGCGATCCGGCCTATGGCGGGGGAAACGGGAATCTCTATGCAGGACTTAAGAACGGGCAACATTGATGAAACAAAAATCAAAAAGATTTCAGATTGCCTAAAGGGTGTACGAGAAAACATGTATATAAGCGATAGCTTCAGCCAGAGTACGACAGACATTATGGCGATCTCCCAGAAAATGAGGAGGGAGCACGGTCTTGATTTAATTATCATAGACTATCTCCAGTTAATAAAGCGCACGGAACATAAGGACAACGAAGTGCAGGCCCTTGATGCGATAACAAGGCAATTAAAAATCATTGCCGGCGAATTGGATGTTCCCGTTATTCTCTTAAGTCAGTTATCACGGGAAGCGGATAAAGGGAATAAAGAACGCCAGAGGGGAAAACTTCCTGATTTATCTGATTTACGCGGAAGCGGTGCAATTGAGCAAAACGCCGACGTTGTAATGCTTCTTCATAGAAAAGATAGGAACAGCACAGAGGCAAAGCTTATTATTGCCAAGCAGAGAAACGGAGCGACGGGCATGACAGGGCTTTATTGGGACGGTGAGAGGACGCGCTTTACCGAAGAAGACAATTTTCATAGATACACGGGAAGAACGCCTTTTGAGGAAAAGGAGGCAGAATATTGATTACGCCGGATATGATACTAAAGGTCAAAAAGAGGCTTGAGCGGATTATGAACGCCGATCCGTACAGGACCGTTTTGATGCAACGTAATAAATCACGTCGGCAATATATTAAGGCAGCATTGATGGCAAAATTGTTAAACGATATGGAGGATGAAAATGAGAACGGCGAACACAAACATTGAAGCAATGGGAGCAAAAATATTACAGATTATTCCTGTAAGTGGAAATCTCAAAATTCAGGCACATTACAAAGACGAGAGGGGAGAATTTAATTGCCCTGTAGTATGCATGGCTTTAATTCAATATATGGACGGATCGCGCGAAGTCGTTTGTTTGGACATTGATAGTTCTGGGGTGGTCGATGTAGCGGGAACGGACATTTTATATTCCTGGGCTTAAGTTATGACGATACGCCAAAAGCTGGAACAGTACAGGGCATTGAAAATAGAGGTACGCAATCTTGAACGGCGTATATCTGATATGCAGACGAAAAAAGTTTCATCCTGCGATATAGTGAAAATGTCGTCGCCCGAATTTCCTTTTACGGAGCACAGCAGTAAGGTGATAGGGCATGCCATAGATAAGACAACGCTTCAAAAGGTTGTGGACACCTATAAAGATCGGCTTGAAAAGGCAAACAGAATGATTTTAGAAGTAGAGGCTTTTATCTCCTCCGTGGAAGACAGCGAGATGCGGGAGCTTTTGCGGCTACGGGGAGTGTGTGGTGGAGGACCGCATGAGGGACGGCGGCAAGGTAGATGTGTATCTTGGAGAACGCGATGTGTGCGCTTGCGGCGGCGAGTGGGGCAAGCGGAGGATCGCGGTGTGGGTGATGGAAAGCGGATCATGAAAAAGGCCCCATATAACATGGGGCCGAACGTTTATGACAAGCGTGTTATTTCTCATAAGAGACATAATTAAGCAATGTTCGCATATGGCCTTTTGAGTAGAGCAGCCCAAACAGGATAATGTCGATCTGCTCACTGGTGATTTGGGATTTTTCCTCGATGATTTGCTGGAAACTTGCCAACAAACCGGGCAGGTAGATGGATTCGTCTGTATTGAGGTTTGCAGACCTTACAGAGTGACGCAATTTACCAAGTGAAAATTCCTCGGTCAAACCGGATTTTTTAACAACAATCATAAATCATCCCTCCTTTTCTTTATTATATCACAATGGGAAGCGGAGTAAAACAAAAAGCGCAGACCGCGTTTAAAGGTGGGGGCACGGCGCCGCGCTTCTTGCGTTATGGATGATTCTAAATATAGTATAGCGCGGAGGGCGTGAGAGTGCAAACAAAATACAGAATAGACAGGGATACACGGACGCTTATTTTAAAATATATTCGTAAATATGATGAATACAGAGCGTGGTATCAATGTGAGCGGGATAAAATACTGTACCCATCGATAAAACCATCAGACGGAATGCCAAAGGGTACAAATATTTCCGATCCCACTTTATCAGCAGCAGAAAGGCTGGAGCGGCTTGATCTTACTCATAGGGCTAGAGTGATTAAGGCGATAGAACAAGCAAAGCACCTTATCGGGGTTGATATTTTGCAGACATTGGAACAAGAGGAAACGTTAAGGCGTTGTATATGGCTTTCTTGTGTGAATGCAAAAGAATATCCGTTTGAAGCGTTTGACGGACTTGTTTTCATATCGCGCCGCCACTTCTATAGGTATAAAAATAAATTTATGAACGATATTAAGTATTTGCTCGGGCTATGAGCATTGACATATAATAGCACATATGATATTATATGAGCATAAAAGGAAGGGGCGGCGCAATGGAGGTCATATTGAAAAAACAACCGCAGAAATATCTTGCGTCAGTAGACGGGAACACGCGGGCGAAGTTATATAAGGCGATCGATGGGCTAAAGGAACTGGGCGGAGACATCGTGCGGCTTAAGGGAACGAAAAACAGCTATCGGTTAAAAATCGCGCATTACCGGATATTGTTTGAATATGACGGGCGCGGCGGCCTTATTATTGTAGGTATGATAAATACAAGAACGAATATCAAATATTGAGGTGAGAAGGATGGATAAAAAAGAATTTGAAAAAAGACTGGGCGCTCTTCCACAAGAAGAGCCGGACGAAATAGACAGTATGATGCTGAAAGCGGCGGAGGAAAGCAGGGGCGGAGAAATGAATCTTGAGGACTTTAAAAGCCTGATGGATTACAGCGGAAATATTTCCCTGCGCGTACCAAGAAGTCTTCATAAGGAGCTTGCAGAGGCGGCGAAAGTAGAAGGCGTGAGCCTGAATCAGTATGCGCTTTATAAATTGAGCCATTAAAAGTTGGCACTGGGCGTTCAAAATGTAGGTTATAATAGTAGTGTAGAATTATGTGCAAAGCGTCATTCTTGCGGGAGTGGCGTTTTTGTTTTGTCAAAAAGGGTGAAGCTATGGATATTTACAACATGAGCCATTGCAGGGATTTGACTGCCGCTATAGCGATTAGCAGGGCGGACAGGAGAAAGACGGTCGCGTTTGTGGTGCGCGGCGGCAGTTACTGCATTGGGGAAGTATACAGGCTCGAATGGAAGAATGGGGTGCTTGATATATGGAAGATAACAAAGGCGGAAGGCCGCTTAAATTTAAGAGCGCAAAAGATCTCGAAAAAAAGATAGGGGAATATTTCGATCGGTGCGAGAAGAAAGGAATGCCGTTTACCATGAGCGGGCTTGCGAACGGTCTCGACGTGGACCGAAAAACGCTTCTTAATTATGGAGAACGGGAGGAGTTTTTCCCCACTATAAAAAGAGCGCGGCAAAAAGTAGAGCAATGGTGGGAAGAACGGCTTGCGAATCCTGCGGCGACAGGAGCCATTTTTAATCTGAAAAATAATTTCGACTGGAAAGACAAGACCGAACAAAGCATTAACGTATCAGGGAAGATGTCTTTAGAGGGAAAGCTGCGAGAAGTGATGGGGGACAAGTTTTAGCGGGCATGGCGATCAACACAAAGGCTTTTATCGAAAAATTTTTAAAGATTAAGGATAAAAAGGCTAATATCATAGACTTTAAGCTGAATCCCGCGCAGTGCAAGCTGTACGACGCGATAGCAAGGCAATATGCGGAAGGAAAACCCGTGCGCGCAATCATCTTAAAGGCGCGGCAGATGGGGTTTTCAACGCTGGCGGAAGCCATGATATACAAAGACTCCGCTACGCATCCTAACGTGGCGAGCGGTATCGTGGCACATGAATCTGTCGCTACCACGAACCTTTTCACGATGTCAAAGAGGTACCACGATACTTTAGACGAGGATTTAAGGCCGTCTCTTAAGGCAAGTAACGCCAGGGAACTGATTTTTGACCATGCGGACGGCGCGAGCTCTATCAAATGTATGACGGCGGGAAACGACAGTATCGGACGGTCTGATACATTTCAAAACCTGCACATTTCCGAATATGCTTACTGGAATGGAAACAAGGAAGAAACGCTCACAGGACTTTTGCAGGCGGTACCGCACGAGAGGAACACGATGGTAATCATTGAATCCACGGCAAACGGGTACGATGACTTTAAAGATTTATGGGATAGGGCGGTAGCTGGCGAGAGTGATTTTGTACCGGTTTTCTGCGCATGGTGGGAACATGGGGAGTATACGCTGCCGGCTGCTGGGATTGTCCTTACCGAAGAAGAACGGCGTTTAAAAGACGCGTACCATCTGACGGATGGGCAGCTTGCATGGCGGCGGTGGTGCATCAAGAACAATTGCGGCGGAAACAAAGACCTTTTCGCCCAGGAGTATCCCGCATGCCCTGAGGAAGCGTTTTTGATGAGCGGGCGACCTGTTTTTGACAACGAAAAAATCATGCGGCGTTTGTCAGAGCTTACTGCGCCGGAGGAAATCAGTTTCCGCTATACATGGCATGACGCGGACAGCGAAGATTATATCGAGAGTTATGAGGTGGGCAACGGAAAAGATATTCGCATCTATGAGTGCCCGAAAACTGGCGTGCCGTACGTGATCGGCGCAGATACCAAAGGCGAGGGAAGGGACTATTACGCAGCGACGGTGATCGATAACATCACGGGAAAAAGGGTAGCTACGCTGCATATGCGCTCGGACCACTCTAAGCCGTATACACATCAGTTGTATTGTTTGGGAAAGTATTACAACGACGCCTTAATCGGCGTGGAGATGAACTTTAACACGGGGCCGATAGAGGAATTGCAGCGCCTGAAATACCCGCGCCAGTATATGCGCAGGACGTACGACAGCAGGGATAAGAAAGAACAAAAAAAATATGGGTGGAAAACAGACGGAAACACGCGGCCCCTTATCATCGACAGGGAGATTGACTGCTTAAGCAATCATATAGAACTGTTTAACGACGCCGCTATGCTGCGCGAATGTATCACGTTTGTTTACGACGAAAACGGGAGGCCGGACGCGATCAGTGGAAAACACGATGATCTTTTGTTTTCCGATATGATTGCAAACGAGATCAGGACGCAGCAACGCGCTCATATGAAAGAGGAACCGCCTGCGGAGATCGCGCGTTACGAAAGAGACTTGGGCGACTTTTTGGAATATGGAGAGTGACGATGGACGTACTGCATTTAATAGCGTTGTTTGCGGCGTTTGTGCTGGGGGCATGGATACGCAAACCGTTTGTGATTAGAAAAAAAGAAGAAAAGAAAGAGGCTGCACGCTCAGGCGCTCTGCAGCCGGACAGGATGGATATTCAAATGCAAAATCTTTTAGGGTACGGGATGCCTGACTATCGGCAGAAAGAATTAAACGATGATGAGGATTAAACAAACGGCGAGCGAGGTATGGGGCGAATACCAGCGCGGGATTGAATACAAGACTGGGATCGGCCTATATGATACGGTAAAACGCAACGAGAATTTTTTCAACGGCAAGCAATGGGAGGGCGTAAAGGCTCCTGAACTGCCAAAACCCGTCTTTAATTTTTTAAAACCTGTTGTAAATTACTATAACGCTATGCTTATTTCGGACGATATTGCGGCGAATATAGAGGTTATGGACAGTACGGGCGGTAACATGGATATGCAGATCGATATTCCGAAAATTATATCGACGGAGATTGACAATATCATGGAACGGGCAAACGTCCGTTTCAAAAACCGCAAGATGATCCGTAACTGCGCGGTGGACGGCGACGGATGTTTTTATATCTGGTTTGATCCGGACGCGCCGACAGGCTTTGAATACAAGGGCGAGATTAAGGTAGACCTGATCGACAACACAAATATATATTTTGGCGATCCGTCAAATAGCGAGCCGCAGGAGCAGCCGTACATCATCCTTGCATACAGGCGGCTGACATCGCAGGTGCGCGAAGAGGCAAAAAAATACGGCGTTGACCCGCAGTCGATTGTTGCGGATAACGAATCGCAGTATATGAATTCTGACAGGGACAATGAAAACGAGTATACGACCGTGTTGCTTAAGCTTTGGAAGGAAGAGGGCACGGTATGGATGATGAAATCCACGGAGAGCGTAGAGCTTGTATCGCGTACTGACACGGGATATAGGCTATATCCTGTAGGGTTTATGAACTGGGAGGGCGTAAAAAATTCTTATCACGGAGTATCTCCCATTACCGCAGCTATTCCAAACCAGATATTTGTTAACAAGTTGTATGCAATGGCGATGATCCAGATGCAAAACGGAGCCTTTCCGAAAGTTATTTACGACAGCTCAAAAATTACGAAGTGGGACGGGAGAGCGGGACGTGATATTCCAGTGGAAGGAAGCGTGACCGACGCAATTTTTAACGCATGGCGGCCTCCCGACATGAGCGGGTATGTGTCGCAGATGATTGATTCTACGATCAGGTACAGCAAGGACCTGATGGGCGCCAGCGACGCGGCGCTGGGGAATGTGAAGCCGGACAATACGTCGGCGATCGTCGCGGTACAAAAAGCGGCGGGTATGCCGCTCGATTTGCAGCGAATGGATTTTTACAATTTCGTAGAGAGTGTGATTCGCATTTTCATTGATATAATGCGGGTAAACTATGGCCTTAGAAATATTACGCTTACGGACGAAGAAGGCGCGCATACCGTGATGTTCGACTATTCCGCCCTGAACAATTATGTACTGCGTTTGAAAATCGATATTGGACAGGCGGCGTACTGGTCTGAGCTTACGCAGGTACAGACACTGGACAACCTGATGGACAGGAAGATATTGCCGGACGCGCTCACATACCTTGAAAGCCTGCCGGACGGGTACGTAAAAAATAAGAAAGACATTATCGAAAAAATCAAACAGGTAATGCAAATACAAACGATGCAGGAAACGGCGGCGCAGGATGTAGCCTTGATGCAGGAAAGGCCGCCCTTGCAGGAGCTTAAGACGCAGGACGGACTTACGGACAGCCAGATCGCAGACATTGCAGTACAGCTTATGGAAAAAACGGGCGGCGAAGCGATGCGGATTGTCGAGGCGATGCAAATCGCGGAAGCAGACAAAGAGCGCGTCGCAAAAGCGTATGAGGAATTAAAGAACGGGGGAAGCGGAGATGCTTTGCAGCAAATGCGGAAATGATATGAAGGTACGCGGGGGGCGCTATGAAGTGAGCGGGGATAAGTCCGCACAGACGCAGACAAAGGTTACGTATATAATGACGCTGGAGTGCGTGAACCAAAGCTGCCCCGAAAGAGGAAAAACGATCGAAATCGCGCAGGATGTAAAGCTGGGTACTTAGGCAAAAAGGGAAACCTTTGCATAAATAAAAAAATTTTACGGAGGAAACGTAAACGATGGAAGAAAACATGATGCAGTCGGAGGAAACGGCGGCAACGGACGCGGCCGCGCTCTCTGATTTTGAAGCGGGTTTTGCGGACGAAGAGGAAACGGGCGCCGAGGAAACGATTGACACGCCCGAGGAAACGCAGGCGGAGGAAACGCAGGCAGAAGAAAAGGAAGATCCGGACATCCCAGCGATTTCTGTAGACGGCAGGAAGTATACGAGCGAAGATGTAAAAGCGTTGCTTGAAAGGAAGCCGGAATTTCCGGACACGCTAAAAGCGTTGGCGCACAGAGCGGGCATGAGCGTGCAGGAGTACCTGCAAGCTGTAGAGGACGCTTCCGAAAAGCAAAAAATGGATGCGCGCATATCGCAGCTATTAGAGCAGGGCATGGAAGAAAGCCTTGCGCAGTATGTGGCGGACGTTGAGCGGCAAAACGAACGGCTGCGCGCTGAGCAGAAGGCAGGCAGCGAGCGCGAGAAGTCGCGCGCGGAATTCCAGAAACACATAGAGGAATTTGACCGGCTATATCCAGATGTGAAAGAACTGCCGCCCGAAGTAACGGACGATATTACGAAGACGGGAGCGACGCCCGCGGCCGCATACCAACGGTATTTGATACGAAAGCAGGAAAAGGAGCTTAAGATGCTCCGGCAGGAAAAGAAGAACAGGGAAACAACCCCAGGGAACGTGAACGGGCGCTCTGACGTTGTGACCGATCCGTTCCTTTTGGAATTTATGAAAGATTGAGAGGGAAAAGAAAATGGCAGATATTAATTTAGCAAGTAAATATAGCGGAAAGATCGCTGAAAAATTTACAAAGAACTCTTTTGTGGCGGGGAACGCGTCTACAGACTACGACTTTTCCGGCGTAAAGTCGATCACGATTTACACGCCGCAGACAGTCGAATTAAACGACTACGTGCGAAGCGGACAGAACCGTTACGGAACGCCGGTTGAGATGGGCGATTCCATACAGGAATTAGAGCTTTCGCAGGACAAGGGATTTTCACTGACTATCGACAGGGGAAATAACTTAGACCAGATGAACACAAAGGGCGGCGCAAAAATGCTCAAGATGCAGATCAAGGAGCGGGTCGTGCCTACGATGGATAAATACGCGCTTTCAAAATGGTCGCATCTTGCGGGCACAATTGCGCCTCTTAGCGCGGCGCCGACGGCTGACACGATTGTAGAAAAAATATTTGATGGCGCAAAGACCCTTGATAATTTACTGGTGCCGGATGAAGACCGCATCCTGTACCTGCCGACCACGTATTATAATTTGCTGCGGCTTTCAAAGCAGTTTCTGGCGGTGGACAATCTCGCGGAAAAAGCGCTTTCCAAAGGCTATGTCGGCATGGTAGCAGACATGAAGGTCATCAAAATACCCGATTCGTATATTCCGGAAAACGCATACTTCTTGATTACGTACAAAGGATCTGTGCTGATGCCGAACAAGATTAAAAAGGCGAAGCTTACGTCTGATCCGCCTGGAATCGATGGAGATTTGCTCGAGGGACGCAACTACTACGACGCGTTTGTCCTTTCCGCAAAGGCGGGCGGCGTTTATCTGGCGGCAGATTCCGCGTATGTGGTGGCGTCTCCGGCGATTTCGATTGCAAGCCACAGCGCGACGATCACGGCGGTATCCGGCGTAACGTTCAAGTATACGGTGGATGGCAGCGATCCGAGGTATTCTAAAACGGCGCAAACATACTCCGGTGCAGTTACGACGACTGCGGGGACGGTATTTAAGGCGTTTGGGCAGGCGAGCGGGAAATTCCCGTCAGGCGTATCTACGGCCACGGATGCGTAACTTAAGGGCTTAATGGGGGGGGAATAATCCCCCTCCATTATTTTTAGGAGATTGGTATGGAAAAGTATATTCGCGGGAACAGGGAGATCAGCAAGGAAGAATTTGAGGCGACAAAGGCATGCCTGAGCGTGGCGGACGTTGAGCGGGAAAGAAAAGCGATGGCAATGCCGCAGCGCGCGAGGCAAGCAAACGGCGCAAAAAGCAGGGCGAGGCGATAAAGGATGACGGCACAGGAGATTTTTAACACGGCGGTAACGTTTATGTTCGGGGAACAAACCGACAGGCCGGACTATCAACCATTCTGGCTGGATACGCTGAATTATATGCTGGCGGAAAACTTCAGGACAAATAATGCATTGCGACAGCGCCGTGGAAAAGAAAAGATGGAATCCCCGCCGCTTTTAACCGGAATGGAAGATTTGGTTGACTATGAATGGGAATTTACACGGCAGATTTTGCCGATGGGATGCGCCGGATATATTTTCACAGAGGATTCGCCTGGCATTGCGACGGCGTACAAGAACAAATACGAAAACGAACGCAGCCGGATTTTGCAGGCGGATTATGTAAATTCCGTTGCGGAAGAGGAAGAATAAATGTATCAGGAGAAAGCGCCGGAGGCGGCGGACGTATATAAAAAATCATACCGCGATTTTAAAGGCGTCGACCTGACATCCGCAGTGACGGAGGTAGACGACGCGCGCAGCCCGTATGCGCCGAATATGATCGCCGACATGGCAGGATTTCCGCAAAAGCGCACGGGATATACTGTTCTGGCAACACTAGACGGACGGATCAACGGGATACACCGGTACATCATGGCTGACGGCACGAAGAAGCTCGCGCTGCACGCAGGTACGGTATTGTACGACTTTACCTCCGCAGGGGCGGAGAGCATCAGGACAGGACTTAATGATGCGCGAAGCTGGAGCTTTGTATATTCCGGTAAGCTGTATATTCTGGATGGTAAAAACTATGTGGTATGGGACGGGGCGAGCGTTGCGGATGTTATGGACAATGCGTATATTCCGACAACCGCGATTTCCATGCCTCCGGAGGGCGGGGGCACGGATTACGAACCGGTAAACCTGCTGCAAAGCAGGCGTATCAACAGCTTTTTGGGGAAAGCGGGAGCGACGCAATACCGGCTTGACGCAGAAGGAATAGACGCGGTAACCAAAGTGGAAGTGATGAACGCTTCCGGCATATTTGTAGAAGTTGCAGCGTATACGGCTGATCTGCAAAAAGGGATTGTTACGTTTGCGACGGCGCCTGGGGACACCCCCCGTTACCGGTGAGGATAATGTCAGGATTACATTTCAAAAAGAGATAACGGGCTATGCGGACAGGATCAAAAAATGCAGGATCGCCGCCATGTATGGAATTGGGAACGATACGCGCGTATTTGTGTCCGGCAACCCGAATTACCGTAATTATGACTGGTGGTGCACTGCGCTGCGGGCAGATTATTTCCCTGACGTTAATTACAACATCGTGGGCAGCGAAGCGGGCGCGATCATGGGCTATTTGAAGCAGTACGACGACCTTGTTATTGTAAAGGAGCAAAGCGGACAGGATGCAAGTGTGTTTTTGCGCAGCGCGACGCTTAGTGATAAAAACGAAGCGGCTTTTATCACCAAGCAGGGATTGGCTGGCGTAGGCGCGTGTTCCATGTATGGGTTTGCAACCCTTGTAGACGATAATATTTTTCTTTCAAAAGACGGCGTATACGGTATGGATACCTCGTCCGTCACCCAGCAGAAAACCACACAGATCAGGAGCTATTACGTGAACGCTTCCTTAACGAAAGAAGCCGGTCTTGACGAGGCGGTATGCTGCGTGAACGACGGCTACTTTTATTTATTCATAAACGGGCATGTATATGTTGCGGATTCGCGGCAAAAGAACATTAACCCGTCAAAATCATTCGGGTACGAATGGTATTACTGGACGGATATTCCTGCGCGCGTAGTAGCGGTGATTGATGGGTGCATCTGGTTCGGCGCAAAAGACGGGCGAGTATGCGCATTCAAGACGGAGCTTACGGACGGAATGGACGCGTATTCCGATAATGGGCGTGCAATCGCCGCCGCGTGGGCGACTAAAATGGATCGGCTTTCAGACAGCGCGGTTTACAAAAAGATCACCAAAACCGGAACGGGAGTTGTGGTCAAACCATTTGCGAAGACGGACGGAACGATCTGTTATATGACGGATGGCGAGCAGGAAGTAAAAGAATACGCGATGTCCACGATCTTTGATTTTGACAACGTGGACTTTGACAATTTCAATTTCGGCATGCTTCCTAATCCGTTGTTCGTACCCGCAAGGAAGAAAAAGCGTAAGGCGAAGATGTGGCAGATGATTGTCAAAAACTCTGCGGTGAACAGCGCATTCGGACTTTATGAAATCCGCGTCAATTATGAGCTTTGCGGATTTATCAAGAGATAGGGGGATAATATGGCGGTTAATTGGGAAGATATTTTTAATCAGAAATGGGCGGAAGGACAAAGCGGTTACGAAGAGCAGAAAAAGGCATATGAAGACGCGCATCGGGGAGAACAGGCGGCGATCGACGCGCAACTGAAAGCGAGCACGGACAAGATCGCGCAGACGCGGGACGAAGCGCTTAGGCAGGCATATATCAGCAAGCGGCAAAACGAGAAAACGATGCCGTCTCTTTTGGCGGCAAACGGAATGACGGGCGGCGCGAACGAAACGTCCGTGGCAAGCCTTCTGCGCAATTACCAGAATGCCAGGAACGCGGCAAACAATTCGTATGCGTCCAGCGAAAAGGACCTCAGGACGAATTACGATACGAACACGGCGACGCTGGGCAGCAGATACGCTAATTTGCTTGCTCAGTTGCAGCAAAAGCGGCGGGATGACGCGATTGCGCAGGCGCAATTTGCGTATAACGCGCAGGTAGAGAAAGAAAAACAGGAGGAAGAAAAGCGCAGGTGGGAGGCTGAAATGGCATTCCGCAAGCAGCAGATCGGCGGAAGTTCATCCGGCGGCGGTTATTCGAGCGGCTCAGGTGGCGGAGGTGGATATACGAATCCGAACACTACAAATGCGGGCACAAAAGGATATGGCGGGTATACTAGCCCGTACAAGCCGACTTCGAAATATGATAAATCGTATGCTGATTCGGTATACGGAAACAAGTGGAGATAACAGGAAACGGGAGCTTTTGATATGGGATGGAAATGGGACAAAAAAGGAAAAATTTACGTGGGGATGGGCGAAGACGCGGGAAAAACAAGACAGCTCTCCAGCCTCCAGTCCCGCTCCCCGCGCACGGATGGCAAAGGCAAGGTATATACATCGGACCGGTACGCTTCGGCCGTGCGCGCCATGCCGTCAAAAAAGCAGTCTTACGCCGATGCGGTATACGCAAACAAATATTCGGTAAAGACGAAAACGCCCGATTTAGGACAGGCGGAGCAGGACTACAAGAATATTTTTGCGCCCATTGAAGCGGGAGCGACCGTATCGCCTTTCAGGACCACGCCGGACGCTTTCAAGCGCGACGGGAAGATCAATGCAATCGACCCTGTGGGAAATGCGAAGTTGGAGAGTATCGGGCAGGTTGCGAAAAATACCTATGAAAGCAATTCCGGTTATCGGGCGGCGAAAGAAAAGCGGGACGCGCTGGATCGAAAAGTGATTGAAGATGAAGACATGATCATGGAAAAAGGACGGGCGGCGGCCGCGGCGCTCACGTCCGTCGGCGGCGTTCATGACGAAGCGACGCGGGAGCGGCTGCTTGCGGACGTCAGGGCGGCGGACGACCTTCAGGCACAGCGCAAGGCTGCGGCAAACCGTGCGGAAGGTTTCAAAAACGAAGCGTACGTAAAAGCGGCAACGGATGAAATAAAGGATCTTGTATCCACAATCAACAACGATAAGGACGCGGCTGCAAAAATTAAAGCGGCACGGGAAACGGAAGATTTTAAAAGATTTGCAGACTATGCAAAAAACGGCACGCGAAACGCGGTCTTAGACGCGCTCGACAAACACGGGGCGAACATCCTCGGCGGTTATTCCGCAAAGGACAGGAACGCGACGATTACGGACGACGAGCTTTCGATTACGGCTTATTTGATCGGCGACGGGCAGAAAGACCGCGCAAAGAGATACCTGAAAGATATCGTATCGCGCGATCTTGACGCGCGGGCAAGCAAAAAACATTTGCAGGAGGTTCGCGATGCATTCGGCGGTGAAAACGCCACGGGCGCGCAGAAGGTGGGCGCGGGGATTGTGAGCGTGCTTACGTCTCCGCAAAAGATGTTCGGATTAGGAGAAGGAATTGCTCAATCTATCAAAAATGCGGCTACCGGAGGATATGAACCCATCAACACGAACAGCATGTTTTACGCAGGAACCAAACAAAACAGGGAATTGAGGGGACTCGCGGTAGAAGGATTGGACGGCGTTGCGGCGTTTGCGGCGAATACCGCAATGAGCATCGGCGATACTTTGATGACGCTGCCCTTTGGAGGGGCGGTTGCGCCTGCGATTATGGCGGGCGAGACGATAAGCGACAGCACTTTGCAGGCGGCCGAAAGCGGGGCGACGACGGAACAGGCGACGGCGCTGGGATTGGCAAACGGCGCGGCGGCATATGTTCTTGAAAAAGTTGGCATCGACAACCTGTTTGCAACAAAAGACGTAGCCAAACAACTTGGAAAGAACGGATTTAAGGAATTTGTACGCGCGGCGGGGCAACAGGCTGTCGTCGAGGGCGCGGAAGAACTTGGCGAAGAGGCGATCGATATACTGGCGGACATCGCGATATTGGGCGACAAGGGCGAGGTACAGGCGTATATTGACCAATACTTGGCGGAGCATCCGAACTCTACGCAGGCGCAAAAGGACGCGGCCCTGGCCGTGTATGTGCTGGACCGCTTAGGTCGGTCTGCGCTGGGTGGGGTCGTTTCCGGCGGTGTTTTGGGCGGCGGCGCACAGATGATCGGAAACGCGCGGTATAAAAGTGAGACGCGCGCGGCGGATCGGTTGACCGACGACCTTTATGTGAATATGGGCACGATGGACGCGCTCAATAACCCGATAGAGGCGCAGGCGGACGGTATCGTTTCGAGCGTAACAGGGCAAGACTTGGGCGAGCTTACAAAAAACCGCGCGCTTACGGTTCAGGCGGAGACGCAGGCCGACGCTATCGTAAACAACGCCATTCCCGGTTACGTACAGCCGCGCCATGAAACGCGGAATACGGCGGAAAGCGCGCAGGGGAATATAAGCGCGTACAGCGAAGCATATACAGATGTGGATATTCCGCGTATACGCAAAGAAGGAAAGACCTTCCGCAATATCATCGCAGGAATCGATACAAAGGTATCGGACTTCTTCAACAAATGGAAAGACGGGCGTAAAAGCCACGCCGGAGAAAAGCTTGAAAAGTTGTATCTTGGCAAGACAACGGACGTTGCAAATGAGGACATTTCCAATATTTTAGGATATGATGTTGATGGGCGCGACTTCATTATCACGAATGACGATGTGAAGCACATTCTCGACAGGCACGGACCGGACGGAGAGGCGACGAGGAACGGCTATGCAGAAGTAACGCCTGAAATCATTGATATGCTTCCTGAGATTGTGAAAAATCCAGACAACGTATACGCAGGTAGTACTAACAGAATCGGAAAGCAAGGCGTTGTTTTTGAAAAAGTACTGCCGGACGGGAATGTTGTATATATACAATTCGATAATCCAGGGCGGGGAACACTGCAAGGAAAAACGATATATATAAAAAAAGACACCACTTCGGGGAGCGATGCTTCCGCAGAAACTCCGATCAGAACGTCCGAAACGACCGAACCCGTGTCTTTTTCTACTTATACTATACCCCAAACGGACGGCGGTGTAAACAGGCAAAACGGGATTGCAGGAGAAGATACACGCATGCGGCGGGCGGCGAAAAGCATGCTTGAAAGCCCGAACCTGAGCGAAGACGCGGGGAACGCGCTTTCAGAAGCGATCGAGCGCGGGGAGTTCCAATACGTCCCCGTATCGAACAAGACGGCGATTGAGGCCGCGCGCGAGTGGATCGCCGAAAAAGGCGGCGTATCAAATGCGCTTTCGAGCTGGCTTACACTGGCGGAAGAAGGGAAGATAGGCAACAAAACACAGATCGCGCAGGGCGAGCAGCTTTTGGCCGAGCTTTCGGACATGGGCGACACGGAAGGTTTTATGAAGCTGGCTGCGGAATTGGCGGCGGAAGGCACGCGCACGGGGCAGATGACGCAGGCGTTTTCCATGATCGACAAGCTCACGCCGCAGGGACGCATGGTGTACGTGCAAAGGCAGCTTGCAAACATCAACCGCGAATATGCGCGGAAATTCGAGAAACAGGCGTTAAAGAATCCTGAAAAGGCGTGGAAAGACATTAAGCTTTCGAAGGAAACGGCGGACGCGATCATGAACGCAAAGAGCGTGGCGGAGCTGAACGCCGCCGAAGAAACGGCGGCGGTGGAGATCGCGCAACAGCTTCCGTCGTCGATGGGGGACAAGCTGCGGGCGTGGAGGTATCTTTCCATGCTGGGCAACTTAAGGACACACGCGCGCAACATCGTAGGCAACGCGTTTATGCGGCTTGCGACGAACGGCAGAAACCTGATTGCAACAGGGCTTGAGCGCGCGTTCGTTGCGGAAGGGGAGCGTACAAAGGCGGTGCTTACTCCCAAAGACAGGCAGAACGTACAGTTTGCAAAGGAACAGTTTGAGCAGTCCAAACGCGCCATGCTCAGCGACGGTAAATACGGCATGGACGACGTTATCGACCAGAACCGGAAGATATTCAATACAAGATGGCTTGAGTTTCTGCGCACGCTGAACAACGAAGGACTGGAAGGTGCGGACGCGTTCTTTATGAAGGGAGCGTATGCAAATGCGTTTGCGCAAATGATGAAAGCGCGGGGATATACGCGCTCTTTCCTTGAAAGCGGTACGAAGGCGGGAAACACGGCCTTGCAGCACACACAACAGTACGCGACGCGGCAGGCGCTGGAAACGACGTTCCGCGAGTATTCCAAAACGGCGGCGGCGCTTAACAATCTGGCGCGCAACCACAAGGGCGCGGCGGCGTGGGCGTTGCCCCAGGCGCAACCCGCAATTTATACGGCACCATTGTGGCCGGGAATTACCTCGAAGGCGCTTTCCAATCGGAAATGGCGCAGGGCGGAATTATCGATAACGGCACGGGTACGGTGAGCGACAGCTACGGCGAAAACAACATCATCGGTATCCCCGGTTCCGGCAGCCTTTCAGACTTGCAAACCATCATGCAGGCGGAAACGCTGCCCATAGGCGGAAACAATTATATTATGGGTCAACTGCAGACCAACGGTGGCGCAACGAAAACCGTTATGCTTTCCCCGGGCAGCCCGGCGCTCGATAACATCCCCACCGCCATATTCGGCGGCTGGCCCAGCTCTTCCACGGTAGACCAGCGGGATATGCCCCGTCCGGACGCTTCGAATGCCAACTTTGTAGATATCGGCGCGGTAGAGGTGCAGCAGGTCGTTTCCATCGCAATCACCTCCCCACCAACGCATCTGAACGTGGAACAAAACCAAACGCTGGCCTATACTACAGTTCCCGCAACTCCCGAGGCTTTCGGCGGCGTTACGTGGTCAAGCAGCAACCCCAATGTTTTGGCGATAGACCCTCAAACGGGCACGCTCACGGCAAAAAACCCAGGCAGTGCCGTTATTACAGTGACGACGGCCAACGGCAAAACGGCGACCTGTGTCATTATGGCTACCCAACCCGTTACGTCTGTCGCCATCAACGAAGGACCACAAATGCTGCAACTGCCTAATGCCACGGCCATGTCTGTTATGGCGCCCGGCTTTTCATATACAGCAACGGTTTCCCCGGCAGATTACTCCACAAAAAACCTTGTCACATGGGCAAGCAGCGACCCTGCCGTTGCAAGCATCGACGCAAACGGTAACGTTACGGCGAAATCCGCGGGCACGACAGAAATCACAGCCGGCATTGTGGACGAATACAACAACAATAAAACGACAATTTCCGCACCCGTACAGGTGACGGTTTCTTCCAATGTCATCCCAGTGACTGGTGTGACCCTCAATGTGGATAACACAACGGTTCTCGTAGGCAAAGCCGTGCAACTTACCGCCACTGTCGTGCCGGATAACGCCACAAACAAGTCGCTTACCTGGCAAAGCGATGATACGTCCATTGCCATAGTAGATGCAAACGGCCTTGTAAAAGGGATGAAATCGGGCGTTGCCACTATCACGGTGACGACCGGCAACGGTAACTACACCGCAACCTGCACGGTGACGGTGACGGCAGTTTCCTCAACATCCGCGCAAACGGGGGACAGCACAAACCAGAATTGCTGGGTTCTGCTTGCGCTGTGTAGCATTATTACAATCTATATTTGCATCCGCAAACGGCCGCAACGCCTATAAAATCATAATACCAGGTTGGGTGTTCCCAATTCCCGTACTTAGCGCCCAGCCTGTTGCCTGAATTCCCGACCCAACATGGTCGTTTACCGAGAGTTCTTCTCCCGGCTTGAAGACCACCCTGCTAAGTGAATCGTTTATCTTTTCGATAGCATAGTCTTTTTCATAAAAAATCATCTTTTTCTTATATTGTAAATGTATCAAAATTCCGGGCAAATGCAGTTTGGCCATTGAAAAGTGACTTAGGGCAGCCGGTTTTGTGACTTTCGATAGTTTGGCATTTTTTAAGGCTTTGATGTTGCGTTGGAGTTCCTGATTGAGTTGGCGGAAGAAACGATCGAAAACGGAAGCGACCACTACATCCCAAAAGAGTTGGTAATTACATTATTAGCATCAACATTTTTGATTTTGAAATCTCACATGGTTGAATCGTTAGTAAATGGTCTTAGATATGGGAATAAGCCATAATATTTACTATTACAACTGGAATTTAGCAATAATTTCAGTAATGTGTGTTTCGAATTACAAAAATAAGTTCAATGTCCTGAATAACATAATGCTTTAAAAGAGAACTGCTTCCAAAAGTATAACTTTGCGCATGAGTACGTTATCATAAAAATAGTAGTTTAATATAACTTAAGCTTACAATAAATGCCATAAAGTTGTAAATAAATTAAAATGATAACGTTATCATTTTTTTTATTGACATTTTCTTTTTTTTGTATATAGTATTAAATATGATCTACATCAAATAAGTGTAAACATGAGGGAAAATCCATGCGTGAAATAAAAAACAACAACGAGGTAACAATTAAAGAAGTTGCTGAAAAAGCTGGTGTTTCACAAGCCACGGTTGGCAGGGTGATTGGTGGGTATGGAAGTGTTTCCCCAAAAACAAGAGATAAAGTATTGGCGGCGGCTAAAAAGCTTAATTATGTTCCCAATGCGATTGCGCAGAGTATGAAAAGTAAAAACACTCGAACAATCGGTGTAGTTGTTGGAAACATAGAAAACCCGTTTTTTAGTGAAATAGTGCATGCGATTGAGCGGAGAAGTGCGGAAGCGGGCTTTCATCTGATTATCAGCAATACAGGAGAGATAGCGGAGCGGGAAGTAGAGGCGCTGCAGCTATTGCATAGCAAACGAGTAGACGGTTTGATTGTTGCGACCACGCAACCTGCTAATAAGGTTTTTGACGAACGCGAACAAAGGCTGTACTATGGGTTGATTCCGACGATTTATATTGACCGGGAAATTTTCGGTGTCAATGAATTGTGTGTAAAAACAGATAATTTCGGGGGAGCATATGAAGTTACAAAAAAGTTTATAGAAAATGGACATAGTAAAATTGGTGTCCTGGCAGGGAAAAAGACAAGCACAATGGATCAGCGGGTGGACGGTTATCGTAAAGCGTTGGAGGATCATGGTATCGCTTTCAACGAATGCTATATCGATTTTGGCACGGAAGGCTCCATTGAGGAGGGATGCAACCTGACAAAACGGCTTTTAAAGAATAACAAAGAACTGACAGCGCTATTTCCCTTGAATAGTTTAATCTGTACTGGATGTCTTCTGGCATTACATAAACTGGAAAAGAAAATAGCAAAAGATATTAGTTTAATTGCGTGGGATGATTTTCCCCTGGCGAAAATTCTGGATCCGCCGCTCTCCACAATGACCCAGGATACGGATAAAATTGGAACCGTTGCCATTGAGAAACTTCTTGAAACCATAGAAGGGAAAGAAAAAGGAAACGAGCTTTACGGGGAAAAAAGAATTACTTTGAAAACACGTTTTATTGAGCGCGAATCTTGCGCGAAGATTAATTAGCATATTTGGATTAGCCCAAGGAGAAAACAGAATGAAACAAGGGATATCTGCGTCGGTAATGTGCGTAAATTTTGCTGACACCAAAAAAGATCTTTGTGAATTAGAAAAAGCAAAAATTGAATACTTACATTTTGATATTATGGATGGAACATTTGTGCCTAATTATGCCCTCGGTACCGGCATTATTGATAGCTTGAGGGATCAGACCGATATTGCGTTTGACATCCACCTGATGGTAACAAATCCCGAGCAAAAAATAAATTATTTTAACTTGCGCCGTGGCGACGCTGTTTCGGTGCATGCGGAAAGTACATTCCATATACAACGTATATTGGCAAATCTGAAAGATAGTGGCCTTTTCGCGGGAGTCGCGTTAAATCCGGGAACACCAATAGAAACGCTGGACTTTATCACAGATGTCATAGATTTTGTATTGATCATGACGGTTAACCCGGGATTTGCAGGACAAAAAGCAGTCCCTTCCATGCTGGAAAAGATAAGCAGGACAAAGGAATATCTCCTTTTCAAGGGACGCGATGATGTAACAATCCAGGTAGACGGCAATGTGAGTTTTGAAAATGCTTCAAAAATGAAAGCAGCTGGAGCAGATAATTTTGTGGCGGGCACATCTGGTATTTTCAGAAGAGATATGAGCATTGCGGAAGCGGCTGCAAAATTGCACAGCAGTATTGGAGCATAATGAGAAGGAGCAACAAGATGCTATACCCTTTAAAATTCAATCACATCTATAAATCGATGCCATGGGCGGGTCGTGACTTTGAATTGTTCAGAAACGATTTACCGGAAGGGATTGTTGGCGAAAGCTGGGATATTGCTTGCCATGAAGAAGGAACAAGCATTGTGGCAAATGGGGCTTATGCGGGGTTGTCACTGGAAGATATGGTGCGCCGGTATGGGCCGCAATTACTGGGAACGAAAATGAATAGGATTCCTATCATGCTCCGCCTTGTCAATCCAAGAGAACGGCTTTCCGTGCAAGTACATCCCACAGACAAGTATGCAAGAACATGTGGGGCGGCAGAGGGGAAAACCGAAGCGTGGTATGTGATGGAGGCCTTTGAAAATGCATTTATGTATATAGGTGCAAAGGGCTGTACTTCGCAGAAATTTCTGGAAAAAGTGAAAGATGGGACAGTAGAGGAATGTTTGCATAAGGTGCAGGTAAAAAAAGGCGACTTTTTCTATATTCCAAGCGGACAGGTGCACGCCATGGGACCGGATCTTGTGGTACTGGAAATTGGACAAAATGCCAACTGTACTTATCGTTTGTTTGATTATGGCAGGGGAAGGAAACTGGATATCGATGACGCGGTTGAAGTGATGGATCTGACCATACCAATAAAAAAATCACGAAACCTGACAATATCGCATGATGGATACCAGAAAACTATTTTGTGTGTAAGTGATTATTTTTCCTGCGACCTGATCTCTATCGATACTTCTTACGGCGCAATGTCTTATAGCAAAGCATTCCATACCTATACCTGTGTGGAAGGCTGCGGCATCATTCATTATCAGGATGGAATGGAATACATAAAAAATGGAGACAGCCTGTTGATCCCGGCTGCTTTGGGATCCTATCGCATCACAGGCAGGCTCAAGCTGGTCAAGACGATGGTTGGCGAAACACAAGAGCAAGTCGAGAAAATTGTTTACCAATAAAAATAATATGCGAACATACGGTATTAGCCTTTTCTTTCGTTGATAAAGATTCCATACAATTTCTATCAAAACATAGCGAAGCATCATCGCTGAACTAATAATTCTCAAAAAATCATGAGGAGGGAAAAACCATGAATGTAAAAGAAGCTATGAAAGACCACAATGGAAAACCAATGAAACATGGCAAGGAAGATGTGAATGGCGTTAGGCTGCACTATGCAATCGCAGGCTCGGGCCCCCTGGTAGTTTTGCTGCATGGCGTGCCAAAGACAATGTATTTTTGGCGCCGGGTGATTCCCTATCTGACGCCGCACTATACAGTGCTAACACCTGATATCAGGGGATTTGGTGATTCGGAAAGGCCGGACAAGGGCTATGACACACAAACAATTGCAGAAGATATTGCGCAGCTTGTCACGGCGCTTGGCTATGACAAATTCCGTGTTGTAGGTGAAGATTGGGGTGCTGCCTTTGCTTATGCAGTAGCTGCATTCAATAGGGACAGGGTAATTCAGCTTGTATATGAAGAAATGATGCTGCCTGGTCTTGGATGGGAAGACGGGCCTGCCGATAGGGTAAAAAGGTTCAAGCGTTGGGATACACGCAATTTATGGCATTTGAATTTCTTCTCTTTGCCGGGATATCCGGAAATGCTTTTGGCAGGAAAAGAAAAAGAGTTCTGGGGAACATGGATGAGGAGCGAAATGTATGATCCTTCCGCTTTGTCCGACGACGAGTTGGATGAATATGTACGCTGGATGAAAACTCCTTGCGGGATGCGTACTATTTTTGAAGTGTACCGCGAAAGTGAAACAGATGCGGAACAGAACAAAAAACAGTTTGAGAAGAAGCTGGAGATGCCTGTTTTAGCAGTTGCGGGGAAACACTTTTTTGAAGACGAGGCATTGAGTCAAATGCGCCAGGTTGCGGAAAATGTGCGTGGCGTTATCCTTGATTGCGGGCACAATCTGCCTTTAGAGCTTCCCGAAGAAGTTGCAAATGAATACCTGAAATTCTTTAACGAAATCAAAGACTAATTCAAACCGAATACCAATCCTCTTGTTTGCATAATCGGATGAGAGGATTGGAGTTTAGCAACGATGGACACAGACGTTTGTTTTGTGTACGAAAAAAAGGAGAAAAAGATGAAAAAACTAGTATCAATTCTATTAATTACCATACTTGCAATTGCACTTTTTGCATGCGCCCCATCGGACGTTCCTGCCGAAACAGGCCAATCGCAAGAGCCGGTAGCGGCAACACAAGAACCGGCAAGCACTGCGGAAGCAGCTGACGGAAACGAAGATTTTGTCGTGGAATGGGAGGGTGTGACACAACCTGCATGGTTTGAACAACCGACGCAGACACAAATTGAGATTGCCCAAATGGACGAAGTGGATCAAGTAAATTGCACTCCTTATGTGGAAGGCATCGAGGAGGAATCGGTGGATGCCTCTGCAATCGAACTCACAGAGGACCAGATTGCGCAGGTGCAGCAGGCGGGCCTTAAGGCTGCCATTTGTATGCACTCTATGAGTTTTGATTGGCCGCAGCAGCAAGTGGAAGGACTAAAAACGGAATTTGAAAAGATGGGGATTGAAGTGATTTCTGTGGCAGATTCCAATTACAACGATGCAGACCAGATGGCACAGGTACGGGCGGCCATTACAGCAGGCGCAGACATCATTGTCAGCCTCCCTGTAGACCCGCAGACAACACAAATCGCGTTCCAAGAGGCGTCGGAGGCAGGCGTAAAACTGGTTTTCATGAGCCAGGCCCCGAATGGAATGAAGGCTGGAGAAGACTATGTCTCGGTCGTAGTGCCGGATGATTTTGGTAATGGTATTGTTTCGGCAGATCTTATGGCGGAAGCAATCGGTGGATCTGGAGAAGTTGCGGCGGTATACTATGCAACAGATTATGACACGACCAACTTGCGTTATCTTGGTTTTGTGACAAGGCTTAAAGCAAAATATCCGGATATTGCATTGGTGGAAGCACAAGGCTTTGCACATCAGGATGATACCCAGGGTATCGGAAATGCGCTTTTCACAAAATATCCGGAGCTCGACGCCATATGGGTTGCATGGAGCGTTCCCGCAATGGGTGTGGTTGCATCAGCGAGATTAGCGAATCTCCAGCCGCAGGATTGTTATATTATTACGGAAGACCTGGACAATGATTCGGCGCTTAGTATTGCGGAGCAATCCTATATTTATGGATTGGGTACACAGTTCCCGTATGATATGGGCATTACAGAAGCAAGGCTGGCTGCGCTTGCGTGTATTGGCGAGTCCGTTCCTCCCCTTATTTCTTATGCCAATATGAAAGTGGATAGAAGTAACCTTCTGGAAGCGTATGACGCAGTTTGGCATGTTGACCCGCCTGCAGAAATTGTGGCAGCAATGGAAGAATAATTGGCGCTGACGGTAAGAAAGCTTACACCGCTACTCCAAACACGGAGTAGCGGTGTAAAGCAAAGGTGATTAAATATGGAAACGATGCTTGAAATGAAAGGTATTGAAAAAGCATTCGATGGGACGACTGTTTTAAACAATGTAAACTTTCAGCTGCAAAAAGGCGAAGTACATGCACTCTGCGGCGGGAATGGAGCAGGAAAGTCCACATTGATGAAAATCCTGACTGGCGTTTATCCAATGGATGCGGGCTGTATCCGCATTGCTGGAAAAGAAGTGGAAATTAAAACGCCGCATGATTCCGAAAAAAATGGAGTTTCAATGATATTCCAGGAATTCAGCTTAGTCCCATCCATGACGGTTTCCCAGAATTTATTTTTAAACCGTGAACATACTAAGGGCGGTATGATGGTGGACGACAAAAGGTGTATTGAGGAAGCGGCCCAAATGTTTCAAAAATTGAATGTTGAGATAGACCCAACTGCCCTTGTGGAGACTCTTTCGGTCGGATACATGCAAATGGTGGAAATTGCCAAAGCGTTGCTTGCAAAAAATACACAAATCCTGATCATGGACGAGCCGACAGCTTCCTTGTCGGATTCCGAAACGGAAGCGCTATTTACACTGATAGGTAATTTGAAAAAAAGTGGTATTTCTATCATATATATTTCCCACCGATTGTCTGAAATATTTAAAATTTGTGACCGGATCTCCGTATTAAAAGATGGCAGGTCGGTACTCACTAAAAAGAGTGAAGACCTGACGATGGATCAGGTGATAAAAAGTATGGTAGGAACCGAAGTGGACAACTTCATCTATATAAAACGTGATCAGCCGCGTGGTAAAAGCCCCGTATTTGAAGTCAAAAACCTAACGATGGGTACGGCAATCAGGGATGTTTCCTTTGACATATACCCTGGGGAAATTGTCGGCCTGGCCGGATTGATGGGTAGCGGCAGGACGGAGATTGCAAGATGCCTGTTTGGTATAGATACACCCGACACTGCTGAAATTTATGTCGATGGGAAACGAGTGACCATACATAACCCGCAGCAGGCAATGCAAAATGGCGTTGCTTTGGTTCCGGAAAACAGAAGGACGCAGGGTCTGGTCATCGATCACTCTGTCAAGGACAATGTAATATTGCCCCAAATTGACAATCTTACCACGGGATTGGTCGTCAGCGAAAGGCAAAGTAACCAATTGGTGGAAACATACATCAAGAGGCTGAATATTAAAACAGACAGTATGAATACCGTGGTTCGCTTATTGTCGGGTGGAAACCAACAGAAAATAGTACTGGCAAAATGGTTGGCCCGCCACCCCAAGGTGTTGATATTGGATGAGCCGACAATAGGCGTCGACATTGGGGCCAAAGGAGAAATTATTGGAATTATGCGTGAAATGGTGACAGACGGCGCAGGAATACTGGTGATATCGTCAGAATTTGAAGAACTGATTGCGGTGAGCGATCGGTTGCTCATCCTTAATAATGGAAAAATCACTGGCGAAATGCAGCGGGAAGAAATAAATTCGGAGGAGGAACTGCATTATGCAATCCAAGGGAGCTAACAATCAGGGTGGTACCCTTACAAAGCCGTTCCATAAAAAAACTTTTTATTGGCATAACTACATCGTTTACATTGCGTTTGCGCTTGTTGTTATTGTATTTGGCATTCTGATCAACGACAGAGGGTTTCTAACGATAAACAATTTCATGAATATCATCCGGCAGACAACAATGGTAATTGTAATGGGTGTGGCCATGACATTCGTAATGGCAAGCGGGGAAATTGACTTGTCCGTGGGTTCTACAACCGCTTTTGCAGGATTGCTGACCGCAATGGCATTGCAAAGTGGCGTGAATGTGTTTGTTGCAATCCTGATCGGCCTATCCGCCGGGTTGATTGTGGGAAGTATAAACGCAGTATGTGTGGCCCTGATTAAAATACCTTCTTTCTTAGTAACGCTGGGCACGATGATGGCATTCCGGGGTGTCGATATGTGGTTGACCAATACGTCACCAGTTCCGATTTTGAATGAAGAGTTCATTACAATCTTTGGAGCTGGCAACATCGGCCCCATTCCTACGTTATTACTTTGGTCAATCGCAGTGACGATTGTAGGACATTTTGTATTGAAAAAAACAAAATATGGGAGAAAAGTATTGGCGACCGGCGGTAACCGCACATCTGCGAAATATTCGGGAATTAATACAAAAAAAATTATCTTTTCTACATTCATCATAACAGGGCTTGCGGCTGCCCTGGCCGGATTACTTTATTCAGGATTGATGGCATCAGGCCGGTACAACTTTGGCGACGGAGATGAAATGGATGTGTTGGCCGCAGTCATCATGGGAGGCACTGCCTTTTCGGGCGGAAGAGGGTCCATCATTGGAACTGTGGTGGGCGCGTTATTGATTAGCACAATCAATAATGCACTGATTCTGTTTGGGCTTGAACCGGCGCAGCAGATGGTGGTAAGCGGTGCTGTTATTATCGTTGCTGTTGCACTGGGAAGAAAGAACTCTTAAATAAGCGCTATGCTTATTTAAAAAATATGATTACTAAATGGAGGGAATTATGGCACTAATTATTGGTATGAACAGCGGTTCATCATTCGATGGGATTGATGTAATCCTTGCGGAAACAGAAATTGCAAACGATGGTTTTCCAAAACCCACAAAATTCTTGAAAGGAAATTCTTATGCATGGCCCAAAGAGGTTGAGGACATGATCATGCCGGCATTTGATAACAAGGTCGACATGGTAGGAATGACGCGGCTGACTTACATTGCAGGCGCTGTGATGGCTGAATCTGTAAGAAAGTTTATGAAAGAAAACAAGATCGATCCTAAGGATATCGAAGTACTGGGCGTAGATGGTCAAACAATTTATCAGGAACAGCCCGAACACATTAAAATTGCGGCGATGACAGACGAGCAAAAAGACGATTGGGTATCAAGATGGCTGGACGGCCCGTATCCGGTTGGCTATCAGATTGGGGATACATCCGTTATTGCGGGATTAACGAATATCACGACGGTTACAAACTTTCGCCAGGGCGACCATGTGTGGGGAGGCAGTGCAGCGCCGCTGATGCAATATTTTGATTTTGTATTGTTCCGTGATCGCGAAGAACCGACATTGACTTTAAATATCGGGGGCATTGCAAATGTGCATTTGGCATATAAGGACAGGAAGAAAATGGTTGCGTTTGATACGGGTCCTGGTAATTTGCTTTCCGACCATGCAGCCAGAATATTGGTAGGGCAACCTTGCGACTACGATGGTAAGATTGCAGCTGCAGGCAAAGTAAACAAAGAAATGCTGGATGAATTTATGGATCATGATTTCTTTAAACGACCAGTCCCGCGTTCCGGCTGGAAGTATGACTTTTCGAAGGAATACACGGAAAAAATGCTTAAGAAATATGCAAACCTTTCTAAAGAGGATATTATGGCAACGATTTGTGCGTTCACTGCGGAAGCGATTGTAAAAAACATGAACGATTACATACCACAAGATATGTTGCAAAAAGTAAAAGTTATGTATGCAAGCGGTGGCGGTGTAAAAAACCCAACTATTATGAAATATATACAAGAGCGGCTGCCGCAAAACATAAGGTTGGCATCTTCAGACGAGATTGGTATTCCGCCAGAATATAAAGAAGCATGTAAATTTGCAACACTCGCGTATTCTACGATGCATAATATCGCAAATAATATTCCCGCGGCATGCCATGCTTCTCAATATACAATTATGGGGAAGGTATCCTTTGCACCATGGAAGGCAAAATGTGTGGAACCGCTTGAATAAAGCTTATGGTCTATGGCAGTCATAAATGAAGGATTAACCCCGGCTCTGTCTGGGGTTCTTTTTTACACTATCCGTCCTTTTTTATTTGCTCAAAACATGGATTTGCGCTATTTGTTTAAGTGGGGTCAAAAGTGGGGTCAACGGCAAAATAAAAACCCTATAAACTGCTGTTTAAAAGGGTTTATTTGGTAGCGGCGAGTGGATTCGAACCACCGACCAATCGGGTATGAACCGAGTACTCTAGCCAACTGAGCTACGCCGCCATTCGATTAAATTGTCTTGCAATATAATATCATAAGCAAGATACAAAATCAACGTTTTTTGTGCGTGAAATGGAAAAAAGAGCGGGGTTCCGCTCTTTTTCCTGAGTGTATTGTAAGAGTATAACAAATATAGTGGAGGCCGTTTAAAGTTCCAGCCGCGCAAGCGCGCGGCTTTTTTCTTCAATGCTCCGTCTGGGGAGCAGCTGGTGACTGGAGTAGATCTTGTTTCCCAATAATTCGTTTAATTCTATCATGTCTTTTTCGCTTTCCAAAAAAGTCCGAGAAAAGTAAAGCCGCAATCCGCGTGTCGTCAACTTGCTTTCGCTGATATGCACCATAGCGCCGAAAACCTTGAGTTGGCGGCAGATATAACCACGGTCAATAATCTTGTTGTTGCCTTTGCCACTGAAAATAATGCCGTCGCGGATTCCGTTTTCTGCGCAGTATTGCAAAAGCAGTTTTTGCAGATTACGGGAAATGATGATTGTCCAGCGCTTATTTCCGCGTTTGGCGGCGGCATATCCGTCGTGAACGGCATTTACCGTAATAAACTCAAGGTCGCTGTAGTTAATGCCTGTACATGCAAAGGTACGGATAATATAGTAAAGTTTGCTGTCCTCGCGCGCGGAGACTGCCAAAAGCTTTCGGTACTCATCTTTGGTCAGAATATCCGGCGGACAGTCGGGTTCTTCTTTTTTGATGTTGTCTACGCAAAAGTCCTCACAGCGAACAAAACGGAAAAAACGGTTGGCTGTTCCCAGCATGTTGATGGCAGTCATATTTTTATATTGACTGACCACATAGTCCTTAAAGGCCCGCATATCATCCGGAGAGACAAACTTTCTTTTCAGATCGTACTCAAAGAAATGCAGCATATGTGCAAGATTGCGCGTATAAAGGGTAAAAGTAGAAGGCGAAATACCTTTCTGATCAAAAGTATCGAGATAAGTCTGCACATTCCTTTTCAAGGTATCAAGCGTTATTGTCATATGTTTGTCTCCATAATTATTATTAGTGTTGCCGCGTACCTCGCTCGGTACAACTATATGTTTCATTTTATGATATGCATTCATAAAGTAGAACAGATGAAAAAAAGCGTCACGTGAAATTGTTGACATATATGTGGAAAGTGTTTTCCGTGCGTGGGCTGTTGACAATAAAAGGGAAAGGTGTATGATATTTTCAGTAAGAAACAGAAAGGAATGAGAAACATGCACGATACGGTGGTTACAACGGCATCCGGACAAGTGGAAGGATGCGGCGGGAATGGCGTATGCGTATGGAAGGGAATCCCCTATGCCGCGCCCCCTGTCGGGAACCTGCGCTTTTCTCGGACGCAAAAGATAAAACCGTGGAACGGCGTGCGTG
This sequence comes from Christensenellaceae bacterium, assembly GCA_022846035.1. Lineage (NCBI taxonomy): Bacteria > Bacillati > Bacillota > Clostridia > Christensenellales > Christensenellaceae > Christensenellaceae bacterium. The sequence continues at coordinate 359,398 of AP025580.1, forward strand.
AGGCAAAGCGTTTCAGCCGTTCCTGTCCGCAGCCCAGCCGCAAGAATATGGTTATGGACGAGGATTGCCTGACTCTGAATATATGGTCGCCGTGCGCGGACGCAAAAAAGCGGCCGGTATTGTTTTTTATTCATGGAGGTTCGTTCGCGGGAGGAGCGGGCAGTGAGGAGGCGTACAACGGAACCTATCTTGCGGGATACGGCGACGCAGTGGTGGTTACGTTTAACTATCGGATCGGAATTCTCGGATTTTTAGATTTTTCTTTCTTAGGGGAGGACTGTGACCCAAACTGCGGACTGTTCGACGTTATAGAAGCACTGCGGTGGGTGCATGACAATATCGATGCCTTTGGCGGCGATCCGGACAACATCACGGTATTTGGGCAGTCGGCGGGAGGAACGACGACCGCTACGCTGGCGACATTGCCTGCGGCGCAGGGACTTTTCCATAAATGTATCGTTATGAGCGGCGGACCGACACTGCTGCAGGGAAAAGAGGAAGGACGGAGGACTGCCGGACATTTTCTCGATTTTATGCAGGTCAATACGGCAGGGGAATTGCGCGCGGTACCGGCGGAGGAACTGGCCGCAAAACAACAGGCGTTTTGTGCATCATGCGGCCTGGGCGCGGGAACTTTTCGTATTTCAGTGGATGGCGGGCTGGTGCCCGATTACCCGATTCCGGCTGCGGCGTCAGGCGCGGGACATGGTATCCCTATGTTGATCGGTACGACCAGAGAGGAAATGTCTTTTTTGCTGATACCCTCTCTTGCGAATATCATAGACGTGGGAGGTATCATGGAAGCGGGGGTCAGCCAAGAGGATGAGGCGTGCAGGGAATGTATCCCGCGCGCCTACAGCGAACGCTATGGGAAACGGCGCGGCAAGACCATGATGTTCACGGATATGGTGTTTCGCATGGGCAGCGTATGGTTTGCGCAGACGCGCAGTATACGAAACGACGTGTGGATGTACCGCTTTGATTACGAGACGGCGGCCATGAAAGTAAGCGGCCTGCATACCTTTCATTCCAGCGACGTACCGTTTGTATTCGGCAATTTTTGCGCGGGTATGGGAAAGCTGATTTTCCTGCTTACGCCATCGCTGAAAAAAGCGCGGGGGATAGCGCGGGAAATGCAGGACGATTTTCTTACGTTCGCGCGGACGGGAAAGCTTGCGTGGGAAAAATGTACGCAGAATTCTGCGCCTGCAAAATGTTATCACAAGGAATGCCGCGTGCAGCCGATGGTGGAGAGCGATATTCTGGCGCAATACGAAAAAACGCACTTCAAAAAGACAAGTTTCTTAAGCGCGAACGCTCAGCTCTAACGCAATTATAAAAGGATGGGAATATTTTGCCGGATTCGGGAAGATTGCTTGCGGTCCTGACCGTCCTATTGTAATATCAATATATAAGTATTATCAGGGTGGAGGAGCATATGGACAAGAAAACGGCATTATACGAAAAGCATGTGGCGGCAGGAGGCAAAATGGTTTCTTTCGCGGGCTATCTCCTTCCCGTGCAGTACAAGGCGGGCATCCTCAGGGAACATAAGAGCGTACGGGAGAAAGCGGGACTTTTCGACGTATCCCATATGGGAGAGTTTATGATAAAAGGCAAAGACGCCGAAAGCAGCCTGAACCATTTGCTGACAAACGAATTTTCTAATATGAGCGTAGGGCAGGCGCGTTACAGCCCGATGTGTTATCCGGACGGCGGCACGGTAGACGATCTGCTCGTCTACAAGATGGCCGACGAGGAATACATGATCGTGGTGAACGCCGCCAACAAGGATAAGGATTTTGCCTGGATGGAAAAAAATCTTGTAGGAGACGTGCAGCTTACGGATGTTTCGGAGCAAGTTGCGCAGCTAGCGCTGCAGGGACCGCTTTCAGGGGAAATACTCAGCCGGATCGCGGATAAGCAGTCAATTCCAGAAAAGTATTATTCCTTTATAAAAGACGCGCGTATCGGCGAAATTCCCTGCCTGATTTCCAAAACGGGATACACCGGCGAGGATGGATACGAGATTTATATGAAAAATGAATATGCGGAGCAGGCGTGGGACCTGTTGGTAGAAGCGGGGGAAGAAGCAGGGCTGGCGCTTTGCGGATTGGGAGCGCGCGACACCCTCCGCCTTGAGGCGGGCATGCCGCTTTACGGGCATGAGCTTTCTGCGGATATTACGCCTAAGGAAGCGGGCCTTGGTTTTGCGGTGAAGCTCGGCAAGAAAGAATTTGTCGGCAGGGATGCGCTCGATAAGCCGCGCCTGCGCAAAAGGATTGGCCTGAAGCTGATAGACAGGGGGATTGTACGCGAGGGCGCAAAGGTTTTCGCGGGCAGCGCGGAAGTGGGCACTGTTACGTCGGGAACGATGTCTCCTACGCTGGAGGCGGCCATTGCCCTGGCGCTTGTTCCCTCGGGTCTTGACGAGGACATGCTGTGCGTGGAAGTGCGCGGGAAAAAACTCAAAGCGGAAGTAATACAGCTTCCGTTTTATAAAGCAAACAAATAACGGACGGAGGATAGAACAATGAATATTCCCAAAAATTTAAAGTATACGAAAACACACGAATGGGTAGAGTTTTTGGACGGCGGCAAGGCGCGGATTGGCATCACGGATTATGCGCAGGATACGCTCGGCAACCTGGTATATGCGGAACTGCCGCAGGCGGGCGACATGGTGGATGTTGGCGATAATCTTGCGGTCGTCGAGTCGGTAAAGGCGTCGTCCGACGTATATGCGCCGGTTTCAGGAACGGTCGAAGAGATCAACGAGGCGCTGGTAGACAGTCCGGAGATGATCAACGACGATTGTTATGGCGCGTGGTTTGTGCAGATCGCTGACGCGAGCGAGGAAGGGGCGGAGCTGCTCTCGCCGGAAGAATATGAAGCAGCGGTTAAAGAGGAGGAATAGGATGGAATATATTCCAAACACGCCACAGGAGGCTTCCGCTATGGCCAGGCGTATCGGCGCAGACAGTCTTGAGGATCTTTACGCGGATGTTCCCCAAAACGTGCGCTGTGCGCGTCCGCTTGCTGTGGGCGAGGGAATGAGCGAGCTTGCGCTGGTGCGCGAGCTGAAAAGAATTGCGGCGAAAAACAGGGTTTACGATACCATCTTTATGGGCGCGGGCGCGTACGCGCACTTTATTCCGGCGGCAGTGGATAACCTCAGCGCGCGTAATGAATTTGTGACGGCATATACTCCATATCAGGCGGAAATGAGCCAGGGAATTCTCCAAAGCATTTTTGAATTTCAGACCATGATCTGTGAACTGACAGGGATGGATGTGTCCAATGCGTCCGTTTACGACGGAGCGTCCGCCGCGGGCGAAGCATGCCTGATGGTAAGGGATCGCAAGAGGAGCAGGATGCTGGTATCCGCCGCCGCACATCCGCAGGTGATACAAACGATGAGGACGTATGCCGTGCCTGCGGGTATGGAATTTGAAATAGTTCCGGAAAAGGACGGCGCAACGGACATGGATGTCCTGAAAACTATGCTTGACGAAACGGTAGCGGGAGTGTTTTTATCGTCGCCGAATTATTATGGAATCATAGAAGACGCGGCCGCGGTATCCGGACTGGCGCACGAAGCGGGCGCAAAATGTATCCTTGGCGTGAACCCATTTGCGGCTGTTTTGCTGCACAGCGCGGCGGAGCTGGGAGCGGATATTGCCGTAGGGGAAGGACAGCCTTTGGGGATACCGTTGTCGTTCGGCGGGCCGTACCTTGGATTTATGGCCTGCAGCAAGGCGCTTATGCGCAAGCTGCCCGGACGGATCGTAGGCGAAACGGTAGACGACGCAGGCAGGCGCGCGTTTGTATTGACGCTGCAGGCGCGTGAGCAGCATATCCGCAGGGAAAAAGCAGGCAGCAATATCTGTTCCAATCAGGCCTGGTGCGCGCTTCGGAGCGCGATCTATATGAGCCTGATGGGAAGCTGCGGCATGCGCGAGGTAGCGGAGCAATGCTATGCCAATACGCATTATTTACGGGACGAATTGAAAAAAGCCGGATTCGAGCCGGTATACGGGAAAGAATTTTTCCATGAGTTTGTAACCAAAAGTCCGATAGAGCCGCGCAGGCTGCAGGAAGTTCTCGATCGAAAGAATATATTGGGCGGCCTCGATATTGGCGGCGGGAATATCCTTTGGTGCGCGACCGAGCTTACGGGCAAGAACGAGATCGATGAGTTGATCGGGGCAATAAAGGGGGCGTATGAGAAATGAAACTCATTTTTGAAAAGAGCGCAGATGGCCGGCGCGCGGTCTCCCTGCCCGCAAACGAACTGATAAAAACATATCGGCCTGAAAATGAGATGCTCAGGCGGGATACGGCGAAATTGCCGCAAATGGCGGAAGTGGACGTCGTGCGGCACTATACCGCGCTTTCGCGCAGAGCGCAGGGCGTGGACAACGTATTTTATCCGTTGGGGTCGTGCACGATGAAATACAATCCTAAGGTAAACGAAGCGATGGCGTCGCTTCCAGGCTTTACGGCTGTGCATCCGCTGCAGCCGGAAAACAGCGTGCAGGGATGTCTTGAGGTGCTGTACCGCATGCAGGAGCTGCTGAACGAAATATCGGGTATGGATGCGACGACCATGCAGAGCGCTGCGGGCGCGCAGGGGGAATGGACGGGGCTGCAACTAATACGCGCCTACCATCTTGCGCATGGCGGGGAAAAGCGGCGCAGGATGATCGTGCCGGATTCCGCGCACGGGACTAACCCGGCGAGCGCGGCCATGTGCGGGTTTGATGTTGTGAGCGTGCCATCCACGCCGGACGGATATGTGGACGTACGGGCGCTGCGCGATATTGCAGACGACACAGTGGCGGGCCTGATGCTTACCAACCCAAATACGCTGGGAAAATTTGAAAAAGATATTTGCCAGATCAGCGAGATTATACATGAAGCAGGCGGGTTGCTTTATTACGACGGCGCGAACCTTAATGCCATTATGGGCGTGACGAGGCCGGGAGACATGGGATTTGACGTTGTGCACTGGAACCTGCATAAAACGCTTTCTACGCCGCATGGCGGCGGCGGACCGGGCAGCGGACCCGTCGGATGCAAGGAATTGCTGCGGGAATACCTGCCTGTGCCGGTAGTGGAAAAACGGAACGGAAGCTATTACCTGAACAGCGATAAACCGGATACGATCGGGCGGGTAAAAATGTTTTACGGAAACTTTCTGGTGATTGTCAAGGCGTTTTGCTATATTCTGTCGCTGGGCGGCGAAGGGCTCAGGCAGGCTTCGATGAACGCTGTTTTGAATGCAAATTACATGCTGCGGGCCTTGGAAGAATATTCCGATGTAAAATATGACACGCCGTGTATGCACGAGTTTGTGTTATCTTTAAAGCAATTTAAAAAAGAAACGGGGATTTCTGCGCTCGATGTCGCCAAGGCAATGATCGACAAGGGGATCCATCCGCCGACCATGTATTTTCCGCTTATTGTAGACGAGGCGCTTATGTTTGAGCCTACGGAAACGGAAAGCGTACAGACGCTGGACGGGGCGATCGCGGCGGTAAAAGATATTTTGGATCGTAGCAGAAGCGATCCGCAAAGCGTGCACCGCTCGCCGGTGACTACGCCTATCGGCCGTCCGGATGAGGTCAGGGCCGCAAGGAATCCGCATCTGCGCTATCTGTTCGAAGCGCCGGAGGATGAAAACTAATGCGGTATGAGGGGCGGATATTTCGGCCGCCTAGCGAGGCGCACAGCCTGATTGTGCAGGCGACGGTCGGATGTTCCCACAATCAATGTACTTTTTGCAGCATGTATAAGGAAAAGCAGTTCCATATGCGCGATTTGCAGGCTGTTCTGGCGGACCTTAAGGAGATGGCAGAGCTGTATCCCCGCGTAAAGCGTATTTTTCTTGCGGACGGGGACGCGCTGATTCTCCCTATAAAGCGATTGGAAGCCATACTGGAGTTGATCAGGGAAAAGTTTACGGAATGCGAGCGCGTCGGTATTTACGGATCGCCGCGTTCCATCCTGCGCAAAACGCCGCAGGAACTTGCGCTGCTACATGAACTTGGGTTGGGGATCGTTTATCTGGGACTGGAATCCGGCAGCGACGAGATACTTAAAAAAATCAATAAAGGGGAAACCGCGGACGAAATTATTACCGCAGGCCTCAAAATAAAGCAAGCTGGCATTCCTTTATCCGTGACCGCAATCAGCGGGATCGGCGGAAAAGAATTATGGCGCGAGCATGCCGTGAAAACGGGAGAAGCCTTTACGCGTATGAAGCCGGATTATATCGGATTGCTGACGCTCATGCTCGAAGATGACGTGCCGCTCGAGCAGGATTACAAGGCAGGGAGGTTTGCGCCTTTGGGACCGGAAGAGGTCGCGCTGGAAACGCTCGTAATGCTTGAGCATATGGATTGCGAGGGCAGCGTATTCCGCAGCAATCACGCGTCCAATTATATCTCCCTGCGCGGAACGCTGAATGCGGACCGCGAGAGGATGACGGAGCAGCTAAGGTCTGCCCTTAAGGGCAATGTGGAATATAAAAAAGAAACGATGCGCGCCTTGTGAGGGGGCGGCAATAAGGAGGAGTGGTTGTGAAAAAGGGATGGAAAAAGGCCGGCAGGATTGTGCTCATCGTAGTTGTGGTAATCGCAATCCTTTTTGCGGCGCTCCTCATATTTTTGACGGCCACGGAGTATAAGCCAGAAGCGGTAGAAACGCTCGCCACGCCCGAAGGTACGGCGCTGGCCGCGCCGGGGGATGAGCTTACGCTGGTGACGATGAATACGGGCTATGCGGGGCTTGATAAGGAGGCGGACTTCTTCATGGACGGCGGGAAAGGCGTGAATCCCGAAAGCCGAAGCCAGGTGGAAGCAAATCTTGCGGGCATTGCGGACACCTTAAGATCCCTATCGGCGGATGTCTATTATTTGCAGGAAACAGACGTCAATTCCGGACGCACCTATCATATCGACCAGGCTGCGTATTATGAAGACGCCCTCCAATTGCCGGGGACCTTTGCCTGCAATTATAAATGTAATTTCGTACCGTACCCCATTCCGATGATCGGCCAGGTGGAAAGCGGGATACTCACATTGAGCGGTCTAAAGACAGACAGCGCCCAACGCGTCGCGCTCCCCGTATCTTTTAGCTGGCCGGTCAGTACATGTAATTTAAAGCGGTGCCTGCTTGTGGAATATCTACCGCTCAAAGAAACGGACGCGAAGCTGGTGCTTATTAATCTGCATCTGGAAGCGTACGACGAGGGAGACGGTAAGATCGCGCAGACGAAAATGCTTGCGGATATACTGCGCAGCGAATATGAGAAAGGGAATTATGTGATTGCGGGGGGCGACTTTAACCAGACGTTTCCGGATGTGAAGCAATATCCGGTTGTGGATACAAAAAACTGGGTGCCGGGCGTGATAGGAAACGATGTGCTTCCCGACGGGTTCCGTTTTGCAGTGGACGACAGCCTGCCTACGTGCCGGCTTTTAAGCGCGCCGTATACAGGTTCTTATGAGCAGTCGCAAATGTATGTGATCGATGGTTTTATCGTTTCGCCTAACGTGCAGGTAAAAACGGTGGAGACTATCGCAACAGATTTTGAAAATTCGGATCACCAGCCGGTAAGGCTGGAGGTGACCTTAAGTCCGGCGGCATAAATAAGCAATCAAAAACCGCTTCTGTGAAAGAAGCGGTTTTTTGATTAATCCTCTACCTCGATCACGCCGACCGGACAACTGTCCGCAGCTTCGCGTACCGAGCTTTCAAGCTCGGGCGTAACGTCCGCATAGACCTCGGCAAGGCCGTCCTCTGCCATGCGGAATACTTCCGGACATATGCTTTCGCATACGCCGCATCCGATACATCCATCCCTGTTGATTTTTACGTTCATAGCAAAAACCTCCTTTCTTAGAATACCACTACCAAAAACATTTTAAACCGTTCCTGCGCGTATACCGCGTGCGGGTGCCGGGCGGGCATAATGATTGATTCGCCCGCGTGCAGGACGTGTTTCTGACCGTCGATCGTAACTTCGCCGGTTCCGTCGAGAGCGATCACGAGCGCGTCGCCTTCGGATTCATGCGTACTGATCTGCTCCTCTTTGTCAAAGGCGAACAGCGTTAAACTGAGAGCGTCGTTTTGCGCGATCGTTTTACTGGCCACCTGTCCGGGAAGATAGGAGACCTGCTCCGCAAACGGCAGCACAGTTTCATAGTCAAGATTTTTCATATGCTTTTCCATAACGGTTGCTCCTTTATTTTCTATATTTATACTATACCCAAAAAAGAATACTTTTTGCGTTGCAATTGCAACATAATAATCGTTGTTTATGGACGAGGCATTTTGTGTATTATGTAGAAAAGCAAAAAATAAGGAGGCTGCGAAAATGACAAAGCATGGACACCGCGCGCAAATACACGGAACCGAAATCAAAAATGAACGCGAGGCATATGAAGCGGAAAACAGCAGAGAGCGTGGGAAAATAAAAGAAGAAACCGAAAAACACCGCGAACGGGAGCAACAGCTCAAGGAAGCGAAGAAATACGAAGCGAAAGAAAAAGAATAGTTACAAAAAACCCCTGTGCAACCCCGAAGCCTGACGGCCTCAGGGAACATGTGTACAGGAGTTTTTGTGTATTATCATGTTACGAGCTTAGTGGCGTTTATAAGCGTGCCGCATGCAAGACACCGGCGCTCGTTTTTCCGTGAGTCAAAGAACGGAACTTACATATAATCCTGCATGTTGGTAGGTTCAAGGTAACCGATCTGGCCGAGCTGCAGCAGGTCTACAATGTCGATTTCGCAGAATTTTTCAAAGGGATTGCCGCGCGAGTGATCATTTGTTTTTCTTCTCGCGCCGTTTTCGCGTCATTTCGCTGGCGGCAATGTTGCGGAATCCCTCGCCGCTGATCTCGCCTGCGTCGCCCACGATGATAAATGCGTTCGGGTCGATTTCGTGTATGAGGTGGTAGATGCGGTATACTTCCTGCCTGCGCACCGCGCACAAGAGGATCTCGCCTTCTTTGTTGCTGTAAACGCCGCGCGATTTAAGCGCCGTCACGCCGCGCGACAGCCGTGTGATGATCGCGGAGGCGATCTCCTGGTTTTTGGGAGAAACGATGAACATCATCTTGCCCGCGCCGACGCTCGTACCGTAAAGAATCGCGTCAATGATCCACGATGTAATAAAGATGACGATCATCGCATAAAGCGGGCTTTCAAAGTCCTTGTATACCCATGCGGAAAACAATACCACGATCACATCCAGCACCAAAATCAGTTTGCCGATGGAAATGTGCGGGAATTTGAGCGCGATGAGGTTGGCTGCCAGCTCCGTGCCGCCGGAGGTACCGCCGCGCATCAAAATAAGCGCCAGCCCGACGCCGGACAGCAATCCGCCAAACACCACAGTGATCAGGGGTTCGCCATGGTACGAGGGAAAGAAACCGGCGGTCGCGTCGATTACGACGGAAGAAAGCGCGGTAGCGATAATGGTCTTGATGATAAACTTCCAGCCGAAATAAATAAATCCAAGGATAAAAAGCGGTACGTTCATCACGAGGATCATGGTACCGATGGGCAGGCCGAATAAAAAGTTGAACATGGTGGCGATACCGGTAAGGCCGCCGGGCGCGATGTTATTGGGCGCGGTAAAGATATTGATTGCCGCAGCATAAATCAGGCTGCCCACAAAAAAAAGCAGTCCGTCCACGATATATCCTCTCATGGATTTTGCAGAAATCCGGCCCATATGGCGATCCTCACTTTCAGGATATTAATACCCATTTTCATATGCGTTTATTTATTTTTCAGGCAATTTTCTTTGCTTTCCGCTGATGTTTTCCATGTCGATGCGGATAATTGCCGTGCGCGCAAACTTTCTCGTCCTTTCCCTCGACCAGGCGCGCCCTGCCGTAAGCGACCGTACTCTGGTAGGCGGTCGAAAAACGCTCGGGCATGCGCGTAATATGATCCGCGCATACAAGGCATACCTGCGGGTTATGCGCGATGCAGTCGATCTTGTATCCTGCGGGCGCGCAATGGATATATACGGTTTCTCCGTCCAGCGCGGGCGAAACGGGTACGGCATGCGGATTGCCGTCAGAATCGGTCAGGCAGAGCACGGCATATTCGCACTCTTTGAGCAATGTAAGGGCATCATCCCTGGTGGTTGCACGTTGTTTTCGTCTCATTTCACGCATAGTATCTTCCTGCCTTTGTTTTTTTTAAGTATAACACAAAAAAGCCTGCGTTTCCGCAGGCTTTTAGTCGTCAGCCGAGGATTTTTCTCAGGTCCTCTTCCGGTGTGGAGATCGGGCTGATATTGAATTTATCCACGAGAATATTAAGGACATTGGGCGAAACAAATGCGGGCAGCGTAGGCCCCAAATAAATATTTTTGATATTAAGCGAGAGCAGCGTCAGCAGGATACATACCGCCTTTTGCTCATACCACGAAAGCACGAGGGATAAGGGCAGGTCGTTGACGCCGCAGTCAAAGGCGCTCGCCAACGCCAGCGCGAGGCGGATCGCGGAATATGCGTCGTTGCATTGTCCCATATCCATCAGGCGCGGCAGTCCCGCTACCGTACCGAGATCTAAGTCGTTGAAGCGGAACTTACCGCATGCCAGCGTCAGGATCACGGAATCGTCCGGCGTCTGCCTGACAAAATCGGTATAATAGTTGCGGCCGGGCTTTGCGCCGTCGCAGCCGCCGACGAGGAAGAAATGGCTGATTTTGCCGCCTTTTACCGCGTCGACGACCTGGTCCGCAACGCTGAGCACCGTGTCCACGCCAAAACCTACGCTCAAAACATGTCCGCCGTTTAAGCCGCTCATTTCTTTTTTCTCAGGATAGCCGCCCAGCGCGAGAGCCTTTTCGATCACCGGATCGAAATCCTTGTTATCGCCGATATGCTGCATTTGTGGATAGCCGACTACGGATGTGGTAAAAACGCGGTCAGAATAGGAGGGAAGCGGAGGCATCAGGCAGTTTGTGGTAAAGAGGATGGGCGCGGGTACGTTGTCGAATTCCTTTTTCTGGTTCTGCCACGCCGTTCCGAAGTTACCTTTCAAATGGCTGTACTTTTTCAGTTCGGGATATGCGTGCGCAGGAAGCATTTCGCCGTGCGTATAAATATTCACGCCCTTGCCGTCCGTTTGCTCAAGCAGCAGCTTAAGGTCGTGCAGGTCGTGTCCGGTTACAATGATAAACGGACCTGGCTCAATGTCTGTACTGACCTGGGTGGGCGTGGGTTTACCATACGCGCCTACATTCGCGTCGTTTAAAAGTTCCATACATTTCAGGTTGACCTGTCCGCATTCCATCACAAGCGCGAGGCGTTCGTCTATGCTCAGCTCCTTGGCCAAAGAGGCGAGTCCGCGATAGAAAAATTCGTTGACCTCGGGGCTGATTTTGCCAAGCACGCGCGCGTGGTGTGCGTACGCTGCCATACCGCGCATACCGAAAAGCAGCAGGGCCTGCAAACTGCGTATATCTTCGTCGTTATGCCAGATACGATTGGCGTCAAAACTGCAGGCGCCGCCGTAGCGCGCGACCAGCTTGTCTATTGCGTCTGTCTGCATGCCGATTGCCGTATCGTCGAAATTGACGTTTGTCACCGTTGTAAAAAGCCCGTCGATGATCGCCGCGTCCGTCTGTGCGTCATGGGGCTTTTCCTCCGCCGCGCACGCAAGCTCGACCATCTTGTCCGTCAGGCGGTCCTGCAGGTTTGCGGTTTCCACTTTCTTGCCGCATACGCCGCCCATTGTGCAGCCGGTTCCTTTAGCGGTCTGTTCGCATTGAAAACAAAACATATCCATTGAATCTTTCCTCCTTGATTAGTTAGGCAATTGATAAACATATATTGCTTTGTAATCACAAGGATAGTACAATAACAGGAAAAGATATGTTGCATTTGCAACGAAAGGAATATGAATGGAAATCGACTACACGGTCCTTGGGAAAAACGAATTGTTCGCGGGTATGGACCCCGCGGATACGCAGGCCATGCTCTCGTGTTTGGGCTACAGCGTGCGCGAATATCCGAAAAATGATATGGTCTGGAATGTCGGTAAGGCGGTCACCGGCTTTGGCATTGTCCTCTCGGGCCATGTGCAGGTAATTCGCGAGGATTATTTCGGTAAGCGCAGTATCATCGCCGCCATCCATGCGGGCGGCGTATTCGGCGAGGCATTCGCGTGCGCAGGGATAACGGAAAGTCCGCTTGCGGTAAGCGCGGGAGAGGAGAGCAGGATTCTTTTTTTACAGGCAGACAAAATTCTGACGACGTGCGGCAACGCCTGCGCCTTTCACAGCGAACTGATCCGCCGCCTCGTCCGTATGCTGGCGCGTAAAAATCTTGAGCTTAACCGCAAGATGGATTTTTTGAGCAAGCGCACCACGCGCGAAAAGCTGGGCGCCTATTTGCTCAGTGAATACAGTCGGGTCAAAACAAATCCCTTTCTTATTGATTTGAACCGTAACGAGCTGGCCGACTACTTAAGCGTCGACCGCAGCGCGATGTCGCGCGAACTTTCGCGCATGCGGGAGGCAGGAATACTCGATTACTGGAAAAACAGTTTTAAGATACTCGATTTTCATGGATTGGAATAAAAAAGGCGGCCGCACAAAGCGGCCGCCTTTCATCTGACCATTTAATCCCATGCCGGAACGGTGAGCGGCATAGTGAACCAATCGACGCAGTTCCAGTTTTCATGCCTGGTAACAACGGAAAACGCATTTTCAAAGAATTCCCGTATGGCCGCCTGCGGATCGGGATAGGAAAGCGCATCCTTTAAAGACAGGAAGTATTCCATTTTCACCGTGCTCCATACCGCTTTGTCCGGCTTAATGGGATAGCCCGAAAGGCCATCCTTGATAAACGGATACGGCATGATAAAAAACGAGGGATCGGCAAGAGTTGAGTCTCCGGCCCAGAAACCGGCCTCTAAAAACTGCTCGTCGAATCCGTTTGACTCGATCACGCCGCTTCCCGGAAACGGGCTGGGTTTGCCTGAAAAAAGGACGGTGGAAACGTCGAACGTTCCCCAAAAGAATGAGGGCAGTAGCTTCTTACCACGAAAAGGCGAGGAAAAATCGAGCAGTATATTATGCGCATACACATACATCCGGAAAAATTCACGGGCGGCGCAGCCGTCATAATCGCGCTTTGGCGTGTCGTTATAAAAGGGGATCTTGGTACCCATTTCCTGCGGGGTTTCGTTGATCACGGTGTCGCACACAAGCGCGGCAAGCATTTTTTTAAAATCGTTGTAATATTCACTGACAGAGGTATTGTTACGGAGCGAAAATCCGGAAGTATCGCCGGATACGGTCTGCGTAAAGACGGTGGACGTATCGAGGTTCAAATTAATGGCAAAGCTGCGCTCGCCGTTGGGGATCAGCCCCGTAGTGAGGCCCTGCGGCGTGAAATGCAGGACGATATGCCCCCATTCGGGCTGCGCGGGACAACGCACAAGCTTTACCTTGCCCATCATCTGCGCAATCATATGCAGGGTATACGCCGTATCCGTCCATTTGTCGTAAGTTAAAATCGATGTCATAATAAAAGCCTCCTGAAATCAAATATCATTCCGGAGGCTTGTCGAAAAGCGTCTTTTTACGAGCGGTTTGCTTCTTGTCCATCGGACATCCCGAGCATCCGCCGCTCCGGTTGCATTCACTGCAGCCTATGCACTCCCCTTTTTTTCGCTTTTTTACGATGTATACGATGGCGGCCACAACGGCCGCAGCGATAATGATCCCAATGATGATTTCCGCCATGACTATTTCCTCCTCAGTCTATAGGAGAAGCGAGCCGATCTGGAAAATCACGAACGCCACCACCCATGCCGCGAGCGTCTGGTAAACGATGGTAAAGACCGCGTTCTTAGTACCCAGCTCGCGTTTTGTCGTCGCTACCGCCGCGATACACGGCATGTAGAGAAGCACAAAAGCGAGGAAAGAATAGGCCGCAAGCGGCGTAAAAAGCGACGTCAGCATTTGCTCGCCTCCGGTAAGCACTGACAAAGTACTTATAACCGTTTCCTTGGCGGTTAAACCGGTAATAAGCGCGGTGGACGCCTGCCAGCTCCCGAAACCGAGCGGCGCGAACACCGGAGCGATGAACCTGCCGATCGTCGCTAAAATACTGGTGGAATTATCTGTCACAAAATTGAACTGAATATCGAACGACTGCAAAAACCAGATAATGATGCTGGCTAGGAAAATAATCGTAAACGCGCGTACCAAAAAGTCTTTTGCCTTGTCCCACATGTGCAGCAGCACGTTTTTGATGGAGGGCAGGCGATAGGCGGGGAGTTCCAAAACAAACGGAACCGGATTGCCACGGTACAATGTCTTTTTAAAAATCAATCCGGTCAGGATGGCGATCAGGATGCCGAGGATATAAAGAGACGTCATCACAAGTCCTTGGTATTGCGTGAAAAACGCCGCCGTAAACAGGGCGTAAATAGGCACCTTGGCCCCGCACGACATAAACGGCGTGATCAATATGGTAAGCTTCCTGTCCCGCTCGCTCGCCAATGTGCGCGCCGACATGATCGCCGGTACGCTGCAGCCAAAGCCGATGAGCATAGGTACGAACGAGCGTCCGGAAAGGCCGATCTTGCGAAGCGAGCTGTCCATCACAAACGCGACCCGCGCCATGTATCCCGAATCCTCTAAGATGGAGAGGAAAAAAAACAATATGAGGATAATAGGAAGGAAAGAAAGGACGGTTCCCACGCCTGTAAACGCGCCGTCGATGATAAAGGAGCGCATCCATTCCGATACGTTTGCGCCCAAAAGCGCGTTGTTGGTCGCGTCCGTCACGAAAGCGATCCCATCTTCAAGCGCGCCCGATAAAAAACCGCCGAGCGGACCGAACGTCAAATAAAAAATAAATGCCATGATCCCGATGAAGATGGGAATGGCCCAGATTTTATGCGTAAGTACCCTGTCGATTTTTACAGAACGCTGCATTTCGCGCGTGGAACTTTTTTTGGAGACGACCTCGTCATATAACTTCTCGATAAACCGGTAGCGCATATCGGCAAGCGCAGCCTCGCGGTCCGTGCCTGTGCCTTCTTCCATCTGGTCGATGATATGCTGCAGAATATCCTGGTCGGATGCGTCCAAATTGAGTGCGCGCTCCAAAGGCTCGTCGCCCTCGATCAGCTTGGACGCGGCAAAGCGCGCGGGGTATCCCGCCGCCGCCGCATGATCTTCGATCAGATGTTTGGCGGCGTGCAGCGCCTTATGCACCTCGCCCTCGCAAAAGTCCGTACGGCGGGGCAATTCTTTATTTTTGATGACACGGCGCAGTTCCTCAACCAGTTCCTCCACACCCTGGTTTTTGGAGGCGGAAATAGGAACGACGGGAACGCCGATCTCCTCAGCAAATTTTTTAATGTCGATCACAATATCGTTCGCGCGCACCTCGTCCATCATATTAAGCGCGATGACCATCGGTTTATTAAGCTCCAAAAGCTGCAGCGTCAGGTATAAATTACGCTGCAGATTGGTGGCGTCGACGATATTTAAAATTGCATCCGGATTTTGCTGTATAATAAAATCCCGCGAAACGATTTCTTCGGGAGTATAGGGAGAAAGCGAATAAATACCGGGCAGGTCCACCACAGACATGTCTTTTTCGCCCTTTATTTTACCTTCCTTGTGTTCCACGGTTACGCCTGGAAAATTGCCGACATGCTGATTTGAGCCCGTAAGCTGGTTAAAAAGGGTCGTTTTCCCGCAATTCTGGTTTCCTGCCAGTGCAACTAATGTGCTCATGCGCGGCCTCCGAATCTGCGGGTAACAATATGGCGGGGGCGCCTGCAAAGCGCATCAAGCGAAATTTCGGCGGCGTCTTCTTTTCGAAGCGTCAGCTGGTATCCACGGATATGAATCTCGATCGGATCGCCGGACGGCGCCATCTTCTGTACCATAACGCGGGTGCCGGGCGTAAGGCCCATCTCAAGGAGCCTCCTGCGCAATGCGCCCTGTCCGCCTACTGCCTGAATAATACCGGATTCCCCGGGCTTTAGCTGATCCAATGTCTGCATGCCGATTTGCTCAGTCCTTCCACGCGTATGCTTACAAACATAAGCCTACTACCCCATTCTGATAAAATCTAAGTATAGTACTTATGGTAATGTATGCATCGGGTTTTGTCAATCGGGGCGGCGCATTGAAATCACATGAAAAACGATCAGTCAAACACGACTCCGAACACAAATGTGGCAAGCAGAGCCAGCGATTCGCGCATATAAGAAGGCGGCGCGGTATAAATAAGCGTGCGCCATGCCATGCCGTGTACATCGCTCATGCCTGCGGCGCGTGCCGTGATTTGCGCGCGCAGGATGTGATAATCGTTGGTCACGAAAACAGTGGTATAATTTCCCTCGCCAAACCGCTCGTCGAGAATCTTCTTGGAATTTGCAAAATTTTCACGCGTACTGGTCGATTTGTCTTCGATCAGGATGCGGCTTTCGTCAATGCCGTGGCCTATAAGGTACTCGCGCATGGCGTGACTTTCAGGTATTTCTTCCTGCGCTCCTTGCCCGCCGCAGACAAGTATCAGTGCGTCAGGATTATCCCGCGCGTACTCCATCGCCGTGTCCAGCCGCCGCGCTAAGGTGTCCGAGGGTTCCCTGCCCTTGAGGGCGGCGCCCAGTATCATCACTACATCCGCGTCCGCGGGCGGGGCCGTATGGGCGGCCTGCGCCATCATAATGCCGAACACCGTGAAGACCACGATCAAAAAAGCGTAACCGATTATAAAAATCCATTTGACGACCTTACCAATACCTCTTGCAAACCACCGGCTTATTGCGGGAGCAAAAATACCATAAAGAAGCAGAGGCGTTCCCAAAAGACCCGGCAGTACGTTCCCAAGATTGAAGTTGTTGCGCATGAGCAGGAAAGCCGAATACGCAATCAGCAGGAGACCGCAAACAAGCAGTATAATTCGCAAAATTTTAGCAGGTTTTTTCTTCATATCACGTATGATACCCGCAGCCTTGCCGTTTGTCAAACTGCAAACGCCTGCCCCCCGCGAGGCGGTTTATGGTAAAATAGATAAAAAGGAGGGCAGGTTTATGGCGAAGCATATGGTTACGTTACCGGACGGGGAACGCATCCCCAGCCTCGGACAAGGCACATGGTATATGGGCGACGACGCCGGCAGGCAGCAAGAGGAAATAGAAAGTCTACGGCTGGGCGTAAGCCTCGGCATGACGCTCATCGATACGGCCGAGATGTACGGCGAGGGCGCGTCCGAGCGGCTGGTCGGCAAGGCGGTCGCGGGGACTGACCGAAAAACGCTTTTTTTGGTATCTAAGGTATACCCCTGGAACGCCGGCCAAAAAAATATCTTTGAAAGCTGTGACAATAGCTTAAAGCGGCTGGGAACGGATTATCTCGACCTTTATCTGCTGCACTGGCCGGGAAGCATTCCTTTAAAGGAAACGGTCGCCTGCATGGAAGAATTAAAGCAAATGGGAAAAATACGCCATTGGGGCGTTTCCAATTTCGATACTGCGGATATGGAAAAGCTGTGGGCGGTTGAAAACGGAGATCGGTGCGCGGTCAACCAGGTGCTTTATCATCTAGGCTCGCGCGGGATCGAGTACGACCTGCTGCCGTGGCTGCGCGAACATGGCCTGCCGGCAATGGCCTATTGTCCGGTCGCGCAGGCGGGGTCGCTGCGCCGCCAGCTTCTTGAAGACGAAACCCTGCGGAAAATTGCGCTTGCGCATCATGCCAGCGTGATCCAGGTCATGCTGGCGTTTGTACTGCGAAGAAAGCAGGTCGTCGCCATACCAAAAGCCGCGCAAAGCGCGCATACGCGTGAAAATGCGCAGGCAGCGGACCTTGCCTTGAGCGAAGAGGAATGGGCGGCCATCGACCGCGCGTTTTCCGCGCCGACACGCAAAATGCCGCTTGACATTCAATAAAACCAAAAACGGTATGCCCGATAAGGCATACCGTTTTTTTCTTGCATTTTACATATGTTTTTCTTTGATCGTACCGTTGCGGTAAGCGTTTAAAAGCATGCTCAGATCGTCTATATCAGCCTGCAGCTCGCGGCCCACGTCCGTCTCGCCGACGGAAATGCGCGTTTGCGCCGTGTCGAATACCACGTAGGTGGAGAGGATGTCCTTGTTGTATTGAATGGCGTCTAAAAGTCCGGAGAAAGGCTCGTGGGAAACAAGACGTATGCCGTACGAGCTGTAAAACATCGTATATCCGGCGATACCCGTTTGCGTTTGGTAAGCGCGGCAAAAGCCGCCGTCAATAACGATCATCTTGCCGCCGCCGCGCACAGGGAACTCGCCGTCTTTGTATCTCACAGGCACATGTCCGTTGACGATATGCGAATACTGGTCCGTAAGCCCGAACTCCCGCAATATTTTCTCGCACATTTCCTGGCGTTCCACATGTTTGTAATAAGGATCTTTCTCTTCTTTCCACGCTTCCTTGTCGTCGATGAACATGCGCTCAAAGGTGGCGATTTTGCTGCGCCCAAAAAGTGGGGAACGCCTGCCGCACCACAAATACCATAGGAAATCCTGCCCATACTTGCGAATATCCGAACCTGCCTGGGCATAGTAACCCTGCCGCGCAAGCGAATCCGCGTAGTCCATCAATTCCCTGCCTTTGCGCTTGGTCTTGCCAAAGCATAGTTCGTAAAACTCGCCGTCCTCGGTCATGGGGATACAACCGTGAAAAAGCAAATTTCCGTTGCAAACCTGGTATAAGCTGCCTTGTGAATACAGGAATTTTACATGACGCTGCAGCTTTTCGCTTTGCGCGAACGAAGAAATAAGCTGCGTGACCACGTCCGCTTCCTCGTCGGTCAGTTCATAAGGACGCTTGGGATCGATCGTCGGGAAGTCGTGGTCGTTGAGCGCGTAGCGTTTGCCGTCCACAAGCACTGTCATATCGTCGAAATCGATTTTATCGAGCAGCAGGCGGTCTTCCATATGAAATTCCGGATGACGCAGAACGACCTGTCCTTCCAGCTTGAACTGGATCACGGCGATCGCCTTATGCATATGGTCCAGAATATCCGTGTCGTCCGTATACGTTTCCTGCGCAAACAACGCTAAGGGGCGCAGGTTGATACCGTAGGCGTTTTCCACAAAATCAATGTTGGAATATTTAGTGCTGATATTTAAAACGCACGCGATACACGCCGCGCTTCCGGCCGCCGCGCCCATCCATAAAATGTCGTGGTTGCCCCACTGTATATCCACGGCATGATGGTTCATCAGCTTATCAAGGATTACATCGGCGTGCGGCCCACGGTCGAATACGTCGCCCACGACATGCAATCGGTCGACGACCAACCGTTTGATCACGCCGGTAAGCGCGATGATGAACGCGTCCGCGCGGTCGATGTCAAGAATGGTCTTGATGATATTTTCATAATAGTTTTGTTTGTTTTTGTCTCCGCTGTCCGTATGCAAAAGCTCGTCGATGATATACGAAAAATCCGGCGGGCACGCTTTCCTGACCTTGGAACGGGTATACTTGGAAGCGCACAGGCGGCATACATCGATCAGCCGGTACAGCGTGATACGGTACCATTCATACATATCCTCTTCCTTTTGCTTGATTTCCTCAAGCTTGCGCTCCGGATAATAGATCAGTGTGCACAGCTCGGTACGCACGGCGGAAGATAAGCTTTTCTCAAACAAGATGTCCACCTTTTCGCGGATCACGCCCGAAGCATTGTTCAGAATATGCGTAAAGGCCTCGGCCTCGCCGTGAATATCGCTCACAAAATGCTCGGTTCCTTTGGGCAGGTTGAGAATCGCCCGCAAATTGATGATCTCCGTACAGGCGGACTGGATCGTCGGATATTGTTCCGAAAGAAGCTCCAAATATTTAATATCTGTTCGCGCCATTTTTTTACCTTTCCTGAATAAAACAATAGATCGATGGGCTGACGGACTCCCTAAAAGTTAAGTTGTTTAGACAAGAATAGTTTAACGTATTTTTGCAAAAAAAGAAACTCTTTATGGTATAATGGAAAAAAATTGTATGGGAGAAAGCATGAAAGAAATAGAAAACGGACGCATCCTGCTGTTTGACGGCGCGATGGGAACGTATCTTGCGTCGGAATACGAGGACAGCATCGTGCGCTGCGAACTGGCGAATATAAGGCATCCGCAGCGCGTTATACACGCGCATCGGGACTATATCGAGGCGGGCGCGGACGCGATCAAAACCAATACCTTTGCTGCGAATACTTTTTCGATGGGCATGGAACTTGAGGACGTTTTTGCCGTGATCGACGCAGGCTGCAGGTGCGCGATAGAGGCGGCGGGGAAGAACACGCTCGTTTTTGCGAGCATGGGACCAATCCTGCACGACGATCAGGAAACCTGCGATGAGGAACGGCGCGCTCTCATAGACCGCTTCCTTGAAAACGGCGTTACCAATTTTCTTTTTGAAACTTTCGACGAAGCGCCCCCGCTGATACGGGCGGCGCAGTATATCAAAAGGACAGCGCCCTCTGCGTTTGTCATCACCGAATGCTCGGTAGCGCCGGATATGTATACGCAAAGCGGCGTTTCCGCACAGGCGGTAATCGACGCTTTGCATGAAACAGAGGAAATCGACGCTTACGGCTTTAACTGCACGTGCGGCCCACTGCATATGGTACATGTGATGGAGAGCACGGAGTTTTATGAAAAACCCGTCTGTATCATGCCCAACGCCGGCTATCCTACCGTCGTGGGCGGCAGGACGGTATTCAAAAGTACGCCCGATTACTTTGCGGAGCAGCTTACAAAGATTGCGCAGGCGGGCGCTGTTATCCTCGGCGGCTGCTGCGGCACCACGCCCGCCCATATCCGTGCGGCACGCGGCGCGCTTGCGGATATGAGCGAAGTCAGGCAGGAGCATAGCCCTGTCAAAAGGACGGCTGTTGCGGCGGAAAGAAAGATATATACCGGCAAGCCTATTGCAGTAGAGCTGGATTCCCCGCTTGACGCGGACAGCGCGTTTTTTATAAAAGCCGCAAAGAACCTGGCCCAGGCGGGCGCGGATTATATTACGATTGCGGACTGCCCGATCGGACGCGCGCGCGCAGACAGCAGTATGCTTGCCGCCATGCTGAAAACGCAATATGGAATCGAGGCGTTGCCGCATCTGACATGCAGAGACCGGAATTTAAACGCTTCTAAGGCGCTTTTGCTGGGGCTTTATATGCAGGGCGTCCATAATGTGCTGGTAGTGACGGGAGATCCGATTCCCAATAATCGGCGTGGCGAGATCAAAAGCGTATTCCAGTTCAATTCCGTACTGTACGCGGAGTTTATACGGGATTTAAACCGCACGGTATTTGTAGAAAAGCCGTTCACGGTCATGGGCGCGCTCAATATCAACGCCCAGAATTTCGATGTGGAGCTTGAAAAAGCCAGGAAAAAGGAAGCGGCAGGCATGCGCTGTTTTTTGACGCAGCCGGTGTACGACAAGCGGGCCGCGGATAATGTTGCGCGCGCCAAACAGATGCTGCATGCGGAGATATGGGCGGGGATTATGCCCGTAGTAAGCTATAAAAACGCCTGCTTTATCAACAACGAGCTTGCGGGTATCGAGATACCTGAGGAGGTATGCGAGCGTTTTAAAAATGCGGATAAAGAAGAGGCCGCGCGTATTGCCATTGAGACGGCGCTTTGTGCGGCGCGAATGGTGAAAGAAATTGCAGACGGATATTATATCATTACGCCGCTTCGGCGTGCGGATATTGTTTGCGAGATTATAAAGGAGTTAAAGGCATGATCATTATCGGAGAAAAATTAAACAGCTCGATTCCTTCCACGCTGGAAGCGATGAACGCGAAAGATGAAATGTTTGTAACAGAGCTTGCGTCCAGGCAGGCGCTTTGCGGCGCGCATTATCTGGACATCAATACGGGGATGTGCGAAAACGAAGGCGAGACGCTGGTGTGGGCCGCGGGGCTGGCGCTTGCGGCGGCGCCGGACTGCGGAATCATGGCGGATTCCACGAATCCCGCCGCGCTCAGGCAATTGTTTGAAACCGTGGAAATGAAAAAGGTCATTATCAATTCCGTAACGCTGGAGGAAGAGCGGATGCAGGGCGTGCTTCCTTTGGTAAAGCAATATAAAACGGGCATTGTGGCCATGCCGCTTGATGGGGATGGGATTCCCAAAACGGCGGACCGCAGGGTAGAGAACGCCGCACGCCTGATCGAGATATTAAGAAAAGAAGGGGTAGGGGATGAAGACATCTATGTGGATATTGTGGTAGAAGCGGCCGCGACCGGCTGGGATGCACCCAGGGAAGCGCTTCTGGCGACACGCCGCCTGCGCGAAAGTTATCCGGATATTCATCTTCTGGCCGGCCTTTCCAATATCTCGTTTGGTCTTCCCAAACGCGGGATCATCAACCAGGCGTTCCTCGCGTGCGCCATGATGCAGGGGATGGACGCGCCCATCATGGACATTACCAGCAGCGCGATGAAAATGCATTTGCGCGCGTCGGAAATGCTTTTAGGGGAGGATGAATACTGCATGAACTATCTGACGGCTTTCCGCGAGACGGGGGAATAAAGCGGCAAGGGGTTTTCGGGGATGGAAAAAACAAGATTGACCGCGAAAGCGCAGAGGTTGTTTTTAAAAAGCAGATATTCCACATTGAATATCTGCTTTTTCGCGCTTGCTTTGGTGCTCCTTTCACGGCTCGCGATCTATCTGTTCTTTGCCGGCTATGCCGAAGCGGCGGGCGACACGCGGGCTTTTTTCGGCGCGCTTAATGTCTGGGATGCGCAATGGTACCAGGAAATCACGCTTGAAGGCTATACAAGCGGTACGGAGTATAGCGGCGGACTTGTGAACTGGGCCTTTTTCCCATTGTTCAGCCTGGCCGTACGCGGCGTCCATATGCTTACGGGCGCCGACGTCAACGCCGTTGGTTTTATCCTGAATATCCTTTTTCAAACGGCAGCGCTCGCATTTCTCTTCCAATACGTTCTGGAAACGCGCAAAAAAAACCTCGCGCAGGCAGTCACAGCCTGTTTCTTGCTTTCCTTAGGCTGCTATTCCCTTTATTTTGCCAGCTATTATACCGAGTCGCTTTATCTGCTGCTGTTTGTCGCGGCGATGTATTTCCTGCACAAAAAGCAATATTTGCGAATGGGAGTATGCGGTTTTTTCCTGACGCTGACGAGGAATATGGGCATAGTTATTTTGATCGGCCTTTTGATACAAGTGGCCATCGATTACCGCGCGGGCAGTCGGGAAAAGAAAAGCGTTTCCGATTTTTTCCGCGTTTGCCTAAAAGACGGCGCGCTGGTGACAGGAACGTTGCTGACGTTGCTCGGACTGGCGTCCTTTATGGTTTTTTTAGGCATCAGGACAGGCGATCCGCTGGCTTTTGTACACGCGCAGGCTGCGTGGGGCCTAAGCGGTGGCGGCAATCCTCTGGCCGCGATCATAAGCGGATTCGCGTCGGGAATTAAAAGACAGGTGTTTTTCGCGGCGTGTTCTGTGGCCGGCCTTTTTCTGTGTATTTACCTGCTGCTTAAAAAGCGGTATGCCGAGGCGGGCATGGCGTTTGCGCTTCTGCTGATCCCCATCTCGGTGCGCCTGCAGTCCATTCCGCGCTATCTGCTGGGAAACGCCGTATTTATGCTGGCGTTTACGGATCTTTTGGCAGCGTGCAATAAAAAATGGCCAATGGTCCTTGCCGCCGTCTCCGGCTGCCTGCTTGAATTCTTTTTATTGTATCTTTGGTTTTGCGGCTCGACGTTCATGTGGTAACGCGGTATATTTTACAAAATATTAACGCCCCGTCCATACGGACTGATTGAATCCGCGCCTTTTTTATACTATAATAAAATCAATTTCCGTTGGAAATTGAAGCTGAGACGATATAGGTAAGGAAAAAGAATGTTCAATAACAATACGGTACAAATTACATCCTACGGGATTTTAAGCGATAAGGTAACAAGCGGCGTGGTGATCGCGCATCTTTCTGATCTGCACGAAAAGGAATTCGGCGTCCGCAACGGCCAGCTCTTCCGTAAGGTAGAAAAGCTGATGCCGGATGTGATCGCCGTCACGGGGGACATCGTCGCGCACGAAAAACAGAAGATGATCGATGCGCGTTATGTAAAGCAGTTTGCGCGTGAGCTGCATAAGATTGCGCCCGTTTACTTTGTAACAGGCAACCACGAACGCAATTTTGAAGGACAGGTCGAAGACATCATGGCAGAGTACGGCGTTAGTGTGCTGCGGAGCGGAGACCTGCAAAGGCTGTCTGTAGGAGGTAATAAGATCAATTTTGCCGGAATGGACGACGTTTCGTTTGATAATGCGGATGTGGCCGATTCCGTAAGCGTATTTGGCGAAACGGACGGCTTTAACGTCTTTTTGGCGCACAGGCCGGAGTATTATCCGCTTTATTTGCATAAAAATATTGACCTCGTGCTCTGCGGGCATACGCATGCCGGACAGATCCGTTTTCCGAAGATCGGCGCCTTTGCCATGAGCGGGCAGGGGTTTATGCCAAAGTATGTGGAGGGTGAATTTACGGACGGCCTGACGACAATGATTATCAGTCGGGGACTGGGCGCGAGCGGTTATCCCAAAATCAGAATCAACAATCCACCGGAGCTGGTTGCGGTATATATCGAACCGGATCCTGAGGATTTGGCATAAAATTTGATACTATGAGGAGTACGAGATGGAAAAGAGGCCGTTTGTAACGAAAAAGCAACTGGAGGCAATCGCTGCGGAATATCCCACGCCTTTTCATTTGTATGATGAAAAAGGAATTCGGGAAAACGCGCGGCGCATGAACCAGGCATTTGCATGGAATGCGGGGTTCAAGGAATATTTCGCGGTCAAGGCGACGCCCAATCCGGTCATTATGAAAATATTAAAGGAAGAGGGCTGCGGCGTGGACTGCTCTTCCTATACTGAGCTCCAGCTTGCACACGCGTGTGGTTTTTGCGGACATGAGATCATGTTTTCCTCGAATGATACGCCGGCGGAAGACTTTGCGCTGGCAAAGGAAATGGGCGTGATTATCAATCTGGATGATCTCACACATGTTGATTTTTTAAATAAGGTCGCGGGTATACCGGAAACAATCTGCTGCCGGTATAATCCGGGCGGTACGTTTACGACGGCCAACGGGATTATGGACAATCCCGGAGATGCGAAATACGGCATGACGTATGAGCAGATGAAGCAGGCCTATCGGGAGCTTATGCGGCTGGGAGCAAAGCGTTTCGGCATTCATGCTTTTTTGGCAAGCAACACGCAGACAGAGGATTATTACCCGCAGCTCGCGCGTATCCTTTTCGAGTTGGCCGTCACCCTGCGCTCAGAGACGGGAGCGGATATTCGCTTCATTAACCTTTCGGGCGGCGTAGGCATTCCCTACCGGCCGGACGGGCAGCCGGTGGACATCCTGAAAGTGGGAGAAGGGGTGAAAAGGGCATTTGACGAGGTGCTGGTTCCCGCAGGAATGGGAGATGTGGCAATCTTTACGGAACTGGGACGTTTTATGCTGGGACCGTACGGATGCCTGGTTACAAGAGCGATTCACAAGAAACATACCTATAAGGAATATATCGGCGTGGACGCGTGCGCTGTCAACCTCATGCGTCCGGCAATGTACGGCGCCTACCATCATATCACGGTTATGGGGAAAGAGAACGATCCGCATGACCGCCGATACGATGTTACAGGCGGGCTGTGCGAGAATAACGACAAGTTCGCGGTGGACCGCATGCTGCCCGAAATCGATACCGGAGACCTGCTGGTGATCCACGATACGGGCGCGCACGGGTTTTCCATGGGCTATAACTACAACGGAAAACTGCGGAGCGCGGAAATACTGTTAAAAGAGGATGGAACAACGCAGCTCATACGCCGTGCGGAAACGCCGGAAGATTATTTTGCGACATTCGATTTCCTGCATCTGTTCGGCAAGTAAGGCGAGGAGAAGAAAATGGGTAAATGGATCAAGCGGACAGTAGTATTGGGTATGGCGGCCGCTATATTTGTTTTATGTTGCTCGTGTAGCTTGGTCCGCGATTTTGACGTGCTCATGGGAGGAATGCAGAGCGCGGCGTCCACGCGCGCGCCACGGCTAAATGAGCTGCCCGAGCTTCCGGCTCCCGCGCAGCAGGGCGAAGAGGAAGCCATGCCTGAAAATACGCCGCTCCCCTCCCTTAACCAGGATACCACGACTTTCGATACGCTTGTCGATACAGAGGGGCTGCTTTCCGGAAAAAATGCCGTGACGCTGAGCGAGATTATCTCAGGCGCGCTGTATGTGGAACAGGAAGACGGAACTTACCTGAAAGAAACGCCGTTTATGGGTAAGGACGGCGGGATTATCCTCGGGTTTGGGCAGGACGGAAAAAACAACTATATCGACTATTTTTACACTGGCGAGATTCAAAGCGTAACGGCGGAAAAAATCGTCAAAGAACTGGAAGTTCTGACCAGCGCGGTAGAGCAAAAATATGGCAGGGCGAACCTGCATTTATGGGCGATGAGTCCGACGGGCTTTGATACGGATATGTCGCTGGTGGGCGAATTTACTTTGGAAGAAATCAGCGATGCGGTTACGCGGAGTATGTATGCGGGCTTCCAGTATACATGGCGGCGGGTAGGCGGCAGCCTCGCGTATGTGACCTTGTTTTTGGACGGACAGGGGAATTATTCAGTGGATTTTATTTACGACAATACGCAGTCGGGCGCATACGGCAGCTTCGATGCCTGATGTTTTCAAGGGCGGCCTTTTTGGGTATATATAATATATAGAAAAAACAAAACAAGGAGCTTTATGACAAAAAAAATTGGCGAAGAGCCTCAGAGAAATAATAGTATGCCTGATGGGAATGAAGCGGATCGCCCGCAGGCACGGGATGCGCGCAAACCGCGCGGCAAGGTTATCTCGTGGATTGTGATTGCGGTTGCCGCAGCAGTGCTGGTGTTTGCCCTGGTACAGATTATGGGCATAAAAAGCGAGGACTGGGCGGGCGAGAAAGTTTACAATAATCTGAAAGCGGCGGCGGAACCGGCGGGGGAAGCGGTAGCGGATCCCCGCGACAGGAAGATTGACTTTGACGCCTTAAAAGCGATCAACCAGGATATTATCGGATGGATTTATATTCCGGATACCAGGATAGATTATCCGGTCGTGATCGGTACAGACAATGATTACTATATTTCGCACAATGCGGATCAATCGGAAAACAAAGCGGGCGCGATTTTTTTAGATTACCAGAACGCGCCGGATTTCTCAGACCAGAATACGATCATTTACGGACACCGTATGAACGACGGCTCCATGTTCGCGGGCCTGCATGATTATGAAAAAGAAGATTTTTTCAGGGAGAACGACACGGTTTACCTGTATCTGCCGGACGGAGCGGTAAACGAATATAAGGTTTTTTCGGCGTATACCACAGGCGCGGTGGACGACACCTATACGATGGGCTTTGCAAGCGACGAGGCCTACAAAAAATACCTGCAGGAAATGCAGGCGCGCTCGTCTTTTGCAACGGACGATACGCTAAGCGCACAGGATAAGATCATCACCCTTTCCACGTGCGTGCGCTACCAGGACGATAACCGTTATGTGGTGCAGGCGGTCCTGCAGAAATAGGATAAAAAAGGCAAAGCCGCTGTTTTAGCCTCAACCATTTCAGAATTAATTTGCGGCGTGGGCGCGTGAGTTAAATAATCTGTATTGGGATCACAACGATACCAAATAAAACTTTCCAAAACCAAAAAACCGCTCAAACCCTACTGGTTGCGCGGTTTTTGCTGGTGTGCCAGAAGGGATTCGAACCCCCGACCTTTTGATTCGTAGTCAAACACTCTATCCAGCTGAGCTACTGGCACAAATCTTAAATTTTGAAGCTTTATTATTGTATAATAAAGCACCTGAAAAGTCAATGACCGTAACAAAAATTTCAATGAAAGATTTCTTGAGCAAAGAGCGCGCAGACTGTGAGCAGTCTACGCGCTCCTGATCTCTTTTGTAAGCGGCTGCTTTAGTCGATGGATACCACCTGATAGCCCGCGTTTTCCACTGTTTCACGCAGCGATTCGTCACTTACGTCGCTGGCAATGTCAACATCTGCTGTTTTAGACGCTAAGTCAACCTTGGCGGAAACGCCGTCCATCCGGTTTAAGAGCATCTCGATCCGCGACGAACAATGCTCGCACGACATTCCTTCGATCCTGATCGTTTTATGCATGGTTCTTACTCCTTTCATAAAATGATTTCTTGATTTTATTATACCAACTTTTATAAAGGTTTATCCAGTCTTTTTATTTTCAAAAATCATTGACATTTACTTTATCATGTTTATAATAATAATTAAGAATAATTATTATTCTTAAAAGGTGTGCAGATGGTTTATTCAAAGCAACGGGAACTGATTTTAAAGACAGTACTCGAACGCAGGATTCATCCGACGGCCGATACGGTATTTTCCCTCTTGAAACCGGATCATCCGAACCTGTCTCTTGCGACGGTTTACAGAAACCTGAATTTGTTGGCGGAAAACGGGTTGCTGCTCCGGATACCTGTTCCCGACGGCGCCGACCACTTCGACGGAACCTTGAGTCCGCATTATCATATGATATGCGAAAAGTGCGGCCAAATGGTGGACGTGCCGCGTGAATATGTTCCTGCGTTCGATTCCGAGGTTGCGCAGAAAACAGGCTGCGTTATACACTCTCACACCATTGTGTTTTACGGATTGTGCGAACATTGCAATCGCGCATCGCAGGCTTCCTCCTAAAAGCCGCGAATCTAAGAGGTTTTATTTCTTCACTTTGGAAAGAGCGTTTCCGCATTGATTGGGGGTCGGAAACGCTCTTTCTTTATTTTGTATAGCAACAAAAAGCTACTGTTTGTATTACAAAAGGGAATAAATGACTTAAAATGATGGTTGCATACAAAAATTAACGAAAATTTACCATTTTTAATATCGGATGGTACAAAAAAACGGTATAATATTCTATAGTGTTAATCTAGTATCGTTTTGCTTAGATTTCAATGAAACAATTACATAATGATCTGCGAAAGGAAATGTCATTTTAGGCAGCGCGTATGGTTTTGGTTTTGAGGGGCATTCCTGTATTAATGATGGTAAAAATATTACCGTCGCTTTCAAAAAAGACATAAAAATACGATTCAAAACTACTTTTTTTTGTCATTTGTATACGAATACTTTAAAAAACAGTTGGTTTATAATGGAAAAAGAATACAAAAAGTAGATTTTCTTAAGACAGATCCCCTTCAATAAATCCACTTGATTTCAAAACAACACCTTGCTTTCATATGAATTTGCGCTTTCTGGGTGGAAACAGGCTACGCATCATAGTTTGTTTTGTTACAAAACGTTTGGAGGTAGGACAATTGAACAGTAATTTATTGAATATTCGCAGCATCCTCGATTTGGAGCAATGGCAAAGAATTCAGGATGAGCTGGCGGCCGTTACCGGTATGGCGATCCTGATTGTGGACTATAAGGGCGTGCCGGTGACAAAACATAGCGGCTGTACGGAATTCTGTGCAACCGTCAGAAGAAATCCGGAGACGGCAAAGTATTGTCAAAAATGTGATTCCAGAGGAGGAATCGAGGCGGCGAGACTGAATAAACCTTTTATGTACCTGTGCCATTGCAACATCGTAGATGTGGCTATTCCCATTGTAATAGATGAAAAGTATATCGGTGCCGTTATGGCGGGACAGGTGGTGGCCGAGCGCGCGCAAATAGCGGACAACCTGGAAAAAATCTTGATGTCGTCCTATGAAAACAGCTTCATAAGCGAGAGTGATTCGCTGAAAGAAAAATTCGATAAAATCCCTCATTTTTCTATCCGGCGCATAATCGCGATAACCAACCTGTTATTTCATTTATGTAATTATATTGTCGGAGAAGCGGTCAGCAAGAACGCGATGAATGAAACTTATGGAAAAATACTTGGGAATGTAGCTGAAAGCACACATGTGGAAGCGGATTTTACGGATACATCGCTGGACGCCATGATCAACATCAAAGATCAGGTCTTAAAAGCAATCATGAGCAAACAAATTAAATCTACCGAGCCCAAAGATTTGAGTTCATCCAAACATCCGATTTTAAAACCGGTTATCGAATATATCTACAATAATAAACATGAGAATATCATGCTTTCGCAAATGGCGAAGCTTTCGCATACGAGCCCCAGTTATTTAAGCAGGCTGTTTAAGAAAGAAATGGGGAAAAACTTCTCGGATTATGTCACCGATTTCAAAATTACGCTTGCAAAAGAGATGCTGGAAACGACCAATCTGTCGGTTACCGATATTTCAAACGATCTCGGATTCAGCGACTCAGGATATTTTATCAAACAATTTAAAAAGCATGAAGGCGTAACGCCGGCTATGTTCAGAAAATACATGAAGTGACAAATTGTACAGTCAAAAAATTACTATGGAATATATTTAGGACAAAATTTTACGATAAATAAATACAAAATGAGGTCATGTGCGTATAATGCCATTTGATTTTTGAAAGGTTATAATATGCTTACACCAACAAAAAACAATCTGAATACCGCATTTGCAATTTCGCAAAGCCGGTCATTCAGGAATCCCCAAAATGTTTACAGAAAATAAAACTATATATGCACCAAACGATATTTTCTGTTTCATTGTTCCATAATATTAAGATTTTATGTTAAAAATCGCGATAGCGCGATAGAAATCACGAACAAAATAAAACAAAGGAGAAAGAGGAAATGGCAAGGAGTTATATTTCGCCCTCAAAATTTGTTTTGGGAGAAGGAGAACTGAAGAAACTCGGCGAGCATATAGCGGGCTTTGGGAAGAAGGCAATTCTGATCGCACACGCAGACGATTTCGCGCGGGTAAAAGATATATTGGATGAAGGGCTGAAGGGGACGGAGTATGTCCACGCAGCATTTGGCGGAGAATCGTGCGATAAAGAGATTAACCGCATTGTGAAGCTGGCGGAAGAGGAAAAGGCCGAGGTAGTAATCGGGCTGGGCGGCGGTAAGGCGCTGGATACGGCAAAGGCGACAGGAACGCTGACGAAAAAGCCTGTCATCATCGTACCGACGATCGCGTCGACGGACGCACCGACGAGCGCGCTGGCAATCATTTATACAGAAAACGGAGAGTTCGAACGGTATATGCACCTGCCTAAGAATCCGGATCTGGTGCTGGTAGATTCCGGAGTGATCGCCAAGGCGCCTACGCGCTTCCTGATCTCAGGAATGGGAGATGCGCTGGCAACGGTGTTTGAGGCGCGGGCATGCCTCAAGGCAAGCAAGCCGAACATGTCGGGCGGCATGAGCACAAAAGCGGCTCTGGCGATTGCTGAAACATGCTACGCGACGCTGCTGGAAGATGCGCACAAGGCGAAAGCGGCGTGTGACGCGGGCGTAGTAACGATCGCGTTGGAGAATATTATAGAAACGAACATCCTGCTTTCAGGATTGGGTTTTGAGAGCAGCGGACTTGCGGCGGCGCACGCAGTACACGACGGACTGACGGTTCTGGAAGAAACGCATCATTACTTCCATGGTGAGAAAGTAGCGTTCGGAACGCTGGTACAGTTGGTTCTGGAAAACGCAGAGGAAGAAACGATCATCGAGGTTCTTGATTTCTGCCGTTCGCTGGGACTGCCGGTATGCCTCGCAGACCTTGGGGTAGAAGAGCTGGACGACGAGAGACTGATGCGGGTAGCGACGCACGCATGTTCGGATCTGGAGACAATGGACAATATGCCGTTTGAGGTACGGCCGTCGGATGTGGCGGCAGCGATCCGCGCGGCAGACATCATTGGGGGTACTTGGTAAATGAAAAAGATCATGAATGAGGTCGTATCGGTAGTGGATGAAATGTGTGAAGGGATCATCCAGGCGGACGACAATCTGGAGCTTAACGAGCGTTACCGTGTGGTAAAGCGTAAGGAGCTTGATAAAAGCAAGGTATGCCTGATTTCAGGCGGGGGCAGCGGCCATGAACCGGCGCACGCGGGCTTTGTGGGCAAGGGAATGCTCAGCGCGGCGGTATGCGGAGACGTGTTTGCCTCGCCGTCGACGATCCAGGTATACAACGCGATCCTGCAGACGGAAAGCGACGCGGGAACACTGCTGATCATCAAAAACTATTCGGGAGACTGCATGAACTTTGACGCGGCGGCAGAGATGGCGAGCGAAGATGGGATCGATGTGGAATGCGTGTATGTGAACGACGACATCGCAGTGCAGGACAGCCTGTATACGATCGGACGCCGCGGAGTGGCGGGAACCGTCTTTGTACACAAGATCGCCGGCGCGGCGGCAGAAGCGGGCAAGGACTTAAAAGAAGTGAAACGCATCGCGGAAAAGGTGATAGCGAATGTGAAGACGATCGGCTTCGCGCTGACGTCGTGTACGGTACCGGCCAAGGGCACGCCGACTTTTGAGATCGCAGAGGGCGAGATGGAGTTTGGCGTAGGAATCCACGGCGAGCCGGGGATCGAGCGGACGGGAACGGAAGAGTCGCAGAAGATTGCCAAACGTATGGTGGATATGCTCTGTGATGAACTGAAGCTTGGAAACGCGGAAGAATGCGCGGTGCTCGTAAACGGCCTTGGGGGCACGCCTCTGATGGAGCTGTACATCTTAAATAAGGACGTAAACAAGGAGTTGCAGCAGAAAGGCGTTAAGGTCTACAAGACGCTGGTGGGCAATTATATGACGTCGCTGGATATGGCGGGCGCGTCCGTTTCGATTCTGAAACTGGATGAAGAGCTAAAAGCATTGCTTGCAAGTCCTGCGGATACGCTGGCGCTTAAAGTATGAGGGGGACAAGAGGATGGAAATCAGTGCGTTAGACGTAAAAAAGGTAATCGCAAAGCTTTGCGACGTTGTAATTGAAAACGAAGTATATTTCTGTGAACTGGACAGTGCGGCCGGCGATGGGGATTTCGGTATGTCGCTGTCCAAGGGGTTCAAAGAGGTAAAGAAGGAGATAGACGAGATCGACACGACGGATGTGAGCCAGTTTGTGAGGGGCTGCGCGATGATCATCACGGAATATTGCGGCGGCGCTTCGGGACCGATATGGGGATCCGCGTTCCGAGCGGCTGCACTTTCCGTAAAAGGTCAGGAGACGATCACGGAAAAGGAAGTGCCTGTGATGCTGAAAGCGGCAATCGAAGGGATACAGAAACGCGGGGGAGCGAAGCTGGGAGACAAAACGCTTCTTGACGCGCTGATTCCGGCGCAGGAGGCAATGGAAGCTGCGATCGCGGAAGGAAAGAGTTTCAAAGAAGCGGTGGAAGCGGCTGCACAGAGCGCGGAAGAGGGAGCAGAGAAGACGAAGAAGATCGTGGCGAACAAGGGTCGCGCGTCGTACCTGGGAGACAGGAGCATCGACTGGCCGGACGCTGGAGCCGTGGCCATCGGCGTTATTTTCAGAAGCTTTGTTTAAAGCAGTTTTCTAAGAGTACACATTATAGTAATTTGCATAAGGGAAAGCCCGTGGAATTGTAGCAAAAGGTATGACATAACTACAGTGTTCTTTCTGTTACACATTATACGGAGAAATCAAGCGAAAAATGTCTCAGGAAAGGAAGAAAAAATGAAAACAGTTACGGAAGCAAGCAGGGAAGTACCGGTTTTATGCGAAGCAGACGTTGTCGTGATCGGCGGCGGAGCAGCGGGTATCGGCGCAGCACTGGGAGCAGGACGCACGGGGGCAAAGACGATTCTGATTGAACGCTTTGGTTGTTTAGGCGGTTGCCAGACTTTAACGTTTAACGATTCTTTCACCTTTATCGACGACCGGATTCAGGGTGGGTTGATACAGGAAATCATCAATAAATTGCATGAGGGCGGCGCGGTATACAAATCCAGCGTTGGTTCTTATAAGGCGCATTGGAGTGACAAAGAAGGTTGCTTCTATTTTGACGCAGAGTACTACAAGTTTATGCTCGAAAACATGATGCAGGACGCGGGCGTACAGCTTTTATACCATGCGTTTGCGGTAGACGGCATTCATGAGGGGGACGAGCTTAAGGGCGTAATCATCGAGAGCTGGCAGGGCCGCCATGCAATTCTCGCAAAAACGGTTATCGATTGTACAGGTATTGCGGACCTCGCATGGAAAGCGGGCGCTGAAGTGGTCGGCGAAGAAGGATATAAAGATAATGCGTTCGGACCTTATAAAGGGCGCCATATGGGACTGGGATACGGCTATTTCATACGGGGACTCGATTATCCAAAATTCAGAAAATTCGCAGAAGAAAATCCGGAAGAATGGGACGACTGGGTTAAGGGCAGGAAGCTGTTCACGGAAGCTAAAGCGTCCGGAGAACTTTATTCTTTCCGCGACAGTTGCATTTTCCAGGAATATGAGGATGGACGCGTATGGATGCTCAGCCCTGGCTATCCGATTCCGGAAGGCCATCATCCGTGGGAAGCAGAACAGATCTCCCTGGGAACTGTGGATATGAGGAAACAGGCATGGTCGATCCTGAACCTGCTGAAAAAACATGTGCCTGGATTTGAGAATGCGACCATTGAGCAAACTGCTGAAAAAGTATTGCACCGCGACGGCCATAGGATCGTAGGGGAATATACGATTACAGAAGAAGATATGCGCGCGGGTACTACTTTTGAAGACGCGATTGCGTGCTGCAACATGGCGCCGGATCCGTTCTTCCCGGATGGAGGACATCACTTTAAATTTAATATTACGCCTTATGATATTCCGTACCGCAGCCTTGTTTCCAAGGACTTCGGAAACCTGATGGCGGCCGGTGGAGCAAGTTCTATGGACCTGATCACCTGGGCGGCGCTCCGGTATTGCACACCAAGCGTATGTACAGGTCAGGCGGCAGGAACTGCGGCGGCGATGGCTGCAAAGCAGGGAATTATGCCCAGCGAATTAAATGTGAAAGAGTTGCAGAACGAGTTGCATAGTCAGGGAATGGTAACGACAAATAAAAACCTCCCGCAGTCTGTGGTAGACGAATATGCAAGACGTGATCAGGAGTGGGGCAACGGTTTTGGAATGTAAGCTTTCCGGCTATGAATCAATATAAAAGGATGTAACGGAAATGAAAACAATATTAGAAGCTTCCAAGGAAGTACCGGTTTTATATGATGTTGACGTGGTTGTGATCGGCGGCGGCCCGGCGGGAATCGGCGCGGCCCTCGCGGCGGCGCGTAACGGCGCAAAAACCGTGTTGGTCGAAAAGTACGGCTGCTTGGGCGGAAATCAGACGCTGACGCATAACGATAATTACACATTCGTAGACGACCGTATTCAAGGCGGCATCGTTGCTGAGATCATCGAGCGCCTGAAAAAAGCGGGCGCAACGTTTAACCCCAGCGTAGCGTTGATGCGCGATAACTGGAACCCGGGAACAGGCTGTATTTATTTCGACGAGGAATATTACAAACTGATGCTTGAGGCAATGATGGAAGAAGCGGGAGTAACCCTTCTGTATCACGCGTCGGCGGCAAAGGGGATCGCGGATGGAAATAAGCTGAAAGGCATCATGGTGGAGACACATGAGGGACGGCAGGCCATTCTTGCCAAATCTGTGATCGACTGTACGGGGATCGCGCATATCGCATGGCTCTCTGGAGCTTCTGTTACCGGCGAAGAGGGGTATCCGGACGACCGGTTCGGGCCCTTTAAAGGAATGCACATGGGATTCGGCTATGGCTTTTGGATGTGCGGCGTAGACTACAAGAAATTCCGCGAATTCGCAGAGCAGAATGTGGACGAATGGGATTATTGGGTCAAAGGCAGGAAACTGTTCGTACAGGAAAAAGAAGCGGGCAGGCTATATACGCCGCGTAACAGCACACTGATGATCGAATATGCGAACGGGCGCTGCTGGTTCATCGGCGCGTATAAGCCGATCGAAAAGGGACACCATCCGTGGATGGAAGAGGATTTGAGCGAAGCGGAAATCGATCAGCGCAAGCAGGCGTGGTCTATTCTGGAAACGTTCAAGAAAAATGTTCCGGGCTTTGAGAATGCCAAGATCGAACAGACTCCGGTCAGGCTTTTGCTGCGCGACGGCCACAGGATCGTAGGGGAATACACGATCACGGACGATGATATGAAGAGCGCGCGCAGTTTCGATGATTCCATCGCATGCTGCAACATGCCGCAGGATCCGTTCTTCCCCAACGCAAGCCATCAGTTCGTTTATAATGTAACGCCGTACGATATTCCGTACCGCTCTATGCTGTCCAAGGATTTTGATAATCTGCTGGCAGCCGGCGGATCGGCGTCTATGGACTTGATTACATGGGCGGCGCTTCGGTATTGTACGCCGAGTATTTGCACAGGGCAGGCGGCCGGAACGGCGGCGGCTCTGGCTGTAAAGCAGGGGATTACGCCCAAGGAGATCGATGTGAAAGCAGTTCAGGACACGCTGCATGAGCAGGGAATGGTCACAACGAACAAACAACTGTCGCCTGAGGTGATAGAGGAATATAAATGGCGGACGAAGACGTGGAACAGAGGCCTTAAGCTGTGATGCAAGCGAAAGGACTTGACTACGACAAATCTGCTGCCCATAAGACTAAGAGATTTGGAGGAATGTATAAATGATTCTCCGTTTTGAGAATGTAACGAAATACTTTGGCGGTTTGGCAGCGGTAAAGGATGTTTCTTTCAACATAGAGCCAAACCAGATCTTAGGGCTGATCGGGCCGAACGGATCGGGAAAGACGACGTGTTTTAACCTGATCACAGGCGTCCATAAGCCGACCAGCGGGAACATTTTGTTCAACGAAAAAGAAATCGGTGGATTGCCGTCGCACAAAATCGCGCGGATGGGAATCGCGCGGACGTTCCAGATCAGCAGCGTGTTCCCAGATCTTTCCGCAGTGGAAAACGTCGTGACGGCGCACCACTGCCGGATGAAATCCAACTTCGTTACCGGTATTTTCGGGATCGGAGGCACGCTGAAAGAAGAAAAGCGCGTGCTGGAGCACAGCGAGGAATTGCTGGAATTTGTCGGCCTCAAGGATAAGATGATGTCGCGGGCCGGTTCGCTGACCAGCGCCGACCAGCGCCGGTTGATGATCGCCATCGCTATGGCGACCGATCCTAAGCTTCTGATGCTGGACGAACCGTGCGCGGGTATGATCGAGGATGAGCGGACAGAGCTTGTCCACCTGATCAGGAAGATCTGCGACGCCGGCACACCTGTTTTGCTGGTGGAGCATCACATGAAAATGGTCATGGAAGTATGCCACCATGTTGTCGTACTGAATCTGGGCGAAAAGATTGCCGAGGGAAGGCCGGAGGAAATCCAGCAGAACGAGGCTGTAATCGAAGCATATTTGGGAAGGAGTACGAAACATGCTTAAGGTAGAAAATCTCGTAACGTGTTATGGAAGCATCCAGGTGCTGCACGGGCTGTCTTTTAAGGCGGAGACTGGGAAAATCACCGTGCTGATCGGAACCAACGGCGCGGGCAAGACCACGACCATGAAAACGATTATGGGAATGATGCCGGCCAAGAGCGGCAGCATTACGTGGAACGGCAAAGAACTGAATAAAATGAAGTCGCACGAGGTGACCAAAAGCGGGTTGTCGCTGTGTCCGGAGGGGCGTCAGCTGTTTCCGGAGATGACGGTGCATGAAAACCTGATCATGGGCGCCTATACGCGGACAGATAAAAATGAAATCGCGGAATCCATAGAAGAAGTATTTGGATGGTTCCCGCGCCTGAAGGACAGATCCAACCAGCAGGCCGGAACGCTTTCCGGCGGCGAGCAGGAGATGCTCGCGATCGCGCGGGCTCTGATGGCAAAGCCTGATTTGCTGATGCTGGACGAACCGTCCTGGGGGCTTGCGCCGATCCTGGTGGAAGAAGTAGGAGAAATCATCAGGAATATCAACAGCCGCGGCAAATCGGTGCTGCTGGTGGAGCAGAATACGCAGATGGCGCTTGACCTGGCCGACTATGTTTATGTGTTGGAGACAGGGAATATCGTGATCGAAGGTACGGCGGAAGAGCTTTCCAAAGACAAAACGATCCAGGAAACGTATCTCGGTATCTGACACGTCCCTCCGGGGACAGGGAAATACATCAATATTAAAGGAGGGAAATTATGGAAAATGCGATACTTCTTCAGCAGATTATGAACGGCGTTGTAACAGGAAGTATTTATGCTTTGATCGGCATGGGATTATCGCAGATTTACGGAATCCTGGGGATTTCGCACTTTGCACATGGTTCTGTCGTTATGGTGGGGGGCTACATTGGGTATACCTTTGCCAGAATGCTCGGGGTGCCATGGATCCTTGCGGCTATCATCGCAGTGGTCGGATGCGCGCTGCTCGGCATGTTCATAGAAAAGTATTGTTACAGGGTCATCATCAAGGGGCCGCCGATCAATATCTTCATTTTGGCGCTCGGACTGCTGTTCATTTTCGAGAACCTTTGCCAGATGATCTGGGGACCGGATCCGGTGTCCATTCAGGCAGTGGGCAACACGACGATTCAGCTTGGACCGATCGCGATTACCTCGTTCCGTTTATACGTCATTATTATCAACCTCGCGTTGATGGCTGTACTCGCCTACATGATGAAAAAGACCAAACTTGGGCGTTCGATTCGTGCGATGGCGCAGAACAGGGAAGCGGCTACCATGGTAGGCGTAGACGTCAATAAAACAAGCGGTGCCGTATTTGCAATCGGCAGCGCGCTGGCAGGCCTGTGCGGTATCTTTGTTACCAGCCTGTTGCAGATGTTCCCGTCTTACGGCGGCGACATTGTTATGAAAGGTTTCGCGGTTATGATCCTCGGCGGCCTTGGGAGTATCCCTGGCGTGCTGATCGGCGGTCTCATCATGGGGATCGTGGAAAGCTTGGGTGCCGCGTTCATCAATGCGGCATATAAGGACCTGTTTGGGTTCGTAATCATTATCTTAGTGCTGATCTTCAAACCGAACGGCCTGTTCGGTAAGAAAGGCGCAACGACAAAATAAACGCAATAACAAAGTTTTCTGAAAAGAAAAGAGTAAAAATAGGACACAGGAGGATTGAAAGGTATGAAAAAACAGAAGTTCAAAGTATTGGCTATACTCGTAGCCGTGCTGATGGTTGTCGCACTTGTTGGTGGTTGCGGCGCTCCGGCAGGACAGGATAGCAGTGCTCCGGCGGAAAACAATGGCGGCGCGGATGCATCGAATGGTGCATCGGCCGCTGCGGATGCCGGTAACAGCGATAACAAAGTCCTGAAAATCGGCGTGGATGACTCTCTTACAGGAACAAGCGCTCCTTACGGACTGCCGGCGTCGCATGGCGTAGAGCTGGCGGCATCCGAAGTAAACGAAGCGGGCGGCATCCAGATCGGCGACGAAAAATATAATATTGAGCTCGTGACATACGACAACAAGAGTGACGCGACAGAGGGCGTTTCCACGCTGCAGAAGCTGATGGACGTCGACGGTGTACAGTACATTCTGGGCTGGAGCTCCAGCACACCGACGCTGTCTGCTGTACAGCAGATCCCTGGCAAAGAAGTTACGATGCTGGTCGGCAACGCACGTTCGCCGCAGATCCTGTTGTATTCACCGGAAAACACATTCCGCAGCGCGACGGCAAACTGCTACGATCCGGTTGCGGACGCTACTTACATCAGAGACGAATTGGGCGTTGACAAAGTTGCGATCCTGGCGTTCTTCAACGACACAGGGTACAGCGTACACGCCAATAACGTTATCGACGCGTTCGAGTCAATCGGCGTAGAAGTAGTGGCGAAAGAAACGATGAACGCGAACGACCTCGACCTTCTCGCTCAGATGACGAACATTGCAAACTCGGGTGCGAACGGCCTGTACATGGCCGGCAACATTGAAGAATCCGCTATGGCGCTGCGCCAGCTGCGCGAGCTGGGTTCCGACATCCCGATGATCACATATTCGTCCGGTACGGGCCCGCAGTGGCTGGAAGTCTGCACGAATGAGCAGATGGAAGGAAGCTATGCGATTCGTCCGCAGGTTGCGGAAGAAGGCGGCGGAGACAACGGCGAAGCGTCCGATGCCTTTATTGCGAAATATGAAGAGATGTTTGGAGAAAACCCGAGCCAGACGGCAACGAACTCCTATGACAATTTCTGGATTCTGATGGCGGCGATGCAGAACGCCGGCACAACCGACTGGAAAGCGGTAAACGATGCGCTGAAAGAAGTCAAAGTAGAAGACCTCGACTCCAGAGTTATCGTAAACTATACGCCTCTTGAAGGTGGACTGCTCTTTGACGACATCGGCCAGGCTTATCATCCTTACACGGTTTCCAAGTGGAGCATGGAAGATCAGAACTGGGCATACGAAGATACGATCGGTAAGGAATTGGGACCGGATTTCCTGCACAACTATCTGAAAGAATACTGCGCGCAGGAAGGACTCACATATCCGGGTGAATAATTAAAGCCCACATTGGCACCATAATATAGACTTGTTTCGGAAGGCCCCGCATGGCGGGGCCTCCGGAGCAAAACCAAATTAAGAATGATCTAGGCTTACGTTCAGGAAAGCCTAAATATGAATGCAAGGAGAAACCAAACGATGAAAACGATTCAGGAAAGCGCGCGGGAGATACCGTTGCTTTGCGAAGAAATGGATGTAATTGTAATCGGCGGCGGTGCGGCGGGTATCGGCGCAGCTCTTGCGGCGGCAC
This sequence comes from Christensenellaceae bacterium, assembly GCA_022846035.1. Lineage (NCBI taxonomy): Bacteria > Bacillati > Bacillota > Clostridia > Christensenellales > Christensenellaceae > Christensenellaceae bacterium. Next base: position 400,127 of record AP025580.1, read on the forward strand.
GCAATGGTGCGAAAACGATCATTATCGAGCGCTTCGGTTTTTTTGGCGGAAGTCAGACGGCAGCCTTTGATGATTCCTTTGCATGGGTAGACGACCGGATCCAGGGTGGTATTGTGCAGGAGATCATGGACGATATCATCGCGGCCGGTATGAATCATAAAAACAGCCCGGGGCAGGTCCGCGACCACTGGGCCAATGAATTTGGAAGTATCTTCTTTGACGGAGAATATTATAAATATTTAGTGGATAACCTGATGGAAAAGGCGGGTGTGAAAGTTGTGTTCCACGCGCTGGCAGCAGACGCGATCGTGAACGGCGATTCCTTAAAGGGTGTAATCATCGAAAGCTTAGAGGGCCGTCAGGCTGTTCTTGGCAAGACGATCATCGACTGCACGGGTATTGCGCACATCGCTTGGAAATCAGGCGCCAGCGTAACGGGCGAGAATGGTTATCCGGACAACAGGTTTGGTCCTTATGAAGGATACCATATGGGTCTTGGGTACGGCTTTTTTGTCCGCAATATCGATTATTATAAATTCCGTGAATTCGCAGAGGCGAATCCGGAGCAGTGGGATTATTGGGTAAAGGGAATGGAACTCTTTACGAAAGCACGCGCAGAGGGGAAATTGTATTCTCCGCGCAATTCCTGCCTGCTGACGGAATATGAAGACGGACGCGCATGGATCATCAATCCTTATTATAAACTGGAAAAAGGACAGCATCCATGGCAGGTCGAGGTCGTTTCGCACGCGGAAAAGGATATGCGTAAACAGGCATGGTCGTGTTGGGAGCTCTTAAAAGACAACGTTCCCGGCTTTGAAAATTCCCGTATCGAGCAGACACCGTCGTGCGCGCTGCTCCGTGACGGGCACCGCATTATCGGCGAATATACGCTGACGGAAGAGGATATGTATGGCGCGAGGACATTTGAGGATTCCGTATCCATTTGCAATATGCCGCCGGATCTGTTCTTCCCGGATGGATCCCATCACTTTAAGTTCAACGTGACGCCGTACGACATCCCGTACCGCTGCTTGGTATCCAAAGACTTTGACAACCTGCTTGCCGCAGGAGGAACTTCGTCGCTTGACTTTATTACTTGGGGTGCGATCCGCTATTGCACGCCCAGCCTGACGACCGGTCAGGCCGCGGGAACCGCCGCGGCGATTGCAGTGAAAGACGGTGTAGCGCCCGCAAAGGTGGATGTGAGCAAAGTACAGAAGCAGCTCAACAAGCAGGGAATGCTTACCACCAATAAGCAAGTTGCGCCTGAAGTGGTAGCGGAATATGCGCGCCGCGCGGAAGAATGGGGAGACGGTTTTAAAATCAGTGAATAAGCGATTTGCTGTGAAAACCGTTTTGAGAACAGAAAGAGAGCCCTTATGATTCCACACAGCAATTCATGACAGAACTTAAGGCGGCGACCGGCCGCATTGTATCATAAGGAAGGAGAATTTCTATGTTGAAAAAATCGAAAAAGAGGTCGCTCACAATGGGATTGGTCGCAGTGATCGTACTGCTGGTCATGCTGTTTGTGCCGCAGATCGTTACGACATCCTATTATCTGCATTTGATCATTGTGACGCTGATCTGGATCGTGATGACTTCCGGCCTCAACATTATTCAGGGATACGCGGGGTATGTCTCCATGTGCCAGGTGGCCTTTTACGGGATCGGAGCGTATGTTTCCGGCCTGCTGATGTCTAAGCTGGGGCTGTCCATGCCGGTCGGTATGCTGATGGCGGTTGCCATCGGATTGGTTGTTGGGGCTGTAATCGGAATCCCGTCGCTGCGGACGAAAGGGCATTATTTTTCCATCGTTACGCTGGCGTTTACCATGCTGGTGTTCACGGTGATGAAAGCATGGCAGGAAGTAACCGGCGGTATCCAGGGATTTTCCATCCCGCCGCTGAAAGGCGATTTTCTGGGAATGCCGCTTTCATCGCGGGAAGGCTACTTTTATATCGTACTGATCTTTACGGTCTTAACGCTGCTGTTCGTATACCGGCTGTTTAAATCCAAGACCGGACGCGCGATCGTAACGCTGCGCGAGAACGAAGACCTCGCAAAGGCAGTGGGTATCAATACGACCGGAACGAAGCTGCTGGCGTTTGAGCTCAGCGCAGTGCTGGGGTGTATCGGCGGCGTGCTGTACGCGCATTACATGAACTTCGTCAACCCGACGACGTTTGCCGCAGGTATCGGCATGAACGCGATTCTGGCTGTCATGATCGGCGGATGCGGCACGGTAATCGGGCCGATCGTTGGTTCGGTGGTCGTAACGTTCCTGCCCGAACTTCTGCGCGCGGCAGAACTTTACAGGCAGTTGGTATTCGGTATCCTGATCCTCGTCATCGTGTTCGTGCTGCCCAACGGCGTCATGAAACCGGTGGTAGACGGCTTCAAGAAACTGTTTTCCAAGCTGTTCAAAAAAGATAAGCAGCAGCTTAGCGGAAGTACGCTAAAATAAGGCGCAGAACAATCAGATATAATCTCTAATGGCGGCGATGTGCCCTGAAGCGGGGCGCATCAATCCCCCCGGAGCATAACCCGCTTAAAGAAAACGATAAGCGGGTTTTGTTTACCTGTCAAGAGAAGGAAAGGAAGAGATAATGCAGGATATTTATATTTTGGGAAGTGTGCGCACCGCGATCGGCTCGTTTGGCGGAGCGCTGAAAAGCATAGATGCAGTAAGCCTAGGGGCTTTGGTCATTAAAAACGCATATGAACGCGCGGGGATCACCGCCGGTCAGGTGGATCAGGTATTGATGGGCAACGTATTACAAGCGGGATTGGGACAAAATCCGGCACGGCAGGCGGCGATACACGCGGGCATTCCGCAGGAAAGCCCGGCCATGACGATCAACAAGGTATGCGGGTCGGGCCTTAATGCCGTAAACCTAGCAGCGGCGCTTTTACGCGCGGGTCAGGCACAGTGTATCATTGCCGGAGGGATGGAAAACATGTCCCTCGCGCCGCACACGATGAATATTCGCTGGGGACAGAAGATGGGCGATATGAAAGCGACGGATTCCATGATACACGAGGGCCTGTGGGATGCGTTTTATGATTACCACATGGGGATGACGGCAGAAAACGTTGCGCAGCAATACGGTATCACGCGGCAGATGCAGGATGAATTTGCGTTGGAATCACAGAACAAGGCGCTTCGTGCCACACAAACAGGCCGCTTTCAAAACGAGATACTGCCTGTGGAGATTCCGCAGAAAAAAGGCGACCCGCTTCTTTTCGTGCGGGACGAATATATCAGGGAAACATCAAAAGAGGCGCTCGGTAAGCTGCGTCCGGCTTTTATAAAAGACGGAACGGTTACGGCGGGAAATGCCTCGGGTTTAAACGACGGAGCGGCGGCGATGGTGGTCGCAACCGGTAATTTTGTCAGGGAGCACCGGTTGGTACCACAGGCAAAATGGCTGGGATGCGCGTCGTGCGGGGTAGATCCGCGCCTGATGGGGACAGGTCCGATTCCTACTGTAAAAAAGGCTTTAAAAAATACAGGGCTGCATATAGACGATATGGACCTGATCGAAGCGAACGAGGCGTTTGCCTCGCAGGCGATCGCCGTGATGCAGGAGATCGGCGCGCAAAAAGACAGAGTCAACGTTAACGGCGGGGCGATCGCGCTCGGACATCCGATCGGTGCGTCGGGAGCGCGCATTGCAGTGACGCTGCTGCACGAGCTTGAAAAACGGGACGGCAGGTATGGACTGGCAACGCTTTGTATCGGCGGCGGCATGGGAGAAGCGGCCGTTTTTGAGCGGGACGAGCTATGCAGGTGACGGCCATGGAAACAATTCGGATCGAAACAAAAAAAGATATGGTCTTTATTACGCTTGACCGCCCGAAGCAAAGAAACGCGATCAATGAACAAATGCTGTATGAACTGCAGGAAGTATGCAGGGAAATAGACGGGAAAAAAGATGTGCGGTGCGTAGTGATTACCGGCAGCGAAGATGGAAAAGCCTTTGCGGCGGGTGCAGACATTGCCGCCATGGAAAGCATGAGCTATAAGCAGGCTAAGGACTTCGCGTATTTGGGCTGCGAGACCATGCGCATGATTGAGCGGTTGAAACAGCCGGTGATTGCGGCGGTAAACGGGTATGCGCTGGGCGGCGGGATGGAGCTCGCGCTTGCATGCGATATTCGTATCGCCGATGACAGCGCGGTGTTCGGCCTGCCGGAAACGACGCTGGGCGTTATGCCTGGTTTTGGCGGCACGGTACGCTTAAGTGAGGCCGTTGGATATGGACGTGCGGCGGAGATGATCTTCACGGGAAAACGGCTGAACGCCAACGAAGCGCAGACTTGCGGATTGATCAACGCCTGTTTTGAGAAAAATGTATTGGGGCAAAAGGTCGAAGAAATTGCGCAGACGATTTGCAAAAACGCGCCGCTTGGGATACGCAACGCCAAACAATCCATGCGGCAGCAAAGCTATGAGATGGAAAATATGTATTTTGCGCAGTTGTTTTTGACGGACGACCAGAAAACGGGTATGCGCAATTTCAACAATAAAAAAAGGACAGAATATTTTTCGGGAGAATAAAAAATGAAAAAAATATCGGTGATCGGCGCGGGAACGATGGGAGCCTCTATCGCGCAGGTATTTGCAATGGCGGACTGCGAAGTGGCGCTGTGCGACAGGGCAATGGAATATGTTGAACGGGGCAAGGGAATTATCGATAAATCCCTGCAATACATGGTGAAGAAAGAAAAGATCAGCGAGCGGCAAAAGCAAGAGATCCTGACGAAAATTGTTTTCACGGATCAGCTCGACACGTGCGCAGGCAGCGAGCTTGTGGTCGAAGCCGTATATGAAAGCATGGACGCAAAGCAGGAAATATTCCAGGCTCTGGAACAAATTGTGGACGAGGATACGGTTCTTGCGACCAATACATCTTCGCTTTCCGTAACGGAGATCGGAAACGTGCTCCGCCACAGGGAACGTTTTCTGGGGATGCATTTTTTTAATCCGGCCAACATTATGAAGCTGGTAGAGGTTGTCGCAGGCATGCACACGCAGCCAGAGGTTTCGGCGCGTATTATGCAGGTGGCGCGCAATATTGGCAAAACGCCGGTGTGCGTAAAGGAACATGCGGGATTTGTCGTCAACCGGATATTGATCCCGATGATCAACGAAGCGATCGGCGTATACGCGGACGGCGTAGCAACGGCACAGGACATCGATACGGCCATGAAGCTGGGGGCTAACCATCCCATAGGCCCGCTGGCCCTGGGGGATATGATAGGGCTGGACGTAGTACTTGCGATCATGGAAGTATTACAGGCGGAGACGGGAGACGGAAAATACCGGCCGCACCCGTTGCTCAGAAAAATGGTGCGCGGCGGCCTGCTGGGGCAAAAGTCGGGCCAGGGATTCTATATCTACGAAAAGTAAACGTCGCTTTTTTTCCCGCCCTGTTATATACTGGGGAAAAGAGGGAAGGAGCAGTAAGGTATGGATTTTGTACTCAGGAAATGGGAAGGACGGGACGTTACCAGCGTCGCGCGTTACATCAATAACAGGAATGTGCAACGGTGGCTGCGCGACGGGCTCGCGTTCCCGTATACCATTGAGGATGCGCTTGCTTTCATTGAGGGCATATGCCTGGCGGCCGATCCCCAAAAAGAGATCATGCTGGCGATCGAAGCAGGCGGCGAGGCGGTAGGTAGTATCGGCGTTTTCAGAAAGGATAACGTATACCGCAAGAGCGCAGAGCTCGGTTACTGGCTTGCAGAGCCGTTTTGGGGGCGCGGGATTATGACGCGCGCCGTAGAACAGATCTGTGCCATCGCCTTTGATACGCTCGGCGTCGTGCGTATCTTTGCGGAACCTTTTGCGGAGAATACAAAGTCGAGAAGGGTGCTCGAAAAAGCGGGCTTTCATCTGGAAGGAACGATGCGGCGTTCGGTGTATAAGGAAGGACGCGTTATGGATTCGTGCATGTATGCGCTGCTGAGGGAATAAAACGCGAAAGATCGAAAAAGATGCGGGTACTGCCGCATCTTTTTTTAGTATACAAATATACATCAGAGGTACATTGCGCTGAGTAAAACGAGGGTATATAATAAGCTGGTGTGAGTATGGGGGTATTATGGAAAATGTTGTCTTAAAAGCGATTGCATTCGTCTTCATTATCGCGCTCGGCTATGGGCTCAAGAAAGCGGGCGTTTTTAAACGGGCGGACTACAAAATGATGTCCAGGGTCGTCCTCAATATCACCTTGCCTGCGGCGGTGATTACCAGCTTTGCAAGCTTTGACCTAGACATGTCGCTTTTGTATCTGATTCCCATTGGCCTGGTATGCAACCTGGCTTTATCCGCCGTCGGATACCTGCTGGCATATAAAAAAGGCAGAGAGGCGAAGGCGTTTTTTATGCTCAATAGCTCGGGCTACAATATCGGCTGCTTTATGCTGCCGTATGTGCAGAACGTTTTAGGGCCGTTGGGGGTGATCGTAGCTTGTATGTTTGATACGGGAAACTCCATCATGTGCACGGGTGGAACATATGCGCTGGCGCGGAACGTCGCGGGCGTGGAAAAGGGAAACGCGATGCGCGGCCTGTTAAAAGCGATGTTCACATCGGTGCCTTTTGACGTATACCTGATTCTCATCTTGCTTGCGGTATGCGGCATTCATCCGCCGCAAGGAGTTACTGCCGTTACGTCGGTGGTCGGCGCGGCGAACGGATTTGTATCCATGCTGATGATCGGGCTGATGTTTGAGATCAACATTGAAAAGCAATATTTAAAGGACGTGATCCTGATTCTGGCAATCCGCTTTGCTTTCGCGGCAGGAACGGCCTGCCTGTTTTATTATTGCCTGCCCCTAAGCCGGGAAGTGCGAAACATTATGGTCGTGCTTTCGTTTGCCCCGATGGCCGTGCTGAATACGATTTTTACGGAAAAAATCAAGGGAAACGTTGCTGCGTCCAGCATGGCAAATTCGCTCTCCATCGTAATCAGCCTGATCACGGTGACAACGCTCGTTTCCGCCATGCATTTGATAGGCTGAACACATCCGTTGTGTTTATCCTCTTTTTATGCTATACATATAGGAAAGAAAAAGAACAGAGGCAGCGCATTTGAAATTTAAAGACATTTCCATTCGCAAGAAAATAACGCTGACAAATTTTATGATGATTGTCATTCCGGTGCTGATCGTATTGCTTATTATGGTCGGGATCCTGGTTGGAATACTGGCGGGCACGGGCTCTGGGATCACGATTTCCACGCTGGAGAAATTCAGTGGTAAAACAACGAATTACCAATTGCAGATGATGGTGGATTCGCTCAGCGAAGAGCTTGTGGAAAGCGCGCAACCGCTAAAAGAGGGCTCGGTGTTCCTTAAGATCTGCAGCGATTTGGAACGGCTTGGTACGGATGTTCTCGTTACGGAAGGGACGCGGGCGCTCTACCTTACGCCGGACACAAGCGAAGAGGGCATGCAAAGGCAGGCGGAAGAAATCGGCGCAACAGGGGCGGGGCCGGCATTCCTGCGCAATGAAAACGGCTTTGTTTACCGCACGCAGACACAGGACGGAAAGCAAACCTATTCCGTTTTTGCTGTGAATGAGGGATTGCCCTACGACGCGGGAGAATATTATGTATTCGAACAGGTAAAGGTCCAGCTCAAAATTCTCCTGGTCGCTGTCGGGGGGATTGCGATACTGATCATCATTCTTACGGGCACGCTGCTTTCGCGCAAGCTTTCAAAAAGTATATTAATGCCCATTGGAAAACTCAGCAGGGCGACTGCCTGTGTGCGTAACGGGGACCTTGATAAACCGGTGGGTTTTCGTTCGCGGGACGAGCTGGGGCAGGTATGCGAGGAATTTGACGAAATGCGGCTGCGGCTCAAGGAATCTGTAATGCTGCAGCAAAAATATGTGCGCCAGCAGCAGGAGATGATCGCAGGTATCGCGCACGACCTTTCCACACCCATTACCTCGATCAAGGGATATGTGAGCGGAATCGTAGACGGTATTGCCGATACGCCCGAAAAGCGCGAGCACTACCTGCGCACGATTTACGATACGGCGTGCGACATGGACCAGCTTGTGGACAATTTGTTTTTGTATTCAAAGCTGGGAATGGATAACGTGCCTTTCCGTATGGAATATACGGATCTCGCGGCATATCTTGAGGATTACTGTGAGGATTTGCGGTTTAAATTACAAAAAGAGGATATGGAGCTGGTATTTGAAAACCAGTGTCGGGGAAGCGTATGGACGGATATAGACCGCATGCAGATGGGCAGGGTGCTCAAAAACCTGGCGGATAACAGCATTAAATATAAAAAGCGGGATTCACATATTAAAAGCAGAATCAATATTGTACTTGAGGCGGCAGGGGCGGGCGCCGTGAGGATTGTATTTTCGGATAACGGCATCGGGATTTCGGAAAACGAATCGGAAAAGATATTTGAAAGCTTCTACCGCGGCGATCCGGCACGCGGCAACGCCGCCAAGGGAAGCGGCCTGGGACTGTCGATCGCCCGGCGGATTGTGCGCCGTATGGACGGCGGGATCAGCGCGCAGGGCAGGAACGGTTTGGGACTTTCCGTCATCATCACGCTGCCGCGAAAAGGAGAATAAGCATTGAAACGAATTTTGGTGGTAGAGGACGACAGGAGTATAGCCGAGCTGGAGCGGGATTATCTGGAAGCCAACGGATACGACGTATACACCGTCTTTTCGGGCGAAGAGGGCCTTAAAGAAGCCCTCATGCGGGACTATGCGCTGATTATCATGGATGTGATGTTGCCCGGTGCGGACGGCTTTGAAATTTGCCGGCAGCTTCGGGAAAAAAAGGATACGCCGGTGATTATCGTTTCGGCGCGCAGGGACGACATTGATAAGATACGGGGACTCGGCCTGGGCGCGGACGATTACATGGTCAAGCCGTTCAGCCCTTCGGAGCTTGTGGCAAGGGTGACCGCGCACATCAAACGGTATGAACGGTTAACGGGCGCCCAAAAAGAGGATGGAGCGAAGCTGATCGAGACGGATGGGCTTATGATCGACCTGAATGCCCGCCGGATTTTTCTGGAGGGACAGGAAGTCGTTTTTAAAAATAAGGAGTTTGAACTGCTTGCCTTTCTGGCCTCAAATCCGAACATCGTCTTCAGTAAGGAAACGCTGTTTGACCGTATTTGGGGTATGGAATCGTTTGGCGATACTGCTACCGTAACCGTGCACATCAACCGCATTCGCGAAAAAATCGAGAGCGGCGGGAAGAAGTTCATCGAGACAGTTTGGGGATCAGGCTACCGTTTTCGCGGGTGAGCTGTCGATAAGCTCCCATATGGACCGTGATTAACGGGAAGCGTATATTGAATATTATGGTGATCGGCGATATTGGCGTTTTCAGCCATATGGCCGATTATTTTTTGCCCCGCGCGTTCACGCAATTCCTGCGCTGCCCGGGCACAACTTTAACAATGACGCCGTCATCGCGAAGAACACGTTATGAAGAAAAGATTACGCGATTCTTTATGCTTTGTTTAGAGATCGTTTAGAAATAAGGGGTATTCTTGTGGAAACATGAATAAAAGGAAAGGTATGTGACAGATGGACTGGATTATTTCCCTGATGGACCAGTTTGGGTACATTGGGATTGCGCTTCTGATCGCCATAGAAAATATATTCCCGCCTATCCCCTCGGAGGTAATCCTTACGTTCGGCGGTTTTATGACAACATATACGAGCATGGATATGTGGGGCGTGGTATTGGCGGCGACGGTAGGGTCGATTGCGGGCGCGCTCGTACTTTACGGGGTCGGACGTATTTTGAATGCGCAGAGGCTGGAACGGTGGCTGGGCGGAAAGCTGGGACGTATTTTGCGCCTGAAGCCGGAAGATGTGGAAAAGGCGCAGGCATGGTTTGAAAAACGCGGCGGGAAAGCTGTGTTTTTATGCCGCTTTGTACCCATCGTGCGCAGCTTGATCTCCATCCCTGCGGGAATGACGAAAATGAATATGGGAAAGTTTACCTTGTTCACGGCAGCGGGAACTTTCGTGTGGAATTTGGTATTGGTGAATCTGGGCGTTTTCGCGGGAGCGTCATGGGAAAAGATTGCCGACGCGATCGGCGTCTATGCAAATGTTGTATTGGTCGTCATCGTTGCGGCGCTTGCCGCCGGAGTGGTTATTTTCCTGTGGAGGCGCTCGCGCAAAAAGGCGCTGAAAACAGAAGTAAAATAAAAGACAGGCAAAAGCTGCGTTTTACGCGGCTTTTTGGTTTGCGCGCATTGACAGTATTTTTTGAACAGGCTACAATAAAAGGGTATTTTTTGTCCCCAAAACCGTAGAAAAGAGGAACAGATAATGAACAGTCAGGTCATACAGATTGCGGCACGGATACGTGAGCTTCGGGAAATCCTTGAAATTCCACAGGAAGAGGTTGCGGAAAAAGTCGGGATCAGCCTGGAAGAATATAAAAAATATGAAAGCGCCCAGGACGATATTCCCATCGGCGTGCTTTACGGCGTTGCGGCAGAACTGCGCGTCGACCCGACCGAACTGCTCACGGGCGAAGCGCCGCGCATGGATGAATATACGATCGTACGCGGCGGCAATGGCGTGAGTGTGGAACGGTATCCGGGATATGCGTTCACTTCTCTGGCATTCAACTATAAAAACCGCGACATGGAGCCGATGATCGTTACGATCTCGCCGAACGACGAGGCGGAACTGGTGACGCACGAGGGACAGGAATTCAATTATGTGCTGGAGGGCAGTATCAAGATCGTGATCCAGGACAGGGAATTTATTTTGAACGCGGGCGACAGTATTTATTTTAATCCTATGCTGCCCCACGGACAGCGCGCGGCAGGCGGACAGGCAAAGTTCTTGACGATAATCAATGAGTGATATGGGGGCAGGGTCGATGTTAGAAAGATTTTTGGATAGAACGGAATTCGAGAATTACGATGATTTTAAGCAGAATTACAAGCTCAATATACCGGAGCATTTTAATTTTGCATACGATATTGTAGACGAGTGGGCGCGCCAGGATGAAAACAAGCCGGCGCTGGTGTGGTGCGACGATGACGGCAATGAAAAGAGATTTTCGTTCGGCGACATCAGCCGCATGAGCAACAGGGCCGCCAATATGCTCAAGGACATGGGGATTCGCAAAGGCGATACCGTCATGCTGATGCTAAAACAGCGTCCGGAAGTGTGGTTTATGATGGTGGGGCTTTGCAAACTGGGGGCTATCTGTATTCCTGCGACTTTCCAGCTAACGCCAAAGGACATCATTTATCGCTGTAATGCCGCCGAAGTGAAAATGGTATGCTCGGTGGACGATGATGACATGCTCAGTCATATTGAGCAGTCCTTAGCCGAGTGTCCGACGCTCAAAAGCGTGGGCGTGGTAGGCGAGAATATTCCTGAGTGGGGCTATGACCTGCGCGAAAAGCTTGGAGAAGCGAGCGACAACTGGACGCGCGAATACCAAAATGAAACGGACGATCCGATGTTGATTTATTTTTCGTCTGGAACGACGGGCATGCCTAAAATGATCCTGCATGATTTTACTTATCCGCTTGGACATATTGTGACCGCGAAATATTGGCAGAAAGTGGAAGACGGCGGCCTGCACCTTACGGTCTCGGACTCCGGCTGGGCGAAATTCGGCTGGGGGAAAATATATGGGCAATGGATTTGCGGAGCGGTCGTTGTGGCCTATGATACGGAAAAATTTACACCGTCGAAGATGCTGGAGACGATCAACAGGCTGAAACTGACGACATTTTGTGCGCCGCCGACGATTTACCGTTTTTTGATCAAGGAAGATATGAGCCATTGTGATTTTTCGACGATTAAGCACGCGGGGATCGCGGGAGAGCCGCTTAATCCGGAGGTATACAACCGCTTTTTGGAAGCGACGGGCCTTGCCGTAACGGAGGGCTTCGGGCAGTCTGAAACGAGCGTGCTGATCGCCAATTTCGGCTGGGATCCGATTAAGCCGGGATCGACGGGAAAACCCTCGCCGCTTTACGACGTGGATATTGTGGACGAGGATGGCAATTCCTGCGAGGACGGCATCGTCGGTTCGATCGTCGTCAAGAATACCGACAAAAAGCATCCGGCAGGTTTATTTAAAAAATATTACAAGGACGAGGAAGCGACGGACCGTTGCTGGAAAAACGGCGTCTATAATACGGGCGATACGGCCTGGCGGGATGCGGAAGGATATTTCTGGTTCGTAGGCCGCAACGATGATGTGATCAAATGCTCAGGCTATAGAATCGGGCCGTTTGAGGTGGAGAGCGCGCTGCTGACGCACCAGTCTGTGCTAGAGTGCGCAGTTACCGCGGTGCCCGACCCTGTGCGCGGCCAGGTCGTGAAAGCGACGGTGGTACTCGCACGCGGATACGAGGCGAGCGAGGAGCTGAAAAAGGAGCTGCAGACGCATGTGAAAAACGTCACGGCTCCGTACAAATATCCGCGCGTGGTGGAATTTGTAAAGGAACTGCCGAAAACGGTAAGCGGAAAGATACGCCGCGTACAGATTCGCAGGGAAGACGCTGGAAAAGCAAAAGAATGAGGCAATAAAAAAGCACGGCTCCAGCCGTGCTTTTTTGGTATACAGGGATTTATTGATAAATTTCCGCTTCGACCTCGGCAAAAGCCTGGGATTCTTTGGCGCATTTTTCTTTCATCTCGGGCGTGAGGCCTTCCAGATGCCGGGCATTTAGCCAGGCGTTTGCCATTTCGATCCCCAGTACATGACCGACGATGAAACCGCCCATACAAAGAACGTTGGTATTATTGACGGCCTTGGAACGCCAGGCGGTATATACGCTTTCGCACAGCGCAGCATAAACGCCTTTATATTTGTTGGCGATAATACTGATCCCCATGCCTGTGCCGCACATCATGATACCACGGTCGTATTCTCCGTTTTGCACGCCCCTGGCCACTGCTTTCGCCACATCCTGATATAAAAGCGGACCGTCAGCAGACACGTCAAACACCTCATAGCCCTTATCAATAAGGTCGGCCCGGACCGCATTCTTCAAGTCGTATCCGCCAAAATCTCCGCCCATAATAATCTTCATTTCGCAGCATCCTTTCTCAATCCGATATGATATGTCAAAGGTAGCATATCGAAAAAAGAGATGTCAAGCAAAGACGGTTATACCACAAAAATTGAAACGCATTGCAGGGCTTGAAAAATGGATTATCCAAGAGCGACGTCAAGGATCATCATGATAATGAATCCGACCATCACGCCTGCCGTGCCGGAATGGGAATGCTCGCCGAGATGCGCTTCGGGGATCAGTTCTTCAACGACAACATAGATCATCGCGCCTGCCGCAAAAGCAAGCAGCCATGGCATGATTCCTGTAATGGAACCGATTAAAAGCACGCCGATTACGGCGGCGACCGGTTCGACGGCGCCCGAAAGGGTACCCCATAAAAAAGCTTTGCCGCGCGAGAGTCCTTCCTGCCGGAGCGGAAGAGAAATCGCCGCGCCCTCGGGAATGTTTTGCAGGGCGATACCAATAGCAAGCGCGATAGCCGAAGCAAGCGTGACGGCGTCGCCGCCTGAATTCGCGGCAATGGCAAACGCAAGTCCCACGGCAAGCCCTTCGGGAATATTGTGAAGCGTAACCGCAAAGACGAGCATGGTGCGTTTACCGAGATGGGAGCGCAGGCCTTCCGGTTTATCGCTGCCCGGATGCTGGTGCGGAATCAGATGGTCGAGCGCAAACAAAAACAAACCGCCGATAGCAAAACCGCCGGCAGCGGGAATCCAGCCGATTACGCCCTGCTCCTCCGCCATATCGATGGCAGGAATAAGCAGCGACCATACAGAAGCGGCGATCATCACGCCTGCCGCAAAGCCCAAAAAGACGCGCTGCATTTTTTGATTGATTTCACCACGGAAAAAGAAAACGAACGCGGATCCAAGCGTTGTTGCCGCGAATGTGACAAGCGTTCCCACAAGCGCGAGCCATACGGGATTCATTTCAGTCCACATAACGGTTCCCCCTCACCATAAAGTTTTCCTTTCATAAATAAGCAAAAAAGCAGCCGGCCAAACAATTTTCATACCGCCGATATGCGGTAAAACAGCGCCGCGACAGGCAGCACATGGGCGGGCTGGCGTTAACCGTTATAACGCATGGTGTGCAGAGGATACACCCTGGTAATGCGCGCAGGGATACCGGCCTTATTCATCAACTGCACAAACCGCCTACATACACTGGTGTCTGCAAAACGCTGGGCAACGCTCATTACAAGCTCGCCCTTATACGAAAGGAGAGCCATAGTGAACGGATTTTGCGCGGTGGGCAGGCATGGGCAAATCTCCTTTATATGTTCTTCCATACAGGCGGGAAGCGAGAAATTTCCCATGTTGGTGATAACGTATGTCGTCTGGGAAGAGGCTGCCGTGATCGAACGGTTCATGATGGCGCGTTTTTCTTCCACGGAAATTTCCGCGTCCAAAAGCGCAAGGGTATCGAGCGCGCTTTTTTTGGCGTCATGCGCCAGCTCGCGCGCCTGTGTCTGAAAATCAAGCAGGCCCTTGGAGATCTCAAGGATTTGGTCAAACCGCAAATCGCACATTTTTTTGTCGTAAGGGATACCGGCGCAGGAGATGAAATTGCGTGTCGTCTTGCTGGGGAAATACGGCCGCATATTGACCGGAATGGCAGCAATGATCGGCTTTTCATACGGGGTATCCGCGCAATATTGCTCGTATAGCGCATGTGAAAACAGGGGGCATATAAATGTAACCGGACTTGAATGGTATTGTTTTGTGGCGCCGCGCAAATCGCTGAATGGGAGACGAATCTGCACGACCGTATCGGCAGGGTCGTCTACGGATACTGCCGTCGTTTTCGACGGGAAGCCCCAATTGTTCGAGGTAATGGTAAAGCACGGATTTGATAAATATCAGAAAGCCCATGCCGTCGCCGAGCGCATGAAAGAAATCGAAGAATATTTCCTTACTATTATAAGAGATACAGAACAGGTAACCGTTCGTATCTTCCGTACCCATATTGCGCACCGTGCCGCCGCAGTTATGAAACACCAGCGACGGGGAGGTAAGAGGCACAAAATAATAATAGTATTGATCGCGTCCGACGCCTACCGCCATCTGCGGAAAACGCTTAAGCGTAACGGATACCGCCTCTTTGAGAGCCGCTTCGTCTATATTGCGGCTGAGCTTGACGGCAAAGCGCGGGACGCAGCCGCAGGTAAGGTGACTGCCGTAAAGGTAGGTCTTGCCATTGGTATCGATGGTAAGAGCTGCGTTTGTTTTATCCATTCTTTATATATTAACTCCTGATTTTAAAAAATTCCGAGACGAGGCGCCAAACCCCGTTTTTCTTATTGTAACATCAGGGTAAGCAGGCAGACAATAAAAAAATACCATGTTTGCAGAATATTTAAAAATGAAAATCCCATATCTTGTGCCCGTTTTTCAGTGAAAACACAATTTTCCGTTTTTTGGAAAAAACGTGAAAAAAGTTCGGAAAAATGCTTGAAATCAAGGTTTTTATGTTGTATAATCTAGTACGTTGCGCTATGTGCGCACATTTTGGGTTGATGCGAGAGGTTACCGAACAGCCATCGGATAGTTCCCGCTGACAAGCGTCCGGACAGGATTCGGGCGACTCCAAAAGAGAGCAGAAGCAGTAGTTTTCTGCTCCAAAAAAGCAAAGCGATACACACGGCTATGTGTATCGGCGGCAGCGGCCCGAAGAGCCGCAGACTAAAGGAGGATAAACAAATGGCAAGCCAGAGAATCAGAATCAAACTGAAAGCTTATGACCACAATCTGATCGACCAGAGCGCTCAGAGAATCGTGGACACGGCAAAACGTACAGGCGCTAAGATTTCAGGCCCTGTGCCGCTCCCGACGAGCAAAGAGATCATTACGATCCTGCGCGCGACGCACAAATACAAAGATTCCAGAGAACAATTTGAAATCAAAACACACAAACGCTTGATAGATATACTCGAAGCAAACGCTAAGACAACAGATGCGCTCATGCGTCTTGATCTGCCTGCAGGCGTAGACATCGAAATCAAACTGTAAAACAAGCGATAAGACGGAGGAAAGAATATGAAAGCTATACTGGGTGAAAAGATCGGTATGACTCAGATCTTCACAGAAGACGGCAGAGTCGTTCCCGTAACAGTAGTGAAAGCCGGACCTTGCGTTATCGTTCAGAAGAAAACGGTAGAGACAGACGGTTACAACGCACTGCAATTAGGATTTGGCGACATCAAGGAAAAGAATGTCAACAAGCCGAAGAAAGGCCATTTCAGCAAAGTGAAAGCGGTGCCTACGCGTTACCTGCGTGAATTCCGCAGCGCGGAAGCGTCCGAGCTGGAAGTAGGCGCGGAAATCAAAGCGGATGCTTTTGAAGCGGGCGAGAAAATCGACGTTTCGGGCATTTCCAAGGGAAAAGGCTTCCTCGGGGTCATCGCACGCTGGGGCCAGCACAGAGGACCTATGAGCCACGGCAGCCGTTACCACAGACGCCCCGGTTCGATGGGCGCGTGCGCGTCTCCTGCGAAAGTCATGAAAGGCAAGCGTCTCCCGGGACGCGGCGGCTTTGACAAAGTGACGATCCAGAACTTGGAAGTGGTCAAGGTGGACGCAGACAAAAACCTGATATTAGTCAAGGGCGCAATCCCCGGTGCAAAGGGCGGCCTTGTAACAATCAAAAAAAGCGTGAAATCGCTTTAAGACCGCTTAAGAAGGAGGAAAGCAATTATGCCAAACGTATCAGTTTATAAAACCGACGGCAAAGAAGCTGGTAAAATGCAAATCAGCGATAAAGTCTTCGGCGTAGAAATAAATAAAGCAGTGATGCACGACGCGGTCATTGCGCACCTGGCAAACAAGAGGCAGGGCACACAATCCGCGCTTACGCGCAGCGAAGTGCGCGGCGGCGGTATCAAGCCTTTCAGGCAGAAAGGTACGGGGCGCGCCCGCCAGGGCACGATCCGCGCACCTCAAATGACGCACGGCGGGATCGTGTTCGCGCCCAAGCCGAGAAGCTATGACAAAAAGCTCAACAAAAAGGTACGCGCGCTCGCGCTTTGCAGCGCACTTTCCCAAAAGGTTGCAGACAAAGACCTGATCGTGATGGAAGACCTCAAGATGAGCGCTCCCAAAACGAAAGAAATGGTTGCAATCTTAGGAAACCTGAAAGCGGAAAAAGCGCTGATCGTAACGAACGGCAAGGACGAGGACGTTGTGCGCGCCGCAGCGAACATCCAGGGCGTGAAAACGACAATGGCGGATACGCTGAGCGTTTACGATATCTTAAAGTATGACAAGTTCATTATCACCAAAGATGCGGTGAAAGCGATCGAGGAGGTGTACGCATAATGAAAGATATGCATGATATTATCATTAAGCCCATCCTTTCAGAGAAAAGCTACGACCTGATCCCCAAGAAAACCTACACATTTTTGGTGGAAAAGGGAGCCAATAAAACGCAGATCAAAGCTGCGGTAGAAGAAATCTTTGAGGTGAAGGTGAAATCCATCACGACTTCGCGCAAAGAAGGCAAGCTGAAAAGACAGGGACGCACGGAGGGCAGAAGGCCCGAAACGAAAAAAGCTTATGTGACGCTCAAAGAAGATTCCAAGCCAATCGAGTTCTTCGAGAGCATGGCACAGTAAGCGGTTAGGGAGGTTACTTATCTATGGCTATTAAGAAATACAACCCGACTTCTCCGGGCAGAAGATTCATGTCGGTTTCGGCTTTTGAAGAAATCACATCGACGACTCCGGAAAAATCGCTGCTCGTCTCGCTGAAAAAATCCGGCGGCAGAAACGTACATGGCAGGATCACCGTCCGCCACGTGGGCGGCGGCGCGAAGAGGAAATACAGGATCATCGATTTCAAGCGCGACAAGGACGGTATTCCGGCTAAGGTCGCGACCATCGAATACGATCCGAACAGAAGCGCAAACATCGCTCTCCTTCATTACATGGACGGCGAAAAGAGATACATTATCGCTCCGGTTGGCCTTAAAGTAGGAGACAAGGTTGTCTCCGGCGCAGATGCGGACATTAAACCCGGCAACGCACTGCCGCTTGCATCCATTCCGGTCGGCACGATGATCCACAACGTGGAAATGAAGCCAGGCAAGGGCGCGCAGCTCGTGCGGAGCGCGGGCAACGCGGCGCAGCTTATGGCCAAGGAAGGCGCGTATGCGCAGGTAAGACTTCCTTCCGGTGAAGTCAGAATGATTCCTGTGGTAGCGAAAGCGACGATCGGCCAGGTCGGCAATATGGATCAGGAAAACATCAACATCGGTAAGGCGGGAAGAAAACGTCATATGGGTGTCCGCCCGACAGTACGCGGCAGCGTTATGAACCCGAACGATCATCCCCACGGCGGTGGTGAGGGTAAAGCGCCTGTCGGACGTCCGGGTCCTGTAACGCCATGGGGCAAGCCTGCTCTTGGTTACAAGACGCGTAAGAAGAAAAACCCGACGAACAAATTTATCGTAAAACGCAGAAACGCTAAATAATTGAAGGAGTGAATTTGCAGATATGAGTAGGTCAGTAAAAAAAGGACCATTTATAAATGAAAAACTTCTGGCACGTATCGTAGAGATGAATGATAAGAACGAAAAGAAAGTGCTGAAGACATGGTCGCGTCCGTCGACGATCTTTCCGGAAATGGTAGGACATACGATCGGCGTACATGACGGCAGAAAATTTGTTCCCGTTTATGTAACGGAGGACATGGTTGGTCACAAATTAGGCGAATTTGCCCCGACAAGGACTTACAGGGGTCACGCAGGCGAGAAATCGTCCAAATAACCGAGAAGGAGGCTAAGCTTTATGGCTACGAGACAAAGAGAAAAAGCCGCAAAACGGCAAGAAGAAAAAGATAGAAGACCGCAGGCCATTGCAAGGTACGTTCGCATTTCCTCCCGCAAGGTTAAGGCTGTGATCGACCTCATCAGGGGACTTAGCGTGGCGGATGCAAAGGCAGTTTTGATGAATACGCCCAATGGTGCCACAGAGCCTGTAGGAAAGCTTCTGAATTCCGCAATCGCAAATGCGGAAAACAACATGAATATTTCGGCAGATACGCTGTATGTTGCAGAAGTCTTTGCTGATCAGGGCCCGACGCTCAAACGGTTTCGGCCGCGCGCGCAGGGCAGGGCGACTCGGATTCGCAAGCGGACGAGTCACATCACAATTATCTTGGATCAGGTCAAATAAGGAGGTACACGATGGGTCAAAAAGTACATCCCCATGGTTTTAGGGTTGGTATCATCAAAGACTGGGATGCCAGATGGACGGCGAAAAAGTCCAAATTTGCGGATTATATCGTTGAAGATGATAAGATCAGAAAATTCTTAAAAAAGAAATTATATGCTGCCGGAATTTCGAAGATCGAAATTGAAAGGGCGGCGCAGAAAGTTTCCGTTAATATCTTTACCGGCAAGCCCGGTATCGTGATCGGAAAAGGCGGCACAGGCGTGGAAGTATTGAAGCAGGACCTTTTGAAGCTGACGGGCAATCCTGTAGTCGTAAACATCATCGAAGTAAAGAGAGTAGACGTGGATGCGCAGCTCGTGGCGGAAAATGTTGCCCAGCAGCTTGAAAAACGTATCTCTTTCCGGCGTGCGATGAAGCAGTCCATCGGCAGGACGATGAAAGCCGGTGCGAAAGGTATCAAAATCATGTGCTCAGGCAGGCTGGGCGGCGCTGAAATCGCAAGGGTAGAGCAGTATCATGAGGGTTCGATCCCACTGCAGACGATTCGCGCGGACATCGATTACGGTTTTGCGGAAGCGAACACAACTTACGGCAAGATCGGCGTAAAGGTGTGGATTTATAAGGGCGAGATTCTTGGAAACCCGCTGAAGGACAGAGCAAAACCTTCGAACGTGGAAGGAGGCAAAAAAAATGTTAATGCCAAAAAGGGTTAAGCGCAGAAGACAGTTCAGAGGACGCATGAAGGGCAAAGCGCTTCGTGGAAATACGATTTCTTACGGCGATTACGGTTTGGTGGCACAAGAGCCAGGCTGGATCAAAAGCAACCAGATCGAGGCTGCCCGTGTCGCTATGACAAGATATATCAAGAGGGGCGGACAGGTTTGGATCAAAATCTTCCCGCACAAGCCGGTTACTGAAAAACCCGCTGAAACACGTATGGGTAGCGGTAAAGGTTCTCCGGAATACTGGGTCGCAGTCGTAAAGCCGGGCAGGGTGATGTTCGAGCTTGCAGGCGTATCAGAAGAAGTTGCACGGGCGGCGCTTTCGCGTGCTGCGCACAAGCTGCCGATCAAGTGCAAATTTGCGATCAAGCAGACAAATAACGAAGCAGGTGGTGAGCAGGATGAAGGCTAAGGATATACGTGAACTCAATAAAGACGAGCTAAGCGCGAAGCTGAATGATCTGAAATCGGAATTTTTCAACCTGCGGTTCCAGCTCGCGACAGGACAATTAAACAATCCTTCCAGCATCAAAAATGTCAAGAAGGACATCGCGAGAGTAAAGACCATTCTTAAGGAAATGGAATTAAACCAGAAGGTTGCCGAGTAAGTAGTTAAGGAGGACGTCTTCAATGAGTGAAGAGACAAGAGGTTACCGTAAAGAGAGAGTCGGTACGGTAGTAAGCGATAAAATGGACAAGACGATTGTCGTTGCAATAAAAAGCAGAAAAACGCATCCCTTGTATGGAAAGACCATCAACTACACCAATAAGCTGAAAGCGCATGATGAGAATAACGAATGCGGCGTCGGCGATACGGTTCGTGTGATGGAAACGAGACCGCTTTCAAAGGACAAGAGATGGAGATTGGTTCAGATTATAGAAAAGGCGAAATAAGCTTTTCTCTTAATTAAGGAGGAGTCAGAATGATACAGCCAGAGACACGCTTAAAGGTTGCAGACAATTCAGGCGCAAAAGTGATCCAATGCATTCGCGTAATGGGCGGCAGTGTTAAAAAAACGGCGAACATTGGGGATGTGATCATTGCATCTGTAAAGACAGCGACACCGGGCGGCGTTGTAAAGAAAAAAGACGTGGTAAAGGCCGTCATCGTTCGTTCCGTCAGCGGAACGAGAAGACCGGACGGTTCTCACATAAAATTTGATGAAAATGCAGCAGTTATTATTGATGCCAATAAACAGCCGAAAGGCACCCGTATTTTCGGGCCTGTTGCAAGAGAGCTTCGCGACCGCGATTACATGAAGATCGTTTCGCTTGCTCCGGAAGTTCTGTAAGGGGGATAAACGCATGAATACACTGAATATCAAAAAAGGTGATACGGCGGTTGTCATCTCCGGTAAAGAAAAAGGTAAGGAAGCAAAGGTCCTGCGCGTGATTCCCGACAAAAACCGCGTAATTCTGGAAAAGGTCAATATGCTCACAAAGCATAAAAAGCCGAAGAACCAGACTACGCCAGGCGGAATCATCAAGCAGGAAGGCCCGATCGACGCTTCCAACGTTATGGTCGTTTGCCCGAAGTGCTCCAAGGCGACGAGGGTCGGCCATGAGGTGAAGAACGGCGAAAAGGTCCGCGTTTGCAAAAAATGCGGCGCACAACTGTAGAGTGAAGGGAGGTTTTATCTGATATGCCTAGATTAAAAGATACATATAAAGCGGACATCGTTCCCGCTATGATGCAGAAATTTGAATACAAAAACATCAATCAGGTTCCCAGACTCGAAAAAGTTGTGATCAACTTAGGATTGGGAGAAGCAAAAGATAACCCGAAAGTCCTTGACTCCGCAGTGGAAGACTTAACGGTTATTTCCGGACAGAAACCGGTTGTTACGGTGGCAAAAAAATCCGTCGCTAACTTCAAGGTTCGTGAGGGAATGAAAATCGGCGCAAAAGTGACTTTAAGAGGCGACCGGATGTACGAATTTATCGATAAGCTGATTAGCATCGCTATTCCGCGCGTTCGTGACTTCCGTGGCCTTTCTCCGAAATCTTTTGACGGCAGAGGCAATTTCGCTATGGGCTTCAAAGAACAGCTCGTGTTTCCGGAAATCGAATACGATAAGGTAGACGCGATCCGCGGTATGGACATCATCGTAGTGACTACGGCGGAAACGGACGAAGAAGCTAGGGAACTGCTTACCCAGATGGGTATGCCGTTTGCTCACTAAGGAGGAGAACAATGGCGAAGAAAAGCATGATTATTAAACAGCAGAGAGGCTCCAAATTCTCTACGCGCAATTATACGAGATGCCGTATTTGCGGGAGACCTCACGCTGTTCTGAAAAAATACGGCATTTGCCGTGTTTGCTTTCGCGAGCTTGCATACCGTGGTCAGATCCCCGGTGTGAAAAAAGCAAGCTGGTAATCTTTTAGGAAGGTAAAGGAGGAAAACACATGCCGGTTACAGATTCTGTAGCAGATATGCTAACACGCATCCGCAATGGCCTCATCGCAAAACACGATATGGTCGACGTACCTGCTTCCAATATGAAAAAAGCGATTGGACAGATTTTGCTGGAAGAAGGCTACATCAAAGGCTGCGAATTTATAGATGACGGCGTGCAGGGCACGCTGAGAATTAAACTGAAATACGGCCCCAATGGCGAAAAAGTCATTACTGGGCTTAAGAAAATCTCCAAGCCCGGTTTGCGCGTTTATGCAAGACACGATAAATTGCCGCGCGTTTTAAACGGACTTGGTATCGCTATCATCTCTACGTCGAAAGGTATTATCACGGACGCGCAGGCGCGCCGCGAAGCCGTTGGCGGAGAAGTGATCGCCTACATCTGGTAAGTGGGAGGAAAAAGACATGTCAAGAATAGGAAAACTGCCTATTGATTTACCTTCCGGCGTAACCGTTTCGCAGGCGGACGGCGAAGTGACCGTCAAGGGTAAAAATGGCGAGTTAAAATCGAAATTCGATAAGAAAATGACAATTTCGCAGGAAGGCGAGCAGCTCATCGTAACGCGTCCGGACGACACAAAGCAGTCAAGGGCGCTGCACGGTTTAACGCGGGCTCTCCTTGCGAATATGGTAACAGGCGTATCCGAAGGATTTTCCAAAACACTGGAAATCGTCGGCGTCGGTTACAGGGTGCAGCTTTCGGGCAGCAAGCTTGTATTCGGACTTGGCTATTCCCATCCGGTGGAAGTGGAAGCGCCCAAGGGTATCACATTTGAAGTACCCAACCCCAACACGGTTGTGATCAAAGGGATCGACAAACAGATTGTTGGGCAGTGCGCAGCGAATATCCGCACCTTAAGACCGCCGGAACCCTATAAGGGCAAGGGCATCAAGTATCAGGGCGAATATATCCGCCGCAAAGTCGGTAAGACAGGTATGTAACGGAGGGTGATGAGCAAATGATTAATAAAAAAGACAGAAATAAAATTAGAAAAGCACGTCACGAGAGAATCCGTAATAAGATTTCGGGTACGGCAAACCGTCCGAGAATGAACGTATACAGGAGCTTAAACAACATCTATGTGCAGTTCATCGACGACGTGGCAGGCAATACGCTTTGCTCCGCTTCCACAATGGACGCCGAGCTCAAGGGCAAGCTTGCCGAGGCGACGAAAGTTGAGGCCGCTAAGATGGTGGGCGAGCTCGCGGCAAAGCGCGCAAGCGCGAAAGGCATCAGCGAGGTCGTGTTTGACCGCGGCGGTTATCTCTATACTGGCAGAGTAGCTCAGGTGGCCGAAGGCGCGAGAGCTGCCGGCCTCAAGTTTTAATAAGGAGGTACGGAGAAATTGCAGAAAGATAAAGCAATCGATGCAGGTGCTCTCGATTTAAAAGAAAAATTAGTGGCGATTAACCGCGTTGCGAAAACCGTTAAGGGCGGCCGTAACATGCGCTTCTCGGCACTGGTGGTCGTAGGCGACGAAAACGGACATGTGGGCGTTGGCATGGGCAAGGCGGCTGAAATTCCGGAGGCGATCCGCAAAGCGGTGCAGGCTGCAAAACATGATATGATTACAGTCTCCTTAAAGGGCACATCCATTCCCCATGAGGTGATCGGCAAATTCGGGCGCGGCAAAGTGCTGCTGCTCCCGGCTGCGGAAGGTACCGGCGTTATTGCCGGCGGTCCGGCGCGTGCGGTTTTGGAGCTTGCGGGCATCAAAGACATCCGTACGAAGTCGCAGGGGTCCAACAATCCGATCAACTGCGTCAAGGCAACAATCGAAGGTCTTCGCGAACTGAGAAGTGCAGAGCAGGTGGCTCGTTTGCGCGGTATCAGCGTTGACCAGCTTCAATAGTAGGAGGGGCCTGAAATGAATTTGAAAATTAAGCTTGTAAAAAGCCCCATTGGTTATGCGCAGGACCAGAAAGATACGGTCAAGGCGCTGGGTCTTCGCAAATTAGGTCAGGAAGTTGTGAGGCCGGACAATGCACCGATCAGAGGTATGGTTTTCAAGGTAAAGCACCTCGTATCGGTTGAAGAGACGAAATAACGGAGGAAAAGCCTATGAAACTTCATGAACTTGCTCCTGTAAAGGGCGCGAAAAAATCGCCCAAGAGAGTAGGCAGAGGATGTGGATCCGGTCTTGGTAAAACTTCCGCGAGAGGTCAGAAAGGCCAGAAATCCCGCAGCGGCGGCGGCGTCCGCCCGGGATTTGAAGGCGGCCAGATGCCACTTGCGAGACGTTTGCCGAAAAGGGGATTCACCAATATATTTGCAAAAGAGTATGCTACAATCAATGTGGCTGATCTGGAAAAATTTGACGACGGTGCAGTTGTCGATTTCGAGATTCTTTTAGGCAGCGGCCTGATTTCCAAGGCCAGCGATGGGCTCAAGGTTCTCGGAAACGGCGAACTGAAGAAAAAATTAACTGTAAAGGCTGCAAAGTTTACGAAAACGGCTGAGCAGAAAATTACAGCTGCGGGCGGCAGTATTGAGGTGGTATAATGTTTAAAACCATTGCAAATGCATGGAAAATCCCGGATATTAGGAAAAAGATACTGTTTACGCTATTGATGCTGCTTATTTACCGTATCGGTGCGTTTATTCCGATCCCGGGCGTTAATATCGACTTTATATCGAGTCAGGTTGGGCAATACGAGGTTCTCGGATTCTTAAACCTGTTCTCGGGCGGATCCTTAAGCAATATGACCATTTTTGCTCTTGGTATTACGCCATACATCAATGCATCCATCATCATGAACCTGCTGACGGTGGCAATCCCGAAGTTAGAGCGCATGGCGAAGGAAGAGGACGGCAGGAAGAAAATCGCTTCCATCACAAGATACTTCGGCGTTATCTTAGGTCTTGTACAGGCGATCGGTATCATGCTTGGCCTTGGCGACCAGGCAGTGGAAAACACGCAGCCGTTTACGTACATCACGATTATCCTATGCCTGACGGCAGGTACGGCGCTCATCATGTGGATCGGCGAACGTATCACGGAAAAAGGCATTGGCAATGGGATTTCGCTGCTGATCTTTATCTCGATTGTGGCGGGAATGCCGAGTATGCTGAGAAGCATGCTTGACGGTGTCGGCAACGGCAGTATCAATATTTGGGTATTTGTGCTGGTGATCGGGCTTGCGTTCCTCATCGTACTTGGTATCACATTCGTGGACCTTGGCGAGCGGCGCATTCCCGTGCAATACGCAAAGCGTGTGGTCGGACGGAAAATGTACGGCGGACAAAGCACGCACATTCCGATGAAAGTCAATCAGAGCGGCGTTATGCCCCTGATCTTTGCAATCACGATCCTCATGCTTCCGGGCATGATCGGTCAGTTCTGGCCGGAGAGTGGTTTTTATGCATGGTATCAGCAATGGGCAGGTCCGGGGACGATCCTGTATGGTATTGTTTACGCGCTGCTGATCCTGTTCTTCTCGTACTTCTATTCACAGATTGCATTCAATCCGGTGGACGTATCGAAGAACCTGCAGCAAAACGGCGGTTTTATCCCGGGTATCAGGCCCGGCAAGCCGACGTCCGACTATCTGGCGAAGATTCTCTCGCGTATTACGCTGTTCGGCGCGATATTCCTTGCGATCGTAGCGGCGGTACCGACGTTCTTCACCTTTATGACGGGTGTGACGAGCGTGTTTGGTGCGACCAGCGTACTGATCATGGTCAGCGTGGCGCTGGAAACGACCAAGCAGCTAGAGTCGCAGATGATGATGAGACACTACAAAGGATTTTTAAGCTGATTGTACGGTTTTATGCGGCAAGCAGCAGTAATTGGCTGATAGAGACGCTCCTTTGAGCAGAGAGGAAACACTATGAATGTGATTTTCTTGGGACCTCCCGGATCGGGCAAAGGTACGATGGCGGAGAGGGTATGTAAGGAAATGAACCTGGCGCATATCTCCACAGGGGATATTCTGCGTGCGGAAATCAAGGCCGGCAGTAAGTTAGGCAGCCTTGCGAAGTCGTATATCGACAAAGGTGCCTTGGTGCCGGACAGCGTGATCATCGACATGATGCGCGAACGCTTCAAAGAGGACGATGCAAAGGGCGGCGTACTGCTGGACGGTTTTCCACGGACGGTTGCGCAGGCCGAGGCGCTTGACTCCCTGACAGCGATCGATGCGGTTATCAATTTAGAGGTTGATGTGCAGGTGATCGTAAACAGAGTGGTTTCGCGCCGTGTGTGCGAAAAGTGCGGCAGTGTTTACAACACCAAAACACATGCGGGCGAGGACTGCGAAAAGTGCGATGGCAAGCTGATCACACGGCCGGACGATAACGAGCAGACGGTGCGCGAACGCTTCCGCGTCTATGAAACGCAGACGCAGCCGCTGATCGATTTTTATGCGAAGCGCGGCTTAGTCAGCAACGTAGACGGAACAATGCCCATCGAAGAAGAGGCAGCATACATCATCGATATACTGAAAAAGGTATGATCAATATTAAAACGGCGCATGAGATCGCTCTGATGCGTGAGTCCGGACGGCTGTTGTACGCATGCATGGAAGAACTCTTAAAGCATGTGAAGCCGGGCGTGACGACAAAAGAGCTTGATCGTATTGCGGAGCAATACATTACCGACGCGGGGGCGGTGCCCTCGTTTAAGGGATATAACGGTTTCCCAGGAAGTATTTGCAGTTCCGTAAACGACGGAGTCGTGCACGGGATTCCCTCGGATAAAGAAGTCCTTCGTGACGGAGACATCCTGAGTATTGATATGGGCGCGATTCTTTCAGGCTGGCAGTCGGATATGGCGCGTACAGTCGGAGTCGGCGAGATTACGAAAGAAGCGGAGCACCTGATCAGGATTACGCGGGAAAGCTTTTTTGCGGGCATGAATAAAGCCTGCGTAGGCAACCGCTTAAACGATATTAGTTCCAGCATCGAGCAAGTGATCCGCGCGCACAGGATGGGCGTGGTCAAAGAGCTCGTGGGACATGGTATCGGCAAGCAGATGCACGAACCGCCGGATATTCCGAATTTTTCGTTCAGGGGTGCAAACCCGCGGCTGAGGGAAGGCATGGTCTTCGCCATCGAGCCTATGGTTACTTTAGGAACGGACAATGTTCGGTGGATGGACGATGGCTGGCTGGTGAAAACGGCGGACGGAAGCCTTTCGGCGCACTATGAAAACACAGTGGCGATCACGGCGGACGGCCCGCAGCTTTTAACGGCGCCATAAGGAAAAAGCATTGAGTAATGATTCTATAGAGGTCGGCAGAATCGTGATTTCAAAAGCAGGCAGGGACGCGGGAACGGCGTTTATGATAACGGCGGTCCTTGACGGCCAGTATGTGGAAGTTGCGAACGGGACCTTGAGAAAACTAGCAAAACCAAAGAAAAAAAAGCTCAGACATCTCGAAGTTACGCCACTGTTTCTGGAAAACATTCGGGAGAAGATTGAGCAGGGGAAGAAAGTGTTTGACGCGGAACTTAGAAGCGCGATCATCGGCACGATAGAACCACAAAAGGAGGAGTAAATTTGTCTAAAAGCGACGTAATCGAAGTAGAAGGAACGGTCACCGAGACGTATCCAAACGCTTCATTTGAAGTAGAGCTTGAAAACGGACACAAGGTACTGGCACATATTTCCGGTAAGCTGCGTATGCATTACATCCGCATATTGCCCGGAGACAAGGTGACAGTAGAACTCTCACCCTATGACCTCACAAGAGGCAGGATCACATGGCGCGGCAAGGCGTAAGCCGCATTATGTATCGCATAAAGACGATTATTATAAGGAGGCTTTTAAGATGAAAGTAAGACCATCGGTAAAACCCATTTGCGAAAAATGCAAAATTATTAAGAGAAAAGGTAAAGTAATGGTGATCTGCCCCAATGTAAAGCACAAACAGAGGCAGGGCTGAACCAAAAACGGACAATACTGTTTGTACGGCGGCTGATTTACGCACACCGCGCGTAAATTTCGTATAAGCTTTATATATCTGAGGAAGTATGTTAAACTATTTGACATATGCTTAAAAGGTAAAGACAGCGGAAAGACCGCTTATGATTCACGGAGGTGTTTAAAAAAGTATGGCACGTATTGCTGGCATCGACTTGCCCAGGGACAAACGCGTTGAGATCGGCCTCACCTATATTTATGGCATCGGCCTTAAGACCTCTCAACAGATTTTATCTGCGACAAATGTGAACCCTGATATTCGGGTGAAAGATCTTGACGAAAACGATCTTGCCAAAATCAGGGAGTATATCGACAAAAATATCAAGGTAGAAGGCGACCTGAGAAGAGAAGTATCTTTAAATATCAAGCGCCTGATGGAAATCGGTTGCTATCGCGGCATCCGTCATAGAAGAGGCCTGCCGGTACGCGGTCAGAGTACGAAGCAGAATGCTCGTACGCGCAAGGGACCGAAGCGTACGGTTGCGGGTAAAAAGAAGTAAGGAGGAATTAGAAAATGGCTGCACCTAAGAAAAAAGTGTCCAGAAGACGCAGAGAAAAGAAGAACATTGAAAAAGGCCAGGCGCATATTCGTTCTTCCTTTAACAACACGATTGTAACAATGACAGATATGCAGGGAAACGCTCTTTCTCAGTCGAGCTCCGGAGCAATGGGCTTCCGCGGTTCCAAAAAGAGCACTCCTTTTGCTGCTCAGGTTGCTTCCGAAACGGCCGCGAGAGCCGCTATGGAACATGGACTTAAGTTTGTAGAGGTATTCGTAAAGGGACCGGGTTCCGGAAGGGAAGCCGCGATCCGTGCGCTGCAGACCGCAGGTCTTGAAGTAACGCTGATCAAAGACGTGACGCCCATTCCGCACAACGGATGCCGTCCGCCGAAACGCAGAAGGGTATAAGGAGGTAAGAGTATTATGGCTAGATATACAGGACCGGTTTGCCGCTTATGCCGCAGGGAAGGCGCAAAGCTCTTTTTAAAGGGCGACAGGTGCTATTCCCAGAAATGTGCGTTTACTCTTCGTCCCAACGCTCCCGGACAGCACGGAGCGGGCAGACATGGCAAGATGTCTGAGTATGGCACACAGCTCAGGGAAAAACAGAAAGTAAAACGCGCTTACGGTATTTTGGAAAGCCAGTTTAGAAAATATTTTGATATTGCTGCAAAGATGAAAGGTAAAGCGGGTGAAAACCTGCTCCAGCTTTTGGAAAGACGTCTTGACAACGTTGCGTTCCGTTTAGGGATCGGCGACAGCCGTGCGCACGCGCGTCAGCTTGTCATGCACGGACACGTACAGGTAAACGGTAAAAAAGTGGATATTCCGTCTTATATCGTGGAAGCCGGCGATCAGATCACTGTCGCAGGCAAATCTGCTTCGAGCGAATACTTCAAAGCAATTAAAGAGGAAGGCGGCAAAGGCGTTCCGAAGTGGCTTGAATTCGATGCTGCAACACTCGCGGGCAAGGTGCTTGCACTGCCTGAGAGAGATGATATCGACCTTACGATCGAGGAGCACTTGATTGTTGAGTTGTATTCTAAATAATAGGCGTACTCCCTTTATGGATATCCTATTTAGAAGGAGGTTACAATATGCTTGAAATAGAAAGACCAAACATCGAATGCACCGAGATGAGTGAAGATAAAAAATACGGTAAATTTGTGATGGAGCCTCTTGAAAGAGGATTTGGTACAACGCTGGGAAATTCCCTGCGCCGTATCCTGCTCTCGTCTCTGCCCGGTGTCGCGGTAACAAGCGTAAAGATAGACGGCGTCCTGCACGAGTTTTCGACAATCGAGGGCGTGCATGAAGACGTTACGAACATTGTGCTCAACTTAAAGGGCCTGTGTGCAAAAATGTATTCGGACGAGCCCAAGAAACTGATCATCAATGCCAAGGGCCCGAAAGATGTGACGGCTGCCGATATCGAAACGGATTCTGAAGTAGAAATTATAAATCCGGATTTGCATATTGCAACAATTGACAAAACAGCAAATCTCTACATGGAGATCATGCTTGCAAAGGGCAGAGGATATGTGCTCGCGGACAAGAACAAAGAAGCGAACATGCCGATCGGCGAGATTCCGATCGACTCGCTGTTTACGCCGGTAACCAAGGTCAATTTCGCGGTGGAAAATACGCGTGTCGGCCAGATTACGGACTTCGACAAACTGACGATCGAGGTGTGGACGAACGGCAGCACGAACGCTGACGAAGCGATCTCCCTTGCGGCAAAGATCATGAGCGAATACTTATCGCAGTTCATCAACCTAACAGACCACGTAAACGACGTGGAGATTATGGTTGAGAAAGAAGAGGACAAGAAAGAAAAGATTCTGGAAATAACAATCGAAGAGCTTGATCTTTCGGTTCGCTCGTATAACTGCTTGAAGCGCGCAGGGATCAACACAGTTGAAGAACTCATCATGCGCAACGAAGAAGAAATGATGAAGGTGCGTAACCTTGGTAAGAAGTCTTTGGAAGAAGTAGAGCAGAAGCTTGAAGCGCTGGGACTTAGCCTGCGCAAAGACGATTGATTTCGGACATTAACGGAGGTTTTAGAACGCTATGAGAAAATTAGGCAGACCGTCTGACCAGAGAAGAGCGATGCTCAGGGGACTCGTTACGTCTCTTATTTGGAACGGCAGGATAGAAACAACGATGATGCGTGCGAAAGAGACGCAGAGAATCGCCGAGAAGCTGATCACCAAAGCGATCCACGTATACGATAATACGGTGGAAGTGGAAAAGACGGTAGACGGCAACAAGACGAAAGTCACAAACGATTCTCCGGAAAAACTCGCGACAAGGCGTATCCTGATGAAGTACTTGTATGATTTTCCGGAAGCAAAGCAGGAAAAAGAAAGTAAATATGATTACAAAAAGCGTACGGGCGACGTCAAGAGTCCGGTGATAGAAAAGCTGTTCCGGGAGATCGCGCCGAAATACGCGCAGCGCGCAAAGGATAAAGGCCAGGGCGGCGGTTATTCGCGCATTGTTAAAAAAGGACCGAGACGCGGCGACGCGGCGGAAGTTGTTATCCTCGAACTGGTATAACGACGCAAAGGTCTCAACAGAGAATGAAAAGGGGAGGAACTGGCGAGGCAACTGCTGTTCCTTCTTTCTGTTATCAGGGAATATATTTATGCAAAACGTGATCGAAGCGGAAAACTTAAGATATGCTTATCCTGTGCCGGAGACGGAAGAGGTGGAAGCGGAAAAACCGAAAAAGTATGCGCTGGACGGCGTTTCGCTGACTGTAAAACAAGGTGAATTTGTGGCGATCCTCGGGCATAACGGCAGCGGTAAATCCACGTTTGCCAAGCATGTGAACGTGCTGCTGCGGGCGCAGGACGGCAAGTTAACGGTCGTCGGACTCGAAGCGGAAAACGAGGAAAATGTCTGGGAAATCCGTTCCCATGCGGGCATGGTATTCCAGAATCCGGACAACCAGATTGTTTCTACGATCGTGGAGGAGGACGTCGCCTTTGGACCGGAAAACCTGGGCGTTCCGCAGAAAGAGATCGTAGAGCGTGTACACGAGGCGCTGGGCGCCGTTAATATGCGTGGATTTGAAAAACGCGCACCCCATATGCTTTCGGGCGGCCAGAAACAGCGTATTGCCATTGCCGGCGTGCTGGCGATGTATCCGGACGTTATTGTGTTTGACGAGCCTACGGCTATGCTCGATCCCCAGGGAAGATGCGAGGTTATGGACACGATCCGGTTCCTGAACAAAGAACAGGGGAAATCTGTAGTGCTGATCACGCATTATATGGAAGAAGCGTCCGAGGCGGACAGGGTACTTATCATGACAAACGGAAAGATTACGGACGAGGGCACGCCGCGCGAGGTGTTTTCGCATACGGATAAGCTGGACGAGGCGGGACTTTTGCCGCCGCTTGCGACGCAGGTGTACCGTGAGCTTAAGGAAGAGGGAATCGATCTTGGAACGTGTCCGGTTACGCTGAAAGAATTGGTGGACGAATTATGCCGGTAGAGTTAAAAAACTTAAATTACTCCTATATGCCGGGCTCGCCTTTTGAGGTCAGGGCGTTAAAGGACGTCAGTCTGCGGATTGGGGACGGCGAGTTTGTAGGAATCATCGGACATACCGGCTGCGGAAAATCGACGCTTATCCAGCAGATGGCGGGACTTCTTACGCCGTCTGGCGGGATTGTGGAAGTGAACGGGGAAGACATCAATGCCGCCGGATACGACCGCAAAAAACTACGCCGCATTCTGGGCGTGGTCTTTCAGTATCCCGAATACCAGTTGTTTGAGGAAACGGTCGGCAAGGACGTTGCCTTTGGGCCGGCCAAAACGGGTATGAGCGAAGAGGAGGTCAGCAAAAGCGTGGACGACGCGCTGAGGCTGATGGACCTTGATCCGGAAAAGATACGGGATGTATCGCCGTTTGATTTATCGGGCGGCCAAAAGCGTAAAGTGGCGATTGCGGGCGTACTGGCAATGAAGCCGCAGATTTTGATTTTGGACGAGCCGATCGCGGGCCTGGATCCCATCGGACGGGAGCAGTTCATGCAGCTGATCCGTCGGCTCAACGGCCAGGGAACTACGATTATCATGATTTCGCATAATATGGACGGCCTTGCCGATTACGCGACGCGAGTGGTCGCTATGGACCACGGCGAGATCTATATGGACGGAACGCCGAAAGAGGTATTCTCGGATATTGAAAAGCTTCAAGCCGTAGGACTGAATGCCAGCGAGGCGCGGCAGGCGGCATATCTGTTGAAACAATGCGGGTGGGACATCCCGCCGGACATTATCACCAAACAGGAACTGGTTGATTTTATTAAGGCATATAAAGAGGGCAGTAAATGATCAAAAATATCACATTGGGCCAGTACTTCCCGGGCAATACCATTGTCCACAGACTGGACCCGCGTATGAAAATCATAATTGCGCTTCTCTTCCTGATAGCCGTATTTGTGGTACGCGATTGGTGGGGATTTCTAGCGCTTGGCGTCTTATTCATCGTGATCACGATGATGGCCAAGGTCGGCATGCGTACGATTTTGCGCAGTATCCGGCCGCTTCTGTTTATCATTATTTTTACGTTTGTACTCAATATTCTGTTTTTTGCGCCGCAGGATCCGTCGCATATTCTCTGGCAATGGGGGATCGTCAAGATTTCTACGGATGGTATTGAAAAAGCGATTTTTATTTCCATTCGCCTGATTCTGCTGATTTTTGCGACAAGCCTGCTGACGCTTACGACTTCGCCCATGCAATTGACGGACGGGCTGGAGAGCCTGCTCGGGCCTCTCAAAAAAATTAAATTTCCGGTGCATGAAATGGCGATGATGATGAGTATTGCCATGCGCTTTATTCCTACACTGGTGGATGAAACGGACCGTATTATGAAAGCACAGACGGCGCGCGGTGCGGAGTTTGACAGTGGAAATCTTTTGAAAAAAGCCAAAAATATGATTCCGCTCCTGGTGCCTTTGTTTGTGGGAGCGTTCAAACGCGCGGACGAACTTGCGATGGCCATGGAAAGCCGTTGTTATCACGGCGGGGAAGGCCGGACGCGCATGAAAGTGCTGCGTTTTGAAAAAACGGACTGGATTGCCGCGGTTTTGATGTTTGCGCTATGCATTGCATTTATGATTTGGCTCTGATCACTGTTTTGTAAGGGATCAAGGAAAAATAGCAGCATAAGAAAGTGAGTAAAAGATTTGCGGGTGGCCCTTTTGATCGAGTACGACGGTACGAATTATTGCGGATGGCAAATACAAAGAAATGGCGTCAGTGTCCAGCAGAAACTGGAAGAAGCCTTGCAGGAAGCACTGGGGGTAAAAACGCCGGTGCATGGTTCCGGACGTACGGACGCGGGCGTGCATGCTTTAGGACAGGTCGCGCATTTTGACGCGGATACGGACATTCCGGCGGACAAATTTTTTTATGTATTGAATACGCTGTTGCCAGACGACATTCGCATCAAGCGGTCATACGAGGCAACGGATGATTTTCACGCGCGCTTTGGCGCAAAGGGTAAGCGTTACCGGTATGTGATTCATAACGCGCGCGCGAAAGGCGCGGTAAACCGTTTATACAGCATGTTCGTACCGGTGCCGCTCGATGTTGAGCGAATGCAGGAAGCGGCAAAGTATATCGAGGGGACACATGATTTTACAGCCTTTTGCGCGGCAGGAACGGATATTAAGGGAACGGTGCGCACGGTCGATAAGGTACAGTTGACACGCGACGGCGAGTATATTTATGTTGACGTAACGGGAAGCGGTTTTTTATATAATATGGTGCGCATTATTACAGGCACGCTGATTGCGGTCGGCAAAGGAAAGATGGAACCGGAGCAGGTCAAGGAAGCGATCGATCAAAAGGACCGAAAGCTTGCAGGCGCGACGGCACAGGCGCAGGGACTTTTTTTGATGGAAGTATATTATGAATAAGACTGATGTGAAAATGAGGCAATATGGACGGCAGGATATTCCGCAGATGACGACGCTGTGGAACAGTGTCGTCGAAGCGGGCAACGCGTTTCCGCAGGAAAAACCGATGGATGAAGAGGAAGCGGCGGCCTTTTTTGGCGGACAGTCCTATACCGGTGTGGCGGTACGCGAGGGAGAAATTGTCGGCCTGTATATTTTGCATCCGAATAACGTTGGACGCTGCGGGCACATTGCCAATGCGTCTTATGCGGTAAAGCAGGGCTTGCGGGGAATGCACATTGGTGAGACCCTGGTACGCGACAGTATCGTGCGCGGACGCGGGCTGGGGTTCCGGATTTTGCAGTTTAACGCTGTCGTAGCGGACAACATTGCGGCGATCAGGCTTTATGAACGTATTGGTTTTGAACGGATCGGTATGGTGCGGAATGGGTTTCACGACAAAAGTGGCGAATATAAGGATATTGTTTTGTTCTATATTGCATTATAAGTGTATGGTTTTAATCAAAATACTTGACAACCATGCCTGTTTTCAGTAAAATATTTAATGCGCCTATATGCACAATTAGCCCTGTGTATGCGCGAAAGCGGTGGATTTTGCCACGGGACTTGGGACATCCCATGCGTAGGAAAAGCTGCGACGAAAAAGAAAAATATGAAGATACTCATGGGAGGAAAGCCTAATGAAAACATATATGGCGAAACCCGGTGAAGTGCAGCAGAAGTGGTATGTTGTCGATGCCAAGGGACAGGTATTCGGCAGACTCGCGAGTAAAGTTGCGAACATTCTCCACGGCAAAAACAAACCGGAATATACTCCGCACGTTGATACAGGCGATTTTGTAATCGTGATCAATGCGGATAAAGTAGTTTTTACAGGAAAGAAGCTGGAACAGAAATTATACCGCAGCCACTCGGGTTATCCGGGCGGCCTTAAGGAAACGCCTTACAAGGAACTGATGGAAAAGAAACCGGAATTTGCCTTGTAT
Source organism: Christensenellaceae bacterium (assembly GCA_022846035.1). NCBI lineage: Bacteria > Bacillati > Bacillota > Clostridia > Christensenellales > Christensenellaceae > Christensenellaceae bacterium. Next base: position 435,870 of record AP025580.1, read on the forward strand.
GAAGCCGTTAGAAGAATGCTTCCGAAAAACAGACTGGGCAGGAAGATGCTCAAAAAATTGCGCGTTTACAGAGGCGCTGAGCATGAACATGCAGCTCAGAAGCCAGAAGTGATCGAGCTGTAAGGGAGGGAGCAAAAAGATGGCAAAGAAAGAACAGTTCTTAGGAACAGGTAGAAGAAAAAAATCCATTGCCAGAGTCCGCATTATGGCAGGCAAAGGCGAGATCAATGTGAATAAAAGGGATATTGAAGAATATTTTGGTTATGAAACATTGAAGATGCTGGTGCGTTCCCCTTTGGTGCTTACGGAAACCATAGGTAAATATGATGTATTCGTAAACGTAAAGGGCGGCGGTTATACCGGTCAGGCTGGCGCGATCCGTCACGGTATCGCAAGGGCGCTCATCAAAGCGGAGCCGGAGCTTCGCGGCGCTCTCAAATCGGCAGGATTCCTGACGCGCGATCCGAGAATGAAAGAGAGAAAGAAGTACGGTCTTAAGGCTGCAAGAAGGGCACCACAGTTCTCCAAGCGTTAAAGAGAGGTTTCTTTCGTCGGCAGGATTTGGCGTATTTGTATTCTAAAATATACGAGCGCCTGAGCGGCAGACAAAATAAAATAGGATTATCTTGGAACAGGATGTTTTTTAAAACATCCTGTTTTCATTTAAGCGGGCATGCAATATAATATTTATAAAAGTATTTCTGGGTCATATATAATTGGATTAATGGCTTAAGTAAGCCAATCGAGCATTTGTATGAGTTACCAGTGGTAATAAAAAATACTTGACATGTACTACCAATGGAAATATAATTATTTTAGACGCAGGAGGAACCAAAGATGGCGAAACAGGAGACTTTATCGGACAAAAACGGGATGCGGGATGGGGAAAATGCAAAAACGCCCTTATACCAGGTGGTTAAAGAGCGTCTCATGCATGATTTCGGTACGCTCCCGTATTATTCGACGTTTCCGAGCGAACGGGAGATTTGTGAAACATACGAGGTCAGCAGGCCGACGGTAAGGACGGCGCTCGATTTACTCGAGCAGGAGAAGAAGATTATCCGTATGCCGAGAAAGGGTGCATTTTTTGTTGGCAATAAGCCGCATGTGGATCACCAGTTGGCGGCGGCAACGGGCTTTTATAACGATGTGAAAATGCAGGGCAGGAATACGACGAGCAAAGTACTGTTCCAGAATATCGACAGGGCGCCGGCAGATGTTGCGGAGCGTTTGGGAATTGGGAACGGAGAGCCTGTTTTTCGTTTGGAGCGCCTGCGCTATTTGGACGGGATGGTATATTCCCTGACCAATTCCTATTTACCGATAGAATATTTGCAGGACCTGATCAAGGTCGATTTTACGGAGAGGTCACTCTACGATACGCTCTCGGAGCAGGGGGTCGTTCCCTATCGCGGCTTCCAGAGCCTGACGTTTGCAGGCGCAAACGCGTATGAAGCAATGCATCTTGATATTGAAAAGGGAACGCCGTTAAGCGTGCTGGGATCCCTTATGTATACGGAGGATGGCAGATTAATCGAATTTGTTATCGTAAAATCCGAAGCGTATAAAACGCGTTATGAAATGACGGTTTATCATGATAATCAAAAATAAACGCTGAGAGGTAGTATGGACCATGTGTTATGACGTAGCGGTGATTGGCGGCGGCGTGATTGGCAGTTTTATCGCGCGCGAACTGATGAGGTGGCGGCTTCAGGTTTGTATTCTGGAGAAAGCAAGCGATCTTGCGTACGGCTCCAGCGGGGCAAACAGCGGAATCGTCCACGGGGGCTTTGACCCAGAACCGGATACGTTAAAAGCGCGCTTCAATGTGCAGGGGTGCCGTATGATGAGCGAGGTTTCAAAAGACCTCGATATTCCGTATAAAAAAATAGGTTCTCTTGTCTGCGCGTTTGAGGAAAAAGAAAAAGAAACCCTTTTGCATTTGCTTAAGCAGGGGCGGAAAAACGGCCTTTATGGTCTTGAAATCCTGGAGGGAGAAGCTTTGCGCTCCAAGGAAGCGGGACTATCTGATAAAATTATTGCCGCGTTATTCTGCGAGGAAAGCGGGATCGTCTCGCCTTATGAACTCACGATGGGCGCGGCGGAAAACGCGGTGCAAAATGGGGCAGAGCTGTATTTTGATTCGCCGGTTACGGCGATTGAAACGAAAAACGATGGTTTTTCGATCACTGCCGGCGGTAGGCGGTTTGAAGCGAAATATATCGTTAATGCAGCAGGGCTGTACGCGGACGACATTTATAAGATGATCCTGCATAACGGAAAGGCTGGCCGCCGCGACGCTTTTGATATTGAGCCACGGCGCGGGGAGTACCTGTTGATGGATAAGACGCAGGGCAAGGCGGTGGAACATGTGATTTTCCGCGTCCCGAGCAAAGCCGGAAAAGGGATTCTCGTGACCCCGACAACTGAGGGCAACCTGCTTTTAGGGCCGACCAGTGTGCCCGTTGAGAGCAAAGAGGAAAATTGCACGACGCATGAGGGAATTGAGAAAGTGAAAAGCGACGCTTTGCGCATGGTTCCTGCTGTAAACCTGCGGGACGTCATTACTTCCTTTGCCGGACTGCGGGCGTCAAGCGATGCCGCGGGCGGAGATTTTATCATTGAAGAAAGTGCGGAGAATTTTTATAACGTCGCGGCGATCGATTCGCCGGGGCTGACGTCCGCGCCCGCGATCGGAAAATATGTCGCGGGGGAAGTGGCGCAAAAGCTGCATGCAAAAGAAAATCATGCCTTTGAGCCAAAGTGCGCGCCGCGTTTGAAATTCAATTCCTTATGCGACGAGCAAAGAATGGCCGTGATCGCAAGGGATCCGGCTTACGCGAATATTATCTGCCGGTGCGAGACGATTTCCGAGGGGGAAATACGCGATGCGATCCGCAGGCCGGCGGGAGCGAGGACTGTGGATGGCGTAAAGCGCCGGACGCGCGCGGGTATGGGACGCTGCCAGAGCGGGTTTTGCATGCCGAAAGTGATAGATATTCTGGCGCGCGAACGGGAGATACCGCCTTTTGCAGTGCGCAAAGCGGGACCTGGTTCCTATATTCTTACCGATTACACCAAGGCTATTGAGAAAGGCTGAAAGGGGATTCCTGTTATGAAAAAGCATGTACAATTGCTGGTGATTGGCGGGGGACCTGCCGGACTGGCGGCTGCTGTTGAGGCATATGACAAGGGAGTACGGGATATTCTGATCGTAGAGCGGGGCGATCTGCTGGGCGGAATTTTGAACCAGTGTATTCACACCGGCTTTGGACTCCACATTTTTAAGGAAGAACTTACCGGTCCGGAGTACGCGCTGAAGTTTTGCGATATGGTACGTGAGCGTGAGATACCATACCTTTTGAATTGCATGGTGCTGAGCCTTGACGATCATGCCGTTACGGTGGTGGGCAGGGAATGCGGCATGCTTTGCATATCGTGCGACGCGCTTATTCTGGCGATGGGCTGCAGGGAACGCCCGCGCGGCGCGATCGGTATTCTGGGCGATCGTCCGGCGGGAGTTTTTACGGCGGGAACGGCGCAGCGATTGATCAACCTCGAGGGATATATGGTCGGACGGGAAGTCGTGATACTGGGTTCCGGCGACATCGGGCTCATTATGGCGCGGCGCATGACTCTCGAGGGAGCCAAGGTAAAAATGGTATGCGAGATCGAGCCTTATTCTAACGGATTGGCGCGCAACATCGAGCAATGCCTGCGCGATTTTGAGATTCCACTGCTGTTATCGCATACGATCACGGCCATCCATGGGAAAGAACGGATCACGGGCGTCACCATTGCCAAGGTAGACGAGGCAAAACGCGTAATACCCGGCACGCAAGAGGATGTTAAGTGCGATACGTTATTGCTTTCCGTCGGCCTGATTCCTGAAAACGAGCTGAGCAGGAATGCGCAAATAGAGCTTGATCCGAAAACGAACGGACCTGTCGTAAACGAGGGGATGCAGACATCCAAGGAGTGGGTATTCGCCTGTGGAAACGTTGTGCATGTGCATGACCTTGTGGACTTCGTGACGCAGGAAAGCAGGCGCGCTGGGCAGGCCGCAGCGCGGTATATCCTTGAACATGCATACCGTAGGGAAGACGAAACGCGCGTGGTTGAGGTGAAAAACGGGCAGGGGGTACGGTATGTCGTTCCCCAGAAAATATGGGTGGACGCGCCTGTGACGGCGGCAACGCTTTTTTTCCGTTCCGACAGGGTGTATGGCGATACGACGATCAGGGTACGCATGGGAAGCGAGGTTTTGGCCTCGGTACGCCGTAAGCGTATTATGCCCAGCCAAATGGAAACGGTCGTTTTGCCCAGGGAAAAAATGCAGGATATGAAAAAACTGGGCGGCGCGGTGTTGGAAGTAGAGATCGTGGCGGCAGAGGAAAGAAAATAATACGAGGCGGACGAGGTGAATCGTTGATGAGCAATATATTGGAATTACCTATGAATCAAATGGCAGGGATTTCTTTTGACTGCGATTGCGGCAGGCATCATTCCCTGCCCATCAAGTATCTTTCGATCGGCAGCGGCGTGCTGCCGGACATTGCAAAGATGGCCGGACGGTTTCAGGGAAAACAGATTTTTATGCTGAGTGATAATCATACGTTTGAAGCAGCCGGAAAACGCACGCTCAATATTTTGCAGGATGCGGGACACAATGTAAAAAGCTTTGTGTTCCAGACGGGGGAAGATATTCTGATTCCCGATGAAAAAGCGCTGGGCAGGCTCTTTATGGAGTTGGAGTCAAATACGGGACTGATTGTGGCCGTCGGCTCGGGCACGCTCAACGATCTGGGAAAATATATGTCCGCACGAACCGGCATCCCTTACATCATAGTTTGTACAGCCCCCTCGATGGACGGATATGCTTCGGACGGCGCGCCTATGATTTGCGACGGGTTTAAAATATCTTTTGTGGCAACGCTTGCTTACGGTATCGTTGCCGATACGGACATTATCAAAAAGGCGCCTATGCACCTCATTCATGCGGGTTTTGGCGACGTATTGGGCAAGTTTACCGCGCTGGCGGACTGGCTTCTCGCCAAGGAAGTATGCGGGGAATATTATTGCGAAACCTGTGCGGACCTGATCCGTGCCGCGCTGGCAAAGGTGACGGATCATGTGGACGGATTGAAAAACCAGGACGAACAGGCGATTTGTAGCCTGACGGAGGCTTTGGTTTTAAGCGGCGTGGCGATGGGGCTGATCGGCGTTTCCCGTCCGGCGTCCGGAGCGGAGCATATGCTCTCGCATTATTGGGAGATGTATTACATCGCGCATAACCGCTTTCCTGAATTGCATGGAATCAAAGTGGGGATCAGCACACCGGTGATTGCGGAGATGTTTGAGCTGATGGGCGATAAGGTGCCGCGCAGCGTAATGGATATTTGTCCTTCGCGGGAAGAAATGGAAAGGCTGCTTCGGCGCGTGGGCGCTCCGGTGCTGCCGACGGATATTGGCCTGGAAAAAGAGTTGTTCCACAAAAGCCTGCTGGAAGCGTACACCGTAAGGAAACGTTATAGCATTCTGCAGTTCGCGGTGGACGAAAAAAGAATAGGGGCTTGCGCCGACGCAATCACAAAGCGTATTTATGGTTAAATAAGGGGAACGCTATGAAAACAATAAGGGAAATTACCTGTATTACCTGTCCGGTAGGCTGCGTCGTACAGGTGGAAACCGAGGACGGTAAAATACTTTCTATGAACGGAAACGGATGCGCTCGCGGCGCGCAGTATGTACAGGCGGAAGTGACGGCTCCTGTTCGCATGCTGACGACTACGGTGCGCGTTGAGGGAGGGAACCACCCGTTGGTATCGGTAAAAACGGCGGCTCCTATTCCCAAGGAGTTGGTAATACCGTCGATGAAAGTGCTAAGCGAGGCAGTCGCCAAGGCGCCTGTGCATAGGGGAGACGTTATTGTAAAAAATGTTCTCGGCTCCGGCGTTGATATTATATCGACAACGGAAGCAGGATGCGCATAAAAAACAAAAAGGAGAATGTGGGGATGGAAACAAAAAAAATAGCGATTGGTTGTGATGAAGCCGCTTTCGATATGAAAGAGACTTTGAAGAAGCATTTGGAGGGAAAGGGATACGAGGTCACGGATTGCGGCGTTTACAATACGGATCCGGTTCTTTATCCGGATATTGCCTACAAGGTTTGCAGCGAAATCACAAAAGGACGTTGCGAGCGAGGCGTCCTTGTATGCGGCACGGGCATCGGTATGGCCATGACCGCCAACAAGGTCAAGGGGATACGCGCGGCGGTATGCCATGATCCGTTCTCCACCGAGCGTTCCGTGAAGAGCAATAACGCGCAGGTTTGCTGTATGGGAGCGCGCGTAATCGCGCCGCAGCTTGCGACCTGCCTGCTCGATATATGGCTGGGGTGTGAATTTATGGACGGCCCCTCTACAAAAAAGATCGGGCGGATCTCTTATTACGAAAATAAATAATAGCATAACAATGGCAAAAGGAAAGGCCGGAATATCATAGGATATTCCGGCCTTTCCTTTTGCCATGAAGCCGTTTTGGTCACAATTCTTTAAACGCTACAATTGGCATCCGTTCGGTGAGGTAAGCGACCAGGTCAGCCATACTGAACGACTTTTCTACCTTGATAGAAAGCTGAACCTGTATGACCCCGGGCCGCGAGGCTCGCCTGGGATTATCATTAATATCGACATTGCGTATGTGCGCGCCGCACGCTTTCATGCCTGATATTAGGGCTGGGAGATCCTCGGTTTTTTCAAGCTCGATCATCAGGTCGATCCAGGTAAAGATATTGGACGAACCGCGTGATTCCCATTTATGAAGCATAGCGATGGTAACCAATACGATCACTGTAGCGACGATCCCGCCTTCAAAATAACCGGCGCCATAGGCAAGGCCGATGCACGCGGTAGACCATAAGCCGGCAGCAGTTGTGAGGCCTGTTACCTGCCTGCCTGTGATCAGGATAGTACCCGCGCCAAGGAAACCGATACCGCTGATGACCTGTGCGCCCAAACGGGCAGGGTCTGCATTGGGGTTCATATACGTGACCAGGTATTGGTCGGTAATCATAACAATACAGGCCCCCAAGGATACCAGAATGTGCGTACGCAGTCCGGCGGCGCGCCCCTTGCGTCCGCGGTCGATACCGATAATGCCGGCAGACAGGCAACAAAGCGCGAGCCTGAGGATCGCGGACAGTACGCTAAAATCTCGAATGGAGTCAAAAAACGGTATCATGGAGACCGCCTCCCCTCTATCTAAATGATGTCAATCAAAATATTGATACTGTTTACCAGACGAGCTTGCCGGCAGCGAGCAGTTCGTCCTGCTCACGGCGCAGTTTTAAAATATAGGAATCTTCATCAAGGTCGACCATGTCATAGGTGATCAGTTCGCCAGCCTTTACGTCTGTCTTGAGTTTTGTTTTTTTATTGACCAGTCCCAAGGGCAGGGCATTTTTGGCCTGTGCATCCTTGAAACTGTAAAAACCGCCATATACGGTATAGCCGCCGATCCCGTCCAGCATTTCGCCAGCTTTCATATCTTTTTTGGCGATTGTAGTAGTCTCGGAATACGGTGCGCCGAGTTTAGGAACGATACTGGGTACGCCGAACTGCACGATCCTGGCAACGGACATAGGCGTTTCAAGGCTGGTCAGGTGATAGGGGCGGAACAGCGTATAATTCGGTCCGGGACCAACCTGCAGGTAAGTAAGCTCATGACGTACTTCTGGAAGCTTGCTGGTGATGATCGCGTAGACGCCGGGCGCAACGCCGTTGATATAGTCGACAGCCTGGTAGTGATCGAGGATACCGCCTTCGCTCTTTAAACGGTAGACCTGATCCAATTTTTTAACAGTCGATTCGTAACCGGTGCCGTTGGTGACTGCGGGCAGGAAGCCCGTCGCGTTTGACATAGCGGTCATTTCAACCATCGTTTTGGTACCGTCTTTGAAAGCCGTCAGCATTTTGGGACTCATAACCTTGCGTGCGGCTTCTTCCGCGGCAAGGTCAGGATTGCACGCGAGGTTCACTTTGTTGTTTTTGCCTTTACCGACAACGAGGACATCGAAGCCAAGGGCGGTAGCAAAATCATATAATTCCATTACGGCGCCCGGTTCGTCTCCGGCAGAACCGGAATAAATAACGCCCTCTTCTTTGGCCATCTTATAAAGGAGAGGCCCGATTACAACGTCGGCTTCTACATTGAGCATAACGATGTGCTTATGCGCTTTGATGCTGTTTACTGCAAGCCGAGCCCCGATTTCAGTCACGCCGGTAGCGTCTACGATACACGGGATACTGTCCGCCGCAACCGCGACATCCGCATCCTCGGTGATGACGTATTTACCTGCTTTGATATAGTCGCTTGCCTGCGCGCCCGTCGTCGCGATCTTGATTTCTTCTTCCGGAATACCGGCGTGCAGCAAAGCGTTGCGTGCATTATCAAGCTGTATATCAGCTACGATCGAGGGGATCATACCTTTCATTAGTACCACCTGACTGACCATGCCGCGTCCCATCTGTCCCGCGCCAATAACAGCCATTCTGATCGGCTTGCCCTGTTCCTCTAACCTCAGGAGTTCATCGCTCATTCCAAACATAGAATCTTACCTTCCTTTACAGTGAATTATTTATAATCGTATAAACTATGGAAACAGAACATAGTTATACACATAGCTTACTATGGCAGTCTTTTTTTGATTTGCTCCAAAAATGAATCCGGCACCGCAAGGTCTCCGTAACCACTGCCAAGGGCAAGGCCCGGTTTGAAAATACCGTGGAAATCGCTGCCGCCCGAGCGCAATACGCCATATTCACGGGCAATCGCCTCCGTTTGCTCCCGCCAAAAATCGTCATATTCGCAATACAGCGTTTCCAGCCCGTCCGCGCCGTCCGCTAAAAGCCGTTTGCAAATGTCTATACAATGCCCGGGGTTTTCCGGATCAATCTGATGCAGGTGCGCCACGAACACAAGACCGCCTGCCTCATGGATGATTCTGATAAATTCTGACGGATCGGGCGTTCGCCTTTTGACATACCCGACAGTTCCTTTGCTTAAGTAACGTTTGATCAGCTCCTTAGGCGTGAGGTCGTGATATTTACTGTGGATCAGGGCCTTGGCAATATGTCCGCGCGAAATGGCGCCGTCTCCATATTGCTTAACATCCTGCATGGAAATAGGAAATCCGGCTTTTTCAAGAGCCTTTACCATATTAACGTTGCGTTCGTCGCGGCTGGCCGCGAGGTCCTGAAGCGCTGTTTTCAGCGCCGGATAGTCCGGATCAAAGAATAGACAAACCAAATGAACGTCGCAATCGTCGATGGAAACGGTCGTCTCCATACCGCGTATCGTTTCGAGATGCAAATTTCTGCCTGCAGCCATGAATTCCTCAAGGCCATCGACCGTATCGTGGTCGGTCAGGGCGATTGCGCTAAGTCCGATTTCTTTTGCGTGCTCCGCAAGTTCAGTGGGCGAATAAGAACCGTCCGAGGCAGTGCTGTGAGCGTGTAAGTCGATGGTTTTCAAACGGCAGACCTCCTTTTCCGTTTTTTACATGATGAATATATAATATTTCTAAATTTATATAATAAAAATCTATGATTTATATATATTGTTTAAACAAAGGGGTGAATGCTCATGATGATTATCTAATGGAGCAACCAGATATGACATCTGGTAATAAAACTTGTTGAAAAATTGAATCCTGTTTACAATTCAGTATTCTATTCCCTTTTCAAATTGGTGTCAATAGGAGAAACGAATTTTTTGCAATAAATATACCTGTTTCATAAAAATATGCACAAATGTGAATTTATTTCTAGGTGTCAATGTATTGACAGACAGGAAGTATGGGTGCTAAAATACGAGAAAAGAAACCCCCATAAAGCAGTTTGATTTTTTCAGAATAGAAAAATTTTTAGGCGCGTGAAACGGTGGGCGCGCAAATAATATATCATTACTAAAGGTCACCGTCACTTATACTCAACTAGTTAACTAAATAGCATAGCAAAGGGCTTTTTAGCTTTGTTTGTTGACACCAATTTGTCTTGTGCTATCTATCGCAACCGAAAGAATTTTATCTTTTTTTTTAGGTTTCGCAGGAGCGAAACCACAAAGGAAAAGGAGGAATAGAAAATGAACTTAAAGAGGATTGTTGTAACAGTACTTGCAGTAGTGATGGCGTTTACGTTGTTTGCATGTGCACCGGCAACGCAGAGCACACCGAGCGAATCGGTTGCCGCTTCTACCGAGCCGAGCGCGGACGCTACCACTGGTGCAGATGCGAGTAAAGGAGCTGCTACCACTGGCACTGATGTAAAAGGCGAACTGACGCTTTATACGTCCGAGCCGGAGGAGCTGGTCGCGGAGATGGTTTCCGTGTTCAATGAAACGTATCCGGACGTCAGCATTGAAGTGTTCCGCTCCGGAACGGGTAAAGTTACATCCAAGCTGGACGCGGAGCTGCAGACAGGGAGCACTCCGGCAAATATTCTCTGGTTTGCTGATGTCGGATATATCAACAATCTGGACCAGCAGGGGATGATCCTGCATTATGCACCGGAAGCGCTGGCAAACATTGATAAGCAGTATGCTTATAACGAGGGGATGGGACACGAGGTCCGCCTGATTTATAACATTATTGCTTATAACACAAATGAAGTGTCGGAGGGCCCCAAGGATTGGAAAGACGTCACAACCGAAGAATATAAAGGAAGCTTTGGTATGGCAAATCCGAACTATTCGGGCGGCGCGTTCTCTGCGCTGGTCGTTCATACACAGTATCCGGATGTAGTTGGCTGGGATTGGTATCAGGCGCTTTCGGATAACGATTGTAAATATGAAGAATCCAATGGAAATCTGCAGACAAAAGTTTCTTCAGGCGAATATAAAGCGGTAGAGATAGTAGATTTTATGGCGCGCAATGCAAAAGCGGACGGTTCCCCGGTAGAAGCGGTTTATCCGGAATCCGGAGCGGTATTGGTTCCTACGCCTATGGCGCTGATGAACAATATTCCGGAAGAAAGCATTCCGGCGGCGCAGGCGTTTGTAGATTGGTGCCTGACGGATGAAGCGCAGCAGTTGTTTGTTAAACAGGGATATATTCCGGTAACGGATATTGCGGGACCGGAAGGCGCTCCGGCGGCATCTGAAATCAAAACATTGCCCTTTGACCTCAATTACTATGTAGAAAACTCCACAGCAATCCGTGAAGAGTATACGGAACGCTTTGGCGGAGCGAATGCATAAATAGCATTCCTGATTAAACCCTGAACGGGACCCTGCCGCAGCCCTAAAAGCTGCGGCAGGGTTAAAAAGGGATATATGTGAAGCGTTGTGACTTCAGGAGGGCATTTCATGGGGAAAGAACTTTACAAAACAAAAAAGGGATGGATTGGCCCTGCCGCCATCTGGTGGATTATTGTTTTATTTTTGATTTTTGTCGTAGTATATCCGATTATCGTTCTTATTCTAAATAGTTTTCAAACCGGCGATACTTTTTCGCTTGGCAACTATGCAAGGATTTTTCAGGACAACTCTATTGTAAACAGTATGTTGAATTCACTTAAAGTGGTTGTGCCTTCAACATTGATAGCGACTGTGCTGGGAGTATTCCTTGCATGGGCTGTAGTACGTACGAATGTTCCGGGAAAGAAAGTATGGAAAACCCTGCTTTCCGTCCCGTATTTTATCCCGCCGTTTATCGGGGCGATTGCGTGGACTTTTTTGCTTGGACCAAAAGGATTTTTTAATGAAGCGGCCATGCAGATGTTTCATTTATCAGAACCGCTTTTCGACGTGTATAGTATCGGCGGCATGATTTTCGTAATGTCCATTTACAGGTTTGCGGTTCCGTTTATTGTCGTGATGCCGACCATGCAAAAAGTTTCCGCATCTGTTGAGGAGGCTGCGAGGGTTTCCGGAGCCTCACCGTGGAAAACGATGAAAGACATCACCCTGCCGCTGCTTGGACCGTCCATTATCGGCGCAATGCTGCTGGTATTTATGTTCTTGCTCGCAGACTTCGGCGTTTCGGCCGTTTTGGGGGCGCCTAATCAAATTCGCCTGATGACGACGGAGATATTCTATATTATCAACAGGCCGGATATGGCGGATCACTTACAGATCGCGGCGGCGTATTCCATGCTTTTGTCGGTATTTGCACTGCTGGGGCTATGGGCCTACAACCGTGTCCTACGGACCAACAAATACGCGGTGGTAAGCGGGAAAAGCGCGGTTGTGGAGCCGACAAGATTAAGCAACAGGGCAAAATGGATCCTGTTTGCCGTCCTGCTTATCATTTTCCTGGTAACGACGTGTTCGCCCATTGTTGCGTCGCTGGTAACATCTCTTACAAAGGTTTACGGAGTGCCTTTCGGTCCGGGTAACATTACTTTTGACAACTTCTTAAATCTTACGAACATCAAAAATATTGCGCGGGCGTTCCAAAACAGTGCGGTATTGTCCATCGTAGCGGCCCTTGTAATCATGGTAGTTACGCTCATTGTGGCGTACATCGCCATTCGCAAGAATGTGCGGGGCGTAGCAGGGGTAAAAGTCATGCAGGCAATGGTAACTTTGCCATATGCGCTGCCCGGAACAATTATTGCCCTGGGGATGATCCTATCTTTCACGCAACCCTTGCCGATTGTCGGATGGGAGCTTTACGGAACTTTTGGAATATTATTGATTGCTTACATCGCCCGCTTCCTGAATCTGGGATACAACAACATAGCGGGCGCAATCAGTCAGATCGATCCGTCGCTTGAAGAAGCCGCGCGAATATCCGGTGCCAGCCAGATGAAAACGTTCAAGGATATTGTCGTGCCCTTGCTCAAAACCAGTTTGTTTAGTTCTTTCTTCCTGGTAGTCGCGCCGACATTGTCGGAAATCAGCTTGTCTTCGTTGTTGTGGTCGGTTGGAAACGAAACGATCGGTACCGTGGTGTACTCATCACAGGAAGAGGGCAAAATACTGCGCACCGCCGCACTTGCGATCCTGTTGATTGTAATAGTCGTGCTGCTTAACTTCCTGGTACAGGTTATTTCGGAGCGAAGCGGAAAAAAACGCGGTAAAAAGAAAAAAACATCAGGAAATATCGATCCTGCGTTTACGATGGAGGAATATTAAATGGGGAAACTAACAGTAAATAATCTGGTGAAAAAATTTGGGGAGACGGCGGCCGTCAACGATGTATCGCTTACGGTAGAAGACGGGGAATTGCTGACGGTAGTCGGGCCATCCGGCTGCGGAAAAACGACGTTTCTGCGTATGGTGGCCGGTTTTATCGAACCGACCGGCGGAAAGATTATGATTGACGACCACGTGCTTTCGGACCGTGCAAAAGGTTTGAGGGATGTAACGCCGGAAAACCGTGATATTGGCATGGTATTCCAGTCGTATGCAGTCTGGCCGCACATGAATGTATTTAATAATGTAGCGTATCCGCTTAAAATCAGGAAAATGAAGAAAGCGGAAATACATGACAGCGTGATGTCGGTCTTAAAACTGGTGCATCTGGACGGGCTGGAACTACGTATGGCTTATGAGTTATCGGGAGGCCAGCAGCAACGTGTCGCCCTGGCAAGAGCTCTCGTTATGCGGCCGAGGCTGCTTTTGCTGGACGAACCGCTTTCCAACCTGGATGCGGCGCTTCGCGAAACAATGCGCAGCGAGATCAAAGAAATCCAGAGAAAGCTGGGGATCACGATCATTAACGTTACGCATGACCAGATCGAGGCGATGACGATGTCCGACAAGGTCGCGGTTATGCGTTTGGGGAACCTAATCCAGTACGATTCACCGTATAACTTATACGAACATCCGGTGAACACGTTTGTAGCGAAATTTATCGGATCTGCAAATATCATTCCGGCGACAAAAGAAGCGGACGCGAAAGCGGACGCCGACGGGATGATGGAGGTCAGAGTAATGGGAAAAGCGACGATCAAGGTTCCGTATGTGGAGTCGGGCCAGACAGATGGATTTATCGCGGTACGCGCGCACCACGTACTGATTACAGAAGAAGAAACCGCTATCAAACCAGTTATTTCAAGAAGGCTTTATCAGGGTAACCAATTCGAATATTTCTTGGATATGGGAGAGGGCGTCATTATTCGTATGCTTACGTCTACGACGCAGGATATTCCCACGGGGGAAGAAGTACCGGTTGAACTGATAAAAGCAGTGTGGCTGGATGAATAATAGCTGGACCATGAAAGCGACTGTCCTGGGATGGTGCGGCGGATTCCCACGGAGCGGCGAAGCGACATGCGGGATTCTGGTGGAAACGTCTGAGGGCTCGGTGCTGCTGGATTGCGGGAGCGGCGTTTTATCCCGCTATTTCGGCGCGTCGGACGTCGATCAGCTGAGCGGTTTGCTGATTTCACATTTACACTACGATCATATGGCCGACCTGGGATGCCTGCAATACTCGATCAATCACGCGATGCGGGTAGGCATGCGCAGGGAAAAGCTTCCTGTTTATGCGCCGGACTCTCCGGAGAATATGTGGAACGCGATACAATATCCTTATACGGATTCGATCGCTGTCACGGACGGGATGGAGTTTGAGCTTGCGGGTATGCGCATTATTACAAAAAAAGTGGAGCACACCATCGAATGCTACGCTTTCCGCCTGGAAAAAGACGGAAAATCGATCGTCTATTATACGGATACGGTATACCTGCCGGATGGGAAAGACTTCATCAACGGCACGGACCTGTTGTTTTGTGAAGCGACGATTTCGGAAGGAACGCGGCATTCGACAGGGAAAGGACACATGACGGACATGGAAGCCGGACGCAGTGCGAGAGAAGGAAACGCGAAAGCGTTGTGCCTTTATCACCTGCCTAGTGACGGAGATCTTCTGTTCATGCGGGAACGTGCGGCGGCAGAGTTTGGAAAGCCGGTATTGACGCCGGACTTGCGGCATATCTATTATGTCTGAACAATCAAGGCTTACTTCTGTCAAATATAAATACGCATTGGAAAAACGGGCTTTTGTCAAAAGCCCGTTTTTCCTTTTGAAAGGATGAGAAACAGGCTTTTGCGGGCATAGCGGCGGGTGTGCTACAATAAAGGAAAAGAATGCGAAGACGTTGCGTATGGACTGTATCCGCCGGAGGCTGCCGGTGAGGATGAAAAACAAGACGGAGGATTTAAAAAATGAAAGGTTTTAGATGGGGAATCGTCGGAACGGGATATATTGCCGGAAATTTTGCCTGCAGTATGCGGCAGGTTGCCGATGCTGCGTGCACCGCCGTAACGGGAACAAGTTTGGAAAAAGCGAATCGATTTGTAGAGGAGCATGGATTTGAACAAGGGTTTGCTAACTTTGAAGAAATGCTCGCGCAGGCAAAGCTGGACGCTGTTTATATCGCGGTGCCAAACCATTTGCATTATGATTTTGTGATGCAGGCGCTGGACGCAGGCGTAAACGTTTTGTGCGAAAAGCCGATGGCTGACAATATGCCGCAATTGCAAAGGATGATGAATAAAGCGCGCGAAAAGAACGCTTTTTTAATGGAGGGAATGTGGACGCGCTGTTTTCCCGCGGTCCGCAAAGCCGCCGGATGGATAGAAGACGGAAGAATCGGCAAGGTGCGGTCGGTCCGTGCGGATTTTGGTTTGCGGTCTGCGCCAGACTGGCAAAACTGGAAAACAAGCGCGCAGGCGAGCGCGGGCGCGCTGCGAGACGTAGGTGTGTATTCGGTCGCGATGGCATTTTTAGGGTTTGGGGAAGCGCCAGAGTCGATCGCTTCGTCATGCGTCATAAAAAACGGGGCGGATACGCACCAGGAGATGATGTTTCGCTATGCGCAGGACCGCGCCGCTTATTTAACGGGGTCGTTTGAGATGATTACGGACCATCATGCATATTTTTACGGAGACGAGGGTATGATTGTTTTGGGCGACAGGTTTTGGTGTCCGACATACGCGGAGCTTTACGCGTATGACGGTGGCGATATTTTTGAAAAAAGGTTGCTGGAACGCTTTGAGGAAAAATATGAGCCGTTTGGTTTCCAATATGAGATCGCCCACGTGCAGGACTGTATACGGAGCGAGAAAAAGGAAAGCGGTTTTTATTCGCTTGCGGAAAGTGCGGCGATCATGGAAATAACGGATACGCTGCGCAGGGAGTGGGGCGTTCGTTATCCGTCCGATCCCGCGTAAAACAGCAAAGCGGCCCCGCCTGGTTTGGTCTGGGCGGGGCGTTTTTTATTGCATGGATTTTTACCTGGAATTGGTGTAAAATAAAAGAAGTATCGGAGGGGCAAATATGCAGGAAATAAAATTCACGACCACCACCAATTACCAGATTTTTAAAGATTACTGGATGTTCTCGTTGTTTGAAAAAAAGGGACCGAGCGGCAAAATGAACGCTTTTGCAAAATTTGTGACAGTTCTGTGTATCCTGGTTGGAATTGCCGTTGTGCTTATTATATGCAACTATGCGCTGCTCGATAACGCGATGGGCGTTGTGCCGGTAATTTTACTTGGCGCAGTCGCGGCAGCGTTTGCATCCTGCTATATTACCGTGACGCGGACGCAGCCTAAAAGGCAATATAAGACGATAAAAGAGGCGGTGGAAAATCCGCAAAAGTATACGTTTTCAGATACGCAGATGCAGGTGCGCGAGTACGACGCGGAAGAAGAGAGGGAGACGCTGGCGGAGTTTCGGTATGACGATTTGGCCTATATTTATGAAACGCCCAAGGCCTTTTATTTGTTTATCAGCGACATGAATGCGTTTTTGATTCCTAAGGAACAGCTTACAGATATTTCTCCGAGCGAATTTGCGGCATTTCTGAAAGAGAAAACAAAAGAACGCTATTTAAAAAGCAAAAAATGCGCTTGAGCTGAATGTAACGCGTTTTATAGATACTGGAATAGACATGCGGTATCTTTATCCTGTATAATATATAATGGTATGAAAGGCGCGCTGCATATGGGGAGC
This sequence comes from Christensenellaceae bacterium, assembly GCA_022846035.1. Classification (NCBI taxonomy): domain Bacteria; kingdom Bacillati; phylum Bacillota; class Clostridia; order Christensenellales; family Christensenellaceae; species Christensenellaceae bacterium. Next base: position 452,838 of record AP025580.1, read on the forward strand.
GGACCTTCTAAGGAGATGAAACGAATGTATGATGTGATTATTGCGGGCTGCGGACCGGCAGGGCTTACGGCGGCGATTTACGCTTGCCGGAGCGGCCTTAAAACACTGCTTTTGGAGCGGGCGTTCGCCGGAGGACAAATGGCGATCAGCCATATGATCGATAATTATCCCGGATTTGAACACGAAGTAACGGGCGCGGCGCTGGCAAACAGCATGAAATTGCAGGCGCAGAAGTCGGGCGCAGATATGGTAACCGAAGAGATCAAATCCTTTGAACTTACGGGAGAGGTCAAAAAGGTCGTTACCAGGAGCAATACCTATGAAGCGAAAACGGTGATCTTGGCGATGGGGGCGGAGCCTAAGAAGCTGGGGATTCCCGGGGAAGAAGAGATGATCGGCGCGGGCGTATCCTATTGTGCGACATGCGACGGCGCGTTTTTCCGCGACGCGGATGTGGCGGTGATCGGCGGCGGCAATACTGCGGTTGAGGACGCGCTGTACCTGGCGAAGTTTTGCAGGAAAATCTACCTGGTACACCGCAGGGACCAGTTCAGGGCGAGCCCGTCGCTGGTGGATGCGGCAAAGAAGCTCGATAACATTGAATTCGTGTTGGACAGCATTCCCGAGTCGGTCAATGGGGAATATACGGTGCAGAGTTTATCCGTAAAGAATAAAAAGACGGGCGAAACGCGGCAGATATTTGTGACCGGCGTGTTTTTCGCGGTGGGGCAAATCCCCAAAACCAAGCTGATCGAGGGACAGGTTGAGCTCGACGAGGGCGGATACATTAAATCCGACGAGGGGTGCAAGACAAACCTTTGTAATGTTTTTTGCGCGGGCGATATACGCAGCAAACCGCTTCGGCAGATCGTTACGGCGGTGGCTGACGGTGCGGTGGCGGCTACGGCGGCGCTGGGATTCGACATATAATTTTTTAATATATGAGTGAGGGAAAAGAATGGCAAGACTTTTTGGTACGGATGGAGTGCGCGGGATCGCAAATGAAAAACTGACGTCAAAGCTGGCGTATGATTTGGGACGCGCCGGCGCATACTGTCTGACAAATGAAATACACAGTGCGAAGATATTGATCGGCAAGGACACGCGCGGAAGCGGAGACATGCTGGAATCCGCGATGGTGGCTGGGATCTGTTCCGCAGGCGCGGAAGCGGTGGTTGCCTGCACGCTGCCCACATCCGCGATTGCGTATTTGACACGCCACTCCGGTTACGATGCGGGGGTTGTGATTTCCGCTTCGCATAACACGATGGAATATAACGGTATCAAGTTTTTTAATTCGAACGGCTATAAGCTGGCCGACGAAATTGAGGACCGTATCGAGAATATTATTTTGAACAATTCGGAAGAGGTGCCCCAGCCGACGGGGAGAAAGATCGGACGGCGGGTGCGCCTGAAAAAAGCGGCGCAGGATTATATCGATTTCGTAGTGGAAACGACGGATGTGAATCTTGACGGCATGAAGATCGTTCTCGATTGCGCAAACGGCGCGGCGAGCGAGGTGGCGCCGTGGATATTCAAGCTTTTGGGAGCCGAAGTCATTCCTTATTATAATACGCCTGACGGTATGAATATCAATGAAAATTGCGGGTCCACGCATCCGGATCAGCTTTCACGCCTGGTATCTGAGCTGGGAGCGGATTTGGGGCTGGCGTTTGATGGGGACGCAGACCGCCTGATCGCGGTTGACGAGCACGGAAGTATTGTCGACGGCGACAAGATCATGTCTATCTGCGCAATGGATATGAAAAAACGAGGCGCCTTAAAGCAGGACACGGTTGTGACGACGGTTATGAGCAATATGGGTATGGAAGTGACGCTCAAAGAAAATGGGATCAATATGGTGCGGGCGGACGTAGGAGACCGCTATGTTCTGGAAGAAATGATCAGGAGCGGATACAATTTCGGCGGAGAGCAGTCCGGCCATATCATTTTTTTGGATCATAATACGACGGGCGACGGCATCCTTTCCGGCGTACAGCTTGCGGCAGTCATGAAACGCGAGGATAAGCCTCTTGCGCGGCTTGCGCGTCCTGTGAACATCTATCCGCAGGTACTCGTAAATGCTAAAGTAAACGACGACAAAAAACATGATTATCAGACGGACGATATGATCGCGCAGGAAATAGGCAAGCTGGAAAAGGAGTTCCATGGCGAGGGCAGGGTGCTCATCCGTACATCCGGCACGGAGCCGCTGGTACGCGTAATGATAGAGGGCAAGGACAAGGACGCGATCACAAAGCACGCGGTAGCGATGGCAAAGTTGATCGAAGAACGCTTAAAATAAGAAAGAGAGAATATAGGATCTATGTGTGGAATTGTTGGGTATGCGGGCGATAGAAACGTTATTCCGGTGTTGATCGGCGGGCTTCAGAAGCTGGAGTACCGAGGGTACGACAGTGCGGGAGTAGCTTACCTTGACGACGGAAAAATGAATGTCATCAAGGAAAAAGGCAAGCTTGCAGGACTTGAAAAGCTACTAGAAGGGAAAAGCGCGGACCATACGATCGGTATCGGACATACGCGCTGGGCGACGCATGGGGAACCAAGCTGCGCAAACGCGCATCCGCATATCAATACGGTGGGCGATCTTGCGGTTGTGCATAACGGTATCATCGAAAATTACCTGCAACTGAAAGAATCCCTGGAGAGAAAGGGCATACGCTTCGTATCGCAGACGGATACGGAAGTGATCGTGCACCTGATCCACTATTACTTAAAGGACGACCTGAAAGAAGCGGTATCAACGGCGATCTCCAAACTGAAAGGCAGCTATGCGCTGGGCGTAATCAGCGAACGTTTTCCGGACGAGATCGTGGCGGTCAGAAAAGACAGTCCGCTTGTCGTTGGCCTTGGCAAAGGGGAGAATATGATTGCATCGGATATTCCGGCAATCCTTGAGTATACGCGCGACGTATATTTCCTGAATAACGGTGAGATTGCCGTGATCAAAAAAGATTCCGTGACCTTGTACGACGAAGTGCTCAACCAGATCAAGTGCGAGCCGTATACGGTGGAATGGGATGTCTCCCAGGCTGAAAAGGCGGGATACCCGCACTTCATGATCAAGGAGATCGAAGAACAGCCGCGCGTACTGGCAGATACGCTGAATCCACGCGTGCGGGATGGGGAAGTATGCTTTGACGAAGCAGGACTCAGCGACGAAACGCTTAAAAATATCAGGAAGATCACGATTATTGCCTGCGGGACGGCCTACCACGCGTCGTATGTGGGTAAATATATTATTGAACGTTTTGCGCGCGTGCCGGTGGAGGTGGAGATCGCTTCGGAATTTCGCTATAAAGCCCCGATCATGGATAAGGACGATTTTGTAATCGTCGTGAGCCAGTCTGGAGAGACTGCGGATACAATTGCCGCCATGCGTGAAGCCAAAAAGCACGGCGCCTATGTGCTGGCGATTGCGAACGTAGTAGGCTCTACCGTAGCGCGCGAGGCAGACGGCGTATTATATACCCGCGCGGGGATGGAAATCGCGGTGGCCTCTACCAAGGCGTATACGACGCAGCTCATGTGTTTATACCTCTTTTGCTTAAAGCTCGCTTACGCGAAAGGCGAAATGCCACAGGAAGAATACCGCGCGAATGTAGCGGAACTGGCGACGATACCTGACAAAGTGGCGGCGATTCTTGAGCAGAAAGATCTGCTGCAAAAATTTGCTTATGAGCACTTTACGGAAAAGAGCGTTTTCTATATTGGGCGCGGCCTCGATTATGCGCTGGCCATGGAAGGATCGCTGAAGCTAAAGGAAATCAGCTATATCCATTCGGAAGCGTATGCGGCGGGAGAATTAAAGCATGGCACGATCGCTTTAATCGAGGATGGCACGTTGGTAGTAGCCGTGCTAACGCAGGGAGACCTGATTGAAAAGGCACTGAGCAACGTGAAAGAGGTGACGGCGCGCGGCGCTGTCGTACTCGTCATTACGCAGGAAAAATATAAGGACATGGCCAAGGATGTAGCTGATAAGCTGGTGGCGATTCCGGATGCAATGGATTTTATGGCGACGATGACGGCCATCATCCCTATGCAGATTTTTGCCTACTATATGGCCGTACAGAAAGGATGCGACGTTGATAAGCCGAGAAACTTGGCAAAGAGCGTCACAGTGGAATAAATATGGAAGAAAGGAAAAGCTCTGCGGGCAGCCGCGTAGAACAAAAGCAGCAGCAGGGAAAGGCCAGGGAAAAGGCAGTGTGGGGCTGGGTGCTTGCTATTGTGATCGCTGTTGCGGCGGCGTTTTTGATTCGCGCTTTCCTGTTTGAGATCATTATGGTGGACGGTCCGTCCATGCAGCCTACGCTGCATACGGACGAACGGCTTGCGGTGGAAAAGGTCACGCGCTATGGCGGCTTGCCGCAGCGCGGAGAAATTATCATCGTACATTATCCGGATGGAACGAACCGGAATTATGTGAAGCGCGTAATCGCTCTGCCGGGGGAAACGGTGGAAGTCAGGGACAGTATCGTTTATATTGACGGCCAGCCGCTCGAAGAAGAATACGTCAGCGAAGAACCATACCAGGATATGGCCGCCGTCACCGTGCCTGAAAACAGCGTCTTTGTGATGGGCGACAACAGGGCCAATTCCATGGACAGCCGTATGGTGGGCGCAATTCCAAAAGAGCAGATCGTCGGACATGCGATGGCAGTCATTTTTCCGTTTGACGAATGGCGCGGACTGAATAATGAATAAGGAATAAAAAACGGGGCAGCCGTAAGGCAGCCCCGTTTTATTTGCTTAAGTGAATGGTGAAAACAGAAACCAGACAAGCCAGATAAGCCACGCGGCGGCCGGAATCAGGAGAATCAGCAGCGCGCGTCCGCCTGCTCGGCGGAAAAAGGGGATTTCGTCCAGGGAATCATCCTGTGCGGGAACGTCCGTGGTATCGCCGGCAGCTAAAAAGCTTTCCAGAATTTCCTGTGCCCTGCTAAAGTCCGCTTCATCCACATAAAGTTTTTTGCCATATACGGAATATCCGGAATAAATACTGACGTAATTGCCAGCAAGCGTTTTATCACGCACCAGGACGGGAATGCCCTCCTGCTCCAAGATATTGGCGATGAGCTGGCTTTGCAGACCGTCCGTGGAATAGAGCAAGGCCGGCCGCATAGCGCGAAGCGGCGGCTCTTCCGGCGGCGCAGCTGTCTTTAAAAGCTCGTCTACAAGCCCGCAGCCACAATCGGCGCATACCGTATAACCCTTGTCATATTCGGCGTGGCATTCGGGACAAAAGGGCATGACTCTCACACATCCTTTCGTTTACTGTTTTTCTCCAGCTGGTCCATGATTTTTTTTTGCTGTTTTTTCATGAGGACGGAAAACGCGCCTTTGGTGACGACACGCTCGATCAGCTTCATGATGAACGGCATCAATATGACGTTGATACCGATTACGACGATTTGCGGTATACTCAGAGGAGAGATGTCGAAAAACCCGCGCAGGAAAATGAGGCAGAGGGCAAATACGCCGATGGAACTGCCAAGTATGATTTTACGTGCGGTGGTAAACGGACGGCTGACTTTGACGACAACCCAAAGGCCTGCGGCGACGGCAAGCATCATGCACATGGTGGATACCGAGTCCGGCGAATACTGGAACACGCCTGCGAGGACATCTACAACGAGAATGCTGATGACAACGCACAGGCCACCGGGCAGGGATTTTTCGAGAATGCTGATGAGAAAGTGTTTTTGTATGGGCGCATAATTTGGCTCCAAAGCGAGGAAAAACGCTGGGAAACCAATATTGACAAAGCTGATCAGCGTCAGTTGCAGCGGGGTAAACGGATAGCTGCTGTCGATCAGGATCAGCGTCATCAGCGCGATCAGGACGGCATAGACGGTCTTGGTAATAAACAGCGTCGCCACGCGCTGGATATTATTGATGACCTTTCGCCCTTCATTGACAATGGAGGGCATCGTTGCAAAGTTGGAATCCATCAGTACAAGGTTGGAAATATTCTTGGCGGCGTCGCTGCCCGAGGCCATAGCAATGCTGCAATCCGATTCTTTTAAGGCGAGAACGTCGTTGACGCCGTCGCCCGTCATGGCAACGGTATGGTCCTGCATTTTGAGCGCCGCGATCAGTTCCTTTTTTTGCGACGGCGTTACCCTGCCGAATACGCTGTAGGTTTTGGCTGCCGCCGCGATTTTATCCGGCGTATCGAGCGTAGTGGCGTCCACGGCTTCCGGATTCTTCACGCCGGCTTTGCGCGCGATGGCGCTTACCGTAACCGGACTGTCGCCGGATATGATTTTAATATCCACCTGCTGCTGCTCGAAGAACGCCAGGGTCTCCGGCGCGTCCTTGCGGATGCGGTCGGCGATCATGATGAAAGCGAGCGGGTGCATGCCCTGCGGCACCTTATTGTCTTCCGCAAAATAATCGCTGTGCGCCAGCACAAGCACGCGAGAACCGTTCTGTGCATACTGGTCTGGTGGGTCAACGCCCTCAAAAGGCTGCGGGAAAATGAACTCGTACGCCCCCAAAAGGTATGTTCCCCGATCTTCGAATGCAACGCCGCTGTATTTACGTGCGGAGGAAAAAGGGATGATATGTTTGACGGAATAATCGAAGCGTTTTCCGAATTTTTCACGGATGGCGTTCATGGTGGCGTTATCGTCCTGCAACGCGCCCGCCATATTGGCAAGGAGGTTGGGAATATCCGCCTTACGCAAAGGCACGACATCCTCTACCTGCATGCGGCCTTCGGTGATAGTACCCGTTTTATCCAGACACAAGACATCTACGCGCGCAAGCGTTTCAATACAATACAAATCCTGCACCAGCGTATGCTTCGTGGCGAGGATGACCGCGCTCGCGGCCAGCGAAATACTGGTCAGAAGAATTAGCCCCTCGGGTATCATACCGATGAGGGCGCCTACTGTTTTGACCGTATTGTCGGCAATCGGAAGACCGACGCCCAGCCATTGCTTTAAGAACAAAAGGATACCGATGGGGATGATAATGATACTGATGATCTTGAGGATTTTATCCAGCGCGCTGCGGAGTTCGGAATGTCGTTTTTTGGTTACCTTTGCATCTGCGGAAATTTTATTGGCATAGTTATCAAGACCCACGTGGTCCACGCGCGCATAGGCGTTGCCGGAGACGACAAAACTGCCCGAATATAAAAAATCGCCCGGAGATTTTATGATAACGTCCGACTCGCCGGTGATAAGCGATTCGTTCACCTCGAGGGTGCCTTCAAGCAGGATACTGTCCGCGCTGATCTGGTTGCCGGTTTTCAGCAACATCACGTCGTCAAGCACAAGGTCCGTTACGTTGATCGTACTTTCCATGCAATCCCTGACCACCGTTACTTTGGCTGTGACGAGGACGGAGAGCTTATCCAGGGTTTTCTTGGTGGTGATCTCCTGTACGAGGCCGATAATCAGATTCCCGCCGACGACCAGCAGGAAAACAAGCTCCTTGATATAGCCGGTCATTACAATAAGGACCGTAAAAACCAGATTTAATATGTTAAAAAACGTCAGAAAATTATCCCTGAAAATCTGCCGGTAGGTTTTTGTCGTATGCGTGTTGCAATCATTGGTAAGCCCCTGGTCTATACGCTCCTTGACTTGCTGGGCGGTAAGACCGTTCTTGCACGGCGATTCAAAGCGGGGAGTATTAGCCATAACGCTCCTTTCAATCAAACATCTCTGATAATAAGCGAAGTGTAAAACTAGTACTTATTATATCATATTTTATGGACTGTGTATGAAGAAAGGCGTACGAATTTATTACGAAAAGATAAAAAATACCGGTATTTGGATTGAAAGGCCTTTTCGCCGTTTATATAAAGCAAAAAGGTTCGCACATGGGAGATGAAAAGAATGAACGTACCGGAAGACTTAAGATACACCACGACACATGAATGGATTTCTTTTATAGAAGACGGTAAGGCAAAAATCGGTATCACGGATTATGCACAGCAAGTTTTAGGCGACATTGTGTACGTGAGTCTGCCACATTCGGGCGAGGAGTACAAAAAAGGAGATATTTTTGCTGATGTGGAATCCGTCAAAACGGAGACAGAAATTTATATGCCGATGGACGGCCGGATTTTGACTGCCAATATGGGATTGATGGAAGAACCGCAAAGAGTCAATGAGGACGCATATGGCGCGTGGCTTGTAGAAGTGCGCGGCTTAAAGGACGAAGGGCTGATGAGCGCTTCCGAATATCAGAAATACATAGAAGACACCGACGCAAACGCTTAAATCAGAAAAAGAGCAGAATTACCTGCTCTTTTTTTCATAAAAGCTTTTGCAAGAAACGGAAAATGTGGTATAATAATTTTCGCGGAGGCATAGCTCAGTTGGTCAGAGTACCTGCTTCACATGTAGGGGGTCGCTGGTTCGAGCCCAGCTGTCTCCACCAACACGAAAACCCGATAAGGATACACATTATCGGGTTTTTTGATACCTATTTCTAGAGCGATTAACTCCAGAAATAATCCTTTTTGTTACTTGTTTTGTTTCAAGATGCCATTAAACTTGTCATAAACCAGTTTAGCTATTTCGCCATTGATAACATGACCGTATAGCAGGTGCGGACAGGGCGCTTACCATGCTCAGTTTTTCTCCTTATTTCAAATTAAATTTAAAAGAGCATTCTTTAGAGTAAGCGTTGCGCTCCGTTTTGGAGCTGCGCAGAGTATACGGGCGGATGCATGCTGTTCGAACGGAGCGAAGAGGCTGCTGCCCTCAAAAAGCAGGGAAACGTTTTTGTTCTTGCGACGCTTACGGTTTTTAAAAAGCGTGGAATGATATATAATATATGGTACATAAATCTTTTTAAGGAGAGACACGGATATGGAATTTTTTGAGTTGATCAAGGTGCGTGAGAGTTGCCGGAAATACTCGGATAAGCAGGTAGAACCGGAAAAGATAACAAAAATACTGGAAGCGGCGCGGCTTGCGCCCAGCGGGTGCAACAGCCAGCCATGGCATTTTACGGTTATATACGGGGAACAGGAAGTGGACACGCTGCGGGATATGATTATAAACGGCGCCGAGGACGGATCTTCCAGGCTGAATACCTTTGTCAAAAGCGCGCCGGTTTTTCTGGTTGTCTGCGAGGAGCAAGCGAAGCTGCTGCCCATGCCGGAGAAAAAATACGGTTCCCAGCATTTTGCACAAATGGACGTGGGACAGGCCGTCGCTTATTTGACGCTGGCCGCCGCGGATATTGGGCTTGGAACGTGCATGATCGGCATGTTCGCGGACGACGAAGTCAAAAAGCTGGTTAACGCGCCGCGCGGCAGTGTGGTACGTATGATCGTTGCGCTTGGGTATCCGGCAGATGAGAGCAAACCGCCGCGCAAAAAAGACAGGAAAGATTTAGGCGAAATTGTAACCGAACACCACAGATAGATCATTTGCGTGGGATTTATGGCGATTTCCCCTAAATATAGCACTGGACAAGCGATTTCAAAAATGTTAAAATAAACAGGTAATTTAGAGCACGAATTGATTTTACATATTTGAGAATCATTTGTTCCTTTAAATGATCATCAGATATGTATTTTTTCATTCTGAGATCTCTGTTACACATATTTTTTATTTTTTGGGAGGTACCGGAATGAATAATGGTACAGTAAAATGGTTTAATGCAGAAAAAGGGTTTGGATTTATCACGAACGATGAGAGCGGCGAAGATGTATTCGTACATTTCTCTGCAATTCAGGCAGACGGTTACAAGTCTCTGCAGGAAGGTCAGAAAGTAACTTTTGACATGGAGCAGGATACGCGTGACAGCAGCAAAATGAGAGCTGTTAACGTTACGCCTATGTAATTAACGTAAACCAAAGGAAAAGCATCCGCTTGCGGATGCTTTTTTATTATGCCCTGCAAACGCTTATATACAAAAAGGATGATTGCAGAGCGTTTGATGTGGTATACTTAAGGAAAGAAAAGCAGGGAGGAACATTCTACTTGATAAAAGCGGTGATCTTTGATTTGGACGGAACGCTTCTTGATACGCTGACGTCGTTAGAAACCACGGGAAACCGGATGCTGCGGGCGCTCGGCCTCAAAGAGCAAAAACGCGAGCAATATAAGTATTTCGTGGGCGACGGGGCCGTAGAGTTAGTCAAAAGGGCGCTTGCGGCCGCGGGCGATACGAAAGCGGAGCATTTTGAAAGGGGGATGAAGCTGTTCCGGAAGTATTTCAAAGAGGGGTGCAGCTATGAGGTGCATCCATATGATGGAATCCATGAAACGTTGCATGCGCTTTTGCAGAGGGGCATTCAGATAGCGGTATTATCAAATAAACCGCATATGCAGACAGAGGAAGTTATCCGTGAATATTTTGGAGAGGGAGTTTTTACCATCGTACGCGGCCAGATGGACGGTGTACCTAAAAAGCCCGATCCGGCAGGCGCATATGCGATCCTGGAAGAGTTGGGTGTGAAACCCGAAGAATGCCTGTATGCCGGCGACACTAATGTAGATATGCAGACCGGCCGCGCGGCGGGTATGCATACGGTGGGCGTGCTGTGGGGATTTCGGCCGCGCAGGGAACTTGAGGAAAACGGCGCGCAGATGTTGATCGAAACCCCGCGCGAATTGGTGGGGCTTGTTGAAGCCGTAGGCTAAAGTTCCTTAATATCAAACGGATCAAATTGAAGCATATAATTCTTATATTGAGTGCGCTGCCCATAGATCGTCGAATAGATATACAGACCGCGCCGGAAGAACGGAGCAGTGATTTCCAGGAAATCGCAATATTCATCCGGCAGGCGCAGTCCGCGCCGAAAGGCTGCAATGAGTCTTTCAAGAGGCATGACCTTTAAGGTGGCCCAGCGGTCGGCCAGATACTCGAAACGCTGCTGCAGCTCGGGCTCAAGCTCCAGAAGATTGACAGGACAGGTATACTGGTGCCCCAGTTCGTGTACGGTAACAGCATTGCGCTGCGCAGTGTCTTCCAGCTTACTGCTGAGGATAATGGTATTATCCACCGTAAGCGCGTTAAAGTCGCTGCGAAAAGTTCGCGTTTCTAAGGTTACGCCAATATTCTTGATTTCTTCGTCCAATAAATCATTCAGCATTTTCTTTGTCCTCTAGTAACAAGTATAGCACCGGAGGCTGTCGAATCTTGTCGCTGTGTGTAGGTATTTGAAAAAATTGCAAAAATTTCCTTTTGAAATTTGCCTGCGAAAGGAAGAATAGAACGAAAGAGGAAATAAGGCTGTGAGCTTCGTGAAATGGCTTGGAAAAACAATATTTATGTACGCGGGTTTCATAGTATTATTCGTGTTCTATTATTTTGCCTCGCCGGATTGGGCGGCATGGTATTTGCGGGCGATGTTTGACGGAAGCGGATATAGCAGGTCTAAGGATTTTCCGCATATCCTGGATAAAGTGGAAATCATACGGGATATTGATTACGGATCGGCCTATCCGAATGGGAGGATGGATGTGATTCGTCCTAAAAACCAACAGGGCAGGCTTCCGGTCATCTTCTGGATGCATGGGGGCGCGTATGTGGGCGGCGATAAACAGGATACAGAGCCGTATGGCGTTTGCCTTGCGGGCAGGGGATATGTCGTAGTCAACATGAATTACGCGCTTGCACCGGAATCGCGCTATCCCACGCCCCTGATGCAGATGGGGGAAGCATACTGTTACGTGGCCAAGCACGCGATAGAATATGGGATAGATATGGATAATATCTATTTTGGCGGTGACTCGGCCGGCGCGCAGATTGTGTCTGTTTTTGTTAACGCAGAGACGTGCAAGGACTACGCAGACAATCTGGGGCTTACACAGGTGGTTGCGAAAAAGGATACGATACGGGGTACGCTCTTGTTCTGCGGTCCTTATGATATGCGAAAGCTTGCGGATATTGATGCGCCCATCGTAGGGTTTATGCTGAACCGCGCGGCATGGGCCTATATGAAAGATAAAAAATGGTATGATTCCAAGGCGGGACAGCTTAATTCTTTGCCGGACAAGGTGAGTATGAATTTTCCGCCCGCTTTCCTGACGGATGGCAACACAGGCTCCTTTGAAGGGCATGCCAGGAGCCTGGAACGCGCGCTGAAAGCACACGGCGTACCTGTTTACGGTGTATATTATCCTCGCGGGGAAAAGATATTGATGCATGAATACCAGTTTCATATGAGAGAGGCGCACGCGCAAAAAACATTCGAACAGGCTATTGAATTCTTAAGAAAAACAACATTAAAAAAGATCCGATGATCGGATCTTTTTTAATGACAGTGAGCTTCATGATAATTTATTTGCAACAGCCATGCTGCTGTGAACAGCCGCTGCACGAGCCGCATGAGCTGCATCCGCCCCGCCTATGGTTGCGGACTGCCCGCACAACGACCAAGATAATCGCTGCGGCGATGATACCACCAATGATAATGTCCGTCATAAAATCACTTCCTTTTAACTTCTGACTTGTGCAGAGACAAGGCTCTCTTTTCTATCTTCAGGCCGGTAGCCTTTGCGCGCCATGAGCCATACGATAAGGGCGATGAACGCAATGGCGATCACGGTACCTACGCCAAATGCGGTTCCAAGGAACATAACGCTTCCAAGCTGGAAAATAATGAACGCGATGACGTAAGCGAGCAGCGTCTGGTAACCGATTGCGGCCCATGTCCATTTTGCGCTGTTCATCTCGCGGCTGATGGCGCCGATTGCAGCGAAGCACGGGGCACACAACAGGTTAAATGCCATGAACGAGAAAGCACTGACCGTTGTGAAAGTCGCGGCAACGCTGGATAACAGCGCCGTCGTTTCTTCGGTCGCGTCCATGAGGCCGTGCAGGACGCCCATCGTGCCGACCACATTTTCTTTGGCCACAAGTCCGGTGATGGTAGCCACCGAGGACTGCCAGTCGCCAAAGCCGAGCGGTGCAAACACGGGAGCGATGAACGAGCCGATTGCCGCCAACATGCTGTCGCCCGTATCCACCATTTCAAGGCTGGTGTTGAAGTTGCTGAGGAACCAGATCACGACTGCGGAAACAAAGATGATGGTACCTGCCTTGATGATGAATGATTTTGCACGTTCCCACATGTGCATGAGTACGCCCTTTGCCGCAGGAACGCGGTACTGGGGAAGCTCCATGACAAACGGCGCTACTTCTCCCGCAAAGGGCTTCAGCTTCTTTAGGATGATACCGGAGACGATTACCATACCGATACCGAGAAAATAAGCGCACGGTGCAAGCCACCATGAATTTTCCGGAAACAATGCGCCTGCTATGAGAGCGATAATGGGGAGCTTGGCGCTGCAGGGAACGAACGTTGTCGTCATAATCGTCATACGCCGGTCGCTTTCGTTTTCAATAGTGCGGCTGGCCATGATGCCGGGAACGCCGCAGCCCGAAGCTACCAGTAATGGAATGAACGATTTTCCTGAAAGTCCGAATTTGCGGAAGATACGGTCCATGATGAACGCGACGCGCGCCATATAACCGCAGTCTTCAAGCAGCGAGAGCAGCAGGAACAGGATGAGCATTTGCGGTACGAAGCCTATGACCGCGCCTACGCCGCCGATGATACCGTCTACAACAAGGCTCAATACCCAATCGGACGCGCCGATCGCGGTGAGTCCGTTGGTCGCCCAGTCCGTAATGTATGTGCCGAACAACTCGTCGTTGGTCCAGTCCGTAACGAACGTGCCGACGGTGCTGACCGCGATGAAATAGACAAGGAACATGACGCCGATAAAGATCGGGATCGCCGCGACGCGGTTGGTAACGACACGGTCGATGCGGTCGGATATGGTCATCTTGTTCGCGCGCTTTTTCACGCATTCGTGCATGAGCTTCTGGATATACGCATACCGTTCGCCCGTAATGATGCTTTCACTGTCGTCGTCGAACTGGTTTTCGCATTGCGTGATGATTTCTTCAACGTATTGCCTTTTTTCAGAAGACAATCGTAGCGCCTCCTCTTCTTTCTCGTCCCGCTCGAACAACTTGACGCTGTGCCAGCGAAGTGTCTCCGGATTCACCATGCCTTCGATGGTATGGCCGATGGACGCAAGTACGTTTTCGACCTCTGAAGCAAATTTGTGGAGCACGACCTGTGTTTTGACGGTCTGCGCCACGGTCATCGCGGTGTCGATCAGTTGCCCAAGGCCCGTCGCCTTAAGGGCGGACGTTTCCACAATGGGGCAGCCGAGCTTCTCGCTCAATTTCCTGATGTCGATCTTATCGCCGGTTTTTTTGACGACGTCCATCATGTTGAGGGCGATGACGACAGGAATCCCTGTCTCTAAAAGCTGTGTCGTCAGATACAGGTTGCGTTCGATGTTCGTTGCGTCTACGATGTCGATGATTACATCTGGATTTTCCTGAAGCAAATAATTTCGTGCAACGACTTCTTCCAAGGTATAAGGAGATAATGAATAAATGCCGGGCAGATCGGTTATGACGATGTCTTTATGGTCTTTCAGTTTTCCCTCTTTTTTTTCCACGGTGACGCCGGGCCAGTTGCCGACATACTGCGAGCTGCCGGTCAGTTCGTTAAACATGGTGGTTTTCCCGCAGTTAGGGTTTCCTGCGAGAGCGAATTTCATTTTCATTGTACCACTTCCTCCAATCGATGATTAGCTAAGGCTAACTTTTGTCCATAAAATATGCAGAGTCTATGCTCTGCGAAAATTTAATCGACGAATATCGTTTCGGCATCCGCTTTACGGATGGAAAGCTCGTATCCCCTGACGGTTACTTCCACAGGATCGCCAAGGGGCGCTACCTTGCGGACAAATACAGGGGTTCCTTTGGTGATCCCCATATCCATGATCCGCCGTTTTACGGCCCCGTTGCCGGTCAGTTTCGTAACAGTCACCGTTTCGCCGCATTTCGTATTGCGCAATGTTTTAGCAGCTTCGTTCATATCCGGTTACTCCTTTCTTTCAGGACGCCTGTTCCTTAATCATGATCCGGTTTGCCATGCTTTTACTGATGGCGATACGCGCATCTTTTACGCTGACGATCATGTTGCCGCCCATTTCGGAAATCACGGTTACGTTTTCGCCCTCAACAAAACCGAGGTTCCCCAAAAACCGGCGGACCTCATCCTTGCCGTTGATCTTACAGATAAAGCTCCGGACACCTGCACGTGCCATAGTGAGAGGCATAATGAACAGTCACTCCTTTCGATTGTTAGCGGAAGCTAACATTTGTATAAAATATATTGGTTAGCATTACCTAACCAAGTTACAATTTGAGTTTACTACCGCTAACTAGATTTGTCAATCATTTTCAGAAATTTTATGTTATAATCAATGCAAAGCGTTTACTACGAATACCGGAGAAGTAACAGAAAGGGTCTGGTCATGGATTTAAGAGAATCGGGTGAAAATTATCTGGAAGCAATTCTGATATTGGAGCAGAGGACGGGCGCGGTGCATTCGATTGACGTTGCAAACTATCTGGATGTAACCAAGCCGAGCGTAAGCCGCGCAATGGGTATCTTAAAGGATGCGAATTATATCTGGATGGAAAAGGGCGGCTTGCTCCATCTGACAGACGAAGGCAAAAAAATTGCCGAGAGCATTTATGAGCGTCACCGCCTGCTGACGGAATACCTGGTACACCTGGGCGTGGATAAAGAAACGGCGGCGCAGGACGCTTGCCGGATCGAGCATGTGATCAGCGAACAGAGTTTCCGCAAGATCAAAGAGCATGTGGCAGGGAAAAAATGATACAAACGTGATACATTCCCCTTATATCATTATTAATGAAGTTTTCATAATTATTGTAAGTCGTTTATGATATAATGAAAACGGATGATATATGGGGATGGACACCATTTTTTAAGTTTGCGGTTCCCGTATATTTACGGGGCCTTTTTTTATTTTATCAAGCCGCCCACAGAGCGTAATAAGCGGCTGGAATTCATTGAAAATAACTCTGAATGCCTGGAGATGTTTGGGGAGGTATGGCGTGGAGCCGATCATCGCAGCGAGAAATCTGAAAAAAATTTACCGTATGGGCAATGCGAAAATCCATGCGCTGGACGGCGTGGATATTAATGTAATGCCCGGGGAAGTGTGCGCGATCGTAGGTACGTCGGGGAGCGGGAAATCAACGCTTCTTTCGTTACTCGCGGGGCTTGAGCACCCGACGTCCGGTAAGATATTCATCAAGAAAAAACCTACGTATAAGATGAATGAAAAGGAGCTGGTCGATTTCAGGCTGCAGCACATTGGTTTTGTGTTCCAGTCTTTTAATTTGATGCCGACCATGAGCGCGGCGGAGAATGTGGCCCTGCCGCTTATGTTTCGTGGAGTCAGCCGCCAAAAGAGGATGAAGACGGCCAAAAAGCTCCTGATTGAAATGGGATTAAAGCAACAATTGAACCATCTTCCAAGCCAGCTCTCGGGCGGCCAACAGCAGCGCGTGTCTATTGCGCGCGCGATCATTTCGCAGCCGGAGATCATTTTCGCAGACGAGCCGACGGGCAACCTTGATTCCGTGACCGCGACGCAGATCATGGACATAATGTGCCAGGCGGCAAAAAAGCGCGGCGCGACTTTGCTTTTCGTGACGCATGATCCGCAAAAAGCGGAATATGCGGACCAGATCATCCATATCATTGACGGAAAAGTAGCGAAGCGGGAAGCGCGCGGCGAGGTGACTGAAGCAAGGACCATCATAGAAGCAGAATTAGGAACACGAGGAGAGAATTGAGATGAAGAAACGGATCATAGTATTTGCAGTTGTGATCATGCTTGCGCTGGGGTGCATGGTCTCGCCGGCGATGGCGGCGGTATCCGAAAGTAACAGGGGAACCGCGCTGCGGATCGATAACCAGACGCAGTATATGGGCATGGATTCCACCTATAAGGACGGATACAGTCCAACCGTTGCGGATAACCAAGCGAATATTATCCTGCCGCTTATTGCAAGCGGAGGGTCGCAGCAGGTAAAGGCGGGCGAACCCATCAATATTTCCGTCAATTTGGGCGATCCGCAAAAAGCGCCCTTTGTGTTTAACAATTATAATGAAAAGGTTACGCTGGAAAACAACAAACTGGCGGACGGAACTGTAAATCCGGTAAAGTCTTACCTTGTTGACCTGAATCTGCCGCTCAGCGACAGCCGCTTAAACGGCAACTATCCTGTGGTAATCACCGCGAAATATCCGATTGCGGACGGAACGATCAAGATGCAGGAATTTACGGTCTTTGTAAAGATCATAGACGGCCAGGATCCCACCGATCCTGGGACGGAACCGACAACAGGACCGACGGAACCCGTTACGCCTGAGGAGCCGAGCGGCGGAGATGCCGGTGGTGGAAGCGGCGGCCCGACTTCCCAGCCGAAAGTAATCATCAGCAATTACCAGATCAGTCCGGATCCGGTAAACGCAGGCGAAAAGTTTAGCGTACAGGTAACGCTTTTAAATACGAGCAAATCCGTAACGGTCAAAAATATCACGGTTACATTCAAGAGCCAGACGACAGACCTGATGCCGGGAGACAATACTAATACGGTATATGTCGAGAAAATCGCGCCGCAAAAAACGGCGGAGTTCAGCTTTACGATGGCGGCGCGTGCAGACGCCAAGGCGGGACCGCAGAAAATCGATATTGCGATTGCCTATGAGGATAACCAGGCGGCGCAGCTTACCGCCGCCGATGAGATCAGCGTAGAAGTACACCAGAAGATACGTCTCGAATACGATCCGCCGAAATTTCCCACCCAGTTATATATGGGAGATACGGCATCCGCAAGTCTGAATTTGTATAATAAGGGAAAAAATACATTATATAACGTGACCGTGACGCTCGACGTACCCGGGCTGACGCCCGAATCCAGTGCTTTTCTTGGGAATATGGAATCCGGTACGGCCAAAACGGCTGATATTTACGCTTCCGTAGCGCCTGATCCAAACGCGGGCATGGGCGGCGCTATGGGCGACTTTGCGGACGGGGAAGCGGCGGCTTATGATGCAAAAATAGCAGAAGAACAAGACGCGACTGTGATTGGCGGCGCGGATGCGCCGACTGGTATCTCCATATCGAGCGAAGAGATGGGCGGAAAAGAGGCGGCGGAGCAGATCGGCGGCGGGCTTTCTCCGGAGACAGGCGGCGGTGAGGACGCAATGATCCAGCCGGGACCGGTGGAGGGGAACTTTGTCGTTACCTATGAGGATGAATACGGCGAGGAGTACGAAATCAAGGTGCCCGTTTCTACGGAACTTGTGCCCATGCCTGATTATGGCGACGGTATGGAGCCGGGAGAAGAATTTCCTGAGGAACCCCAGGGATTCCCGTGGTGGGGCTGGGTGATCATTGCGGGCGGCGCAGCGGCGGCCGTGATCATTGTCGTTGTGAAAAAGAAGAAGAAAAAGCGCGCTCAGGAGCTCGAGGAGGAAATGGACGACGATGACATTCTTTGATATTGCCCTGTTTGCGGCGTCCAACTTGTGGCGGCGTAAAATGCGCACGTTCCTGACGGTCTTGGGCGTCATTATCGGCACGGCATGTATCGTAATTATGGTGGCGCTGGGGCTGGGCAACTTAGAGCAGTTCCAGGCGAACATCATGCAGAGCACCAATCTCACGCGGATACAGGTATCGCCGATGGGATCGGGGGAAAGCGCGAAACTGACGGACGCGAAGCTGAACCAGATGCGCGCGATCCCGGGAGTGAAAAATGTCACCGGCGTGATCGGTATCCCGTCGTATATTGTAATGGGAAAATATAAAGCGGATACCTATCTTTATGCGGTAGACCCTGCGGCAATGGATTTCCAGTTCATGGAGGGGAGCATATTCTCGGATAGCAGCAATGTAGAGCTGATCGTGGGTTCGAATGCGCGCCAGAATTTTATAGACCCGAATGAATCGTCGGATATGTACGGCGGCATGGCGTACGGCGGTTATGCGGTCGCGGTAAGTGTGGACGGCGAGGAATACCAGGAACCGACAGGGCCGGATGTGGACTGGGTGGGGATGAACGTGAAATATTACCCAGGCGACGGTTACCGGATCGAAAATCCGGATCCATCAACGCCCGACCAGCCGATGCCCAAGGAATACCGAGGCAAGATTACGGGAATCCTGGCGCAATCGGACAGCGAGCAGAGTTATAATATTTATATGAGTATTCCGGCGGCGAATATGCTCATCCGCGACAACCGCAAGCTGATGGACCAATACGGCATCAAGGAGGGACAGTATTCCCAAGGATATGTCAACGCGGTGGATGTGGACGCGGTAGCGGACGTGCTGACAGCTATCAAGGAAATGGGCTTCCAGGCGTACAGCGATACCGAATGGATCACGCAAATGCAGGAGGAACAGGCGCGCCAGCAGGCGCAGCTCATTGCCATCGGTCTGATTTCGCTGCTTGTTTCCGCGATCGGTATCGCGAATACCATGCTGGCCAGTATCCTGGAGCGCAGCAGGGAAATTGGCGTGATGAAAGTCATCGGCCTGTCTATTGGAAAAATCAACCTGATGTTTTTGGTCGAAGCCGCGATGATCGGACTTTTAGGCGGCCTTATTGGCCTGGGGATCAGCTTTATCCTTGCCGCAATCGTGAACACAGGCGGCGGAGCCGACTTTGTGGGCGCATATTTTTCGAGCGGGGTACAGCTCGTCATTCCGTGGTGGCTGGGGCTTGGGGCCATTGGCATAGCGGTAGGCGTAGGGATCGTATCGGGCATCTATCCGGCGCGAAAAGCGACCAAGATGAGCCCCTTAGAAGCGATCAGGAGTTCGAATTAAAGCAAAACAAATCAAATCCCCCGATTTTTGTGATCGGGGGATTTTTAATACGCGAAAACAGTTTAATTTTGGCTGTTTATGGTATCAATAAAGTATCGGAAGAACAATCGCGTATAAAAACCAAAGAAAGCGAGGGAATGGATATGTATAACCAGAAGATTCGTGCAGTGCAGTACGGATGCGGAAAAATGGCAAAGTACACAGTGCGGTATTTGTATGAAAAAGGTGCGGAGATCGTAGGGGCGATCGATGTGAACCCTGACATTGTCGGAATGGACGTGGGGGAGTGGGCAGGCCTCGGTGTACGTCTTGGCGTACCCATCCGCAGCGATGCCGACGCGGTACTGGATGAGTGCGACGCGGATATTGCCATTATGACCCTGTTCAGCTTCATGGACGATATGTACGAGCATATCGAACGCTGCGCCCTGCGCGGCATCAACGTCGTTACCACCTGCGAAGAAGCCATTTATCCGTGGACGACGTCTCCAGCGATCACTAACAAGCTGGACGTGCTTGCCAAGGAGACGGGATGTACCATTGTGGGCACGGGTATGCAAGATATTTATTGGATCAATATGATCGCTTGCGTAGCGGGCGGCGTACACCGTATCGACAGGATCGAAGGGGCAGTCAGCTATAACGTGGAAGATTACGGCCTTGCGCTGGCGCAGGCGCATGGCGTGGGTTTGACAGCAGACGAATTTGAAAAGCAACTTGCGCATCCGGAAGTTTTGGAGCCGAGCTATGTATGGAATTCCAATGAATCGCTGTGTGCGAAGATGGGATGGACGATCAAATCGCAGACGCAGAAAAGCGTGCCATATTTTTATGACAGCGACCTTTATTCGGAAACGATGGGAGCAACCATTCCCAAGGGCAACTGCATCGGCATGAGCGCGGTCGTGACGACGCAGACGCATCAGGGACCGGTGATTGAAACGCAGTGCATCGGCAAGGTATATGGACCGGACGACGGCGACATGTGCGACTGGAAAATATTCGGCGAACCGGATACGGCATTTTATGTGACCAAGCCCGCAACGGTGGAGCATACCTGCGCTACGGTCATAAACCGTATCCCGACGATTCTGAATGCGCCGGCAGGATATGTGACGGTGGACCAGCTGGAGCCGGTGGAATATCTTTCCTATCCGATCCAGATGTATGTGGATGAATTCTAAAGAATACTGGTAAAACGCCCGATGAAAAATGCCGGGCGGTAAACATTGCTGGATCAAAACCATATGACAATAAAACCCTGTTTGCGGTGGCAAGCAGGGTTATTTTTAGAAAAATCCAAGCTGCTTTACGGCGTTCTTTTTGTGCGCGAAAGCAGGTGCTTCGATTATGCTTTGCTTGGGAAAACCATTTAAAAACGGCGACGGTTCCTGTTTATCCGCCAGCAAGACGAGCTCATTCTGCGCGCGTGTCAAGCCTACGTAAAACAGCCTGCGTTCTTCCTCTAAATCACTTTTATGCTTTTCATTGCAGAAAGGGATCGTTCTTTCGTTTACGCCGCACAGAAACACCACGGGGAATTCAAGACCCTTAGAGGCATGCAGTGTCATCAGCGTGACCGCGTCTGACGTATAGGCTTTATGTCCGCTGCGGCGCACGTCACCCTCCTTGCCCAGAGTGAGGTTTTTAAGGAATTCATCCATGCGTTCGTGCAGCACGGCTGTGTTGATCAGACGCTGGAGCGGCTGGGGAAGTGCTTCGAAATCCTGCTCGCCTACCCACATGGAAAGCAGGGCTTCGGGCGATTCCCTCCTGAGGAGCGGCGCAAATTTTTCGAGCATATCGGCATTTTTGCTTTCGCCTAATTCGCGCAGTAAACAGGTGAGGCTGGCAATGCATTGTTTTCCCGCGCCGTATTTTTCCAAGACTGCTTGCATGGATGCAGGCGGAACGCTTGCCGATTTTAAGTATGTCGTCAGCGAGACGCAATCCTTTGGATTGCACAAAAAACGGAAAAACGCTAAAGCGCCCATCACCCGACGGTCGGAAAGACTGTCATCCCTGCCGGCCACCACATAGGGAACGCCTTCCTTTTTCAGGCATTCTTCGATAATTTCCGACTGGCGGTGCGTGCGGTACAAGACTGCAATATCGCCAGGGCCGTATTGCGCGTCCGTATGCTTTTTGGATTTGGCATGCGCGGCCAGCATATCTACGCCGCCTACCATGTGGTTGATCTCTTTTGCGAGGAATAAGGCCTCGGAAAAAGAGGAGTCCACCGTGAGTAGCCGCACAGCAGCGCCGCTTTCCCGCTTTGCCTCTAAAATTTTCTCGTTTCGCCCTATAGCGTGGAGCGCACAGTTGATGATTTGAGGCGTGGAGCGATAATTATCCTTTAAACGGATTTCATATACAGGGGCAAGGTCTTCGTGCAGCCGCGCAAAACACTGGGCGTCGCTCCCGCGAAAGCCGTAAATAGACTGGTCGGGATCGCCTATTACAAAAAGATCCCCCTGTTTGTTCCACGCGCGGATCAGGCGGTATTGCACAGGGTTTATATCCTGAAATTCGTCCACCAGCAAGTGGGAAAAGCGGGGCAGGAAAGCCTGCATTTTCGTGTCGCCGTCCTCAAATCTAGCGAGCGTATCCAATAAAATATCATCGAAATCCACAACGTTCAGTTGCCTGAGCCGGGCGCAATAGGCGTCGTATACCACGAGCGGCACGTCTCCGGCAGCTCCGTTCTTGACGCGTGAAATTTCCGAGAGCGCCTCGCGCGGGCGCATGCTGCAGTTACATGCTTTCAGCACGTCGGAAAGCACGCTGAGCGCCGCGTTTTGGTCGATGACGGTGATATTTTTATTCCATGCACAAAGCATGTCCAGGCAAATGGAATGGAAAGTGCCGATATGCATGGCCTTAACGATCTTTTTGTCGTGGAAATATTTGCCTAAACGTTCGCGCATCTCTGTGGCGGCTTTGTTGGTGAAAGTCACGGCGGTGATCTCCGCAGGATCGACGCCGCATTCCTCGATGAGGTAAGCGATACGGCAGATAAGCGTACGCGTCTTGCCCGTGCCCGGACCGGCCAAAACGGCAACCGTAGGCTGCTTTGCACAGGCCGCCATCCATTGTTCGGCGTTTAATCCATAGGGATGGCCGGACATGATCTGCTCCGGCATATCGGAAACGGATGTTTCGCCGGACGTCTTTCGGACAGGAGAAAAAGGAGCCTGCCGTATGTTTTTTTCTTGTGCGCCGAACAGGCTCAGTTGACCTGCAAACAAGCTGCGCTCGTCCTTATTCATCACCAGGATTTTGCCGTATTCACCGTCGTAGCCGGGATGGATTTCCACCTCGCCGCTACGAAGCCGCCGGATTCCTTCGGCAATGAAAGGGTCGGACGCCGCTTTAATATCCTCGATCGGCGCTTCGCGTAAAATATGCAGCTCCGGACCGAGCTTATGCAGAATATCCTCGTATTGGGCTTTGACTTTTTTGCTTGCCGTCGTCATCCCCATAGACGCCGCGATAACTTCCGGAAGGGGAACGATACTTTCAAAATGCTTGGCATTTTCCGGTTTAAAACCGGCTTCACGGTCGGCCAGTTCCACAACGCGATGGTAAACGCCCACCGTAATCCTGCGTCCGCACACAGGGCATTTGCCACCTGCAGCAATCGTTTCCTCGGGCGTGAGGCATACTTTGCAGTTTCTATGACCGTCGTTGTGGTATTTTCCTTCCTCTGGGAAAAATTCCAGTGTGCCGTAAAATTCATCCGTATCATGGCTTGCAAGCGCACGGGCGACCGACGGATAGGAAAGCCCTGTATTGAAAAGGTTCGCTTCGCGCGCGAGGTTCGCGGGGGAATGTGCGTCGGAGTTGGATACCATGGTGAAACGGTCGAGCGCAGACAGCCGCCAGTTCATGGGCGGATCGGAAGAAAGCCCCGTTTCCAGCGCATGAATATGCGGCGTCAGGTCTTCAAAGCATTCCTCTATCGTATCGAAGCCGGAATACGCCCCAAATAATGAAAAATGGGGAGTCCAGATGTGCGCGGGAATAAAAATAGCGTCAGGGCAGGTATCGAGCGTAATCTCCAACAGGTCATGGCTGTCAAGGCCGAGGATAGGCCGCCCGTCCGAATGAAGATTGCCGATCAGCTCTAAGCGGTGCGAAAGCGCCTCGCCTGCTTCCAGTGAAGGAAGCAGGATTACGTTATGAACCTTGCGGACCCTGCCGTTCTTTTTATAAATCGAACTGATTTCGCCGGAAATCACAAAACGGGGAGCAGGCGCGTCCCCAACTGTTTCCGCAATACGGAAGTCGTCCTTTAAACGGTAAAGGCCGTCTTCCGCCGGAACAAATTTTTCTTTCAATTCCTCCCGCCAGACAGGGTGGGTAAAGTCGCCCGTGCCGATGAGG
Source organism: Christensenellaceae bacterium (assembly GCA_022846035.1). Taxonomy (NCBI): domain Bacteria; kingdom Bacillati; phylum Bacillota; class Clostridia; order Christensenellales; family Christensenellaceae; species Christensenellaceae bacterium. The sequence goes on from AP025580.1 coordinate 476,978, forward strand.
TCAAGCCCCTTGCGGCGCGCCCATAAATCAAGGTATTCAGGCATACACTCTTTGCTGGTAGCGCGGGAATATTTGGAATGGATATGCAGGTCCGCGATAAACATACGCTTACTCCTGTTCTTCGCGTGCGACGAAGTGATCGCATTGGCACTTTTCGCCCGTGAGCATATCCGGATCGATGTCGCCGTAAATCTGGCACGAACGAATTTCCGGCATGCCCGGGGCAAACGTCAGTACGCCGTAATGAACACAGTTAAAGCAAAGCACGTTTTCTTCATTGATATAATTTTGTTTCAGTTGGATTCCCATACAGTTTTCCCTTTCATCGCCGCATGGCGGCGCGCCGTGGGGCATAGAATCGATATAGTCTCATTATATCGTTTTCCGGAAAGAATAGAAAGCCGCGCGGACGGATTTTTCGCGGCGGAGCAAAAAAATTGGGTAAGGAATTACCATAGGTTTCCGCTGGGGCGGTGTTACAATGGCGGTAGGAAAGAAAATATGACTTTTCCAAACAAAAAGGAGGGATCGGAAGATGGAAGTAAAAATATCAGAAGTGCGTGCGAACGGCTATACGTTCCGGTGCCGTTCCTGCGGGATGGAGAACAGCGGGGATTTGGTTGTCTTTTTGCACGGCTTTCCGGAAAGCTCTATCATGTGGCAAACGCTGATGCTCAGGCTGGCGGAAATGGGGTACCGCTGTTTCGCGCCTGATCAGCGGGGGTTCAGCGCGGGCGCGCGGCCCGAGGGATTGGAACATTATACGCACAAAAAGCTGCTGACGGACGTTTTGGAGATGACAGGGACTCTGAAACACGCGGACAGATTTCACCTTGTAGGACACGATTGGGGCGCGATCGTGGGTTGGAACATCGTCATGACCGCGCCGAAAAAAGTGATTTCATTTACGGCGATGGCGGTGCCGCATACGGCGGCGTTCAGTTACTGCGTCGCAAACGACGAACAGCAGCACCGGCTCAGCCAGTATATTTTTGAATACGCGCCGGAAGACGAGCCGGAGGAGCGGCTGGGCGCGAACGAATGCGCGTTCCTGAAAAAGGCGAAGTGGGACGGGTTCGATTCATCGCTGATCGACGAATACATGACGATTTTTGGGAAAAAAGAGGGGCTGACCGCCACGCTGGCGTGGTACCGCTCCTGTCTGCTGCACCTGAAAACGCACGAGGAAAACCGCATGCCGGACAACCTCGAGGTGCGTACACCCACGCTGCTTTTGTACGGCAGATACGACCCGGCCGTGGGCAACCGCGCCTGCGATATGACGGAACAGTATATGAAAGGGTATTACCGCTTCGTCCCCATGCGTTGCGGTCATTGGATGATCGAGAACAACGAGGAGGAATGCACAAAGGAGATCGTCAACCACATTGAGAAATTTTCCAGCGAAAGGAAATGAACGGGCAAAAAGATCCGCCATCGGTCGGATCTTTTTTTGCGCCTCTTCGCGCCGCTTTTCGCGGATGACCCGTTGCGTCCAGCCGACGTTTGCGGTAAGATATTCTTATATTGTTAATAAACGCATATGGGGGCAGAATATGAAATTTGCTGACAAGATGAAAGTTTTTGATATGAATATTTTCTCCAAACTGGAAGAAAAGAAAGCCGAATTATTGAGCGCGGGCAGAGAGGTTATCAATCTTTCCGTAGGTACGCCGGATTTTAAGCCGGACGACCATGTGATCGAGGCATTAAAAGAGGCGGCGGGAGTCGCCGATAATTTCAAATATTCCCTCGCCGACCTGCCGGAACTTATAGACGCGGTTATTGCATGGTATAAAAGGCGTTATGGGGTAACGCTTGAGGCGGAGCAGGTGATGTCCGTTTACGGTACGCAGGAGGGGATGGCGCATGTGGCGCTGCCCATCTGCAACCCGGGCGACCTCGTGATCGCGCCCGATCCATGTTATCCGGTGTTTATGTTCGGGCCGCGCATGGCGGAAGCTGAAATCTATTATACGCCACTCAAAAAAGAGAATAATTTCCTGATTGATTTTGAAAGCATTCCAGGGGACGTTAGCCGCCGCGCGAAAATGATCGTCGTTTCCTACCCGAACAATCCTGTGACGATGAAAGCGGATTATGCTTTTTACGAACGGCTGGTCGCATGGGCAAAGGAATACGATGTAGTGGTGGTGCATGACAACGCCTATTCCGAACTGGTGATGGACGGGGAACCCGGCATGTCTTTTCTGGCAGTGCCCGGGGCTATGGATGTGGGCATTGAATTTAACTCGCTCTCCAAATCGTATAACCTGACAGGGCTGCGCATTTCGTTCGCGATGGGCAACCATGAGATTATCCGCAATTTCCGGTGCCTGCGTTCGCAAATCGATTACGGTATTTCTTTCCCAGTGCAAAAAGCGGCGATCGCCGCCTTAAACGGTCCGCAGGATATATTGGAACGTAACCGCAGGGGCTACCGCGAGCGCAGAGACGCCCTGTGTGGCGGCCTTAGGTCCATCGGATGGGACGTGCCGGATTCAACCGGTACCATGTTTGTATGGGCGCCGCTCCCCAAGGGATATACAAAGTCGTGGGATTTTGTGCTTGAGCTGATGGATAAGACGGGAGTGATTTGCGTACCCGGCGAAAGCTTCGGACCTGCGGGGGAGGGATTCGTGCGTTTTGCGTTGGTCGCGGACGTTCCGGTCATGCAAAAGGCGGTGGAGCTGATCCGGAAAAGCGGGATGATCAAATGAACGATGCGTGGATAGAGGAATATTGCCTCGGAAAAAGAGGCGTTACCAAAGACTTCCAGCCTGAATGGCAGGCAACGCGTTATTTTGTCGGCGGGAAGATGTTTGCCATGCGGGGGAATGATAAGGAAGGAAGACCGATCTTTACGATGAAGCTGGAACCCGCGCTGAACGATTTTTTGCGGCAGCAGTGGGATGAAATCGTTCCCGGTTATTACATGAACAAAATACATTGGAGTTCGGTATATCTCGAGGGAAAGGTGCCGGACGGCGTGCTGAAAGATATGATCGACAAATCGTATGAAACGGGGATTTTGGCCCTGCCCAAAAAAATACAAAGAGAGATCGTGGAATAAAGAGGGCAGTCTCGGCAACGTACGGAAATGCGGAAAGCGAAGATTTTACCACCAATAGGAAAATGATTGAATTGAATTCATGCAAAGGGAATCCTACAATGAGGGCATAAGAATATAGCGTTTGGCGTAAGGAGGACCTGTATGGAAAAGAACTTGTTCTCATTAAAAGGAAAGACCGCGATTGTGACAGGTGCGGCAAAGGGACTGGGGAAAGCGATGGCAATGGCGCTTGCGGGGCAGGGCGCGAACATCGTGGCTGCGGATATTGACAGTGAAACAGGCAGGCAAACTGTCGAGGAAATAGGCGAAAGCGGCGTGCAGGCTATGTTTTGCCGACTGGATGTGCGCGACCAGAAGAGCATTGACGAAATGGTAGAGGCGGTAACGGAACGCTTCCAGACCATTGACATTCTTGTGAACAATGCCGGAATCGGCAGGCCGGGACCATCTGCGGACGTCAGCCGCAAGGACTGGCAGGATGTGATCGACGTCAACCTGACCGGCGTGTTTTTCGTAGCGCAGGCGGTGGGGCGCGTGATGATCGCGCAGGAAAGCGGCAATATCATCAATATTGCTTCCATGTCGGCCATGATCGTGAACCAGTCCGTACCGCAGAGTTCGTATTACGCATCCAAGGCGGGCGTGGTTATGCTTACCAGGAGCCTGGCGGCGGAGTGGGCGCGGTACGGAATTCGTGTCAACGCGATCGCGCCCGGGGTCATGATGACGGAACAAACGGATTTTATGTTCAAGGATCCGTCCAAGGCGGAGCAAATCAGGTTATGGATGGAATATACGCCGCTCGGGAGGGCGGGAAATCCGCCCGAGCTGGGCGGCGCGGCCGTCTATCTTGCATCGGACGCTTCTTCCTTTATGACGGGACATATTATGGTGGTGGACGGCGGATATACGGTTTATTGAATTTTTCGAAAGAATAGGGGCGCGGCTTCGCAATACAGGGCTGCGCCTTTTGTATTTTATGCAGGGAAATATGCATGTTGGAGGATGGCGCTTGCAAAGCGCGGCGCGGCAGGGTATGCTAAAAACAATGAAGAAGAACCGGAGGGGAGAAAGTTTTGAAGCTATTGATCGACCAGTCGCCGGATAACGAGGAAGTCGAGATCACCATTAAATGCGGGATTATCGATCCGGCGCTGGAACAACTGATTACGCAGATCAGATTGTATTCTTTTTCTGTCGCCGCGAAAAAGGACGGGAGAACCTATACCGTCAGCCTTGGCGATATTTATTATTTTGAATCCATAGATAACCGTACGTTTTTATATACGGAACATGAGGTATATGAATCCAAACTCAGGCTTTATGAGCTGGAGCAACAGCTTACCAAAACGGACTTTGTGCGCGTGAGTAAGTCGTGTATCCTGAATGTAAGGATATTACAGAGCGTGCGCGCCCTGCTGAACGGAAAGATGGAAGCGGAACTTGATAACGGGGAAAAGGTGATCATAAGCCGTCATTATGTCGAGGGCCTCAAGCGGAAGCTGGGGCTTGCCGGAGGTGAACAGGATGTCTAAATTCAAATTTTATATCACTATGAATTGTGTGTCATTCACGGTCCTGGTGCTCATTTATACGGTGCTGTGCGTGTTTGGCATGTCGTCCGTCAACGAGGTAGCGATCCTGATTTTGCTTTTGATGACGACGTGTATTGCGGCGGCTATCTTTTTTGCGGATAAGCTCCCCGTCAATTCCGCGGCGCTGCGGATCGTCATAGACCTTGCGATCATTGTGGCGGTTGTCTTTGGCATTGGTGGGCCGACAGGCTTTATCCCGCTGGAGCCAGGTAATGTACTGGTCGTCATGGCCATGATCATAGCCGTTTATTTTGCGACATTCGGCGTGCTCATTATTAAAAACAAGGCGGACGCGGACGACATCAATAAAAAAATAAAAGAATGGAAAAAACGATAAAGAGCCGAAAACGGCGGTAAGATTCAGGGAACGTCTGACAGGCGTTCCCTTTTGCATTTTACAATACGAAAAATGCATCTTGTCTTAAAGCGCTTGAAACAGGGATTTTTGCATGATATTTTAATAACGTAACCGAAAGAAAGGACCAAATAGAATGGATAAAATGATTGAAGTACAGGACTTAAGAAAATCGTTCGGCGGTGTCCATGCGGTAAACGGGATTGATTTTTATGTGGAAAAAGGCTCGCTGTTCGCATTTCTGGGACCGAACGGAGCGGGGAAGTCGACAACGATCGATATGATATCGACGCAGCTCAAACCGGATGCGGGCAGGATAGACGTGGGCGGATATATACTGGGAAAGGACGATAACGCCATCCGCAGGAAAATCGGTATCGTGTTCCAGGACAGCGTCCTTGACCCGCTGTTAACGGTAAAGGAAAATTTGGTTTTGCGCGGGAGCCTTTACGGTATGCCGAAAGAACAATTGAAAAATGCGGTAAAAGCAGCCGCGCAGACGGCGGACGTAATGGATTTTTATCATCGGCCGTATGGAAAGCTATCGGGCGGGCAGAGGCGGCGCGCGGATATTGCCCGCGCACTCGTGAATACGCCGGAAATTCTTTTTCTGGATGAACCGACTACCGGACTTGATCCGCAAACGCGGCATAAGGTATGGGATACCATCTCGCGTCTGCAAAAAGAGAGCAATATGACAATTTTTCTGACGACACATTACATGGAAGAAGCGGCGCGCGCGGACTATATCACGATCATGGACCACGGGAAGATTCTTGCGAAAGGAACGCCGGCAGAGCTAAAGGAACAATATACGAGGGATATATTGCGTATGACGCCTAAAAACGCGGCCGCGCTCGAAAAGTGCCTTATGGAAAGTGGAATTGCCTTTGAAAGAACAGGCGGTGATTTTATGGTGCGTTTAGACCATACGATAGACGCCTTGGATATTGTAAACCATTGCAGGAATGAGGTTCTCGGACTTGAGGTCAGGCGGGGAACGATGGACGACGTATTTTTGAATATTACGGGATCGGAAGTGAGGGACGCATAATGCTGGCAATGACAAGACGTAATTTAAAAGTGTTTTTCAGAGATAAGAGCGCGGTATTTTATTCGCTGCTGGCGGTGATTATCGTAATCGCGCTGTATGCGGTGTTTCTGGGGGATACAATCACAAGCGGCATGGAAGAAATCAAAGGAGTCGATTTTCTGATGAACAGTTGGATTATCGCCGGAATCCTCGCCGTGATTTCCATGACTTCTACACTGGGCGCGTTCGGCGTTATGGTAGAGGATAGGGCGAAAAAAATCAGCAAGGATTTTACGGTGTCGCCAATCAGCCGAAGCAGCCTTGCGGGCGGCTATGTTGTTGCCGCTTACTGTGTAGGCGTGATTATGAGCCTGCTTGCGTTCGTCATAGGCGAGATCTATATCGTAGCGTCGGGCGGGGAGATGTTGTCCGCCGTAAATATGGCGAAAGTAATCGGCGGCATATTGCTTTCCGTGCTCGCCTCGAGTTCCATTGTATTCTTCATTGTATCCTTTTTTAAAAGTCAGAACGCTTTCGCGACGGCAAGTACGGTGGTGGGAACGTTGATCGGCTTTTTGACGGGGGTTTATATCCCCATCGGTGCGCTGCCCGACGCGGTGGGCAATATCATCAAAGTATTTCCAGTTTCCTATTCTGCATCATATTTCCGTACGGTGATGATGGAGCAGAGCGCCGCCGTCTCGTTTGACGGCGCGCCGGCCTCGGCACTGAAAGATTTTAATACGGAACTGGGCGTCACTTTTCAGTTCGGTGATGCTGCGACGACGCTCACTACATGCATAATAGTGATGATCGTAACGGGCGTGGTGTTTTACTTGTTGTCTCTTTTGAATGTAGCGCGCAAAAGCAAATAGCAGGCATATAAAAACACATCCTTATGGGTGTGTTTTTATATGCCTGCTTCTTTGGCCGTCAGGTAATCGATCACGTCCTGCACGGTATCGAAAAGCCTTAAATCGCGGTCGGGGATCGAAAGGCCAAACTCTTTTTCGAAGCTGGAGACCGTATCCATCAGGCTGAAAGAATCGAGCTCCAAATCTTTAATCAGATGCTTTTCCGGAGTAATCTCATTTATGTCGACCGGAGAGTTTTCCGAAAGAAGGCTCTGTACTTTTATAAAATCTACCATAACAACCCCCTGCAATATGTTGCCCTATGTTTAACCGATATGTACGATGTTAAAGCCACGGAAGCCTTGCCGTTTGAATTCGCTTTTATCATATTCCTTTTCAATCTCAGGGTCAACCATAGGAATCACGGAGAAATTTTTGTCGTAGCATTTGGCGGGCGTATCGACGCCGCAACAGTCCTGCCATGCAAGCTTTCCGTCCCTGGCGAAAGAGACAAAATCTTTTTGCATTTCTTTTGAAATACACCGCGTCGTTTTGACAGAAGGCAACAGGAACATCCATTTATAAAGGCCCGCATGGAAATTACCAAAGACGAATGGAATATCGCATGAGTGGCAGGCCCGCAGCGAGATAGCTTTCATAGCCGGTGTTTCGTAATCAAAGCGGTACATCCAGGTATTGGCATACTGGTTATAGACCTCCGCATACCAGACGCTTGCCATGCGAAATACACGGTCGGTAAGCATCATGGATTTCGCGCGTTTGCCGTAACGGCGGTAGGCGGCCTTTAAACGGGTCTTGACCTCTTCTTTTTCCTGATCGATATTCCGCCGGAGTATTTTACTGATATCCAGGACCTTGGATAAGATCTTGATACATAAAAAAGACATTTCTTCCTTGGTGGTACCGATGAGAATGGGAATATCCCGAGCCGCGCCCTGCGCTGCGGCAGGAATCGGATAATCGGGCACAAGCGTGCCGTCAACCTCGATCATGAACGTACCGTCCCCAAGGCCGCAATAGGAAGCAAATTTACGCTGCTTGGATACGAGTTCGCGCACATCCATGTCCTTTAACTGCCGGGCGGTTTTTATACCCATGAATTGCATGAATTTACGCGCTACTTCCTGGTATTGCTGTTTGGTATACAAAAGCGATGGTCCGCCGCTCATCATGATGACTTTGGAAACGTATTTGCGCGCAGTGGGCATGACGGGAAGCACGGAAGCTGCAATCGCGCCTGCGGACTGCCCAAGCACGGTGATACTCTGCGGATCACCGCCGAAAGCACCGATATTATTATAAACCCATTGAAGCGCCATAACGATGTCTGACAGGCCGCAGTTGGGAGAAAATTCCTCGCCCAGAAATGAAAAATCCAAAAAGCCGAGCGCGCCCAGGCGGTAGTTGATGGTTACGACCACCACGTCGCCGTTCTTTGCGAGATTGGAGCCGTTATATTCCGAAGCGCTGCCCGCGCCGGCACAAAAAGAACCGCCGTGGATATAGAAAAACACGGGACGTTTTTTGTGATCGGCAGCCGGAGTCCAGATGTTGAGGGACAGGCAGTTCTCGTCGGAAGATTTGTATTTTTTGGCCTGGGGACAGGTTGCGCCGAAAGAGGACGCGTCAAGAACGCCTTTCCAGTTTTCTGCGGGCTGCGCGGGCATAAAGCGCAGGGAGCCGACCGGCGGCTTTGCATAGGGAATGCCCCGATATACCAATATCCCGTTTTCACAGGTTCCTTTAATTTTTCCGTTTTTGGTTTGTATATTTTTTTGCATCTTTTAATCCTTACAACGTTAAGGAAAATAAACAAAATAAAGAAACCTTTTCAAAAATTTAATATTTGGCGCTGCATAGCTTTGTTTTTCATGAACGCTTTGTTATAATGACGCTGTAAGGATCTTACCTCAAGAGGGTGGAAAGGATCGGCCGGATGAACAAACTCAAATTAGTTTTCACGATATTATTCTCTGCAATATTGCTGGCCGGCGGCATTTTTCTGGCGGTTTATCCGGTCGAAATTATCGGCGTTTTTGCGCACGTACTGGGCATTTTGCTTACTGCTCTTGGCAGCCTGGGCATTATCTTTTTTATTTTTACGCGCGACAACCGGCCCCAGATTACGGCGCAGACCCTGGTAATCGGCGTGATTTCGCTTGCGTGCGGCATTGTTCTACTTGCTTATCCGGATCTTATGGACCAGGTTGTATGGATCACTATGCTCGTATGGCTTTTTTTTACGGGAGGGGTCCAGTTCCTGATCGCCTATTCGTATTACAGGAACGCACAGCGCAGATGGGGACTGTCGCTTTTATGGGGTGGCCTTTTGATGGCGGGATTTGTGTTTTTGCTCATGGCCCGGGAGCTTTGGGTGGTCGTGCTCTCAACATTCATCGCCGCTTACTGCATTCTGCTCGGCCTTGCCGGATTGACGCGCCTGTTTTTGATCGTGAATCAGGAAAATAAAAAACGGAAAAATATTCCCTTGCCATTCTGGATGGAGGCGTTTTTGCCCAAGGTGACTCTGGAATGGATCAAATCTTCGCTGGACGAAAGCGGCGAAGCGGAGGGAAGAAAAGATGGAAGCGTCGTCACCAGCGAAAATATTGTTAAGGGGCAGACGGACATTGAGGTGCTGATCCATATGTCGGATTTAGGTACGAACGCGCTTGGACATGTGGACCTGTGTATCGACGGGCAGGTTCTCTCGTACGGCAATTACGATCACGATAAGGCCAACGTCCATTTTTTCGGGCTCTTTTGGGACGGGGTGTTCGCGATTTGCGAGCGCAGCAAATACATTCGCTTTTCTTTGGAAAATGCGCGCAAGACGATCGTGGGTTACCGGCTTGCGTTATCGCCGGAGGACGAAAAACGCGTAAAAGCCAATATTGCGGATTTTTTGCAGGACTGTGTGCCGTGGAAGCCGGAAAATCCGAAGAAAAACGGGTATGCGAATGCTCTTTTAAAGCAGGACGCATTGCTTTTTAAGGTAAGCAGGGGAAAGTATAAAACCTATTTTATGCTGGATACGAATTGCGCTCTTCTTTTAGAGGATTTCATGGAAGGAACCAGTATTCCCAAGGCGCGCGTATTGGGGGGCATCATGACGCCCGGTTCCCTTTTGTCCATGTTTGAGAACGAGTTGAAACGGCAGGGCGGTCCGGTAGTTTCCCGCACGCTTTATTTAAGCGAGCGCATGGCATCTTTGCAGGCGAAAAGAAAACCGCGCAAGGCGCTTGCCGATTTGCATGAATGCATTGAATGCGAGCTGAATGAAAAGGATGTAAAAAAGAATCCCGATACATAAAGTACGGGATCCTTTTAGGCTGCTTTAATTTGAGGAGTACGCGTCGTCCACAATGGCAAAGATTTCGTCGATCCATAAGCCGGAATCGCGCGCTTCGCGCGTTGCGCGCACGAACATATCGCGAATCTCGTTTTTTCTCATGGCTTTGATCTGTGCGGCGTTATCCGCGACAAAATCGCCTTTGCCGGCGACGGAGTATAAAAACCCCTCATTTTTTAAAATCGCATAGGATTTTTGTACGGTATTGGGATTGACCTCCAGTTGTTTTGCAAGATTACGCACGGAGGGGATCTGCTCATGTGGATGAAGTTTTCCCATCATAACAAGCGTTTTGAAGCCCTGAACGATCTGCTCGTAAATTGCCTGTTTTGACGTTTTATCCAGCTTAATCATGGCAGAAACGACTTCCTTTCCTCAATATAGTGTATGAGTTGCATTAGTACAATTTCATTGTATTTTATCCTTACGGCGCTGTCAAGTAAAAAAGTTGACAAAAATAAAGAAAAAATGAGCAAATTTCCTTTGCTTTTCGAGGGGAACGTATTATAATGAAAATTGATTGGGCGCAGTTCTGAAATTTATTTCATATAATATATATATATTATTTTGACAGGAGGAGTGAACCAATGGACATTATTTTTTGGGCTCTTATCGGAGCCGTCATTGCGCTTGTATTCGCGGCGGTAACCGCAGCGCGCGTAATGAAAAAAAGCGAAGGCAGTGAAAAAGTGAAAAAAATCGCTGCCGCAATCCGGAGAGGTGCGAATGCCTACCTAAAGCGCCAATACAAAACAGTCGCAATCTTTTTTATCATCGTAACCGTTGTATTGGCAATTTTAGCGGCTACCGGCTTCATGTCTTTCTTCGTACCGATCGCCTTTATCGTGGGCGGCGTATTCTCTGCCCTGGCAGGATTCATCGGCATGAAGATCGCGACGGCGGCAAACTCCCGTACGGTGAACGGCGCGACAAAGAGTTTAAATTCTGCGCTGCGCGTATCGTTTTCGTCGGGCGCCGTTATGGGAATGACGGTAGTCGGCCTCGGGCTTTTGTACCTGACGATCTGGTATTTTATCCTCAACGCATATTACGCGGGGGATACGGCGCAGATCGCAAGCAACATGCTGATGTTTGGTATGGGCGCTTCGTGTATGGCGCTGTTTGCCCGTGTGGGCGGCGGTATCTTCACCAAAGCGGCTGACGTCGGCGCGGACCTTGTCGGCAAGGTAGAAGCGGGCATTCCGGAAGACGATCCGAGAAACCCGGCTACGATCGCCGACAACGTAGGCGATAATGTAGGCGACGTTGCGGGTATGGGCGCGGACCTTTACGAATCGTATGTCGGCTCCATCATCTCCGCAGGCGCGCTCGCGATTGCAGCAGGATTGGGCGGCGGCGGACTGGCGCTCCCGATGATTCTCGCGGCAGTCGGTATCGTTGCCAGCGTAATCGGCAGTTTCTTTGTCAAGACAAAAGAAAACGCTTCCCAGAAGAACCTGCTTTCCGCACTTCATAAGGGTGTGTACATCGCTGCGGTGATCGTTGCCGTGGCGGGTTACTTTGTGGTAACGGGCATCCTTGGCCCGGATCATGTCGGCGTATATGTGGCGATTCTTTCCGGTCTGGTGGCTGGCATCGTCATCGGATATTATACGGAATACGTGACGTCCGACCACTTCAAACCTACGAAAGATCTCGCGGATTCCACGGTTACCGGTCCTGCGACCACGATCATCAGCGGATTTGCTCTGGGGATGAAATCTACGGCGATTCCGGTTATCACGGTTGTGGCCAGCGTTTTAATCAGTTACTTCGCTTCGGGCGGCACGCTTAACGGCGGTACGTTTGAGGTTGGACTTTACGGCGTCGCTATCTCGGCGGTGGGGATGCTTTCCACGCTGGGGATTACGCTTGCGACAGACGCATACGGTCCGGTTGCGGACAACGCCGGCGGCCTTGCGGAAATGAGCGGACAGGATCCGGTCGTGCGCGAACGTACAGACGCTCTCGATTCCCTCGGAAACACGACGGCTGCAACGGGCAAGGGCTTTGCCATCGGCTCTGCCGCACTGACGGCGCTTGCGCTTATCGCGGCGTTTGCGGACCAGTGCCAGATTGACATGTCGGCCCTGAGCATTCTCGATCCGACGGTGCTGATGGGACTGCTGATCGGCGCGATGCTTCCGTTCCTGTTCTCGTCGATGACGATGAGCGCAGTCGGCAAGGCGGCGATGAAGATCGTTGTGGAAGTGCGCAGGCAGTTTAAGGAGATCAAGGGTATTATGACAGGAGAAGGCGAGCCGGATTACGAATCGTGCGTGGACATCTGCACGAAAGGTGCGCTGCACCTGATGCTCGCACCGGCGATCCTCGGCTTTATTGCTCCGATCGTCGTTGGCCTGATCTTAGGCGCAAACGGCGTTGTGGGTATGCTTGCAGGAGCTACGGCTTCCGGCTTTGTACTGGCGGTCATGATGTCCAATTCGGGCGGCGCATGGGATAACGCCAAAAAGTACATCGAGAGCGGCGCACATGGCGGCAAGGGCTCCGAAGCACATAAGGCTGCCGTTGTAGGCGATACGGTAGGCGATCCGTTCAAGGATACGTCTGGCCCGTCGCTTAATATTCTCATTAAGCTGATGTCCATGGTAGCAGTCGTATTTGCTGCGGTTATCATGCAATATGGGATTTTGCAGTAGTTTTTATTACAGAACTATCTAGTATGTTCCTAAAAAAGTAATAGATAAAAAAACGGCTGACGCTTCTATGGGCAGCCGTTTTTTTTATGATGTTCGATGTTGAATCGCACACAAACGCACACTAGTCAGCCAGGATTACCTGGGGGCCGCGCTGTTCGAGTGCCCCCTTGACATCGTCTGAAAGGCCGCGGTCTGTAACGATGTGATTGATCTTGCGGAGCGCCGTGACCTGCGCAAAGGCAGAATCGTCAATATCATCGCTCTTGATCATCACGATATTGCGTTTGGCGCAATCAAGTGCGGTGGCTTTCAAATGCGCTGAAGTCTCGTTTTTAACGGTCAATCCGTAGGCGGTATCGAGCTTTTCGCCATTGATAACTGCTACGTCAAAATTATATTTGCGGATAAAAGCGATCGTGGAGCTGCCCGAGAAGCCGCAGATATCCTCCTGATAGGTACCTGGGGCCATGAGCAACTCGACCTTGGAAAAGGTACGCAGAATATTGGCTGCCGCGAGTGAATTAGTCATGACGGTAAGGCGCAGGTTTTTGATGCCGTGTACGATACCCGTGGTCATATCGCCACTATCTAAAAATACGGAATCGCCGGATTTCAAAAGTTTTCCGGCTGCAATGCCAATTTTACGTGCGTTGTCATCAAACTGGGAACCATCCGGCGATATATTGATGCCAGATGGAATATCACGGTTCAAATATGCACCGCCGTATGTTGTCGTCAGGATGCCCTGTTTTTCATAGATAGCAAGATCGCGGCGGATGGTCATAGGGGAAACGTCAAAGTGGGCGGACAGCTCACTGACGTCGACCGTTTCATTTTCCATCAGGATATTGTAGATTTTCAAACGTCGCTCGGATGAATTCATAAGGATACGCTTTCTACACACTGTGAGTGTTGTTGTCTCTTTTCTGCAAGAATTAAGTACAGTATAGCGTTATTAGCGCGATTATTCAAGCTCTTTGAAAAACAATAGAATTAAAAAGAACAAAAAAACACATAATTTTTTAAAAAATAGGATTGATTTATGATTTTTCTTGTGCTATCATGAAACCATAAAAAGGCGGTCGAGAAAATTTACCGCAAATATAACAGATATCAAGCTATACAACTGATTACAAAATCTTACTATATATATCCTACTATAAATAACAAAAAAATTCACTATAAAAAGAAAATTTTTTAGGTTCCAATAAAAAGAAAAGGAGGAATAGCATGGGCGTACCCTTTTTTAGGGCAACTCATGCGAAAAAGGAAAATGAAAAAGAAAATTGTAGGTTTGATGCTCGCGGTACTGATGGTGGTTGCTGTCTTCGCGGGATGTGCGGCACCGGCGAAGGAATCCGCGGCGCCGACATCATCGGAAAGCGGTGAACAAGCATCCGCGGAGCCGGCTGCTTCGCAGGAGGCTCCGGTAAGTGCGGAAGGGGAAGCAAAAGCAGACGGCAGCGGGCTGAGGTTTGCGTTTATCGTTCCAGGGCTGGATGCGAACTGGTATGTAGAAATAGCGGACAGCTTCAAGTACGCGGCGGAAGAGATCGGCGCAGAGGTCATGATTTTGCCGTCTGACTATGACGTAGATAAGGAAGTGGCTAATATCGACCTGTGCATAACGGAGAAAGTGGACGGACTGTGCATGTTTTCCTTTAACGAGAACGGCGCGGCGCTGGCGGCTAAGAAAATGCAGGAAGCGGGTATTCCGCTGATCGTTCCGGACAGCGTAGGGCAGGCGCTTAATAAGGGGGCCGATCTTGCTGCCTGCGTAGATTTTGACTGGGAAGAAATGGGTCACATGTACGCGGATTGGATGGCGGAAAACACAACGGGCGATTACGTGATCATCACAGGGAATTTTGAACACTATCCGTGTATCTATGTGAACAAGGGCATGCAGGAACGTTCGGAAGAACTTGGAAAGAACAAGTGCCTGGATATCCGCGATGCGGACTACAACCCGGACAAAGCGGCTGCGGCAGCGGAGGACTTGATCAACGGCGGCCTTGAGTTTGAGACGATCTTCGTTATGCAGGAGGAAATGGCGGCGGCGGTCGTACGCGTACTTAAAAATGCGGGTAAACTCAACAACCCTTATAAAGTTATTTCCCAGAACGGACAGGAAATGGGTATTGAGATGATCAAAAACGGCGACATGCAGATGACGATCTCAAGTTCGCCGGGACTTGAGGGTTATATTTGTTTCCGCATGCTGTACAGCCAGCAGCAGGGCAAGATCGACTATAAAAACGAACAGAAAATGGTTCCGATCACTTCCGTAACGCAGGCGGATACGGAAAACATCGACCCGAAGGTCATCATTCCGTGGCACAGGGATCCCATCTTCAAGGAACTGACAGCGGAATTTTTCCCGGAACTGATGTGGTATTGATCCAAAAATAAGGTACAGAAGACAGGGAGAGAGGCGCATGTCCGAAAGGGCATGCGCCCATCCCGCGTAAAAAGGACTCTGAAGACGGGAGTTTTGTGGTATGACATACGGGAAACAAATTTTAGAATTGACAAACATAACGAAGAGCTATTCAGGCGTTACCGTACTGCGCAACATGGATTTTGCCCTGCATGAAGGCGAGGTTCACTGTATCGTCGGGGAAAACGGAGCGGGAAAATCCACCTTTATCAAAATACTGTCCGGAGCGATCACGCCGGATTACGGAGATATTATTCTGTTTGGGCAGAAGAGGGAGTATAACAATCCGCAGGTACCTATTGAACTGGGAATATCAACGATTTACCAGGATTCCGATCTGATTGACACGCTGACTGTAGCGGATAATATTTTTCTGGGAGGAGAAGTTGCCAAGGGCGGTGTGGTCAACGAAAAGGAACAGGAAGAAGTCACGCAGGCATTGCTTGACGACCTGCACATGACCATCAAAGCGGATACGCTGGTAGAGGATATTTCGCCCGCGCAAAAGCAGATGTTGCAGATCGCCAAGGCGCTTCAACGCAAGGCGCGGGTTATCATCATGGACGAACCGACAGCCTCGCTGGGGGAAGAGGAATCCAGCATGCTGCTGGCAACGGTGAAACGGCTTGCGAAAGAGGGCATCGGCATCATTTATATTTCACATTATTTAGAAGAGGTTTTTGAACTGGCTGACACGATTACCGTTATCAAGGATGGGAACGTAACGGGCTGCTATGAAGCGTCTAAGGTCTCGAACGAAGAAATTATATCTGCTATGGTGGGACGGGAGACCTCACTCTTTTACCAGCGCGAGCGCGTACCTATCGGCGATGAATATTTGAAGGTAGAAGGCATTTCGAGACTGCCTGTCGTACATGAGATCAGTTTTGCTGTACGCAAGGGTGAAATATTCGGCATAGGCGGATTGGTTGGCTCGGGCAGGACGGAGCTGATGCGCCTTTTATACGGCGTGGATAAAAAACAAACAGGGCATATCTGGATTGACGGAAAAGAAGTCAATATCAAATCGCCGCGCGATGCAATCGCAAACGGCATTTGCATGTTGGGTGAAGACCGCAAGGGCGACGGTATGTTCCTGCAGCGCAGTATCGAAGAGAATATATGTATTGTCCGTAACGAAAGCAAGGTCTTTTTAAACCTGAAGGAAGATAAAAAGTCTACCGAGGAAATGGTAAGGAAATTAAACCTTAAAGCAACGGGCATCGACCAGGATATCGAACGCCTGTCGGGTGGCAACCAGCAAAAGAGCATCTTGGCGCGCTGGCTTTTATCGGATTGTAATATCATCATATTCGATGAACCGACCAAGGGTGTGGATATCGGTGCGCGTGAGGAGATATATAAGCTGATGATTCAGCTGGCGCGGCAGGGCAAAGCGATCCTAATGGTATCGTCGGATATGCCCGAGATCCTTTCGATGAGCGACCGGATCGGTATTTTGCGTGAAGGAAAACTGGTGAGTATCATATCTCCGGAAAACCTGACGGAAGAAAAACTGATGGCTATGTATCTGGGGATTGCACAGGAGGAAAGTCAAAAATGAGAGACAATAGCAGAGCATTGTTACAAAAAAACGCGACACTGAGAAAGGTGGTCAGTTCTCAGTCTTTTTACCTGATCCTGATTATTCTGGCGATTGGGATCGTAACATCGGTAATCAATCCAAAATTCGTTTCAATTGATAATATCAAGGGCGTGCTTTCCCAGGTATCGACGCTGGGACTGATTTCTGCGGGTGTGACCGTGCTGATCATATCCGGCAACTTCGATATTTCTATCGGCGCGATCGTGGGCTTTGCAAGCACGATGATGTGCCTGTCTATCGAACAGGGTGCGCCGGACGGCGTAGCGATGCTTGTAGGACTGGGCGTGGCGGTCGGCTGCTCGGCTTTAAACGGCGCGTTGTCCGTACTGTTTAAGGCGCCATCGTTTATCATTACACTCGCAACGACAAGCATCTACACGGGTCTTTGCCTGACTATCACGGGCGGCGGCAATGTAACGATATTCAACCGCATGGAATATTTTGCGGGGACATATTTGTTTGACGCAATCCCGCTGCTGTTCGTCATTAGTTTAATCGGCTATCTTGCTATCCACTTCCTGTTAAAGCATACGCAATTCGGCCGCCGCGTATTCGCGATCGGCAACAATACGCAGGCTGCTTACCTTGCAGGTATCAAGGTCAACTGGAACAAAATTAAGTTCTTCATTACAAGTGGCATCATGACGGGGATCGCGGTCATCATGCTGGTATCGCGTCTGGGCGCGGCGCAGGCCTCGACGGGTGCGGGAATGGAACTACAGGCGATTGGCGCAGTCATCATCGGCGGCGCGCCCATCAACGGCGGTAAAGGAAACATGCTGGGTACGTTTTGCGGCGTGCTTTTGACGGGTATCATCTTCAATGCATTGAACCTTTTAAAAGTGAGTCCGTATTTACAGCAGATATCTTTTGGCGTACTGATCATCGTCTCTATTGCCATCAGCTCAATGCGCCTGCGCGTATCCAAATAAGGAGGGTTCGCCATGAAACTGCAAAAACTGGAAGAGATCAACCAGAAGATCAAATATGACTTTGACAAATTAAAGGCGGAACATCCGGAACGCCTGCAAAAGAGGATAAACCTCTCGTTCAGTACGTGGGTGTTCGGGCTAGAAGACTTGGAAGAATCGGTGGAGCGACTGGCGCGCTTTGGCGTGCCGTACATCGAGCTCGGCGGTAATTACGGCGGCAAGGATATTGGCTACCAGGCTGACCTGGCCGGAACGAAAGCGATCCTTAAGAAATATGGGGTCAAGTGTTCGGGTATTTGTGGCTTTTTCTCAGATTCCAACACGCTGTCCACCAACAATAATTTTGTGCGACAGACCGCGCGCGAATACATCATTGAAGAAGTGAAGTTTTGCAAGGCGGTAGGCGGCGAATATGTGCTTGTCGTACCGAGCACGGTGGGAAGGAGCGAGCCTTACGATACGTCTGATTATGTGCGTAGCGTACAGACACTACGGTCTGTGGCGGATGTGTTTGTGGAATATGGTATCAAATGCGCGATTGAGCCGATCAACTCGGCGGAGGTCGCCATGTGCTCGACGATTGAGAGTGTGCAGCAATATATTGCAGACGTCAACCATCCGGGCGTGCAGTATATCAACGGAGATATTTTCCATATGCTGTGCGGAGAGCGGCATATTTCGCAGGCGATCCTTGCAGCGGGAGAACGCCTTGTGAACCTGCACATCGAGGATACCAACCGTTTGCCACTTGGCAACGGTATGATGGATGTGGATACGATTATCCGTGCGCTTTATGTGATGGGCTATAACAGGGACGGCAGGTTTGTGACGGGAGAACCACTCGGCCCGGGCAGGAATTCCTACGCCATCATGTATGGACAGCACCCTGCGCAGGTAAAGGACAAGCAGGTCGCAGATACGCTGTATTTTCAGGAACGCGAAGAGGAGCTGCTAAAATAATTTTCCTCAATAAAATAGTGGGAAAACGATTTCAACCGTGAATACCACAAGCGGAAAACCGGCACGGATCATGATGAGTGCCGGTTTTTCGTTGTGTGTAGAAAGCGGGCGTTTTTGACAACGAAGCAAAATCACCATATAATGCAGAGGAAAGATTTAGGAGGATACCGAAATGAGGAACTGGTCCGAATATCTGAATCGGGAAATCATCTGCGACTGCGGCGCGGTACACCAATGTGATATTGCTACGATCGTCATTGGCAGAGGCGCGCTCAAAAAGCTGCCGCAACTGATCGGCGGTCGTTACCGCAATATCTGTATGGTGGCGGACAGGAATACCTATGAGGCGGCGGGAAAACGGGTGGACGCCATTTTGCGGGGCGCGCAAATACCGTGTGCTAAGATCGTTTTTCCGGATAAAGAACTGATTCCCGACGAACGGGCGCTGGGCGTTATTCTGTCGGAAATCCCCAGGGGCACTGATTTGATTTTATCGGTCGGATCAGGTACGCTGAACGATTTGTGCAAATTTGTAAGTTATCAGTTCGGTATCGATTATTTTGCAGTGGCAACGGCGCCTTCTATGGACGGCTATGCTTCCAATGTTGCGCCTCTGATCGTAAAGGATACGAAAACGACATATGAGGTTGGCAGGCCGAAGGCGATTATCGGCGATACGGACATACTCGCGCAGGCGCCTGCGGAAATGATACGCGCAGGGATCGGCGATATGCTGGGGAAATACGTATGCCTTGCCGACTGGAAGCTGGCGCATATTGTGACCGGAGAATATTATTGCGCCTTTGTGGAAAATATGATGCGTGAATCCGTTGATACGGTAAGGAGCGCCGCGAAACGCGCTTTGCAAGGCGACGGTGAAGCGGCGGCAGAGGTCATGGAAGGACTTGTATTATCGGGTATCACCATGAGTTATGTCGGCAATTCCCGCCCTGCTTCGGGAAGCGAGCATCACCTGTCGCATTTTTGGGAAATGATGCTTTTGCAGCGGAAAGAGCACGATCCGTTGCACGGACTCAAGGTAGCGGTCGGAACAGTAATCAGTTTAGAATTATACAAACAGCTTAAAAATAATCAAGAAGTTTTTTGGATAAACGAGTCCGCTTATTCCGAAGAAAAATGGGAAACGGAAATCAAGAGGATATACGGACCCGCCGCGCGCGAGGTGGTTCGGTTGGAGCATAGCGTGCAGAAAAACGCGGGAGAAAAAGTAGCGAAAAGGAGAAAAGCGATTGCTGAGAACCGGGACAGGATTCTTGCGGTTGCAAGAAGCCTGCCTTCCGCAGGAGAGATGATCGGGATCCTGAAAGAAATCGGCGCACCGTGCTTTCCGCGAGAGATCGGCGTTGATGAACAGATGGTTTGGAACAGCATTGTATATGCAAAAGAGCTGAGGAACCGTTATGGACTCTTGCAATTGCTGTTTGATACGGGCGAAGCCGAAGCAATGGCGGATGCTGCGGTTGCTTTTTTAAAGACACAATAGCGAAAGGCAAAAAGGAGAGATATACATGAGGAACGACATGCTTGATTTGATCAAAACGAGACGGAGCATACGCAAATACCGTGCGGAACAGATCGCGGACGAGGCACTTGACGCTGTGTTGGAAGCAGGGACGTATGCGCCGAGCGGAAAAGGAAAACAGGTTTCGACCATCGTGGCTGTGCAGGATCAGGAAACCTTGCAAAAGCTGGCGCGTATGAACGCAGAGGTGCTGGGAAAGGACATCGATCCTTACTATGCGCCGCCGACGATTGTGCTGGTCTTTGCCGATCCGCAGCGGCCTACATATATACAGGACGCAAGCTGCGTACTGGAAAATATGATGCTGGCAGCGCATGCCCTGGGACTCGGCTCCTGCTGGATCAACCGGGAACGGGAGATGTTCGAGACGCAGGAAGGCAAGGCGCTCATGAAAAAGTGGGGGCTTGACGAAACGCTGAAAGGCGTAGGCGCTCTTTCGCTCGGTTATATCGAGGGCAATCCGCCCAGGGCGGCCAAGCGGAAAGAAAATTACATCATTAAGGTATGAACGTAAACTCCCTTTTTCAAGGGAGTTTTTGATTGCGGGATAATTGGCATGATGACTGTTGCGTTTGCCTGAAATATTCGTCGATACGGCGCTCGAGGCTGTGTTCGAGGTTTCTGTAAAAGAGCGCGATGTCGAGCATATGCAAAGAACCACGGTTCATGAGGAATTTCTTAAAAATCCATTTAGCCTTATACAGGCGGTAAGCGGCATCATCGTCGATTACAAGTACGCCGCGCTCATCGATATACGCGCCGGTATAATGCGGGACCTCAAAGCGCACCCGTTTGCCGAAATCGAACATCACGGCGCCGTCGTTTAATTCCTTGCCCGCATAAGCGTTGTCCTGCCGCCAGTTTAAAGGATTGACGCATACGGCGTCGGGACGGATGAAGCGCATCAGAGGAACGTCCCTGGCCGTCGTATTATAGGAAATGATCGTTCCCAGGTCGTCCGGCGCCTGTGCGAGCTTTAAATGGGGATAACGCTTGAAATCGCGGCGCGTAAGGGAAAAACCGATCAGGTATGCGGCAATTAGCCGTTGCTGAAGCTCTGGTTTTTTAAATTCTTTGCGCATCAGCTGCAGTAGCATGGCGCTGCCCTGACTGTGGCCTGCCAGCACAAAGGGCCTGCCGTTGTTGTAATGTTCGAGATAATACATGAAAGCGTCGCGTACGTCGTTATATGGCATGCGCTCCGCGCGCATGACCTCGGGCAAAGGCATTTTAAAGCTTTCAAGCCCGAGCTGGCGGTAATACGGCGCATAAAAATTGCAGTGCCGGCGGAAAAGCTGGCCCTGCCACGCACACATTCCCTGTGCGAACCATTTATAGATGGGATTGACCATGCCCATGTGGTGACGCTTTTTCTGGAAAGGGTGCGCGTAAATCGTCGGATAGACGAAAAATACGTCCACCGGCTTTACCGCATCCTTTTTGCGGGGCAAAAACGCCCATAAGCTTTTCCGAGAATAATCCATAAGCCCTGCCAATCAATATGATGGTATTTATACTATCACACCCTAAGGACCTTTTCAAACACAATCCTTGCGATCAAAGCCGGTTTGTACTTTTGGAAGGCTGAAATTTTAATCCGATAGCTGTTGCTTTCAAGCAACGGTTGGGATAAGATAAGGATAAGAAAACCAAAAGGAAAGAAATCTATGAGGGAAGAATTGACGGGGCTGCTTAAAAGCGCGATCGGAGACCGTACGCTCAACGGGTTTTGCGCAGAGGCGGGAATCAACGCGGGTAACTTGTCGCGCGTGCTGCGCGGACAAAAGGTGAGCGCGGAGGTGCTTTTGCGCATCGCGGAGCATGCACGGGGCGGCGTTACGGCGGAAGAGCTTTTCTATGCGGCGGGTTATCTTGGCAAAAGACTTCAGGCAGCGCGCATCCCGATCTATGGAACGGCGGCAGCGGGACTGCCCATCGCGGCCAATGAAGAGATCGACGGGTATGTGGAACTTGACGGCCTTTTGTGGCCCGCAAATGAATATTTTGCTTTGCATGTGCGCGGCACGTCGATGGACGCGGCCAATATACCGGACGGCAGCATTGTCGTTGTGCACAGGCAGCAAACGCTTTTGGATGGAGAAATCGGCGTATTCTTGGTGGAGGGGGAAGCGACCGTCAAAAAACTGGCGCGGGAAAAGGAACGCGTATTGCTTTTGCCTGTGAGCACGGTCCGTACGCATAAGCCGCAGGTATACGATAAAAATACAGCGCTCAGTATATTGGGAAAAGTGGAAAAAGCGATCATTGATTTATAAAGCCGGACGAAATAGGAGCGCGCCGGGAGGTTCAGGTTTGCAAAACAAAAAACGTATCATCTTACATATTGACTGCAACGCGTTTTATGCCAGCGTTGAAGAAGTACTTCATCCGGAATTGAAAAAAGTGCCGATGGCGATCTGCGGCAATCCGGAAAGCCGGAGAGGGATTATACTTGCCAAAAATGAGCTGGCGAAAAAGAAAGGCGTGGCGACGGCGGAAACCATCTGGCAGGCCAAACGGAAATGCCCGAATCTGGTATTGGCCCCGGCGCGCCACTCTTTGTACCGCGAATACTGCGAAACGATCAACGCCATCTATGAACAGTATACGGACCGTGTGGAGCGTTTCAGTATCGACGAAAGCTTTCTCGATGTGACGGGCAGCCTACATTTGTTCGGTTCCGATGCACGCGCGCTGGCAGACCAAATCCGTTTGCGGATCGAGCGGGAAGTCGGCATCACTGTTTCCGTGGGAGTCTCTTTCAACAAAATCCTGGCCAAAATCGGCAGCGATCTGAAAAAACCGAACGCAACCACGGTATTAAGCGAGGAAAATTTCAGAGAAATTCTCTGGCCGATGCCGGTATCGACCTTGCTGATGGTCGGGAAATCCACTGAAAAAAGGCTTGAAAACCTTAATATACGTACGGTGGGCGACCTTGCGAATGCGGATATAAAGCTTTTGGAGCGTTGCCTCGGAAAAAACGGCGTGCAGTTATCCTTATATGCAAACGGCAGGGACGACGCCCCTGTCCTGCGCACCGGCGAAGGCGCGCAAGCGCAGTCCATAGGCAACGGTATGACTTTCAAGCGCAATCTGGTCTGTGAAGATGATATTCGGACGGCCGTTACCGCCCTTGCGGACACGGTAGCTGCCCGCCTGCGCAAAAGCAACAGGAAGTGTTCTTCTTTGCAGGTAACGATTAAGGACGCGAACCTGAAAGTGATCACGCGCCAGCGCCCGACGCCTTATCCCCTGTGGCTGGCAGCCGATATTGCAAGAGAGGCGTTTGACATCATCGCGGCTTCGTGGAAAATAGGCACGCCGATCAGGATGCTCGCCATCACCGGACAAAAGCTGGTGCTCAAAGAGGCTGCACAGGAGCAATTATCGTTTTTAACGCCTGAAAAACACTTGGAAGCACGCGGTAAGCGGGAGAGCCTGGAAAAGGCGGTAGACAGTATCCGCGAGCGGTTTGGCAGGAACAGTATATCCCCGGGCAGGGTAATTAAAAACGACCTCGGCATACAAGAGGAGTACAACGGAGATACGCTGTAAATCGGCTTGCGTGGATATTCGTGCGACGACGGTGGAAGCCTACGACCGTATCATGTATCTACGAGCGAAAACTCCAGCCCCGCCGGAGTTTTTGGTATGAAAGTTTGCAACTTGGATACATCTCGTATTATAATGGAAAACCAGAGAGAATAATACTGGTTTTGAAAGGTAATTGAATGAGAAAAGCAGGCAAAGGGATTTGTTTCATGATGGCAGCGGCGCTGTGCATAGCGTGTATGAGCGGCTGCGGAATCATGGAAAACGGAAAAGACGCACCGGCGGCGACGACGATCATATCCGGCGTGGACGAGGCGGCGCCTGAAACGTCTGCGTCCGTCGAAACGGAGCAGACAGCTGCGCCGCAGCCGACGCCGCAGGCGGTGACGAATATCGAGCAACTGCAGCCGAAAAATGATCAATTTATGCAGCCTAAAAGCCTTGAAGGTATCGATCCTTTCGATGATAAGGTAATTGCGCTGACGTTTGACGACGGACCGAATCCGGTCAAAACGCCCGAGCTTTTGGACGTTCTGGAAGAAAATGACGTCGTGGCGACTTTTTTTGTGATTGGGAATCTTGTGGAGAAGTATCCGGAGATTGTAAAACGTGCCTATGAGGACGGAAATGAAATCGGCACGCACAGTTATACCCATCCCGAAGCGGGGGAATGGAAGAGCCTTTCGGTAGACGGACAGCTCGCGCAGTATACCCAGGCCAACGATGCGATCGAAGCGGCAACAGGGCGAAGGGCGCTGTTCGACCGCCCGCCGGGAGGCAATACGCCGGAAGAAAAAGCTGAACAGATCGGCAGGGAACAGATCCTTTGGTCCATGGATCCGGAGGACTGGAAATATAAAGATGCGGATACCGTCTATGAGCATGTGATGAGCGGATGGAACGGCGGCATAGTGCAGGATGGCGCGGTTGTGCTATCGCATGAAATATACCAGTCTACGGTGGACGCCTATAAGCGTATTATTCCCGCACTCAAGGAAAAAGGTTACAAATTCGTGACGGTTTCGCAAATGATGCAAATCGCGGAGATCAGGGGCGAACAGCTTCCATACCTGTTCCGCAGCGCGCCTGCAGGGATGCAGGCTGCGGCGTCCGAATAAAAAAAGGCGCGTTCAGAGGTTTACAAGCGCAAAAGGGTTATATTATACTGTATACAATGGTGGTATGATTTTGCCCGAAAGGAAATGAGAATGAACAAAAAAACAAAATGGATCAGTATAATCATGGCAGGAGCGATGTGCGCTGCGCTGATAACGGGCTGCAGCACAGGAAAAGGAAGCGAGCCGTCTGCGGCGGCGACGACCATCACATCGAGCCAGGATGCAGTCGTGCCGAGCGAATCGGCTTCGGCAGAGCCTGTGGCGACAGCCACGCCCGAGCCGACACCATCCCCCACGCCGACGGTATCGACCAACTTAACGCAATTACAGGCCAAGGACGGATATATGCCGCCCAAAAGCCTTGACGGTATCGATCCGTTAAAGGATAAAGTGGTGGCGCTTACTTTCGACGACGGTCCGGGTCCGTATACGGAAAAGCTGTTGGATATTCTCAAGGAAAATGACGCGGTGGCAACATTTTTCGTGGTGGGAACGAACGTGGCCGAATATCCGGACATCGTTAAACGTGCATATGAAGAAGGCAATGAGATCGGTACGCACAGTTGGAATCACAAGGACCTAAAAAAGCTGTCGCTGGACGAAATCATGCAGGACCAGTATGGCAGAGCGAACGACGCGATCGAAGCGGCCACGGGCCTGAGGGCCTTGATCGACCGTCCGCCGTACGGCTCTATGACAGAGGAGCTTGCAGAGCAAATCGGCAGGGAGCAAATCCTGTGGTCGGTCGATCCGCTTGACTGGGACGCAAAAGGCGGCCATAAGAATTCTGACAGCGTATACGACCGTGTCATAAACGGCAGCGACGACGGCGGCTATGTCAGGGACGGTGGAATCATACTTTCGCACGACATCCATGAAACGACGGTAAACGCATACGACAGGATCATCAAAGCGCTCAAGGACGAGGGGTATAAATTCGTGACCGTGACGCAGATGATGCAGATTGCGGAGATTCGGGGCAAGGACGTTCAGTACCGTTTTGCAAATGCGCCGACAGCAGAAGAGGCGGAAAAGGCTTCCGAGAGTGCGGAATAAGGATCAAAAAAAGAAAGAGCATGGAAATTATTCCATGCTCTTTTTGTGTTTCCCTTGCAGAGAAACACAAGTTATAGGATCGGAACGGGAAAGGAGATTAGGGGACCTTACCCGTTCCATAGGGTGGGGGCTTAGTTTTAATTATCCTGCTTGCGCAGGAGTTTTACGGATACGACCGCCAGCGCGGCCACTGATACGGCGATGACCAGCCAAACCAATATATCCGTATCGGTATCGCCGGTTTTAGGCGCAGAACCGGTTGCCGTTGTATCTGCGGCGGAGCCTGCTTCGCCCGTTACAGGTTCCCACTTCGCATAAAGCGTGCGGCTTTCGTTGACGTCATAGTAGTCAAAGAACCAGTAATTTACACATTCGCTCTCCTGATACCAGCCACGGAAGATATAGCCTTCGCGTGTCGGCGGCGTGGGAGCCGCGATCCGTGACCCAGGAACAATATCCGTGACCGGATCGACTGAAGTTTCGCCCTGCGAATCGAAAGTTACCGTAAACAGGTTCTGGACTACAGGCTGCCATTTTGCATACAATGTCGTATGGCCTACGACTACGTCGTGGTCAAAGTTCCAGGGATTAATCGTTTCCGCTTCCTTGTGCCAGCCCTGGAATGTGTGTCCTTCCCTGGCGGGAGGCGCGGGTTCAGAAACAGTTGATCCCGACGGGATATTATGGATCGAATCCACGGAACTGCCGCCCTGCGAGTCGAAATCGAGCGTATACAACGCAATCGGACTCGGATCGTCGTCCTGCCATTGCGCGTACAGCTCAAGGTCCGCGCCAATGGAGAACGTCTGACTTGGCGTATAGGAAGCGCCCGTGCCGTCAGAAGAGGTATTCCATCCCGTGAACGTGGCGTTGGTTTTGCCCATTGTGCCAGGACCGGCGATGGTCGCCGAATCTCCGCCGTCATAGGTTTCCTGCGCGGGAACGGATCCAATATCGCTGCCGTTGCCGTAATAGGTGATTGTAAACTGCACCGCCGGCGTATCGTCGGCCCAACGCGCATACAGCGTCTGGTCTGTTGCGGTCACGTTGCCCGTTACCTCATTGCCGCCTGTCGGCGCGTCATACCAGCCTGCAAACGTTTTGGTACCGTTTGTGGGCAGGTCGCTTGTGAGTACGCTTACGCTGCCGCCTGGGTCTGTTACAAGGAAGTATCCTGTGGAAGCGGTATCGTCCGCATAATACTTCGAACCATCGTACGTGAGGGAAGAAAGTCCGTTCCATTCGCCGCCGTTGGCATCGAATTTCACAAACTTGATTTCCATGGCGCCCGCGTCGGAAGCGCTGTCGTCACGCGTGAAACCGCGCGCGTCCTTGCTGTAAACGGGCGAACCCGCCGTATTGTCCGCAAATCCTGTTACACCGTCGTTTGGAAGCACCGTGACGGTGGTCAGGGCCGAAGTATAACCTGAACCTGCTTTGCCGGCAGCACCATAATTGGTGCTGTTGGTACGGGGTTGCGGGCTGGTACCAAATACTGCATCCGCTGTAACGGCTGCATCGACAACCGTTCCGTTGTCGTAACCTACGTTGCCGCCAAGGTCGCTTCCATCCGTTATATCGATGTTGCGCGATGCGTAATTGTTTCCACCGTTTCCGCCGTTGCCTACAAAAATATTGTTTTTGAACGTAGCCGTGGGGCGTACAGCCGTATTTGCGGAATCGATATGCGCGCCGACTGCCGCGCCCGCTCCGTGTTTAGTCGCATAATTGGGCGCTGTGTTGCCGATGAACGTATTGTTCGTAAAATTGCCGACTACGTCCAGGGAAAGCTGCACTACGCCGCCGCTGTCTGCTACGGATAAAAGATATTTGCTCGCTTTGTTCCCATAAAACGTGTTGTGCGTCACATTGGCGACGACCATGTCGTTGCGTCCTTCGAAGAACAGCGCACTGCCGTCGTCCTGCGCCGTGTTGCCTACAAAAGTATTGTTGTCCACATTGATCGTGTACATGACGCTTGAACTGTTGTTGTATACGCCGATCGCGCCGCCGTCGCTGCTTGCACTTTTGCCAGAAACGCTGTTGCCGTCAAAATAGCTGTAGCTAATGTTGACCGTGCCGCCGAACTGGTAAAATCCCAGTGCGCCGCCATAGCGCGAAGCCTTGTTGTCCTTGAAATAGGAACGCGTGATATTAATGGCCCGCCCGCTGCCGCCGTAAGAGACGATCGCGCCCTGGATATAGCCGCTGTCCAGCGTGGAAGCGCTGTTGACAAAGCTGGAATCCTCGACCGTAAGGTTGGTGGGGCTCAGAATAGCGCTGCCGTGTCCGCCCAAATTATTACGCACGTTTTCAAACAGCGTATTTTTGACGAGCGCATTGCTGCCGCCCGAAAGGCCAACGCCGTTAATATTGCTTAAGGTGCAATCGTCCAGTGTGACCGTGCCGCTGCTGTCGGCGATACCATTTCCTGTGATGTTTGTAAGCGTGCTGCCCGTAACGTCCAGCGTACCCGCGCCGCCGCGGATAGCCGCACCGTTGGTTACGCCGTCAAACGTCGTATCCGTAACAGTTACATTTCCGCTTCCAGCAGTAACTGCTGTCGCAGCAATGCCCTTAAAAGTAGAATCTGCAATATCGAGCGTGCCGCTGCCGGCGATGCCGTTTGTCGCCGTGTCTACCGTCATATTGCGCACAATAGCGTTTGCGCCGGAGGTGGCGATTGCAGTTCCACTGATGTTTTGCAGCGTCACATTGTCCAGTGTAAACGCGCTTCCCGTAAAGGAAAGCATACCGCCGCTGCCGCCTGTACCATCGAGTGTCATATTCGTAAGAGTAATACTGCCTGTGCCGGTATTATTGAACGTAAACGCTTTCGCGCCGGACGGAGAGGTCAGAGATAGACCGCCGCCGTCGATCATGATACTGTTATTATGTGCGATATTCAGCGTAAGCGCAGCAGGAAGCGTGCCCGCGAGACTGGGATCCAAACGGATCACTTTACCGTCCACCTCGGCCTGCTCGACAGAATCCTTAAAATCCTCCCAGGACGTGACCGTAACGTCAGGACCTGCTACAAGCATAAGGGGCATTGCTTCAAGTGTATCCATAAGTTCCTGTTCAGCGGCGGTGCTGTCCGTTGCGGATGCTGACGGCGAAGCTGATGGCGCGGCGGATTGCGCAGGGGCAGGCGAAGCTGATGGTTCGGATTCACTTGCGGATGAAGCAGGCGACGGGTTTGCAGATGTCTCCGGCTCCGTTTCTTCTGGTTCTATAGTTCTGTGGCCGTCGCCTGGCGCTCGGTTTCCGGATCCGCGGCAGATTCGCTTTGCGCGAGTGCGGGCGACACCATGAGGCCGAGTACAAACAGTACAGCCAGTATAAAGGTTAGCAATTTATGTTTCTGTTTCATTCTTGTTCAAATTCTCCTTATTTTTATAAAAATTTCAGACAATACTCACAGCGGCCTTGGAACTTTTGTTTTTTGTACTTTCACATAGGTCCGGAATCCGCTTAGCCTTTAATTCGTCTATCATTCCCTGCTGGAACGATTCGAAAAATTTATGTACGAGGCAATAATTCGTTGCCCCTCGGCTGCAAAAACCGTCATGCTCCAAACAACGGTTAATCATGATTTCGCCCTCAATCACCCGTACTACATCGTAAAGCGAAATATCTTCCGCGCGTTTTGCAAGCTGGTATCCGCCGTTACAGCCCTGCACGGATTTTAAAAGTCCCGCCTGTTTCAGGTAACCGGTTACTTTCATAAAATACAGGTAACTGATACCGAGCTTTTCGGAAAGGCTGGCCGCCGTTGAGAGATGGTTGCCGTGTTCGTGCAAGTAGCAGAGAATACGGATTGCATAATCTGTCGCACGCTGGAATCTCATATCTTTTCCTCCTGTCGGTCCTTAAATGTCATTTCTGACCTATTGGGTATTTTTTGCGGATATTCCTCGCCGCAAGTGGTCACGGTTTTAGTATAAACTTAAAAAAATGCCTAAAAATGCGTACAAAGAGGCAGCACACGCAAAGTGTGACAAAGGTGTGAAACATGCGCGAAGAAAGTGTTAAAGGAAACAGGAAATACATTGCCGGATGGAACAAGTTTACTTTATAAAAAATGATGTTATAATGAAAAGAAAACATGCACGGAGGACCGTCTTGCAAAAGCTGAAACTATATGGATTCAACAATCTGACCAAGACCTTAAGCTTTAATATATATGATATTTGTTATGCAAATACGGTAAAGGACAGACAGAGCTATATTGAATATATCGACGAATATTATAACGCGGAACGGTTGACCCGAATTTTGAGGGATGTGGCGAAAGAAATCGGCGCTCATGTCCTGCACATTGCCCAGCAGGACTACGATCCGCAGGGGGCATCGGTCACGATGCTGATTGCCGAGGAGGAAATGCCTGAGAAAAAAAGCGTCGTCGGGCATCTCGACAAAAGCCACCTTACGGTGCATACTTATCCGGAAAGCCACCCGCAGAACGGGGTATGTACGTTCCGTGTGGACATCGACGTTTCGACATGCGGGGAGATTTCTCCGTTAAAAACGCTGGATATGCTGATCGGTAGCTTTGATTCGGACATTATTACCATGGACTACCGCGTGCGCGGATTTACGCGGACAGAAGACGGCAAGAAAATATTTATGGACCATGACATGATGTCGGTGCAGGATTTTATTCCTCCGGAAATCCTGAAGCGCTATAAGACTTATGATGTGAACCTTTATGAAGAACGCGTGTTCCATACGAGTATGATGCTCAAGGAATACGATCTCGATAATTATCTTTTCAACCTGGATGCGGCGGATCTCAATGAGAAGACAAGAAAGCGGATCGAGCATAATTTGGAAAGGGAAATGAAGGAAATATTTTATGGCAGGAATTTTGAATGACGAATGGTACTACGAATATTTTACCGAAAATGCGAAATTCGGCATTAAAATAAAAGAGCATCTGGTAAACACGAAAAGCGAGTTTCAAAAGATTGATTTTTATGACTCATACGAATATGGCCGCTTTTTTACGCTGGACGGATTCATCATGCTTACACAACGGGACGAGTTTATTTATCATGAGATGCTCGTGCATATTCCGATGGCGGTGCGGCCGGACACAAAGCGCGTATTGGTTATCGGCGGCGGCGACGGCGGCGCAGTGCGCGAGCTTGTCCGTTATGAGGAGATCGGGCATATAGATATGGTTGAGATCGACAAGATGGTGGTCGATCTTTGCCGGGAATACCTTCCGCAGACGGCGGGAAAGCTTTCAGACCCGCGTGTTCGCCTGCATTTTGAGGACGGCGCGGCCTTCGTAAAAAACGTGTCGCAAAAATACGACCTGATCTTAGTGGATTCTACTGATCCGATCGGAGTGGGCGAAGGACTTTTTTCAAAGGAGTTTTATGAGGACTGCTTTGACGCCCTGAGCGACGAGGGGATCCTGATCAACCAGCATGAGAGCCCGTATTATGAGGGCGACGCTAAGGAGATGGAGCGCGCGCATAAGAAACTATCGTCCGTATTTCCGGTGTGCAAGGTGTATCAATTCCATATGCCGACGTACGCTTCGGGACATTGGTTGTTCGGATTTGCGTCCAAGGGAAAAGAACCTCTGGATTTTGACGAGGATGCTTGGAACGCGCTTCATATAAGAACAAAATATTACAATACGGCTCTTCACAGAGGGTGCTTTGCACTGCCAACCTACGTGCTGGAACGGCTTTCAAAGGCAAGGGAATAACTTCATAGTTTATTAACAAATTACCTCTTGCCAAAATAAAAATTGTGGTATAGAATAAAAACATATCTTAAATAAATTTTTAGGATATGTCAATCCCCACCCTTTTATTATTTTTGGAAAAGCCGATTCTTACGAATCGGCTTTTCTCGTCAGTCAATAAGTTTTGATAAAGAAAGGCAAGAAATGAAAACATTACTTCATATGTGCTGCGCGCCCTGTTCAGTCGCGTGCATCAAGAGCCTGCGGGAAGAAGAGATTGATGTAACCGGATTTTGGTATAACCCCAATATTCACCCGTATACCGAATACAAAAACAGAAAACGGACGGCGGTGGAATATACGCGGGAGATCGGTCTGCCTTTGATAATGCGCGACGAATACGGCCTGCGTACATTCGTCGCGCATGTGTCGCCGGATTTTGAGAAACGCTGCCATTATTGTTATCAGGTGCGTATGGACCAGGCGGCAAGGTATGCGGCGGAAAACGGTTTCGACAGTTTTACAACGACGCTCCTTATAAGCCCCTACCAGAATCATGAGGAAATCTGTGAGGCTGCGAACCGTGCGGCGGAAAAATACGGCGCCGCGTTTTTGTACCGCGATTTTCGTCCGTTGTTCCGCGATGGGCAAAGCGAGGCGCGACAGCGCGGGCTCTATATGCAGAAGTATTGCGGTTGCATTTTCAGCGAGGAAGACCGTTATAAAAAGAAAAGAAAGAAATAAGGCTGCAAAAACAGGATTTATCACAACAGGCAAACGGTATAGCGGGTCCGGTAATACCGTTTTTTTATGCAATACGTTTTTAAATAAATGATGTCATTCACGTGGCAAAAAGTGTCGTTCACGATGTTGACGGCTCAAAACAATTTGAGTATGATATAAAAGTTGAGAGAAAAGTATATAAAATATTGAAGGAGAAGAACATGAAAAAAATCACACTCATCATTGTAACAGTCGTACTTTGCGCAGCTATGATTGCAGGCTGCAGCGCGCCTGCGGCGGTCCCGTCGGAATCTGCGGCGGCATCCGCATCGCAACCCGTGGAAACCACAGAACCGGCGGCGGACCAATCTGCAGCAGCGGATACGGACTACATGTCGTGGACGGGCGCGGAATGGAACGCGGCAACGGACGCCGAACAATTCGCGGCGACGGAAGCTGTGCTGCTTGCAATCGGAGATTCCATTATGGACAACTATACGCAGCTCGTTGAGGAGGCAAAGACCAACGAGGCGGTAAAAGAACAAATCGATGCGCAGGTCAAATCCCTTCAGGAGACCATAGATACTTTTTTTGAAAACTCGCCGGAAGCTACCTTAAGCCAATTGGTTGAGGCAAGCAAACAGGCGGCGGAAGGCATGGCCAGCTAAGCGCCGGATCAAAAAACAGCAAACGAAAACAAGCGGCATATTTTTAAGGGATATGCCGCTTGTTTTTTGACTTTTATGCATGGTATAAGGTCTTAAACATTTTTTCCTTGTTCCTAACAAGTACCAACAGAACCACAATGTAAACCGCACAGGCGATATAAGTAGAAGGAAAGCGACTGACAAGCAAAACGAAATAGGGCGTACCGTATAAGAAATACAGCCAGAAAGTATTGATGAGGATAGAACAAATCGTCTGGATAAAGATAGTCCCCAATATTAGCTTAGGAGCGGAATCGTTTTTTTTATAAAACAAGAGGCCGGCAAGCAAACCATATATAGCCATGGTAATTGTGAAGCCGGGAAAATAAGTACCGGGCAGGGATTTAACAAGCAGCACCAAGAGATCGGAGGAGGCTCCAACGATTGCACCGCTCACAGGACCTAAAATAATGCCTGCAAACATAACGACGATAGGAGCGAGAGCGATCTTGATATTTTCACCCAAGTAAATGGAAAACACACTGAGGATCACAGCGATCGCGATGAACGTGGCGCAATAAACAAGACGTAAGGTTTTTGGAGAAATTTTTGACATAAAAATACCCTTCCTTTCGTAAAAATGGCACGCCTCTACAAAAGAAAGAGTCATATTGGGTTTCTTTTGTGAGCAGCGGACGCAGTTTTGAACCGCAAGGCCTGAAAGCCTTTTCGTTATAAGGCGACATCCCATCCTTATACACTTGACGCGCAAAACCTACTCTGCACATTTTTATTTAATTTTCTTCAGTATATCATGACAGCGTATACTTGGCAATACTCTTATGGTCAATGTCGGGCCTTAGCTGATGTAAACCTATATTGGGCGATCATTCCGGCGATGGCGAAAATGGCGACGGGAATAATCATAACCCATATGTTTGTCTGATTAAAGACGTTGATAGAGTTGAAAATATCGCGGTAATTCCCGACGGTGATACTGCCAAGAATGGCAGTATTAAAACACAGGCCGATGAGCGCGCCCGCCGTATGGATCAGCGAATAAGCGCCGTAGATCGATGAAAAGATAATCACGAAATGCTTTCGTGAGGCAAAGGTCAAAAGTCCAAGCAGGATGAAAAAGGTCAGTCCGACAAGGAAAAGCGGAAGATTGTCAAGCGAAGAAAACCACTCGGGGAAAGAGTTGCGCAGTAGATCGAAAATCATCAGGCCGATGATACCGCCGGTGATGAACATCGCAAATTTGATGAAAAAGAAAGCGAGGAAAGCAAGCAGCAGACCGACCCCGATGCAAATGAGCCATAGCCAGTTGCCGAGGTCTGGGAACGCCCCGCCGAGATAAGTATAGGAATAATATGCGCCGATAAAAAAAGCGTATAAGAACATAATAACTTTTAAATACCGATAGCCCCAGAAGCAATAAAGGATCGCCAGGGCCAGCGTTACGACTAAAATCAGGATCGGAATAATTCCACTCAAAGTCAATTTCCTCCATGTTGTTTTCGATAAATCTATTCTAGCCCGTTCCATTAAAAAAAGCAATAAATCACAAATTTTTAAGAATTGGAAACGACGGCAAACCGATTTGAAATTGTGAAAAGAAAAACGATTGGGATTCAATAAAAAAGCACTTTTTCCCTGTTGCCAGACTTACATTTATGGTACAATAAGGAAAGCGTTTTGGAACAGGTGGCGCAATGGGGGAGGTAGCAAATGGGGCTTACATTCACGGGCGGCGTTCATCCGCTCAAAGCTTTACATGAAGGGAAAAAATTAACGGAAAACCGTGCAATAGAAGAAATGCCGGCGGGGGAGATTGTGAAGATCCCTTTAAGCCAGCATATTGGCGCGCCGGCAAAGCCACTGGTAAAGGTCGGGCAGCGCGTGCTTATGGGGCAAAAGATCGGCGAGGCGCAAGGATTGGTGAGCGCGAACATACACGCGAGCGTGTCGGGCGTGGTCAAGGAAATCGAGGAGATTACGGGTATCAACGGAAAACCGGTTTTGGCGGTCGTGATCGAGAACGATTTTCAGGACGAAGCGGCGTTTGCACCAGTGGAAAATATCGAGGAACTGTCCAAAGAACAGATTATTGAGGGCATCAAAGAAGCGGGCAATGTTGGTATGGGCGGCGCGACGTTTCCGACGCATGTCAAAATTTGCCCACCGCCGGATAAAAAAGTCAATTTGCTGCTGATCAACGGTGCGGAATGCGAGCCGTTTTTAACGGCGGATTACCGCCTGATGGTAGAGTGCCCGAAACGCATTATTTACGGCGTAAAGCTTTTGATGCGCGCGCTTGAAGTAAATAAGGCGATTATCGGTATCGAGGATAACAAGCCGGAAGCGATTGAGAAAATGACTGCGGCGATCGATACGCATGCGATCCGTGTAATATCCGTACCTACGAAATATCCGCAGGGATCGGA
The DNA here is from genome assembly GCA_022846035.1 of Christensenellaceae bacterium. NCBI lineage: Bacteria > Bacillati > Bacillota > Clostridia > Christensenellales > Christensenellaceae > Christensenellaceae bacterium. Next base: position 512,652 of record AP025580.1, read on the forward strand.
AAAACAGCTTATCAATTCGATCACCGGACGGGTAGTTCCTGCAGGCGGACTGCCGATGGACGCCGGCGTCGTGGTTGTGAATATGGCGTCGGTCAAGGCGATTGCGGATGCCTTTTATACGGGGGAGCCGCTTTTGCGCCGCGTTGTGACGGTAACAGGAGCAGTGAACAATCCTAAGAATTTGCTGGTGCGCCTGGGGGTAAGCGCGAGAGAGGTGCTTGACTATGCGGGAGGCTGTTCTTCCGAGCCGCTGAAGATTGTTTCCGGCGGACCGATGATGGGCCTGCCCGTGCCGACGATGGATTGCGTCGTCACCAAAGGGTTTTCAGGTCTGCTGGTGCTGGATAAAACATATACGAAAAAAGAAAAAGAAAGCAATTGTATCAAATGCGGAAAGTGCGCCGAGGTCTGCCCGATGCGCCTTATGCCGATGATGATCTCCGCTTCCGCGATGTTTGAGGATTTTGAGAAAGCGGAAAAATACAATGCGCTTGACTGTATGAGTTGTGGTTGCTGCAGCTATATTTGTCCTGCCAAAAAGCCTATCGCACAAAATATCAAGTTTGCCAAGGACATGATTACAGTGGAAAAGATGAAAGAAAAGGCGAAGCAGGAAGCGGAAAAGCGGGAACAAGCGCAGGAATAACCGGATAAAATATGAAATTTTAAATATGAAAGTTTTTAAGACGAAAAGCAGGTATGCTGTTTCGGGGCGCCGGAGAGCGCTTTCTTAAAAGAAAGGAAATGCTATGCAACAAGAGTTGATTTTATCAGGCTCGCCGCATATTAAGTCGGGACAAAGTACATCGCGGATCATGCTGGACGTCATTATCGCACTCATACCCGCTTGTATCGCCGCGGTATATTTTTTTGGCATTGGCTGTATTGCGACCATGGCGCTATGTATTGCAAGCGCGGTCGGCTGCGAAGCGGCGATTCAGTATTTCACGAAACGGGCGGTGACGATCAGCGACCTTTCTGCTGTGGTTACAGGGCTTTTACTGGCGCTCAATCTGCCGCCTAATGTACCGTGGTACTTGCCTGTTTGCGGGTCGGCGTTCGCGATCATTATCGTAAAGCAATGTTTCGGGGGCCTGGGACATAATTTTATGAATCCGGCGCTTGCCGCGCGTTGTTTTTTGTTGATTTCCTGGCCGGTGGCAATGACGACTTTCGTCGCGCCGTTTGCAGGTGTGGACGCCGTGGCGTCGGCGACGCCTCTGGGCGTGCTGCATGAGGGGGGAACGGCGATCCCGCCGATCATGGATATGTTCATGGGGGAAATCGGCGGCAGCATGGGCGAGACAAGTGCGCTGGCGCTTCTGATCGGCGGGGTTTACCTGCTCGTGCGCAGGGTGATTTCGCTGCGTATACCGCTTGCCTACATGGGAACGGTGGCGTTGATCACGCTCCTGACGGGAAAGCCGGAGATGATTCTGTTCGAACTGTTTGCGGGCGGACTGATGCTGGGGGCATTTTTTATGGCGACGGATTATGTTTCCTCGCCGTCCTCGCCGAAAGCACAGATTGTCTTTGGTATTGGCTGCGGCGCAATTACAATGATCGTGCGGCTGTGGGGCGGATACCCGGAGGGCGTTTCGTTCTCTATCCTTTTCATGAATCTGCTGACGCCGCTTTTGGACAAGGTATTAAAGCCGAAAGTATTTGGGGAGGTGCAAAAGGTCAATGAGTAAAGCGAAAAATGACAGTATCCTCAATCTTACCTTGCGGCTTGTGATCATAACCGTATGCGCAGGCCTGATTTTGGGTCTGGTTTACGGGATTACCAAAGGGCCGATCGCGGAGCAGGAGCTTAAGAAAGCGACCGAAGCACGGCAAATGGTGTTGCCGGACGCGCTGGAATTCAAGCAGATTACGCTTGAGGGTATGGATTACGATAAGGATACATTTGCGGATATTACCGAGGTTTATGAGGGATTGAAAGACGGTCAGAAGCTGGGATATACTTTTTCCATCGTCACCAAGGGATATAAACCGGGACTGACGCTTACGGTAGGCCTTAGCTTAGACGGCAAGGTGGAGGGCGTGGAAATTACGTCGCATGACGAAACGCCGGGGCTGGGCGCAAACGCGGTGAAACCGGAGTTTTTAGAGCAGTTTGTCGGCAGCGACGGCCCGCTTACGGTGGGAAAGACGCCAAGCGGGGCTGAAAATGAAATACAGGCGCTGACCGGCGCGACGATCACAAGCAAGGGCGTGGCGAACGCAGTAAACCTGGCGCGTGATTTTGCGGCCGGCTACCTTGGGGAAGGAGCGTGAGGATAATATGGATAAGAAACAGATGAAAGGCGTTTTTGTAAACGGTATCTTAAATGAGAATCCAACGTTCCGGCTGGTGCTCGGTATGTGCCCGACCATCGCAGTCACGACATCCGTCACCAACGCGCTTGGTATGGGCGCAGCGGTTATCTTTGTATTGATGTGCTCGAATATGCTCATCTCGCTGCTGCGGAATTTTATTCCGGAAAAGGTAAGGATCCCATGTTACGTCGTGGTGATCGCGATGTTTGTTACGGTGGTGCAGATGGTGATGAAAGCATTTTTGCCTGCGCTCGACGCTTCTTTGGGGATATTTATCCCGCTGATCGTCGTCAACTGTATCATCCTGGCGCGCGCAGAAGCGTTCGCAGCGAAAAACAGCGTGGTTCCGGCGATGGTGGACGGTATCGGTATGGGCGTGGGATTTACCTGTTCGCTGACGATTATTGCCATGGTACGCGAACTTTTGGGCGCGGGGTCCTTGTTCGGTATTTCCGTGTTTGGCGCGGATTATCCGCCGGCATTGATGTTTATTTTGGCGCCGGGCGGGTTCCTTGTGCTCGGATTGCTGCTGGCGCTCATCAACAAGATCGTTTTGCAGCGTGAAAAAAGCAAGCCTGATAAAAAAGCAAGGGCTACTACGGCAGAGGAGGTGTCTAAGTAATGGATATGTTTATTCGCATCCTTACGATCCTCTTAAGTTCCATTCTGGTTAACAACTTCGTGCTTTCGCGTTTCCTTGGCATTTGTCCGTTCCTGGGCGTTTCCAAAAAGGTGGAAACGGCGGTCGGCATGGGCATGGCGGTTACGTTCGTTATGGCGATGGCCTCGCTCATCACCTGGCTGGTGCAGTACTATATCCTGGTGCCGTTGGGCGTTGGCTATATGCAGACCATTGCCTTTATTCTGGTCATTGCGGCGCTGGTGCAGCTTGTCGAAATGATGCTGCAAAAGACAAGCCCCGGGCTTTACCAGAGTCTGGGCGTCTATCTGCCGCTTATTACGACAAACTGCGCGGTTTTAGGTGTGGCGATCCTCAATATTACGGAGAACTATAGCCTGGTAGAGTCTTTAGTAAACGGCGTGGGCGGTGCGCTTGGTTTTACGCTGGCGATCGTGCTTTTTGCAGGGATTCGCGAACGGTTGGAGCTTTCGGCGATTCCGAAGCCCTTTCAGGGGTTCCCGATCGCGCTCATAACAGCGTCGCTCATGAGCGTAGCGTTCATGGGATTCTCAGGATTGGTGTGAGGTAAAAGAAAACTATGTTAGAACCGATTATTTGGTCGATTATCGTGCTGGGCGGCCTTGGCGCAGCATTCGGGATTATGCTGGGAGTGGCTTCCAAAAAATTTGCCGTGGAAAAGGACGAGACGGCTGTGGCCGTGCGTGAGTGCCTGCCGGGAGCGAATTGCGGCGGCTGTGGATTCCCCGGATGTGACGGACTTGCGGACGCGCTGGCAAAGGGAAAGGCGGAAATTTCCATGTGTGCGGTGCTCTCGCAGGAGCAGGCAAAAGAGATCGCCGGTATACTTGGCGTTTCCGTAGGGAAAATGAAGCCGAAAGTGGCGCGTATCATGTGCCTTGGGAGCGAGGGCCATTGCAGGAATAAGTTCGAATACGACGGCGCGCAGGACTGCCGCGCGGCTTACGCCATTGCAAGCGGCTTTAAAGCGTGCCGGTTCGCGTGCCTTGGACTTGGGACGTGCGCTAAGGTATGCAAGTTCGGCGCGATTACTATGGGACCGGACGGCATTGCCTTTATTGATGAGGATAAGTGTACAGGGTGCGGACGGTGCGTAGAGCAGTGCCCGCAGAGTTCGATTGCCGTGCTTGAGCGTGATATTGACGTATATGTTGGTTGTACCAATACGGATAAGGGAAAAGCGGTCATGGAAAATTGTACCGCGGGCTGCATTGGCTGCGGTAAATGCGTTAGCGTATGTCCTTTTGGTGCGATTGAAATGTCGGAGGGACTGGCGGTCATCGATCCGGATAAATGCCGCAGTTGCTGGATGTGCGTGGATACCTGCCCGCGCAAATGTATCCTGACGACGAAATCTGATATGCTAGCAAAGATCAACGTACAAAAATGCGTGGGATGTACATTATGCGCAAAATCGTGTCCCTTTGGCGCGATCGAGGGAGACTTGCGGCAGAAGCATAAGGTGATGGCTGATAAGTGCCGAGGCTGCGGATTGTGCGTGGAATCGTGCAAGGTAGGCGCTGTGGAGATGATTAAAAAGTGATTATTCTCGCATCGGCTTCGCCGCGCAGGAAAGAGTTGCTGGCACTGTTAACGCAGGATTTCAAGGTGGAGCCGAGCAACGCGGACGAGAGCTGCAATATCAAAGAGGCGCCTAAGCTGGTCCGTTTTCTGGCACGCAGGAAAGCGGCGGATATTTTCGCGGGGCATCCGCACGATGTGGTGATCGGCGCGGATACGGTTGTGGAAGCTCCGGACGGCGAAATATTCGGAAAACCAAGCGATATTGCCGACGCGCGGCGTATGCTCAGAACGCTTTCCGGAAATACGCATAGGGTATATACCGGCGTGTGCGTAATGTACGGCGATAAAATTCTAGAGGATGTATGCAGCAGCGAGGTATGTTTTGCCGAAATCTCGGAGGCAGAGCTTGGGAGATATCTCGAACGAGAAAATGTGATGGATAAGGCCGGAGCCTATGCGGTGCAGGGCGGCGCGGCTAAGTTTGTAAAAACGATCAACGGCTGTTTTTTTAACATTGTCGGGTTGCCGGTATCTATGCTTTATAAGATGCTTACGTCGCTTCATGTTCTTTAAGGGGGACAACTGAATAACGAAACAAAAATACGCTGACTATGGCGTATTTTTTGTGCATAAACAGGGGAGGTATACGGTATGGACATTTATGGGTATGCACGCGTTTCCACAAAGGATCAAAATGAAATGAGGCAGCTTATTTCGCTTGCGGCTTTTCCGGTGAAAAAGGAAAATATTTTCTTGGATAAGCTGAGCGGAAAGGATTTCAACAGGCCCCAGTATAAAAAAATGATGCGGAAGCTAAGGAAAGGAGATATTCTTGTAGTTCCGTCCATCGACAGGCTGGGGAGGAACTATGAAGAAATGATCGGGCAATGGCGCGCGATTACCAAAGAAAAGAAAGCGCATGTGGTGGTACAGGATATGCCGCTTCTCGATACGCGCAAGGGACGGGACTTAACAGGTACCTTGATTGCGGATATTGTGCTGCAGCTACTGTCGTATGTGGCGCAGACGGAGCGCGAGAATATCAAAAGAAGACAGGCGGAAGGCATCGCCGCCGCCAAGCGCAGGGGAATTCGCTTTGGGCGTCCGTGTAAAACCATACCGCCGGAATTCGAAAAAATAAAATTATTATGGATGAAAGGGGAGATCAGCGGGCGGGAAGCCGCGCGCAGGCTGGAAGTGTCTCACAATACATTTTTCGCTTGGGCACGACTAAAAAAGAGATAACATAAGCAAGTTTTTTCACTTTAAATGTCGAATGCGATTTATAATGTAGACTTTTTTAGTCGCGGCAAAATCTGACAATTTTTTCGTTTTTCCTGCCGAAAGAAAGCAAATAAGTATCATTATATCAATAAAAACAGTATAAATGAAATGACTAAAAAAGTCTGCTTTTCTGACCAGTAACGAAGATCCTGCCAATGTAAAAAGGTAAGCCGTGCAGGTATGTTGCGGGGGCTGGTTAGGAGAGAGGTATGAACGGATACCAAAAAGAGGATCTGCTGGATATGCTCGCAAAGCAGACGGACTGTACCTATTTATCGGAATTGAGAAATCCTGAATTTTATCCTTTGGTCGCCAATATACTCGAGTGGGTCGAACCGAATGCCTACAGCCTTTCGGAATGGGAAGAGGCAATCGTTTATATCACGGGAGAGCGGGAAGATGTAAAAGACGCGGCGCAGGCGCGAAACGTGCTGCTGAAAAAAATAAAAGCGGAAAAGACCGTTCATACAAGATAAAATTTTAAAAGCTCGATACAAGAGCAGGTATCGATCGCAGGAGTTTATAAAAGAGGCCGCGTTTCAAAGCGGCCTCTTAACATTCTCCGGAGTTTAAACACCATGGCCTTTGCGGTATCTCGCGGGCGTTATGCCCATGGCTTTTTTAAAAGCGCGATGGAAATTACTGAGGTCATGGAAGCCTGAATTTTCCGCGACTTCCTGTATGGTGAGGCTATTGTTTTTAAGCAACGCGCACGCTTTCTTCAAACGGGTCTGCAAGAGAAGATCGTTAAAAGAGCGGCCCGTGCTTTTTTTGATGATACGTTGAAGCTGACTGTCGCTGTAGTGGAACTTGCGCGCGACGTCCGCCAAAGAGGCGTCCTTGTAATGATCTAAAATATAGTTGAGCACGTCGATGGTATCGCCAGATGTCTGCTCGCTGCCGCTGAATGCGAAATCGTTGAGATGGAAACGCAAAAGCCGCACGCACAGCCACTCAAACTGGATATTCAACAGACGGGCGGAATAATCGTCCTGCTGCAGATTGTCGAGGTACATCTGGTAAATCCAATCTTTAAGCACCCTGTCGTCCGCAGTTTTGAAGTGCAAGTAAGAACCTTGTCTTTTACCGTAAATAACGTGGGCGAAAAAGGTGGCAAGAAGATCGTTATGGTTTAACAACGAGAGGAATACCGTATCGAAAGTCGACTGGCGGGCGATGATATGGAACACGATGCAGTCATCTTCAAAAATATCCATATGGTGCCAACTGCCCGGGGCGTGCAGGAACAAATCGCCTTCGCTCATTTCGTAGGGAATCTCTCCCGCATATTCCACACAGTTTCCCTGGTAAACATAGACGAACTCGATAAATTCATGACTGTGACTTTTGACGGGCATGTAACGCGGATGGAGTTGGATACTTACATCCGCGCCGCCGGGAATCATCGTATCCTCGTTAAACCGGCTGACCGCGTCCGAAAATTCGGCATACAGGGTCGTTTTGTCCTCGCGGAAAGCGCGCACGTCAAAATCCTGTATTTTCTCCACGGAGGAAGCGGAGGAAAGCAAAGGATCAAGATCAAGCCCCTGCTGGTAGAAATATTTACATAGCTGTTCATTCGGCGAAAGCGGAATCTTTATCATATACTAAATATACCACAAAACTTGCGTTTATATGCAATATTTCATGTTTGCTTTTTCTGCTAGGATAAAATCAGAGAATAATAAAGGAGGCCTTTTCAATGATCAGAAAAGCAGAAGAAGTAAAATTGAACGTCAAACCGGTGTTCATCGCGCTGGTACACAAATACTTTTACGAAGGCCCGTGCCGATTCGGCAAGGGAGACGCGCTTAGGTCCGGCTATGACGAAATTATGGAACGCGAGATGTATAAGCAGTTCCAGGAAGATGTGAAAAAACATATGCCGCAGGAGGTCAATATTCTGCCGCCCGTGTATGTGGAGCGGTATGACGACTGGAACCAGGAAGAAGATATGTACGAAAAGATTATGGAGGACAACGAAAAGACAGACCTTTATCTTTTCAGGACATACATCGGACGGAACGAGATCGTACTGGAAATCGCGCAACGTTCCCAAAAACCGGTCACGGTAGTGCCGACTGCATGCTGCGAGGTGCTTGCGCTTTCCGCCGCGCTCACGAGCAGGAACCTGGAATTCTATGCCGCGCGCACATGGCCGGAACTGGAAACGGACTTAAAGGCGCTGCGCCTGAGAAAAGTACTCAGGAATACCAGCGTACTCTTAAGCTCGCGTTTCAATTCGACGATGTCGTTTTCCAGCGTGGATACTTTCCGCTCGCTGGATGAAGTCACGGACAAGCTGGGCGTGCGCTTCCGTTATAAAAATATTCATGAGCTTTTAGACCAGATGTCTCCCGCAACGGACGGCGGTAATCCGACGACGCCCGGAAGAAAGACCCCCGATCTTACGGAAGAAGATATGGCGGAAGTCAACCGTCTCGCGGACGAAATGATGCGCGAGGCGAAAGAGGTGCATGTAGACAGGGAGTTTTTGGAGAAGTCGCTGATCGCTTATGTGACGGTCAAAAAGAACCTGGACCTTGCAGACTGCAACGCGTTCACAGTTCCCTGTCCGGATGTGTGCTCCACGCGCAGGATCAACGAACAGCAGTTTACTTTCTGCATGACGCATTCATTGCTCAACGAACAGGGGATTCCGTCCGCATGCGAATATGATATTAACGCTTTGCTTTCGATGATGCTGTTGACGGGCGTATCGCACAAGGCGCCTTATATGGGCAACTGTGTGCCCCTGCCCATGGAGGATGGGAAGCTCAATCGGGATGCGGTCGAAAGCTCGTTCTTTGTCCATGAGGAAGACCTTGATTTCATCAAGGACCACAACGATCTGTATGTCATCGAACACTCCGTTCCCAACCGCAAGCTGAAAGGCCTTGACAGCGAGCAGGCGGATTTTGCCTTACGCCACTTTGCGTACGAGCAGGGCTTCGGCGCCGTTTTGCGCTATGATTTCCGCAAGGATACAGGCCAGGTCATTACGATGGCGCGCTTTTCGCCGGATGTGAAAAAGCTGTTCGTCGGCAAGGGAACGATTGTCGGCGGCGGCGGTTACGATCATGATAACTGCAACACGGCGGTGTTCTTTAAGCCGGAAGACCAGAAAGCGTTTTATGACGCGCAGAAATATGTGGGCAACCATATGCCGCTCGTGTATGGGGACTATAGGGAAGAATTAAAGCGCCTTGGAGAAATACTCGGCCTTACAGTCATCGAAGCGTAAAACAATGGATAAACAGATCAAAGAACGGTTATTACAGTCAAAAAAAGCCGCCGCCGAAGAAGCGGCGGCGATTCTCGCGGAAAAAGAACTAAGCGAGCGAGCCCTTGAAATGCACTTGAAGCGCTACTTGCAGTGCAAATTTATGCTGGAAGAGCAGGAGTGCGTTTCCGACTGTATTGACGAGCTCTCGAAAGCCAGTATCGCCAAAAGCCTGAGGCTCAGCAAGGAGCTGCTGAAAGAAGTGGATATTGCCACAAGCTGCGAGGGAGCGACGTCCGCAACGATTAAAAAAGTACTGTTTTTTATGGCGGTGCAAAGGGAGCTGGGTATTCGCCTGCCTGCGGACGGGATCGCAGGGGTCGAAACGATAGGCGATCTGGCAAAACTGGTATTTCCGGCGCTTAAGGGATAAGGAACGCTGGCGGAAAAAGGAGCAGGAGAAATGTTTGATATTGCCGCGTGCAGGAAAGATTTTCCGGTGCTTGGAAAAACAATATATGGCAAACCGCTTGTATATCTGGATAATGCGGCCACGACGCAGGTTCCAAAGCAGGTGCTCGAGGCTTTCAGCGAACATTATGAGCAAGAACACGCGAATGTGCATCGCGGTATCCATTACCTGAGCGAGCGTTCGACACAAAAGCTCGAGGAAGCGCGCTGCGCGGTGCAGCGTTTTTTGGGCGCGCGCTACTTAGAAGAGATCATCTTTACGCAGGGAACGACAGACGGAATCAACCTGGTAGCGGGCGGCATGGCGCGGGAAATACGCGAGGGTGACGAGATCGTGGTTTCTATGCTCGAGCACCATTCCAATTTTGTACCGTGGCAGCAGCTTTGCCTGCGCAATAAGGCCAAATTGCGCATCGCTCCGGCTCCGGACGGGGAGATCGATCTGGAGGCCTTTGCGGCGATGCTCACAAAACGGACAAAGATGGTCGCGCTGACGCAGGTATCCAACCTGACCGGCAGCGTGCTGCCGCTTAGGCAAATGATTGCCATGGCGCATGAAAAAGGGATCCCTGTGCTTGTAGACGGCGCGCAGGGAATCCGTCACGAACAAACGGACGTACTTGAGCTTGATTGCGATTTCTATTGTTTTTCCGGACACAAGATGCTTGCCCCCACCGGCATTGGCGTACTTTATGGGAAAAAAGAGCGGCTGGAGGCTTTAACGCCCGTTCGTTTTGGCGGCGGCATGGTGGACGTCGTGACGCGGGAACATACTACATTTGCGCCGCTTCCGGCGCGGCTGGAAGCGGGAACGCCCAACTTTGCCGGAGCGATCGCGCTTGCTGCGGCTGTCCGCTATCTGGAAGAAAAAGGCCGCCGTGACATCGGCAGGCGGGAAGCAAAGCTACTTGCCTATACGGAACAGAAGCTGCAAGGCATAGACGGACTGCATATCCTGGGCAGTCCGCGCAAAAGAAGCGGGGCGGTCTCTTTTGGGATGGACGACATACATTCCTACGACCTTGCAAGCATACTCGATAAAATGGGAATCGCAGTACGTTCGGGCAGTCATTGCGCGCAGGTCGCACTGCAGGAATTCTCGATGACGGAAGCGACGCGCGTTTCGCCTGCTTTTTACAACACCGCAGAAGAGATCGATGTGCTTGCAGAGGGCGTCAGGCGGGCGGGGGAGATGCTGCGCAAATGGAGGGAAAAGGGATGACAATCCGCGAGCAGGAACAAAACTTCATCGACGACTTCAACGAACTTAACGACTGGTTCTTACAGTATGAGTACCTGATCGAGCTTACTTGCGGTATGCAGGAGCTTGAGAAAGATAAAAGGACGGAGCGCACGCGGGTCGCGGGATGTCAGTCGGGCGTTTGGCTGGGAATGGAAATCCAGGACGGAACAGTTTTGGTCAGGGCCTACAGCGACGCGCTGATTATAAAAGGTATGCTTGCCGTAATCGTCTCGCTGCTCTCGGGCCGTAGGGCAGAGGAGATCGCCGCATATGAAATGCGGTTTGTAGACGAAACGCCGCTTAAGGAGCAAATGTCTACCGACCGTTTTAAGGGAATGTCGGCGGTGGTAGACGCCATCAAAGCGTTTGCCAGGCGGCAGATAAAAAAAGAATAGCGATTGAAGTTTTTTAAGACGGGCTTTTTTCGGCAAGGGAAAGCCCGTTTTTTGTCGCGTATATCCACAGGAACGCAGGAGCGCGGGAGAAGCGGATGGATACGGCTAAATGTTACAAAAAGTTTACTTATTTCATGACAATTGCCATGCGATTGTGATATAATCTATAGAAAGTCGGCGCATGGCGCCAGAAATGATTGGAAGGTAGCTATTTCGTGGGCTTCTTGAGAAATAAACCGCTTGTGGTTACGATTATCATAGTGGTGATATTGATCATACTGATGGCCGCAACGGGCTCTTCGGGTACATCCGCAGACGGTGCGAATGTGGTTGGCGGCGCGTTTGTTCCCGTACAGAAATTCTTTTATCAGATTTCCGATTCGGTAGGCGGTTTTTTTGATAATGTATTCCATAGCGGGGACATGGCGGGCGAGAAAGAAAGATTGGATTCGGAGCTTGAGACGATCAAGGGACAGATGAACGATTATGACGAATTAAAGGCCCAGAACGACCGCCTCAAGGAAATGCTTGATTATAAACAGAAAAATACTTCGCAGGAGCTCAAGGTGGCGACGATTATCGGCAAAAATCCAGGCAACTGGTTCGATGTATTCACCATCGACCTGGGCTCAAATGACGGGATCGAAAAAAATATGCCGGTCATTACCGCGGACGGACTGGTGGGGCGTGTGGAAGAAGTGGGCCTTAACTGGTCGAAGGTGATGGCTGTGATCGACGGCAGAAGCAACGTGCCGGCAATCATGGAGCGTACGCGCGAGTATGGCGTCGTCAAGGGAAGTATTTCACAGGATTCGCTTGACGCTTCGCTCTATATGAATTACCTGCCGCTTGATTCCGATGTGGTCGAGGGCGATAAGGTGCTGACCTCGGGGCTTGACGGGATATATCCGAAAGGCCTTATGATCGGGACGGTCCAGAGCACCTCGCAGGCGGGATCCACGGGCGTTAACGTAAAGATTATATCGTCTGTCGATTTCCGCAGGCTGGAAGAGGTGTTTGTGGTGGTTGCCGTCGATGGAGAGGCAACGGGCGAGACGAGCGCAAACGAAGTAACGGGAAGCGATTCCGCCCTCCCAGAGCCGAGCTCCACGCCGGAGCCGGGCGCAAGCCCCAGCCCTGACGCAACGGAAACCGCGACGCAGGGGTGAATAGCTGATGAGATATGTTGTGCTTACCATAATGGGCGTTTTCAGCGTCATCTTCTCCGGCTCCCTGCTGCGTGATTTAAGCATCGCGGGGATCCCGATGCAGATCGATCTTTTGCTGCTCATTGCCCTGAGCCTTGCGGTGACGGAAAAAAGCAGCATGCCGATCGTATTTGCGGCGGCCAGCGGGCTGCTTATGGATATTATGTATTCAACGGTGCTGGGAACGTATGCGTTTTGTTATACGGTTGTCACGGCCCTGGTTGTCCTGTTTTTTCGCAAGGCGGGACGTTTTAACATACTGTACCTGTTTGTGGTGGGGGCAGGCGGCTATATTGTAAAAGAACTACTGACGGCGCTGCTGGTATTCATCCAGAGCGCGCGTTTCTCTATGCCTGTGATGTTGGCGTATAACATCCTGCCTTCGGCCATTCTTACCGGAGCGTTGATGTTGGCAGCGTATTATTTGATCGCCAAGCTGATGAAAAACAACTGGATGCGCCCACGGGCATCATATCGTTTTGACGATATGTAAGGGGATCGTTTTTAAGAGGAAAAAATGTTAAAAAAGTTAAAGAATAGATTTTTGATAAGTTTTACGGTCATTGCGCTGCTGTTTGTCATGCTGATGGTAGGGCTGGGAAACCTTACGCTTGTGCAGGGCGATACGCTCTCGACGCAATCGGAGGATAAGAAAGTCCGTACGATTCCGCTGAAAGGCGCGCGCGGGCAGATCACCGACGCTACGGGAATACCGCTCGCGTATGACCAGAGCAGCTACAATATTCAATTCACCAAGGATCCGTCACGGAATACCACCACAGATAAGGCATATTATACGGATGTACTGATTCGCGCGATCGCGCTGATCGAGGAAAACGGCGGAAGTACGATCGATACATTTGCCATCAAACGGCAAGACGACGGTACGTTTGCTTTTGATTTCGGTATCACGGACCCGTCGGCGATCGCAAAGCGCGAGGAAGACTGGCGGACCAATATGTTCGTTTCCAAAATGGCGGAGCCGGACGTTATTTACCGCGACCTGCGCAGCCGATACCGCATTCCGGAGGAATATACCTATGAACAGGCGCGCAAGCTGCTTTCCATCTGGCAGGAGGTGCAGCTTTCGTCTTATCGCGCCTATGTTCCGGTTACGATTTGTACAAACGTGGATATGAACCTGGTATCTGTACTGGAGGGGCACTCGGACGACCTTGACGGCATCGAGATTGCCGAAAGCGCCACGCGCGTTTATCCCAAAGACGACGTGATGGCGGTACTGCTTGGTTATATGGGCAAAATGAACGATAAGGATACGGTAACGGAGTATGAGGCCAAGGGATATTCGGCGGACGACCTGATTGGCGCGACAGGCCTTGAAAACACAATGGAGCAATACCTGACGGGAAATTCCAAGGAGAAGCAGGGAAGCCGGCAGGTCGAGGTCAACAGCAAGGGCAAGGTGATTCAGGAGCTTTCTTATATCCCGCCGCAGCAGGGCTATGACGTGCGATTGACGATCGATCTGCAAATGCAGATGGCGGCCGAAAAGGCGATCAAGGAAAATGTGGAAGAGGTCTACCAGAAGCAATACGATATGTACTATAACCCCACAACGGAGGAGCAGGCCAAAAAGCGTGAGGATTACGATACCGAACTTGACAAGCGTACTTTAAAAGAAGGACAGGAAACCAATTTTGATAAGCTGAACCTGGCAAAATCCGGCGCGCTCGTCGTGATGGACGTCAAGACAGGAAACGTCCTGGCGATGGCCAATTATCCCTCGTATGACGCAAACCTGTTTACCAACGGTATTTCGACGGAGGCCATGGAGGAATTAAACGACAATCCGGGTACGCCGCTTTTCAACAAGGCGATTTCGTCCAAGGGTATTCCTGGCTCGATCTTTAAGATGGTTACGGGCATGGGCGGCCTGATGGAGGGGGCGATCACCCTTGATACGACCATTACCGACGAGAAGTATTTCACGAAATATGTGCAGGAAAATTATATCGGGCATGTTCCCTCATGCTGGATCAGCGAATATAACCTGGGCAATCATGCAAATTTGGACCTCGAGCATGCGCTTGAGCGTAGCTGTAACTATTTCTTCTATACTGTGGCGGACGAGATCGGTATTGACAACGTCGTGAAATGGGGCGAAAATTTCGGCCTCACGAAGCCGACAAATATCGAGCTTACCGGAGAAGCGGTGGGGCAGATCGGTAACCAGGACGTCCTTTACGATCCGACTAAGCCTCTGGATCAACAAAAAACGTCCCTGCCGACGCTGGTGCGCTCGCAGATCATGGGCTATTTGGAAAAGTACGGGAACGAACTTGGCGCAACCTATACGGAAGAACAGATCACGGCAACAACCGACAAGCTGATGCAACTGGTAGCGCCCGCGCTGACGGCGGAAGGTAATTTAACGCTGGGCGAGCAAATCACGACAGTGTTGTTTGAAGAGCTGGATATTACGGCAAGGACATCGAGGAACCGTGGCTGGCACAATGAGATCAACCAGTCGCTCCAGCAATTGAAATGGAATCCCAACCAAACGATCACGGCGGGTATCGGTACCAACTTTACAACGCTGACGCCTATCGCGGTCGCGCGTTATGTTTCCTCGCTCGTCAATGGAGGTACGGTATACAACGCGCATATCGTGGACAGCGTCTTAGACCAGGACGGCAATGTGATCGAGCAGATGCAGCCTGAGGTCTATAATACGATCGACGCGCCCGCAGAGTATTTTGCCACGATCAAACAGGGAATGCAGGATGTTGTAAACAGCGACGACGAGCTGGGCAGCGCCTCCTCGGTATTTAAAGGATGGGAATACGCTGGGCAGATCGGCGGTAAGACGGGAAGCGGACAGGTTTCGGAAATCGAGCTTGAGAACAACGCCTGGTTTGTAGCCTTTGCGCCGTACGACGATCCTCAGATCGCGGTAGTTTCTTATATCCCCAACGGATATTCGGGCGCCAGCGCCGCGCCGGCGGCAAAAAGCATTCTCCAATATTATCTGGACGGACTGGCGGCGGACGAAACGCCCAAGACGGAATCGCTGCCCACGGACAATCAGATCGTCTTGTAAAAAGATTTGCTATGGCATATATTATCATGTATAATATATTGCGTAATAATTTGGGTGAAAACGGCTTTCCCATAAGGGTGGCACGGAGGTTAGCAATGCAGAGTATCGTGACAATCAAAGGCAAAGAGGACGGCTTGGAAATCTATCTGGATGAAAAGTCTACCTATCCTGTGCTGCGTGAAGAATTGATGGTAAAGCTTAAGAAAAACAAGGAGTTTTTCCGTGACAGCGATACCAGAGTCGTCATCCGTGGAAAGCAGATTTCCGATGCGCAACGCAAGGAGATCAAGCGTGTGTTTGCGATGGATTTCGGAATCCGCGACGTGCTCTTCGGAGACGAGGCGGATATGATGCGCGAGGTGGAACTTAAGATCGAGAAACCGGCTGCGGGTAAAAGCGGCGGGAAAGCGCCAAAGGACGAATACCTTGACGAGGTGGATCTGGTATCCAATTCGTATTTTGACGCAAAGTCGATTTTTATCAATAATACGATCCGTTCAGGGCAGAGGGTGGAGTGCGAAGGCGACATCGTTGTGATCGGCGACGTTAATCCCGGTGCGGAAGTGATCGCGGGCGGCAGCATTGCGGTGTTCGGCAAATTGCGCGGGCTCGCCCACGCGGGCTGCGCGGGCAGGACGGACGTATGTGTGGCGGCCGTTAATATGTGTCCTAAGCAGCTCCGGCTTTCGGGCAGGGTCGTGACTTTCCCGAACGAACGGGAGGACGTGCAGGATGCGGAAATCGCGGAACTTCGCGACGGCAAGGTGGTCATCCGCCCTGTCAATATAAGATAAAGCTTTATTCGGAAATTATCATATATAAAAGGAAAGGTATCATAGCTGATGGAAAACGTGATTGTCATTACATCCGGTAAAGGCGGCGTAGGGAAAACGACCTCTACGGCTAACCTTGGCACCGGCCTTGCGATGCAGGGGAAAAAAGTCGTACTGGTGGATACGGATATCGGCCTGAGGAACCTGGACGTCGTGCTGGGACTGGAGAACCGGATTGTCTACGACCTGGTGGACGTTGTGGAGGGCACATGCAAACTAAAGCAGGCGCTCATCAAAGACAAGCGTTATGAAGGCTTATATCTTTTGCCGGCGGCGCAGACCAGAAACAAAATGGCCGTAACGCCTGAACAGATGAAAGAGCTTATTACGGAACTTGAGCAGGAGTTCGATTATGTTTTGATCGATTGTCCGGCGGGGATCGAGCGCGGATTTAAAAACGCAGTAGCAGGCGCGAAATCCGCAATCGTCGTGACGGTGCCGGAGGTTTCATCCGTGCGCGATGCGGACCGTATTATCGGGCTGTTATCCGCAAGCGGTGTGGACGACGCGCGGCTCCTGATCAACCGCCTGCGTCCGGATCTTGTGCGTAAGGGCGACATGCTGGCGATCGACGATACGCTGGAGATACTGGGGATCGAGCTCATTGGCGTGATTCCGGAGGACGAAATGATTTTCCGTTCCTCAAACCTGGGAGAGCCTGCGGTTACGGACAACGGTTCGCTGGCGGGCGAAGCGTACCGCAATGTGACGAAGCGCATTATGGGCGAGGACGTACCGATGCTCGATTTAGAGCAGAGGTCCGGTTTCTTTGGCAAACTGAAGAAACTCTTCTCGAAATAAACGGAGGGGTTTACTATGGGATGGTTTTTTAATCGGAAGAAAAGCAGTCAGGTCGCGAAAGACAGGCTGAAGCTGGTGCTTATCTATGACCGTGCCGGCACGACGTCCAACGACGACATGATCGACATGATCAAAAAGGATATTATGCAGGTCATTTCCAAGTATGTGGAAATCGACGAATCGGAGTTTGCCATCGATTTTAAAAGCGTGCCCAGTGAAGAGGAAGAAGGAATTTCCTCGCAGCTGGCAATGAATATCCCGATCAAAAAGATCAAGCAAATGGTAAAGAACAACGGCAGGTAAAACGCTGCCCGTTGAATCAGTATCGAGATCAAAAAAGCCCGCGCCTGCGTGCGCGGGCTTTTTGTAAAACAAAGGGGAAATATGAAAGGTACGCTCATCAATAAAAACATGTGGAAGTTCGTGGACTGGTTTTTGGTGGTGATTATTTTCATCCTGGTGGGATACAGTCTGCTTTCCATCGTCAATGTAACGGCAAGCCCGTTTACCGGAGACGAGCAGGGGTTTGCCGAGCTTTTCGCAAACCTGAATCTGAGCTCGGCGCTCTGGCAGTTGCTCTTCTTTGGCATTGGCGTGGTACTGATGTTTTTGGTGATGCTGGTGGATTACCATACCATTGCCCATTTTACGGACTGGATTTATTGGGCGGCGGTCGCGCTTTTGATCGCCGTAAGGTTTTTTGGAAGTACGCAGAACGGTACGACCGGCTGGTTCATGATCGGAAACCGAGGATTTCAGCCCGGCGAGCTATGTAAGATATTGATGATCGTTGTATTGGCCAAGGTTATTTCCGACAAAACCGAGGGCCATGAAAACGGTATCCAGACCTTTCGGGAAGTATTGCCGGCGCTCTGGCGGCTGGCGATTCCGGTGGCGCTTATCGCGAGTCAGCCGGACCTGGGTACGGCGACGGTATATGTCATTGTATTTGTCATTATGCTGTTTATGGCTAAAACAAACTGGAAAGTATGGCTGATCCTGATTGGTATCGCTGCCGCCGTCGTTATCATATATATTATGTCGCTGGAAGATGGAGACTATGTCAAAACACGGCTGTTGGCGTTTTTCAGGCCGGATTCGGAGATTGTCCAGAACGCGGACGCGACGCTGCAGATGGATCAGGCGAAACTGGCGATCGGCTCGGGAGGATTTTTGGGCAAAGGCCTGTTTACGCCGGGCTCGCTTTCGCAGCTGGGGTACGTGCCGTTCGGCAACAACGATTTTATCTTTGCCGTTACGGTGGAAGCGTTCGGCTTTCTGGGCGGTTTGATACTGATTATTTTATATTTTCTGCTCATCGCGCGTACTTTTATGCTGGCGCTGCGGGCCAAGGACGATTTCGGGGCGTTTATTATTATCGGTGTAGCGGCGATGACGCTGTTCCACGTGGTGGAGAATATCGGTATGAATATCGGGCTTCTCCCCGTTACGGGCATTCCCCTGCCGTTTTTCTCGTCGGGGGGATCCAGCATGATTATGAATTGCCTCGCCTTTGGCCTTGTGCTGAGCGTGGATATGCGCCGGCAACGGTGGCAGGGACAGTAGCCGCGCAAGCAGCTACCGCGTTTGGGCCGCGCGCGAACAAGCGCATAGATCCTGCATGAATCGCCAGCCTGCTTGCTTGGACCCAACGGCGCTGCGCGCCGTTAAACTCGTATACGTCCGGCAATGCATGCGGGATATGGTATTAATACAGAGTCATTAGGAATGGAGAGCTATTTGAGTTTACTGGACAGAGTGGAAAAACCCGCGCGATACACCGGCGGGGAACTGAATTCCATTATCAAAGAAGATGCGTATATTGATTTCGCGTTGTGTTTTGCGGATACGTATGAAGTTGGCATGAGCCATTTGGGGCTGAATATCTTGTATGAGGTGCTCAACGCCATTCCGGACGTTTATGCGCAGCGCGCTTTTTGCCCATGGGTCGATATGATGGCGGCAATGCGCGAAAGCGGCGAAACACTGCGTTCGCTGGAAACAGGAAAACCGCTTTGCGATTTTGATATGGTGGGTATCAATCTTTCTTACGAAATGTGTTATTCCAACGTGCTGGCGATGCTCGATTTGGGAAAGATTCCCTTGCTGGCAAGCGACAGGGGGAACGACGCGCCTATCGTCGTAGGCGGCGGGGCATGCGTGATCAATCCGGAACCGATAGCGGATTTTTTTGACCTATTCGCGATTGGCGAGTCGGAACAATGTGTGCGCGAACTGTGCGCGCTTTATGGCAGGCATAAAAAACAGGGATTTAAGCGCGGCGCGTTTTTGGAAGAAGCGGCGCATCTTGAGGGAATCTATGTGCCGTCCCTTTACCAGACCGAATATAACGACGACGGTACGGTGGCGGCGGTTGCTGCGCAAAAGGGCGCGCCAAAGACTGTGAAGAAATGTGTGATCGACGATTTTGACGGCGAGCAAACGGTGCAAAAACCGGTATTGCCGTATATTAATACGGTGCACGACCGTTGCGTACTGGAAATCATGCGCGGCTGTCCGCGCGGCTGCCGGTTTTGCCAGGCCGGATTCGCGATGCGGCCGGTGCGTGAGCGGAAAGCGGAGACGGTACGCAAAAATGCGCGCCGGGTGATCGCGGCGACCGGATATGACGAAATATCGCTGTCCTCATTATCGTCAGGAGACTATTCACAGATCGACGAGCTTGTAAGCGGCCTGATCGAAGAATTTTCGGCGCAGAGGGTATCCGTATCTCTGCCGTCCCTGCGCATAGACAGCTTTGAAAAGGATTTTGCGAACCAGTTGCAGCAGGTACGCAAGACGGGCCTTACGTTTGCGCCCGAAGCGGGCACACAGCGCCTGCGCGATGCGATCAACAAAAATATCAGGCACGAGGAGATTATCCGCACGGTAACGCGCGCATTCGAGTCTGGCGTCAATACGGTCAAGTTGTATTTTATGATTGGCCTGCCCACGGAGACGTACGAGGACCTTGATGGGCTGGCGGGATTGGTGCGGGAAATACGCGAAGCGTATTATGCCGTGCCTAAGGAAGCGCGGCGCGGCGCGGTGGGGATAACGGTCTCCGCTTCGTGTTTTGTGCCGAAGCCGTGTACGCCTTTTATGTGGGAAGCGATGGACGATATAGATACGCTCAGGCAAAAGCAGCAGTACCTGAGGGAGAAACTGAAAATAAAGGGCGTAAAATTCAATTATCACGATGCGCGTCTGAGCTTTTTGGAGGGCGTGCTCGCGCGCGGCGACCGCAAGCTTGCTCCCGCATTACTGGAAGCTTACAAAAACGGCGCTGTGTTCGATGCGTGGCACGAGCATTTCTCCTTTGAGCGGTATATGGAGGCGTTTGAAAAGAACGGCGTCGATCCTGCCTTTTACGCCTGCCGCAAGAGGAACGATGATGAGATCATGCCGTTTGCGCATATCGATTACGGTATCGATACCGCCTTTTTAAAGCGCGAGCGCGCGAAAGCGTATGAGGGAGTGACAACGCCGGAGTGCAGGATACAGTGCTCGGCCTGCGGGCTTCAAAAAACATGCGGGTTTGTGCAGGGAAAGTTATGAGCGAAGAAATAAAAAAGTATAAAATAATCATCAAATACAGCCGCGACGGCGCGGCGAAATATATTTCCCATCTCGATATGCAGCGCGCTTTCGGACGCGCGATCCGGAGGGCGCAGTTGCCCGCGGAATATTCGCAGGGGTTCAATCCGCATATCGTGATGTCCTTTGCTTCCCCGCTTTCCGTCGGTTACGCGACAAAAGGGGATTACCTGGAACTCAACCTCGAAAGCAGAGTAGACGCATGCAGGGTAAAGGACGCGCTGAATGCTGTCATGCCGCGCGACATCCGTATTTTGGACGTGCACGAGGCGGGGATACATGCGAAAAAGCTGATGGCGCAGAATTACAGCGCGCGTTACCTGATATATTTTCATTTTGAAAATGAGGAAGAATATGGTAAAATAATAACTGCAGCCGGGAAGCTTATGGCATCGGAAACGTACATGGCAACAGACCGGCGCGGACGCGAACTTGATATTCGTCCGCTCATTTTGGAAATGGAGCCTGCGGAAAAAAATGCTGTTTGTGTACTGCTGAAGAACGCCTCGGATGGTGCGCTCAATCCCGCGGTAGTGGCAATGGCGCTGTGTTCCGCCGGAGACGCAGCCGCAGAATACGACATCTGCAGGGAAGATTGCTTTGCTTTGGAGAACGGCGAAATGAAGCCGTTTGGCATAATATAGTTTTTGAAATTTTTATAGATTAAGGAGTTTTTTTGAATGATCAAAAAAATCATAGCCGACGCGAACACGCATGAAGCGCGGGTCGCCTTGCTTGAGGATAACGATTTAGTCGAGATCCTCGTTGAGATGCGTGGCAAAGAACGCCTGGTCGGTAATATTTATAAAGGAAGAGTTGCCAATATCCTGCCCGGAATGCAGGCGGCGTTTGTGGACGTGGGCCTCGATAAAAACGCATTTTTGTACGCGGGCGATATTTTGTGCGACGAATCGGACTTTATATTCGACGGAGCGCAGGACAGCGCCAATGTCAAAAAGAAGCTGGAAGTTCCGAATATCAAAGAACTCCTAAAGCCCAACCAGGAAATTATGGTACAGGTATTAAAGCAGCCGGGCGGCAGCAAGGGCGCGCGCGTGACGACGCATATCACGCTCCCGGGCAGGCTGCTTGTTCTGATGCCCACGGTTGATCATGTGGGCGTTTCGCGCCGTATTGAAAATGAACAGAAACGAGAACAGCTTAAGGAATATATCACGCAAATCAAGCCGCCTAACATGGGCGTAATCGTGCGTACGGTGGCTGAGCAGGCAACGGATGAGGAAATTGCGTCCGAGCTGCAGTTTTTAGTACGCCTGTGGCAGAAAGTACAGGAAAAGTCTGATTTTGTGACGGCGCCGCGTTTGGTGCATGCCGAAGAGACGCTGTTGTTCCGTACGGTACGCGATATGTTCACCTCGGATGTGCAGGAGTTTATCATCAATGACAAGGACTATTACGAAAAGGTCATGGCGGTGGTGAATATCCTTTCCCCGGGCATGATGGACCGGCTGAAGCTGTTTGAAGAAGAGGGCAATATCTTTGATTATTATAATATAGAAGACAAGATCACAAAGGCCTTGCAGCGCAAGGTATGGCTGAAAAACGGCTGTTATCTTGTGATCGACGAGACAGAGGCGCTTACGGTTATCGACGTCAATACAGGAAAGTATATCGGTGAGGACAACCTGCAGGATACGATCCTTAACGCCAATATCGAGGCGGCGCACGAAATCGCGCGCCAACTGCGGCTGCGTGATTTAAGCGGTATCATCGTCATTGACTTTATCGATATGGAAGAGGACGGTAATAAGCAAAAGGTCGTGGAGGCGCTCAATGAGGCGTTAAAGCACGACCGTACGAAATCCAACGTCATCGGCATGACGGAGCTTGGACTGGTGGAAATGACGCGCAAGAAAACACGGCGCAAATTGTCCGCGCTTACACAAGCGACCTGTCCGTGCTGCGGGGGAAGCGGAAAGGTATACAACCTCGACAATATGGCAATGCGTGTGCGCAGGGAGATTATCCGTACGGTTCCGGCCGACGCGCACGGCATGTTTATCGTGGAGACGAGCGAAGCGCTGGCGGAATATATTGTAGCGCATAACAACCAAAACCAGGCGATTCTGCCGCATTACGAAAATGCGCATTTCTTCATCCGCAGTTTGAAAAACGCGCATCCGGAGCACATCATGGTGACGCAGGTAACGGACAAGAGCGCGCTTTCCGGAACGCAGGTTTTTTGTTGACACAAAGCCTTTTGTGTGATAACATATTTAACTGAGCCGCTCGCATAGGCACAAAACGCGCAAGCGTAAAGTTTGCGGGCCAAACGCGGCGAGACTGGGTAAGGGAGGTAAAGTGCGATGTATGCAATTATCAGGTCAGGCGGAAAGCAATATAAGGTTGAGCCGGGCATGGTTATCAAAGTGGAAAAACTGGATGCCGAGGTAGGCAGCGAGGTATCGTTTGAAGCGATGATGACGTCCGACGGCAAGAAAGTTGCTCTCGGCGATCCTGTTCTTAAGGATGTTGCGGTCAAAGGTAAAGTGCTTGCGCAGGACAAAGAGAAAAAAGTCATTGTCTTTAAGTATAAGCCGAAAAAAGACTACCGTAAAAAGCAGGGTCACAGACAGCCGTTTACAAAAGTTGAAATCACGCAGGTTGGCGATGAAAAAGCTGCTGCCGCGAAGACGACAAAGGCTGCTGCCGCGAAAGCGGAAACCGCAGATAAGGCTGCCGCAAAGCCGGCTGGCAAAACTGCCGTAACCAAGGCGGCGGATACAGCGAAAGCAGCGCCGGCCAAGAAGGCCGCAACTGCTGCAAAAGCTGCGGAAAAGAAACCTGCAGAAAAGAAGCCTGCTGCAAAAGCTGCAGATAAGGCAAAAGCGGCGCCGGCTAAGAAAGCGACAGCAACAAAGGCCGCCACAGAGAAAAAAGCGCCGGCTAAGAAGCCCGCAGAGAAAAAAGCGGACGATAAGAAAGCCGAGTAACCTAGGAGTAAACGTACAAAGCGAGGTGTGAATAAATGGCACATAAGAAAGGTGTAGGTAGTTCGAGAAACGGACGTGATTCCGAATCCAAACGCTTAGGCGTCAAGCGCGCAGACGGACAGTATGTCCTCGCGGGCAATATCCTCGTGCGTCAGAGAGGCACGAAGATCCATCCGGGCAACAATGTTGGCCGTGGCGGTGACGACACACTGTTTGCTCTTACAAGCGGTATCGTAAAATTCGAGCGCAAGGGAAGAGACAAGAAGCAGGTAAGCGTTTACGCGAACTAAAGCAGACAATGAAAACAGCATTGCTATGGCAATGCTGTTTTTTGTTGCGGATAAACCGTACTTACGGCCTGATATTTGTATTTTTACCGTTTTCATTACGCCAAAAGCGGGTATTATCTTAGCATGGCAGATACGGGGAAACATAAAAATAATACTTTAAAACTTTATCTGGGAAAGCTTTTTTCCGGCATCGTCGCCAGGAGCCTTGTGGTAGGCGCCATAGCGGGGGCGGTCACAGTGGCGTTTCGCGTGTGTGTAACGCAGGTGTTTTCTGCTGCGCAAAAATTGGCGGAGCTTGCCCAGACGCAGGCTCTGATGGCGGTTGTATGGATGGGGGCGATCCTGCTGGCCGCTTTTCTTGTGGCGCGGCTTTTGAAATGGGAGCCGATGATCGCGGGAAGCGGGATTCCGCAGCTCGAGGGAGAGCTGAAAGGTGTTTTTTCGCATAATCCGGTCAAGGTACTGCTCGGTAAGTTTACAGGGGGGCTTCTTTCCCTGGGGGCGGGCCTATCCTTAGGGCGCGAGGGCCCGTGTATACAGATGGGCGCGGCGGTAGGCAAAGGTTTTTCCAGGCGCGGCGACGACGAGCAGAAAAACCTGCTCATGACAGGCGGCGGCGCGGCAGGGCTGGCGGCGGCGTTTGGGGCGCCTCTGGCAGGGATCTTATTTGCTCTCGAGGAAGTACATAAAAGCTTTTCCGCCAAAATCCTTTTTACGTCGATCGCGGCTTGCGCCACGGCGGGCGTTGTGACACGGCTCTTGCTCGGACCCGCGCCGATTTTTTCTATTTCCCTATCGCAGGACGTTCCGCTTGCCGATTATTGGATACTCGTACTTTTAGGCGTCATATTGGGAGCGATGGGAGCGCTTTATAATTTTTCCGTACAGAAAATGCAGGATGCCTATGGGAAAATGAAACGGATACCCGCTCCCTACCGTGTGGTCGTTCCGTTCGTGGCGGCGGGTATTCTTGCTTTCGTATTGCCGTCCATTCTCGGCGGCGGGGTACCGATGGTGGAGCGCATGACAAGCGGAAGCTTTACGATAACAGTGGCCTTGTTGCTTTTGGCGGCAAAATTTATTTTTTCGATTTTTAGTTTTTCCTCGGGAGTACCCGGCGGGATTTTGATGCCGATGATCGTGATCGGCGCTCTTATAGGCAATGCGTTTGGGCTGATGGGAACCGAGTTATTCGGCCTGCCGGCCGCGCTGACACAGAATTTTATCATTTTTGCCATGGCGGGGCTTTTTGGGGCGATCGTACGCGCGCCGCTTACGGGAATTGTGCTCGTATGCGAGATGACGGCGGCCTACGACCAGTTCCTGCCGCTTATTATCACAACTCTTTCAGCTTATCTTATGGCGCGACTTCTGCGCGCGAAACCCGTTTACGATCAGCTTCTGGATCGTGATCTTTCCGTACTTTCGCACAAAAAAACAGCATAGTCAGGCGGCGGGGATGGTGTTGACTATCCGGTCAAAAAAATATATCATAAAGAGTACGCCTTACTAATATGGGAAGTTATGCCTTGTGTATTGAAAAGAAGGTTTTAAAGTGACGGAAAAGACGGAAGAAAAATACGAGAAGCTATGGTGTATGCTGGCGTGTTTGGGTGCGGCGGTCGCCTTAATGGCGGCAGGCGTGCTGGCAGGCTGGATCGTTCTGATTCTGGTCGCGCTGTTTGTGCCTATGGCCTTTATTATTGCCGGCGCACGCGGCGGACAAGGGATCGGCATTTTGAGCGTGCTCATTGGCGGGGCGTTGGTATTCCTCTTTGCCGGAGTCAATATTGCCCTCATTATGATGGCGTGCTGCCTGCCGATTGTCATTGTGATGACGTATGTGATCCGCAGGCGGATGCCGCTTTATTACAGCACTCTGATTTCATGCGTTGCCCTGCTGGCATCTCTGGGCATTCTCATTTTATTGACGCAGCTTTTGTATCATGCGGATTTGATGACGCTTCTTTTAAACAATATTGAAGCGTTTTTGAATGCGAATCCCGACTTTGCCAAGCTTTATTATACGCTGTATCATTCGCTGATGAATGGAACGGCGTCCGTAGATATTACGGCGGTGATGAGCACTCCGCTTGACGTAGCGGTCTCGGGGCTTATGAAGACTTTCACAGTGCAGCTTGCGACTTTGGTGCCGCAAACGGCAATGTTTTGTGTGGCGCTATTCGGCCTTTTAAACTATGTGATCCCGCGCGCGATTGTAAAGCGGCAGGGAGTGGCCGTGGGGAAAGTACCGACGTTTTCCCAGTTGGCGCTTCCGGCGAAATACGGAACATGGTCTTTGGTGGCGCTTGTGGTTGCTTTTATCGGCATGTCCGCGGGCTGGCGCAACTTTAACCTCGTTTATGCCATTGTCATGGGTTTTTTCAGCATCACATACACAATACAGGGCATGGCCTTTACGGATTGGCTGTTGAAGAGAAAACTGAGTTCCGCTTCCGGACGGATCGCGATCATTATTGTGATATTTCTGATTCTTCAGTTATTTAACTTAGATTTGTTTATGTGGGTCGGCTTTTTTGAGCAGATCGTCAAGTTCCGCAAAAGGCAATGGATGCCGCAGGGATAAGGTGCAATGAAAGAAAAGGCAAAGATTAGTTATGTTTCAAGTGAATTGGTAATCTTTCTGGTGCTTCTGGCAGCCGTAGTGTTTGTGCTGATGTTGGTACAGCATATGTATTTGCGCATGGCTATTTTGGTAGTCGTTTTTGTTATAGCGGTCCTGTATTTTGTGATTTCCACCATGAATAAACAGCGCTGGTTTTATACGGCGGCGCAAATCCTGACGTCCTGTTCGGAAAAAATCGATAAGTATGTCAACGCGGTCACGATCCCCACGGCAATCACAAAGGAAAACGGCGTGATCGGCTGGCATAATCCCGCGTTCTTTATGCTCGCCGGAATGCACTGCGAGGGAAAGAGTATTTTCCGCGTATTCCCTCAGCTACAGAAGCCGGAAAAGGATAAAAAGGTAAAGATACAGGGGAAAACTTATTACAAAGAGACAATCGGCTGCGAATGGGGCGGAAAGGCGTATACGATCTACCGCCTGATCGATTTTGATAAAACATATGAAGCGTCCGCGCTCTCAAAAGCCTCGCTGGTCACGATTTGCCATATCCAGGTAGACAACTACGGTGACCTGCTTCGCGGGACACAGCAGAGCGCCCACGCGGAAATCAACGCGGAGATCGAGCAGGTGGTTTCCAAGAATGTGAAGAACGTACACGGCGCTTATCAAAAGTACGACCGTGATAAATTTGTGTGGATGTTTGAGCGCAGGTTTTTGTCGTCGCTTATGCAGGGGAAATTCGAAATTCTGAACGAGGTACGCAGGATCAATACGGGCAACGACGCTTTCCATCCTACCATCAGCGTGGGCACGGGCGTGGGGCTGTCGCCGGAAGAAGCGAACGACAACGCGGCGGCGGCGCTCGAGCTTGCGCTTGCGCGCGGCGGCGACCAGGCCGTAATCAAGGACGAAGCGGGCTACAAATTCTATGGCGGAACGCAGCAGGGGATGGAAAAACGGACGCGCGTAAAATCGCGGATGTTTGCGCATGCCCTGAAAAATATGATGGAACAGTGCGATAAGGTTGTGATCATGGGGCACGACGTTCCGGACCTTGACTGCATGGGCGCGGCGATGGGGCTTTTTGCCTGCGCGCGGCAGGTGGAGAAAAAAGCGGTTATCGTACTCGATAAACCGAACGCCGCCATTCAGGGGCTGGTGGATGAAATCGGGCGCGACCCGCAATACAAAGGGTTATTGGTAACGCCGCAGGAAGCAGCAGCAATGATGGATCCCAAAACCATGCTTATGGTGGTGGATACGCAGATCGAAGAGTTTGTTATTGCGCCGGCGCTGCTCCACAAGGCGGAAATCATTGTCGTGATCGACCATCATCTGCGCGGTACCAACCATATTGAAAATCCGACGCTTTACCTTCATGAGCCGTACGCTTCGTCAACGGCGGAAATGGTGACGGAGATCATACAGTATTTTGCGGACAAGGTGCAGGTAAGGCCATTGGAAGTGGAAGCCCTCCTCGCGGGTATCACCATCGATACGAAAGGCTTTTCTTTCAAAACGGGGGTCCGTACGTTTGAAGCGGCGTCCTATTTGCGAAAGCTGGGGGCGGATACGACGAGTATACGGCATTTGTTCCAGGACGACCTGGATACGTTCAATGCGCGCGCAAAGGTAGTGCAGAACGCGGATATTCTTCCCGGGGGAATCGCTATTTCATGGTGCCCGGGCGATGCGAAAAATCCACAGCTTTTGGCGGCGCAGGCGGCGGATTCCCTGATCGGGATACGCGGGATCAGCGCGTCGTTCGTGTTGTGCGAGCAAAATGACAAGGTGCTGATTTCCGGCCGTTCCATCGGCAGTATCAATGTACAGCGTATTCTCGAAAAACTTGGCGGCGGAGGCCACGCGACCATCGCGGGCGCGCAGATCAGGGGGATAAGCAAACAGCAGGTTATGGAAGATTTAAAGGAAGCAATAGAAGAATACAAAAAGGAGAGCTAAGTAATGAAAGTGATTTTGAATCAGGATGTAGCGGGAAAAGGAAAAGCGGGGGATATTGTGAATGTGAGCGACGGATATGCGCGCAACTTCCTGTTTCCGAAAAAGCTTGCCAGTCAGGCGACGGCGCAGAATCTAAACGCGGCGACGATCGCGCAGGCTGCGGAAAAACATAAAAAGGCGGTCGAAAAGCAGGACGCAAAGGAGTTGGCGGACAAGATGGCCGGTATGACGCTGACGATTAAGGCGAAGCATGGCGACGGCGGACGGCTTTTCGGCGCGATTACGGCTAAGGAAGTGGCGGCGGAGCTTTCTAAAGTCATAGGCACGGAGATCGACAAAAAGAAAGTAAACGTTCCGAATATCAAGGAACTCGGTGAATACGACGTTTCCGTTAAAGTATATGCGGAAGTGAGCACAAAAATAAAGGTAGTGGTTGTCGATGGCTGACGGTAGGATAGTGCAGGCGGGCAGCAGGATACCGCCTAACAATCTGGAAGCGGAACAATCTATTTTAGGAAGTATGCTTCTCAATGAAAAATGCGTATATGAAGCAATGGAAGCCCTGCGCGAAGAGGATTTTTACCAGCAGCAGCACAGGGATATTTTCCGTGTGATGAGCGAGCTCATGGAAAGCGGCGTATCCGTGGACCTCGTTACGGTGAGTCAGAAAATGGAGCAGCTCGGTAAGATGCGCATGGGCGGTATGGAATACCTGTCGCAGCTAACGACGGTGGTTCCGTCCGTTGCCAACCTCAAGCATTATATTAATATCGTGCAGCAGAAATCATCCCTGCGCAAGCTGATCGACGCCAGTATGACGGCGGCGGACGAGAGCTATAAGGGGGAGGACGATGCGGATGCGATTATCGGCAGGGCGGGAGACGCTATCTACCGGATTGCGCTCAAAAATTCGCAAAGCACGGTTGTGCACATCAAGGAAGCCCTACAGGAAAGTTATGTCAAAATCAGCGAAGCTATGAAAGCGCAGGACGGCATGCTGGGTATCCCGACGGGATTTCCGTATATGGACCAGATGCTCTCCGGTTTCCAGGGTACGCAGTTGATTATCATTGCGGGCCGCCCCGGCATGGGTAAAACGAGCTTTGCAATGAATATCGTGGAACATATCGGCCTTGTGAAGAATATTCCGTGCCTGGTATTTTCATTGGAAATGTCGGCGGACCAACTGGCGACGCGGCTTTTGTGCTCAGAAGCGCGTATCGACAGTCAGTTGACACGTTCAGGCAAGATGGGCGCGCAGGAAATCACCAAGCTGGCCGAAGCAATGAAAGTGCTTTCAAATGCGCCGATCTATATCGACGATTCGGCGACGATCACGGTAACGGAAATGCTGGCCAAAGCGCGCAGAATGCAAAAGCAATCGGGTCTCGGACTGATCGCAATCGACTATTTGCAGTTATTGCAGGGAACAGGCCGCAGCGAAAACCGGCAGCAGGAAGTCGCGCAGATCACGCGGTCTCTGAAAATTATGGCCAAGGAATTAAACGTGCCGATCGTGCTGCTCTCGCAGCTTTCGCGCGCATCGGAAAAACGCGAGAAAAAAACGCGCTATCCCATGCTTTCAGACCTGCGCGAGTCAGGTGCGATCGAGCAGGATGCGGATGTGGTTATTTTCCTGCACAGAGAGGACTATTATCCGGAGGATAAGACGCCGGAAAACGCAGGTAAGGCGCGTATCATTATTGCCAAGCAGAGAAGCGGGCCTACGGGAGCGATCGCCATGCAATGGCAGGGCGAATATACGAAGTATATGGAAACGGATTATATCCATGACGATGAGGAGGCGCCGGAATATTGATTACCAACCAGTGGATATGCGGAAACGGCGATCTTAAGGATGTGCTGGCCGTACGCGAAAATGTGTTTGTATCCGAGCAGGGGTTTGCCAGTGAGGACGAGTTTGACCTGCTTGACGAGCAGGCGATGCATGTCGTGGTCTACGACGGCGAACGTCCTATCGGGACCGGCAGATTGTACCATGACGGGAAGACGTTCCGTATTGGCAGGATATGCGTCGTCAAAGAAGAGCGCGGACAGGGCGTGGGCGATCTTTTGATGCGGCTGCTGCTTGTGAAAGCCTTTGAGTTTGAGCCATCGCAAGTGCGTATCGACGCGCAGGAACGGGTGCGGGAGTTTTATGAGAACTTCGGCTTTGAGCGGGATGGCGAGGCGATGGAAGAAGCGGGGATCCCGCATATACCGATGCGCGTCACCAAAGAATCGTTGGTCTTAAAAAGCGGCTGCGGCAAAGAGCTGCGCTATAAGGATTTGTTTCCTCAGAAGTAAAAAATAAGAAAATCCGGCGTAAGGCCGGATTTTTTCGTTGCAAATAAAGCGGGAGATGATACAATATATAGTGTGCTTATCAGAAAAGCATAGCTACAAGAAGTATTTACAGCAGAAAGGGACATCAATGATCACGCTTGAAATCACGCAGGACAAAGAAGGCTTGCGCATAACGGAATGTATCGCGGAGTGCGTGCCGGAACTGGCGTCTGCAAACCTCAAAAAAATGATACGCACAGGCGACATCAAGTTAAACGGCAGCCGTATCAAAAAAGACTTCGCCGTACAGGATAAAGACCTAATTGAAATCTATGTGCCGCTTGAATACGAGCGTCCGCCCATCCTCGATATTGTTTATGAGGATGAGAACACCATTATACTCAACAAGCAGCCGGGGACTGTGGTGGCGGGAACGGGAATCTCTTCGCAAACGCCCGAGCTGATGTCCATGGTTATCAACTATATGAAAGATAAAAACGAATATTCGGAAGAACTGGGGATGATACCGTTCGCATGCTTTAAACTCGATGTTTACACGGGCGGGCTTGTGATGTTTGCCAAAAATGCTGAATATTTCGAGGCGGTGCGCTTAGCGACGCGTCAGCGCCGTATCTCCCGCACGTTCCGCGCGATCGTCAGAGGATGTCCCAAGTACGAAGAGGGCGAGTTCCAGCATTTTTATATGAAAGAAGGCGAGGATAAGTACCGTGTGACGAAAAACAATTCGCGCGGGGCTGTGCCTATTTATACACGCTACCGGATCTTAAGAAGCAACGGCAGGTTTAGCTTTTTGGAGATCGAACCGGTAACGCAGTACACAAATCAGGAACGCGCGCACATGGAAGCGGCCGGATACCCGATTTTGGGGGATAATATTTATGGCGATTCCAAGCTGAACAAAAAAATGGGAATCAAATACCAGGCATTGTGGGCGACGGGAATCCGTTTTGCAACAGGCGTGAATAATATGCTGGAATATTTAAACGGCAGGACCGTCGAAACGAACGACGTACAGTTCCCTGTCATCAACTGGGATGAATAACGCCTGCGAAAGCGTTCCACGGATATTGATTGGGCGGCGGACAGGGAAAGGTCAGCCGCTCTTTTTTTGTGGGATGCAGGATGGAAAGGGAATGAGACCATAAACTTAATTTTTCGGCAGGCGCACCGCCATATTTTATATCGCCCAGCAAAGGCGCGCCGGCATGTTGCATTTGTACCCGAATCTGGTGGGAACGGCCGGTATGTAAGGAAATATCGAGCAGAAACAGGCCATTTACATGCCCGATCACCTGATAATCAAGCAGCGCATGCTTGGCGCCCGGCGTATCCGGCGGCATGGCGCGGGAAATATTGGTCTTGCAGTCCTTTAAAAGATAATCCTCAAGCGTGCCGGATGATGGAAGCGCAGAGGTAACCACGGCATAATATTTTTTTTGGAAGCTGCCGTCTTTAAGCTGCGCGCCAAGACGCGCGGCGGCTTTAGACGTACGCGCAAATACCATTACGCCGCCGGCGGGGCGGTCGAGGCGGTGCACAAGACCCAGATAGACTTCGCCCGGTTTTTGATATTTTTCCTTGATATATTGTTTTAAGACGCTCAAAAAATCGACATCACGGGAGCTGTCTGCCTGCGTAGGCATGTTTTGGGGTTTTACCGTAACCAGCAGGTGGTTGTCTTCGTATAGGATACGCGGAGTCATGGAATCCACCGCGTCGTGGTGCCGCAGGGAAGCAACACGCTTTGATCCTCGACGGGCAGGCACAAATCGCCCGCGTCGATGTGGCCCTTAAGGCCGCCCAGGAAAATTTCCAGCATATTTTTGCATACCACGGAAGAAAGCCCTGTGGTATAAGAATTGATGATAAAGAAAACCGGCGTATCGGAAAGAAGCTTGACTGTCTCGCCGATCAGCTCATACAGGTTATCCTCTGTGCGGAACACCTTACCATCGGCACCGCGGCCATAGCTTGGCGGGTCCATAATAATCGCATCGTAACGATTGCCGCGGCGCTGTTCGCGCAGTACGAATTTCAGGCAGTCATCCGCCAGGATACGGACAGGTTTTTCAGTAAGGCCCGAAAGCTGTACGTTTTCCCTGGCCCAGCCGTTCATGCTTTTGGCAGCATCTATGTGCGTCACGTGTGCGCCTGCCGCAGCGCATGCGAGCGTTGCGCCGCCCGTATAAGCGAACAGGTTTAAAACACGCGGCGTTTCTCCGGCTTTTTGCAGCCGCTCGGTCATGAAATCCCAGTTTGCGGCCTGCTCCGGAAAAAGGCCTGTATGCTTAAAACCCGTCGGACGAACATAAAAACGCAACTTCCCATATGCGACCGTCCACCGCTCCGGCAATTTCTTAAAATAGTGCCACTCGCCGCCGCCATGCTCGGAACGGATATATTCCGCATGCGCACGGCTCCACAGGCCAGGGCGCTGTTTGGCCCAGATGACCTGGGGATCGGGACGGGACAAGACGACGTCCCCCCATTGTTCCAGCTTCATACCGTCTCCGGTATCTAAGATTTTATAATCATTCCAGCCTTTTGTGATGAACATAGCTTTCCTCGCTTTCACGCAATCATTTTACCATACAAGGTGCTTTTATGCTATAATGAAATCATCTGAAAGACATTTGTAAACCATAGTGGGGGTTTGTTTGATGAGGGTAAAGGCATACGCAAAGCTGAATCTGGCTCTCGATATTTTAAGTGTCCATGAAGACGGGATGCATGAACTCGATATGCTGATGCAGAGTATCTCGCTTGCGGACGTGCTTTCCTTTAAGTGCAGTGACAGGATCGAGGTCCGCTGCGACAACATGAAATTAGACGGGAACAATACGGTAAAGCGGGCGGCGAAATTATTCTTTCATACGCTCGGTATTCGCGGCGGCATACAGATTATCCTTGAAAAATATATTCCTGCGCAGGCGGGATTGGGCGGCGGCAGCAGTGACGCGGCAGCGACTCTTTTGGCGCTGAACCATCTTTATGAGGCGGGTTTTACCGCACAGGAGCTAAGGGAAATCGGCGTTACGATAGGCGCGGATGTGCCGTTCTTTATTGGCGGCGGATGCGCGCGCGCGCGCGGGATCGGGGAGAAGCTTGTAAGGATTAACAACCGGTGCCGGTTTTATTACCTGCTGGTTAAGCCGCGAAAGGGCGTTCCGACTGCTTTGGCGTACCAAAAGTATGACAAATGCACCAAGGGCGGACGTGCCGATATGGACGCGGCAGAAGCCGCGCTCAGGTCGGGAGACGACGAAACCTATTTTGATACGGCAAAAAATGTGCTGCAGGCGCCGGGAATAGAAATTTGTCCAGAAGTAGGGGATATACTTGCGAGATGCTCGTCGCGCGGCGCGGATTTTGCCATGATGACAGGGAGCGGAAGCTGCGTCTTTGCGGTTTTCAGGGATGAATCCATACGCGAATACGCCTACCGGAAGTTTATCAAAGAATATCCGTTCTGCAAACGTGCGGAAAATGTGGAGATGGGGATTGAAGTGTTATAGAAAAAGGGCACGCTTTACCGTGCCCTTTTTCTATGCCATTAGATAGGACGCATAGCGGTCTATGTATGCAAGAAATTCCTGCTCGATCAGCGATTGTCCTTTTTCATTGGGATGGATACCGTCCTCGCAAAGAAATTCACGGTAGTCTTTTTGCCGCAGGAAAGCAGAGCGGACGTTAATCATGTGAATGCCGAAAGAATCGGCCACCTGCTCGGCGATGTAGGAATATTTTTCCTGCCACCAGTAGATTTTGGAAACGTCGCGCAGCCATTTTAAGATATTGTGCGCCCGCTGTGGATCATTTTTGGTAAACCAGCGGAAATAAGAAGCGGCATTAAGCGGCGGCAAATTCATGAGAACGGGTATCTTGCTGAGCTTAAGCAAAGAAGAGATCATCTCCTCAAGCTTTTTCCCATACTCGCTTGCCGGCGTGTTCGGTATATGGACGGCCGTAGGGTCGAGCGCGACCTCATCCCACTTATAATCGCAGTCGTTACCGCCATATTCAATAAGCACCAGATCAGGATTCAAATCGGTGAGCTTTTCTTTCAGTAATTTTTGGCCGTACGAGGTCGTGGTGCCGAATTTGGAAAAATCGTGGACGCTTGCCCGCAGGCGCTCGCCGAGCCGCCGGATAAATCCGTTTTTGGAAAAAATATACCGTTGCTTTTCAGGGTGGAAGACGACGCCTTTGGCAACCGAGTCACCCATTACCAGGATGGACTGCACGCCGCCCTTTATGGGAATACTTTTGCTATACATATTTATGAAACGCTTTCTTATAATCGATGATATGTCTTTGGGACAGTTTCAATTTAGCATGTTCATAATAAATTGACAAGTGTTTTGTTGAATTTGTATGCAAATATCATTATAATAAACCACATAACGAAAAGGGGAGAACATCTTGAGAAGATATTCGGGCGCCCGTCCGCAGGCATCGACGGGCAGGATTTCAAAAATCAATAAAAAGAGGCTGCTGACGATAGGCGTCGCGGCGGCCGCTGTTATTATTTGTATTGCGGTCATTCTGAACGTCGCGACAAAAAAGGGATTCGAGTCAAGCCTCCTCATGACCAGCGATACGATCCGGATCGGAATCCGCACGGATGTTGAGGGCTTTGGCGGTATGGACGAGGATGGCAGGATCACAGGCTTTGACAGGGAATATATTGACGCTGTTTTGAAAGAACTCATAGGAGAAAAGCAAAAGGTATATGAATACTATGCGCTCAGCTCGCAGGATGCGGCCGGTTCGATCAAGTATGACAGGATCGATATTGCGTTAGGGCTTTTGGTAAGCGGTACGGATAAAACGAACGGCTTCCGGCTGACGGAGCCGTATTATACAGATAAAGTGGTTGCGATCACAACTGCAGATTCCAGGCTGGAAAAGCTATCCAATCTGGAAGGCGGCAAAATCGGGATACTGAGCAATGCGATTCCATCAGGCGACCTTGCAGACTATGTGGAAGAAAAAGGGATGAATTACAATACCAAGGATATTCTGCGCTATACGGATTATGAAAGTATCCGCATGGACCTGGACGCGGGACGTGTGAATGTGGTCGTGATGCCGGAAGCGATTGCAAAGCGGTTTGTACAGGAGGGTTACCGCAAGCTGGCGGAGCCGCTCTACAGCGTTGGATATACCATTATGATACCGACGGGGCAGGACGCGATGGCAACCGAAATGAACCGCGTAATCGAGCAATTTGAAAAGGACGGCACGGCGCAGTCGCTGCGTGATAAATGGGGACTATGAGCCGGTGTTGTTTAGGAAACAAAGCCTTATGTTTAGCGGAATGCGGATGTGTTTATATTGACAATGTAGGGAAAGTTGTGTTAAAATGACAGCAATGGGTGAGCTCCAATCAAACTCCCCCACGACCCACAAATTTATATTTGTCAGGAGGACAATGGAGTGAAAATCAAAAACATCAGTGAACCGCAGAAATTCTTTGAGCTTCTCAAAGACTGCAAGGGCAAGGTAGAGTTGGTCACGTCGGAAGGCGACAGACTGAACTTGAAATCCACTTTGTGTCAGTACATCGCATTGACCCAGATGTTTAAAGATGCGCAGATTGACGAACTGGATCTGATTGTATCCGAGCCCGAAGATTTGAATCTTTTACTGAACTACTTGGTAAGAGGTTAAATCCTCTCGTAATTTCAAGGTTGCGGCATGTACCGCAGCCTTTTTTTTTCGCCTGAAACCCCGAAAAACGGCGGGGTTCTATCGTTCCGCACGGCAGCTCCGGCGCGAGATTTAGCCCCGTCCATTTCCGGAACTGTTTTATGTGCGGCAGGAATTCCAATCACCGAGCGTTACTGCCTGCTCATATATAAAAGCGGATAAGGATTTCCCTGTTCATCATTATCAGTCCTTTTGTAAACCGTGAAACCCATGTGTTCATAGAAACCTTTCGCAAGAAGATTTTGTTCATTCACAGCCAAATCATTAATGGCATATTTTTCTATTCCGTATTGAAGCAATTCTTTTCCGAATCCTTTTCCTCTCTCTTCGTGAGTGATAAACAACATTTCAAGATGTTGTTCGACGATTCCCATGAATCCCATAGGAACTTGATTTTCATTTTCTATAACAATTAAATGGGGGATTTCACTGAATGCTTGAGGAACGCGTTTCTTGATACGCTCTCTTTCGCTCTCTGTTAAAAAGTGATGCGTTGCCTTTACAGAGCTTTCCCACACGCTTAATAGTTGTTCTATCAATAACGAATTTCTATCCCTTACCTCAAAAATCTTCATTTTCAGTCCTCTAAATACTCAAATTTGTCAAGCGCGCCTTATCCGCCTAAGGCGAATATTTCTTATTTTTTATACTCTAAATTTTAATGCCGAATCTGTCAAGCCGCTTAAGGGCGATACTTCTTGAATGAGGGCCGCGCACTATGCGCGCGTTTCGGGCATAGGTAACAAGTAGCGGCGGTAAGTTTGTCTATAAATGTGATATAATAAAATCAGCATAGCAGTAGATATAACAGGGAGACAAAATGAGTAT
This sequence comes from Christensenellaceae bacterium, assembly GCA_022846035.1. Classification (NCBI taxonomy): domain Bacteria; kingdom Bacillati; phylum Bacillota; class Clostridia; order Christensenellales; family Christensenellaceae; species Christensenellaceae bacterium. Next base: position 549,918 of record AP025580.1, read on the forward strand.
TGAGTTCGTGCTGGGCAGAACGGCCAGCAAGCGGGATGACAAAATAATCGAAAAAATAGGCGAATTGGCGTTAAGGGATCCGTTGGCGAATATTCTTGTTGTCGTGCCGCCGCAGGCCACCTACATCACGGAGAAACAACTGATCGATAAACTAAGGCTCAAGGGGCTGATGGGCGTATGCGTGCAAAGTCCCGCGCGCATTTGCGAGCGCGTGTTGGAAAGCACGTATGGAAAAGCGGTCACAGGCATCGACGCGGCGGGTAAAAGCATGATGATGCGCCTGATTATGGACCGGAGCGAAAATGATTTGCACGCACTGCGAAAGTGCGCGAAGAAAGGCGACCTGCCGCTTATGATGGGCAGCATCATAGCAGAGCTTAAGACGCTGGATTTCACGCCGGACATGCTGCGTTCCATCGCTACCGACAATAAAAATACGGCGGAAAAATTTGAAGATATTGCATATCTTTATGAACGGTTCAATGAGCTTTCCGAGGGGCTTTACGATACGGAAGACAAGATCAATATGGTGATCGAGCATATTCCGCAGGCGGAGTTTCTGAAAGGAGCGCATTTGTTTATTCACGGCTTCGACATATACAATGCGCAAACAGTGCGTTTTTTAAAGGCGTTGATGGAAGCGGCAGAAGAAACGGTGGTTTCCTTTTATTATGCGGATGGGAATGCGCCGGATGCGGCAGTGTACGAAATCTGTAACGAGAACAGGAATAAATTTTTAGGATATGCGGTTTCAAAGGGCCTCAAAACCTCCATGATCAAAGAAGACAGGGAAATATCGGAAGATATTCTGCACATAGAAAAGAACCTGTATGCATATCCTTTCCGAAAGGCGAAGCCAGCGCGCGATGTGAGCGTAACCTATGCGACAGATTTGGAGGAGGAAATCCGCGCGGTAGCCGCGCAGATCGCGTACCTGAAAGAAAAAAGAGGGTATGCTTTCCGTGATATGGCGGTTGTAGCCGGCAGCAGCGAAGGATACGCGGAGTCTTTGAAAACTTTATTTGAGGAAGCGGGCATTCCCTGCTTTACCGGTGAAAAGAGGACGTTGGGGCAAAGCGTGTTTGCGCAATATCTTTTAAGCGCTTTGGAGCTTTTAAAAGGGCGGATGAAAAAGGATACGCTGCTCGCACATGCAAAGACGGGGCTTGCGCAGGCAACGCTGCGGCAGGCGGAGCAACTGCAGAATTATGCATTCTCGCATGTGCGCGACGGATTTGCCTTTTTAAAGCCTTTTGCCGATCCGATGGCCGATGAGGCGCGGAAAGAATTTATGGAACCGATTTGCGCCCTGCGCGACTGCGCGAAAGAGGCAGAAACGGCGGGCGAGATGATCCGCCTTTTGACGGCGTATATGGAACGGACGGGCGCGGAAGAAAAACTGCGCAGGCAAATTTTAAGCGCGGAAAAAGCGGGACTATTGGAGAGTGCCGAATTTGGAACGCAGGTATTTGAAAAAACGGTGCGTATCTTAAAGGAGGCGCAGGAAATCTTAAAAGATACGCCCGTTACTAAAACGCAGCTCGCCGCGCTGCTTAAGACGGGGCTGGAGGCGCAGCAGGTGGGCGTGATCCCGCCGGGGGCGGATGAGGTGGCGATTGGGGAAATTGCGTATATACGCCCGGGCGATATACGCGCGTTGTTTGTGGTAGGCGCGAATGAAGGCATATTGCCAAATTATGCGCAGAGCTCGGATATTCTTGCGGATCATGAGCGGGAATTGATGCTTGGACAGTTGGCGGGGCTGAAATTTACCGGCAATGTGGAAAAACAGAAACTGGCGATCTTAAAAGTATTGACCAAACCTGCGGATAAATTGTTTTTGAGTTGCGTGGACGACGGAAAAGCAAAACCCTCGCCTGTTCTGCAAAGGATTATGGAGTTGTTTGAGCATGTCAAAACAAACCGCGCGGCGGAGCTCGCGGCGATGCTGAAAGCAAACGCCTATGTTAAGGCGGCGGGCGTTTTACGCAATCTCGCGGACGGCGTCGAGGCCGAATACGACGCGTCGCAAATAGCGGCCGTGCTCGGCGATGGGGAGAATCCGGAAAAGCTGCGGGCGATCGAGCGGGGACTTACCAACAAGAATTGGGCGACTCCCTTAAAGGGCGCTGTGGCGCAGGAGCTTTACGGCGAAATTAGGGGAAACGCAAGCAGACTGGAAAAGTATTACGAATGTCCGTATAAGCATTTTGTACAATATGGAATAAAAGCAGATGTGCCGCAGGAGTATACGATCAATCCGATGGACGTGGGAAACTTTGCGCACGATATTTTAGACGGACTGCAAAAAGCGGTAAAACTGGATCGGCGGAAATGGGCGGATATTCCGGAGGATGAATTTGCGGGGATGGTTGATGAATGTACGCGCGCCGCCCGCGAAACGCAAAGTAAATTTACGCTTAACCGGCACAACGAAAACGTGCTGCGCGCAACGGCGCGCGAGGTGCGTTTGGCGGCGGGAGCAATACGCGCGCAGGCGCGGGAGGGGATGCTGCAGCCGGCAGAAAGCGAGTTTTGGTTTTCGCAGGAATTTGGCGGCGTGAAGATCGACGGAAAGATTGACCGCATCGACACGGCGGAGCTTGACGGGATGCGCTACTTTGATATTGTGGACTACAAGACAGGCGAGCATGATTTTGACCTCAGCCGCTTTGCGGGCGGCGTCTCTTTGCAGCTTGTGATCTATATTATGGCGGTCATGGAGCTTATGGGCGGGGACGCGCGGTTTGCGGGGGCCAATTATTTTAATATCCATCTGCCGGAATTCGAGCGGCCGGACGCTGATGTGGACGCAGCTTACCGTATGGCGGGGATATGCGGCGTGGACGAAGAAAAAGCGGCGCGGCTTTTCGGCGCGGACAGCAATGGCATTTTTTCACTGCGGCTGCGCGTTACGCGGGACGGCGGATTTGATGCGAACGCGCGCAGGCGGCAGTATGGCAAGGAAGAAATAGAAGCGATGCTCGCATTCGCAAAAAAATTGGTTGCAAACGCGGCGGAAAGCATTAAGGACGGGGATACGGCAATACGCCCGTATGCTTATAAAAGTTCGACAGGATGCGATTACTGTGATTTTGCGAGTATCTGCATGTTTGACGCGGGATACACGGGCAATGCGCCGCGCGTCCTTTCGGAAGAGGATAAAGAAGAAACGATGAAACAAATACGGCGGGAAGAATAGATGCAGTTTACGGAAAAACAATTAAGGGCCATTCATACAGACGGAAAAAGCGTATTGGTTTCCGCCGCCGCGGGAAGCGGGAAAACGAGCGTGCTCGCCAAGCGGGTGGCGCGCCTTGTCGTGGACGGGTGCGATATTCGCAATATGCTGATTATGACGTTTACCAATGCTGCCGCTGCGGAAATGCGGCAGCGCATTTCGCGGGAGATTGCCGCTTGCGCAACGGAAAAAAAGGATGTGCAGATGATGCAGCAGGCGGAGTTTGTTTCCATGGCGGATATTTCCACCTTTCATTCGTTTTGCGGCAAAGTGGTGCGACAGAACTATGCGACGCTCGGAATCTCGCCGAATTTTAGAATAACGGACCAGAATGAAGCGGACAGGCTGCGTACAGAGGCGCTGCGTGAACTCTTTGACGACCTGTATGAAGCGGAGGACAACGGCTTCCTGCGCCTGGTGGAGCGATATACCACGCGTGCCAACGATGCCCGCCTGATGGAGTATGTTTTTGATATTTATGATTATATGATGAGCAAGCCCGATCCTTTCGCCTGGGCGGAGGAATCGCTGCATAAGGATGAAGCGTATATCCGTGCGCTCAAGCAGGAATATGAACGGGGTATGCTTAATAAGCTATATGAAGCGGAAAAGATGATGGAGCTTGCGGCGGACATCTCGTCTGGCTTTGACGCGGAGCAGCAAAAAAAGGACGAGGCGTGTATGGCTCTGCTCTCGGAGATGATCGCCTGCGCGCGGCAAAGCGGCATTGCCGATATGGCGCAACGGTTTGCGCACAGCACGCTTCCGGCGTGCAAGCGGAAGTTGGATGCGGAGCATAAAGAAAAAATAGGGCAGCTATATAAAATGGCGCGCGCAAACTTGCGGGACGTGTTAAAGGATCCGGTTTATGAGAAATTCGAGAGCACAGCCGGAGAAGAGCTGAAGCATACGCAGGAGGATATTTGCGCTTTCATAGGACTGGTACGGGCCTTTTCCAAAGCATATGCCGCCCAAAAAGAGGAAAAGGGCGTACTTGATTACGAGGACTTGCAGCATTTTGCTTTGCGGGCGCTTAGGGACGGTTCCGTACGCGCTTTTTATGCCGGACAATATCTTCATGTGTTTGTAGACGAATATCAGGATACCAATCCGGTACAGGAGGAGATCATCAAGGCGGTGAGCGCGGGCGGCAGCCTTTTTATGGTCGGGGATATTAAGCAGAGCATTTATAAATTCCGTTTGGCGGATCCTATGATTTTCAAGCAAAAGGCACAGGAGTTTAGAGCGGAAACAACAGACAGCGAAATTATTTTGATGAATGATAACTTCCGCAGCTTAAGCAGCGTGATCGATACCGTTAATTACGTGATGGATAAGGTGATGAGCGAGCGTACGGGCGAGATCGCGTACGACGAAAGCGAAAGGCTGTTGGGAAACATGGCAGGCGGCCATGCGGAAATATTGCTTTGCGAAACGCAGGACGGTGAGAAAGACTTACGGCAGGCGGCCATGATTGCAGACAGTATTGAAAAACAAATGCTTAGAACGGTTGTCGATGTGCGCACAAAACAACCGCGCCCCGTTCGTTACGGCGATATTGCCGTGCTTTTGAGATCGAGAAGCGGCTTTTTGAGCGTCTTCAAAGACGAACTTAACAGGCGGGGCATTCCCTGTGTGGTAGAGATGGAGGCGGCGCAGGACCTAAAGGAAATCGAACTGTTTGTCAATTTGCTGCGCCTGATCGACAACAGGCGGCAGGACGTACCGCTCCTTTCGGTAATGCGATCGTATATCGGCGGTTTTGACGAAGCGGATTTTGCGGAAATCAGGCTGATTAAAAATGAAAGGGGCATTCCCTTTTATGCGGCGGCACGCGAATACGCCAAACAAGAAAACGGACTGGGCGGCCGATTGCGGAAATTCTATGAAAAGCTCGACAAATTGCAGGTCTATGCGCAGTCGCTTTCGCTTAAGGAGCTTTTAAAAACTGTAGAGAGCGAATATGATTTTGCTACATATGTGGCCTGCACGCCCGGCGGCGCGCTGAAGCGCAGGGTATTTGCAAGCTTTATGAAGCTGGCGGCGGAAACGGCGCAGTCCGTAGGACACAGCCTGTATCTTTTGCTACAGGCGCTTAAGGAGATCAAAAAGCGCGACGGCGCATACGTGAGGACGGGCGTTTTTGCGGGAGATGCGGACTGCGTGCGCATCATGACCATTCATGGTTCCAAGGGACTGGAATTCCCCATCGTCTATTTGGCGCATATGGAAGCGCCGTTAAAACCGCAGGAACTAAATAAAAGCATATTGCTGCATTCGGATTACGGGATCGTCGCGAAATATGTGGACGGGGCAAAGCTCTTAAAGCGGGATACGCTGGAAACGCAGATGGTGAAAGAACGGCTGACGCAGGAATACAAATCGGAAGAGCTGCGAATCCTGTATGTGGCAATGACCCGCGCGCGCGACGCCTTGTTCCTGACGGGGAGCGTCAGGGATTATGAAAAAGGCTGCGTTGCCTGGGACCTGATGCATACGGCGGGCAACTACCAGAACGCGAAAAGCATGCTGGATTGGGTGATGGCGGCGAACGCGGGCGAACATAAGATCAAGGTATCGCTCGCAACCTGCGAGCAGGAAGAAGCGCAGGGAAAGAAAAAGGTGTTTGATTATCCGGCGTTTAAGGAAAAGCTGCTTTTGGAGACTCAGGCAGAGGACCTTTTGAGCGTCCGCAAGCAAAGCGACGTTCCGGCCAAGGTATCGGTGAGCACGGTAAAACACGCACAGGGAAGCGGGTTGAGTATGTTTTTGCGGCCGGAGGCTGAGGAAACGGAAGAGATTACCGGCGCGAGGCTGGGCACGCTGATACACAGCGTCATGGAGCGCACGACGCAGGGGCAGGACGTAAGCTTCATCGCGGAAGATATGTTTGCGCGCAAAATCGTAACGCAGCAGGAAAAAGAGGCGATCGTCAAGAACCGTGAGATGGCGGAAGCTTTTTTGCAAACGCCGCTTTACGAAAGGATGCTAAAAGCGCAGCGCGTGCTACGCGAGCAAAGCTTTAACCTGCAGGCAGAGGCGCAAAGCATCGGCTTTGAGGGGAAAGAAAAGATGTTGGTGCAGGGAATCCTGGATTTGGCGTTTTTAGAAGAGGGAAGCTGGGTGCTCCTTGACTATAAAACGGACCGCGTGGATGAAAAGACCGTAGAAAAGGTGGCGCGGGGCTATGCGTTGCAGCTTGATCTTTATGCCCGCGCGCTTACGGACATCACGGGCATACCGGTGAAGCAGAAGTATTTGTATTTTATGCGCATCCAAAAATGTATCGAGGTGTAGCGGGGATGTATATCAACCAGATCGAGATCGATCACAGCAAAAACGGGATTCCCAGGGATAATTATATTTTTCCATTCCCGTAGTCCGGCACCTGAAGAAACTGCGGTTTGTAAAGCCGGTTACGTTTTTCGTGGGAGAAAACGGAACGGGAAAATCAACGCTGCTGGAAGCGATCGCGGTTGCGTATGGCTTCAATCCGGAGGGGGGGTCAAAAAACTTCAATTTCTCTTCACGGGACAGTCACTCCGGACTGCACGGCTCTATCCGTATGCAAAAAGGAATCCCCTACGCAAAGGACGGTTTTTTTCTGCGCGCGGAAAGTTTTTATAATATGGCCTCGGAAGTGGAACGGCTTGCGATAGACGGGGAACAAGAACCGATTGTGGACGATGAAAGCTTTGAAAGCATGGCCGATCCGGCGTTTCTGAAAAGCTACGGGGGAAAATCCCTGCATATGCAATCGCATGGAGAAAGCTTTATATCGCTGGTGGAAAACCGTTTTCGGGGAAACGGATTATACATTCTGGACGAGCCGGAGGCCGCGTTATCCCCCACGAGACAGATGGCGCTGCTGGTACGTATCCATGAACTGGTCCGAAACCATTCACAATTGGTGATCGCTACCCATTCACCCATCCTGATGACGTATCCGGATGCGGATATTTATGTGTTCGAGGAAAATGGGATCCAAAAAAGACCATATGAACAGACGGAACACTATTATATCACCAAGGCTTTCCTGAACAAACCAGAAACGCTGCTTAAGGAACTGGGAATCCTTGAAAGAAAGAACGATTAGACGGTTTTCCGCCAGAAAGCGAAATTTGTACCACGGAAATGAAAATGTTCTCCTTTTTTTGCCAAAGGAATGCCCATAGAATAAAACTGTGCAGTTGTATGGGGCAAGATGATTCCAGGACGAATGAGGAGGATAGGAGCATGACCAACCGGTGTTATTATTTGACAAAGGATCACAGGCTGTTTATCAGGGAAAAGGAAATGCCAGTCCCTGCAAAAGGAGAGGTGATTATCCGGCCGATGGCCAATTCCATTTGCGGTTCGGATATTCGTATGTATACGCTGGCGCACATGGGGAAATCGTATATCAGGGAAGACTGGCCGATCAGCATGGGGCATGAGTGTAGTGGGATTATTACCGAACTGGGAAGCGGCGTGACCGGCCTTAAGACGGGACAGCATGTGGTGATTGAGCCGGGGATCTATTGCCGGCGCTGCCACAATTGTATGACGGGGCGGTATAACATCTGCGATACGTTTAACTTTACCAGCGGCACGGATCCTGACGACGTCGAATGCGTGGAGGGGCATGGAACGGGCTCTATGCGGGATTACCTTGCGGTGCCGCAGCACATGATCCACGTGATTCCAGACAGTCTCCCCTTTGACGTAGCCGCGCTGGCAGAACCGGCGGCGGTGGCGATCCATGCTGTAGCGCGCGCGGGCAACGTTATGGGCAAATCGGCGGCGGTTTTTGGCGCGGGACCGATTGGTATTTTCGTAATGCAGGCGTTAATGGCGGCGGGCGTGGGAACGGTAACGATGATCGCGCCGGGGCAGGAACGGCTGGACATGGCGATGGAGCGCGGCGCAACGGATTTTATCAATACCAGTAAAACGGAAACGCTGCCAACCTATACGTTTGACATCGCGATCGAAACGGCGGGGTCGCCCGTGGCAACGGCGCAGATGATCGAGGTGGTGAAACGCGGGTCCACCATCGTGCAGGTCGGATGGCTCAGCGAAGATGCGCTGATGAATATCTACGAGTTTAACTGGAAAGAACTGAATTATTACGGGGCGGTGGATTATGCCGGAGAATTCCCGACCGCCGTGCAGTGGCTGGCCGACGGACGAATCGACGGGGCGGCCATGATTACCAAACGTTTTGCGTTTGAAGAGCTGAGCGAAGCGTTCCGGTATACGGCGGACAATCCGAAAAAATGCATTAAAACTGTGATTATACACGATACGTAAATAAGAAAGGATGGGCGCGGACGGCGTGGAAAAGAGAATCCTGTGTTACGGGGACTCCAATACCTGGGGCTATATCCCCGGCGGGGCGGGGCGATACGGCAAAGACGTTCGGTGGACGGGAATTTTGGCAAACAAGTGCGGCGCCAAGGCTGCTGTAATCGAAGAGGGCCTGAATGGGCGGACGACGGCATTCGATGATCCGACCATTGGCGGGCGCAACGGACTTGAGGGACTGCCGTCCTGTCTGGAAAAGTATGCGCCGATACACCTTGTTATACTGATGCTGGGAAGCAACGACTTAAAGACGGTGTTTCACGCAAACGCGCAGCTTGCCGCAGACGGAATGCGGCGTGTTGTGGAAACAGTGGCGCGCTATGACGGGAACGGCGCGTGTCCGCGGATATTACTGGTTTCCCCGCCGGACATGAGGGAAAGCGTTGCGTCCGCAGCAACGGACTTCGACCGTTTATCCTGGCAGGAATCGAAGCGGCTAAAGAACTATTATACGCAGATCGCATGTGAGCATTCGCGCATGTTTCTTGACGCGGGCGCTGTGTGCTCCGCCAGCGAGGCGGACGGTCTGCATTTAGACAGCGAAGCGCACGCGCGTTTGGCAGAAAGCATATATGCATTTGTACGGTTATTGCTTGCGTAAAAAGGGTATATATTAAAAGCGAAGAAGACAGCCGGAAAGGGTTGTCTTTTTTCTCGAACTTGTATTTTAAGGGAGGCGGGATAAAGAATACAAGAATTTTTCTCACATATGTGCAATTTCGACCTGAATAAAGGATTAAGTGAAGGAAATATAGTAAAATAATAATGTAAAAGGATAAATAGTGGATTTTTGTCCGCTAAATATATAATTAATTTAAAAGGATGATGAAAGATGGCAAAGATCAGTAAGGCAAAGTATCAGGAAATGCTTGAAAAGATGCTGCTTACGAGACGGTTTGAAGAAAAAGTAAGCTATTTCTTTTCCATGGGTATGGTTCACGGAACGACGCATCTTTATGTCGGTGAAGAAGCGGTGGCGGCAGGCGTATGCTGTGCTCTTAATCCGGAAGACCTCATCGAGAGCACACACCGCGGACATGGGCACTGTATTTCCAAGGGCATTGATCTTAACAAAATGATGGCAGAGCTGCGCGGTAAGGTCACAGGATATTGCAAAGGCAAAGGCGGTTCCATGCATATCGCGGACATCGAGCGCGGAAACCTGGGCGCGAACGGCGTAGTCGGCGGCGGTATCCCTCTCGCAACGGGCGCGGCGCTCACAACGAAGATGAAGAACATCGACCGTATCGTGGTGTGTTTCTTCGGCGATGGCGCGAGCAATGAAGGATCTTTCCACGAAGCTATTAACCTGGCTTCCGTATGGAAATTGCCGGTACTGTTCGTTTGCGAAAACAATAAATATGGCATGTCGGTGCCACTTGCACATTCCATGAATATCACGGATATTGCACAGCGCGCGAAATCTTATGGAATCCCCGGCGTAAATGTCGACGGGATGGACGTGCTTGCCGTTTACGAGGAAACGAAGAAAGCCGCTAAATATGTTAAGAAAAACGGGCCGATGCTGATGGTTTGCGATACTTACCGCTATCTTGGACATTCCAAGAGCGATGCGAACGTATACAGGACAAAGGAAGAGATCGAGTCGTGGAAGAAAAAGGACGCGATCCAGAAATTTGAAAAATATCTGGTAGCGAATAATATTTTCACGCAGGGTGAAATCGACGAGATCGAGAAAGACACCAGGCAGCAGATCGAAGACGCGGTCGCTTTCGCGGAAGCGAGCGATTTCCCGAGCCTTGACACGATCGAGCAGGATGTATACGCGGACTAAGCGGGGAGGATAAGAATAATGAGAGAAATTACATATGCGCAAGCAATTAATGAAGCAATGAGCCAGGAAATGCGCAGGGATCCTGACGTTTTCCTGATGGGTGAGGACGTAGGCCTTTACGGCGGCGCTTTCGGCGTTTCCGTAGGTATGTTCGATGAATTCGGGCCGGACCGTGTGCGCGACACACCGATTTCCGAAGCGGCGATCGCGGGTTGCGCGGCGGGCGCGGCGGCAACCGGTATGCGCCCGATTTGCGAAATGATGTTCTCCGATTTTATGACGATCGCCATGGACCAGGTGGTAAACCAGGCTGCAAAAATGCGTTACATGTTCGGCGGCAAGGCAAAGGTGCCGATGGTCATGCGTATGCCGGAGGGATCGGGTACGGGCGCCGCAGGGCAGCACAGCCAGAGCCTTGAAGCGTGGATGTGCCATGTGCCGGGCTTAAAGGTTGTTGCGCCATCCACACCGGCGGACGCAAAGGGGCTTTTAACGGCGGCGATCCGCGACAACAATCCGGTTATGTTCTTTGAGCAAAAGCTTTTATATCGTGTGAAAGGCGACGTGCCGGAAGGCGAATATGTGATCCCGCTTGGAAAATCGCATATCGTACAGGAGGGCAAAGACCTCACTATCGTAACCTACGGAAGAATGCTGCAGGTGGTGCAGCAGGCGGCGGAAGCGGTGGCGAAAGACGGTATCAGCGTTGAAATTATCGACCCGCGTACGCTTTACCCGATGGATACGGAGACGATCATCAATTCGGTGATCAAGACATCGCGCGCGATGATCGTGCATGAAGCGGCTGTTACGGGCGGCCTCGGCGGCGAGATCGCGGCGAAGATCGCAGGCAGCGAGGCGTTCTATTATCTGGATGCGCCCGTTACCCGTGTATGCGGCCTTGATGTTCCGGTGCCCTATTGTCCGGAGCTCGAGAAAAACATCGTACCTACGGTAGATAGGGTGACGAAGGCGATCTACGAGATCATGCGCTGAGGGGTGACAAGAAGATGGCAGAAAAAGTAATTATGCCCAAGGCCGGAATGTCGATGGAGACAGGAACCATCATCAAATGGCTGAAAGAAGTGGGCGATAAAGTAGAATACGGCGAACCGATCCTGGAAATAGAGACGGACAAAACTTCCATGCAGGTGGAAGCAATGAACGACGGATACCTTCTTTCCAAGCTTTATGAAGCGGGGGCGGAGGTACCGGTGGTGACGACGATCGGTTATATCGGCGAAAAAGGCGAGACACCGCCGGCAGGCGATGCGCCTGCTGCTGCGGCAAGCGCGCCGGCTGTGCCGGAAGTAAAAGAGTCTGCTCCGGTAGCTGAAGAGAAGAAAACGGTGAGTTTTGCAACAGGCGGCAAGCTGCGCGCCACGCCCGCGGCAAAACAGATCGCACGGGAGAAAGGAATCGACCTTGCGACGGTGACGACAAACGGCGAGCCGATCAAGGCAAGAGACCTTGAGGGCGCCAGCGCCAAGGTAAAAGCGACGCCGCTCGCAAAACGGGTCGCAGAACAAAATGGGATCGATATTTCCACTGTCACCGGCAGCGGCTTTGGCGGGAAAGTGAAAAAGGACGACGTGCTTGCTATGGCGGGGACACAGACGGCCACACAAGCGCAGGTTCCCGCGGCGGAAGATGTACTTATGCCGTTAAACGGTATGCGCAAAACGATTGCCAGGCGCATGCTGGAGTCGCATAACAATGTGCCGCCGGTTACGCTCAATACGCAGGCTGACGTCACGGGATTGTTTGCCCTGCGCAAGCAAATGAACGATATTTCCGACGTGAAAATTTCTTTTAATGACCTGGTCGTTAAGGCATGCGCGGTCGCCTTGCGCGAGTTTCCCAACATCAACGCGTCTTACACGGAAGAGGGCGTGCTCTATAAGAAAGATATTAATATCGGTATTGCAGTAGCGCTGGACGACGGACTGATCGTTCCTGTGCTGCGCAATGCGGACAGCTATTCCCTCAAAGGGCTGGCATCCGCCGCCAAGGATATGGCGGCGCGCGCGCGGGAAGGCAAGCTGCTGCCGGACGAATATACGGGCGGCACTTTCACAATCAGCAACCTCGGTATGTTTGGTATCCAGTCCTTTGACCCGATCATTAATATGCCGGAAGCATGTATCCTCGGCGTATGCGCGATTACGGATCAATTGATGATGGAAGAGGACGGCAGTATCAAGAATCATAAAAAGATGGGATTTTCGCTGACGTTTGACCACAGATGCGTGGACGGCGCTTCAGGCGCGAAATTCCTGCAGCGTGTAGTGCAACTGATGGAAAATCCGCTGGGAATGCTGATCTAGGGAAAGGAAATAGCGATGGCTGAAAGAATTATTATGCCCAAGGCCGGAATGTCCATGGAATTCGGCACCATCATCAAATGGTTAAAAGAGGTGGGCGACAAGGTAGAATACGGCGAGCCGATTTTGGAAATCGAAACGGACAAGACTTCCATGCAGGTGGAAGCGATGAACGACGGATATATCCTCTCCAAGCTTTACGAAGCGGGGGCGGAGGTACCGGTCGTGACGACAATCGGCTATATTGGCGAAAAAGGCGAAAAGCCGCCGGAGGGCGATGCTCCTGCCGCGAAAGTCCCTGCCGCGAAAGCGGCGCAGGAAGCGGCTCCGGCTGCAAAAGCAGCGCCGAAAGGGAATAAGGAATATGACATCATTGTGCTTGGCGGCGGTCCGGCAGGATATATCGCGGCAATTAAGGCGTCGCGCTTGGGCGCGAAAACGGCCATAGTGGAAAAATCCGCTCTGGGCGGAACGTGCCTGAACCGAGGTTGTATCCCGACAAAGACCTATCTTAAGACAGCCGAGATCATCCACGAGGCAATGGAAGCGAAAAAGCGCGGCGTTATTTTTAAAGACCTGACCTATACGGTTAATATGAAAGACGTGGTAGCCGAGAAGAACGGCGTTGTCAAAAAACTGGTAAGCGGCGTTACGGGGCTGATGAAGAGCAACGGCATCGACGTCTATCAGGGCGAGGGCCGTATCCGGAAAGATAAGACGGTTGTGATTGACGGGAAAGAGACGATTGCCGCAGATAAAGTTATTTTTGCGGGCGGGTCAAAGGTTTCCAGAATCAACCTGAAAGGAATCGATTCTCCGGCGGTGATGACCAGCGACGATATACTCGATCTGGAAGAATTACCGGAAAAGCTTGTGGTAATCGGCGGCGGGGTCGTCGGCGTGGAAATGGCGTCGGCGTTCCGTGCGTTCGGCAGCGAAGTGACCGTGCTTGAGATGATGGACAGGATCGTGCCCGGCATGGAGAGCGAGCTTTCCAACATGCTTAAGCAGAAGTTGCAGGCGCAGGGTATCAAAATATTAAACGGCGTCAGTATCAGCGAGATCGAGCAGAAAGGAAAAAAGGCGTATGTCAAATTGAAAGACGGCGATCCCGTGGAAGCGGACAAGATCCTGCTTTCGATCGGCAGGGTGCCGGATCTGAGTGGTATCGAGGATATTGAAGTCGCCGTAGACGAGCGCGGCAGGGTGAAAGTAGACGACGGGATGAAAACCAATATCGACTGGATCTGGGCGCCCGGCGATTCCAACGGACGGACGATGCTTGCCCATGCGGCCTTTCATATGGCGGAGATCGCCGCCGCGAATGCAATGGGGGCAAACGAGAGGTATACCGGAAAATATATTCCGGCCTGTATCTATACTACACCTGAACTAGCGTCCGTCGGTATGAAAGAAGAAGATGCCCGAAAGACGCATGACGTAAGCGTCGGCAAGTTCTTCTTTGCAGGCAATGGCCGCGCGCTCGCTTCTGGTGCCGGCGACGGATTCATCAAAGTGGTTACGGACAGTAAAACAGGGGAAATCCTGGGAGTCCATATCATTGGACCGTGCGCTGCGGAGATGATCAACGAAGCGTGCGCCCTGATGACCATGGAGATCACTGCATACGAAGTACCGACGATCGTTCACGCGCATCCTTCGTTTTCCGAGGCGCTGATGGAGGCGGTAGCAGACAGCATTGGCGAATCGCTCCACCTGCCAAGGAAAAAATAAAACACACTCCCCAAGAATAATATATAACAAAAAACGGCAGACGCGCGTCTGCCGTTTTTTGTTATTGGAAAAGGAATACAGAAAATTAAAGTTAATAATAAGAAAATAAAAAAAATAATAAGAAAATAGTTGAAATATAAAATTATTTACGGTAAAATAAAAACAAAAAAGAACATTTATCGTATAACAAAAACAACGACCTTTTGTTAAAATATAGAAATATCAGGCGTCAGGCTCATTTTAGACAATGACTCCATTCAATATTTTCAAAATAAAGTATTCTTAGGAGATTTATTATGGATGTAAAAGACAGAATCGAAAAAGTGACCCGTGCAATGCTTTGCATGGAACGGTACCCTTGGGAACAGGGAGAAGCCTCGCAGGCGCTTTTGGAGTTGGGCGATTATGAAAACGCCTACCTGATGGCGCACGACGCCGTGCTGCGGCAGTCCCTTGACGGTCGTCTGGGCACGACTTTCTACCGCGACCACGTGGCGATGTTTGGTGATACGACTACGGTCACCGACGCTGTCAACAACGGACAGGCTGTTTTATACTTTGCCGAAAAGAACGGCGACGAGTCGTTTATGGAAGCGGCCCGCAAGCAGATTGAGTTTTTGAAAAACACGGCTCCCCGCGCGAAAAACGGCGCTATCAGCCATGTACTCGATCATCCGCAGGTCTGGGTGGATTCTATTCACCATTGTCCGCCGTTCCTGGCGCAAATGGGAGAATACGACGAGGCTGTCCACCAGATAAGGGCTATGCGCGATTTGGTATATGATCCGGAAACAAAGCTGATGTACCACGTATGGGACGACGTGGAAGAAAAATATGTCAATCCGGATTTCTGGGGCATTGGCATGGGGCTTGCCCTGATGGGGATGGTCAAAACAGTACATTACCTAAAAGACGAGGAGCAGAAAGACGAAATCAAGGCATATGCCCGGGAGTTACTGGATACGCTGCTGCAATACCAGGACGAGAGCGGAATGTTCCACAATATCGTAAACGATCCCAATACTTTTTTGGAAGCGGACCTTTCGCAGGAAGTAGCGTGCGCCATCTATTCCGGAATATATCAGGGATGGATTCCGCAGTCTTACCAGCAGCAGGCGGATCATATGAGGAAAATGGCGCAAGGCTGCGTGGACGAGCACGGTTTTGTGCGGAATGTCTGCGGGACGCCTACGTTTGCGGAGCTGAGCGTTTCGGTGGAAGCGCAGGCGATGTTTTTGCAAATGGAAGCCAGTGCAATCAAACTGGGATTATAACTATAACGAAGATTTTCAGCAACAGAACTAAAAATGGATGTACGCCCGAGGGCGTAACATCCATTTTTTTGACGGTTATTTTTACGATCCTATTTCAACGCGCCATCTACGCCCCAAATGGGCATTTCGCCAAATTTGATATACAAATTGGGAACGGGAATACCGTATTCTTTTTCCATCAGTCCGACGATCGCCCGGGTCAGCTCGTCTTTTGCGCTGAACGGCTGCATCTGGTACATGTAAATTTCTATCATGCACAGCGCGCTTTCATATCCGCGCCGATACATGTCGCATTCGTCTGAAATCTTAATGAGCGTTTGCTCGGCTGTTTTACCGGGCAGGATGGAGATGAGATCGCCGAGCTTTGTCTGCAATTCCTGCTTTTGCGCCGGCGCAAGCTGCTTGTTGGTGCTTACATTGATAAATGGCATGGGTGGATCCTCCTTTAAACTGTACTGATAACATCATTTTACTCTGCGCGGATAGGGTTGTCTATGCTATACATAAAAAAGTTGTTTTTCTTTTCCCGCTTTTGTATAATGAAAAGGTACACATTGCATGGCACAACTTTCTCAAAGGATAAAATCATGAACTATACAATTGGAAAATTTGCGGCGCAGACGGGTATCAGCGCGCCCTTGTTGCGTTATTATGAACGCCAGGGTTTTTTAAAGGCGGAACGGGATAATGCTGGCCGGCGGCAGTTTAGCGGCGACGATGCAAAATGGGCCGGATTGATTCGCCTGTTGTCGGATACGGGTATGCCCAAAGAGCAAATCAGGGAATATGCGCGGCTGCGACAAAAAGGCGAAAAAACATTGCCTTTGCGCCTTAAGATATTAGAAGACCACCGGCGCATGGCGGAAGAAGAAAAAACGAAATTGGAGAAAAACCTGCAAAGGCTGCGGGACGAGATTGTGCGCGGCCAGGAGCGGACCACCCGGCAAAACAGAAAAAAATAAAGAGAAGGAAAAATCCTTCTCTTTTTGTTTGCAAGGGGGATTAATAGTTTTGTTCCTCGATATAGGATGCAAGGTCGCTCAGAATCATTTCCTGCTCTGCCGTATGCGGGATCGCATGAATACGCTGCGCAAGATCCTCGCTGCGGAAAGCGCACCCTAAAAGGGCGGGAGCGATATTATCCACAAAATCTGCGTCCATGGCGTCGGAGAAGACCTGCGCTTTTTGGACCACGGCATCTTTCAGGTCGAGCATAATCTCGATTCCGCCCCAGGGGAAACGGGTTTTGATCGTAATATCAAACTGCGGCGACTGGCCGAATAACCATTCCCAGCTTTCGTTGCGGGCGGTAATCTTGTCAATTTCCGCCCAGGCTTCCTCGCTAAAAGGATATGGCTGAGGATCGCCGTATTCAGCCTTATAAGCCGCGAGGAGCGCTTCCGTCATCTTTTTAGGGGTGATGTCAGGGTTTAGCTCTTTCAGATTCACAACGCGTGCACGCACCGAGGAAATCCCTTTGGATTCGATCTTATCCTTGGATACGGCAAGATACTGCGACAGTTTGTCCATGTCGGAGTCGATTAGAATTGTTCCATGATGGAACGCCCCGTTTTTACGCCGGCAAAAAGCATTTCCGGAAAATTTACGCCCATCCGCCATAATATCGTTCCTGCCGGAAAATTCGGCCTGGATACCAAAGGTATTCACAGCGTCAAGCATGACCTTAAGCTGGCGGTGCAAATCATATGTATCGTGCGCCGCGATAAAGGAAAAATTGAGATTGCCGACGTCGTGGAACACGGCGCCGCCGCCGGAAATCCGCCGGGCAAGTTTACCGCCGTCCGCAAGCAGCTTTTCGTGGCGGCATTCCGCCCAGACGTTCTGGTGTTTGCCAATAATCACAGAGTCCTCGTGTGTATAAAGATACATGACCACATCGCCGGGCCGAATATGCTTGAGCATGTATTCTTCTACGGCGAGCGTGTGGTGAGGATCAAACTTTGGGTTGATATAATAAAAAAAATGGTTTTGCATGCAAATATCCTCTCTGAAATGTTTATATATTTATTATAATGGAAGAAGAAAGTGTATTCAAGTTTTGCATTGCGAATTTGACTTTCATGCTATATGATAAGAAAGAGGGGAACAAAGGAGCGTTATGAAGTATTACCAGGCGGAAACGCATTGCCATTCGGCGGAAGTCAGTCCGTGTTCGCGCATACCGGCCCAGTATCTTGTCAGGGAATATGACGAAGCGGGATACCGTTACGTTTTTTTGACGGATCATTATCATCCCAATGTGCTGGAACGGCCTGAGCTGGCGGGGAGCTCGTGGGAGCAGAAAATCGACCATCTGCTTTCCGGCTACGAAAAGGCGCGGGAATGCGCCCAAGGTACGGGCGTGCTTGTTTTGCTGGGGATGGAGGTCGTGCTTAACCGGAATGAGGAAACGGGAATCGGCGACGATTTTTTGGTCTATGGATTTGACAAGGATTTCCTGGTGGATAATCCGTACCTGTACGACCTGTCTTACGCGGAATTTTATGATAAAATAAAAGCCAACGGCCTGCTGACGTTTCAGGCGCATCCGTACCGGTATGACCTAAAGCCTGCGGAGCCGGTCTGTTATGACGGCATTGAGGCCGTGAACACGCATCCGCGCCATGCTTCGCGCAATGCGATGGCCATCGACTTCGTGGCGCGCCATGACCTGTATATAATAGGCGGCAGCGACGCGCACGCGGAAGAGGACGTCGGCCGCGGCGGGGTGATGTTGCCGGACGGCATCGAGACTTCTATGGATTTTGTGCAGTTCTACAGAGAGAACGGTTCGCCGGAATTAATCGTAACTTTCGGTGCGGACAACGTATAATTTCGTTTAATATATCGCCCAGGCGGTTATATATGAAAAGTAAAATAAATGATTGAGGGAAAGAGGTATCGAAAAATGGCACAGAAAATTACCAAAGACATGAACATTATGGACATTCTCCAGATCGACGAGGGACTTGCGCCGATCTTTATGGAAGCGGGCATGGGCTGCCTCGGATGTGCGGCTGCACACTTCGAGAACTTAGAGCAGGCGTGCGGCGTACATGGTATCGACGCGGACGCGCTTTCTGAAAAGCTCAACGCTTACCTGGAGAGCAAATAAGTTTTTAAGGAAGCGGCGTTAAGCCGCTTCCGAAATATTAATTCAAAAAATCAAAGGAGAACTCGAAATGAAAAAGTATGTATGCACAGTTTGTGGTTATGTTTATGATCCGGAAGCGGGCGATCCGGACAACGGCGTTGCACCGGGCACGAAATGGGAAGATGTTCCGGCAGATTGGGTCTGCCCGATGTGCGGAGCGGATAAATCGGCATTCGAAGAGGAATAAGACGGAGGGGTATGTATGAGCGCTCAACCAACGAAAATAATGGACGGCATCTGGTGGGTAGGGGTGCAGAATCCCGACCTGAGGATTTTCGACGTCATCATGAGAACACAGTGGGGAACATCCTATAATTCCTATCTCATTAAGGGCACAGAAAAGACTGCCGTTGTAGATGCTGTCAAAGCGGGGTTCTCAGACGAACAGCTTGAGAGAATCAGCGCGGTCGTAGACCCCGGCACTATCGATTATATTATATGCAACCACACGGAGCCGGATCATTCCGGAGCACTTATTAAGCTGATGGAAGCGGCGCCAAACGCGGTTGTCGTATGCTCCCGTCCGGCGAAGATGCTCATTCGCGAAATCATCAACCGTGATTTTGAATGCATCATTGCGGGAGACGGCGTGACATTAGACCTTGGCGGCAAGACGATTGAGTTTATCTCGGCGCCCTACCTGCATTGGCCGGATTCCATCTTTACGTATGTAAAGGAGGATGCGTTCCTTTCTTCAGGCGACGTATTCGGATTCCACTTTTCTGCTTCGCAGATATTCGACGACCTGACAAAGCTGGACGCGAACATGATTTCATCCCAGAAGTATTACTTCGACGTGATCATGTCGCCTTTCAAAAGCTATGTTCTGGAAGCGGTGGAAAAGATCCGCAACCTGAAGATCGACGTGATTGGGCCATCCCATGGTCCGGTGCTGCGTCAGGATCCGTGGGGGGCGGTAAAGCGTTACGAAAACTGGTCGATGCCCATTATCAATGATCCGAAGAAGATATACATCGGATACGTGACATGTTACGGCTACACGGCTTGTCTGGCCGAACAGCTTTACGCGGGCGCGGACCAGGACGGCGTGGAAGTGGAGATCGAGGATGTTTCCAAGCTGCCGGCGGGAGAGGTTGCCGCCAAAATCCAGGAGGCAGATGCGTTTGCGCTCGGATCGCCGACCTTAAACCGCGACGTACTAAAGCCGGTGTGGGACGTGATGTCCTCTCTGTGTCCGTATGTAGTCAAGGGGAAAAACGCGGCGGTATTCGGAACGTACGGATGGAGCGGCGAAGCCTGCAAGTATATGAGCGAGCGCCTTTCTAATTTAGGTGTGAAAGTCATCGGCGAAGCAAGGGCGAAGCTTAATCCTAATGAGGAAGAGCTTAAAACAGCTTACGAGCTGGGAGTAGCTTTGCGCAAGACAGTGAAATAACTTACCTTTATAGAAATAAAAAACCACCGTATCCGATACGGTGGTTTTTTTATTTCCCAAATTTATATAATAAAGAAGAAAGTCATCAAAAAAGAAATATGATAAAAAAGCAAAAAACCTGTTGACACAGGAGAGGTAGTTTGGTATTATAAATAAGCCGCAAAAAACGCGGCGAACCTTGAAAAAAGCATACAGTACCAAGAACGAAAAGGAAATGCTTGAAAAGCGGAGCCACGATCAATCTAGTTAAAAAGTGCAGCAATGCATTTAAGATTTTAATTAAGAGTTTGATCCTGGCTCAGGACGAACGCTGGCGGCGTGCTTAACACATGCAAGTCGAACGAGGTGCAGCGAGTTGAAGCTTCGGCGGAAACATGCTGTTACCGAGTGGCGGACGGGTGAGTAACGCGTGAGCAACCTGCCCTGCAACGGGGGACAACAGTTGGAAACGACTGCTAATACCGCATGAGACCACGGTTTCGCATGGAACTGAGGTAAAAGGATTTATTCGATGCAGGATGGGCTCGCGTCCCATTAGATAGTTGGTGAGGTAACGGCTCACCAAGTCAACGATGGGTAGCCGACCTGAGAGGGTGATCGGCCACACTGGAACTGAGACACGGTCCAGACTCCTACGGGAGGCAGCAGTGGGGAATATTGGGCAATGGGCGAAAGCCTGACCCAGCAACGCCGCGTGAGGGAAGAAGGTCTTCGGATTGTAAACCTTTGTCCTATGGGACGAAACAAATGACGGTACCATAGGAGGAAGCTCCGGCTAACTACGTGCCAGCAGCCGCGGTAATACGTAGGGAGCAAGCGTTGTCCGGAATTACTGGGCGTAAAGGGTGCGTAGGTGGCCATGTAAGTTAGGTGTGAAAGACCGGGGCTTAACCCCGGGGCGGCACTTAAAACTGTGTGGCTTGAGTACAGGAGAGGGAAGTGGAATTCCTAGTGTAGCGGTGAAATGCGTAGATATTAGGAGGAACACCAGTGGCGAAGGCGACTTTCTGGACTGTAACTGACACTGAGGCACGAAAGCGTGGGGAGCAAACAGGATTAGATACCCTGGTAGTCCACGCCGTAAACGATGGATACTAGGTGTGGGGCCCGATAGGGTTCCGTGCCGAAGCAAACGCATTAAGTATCCCGCCTGGGGAGTACGATCGCAAGGTTGAAACTCAAAGGAATTGACGGGGGCCCGCACAAGCAGCGGAGCATGTGGTTTAATTCGAAGCAACGCGAAGAACCTTACCAAGGCTTGACATCCTCTGACGACTGTAGAGATACAGTTTCCCTTCGGGGCAGAGAGACAGGTGGTGCATGGTTGTCGTCAGCTCGTGTCGTGAGATGTTGGGTTAAGTCCCGCAACGAGCGCAACCCTTATTGCTAGTTGCCAGCGAGTAAAGTCGGGAACTCTAGTGAGACCGCCGGGGACAACTCGGAGGAAGGTGGGGACGACGTCAAATCATCATGCCCCTTATGTCTTGGGCTACACACGTGCTACAATGGCCGGTACAAAGGGCAGCGACCCCGTAAGGGTGAGCGAATCTCAAAAAGCCGGTCCCAGTTCGGATTGTGGGCTGCAACCCGCCCACATGAAGTCGGAGTTGCTAGTAATCGCGAATCAGCATGTCGCGGTGAATGCGTTCCCGGGCCTTGTACACACCGCCCGTCACACCACGGAAGTTGGGAGCACCCGAAGCCAGTGGCTTAACCGTAAGGAGAGAGCTGTCGAAGGTGAGATCAATGACTGGGGTGAAGTCGTAACAAGGTAGCCGTATCGGAAGGTGCGGCTGGATCACCTCCTTTCTAGGGTGTAAGAAACAAAGAGGCAAAGCGAAGTAGAGGATTTTCTTTTCGGGTACTGATGTTTTTAAAGGGAAAAGAACAGCAAACTGCATAGAAGCCGTTTGAAGAGCATATACGGGAGTATATGCGATTTAAAATGGGGGTGTAGCTCAGCTGGGAGAGCACCTGCCTTGCAAGCAGGGGGTCAGCGGTTCGATTCCGCTCATCTCCACCAAGAGTGGGAAGAAAGCGGAGGACACCGAAGGCAGCTAACTGTAGAGGTATGGGCTCATAGCTCAGCAGGTTAGAGCACACGCCTGATAAGCGTGAGGTCGGTGGTTCGAGTCCACTTGAGCCCACCAAACATACGAAAGTATGTAAAGCACATTGAAAACTGGATAGTAGAAGAAGACAAAGAGAAGCGATAAAAAATCACGAAAACTAATCAAATTAGGGTAAGAGATATAATTTCGTTTTGAGAATGTCTTAGGAGAAAGAAAGTAGACGAAAGATCAAGCTAACAAGAGCACAGGGTGAATGCCTTGGCATCAAGAACCGAAGAAGGACGTGTCAAGCTGCGAAAAGCTGCGGGGAGTTGCAAGCAAACATTGATCCGCAGATATCCGAATGAGGGAACTCAGCGCAAGTAACGTTGCGTTACCATATACTGAATCCATAGGTATATGGGGGGAACCCGGTGAACTGAAACATCTAAGTAGCCGGAGGAAAGGAAAACAAAAGTGATTCTCAAAGTAGCGGCGAGCGAAATGGGAAGAGGCCAAACCGGAAGTCTTCGGACATCCGGGGTTGAGGACTGTCGCACGCGATCTGACGAATATAGGTAAAGAGCATTGGAAAGTGCCGCCAAAGAGGGTAACAGCCCCGTCACCGAAATACGAGTCAGCGCAGACAGCACCAGAGTACCACGGGGCACGTGAAACCCCGTGGGAAGCCGGGAGGACCACCTTCCAAGCCTAAATATTCCTTGATGACCGATAGCGAAATAGTACCGTGAGGGAAAGGTGAAAAGCACCCCGGGAGGGGAGTGAAAGAGAACCTGAAACCTTGTGCTTACAAGCAGTGGGGGCACTATTAGAAAGTGTGACCACGTACTTTTTGTAGAACGGGCCAGCGAGTTACGGTATGTAGCAAGGTTAAGCCACTGGAGTGGCGGAGCCGAAGGGAGACCGAGTCTTAATAGGGCGTTAAGTTGCATGCTGTAGACCCGAAACCGGGCGACCTACCCATGAGCAGGTTGAAGCGGTGGTAAAACACCGTGGAGGACCGAACCACACGTATGTTGAAAAATGCGGGGATGACTTGTGGGTAGCGGAGAAATTCCAATCGAGCTCGGAGATAGCTGGTTCTCCTCGAAATAGCTTTAGGGCTAGCCTCGAGCGAAGATATATGGGGGTAGAGCACTGAATGGACTAGGGGGCTTCACGGCTTACCGAATCTTATCAAACTCCGAATACCATATATTACATACTCGGGAGTCAGACAGTGTGAGATAAGTTTCATTGTCAAAAGGGAAAGAGCCCAGATCATCAACTAAGGTCCCAAAGTGTAAGTTAAGTGGAAAAGGATGTGGAATTGCAGAGACAACTAGGATGTTGGCTCAGAAGCAGCCACTCATTTAAAGAGTGCGTAACAGCTCACTAGTCGAGTGATTGTGCGCCGAAAATGTCCGGGGCTAAAACTTACCACCGAAGTTATGGGTGCGCCAAAAGGCGCGCGGTAGAGGAGCATCGATTAAGGGCAGAAGCCATACCGAGAGGAGTGGTGGACTTTAATCGAGAGAGAATGCTGGCATGAGTAGCGAGAGTGAGGTGAGAATCCTCACCGTCGAAAGCCTAAGGTTTCCTGGGGAAGGCTCGTCCGCCCAGGGTAAGTCGGGACCTAAGCCGAGGACAGTATCGTCGTAGGCGATGGACAACAGGTTGATATTCCTGTACTACCGACAAAGCGTTTGACCGACGCAGTGACACAGGAGGATAGCAGAAGCGCCTTGATGGTAGAGGGCGTCCAAGCACTGGGGCTGGAAATTAGTGAAGTACGGTTTCCACAAAGGCTGAGGTGTGATGGGGACAGAAAACAAGTATGGAAGTCTGTGAATCCACACTGGCGAGAAAAGCTGCTAGGGAGTTTTGTAGGTACCCGTACCGCAAACCGACACAGGTAGGCGAGGAGAGAATCCTAAGACGATCGGGAGAAGCATTGTTAAGGAACTCGGCAAAATGACTCCGTAACTTCGGGATAAGGAGTGCCTAGTAACATAGGTCGCAGTGAATAGGCCCAAGCGACTGTTTAGCAAAAACACAGGTCTGTGCGAAATCGAGAGATGAAGTATACGGGCTGACGCCTGCCCAGTGCTGGAAGGTTAAGGGGAATTGTTAGCGCAAGCGAAGCAAGGAACTTAAGCCCCAGTGAACGGCGGCCGTAACTATAACGGTCCTAAGGTAGCGAAATTCCTTGTCGGGTAAGTTCCGACCCGCACGAATGGCGTAACGACTTGGGCACTGTCTCAACAATGTACCCGGCGAAATTGTAGTATGAGTGAAGATGCTCATTACCCGCGATAGGACGGAAAGACCCCGTAGAGCTTTACTGCAACTTGGCATTGGATTTTGGTATTGGATGTACAGGATAGGTGGGAGACTTTGAAGCGTAGACGCCAGTTTGCGCAGAGTCGCTGTTGGGATACCACCCTTCCAATACTAGGGTTCTAACAAAAGGCCGTTATCCGGCTTTTGGACAGTACCAGGTGGGCAGTTTGACTGGGGCGGTCGCCTCCGAAAGAGTAACGGAGGCGCCCAAAGGTTTCCTCAGAATGGTCGGAAATCATTCATTAGAGTGCAAATGCATAAGGGAGCTTGACTGCGAGAGGGACACCTCGAGCAGGGACGAAAGTCGGGATTAGTGATCCGGCGGTATGAGAGTGGAATTGCCGTCGCTCAACGGATAAAAGCTACCTCGGGGATAACAGGCTTATCTCCCCCAAGAGTCCACATCGACGGGGAGGTTTGGCACCTCGATGTCGGCTCGTCGCATCCTGGGGCTGAAGCAGGTCCCAAGGGTTTGGCTGTTCGCCAATTAAAGCGGCACGCGAGCTGGGTTCAGAACGTCGTGAGACAGTTCGGTCCCTATCCATCGTGGGCGCAGGAAGTTTGAGTGGAGCTGTCCTTAGTACGAGAGGACCGGGATGGACGTACCAATGGTGTACCAGTTGTCGTGCCAACGGCATGGCTGGGTAGCTACGTACGGACGGGATAAACGCTGAAGGCATCTAAGCGTGAAGCCCCCCACAAGATAAGACTTCCCATTCTTTATGAAGTAAGGCCCCTTGTAGACTACAAGGTTGATAGGCCGGAGGTGTAAGTGCAGTAATGTATTAAGCTGACCGGTACTAATAGGCCGAGGGCTTGATCAACATTATGTTGATTCAAACAGTCTAAATTACTTAAGACATTCTTCTTTGTCTTCCCACTACTACCTGGTTTTGAATGTGCTTTGGCTGACTATCGGATGAGCAGCCGAAAGGCACGGCGAATCCATATGAATGCGCGCAGAGTGAAAGCGATGCGGTACATTCTTGAAAAAGTTTATAAAATTTCCGGTGGCGATAGCTAGAGGGATCCACCTGTTCCCATTCCGAACACAGAAGTTAAGCCTCTAAACGCCTAAAGTACTGCACTGGCAACGGTGTGGGAGGATTGGTAGCTGCCGGATTCTATTTTTCAATAATATTCTATGTGAGGGGTCCTTTTGCGTAAAGCTTAAGGGCTTTTTACTTTGTATAAAAAAAGGCTCCGGAGAATTTACTCCGGAGCTTAGTTATTACATTTATTCAGCTATCGATAGAGACCGGTTCTTGCTGGGCCTGTGTCTGTGCGTCTGAAGCGGCCTGTTCCACTGACTGCTGCCCTCCTTGCTGGGCAGGTTGTTCTGCACATAATGCTTCGGGGCAGGGGAGGTAGGGGATATCCCTAGTTACCGTTTCCTCTGCTAAAGCAGCCGTTTCTTCCGGTTCAAGCGCGGCCATTGTCATCATAGGTTCTGCCTGCGGCTCTTGCTCTTCCGATTCGTCGGGCAGTGTGCCGAGGGGAAGAAAATGAGCTGGGTCGCTTACCATTGCCTGTACGCCTGAGACATCCATACCGTTGAAAGAAGAAATACCGGTCGGCTGGTGCGAGCCGTTGTAGGCGTGTGTTTTTTGACTTTCATACCAGGCGCCGTTGCAATAGACCATCCATGCGTCCCATCTGCCGGAACCGTTGTATGTGCCCGTGGTTGCCGCATATACGACCGGTACCCTGGTGCTTCCGTCCTTTACAAAGTAGACGTGCAGGTACAGTGAGAGATTGTTGCAGTAAGCGCTTTGCGCTGTTACGTCGCTTTCCAGAGGAAGCGGATCCCCCATGAGCTCATGGAGCTTGCTGCGGAAAGTGTCATTGGAAAAATTGTTGTTCGTGATTCCAAAGTATTCCTGACGCTCTTTATCCGTTGCGCAGGCGTCGTATCCATCGATAATGCGCTGGGCATAGGCGAGGGTAATTTCCGTATTGGTTCCACTGGGCTCGGGATCTACTGCGGGTTTCTCCGGATCCACTGCCGGTTGATCGGGATCGACGATCGGCGCGTCAGGGTCAACTGCCGGCTGATCGGAGTCGATGGCCGGTGTGTCAGGATTCACAATAGGGTTATCCGGTGTAACAACCGGTTCGTCGGGCAGCGCAGATGGCTGATCGGGCGTAACAACGGGAACATCCGGAGCGGTCCCGATCGCCGCATTACCGTCGTCTTCGCCGAATGCAGGCTGCGAAAGCGGTACCTGTGTATCGCCCATAGCGGCGATTGCGGATGAGGGTGCAAATTCCCCTGCCGCAGGGACAGGAGCAGTTTGTACGGCGGTTGCGGTATCCGTATCCCCAGGCTTTGTATCCTGAGATGTTCCGGCCGCGAGAGGCGTAGGAGCATCCTTGATTTCCACTGTTTTACCATCATTGTTTTCATGTGCGGAAGTGCTGAAAGTAACCGGACTGACACATATTAAAACACATAGTATCAAAGAAACGATCATGATCGTCTTATTCCGTTTTTTGGTGTTTTGCTTATTTTTCATGTAATTCTATCTCCCGTAATGATTTCTTATTTATATTGTAAAAAAGATTGGTCACACTTTCGGTCACGAAACGTGCAACAAAAGTATCTTTTTGGATTAAAATGAGACTAATGTAAAAAGAAGCCGAAAAGGGTATGGGAAAAAGAATCAACAAAAAACGGCGATGGAGGTAGTTCCATCAGCCGTTTTGAAGTATTGCTATTATTTTTACCGGCGCGGCCGCCTGCTGTAGTTTCTGCGCTTTCTGCGCCGTACAATGCGTATTCGGCGAATGATACGCATGATGATGACGAAAGCGGCAAAGCCGATGCCGATCCAGATCAGCACCCACATAATGATATAACCGTAGCTGCGCTCAAAAAGCGCACCCAGAGTACGGTTTTCATCGAGGTTCAGGTTATAGGATTCCTCGGTACTGATGATTTTGCCGGGAGAACTGATGTCATACCAGCCGGCAAAACGGTAACCGTCCGCAGGCGTTGCGGTAACGGTGACCACGCTTCCGCCTGAAAAATTTCCGCCGCCCGATACGCTGCCGCCCACCTCAGGGCTGAGCGTCAGTTCAAGCTTATAGGTCGCGGAGAATTTTGCAACGAGCTGCATATCGTTTTGGATATTGAAAGTATAAGCCGTATCGGTACTGATGGGTTCTGCCGCCGCAGATGCGGCGTCAAACCAGCCGAGGAACGTATAATTTTCATTTGACTGCGCCGTTACCGTGACGGAGTCATCAAGCATATATTCGCCGCTGCCGCTCTGGGAGACGCTACCGCCACCTTCCGGATCGGCCGACAGCGCCACCGTATATATTTTGTTGAAGCGCGCAATAAACGTACGGTCTTCTTCCAGCGAATAGGTAAATTCAGCTTCGGTACTGACGGGATTTTCAAGGTCGTTTTCTTTAAACCAACCGGCAAAAACATAACCGTCAGCAGGCGTTGCGGTCAGTGCGGCGTTTTTACCGGCAGAATAGGTTCCCCCGCCGGTCACAGTGCCCGTGCCTTCCGTTTCCGCCTTTACCGTGACCGTGTATGAACCGGATTCCGGCGCTGCGAAAGCTGTTGCACAGGTGAATATGATAACAAGCGTCAATAAAATACAAATAAACTTTTTCATGTATGATCTCCTCTGATTCCTACGTAAGATTCTATCGGTATTCACCTGATGTGTCAAATGTTTCAGGGCAAGCTTTAAAAAAAGTTAATATTCTATGCATATCTTTTTAAAGCAAAGAAGAATGTTTATATATACCGTAACAGAAAAGAGCGGGAAAGGGAAAACAATGAAAGAGATTTATCTTGCAGGGGGATGCTTCTGGGGATTGCAAAAATATTTTGATTGTGCGACAGGCGTACTGGAAACACAGGCGGGATATGCAAACGGAACGACGGAAAACCCTAACTATGTGCAGGTATGCTGCGGCGGAAGCGGATTTGCAGAAGTGGTTCGTCTGCGGTATGATGAACGGAAGCTTAGTTTGAGGGACGTTTTGAATTTGTTTTTTTATGCTATTGACCCGACGACAGAGAACAGGCAGGGGAACGATATAGGAGAACAGTACCGGACGGGCATCTATTATATGGATGAGGCGGACGCGGAGGAAATCCGTTCGTATGTCCGCAAGGAGCAGGAGAAATACGAGGATCCGATTGTAACGGAAGTCAAACCGCTGAAGAATTATTATACGGCGGAGGAATATCATCAGAAATATTTGGACAGAAACCCAAGAGGGTATTGCCATATCGGAAAGGAGGCGTTCAATTATGCAGGAACTTATCAGGGCGAAAGAGCTCATGAATTACGAAAGACCGTCGGAGGATGAGCTGAGGCACAGATTAAGCGAGGAACAGTATTACGTGTTATGCGAAAACGGTACGGAACATCCATATACAAGCGAATACTGGGAGAAAGAGGATGATGGCATCTATGTGGACGCCGCTACGGGTCAGCCGCTCTTCACCTCATTTGACAAGTTTCCGTCGGAATGCGGATGGCCGAGTTTTTCTGAGCCGATCAGTAAGGAATGTGTGGTCACGCAAAGGGATCTTTCACACGGGATGGTGCGCACAGAGGTCAGGAGCGCAAGCGGGGATTTCCATTTGGGCCATGTGTTTGACGACGGACCAAAGGAGCGCGGCGGCATGCGTTACTGCATCAATGGCGCGGCAATCCGCTTTATACCGGAAGAGGATATGGAAGTGGAAGGGTACTCGTACTTGCTTCCTTATTATAAAAAGCGCAAGCAGGAAAGCGCAAAATAAAATGAGCATATAAAAAAGGCACGCTTCCCGTGCCTTTTTGACTGCAAGAATTATTTGAATTTTGTATCGACGCGCTGTTTGCCAACGTAATGGATGTTGACGGTTCCAGGGCCGGAATGCGCGCCAATCACAGGACCGGTATAATTGATGAGTGTCTCCTTGATTGTAGGGAAACGCTCGCGTATCAGTCCCGCGACATATTCCGCTTCCTCGGGCGCGTCGCCATGACCGACATATACGATCTGGCCGTCCGGATTGTCGATGTCCTCTTCCATTTTGTTGACCATTTCGATCAAGGATTTTTTACGCCCGCGAATCTTTTCGACGGGAATGATTTTTCCTTCATTATTAAATGCAAGAACCGGCTTGATATTGAGCATGGTACCCAAAAAGGCGCTGGCGCGGGAAACGCGTCCGCCCCGACGCAAATGTTCCAGGCTTTCGACGGCAAACCAATGCGTAATTTTCCATTTTAATTCTTCCGCATAGGTATACGCTTCCTCGAGCGTTGCACCCTCTTCTTTTTTAAGCGTGACGAGATGGACGAACAACCCGTAACCGCGCGAAGCCGAGAGGGAGTCGACAACCTTGACCGTCCGCTCCGGATATTTCTGCATCAACTGTTCCGCGACCATGACGGCGTTATCGAACGAGCCAGAGAGGCCGGAGGAGAATTCAAGGTGCAGGACATCCTGGCCCGCTTCCAAAAACGGCGTAAAGAACGCGACATACCGCTCCGCATTGACCATTGATGTGGTCGGCATAGAGCCTGCGCGCACTTTTTCGTAAAAATCATGGGTAGAGATAGAAACGCCCTGGTCGTCATAATATTCTTTCCCATCCATGAAAAACTGGTAAGGAAGTACGGTAATATTATGTTCCTTAGCAAATTCGGTAGGGAGGTCAGCAGTGGAGCTGCATGTAATCACATAATCTGCCATCTGTTTGGTCTCCAATCTATGGTTTTTTAAATTTCGATATTCATATTGTATCATTTTAAGGCAAGGAAAATCAAGGTGTTTATAAGGCGCGGGGGCCGGTGGCAGGCAAAAAAGAAAGAGCAATATAAAACGAAAATTTTTTAAATGAAATTTGCATTTTAAGCATGGGATAGCTATTGCTTTCGGCCGCGTTTTGTATTAGAATAGATATGCTAACGACGCGAAACAATAGCGCATATACGCTTTGGATAAGATTTATACTGTTATGATACTGGAGGTACGAAATGCAACTTTCTGAAAAAGCACTTGCAATTTCACCATCGCTTACATTGAAAATTACAGCTATGGCGAAAGATATGAAAAAACGGGGACTGGATGTGGTCGGGTTTGGCGCGGGCGAACCGGATTTCGATACGCCGCAGCATATTAAGGACGCGGCCATTGAGGGCCTTAAAATCGGTATGACAAAATATACGCCGGCATCCGGTACCATAGAACTGAAAAAAGCGGTATGCGCCGACCTGAAAAAGCATGGGCTTCATTACGACCCGACGCAGATCGTGATCTCCAATGGTGCGAAGCATTCGCTTTTCAATGTGTTTCAGGCAATCCTCAATCCGGGAGACGAGGTAATCATTATACAGCCGTACTGGCTTACCTATCCGGAGCTTGTGAAAATGGCGGGCGGCGTACCCGTATATGTGGACGCGAAAGAATGCGACAATTTCGAACCCCTGAAAGAAAATATCCAGGCGGCTGTTACGCCTAAAACGAAAGCGATTATTGTCAACAATCCGTCCAATCCGTGCGGCTGTATTTATTCGCAGGAGACGCTGGAGATGATTGCCGGCATTGCGAAAAAACATGATTTCTTTATCATCTCGGACGAGATTTATGACGAACTGGTATATGACGGCAACAAACATGCGAGTATTGCCGCTGTCAGCGAAGATGCATATCAGCGCACGATTCTTGTGAACGGCCTTTCCAAGACCTATGCAATGACGGGGTGGCGCATCGGGTACACGGCGAGCAGCGCGGAGATTGCGAAGATTATGGGCAGCTACCAGAGTCATGCGACTTCCAATCCATGTTCGATTGCGCAGTTTGCGGGAATTGCGGCGCTGACGGGACCGAGAGACGAAATCGTGGCTATGCGCGAGGAATTCGACGCTCGCCGCAAGCTGATGGTGAAGCTGATTAACGATATTGACGGTCTTTCCTGCGTTACGCCGATGGGCGCGTTTTATGTAATGCTCAATATTTCGGGCGTCAAGGGGCGCAGCCTGGACGGGAAAAAGATCGAAAGCTCGCTTGATTTTTCCGAGATGCTGCTGGAGAAAAAGCTGACGGCGGTCATTCCGGGCGCGGCTTTCGGCGCAGATGATTTTGTCCGCCTGTCTTACGCGGTATCGCGCGAGAATATAGAGAAAGGCATTGGACGCATCGCGGAATTTGTGGCGATGCTGGACTGATATTTGGAGAGACAATATGATAAAAGAGAGATATAAGCGCACTAATCTCCTGCAGGAAAACGACTATAACTATACCCTGCAGGATGTGAGCGAGGCGAATTTATTCGAGGATATGTTCGACTACGACCAGGTGCCGAAAATTACCTTTAACCACAGGACGGTGCCTATGCACTTTCCGGAGGAAATCTGGATCACGGATACTACTTTCCGCGACGGGCAGCAGGCGCGTACGCCGTTCTCGGTAAAAGAGGTCGTGGACCTTTATAAGATGTTGCACAAGCTTTCAGGTCCCAAAGGAATCATCCGCCAGAGTGAGTTTTTCGTATATACGGAAAAGGACCGTAAGGCGCTTGAGGAATGTATGGCGCTCGGCTATGAGTTTCCGGAGATTACGACGTGGATTCGCGCCAACAAAAAAGATTTTGCCCTGGCAAAAGATATGGGCATCCGCGAGACGGGCATCCTCGTTTCCTGTTCGGACTACCATATTTTCAATAAGATGGGCATGACGCGGGGGCAGGCGCTGGATAAATATCTGGGCGTGGTCAAGGACGCGCTTGACATGGGCATCGTGCCGCGCTGCCATTTTGAAGATATTACGCGGGCTGATTTTTATGGCTTTGTCGTGCCGTTTGCGCGGGCGTTGATGGAGCTTCGAGAACAAACGGGTATTCCTATCAAGATCAGGATGTGCGATACGCTTGGTTACGGCGTGACCTATCCGGGCGCGTCGCTTCCCAGAAGCGTACAGGGTATCGTTTATGGACTGCGGTTTTACGCGAACGTTCCATCCGCGTTATTGGAATGGCACGGGCACAACGATTTTTATAAGGTCGTATGCAACGCCTCTACGGCATGGCTATACGGCGCGTCGTCCGTCAACTGCTCGATGCTTGGTATCGGTGAGAGGACGGGGAACTGCCCGATTGAGGCGATGGCGATCGAGTATGTGCAGCTTAAGGGAACGCAGGACGGTATGGACCTGCGGGCGATTACCGAAATCGCGGATTATTTTGAAAAAGAGCTGAAATACGACATCAACCCGCGCACGCCGTTTGTGGGCAGGAACTTCAACTCCACGCGCGCGGGTATCCACGCGGACGGGCTTTTGAAAGATGAGCAGATTTATAATATTTTCAATACGGATAAGATCCTCGGCCGTCCGGTTGCGGTCGTAATCGGAGAGCATTCCGGTCTCGCGGGGATCGCCCACTGGGTAAACGCGCATTTTAAGCTTGACGGGGACCAGAAGATCGACAAGAAATCGGCGCTGGTACAAAAGATCAAGGACGAGGTCGACAGGCAGTACGCGGAAGGGCGCACGACGTCGTTTGGCGATAACGAACTTGAGATGATCGTCAAGGACGCGGACTACAAGGCGTATGCGGCGCTGTGCGCGCACAGGGCGGACATCTGATACGCCAAAAGAATGGAAAAAAGGCCCTGCCCATGTAGACGGAACCCGGAAGAACGGACAAAGAAAAAAGGGGCTATCGCAGGAAAGCTAAAGATTACACGGTCATACTCCTGATTTCAAAAGGAGTGTGACCGTTCTTCGTTTGGATACGTTCAAAATTATAAAAATGTATGTATTCATGTATCAACATTTTTGCGTCTTTCATTGTTTGGATTTTTTGGCGGCGAATCCACTCGCTTTTGAGCATACCGAAAAAGTTCTCAGCCGGCGCGTTATCAAGCGGCGTTCCAGGTCTTGACATAGACGGCGTAATAGAATATTGTTTAAGTAGGTTTGAATACCCGTGGGACGTGTATTGGAACCCCTGGTCGCTGTGGAGGATGAGTCCATCAGCGACCTTTTTCTTTCCGCAAGGTAGGCTTCGCACTGCTTTTTGGATCGTTCTGTAGACAAGCGCGTTGTCCTGCACGGTACCCATATCATATGACACAATGAAATGATCATACAAATCTTTGATCATAGATAGATACAACGTTCCCTCTTTGGTTTTGATATAGCTGATGTCGGTCACCCATTTCTGATTTGGCTGTTCAGCCGAGAAGTGACGGTTAAGGCGATTTGCATATACCATCATCTGCCGTTGCCTTTGGTATAGCGGCCTCGGCCTGCGGATTACCGCAAGCAATCCATATTTGCGCATCACACGCAGTACAGCCTTGTGGTTTATGCAAAGACCGTGCTCCCGCTTAAGCCATAATCTTACGCGCCTATACCCATAGGTCTGTTTGGTTTGCTGCTGACATTGTTGTATCAGTCGTCCAATCACAGCGTCCCGATCAGTATCGCCTTGGCGGGAACGCCAACTGTAATATCCGCTGCGCGAAACCTCAAAGAAACGGCACATCAGCTTCACGGAATATTTGTTATGATGCTTTTCGATCGCTGCATACTTTACCTTTGCACTCACATCCTTCCAGCAGCTTGAAGAAAAGACCGATACAGTTCCACTTCCATTTCTAATTGCTTAATCCTATCTCGATACTCTGCTTCGGTTGATATTGGACGTATTCGTGGACGTCCACGTTTTTTCGGCATGTTCCATATTCTGTTTTTTCTATTGTATCGTTCTACTAATTTTTTAATTTGTGTCTTGCTTAATCCATACTCTTCTCCTATTTCACGGTGTGTCAGTCCTTGCTCCTTTTTCTTCATTACAGTTTCTATGATCTGCTTTCCATAGTGCTTTCCCATACAAAAAACCTCCTATCGTTATTATCCTACGATAGGAGGCCTTTTTTCTCAATGTCCTTTTTTGGGGGGGCCGTCTACAAGGACGGCCTTTTATTTTAGGATGAGGGCGGCTGCGCAAGCTTATTTCTGAGGGCGGAAAGCGCGACAAGGTTTTCCTCGTAACGCTGTATCAGATGGACAGCATAAGGCGCGGAAACCTCCGAAAAAGTATCTTTGGTTTGCACAGGCGGGCCGGATAGCGCATGATCCCGCGGGCCGAAGAGGGCTTCCGACATACGAACGGCAAAATGTTCGATCCCAGCACGCTCCAAAGGGGATAGGCGTTCGTTCTGTACATAAAAGATCAACTGTTCCGCTTCGGCCGTCATACGCCACATGAGAGCAAGCATTTTTTCGTAAGGAGCGGTAAGAAGCGGCTGTGTGGGCGTGCTTAAATATTTGCGAACCTCGTCGCAATGCAAATGAAAAGAGATGAGTGCGTCGCTGACCACGCCGTAATCGATCAGGCGGCGCGTAGCGATACGCAGCATGGAAAGATAGGAATGCTGGATATGGAACAGTTCCCTGACGTTATAGAAAAACTGGCCTTTTTGACTGGTGGGAAAGAAAAAGCGGTTGACGATGAATACCAGCGCGACGGCCAGCGCGAGGTAGAAAAGGCGCAGCTCGATAGCCGACTGCCCGCTTATGGTAAGGGAAGCGAGGGAGAGGGCGAAACTTGTCGCGAAAATCGGCTGGACCCATGTGCCAGGAGTGGAACAGTACATGAAAGTGACCATGACGGTCGCGAACAGCATATGGCCGAGCGTGCCGGACAGGAGCGGCAATATGAGAAAGGCGATTCCGCAGCCGATGAGCGTTCCGATCGTGCGTGTTTTCATGCGGTAGGCGCTTTCCTCGTACATGGGTTGCAACAGCAGAAAAGCGTTGAGCGGAAGCCAATAGGCATGTTCACTTTGCGTGATCCGGCATACGGCGAAGCTGATGGTGGAGACGAGGCACAGCCGCAGCGCGAAACGCACCTCGAACGTATCGAGACGCAGGCGGCGCCGCAGGCCGAGCAGAGGGCGCGCGTGAGCGGGGAGCTTCCATTCGGCAGGCGGGGAGCTTTGCGCCATAGCCTCCAGCGCAAGCGCGAGCAGGTGCATGAAATTGCGCATGAACACAGCAAAACGTTCGCTCAGTCCATCCGTTTCCTCCGCGAGAGTGTCGGCAAGATGAATCAGGCTTGTATTGTCTTTGGTATTCATGTTTTTTTGCACAGTATTAAGAAAGACGGACAATATCTCCAGACGGTGCGCATCCTGCGTGCAGTTTTCGGACGGAGACTGTGAAAAATCGGTGATAAAATAAACGGCGCGCTGGAAGAGAAGCGCGAACATATAATGAACCTTGCCCTCTCCGCGCACGACATAGGAAAAATCGCGGCTGGCATAGGCCATGCGGTTTAAAGCGGCTTGCAGACTGACCATGTCCTTTTGCAGCGACAGGTCGCAGCGTCCGGCCGCCATCATAGCGAACTCTTCAGAAAGAATGGACAGTCCTTTGCGCGCCTGCGTATCGTTCTGGCGTTTTTTGTGAAACAGCGCATAAATGGCAAGTCCGGCGAGAAGAAACAGGACGGCGTATACCATGGCGCCAAGCATGGGCAGGAAACCATTCCAGCCGACAGGCCGAAGCTGCAAAAACACAAAGGCCATCGCATTGGTAAAATAACCTTTTTGGTTGAACTGCGTGGTTTGCAGGTAAATGAGGATAAAAGGAACGATCATATTGAGCAATATGCAAAGAAAAAGATTCAATGTTGCAAAAAACGCCAAAATGCACAGCGCCATTTGTACCAGAAACAGGCCGCATAAGGAACGGGCCGTATGCCTTTTTTGGAATTTCACTTTAAAGGCCGCAGTGGTGAAAGAAACGACCAGGGCATATTGCGTACCGAAGAAAAATACGATGGTATAGAACAGCAGCAGAAAAAACACGATAACCGGCAAGGCGGCCGTGAATTTTTTCCGGAAATCCGAACATGCGTTTTTAAGATGCAGGCTCATAGACTATACCCCGAAAGTCGACTTTCTGATGAATGCAATTATAGCACTTTGTTCTTGCAAAGTCTATTGGGCGCGGGAACAAGCGGCAAGGCGTATGGGGACATGCCGCAGTGCACAAAAGTGAAAAAAACGCCGGAACAGATTTTGGAACAAACGGAGCGTGTATGATAGAATATTAGAATAGAAAAAAATAAACAGGGAGCGTGTGGATATGAAAGAATATGTACTGGGAATCGATATGGGAACGAGCAGCGTAAAGGTTGGACTGTTCGACCTCAAAGGAGAGCCCATCGCTTTTGCGGACGAAACGTATCCGCTGTATACGCCGAGGTCGGGCTGGGCGGAGCAAAAGGCGGAGGATTGGTGGAACGCGATCTGCGCGGCCACGCGCGCTCTCATGGAAAAGAGCGGCGCCGATCCGGCGTCGATCATCGGGATGAGCGTGGATACCACGTGCTGCACGGTGCTGATGGCGGACGAACATATGAATATCCTGCGACCGGCAATCATGTGGATGGACGTGCGCGCTTCAAGGCAGGCTAAGGCGATCACGCGGACGGGGAATCCGGCGCTCAAAATAAACGGCAACGGAACGGGCAATGTATCGGCGGAATCCATGCCGGCAAAGGCGCTGTGGCTGAAAGAAAATGAAAGGGAGCTGTATAACAAGGCGAAATACGTATTCGAATGCGTGGACTGGCTGACGCATAAGCTGACGGGAGAGCTGACGGCGAGTATCGATACTACGGCGCCGCGCTGGTATTACGACCGCCCAGGCGGCGGCTGGCCGGTATCGTTTTATGAGGAGATCGGCCTTGGCGACCTGCTTGACAAGTTTCCTAAGGACGTGCTCGATATGGGCGTACAGGTGGGCAAACTGAAAAAGGAAGCGGCGGACGACCTGGGACTTGCGGCAGGGATACCCGTAGGCGAGGGAGGCGCGGACGCGTTTGTGGGCATGATCGGTTTAAACGTGGTTCGGCCGGGCAGCATTGCGATGATCACGGGCACGTCGCACCTGCTCCTTGGACTGACGGAAAAAGAGATGCACAGCAAGGGAATGTGGGGGTCGTATCCGGACGCGGTGATTGCGGGGCTGCAGATGATCGAGGGAGGCCAGACTTCGACGGGAGCGGTCGTCAATTGGTTTAAGACAAATTTCTGCGCCAATATTGAACAGGAGGCAAAGCGCGGGGGAAAAAGCGTCTATGACCTTTTAAACGAGGGGGCGCAAAAGCTGCCCATCGGCGCGGACGGCCTGCTGGCGCTCGATTATTTCCAGGGCAACCGCACGCCGTACGCCGATCCCGACGTACGGGGCATGTTTTACGGGCTGTCCTTAGGGCATACGCCGTATCACCTGTACCGGGCGATCATCGAGTCGATCTGCTATGGTACGGAGGCGATCATGCAGACTTTCCGCGAGGGAGGTATGCGTCCGGAGGGAATCTATATATCCGGCGGCGCTGTGAAAAGCGCGTTTTGGACGCAGGCGCACGCGGATGTGTGCAATTTGCCGATCCTGATCCCCAAGGTGACGGAAGCGCCGTGCCTGGGATCGGCGATCCTCGGCGCGGTGGCGTGCGGAGCGTACGGAAGTATCCAGGAGGCGGCGAAAAACATGGTCGCGGTCAAAGG
Organism: Christensenellaceae bacterium; assembly: GCA_022846035.1. NCBI lineage: Bacteria > Bacillati > Bacillota > Clostridia > Christensenellales > Christensenellaceae > Christensenellaceae bacterium. Next base: position 588,126 of record AP025580.1, read on the forward strand.
GCGGGTCGAGCCGGACCAGGGCAGGCACGAGGAATACCGTTTTTACTATCAGAAATACATGGAAGCATACCAGTCGTCTAAGGATTGGATGCATGAGGTTACGACGCATGCCCTGAAATAAGGAGGCTGAGGCCGGACCGCCAGCCTGGATCGTCTGTGTATCCCCGCCGGCTTCTGCGCGCCTGCACTGAGAATGACAAATGTGAACAGGTGTATAATCCATATATCAATTGACACTGAAAAGGGCTTTTTGATATAATAAGAATCATATTTTACCGCAACGCATGCGCACGTGCGGAAAAAGGTAAACGCGCGGACTCTTGTTTGCGGAGAAAAGCGGGGGGCAGGGAAGTAAAATGGATCCGAAACTGGACATTGGAAGCATCGACCTGGGAACAGGAAAAAAGGCGAACCAGTATGAGCAAATGATACGCATCGCCAAGATGTATTATATGGAAGATATGTCGCAGCAGAAGATCGCGGAAAAGGTAAACATGTCGCGGTCCAATATCTCGCGTATCTTAAAGTCGTGCAAGCGGCTGGGGATTGTCGAGGTACGCATACACGAAGCGTCGCTGCGTTCGTTCGAGGTCAAGAAAAAACTGATGAGCCGTTTTGGTATCGAAACGGTTATCATTACGCCGCGCGTAGCGGACAGCGAGATCAGCTCGGATAACGTCGGGGTGGCCGCCGCGCGGTACGTGGAGGGCCTGCTGGAAGACAACATGAGCGTGGGCATCGGCTGGGGAGCCAGCGTTTATAAGATGGTCAACTCCTTTACTCCGGTGGTGCTTAATAATGTAAAGATTTTGCAGATGATGGGCGGAACGCGCATCCGCGAGGTCTATAAGGACGGCGTTAAGCTCACCACCGATCTGGCCGAAAAAACGGGCGGCACGCCGTACATTTTAAATGCGCCGCTGCTGGTAAATACGCGCAAGGTACGTAACCTTTTGGTGGAGGAAGGCGGGATCAAGGACCAGCTCGAGATGGCCAAGCAGGCGGATATGGCGGTGATTACGCTGGGCACCAACCAGCCGGATAAAAACACGCTGGTATGGGCGAACTTTATAACGCCCGAGCAGTCGCGGGAACTATATGACGCGGGGCTTTATTCGCATATTTTAGGCCAGCACATCGACATTCGCGGAAAGCTGGCTAAAAATGAATTCAACGACCGCGTGGTGGGAATCAACGCCAACGACTTCAAGCAGATACCGATCCGTATCGGTATCGCGGTGGGAGAACAAAAAGTGCTGGCCATTGTTTCGGCATTGATGGGCGGATATTTAAGCGCCCTGATCACGGATGAGCCGACGGCGTTCGAGGTGGAAGAATACGCGGCGAGGGAAGGACTCTATAAGCCGTTTTGAGCTTGGAAAAGGAGCGGGAAAAATGCATAAGGTAGCAGCAACGATACTTACTTGTAACAATGCTTTTTTGGGGCAGGCGGTTCTGGCGGCGCAGCGAGGCGGCGCGGACCAGCTGCATGTGGATATTATCGACGGGAAATACGCATCCAATTTTTCGTTTGGACCAAAGACGATAGCGGATTTAAAGGAAATCGTGCACATCCCGATCGAGGTGCACTTCGAGCTTTATGATCCGCAATATTATATCGATATGTTCGCGCAGGCGGGAGCGGATATGATCACCGTGCAAACGGACGGCTGCGCATGCCCGATCCAGGCGGTAAAGCGAATCAAAAGCCTGGGCCTTAAGGCGGGCATGGGCTTAAAGCCGACGGAGCGCGTGGAAAGTATCGAATACATCGCGCATCATCTCGATTACCTGATCATGATGAGCGTGGAACCGGGCTTTGGCGGGCAAAAGCTGGAGGAATCCATTTACAGCAAGATTCGCCAGGCTAAGAAAATGTTCGAGGGACAGGGCCTTAATATTCCGATCTATGTGGACGGCAGCGTCAACAGGCAGACGGCGCCGAAACTGCTGGAAAGCGGAGCGGACGTGCTCATTATCGGGTCTTCCGTGTTTTCCAGCAACAGCGTAACGGACGAGGAGATCGAGCAGGGCATACGGTATTACCGGAGCCTTTAAAAAGATGGTAAAGCAGCTATGGAAGCATGGCTGCTTTTTTTGTGCCGCTAACAATACAACTTTTTTTACAAACCGCAAGAAATTTTACAATTACGAAGAAAATGGGATTGACAGGAAGCATAGGAAATAGTATCATAAAGGCATGAAATATAACTTTTGCAAAGAAGTTTTACAAATGTAAAATTTGTCGCGAAAGAAAACCAAATCTATCAAATAAGCGGGTGAAGAAATGGAATTAACAAAAGAACAAATGAGGAAAATCTACTATCAGATGTTCAGTTCCCGAACGTTTGAGGAACGCGTAAACGAAATGTTTATGAAGGGCCTTATCCACGGGACGACGCACCTTGCGGTCGGTGAGGAAGCGACGGCCGCCGGCGGCATCAACGCGCTGAATCCGGACGATTACATCATGAGCTGCCACAGGGGACACGCGCACTGTATCGCAAAGGGCGCGGATGTTAAACGCATGATGTGCGAGCTGCTGGGTAAAAAAGAGGGGTTCTGCAAGGGCCTTGGCGGCAGCATGCATATCGTTGATATTTCCGTGGGCAACTTCGGTGCGAACGGCGTTATCGGGCCTGCGATCCCGATGGCGACAGGCGTAGCTCTGGCAATCAAAAAGGACAAGAGCAGCAAGGTAATCCTCGACTACTTCGGAGACGGCACCTCCAACTCCGGTTTGTTCCATGAAGCACTCAACATGGCGGCGCTTTGGAAGCTGCCGATCATATATATGTGTGAAAACAACCTGTATGGCATGTCTACGCCGGTTGAAAACAGCGTATCCGTAAAGGACATCGCAACCAGGGCGAAAGCTTACGGCATTCCGGGCGTGATCGTTGACGGAACGGATGTTCTGGCGGTCATGGACGTGGTTAAGGAAGCGGCCGACCGCGCGCGCCGCGGCGAGGGGCCGACGCTTATCGAAGCAAAAACCTACCGTTATTTAGGACACTCCAAGAGCGACAAGCGCGCATACCGTACACGCGAGGAAGAAGCGGAGTGGAAAGCAAAAGACCCGATCGTTTCCTTTGGCAAGTACATGATGGAAAACGGCTTTACACAGCAGGACATCGACGAGCTGCGCGCTCAGGTTGAGCAGGAATGTGAAGAGGCTGTCGAATATGCGCAGGCTGCGGAAACGATCACTCTTGAAGAAGCAAAAAAACTTGTTTTTGCATAACGGAGGTTATTAAATGAGTACAATTACTTATGTGCAGGCGGTTTCAGACGCCTTAAAAGAAGAACTGAGAAGAGACGAAAAGGTCTTTTTACTGGGAGAGGACATGGGCGTATACGGCGGATGTTTCGGCGTGACGCGCGGTTTTTTGGATGAATTCGGTCCGGACAGGATCATGGATACGCCGATTTCCGAAGGCGGTTTCACAGGGATCGCGGTAGGCGCGGCTATGGCGGGTTACCGTCCGGTTGTGGAATACATGTTCTCCGACTTTGTGACATGCGCGATGGACCTGATTTGCAACCAGGCTGCAAAGCAGCGTTTCATGCTGGGCGGACAGGTCAAGATCCCGCTTGTCATCCGTACTCCCGAGGGAAGCGGCACAGGAGCGGCCGCGCAGCATTCGCAGAGCCTGGAAGCATGGTTCTGCCATGTGCCGGGTTTAAAGGTCGTGTGCCCGGCAACGCCGTACGACGTAAAAGGTCTTTTGAAAGCGGCGATCCGCGAGGATAACCCGATCATATTTTATGAACATAAGCTCCTTTACGGTACGAAAGGCGAGGTTCCGGAAGAAGAATACGTACTGCCCATCGGCAAAGCGGATGTGAAGCGCGAGGGCAAGGATATTACGATTATCAGCTATTCCATGACGCTCTTAAAAGCGCTCAAGGCCGCGGAAATGCTTGAAGCAGACGGTATTGACGCGGAGGTCGTTGACCTACGTACGGTATCGCCGCTCGATGTGGAAACGATCGTTGCTTCGGCGAAAAAGACAGGACGCGTACTCGTGACGCACGAAGGCGTGCAGAAGTTCGGCGTGGGCGCGGAAGTATCCTCCATTATCAATGACAGCGAAGCATTCTTCTATCTTGACAGGCCGGTGAGACGGTTCGGCGGCGCGGACGATATTCCGATCCCGTACTCCCCGCAGCTTGAGGCTATGGTGGTTCCGCAGGCGGAAACGATTTACGAAAAAGCAAAAGAATTGCTGAAATAGGGGGACGCGCAAATGACAAAAGTGATGTCCACACCCGCTGCGAAGCGCGTAGCGGGAGAACGAAAAATTGACCTTGCAAAGGTCAAGGGAACTGGCATCGGCGGCTACGTGCAGCTTAGCGACGTTCTTTCTTTCAAGGGCGGCAGGGCGACGTTTTTGGCCCGCGCGATGGCGGATTATTTAGGGCTTGATATTGATGCGGTACCGGCCGAGGGCGACATGGTCCGCAAGGCGGACGTACTCGCATATAAGGCTCTGATGGGCGAGGATAAGATCATACCGCTGAACGGTATGAGAAAAACGATCGCGAGACAGATGAAAGCGAGTCTTGATACGGCGGCGCAGTACACGATCATGGGCGAAGCGGATTGTTCCAAGCTAAAGCCGCTTATGAAGCAGTACACGGCGGACTGCTTGGAGAAAACAGGCGTAAAGCCGACGTTCTCCGATCTCTTTATCAAGGCGGCGGCGATGGCGCTCAAGATGAATCCTATGCTGAATTCGTCTTTTATGGAAGACCATGTGCTTTTGAAAGGAAATATCAACATTGGCCTTGCGGTATCGCTGGGCGAGGACGGACTGATTGTACCAAACCTGAAAAACGCGCACATGATGTCTCTTTATGAAATTACGAAAATGCGCGAAGACCTGGTGACGCGCGCAAGGGCCGGCAAGCTTACGCCCGACGAATATTCCGGAGGTACGTTCTCCATTTCTAATTACGGGCGCACGCCGGTGCAGTATTTCACGCCGATTATCAACGTACCGGAAAGCGCGATCATCGGTATCGGCAATATGACGAACAAACCGGTGGCGGTTGGCAGCGACATTGGTATCCGCCCGATGCTGGGATTGAGCTTAACGCTTGACCACAGGCACATCGACGGCACGACAGGCGAAAAATTCTTGAAAGATTTCCGCGACATTATTGAAAATCCGGATCAGTTGCTTGACGAAAGCAACCTTAGCAAGTAGAAAGGAAGAATAAAATGGGTAATTTTATTACGATGCCTAAGCTCGGGATGACGATGACTGAGGGCAAGATCATAAAATGGTTGGTAGACGAAGGCGCGACGGTAGAAAAAGGCGACTACATCTTTGAGGTAGAGACGGACAAAACTTCCTTGGAAGTAGACGTACTTTATTCCGGTAAGATTTTGAAGATTTATTACGGCGCGGGGGAAACGGCTCCGGTAAACGAACCGGTCGCGTTCATAGGCGAAGAGGGCGAGGAAATTCCTGAAGTGGATAAATCGGCTGCGGCTGCTGCAGCAGCTCCGGCAGAAACACCGGCAGCTCCGGCGGCTGCTGCCCCGGCGGCACCGGCGAAAAAAGAAGTTATGAAAGAAAAAGCACAACGTCCGGAGGGCAATTTTGATTACGACCTGATCGTCGTGGGCGCAGGCCCCGGCGGATATGTGGCGGCCATCCGCGCGGCGCAGCTTGGCGCGAAAGTCGCGATTGTGGAAAAAGATACGGTAGGCGGTACGTGCTTAAACCGCGGATGTATTCCCACAAAGGCATATTACGCGAGCGCGAAGCACTGGAAAGATATTCAGAACGCGGAAGAGTTCGGCATTTCAGTAAGCGGCAGCTCGTTTGACTGGAAGAAGATTCTGGACCGCAAGAACAAGATTGTAAAGCAACTGACGAACGGCGTTGGCGGCCTGCTTGCCAAGAATAAAGTAGAACTCATCCAGGGCGAAGCGGTGATTGAGAAAGCGAATGAAGTAAAGGTAGGCGGTAAGACGTATACATGCGCGTTCACGCTGCTCGCGACGGGCGCGAAACCGGCTTCCGTGATTAAGACGGACGCGAGGCTCCTCAATACGGACCAGATCCTTGACATCGATAAGTTGCCGGAATCTATCGTGATTATCGGCGGCGGCGTGATCGGCTGCGAAATGGCGTGTATCTTCAACGCGTTCGGCGTGAAGACGACGGTTGTGGAGCTGATGGATCAGATTTTGCCGATGACGGACGACGAGGTGGCGGCTACGCTGTCAGAGCACATGAAGAAGAGCGGTATCAATCTTCTGACGGGCACGACATGTGACGAAATCAAAGAAGAAAACGGCAAATATACGATCAAGCTGTCAAACGGGCAGACGATGGAATGCGAAATGATGCTCGAGGCAGTCGGCCGCAGCGCGGAAGGCAGTGGTTTTGAAAAACTGGATGTAAAACGTACGCCCAAGGGCTGCGTGGAAGTGGACGAGCTGATGCGCACGAGCGTTCCGTACATCTACGCGATCGGCGACATCAATGGGAAGTTCCAGCTCGCGCACGCGGCTTCAGAGCAGGGTATATTGGCGGTAGAGCATATGTTCGGCGGCATTGAATCCGCAGACGAGCAGGCGATCCCATCGTGTATCTTCACCGATCTTGAGATCGCGTTCGTCGGCCTTAGCGAAAAGCAGGCGAAAGAACAGGGTATTCCTGTAAAGACTTATAAATTCCCGTATGCGGCGAACGGCAAGGCTTTGACGCTCGGCGAAACGGAGGGATTTGTGAAAGTGATCGCAGACGAGCGCTGGGGTGAAATCCTGGGCGTGCACATCATCGGCGCGGAAGCTTCGAGCATGATCGAAGAGGCCGTGATGGCGATGCGCTGCGAAGCGACGGCGGAGGCGGCTGGAAGCACGATCCACGCGCATCCTACGCTTAGCGAGACATTGATGGAAGCGTTCCTCGGCGCGAGCCGTGGCGCGATCCACATGTAATTAAATTTGCTGAATCGTTAAACTCCTTAAAAATAGACACATAAAAAGAGGCAGCCGCTCAGCGGCCAGCCTCTTTTTATGATTGGGGGTATATGCAAACGCGAAATTAATCGCGCTTGGAGCACTTTATGCGTTTTCTATGAAATCTATGATTTCTTCTTTGGACTTCACGCCGACGAACCGGCCCATTTTTGCGCCGCCGTCAAAAAGATAAACGGTCGGGATAGACATAACGCCGTATTCCTTGGCAAGGTTCTGCGCTTCGTCAACGTTGACCTTGACAATTTTCAGATTCGGGATCTGCCCGTCGATTTCTTCCAGGATCGGCGCAAGCATTTTACACGGGCCGCACCAGTCTGCATAAAAATCGACCAGCACCATATTCTTGTCCTGCATAACCTCGGCGTCGAACTGTCCTTCAGTGATATGTTTGATACTCATACTAATACACACTCCTTATTTTTGTTCGTGTCTTATTAAACTATATTTACCCCCCAAGGGATATATTAAACAAATTATTTAAACCTCTACGCCGCTAAATTCGCGCTTCAAAAAACAACGCGCCGCCATAGTAAGAAAGATGAGGACGCAGATGGCGACGCTGCCCAAAATAGCAAGCATCACGCCGATTTGGTAACGCACGGCGAGCTCGGGCGGCGTACCGGCGAGGATTTGTCCTGTCATCATACCGGGCAAGGTGACGACGCCCATCGTGAGCATGGACGTCAGCGTGGGCAGAATAGCGTTGGTAAAGGCGTTATTGATGCTATCCCTGGTGGCGCGGCGGGGGCTTGCGCCCAGCATGAGCGCCTGCTCAATGTGGCCTCGGTTCTGCTTGAATTCCGTGATCAGCGTATTCATGGAAAGGGCGACGCCCGTCATGGAATTGCCCAGCACCATACCCGCGATGCTGACAAAATAACGCGTTTCGTACCACGGCTTAACGCCGATGACCAGCGCCAGGAAATAGACCATGACGCATGAGGCGCCGCCGACGATCGCGATTGCCACCGGCCGTCTTACGACAGGGCGAAGCTCTTTGGGAGCGCGGTAGGTAACGGTCAGGACCGCAAATACGAGCATGCCGGCGAAGATAGCCAGCGTCAGCCACCAGCTTGGGTTGTTGAACGCAAGAGTCAGAAGATAGCCCGCAAGCACCAGTTGCAACGTCATGCGCAGCGTGGATACCACGACCTGCTTTTTTTTGTCGATCCCTCGGATTTTGAACAGGATCAGCAACAGAATGACGAAAATATAAGCGGCGATAAGCTGCCAGATGGTGATGACTACCGAATCCATGTGAATCCGCCCCCTTTGTGCAGCTTTAAATGGCGGTCGCACAGCTCCGCGCTTTCAGGCGAATGCGTAACCAATAAGACCGTGCTTTTCAGCTTGCGGGTGAAGCTCAGGATATTTCGCATAACGGCAAGCTGCGTATATTCATCAAGCGCGCTGGTAGGCTCGTCGATGAGGTAGGTCTCGCTTTGCAGGGCAAGCGCGCGTGCAAGGCATAACCGCGATTGTTCCCCGCCGGATAACATTTTAGTCTCATGGTCAAGCGGGACGTTAAGCTGCACGCATTCCAGGATTTCCTGAAAAAAGGAATCGTCCGGCAGGTCTTTTTCGGCAAAATCAAAAGCGATCCTGAGGTTGCTGCCAACGTCTCCCTCATAGAGTACCGGAGACTGGGCGGCCATGCTCACGCGCCGCCGCAGGTTCTTAAGCGTGCGGATATTTGACCCGCCGTAAAAAATCTGTCCGCCGTCGGGCATATAAAGACCGTCCAGCAGTTTTAGAAGCGTCGTTTTACCCGCGCCTGAAGTACCGGTAACCGCGGTTGACTGTCCTTCGGAAAATCGCAGATCCCCGATATGCAGGATGTCGCGGTAAATTAGGTTCTTTATCCGGTACATAACCGCACCCCGATGAAAATGATTATTTTAAGAGACCTTTGGATTCTTTAAATACCCAGTCGCGCTGGATGGTAAAGCTCGCGATGAAGATCACGAGGTCCACGACCACTTTCAAAAGCGTATTGACCCCGTCGTCGCCGCCGAGCGCCGAGCCGATCCCCCAGACAAGCAGCCAGGAGACGATAAGCTGGCCTGCGGCGAGGATGACAAAGCGTATCACTGTACCGCGCGAACGGGCCTGGGAGTTGAATACGGCGCCTTTATTGAGCAGGTAAGTCGCGATGGAACACAGTATCCGCGAAATAACGGTGGCCGTCAGTATTTTGAATTCGTCGTCTAAAAACGAAAAAAGCTTCTGGAACAGGTAAAACGTGCCGATGTCCACCAGATAGGCGATAAAGGCGGCGATACTGAATTTGATGAATACGAGATACAGCTTAAAGGACGAGGTAAGAAGTTCAAACCCGGGCGCGGTATCGATTTTGGCCTGAGTGGGAATGTCCACGATCGCCAGGTTTTTTTCGCGCGCTTCCAAAAGAATATTGGAACAAAAAGCTTTTTCCTTGCTTTTCATATGCGTCATGAGTTCCAGGTTTTCGCGCGACAGGGCGAGGAGCGAGGAACATACGTCGCGTGCCTCAATGCCCGACAAAAAGCCGTAGATATTTTGCGCAAGGGATTTTTTTACCGTTTGCTCCCGCGAACCGACATAGATCCTTTCGGGATCGTCAAGGACCGCCTGCGCGACCTTTTCAATATCGCTGAAGACAAAGCCCTCGCCGGCGTCAAGACGGATGAAAAGCGGCGCGTCCGACTCCGTAAGCGCGAACTGGAAAAATGCGCGCGCCGTCATATCCGGCTGGGGCGCCAATATACGAAAGCCCGCCCGCGCGAGTTGATCTGATAAAGTTTCGTCTGTACCGGTCAGAAGGACCGTAATCCTGCTTGTATCCATAACATTACTATTCTAACATTTTGCACGTCGTTTGGCAATGTGTTTTGATGGGTCGCGGGCAAAGCCGGATAGCGCGCGGAAAGCGGTTTTGCATTGCCGCCTGATTTCGTATATAATGGGAACAAATCATGCAAAAGTGGGAGGAAAAGCAAGGTGCGCGCGCTGCGAAACATACTGATCTTACTCATCGTTTTGATTATTTTTGTGTTTGTATTCGCGGGACACAGCGAACTTGACGCATACCTGCCGCTCATGGAAACAAAAGGCGCGATCACGACAATGATTCTGGGCGGCGTATACGATCTGGGCGGTGGGGATTATCTTGTGCGGTCAAAAGATAAGGCTGCATTTGAGGATAAGATGCTCGCCGACGGATGGACCATGCAGCCTGCGGAAAGCGGTAAACTGGCGTTTGAAAAGGACGGACAGGGCATAGTCTACCAGGAATCCAGTTTTTTGGGCGGCTTCACTATATACAGGCTGGCGCCGGCATAAAATAAAAAGCTGCCTGCGGCAGCTTTTTTTGACGGAACCTTTAATCGTCGCGGGTACGGCCCGGGTTGATGGAATAATCCTCGAACTCGTGCGTCAGGTTTTTGCTGTACAGGGGATCGTAAGGATACTTTGCGTCCCACTTTGAAAGCCACTTTTTCTGCTCGCCCTCAAAACGTTTGATCTTTTCCGGCGTTTCTTCGTAGCCGCGCGTTTTGGATTCGTAATGGTAAAGCTCGGCAAAAGGCGTAAACAGGTTGATATAACCTTTTTCGCGAATTTTGAGGCATAGGTCCACATCGTTAAAAGCAACTACAAATTGCTCGTCGAACCCGCCGACCTCTTCAAACACGCTTTTCCTGACCATCAGGCAGGCCGCGGTTACGCCCGAGACATCCTGCGCGAACGTCATGCGCCCAAAGGAGCCTACATCCCATCGGTCAAGGTGCTTATGGGAATGACCGGCGACGGCGCCGATTTTGAGGACTACGCCCGCGTGCTGGATGGTATCGTCCGGATAGTAAAGCTTGGCGCCCACCGCGCCGATCTCGCTGCGCAGCGCGTGCATGGCCATCTGCTCCAGCCAGTCGGGGGAGATAACGGACACGTCGTTATTGAGGAACAGCAGCAGCTCGCCCTTGGCGTGACGCGCGGCAAAGTTGTTGATGGCCGCATAATTGAAAATGCCGTCCCATGTGACGATACGGACGTTCTGAATCTGCTGCAGTTTTTCATAATAAGAGAAAATCTCCTTGCCTGTGCTGTTGTTTTCCACGACGAGAATCTCGTAATTGTCGTACGTCGATTGGGATAAAATCGAATCGATACATTTTTTGAGCGTCGCGACCTCGTCCTTGTTGGGAATAATGATAGAAATAAGCGGATGCGGCGTGGGAATCTCATAGCTGGTGATATAATAATTATCAAGCGTATTGTTCTTAACGCGCGCGCCCTTAACGCCACGGCGCAAAAGCGCGGCCTCAAGCGCCTTTCTGCCCGCTTCCACCGTATAGCTTTTGGTATCCGACGAAAAAGCGGTGGACGTTTCGGATATGCGCCAATGATAAAGAATGTCGGCGATATGCCCTATTTTTTTGGCCTTTTCCGTCGCCCGCAGGAACAGGTCGTAATCCTGCGCGCCGTTAAACTGGGCGTTAAAACAGCCGACTTCGTCGAGCAAGGATTTTTTCATGACCACAAAATGCGTAATATAGTTGAACGCCAGAAACATGTTGGGCGCGAAATCCGGCTTAAAGAAAGGATCGAAGCGCCGGCTGCCGTCCTCTGTGATTTTGTCTTCATCCGAATAGATGAACTCATAGTCCGGATCCTTGTTGATCAGGGCTACGTTTTCGTAAAGGGCCTGCGGCATGAGCGTATCGTCATGGTCCAAAAGCGCCACATATTCGCCTGTCGCCATTTCAATGGCCCGATTGGAGTTGCCGGAGATGCCCTCGTTTTTATCCAGCTTTTTGTAAACGATCCGCTCGTCGCCATAGGAGGCGGCGATGTCTTTGAGGTTCCCCGTCTGCGTGCTGCCGTCGGCCAGGCACAGCTCCCAGTTTGAGTAAGTCTGGCTGAGGACGGAGTCGAGCATTTCGCGGAAAAAACGTTCGGGCGTATTATAGAGGGGCACGATGATACTGATTTTGGGGGAATATTCGAATACATGGCCGCGCTGCGCAGCATATTCCTCATTGGTAGGCGTGTTGTTTTTCATCCAGTACAAATATTCCGCGTCGAACTGGACATAGATCCTGCAGGCCACGCTGCCGCCGCCCGCTACGTCAAAACCGTATTTCTTCTTGCGGCGGTTTATGAGGACGCCGCTTTCGGGAGAAGAAGAACGGAACGTAAACGTAAGAGGCGTATGCACGGTCCGCAAGATGGGCAGAAACGTGAATACGGTGTAGTCGTTGTTTTTGATTTCATCTACTGTCATTTCAAGCAGCAGCTTGCCCTCTTTGTTTCTGACGGTCATGGTGAGGGTATCCCGCGCGTTTTTGCCTGCGGTCAGGATGTCAACACGGCCGACGTTGACGGACGCGGGAATCACCGTAAAGCTGACTTCCCGCTCGCAAAGAAAACCCACCGGATTATGCGGATCTTTGATATACGATTCGTTGGTGATCACGGAAATGCGCTGGTAAACGCTTTTGGCCATATCGCCATACTGCATTTTTTCTTTTACGCGGCGCAAAAATTCACGCATGCCGTAATCCCGTATGATCGCGCGCACGCGTTTCCATTTCCGGTTCTTCAGTTTACCCGCTACCTTGGCGAGATTTTTGAGCTTGCCCATGGGGATCCTCCGCTATACGGCGCCTTAACGGACGCCGGAATAAATAATATTATAGACTAAAATGACGAGCAGGATAAATCCGAAAACGCCAAACAGGGTAAACCAGAAAGATTTGGGGATTTTTTCCTTTTCTTTCTTTTCCGCCGTTTTCAGGTCCTCAAGCTGCGCCTTGCATTTGGGGCAGAAGGAGGCGCTGTCTTCAAATTTTGTCTTGCATAAGGGACATATTTTCATGGCCGGTTTTCATCCTCTTCCTTGTTTTTTTTAAGCTGACGTTGCTGCTGCCGGTAAAAATAAAGCAGAATCAAGAACAGGACGGAAAGACCGGCGATGGTAAGCGCGCAAAAAAGCGCGTTATCCGACAGGAAAATGCTGCTCAGTACAAAACATGCGTACGCAACAAAAGAAAGGCGCGACAATCCTTTTTTAAGGAGTTCGCACACCAGCAATACGACACCCGCGAAAAACGCAACGGTACCGATCAGGCTATTCGTTGTTAAAAACAATCCATCCATATAAGTATACCCGCACCCATTATAGCATGAAAGCCGCGCCGTACACAAAAAATTTACGTTTTTTTGTTAACAAAACAGGCCATATATGGTAGTATAAAGATGTAAGGACTACGATATGAACGATGTTATTTTAAAAACGCTGACGCTATGCCTGCGCGAAGATAAGCCCGCTATCGTGATTTATGAGGGGGCGAAAGGGATCTCGCAGCGGCGCGTTTATATAAGAAAAATCACGGAACAGAATGTGACAGTATATTGTATGCAGAAAAAAGGGCTCCGCGTTTTTCGCTCAGACGGTATTTTATCGGCCAAGATAGCCGATGAGTGACAAGGGGATGCAATGAAAGAAGAAAGTAAAGAGGGCGGCCTAAACAAAAAGGAGACCTTAAGCAAGCTCGATGAAATGATGCAGGAGTTCGCCTCCGAGCGCGACAAACTCAACAAGATGAGCGTTAAGCGTATCGCTCTTGGAAAACCGCTTACGGATAAAGAGATACTCAGGCAGAATGAACGGTGCAGCGATATGAGCCTGGACATTATGAAGCTGCAGGAGTACCTGAACGAGATTGAGGACGAATAACCTTATGAATACAATTTTGAACGACACCGAATATTTATCCTCCATCCTGAGCGCGATGAGCGACATGGTGCGCGTAATTTCGCGGGAGGGCAAGGTCATTTTGGCGAATGAGGCCTTTAAAAAACGGTTCGGCGTTGCCGAAAGGCATAAATGCTATGAACCGTTCCAGCAGGATGAACCGTGCGAGCACTGCCTGTCGCGGGAAGTGCTGGAAGAAGGCGGCCCCAAACGCCTGACGCGTAAAGTTGGCGGCCGCGTCTATTCGGTGACCGTTTCGCCGCTTAAGGACAAGAACGACGTTAATATCGCGGCAGTGGAAGTATTCCGCGATATTACGCTGGATTATAATATCAAACAAAACCTGCTCATGCAGAACGCGAAGATGCAGAAAGATTTGCAGCTCGCGCGCAAGCTGCAGGAAGCTCTCGTCAAAAGCACGATGCCCAAGGTGGGCTGCGGCTATGAGTTGACGGCGGGCTTCTTTCCCTGTGAAGCGGTAGGCGGCGACATTTATGATTGCACCGTCTACGATGACAAACTTGTCATTTATCTTGCGGACGTATCCGGACACGGCGTGATGCCCGCGATGTTGGCGGTATTTTTCTCAAGGGTGGTGCGCGCCGCCTGCCTGATGGGTAAAACCAAGCCGTCTGAAATCCTAAATTATGCGGAGCAGGAATTTCTCGACCTCAATTTATCGGACGCTATTTATATCACCGCTTTTATTACGGTGGTGGATCTCGCGACGAATAAAGCGACGTATTCCAACGCGGGGCTGTCGGTAATGCCCGTGCTTTACAAGGATGGGGAATTTAAGGAACTGTATATGCCGTCGCATCCGTTATGCGACTGGTTTTTGGATACGCCTTTTGCGGACGGAACTTTTACCTTTGAGGACGGTATGCGCTTTTTGATTTATTCGGACGGAGTGGATAATATCCACAGTGACCCCAAGATCAAGGAGCGGCTATTCGAGCTGCTGGGCAAAAAAGATTTTGACAGCAAAACATTTATCGAGGAAGTACGTGAGGAACTGCACAGCAAGCCGGAGGACGACCTGACGATGCTGCTGTGCGAGAAGAAAGAATATAAGGGAGAGTAGTTTGGAAAATTTCTGGGAACCGCTTATCAATAGCCTGATGGCCTTTACATGGCGCGACGCGGTGGATATTATCATCGTGGCGATTATTTTGTATTGGGTGATTAAGCTGCTTGCGAAAACGCGGGCCATAAGGGTGCTGATCGGCCTGGGGATTATCCTGATCCTGGCGCGCATATTTGTGGTGCTCGATCTAAAGACCGCTTCGTGGCTGTTTGACGCGATATTGACGGCGGGCGCCGTGCTGATCGTGATATTGTTCCAGCCGGAGATCCGGCGGGCGCTCGAGACGCTGGGGCGCGGCAAGATTTTTAATTTTGCAAGTAAGGCGCAGGTGGATATTCAAAAGGCGGAGCATATCATCGAGGAGATTTCGCGCGCGGTGCTCAACATGTCCAAGCAAAAGGTAGGCGCGATCCTCGTATTCGAACGTAAAACGGGCCTCGGGGATGTGATGGAATCCGGCACGGTGCTCGAGGCCGACATCTCGAGCGAGCTGATTGAAAATATTTTTTACCCGAACACGCCGCTCCACGACGGCGCGATGATTTTGCGCGGAGAGAAGATCCTGGCGGCGGGATGTTTTTTGCCGCTTTCAGACAATAAGCAGATCGCGCAGGAATTAGGCACGCGCCATCGGGCCTCGCTCGGTATTTCCGAGGTGTCGGACGCGTATGTGCTGGTGGTGTCTGAGGAAAAGGGAATCATCTCCTTTGTATATGACGGCGTTTTAAAGCGTTATATTGACGCGAAGATGCTCAAGGATATTTTATCCGAGCTTTATATGCCGGAAACGGACGAAAAAACGCCCAAGAAGCTTACCGCTTCCAAGTTCAAACGGAAGGTGGGCGACGACGAATGAGCAAGTTTTTAGAGATCATCAGGCGTATTTTTGTCTACAACTGGAAAATGAAGCTGGGGGCGCTGGTGTTTGCTTTCATTTTATGGAGTTTTATGATCGCGTCCACCAACCCGTATATGTCCAAGACCTTTACGGATATTCCGGTCACCTATACGGGCGCGGACGAGCTCAAGCAAAACAACCTGACGACCACGGTGCCGCTTCCCGAATTGCTGAAAACGGCGGAAGTGACGGCTTCCGCGCGTACAAACGCGCTGCAGTACCTGAATGAAAATATGCTCCAGGTGGATGTAGACCTTTCCAATATCAAAACGGCGGGGGAATATACGCTCAAGGTTGAGGGGTATACGACGCTCAGGGAAAGCAACGTATCCAGGGTGAATCCTTCCTCGATTACGATCACGGTGGAAGAAATCGTGTCCAAAGACGTGCCGGTGGAGGTTCAGTTTACCGGAGACGAAAAAGACTGGCTTTATTATGGGGAGCCTGTGCTTTCGGAAACGTCCGTTACGGTAACGGGCGCGCAGTCCAATGTGGAAAAAGTGGCAAAGGCCGTGTGCGAGGTGGATATTGGGGAACTGACCGAATCGACCAAGGCAAGCTATAAGGTGACGTATGTAAACGACAAGGGCGAAGAAGTGGGCAACAACCTCTTTAGCGGCGTACCGTCGGTGATTATCGAGCTGCCTGTTTATCCGCAGAAAAGCGTGCCCATCGATACAGAGGCGATCCAAAACCAGGCGACGGGATTAGCGGAAGGCTATAAGATCACGGGTGTGAGCGTGGAGCCGGCGAGTATCAATATCGCGGGCAGGCTTGAGGACCTGGAGGCCGTAAACAGCGCGACGCTCGAGCCGATCAGCCTGGATAACGCATCCGGCGACATGATCGTGGAGGCGAGCGTGAAGCTGCCGGACGGCGTTGTAGCGGCGGTGCCGTCCAAGGTACAGGTGCAGCTTACGATTGCGCAGCCGGAGGAGCAGAAGACGTACTCCGCAGTCAAACTTACGTATAAAAATTTAGCGGATGGACTGACAGCTAAAATTGAGCCAGCCAATATTGATGTGGACGTGTCGGGAACGCAGGAAGCTTTCCAGACGTTTTCCGCGTCCAAGTTAAAACCGTTCGTGGACCTTTCGGGGCTTATGAAAGGCGTACACGAGAACGTGCCGGTCAAATTTGAAAACGAGCCGGATTTGGGCGTGAGAGTAACGGCCAATCCCGCGACGGTCACGGTAACCATATCGTAGAAATGTTGATAAGAATATGGGATCCCCGCGAAAGCCCGATGAAACGGTTTTCGTGGGGAAGAGAAGCAATCGCCTGATAACGCGATGTTTTCGTCCGTCAGGATGAAACGGGTAGCAAGGCGAGTGGTTGTGAGAGGCGCGGACGACGCGCCGTTTTAGACAGGAGAATAAATGAAAAGATTCAATATATTTGCCGGAAACTACGGCAGCGGAAAAACGGAAATATCGCTCAATACGGCTTTGCGGCTTGCGGAAACGCAACAGACGACGCTTGTGGATATGGACGTTGTGAACCCGTATTTCCGCAGCGCGGAAAACGAGGAGCTTTTGAAAGCGCATGGCGTGAAGCTGATCGCGCCGCCGTACGCGAATACGAATGTGGACGTGCCTGTGCTTTCGGCCGAGGTCATGGCGGCGTTTGAAAGCGAAACGGCGGTATTTGACGCGGGCGGAGACCCTGTGGGGGCGGCAGCACTCGGCGGGCTGCTGCAGAAATTTAAGGCGGTACGGGACGACACGATGTTTTATTATGTGGTGAACGCGCGGCGGCCGTTGCAGCAGACGGCGGAGGAAATTGCCGAGATGATGGCGCAGATCAGCGAGCGGGTACGCCTCAAGATCGACGGCTTGATCAATAACACCAACCTTGGACGCGAAAGCAGCGTGACCGACCTTTTGGACGGGCAAAAGGTATGCGAAGAGGTGAGCGAAAAGACGGGAGCGCCAGTTCTCTATGTTTCGGGCAAGCCGGAGATCCTGGCCGCTTTTGGCGACGCGGGTTACCATATCCCGCAAATCCCGCTCAGTATCTATACTTTTCCCGATTGGCTTGTTGACGCTGAAAGTGAAAAGTGATACTCTATAAGGGTGCCCTTTTGGGCGGCACAAAGCGAAAATGCTAAAAAAATTAACATATAAAAGGTGATGAGAAAATGGCAAAGTTAACGATCTATGAAGATACGTGTAAGGGCTGCGGCCTGTGTATCGCGGCATGCCCCAAAAGCTTGCTGGCGATCGATAAATCGCATCTGAACGCAAAAGGATACCATCCGATCGGCATTGAAAAGCCGGAAGAGTGCGTCGGCTGCGCGGCGTGCGCGCGTATGTGTCCGGACTGCGCTCTTGAAGTAGATAAATAATTTCAATCAAATTTTTAGGATAAAGGTGAAAAAATCAATGGCTAAGGTATTAATGAAAGGAAACGAGGCGATCGCGGAAGCCGCTATCAAGGCGGGCTGTACGCACTTTTTCGGATATCCGATTACGCCTCAGAATCAGGTTCCTGAATATATGTCCAAGCGCATGCCCCAGATTGGCGGGACGTTCATTCAGGCGGAGAGCGAGGTTTCCGCAATCAATATGGTATATGGCGCGGCGGGCGCGGGAGCGCGCGTGATGACTTCCTCTTCTTCCCCGGGAATCAGCTTAAAGCAGGAGGGCATCAGCTATATCGCCTGTGCGCAGCTTCCCTGCCTGATCGTAAACATCATACGCAGCGGGCCCGGCCTTGGCGGCATTCTGCCGTCGCAGGGCGACTATTTTCAGGCGACAAAGGGCGGCGGACACGGCGATTACCATCTGGTGGTTTTGGCGCCGAGCAGCGTACAGGAAGCGGCGGACCTCGTCGCGGAGGGTTTTGATATTGCGGATCAATACCGCACTCCGGTGATGATTCTGGGAGACGGTATGATCGGGCAGATGATGGAACCAGTGGAATTTAAAGAACAAAAAGGCCGTGATTTGCCTGAAAAGACATGGGCGGCAAACGGCTGGAGGGATAAATCCCGCCCGCGCAACATCATTAATTCGCTGTATATCGAAGCGGAATTGATGAAAGCGGTCAACGACCAGTTGCAGGCTAAATACGCGGAAATCACCAAGAACGAGACGCGCGTGCAGGAATTCATGACGGATGACGCGGAATACATCATCTCGGCTTTCGGCACGACGGCGCGTATCGCGAAAAACGCGGCTCTCAAAGCACGCGAAATGGGCGTGAAAGTGGGCGTGATCCGCCCGATCACCCTGTGGCCGTTCCCGACCGAGGCGTTTTCCAGGGCTGCGGACCGCGTCAAGGGAATACTGTGTGTGGAAATGAACACAGGGCAGATGATCGAGGACGTAAAGCTTGCCGTTAATGGGAAAGTGCCGGTGGAGTTCTATGGAACGACGGGCGGCTTTATTCCGACTCCCGACGCTGTGGTAAACGCGCTTCTTAAGCTGAAGGAGGGCAAATAATCATGACTAAGGTATTTCAGAAAACAAAAATGCTTACAGACGTACCCTTCCATTATTGCCCGGGATGCACGCACGGTATCATCCACAGGCTGGTGGCCGAGTGTATCGAGGAAATGGGCATGGAAGACAAGGCGGTCGGCATTGCGCCGGTCGGCTGCGCGGTATTCGCATACAATTATTTTAACTGCGATATGATGGAAGCGGCGCATGGGCGCGCGCCGGCGGTCGGCACGGGGATCAAGCGCACCTGCCCTGAAGACCTGGTGTTCACTTACCAGGGCGACGGCGACCTCGCATCCATCGGCACGGCGGAAATCGTACATGCTGCGGCGCGCGGCGAGAAGATCACGACGATCTTTGTCAACAACGCGATCTACGGCATGACGGGCGGACAGATGGCTCCTACGACGCTGGTGGGACAGGTGACGACAACTTCTCCTTACGGCAGGAACGCGGAAACGCAGGGTATGCCTGTGCGTATGGCGGAAATGCTCGCTACGCTTGACGGCGCGTATTACATCGAACGTACGTCGGTACACGACGTGCCCAATATCATCAAGACCAAAAAGGCCATCAAAAAGGCTTTTGAGTGCCAGATGGCAGGCAAAGGTTTTTCGATGGTGGAAATCCTCTCCACATGCCCGACCAACTGGGGACTTTCTCCGGTGGAGGCGCTCAAGTGGCTGCAGGAAAACATGATTCCCCAATATCCTTTGGGCGTAACGAAGGAGGGTAGATAGTCATGACACAGCAGATTATTTTGGCGGGTTTCGGCGGACAAGGCGTACTGCTCGCAGGCCAGATCATCGCCTACGCGGGAATGAACGAAGGCAAGAACGTTTCCTGGCTGCCGTCTTACGGTCCGGAGATGCGCGGGGGCACGGCAAACTGTAATGTGGTCGTTTCCGACGAGGAAGTCGGTTCTCCGGTCGTGGTGGAAGCGGATTGCGTAATCGTTATGAACAGGCCGTCCCTGGAAAAATACGAGAAAGACTTAAAGCCGGGCGGCGTATTGCTGATAGACAGCGATCTCATCGAGGTAGAGCCGCAGCGCAGCGACATTAAGGTAGTCAAGGTTCCGGCCAACACGCTGGCGGAGCAGGCAGGCAGCGTTAAGGCGGCGAACATGGTCATGCTGGGCGCATACAACGAATGCGCGCACATCGTAGACAACAAGACGATCATCGATTGCCTGGCAAAGCTCATGGGCGAGAAGAAAGCACACCTCATCCCCATGAACGAAGAGGCGCTCAGGCTGGGCGCCCAGGCTGCAAAATAAAACGGTTAAAAACAGAGCGAAAGACCCGTATGGAATTTTCCACGCGGGTCTTTTTTATGGCATGAAAAGGCCCCCATACCTGATTGCGTATGGAGGCCGAGGATTATTCATTCGTTAGCCTGCGGGCTGCGGGTCCTGCGAAGGAGAAGGCTCCGGAGCAACCGACGGCGTTGGGGCCGGCGTCACTGTCGGCACAGGCGTTTCGCTGGGCGAGGGTGATTCTGAGGGCAGGTCCCAGCCGGGGAAGTGCACGTTGCACTCCGTATTCGGGTCGCCGCCCGACGAATAGGTAGTGGCTCCCTCCGCCATTTCCGGCGTAGTGGCGATCATGCTGCCGGCGCCGCTCCACCTTGAATATGGCGAATCCGACGGGAATGAATACTGCTTGATGGTATATGCCGATTCCTCAGGACATACGCCCTCGATGAAGCGCATTCCCGAAACGCCGCACATCTTGATCTCGGAGACGGAATGATAACCGCTGCATACTTCGGTAGGCTCTGTGCCGCTTAGCATCCAGCCGGTAAAGGTGGGGCAGCCGGAGCCGGGTTTCAGGCCGGTATATTGGCAGACAGTAGCATTTGTATTGATATTGAAAGCCGACGGCTCGCCCTCGATGATCGGCTTGTCCGGCAGACCCTCGTGGATCTTCTGCATATATTCTTTCCACAAGGGAGCGGCGA
This sequence comes from Christensenellaceae bacterium, assembly GCA_022846035.1. Taxonomy (NCBI): domain Bacteria; kingdom Bacillati; phylum Bacillota; class Clostridia; order Christensenellales; family Christensenellaceae; species Christensenellaceae bacterium. Next base: position 609,255 of record AP025580.1, read on the forward strand.
CGCCTCCGCCATAATAGCGTCCGATTGATTTATTCTGGTCATGACCAACCCAAACCATAGAAGTATAATAAGGGGTATAGCCGGCAAAGGTAACGCCCTTGTGGTCGCCGACCGTACCTGTTTTACCTGCGGTCGTGATCCCATCGAGCCGGGCCTCGTTGCCGGTACCCTCGCGTACGGCTTGCTCGAGCACGTCCGTCAGCATATAGGCTGTGGAGGGCTTGAAAGCCTCGTGTACGTCGCGGTCTGTGGTCGTGTCGATGATCACGTTCTTGTTTGCGTCGCGTACCTGTGTAAACGAAACGGGCTGGCGGTATTCGCCCTCGTTGGCGATGGCCGCGTAGGCCGCCGTCATCTGGATGGGCGTGACCTCCGAGCCGCCCAGAGCAAGCCCTACGCCCGTGGGCGTGATATTCTCGTCGGGAATACCCAGCTTATGCAGGTATTCCACGGACGTATCGATAGTCACGTAATCCATGAGCGTACGCGCGGCGGCCACGTTCAAGGATTTGACGACGGCGGTGCGCATTTCAATGGGGCCCTGCTCGGCGCCCGACTGGATTGCGGGCGCGCCCTCGCTGCCGTCCTTAACGAGCCAGCCCGTGATGGGCGCGTCGATGTAAGCGACGGGCGAAACGGGACCGTACCCGATGTCAAACGCAGGGCCGTATACGGCAATCGGCTTCATGGACGAACCGACCTGCAAGCCCTCGTTTGCGCGGTTGATACTGCGGCGGATGGTGGGGGTATCCCGCGAGCCGACGATGGCCACAAGATAACCGGTTTCGTTGTCGATGACCGCGGCAGCAGCCTGCGGCTGCTGGGTCACAATACCGCTGCTGTCCGTGATTTCAGTCGATACGTTTTTAGGGAGCGTAGGATAACCGTCGTAGTCCGCAAGGGTGTTCTGTACGGTTTCCTGTATCGTCGGATTAAGCGTCGTATAAATTTCGTAACCGCCCGCGCGCATTTCGCGGTCTACTTTCGCGCGGTTTGCTTCCGTATCCTCCAGCCCCTCTTTTTCGAGCAGGAAAGTCTGCACGTCATGCACCACGTATTCCACAAAATGCGGATACTGGTACAATTCGTTGGCGGGGGATTCCGGCTGGACCTGCATCATTTCTTTCCATGTGTCAAGATAGCCGTCCTTTAAGATTTTGTCTCCCTCATAACCGGGAGCAAGGCACTCGGGCGCGAGGTAGTCGGCGGAGGGGATCGTTACTTCGTTATATTCTTCCTCGGTGATCATGCCCGCCCAATACATACGCTCGGCAACGATATTCATGCGGTTGATGAGGTCGGGCAGATGCTCCGGATAGGTGTAGGTCGCAAGACGCGGGTTGTATTTGGTCGGGTTTTGCGTGATCGAGGCGATCAAAATCATTTCGCGCAAATTAAGTTCGGAAAGGTCTTTGCCGAAATAATCCTTGGCGGCGGTCTTAACGCCGTATACCGTACCGCCCAGGGGGATCGCGTTTAAATAAGCTTCCAGTATTTCGTCTTTACTGTATTTTTTCTCAAGCTCGGTCGCGAGATAGGCTTCCTGCAGCTTACGCTTATAAGAGCGCTCGTTTGACAGAAGCTTGTTTTTGACGAGCTGCTGCGTGATGGTGCTGCCGCCCTCTACCTTGCTCGAAGACATATTGGAGAGGAACGCGCCTACGAGGCGGCGGAAGTCCACGCCGTTGTGGTCGTAAAAACGGATGTCCTCGACAGCGATCACCGCGTTCCGCAAATCCTCCGGAATATCCTCGAGCGCCGCATAATCGCGGTTTTCGCTGCCGGTATAGGTTGCCAGCAGTTTGGTGGTGTCGCCGTCCTGATAATAGATTTTGGAGCTTAAACTCTGGTCCTGTATTTTTTCCACGTCAAGCTCGGGAGTGGTATCCAGATAGGCGTTTGCCACGCCCATCAGCGAACCGACGCCGATAATAGCGGCAATAATGACCGCGACGAAAGTGAATTTAATGGTTGTCAAAATAACGCCGAGCACGAAATTCGGTTTTTTGTCACGCGGCTTGAAAATGGATTTTTTATTTCCTGTAACCGGAATCGGCTGCGTTTGCTCCTTTAAGGGAGTAGCCGCCGTTTTGATTTTTTTACCGACCGGTTCCGAAAAGATAACCGTTTCGTCCGAAACGGGCGCGCCTGGGGATTTCTTTTGCAGGGGCTTATTTTGGGCAGGCTTTTCCGGCCGCGCCTTTGCCTTGGGCACGTACGTCCTGGTCTTGACCGGTTTTGGCGGGATTTCCTGATTGCCAGATGAAACCGGCGTGGGCCGTTTGATTTTGCGGACGTTTTTGTCCGCCGCCTTTTTTACCTGATTGGACGCGCCTGAAAAAACGTCCTTTATTTTATCTGCCGCAGAGGAAAAAAAGCTTTTGACTTTTCCGCCGGCATTTTTTATCGTATCCCGAAAATCTTTGTTGGGAGCCATTGAAACGCTTACCTCCGTTATAAATAGCTACATCTATATATAGCAAGATACAATAATACTAGCATAATTCACCTTACAAATAAATGTTTTTCACAAAATATTCACAGAACGAAAGCCGCAGAAGTTTACAAAAAGGCCGAGTTATGGTACTATCGTACAGTAATTATTATGGGTTTGAGGTGAGAAAATCATGTCCGGACATTCGAAATGGTCGACAATCAAAAACAAAAAAGGGAAAGCCGACGCTGCGCGAGGTAAGGTTTTCACAAAAATAGGCAGGGAGATCGCGGTCGCGGTCAAGCTTGGCGGGCCGGATCCCGCCATGAATTCGCGCCTTAGGGACGTAATCGCTAAGGCGAAAGCAAACAATATGCCGAACGACAACATCTCCAGGTCGATCAAAAAGGCATCGGGAGAGCTGGGGAGTATTAACTATGAAGAACTGACATACGAAGGATATGGCATTGGCGGCGTGGCGGTGATCGTGGAAACCATGACGGACAATAAAAACCGTACGGTGGGCGAAGTGCGCCATGCGTTCGACAAATTCGGCGGGTCGCTGGGCACGAACGGAAGCGTATCGTTTATGTTTGATAAAAAGGGCGTTATCGTCATCGACGCGCAGGCGGGAGACGAGGATACCGTGATGGAAGCGGCCCTCGAGGCGGGCGCGGAGGATTTTTCCGCCGAGGATGGCGCTTACGAGATTACGACGGCTCCGGAAGACTTTTCGTCGGTGCGCGAGGCTCTTGAGGCGGCGGGTTATGAATTCCTGTCCGCAGAGCTCGATATGGTACCGCAGACGACGACTGCTTTAAATGAAGAACAGCAGGTGAAGTTCGAAAAGATGCTCGATATGCTCGAGGACAACGACGACGTGCAGAATATTTTCCACAACGCTGATTTGAAGGACGAGGAACAAGAAGATTCGCGGGGCGGACCAGACAGCGCATGACCGAAAACCCCTCCTTGCCGTATGGCCTTGGCAATGAGGGGTTTTTTATTATGACAAAAGTAATTTGAAAGATACGCCCTTGAAATGTTTACATGACAAGGAGGGTAATGTTATACTGAAATAGGGCTAACCTATGCGGAAAAGCAGCGCCGCGCGTGTATACGCTTAGGCGGATGGCGGCGCGCCGCGAAAAAAGAGACGTCCGGATAAACCGATGGACAGAAGATTTGATATGATGAAGCGAAAAAGGAAAAAAGCATTTACATTAATAGAACTGATCGTTGTGATCGCGATCATCGGCGTATTGGTGGCGATCCTTGTTCCGGCGATGATGGGAATTGTCGGCGACGCGCAGGAGAGCACCTGCGCGGCAAACAGGGATACTGCCGCAAGGAACGTAACGCACTGGCTGGCGTTGCAAAAGGCCAAGGGCAATACGGATGAAAGCGCCCTTATTGACGAGGCGATGGAGCAGGCCTTTGGCGGCGGCGCGGTTAAGACGGGAGACAAAAGGTATAGCGGACTTTGCCCGACAGACGGGGAATATAAAATCACGGTTGCGGGAGACGGAAAAGCAGCGTGCGCGTGCAGCGTACACGAAAGCGAAGAGCAGCCCGACGACCCGCCTGCCCCCGGAAAGACGGACGAAGAATATATACAGGATTTATGGTCCATGGACATCGTTAAGGACTATTTCGCCAATAAGCCCGCAAGATCCACGCTGGATTCGAGTGCTTCACACGGCTCGGCGATCGCGGGACAGATCAACCGGCTATTGCAGGAGCAATTTGGCGCGGACGCCGCGAACATCAGTTGGCGGATTTATAAGAACGGCGCCGACGATTATACGATTACGTGGGCGAATATCGACATTTCAGGACTCGATCCGGCAGACAAGGACCGTTTTCCGGTCACGCGCTACCAAACCAAATCCGGCGTCACGGAAACAGGCACGATATGTATCGGCACCAAGACGACGGAAGGGGCAACTTATAACGTCCTTGACGGCGGAACCTTTGAAAAAACCTGAAAATCAGGAAAAGGCGGTTATTTCATCGCGCCCCAAAAAGTCATGATCGAGCTGTCGGGCAGGATTTTGGCAAAGAACATATGCAGTTTATTGAAAATACCGTAAACGGAAACGTCCTTTTCGCGCTGGGCGTCGCGGAGCGCCCGCGAGACGACGTTTTCGGGTTTTGACAGGAAGAGGAAGTTTTTGACCGCCCCTTTGCTGGCGTTCTTTTGGGCGACGTCGAAAAATTCCGTTTTGGTCCAGCCGGGGCAAACCGCCGTGACGGACACGCCCTTTTTATTGAGCTCGCGGTTTAAGGCGCGCGAATAACTTAGGACAAAGGCTTTGGAAGCGGCGTAGATATTCATGTCGGGAAGCGGCTGGAAAGCGGCGGTGGACGCGATTTCGATGATATGGCCGCCAGCAAGCATATGGGGGATACACGCCATCGTAAGGGCCACGAGCGCGCGAACGTCAAGATCGATCATGGCGAGCGCATCCTGCTCGCGCACCTGCTCAAAATCACCGAATTTGGCAAAGCCCGAGCAGTTTACAAGAAGCTGCACGCCGGGCTTTTCTTCGCTGAGCGTCTGCTTTAACGCCTCGATATGAGACATATCCGTCAGGTCGTAAGCGAAAATACGCAGGGGCGTTTCCACTTCCTGGCGAAGCTCCTCGAGCCGTTCTTTCCTGCGCGCGATGACCCAGATTTCGTCTAAGGATCTTTGCGCGCTTACCTGTTTGACGAATTCTTTCCCCATGCCTGAGGAAGCTCCTGTGATGATTGCAATTTTCACGCCCTGACACCTCTTTTTCAAGTCTTTGTGCTATTGATAAACAGCTTCTGATAAGAGTATCAGCCCTTTTTGGAATTTTGGAAGCCGTAAGCCATTTTGGCGACGAGGCCGTCCGGCAGCAGCTTTGAGAAAAAGCGCGCGCCTTTCATGACCGCGCCGGGCACGATAACCGTTTTTCCGGCGAACATTTTTTTGACCGCATAGGCGGCGACCGCTTCCGAGGACAGGCCGTGCAGCCCGAACTGTACGCCCGCCGTCTGGTTGAATTCGGTGTTGACGGGGCCGGGACACAGCGCGCCGATATATACGTGCCGTCCCGCCTTTTTCAGCTCTTCGCGAATAGCCTGCGTCAGGCGCAGCACGTACGCCTTGGCAGCGTAGTAGGACGAGAAGAGCGGACCGGGCATGAAAGCGGCGGACGAGGCGACGTTGAGAATATGTCCCTGGTCCTTTTTGATGAAATCCTTTAAGAACAGCTTGCAAAGAATGTGCACGGAGACGACGTCAACACCGATCATGTTAAGCTCCGCGTCAAGGTCCGTCTCGTCAAAAGCGCCGAATACGCCGTAACCGGCGTTGTTGATGAGGATTCCGATGTCCTCGGCGCGGACGGCCTCGTAAAGGCGCAGGCATTCTTCCTTTTGGGACAGGTCGGCAGGGAAAATTTCCACATGGGTAGGAAGCTCGCTTTTAAGCTGCGCGAGCCGGTCTTTGCGCCGCGCGGTAACGATGAGGTCGTAGCCCTTTTCGCTCAGGACCCTTGCAATATCCCGCCCGATACCCGAGCTTGCTCCTGTGATCAATGCTTTCATAGCTGCCTCCCGCTTTGTTTTTGTTTCATTATAACACGATCGGGGGAGATTGTGTATTGCGGCCGATACGTTTATAATAAAAGGGAAATAAAAAGGAGAAGCGCATGAATAAACGGATTATTTGTATCGTTTGCATTATCATAGTTGGCGTGGCGCTTATGGCGTGCGCCGCACAGAGCGAGCCGCCCACGGTGGAACCGGAGGCGGACGCTACGGCAACGCCGCTTCCGACAGTTTTGCCCACGCAAACGGCAACGCCGGCCCCCGAGCCTACGCCCACGCCCGACCCGACGCTTAAAAGCGGGATGGAAAGCGAGGCGGTCATGGCGCTGCAAAAGCGGCTTTCTGAGCTGGGATACCTCAAAATAGACGAATTTACTACCAGATATGGTCCGGCGACGCAAAGGGCTGTGACGCTGTTCCAAAAGCAGAACGATCTGAGCGCGGACGGGATCGCGGGGGAGCAGACGCTCGCGCGTATTTACGCGGACGACGCGAAAGTATGCACGCTGCCGCTTTCGGGCGTTACGATCGGCATAGACCCGGGACACCAGGCAAAAGGGAATTCGCAGACAGAGCCGCAGGCGCCGGATTCTTCCGTTAAGAAAGCAAAGGTATCTTCGGGCGCGGACGGAAAGAATACGGGCACGCCGGAATATAAGATCACGCTGGCGGTGGGGCTTAAGCTGCGGGAACTGCTGGAGGAAAACGGAGCGGAAGTGGTGATGACGCGCGAAAGCTCGGACGTGGATATTTCCAACAAACAGCGCGCGCAGATGTTGAGCGACGCGGGGGTTGACCTCGCTGTCCGGCTGCACTGCGACGGCGTGGACGATTCTTCGGTACACGGCGCGCTCATGCTCGTTCCGAGCGGACCGTATACGGAAAAGATCGCGGAGCAAAGCGGCGCGGCGGGGGAAGCGATTTTGAACGCTTTTGTAAACGAGACGGGCGCGAAGAACCGAGGCATAAGCAAGCGGGACGACCAGACCGGTTTTAACTGGAGCAGCGTGCCCGTATGCAACATGGAGATGGGCTGCCTTTCCAACGACAATGAGGAAGCATTGCTGATTTCGGACGATTACCAGCAGAAATGCGCGCAAGGTATCCTGCAGGGGATCCTTGATTATTTTGCATAAGGACCGGATAAGGCGTTTGCGACTTGTTTTCGTTAAAACGGGATGTTATACTGAAAAAAAGCAAAGAAAGACGAGGAGAAAGACATGAGTTCGGTGTTAAAGGTCGCGCAGGCGGCAAAAGACGCAAAAACGGCAATGAACAAGCTCTCGACCATCGAAAAGAACAAGATTCTGGAAGCGATGGCGCAGGGGCTTTTAAACCATACGGAATTTATTTTGAAACAGAACATGCTGGATGTGGAAGCGGCGAAAGAAAAAGGCCGTACACCGGCGTTGATCGACAGGCTTGCGCTGACTAAGGCGCGGCTGCAGGATATGGCGCAGGGGCTTCGGGACGTGGCGGCGCTGGCCGATCCGGTTGGCGAGATTATACATGGAACAAAACGGCCCAACGGTCTTGTGATCGCGAAAAAACGCGTGCCGATGGGCGTGATCGGTATCATCTATGAAGCGCGGCCGAATGTGACGGCGGACGCGATCGGTTTGTGCCTGAAAACGTCCAATGCTGTCGTTTTGAAAGGCGGCAGCGAGGCTATCCATTCCAACTCGGCGGTGGCGGACGTAATGATCCAGGCGGGCGAGGTCGCGGGGCTGCCCAAGGGGGCGGTCGGGCTTATCCGCGACATATCGCGCGACGCGGTTACAGAAATGATGAAATTAAACGACATGATCGACGTGCTCATCCCGCGCGGCGGGGCGGGGCTTATCCAGTCGGTGGTGCAAAACGCGACCATTCCGGTCATCGAGACGGGAACGGGCAACTGCCATATTTATGTGGATAAATCGGCGGATCTTGCTATGGCGGCGAAAATCACGGTGAACGCGAAAACGACGCGTCCGGCGGTATGCAACGCGGCGGAAAGCCTGCTCGTGCACAAGGATGTGGCGGCGGAGTTTTTGCCGAAGGTGTTCGCCGACCTCAAAAAAGAGGGCGTGGAGATACGCGGCTGCGAGGTTAGTCAGAAATACGGCGCGTCCGCGGCGACGCAGGAGGATTACGAAACCGAATTCCTCGATTATATCATCGCGGTAAAGGTCGTGTGGGATGTGGACGAAGCGATCGCGCACATCAATAAATACAGCACGGGGCATTCGGAAGCGATCATTACCAACGACTATAAGAACGCGGAGAAATTCAAGGACGAGGTGGACAGCGCGGCGGTGTATGTCAACGCGAGCACACGCTTTACGGATGGTTTTGAGTTTGGTTTCGGCGCGGAGATCGGGATTTCCACGCAAAAGCTGCACGCGCGCGGGCCGATGGGGCTTGAGGAGCTGACGACGGTCAAGTATGTGATAGACGGCAACGGACAGGTACGTTAAATAATCATCAGGAGGATTTGGACATGGATAACCAGGATTTGATACCGGAAATGGACTTTGAACCGGAGGAACTTGCAAAAAGGGTCAGGCAGCACAGGATCGCGGGAGTGATTATTGCCGTATGCTTGATCGTAATGGGACTTTTGATGGTGTTTATGCCGTTTTTGGGCAGCGTCAGCATTAACAATACGCTGGGGCTGGGCGTGCTTTTGCTGGGCGTTTATGAGCTGATCATTTATTTCCGCACGGCGGCCGCGTTCCGCAACGCGGCGACGCTTATCAGCGGATTTATCCTCGCCATTATGGGCGTGGTCATCCTTGTGCTCTCGCTGGGCGATCCGGCGAGTCAGATCGCGATAATGAACATCTTTACCATCGTGCTTGGGTTTGTGACGATTTACCGTGGATTTTTGCAGATGTTCGCGTGCAGGCGTTTTCGCGGCCTCGATGAAAAAGATACGGGATGGCTTTCCACAAGCGGGATATTGAACATTGTCCTTGGCATTATCATTGTGGTGGTGCCGTTTACGGGCTGGCTTACATCCGCAGTGGTGATCGGCATTTACCTTGCGATCGCGGGTGTCGCGCTTCTTACAGAGGCGATGGCCGGAAAGACGGCGGTCAATAAAAGGTAAAGGATATTATGGGAAATCAAAAGAAGCTGCCATAAAAGGCAGCTTCTTTTTGTTGTATAAAATCAAGTAAGCGTAACATCAACGTCCTCTTCAACGATGGCGTTGCCACCGACCGTAATGTTGTTGGGTACACCAATTTCAGAAAATGCCCAGCAATTCAAGGGATCGGATGTGTCGATGAATATTTCCAGCCGATAGCCGTTTTCAAACTCAAGTATTAGGTCGCCGAATTTGGACACATTTATTTTTTTGACGATAAAACCTGTTGTCTGCTCATAAACGGGTTTAAAATTTTGTTCGACGATCTCGTCAAAGCGGCTTCCACTGTATTCATCATAATGAAAGCCCGTTTCTTCTATGTTATCCATTATAGTTAAGCCATGCTCTTTCAAGAAAGAATGGCTTGGTTGAAATATATCCTGCCGTGTCAAAATAACCCTGCCCTGATACGTCCAACGGAAATTACAAAAAGAGTCTAAAGCATAATCTGATTCGATCCGCTTTATTGTCTTTAATTGTTCATGCACAATTTTTTCGCTCCGGTTCGCAGGGAAAAAACCGCAGGTCACGGCATCATCTAACCGATATATTTCCGCTACTCGTTGTCCTAGAAGTGTGCTTACTTTATCTTTGATTTTTTGAATTTCTTGTTTTTTCATGATTGCTCTCCTTATTTTTTGAACATATCTTTTGCAATTGCTAAAATTTCTTGAAAACTATATCCCTGACCACTGATTTCACGATGAAGCTGAGTTTGCTGATTTACATCCAGATTTAATTGCTTAGATATAGAACGCACCTGCTCGTTTTGGGCCTTACTACTAAAAGGAGCTTTTCCTATTTTGTGTCCGATTTTTACGCGCAGTCCAATTGATCTACTTCTTCCGCCGGAACCAAATCCCCTGCCGCCCATCAGGAATCACTTCCCCTCTGGGCTTTTGCCGTAATTGACTCATGCGGTATTTCTATCATATCACATAAATCGGCCATTTCAGGGAAAGGATTTGTGTAGCAAAGCACTTTTTGGGGCATAAGCCGCTTTATCATCTCAATAAAGCCAGGAAGATATAAATCCTTGTATTTTTTTGCGCCTAATGTGGAGACCGCTACCACCGCGCCCGGCTCTATCCCGTCAAAACAAAAATCGTAACTGCGCGTATCGCCCCATGTTACAGTCGGGATCACAGTAAGACCTTTTTGCTGCCAGTACGCACCCATCCAGCTTTGGCGAAATACATTGTATAGCTGTAACGCAAGCGGCATATTGGTGTACAGGCTGAAATCCGGCGACAATACCTGTTTATATTGCCTGAGCCGTTCAATGCTTCTTTGCGGCCGGTTCCATGCGCTTTCAAATTTTACATCATCAAGAAAAAAGTGTACTGTTTTTCCTTTGTTCGCAGCGTCTTTTGTCTTGGTATTATGATAGCCTATGAATTGCAGGTTATCCAAATCAATATCCTGCCTATGGATGAGCGGGATCTCGTAGCGGCTTAAGCCGGTATAAGCATTTCGTAGAAATAAATCATGGTTCCTTAAATCAAAACTTTTCATATTATAGCACCTTCTTTTTTATTTCGTTGCAGAAATTGTAAAAATGCGCTATAATATGACTTGCTTAAGGTGTGTTATTATAGCACATCGGTTGCAGAGCATATTGGATACTGTTGCCGCAGTTCCAATATGCTTTTTATCTGGACTTTTTCATCTGGATTCCCCCTGATTATCTTTTATATTAATATCTTACTACATTTTCTTCGCGCGACAAAGGACATCCGCGGACATAAAAAGGACATGTGCGGACATCGATCGTTTGCATAAAAATCAAAGCAAGCTTAAATAGAAAATAAGTTCTTTTAAGAGACGCTGGCCGTCCGCGTCTAATTTCAATGCCAGGCGGTCGGTCAGGTAATCGATATGGCGCAGGATTTCGGTCCTGCGCTCTTTGTTTAGCTGGGAAAGATTAAAATCACTGTAAAGCTTCTCTTTGCGGCGGCGCATATATCACCTCATAAAAAATCCCGTTTGGGATTATCAGCATCTCTATTATGCTACCAATTGGTAACATGGTCAAGAGGTGAGCAATATGTTTTTTCAAAGATTGGAAGATTTAAGAACTGATCATGACTTAACGCAAAAGCAAATAGGAGAGATATTAACTTGCAGACAAAATGTCTATGGGCGATATGAACGCGGCGAAAGAGATATACCCGTTTGGGCTGTAATTAAGCTGGCGGCACACTATGGCGTGAGCACGGACTACATCTTAGGCCTGACGGACGACCCGAGGCCGTATCCGCGCGCGAAGCACGCGCGCTAAAACCACTTTTGTTTTTTGAAGAACGCAATACTTAAAATGACGATCATCAGGCTGATGACGATCACGACGGGATAGGCAAACGGCGCGGCGTATTCGGGCATTTTCAGGTTCATGCCGTACCAGCCGACGATGAGCGTCAAGGGCATGAAAATCATGGTGATGATGGTGAGTATCTTCATGATATTGTTCATGCGCAGGTCGACCTCGGCCTGGTAAGCCTCGCGGATTTCTGAAACGTATTCGCGCAGGCTTTTTGTTTTGTCGTAGATAATGTTCAAAAAGCGCACGGAGCTTTTGCTGAACAGACGCTTTTCGTTCATGGAAAGGGATTCCAGTATATTCAAAAGCTGCTCATAATAACGCATGATCACCATCAGGTGTTTGCGCCTGTCGATGATACTTTTGGTGATGTTGCCCTGCTTATCCGTCAGTACGTCGTCCTCTAAGTCGCCGATCTGTTCTTCGATCCTGTCGAGGGAGGCCAGGTCGTCGTCCAGAATATACTCAAAAAACGCGCACACCAGCCGCCCGACGCTCGCTTCGCCTTTATTGGTATGCGCGAAGCGGTCAAGCAGCGAAGCCAGCTCTTCGCACTGGTCGCACACGAAGTGCAGGCGGCCGGCACGCAGGAAAATATAAACGGGAGGACTGTCCTTTAAGCGGTGCTCAAATTCGTAAAAGGGAATGCACAGCAAATCGAAATCATCGTAGGATTCGAAGCGGATAGACGGGTTTTCGAGGGCGGCAAGCAGCGTCTGACGCGGAATATCCGTAATATGGGCGGAGAATTCTTTGATGGTGGACGCGGAAACGTATTCCGCCTCTTTTTTGCCGCCGACCGCGTCTGTTTGGGTCATGATCCCGTTGGTGATTTCGTATAACATAGCATGCGTTCCTCGTTTCGCGTTCATTATAGCACCGGACAGGGAAAAAGGCAAAATCCCTATGTTATAATATACGCCGCTTATGGTATAATAAACAAGTATGAAAACAGAGCAAGGAGAAGCGTTATGCCGAAATTATGGGGCGGAAGGTTTGAAAGGAATACGGACGAATTTGCAGAGGGCTTCCAGTCTTCTATCGGGTTTGACTGCCGCATGTACCGCGAGGACATCACGGGGAGTATCGCGCACGCGCGTATGCTGGGCGAGCAGGGGATCATCCCCAAAGAGGACGCAGGGAAAATCATCGAGGGACTGAAAGGTATTTTAGAAGATATTGACGCGGGCAAGGTGGAGTTTTCCGTACACGACGAGGACATCCACATGAACGTGGAGCGGCTTTTAACGGAGCGCGTCGGCGACGTGGGAAAGAAGCTGCACACAGGACGCAGCCGCAACGACCAGGTGGCGACGGATTTCAGGCTGTATATGCGCCGCTCGGTCGACGAGACGACACAAAACCTGATACAGCTATGCGGCGTGCTTATCGACATAGCGGAAGAAAACACGGACACGATTATGTCCGCTTATACGCACCTGCAAAAGGCGCAGCCCACGACGCTCGGGCATTATATGATGGCCTATTTTGAGATGTTCTACCGCGATATAGAGCGGCTGATTGACTGCCGCAGGCGCACGAACATCCTGCCCCTTGGGTCGGGCGCGCTGTGCGCGACGACATACCCGCTTGACCGCGCGATGGCGGCGGAAGAGCTGGGGATGGACGAGATTACGCGCAACAGTTTAGACGGCGTATCCGACCGCGATTTTGCGCTGGAATATTTGTCGGCGGCTTCGATATGCATGATGCATTTATCGAGGCTGTGCGAGGAGATCATTTTATTTTCCACCAACGAATACGGCACGCTGCGTTTATCGGACGCGTACTCCACTGGGTCGAGTATCATGCCGCAAAAGAAAAATCCGGATATGGCGGAGCTTATACGCGGCAAGACGGGCAGGGTATACGGCGACCTGATGGGCCTGCTGACCGTTATGAAAGGGCTGCCGCTCGCGTATAACAAGGATATGCAGGAGGACAAGGAGGGCGTGTTTGACGCGGTAGATACGGTAAACGCGTGTCTTCAGGTGATGTGCGGAATGCTCAAGACGGCGGAATGGAAGAAAGATATGCTGCGGCTGGGCGCGGGACGTGGTTTTACCAACGCGACGGACGCGGCGGATTATTTCGTGAAGAACGGCATGGCGTTCCGCGACGCGCACGCGGTAGTAGGGCATTTGGTGCTTTACTGCGAGCAGAACGGCAAAGCGATCGACGAACTGACGCTTGAGGAAATCCGGAAGTTCGCGCCGGACGCGAAAGAGGACATTTTTGACGCGATCAGCCTTACGACCTGTGTGAACACGAGGAGCGTACCGGGAGGACCCGCGCCGGAAGCGGTGAATGAGCATATCCGGCAGGCGAAACGTTTATTGGGCGAGCTTTAATGAACGGTTGTTCATTAAAAACAGCAAAGGGATGAGGAAAAACAGCCAATGATGGGAAAAATACGAAAATACGCGCTTTTGACGGCGGCGGTAATGCTTTTTGCCGCGCTGTTTTCCGGCTGCGCTGCGCGTGAAAGCAAGGTAGACGGGCAGCCGAGCGAAGCGTTAGACGCGGCCGCCGCTCCCACGGCGGCGCCTACTCCGGCGCCTACGCCTAAACCAACCCCGACGCCCACGCCTACTCAGGCGACGCTTAAGGAGGGGGCGCAGTCGCCTGAAGTCACCAAATTGCAGGAGCGGCTTATTAAGCTCGATTACCTGCACGCGGACAAGGCGACAGATTATTACGGTTCGGCGACCAGGGAAGCGGTGGAAACGTTCCAGAGGCAGAACGGACTTGATGTCACGGGGATCGCGGACGCGCAGACAATAGAATTATTAAATTCCGGCAAGGCGAAAGCATGCGATACGTTTTTAAAGCTCGCCCCTACGGTCGGCATGAGCTTCGAAGAGCTGGTGATGAGCGACGACGGGACGCGCGACGAATATCCGAAAGGGTTCCCAGAGGCGGGAACGTATAAGATCATCGTGGATGTGGAGCATCAGGTGACGCTTGTTTATACGAAAGACGACGACGGGGATTATACGGTCCCCGTCCGTTATATGCTGTGTTCTACGGGTAAGGACGGCGCGACGCCGCAGGGTACTTTTAAAATGAACAAATACCATGTGCGGTTCAGCCAGTTTGCGCGCGATAAGACGTATGGGCAATACTGGACGCAGATATACGGCGCGTTTTATTTCCACACGATCCTATATGATAAGATGGATACGGGTACGTATATCGAAGAAGTATGGGAAAAGATGGGAACGGCGGATTCGCACGGGTGCGTGCGCCTTACCGTGCCGGACGCCAAGTGGATGTGGTACAACATCGCGCCGGGAACGGTGTGCGTGATCCGCGCGGGCGACCCGAACGATGAAAAGACGGCTTCGATCCGCGAGCAGTTGGAGCTGGCGCCGCTGCCCAGCGAGCGGCCGGACATTGATCCGGAAAACATTCCCAGTACGGACAACTGGAGCGTAGAGGATGTTGCGACGGACGTGCCCTTTGTGCAAGGTTCGCAGGATTGAGGAAAAAAGGAAAGCGGTAATCCGGTGGATTACCGCTTTTTTTGACACGATCAGGACACGTTTTTGGCGGCCGCAGGATGCTTTTTGAAAAAGCGCAGCATGAAAATGAGCGCGCATACAAAGGTCAAAATCTCGACGGCGGGGCCGGCCATCCATACGCCGCGCAGTCCAAAGAAACGGGGTAGGAGCAAAACAAACGGGATAATGAGCGCAAAGCCGCGCAGCGCGGAGATAACAAAGGACGGACGCGGACGGGCAATGGACGCGAAAAACGAGGTCGCCACGATGTTCATGCCCGCAAAGAGGAAGCCGAAGAAATAGACGCGCAGGCCGTCCACCGTGAGGGCGGCAAGCTGCGGGTTGTTTTCGCTGTTGAAAGCAGCCGCGATCTGTGACGGAAAGAAAAGGCCGATCAGGAAAAATGCCAGCCCAAGGCCGGCCGCGATCGCCGCGCCGCCAATATAGACATGCCGTACGTGGTCCATGCGGCCCGCGCCGTAGGAGTGACTTAAGACGGGCTGGATACCCTGACTGACGCCGGTGAAAATGGCAATACACACCAGCGATAAGTTGGCGACGATACCGTAGGCCGCCACACCGAGATCGCCCGCGATGCGCAGGATGGTAAGGTTAAAGACAAAGATAATCACGCCCGAAGAAAATTCCATGATGAAAGAGGGAAAGCCGGTAAAGACCGATTTCCTGATTTCCACGCCGTTAAATTTTGTTTTTTGGAGCCTGAAATTGTTTTTTTTGCGCAGGAAATGCAACGAGAGGATCGCCATGCTCAAAATAGGGGCGATACCCGTGGCCAGGGCCGCGCCGAAGATACCAAGCCGCAGGGGGAACACAAAGATATAATCGAATACGATGTTGAAAAGGCAGCCTGCGAGCATGGCGGTCATGGCGAGGCGGGGATCACCGTCGTTGCGGACAAACGCGACCAGGAGGTTATTTAAGATAAACGCGCACGAGAAGAGCATGAGCATTTTCAGGTAGGTGGACGTCATGACGACGATATGTTCGCCCTCCGCGCCGAGGAGGATGGCAAGCGGGCGGTTAAAAAGCATGCCGCAGGCGGTGAGGATCACGCCGCACACAAGGGCGACGGCGGCGGCCTGCGTAAAGATACGGTTTAGGGAATCCCGTTTGCCTTTGCCGATGGCAATGGAAAAAAGCGTGGCGCTGCCGATACCTATCATCAGGCCGATACCGTTGATGAGGCTGAAAACGGGGATGGCGAGGTTTAAAGCCACAAGACCATCCGGCCCCACGCCGTTGGCGACGAAAAAGGTATCCGCCAGCACGTAAAGAGACAGGCCGAACATACTGAGTACGTTTAAGGAAACATACTTTAAAAAGGTGGCGGTGATGTTTTGGTTGTTTATATTCTGCATATCGCTCTTACTCTCCTTACCAAATAAAAAAGGCCCGTGCGTATCCACAGGCCTAACAATACGAATCCTTACCATTTGGGAGCACCCGGCGGTGCACAGCTTTCCCACTTATTTCATTGCTTGCCATTATAGCAAAGGGGGAGGGGGGTGTCAAGAAAAAAGAGCCGCCCGTTTTGGTGGCCCTTTGGATGAATCTTTTAGATTTCCTTGTCCTTTAACGCGAGCGCGCGCATCTTAAGCGGCAGGCCAAAGAGGTTGATGAAGCCCTCCGCGTCCTTGTGGTCGTATACCTCGTCCTCGCCGAAAGTCGCGAATTCTTCGATGTACAAAGAGTAAGGCGACTGGATACCGACATGTTTGCAGTTGCCTTTGTAAAGCTTCATGCGCACGGTTCCGGTGACTGTCTTTTGCGTCTCTTCCACAAACGCGGAGAGAGACTCGCGCAGGGGACAGAACCACTTTCCGTCGTATACAAGCTCCGCGAATTTGGTGGCGACACCCTCTTTATAGTGCATAGTATCCTTGTCGAGCGTCAGAGTCTCCAGCGCGGCGTGCGCCGTATAGAGGATGCGTCCGCCCGGGTTTTCGTATACGCCGCGGCTCTTCATGCCGACGAGACGGTTTTCTACGAGATCATCGATACCTACGCCGTTTTCCGCGCCCAGTTCGTTTAATTTGGTAATCATCTCCACCGGACCATATTTCTTGCCGTCTATGGAAACGGGGATACCTTTTTCAAATTCAATCGTGAAATAGCACGGCTTGTCCGGTGCCTGTTCAGGCGTTTTGCAAACCATGTACAAATCGTCCTTGGGCTCGTTCCAGGGATCTTCGAGGTCCGCGCCCTCGTGCGACAGGTGCCAGATATTCGCGTCCATGCTGTAGTTATGCTCTTTATCGACTGGAACGGGAATGTTGCGTGCCTGCGCGTATTCAATTTCTTCCTCACGGGATTTAATATCCCAGATACGCCAGGGAGCGATGATGTCCAGTTCGGGCGCGAGCGCCTTGACCGTTAGCTCGAAGCGCACCTGGTCGTTGCCTTTGCCCGTCGCGCCGTGGCAGATCGCGTCCGCGCCGACTTCCTTTGCGATTTCAACGAGGCGTTTTGCGATGACCGGACGCGCGAACGACGTGCCGAGCAGGTATTTGCCCTCGTACATTGCGCCCGCCTGCATGGTCGGGTATACGTAATCGGTGATGAATTCTTCCGTCAGGTCCTCGATATACGCGTCGCTGGCGCCTGTATGAATCGCCTTTTCATACAGGCCGTCAAGCTCCTTGCCCTGGCCGACATTACCGCATACTGCGACTACATCTTTTACGCCGTAGGTTTCCTTGAGCCACGGGATGATGATGGAAGTATCAAGACCGCCGGAATATGCGAGAACTACTTTATTATACTGTTTCATGTTAAAACTCCTTTTACCGCGCCTATATGCAGGCGTTTCATTCATTTGATGTTTATAATTATACATAAAAATGAATAATTATGCAATAGGCAATTTGAAAAAATACAAAATATTTTTAAGCGGGCGGGAAATTGCGAAAAACGGCAGAATCATGTATACTAGAGCGTGTAGCGTGAAAGGGAACAGAATGATAGTATTAGGAATAGACCCAGGGCTGGCGACGGTCGGGTACGGCGTTGTGAGCTGCGATGAAAAAACGAGGCTGGAATTGATCGACTACGGCACGATATTGACGGAAGCGGGGGAGCAGTTTCCCATTCGCTTAAAACAAATATCGCACGGGATCTCCCAGCTTTACGAAATGTATAAGCCGGATTGCGTGGCCTTTGAGGAGTTGTTTTTTAACAAAAACGTCAAGACGGCGATCAACGTGGCGCAGGCGCGCGGCGCGGCCCTGGTGGCGGCTTCGGAAAAGACGGAAGAGCTTTACGAGTATACGCCGTTGCAGATCAAGCAGGCGGTGGTCGGATACGGACGCGCGGACAAGAACCAGGTACAGATGATGGTTAAGACGCTGCTGTCCTTAAAGGAGATCCCCAGGCCCGACGACGCGGCGGACGCGGTGGCGGTGGCGATCTGCCACGCGCACAGCGCCAGGACGGCGGGTATTCTGAATACGAAGATCAAATAAGAGGTAGGAATTTATGTACGCATATATATCCGGCGAGGTAGTACAGAAAGCGGCGAATTACGCCGTCATTGACGCGGGAGGCGTGGGATACCAGATTTTTACGGACACGTTTTCGCTGAACACGCTAAAAACGGGGGAAACGGGAAAGCTGTATACGTATCTGAAAGTCGCGGAAGCCGAAATGACGCTTTACGGGTTTGCGACGGCGGAGCAGAGGAATATGTTCGAAAAGCTGATCACAATCAGTGGGGTCGGCCCCAAGGTCGCCGCTTCCGTGCTTTGCGTGATGCGCGTAAACGATATTGCGGCGGCGGTTATTTCCGGTGACGACAAAGCTTTCGCGGCGGTTCCGGGAATCGGAAAGAAGACGGCGCAGAGACTGGTCCTGGAACTTAAGGAAAAGGTGGATATTGAGGACGCTGTTGGGAGCGGCGTGGATATGGAGACGTTTACGCAGGACGCGGCGGGCGAGGCTGTCGCCGCGCTCAGCGGACTGGGATATAACAGGCAGGAAGCGCTCGCGGCTATCGCGGCGGTGAAAAACCTGGGAGACAGCGCGGAAGAGCTGGTTTCACTGGCGCTGAAAAGAATGGGACGATAAAAGGAGAAGCATATGAAGAGAGTATTGACGGTTATATTGGTAACGCTGCTCGCGGTAGTTATGGTATCGTGCGCGCAGCAGGAAGTTACGCCCAGCGAAACGCCCGCTCCGTCCGAGCCGCCGGAGCTTTCGGAGAGCGCGGAACCCTCGCCTGAAGCAAGCACGCAGCCGGAGCAGACGGCGGGCATGGCCAATCCGTGGAAAACGGTCGCGGACGCGGACGAGGCGGCGAGCGTGACCGGACTTACGATGAGCGCGCTGCCCGATGGCGCGAGCGACGCCGCATACTCAGTGATGGAAAGCGATAAAACGGCGCAGGTAACCTTTACATGGAACGGCGACGTTTACACATACCGCATGGCGCCGGGCACGCCGGAGACGGACCTTTCCGGTATGTTCGTGGAGTTTGACAATACGGAAGACCTGACATGGAAAGATCATCCGTTTACAGTAAGTTATAATGAGGGCAAGGAAGGAAAATCGGTATGGCGCGACGAGGTTACGGACGTTACCTGTTCCGTAACGATGTCCGGCGGGGCGACAAGAGACAAGCTGGCCGAGGTTTCCAAGGCGCTGATCCCTGCGGGGTGAGCTGAAAGGGGTATCGCTTGAGTTTTGATGAAGAAGAATCCCGTATTGTTTCAGGGATGAAAATGACCGAGGATATTGTTGCGGACGCGACGCTGCGCCCGCAGTCCTTAGAGGAATATATCGGCCAGGACAAAGTAAAGGAAAAAATGGCCGTCTTTATTGAGGCGGCGAAAAAGAGGGGAGAGGCGCTTGACCACGTCTTGCTTTACGGACCGCCGGGGCTGGGGAAGACGACGCTTGCGCACATCATTGCGCAGGAGCTGAACGTCAATATCCGCATTACGTCCGGACCGGCAATCGAACGGCCGGGAGACCTCGCGGCGCTGCTGACGAACCTCACGGACAAGGACGTGCTTTTTATCGATGAGATACACCGCCTTAATTCCAGTGTGGAAGAGGTGCTTTATCCGGCGATGGAAGATTACGCGCTCGATATTATCCTGGGCAAGGGACCGTCCGCACGGTCTATGCGCATCGATTTGCCGCGCTTCACGCTGGTGGGCGCGACGACGCGCGCGGGCATGCTGACCTCGCCCCTGCGGGACCGCTTTGGGATTATCAACAGGCTGCAAATGTACGACGCGGACCAGCTCAAAACGATCGTCCGGCGTTCGGCGAGGATCCTCGATATTCATGTAGACGAGCAAGGCGCCGAGGAGATCGCGCGCCGCTCGCGGGGAACCCCGCGTATCGCCAACAGGCTGCTGCGCCGTGTGCGTGATTTCGCGGATGTACGTGCGGAGGGGATGATCACCAAAAAAGCGGCGGACGAGGGGCTTAAGCTTTTGGAAGTGGACGAACTTGGGCTTGACCATTCCGACCGTCTGGTGCTGGACGCGATCCTTACGAAGTTTGGCGGCGGACCGGTGGGACTGGAGACGCTCGCGGCGACGACGGGCGAAGAATCGGGCACGATCGAGGATGTGATCGAGCCGTTTTTACTGCAGCTTGGGTTTATACAGAGGACGCCGCGCGGCCGCTGCGCGACGGAAAACGCTTACCGGCATATGGGGTTGCCCATGCCGGATAATGACGGAAACAAGGGGCAAACAAAGCTGTTCTAGCTTGAATAATACACTATGAAAACATCGGATTTCGACTATGACCTGCCCGAGGAACTGATTGCACAGACGCCCATCGAGCCGCGTGACCATTCGCGGCTTTTGGTATATGACCGCTCGTCAAAAGAAGTGGAGCACAAGCATTTTTACGACGTGGCCGATTATCTGAAAGCGGGCGACGTGCTGGTGGTGAATGAAACGAAGGTTATTCCCGCGCGGCTGTACGGAAAGAAGCGCGGGGCGCTTACGGACTTTGAGTTTCTGCTTTTGAAGCGATTAAGCCTTGATACGTGGGATGTGATCATGCGCCCGGGAAAGAAGCTCAAGCCGGGCGGCTATGTGGATTTTTCAGACGACCTGTGCGCGAAGCTTCTGCAAAAAAAAGAGGACGGCGTGTGTGAAGTCAAATTCGAATACGAGGGCGTATTCGAAGATGTGCTTGAGAGGTACGGCAACATGCCGCTGCCACCGTATATCACGCAGCGCCTGGAGAAAAAGGAGCGTTACCAGACGGTATACGCAAAGGAGGACGGCAGCGCGGCCGCGCCCACGGCGGGACTGCATTTTACGCCCGGGCTTTTGAAAAAGCTGGAAGACAAAGGCGTGATTTTGGTAAAAATATTGCTGCATGTGGGGCTGGGGACGTTTCGCCCGATGAAAGAAGAGACGGTGGAAAACCACATCATGCATTCGGAATATTACAGCGTGAGCAAGGAAGCGGCGGAGGCAGTCAACGCCGCCAAACGCGAGGGCAGGCGGGTGATCGCCGTGGGTACGACGTCCGTGCGGACCTTAGAGAGCGCGGCGCACGGCGGCTTTGTATCTGCGGGCAGTGCGGATACGGATATTTTTATTTATCCGGGCTATGAGTGGCAGATCGTGGATGCGCTCATCACCAATTTCCATTTGCCGAAGTCCACGCTGGTAATGCTGGTAAGCGCATTTTGCGGACGGGAGGAGACGCTGTCCCTGTACAGGCAGGCGGTCGGGCTGAAATACAGGTTTTTCAGCTTCGGGGATGCGATGCTGATATTGTGATGGATATAAAAAAGGTTTGGGCGGTTTATTTCAGCGCGACGGGTACGACCCAAAAAGTCGTCAGCGCCATTGCGCGGGAAATCGCACGGGAAATGAAAACAGAATGTGAGACGTTTGATTTCACGTTGCCTGAGGCAAGAATGGGCGCGCCCATTTTCGGCGTGCGGGATATTGTCGTTTTCGGCACGCCTGTATACGCGGGGCGCGTGCCCAACGTACTGTTAAAATATTTGAAGACAGTCAAGGGAAACGGCGCCCTGGCAGTGCCGGTCAGCGTGTTCGGCAACCGCGATTTCGACGATGCGCTCATCGAGCTGCGCGATATTTTGCAGGAAAACGGATTTGTGCCAATCGCGGCGGCGGCCTTTGTGGGAGAGCATTCTTTTTCCGATGTGCTGGCAAAGGGCAGGCCGGACGATGAGGATATGAGAAAGGCACGGGAATTTGCACAGGACGTTACGAAAAAAATCCACGCGCGGGGCGGTAAAAAAGGCGGTGCGTTGGCGGTGGACGGCACGCCGTATCCTTACCGTGGATATTATACTCCTAAGGACAGGGCGGGCCGGCCTATCGACATACGTAAGGTAAAGCCGTTGACAAGCGGCGCATGCAACGACTGCAAGCTGTGCGCGGAAGTTTGCCCGATGGGCTGTATTGACTATGAAAATGTACGGGAATATACTGGTATTTGTATCAAATGCGGCGCATGTATTAAGCGGTGCCCCACGGGAGCGAAATACTATGACGACGCGGGCTATCTATACCATAAAACGGAGCTGGAGGAAGGGCTGACGCGCAGGGCGGAGCCCAAGCTCTTTTTGTAAGGGAGTGGTCACATGTTCGGGCACCTGGGGTTTTCTTATGTCGGACTGATTTTTCTGTTGATGTTAGCGATCCCCAATATTCTTTGGAGCCGGCGTATTCCGGCAGATTACAGCGACGAGGGCGAAAACGGTATTCTCTTATTTTTGGAGCGTGTAGGAGAGATCGGCTGCGCGGTGTGCGCGCTGATGTTTGCGGATTTCAACTGCGAGCCGGCGTCGCCGCAGTTGGCCTGGCTGATCGTGGCATTGATTCTGATGGGGCTGTATGACCTTTGCTGGCTGCGTTATTTTAAAGGCAGGCAAAGGGCCAAGGACATGTACCGAAGTTTTTTGCGGATTCCCATTCCATTGGCGGTTTTGCCCGTGGCGGGCTTTTTGCTGCTGGGGATTTATGGCAAGGTGATCTGGATGATCCTTTTTTCCGTTATTCTGGGCGTGGGTCACATTGGCATCCATTGGTATCATGCGAAAAGATTGGGCACGCTGTAAAAACAACAAATAAAAAGCGGGGCTTGCGCCCTGCTTTTTTGTTGACGCGCTGTTACCAGATACCCAGCACATGCTGCATGCCGAGGCTGACGACCGCGATGCCGATCCAGCAAATGAGGCCCATGAGGATGGGCTTGCCGCCTGTCTTTACCAGCTTGACGATGTTGGTGTTAAGGCCGATCGCCGCCATGGCCATGATAATAAAGAATTTGCTCAGTTCCTTAAGCGGTCCGGTGACAAAGGACGGCAGGCTGAATACGGTGGTGGCGACCGAGGCCAGCACAAAAAACAGTACAAACCACGGGAATATTTTTTTGAAGCTTACCTTGATGCCCTCGCTCGCTTCCAGCTTCTTTTCCCTGCGGGTGCGCACGAACGCGAGGACAAGCGTGATGGGGATGATGGCAAGGGTGCGCGTCAGCTTGACGATTGTCGCGGTGTCAAGGGTGTTGCTGCCATGAATGCCGTCCCACGCGGCGGCCGCCGCCGTGACGGACGAAGTGTCGTTGATGGCCGTTCCCGCAAAGAGGCCGAAGCCTTCGTTTGACAGACCGAGCGCGCCGCCCAGGGTCGGGAAAATAAGGGCCGCGATCACATTGAATAAGAAGATAACGGAAATCGATTGCGCGATCTCTTCGTCGTTGGCGCCGATCACGGGCGCGGTGGCCGCGATGGCGCTGCCGCCGCAGATGGACGAGCCTACGCCGATGAGCGTGGAGATACGCGAGGGCATTTTCATAGCGCGGTACATGATGTATGCTAAAATGAGCGACGTTGCAATGGTGGATATGATGATGGGCAAGGATTGCGCGCCTACGCGCAAAATCTCCGTGAGGTTCATGCCGAAGCCGAGCAGCACGACCGCCCACTGCAATATTTTTTTGGATGTGAAGTTGACGCCCGCGTCAAGGCCGTCCCTGTTTTTGATCAGCAGCGCGAGCACCATGCCGATGAGGATGGCGAAGACAGGCCCGCCGACCACGGGCAGCAGTTTTCCTAAGAAGAAAGCCGGAACCGCGATGACAAGGCAAAGCAGCAGCCCTTTCCAATGCTTTTTTAAAAAATCCATATTCCTACCTCTTTATGATTGCGAATTACTTTTATTATAACACCTTAGATGATAAAATAAAATTATATATATTTATATTTGGATAAATATATATTATAATAGATACAAAAGGAAAGGAGCGCAGCTATGCTGGATTTCAGGACCGAAACGTTTCTTACGGTGTGCAAGCATCTGAATTTTACAAAAGCGGCGCGGGAATTGAATATCACGCAGCCGGCAGTGTCACAGCATATCCGGTTTTTAGAGGAGCATTACGCGGCGAAGCTGTTTTTAAAAACGGGCAAAAAGATCGAGCTGACGGAAGCGGGAACGGCTCTTCGCAGCGCGCTTATCGCCATGAAACACGACGACCTTTTCCTGCGCAAAAAGCTGGCGCGGGGGCCGCATAAAAAGGAGCTTCATTTTGGCGTGACGCTTACGGTAGGCGAATTTGTGATCCCGCGTCCGGTCGCGCGTTACCTGAAAAAACATCCGGAAACCCAACTTAAGGTCTCTGTCGCCAATACGCAGCAGCTCTTAAGGAAGCTGGACGAGGGAGATATTGATTTCGCGCTGGTGGAGGGCTATTTTGCCAAAAACGAATACGACCACATCGTTTTTCGCACGGAGCCGTATATTGCGGTATGCGGCGCGCGGTACCGTTTTAGTACGCAGCCGCGAACACTGGAGGACCTGCTTTCGGAGCGTATCGTGATCCGCGAGATGGGAAGCGGCACGCGCGAGGTACTGGAAAAATGCCTTGAGGAAAGGAATTTGCAGGTCGCGGATTTCCAGGACATTGTGGAGATCAGCAACCTGAGCATGATCAAAACGCTGGTCAGGGAAAACTGCGGGGTAACGTTTTTATATGAAGCGGCGGTACGCGAGGAGCTGGACGCCGGCGTGCTGCGAAAAATCGAACTCGACGATTTCCATGTGCAGCACGACCTGACGTTTATCTGGCGGCAGGGCAGCGTTTTCTCTGATGATTACCGGACTTTATATGGCGAACTGCATGGTTAAAGACGCGTTTTTCTTGACGGCGGCGGATCCGGATGATATAGTAAACAATATCAAAAAAAGAAGGAGACAGTGCGGTGCGTAAAATTTCTTGCAGATAATTGATTTTATAAGGACGCGGGAAGCGGGAGATATTCCGTTTGTTTGGCCGCGTTTGTGCAAGAAAGTTACCAAACCGGCGTAGAAATACCTGTTCTCACGTACAGGTGGGGATATTCCCGTTTGCGGCATATATGGCCTGCGGAAAAGTAATTTTCTTGCAGGCTTTTTTATTGAAAGGAAAAGATATGTCACAAATCCATATTTCCCATCTGATTTTTGCCTATGACGGAAGTTGCGATACGGTTTTTGACGATGTGAGCGTCACGCTGGACACGGACTGGAAGCTGGGGCTTACCGGCAGGAACGGCTGCGGGAAAACGACGCTGCTGAGGCTTCTGCGGGGAGAACTGGAATACCAGGGAAGCATTCGTACGGATACTTCATTCGATTACTTTCCCTTTGAAGCCAGCGACCCGCAGGAGACGGCAATCGACATAATAACCGCAATATCACAGTGCGAAAGCTGGCAGGCGCAGAGGGAAACGTCATTATTAGAGCTCGCGGAGGATGCGTTATGGCGGCCGTTTGGCAGCTTAAGCCATGGGGAACGCACAAAGGCGCTGCTGGCGGCTTTGTTTTTGAAGCAGGGAAACTTTTTGCTGATCGACGAACCGACCAATCACCTCGATAGCCGCTCGCGCAAAGTGGCGGCGGAATACTTACGCGGGAAAAAGGGCTTCATCCTTGTCTCGCACGACAGGATGTTCCTTGACGGCTGCGTCGACCATATCCTCAGCATCAACCGCAGTGGCATTGAAGTACAGGGGGGCAATTTTTCTACATGGATGGAAAATAAGAGGCGACAGGACGCACATGAACTGGAGCGCAACAGCGTGCTGAAAAAAGAGATCAAGCGCCTCGCGGCGACGGCGCGGCAACAGGCGGACTGGGCAGGCAAGGTGGAGAAGACCAAGAAAGGTACGCGCGTCGCGGGACTGAAACCAGACAGGGGAGCGATCGGGCACAAGGCAGCCAAGATGAACAAGCGCGCAAAGACGGCAGTCCGGCGCACGCACAGGGCTGCAGAAGAAAAAGCGGGGCTTTTGAAAAATATCGAAACGGCGGAACGGATCGTTTTAAAACCGCTTGACTTCCACGAACAGCGTCTCTGGCAATGCCGCGGCCTGAAAATATATTACGGCGGGAAAACGGTGTGCGAGCATGTGGATTTAGCGATTGGACGGGGCGAGCGGATCGCGCTCACGGGAAAAAACGGCTGCGGGAAATCAAGCGTCTTAAAACTGATTATGGGCGGGGCGATCCCCCACACGGGCGAAATATATAGGCGAGCAAGCTTGAAAACGTCGTATATTCCGCAGGATACATCGTTTTTAAGCGGCAGCCTGAATGATTTTATCAAGCGGTATGCGCTTGACGGCACGCTGATGCGTACGCTGCTTAAAAAGCTGGACTTTTCACGCGGGCAGTTTGAAAAAGACCTGGGGGATTTAAGCGGAGGCCAGAAAAAGAAAGTTCTGATCGCAAAAAGCCTGTGCGAAAGCGCGCACCTTTACGTATGGGACGAGCCCTTAAATTTTATCGACGTGGTCTCGCGCATGCAAATCGAGGAACTTTTGCACGAAAGCGGGGCTTCCATGATTTTTGTGGAGCATGACGCGGCGTTTGTGGAAAATGTTGCCACGCGCCGGATATGTTTGTAGGTAAATTTACTTTTTACCGGCCATCTGGTAAAATAAAACGAACGAAAAAGCAAACGAGGTAAGGGATGGATTTTAAGTTTACGGTCGAAAAAAAAGACGGCGGCAGCAGGGCGCGCACGGGTATACTCAAAACGCCGCACGGTGAGATAAAAACGCCGGTATTCATGCCTGTGGGCACACAGGCAACGGTCAAGGCCATGACGAACGACCAGGTGCTTGCATGCGGTGCGCAAATCATTTTGGGCAACACCTACCATTTATATATGCGGCCGGGGCACGAGCTGGTCGCGCAGGCGGGCGGCCTGCATAAATTTATGAACTGGAAAAAGCCGATCCTGACAGACAGCGGGGGCTTTCAGGTATTCAGCCTGGGAGACCTTAGGAAGCTGACAGAGGAAGGCGCGGCGTTTCGCTCGCACCTTGACGGGTCTCGGCATATGTTTACGCCGGAAAAAGTGGTGCAGATCGAGGAAGCGCTGGGGCCGGACATCATGATGGTGCTGGACGAATGTACGCCGTATCCGGCGGATTATGAATATACCAGGCATTCCATGGAACGCACGCACCGGTGGGCCAAGAGGTGCAAGGATGCGCAGACGCGGGACGATATGGCGCTTTTTGGAATCGTGCAGGGCGGGATGTATGGCGACCTGCGGGCAAAAAGTGCGGAGGCGATTGCGGAAATGGATTTCATCGGCAACGCGATCGGCGGCCTTTCCGTAGGAGAACCAAAACCGGTGATGTACGAAATGCTCGACGTGGTAACCGGCATACTGCCGCAGGAAAAGCCGCGTTACCTGATGGGCGTGGGCAGCGCGGACTGCCTTGTGGAGGGGGTCGCGCGCGGCGTGGATATGTTCGACTGCGTGCTGCAAACGCGCGTCGCCCGCAATGGAACGGCGCTCGTGAGAAACGGCAAGCTGGTGATCCGCAACCAGGAATATGCAAAAGATTTCCGTCCGATCGACGAGCAATGCGATTGTTACGCGTGCAGGAACCATACGAGGGCGTATATCCGCCATCTGGTGAAAACCAACGAAATATTGGGCGCGATTCTGCTTTCCATCCACAATACGCGCTTTACCATCCGCCTGATGGAAGAGATACGCTCGCACATCGAGGGGGGAACGTTTGAAGAGTTCCGCCGCGACTTTATGGCGGACTTCCGTATGTAGCCGGAAACGGGCGGCGGTTTGCGGCGCGCAAAAGGCGCGGCAAGCGCAAATAATGGTTGACTTAAGGGCGCAGTCACGATATTATAATAAAAGTACATTTTTTGTTTAATTGAAAGGCGGTATATGAGTTTATGAGCACAGATGCTTTGGGCGGCCTGACGGGCGGCAATGCGATGACACTGCTGTTCCCGATCCTGCTGATCGTTATTTTTGTAGTGTTGATCATCGTTCCGAACAGGAGAAAAGAAAAGAAATTCAAGGATATGCTCTCGACACTGCGCGTGGGAGACAGTATCAAGACGATCGGCGGATTCTACGGCAAGATTATATCCATCAAAGAGGATTTGATCACCTTTGAATGCGGTCCGGAAAAGACAAAGCTGGTTATCGCGAAAGGCGCGATCGCTTCGGTGGAGAGCTTCGAAGAGGGCAAGGTTCCCGAAAAGGTAGAGGAAGCGAAGAAAGAAGAGCCCAAGAAAGAAGAACCGAAAAAAGAGGAAACAAAAAAGAAAAAGTAAGGGTTTCGTAACACTTGAAATTGTTTCGTAACCATGATACACTTATCAATGGAAGTTTCCCTTAGGAGGTTTGTCATATGAAACATATTAAAACGATAACCAAGAGTAATTTGAAAGATACGCTGAAGACGGGCGGCTGCGGCGAATGCCAGACATCCTGCCAGTCGGCTTGTAAGACTTCGTGCACGCTTGCTAACCAGAAGTGTGAGAAGAAAGCATAAATAACGGTCTAAAGGTAATGACGGCAGTGTATTTTGCACATGCCGTCATTTTTCTATGCGCGGGGAGGGCAGCGCGTTTTGCCCGCGCGCAGGCCGAAGGGAGTACAATGTAGTATGGTTCATTTAATAGAATTCTGCGGGCATTACGCGGCGCTCGACGTGGAGTCGGGCTCGGTGCACGCGATCGATAAGGACGCGATGCGCGTGCTTACCTTTAAAAACGCGGGCAAGACAAATGAGCAGATCATAGCCGATCTGGGCGAGGAAGCGCGCGAGATCTTAGACGAGGTAGAAGAGCTGACAAAGCAGGGGCTTTTGTATTCGCGCTGCGAGATAGACGGAGAAAACGCGCAGTTTAATACGCCTGTCATCAAGGCCCTGTGCCTGTTGGTGGCGCAGGACTGTAATTTGCGTTGCTCGTATTGTTTTGCGCAGACGGGGGAATACCACGGCGCGCGCGCGCTGATGAGCCTTGAGACGGCAAAGGCGGCCATCGATTTTCTGATCGCGCACTCCGGAAACCGCAAGAACCTTGAGGTGGACTTTTTCGGCGGCGAGCCGCTGATGAATTTTGAGGTGGTAAAGGGTACGGTAGACTACGGACGTAAGCAGGAAAAGCTGCACGGTAAAAATATCCGTTTCACGCTCACCACCAACGCATACCATGTGACGGACGAGATGGCGGACTTCATCAACAAGGAGATGAAGAACGTGGTCATCAGCATAGACGGGCGCAAGGAAGTGCACGACAAGATGCGCAAGAACGTGGAGGGAAAGGGAAGCTATGACAGGGTGCTTGCAAACGCCCGCAAGATCGTCGACGGGCGCGCCGGCCAGGAATATTATGTGCGCGGCACCTATACGGCGGACAACCTCGATTTTTCAAACGACGTATGCGCGATTGCCGACGCGGGCTTCGACCAGATTTCCGTGGAGCCTGTGGTGACGGGCGAAAGCTATGCTATCCGCGAAGAAGACCTGCCGCAGATAAAGCATGAATACGAAATGCTGGCGCGGGAGTGTATCAAGCGGGAGAAAGCGGGAAAAGGCTTTCATTTCTTCCACTTTATGATCGATTTGAATTCCGGTCCGTGCCTCAACAAGCGTCTGCGCGGCTGCGGCGCGGGCAGCGAATACCTCGCGGTATCGGCGGACGGAAAGCTTTATCCGTGCCACCAGTTCGCGGGGATGGAAGATTTTTATATGGGCAGCGTGTTTGAGACGGACGTCGACAAGAAGATCAAACAGGAATTTTTGGATACGCACGTCTTTACCAAGCAGGGATGCAGTGAATGCTGGGCCAAGTATTATTGCTCGGGCGGATGCGCGGCGAACGCATACCATGCCACGGGAAGTATACGCAAGCCATATAAGATCGGCTGTGAAACGGAAAAGAAGCGCATCGAGACGGCGATCGCCATCAAGATTTTTGACGAGGAGCTGATATGATCAGCGCGCTTTTCGGAAAGGCGCCGGATATTCACGAGACGGCGTATGTGCACGCGACGGCGGCAGTGATCGGCGATGTGACCCTGAAAGAAAACGCAAGCGTATGGCCGGGCGCCGTACTGCGCGGGGATATATGCAATATCAGTATTGGCAAAAATTCGAACGTGCAGGATAACAGCGTGCTGCATACCGGAAAGGGAAAGCCGTTGGTGGTTCATGACAACGTGGGTATCGGCCATAACGTAAGCCTGCATTCGTGCGAGATCGGCGCAGGATCGCTTGTGGGTATCGGAGCGATCGTGCTGGACGGCGCGAAGATCGGCGCGGGAAGTATTGTGGCGGCGGGGTCGCTCGTACCGCCGGACAAGGAATTTCCGGACGGCATGATGATCATGGGCTCGCCCGCCAGGGCCGTGCGGACGCTTACCGCGCGGGAAAAGGAATATTTAAAGCATGTCACGACCTCGTATACGAAGATGATGCAGGTATACAAGGAAGCGGAAAAAATCCTTTAGAAAAGACAAAAACGGACCCGCAGGCACTGTTTGCTTGCGGGTTTTGTTATTTTTCGGTATAATGACTAAGTAATTATCATTTTTAAGGGGTGTCTGTATGGAACTGGATTGGGGAGTAGTCCTTTCTTTTATCGGCTATTTTATTTTTGTATTGCTGATCGGCTTTTATTTTTATAAAAAGTCGTCCAATATTTCGGATTATGTGCTGGGCGGGCGCGGACTGCACCCGGCGGTAGCGGCGCTGAGCGCGCAGGCTTCGGACATGAGCGGCTGGCTGCTGATGGGATTGCCGGGAGCGCTTTACCTTTCGGGTATGAGCGAGGTCTGGATCGGCGTGGGCCTTGCCGTGGGCGCGTATTGCTCGTGGTTGGTGGTGGCCAAACGCCTGCGCCAGTATTCGTATGTGGCGGGCGATTCCATTACCATACCGCAGTTTTTTGAAAACCGTTTCAAGGATGAGAAAGGCTTGCTGCGCTTCATAAGCTCGGCGGTCATCCTCGTGTTTTTCACTTTTTATGTGGTATCCGGCTTTGTATCGGGCGGCACGGTTTTCAGGGCCGTATTCCCGGGCATGGACTATACCGTGGCAATGGTCATCTGTGCTGCGGTCATCATTGCATATACGTTTATGGGCGGTTTTAAGGCGGTGTGCTGGACGGACTTTTTCCAGGGTATGCTGATGCTGGTGGCGATCTTCGTGGTGCCGCTTGCCGTGATGGGCAAGCTGGGCGGACCGGCTGAGGCTGCTGAGGCCGCAAACCAGATAGCGCCCGGCTTCCTCGATCCGTTCACGACGGCGGACGGACAGGCGCTCTCTCCCATGTCTCTGATTTCCAACCTGGCGTGGGGGCTGGGATATTTCGGTATGCCGCACATCATCATCCGCTATATGGCGATCAAGGAGCCGCGCATGATCAAGGCTTCCCGCCGGATCGCGACGGGCTGGATCGTGCTCGCGCTCGCGGGCGCGGTTATGGTCGGTATCCTAGGACGCGTCTATTTGGGGGATATGTTTACAGACGCGGCAGGCGCGCAGACGGTGTTCCTCGTCCTGGCGGGACAGCTCTTTGTGCCGGTGGTCGCTGGTATTCTGCTTTCCGCGATCCTGGCGGCGGTCATGAGTACGGCGGATTCACAGCTTTTGGTCGCGTCGTCGGCGATTACGGCCGATATTTACGGCAAGCTGGCCAAGAAAAAACCGTCAGAAAAGAAACTGATGTGGATCGGGCGCATCGGCGTTATCGCCATTGCCGTATTGGCGGCCTTTTTAGCGCGCGACCCCAATACGTCCATTATGTCCGTGGTATCTTTTGCCTGGGCGGGCTTTGGCAGCGCTTTCGGGCCGATCGTGCTGCTGGCGCTGTTCTGGAAGCGCACAACCAAAAACGGCGCGCTGGCGGGTATGATCGTGGGCTTTGTCGTTTCCATCGTCTGGAACCAGCTGCTGGCGGGACCGACGGGCGTCTACGAGATGATTCCCGGATTCGGGCTGGCGCTTATCACGTGCATCATCGTAAGCCTTGCAGGCAAGGAGCCATCGGATGAAATCAAGAGGGAATTCGACGAAGCGGTTAAATGCGACGCATAAAAACAAGAATAAAAACCGGCGCAAAACGGCGCCGGTTTTTTTGTTTCTTTTATATACTTGCCATACAGAGCCTGCCCGCGGCTTCGTCGCTGATCCAGCGGTTTAGCTTCTTCATTTCGAAGATCATAAAAACGGCCACGATGGCAGCCGAACCGATGTCGGCGATGGGAAAGGCGAAGAGCACGCCGTCCAGCCCAAAGAAAATCGGCATAATCAGCATCATGGGAATGAGCAGCAAAAGCTGGCGCAGCATGGACAGGATCGTCGCCTTGAGCGGCTGTCCGGTCGCCTGGAAATAACTCGTAGAAACGATCTGGAAACCGGACAGAAAGATACCGATCAGGGCGATGTGCATGGCCTTGACCGCGAAATTCGTAAAATCTGCGTTCTCACTGCCGAACAGGCTCAGGATCTGTTCCGGAAAGAGCTGGCACAAGACGGCGGCCGCCGTAACGACGGCGGTGGAGATCCAGGCCGCCATGACGTAGGTCTTTTTGATCCGCTTGGGCTGTTTGGCTCCCCGGTTAAAGCCCAGGATGGGCTGGGCGCCCACGCCGATGCCGATGCAGGCGGAGGCTAATATCATAGCTACTTTCATGACGATGCCCATGGCTGACAGCGCCACGTCGCCGCCGACGGAGCTCTGGTTGCCGTAATAAACGAGGGTATTGTTCATGACGATCTGCATCACGCACGCCACGACCTGCGTGACAAAGGACGATATTCCCAGTGTAAAGGTCATCTTGCATACGCGCCCCGAAAGCCGCATGTATTTTTTATGGAACTGCATGCTTTTGCCTCTGCGGGCGAAATACACTGTAAGCACAATCGTGGAAATGAGCTGCGAGGTGATGGTGGCGATGGCCGCGCCCGTAACGCCCCAGTGCAGTACAAAAATATAGATCGGGTCCAGTATTGTATTGAGGACGGCGCCGATCAGGATGCTATACATGGAAAGACGTGGGCTGCCGTCCGTACGCGCCATATTGGAAAGCGCGATACTGATGATGGAAAAGGGCGTGCCCAGCAGGATGACAAACGCATAATCGTGCGCGTAGGGCAGGCTGGCGTCCGTAGCCCCCAGCAAACGGAGCATGGGGTCCAGCGCGACCAGCCCCGCCGTGACGATGACGGCGCTCAAAATGAGGCTGAGCACAAGAACGTTGTTGAGCGTTTTTTGCGCGGCTTCTTCTTTCTTTTCGCCGAGTTTGAGGGCAGCATACGCGCTGCCGCCCGTACCGACAAGCGTCGCGAACGCGACAAGCACCGTCATGATCGGAAAAGAGATGGTTGTGGCGGCGTTTCCGAGGTAACCGACGCCCTGGCCGATAAAAATCTGGTCGACGATATTGTAGATCGAATTTACCAGGCAGGAGATGATTGCCGGAAGCGCGAAGCTTCGCAGCAGTTTGCCGATCGGCTTATAGCCGAGCGGATTTTTGGTTTCGGCGATTGGTTTATTGATTGTTGCTTCTTCCATATTTGTCCTCCTCAATCAAACTTGAAATGTATTCATAGGCATTTTTCGCCATTTGACCCATTGCCTTTTCCGCCGCCACGATTTCTTCGACGGCCATGTCACCTTTTAAGATGCGGTTCCATTTATCCACGGCCTGGTATACTTTGTCTACGATCGGTTTTGCCTTAAGCGTGGTATAGAAACGGAATTTGCGCTTATCGGCGCTGTCCGTTTCCCGCCGGATGTAGGAAAGCTCCTCTAGCCTTTGCAGCGCGCGGGTGGCCGTTGCCTTGTCAAAGCGCCCCTTGTTTGCAAGTTCCTGGGCGGTGTGGCCCTGTTCTTCATAGATGTGCGCGAGAAAAAAGTATTGTCCGGCCCCAATCTGTGAATCATTTAATTCCTGGTCAAAGAACTGCATACTGAACCTGTTGATGATCGAAGCGTATTTGCTGAGCGAATATGTTTCTTTCACGGCGAAACCTCTTTCACGATATGAAATATAGTTGCGCGAGCAACTGATATTATTATACAACTATATGATTGCGCGAGCAACGATTTTTTTAAAAAACAAAAAGACGGCCGGTAAGCCGTCCCTTTGTTATATATGGGGAGGGAAAAGAGTTACCGGTGTTTGATAAACGTGCCTTGCTCCAGTTCAAAGAAAGCGTGGTTTAATTCTTCCTGCGTATTCATGACGATGGGACCGCCCCAGGCAACGCTTTCGCGCAGGGGTTTGCCCGCGAAATAGATGAAACGCACGCCGCTTTTGCCCGCGCGCGCCGAAAAGTCCGTTCCGTCGCCGAAAAGCGCGGCCGTATGGGAGGGAATCTCGTTTTCGCTGTCGCCGAACGCCGCGCCGCCGCTGACGATATATATGAACACATTTTTTTCCTGCGCGGTGGGAAAGGCGATGACTGCGCCTGGGTCAAGGGAAATATCGAGAATATCCGGCTGCACGTACTTACCCTGCGTGGGTCCGGTATAGCCGTTATACGAACCGCCGATGATACGGATGGTGTCGCCGTCTTCGCGCAGGGTGGTGACCATATCCGCCGTGATGTCAAAGTATTTAGGATTAGTCATTTTATTGGCATTGGGTAAATTAAGCCAAAGCTGGAAGCCCAGCATGTGGCCGCACTCCCGTGGCATCTCCTGGTGCAATATGCCGCTGCCGGCCGTCATCCATTGGCAGCCGCCGTCTGTAATATTGCCCTTGTTGCCCATGCTATCCCCATGCTCGATATTGCCGTGGATGAGGTAGGTAAGCGTCTCGATCCCACGGTGCGGATGCCAGGGGAAGCCCTTGATATAGTCGTCCGGATTTTCGGAATCAAACGCATCCAGCATCAAAAAGGGATCGAACTCCTCGGTATCGTGATAACCGATCACGCGCACGAGATGCACGCCCGCGCCGTCGATCGTCTTTTGTCCTTTTACAGTTTTCTTTATATTCCGGTTCGGCATTTTCCTTTTCCTTTCAGAGAGATTGCTATACTTTTATTAAACCGTTTGCCAACGAAATATCAGGTTTTGGTGAAAATGCGCAAAATCAACTGTTTAAAGCACGGCTGTCTGTTATAATAATAAGAAAAAAGGAGGAGCGGCATCATGCGGAAAATTATCATCGATTGCGACCCGGGACACGACGACGCGGTGGCGTTGATTTTGGCGACGCGCGCAAAAAACTTTCAAATCCTGGGCGTGACGGCAGTCGCGGGCAACAGCATTCTTGAGAACACGGCGCGCAACGCGCTCGACGTACTTGCATTTGCGGATGCGGAAGAGATCCCCGTCTACGCGGGATGCTCCAGCCCGTTAAAGCGTCCGCTTCACAACAATTCGGGCGTAAAAGTACACGGAATCAACGGCTTGGGAAATAAAAAGATCGAGACGTCTACGCGCAGGCCGGAAAAAATGCATGCCACGGATTTTATTACAGAAACGCTGCGCAAGGCGGAAGAAAAAATTACGCTGGTATGCTTAGGGCCGCTCACGAATATCGCGCAGGCATTTTTAAAGGAGCCGGCCTGCAAGGAAAAGGTGGAAAGCATCGTTATCATGGGCGGCGCGGTCTACGCGCCGGGCAACGTCAATTCTGCAGCGGAGTTCAATTTCTTTATCGATCCGGAAGCCGCGCAGATTGTGATCAACAGCGGCTGTAAAATTTATTTAAACGCGCTTGACGTCACCATGAAAGCGCTTTTTTATAAAAAGGACATCGAACGGCTGGAGGAACACGAGCGCGGTAAGCTGTCGAGGCTGGTAGGCGGACTTTTATGGCTGTATGCGGGAACCTATGAAGAGGAGATGGGCTTTTTCGCCTGTCCGGTGCACGACGCGGTATGCATTGCCGCTCTTTTGCGGCCGGAGCTGGTGAGCTACGAGCAGGTATGCGTGGAGGTGAGCACGCAGGGGATCACGGCGGGGGAGAGCGTAGCCGATTTTTCCGGCGCGTGGGGCAGAAAGCCCAACGTATGGCTGGGAAAAAAGATCGATTCCAAAGGGTTTGTGAAGCTGGTGACGAGGGCGGTCAGCGCGCCGCGCGGTTCTTTTGTTTAAACGGCGGGAAATGTTATTATATATAAAACCAGATGAAAAATAAGAAAGGCTGGTGTTTGATATGGTGACAAAATTTTATTTGGGATATACGGAAGTACCGGAAGACAAGTATGAGGAAACCAAGGCCGCGGCGCTGCGCGACGGAAACGGGATTGCCGGACGGCGCGAGGTGGACGGCAAGCCGGAGTATACGCTTGCAAACGGCACGGTAATCATGGCCAACGGCGACGCGGGCTTTAACCGTGTGGAAAACGGCGAGCTAAAGGAGCAGTGGCAGGTAGGTACCGCAAACGAATGGGCGCAGGGCGAATCTCTGGGAACCGGACGGGCGGAATTCTTCTTTAAAGAGTAATAAAAACAGGCTGCAAAATAAAAGGCTCCGGATTTCCGGAGCCTTTTTGTGTCTTTAAGAGTTACAAGGTATCCACCAGTTCCCGAAAAGAGGCGATCCTGCTGGAATCGTCCGATATACACAGTTCAAAATCAAACGATTTGGTTTCACCCGGCGCGATGTATGTGAGCATGCCGTTTTCCCGCGCGTGGGCGCGGCCCATAGGCGTATATACGCCGGGGTTGATACCCAGCGCGTAATCGCCGGCCATCATAGATTTCCACTCGGTCATGAAAGGAAGCTGCCGCACATTGTATTTTAAGGCGGCGGCGAGGCCGAGCGCCTTATTTTCTACCACTACCAGCGTATCGCCGCCGGCGTCGCCTTTGAGCTTGCAGAAAAAGCACTCCTCCGGCCGCCCAGCGCGCGGCGCGTCCATCTGGTAACGCGAGGAAAAGCCGCCCTGGGCAATCTCGTCGCGCGGCGTACATTCCTGTTCGGCGAGAAAGACCCTTGTATATTCGCTGACGAGCGGATAGCCGAAATTAAAATGATAAAGGACCATAAAGGGTTGCTTTTCAAAGCCCTTGTTTTCAATATCGTCATGGATGGTTATTTTGTCTTCGCCGTATTTCACGCGGATCGTGCGTTCGCAGATCAGGTGCTCCGCGTAGACCTCGCTTTGGCGCAGTTTACCGCGCACAACGATCTCGGGCGCGTCGCCGGACGCGCCACGCACGTCCGCGCATACTTCTTCTGCCGGCGTGCAGGGCATAGGGCCATGCAGGCCAAGGCTTTTTCCCTGGTCTATACAAGGGGCGCCCATATGCGTCATGCCGCAGGACATCATCATGCCGCCGAAAAAGTTTTTGTAAAATCCATCCTTGCCGTTTTCGACATAATAGGCGGGCGATACGACGCCCGTATGGGAAAGGAAGCTCAGGTTTAAGCCTTTATAGGTCACTTCGCCCAAAGAAAGGCCACGGTCGCAAATCACCTCGGCCTGCAGATGCGCGCCGTTTTTGAGGCGCAGCAGCCTGACGCCGCTTTCTTTACCGTCAAGGAGCATTTCCCGCCTGACGCCGAAAGTCTGGTAATCGTGCCCGATATAGGGCCGCGTTTGCTGATAATTAAGATTCATGGTATCCTCCGTTTTTATAGTATTGACTTTGCTTTAAATAGATTATAATATAAAAACAGGAGAAAGAAAAACGTTTTTTTGGAAAGGGGAAAAATTAATATGGCACTCTCGGCAGAAAAAAGGGAAGAAATGAGGAAAAAGGCGCTGGAATATTTTGAAAAAGCGCATATTTACCTGACGGAAGAGGAAAAGGAAAACCTTGAGATCGCGGACATGGGCCTTAACAGGATCGACGAGTTCGGTATCCAGATCCACATTTATATCAACACCAAGCGGTATGCCGCCAAGGAAATGGTGCTGCTGCCCGGCCAGATATGTCCGGAGCAATGCCATCCGCCGTTTGAGGGCGACATCGGCAAGGAAGAGACGTTTCGCGTGCGCTATGGAACGCTTTATGTGTATATCGAGGGGCAGCCCACGCCGGAAGCGGAAATCAGGGCCAAAATCCCCGCGGACAAAAAGGATTGTTTCCGCGTATTCCACCAGCTTATATTGAAAAAGGGCGACCAGTTTACGGTCAAACCGAATACGACGCACTGGATTTGCGGTGGGGAAGAGGGCTGTGTGGTCAGCGAATTTTCGACGTATAACCGCGACGACCTCGATATTTATACAGACCCGCAGATAAACAGGATGGATGGCGTGGTGCATAAAGAAAGCTGAAAAAGCATATTGACAATATGCAAAACACGAGATATGATATTGAATATGGTAGTAAAAGGTTTTTCCAATAATTTGGTTTAAATGTATCCAAAAATGATTATATGTTGAACAAAGAGCTTATTTTTTTACATATAAGAAAAACGTTTTACTAACTTGAACCATTTTCAGGAACCAAAAAAAGCCAGGAGGTAAAGAAATGAAAACAGAATGCAAGGATACTTATTCGGTCCCTGTAGACCGTGACGCTATCTTCGATGTGAACAGCGAGGGGTACGCGCGGTGCCAACGGTTGAGGAACCAGGTAGTGAACGCGAAATCCTATATTTGCATGGAGCGCGCGAGATTGATCACACAGTCGTATAAAGAAACGGAGGGCCTGCATCCGCTGATGCGCAGGGCCAAGGCGTTTGAAACAATATTGGCGGGAATGTCCGTTTATATCCTGCCGGACGAACTGATCGTCGGGCACCAGGCGGGCAAACAGCGCAGCGCGCCGTTGTTTCCGGAATTTGCCGTGGAATGGATCGACGAGGAGATCGAAACCTTTGAGGAACGGCCGCAGGATTCGTTTACGCCTATCAAGGAAGAGATCGAGGAATACAGGCGGGATATTGTTCCTTATTGGAAAGGAAAGACGATGTACGACAGGATACAATCGTATATCACGGACGACATCCGTCTGGAGCGGTATGACGCGAACGTATTTTCACTGGGGCTTCATGAGGACGGCGGACTCGGGCATGTGCTGCTCGATTATGGGATGCTGTGCCGCGAGGGATTGGGCGGACTGATCGCAAAATGCGAGCGGAAGCTTGCGGAGCTTGATATGACAAAGCCGGACGCGCTGGATAAGCGGCTATGGTATGAATCTGCCATCAGCTATTGTAAATCTACGATCATGTTCGCGCACCGTTACGCGGACAAGGCCCTGGAGATGGCGAAAGAAGAAAAGGACGAAAAACGCCGGTCGGAGCTGGAGAAAATCGCGCAGGTATGCCGCCGTGTTCCCGAATTTCCTGCAGAAAGCTTCCATGAGGCTATGCAATCGCTGTGGTTCTGCCAGGTGGTACAGCAGATCAACGACAACGGCGTTTCCTATACGCTGGGCCGTTTTGACCAGTATATGTATCCCTATTATGCTGCGGATATTGAAAACGGCGTTCTGACCAAACAGCAGGCGCAGGAATTGCTGGAAGCTTTTTGGGTCAAGATCACGGAGCCGATCAAGGTGTACCGTGAAGCGGACGCAAGGATTCACGCGGGTTATCCGATGGGGCAGAACCTTGTGATCGGCGGCATAAAACGCGACGGTACGGACGGCACGAACGATTTATCGTACCGCTGCTTAGAGGCGCACACGCATATGCTGCTGATGCAGCCAAACTTTTCCGTGCGCCTGCACAACGGCACGCCGGACGAATTTATGGAAAAAGTCGCAGAAGCGATCCGCATGGGCAACGGCATGCCGCAAATCTTAAACGACGAGGTATATATCGAAGCGATGCAGCGCCTGGGCGTATCCTTAGAAGACGCGCGCGATTACGCGCCGGTGGGATGTGTGGAGAACGCGCCGCTTGACGCATGGCACCGTGGGAACGGCGGTTATTATAATGTAGCCAAGATCGCGGAGCTTGCGTTAAACGACGGAACATGCAATATCTGCCACAAGCAGGTCGGCCCGCACACCGGAAAACCGGAAGACCTGAAAACCTTTGACGATGTGAAAAAGGCGTATGAGGAACAGATGGCCTATACGACGACCCTGTCCGTGCGCTTAAACGCCATCGTAGACGAGGTGCAGGCAGAGCTCATGCCCATACCGCTTACGTCTCTGCTCATCGGGCCGACATGCCTTGAGCGCGGCAAGGACGCGCTTAGAGGCGGGGCAAAATATAACTGGACCGCGCCGCTGGGCCTGGGCGTAGCGAACGCGGGCGATTCGCTTTACGCGGTGAAAAAGGTTGTGTACGACGACAAGAAATATACGATCCAGGAGCTGTGCGACGCGCTCAACAAAAACTTTGAGGGCGCAGAGCCGATGCGTCAATACC
Organism: Christensenellaceae bacterium; assembly: GCA_022846035.1. Lineage (NCBI taxonomy): Bacteria > Bacillati > Bacillota > Clostridia > Christensenellales > Christensenellaceae > Christensenellaceae bacterium. Next base: position 649,814 of record AP025580.1, read on the forward strand.
TGTTTAACAGGGTGGAAAAATACGGCAACGACGAAGAAGAAGTGGACGCGATGGTCCATTACGCGGCGGACGTATTCTTTGATTCCCTGGAGGGCTACGAGGGCTATCACGGCGGACCGTTTGTCGGCTCCTTTGTACCTGTAGCCGCGAACGTAGCCTTTGGTTACACGACGGCGGCAACGCCAGACGGCAGGCTTGCGGGAACCATCCTCGCGGACGGTGTTTCACCCTCCAACGGCGTGGATAAGCACGGACCGACGGCGGCCCTCAAATCCGTATGCTATGGCCTCGACCATATGCGCTGCCCCAACGGCGTTATCTTCAACCAAAAATTCAACCCGACTGTCGTCGCGGGTGAGGAGGGCCTGAAAAAGTTTATGAGCCTTATCCGCTCGTATATCAAAATGCGCGGCGGACATGTGCAGTTCAACGTCGTTTCGGCAGATAAGCTCAAAGAAGCGCAGAAGATGCCGGATAAATATAAGAGCCTTGTCGTTCGCGTGGCCGGATACAGCGCGTTCTTTAACGAGCTTTCGAAAGACGTGCAGGATTCGATTATCACGAGGACGGAAAACGCGGCTATCTAAACCATAAGTAAACACGAATAAAACGCTACTCTGTGCCCCGAGCGGGGCACAGAGTATATTTTATCCCAAAAACGAAAAAGAGACGGAGAATGATGATTTATGGAAGCTTTGATATTCAACACCCAGGGATACAGTATCCACGACGGCGGCGGAATCCGTACAATCCTGTTTTTTAAGGGCTGCCCGCTCGCGTGCGCGTGGTGCTCCAATCCGGAATCCCAGAAATTCGAACCGGAGTTTGAATTCAATGAAACAGACTGTATGGGATGCGGGTTATGCGTCAGCGAATGCCCGACGCAGGTAAGAAAGGCGCCGGGAATAAACGTATCCGGCTGCAACGGATGTTACACGTGCGTGGACGTGTGTCCCACGGCCGCCCTCAAGCTGAACGGGAAAAAATATACCGTGGAGGGCGCGCTCAAGCTCGCGCTTAAGGATAAGGAGTTTTACAACCAGTCCGGCGGCGGGGTAACGTTTTCCGGCGGCGAAGCGCTTTGCCACGCGGAATTTATCAGCGAGCTTACGGACGCCCTGCACAAGGAAAACGTGAACGTAGCACTTGAGACGTGCGGAGCCCTGCCGTGGGAAAAGATCGAAAAGGCCATCGGCAAGATCGATACCGTTTTATATGACGTCAAGCATATGGACAGCGCCCTGCATAAAAAGTATACCGGAATGGGAAACGAGCTGATCCTGGAAAACGCGCGTAAAATCGCGGCCGTAAAGGGCGGAAAGATGATTATCCGAATCCCGCTCATCGGCGGCGTAAATGCGGACACGGAAAATATCAGGAAAACGGGCGAGTTCGCAAAGGAAATCGGCGTCAGGGAAATACACCTGCTTCCATATCACCGGTTTGGGGAACCAAAATATAAAAAGCTTGGCAAACAATATGGGGGCGACGAGTTTTACACACCCACAGAGGAACAGCAAGAGGCGCTCGCCGCCATGCTCAAGGACATGGGGATCACTGTGGATATTGGAGGCTGACAAGAAAGCGCGGCGAAAAAGAGCCTTTTTTAAAGGCTCTTTTTTGTTGTGGCGATAGGGATAGCGGTATGAAATTTTACATATGTAAAGCAATTATATAAATATAAAAAAATATCGCTAAAACGGAAAATTAATATTGACAGTATAAAGCGTATATGTTAGGATATATTTGTAAAAACGATTTACCAACGGGATGACATATATAAACGAATAATCTACAGAAAATTAAACATTAAGCTAGAAATAATTCCTTAAATTGTTAAAAAATGAAGAAACAGAGGTAAAAACGCCTATTGAGTAGAATAACCGCGTTTTTTTTGAAACATTAAGTAAAAGGTTTTACTAATTCTGTCGCGAAATGGCAGCCGTGCGGCGGCAATCCACCAATACCATGCAAGAGAAAGTATTATTGCCGGACGCGAAACTGCCACAAAAATAAAAAAAGGTAAGAGTGCCATAGAAAATATGGCAACAAAAGGAGGAAAAGATGAAGAAAATTTTATTCGCGGTCCTGGCAGTTATGCTGTGTTTTGCCTTAGTGGCTTGTTCCGCCACTCCGGCACAGGAAAGTACTGCGGCGACGGATTCTCCGGCGGCGCAGGAGACGAAGGATGATGCAGGCGAAAGCGCTGCGGCGACTACGGAGGCTTCGGCGGCGGCAGAGGGGCAGGAAGATACAGGCGACCGTCCGCTGGCAGAAGTGATCGATACGGACATGAGCGTATTGGCTGGTAAAAAAATCGGCTTTGCGGAAAGAAATACCAACGGCGCATGGCTGATCGCGCAGCTCAATAACATGATCGATATTGCTGAGAAATACGATATTGAGCTCGTTTATACGGACGCTGACGACGACCAGGCAAAACAGATCTCCGACGTTGAGGACCTGTGCGCGCAGGGAGTGGACGCGATTATTTACCCGCCGATCGAATATGAAGCGGGCGCGGCCGCGCTGGAAATCGCGGCAGAGCACGGCATTCCGGTATTCCTGTTAGGCAACGATTGCCAGAAGACAGACGATCAGTATGTTGCGGCTGCTTTGTTCGACTATGAAGTTGACGGCGGAACGTGCGGCGAATGGCTGGTGGAAAACAGCGACGGCGCGAATATCGTCGAAATCCAGGGGATTTTAGGTTCCGATCCGGAAATGGGCCGCTCTAAGGGATTTGCGGACGCGATCGCCAAAGGCGGAGACAACTACAAGGTAATCGTGCAGCAGACCGGTAACTTCCTGATGGACGAAGCGCAGACGGCAATGGACAATATTATCCAGTCCTACAACGGACAGTTTGACACCGTATACTGCCACACGGATGAAATGGCGCTGGGCGCGATCGCGGCCTTGAAGAACGCGGGACTCGAGGGCATTACGGTTCTTGGTATCGATGGCCAGAAACCGGCGGTACAGAAAATTATCGACGGCGAGATTTCGGCGATCGCTACCTGCGACACGCAGAACGGCGAATTGATTTATTCCATGCTGGCGGCTTACTTCAATGGCGAGGACCTGACGAAAGAAACGACGATCCCGTCTGAAATCATCGACAGCAAAAACGCATCGGAAGCACTGACAAACGGTATGGCTTTCTAACAAGGAACGGAAGAAAAAGGGAATGGCCCTAAGCTATTCCCTTTATTTATCCCCCGGAACAGGGCTGGCCGCTTGATCGCAGCCCTGTGCTATCCGGATGTTACGGAAACAGTGAAGAATGAAACGCGGCGGGGATATGAGAGGCCGCGCTAAAAAATCTAACGGCAAGGAGGCTTATAATGTCTGAAGAAAAATCCATATTGCTTGAGATGAGGGGAATCTGCAAGTCGTTTATTGGCGTTAACGCGCTCAAAGGTGTGGACCTTGTTGTACGGGAGGGCGAGGTACACGCGCTGGAAGGAGAAAACGGCGCGGGTAAATCGGTATTGATCAAAATCCTGACAGGACTCCATCAACGGGACGCGGGGACGATACGGTTTGCAGGACGCGAAGTGAACTTTACGTCGCCTGCGCAGGCGCAGGCCGCGGGGATACAGCCGATCTACCAGGAACTTAACACAGCGCCTTTTTTGAGTATCGCGGAAAACATGTTCCTGGGAAACGAGATCAAAAAGAAAAGCGGGCTTATCGACTGGAAAGAAACGAACAGGCGCGCAAAGGAAATCCTGAGGGATTTCAATATCGACGTGGACGTGACGCGCCCCATAAGCACGCTTTCTGCGGCAATGCAGCAGATGGTCGCGATCGCGACGGCAGTTTCGCAGGACGCGAAGCTGGTCATTATGGACGAGGCGACGTCTTCGCTCGACGACAAAGAGGTTTCGGCGCTGATGGATATTGTCCGCCAGTTGCAGGCGAAGAATATCGCGGTGATTTTTATCACGCACCGGCTCAATGAGATATATGAGATCTGCGAGAAAGTTACGATCTTAAAAGACGGCGAATATATGGGATGCTACGACGTGGCTGAGCTTGACAAGCTGAGCCTGATCTCCAAGATGATCGGGCGCGACGCGTCGTCCATTGTTAATTTCCGCAAGGAATTCAACGAAGATCTGAAAAACAGTAAGGTAATCTGTGAATTTAAGAAAGTTTCCGACGGCGACAAGCTGCGGGGCGTAAGTTTTGAACTCCATAAGGGCGAGGTGCTTGGGCTTGCGGGGCTTCTCGGCGCGGGCAGGACAGAGATCGCCAACGCCCTGTTCGGCTGCTCAAAGATCGAGGGCGGCGAAGTGGTCGTCAAGGACAGGGAGGTCAGGTACCGCAGCGTGCGCGACGCACTGCGCGATAAAATCATCCTTTGTCCGGAGGAACGCAAGCGCGACGCGGTATTTCCGGATATGTCCATCAAGGATAATGTGACAATGTCCATTTTAAAGGAAATCAGCAAATGCGGTTTTATTGACCGCAAAAAGCAGGATGAAATCGTTGAAGACTATATCGAAAAGCTCAAGATCAAGACGCCGAACGCAAAACAACTGATCAAATTCCTGTCCGGCGGGAACCAGCAGAAATGTATTATCGCACGGGGATTGTGCGCGAATCCGGATATTATCATCCTGGACGAACCGACGCGCGGTATCGACGTCGGCGCGAAGATGGAGATCGAGATGTTGATCCAGCAGCTTGCCAAGGAAAACATAAGCGTTATCATGATTTCTTCTATTCTGGAAGAATTGGCAAGGGATTGTGACAGGGTCATCATCATCAGGGAAGGCGAGGAAGTCGGAGAACTTTTAAGCGACGAGATCACGGAGGACAATATTATCCACAGGATCTCGGAAGCGCACGCCGTATAGTCTGCGGAAATTCGGGAGGGTAAATCAATGGAAAATTCGAATATAGAATTACAGAAAATCCAGGATTTGAGCAACCGTGCATTAAAGCGCAGCGAGTTTGCAAAAAAATACGGCGCAATCATGGTGTTCCTGGTGCTTTTGGTAATCAATCTTTGCGTAACAAAGAACTTTGTCAGTACGACGACAGTGTGGAACCTGATCATCCATTCCACGACGGTCATGTGCGTAGCGATGGGGATGACTTTTGTAATCGCGGTAGCCGGTATCGATATTAGCGTAGGCGCGACAATGGCCTTGTGCGCTACGGTGGTGGCCATGATGGCGGAAGCGGGTATTCCGTTTATCGGCTGCCTGGTTATCGGGCTGCTGCTGGGCGTGGGTATCGGAACCTTTATCGGCGTGCTGACAGTCAAATTCAAGATACAGCCTATGGTGCTGACACTGGCGATGATGATCATCCTGCGCAGCGTGGCGCGCATGGTGAGTAACGCGAAAACGGTGCAGGTGCTCGACGAGGCTTTCCTCGCCATTTCGGGCACGACGTTTGGCGGGATACCGATCCAGCTTATCTATGTGGTTGCGTTTGCGGTGATATTCTTTATCATCGCGGAACGGACGGTGTTCGGTAAGTCGGTTGAGGCAATCGGCAACAACGCCACGGCGGCAAAGCTTTCGGGTATCCATTCCGACCGCATTGTGATCGTCGTATACCTCCTGCTGGGCGCGCTGACGGCGCTGGCGGGCGTGATGGCTGTTTCGCGTACACAAAACTGTAACCCAAGCTCGGTCGGTTCGGGCATGGAGATGCAGGCCATCGCGGCGGTCGTCATCGGCGGTACGTCAATGGCGGGCGGCAAGCCGCGTATTATCGGTACGGTCGTGGGCTGTTTTATTATCTCCATCATTACCATGACGGTCAACATGAACGGCATTGATACTTCATGGTCCATGCTCCTCGAGGCGGCGATCATTATCCTGGCTGTTTATATCCAGTCGGATAAGGGCGCGAAGGGCCGCAAGATCAAAACTGCCAAAACTACTGTGGCAAAGGGGGCGTAAATGATGCAGGAAAATAAATTAAAGCACTTTATCAGCGGGAACGCAACGCTTGTCGCAGTAATCATTATTATGATCGTCGCGTCAATCGCGTTTGAAAATTTCTTCTCGGTCAACAACATTGCAAACCTGTTCAAGCAGGCAAGCATGATCGGGATCATGGCTATCGGCGGTACGTTCGTCATATTGACGGGCGGGATCGACCTTTCGGTCGGTTCGCTCTTTGGCTTTTCGTCCGTAATCGTCGGCATGGTGGCGGCGCAATGCGAAGTGCCGTTTGTGATGGCGATCGCGGCCGTAGGAGCTTGCGCGGGCATTGGCGCGCTGACAGGATTTTGTGTTACCAGGCTTAAGATACAGCCGTTTATCGTAACGCTGGCGATGATGTCCGGCGTCAAGGGGCTTGGCTTGCTGCTGACACAGGGCGGTAAATCGTTATCGGTCTCCGTGGCGTCTTTTAAAGTGATCGCGACGGGAACGGTCGGCCCTATCCCCATTCCGGCAATCATCATGGTTGCGGCCTTTGTAGTTGCGGCAATTGTGGCTAAGTACACGGTATTCGGACGCGATTGCTACGCGATCGGCGGCAATGAGGAAGCGGCGGTTATGAAAGGGATACCTGTAAACAAGGTCAAATTCTTTACCTACTTACTGAGCGGCGCATGCGCGGGCCTTGCGGGGGCAATCGTGGCGGCGCGCACCTATTCGGGCAACATCCTGCTCGGCGACGGCTATGAAATGGACGTGATCGCATCGGTGGTGCTCGGCGGAACGCTGCTTTCGGGCGGACGCGGTAAGGTGCTCAATTCAATGTGGGGCGCTATGATTATTACGATCATCGGCAATATTATCAATCTAAACCAAATATCCTATCTATGGGAAGGATGCATCACCGGCGGCGTGCTGCTGATTATACTGGTACTGCAATCGAGGATGACAAGAAAACAACATATGATTACGCAGAATTAACGCCTCTTATCCAGGGCAATATGCTCAGGCACTATCGCCTCGCATTGCAGCCTGATAAGAATACCCCCCGAGCAACGGCACGGGGGGTATTTATTTGCGCGGAATAAAAAAACGGCAGTATACTGCCGTTTGTGACATCTGTACTATTACCAGTCATACAGGTCCCATGTGGTCTCACGGTCGACCTCGGTAGACTTTCGCGGGATGATCGTAGTATTCAGGTAGGTGGGTTTTTTACAGTCGGGAAGCAGATGGTCGTCGGTGAACTGCAGCATCCTCGACATGGCCATCCGGCCCATCTGGTATCCGGGCACATCCACTGTGGAAAGGGAAGGCTCGATGAGCGTTCCGGCGTAAATATTATCGATACCGATCACGGCGACGTCCTGCGGGATATGGCGTCCGAGATCTTTGAGGGCCTTAATGGCGCCGATTCCCGTTTCGTCGTTGGCCGCAAACACGGCGGTGATGTCCGTCTTGAGCATCAGATCGCGCATACACGAGTATCCACTTTCGGGCGTGAACAAACCCTCGCGCACATAGGACGGATTAAAGGGGATGCCGTGCTCTTTGAGCGCGCGGCAATAACCCTCGTAACGCTTGATACTTACATCCCGCGCCATGGGGCCGGAGATGTGGGCGATTTTCTTATGGCCAAGGCCGATTAAGTATTCCACTGTATCGTAAGCGGCCTGTTCGTAATCGGAAAGGATGGATTCTATGCCGGCGATCTCCAGGTGCCGCTCTAAACTGATGATCGGTATTTTCTTTTTACAGTTTACAAGCGCTTTCATCGTATCGAAGCATTCCTTGCCGTATTCGTTTTGTTCGTTGGCGTAGCTGGAGATGATAATACCGTCCGGCATGCTGTATAAAAAACGGGCAAGGGAGTCGTACTCCCGTTTGAGGTCGCTGCCCGTTGCGTATACGTTGATCAGGTATTCGCTTCCGAGCGCCACATCCTGGATCCCCTTGAGGATACCGGCGTGGAACGGATGGTAAAAGGTCGGCAAAATCACGCCGACGACAAAGGATTTGTTGCCGCGCAGCCGGCTTGCCATAGGGTTGGGAATATATCCGAGCTGTTCAATCGCGTCGTTCACGCGTTTTACCAGTTCGGGCCTTACGTATTTGTTGCCGGTCCGTACGTTGGATACTGTGGCTTGTGAAACGCCGGCTAATTTTGCGACATCTTTTATGCTTGCAGGCATTGTTTTCATTCCCTCTAAAACGTTTTACTACCGTGCGCCTTATGAAGAAAACACGCGATCCTATCGTAAGTTCCGCACTTTGCAAGATTTATTATACTACACTTGAAAGGGTATTTCAATAAAAAAGCCCGCAATTTAGACTGGAATATGTGACAACGCAAAAAGGGCTGTAAATAGCGGAGTTAAGCTGTTTAGCCGCATTTAAAGCACGCATGGACCATCGCAGTAAAACGCTAAAATAGGCCGCGCAAGGGGGTATGCGGCCGTAACGCTGGTATTCAGGCGGCTGACAAAGGTCACGATGGAGGATTGCATTTTTTGCAGGCGCCATATCCACTAGATTTCGCTTCGCTCAGGGAAATAGCGTGTTTGCTTTTTTTAAGAGAACTGCAGCTTCCACGGTGATATTTGGCGCCGGTGTCCGTGATATATACAGTCGTATCGTTCGACTGGCCGGAGGCAGAGGAAGAGTTTTCAGATACTGCTTCTTTTTCACTGGACGAAGCAGTCTTTTGCGCCGACAAATCTGCCAGTTCACTTTCTTTAAGAGTGAGTTGACTACTCAGATCAGAATTCTGCGCAGTAAGTTCCTGAATAGTTGCATTTGCAGATTCAAGTTCTGCGGATAAACGGCTATTTTCATCCTTTAATTCCTGCAGTTCAACAGAAAGCGCATGCAGTTGCTCAGCCATATTGCTTGCCTCTGTCAACTGGGCGTTTTTCAATTCTTCATTTTCCTGCAAAACGCGGTTATATTCTTCCTGCGGTACCCCGCTGCATCCGGCAAAAGAAAAACATACGATGACTGCTAATAATATGGCGACAATCTTTTTCATACAAATCCCCCTTATAATTGTACCAATTAACAGATATTTACAATTTATGGTAACACTATTAAATTGCTGAAATCAAGCAAACGGGATTCTTCGTATAATAAAAGTATTTTTCGTGAAATTATGTGGACGATAACAACAGATATATTAAAAAAAGATGCTTCGAGCCAGCCTGCTCTAAAGCATCTTGTCTGCTGGATATTAAGTTATCATACGGAATCACGAAATAGGAAATGCTTTTGTAAGGCTTCTTTCTTACAGATTGCCGTTTGATACCAAAACGCCTGCGTTTTGAAAAGTTAAACCTACGGCATCATAAATATCGGAATAAAGGCCGGAAGCCTGACTTACGCCGATAAGACCGCCTGAAGCGCCGCTGGTTCCCTGTATGAGTGTAATCACAGTTCCTTCCGGAGACGATTGGCATGAGACCCTCAGCTTTACATGGCGGCCCTTTTTTCCGGCAAACGCGCCAAGAAGAACCGATGCTCCCGAGGACCCTCTTTGCGCATCGGCAGACCAATCGTCAACATGGGTCAAAGTAAAGCCCTGGTTTTCCAGAGTGGTATAAACAGTATTGCGGGCCATAGCTGGATCGCCGCTCACTACAAATCTGTGCCCTTTCATGCGCTTAACCTCCTGATAGAATACAGTATAATTAAATTATATATGACGGGAGGATTTTTAGCAATCATTTACGGCCAACGCGCTTTTTGTTCCGCGACTAACTCGAATTACTATTTCGAAATTGAACGCATGCGATCTATTATGATATAGTATAGACAGTGATAATAAAGGAGTACTGAGTTATGGAAAATACCATAGACCGTGGACCGCTCCATCATATCCGCAATTTTCTTATTGTCATTCTCATCATCTCTGTTTTATCTGCGTTGATTTGGTACAGGTTCTATATCCCGCCGGAAACAATAAAGTCTTGGAACACGCCAGGATTCCCACTGGGGGTAACAAATCTATTTCCTTTCACATCATCTATTATTTGTATTGTATTGTCTGCCTTTTTTCTATTTTACGCTGGAAATAAAAAACGTTTGACATCTCAAATTTTATTCGCGGCAGGCGCTGTTGCGACAACAGCTGCCTGCATCATTTGCTGGCCTGATTTTGGAGTATTTTCAATCTTCAACGCGATTTTATTCGCGGGTTGTTGCTTTATGCCCTGTCACCGTATTTTTGCGCTGGTTTTTTCATTAGCTATTACTGTATGGGCCATCCTCTCAACATATGGTATGTTTCTGCTTACGTGTTTACCTGCTATATTATTTCCGGTTGCGGTGTTCTTTACTGCAAAAACGGAATACCAGCCGATATTCTGGTTTAGCAGCTATTTTAAATATTTCAAGGGGATTCGATAATATTTCGGGAGCAGGATGGAATCAAAATTACTTAAAATCATCGACAACTGTTTTAAATTCGTCATCTGACAGCTTGGTGTAAAGCTTCCCAAAACTTTTCGATATTTACTTATCAAAAAAAAGATTGTATTGGCACTCCCAGCACTTTTGACAAACCAGCCAATTCAATATCGGTAACAGTCCTCTCGCCACTTTCGATACGGGAAATAGAACCACGACAAATATAAACGGCGATTGTCTCTAGCTTGTCCGCTAATTGCTGCTGACTTATTTGTGCCGCCTTGCGTGCTTTCCTGACATTATCGCCAACAATATTTATCTTTTCTCCATCAATTATTCTTGCCATCTCAACCTCTTGTCTTGTATTAGGACATTATTAGTGTATAATAAGGCTGTGAAAATCATGTCCTATGACAAGACAAGAAATGATTTGCTTCAAGAGGTATCGTATGGAGAATTCTGAAATCAAAATGGATTTATTAGTGGCAATAAAACCAGCTAAACTTCATGATTTAGACTATACAGAAATGCAAGTGGCCCTAGAACAGCAAATAACTATATGCTGTGTGAATTACAGCTAGAATATGTAAGGGGATATAATAATCACGCTAGGCAATTTGGTTTACCGGAATTTTGATGACGATTGGGGTATGCGTCCTTTTGGCGGCAATTAAGCCACCAATCACAGGCGGGCAAGGGGGGCGTGCGTTGAAAAAATATTTTTCTCGCGGCTATGTGGTTGAAGTTGTCAAAAAAGGCGTAATGGTAACATGCAAAAACGGCGTGCCGTTTGCCGCCGCAAGCTTTGCAAATTGCCGTTGCAATTTCGCTTTTTAAAAAGTAAAATATGTTTGCAGGGATAGTTTGTTAGGCGGCGCACGCCCCACTTTCTAAAGAAAGGGGGTATGTCTATGGCTGAATTGCTTTTGACAGTAATTGCCCTCGTATTCACATACGGGATAATAATTGCTTTAAAGAAGTGAGCCGCCTATTCGCAGTAGGCGGCTCATTGTAGTTTTACTCTCTGGGTTGCCGTTTAGCGGCTATCCCTGCTTTTATTATAACCCTTATGCATTATTTTATGCAATAGCTTTTTTCTTTTTCTGGCTTAGCCCAGCACGGCGGGTCACGTGGGGAGAGGGAGGAGCCATGGAACGAAAAAGTCCCACACCTGTTTTGGGTGTGGGACTGACTGAGCGCAATGCGCTCCGACGTGGTCTGGGTGAGAGGATTCGAACCTCCGGCCTCTTGAACCCCATTCAAGCACGCTACCAAACTGCGCCACACCCAGATATTCAGTTTACAAGGACTTATCTATTCTATCATATTTTATCGTTTTTGCAAATACTTTCTTCATGATAAAAGTAACGAAAAATGGCGCGAAGCTATAGTGCGCATGCGCGTGAAGTGATATACTGGATACAAACTTAAAAATGGAGCGAAATGACATGAAAACAGTTGCGCTGGTAGGCACCTTTGATTCCAAAGGGGCCGAGTATTTATATGTGAAAGGGCTGCTCAATGATGTGGGGATCAATGTATTCACGATACATAGCGGCGTATTCGAACCTGCGTTTGTTCCGGACGTAAACAACGATGCGGTGGCGCGGGCGGCGGGCGAGGATATTGGAGAGCTGGCGCGGGCAAAAGACCGTGCGCGTGCGACAGCCGCGCTAGCCAGTGGGATCGAGGTTTTATTGCCCAGGCTTTTTGGCGAGGGGAAATTCGACGGTGTGCTTTCGTTCGGCGGGTCGGGCGGTACGTCCATCGTTACGCCGGGCATGCGCGCGCTGCCGATCGGCGTGCCTAAGATCATGGTTTCCACAGTTGCCGCGGGAGACGTTTCCGTGTATGTGGGCACGAGCGATATTATGATGTATCCTTCCATTGTGGACGTAGCGGGATTGAATTCGCTTTCCACGAAAATATTTTCCAACGCGGCGCACGCGATGGCGGGCATGCTGAAATTCGAGGCGACGCGGCAGGCGGAGAAAAAACCGTTGATCGCGGCGACGATGTTCGGCGTGACTACGCCGTGCGTGGACGCTGCGCGCGAGTATCTGGAGGAACGCGGCTACGAGGTGCTGGTTTTCCATGCCACGGGTACGGGCGGCAGGACGATGGAAAGCCTGATCGCGTCGGGATTTTTCGAGGGGGTTTTGGACCTCACGACGACGGAATGGTGCGACGAGCTTTTGGGCGGGATCCTTGCCGCGGGAAAAGGGCGCATGGATGCGGCGGCAAAATATGGCGTACCGCAGGTGGTTTCGGTGGGCGCGCTCGATATGGCAAACTTCGGCCCGTATGACAGCGTGCCGGAGAAATATAAGGAACGGAATTTATACCGCCATAATCCGACGACCACGCTTATGCGCACTACAAAGGAAGAAAACGCGCGGCTTGGGCGCATTCTTGCGGAAAAAGTAAACAAGAGTACTGCGCCGGCGGCGTTAATGCTGCCGCTTGGGGGTGTTTCCATGATCGACAAAGAGGGAGAGCCTTTTTACGGGCGCGAGGAGGACGAGGCGCTTTTTGAGGCTGTCCGCAAAAATCTTGACCGCAATAAGGCGGAGCTGATTGAACTGGACTGCCATATCAATGACGCGCAGTTCGCAAAGGCTGCCGCGCAAAAATTAATAGATGAAATCAATGTGAAAAAGGAGAGGTAACACTATGAAAAGACAGGAAGTAATCGACCGGTTGAAAGAGCAGGTTGCGCAGGGCAAGATCATCCTCGGCGCGGGCGCGGGCACGGGAATTTCGGCAAAGTTCGGTGAAGCGGGCGGCGTGGACCTGATCATTATTTATAATTCCGGACGTTACCGCATGGCGGGACGCGGTTCGCTCGCGGGACTGCTTTCCTACGGCGACGCCAACCAGATCGTTGTGGAGATGGGAAGCGAGGTGCTGCCTGTTGTAAAGCACACGCCTGTTATGGCGGGCGTATGCGGCACGGACCCGTTCCGTTTGATGGACGTGTTTTTGAAACAGCTAAAAGAGCAGGGATTTTCCGGCGTGCAGAATTTCCCGACCGTGGGACTGATCGACGGCATGTTCCGTGCGAACCTTGAGGAGACGGGCATGGGCTACGGCGTGGAAGTGGACATGATCAAAAAGGCGCATGAGCTGGACCTGTTTACCTGCCCGTATGTATTCAATGAAGAGGACGCGAAAAAAATGGCGCAGGCCGGCGCGGACTGCCTGGTAGCCCATATGGGCCTGACTACAAAGGGGTCCATCGGCGCGCGGACGGCGCTCACGCTGGACGATTGCGTGGAGCGCGTACAGGCGATCTGCGACGCGGGGCGCGCGGTGAATCCGGATATTTTTGTGATCTGCCACGGCGGGCCTATCGCAGAGCCGGAGGACGCGCAGTATGTAATCAGCCGTACAAAGGGCGTCGACGGTTTCTTCGGCGCGTCGAGCATAGAGCGGTTTGCCGCCGAGGTGGGGATCAAGCAGCAGGCGGAAGCCTTTAAAAGCATTCAGAAATAAAGCAAAGGCCTCTTGGTTTCCATGAGGCCTTTTTTGATGCGTTTTTATTTCGTTTTTTACCACCGCTCATTCTTCCCTTGTCTCCCAAACAGGCAGCGGTTTGCCCGTCAGATACATGGTGCACGTACACGTGCATACCACGTGGTTTTCTTCGTTGAAGATGGTCACGTCGCATACGCCGATCTTGCTTCCGCAGTGCGTTTCATGCGCCACCGCGCGCAGGGTGCCTCCGGAAGCGGGACGGATATAGTTGATGGCGCTGTTTAAGGTCACGCACAAGCTGCCGTGGGAGAGCAGGGCGCTGCCGGCGGCGACATCCGCCATTGTGAACAGCGCGCCGCCGTGCATAGTGCCCATGAAATTGGCGCGGCGGGAGGAAAAGTCAAGCTCCGCTTCGGCAAAGCCGTCGCCGATCTTTTTAAGGCGTATGCCGCTTTCCCTGCTGAATACATCGTGTTCGTTGAAATATTCGATAAATTTTTCGTAGTCCATAGCCAGCTTGTATGTCCTTTCGTGCCTGCATAATGAAAAAAAGGCGGGATATTCGCACCCCGCCCGCTTTTTAATCTTCGAAGAATACCAGTTGCTGCTTGTTGACGTCGCCCGAACCGAGCGTAATCACAATATCGCCTGGCTGCCAGTTTTTGAGGAGATAGTCCTTGATTTCCCCGAAAGTCGGGATATACAGGCAGATCGCTGAGTTGGCGTTGATTGCCGCGACTACGTCGCGCGCGTGGATCCCCTGGGTGTCCGTATCCCGTCCGGGATAAATATCCGGCATAAGCACCTCGTCCGCGTCATGGAAGCACTGCGCGTATTTGTCTTTGAGGGTGCGCGCGCGGGTGTATGAGTTACACTGGAACACCACCCAAAGCTTGTTGTGCGGAACCAGCTTTGCCGCTTGCAGGCATGCCGCGATCTCGCTGGGATGGTGCGCGTAATCGTGGAACACCTTTACGCCGCCGCGCTCGCCCATAAACTCGAACCGTCTGCCCGCCAGCTTATAATTTTTAAGAGAACGGATGGACGTTGCCGCGTCCACGCCAAAGACCTCGTAGGCAAAGGCGGCCGCGGCAAGGGCGTTGCGCAGGTTATGCAGCCCGGGCACGGTAAGTTCCAGCCGCCCCAGCTTCTCGCCGTGATAGGTAATCTCGCCGCTGCCGAAGCCGAACTCGTTAAAAGAGACGTCGTCCAGATACCAGTCGCTCTGCGGCCCGTTATTATAGGTCACGACGCGGCAGGGCGCATGCTCCTTTAAGCGGTAGGCAAGCCCGTCCGACTGGTTAAGCAGCAGGACGCCGTTTGGACCGAGTTTTTCTATAAATTCCACGAAAGTATTGAAAATATCGTCGATGTCGCGGTAACAGTCAAGATGGTCGTCGTCGATGTTGTTGACGAGGATATGCGTGGGGTGCAGCGTCAGGAAACTGCGCACGTATTCGCACGCTTCGGTAATGAACGCGTCGCCCTTGCCGATTTTCACGCCGCCTTCCAAAAAATCGACCATGCCGCCCACGTGTACGGTGGCGTCCTGCTCGGTATTTTGCATGATGAGCGCGAGCATGGAGGTGATCGTCGTTTTGCCGTGGCAGCCGGCGATACACGCGACGCGCTGGTAATGCGCGGAGATGAGCCCTAAAAGCTTGGAACGCTCGAGCATGGGAATATTGTGGCTCGCGGCGTAGGCAAACTCCGGATTGAACGGCTTGATGGCCGCCGAATAGACCACGAGGCCCGCGCCGTGCACGTTCTTCTCGTCATGGCCGATGGTAACGGGAATGTCTCGTTTTTGCAGTTGGCCTGTGAACGCGGATTCTTTCATATCCGAGCCGGTCACCTGATAGCCGTTTGCATGTATGATTTGCGCCAGCCCGCTCATAGAGCAGCCGCCGATCCCGATAAAGTGGATCGGTTTATCCTTTAAATCTGAAAAATTGATTTCCATTCTGTTCTCCCGATAAAATTTCACCATATACAATATACGGCGTATCTATTATACTGAATATACAATATTTCTGCAACCAAAACATAAGACGCGGGGGTGTATGGCTATGCAAGGGAAAAAACAGAGGATCGCGATGATGAGCGCGCTGCTCGCGAAAAACCCCAACAAATTGTATTCCTTAAATTATTTCAAAGAGATGTTCGGCGCGGCGAAATCCAGTATTTCGGAGGACGCGGCCGTTTTGAAGCAGGCGTTTTTGGACGCGGACATCGGGCGCGTGGAAACGGTGGCGGGCGCGCACGGGGGTATCCGCTATGTGCCGGAAATGCCCGCGCGCTCGAAGAGCGCGCTTAAAAAGGAGCTGATCGCGAAGATGTCGGATACGTCGCGCATACTGCCCGGCGGTTATATGTATCTGGTAGACCTCTTTTGCACGCCGTATTATGTTGACGGGATGGCGCAGATCATCGCGGAATGGTTTTCCGATAAAAAAGCGGATTTCATCGTGACGGTAGAGACCAAGGGCGTGCCCCTTGCCATGAGCGTGGCGCGTATCTTAAACCTGCCGCTTGCTATCGCCCGCCGCGAAAGCAAGCTGACGGACGGCTCCGTCGTTTCCATCAACTACCTTTCCGGCTCGTCGCGGCGCTTGCAGACCATGTCCTTATCAAAGCGGCTCATCCGCGAGGGCGGCAGGGCGCTCGTCATCGACGACTTTATCGGCGGAGGCGGGACGATCAAGGCGATCAGTGACATGCTCGGTGAATTTCATATTTCGGTGGTGGGCACGGGCGCGGCCATCGTCAACAAATATCCGCAGAAAAAGCGTATCAGCGAATACCGTTCCATTTTTGTTTTGGAGGAGCTGAGCGAGACAAAAATCGAGTTTTCGGCCGTGTAACGGGAAAGGAAACGCCCCGAAAAGCCGATAACGGACGCAAATATTGATTTCTGGAAAAAAATGTGATAGAATAACAAAAAATAGAATATCGAAGAATGTTTTTGTGCAATATACTTAGCTGTGGTATAGGCATGAAGTTAGTAGCAGTCATAGACAAGACAAGGTGGAGGATTGAATATGAACATTACGGACATTCGAATCAGGAAAATCGACGGCACAGGAAAGATGAAGGCGATCGTTTCCGTCACCTTTGATGACATGTTTGTGATCCACGACATGAAAATCATAGAAGGCGCGAGCGGGCTTTTCATTGCTATGCCAAGCAGGAAAACGCCAAGCGGGGAGTATAAGGATATTGCACATCCTATCAACTCCGACACGCGCGAGATGATCCAGCAGGTGATATTGAAAGAATATGAAAATATGCCTGAGGACCAGACGGACACGTTTGGCACGGGAGACGAGTATTGATTCACAGCGAAAAGAAGGAACCCTTGTGCAGGGTTCTTTTTTTGCGTATAATAATATAGGTTTGAAAAACGGTTGAAGGAGAAATCTATCATGGGAAATAAATGTGCGGCTGTCGTTCTCGCGGCGGGCGAAGGAACGCGGATGAAATCGAAAACGCCGAAAGTGCTTCATGAAATCGCCGGCGTTCCAATGCTCGGCTGGGTACTGCGCGCCGCGCGCGGGGCGGACCTGGAAAAGTGTATCGTCGTCTGCGGGAACGGATCGGACCTGCTGCGGGAACGGATGGGGGATTTAGTACTGTACGCGCAGCAGGAGCAGCGCTTAGGAAGCGGACACGCCGTTATGTGCGCGTCGCATTTGCTGCAGGGTTTCGACGGCTATACGCTTATTATAGCGGGAGATATGCCCCTGCTTACGCAGGAGACGGTCGCGGCGATGGTAGACGCGGCGGCAGCAGGAAATTATGCCTGCACGATGCTGACGGCGGAGCTTGACAATCCGTATGGATACGGGCGTATTCTGCGCAATGAATTTGGCGACGTGACGGCGATCGTGGAAGAAAAGGACGCAAGCGAAGAGCAGCGCGCGATCCGTGAGGTCAACGCCTCGTGTTATTGCGTATGCACGCCCCTTTTGCTGGAATGCTTAAAAGAATTGAAACCCGCAAACGCGCAGGGGGAATATTACCTGACGGACATTGTGGGTATCCTGAACGCAAAGGGAGAAAAGGTGGGCGCGTATATTGCGGCGGACGCGCGGGAATGCATGGGCGTTAACGACCGCGCGCAGCTTGCCCAGTGTGCGGAAATACTGCGCGGCCGTATTGCAAGCGGGCATATGAAAAACGGCGTGAGCATGGTGGACCCCAAAACCGTGTATATCGACGCGGACGTGAAGATCGGGCGGGATACGGTGATTTATCCAGACGTGACGCTGGAAAAAGGCTGCGTGATCGGCGAGGACGTGACGCTTTATCCGGGCTCCCGCATTGTAAACAGCGAGATCGGCAACGGAACGTCGGTGCAGAATTCCGTGATCGTGGACGCGAAGATCGGTGGGAATACGACGGTCGGGCCGTACGCGTATGTGCGCCCGAATTCTGATATTGGCGACGGGTGCCGCATTGGGGATTTTGTGGAAGTGAAAAATTCAAGCATTGGCAACGGAACAAAGGTATCGCACCTCACGTACATCGGCGACGCGGATTTCGGCGAGCGCATTAACGTCGGCTGCGGCGTGGTGGTCGTCAATTACGACGGCAAGAAGAAGTTCCGCACGAGCGTGGGCGACGATGCTTTCGTGGGCTGTAACACGAACCTTGTTTCGCCCGTAAACGTGGGCAAGGAAACGTACATCGCCGCCGGTTCGACGATCACAGACGATATTCCGGACGGCGCGTTTGCCATCGCCCGCTCGCGGCAGACGGTGAAAACCGACTGGAAAGACAAGAGGAAGTAAGCGTGTTTTTTGTGTTTGGACTGGGGAATCCGGGATTAAAGTATAAGAATACGCGGCACAACGCGGGATGGTGCGCTGTCGACGTACTGGCAAAGCGGCACGGTATCAAGCTGAAAAAGACGAAGTTTGACGCGCTCGCGGGGCAGGGCACGATCGGCGGCCAAAAGGTCATGCTGGCAAAGCCCACGACTTTTATGAACAACAGTGGGTATGCTGTGGACGGAATGCTTGACTATTATAATGTAGGTCTTGAGAAGCTGATCGTGATGTATGACGACATCGATATTCCGTTTGGGTCGCTGCGTATACGCGACAAGGGCAGCGCGGGCACGCACAACGGCATGCGTTCGATCTTGAGTTATACGAAATCGGGCGATTTTACGCGCATACGTATCGGTATCGGCAAGCCGCGCTCAAGCCTGGTCGGGCATGTGCTGGGAAAATTCGAAAAGGAAAAGCGCGGCGAGGCGCAGGAGCTTTTTGAGCGCGCGGCAAACGCGTGCGAGCGCGTGATTACGGACGGCGTAAACTCCGCGCAAGCGGAGTTTAATAAATAGGGGCCCCCGCGCGGCTTGAGCGAAGCGAGCCGCGAAGGGGAAGAGGAGGAGCAAGCGGACGGGCGGAGTTTTGCGAGAGCGAAACGAAGCAAAGGAAGCTTTGGGACGACTCCGCGCAAGCGGAGTTTAATAATAGGGAATAGGGGCCCCCGCGCAGCTCGAACGGAGCGCAGCGCAGTGAGCTTCGCGGGGTGAGAGGAGGAGCCGCCCGAGGAGTGGAGAACGCCCGACAGGGCGGCGCGGAACGAAAAGGGTGGGCGACGCCGAAAGAGGAGACATAATTTGAACGACACGATCAGCCCGCTGATCGAAAAGAGCGGGGCATTTAAAGATGTTTTGGCGTGTATCCGAGGGGGGAAATTGCCTTGCTCGGTTTTTGGCGTTACGCAGAACGCAAAGCCGTACTTTGCGCAGGCGTTAAGGAAAAATGCGCACACGCAGGTGCTTTGTATCACGGCGACGGAGCAGGGCGCGCGCGACATGGCGGCGGCGCAGGGCGGCGTTCTGTTTCCGGACAACGATTTTTCGCTGCGCAGCGTGGAGGCCAAGGGCAGGGAAGAAGAGCTCAGGCGCGTGGGTATCCTCAAAAACACGGCGCAGGCAAAGGGTGTGGTATACCTTTCGGTGCGTACGTTTTTAAGCCGTATGCTGCCGCCCGACCGCTTTCGTGAATCCTGCCTTTTGCTTCAAACCGGCAGGGAGTACGATCCTGAAGAACTGCTCCATGCGCTGGCAAGGAGCGGATATGAACGCGCGGGCACCGTGTATTCCAAAGGAGAGTGCGCGCGCAGGGGAGAGATCCTGGATATTTTCCCATCGGACAGCAAGCGCCCTCTGCGGGTGACCTTTTTTGACAACGAGATCGAGAGTATCCGCTTTTTTGACAGTGAAACGCAAAAATCAGAGAAAAAAACGCTGGCGGAGTATTTGCTGCCGCCCGCGAGAGAGGTCGTGCTGGACGAGGAAGCAAAGGATAAACTGCGTTATTACCTGAAAGAGCAGGACAACCGCGCCCTCGCGGAAAAGCTGCTGATGGCCGTTGATGAATACGGAAATTTTGACAACTCGGACACCTTTTTGCCGGTGATGTTTGATCCGGCTTATATTACGGACTATTTTCCGGACGCGCTTTTGCTGTTCGACGATTTTGAATATGTATACGCGGAAGCAAAGCGGCTTAAAACTGAGTTTGACGACGCGTGCAAGCGCCTTGAAAGGGACGGCGAAGCTTTTGCCGCGCAGGGCGAAAGTATCTCTGCCATAACGCCCGTGCTGAAGAAAAAAGAAAGCTTGATTCTCGATATGGCGGGCTCAAGGAACGCGCGCCTCAAAACCGTATGCGAGGCGGATTTGAACCTGCGCGCCGCGCCGGGATATAACGGACGCATAGACATGCTTGCGCAGGCGGTGACGGACCGCTTAAAGCACGGATATTCGGTCGTTTTGTGCGCGGGAGCAAAGGCGCGTTCTTTAAGCGACG
Organism: Christensenellaceae bacterium; assembly: GCA_022846035.1. NCBI lineage: Bacteria > Bacillati > Bacillota > Clostridia > Christensenellales > Christensenellaceae > Christensenellaceae bacterium. The sequence goes on from AP025580.1 coordinate 670,434, forward strand.
CGCTTGGGGAATTCGATCTGATAGCGCCTGTTTTAAAAGAACCGCAGGACGGCGGCGTGAGCGTATGCGGGGAATATTTGCCGTACGGCTTTGAAATCCCGTCGGCGCGGACGATCGTGCTGGGCGCGAACGATATTTTCGGGCGCGTACATAAAAAAGCCGCAGGCAGGAAAGCGGCGCGGCAGGCGAGCGAAGAGGATATTTTCAGCGACCTCGCACCCGGGGATTTCGTGGTGCACGAGGTGCACGGAAAAGGAAAATATTTAGGGCTGAAAACGCTTGAAGCGGGCGGTAACGTCGCGGAATATATGGAGATCGAGTATCGCGGCGGGGACAAGCTTTACATCCCTACGGCGCAGATCGACCGCGTACAGAAGTATATCGGCAGCGAGGACGCGCCGCCGCAGTTATCGAAGCTGGGCGGCAAGGAATGGGAAAACGCCAAAACCAAGGCGCGCGAATCCGCCCTCAAGCTGGCTTTCGATTTGGTGGAGCTGTACGCCCAGCGTTTTGAGAGCAAGGGCCACGCGTTTGCAGAAGATACCGTATGGCAAAAGCAATTCGAGGACGCGTTTTTATACGAGGAGACGGAGGGGCAGCTTCGGAGCATTGAACAGATCAAGAAAGATATGGAATCGCCGCGCGTGATGGACCGGCTGCTTTTGGGCGACGTGGGCTATGGCAAGACTGAGGTAGCGATGCGCGCCGCCATGAAAGCCGTGACGGACGGCAAGCAGGTGGCGGTGCTTGTGCCGACGACGCTGCTCGCGCGCCAGCACCTGAAAACGTTCCGCGAGCGTTTTGCGGATTTTCCCGTGACTATCGCCGGACTTTCGCGGTTTTCGAAAGCAAAGCATAAGGAAGTGCTCGCGGATTTGCGGCGTGGCAAGATCGATATTGTCATCGGCACGCACAGGCTGCTCTCAAACGACGTGCAGTTTAACGACCTGGGACTTTTGATCGTGGACGAGGAACAGAGGTTCGGCGTTTCGCACAAGGAGAAGATCAAGCTGATGAGGCAGAGCGTGGATGTGCTGACGCTGTCGGCGACGCCCATCCCGCGTACTTTGGAGATGTCTATGGTCGGTATCCGCGACCTGAGCACCATCGACACGCCGCCCGCTATGCGCAAGCAGCCGTATTCGTATGTGATGCGCTATTCTGACGGGCTTTTGGCGGACGCGGTCATGCGGGAGATAAACCGCGGCGGGCAGGTCTACCTGGTATGCCGGCAGATCCGCGAAATGGATAAACTATTAGCCGACGTCAGGCGCAACGTGCCGCAGGCGCGCGTGGCGGCCGCGCACGGACAGATGGGCGAAGCGGAGCTGGAGCGCGTGATCGGCGGCTTTATCGACGGGGAATACGACGTGCTGGTGTGTACGACCATCATTGAAAGCGGTATCGATATTCCCAGCGTAAACACGATCATCGTTTACGAAGCGGACAAGTTCGGCTTGTCGCAGCTATACCAGCTTAAGGGGCGCGTGGGACGTTCGGACAAAAATTCGTACGCCTATTTTACGTACCTGGGCGACGGCAGCATGAAAGAAAACGCTGCCAAACGTATGGCGGCCATCCGCGAATTTACGCAGCTTGGAAGCGGCTTTAAAATCGCCATGCGCGATTTGCAGATACGCGGCGCGGGCAATCTTTTGGGACCGGAGCAAAGCGGGCACATGGCGACCGTCGGCTACGCGATGTACTGCAAGCTGATGCGCGAAGCGGTGGCGACCGCCAAGGGCAAGCGGGTAGAGCCGGAAACCGACACGGCGGTGGAACTGAATGTGCCGGCCTATATCCCCGACCGTTACATCAAAAACCAGACGGACAAGATGGATATTTACAAGCTGATTTCCAAGGTCAAGAGCATAAGCGACGCCAAAGCGGCGGCAAACGATATTGCGGACCGTTACGGCAAAATACCAAAAGAGGTCAACAACCTGATTATTGCCGCGGCCGTCAAGGCCTACGCCAGCGCCGCGGGTATTGCCAGCGTCATTAAAAAACGCGGTTGTATTGAACTGAAATACGGCGAACAGACGCAGCCACATGTAAAGAAACTGTTAAAAATCGTAGATTTGCATAAGGACCGTGTTATACTGAGACCGTCAGTGCCGCCGGTCATCGTTTATAAGATTGAAAAAGACATGCAGCTAAACGACTTCCTGGAGTTTTTGAAGCAGCTTAGATTGCGGTAGGGAGCGGAAAAGCGGACGCGCAAAGGCAGTTTTTTTTAATATTACGTTGCGAAGAGCGGGAGGGTGCTGTATAATAAACCCGTTATTGTTGAGAAAGGATACTTGTTTAATGATGAATAAATGGAAGAAGTTACTTGGCGTGGTGCTCGCGGGCGTAATGTGTATTTCTCTCGCGTCGTGTTCGATGGTGCAGATAAATAAGGAGCGTGACGCGGCGCAGGTCGTAGCGGAAGTGAACGGCGCGCCGATTACGAAAGGCGAGGTAGACGAATCGACGGACGCCATGCTGTCCATGTACGGCATGACGGCTGATACGTTCAAGCAGCAGTACGGCGAGGAACAGCTTAACAGTATGCGCACCAGCACGCTGCAAACGCTGATACAAAACGAGATGCTTTACCAGAAAGCAAAAGAAGACGGCCTGGTCGACGAATCGGACGAAAACAAGGCGGCGATCAGAGAAGAACTGGAAACGTCGCTTCAAGGGCTGAAAGATTCCATCCAGTCGAGCGTGGAAGCGGACGCAACCATCGCGGAAGCGGACAGGCAGGCAAAGATCGACGAACAGACGGAACAGTTTATTACGATGTACGGCTACGACGATCTCGACCAGAGGGTAGCGGATCGTATCAAGTCCGACGCGATTTCCAAGGAAAAGGAAAAGCTCAACGGCGAGGTGTCGTATACGGAAGAGCAGGCTAAGACTTTCTACGACGAGCAGGTAGCGGAGCAGCAGCCAAAGGTTGAGGAAAATCCGGCCAATTATTCGACATACAACAGTTCGAGTATCGCGGTCGTCAATCCGGCGGACGCGCGTTATATCAAGCATATACTGATCCAGATCCCCGAAGACGTGCAGCAGGAGATCAAGGAGCTGCGCTCCGGCGGCGACGAAGCGGGCGCGGACGTGAAATATGACGAGGCGCTGGCGGCAATCAAGAGCCGTGCCGACGAGGCGCTGGCGCGCGCGAAAGCGGGTGAGGATTTTGACGCGCTCCTCGAAGAACTGGGCGAGGATTCGGGCATGAAGAGCGAACCGCAAAAGACGGACGGATACCTTGTTTACGAGGGCTCCGGTATGGTCAGCGAATTCGAGGAAGCGGCTCTTAAGCTGGCGGAGGGCGAAATTTCTGATCTGGTGGCGACAGACTACGGCTACCATATCTTAAAGAACGTAGGGGACGCGGGCGGCGTAATACCGTTTGACGATATTAAGGAAAAGATCATGGAAAAGAAGCTGTCCGAAGCGCAGGCCACGCATTTAAACGAGGTTTATGACCAGCTTAGCGAGCAGTACGACGTTAAGACATACGCGGATAAATTATAATTGTTGCCAACCGGTTTTTCTGGAGGAACAAAGGGGAGTTTGCGAATGACGCAGACTCCCTTTTGTATGCGCGTAAACGCACGCGGTTGAAATCCGCGCGGCATGGGGCTATAATTTTAAGGAATCCATGAAAAGTTGAGGACGGGAATATGGTACAGGTGGTTGGATGTACGCCGGAATTTGATTTGCTGCCACTTCGCGCGCTGCGCGCGGTAAGAGAGGCGGACGCCGTTGTTTTGCAAAGCGAAAAGTCTGCCTGCGCGCAGGGAATACGCGAAGAAAACGGCAATATACTGGCGCTGGATGATTTATATGAACAGGCTGAGGACTTCGACGCGCTGTTTGCGGAGGGCGCGCAGCGTATTTTGGAACAGGAGAAAAAAGGCACGGTCGTTTTTTGCGCGGTGGGAGACCCGTTCCGAAACGGTTTTGTGCAGGAACTGAAAAAGGCGGGGGCAACGGTTGCCTACGTTACGGGCGGATACGCGGAAGCCGCGGCCGTGGCGGCCGCGGCACAGCGCATGGACACCGGCGGATACACTGTCATAAACGCGCGGGAACTGCAGCCGCTCGGCGTGGACACCTCAAAGACGGTGGTGGTGACGGGCGTGGAAAACGCGCTGGTCGCGGAAAGCGTGAAATGCGCGCTTTCAGATTATTATAAGGAAGATACGCAGGCTCTTTTTTATGCGGACGGGAAAAAAGAATGGATTGATTTTTACGGGATCGACCGTATCGGCCAGTGGCGCGAGGGCGGCGTGCTCGTGCTGCCGCCGCAGCCGCTTAAGCAAAAGGAACGCTACGGACTTTACGACCTTGTGCGCATTATGAAGATCCTGCGCGGGGAAAACGGGTGCCCGTGGGACGCGGAACAGACGCACAAGAGCCTGCGGCAGTATATCCTCGAGGAAGCGTACGAGACGGTGGACGCCGTGGACTCAGGCGACATGTTTGCGCTTTACGACGAGCTGGGGGACGTATTCCTGCAGGTCGTATTTCAGTCGGAAATCGCGCGGCAGTGCGGCGAATTCGACATTGACGACGTGGCTACGTCGGTATGCGCGAAGATGATAGGCCGGCATCCGCATATTTTCGGGGAGACGGAAGCAAATACGGCAAACGAGGTGTTTTTAAACTGGGAAGCGATCAAGCGCAAGGAAAAAAAGAACGAGGACTTCGTATCCGTGCTGCGCGACGTACCGCGCTCTATGGGCGCGATGATGCGCGCCTATAAGCTGCAGAAAAAGGCGGCGGGCATTGGTTTTGACTGGAAAGACGCCAGGGGAGCGATGGAAAAGGTGCGCGAGGAGCTTATGGAATGGCAGGCGGAAATAAAGGCCGGCAATGCGGACGGGGCGGAAGCGGAAGCAGGGGATTTATTGTTTTCCATCATCAACGTATTGAGGCTTTTGAAAGTCAATCCCGAGGTAGCCTTAAACCGTACATGCGAAAAGTTTGTAGCGCGCATGGAATATATGGAAAAAACCGCGCAAAAAGGGCTGTACGACGTAAGCGCCAGCGAACTGAACAACTTATGGGATGAGGCGAAGAAAATAATTGGATAAATGCTGAAAATCCTTGAAATTATGGTTGATTTATAGGTTTGAATGTATTATAATCGTTTTTGTAATCTAACCGGGCGGCTCCCCAGCCGTTACGGAATATTATTTAAGGAGGGGAAGGTTTTGAATAAGACTGAACTCGTAGCTGCTATTGCGGCAAAAGCTGGTATCTCCAAGAAGGACGCTGACGCTGCATTGGGCGCATTTGCTGACAGCATTATCGCTGAAATCAAAAAAGGCGGAAAGGTACAGATCGTAGGATTTGGTACATTTGAAGCCAGAAAACGTGCTGCAAGAACAGGCATCAACCCGCAGACGAAACAGCAGATCAAAATCGCTGCTTCCACTGTTCCGGCGTTTAAAGCTGGTAAGGCTTTCAAAGACGCTGTAAAATAAGTAAGAAAACAATAAGGGACGTTCACATGGTGAGCGTCTTTTTTGTTTTGCGGACAGCGATGGCGGGGCCGTAAGGAACAAAGCGGTTTTGCGGGTGGGAACACGAAATAGCGCCGCAAGGCGAAATGGAGCAGGGAGGGCGAGGAGCGACGAATGTTAAGAAGCCGTTAACATATGCGCGGTCCGGTTGAATATTTTCTGAAAAATGGTATAATACGCAGAGTAGAATGTGGCGGCAGGCGGGATGAAATAAGCCGCGTGGGGCATGGGGAGCGGGCGCTCTATGAGGAAAGGCGGAAAAGGCGTGAGATTAGATAAATATTTAAAAGTATCGCGGCTGATCAAGCGCAGGACGGTCGCGCAGTCGGCATGCGAGGGCGCGCGCGTGCTGGTAAACGGCAAGGTGCAAAAGAGCAGCTATACCGTCAGGATCGGCGACGAAATCACCATTGAATTTGGATCGAAACCATTGAAAGTCCGTGTTTTGGCGATCGTGGAAACGACGAAAAAGCAGGAGGCCGACGGAATGTACGAGGTAATTGGATAAGGATGAAGATTTGTGCTGTGCTTCTTGCCGCAGGCAGCGGCAGGAGAATGGAAATCGATACCAACAAGGTATTCATTAAGTTTGAAGAACAAAGCGCCGTCATCCGGTGCTTAAAAACGTTCCACGCGACGGGCTTGTTTTCCGATATGATCGTGACGTGCAAAAGCGAAGAGCGCGAAATCGTCACCCGCAAGGTGGAAAAGTATATAAGCGGCGAGGAAACGGTGATGATCTGCGACGGCGGCAGCGAACGGCAGTATTCCGTGATGAACGCGCTGGCGCTGGTGCCGCAGGACGCGGATATTGTGGTTGTGCACGACGCGGCGCGGTGTTTTGTGACGGAACGTATCATCCGCGATTGCGTATCGAGCGCGATCCGCCACGGAAGCGGAGTCGCGGCGGTGGCGGCGACGGATACCATCAAGCGCGCGAAAAAGGGCATTGTGACGGAGACGCTGCCGCGCGAGGAACTGGTATGCGTACAGACGCCCCAGGCCTTTAAAAAGGATTTGATCATGCAAGCCTATGAGAAAGCGGACGAGGACGGTTTTTTGGGCACGGACGACGCCTCGCTGGTGGAGCGGCTGGGTATCAGGGTACACGTTGTAACGGGATCGCCGGACAACATCAAGCTGACCACGCCCAAGGACGTGGACCACGGCAAGCAGATCGTGAAAAACCAGGAGTCATCCGACCTGCGTATTGGCAACGGGTTTGATATGCACCAGTTCGCGCAGGGGCGCAGGCTCGTTTTGGGCGGCGTTACGATCCCCAGCGAAATCGGGCTGGAGGGGCATTCGGACGCGGACGTGCTTGTACACGCGATCATGGACGCGCTTTTGGGCGCGGCGCGGCTGGGGGATATTGGCGGGCTGTTTCCGGATACCGATCCCAAATACAAGGACGTTTATTCGATCCGTTTGCTGCGTGAAATCGGCGATTTGCTGCGCAAGTATGGTTATAAGATCATCAACATCGACAGCACGATCATTATGCAGAAACCAAAGGTGAGCGCGTACCGCGAACAGATGATGGACAATATCGCGCACGCGCTGGATATGACGCGCGAATATGTAAACGTCAAGGCGACGACGACGGAATACCTCGGCGCGGTCGGGCGCGGCGAGGGCGCGGCGGCGCAGGCGGTATGTATTTTGCAGAGGCAGAGAAGATAATAAAGTAAGATGAAGAGAAAGAAACACAGGGGAATGAGCACGATCCGCCGTCCGATGGGCGTGGATCGCGTAAGGCGGAGCAATGTCTGGTCTATGTGGCGGTACATCATTTTGATTGCCGCGGCCGCGGCCGGCGTTCTTTTGATGATCTTTTTCGGCTTTCCGCTGATCGAGGACCTGATAAAGGGAGTGGATCCGTCGCTCCGTTACCAGCCTAAAGTAGAAGCGGACTTTAAGCTGGAGGAAAACACCCTGCAAACGGGGAACGCGATACCGGACGAGCTGTTTATCAATGATTTTACGGACAGCGACGGCCAGGTGTACAAGGTGCGTATCAAAAACGAGCCTTTTATCGACGGTGACAACATCATTTTCACTACGCAGTTTTCACAGCAGGGCACGCTGGCGCTCGATACGGTGATGATTTATAATACGCAGACGCACGAGCTGAAAAAGCTTCCCAATGTGGAAAAGAAATACGACAGGCTTTTGTCGCCCATGCTTTCAGGCGATTACGCGGTATGGGTGGATTGTTATAATAACGGCGGCGGACGCATTGTCGGCTATGACCTTAAGGCGGAGCAGCAATTTTTGATCAAGGAATTCGTTTACGCGCAGCCGCAGATCTCCATCGCGGGTAATATGATCGCCTTTATGCAGTGGGCGGGCGAAACCACGCAGAGGCTTTATGTATATGATTTGGCTACGCGCGAGGCGGCGACGGTCAAGCTTTACGAGGATACGGCGCAGGGCAACAGCGCGGCAAGTATTTCCGAAAACGACCTTGTATGGGCGGAATACGGCGCAGATGGGAAAGGAATTCTAAAGCGCATTGATTTTTCAGGCGGCGCGGCGAAGTTTGACAGCTACAATTTCGGCGACGCGGTATACGAGCCCAAGACGAACGGCAGGGATATTGTATTTGCGACGGCGAAAGACATCATAAGCGGGTCGCTCATGCTTTCCACGAACGGGTCGGCGCCGGTGAAAATCGCGGAGAACGTCGTGAATTACGCGCTGGGCGATAATTTTGTCGCCTACACGAAAGATATGAAAGTAACGGTATGTTACACGGACGCGCAGATGACGCAGACGATGACGGGGGATACGACAAAAAACCTGCTGGCGTCCGCCAACAAAAACGGTATTTGCTATTATGATACCACGGACACGAAGATCGCGGACGAAGCGGTGATATACGCGTATATGGAAAGCGCGGACGATAAGAGCGCCGCGCCGCAAAGCGAGGAAGCAAATGGTTAAGACGAAAACGCAGTTCGTATGCTCGGAGTGCGGGTATACGAGCGGGAAATGGTCGGGAAAATGCCCGTCGTGCAACGAATGGAATACGATGGTCGAGGAAGTGGTGCAGGCGGCCCCTGCGGGCAAGGCGAGGATCGTTCCCGCGCCGGCGAAGATCATTACCTTTGATAAGATTCCCCTGGAAAGCGAAAAGCGGTTTGCGACAGGAATCGGTGAGTTTGACCGCGTGCTGGGCGGCGGCGTGGTACCCGGCGGCGTTTGCCTCGCGGGAGGCGAGCCGGGCATTGGCAAATCGACGCTGTTTTTACAGATAGCGCGGCAGCTTTGCCATGCGGGAAACGTGCTTTACGTTTCGGGCGAGGAATCCCCCGCCCAGATCAAGATGCGCGCGCAGCGCCTGGGCGTTGCGGAAAATATTTACCTGATGGCGGAAACAGAGGTGGGCAGCATCCTGGCGGGCGTGGAGGAATTGAAGCCGAAATTTTTGATCGTGGATTCCATACAGACTCTCTATGACGCGAACCTTTCGTCCGCACCGGGCAGCGTGGCGCAGGTACGGGGCTGCGCTTGCGCCCTGACGCAGGCGGCAAAGCGCATGGGTATTTCTACGTTTATCATCGGGCATGTGACCAAGGAGGGCGCGATCGCCGGACCGCGCGTTTTGGAGCATATTGTAGATACGGTATTATATTTCGAGGGGGAGCGCACCTCCAACCTGCGGATTCTGCGCGCGGTCAAGAACCGTTTTGGGTCTACGGACGAAATCGGCGTTTTTGAGATGCGGGATATGGGTATGATGGAAGTGAAGAACCCGACTATGCTTTTTGAGGGCGACTTCGCGGACGATCTTTCGGGCGTTTCTATTTTTGCGGCGACGCAGGGTACGCGGCCCATGCTTTTGGAGATACAGGCGCTGTGCGCGCACACGCAGCTTAACATCCCGCGCAGGCTTTGCTCGGGCGTGGACGTCAACCGGCTTTACATGATTTGCGCGGTGCTGGAAAAGAAGATCGGTTTGAAGCTTTACAACGAGGATATTTTTGTTAATGTGGCGGGCGGCATTAAAACGAAAGAATACGCCGCCGACATGGCGATGGCGATGTCCATTGTTTCATCCCTGCGCAACCTGCCCATCCCAAGGGATACGGCGTTTATCGGCGAGATCGGGCTTTCGGGCGAGATCAGGCACGTTTCGCAGCTTTCGCGGCGGGTGAGCGAATGCGCGAAGATGGGCGTCGGGCGCGTGTTTGTGCCGAAATACAGCGTGGAAAAAGGGATGGATAAGGACATAAGGATCGAGGGGGTGGGAACGCTTTCGGACGTGCTGGCAAGAGCCTTTTAGGAATTTTTAAGGTTTTGTTCATACGCAAGACATATTTTAATGATAAATTGTAAAATGGATTGATGACAGCCGGATCCGGCAACAAGAACCGGAACGAAGCTTTCATCAACAAAATTGAATAAGGAAAGGAGAAAGCAACATGTTTTACAAACTGATGAGACTATTCATCATTGTACTGGGCTTTTTGATCGGGCCGGGGCTTGTGCTGCTGGGAGTGACGCTGCACGACTACTTCGCACAGGCGGACCTGTTCTCGAATTTCCAAACGTGGGTGCCATTCGCTGCATATATTATCAGTGGACTTATATCCGGAATCATATTCTTAATTTTATCCCGCAGGATGGCGCAGGCGTTTGAGAGAAACACAAAAAACATCGAGCAAAAACTGGAGGCAACGCCGACAACGACTCTTTTTTCAGGGACGATCGGCCTGATTGCAGGCCTTGTGGTGGCGGCGCTTATATCCGTTATCATCGGCCTTATTCCCATCGCGTGGGTCTCGATCCCGCTGACGATACTCGTTTACCTGCTGTTCGGCTCCATCGGGCTTTCGATCGGGGTGAAGCGGCGTGTGGACGTCGCGGGGATACTGCGCGGCAGGAAAGCGGGAAGAGGAGCGAGCGAACAACATAAAAAGGAGGGGATTTCCCCCAAGATACTGGATACGAGCGTCATCATCGACGGGCGTATTCTCGACATCTGCAGGACGGGGATGTTCGAGGGGGATATTATCGTGCCGGAGTTCGTGTTAAAGGAGCTGCAGAAGATCGCGGATTCGGGCGATTCCATGAAGCGTACGCGCGGGCGGCGCGGACTCGATATTCTCGGCGATATGCAAAAGGAACTGAAAGCGGCGGTGAGGGTCACGGACGTCGACTACGAGGATGTGCCGGAGGTGGACATCAAGCTGCTGAAGCTCGCCAAGGATATAGGCGGCACGGTGGTAACCAACGATTATAACTTAAACAAGGTCGCGGCGGTGCAGGATGTGCCGGTGTTCAACATCAACGAACTGGCAAACGCGGTCAAGCCGATCCTGATGGCGGGCGAGGAAATGAGCGTGACTATCGTAAAGGACGGCAAGGAGCAGAGTCAGGGCATCGCCTACCTCGACGACGGAACGATGATCGTCGTGGAGGGCGCGAGGGGCATGAGCGACAAGACGCTCACGGTGATCGTGACGAGTGTGCTGCAGACGGCGGCGGGGCGGATGATCTTCGCGAAAATCAAATAGCAAGGCAAAAGGAAAACAGGGTGCGGGACACAGCGCCCTGTTTTTACTTGAACAAAGTGAGCGCGCGGCCACGCACGATTTCGTTACGTTCGTCAGGAATAAATCGGTTTTGCGAGGCGGAAGCCGAGGCAAAACAACTGCTAGCAGGGAGGGCACGCGGGAGGGATTGCACAATCCCTGCCCGCGAAGCGAACAAAGTGAGCGCAAATAAGTATTGACATCTTGATTTTGCTATGATAATATAGTAAACTGCATTAGCATAGTTGTACTGTGGAGTATTGTCTCATCTCGCGCCCTTTTGGACGCGGCGAAAATCCGCATAACAAGCGGGTTTTAGCGAGGACGGCCGTGCATGTGCGTCTTGTCTGGTATAATCAATTTTAATATAGGAGTTGTTGTTAAGTATGCAGGAAGTTAAGTTTGGAACAAATAAGAGGATGAGCTTTTCCAAGATCAAAGAAGTTCTAGACATGCCGGACTTAATCGAAATCCAGAAAAACTCTTACAAGCGCTTTTTGGAAGAGGGACTGGGCGAAGTACTGCAGGACATCTCCCCCATCACCGACTATTCTGAAAATCTCGTACTTGAATTTGTGGACTACAAAATTCTGGACACCCCCAAGTATGACGTGGAAGAATGCAAAGAGCGGGACGTTAATTACGCCGCTCCGCTTAAGGTGCAGGTCCGCCTTTTAAATAAGGAAACGGGAGAAGTCAAGGAGCAGGAAGTTTTCATGGGCGATTTCCCGCTGATGACGGAAAAGGGAACGTTCATTATCAACGGCGCGGAGCGCGTTATCGTTTCGCAGCTCGTGCGCAGCCCCGGCGTTTATTACGGCGTGAGTAAGGACAAAACAGGAAAGGACCTTTTCAGTTCTACCGTAATCCCCAACAGGGGCGCGTGGCTGGAGTACGAGACGGATTCCAACGATTGTATGTATATCCGCGTGGACAGGACAAGAAAGCTTCCCGTTACCGTTTTCCTGCGTGCGATGGGACTTTCGTCCGATACGGACCTAAGAGACTATTTCGGCGACGACGAAAACGTCGAGGCAACGATCAAAAAGGATAATACCACGACGCAGGAAGAGGGGCTTTTGGAAATTTACAAGCGCCTGCGTCCGGGCGAACCGCCGACGGTGGAGAGCGCGAATATGCTCATCGGGTCGCTGTTCTTTGACCCCAAGCGTTATGACCTCGCGCGCGTCGGGCGGTATAAATTCAATAAGAAACTTTCGATTGCGCAGCGTATCACAGACCAAGTAGCGGCTTCAAGCGTCATCAATGAGGATACGGGCGAGCTGCTTGTTTCCGCAGGCGAGGCGATCAGCGCGAAAAAGGCGAAAGAGATCGAAAACGCGGGCGTGAACATGGTGGAGCTTTCCATCGGCGAAGACGTGGTGCGCGTGCACGGCAACCATTTTGTAGACGCGAAAGGCTACCTCGATTTTGATCCGGCGCAGGTCGGTATCAACGAGAAAGTATATTATCCGGCGCTTAAGGAAATCCTGGACGAGTGCGGCAAAGATAAGGCTCTTTTAAAGGAAAAACTGGCGGAAAGCATTTCCGTGCTTATCCCCAAGCATATTATCATTGACGATATGTTTGCTTCGGTGAGTTATTTCTTAGGCCTCAAGCACGGAATCGGCGTGACGGACGACATCGACCACCTCGGCAACAGGCGTTTGCGCTCTGTGGGCGAGCTGCTGCAAAACCAGCTGCGCGTAGGCCTTACGCGCCTGGAAAGAGTGGTGCGCGAGAGGATGTCCATCCAGGACATGGACGTCGCGACGCCCTCCAACCTCATTAATATCCGTCCGGTGACGGCTTCCATCAAGGAGTTCTTCGGTTCCTCGCAGCTTTCGCAGTTCATGGACCAGACGAACCCGCTTGCCGAGCTGACGCACAAAAGAAGACTGTCGGCGCTGGGGCCGGGCGGCCTTAACCGTGACCGCGCGAGCTTTGACGTGCGCGACGTTCACCATTCGCATTACGGCCGTATGTGCCCGATCGAGACGCCTGAGGGACCGAACATCGGATTGATCGGTTCTCTTTCCACATACGCGCGTATCAATGAATATGGATTTATCGAAACACCTTTCCGTATCATCGACAAGAAAGCAGGCCGCGTTACGGAAAAGGTACAGTATATGACGGCGGACCAGGAAGAAGACCTGATCGTCGCGCAGGCCAACGAGCCTTTGGCCGACGACGGCGTGTTTGTAAACGAGCGCGTTATGTGCCGCGTACGCGACCAGATCGTCGAGGTTTCCAGAAACGAAGTGGACCTGATGGACGTTTCGCCCAAGCAGCTTGTATCTGTGGCGACGTCGCTCATTCCGTTCCTCGAAAACGACGACGCGAACCGCGCGCTGATGGGTTCTAACATGCAGAGGCAGGCGGTGCCGCTTTTGATCCCCGAATCTCCGGTGGTGGGAACGGGTATGGAATATAAGGCGGCTTACGACTCGGGCGTGCTCTCCATTTCCAAAAAGGCGGGCGTGGCCAAAACCGTAACCGCGGACAAGATCGTTGTCAGCAACGACGACGGCAGTGAGTCCGAATTCAACCTGATCAAATTCGCGCGTTCCAACCAGGGCACGTGCATCAACCAGCTGCCCATCGTGTATGAGGGGCAGAGAATAGAAGCGGGGCAGGTGCTGGCGGACGGCCCCTCGACAGACCACGGCGAACTGGGCCTCGGCAAAAACGTGCTCGTGGGCTTTATGACCTGGGAAGGCTACAACTACGAGGACGCGATGCTGCTGTCCGAGCGCCTTGTCAAGGACGACGTCTTTACTTCCATCCACGTGGAGGAATACGAGGCGGAAGCGCGCGACACGAAGCTGGGACCGGAAGAGATCACCCGCGACATCCCCAATGTGGGCGAGGACGCTTTAAAGGACCTCGACTCGCGCGGCATTGTGCGTATCGGCGCGGAAGTGCGGAGCGGAGATATCCTCGTCGGCAAGGTAACGCCCAAGGGCGAAACGGAGCTGACGGCGGAAGAACGGCTGCTGCGCGCGATCTTCGGTGAAAAGGCGCGCGAGGTACGCGATACGTCTCTTAGGGTGCCGCACGGCGAGGGCGGTGTGGTCGTGGACGTCAAAATCTTCACGCGCGAAAACAAGGATGAACTGACGGCGGGCGTCAACAAGCTCGTACGCGTATATATCGCACAGAAAAGAAAAATATCAGTGGGCGACAAAATGGCGGGGCGCCACGGGAACAAGGGCGTTATCTCGCGCATTCTCCCGATGGAGGACATGCCGTTCCTGCCGGACGGTACGCCTCTTGATATTGTGCTCAACCCCCTGGGCGTACCATCCCGTATGAACATCGGGCAGGTGCTGGAGGTACACCTCGGCATGGCGGCGCGCGCGATGGGCTACAAGGTAGCGACGCCGGTATTCGACGGCGCCAGCGAGGAAGATATTGAAGAACTGCTCGCCAAAAGCGGGCTTTCGCCGGACGGAAAAACGGTGCTTTATGACGGACGCAGCGGCGAGCCGTTTGAAAACCGCGTAACCGTCGGTTATATGTATATTTTGAAGCTGCACCATCTGGTAGACGACAAAATCCACGCCAGATCGACAGGTCCTTACTCTCTGGTTACGCAGCAGCCACTGGGCGGTAAAGCGCAGTTCGGCGGACAGCGTTTCGGAGAGATGGAAGTTTGGGCCCTCGAGGCCTACGGCGCGGCGAACACCCTGCAGGAAATCCTCACTGTGAAATCCGACGACGTGGTGGGACGTGTAAAAACGTACGAATCCATCGTCAAGGGCGAGAACATTCCGGAGCCGGGCGTGCCCGAATCGTTCAAGGTACTGATCAAGGAAATGCAGAGTCTGGGACTCGATATTAAGGTGCTTTCCGAGGACCGCGGCGAGATCGCGATCAAGGAAACGGACGAGGACGACGGTATGATGATCGACATCAACATCGCCGGCAGCGAAGACCTGCCGGAGGGCGAGGGCGAATTCGACGCGGGCGATATGGTGATCGAGGACTTGGGCGATCTTTCCATCGACGAGCTCGACCTGCCCGACTTAGGGGAGCTTGAGGACGACGATATTGACTTTGACGACGATTTCGCGGACGACGTCATTCCGGACCTTGACGACCTGGAAGAGGACATCGACCTGACGGAAGACCTCAATATCGATACGGACAGTCTGAAAGACGACGACATGGAGTAAGCGGTTAAATTTAGTAAATTTTTTGATAGAGCAGAGAGGAGAGGAGTTACCCTTGTTTGAACTCAATACTTTTGATTCGATCCAGATAGGCCTTGCGTCTCCGGAAAAAATACGCGAATGGTCGCACGGCGAGGTAAAGAAGCCGGAAACGATCAACTACCGTACTTTGAAGCCGGAAAAGGACGGGCTGTTCTGCGAGCGCATTTTCGGGCCGACCAAGGACTGGGAATGTCATTGCGGAAGATATAAGAGGATACGCTATAAAGGCATCGTATGCGAAAAGTGCGGCGTTGAGGTAACGCGCGCCAAGGTTCGCCGCGAGCGCATGGGCCACATCGAGCTGGCCGCGCCCGTTTCGCACATCTGGTACTTTAAGGGAATACCGTCGCGCATGGGACTTTTGCTTGATATGTCCCCGCGTTCTTTGGAAAAGGTGCTGTATTTCGCGGCGTTCGTGGTAACGGACCCGGGCGAGACAGGCCTTGAATATAAACAGCTTTTAACGGACAAGGAATACCGCGAAGCACAGAGCAGGTTCGGCGAGGAAGCTTTCTCGGCCAGCATGGGCGCGGAAGCGGTGAAAGTGCTTTTAAAGAAAGTAGACCTGGAAGCAGAGGCAAACGACCTGCGCGAAGAGCTTAAGACGTGCACGGGCCAGAAGCGCGTGCGCGCGATCAAACGCTTAGAGGTTGTGGAAGCGTTCCGCCAGTCCGGAAACAAGCCGGAGTGGATCATTATGGACGTGGTTCCCGTGATCCCGCCCGAGCTGCGCCCGATGGTACAGCTTGACGGCGGCAGGTTCGCGACCTCTGACTTAAACGACTTATACCGCCGCGTGATCAACCGCAACAACCGTCTAAACAGGCTGCTGCAGCTTCGCGCGCCGGACATCATTGTCAGGAACGAAAAGCGTATGCTGCAGGAAGCGGTGGACGCTCTGATCGATAACGGCAGGCGCGGCCGTCCGGTAACAGGCCCGGGCAACAGGCCGCTTAAATCCCTCTCCGATATGCTGCGCGGCAAACAGGGGCGTTTCCGCCAGAACCTGCTTGGTAAACGTGTCGACTATTCCGGCCGCAGCGTTATCGTGGTAGGACCCGAGCTGCAAATGTACCAGTGCGGCCTGCCTAAGGAAATGGCGCTTGAACTGTTTAAGCCGTTCGTCATGAAAAAGCTGGTGGAAGAGGGCTTTGCGCACAACATTAAATCCGCTAAGCGCATGGTGGAAAAGGTACGTCCGGAGGTTTGGGACGTGCTCGAAGAAGTGATCAAGGGGCATCCGGTCCTTTTGAACCGCGCTCCTACGCTGCACAGGCTGGGTATCCAGGCGTTTGAGCCGATCTTAGTCGAGGGCCGCGCGATCAAGCTTCATCCGCTTGCCTGTACGGCATACAACGCGGACTTTGACGGCGACCAGATGGCCGTACACGTTCCGCTTTCCGTGGAAGCGCAAAGCGAGGCGCGTTTCCTCATGCTCGCGGCGAACAATATCTTAAAGCCGCAGGACGGAAAACCAGTCGTATCGCCCACGCAGGACATGGTTATCGGTTCTTATTACCTGACCATTCACCGCGAGGGCGCGAAAGGCGAGGGCAGCATCTTTGCTTCTCCTGACGAAGCGGTGCTGGCTTATAATACAGGAAACATCGATTTGCAGGCGATGGTCAAGATCCGTGTCACCAAAGAGGTGAACGGAGAGATGAAAACAGGTATCATCGAAACCACCACGGGCCGCGTGATCTTCAACAACGCGATCCCGCAGGACTTAGGGTTCATGGACCGCTCCAAACCTGAAAACGAACTGAAATTCGAAGTAGATACTTTGATCGATAAAAAGCAGCTTGGAAAGCTTGTCGACCTGTGCTTCTTAAAGCTCGGGCCGACCAAGACCTCACATGTGCTGGACGCGATCAAAAAGCAGGGCTTCCACTATTCGACGGTGGGCGCGATCACGGTTTCCGTTTCGGACATCAAGATTCCCGCCGCGAAGAAAGAACTCTTAGACGACGCGGAAAGCAAGGTCCTTACCATCGAAAAGCAGTATAAGCGCGGACTTCTGACCGACAAGGAAAGAAAGGACAGCACGGTAAAGGTATGGGAGGATACGACCAATAAGGTGACGGACGCTCTGATGAAGAGCCTGGATAAGTTCAACCCCATCTACATGATGGCGAACTCCGGAGCCCGTGGTTCCACCAACCAGATCAGGCAGCTCGCCGGTATGCGCGGACTGATGGCAGACCCGAACGGCGAGATCATCGAGATCCCGATCAGGGCGAACTTCCGTGAGGGCCTTACCGTTCTGGAGTACTTCATCTCCTCGCACGGCGCGCGCAAAGGTCTTGCCGATACCGCCCTGCGGACGGCTGACTCGGGCTACCTTACGCGCCGCTTAGTCGACGTATCGCATAACGTGATCGTGCGCGAGGTGGACTGCTTCGAAAACCTCGGCGAGCAGGTGCAGGGCGTGCCCATGCGCAAATTAACAAACTCCAACGGCAAGGAAGTGATCGAGCCGCTTGAAGACCGTATACGCGGACGCTTTACTTCGCAGGAGGTAAAGGATAAAAAGGGCAACGTGATTATCGGCGCCAACGAGATGATCACGCCGGCGATCGCAAAGCAGATCGCGGACGCGGGCATTGAAGAAGTGAATATCCGCACCGTGTTTACCTGCAAGAGCGAGCACGGCGTATGCGCGAAGTGCTATGGCGCGAATATGGCGACAGGCGGACTTGTGGACATCGGCGAGGCGGTAGGCGTTATCGCGGCGCAGTCCATCGGCGAGCCGGGTACGCAGCTTACCATGAGGACATTCCATACCGGCGGCGTTGCCGGCGGCGACATCACGCAGGGTCTTCCCCGTGTCGAGGAATTGTTCGAGGCGAGAAAGCCGCGCGGCCTTGCGGTTATTTCCGAGATCGCGGGCGTGGTGACCATCAACGATACGCGCAAAAAGCGCGAGATCACGGTGGCAAACGATTCGGGTGAGGCGAAGACATACCTGATCCCATACGGTTCGCGCGTGACGGTTGAAGACGGACAGGAAATCGAAGCGGGCGACGAGCTTACAGAGGGCTCCATCAACCCGAATGATATTTTGAAGATCAAGGGCGTGAAAGGCGTGCAGGAATACCTCTTAAAAGAGGTACAGATGGTATACCGTTTGCAGGGCGTTGAGATTTCCGATAAACATCTTGAGATCATCGTACGCCAGATGCTCAAGAAATGTAAGATCGAGGACTCGGGAGATACGACGATGCTCCCGGGCGAGATGGTGGACATCTTCGCGTTCGAAAAGGAAAACGAGCAGATGATCCGCGAGGGCAAGGAACCGGCGACGGCTTCGCGCGTGCTCCTCGGTATCACCAAGGCTTCGCTTTCCACGAACAGCTTCCTTTCGGCGGCTTCTTTCCAGGAAACGACGAGGGTGCTTACAGAAGCGGCCATCAAGGGCAAGGTCGATCCGCTTTTGGGGCTTAAGGAGAACATCATCATCGGTAAGCTGATTCCGGCGGGTACGGGTATGAAGCGTTACAAGAATATCGACGTGATTTCCAATGTGATAAACGAAGATATTTCTTCCCAGATCGACATGGACATTTCGGACACGGAGATATAAGGCGCAAAAAAGGATTATGGTGAAACTGCAGGCGGAGGGGGGATTGACCCTTTCGCCTGTTTTGTAAATGATGGGAGAAAGTTTGCATGAGCGAAGATAAAAACATGAGCAGGGAGCAGCGCGAATACAGGAAAACGTGCGTGATCGCGGACAGCGATCTTTGCAACTGGCTGGACAGGAAGGGCTGTTATCACTGTTATATCAGCACCTTAAAGAGCGACGAGGAAAAAAAGACGGCCATGGAGCGCTGGAAAACGACGCTTTCTTATGTTCCGGACAACTTTGATGACCTGCACATGAGCGAGGACTGCCAGTTTTGCAAGGGTACGCCGCAAAAAAAAGACGGATACGCTTCTTTCGAGATGGCGCATCCCGAGCCGTACTCGGCCAAAGGCATGTTTTTCGGCATTGGCAAAAAGGTGCGTACGCCCGTGGGATCGCTGGTGACGGTGCAGGCGGGGATTTGCGACGACTGCAAGAAAGCGTTCCGCAAGATGGACTATTTGCACCTGGGAATCTTTTTCGCGTTTCTGATAGCGGCCTTTGTCCTGCTGCTGATCCCCGCTTTCGCGGAGCCGCTTGTAGGCCTGTTTCCGCTGCTGCCCGTCCTGTTTGTGGCGCTGATGGCGCTGGCGGGATATTTCCTTGGCAAGCAGCTGGGATTAAGCGCACTCAAAAAAGCGTCGAAGTCGGTGAAGATCGACGTCGCGGAGATACCTCTGGTGCGGCAAATGCTGCAAAACGGCTGGTTCTTCTTCCAGACGAACAACGGAATGCCGAGGATATACTTTAAAAAGACGAAGTCGTATCCTTACCTGCGCAAGCCGTGCGAGCAGGCCGAGGAAGAGGAAGAGGAAGAGGACGACCTGCCTCTTGACAACATGAATATTTGAGTGGTATTATATTTAGGCGCGCTTTTTGCGTTAAAAAGAGGTGTGCGTAAATGTATGAAGAACTGAAAAACGCCGAAAACAAGGTGGTTGGCTTAAAACAACTGCTGCGCAGCTTGGAGGCTGAGGAGGTCTTGAGCGTGTATCTCGCGGACGACGCGGACGAGCATGTCAAGGAGCGGGTGCTCCAGGCGATCGGCGAAAAAGAAGTCCATATTGTGAATGTGGAAACGATGGAGGAGCTGGGCGAGGTGTGCGGTATCGACGTGCGCGCCGCCTGCGCGGCAATCATTGACAACTAATTCCCTTCAGGGTTGCGGGGAGTTTTGGCTATATTCTAACAGTTTCCGGCAAATGGTTGATGCGCAGCCGTTTGGGGAACAATACTAATTTTGATACGAAATGAAAGGAAGGTGCGTGTATGCCTACCATCAACCAATTGGTTAAAAAAGGCAGAAAGTCTCAGATCTCGAAGTCTGACTCGCCTATTTTGAAGCAGTGTCCCCAGAAGAGGGGCGTATGCATGGCGGTCAGAACGATGACGCCTAAAAAACCGAACTCTGCTCTCCGTAAAATCGCAAGGGTACGCCTTGTCAACGGCATGGAGGGTACGGCTTATATTCCGGGAATCGGCCATAACCTGCAGGAGCACAGCGTTGTCCTGATCAGGGGCGGCAGGGTTAAGGACCTGCCGGGTGTTAGATACCATATCATTCGCGGCGCTCTTGATACGGCGGGCGTTGCCGACCGCAAGCAGGCGCGTTCGTGCTATGGCGCGAAAATGCCCAAGAAATAAGCTCGGGCTTGTTTTGAGCGGACTGAAATAATTATTCTAGTGATTTTAAGGAGGGCTTTTCAATGCCTAGACGTGGTGGAGTACCCAAACGTGAGGTAATAGCGGATCCTATGTATAACAGCACAGTGGTAACCAAGCTGATCAACCAGATCATGGTGGACGGCAAAAGGGGAACCGCGCAGAGGATTTGCTACGACGCGTTTGATATTATCAAAGAAAAAACAGGAAAGGACGCGATCGAAGTGTTCAATTCCTGCATGGAAAACGTAATGCCAGTACTGGAAGTTAAGGCGCGGCGCGTAGGCGGCGCGACATACCAGGTGCCGATGGAAGTGCGTCCGGAGCGCCGCCAGACGCTGGCGATCCGCTGGCTGGCTCTTTTCTCGAACAAACGTTCTGAGCGTACCATGCGCGAGAGGCTCGCGGCGGAGATCATGGACGCGGCGAACAGCACGGGAGCGAGCGTAAAGAAGAAAGAAGATATGCACAAGATGGCGGAAGCGAACAAGGCTTTCGCGCACTATCGCTGGTAAGCATATTTTAACAATCGTATGTAATGACGGGGACGCGGTTTTAAAGGCAGTATGCTTTTAAAACCGCTAGTGCCGTTAAACGGAGCATAAGGAACTTTCATGGAAAGTCCAGTGCGCTTTGCAGCGAGGCACACACGGCAGCGTGTACCTAAGCTTACAAGTGTAAAATGTGTGTGAATAAGCGGTAAATATACTGTGAAACCACACCATTGAAAGCTTGCGCGGGTGTATAATATACGCTGTATAAATGATGACCACAATAAGTTTGAAATAAGTTTTTATCGAAAGGAAAGGAGATACAATGTCTGGAAAATTTCCGCTTGAGAAAGTAAGAAACATTGGTATTATGGCGCATATCGACGCCGGTAAAACAACTGCCACCGAACGTATTCTTTTTTATACGGGCAGGACATACAAGATTGGTGACACCCACGACGGAAACGCAGTCATGGACTGGATGGAACAGGAACAGGAAAGAGGCATCACCATTACTTCGGCTGCTACGACGACGCAGTGGGAAGGACATCAGATCAACATTATCGATACCCCTGGACACGTTGACTTTACGGTTGAGGTTGAGCGTTCGCTGCGCGTGCTGGACGGCGCTGTCGCGGTATTCTGCGCCAAAGGCGGCGTGGAGCCGCAGTCTGAAACGGTTTGGCGGCAGGCCGAGGGATATGGCGTTCCGCGTATGGCGTTCGTCAATAAAATGGACATCATGGGCGCGGACTTTTACAACGTTGTCGACATGATCAGGGAAAGACTGGGCGCGAACCCTGTTCCGCTTCAGCTCCCCATCGGCGTGGAAGACACGTTTAAGGGCGTCATAGACCTTGTGGAAATGAAAGCCATCGTGTATCCGGACGACGACCCGACGGGTACGAAATTCTCTGTGGAAGAAATTCCGGCGGATATGAAAGAAATGGCGGACGAATACCGCGAAAAGCTGATCGAAGCAGTCGCGGACCAGGATGAGTCCATCATGGAAAAATATTTCGCTGGCGAAGATATTTCCAAGGAAGAAATCATCAGCGTACTGCGCACCGGCACGATCGCGGGCGAGATCATCCCCGTGTGCTGCGGCAGCGCGTACAGAAACAAAGGCGTACAGCCTCTGCTCGACAAGATCGTTGAGCTCATGCCGTCGCCATTAGACGTTCCGGCGATCAAAGGGATAAAGCCGGGCACGGACGAAGAGATCGAGCGCGAGGCAGATGTGAACGGACCGTTCTCGGCGCTGGCGTTTAAGATCATGGCCGACCCGTTTGTCGGGAAACTCGCGTTCTTCCGCGTGTATTCCGGTAAACTGCGCAGTGGTTCTTATGTGCTCAACTCCACAAAGGGCAAGCGCGAGAGGATTGGGCGTATCCTGCGCATGCACGCCAACCACCGCGAAGAAGTGGACGAGGTCGAAGCAGGCGATATTGCGGCGGCAGTCGGTTTCAAAGATGTCGGAACAGGCGATACGCTGTGTGACGATAAGCAGCAGATTATCTTAGAGAATATGGTATTTCCGGATCCGGTTATCCAGGTCGCGATCGAGCCCAAGACCAAGGCTGGACAGGAGAAAATGTCCGTTGCCCTGCAAAAGCTTGCGGAAGAGGACCCGACGTTCCGCGCTTATACGGACGAGGAAACGGGGCAGACGATTATCGCGGGCATGGGCGAGCTACATCTGGAGATCATCGTAGACCGTATGCTGCGTGAGTTTAAGGTAGAAGCTTCGGTCGGCAAGCCGCAGGTTTCCTACCGCGAAACAATGACAAAGCCGGTCGACGTGGAGGGCAAGTATGTCCGCCAGTCGGGTGGTAAGGGCCAGTACGGCCATTGTAAGATCCATGTGGAGCCATTAGAGCCGGGCAGCGGTTATGTGTTCGAGAGCAAGATCGTCGGCGGCGCGATTCCCAAGGAATATATCCCGTCGATCGACGCGGGTATCCAGGAAGCGGCCAAGAGCGGCCTTATCGGCGGATTCGAGGTCATGGACTTCAAGGTTACGCTGCTTGACGGTTCGTACCACGAAGTCGACTCCTCTGAGATGGCGTTCAAGATCGCGGGTTCCATGGCGATCAAGGAAGCGTTCGCCAAGGGCGGCAGTATCCTTTTGGAGCCGATGATGAAAGTCGAAGTTGTTGTGCCGGAAGAATACCTCGGCGACGTTATGGGCAATGTGAACTCGCGCCGTGGGCGTATCGAGGGCACGGAAGCGCGCGGCGGCGGGCAGATTATCCGCGCGATGGTGCCCCTTTCCGAAATGTTCGGATACGCGACGGATCTTCGTTCCCGTACGCAGGGACGCGGTAACTTCACGATGCAGTTCGACCATTATGAACCGGTGCCCAAGAGCATGGTGGAGAAGATCACCGGCGAAAAGAAATAACACAGTGACAGGCAAAGCCACTGAAAGAACGAAATAAAAAAACAGAGAAATTATTTAAGGAGAACAAAGCAATGGCAAAGGGAAAGTTTGAGAGAACGAAACCGCATGTAAACATCGGAACGATCGGACACGTAGACCACGGGAAAACGACGCTGACGGCGGCGATCACATCGGTGCTGGCAAAGAGCGGCCAGGCGGAAGCGACAAAGTATGACGAAATCGACAAAGCGCCGGAAGAAAAAGAGCGTGGAATCACGATCAATACGGCGCACGTGGAATATGAGACGCCAACGCGGCACTACGCGCACGTAGACTGCCCGGGACACGCGGACTATGTAAAGAACATGATCACGGGAGCGGCGCAGATGGACGGAGCGATCCTGGTGGTATCAGCTGCGGACGGCCCGATGCCGCAGACGCGGGAGCATATTTTGCTCGCGAGGCAGGTAGGGGTACCGTACATCATCGTATACATGAATAAAACAGACCAGGTAGACGATCCGGAGCTTTTAGAGCTGGTGGAAATGGAAATCAGGGAGCTGCTGACCGAGTACGACTTCCCGGGCGACGATACGCCGATCATCAAGGGAAGCGCGCTGAAAGCGCTGGAAGCGGCGCAGGCGTCGGACGACATTAAAGACAACGCTGACTGCCAGAGCATCTTTGAGCTGATGGACGCGGTAGACAGCTACATTCCGGAACCGGAAAGAGACGTAGACAAGCCGTTCCTGATGCCGGTAGAGGACGTATTCTCGATCACAGGACGCGGCACGGTAGCAACGGGCAGAGTGGAAAGAGGAAAAGTAAAGGTACAGGATACGGTAGAGATCGTAGGACTGACGGACGAGAAGAGAAGCGTAGTAGTAACGGGAGTGGAAATGTTCCGGAAGCTTCTTGACGAAGCGATCACGGGAGACAACATCGGTGTGTTGCTGCGCGGGGTACAGAGAGACGAGATCGAGCGCGGGCAGGTACTGAGCGCGCCGGGATCGATCCATCCGCATACGCACTTCAACAGCAGCGTATACGTACTGAAGAAAGAAGAGGGCGGACGCCACACGCCGTTCTTTAACGGATACCGTCCGCAGTTTTACTTCAGGACGACGGACGTAACGGGAGTGATCGAGCTTCCTGGCGGAACGGAAATGGTAATGCCTGGGGATAACATCGAGATGGAGATCAAGCTGATCACGCCGATCGCGATCGAAGAGGGACTGCGTTTTGCAATCCGCGAGGGCGGCAGGACGGTAGGGTCCGGCGTGGTATCGGGCGTTATCGACTAAGCTACGGCGCACAAAAGACAAGCAAAAGAGCAGGCCTTATGGCCTGCTCTTTTTTTGCGCGCGCGGATATTACGGATTTGAAACAACTTTAACATTTTTCCCATAGGTAAGGGATTTTTAACGAAAATAGATATTGCTTTCCCGTAAAATGCGTATATAATAGGATATAGAAGCAGACCGTTGAACGGTTTGCAATGATATAGTTTAGCAAACCTGCCGAAAGGCAGGGACGCAAAGCCACGGATCTAAGCGTTTTCGTAGGATGGCCGGGTTGCAGATGTTATGGCAGTATCATAGCGCAACAAAACCATACCTGTGAACGCAGGTATTTTTTAATTACAGGGCTTATGGAGAGGGAAGCCTTTTGCCCAATAACGCAACCATTAGTCAATCAAAGGTGAAGAGATGAAAAAGAAACTAATCGCCGCCTTGCTCGCGGCAGGTCTGGTGCTGGGGATGTTCGGTATATCGAGCGCGCAGCCCGCAAACGATTTTACAAACGAAAGCATACAGGAGGACCAGCAAACCGAGCCGGAGGAAAGCGCAATACCGCAACCGGCCCAGACGCCTGCGGAAACGGCTAGTCCGTCCGCGCCTGCACCCACGGAGCCGCCGGAGGAAAACGCGCCCGAAAAGGACGCGCAAGGGCCGCTGGAAGTTCCTATCGTACTGCCGCAGACGAGCGCGAGCGCGTCTTTGCCCGCGCAGACGGAGATGGAGCCGGAGATGGAGGAAAGCGCGGCAGACGCGCAGCAGCCCGAGGCTATGGCGCTAACGGCTGACGGCACGGCCCAGGTTGCCAGTGAGGAAGAACTGAAAAACGCGCTTGAAAGCGGCAGGAGCGCCGTGCTCACGCAGGATATTGCGCTGGCAGGGCCGGTAACGGTGCCCGCAGGCGCGAACGTGGAGCTGGATTTGGGCGGCCGCGCCATTACGGCCTCCATTGCCAATCCTTTGGTAAACGAGGGAACCATGACCGTGCGCGATTCCGTAGGCGGCGCTACGGTCAGCGCGCCGCGCGGATGTATCCGCAACGTCGGTACCCTGTCGGTAAACGGTGGGCATTATATCACAACCGATAAAACGGGAGGCAGCGCGCTTTTTAACGGCGGCGGCGCGACGATGACAGTTAAAAGCTGCGTGGTGGACGCGGCCTCTTTCGCCATTGGAAATGCGGGCATGTGCACGATTAACGGCGGGGAGCTGCATTCCACGTCTTCCAACGAGACGCCAAACTGGGCGTATTGTATCAAGAGCACGGGCGCGGACGCGCGGCTCATCATCAATGACGCGACGGTAACGGGGATCCAGGGCGGCGTCGCGGCGGTGCAGGGAACGGTCAGGATCAACGGCGGGAACTTTTCCACTGAGCAGGGGAATTCCCGTTCCTTTTACGCCTTGTATGTGGCGGGGGAAGACGGCGAGGTGAACGGGGACGTTTACGGCGGAACCTTTTCCAGTCCCAGGCAGGCGGTATATATTGGCAACGATAATACGAACGGCGACGGCGGAATCAACGCGAGCGCGTGCCTTAACATTCACGGAGGAACGTTTGAGGGAGGAAGCAGCGCGCTCTTTAAATCGCAAAATACAGGAACAGCCTTTATTTCGGGCGGCACGTTTCGGGACGGCACGGGAGACTCGAATATTGCCGGTTATGTGATAGACGGCTACGAGGCGGTGCGCGGCGAGGACGGCAGCGTGTCCGTGGCGCGGCGGCCAATGCCTGTGCGCAACGAAAGGACGGGCGAGACGTATGAGACGCTGCAAAAGGCGGTAGGCAAGGCGCTTGCGGGAGATACGCTGCTGCTGGGCGACGACGTTTATTTTGGCACGACGACGCAGACGGGTTATGACGAGGACGGAATCGGCTACGGAACGTACGGCTCGCTTAGCAAATCACTTATCATCCGAAGCGAGGGCGCGGCGCGCACGGTTACGGCGACGTCCATCATCACGGTGAACAACGGGGCGCAGGTGACATTGGAGAACGTGACGGTGGACGGCGAAAACAGGATCGGGACGAGCGGGATCAATATACAGGGCAGCGCGACGCTTACGCTCAATGACGGCGCGGTGGTCAGGGGCTGCGCGACTTCCTCGGGACGAAGCGCGGTCGGCGTCGGTAGCGTGGGCGGCACGGGCGGCGCGGGGAAACTCGTGATGAACCAAGGCTCGCTGATCACGCAGAATGTGAACTCCGGCGTGTGGCTGGAAGCGGATGGAATATTGGAAATGAACGGCGGCGCCATCTCAGGAAACAACTGCCAGCCGACGGCGATGAGCAAGCAGGCGTACGGGGTTGTCATAAGCGGCGGAACAGCCGTGGTGAACGGCGGCGCTATCACCGGAAACGGCCAGATAGCAGGAGGCGGGAGCCTGATTGCGGGCGGCGGCGTATTGATGAACCAGGCAAACAGTACGCTTACCGTCAATGGCGGTACG
This sequence comes from Christensenellaceae bacterium, assembly GCA_022846035.1. Taxonomy (NCBI): domain Bacteria; kingdom Bacillati; phylum Bacillota; class Clostridia; order Christensenellales; family Christensenellaceae; species Christensenellaceae bacterium. The sequence continues at coordinate 697,629 of AP025580.1, forward strand.
ATTGCAAACAATACCAAAAACGGCAGTATTTATGTAACGGCGGCAGACTGCACGGTTAACCTTGACGACGCGAAAATCACAGGAAACAGCGTGAGCAGTTACGGCAGCGTGGGCGGTTCTTCCTCGGCGGCGAACTTTAAGGTCAACATATCAGGAACGACGCAGATCGCGGATAACAAATATGCGGGCGCGGCGTGTAACCTGAAAATATCGGCCAATATGACGGTGGACATCACAGGGCTGGAAGCGGGCGCTAAGATCGGCGTCACGCCGCAAAGCAAGGCGGCGGGAAGCGAAGTGGCAAGCGCGGGCGACGCGCGGTCGGTAAGGCCCGAATGCTTTGTGCCTGACAGCGCGCTTAATGCAAGCGTGTCTTTGGTGCGCGTCGGAAACAAGCTGGCGACGGGTTACGCGACCACGCTCAGCGCGGCGGGGCTTTCAGAAAACCAGTTTGAGTATACGGGGAGCGCGCCTGCGCTCGCGCTGCGGGAGATGTCGGTTACGGCGGCAAACAATATGGCGGTGCAGGATCCGGCAATCGGGTTCGTATATTACGCGGACGATAGCAGCGCGGCGGGAAAGCAGCTTTCGCAAGCGCCAACGGCGGTAGGTGCCTATTGGGCGCGGCCGGTATATGACGGAGACGCCGCCAGCTTTTACGGCGCGGGAGCGGGAGCGGACGCATATCGTTACACGATCGTGACGCCGGTCGCGGCCGTGAGCCTGAATAAGGCGAATATTTCGCTGGAGATGAATACAAAAGGACAGCTCAGCGCGGCCGTATCGCCCGCGGACGCGTATGACAAGAGCATTGTATGGGCTTCTTCCGATGAATCGGTGGTGAAAGCGGATAAGGGGCTGCTTACGCCGGTGGCGCCGGGTACAGCGACGGTTACGGCAACCGCATATAACGGCAAGAGCGCGTCGTGCCTGGTGACAATAACAGCGCGGCCCGCGCCGGCGCTGCCGGACACGGAGGGCAAGACGCAGGTGGTGGTCGAACCGGAGATAAAGGGGAACACCGTGGATGACGGCGCTGTAAAGGACGCGCTTGCCAACGCGCAGCCGGATGAGGCGGTGGTAGTCAAGGTGGAAGTAAAAGACGCGGACGAGGTAAAGGACGTGCGGGTGAGCGCGGACGTGGTGGCCTTAGCGGCGAAGAGCGCGGCGGAGGGCACGGGCGCCAGGACTTTGGTTTTCACCCTGGTAGACGCGGACGGGAACATTATATCGGCAGTAACGCTCGATTTGTCAGGCGGCGCAGACCCTGATAGGCTGGGGGATATTTATTTGGGACACACAAACGCGGTCGATCCGGCGCTCGGGGAGCAGGCCAGGGAAACGCTGCCGGAAGAAGCGGCGGTGCTTTTCATCAACCTGACGCATGACGGGCAGTTCCCCTGTCCTGTCACGAGGATGGACAAGGTGGACGGAAGTTTCCGCGCGGGAGATACGGTATACCTGTACTGGGTCAGTCCGTCGGGCGCGCTCGCGGAAGAACAGGTCCTTACGGTGGATGAAAGCGGGTATATCACGTATACGATCACGCATGCCTCGCCGTACATGATTTCAAATATGCGCAGCGTGGTAAACCAAGGCGGCCAAGGCGGCCAAGGCGGCACGGAAACACCGGACGCGAACGGTCCGGACAAGGAGGACGCTGCCGTTACGGGCGGATCGGACGCAGGCGTGAAAGACGGTAATAAGACGACGAGCGCGCCGCAGACGGGAGATACGCGCGGCCTGTGGCCGTATGCATGGCTGGCTGCTCTGGCGGCTGGCGCAATCGCGGCGTGGGCGGGCGCTTGTCGCGGGCGCAGGAAAGAGGAACGATAACGGGCAAGGGGGAAAAAACAAAAGAATTTGTGAAGAAAGCCGCTGGGCGATTGCAGTTTTTGATAGAATATTGTACGATGTAAGGGAATCTAAAAAAGCAGGTAAGGCGAATGGATAAACTGTATATCGTAGTTCCGTGTTATAACGAAGAAGCGGTGCTTTATGAGACGACAAAAAGGCTGACGGACAAGCTCACGCGTATGATCGGGGCGGGACTGGCGGCGCAAGACAGCCGTATCATGTATGTAAACGACGGCTCCAAGGACAGAACATGGGAAATCATCGAGGAGCTGCACAGGGAAAATCCGTATGTGCTGGGCGTTAAGCTTTCCAGGAATCGCGGACACCAGAACGCGCTTCTGGCGGGATTGATGACCGCCAAGGATATGTGCGACGTGACAATATCCATGGACGCGGACTTGCAGGACGACATTGAGGTGCTGGACGAGTTTATGCGCAAATACAAGGACGGCTGCGACATCGTATACGGCGTGCGCAGCAACCGCGATACGGATACGGGCTTTAAGCGCAACACGGCGCAGGCGTTCTACAAGATATTGAAATTCTTTGGCGTGGATTCCGTATACAACCACGCGGATTACCGGCTGATGTCAAAGCGCGCGCTCGAGGGCCTGAGCGAATTCGGCGAGGTCAACCTCTTTTTGCGCGGTATCGTGCCGCAGATCGGCTATAAGACAGCGACCGTGGAATATTCGCGCGGCGAGCGTTTCGCGGGGGAATCCAAGTATCCGCTTAAAAAGATGATCAGCTTTGCCTTTGACGGGATCACCTCCTTTTCCATCAAGCCCATCCGCATGATCACAGCCGTGGGGCTGGTTATTTTTGTAGTCAGCCTGGTGATGCTTATTTATTCGCTGGTCGTGAACGCGCTGGGGAATACGGCGACCGGCTGGACGAGCATGATTATGTCGATCTGGCTTTTGGGCGGCTTGCAGCTCCTTGCGATCGGTATCATCGGCGAATACGTCGGCAAGGCGTATATGGAGACGAAGAAGCGTCCGAAGTACATCATCGAGACGGTGCTCAAAGACGATTGAACGGCCGCGCAGGCCTGCGTTTATTCAGGCCGCATCCGTCATGTGATGCCGGCCTACTTGCTCAGACAGCCAACCTCGCTGCGCGATGTTAAACTCGCATACGTCCGGCATCACGATACCGGATGCTGTCGGCATGTGTCGGGCGTGATTGATCCGCAGCCGTGGCGGGATGTTTGCTTCCGACGTCTTTGCAAGCGCAGCGCGCAGACTCGGAATGCAAATAGCCACCTAAGGCTGCGGTAAGTTTCGTTTATGCAGAGCGCGCAGGACGGCGGCGATAAGTGCAGGGGGTGAGGCGTGAAAGTATTCAAAAAACAGTCAGTGGAAAAGCCCCGAAAAACGTTGACAGGAGCGCGTTTTGATGGTATCATATTAAAGTATCTTTGATAAAAGGCAGAGAGTGCCTTTTTTTAGATTGTTTAAAAACAAAACCGGAGGTTGCTATCATGAGCGATAAGATTACGTTGGCTTGTACGGAATGCAAACAGAGAAACTATGACACAACGAAAAATAAGAAAAACAATCCCGACAGGATTGAGCTTTCCAAGTACTGCAAATTCTGTAAAAAGCATACGGTGCACAAAGAAACGAAGTAAATTTTTTTGAGGGGTTAAGGTAATGGCAAAGACCAAGTTATTGGGCGAGGAACGGGAAAAGCACTTAAAAGAGCAGAAGAAGCTCGCCAAGAAAAAGAATAAAAAACAGAAACGCAGCCCAGGCAGATTCTTTAAGGACGTGTGGGGTGAAATCAAGAAAGTTACGTGGCCGTCCAAAAGCGATCTTTTCAAGACGACGTTTGCCGTTATCATTTTCATTGTTATTTTCACCGTTATCGTCGGACTTATGGACTGGGGTCTTGGCACTGTGTTCCAGAACTTCTTCGTAAACTAGGAGCAACCGATTTATGAATAAAGAGATCACTGAATCAGGGGACAAGCTCGAAAAGACCCCTGAGGATATGGATATAAATAACACGCAGGCAGAGGAAAAAGCGCCGGAGGCTTCAGGTGAATCCGTAAAACCGGAGAAAGACGAAAAGCCGAAGTTTTTGAAGCAGGAAAAAACGGATAAGCCGTATTGGTATGTGGTTTATACGTATTCCGGTTATGAAAACAAGGTGATGGACAATCTTCTGAAAACTGTGGAAAACCATAACCTGCACGATACGATCATCGACGTTAAGGTGCCGATGGAAGAGTCTGTGGAGGTCAAGAACGGGAAGAAGCGCCATGTGACGCGCAAGATGTTCCCGGGATACGTTATGGTGAAGATGTTCCTGACGGACGAATCGTGGTATGTGGTGCGTAATACGCGCGGCGTTACCGGATTTGTCGGACCGTCCTCAAAGCCGATCCCGTTATCTGACGCGGAGGTGCGCTCCATGGGCATTGAAAACGTGCGTATCGAACTGGACGTGGAAGTGGGCAACAACGTAATCGTTACCTCGGGACCGCTCGAAAGCTTTGTGGGCGTGGTCGAGGAAGTCAACGCCGAGCGCCAGAAAGTGCGCGTGCTCGTCTCGATGTTCGGGCGCGATACTTCTGTGGAGCTCGACTTTGTACAGGTCAAGAGAATTTAATGATACATTATACGCTCTGCCTTGCTACGGTCGTCAGGAATAAATCGGTTTTGTGAGCCGGAAGGCGAGACAAAACAACTGTTAGCAAAGGGGGAACGCGGGGGAAACGCAGTTGCCGCCCGCGAAGAGAGCAAAGCGAACGCAAGTTATTAAGTGGGAGAACGCTATCCTAGTTCGTTTTACCACATATTTATAAGAAAGAAGGATAAAGACAATGGCAAAGAAAATTGCAGGGTATATCAAATTGCAGATACCCGCAGGAAAAGCAACGCCAGCGCCGCCTGTCGGACCGGCACTCGGCCAGCACGGCGTAAACATCATGGACTTCACAAAGGCGTTCAACGAAAAAACCGCGCAGCAGGCCGGACTGATTATTCCGGTCGTGATCACTGTGTACGCGGACCGCTCTTTCAGCTTTATCACCAAGACGCCTCCGGCGGCAGTGCTGATCAAAAAAGCCTGCAAGATCGAGAAAGCTTCCGGCGTGCCCAACAAGCAGAAAGTCGCTAAGATCACGCGCGCGCAGCTCGAAGAGATCGCAACGCTCAAGATGCCCGACTTAAACGCAGCGTCCCTTGACGCGGCTGTCAGCATGATTGCAGGTACTGCAAGAAGCATGGGCGTAGAAGTGGAGGGCTAAGCGATGAAAAGAGGAAAGAAATACTTAGAGAGCGTAGCTAGTTTTGATAAAATGACGCTGTTTGATCCGGAAGAAGGGGTCAAGATCTGCAAGCAGACCGCGAAAGCGAACTTTGACGAGACGATCGAGCTTTCCGTGAAGCTGGGCGTTGACCCGCGTCACGCGGACCAGCAGGTTCGCGGCGCGGTCGTACTGCCGCACGGTACGGGTAAATCCGTTAAGGTGCTCGTGCTTGCCAAGGGCGACAAGGCGAAAGAAGCGCAGGAAGCAGGCGCGGATTTCGTCGGTGCTGAGGAAATGATCGAAAAGATCCAGAAAGAAAGCTGGTTTGATTATGACGTCATCGTCGCGACGCCCGACATGATGGGCGCGATCGGGCGAATCGGTAAGGTGCTCGGACCCAAGGGCCTCATGCCGAACCCGAAATCCGGTACGGTGACGATGGACATCGCAAAGGCGATTGCAGACATCAAGGCCGGTAAAGTGGAGTACCGCGTCGACAAGACGGCGATCATCCACGTTCCGATCGGCAAGAAGAGCTTTGACGAACAGAAGCTCGGCGAAAACCTGAAGACGATCATGGACGCAATCGTAAAGGCAAAGCCGTCGGCGGCAAAGGGAACCTACTTAAAGAGCGTGGTAATCGCTTCGACGATGGGACCGGGCGTAAAGCTCAACCCGCTGCGCTTCATCTGACATACAGGCAATCAAAAGACAGCCAGGCAAAAGCCGGCTGTCTTTTTTTGCGCGTTTGCCGCGAAAACGGCCTGTACTATAAATAATAGTACAGGCCGTTTTTTATGGATGGGAAAAGATCAGTCCAAGCAATGGGCGCTTTGTATCTTTTCGATATTCGCGGTAAGAGCGCCATGCGCGGCGAGGGCCTCTTTTGCGGCGAGCCGCCCCGTGTTGAAATAGCGCCAGCCGTCCGCCACGTCCACATCGCGCATGATACGGCTCAAATACCATGCCTGCATAGCCGCGGACGAATCCTTATACAGCAGGATACGGCCGTCTCCGAGGTAGCGGTGTTCCCGCGTATCTGCGGCGGCGCGCCCGTAGTTGTCCTCGGAAATGATTTCCGTTTCAAAACAGGCAGGGTCGAGCATATCGATATAGTAAGGCAGGGCGTCCGGTCCCAGCGTGGTAAGATAGGTGACGTCGGTATTGGCGCCCTGGTTTTTGACGTTTTCACGGGCGATGAAAGCGTCGACATTGAAGAAAGTCATGACGATGTAACAACCAAGGAAGCAGAAGAAAGCGCACTTTTTGAGGCCTGTACGCCCGCGCCACAGACTGGCGATGGAAAATAGCAAAAAGGCAAACAGGGCCACCATAAAGAACTGGGTATACAGGCGAAGCTGTGAAAAGCCGAAAGACTGTTCGTAAAGAGCCATGCGCGAGAAAGACGACAGAAGCAGTACGAGCGTACACGCGAGCAGCAGCGTCATCAGGACACGGCGGGCGCTGTTGGCGGCAGGGGAACACGGCGCGCCGAAGCGGAGCAGCAGGAATACCAGCGTGATCACGATAACAGCCGCCGCCAAAAGCTGCCAGAAACCGCCGCGCGCGTATTCGGCATAGGTGAGGCCGTCCGGCACGTTACCGGAAAACAGGCAGGCAAACTGGATGGCGCAAAAGGGCAGCAGTACGGCGGCCAGCGCGCCCAGCAAAAAGAAAGACGCGGTGAGGTTGAAGCAGGCGGGCTGTTTTGGCGGGGAAGCCGGACTTTGTTCATAGGGGGCCACAGGCGGGATATACGCGGCCTTGCGGCGCGGTTTTACGGCAAGCGCCCAAAAGAGTCCGGAGCCGAGGGTAAACAGCAGCAGCGCAGCGGCGGTGTTGCCCAAAATATCGTTCCACTGAAGACCGCCGAACGCTTTGCGGAAAATCCGCTCAAAAACCGCGTCGCCGGACATCAGCAGGGGGATCACGGCGAGCAGCACGGGGATGGTTACGGCAAGGCCGATGAGGACGCCCGAAAAACGGCTTTTGCCGCCGTTTTTGTACTGCGTGAACGCGCCTTTCGCGCCGCCGAAAGAAAAGGAGAACCAGAAAGTGAGGGAATCGCCGATGAAAGCTATGGAATAAGGCTCATACAGCGTTTTTTTCATGCACAGCATGGCCTGCTCGCCCACCAGCAGGATGATGAGGAGCGCGCTCACCGTGAGCAGCAGGGGATTGCTGATGAGCACAAACGGTATACACAGCAAAATGACGAGCGCAAGGTGCGTCAGCGTCGATTTTAGGCCGGATACAAAGCGTTTGCCCAGCGCGAGGCTAAGGGCAAGATAGAATACGGCCAGATAGAGCGGCACGTTTAAGCCAAGCGGGATGAGCTTGAATACATTATCGTACAGCAAAATACAAAAGGAGAGGGCCGGCAGCAGGCTCGCGAGCGCCATGCGCGGCGTGGATATTTTGTTTGGTTCCGCAATCATAAAAAAAACCTCCGTTTTTGGGTAAAACAAACCAGCCGCAGCGCGCAAAAGCGGCGGGACAGGCAGGTTATGGATTTACCGTTTATTCGTTTTCAGGAATATACTCCAAAAGGTCGGCAGGCTGGCAGTCAAGCACCCTGCACAGGGCATTGAGCGTCGAGAAGCGCACCGCCTTACATTTGTTGTTTTTGAGGATGGACAAATTGGCAAGCGAGATATTCACCTGTTCCGCAAGCTCATTTAAGCTGATCTTGCGCTTTGCCATCATGACGTCAAGATTTACCAGTATCGCCATTACGCCACCTCAGACCGTAAGGTCGATCTCTTCGCGGTACTCCGCCGCGCGCTCAATAAGGCAGGCAAGGACGCGGGCGCACAGCACCCCCAAAAGCAGCAGCGCGATACACAGCAGCTTGGAGACGGACGGTTTAAAGCAGGTAATGAAGATAAAGTCCACAAGCAGCAGGGCAAGGGCAACGGACAGGCGTTTTAAGGTCACGACATTGCGCCTGATAAACGGATTGCCGTTGCGTACGCTTAAGATCAGCTTGCGCAGCTCGTACAAAAACCACAGGGCAAGCGCGCCCGCCGTATAGAAGAAAATAAAACTTTGCGCGACATAAACGTCGGCCATGTACTTTGACAAAAACGGCGTGGCCGCGAACAGGGCGATGATAACCGCCATGCATATGATGATAGCGCCGTTTAATATTTTTGCAGCAGTTTGTCCGTGTTTCATAACAGCCTCCGGTTTTTATATTATCATGGCAAGTATAAACCGGATTTTATTATATGTCAACAAAAATTTATTGATAAACGATAAAATATATGCGGCGCGCCCAGCCGATTTTTTTTCTGAACAAACAAAAACCCGCTCCCTTGCGAGCGGAGCGGGCATTGAGGCCGAGGTATGGAGCCCTTAGTGTATGGCGGCGGCGATGAGCCCTAAAGGAATTAAGATGAACGAGAAGATCACGCCCAGGATCGCCAGCACGATACATACCACGCCGATCGCTTTACCGGCGCGCGCGTTCTTGTCTTTGGGGTCGACCTTGATAATTTTGCTGCCCGTCGCAACGGCGACGATCGCCAGCACAAAGCCGATAAACGAGAGAAATCCGACATGAAGCGTCGGGATCCATGCGAGAATATCGCAGATGAGCGCGGCAAGGCCTAGTAACAATGAAACCATAAGAGGTACCTCCGTCGTATTATTTCCCCGTATAGATAAACCGCTCGGAGCGTTTGAAACAGGGAAGATGCGTTGTAGTATACCGCCAATTGGAATGGCAATTCGGCTTTAGAACCTGCGCGCTGCGCTTGCAAAAGCGCCTAAACCGAATTTCGCATTCCGCTTGCCGGAGCAGGCAAGCTCGATACGCTGATACAAAGCGCGCCCAGTCCGGCGGAGCTGCGCCGGTGTTTGCAGGAGTGAGTTTTTGCGAAGCAAAATCCGAGCGCGCCTAATGTTTCGCCTTAGCGCACACGCTTTCGTAGTCGAACATTTCGTCCATCTCAAGGATCTCGTTGACCATCAGCGCGCGGATGTAGTCGCTGTCACGTGAAATGGAATGGATATAATAGCCGTTTTTTAAATAAAACGCGACCGTGGAGCGCATTTTTGACGCGGTGTGCAGCGTGATGGCGCGCACGCCCAGTGGCAGGCATTCGATACGCACCTTTTCTAAAAGCAGGCCGCCGATACCTAAATTCTGCGCCTCCGGATCGATGGAAAAACGGCTTAAATAGGCGATTCCCTCCGTTAAGATCTCAAAACGCACGCTGCCCACCATTTCGCCGTCGATACGGGCGACGTACACGTTTTTGTTTTTGATGTCGGAAACAACGTCGCCGATCGTCTCGTACAGCGCGGCAACGCTCTCGCGCTTGCGGATTTCGTTGGCGTACAGGTCAAACGCGCGCTTGGTGATTTCCAATACCTCGGGCGCATCGCTTTCCGCCGCTTTGACAAGGGTGATTTGATCCATCATCAGCCGCGCCCTCCTTACTTATATTCGTTTAAGGGAATAATGCTCAGCTTATCGTCCGAGAGCAGCACCTTGAGCATGGAGTTCACCGTATCCATGGAAGTGATGCAGGGAACGTTGAAGCCGACCGCCGTACGCCGCAGCATGAAGCCACTGCGCGTTTTTTGCTTGCCGCGCGTGGGCGTATTGACGATGAGCGAAAATTCGCCGGTTTTGATCAGGTCTAAGACCTTTTCATTGGGAACGAGCTCCACATCGAAGCCATGTTCTAAGAAATACTGGTGCGTGCCCGGTGTGGCGCACAGCGTAAAGCCGCATTCCCTCATCTGGCGGGCGACGCAGAGCGCCTCTTCCTTATCGCGGTTGGCGACGCTTATGAGGATTTTTCCCTCCTTGTCGGGCAAGCTGCTGCCCGAAGCGAGGAACGCTTTTTTGAGCGCCTTTAAGAACGTGCGGTCCGTGCCCATGACTTCGCCCGTGGACTTCATCTCAGGCCCGAGGAACGTATCGACCGTCGCTAATTTCTGGAAAGAGAACACCGGCGCTTTGACTGTTATCAGTTTGGATTCCTTGTGCACGCCCGTCGCGTAGCCCATGTCCTTTAAGCTTTCGCCCAGCATGACGTGCGTCGCCAGCTTTACCATGTTAACGCCCGTCACCTTGGAGAGGATGGGCACCGTACGGCTGGCGCGCGGGTTTACTTCGATGACGTATACGTTGTTGTTCTCGTCCATGACGAACTGGATGTTGAACAGGCCCTTGATGTTGAGGGCGCGCCCGAGGGCGATCCCGTAGTCCGCGACTTTTTGCTTGGCTTCTTTGGGGATGGTCTGCGTAGGATACACGGCGAAGCTGTCGCCCGAATGTACGCCCGCGCGCTCGAGGTGCTCCATGATCCCGACCACGAGGACGTCCGTGCCGTCGCACACCGCGTCCAGCTCGATTTCCTTGCCGGTAACGTATTTATCGATGAGCACCGGCTTATCCGGCGATACCTCCGCCGCCATCGTCATATATTCGGTAAGCTCCGCGTCGTTATAGACGATTTCCATCGCGCGTCCGCCCAGCACGTAAGACGGGCGCACGAGCACGGGATAGCCGATGTCCGCGGCCGCCTCGAGCGCGTGCTCTAAGGAAAACGTCGTATCGCCTTTGGGAAGCGGGATATTCAGTTTCTCTAACACATGCAGGAATTTATCGCGGTCCTCCGCGCGGTCGATGTCCTCGACCGACGTGCCCAGCACGCGCTTGCCCGTGTTGCAGATGGGGTCCGCCAGATTGATTGCCGTCTGGCCGCCGAACTGCACGATCACGCCCTCCGGCTTTTCCTTATCGATAATATCCAGCACGCATTCCTTTGTCAGAGGCTCGAAATACAGCTTATCCGAGGTATCGAAGTCGGTGGACACCGTTTCCGGATTGGAATTGATGATGATGGATTCGTAACCCATTTCCTTTAGGGTATTGACCGAATGCACCGAGCAGTAGTCGAACTCGATACCCTGGCCGATACGGATGGGGCCGGAACCTAGGACGATGACTTTCTTTTTGTCCGTGCGCTCCACCTCGTCCTCGTTGTCGTAGGTCGAATAGTAGTACGGCGTGACCGCGCGAAACTCGCCCGCGCACGTATCCACCTTTTTAAAGGACGGATGGATACCAAGCGCGCCGCGCATGAACGTGATCTGGGATTCGTGCGCGCCGATACAGTCCGCGATGTAGCCGTCGCCGAAGCCCACCTTTTTACATTTGCGGAGAACGTGCTCCGGCAGGTCTTCAATGGTATAGCCCCGAAGCTCTTTGGAAAGGTCCACGATATTTTTCAGCTTATTGATGAAGAATTTATCGATTTTCGTCACCTCGTGCAGCCTGTCTACCGTGTAGCCGCGCTCCAGCGCCTTTGACAGCACGAAAATACGCTCGTCGTCCGCGTTTTTAAGCGAATCGTCGAGTTCTTTTAAGGTCCAGTCGTCGATATTTTTCATGCCGAGGTTGTAGTTTAATTTTACGTCGAGGCAGTCGATCGCTTTTAAGAGCGATTCTTCGATGTTGCGGCCGATGGCCATGACCTCGCCCGTGGCTTTCATCTGCGTTCCCAAAAGCCTGTCCGCGCCCGTGAATTTATCAAAAGGCCAGCGCGGCACTTTGGTGACGACATAGTCAAGGGCCGGTTCGAAGCAGGCGTACGTTTTGCCAGTGACGTTGTTTTTGATTTCGTCCAGATTGTAGCCGACGGCGATCTTGGCCGCGACACGCGCGATGGGGTAGCCCGTGGCCTTGCTCGCGAGCGCGGACGAACGCGATACGCGCGGATTGACCTCGATGACTACGTAATCGTAAGAATCCGGATCGAGCGCGTACTGGATGTTGCAGCCGCCGCGAATATCGAGGGCGCGGATGATTTTAAGCGCCGACGTGCGCAGCATTTGGTATTCGCGGTCCGTAAGCGTCTGCGAGGGCGCGACGACGATACTGTCGCCTGTATGGATACCCACCGGATCGATGTTTTCCATATTACATACGATAATGCAGTTGTCCGCGTTGTCACGGATGACTTCGTATTCGATTTCTTTCCAGCCCGCGACGCTCTGCTCCAAAAGCACCTGGTGGATGAGGCTCATTTTAAGGCCGCGCGCGGTGATGTCCATAAGCTCGTCCATATTGTGCGCTACGCCGCCGCCCGTGCCGCCCAGGGTATAGGCCGGACGCACGATCAGCGGGAAAGGGCACTGCGCACTGAAAGCTTCCGCTTCCTCAAGCGAGGTTACAATGGTCGAGTGCGTCGTTTTCTGGCCGGTCCTTACCATAAGGTCCTTGAACAGCTCGCGGTCCTCGGCTAATTTGATGGACGTAAGCTGCGTACCCAAAAGGCGGATACCCATTTTGGGCAGGATACCGCTCTGGTCTAATTCGATCGCCATATTAAGGCCCGTCTGGCCTCCCAGCGTGGCGATAATGCCCTGCGGTTTTTCCTTTTTTAAGATACGGGTGACGGTATCTAAGTTGATCGGTTCGATATACACCTTGTCCGCCATATTAAGGTCCGTCATGATGGTGGCGGGGTTGGAGTTTATGAGCACGACTTCATAGCCCTCTTCTTTTAAGGCCTTGCACGCCTGCGTGCCGCTATAGTCGAACTCCGCGGCCTGCCCAATGATGATGGGGCCGGAGCCGATGACGAGGATCTTCTCAATATCGGTTAGTTTTGGCATTTCATACATACTCCTTACTTGTGGCGCTCGCGTAGCAATCGGGCGCGTATAAACTTTTTATAAAAAACAGGCAACGGATTGCCTGTTTACGATCAAATCAATGCGGCTGTGAGAGCGTCTATCAAATCGTCGGTATCCGTCTTTTCAATCACGAATGGGGGAACGAAGCGAAGCGTGTTGCCGCCCGCCGTGCCGATGACAAATCCCTCTTTTAAAAGCTTTAGCTGTATATCACGCGCGTGATACGCTTCGCTTAATTGCGCGCCCAGCATGAGGCCGCAGCCGCGCACATCCAAAATGGACTGCGGAAGCTGCCGCTTAAGGGCGGCAAGTTTTCCTTGAAAATAGGAACCAGTCTGCGCGATATGGGCAAGCATTGTATCGTCGATTTTCCCTGTTACATAAAGACCGGCCGCGCACGCGAGCGGGTTGCCGCCGAACGTGGAGCCGTGGTCGCCTGCTAAAAACGCCGCCGCGAGCTTTTCGCTGGCGAGGCACGCGCCGATGGGCACGCCGTTTCCGAGAGCCTTTGCAAGCGTGGTGATGTCTGCTTTGATCCCGTAATGCTCCTGCGCCAAAAATTTGCCCGTGCGCCCCATGCCCGTTTGTACCTCGTCGATGATGAGGGGAACGCCGTGCTCGTCACACAAGGCGCGCACAGCCGCGACAAACGCCCGATCTAAGGGGAACACGCCGCTCTCGCCCTGTATTACTTCGAGTATTACACCGCAAATATCCCCTGATATAGCGGCTTTCGCGGCGTCTGTATCGTTTGCGCCGATATAAGTAAAATCATAGGGCATCGGGCGAAAAGGCGCATGGAATTTTTCCTGTCCGGTCGCGCTGAGCGTGAATAGCGTCCGTCCGTGAAAGCTCTGCTTTAGGGCCACGAAACGGTCTGACGCGCTTCCTTTTTCATAGGTATATTTTTTGGCAAGCTTTAAGGCGCATTCGTTTGCCTCCGCGCCGCTATTGCCGAAAAACACCCGCGCGTAGCCCGTTTTTTCGCACAGCATTTGCGCCAGGCGGGCCTGCGGTTCGTTGTAAAAATAATTGCACGTATGGATCAGCGAATCTATCTGCTCTTTTAAAACGTCTTTGAACCCCTCGTCGGAATAACCGAGGCAGTTTACGGCGATACCGGCGAGAAAATCCAAATATTCCCTGCCGTTTTCATCATAGAGCTTCGCGCCCTTGCCGTGCGTGAATACGGCGGGCAAACGCTCGCCGAACACTTCCATATAATACTGACTGTCCAGTTGTTTTAATTCTTCGTAGTTCATGGTTCTCCTGATTATATATTGCAAGTACATAGACCACATCCGCCATGTGATGCCATTCGCTTGTTATGTGCGCGCTCGATCCGGCGGAGTGACATTGGCGCATGCAAGAGCGAGTTTTTGCAGAGCAAAATCCGAGCGGTTTGCATGTCGACCGGAACGACCGGCGGGAACGTATGCTTGTAGGGAACAAAGCGCGCGGCCTTGGAATACAAGCGTTACCCGGTCACCATCGTGCCGATACCGGAATCGGTAAAGATTTCCAGTATGATCGGATGGGGGATCGTGCCGTTTAAGATATGCGCGCGCTTGACGCCGTGCTCGATAGCCGACAGGCACCCGTTTACCTTGGGCAGCATGCCGCCCGTGATCTTCCCGTCCTCGATCATATTAAGTATATCCGTTTTGGACGCTACATACAAGAGCGATTCGGGATCATTTTCGTTGGTGCGGATACCGTCCGTATCCGTCAGGAAAATAAGCTTTTCCGCTTCCAGCGCCGTCGCGATCTCGCCCGCCACCGTATCGGCGTTGATGTTGTAGCTTTCACCAGCGTCACCCGTACCCACAGGGGCGATGACAGGAATATACTGGTCGTGCGCGAGCGTTTTTAAAAGCGTGGTATTGATGGACGTGATTTTGCCGACGTTGCCCAGGTCCACGCCGTTTTTCGGCGGCGCCTTGACCGCTTTTAAGATGTTGCCGTCGATTCCGCAAAGGCCGATAGCGGAGGCGCCCATGCCGTTCAGCTTGGCGACGATTTCTTTGTTGATCTTGCCTGTCAGCACCATTTGCACGACCTCCATCGTCGCGTCGTCGGTGACGCGCAGGCCGTCGATGAATTTCGGCTCGATTTTCAGCGCCTTGAGCATGTTGTTGATGTCCGGTCCGCCGCCGTGCACTAAAATCGGGTTCATGCCCACGAATTTTAAAAGGGTAACGTCTTCGAGTATTTTCTGCGTGAGGTCCTCGTTGAGCATGGCCGCGCCGCCGTACTTGATGACGATCGTTTTGCCGAACAGGCGCTGGATGTAGGGCAGGGCCTCGATGAGCATGTTGGCCCTGTTTAAATATTGTTCCATTTTTATATCTTCCATTTTGTTCTCCTTAATTAACAATGCTGAATCTATGAGGTACGCGCGTCGCTGGCGGTAAGCTTTGTGCCGTAAGGCGATATGAAGCGGCGGGAGCGGCGAGAGCGACTATAAGTACCAGGCCACTTGCGGCAGGCCGGTTGTCTCGTCTAAACCGTTCATGATGTTGAAGTTCTGGATCGCCTGTCCGGCCGCGCCTTTGATGAGGTTATCCGTGCACGAAACGACGATAATGCGGCCCGTGCGGGGCGAAAAATCATAACCGATCATGCAGTTGTTGGAGCCGACCACATATTTCAGCTCCGGCAGCTTGCCGCAGGGCAGCACGTGTGTAAAGGGCTTATCCCCATAGGCATCCGCATAGGCCTGCGCAACGGACGCTTCGTCAGCGCCCTCGGAAAGCTCCGCGTAGCTGGTGGCAAGAATGCCGCGCTTTACGGGAAGCAGGTGGGGCGTGAACAGCAATTTGATCTGATTGCCGGAAAGCTTTGAAAGCTGTTCCTCGATTTCTGACGTATGGCGGTGGTTCACTGCCGAATAGGCCTTGAAATTATCCGCCGTCTCGCAATAGGAAAAGGCGAGGGATTCCTTTCTGCCCGCGCCCGTCACGCCGGATTTGGCGTCGATGACGATACCGTCCGTTTTGACGAGCCCGTTTTTTAAGAGCGGCGCGAGCGCGAGGATACTCGTCGTCGTATAACAGCCGGGGTTTGCGGTGAAGCTTGTTTTTGCGATTTCATCCTTATAATATTCGCTCAGGCCGTATACCGCCCGCGCGTTTTCTTCCTTTGCCGTATGCGGCAGGCCGTACCACTTTTCATAAATATCCGTATCGTCGTAGCGGAAGTCGCCGGATAAGTCGATCACCTTAAGGCCCGCAGATAAAAGAGCGGGCGCGGCGGCAAGAGACTGTCCGTGCGGCAAGCATAAAAATGCATAATCTGAATGAGCGGCGATAACATCCAGGTCAAGGTCGCGAAGCGCGAGCGTTTTGGCGGGGATAAAATTCGCGTAGATGTCGCCAAGCGTTTTGCCCGCGAAGCTTTTGGATACCGCTACCGTGATATTGACGTGGGGATGCTGCCCTAAGAGGCGTATTAATTCCGCGCCCACATATCCGGTTGCGCCGATAATGCTTACATTTATCATGATTTTTATGCTCCTTTTTTTCGATTCTACATAATTATACATTACGATGAATAATTATGCAACAGGAAACTTCAAAGATACGAAAGTTTTTTGGGCGAAAGGACATTGTATTCGCTTAGGGGATATGGTATAGTAACAAAAACAGTACTCTGTTTATGGTGCCGGATAAAACCGGATAATAGGGAAAGCGTATGCCGCTGCAGCCCACCGCTGCCGTGTGGCGGAGCGCCCGCGCAAGCATGCCACTGGCCGAAAGCCGGGAAGGCGCGCGGGATGTGATGAAGCCAAGCCGGAAGACCTGCCATAAATAACAGTTTTTTTCTTCGGCGGGGAGGATAAAAGCGCGTTTTGCCTTTTTGCGGTTGCCGAAAAGGCATTTTTTATTGCCATGGAAAGACAGAAAGGAAAAGGAAAAACATGAACAAAAAAATACTCTCTTTACTCATTTGTATCGTGATGGCGGTCGCTGTTTTCGCGGGGTGCGCGTCCGGCGGGCCGCAGGAATCGCCTGTGGAAAGTCCGGCGGCAACGCAGGAAGAATCGGCTGTACCGTCCGGACCGGCGGAGCAGGCTTCGGAGCCCGCTTCTTCCGCGGGCGGGGTGTTTACGGACCTTTCGGGAAACGAGGTTTCCATTGAGAAAGCGGACAAGATCGTCTCCTTAACGCCGGCGGGCACGGAGATCGTATGCGCGGTCGGCGCGGCAGATAGGCTCGTAGGCATCGACGCTTCATCCAATTATCCGGAGATCACCAAAAGTATCGAGGTCGTGGGAGATTTCAACGGTCCGGATGTAGAAAAGGTCGCGGCGTTGGAGCCGGACGTCGTGCTCGCAGGAACGGGACTCCAGCAGGACGCGGTCGATAAGCTGAAAAGCCTTGGTATACCGGTGGCGGTCGTGGAAGCGACGACCTTTGACGAGATTCCGCAGTCCATCAAGCTGGTCGGCGCTATCGTGGGCATGGAAGACGTGGCGCAGCAGGTAGTGGATGAGATCGACGCGGCGGTAAAAGACGTGCAGGAAAATAAGCCGAAAGAAGAAAAGACCGTATATTACGCGATGAGCTATGGCGACATGGGCAACTGGACGAGCGGCCCCGGCAGTTTTATCAATACAATAATCGAGCTCGCCGGCGGCAAGTGCGTAACGGACGGCCAGGCCGCGCCGTGGATCGAATATCCGGTGGAAGACCTGGTGGCGGCGAATCCGGATATTATCCTTATGGATTCCAGCATGGGCAGCACAGGAGATATTGCGCGCTCGCAGGGGTATGAGGACTTGGACGCGGTCAATGAAGGCAGGGTATACGGCGTGGACGCGGATATTTTCACGCGGCCCGGCCCGCGTATCGCGGACGCGCTGAAAGCGGTCAGCGAAATTCTGAACGATTAGGCACGCGCGGCGCGGCATAGCCGCGAACATCCATTTGACAGGTCGAGAATATGGCAAAACGGCACATAAAATTCAGGCTGCTTTTAACGGCGCTCATCTTAGGCGGCATCGCCGCCTTTGTGTGCGCCTTTTTTGTGGGCAGCTCGGGCCTTTCGGTTGCGGAATTCGGAGACGTCCTCGCAGGGCGGGCAACAAAAGCAGTGTATAATATTTTTATCAACATCCGTTTGCCGCGCGCTCTCGGCGCGTTTTTGGTCGGCGCGGCGCTCGCGGTTTCGGGCTGCTGTTTGCAGGGGGTGTTCAAAAACCCGATGGCGGATTCCTTTGTGCTGGGCGTTTCTTCCGGCGCGGCGCTGGGGGCGACCGTCGCCATGACGTTTTTTCAGGCGGCGACGGTGCTGGGCGCGGGGACGATCGCCGTTTTCAGCTTTTTGGGCGCGCTGGCAGCCGTTTTCGTTGTATATAATATTTCGCGCATACGCGGCAAGGTTTCCACCTTTTCCCTGCTGCTGTCCGGCTTTTCCATGAGTGCGATGTTTTCGGCGGTGATTTACCTGATCATGCTTTTAAACCGCGACAAGATGGAAAACGTCGTCATGTGGAACATGGGCAGCCTGGCAAGTATGTCGTGGGAAAAGATTTATATTGCGCTGCCCGCGATCCTTGTATGCTCCACGCTGCTGATGTACTATGCGAAACCTTTGAATATTATGCTCAACGGGGACGAGGTTTCGCGCAGCCTGGGCGTGGATACGCATAAGACGCGCAGGAATATGCTGATATTAACATCGCTGCTGTCCGCAGTCGCGGTTTCGGTAAGCGGGATTATCGGCTTTGTGGGGCTGATGGTGCCGCACCTTTTGCGTATGGTCTGCGGACCGGACAACAAAAAACTCCTGCCGCTCTGCTTTGTGGGCGGGGGCGCTTATCTGCTCGTGTGTGACATCATCGCGCGCGTCATACTAAGCGGACAGGAGATGCCGGTGGGAATCGTTACTTCCATACTGGGCGTGCCCTTTTTCATTTTCCTGCTGCGGCACGGAAGAAAGGGGGTGTAGGCGTATGGGCATTGAAATTAATGATTTGGACCTGAGCATCGACGATACGCCCATCCTGCACGGTATTTCGCTGACGCTTACGTCGGGGATGGCCGGCATAATCGGTCCTAACGGCGCGGGAAAGACGACGCTTTTGCGCGCTATTTCCGGCTACTTAAAGCCGGAGCGGGGAACCGTGCGGTTAGACGGGGAGAACGTACAGTCGCTGAGCGCGAAAGAGCTGGCGCGAAAAATGGCGCTGGTGCCGCAAAGTTACGCGCTGGAATACGATTTTACCGTGCTTCAGACCGTGCTCATGGGGCGAAATCCGCACAAAAAGACGTTTGAGGGCGATACGCCGCAGGATATTGCCCTGGCGCGCGAGTGCATCGCCAAAACGGGTATTGGACATCTGGAAAACCGCAGCGTGACCGGACTTTCGGGCGGGGAGTGGCAGAGAATGATTATCGCGCGGGCGCTGTGCCAGCAATCGAGCACCTTGCTTTTGGACGAGCCGGTATCCAGCCTCGACATCAAGCATCAGGTGGGAATCCTATCGCTAGTGAGGGAGCTGACCGGAAAACAGGGTATGCTGTGCGCGGCCGTGCTGCACGACCTAAACCTCGCGCGGCATTACTGCGACCAGATCGTGCTGATGAAAAAAGGACGGGTAGTCGCCTGTGGAAAGGCGCGCGACATTCTTGTAAAGGATATACTCGAGGACGTATACGATACGAAAATCCGCATGGTGGACGCGGGCGGCGGCGACGTTTATATTTTGCCGGAGATGGAGTAGGGCAAGCGGCACTATCGTGAGCAGCGGCGAGGGCGGAATAACGGGGTCCCCGCGCAGCTCGAACGGAACGAAGCGCAGTGAGCTTCGTGGGGCGACAGACGACGAAAAGCTTACCGCAGCCTTAGGCGGGTATTTGTATTCCGAGTCTGCGCGCTGCGCTTGCAAAGACGTCGGAAACAAACATCCCGCCACGACTGCGGATCGAGCGATACACCACATACTGGCGGCAGTCAGCCGTTGCTCGTGATAGCGTTTCTGACGAACGCGGCTATGGCATGCGGACAAAATAGCGCCGTAGGGCGGTTCGGAACGAAAAGGGCGACAAGAAGAAAAAGGGGCCCCCGCGGAACTCGAACGGAACGAAGCGCAGTGAGCTTCGTGGGGAAGAGGAGCGAGCGCACGAGTAGCGGAATAGCGCCGTAAGGCGATATGGAGAGGCGAGGGCGACGAGCGACGAGCCCTTGCATATCGCGCGGCGCAATGATAAAATAATATGGTTACGATATTTTATTCAAAGGAGCTTTGCAATGGGTAAACAAAACGATGGATTCGTCGCGCATATCACACCGCAAAAAGAGGATTTTTCGCGCTGGTATACGGACGTAATCAAGATGGCGGATATGGTCGATTATTCCGAAGTCAAGGGCTGCATGGTCATCAAGCAGTACGGCTACGGGATCTGGGAGCTGATACAGCAGCAGATGGACGAACGCTTCAAGGCGACCGGACACAAAAACGCGTATTTCCCGTTGCTCATTCCAAAGCATTTACTGGAAAAAGAAGCGGAGCACGTCGAGGGATTCGCGCCTGAGGTGGCGTGGGTCACCAAAGGCGGCATGGAGGAATTGGCGGAGCCGCTTTGTATCCGCCCGACGTCTGAGACGATCATTTGCTCGATGTATTCCAAATGGGTGCAGAGCTACCGCGACCTGCCGGTGCTTTTAAACCAGTGGTGCAACGTGCTGCGCTGGGAAAAGAGCACGCGCCCGTTTTTGCGCACGTCTGAATTTTTGTGGCAGGAGGGGCACACGGTGCATGCCACGCAGGAGGAAGCGGAGGCGGAGACAGAGAAGATGCTCGGCGTATACCGCGAGTTCATGGAAAACGTGCTGGCGATTCCGGTGATCGCGGGGCGCAAGAGCGAAAAGGAAAAGTTTGCGGGCGCGGACCATACGTACACCGTGGAAGCGATGATGCAAGACGGCAAGGCGCTTCAGATGGGCACGTCGCATAATTTGGGACAGAATTTTGCCAAAGGGTTCGACATCCGGTTTTTGGATAAGGACGGGCAGTTAAAATATGCTTATCAAACCTCGTGGGGCACTTCCACGCGCATGATCGGCGGGCTGATTATGGTGCACGGCGACGAACGCGGACTGAAATTACCGCCGCGCGTAGCGCCTATCCAGTGCGTGATCGTGCCTGTCGCGGCGCACAAGGAGGGCGTAATGGAAAAAGCTGAAGAGCTGGCGGCGCGGCTTAAGGAGGCGGGTATCCGCACAGAGCTTGACGACCGCGACCAAAGCCCGGGCTGGAAGTTTAACGAGTGGGAACTGAAAGGCGTGCCCGTGCGTCTCGAGATCGGGCCGCGGGATTTAGAAGCGGGTAAATGCATGCTCGCGCGCAGAGACACGTACGAAAAAGAGGCGTATCCCCTGGAGAATATCGCGCTTACGGTGGAAGAGCTGCTTCAAAAGATACAGGTAAACATGCTGGAGACGGCGCGCAAATACCGCGAGGAACACACATTTGACGCGAGAAACTGGGAAGAGTTCATCGAAGGCGTGGAAACGGGGCACGGTTTTGTACGCGCGATGTGGTGCGGGCAGACGGAGTGCGAGGAAGCGATCAAGGAAAAGACGGGTATCACCACGCGCTGCATGCCGTTCGACGGGCAGAAAAACTTAGGCGAAGTATGCGTACACTGCGGCAAACCCGCGAAGCAGATGATGTATTTCGCGAAATCCTATTGAGGAGGCTGTTATGGCGGAGGTTCGGTACTTTTCAAAATCGGGCAATACGAAGATGATCGCCGAGGCGATCGCGGTGGCGGCGGGCGTAGGAGCAAAGGACATCGGCGAGCCTGTCAAAGCAGGAACAGACATCCTTTTTTTGGGCGGGGCGGTGTACGCGTTCCATATCGCGGGCAAGCTGAAGAAGTTTATTAAGACGCTTCCGCCGCAGCTGAGCGGCAAGGTCGCCGTGTTCAGTACGGCCGGAAACCCGTCCGGCGCTTCGCACCTGATCAAAAAGCAGCTTATGAAACGCGGAATTACGCCTATTGAGCGGGAGTTCCACTGCGTGGGCGGTCTGGCATCGGACGAGACGGTGCAAAAACAGGCGGCGGATTTTGCGCGGGATATACTGGGGAAGTAGGCGGGCGAAGCGGCGCGTATCCATGTCCTCAAAAGTCCGGAAGATGTCCTCAAAAGTCTGTCCTGGGCGTGGTATGATGGGATTGTAGAAAAATATGTGAAAGAGCACAGAAACGTGCTCTTTTTTTATGCAGAAAAAAGGGGGAAATCAAAATGATGAACAATCAGTCAAAGGACGCGGACAGCAAGGCGCGGGCCCGCGCGGAACAACGCAGGAAAGAAGAGGAACGCCGGAGGAAAGCGGAAGAAGAGCGGCGCAGGCGGGAAGCGGAGCGTAAGGCGGAGGAGGAACGGCGCAGGCGGGAAGCGGAGCGTAAGGCGGAGGCGCAGCGGCGCGCTCGGGAGGAAGAACGCAAGCGGAAAGAGGAGCAAGCGCGGCAGGAGGCGCTGGAAGCGGCCCAAAGCGGCTGGCAGCCGCCGCAGGCACAAAACCGGGAGCAGGCGCGGACAGGCACAAAGCCGCCCGCCTCCCAATTGGAGCAATGGCAGCCGAATACCATACGTAAAGCCACGGAAAAAGACGCCCCGCAGTCGGCCCAAAGCGGTTGGCAGCCGAATACCATACGTAAAATTAGCGAAGAAGCTATGGAAAAACAGCAGCCGAAAGAGGCGGAGACGCGGATGGCGGGCAAAGCAAAGCCGCAGGCTAGCCCATACACGAGGACGCTGATGGATAATGTGCTCGCGCATGAGGGGAATACGGACGACCCGTTTTTAATGGAACTGAACAGCGATAGCTGGGAGCGGGAATACAAGGACGGCAGGACAAAGGCGTTCAAGGACGCGGTAGAGCGGTTGGCGGACCAGCTTATGACGGGCAAAACAAAGCCGGAGGAAGCGGTTCCCGCCCGTGAGGAAAGAGAAACGGCCGTTACAAGCGGAGACCTGGCGGACCCGTTTTTGCAGGGGCTGTTTGGGGAGCAGGAACTGAAAGATGAGTTTGTGAAAGGGCAGCTTAAACAGTTCGCGCCCGCGCTGGAGAAGCGGATAGCACAGCTGCGGGAGAAAGTGAGCGGGCAGACGGAGGAGGAGCAAAAAGATACGGCGTATGGAACGAATATGGTGTATACTATGAATAAAGATGACGCGTGGCCCACGCGGGAGGAGCTGATAACGGGCAGGACGGAGATCGATCCACGGATGGCGGGGAACGTCAGGCAGGAAATTCCGTCAAGGTTTGACGTTGGTTCGGCGGGGAATATCATGCAGCCGATGTCGGCGCAGGTGAGCAATCCGCCGCAGGGGAACGATAAAACTTCGACGGAGGCGGCGCAGTTTGGGTGGCAGCCGCCGCAGCAGGAGAGCGCGGAAGACAAAACCTCGACGGAGGGCGCGCAGTTTGGATGGCAGCCGCCGCAGCAGGAGAACGCGGAAGACAAAACCTCGACGGAGGGCGCGCAGTTCGGATGGCAGGCGCCGCAGCAAGGGAACGCGGAAACGCAGATTGTGGAGCATACATCTACTGGCGAGGAAAAAGAAACAAAGGTATCTGATACAAAAGGAATTGGAGAGATCTCCACACAGGATATCCTTAACAAATATAACCCTTATCCAAAAGCGATGGCACCGCTGGTTATGCCGAAAGGGAATGCGGATAATGATCCTAAAAATACTTTAGATAATAAAGCAAAAGTGGTCGGAGTTCTTGACAGGATTTTAGGTGATGACCGCCAAGGGAATCAAATCAAAGATATAATCAGAGATGGAAATCTTAGTGGTGACCTTGCAAATGTACAGGTAATTGATATTAAAGAGTTTTCGATAAATGACAAAGAAGCACGGGAGCTGCAACAAGCTGAAGATAAACAAAGAGATGCTTTGCATGCGATCGGAACCGCTGGATTTGATGTCCTTACATATGGGATAGGCGGGAGAATAGTCGAGGGTGCTAAATGGGTATCGTCCGTTATACCTATGCTTGTCGAAAATACGATGAAAACAGAAGAAGCAACAGGCGGAGATTATATTGAGGCGACGGTCATGGTCGACGGAATAAAAAATGACAACGGAGTTACTATAGTTCCGCCGCAATATATTACATTTAGAATATGTATGAATGACCTGAATAATCAGACACTCAATTATATTATCACGAGGGATGTATAAAGGAGTAATATATGAAACATGATAAGCTGACTTTTTGGGAATTTACTTTCTTGGGATTGTTAGAATGGAATTACTTTGAAAGTAAGGGTGATCGCAAATTTTCTTGCAAAAACATCGATAGGGTACGAACGCTCGCTAAGGGTATGGACTATATCATTATAATATGCATGAGCGCGATTTTAATTGCCTTGCAAGTAAACGGTGTTTCAGAAATGCTGTTTGGCAGTATGACAAATTTCAAGACGGTGGGGACGTTGTTTTTGGCAGCAAATTTAACGACGGTCGTTTTTTATGGACGTATATTGATATCGTATTTTCCTTATCGGGCAGGAGTATTCATTACTATCCCGAGAGATGAAGAATTGTCCTTAAAAGCTAAACGGCAAAAAATAGTGCTGAGTATACTAAACTGGATTCCGATTATTCTTTGGGTATGGATTCTACTTGCAGTGAGCATCTGATATTTCCCGTCCCATGTCCGTAAAAAACCATAGGGGTAAGGTGAATGGAACGCCTCCATCGCAGCCAAAGCCTGAAGGAACGATTTCCAGCGAAACGATAATAAAATATACAACGGGATATTAATCAATTAAAGGAGTAACGGCGATGAAAAGGGAAACGCGCGAGGGGCTTATCATAGCGGGATCGGTCATAGGGGGGATCGCGGCGGCGATCGTTGTACTGGTGGTGTTGAGCGGCATGGGCGTGATCGAATTTTTGCGTCCGAACCTGATCTTTGATACCTATAAGGGAAAGCCGGTCTACCAGGAACTGGGCGCCGAGGAAGACAGCAGATGGGCGGACATCGTGATCGACGGGGAATTGTATACGCACCGGAACCAAACGCCGTGGCGGGCAAAAGCGGTAGGGGAAATCATCGGCTATGGCAACTATATGGGGGGCGCTACGCTGCGCGCCTTAAGGGATGATCCGAACAGGGATTATTTGCAGTTGGATACGCAGTGGGGAACAGGGATATACAGCGAGCTTTACCGCCGCGCCTCGATTGATCCGCCGGAGGTAACGGCGGAGACAATAAGTAAAGTACAGTTCTATGATGGAAAAACGATGTTCCCGAGCGAATTTACGGAAGAATTACGCAGCGGCCGCGAAGTGACATACGAGACGACGGACAAGGCGGCGATCGCGGCGTTTCTTGAAGAAACCGCCGATCCAGAACGCGAAATTAACGCGCAAGAGGCTGGAGAATATGCGGTCGGTATGTTGGTTTTTTTGAGCGACGAATATCCTATGTTGGAATATTTTATTCGTGTTACGCAGGCAAGCGATGGGACGTATAGCGTAGGAGGATTGTTTGCGGCGGAGGATGAGGAAGGAAAGACAAAAATACATGTGAATGGAGTGATGGAAATATCTCCGGAGGTCATCGAGCCGTTGCTTGGACGGCAGGAGTAAACAGCGATGAAAAGGGAAACGCGCAGGGGGCTTATCATAGCGGGATCGGTCATAGGGGGGATCGCGGCGGCGATCGTTGTGCTGGTGGTGTTGAGCGGCATGGGCGTGATCGAGTTTTTGCGTCCGAACCTGATCTTTGATACCTATAAGGGAAAGCCGGTCTACCAGGAACTGGGCGCCGAGGAGGACAGCAGATGGTCGGACATCGTGATCGACGGGGAACTGTATACGCACCGGAACCAAACGCCGTGGCGGGCAAAAGCGGTAGGGGAAATCATCGGCTATGGCAACTATATGGGGGGCGCTACGCTGCGCGCCTTAAGGGACGATCCGAACAGGGACTTTTTGCAGTTGGATACGCAGTGGGGAACAGGGATATACAGCGAGCTTTACCGCCGCGCCTCGATCGATTCGCCGCCGGTGGATGAGCAAACGGTGGATGAGATCAGATTTTATCAAGGTGAGGACGATTATGAGGATACATTTAAAGAGAAAACTGAGATGCGGCTTTTGGGTTTAACGCGCGACAAAGCAGAGATCAAGCAAGTGATTGATGAAATGAAAATGCGGGATGGTGTCGATCCATTAGGCGCGGGGCCCAGCGAATATTTGGGAATATTGCAATTTTTAAGTGATGAGTATCCGATGCTGGAGTGTTCATTTACCGTATGGTACGGTAGCACAAATGAATATGAACTTTTAAATGCGGTTGAAGATGATGGAGCAAGATTTATCCAGAATCCTTATAACATTGTAAGAGTATCACCCAAAATATTGGAGCCGCTGCTTGGACGGCAGGAGTAACAGCGATGAAAAGGGAAACGCGCGAGGGGCTTAGGCAGGAGGATAAAGCAAAAGGCACGTGAGCTTCAACCAGTCGTGGTATCCAAGTGGATTGAGCAGAAAAAATGAAAACAGCCGATTCTGTATTTTTGTATGGAATTGACTGTTTTTTTGCGCCTGTTTTTGGGTATGAATGGAGCAGAGAATGAAAGGGGAAGACGGGCATGAATACATTATATGAAATATCAGGTATCAAGGGGCGCGAGATCATTGATTCGCGCGGCAATCCGACGGTAGAGGCCGAAGTGTATCTTAAAAGTGGCGCAAAAGGGCGCGCAAGCGTACCGTCCGGCGCGTCGACTGGAGAATTTGAGGCGCACGAGCTGCGCGACGGTGACAAGGACCGTTACGGCGGCAAGGGCGTGTCGCGCGCGGTGGATAATATCAATACGCGCATCGCTTCCGCCCTGCGGGGGCTGGACGCATCCAAACAGATTCTTTTGGACCACACGATGATCGACCTTGACGGCACGCCGAACAAGACGGCTCTGGGGGCGAACGCCATCCTTGCGGTCTCTCTGGCGGCGGCCAAGGCGGCGGCAAACGCGCTTAACGTGTCGCTGTTCCATTATCTGGGCGGCGTGATGGCGCATGTGCTGCCCGTGCCGATGATGAATATTTTAAACGGCGGTAAGCACGCGTCCAATAACGTGGATATACAGGAGTTTATGATCGTGCCGGTGGGCGCACCTGCGTTTAGCGACGCGCTTCGCTGGGGCGTGGAAATATATCACGCGCTGGGCGCGCGGCTGACCGCCTCCGGACATTCGACGGCGGTGGGCGACGAGGGCGGTTTTGCGCCCGACCTCGCGAGCGACGAAGAGGCAATAGAGCTGATTGTGCACTCTATTCGCGACGCGGGATACAGCACGGACGACGTAAAGATCGCGCTTGACGCGGCGAGCAGCGAATGGTATGAAAACGGACAGTATACGCTGCTCAAAAAGCAGACGCGGCTTACGAGCGGGGACCTCGCCGGTTATTGGGAAAAGCTCTTGCGGGAGTATCCGATTATTTCCATAGAAGACGGACTGGGAGAAACGGACTGGGAGGGCTGGAAAACGCTGACCAAAAGGCTGCCGGTACAGCTAGTGGGCGACGATTTGTTCGTTACCAACACGCAAAGGCTAAAAAAGGGGATCGAGATGGGAGCGGGCAATTCCATCCTCATTAAGGTAAACCAGATCGGCACGCTCACGGAGACTTTCGAGGCCATCGAAATGGCGCGTAACGCGGGATTTTCGGCGATCATCTCTCATCGTTCGGGAGAGACGGAGGACACGACCATCGCGGATATTGCCGTCGCCACGGGCGCGGGACAGATCAAGACGGGCGCGCCCACGCGCACGGACCGCGTGGCGAAGTACAACCGTTTGCTGCGCATTGAAGAAGAGCTAAACAGCACGGCGCGCTACGCCGGATGGAGCGCGTTTCAAGTGAAATAATAATTAGCAGGCAATAAAAAAGGACTGGGCCTTTGCTCAGTCCTCTTTTTGTTCCTTGCCATGCTCGCGCTTGTATTTGCGCCTGGCGTAGATGGCGACGATCTCGTCGATCTCGGCGCGCTCGTCCTCGCTTAAATCGGAATATCCGACCGGAGAGGACAGGCCTACTGTCATTTGATCCACGGGATACGGTACGTCGATACGCCCCAAAAGGTAATCGACAGACACGTCAAAATAATCGGCCACCTTATCCAGCTTATCGCCGGAGGGAGAGCTTGCGTCCCACTTGCGTATCGTTCCCTGGCCAAACCCCAATTCACGCTCGAGGGCCGCGAAATTGGTTTTGTTCTTCCGGCACAGTTGACGGATGCGTTCCGTAAGTTCCATTTTTTTGGCTCACCTTACTAGATGGCAAATTTTCCAAAAATAAAGATTGACAAAAGGAATATTTACCATTATAATGAGCATTGAGAGGAAAATATACCATTTACCCCATTAAAATAAACGATATTCCAAACAATACTTGTTTCAATAATAGAATATTTTCCTCTCCATGTCAATAGAAAGAAGGGAAAAATGTGATTACTACGCTATATTTTAAGAATGGGCGGTTTGGCTTTATCAGGAAGCATACCGAGCTTGAACGCCTGATCGGCGAGGTCAGGGAACTGGCGCACGATTACCGGCTGCAAAGCGTGGAAGTCCGGATCGCCACCGACGGGGAGCAGAGCGGAGCGCCGCCAGTGGCGGAAAGAGCGGCGGTAAGGGAGGACGAGAGATGATTCGGGAAATAGCTGACGCGCCGTATATCGCGCGGGCGATGGGTACGGGCAACAATACGATGTGGCGGGAGCGGGAAGAGGCGGCAGGTGACCGTCCTTTGACGCTGCGGCAAAAAGCGATGGAAAAGGGAGTAAGGCGGCATGGCGCGAAAACGAATGATTGACCCGGGGATCTGGCAGAGCGAGGATTTCGCCAAGCTGTCCACGCTTTCCAAGCTTGTGTTCATCGGATTGTTTTCCAACGCGGACGACGAGGGGCGCGGGCGGGCAAACACACTGTATTTGAAATCGATATTATTTCCTTATGACGAAAAATTAAGGGCGGCCGACATGGAAAAGACGCTGGAGGAGATAGCTTCACACATGTCCGTCACCTTTTATACGCATGACGAAAAGGAATATTATGTGCTCGAAAGCTGGAAAAGCTTCCAGACGATCAACAAGCCCACGGCTTCCAAAATCCCGCTGCCGGACGGCTACCGTAGTACTGCGGTAGGGCTACCGCCTAATCAGAAAAGAGAAGAAAAGAAAGAAACAGAAGAGAAGAAAGAGCTCGCGCGCCCTTCCCTTGAGCAGATACGGGAATACTGCGCACAGCGCAAAAACAAGGTGGACGCGCAGCAGTTTTACGATTTTTACGAATCTAAGGGCTGGATGATCGGCAAGGCGAGGATGCGCGACTGGAAAGCGTCGGTGCGCACGTGGGAACGGCGTATGGAGACGGGCAAAAAAGAGGATAAGCACGCGTTTGCGCAGAGGGAGTATACCGAGGAACAGCGTTTGAGGCGGGAGGCGGAAAGCTATGCGGAGCTGGAGAGGCTGTACGGCGGCAAAAACAAATGACCCCCGGCCGGCTTTTGACTGGCAAGGGGTCAGCGTTGGTAGAACATCGGCTCTACCTCCTGTATATGATTATCCCGCATCTTGGGATGTGGGGTCTTGCCTATAGAATAAACGCTCTGGGGGATGTTAAACATGAAAAGTATGAAAAAAATAGTTTGTATGGGCGCGGCTTTACTGATAGCCTGCGCGGGGGGCACGGCGCAGGCGGATACGCTGGATACGGAGGCTGTCACGGAACTGCGGATTGCCAAAACGGACTGCGCGTACGCGGTGCGGCCGATGGGAGAACTGGAGGAAGAAGTAAAGGCCGGCGACACGGTGTACGTGGTCCGCGCCGAACAGATCGAGGGCTATGCGGGCATGACGGAATATGTGCTGTGTAACACGGATGGCGGGCTGCGGTGGCTGTGGAGCGGCTTTACCGGCTACGAAGACGGCGGGGAAAAAACGTCCGGCGGAACGCGAAACAGCGATGTCTTTACCATCACAACCTACTGCCCGTGCGCGGTATGCAACAGTGCTTACAGCGGTACAGCGACGGGCACGCAAGTAACGCCCGGGCGAACCGTCGCAGTCGATCCGGCGGTGATCCCACTGGGAACGCGTCTTTATATTGACGGCGTGGGCTGGCGCGTGGCCGAGGATACGGGCGGCGCGGTCAAGGGGTATATCATTGATCTCGCGGTTTCGGAACATAGTGAATTCGATAAATTCAGCGCGCGGGTATGGTGGTAAAAAAAAGCGCCCCTGGCTTAAGAGGCGCTTCCTATAAGGAAGAAAATGAAAAAGAAAAATTTATATTGCTTATGGTTTTACTATACAGGACTTATATGAATAAATAATGTTAAATAAATGAAGAAATTGTTAACAATCGTAACAATTATGTAAGGTGGGTTAAAAATGCAGGCGATAGAACGGGAACTATACAGATACGGCGATTTAAAGGAGCAGGCGGGGGAGCTTGAGGAAGAGGTCAGGGAGCTGGCGGCCAAAAAGATCGAATTGGTGGACAGCATGCTGCGCGCGCCCATGATGGACAGCGTACGGGTACAGGGGGGAACGCCGAGCGATCCGGTGTACGACGTGGTGGAAAAGCTGGTGGACGTATACGACGCGCAGATCAGGGAAAAGCTTGGGCGGATCGAGCAGCTTTATACGGAATACGGGCGCATGAAAGAACGCCTCGACGCGGCGGGGATGAATGAATATGAGCGGCGGTATATAAAACGGCGGTATGTGGACAGAATCGCGCACGGCAAGGTGGCGGCGGAAATCGGCTATTGCGAGCGGCAGCTTACGCGCGTGCGAGCGTCGGCTTTAAAGAAACTGGCGGCGGTGCTGTGATGTCCTCAAAAGTCCGGAAGATGTCCTCAAAAGTCTGACCTGGGCGTGGTATGATGGGATTGTAGAAAAATATGTAAAAGAGCACAGGGATGTGCTCTTTTTTTACGCGGAAAAAAGGGGGAAATCAAAATGATGAACAATCAGTCAAAGGACGCGGACAGCAAGGCGCGGGCCCGCGCGGAGCAAAGCGCGCGGCGCGAGCGCGAGGCGGAACGCCGGAGGAAAGCGGAAGAAGAGCGGCGCAGGCGGGAAGCGGAGCGTAAGGCAGAGGCGCAGCGGCGCGCTCGGGAGGAAGAACGCAAGCGGAAAGAGGAGCAAGCGCGGCAGGAGGCGCTGGAAGCGGCCCAAAGCGGCTGGCAGCCGCCGCAGGTACAAAACCGGGAGCAGGCGCGGACAGGCACGCTCACGGACGCGGCGGCGAAGCTAGACGGTTTGATCGAGGGGATCAGAAACAGCGCGCGGGCAGGCACAAAGCCGCCCGCCTCCCAGTCGGAGCAATGGCAGCCGAATACCATACGTAAAGCCACGGAAAAAGACGCCCCGCAGTCTTACGCGGAGGCGGTGTACGGCGGGGCAAAGGCGCAGCCGAAAGAGGCGGAGACGCGGATGGCGGGCCAGCTTATGGCGGGCAAAGCAAAGGCGCAGGCTGGGCCATACACGAGGACGCTGATGGACAATGTGCTCGCGCATGAGGGGGATACGGACGACCCGTTTTTAATGGAACTGAACAGCGAAAGCTGGGAGCAGGAATACAAGGACGACAGGACAAAGGCGTTCAAGGACGCGGTAGAGCGGTTGGCGGACCAGCTTATGACGGGCAAAGCAAAGCCGGAGGAAGCGGTTCCCGCCCGTGAGAAAAGAGAAACGACCGTTACAAGCGGAGACCTGGCGGACCCGTTTTTGCAGGGGCTGTTTGGGGAGCAGGAACTGAAAGATGAGTTTGTGAAAGGGCAGCTTAAACAGTTCGCGCCCGCGCTGGAGAGGCGGATAGCACAGCTGCGGGAGAAAGTGAGCGGAAACAAGGTGAGCGGACAGACGGAGGAGGAGCGGCAAAAAGATACGGCATATGGGACGAATATGGTGTATACTATGAAGAAAGACGAGGCGTGGCCCACGCGGGAGGAGCTGATAACGGGCAGGACGGAGATCGACCCGCGAATGGCGGGAAATATCATGCAGCCGATGTCGGCGGGGGCAAGCAATCCACCGCAGGAGAACGCGAACGACAAAACCTCAACGGAGGCCGCGCAGTTTGGGTGGCAGGCGCCGCAGCAGGGGAACGCGGAAACGCAGATTGTCTTAAGTGAGGAGCCTGCCGCTTCTGGTATTAGTAGGGATGAGAGCAATCATTTTACGGCAGGTGGCTTAGGTGTAATTGTGGGAATGAAATATGACGAGCAGACAGGTATGATTTATCATTCAAAAGGAGCGGGACTTCAAAAACATGTAGGATATGGAGATTTTCTTGATTATGCTGCAACTCTTCTGTTTGACTTGAAAAATCCTAAATCAGAAGCGACTTATGTTGATGAAAACGGACAGGAGAGGAACGTGGTGCACCGCGTCTGGATGGGAGATTATACGGGCGGCTCACTCATGAAACCTTTGCCTTATAGAATTGCAAAGGAGATGGGACAGGAATTTTCTGGATATTACGGCGGAGAAAGCAGTATTCTGTTTTCTTCACCAGAGGATGGATGGGACTGGTATCAACAAGAAGATGCATTTGAACAAAGTATTACAGTAAAAGACAAAGAGGGAAATGAGATCGTTCATTTTGATTCTGCGGAAATGTATGCGGATAAAACGTCGGATTGGGTCTATGCATGCAAGGAATCAGAACATTGGCCGGCTTATATCGAAGGGACGATCCGTGGGGATAATCAAGCGGCGCTGGAAGCGCTTGCGGGAGTGCAGTCAGAGGGAGGAATCGTTTATGGCAGAGTGGTACAGGGAAAGGACGGAATGTACTATTTGACATGGAGTTATACAATATCATGAAATTGTATGGGGGGAGATAAGGTAGAGATGCAAAAAACAAGAATCAGGACATTGCCCGGATGGGTAAAACAACTGGGGATATGGCTTCCGCTGATAGGAATACCCGTTTGTCTTTTTTCAGGTATACATATGTTTCATCCGCTGTTTTGGGGAATACTCATTGTATCATTTGCGGTGAGCATAATCTATGAGATCCGCAATGACGCATTGACAAAATTGCAAAAAAGATTTGTTGCTGTGAAATTAATCGCAATTTGGAATCTGGTTGCGGGGTGGTATATTGGAATACTGGGACATATGGATAGACTGGCGGGCAGTATTTTCTTCGCGTCCGTTTGCGCAATATCCGTTGTATTGTGCCTCGTTTACCTGGCCAATCTTTCCAAAAAAACGGATGGCAGGGCTGCGGCAGTGGTGACGTGCTTGACCATAGCGGTTTTACTTCTTTACGGTGTGATTATGTCTCTTATCTCAGCATGGGGAAACGGTTCTTTGCATTGATTTAACTTTTCTTTGGAATTTGCAGGCAGGAGGATAAAGCAAAAGGCGCGTGAGCTTCAACCAGCCGTGGTATATGGGAGGAAAGAAAAAATGAACGGACGAAAGAAGATTTTAGCGGTGGCTGTATGCGCCGCGCTGTGCGTGGGTCTTGCGGGCTGTACGCTCATCGAAAGCGCGGTGGGCATCGCGGAGGGAACGAAAAAGCTGCTTACGCCCAAGAGCGGCGAGAAAGAATATATCTACGACGAGAATCTGAAAGTACTCGGTCTTGACGAATTCTACATCTATGAGGACGGGAAACCCGTCCTCACGGTGGAGGAGTTGGGCGGACAAGATTTTGATACAGATAATCCATATTCGGAATATTACGGGGAACGCTTCGAGGGACAGCCGTACGACCTGCGGGGACACACGCTGGAAAGCAAGCGCGGGATCGGCAAGGGAAGTACGATGGAAGAGGTGGTTGAGGCATACGATGGATACGCGTTTGCGTGGCGCTCTTTTGAGCATGGCGTAATTGACATTTTCGATTTGAGTATCGAACAGATCGCGGAAATGGTGACAGAAGTTCCGCAGGATGAAGAAGCTGCGTTTTATGCGGATATTTACATCACGAAAGATGGACAGAAGTTGACAACAGCCGGATTCAGAAACTACTTGGAGAACGACATCCATGTAAATGGGCAGTATGTAGTGAACCATATGGACGAGTATTTTGAGCAGGCGTGGAGCCTGCGGTTCGGTGTGAATAATGGAGTTATCACAGGCATTGCAATCTGGGATCGAATGTGACGGCAGAGGATAAGGCAGGCGGGGGGAACGGCATGTGAACGGACGAAAGAAGATTTTAGCGGTGGCTGTATGCGCCGCCGTTAATTTATTAAGGCTGTGAGGGAAAATGAAAGAGAATTCAGACTGTAATATAGGAAAAACTGTTTTTTATACGTGGCTCTTTTTTGTATTGACCGCAGGTTTTATTGTTATGGGCCTGTGTATCTTTCTTTAAGACATGAGATAAACTCCCGTTTCAAACACCGCCGAAAGGTTTAAATTGAGAATATAAGCAAAGCAAATAAGGAGGCGTTTAAAATGGCAGAAAAAACAGAACCTGGCGAATTCGTAGACGAAGAAGCAGTGGTGCTTACGGAGCCGGACGACGAAAAGGAATTTTTGGATAACGGCGTGTCGGTGTCGTTTGACCGTTTCGACGACAACGAAGAAGACAGCGACAAATAAGAAAGACATTATCAATAGCGGGCCGCCCGTAAGGGCGGTCTTTTGTTTGCAAAAAAATAGAAAGGAGTAAAAATATGACGGACAGGCAAAAGAGGTTTTGCACGGAGTATTTAAAGGATCTGAACGCGACACGGGCGGCGATCCGCGCGGGGTACGCGCCCAAATACGCGGGCAGAAGCGCGTCTCATACCATGAAGAACGAAGAAGTGCGCGCGGAGTTAAGGCGCGCCCTTGACACGGTGAACGAAAAAAATATCGCGCGCTCGGAGGACGTCCTTGCATACTTCACCAAGCTGATGCGCGGCGAAATCTATGAGGAAAAGATCGTGATCAACGAGGAAACGGGCGAGGAGACCGTGCTGCGCCAGCCGGTCAAAGTTTCTGAACGTACGAAAGCGGCGGAGCATCTTGCCAAGTATCACAGGATTCTGACGGACAAGGCCGATCTTTCGGGCGGCGTAGACATCCGCGTGGAGCTTTGCGGCGAGATCAAGGAGTGGTCGAAATGATTTTGAAGATACAAAAACCATATCCCAAGCAGGTGCGGTTTTTTGAGAGCAGGACGCGCTATACCGCGTACGGCGGCGCGCGCGGGGGCGGGAAAAGCTGGGCGGCACGTACCAAAGCCGTATTGCTCGCGCTCAATTACGCGGGTTTGCAGATATTGCTTTTGCGGCGCACGCTTCCGGAACTGCGGGAAAACCACGTTAACTTCCTGCAAAAGCAGCTCGCGGACGCGGCGCACTACAAGGAGACGACCAAGGAGTTTTTGTTCCCGAACGGCAGCCGGTTAAAGCTCGGCTACTGCGATAATGAACGCGATGTACTGCAATACCAGGGGCAGGCGTACGACGTGATCTTCATGGAGGAAGCGACGCAGTTCACGGAATTCCAGTTCCAGACGCTGACCGAATCCAGCCGCGCGTCGGGGATGTGCAAGCAGCCGTTTGAGCCGCGCATGTATTTCACGTGCAACCCGGGCGGCGTGGGACATACGTGGGTCAAGCGGCTGTTCATCGACAGGCTGTACCGTGGCAGCGAACGGCCGGAGGATTATACGTTCATCCAGTCGCTTGTTTACGAGAACAAATTTTTGATGGAGCACTCGCCGGAGTATGTGCGTACGCTGGAAAACCTGCCTGAGGAACGTAAAAAGGCTATGCTGTATGGCGACTGGGACGTATTTGACGGGCAGTATTTTTCAGAGTTTAAGCGGGATGTCCACGTGATACGGCCCTTTGCGGTCCCCGCGCACTGGCGGCGGTATGTGGCGATGGATTATGGCCTCGATATGCTGGCGTGCTACTGGATCGCGCTTAGCGAACAGGAGGACGCTTACGTATACAAGGAACTTTACGAGAGCAACCTTGTGGTGACGGAGGCGGCGAAACGGATCACGGAGATGACGACGGAGCAGGTGTATGCGTATTATGCGCCGCCCGATCTTTGGAACAGGCATTCCGACACAGGAAAAAGCACGGCGGAGATATTCTGTGACTGCGGCATTATGCTGGTAAAGGCACAGAATGATCGCGTGCAGGGCTGGTACAACCTGCATGAATGGCTGCGGCCGTATGAGGACGAACAGGGTATACGGAAAGCGCACCTGCGGATTTTTGACAATTGCCGCAACCTGATACGCACGCTGCCCGCGCTGCAATATGACGAAAAGAACCCCAACGACTGCGCGCGCGAGCCGCACGAGCTGACGCACGCGCCGGACGCGATCCGTTATTTTATCGCCGGACGGCCGCTTCCGGCGGAGCCGCCGGCGCGGGAAAAGCAACGCCGTACGGCCTTTGACGACCAGGTGGATAGTTTCATTGCTTTCGGCAGATAGGGCGCGTATCCATGCCATGTCCTCAAAAGTCCGGAAGATGTCCTCAAAAGTCTGACCTGGGCGTGGTATGATGGGATTGTAGAAAAATATGTAAAAGAGCACAAGGGCGTGCTCTTTTTTTTACGCGGAAAAAAGGGGGAAATCAAAATGATGAACAATCAGTCAAAGGACGCGGACAGCAAGGCGCGGGCCCGCGCGGAGCAAAGCGCGCAGCGCGAGCGCGAGGCGGCGCAGCGCAGGAAAGAAGAGGAACGCCGGAGGAAAGCGGAAGAAGAACGGCGCGCTCGGGAGGAAGAACGCAAGCGGAAAGAGGAGCAAGCGCGGCAGGAGGCGCTGGAAGCGGCCCAAAGCGGCTGGCAGCCGCCGCAGGTACAAAACCGGGAGCAGGCGCGGCCAGGCACGCTCACGGACGCGACGGCGAAGCTGAACGGTTTGATCGAGGGGATCAGGAACAGCGCGCGGGCAGACACAAAGCCGCCCGCCTCCCAGTCGGAGCAATGGCAGCCGAATACCATACGTAAAATTAGCGAAGAAGCTATGGAAAAACAGCAGCCGAAAGAGGCGGAGACGCGGATGGCGGGGCAGCTTAAACAGTTCGCGCCCGCGCTGGAGAGGCGGATAGCACAGCTGCGGGACAAGGTGAGCGGGCAGACGGAGGAGGAGCAGCAAAAAGATACGGCGTATGGCACGAATATGGTGTATACTATGAATAAAGACGACGCGTGGCCCACGCGGGAGGAGCTGATAACGGGCAGGACGGAGATCGATCCACGGATGGCGGGGAACGTCAGGCAGGAAATTCCGGCAAGGTTTAACGTTGGTTCGGCTGGGAATATCATGCAGCCGATGTCGGCGCAGGTGAGTCCGCAGCAGGGGAACGATAAAACTTCAACGGAGGCGGCGCAGTTTGGGTGGCAGGCGCCGCAGCAGGGGAACGCGGAGGACAAAACCTCGACGGAGGCCGCGCAGTTCGGGTGGCAGCCGCCGCAGCAGAAGAACGCGGAGGACAAAACCTCGACGGAGGCCGCGCGGTTTGGATGGCAAGCGCAGGGTGCGAAAACGGCTGGCGGGAGCGACCTTGATCTCGGGATGGGACCGATCACGCAGGAGAAAGCGGACGAGGTGCGGGCGGCAGGCGCGCAAACCCTAACGCCGGAAGAAACGGGGATAAGGGACTGGCTGGAAGCGAATCCGGATGCTGTTTTACCAAACGGGATTAATGCGGAGACATTAAAGGAATTTGAAAAATTTTTACCGGACAAGGGAACAGAGATGATTACTGTGCCGTCTAAAGATGGAGCAGACTTTCCCGACTTTACAGATAAGTTGACAAAATATCTCGAGGAGATTGTTGAAGAATGCAGGACCGCAAAAGACGAACAGGGAGTATTGGCTTTAGCTGACTGGATCAACAAAGTAAGACCAGAGGGTGTATGGGATCCCAAAAGTAATACAAAGCAAATTCGGGAGGTATTGGGATATAGTGAAAATGAAAAATTGCCGGATCGTTTTTATTTTAATGGACGATTGATGAATTTGGAAGAGATTGGTAATTTGATGTATGGTGTATCCGGATCGGCGATTGGCTTTTCGCCCGAGGCGCTGTTGATGGGTAGCCAGGCGGTGCAGGGATTGGTAGATTTTGGACGTAATTTCAATAATCCTGTTTTTGGTGATGAGTATTTAGAACGTTTGGAAGAGCAAAAAAGAAATGAACAAAAGGATCAAGATGTAATTCGGCGAGGAATGGACTATTATGAAAAACACTTCGAAAAATGAGGAAAAGTGGACAGTCAGTTTGGATGTGAAAATTTTTTATATCATACTGATTGTGATCGCCCTCGTTTTCGTGGGGATGTTTGCCTGCGCGAGAATACAGCCAAAACAGGAATTGAAAAGGGCGCATGAGATCGTCGAGAAAGAAAAGGAAACCTTGCTTGACTTAAGCGACCGGCTGCTTAAGAGCGGTGTGGGCGATTACAATGTGGAAAACAGCGAAGGCTATTATGTAATGAAGTCGGCGGGGATTGAGCCGTTGGAAATAAAATATCACGGAAAGTGGTATACCTTTTTCGGAGATGACGCAAAGGATCAGAGAGACTATGCAGAAAAACTTTTACCGGAGTTGGAGCGGCTTTATCGAACCTATGGCATAACAGGGGTAACGATCGAAAAAGGGTTTTTGACGTTCGATCTGGGCTTAAGCCCCGTACTGCATTCGTCGTGCTTTTATCTGCCGGAGGATTTGATGTATACAGAAGCAAGCAAGCGGGAACTGGAGTTTCGGGGATATGATAATATTGTAGAGGAAATCGCGCAGGGATGGTATCTGCTGGCTTATCCGGAATAATGAGGAATTTAGCTAAACAATATGGTGTTTTCGCGAATCACGCGGCTTAGGGGTTGGCTGATGAAATATCGGTAGTAACTATCGCTAAATGCTTTGTAACCAAAATACGCGAATAAAAGTTCCGGTAGCATAGAAGTTAGGTTTTTGACAATGAAAAGCGAAATATTTTGCGGGGTAGCCTCCGGCAGACCTACAGACAGGTTGGCGAGAATCAAAACGATCATCACAACGGAAGAAGCAATTCTGAAAAGGGCATACGCGACTGCTACCCATCTGGCAAAAGGAATGTTTTGCCCGCGTACTGTGCGAAAAGTGAGTAAAATAGTCAGCAAAAGGATTGCCAGCATTGCAAGCAGCAAAAAAACAAGAGCAATATCCGACGACGTATGCGTGAAAGAAAGGCCGGACGACAACATGAATAAAAGATAATATACAATCAGCAAATAAAACGAGATAGTAAAAAATATAACGCGGTATTTGCGCAACAAGAGCAAAGCAACACACAAAAATGCAATCGGGGAGATGGTTGTTAAACTAGTGCCGACCGAATCGACCCAATTGCCAATAAGACAGAGCATGGTTACGATAACGATAGCGACAAATATGACCCAAATAAATGCAATCCATAAAACGACGCGGGAAATCCGCATGGCGTTATATTCCCTAAAAGGGATCGTAATTTTGCTCACGGCGCTCACCTCTTGTGTAGTATAGCACGAAGTGGGGATGACAAACAAGCGTATGGTTAACGATCCGAAATATAGGAACAGTAGAAAGGAACACACTATGAAATAGGGATGGGAATGGAGGAGAAGAGTAGCGATGATAACATGGGCAAAGAAAAACCGGATACTGGTTTTGAAAATCGCGGCGGTAGTGGCGTACTTCATTTTCGCGGCATATGGTATGATTAGTTACAGCGTTTTGCCAGACTTCGAATCGCTAAGTGGCATGGAAAATTTTATACAAGGAATCGTGGTGATCAGCCTTATGCTGTATCTTTTCACATGGCTTTATAAGTGGGTAGTGAGGGAGAAGCTGCGGGGGTGGCATGTGCAAAGCGTTTTGATCGTAGTATGTGGCCTGGGCATACGGGTGCTGATGGACGCTGCATATGTGTTCCATTATCCGATGGGTTCAGACGCCTTTGGAACAATGATGTTATATCATGGCTATATAAGCTGGATCGCGTTACTGGCAATCATGTTACTGGCGTTTTTTATACTGGATAGGCGCATGGGAAGCTTTGGCAAAACGTCCATGCAAAAGGGGATCAGCATTGCGCTGCTTGTACTGCTCATATACTTTACCATCTTTATTATTGTGACGATACAGAGTAATACACCGATGGAGCCGGTGAGGCTGGACGACGTTATTGCTTTACTTGGCGCCTTTACGGGTGGCGTACCCCAATGGGAGTTGAGCACAGCTATAGAAAAATGCGTCGTGGTCTGGAATTTGCTGTTCTTCTTCCTGCTTTGGATCAACACAAAACCAGCGAAGCATAAACTCCCGTTTCAAACACCGCCGAAAGGTTTAAATTGAGAATATAAGCAAAGCAAATAAGGAGGCGTTTAAAATGGCAGAAAAAACAGAACCTGGCGAATTCGTAGACGAAGAAGCAGTGGTGCTTACGGAGCCGGACGACGAAAAGGAATTTTTGGATAACGGCGTGTCGGTGTCGTTTGACCGTTTCGACGACAACGAAGAAGACAGCGACAAATAGAAAGACATTATCAATAGCGGGCCGCCCGTAAGGGCGGTCTTTTGTTTGCAAAAAAATAGAAAGGAGTAAAAATATGACGGACAGGCAAAAGAGGTTTTGCACGGAGTATTTAAAGGATCTGAACGCGACACGGGCGGCGATCCGCGCGGGGTACGCGCCCAAATACGCGGGCAGAAGCGCGTCTCATACCATGAAGAACGAAGAAGTGCGCGCGGAGTTAAGGCGCGCCCTTGACACGGTGAACGAAAAGAATATCGCGCGCTCGGAGGACGTCCTTGCATACTTCACCAAGCTGATGCGCGGCGAAATCTATGAGGAAAAGATCGTGGTCGACGAGGAAACGGGCGAGGAGACCGTGCTGCGCCAGCCGGTCAAAGTTTCTGAACGTACGAAAGCGGCGGAGCATCTTGCCAAGTATCACAGGATTCTGACGGACAAGGCCGATCTTTCGGGCGGCGTAGACATCCGCGTGGAGCTTTGCGGCGAGATCAAGGAGTGGTCGAAATGATTTTGAAGATACAAAAACCATATCCCAAGCAGGTGCGGTTTTTTGAGAGCAGGACGCGCTATACCGCGTACGGCGGCGCGCGCGGGGGCGGGAAAAGCTGGGCGGCACGTACCAAAGCCGTATTGCTCGCGCTCAATTACGCGGGTTTGCAGATATTGCTTTTGCGGCGCACGCTTCCGGAACTGCGGGAAAACCACGTTAACTTCCTGCAAAAGCAGCTCGCGGACGCGGCGCACTACAAGGAGACGACCAAGGAGTTTTTGTTCCCGAACGGCAGCCGGTTAAAGCTCGGCTACTGCGATAATGAACGCGATGTACTGCAATACCAGGGGCAGGCGTACGACGTGATCTTCATGGAGGAAGCGACGCAGTTCACGGAATTCCAGTTCCAGACGCTGACCGAATCCAGCCGCGCGTCAGGGATGTGCAAGCAGCCGTTTGAGCCGCGCATGTATTTCACGTGCAACCCGGGCGGCGTGGGGCATACGTGGGTCAAGCGGCTGTTCATCGACAGGCTGTACCGTGGCAGTGAACGGCCGGAGGATTATACGTTCATTCAGTCGCTTGTTTACGAGAACAAATTTTTGATGGAGCACTCGCCGGAGTATGTGCGTACGCTGGAAAACCTGCCTGAGGAACGTAAAAAGGCTATGCTGTATGGCGACTGGGACGTATTCGACGGGCAGTATTTTTCAGAGTTTAAGCGGGATGTCCACGTGATACGGCCCTTTGCGGTCCCCGCGCACTGGCGGCGGTATGTGGCGATGGATTATGGTCTTGATATGCTGGCGTGCTACTGGATCGCGCTTAGTGAACAGGAGGACGCTTACGTATACAAGGAACTTTACGAGAGCAACCTTGTGGTGACGGAGGCGGCGAAGCGGATCGCGGAGATGACGACGGAGCAGGTGTATGCGTATTATGCGCCGCCCGATCTTTGGAACAGGCATTCCGACACAGGAAAAAGCACGGCGGAGATATTCAGCGAATGCGGTATCATGCTGGTGAAAGCGCAACTGGGCCGCGTGCAGGGATGGTACAACCTGCATGAATGGCTGCGGCCGTATGAGGACGAACAGGGCATACGGAAAGCGCACCTGCGGATTTTTGACAACTGCCGCAACCTGATACGCACGCTGCCCGCGCTGCAATATGACGAAAAGAACCCCAACGATTGCGCGCGCGAGCCGCACGAGCTAACGCACGCGCCGGACGCGATCCGTTATTTTATCGCCGGACGGCCGCTTCCGGCGGATCCGCCGGCGCGGGAAAAGCAACGCAGGACAGCCTTTGACGACCAGGTGGACAGTTTCATTGCTTTCGGCAGATAGGGCGCGTATCCATGCCATGTCCTCAAAAGTCCGGAAGATGTCCTCAAAAGTCTGTCCTGGGCGTGGTATGATGGGATTGTAGAAAAATATGTAAAAGAGCACAGGGGCGTGCTCTTTTTTTACGCGGAAAAAAGGGGGAAATCAAAATGATGAACAATCAGTCAAAGGACGCGGACAGCAAGGCGCGGGCCCGCGCGGAGCAAAGCGCGCAGCGCGAGCGCGAGGCGGCGCAGCGCAGGAAAGAAGAGGAACGCCGGAGGAAAGCGGAAGAAGAACGGCGCGCTCGGGAGGAAGAACGCAAGAGACGCGAGGCAGAGCAGCGCAAGCGCAGGCCGAAAGAGGCGGAGACGCGGATGGCGGACCAGCAAAAACCGGAGGCTGGGCCATACACGAGGACGCTGATGGACAATGTGCTCGCGCATGAGGGGGATACGAACGACCCGTTTTTAATGGAGTTAAACCGCGATAGCTGGGAGCAGGAATACAGGGATGGCAGGACAAAGGCGCTGAGGGGTGCGGTAGAACGGCTGGCGGACGATCTGATGGCGGGCAGAGCAAAGCCGGAGGAAGAGAGCGGCAAGCAGGGAAACTGGACGGCTAAAGACCTTGCGGACCCGTTCTTGCAGGGGCTGTTTGGGGAGCAGGAACTGAAAAATGAGTTTGTGAAAGGGCAGCTTAAACAGTTTGCGCCCGCGCTGGAGAGGCGAATAGCGCAGCTTCGGGACAAGGTGAACGGACAGGCGGAGGAGCCGCAGCAAAAAGATACGGCGTATGGAACGAATATGGTGTATAATACGAATAAGAACGGCATACAGCAGGCGGACGGTGGAATAAAAACGCTGTCCGGCGCATATAAAGATAATGAGGGGCAAAGCCTGATACAGCCGATGTCGGCGCAGGTGAGCGGTCCGCAGCAGGGGAACGCGGAGGATAAAACCTCAACGGAGGCAGCGCAATTCGGATGGCAAACGCCGCAGCCAAATGCAGAGGACAAAGAGGCTTCGCTGGAGAATGCACAATTCGGACGGCAAACGCCGCAGGAAGGGGATGCGGAGGCAAGCAATACGCAGACTTATGCGGAGGCGGTGTATGGCGGAGCAAAGGCACAGGGCCAGCCGAAGCGAGGATATGGGGCAGCGCCAACGGAATTAAAACAGATGTATGATATTTTGGGCGATGGAGATACGGGATCAGGTATTTCATTTGATAACATTGAAAAATCGTTTGGAAAAGATATACATTTCGAGATGGACGATTATGGAAAGGTGATTGGAGACTATCGGGAAGCATTCGAAAACAGAATAAATGAACAGTATCCAGACATTAGCCCAAAAGATAAAGAGATTTTGCTTGAAGGAACTTTGTTGCTGCTTAAGGCAGAATTTGGAAAGCAAAACGCCGATCCTGAAAAAATTATTGACGTAACCGATCAATATCGGCAGATGGTTACGAATAGCCTGAATAATCCATTCTGGCAAAGGGAGATGCTGGGAGTTTTTGGAGATAAGGGGGTATATTACCTAAAGGACGAACCGAAAGCAATTCAGAAGCTGTGTGGGGATCAGATTCCTGAGGAAATTATGGACGAAGCGCTCAGAATTGGCGGTGAAAAGGGCGTCAATTATCTGATGCAACAGGGATATGGATATTTCCGCGTAGGCGATAAAGTCATGAGTCCGGAAGAATTGGGTAATTATTCCTTGGGCGTGATTGCGACGGGGCATGGGCATTCGAGAGCAGAAGGCTATGAGGCGGCAAACATGGATAGATGGAGGATGGCTGGTTCGGAGTATGGCGAGCTATATGACAAATATTACCAGACGATGGGTATGAACGATTTGCAGAAATGGCAATAGAAGTTAAATTGTACCGGGAAAAGAGGATGAGAATGAACGGACAAAAAATGAGACCATCAAAAAAACGGATACTAGTTTGGTCGATTGTGTATGTGGCTGTATTGATTTGCTGGATTGTGATTGATTATAACTATCATGATTTTTATGACTATCCCAACATAAAATGGTATCCGAGAACAGTTTTATGCCGTGTAGCGGAAGGTGCGGCGTTCCTGATGACGGTGTGGCTGCTTGTGTTGTATTACAGGTTTTTCAAACAAGACAGGTTGGAATTTTTAAAACCAATGTGTGTAGCGCTATTAATATTTGCACCGTTATTCCATGTGTTTGCAGGATCCTTTTTTTCATCATCCTCTCCCGCTTCCATAGATAGGACATGGATATTTGTGATAGAGTGGCTGCTTGGAGTAAGCGTGGTTGTACTGTCTGTAATTTATCTTGTTAAAAGCAGGAAGCAGGGCAGAAAGAAAATATTCATGGCGGTATGCCTGGTGCTGGGAATCATCTGGACCCTGCTAGGCATGATACAAGCGTAAATACATTGGGCGTGATTGCGACCGCAAAAGGGCATACCCGTAGTGAAGGCTATCTTGCTGCGAATACAGATCAAGGACTTATGACTTTCAAAAAATGGGTAGACAATATTATTAAGAATAAGAATTGGGCATGGCCTGA
This sequence comes from Christensenellaceae bacterium, assembly GCA_022846035.1. Lineage (NCBI taxonomy): Bacteria > Bacillati > Bacillota > Clostridia > Christensenellales > Christensenellaceae > Christensenellaceae bacterium. The sequence continues at coordinate 742,309 of AP025580.1, forward strand.
TACGAATCCTGGCGAGCTTTATGACAAGTATTATCAGACAATGGGTATGAACGATTCTGCCTTTTTGGATCGCAGGCCGGTCATACCGAATATGAACAGCGATAAATTATGATAGAGGAACAGGATATGAAAGATAAGAAAGACAGAGAATATGGATTTGGGATATGCTTTCTGAAGCAGGCGGTAACAAAGTTGGAAGCCTTAATTTGAAGAATAATCCTGAAGCAATTGAAAAAATGTGTGGCGGACAAATTCCACAGAATATTATCGAATACGCAAAGAAGTTAGGCGGTGAAGAAGGAGTTGCATATTTGCAAAGTGAAGGATATGGATATTTTAGGGTTGGAAATAGGGTAATGAATGCTGAAGAATTGGGGAATTATACGTTAGGACTTTTGGCGGAGCAAAAAGGATATTCGCCAAATTTGGTATATTCTGCTGCAACAATTGATAATGTCAAGAACAGAATGTTCTCCCAGAATGAAGGTTTATCTGCTCTATTGCCTGAAAATCATGTTACAGCAACGGAAATGTACGATAAGTATTTCCAACGGATGGGTGTGGAAGATGCGCACCGTTAATTTATTAAGACTGTGAGGGAAAAATGAAAGAAAATCCAGACTGTAATATAGGAAAAACTGCTTCTTATACGTGGCTCTTTTTTGCATTGATAGCAGGGTTTATTGTTATGGGCCTGTGTATCTTTCTTTAAAACATGAGATAAACTACCGTTTCAAAAGGTAAATGATGGAATACGTCGATCAAAAAATAGCGGAAGACACATCGAGAATTTTGATTAGGGATTGAGGGGGAAAATATGTCAAGGCACACAAAGATACTCTGGATTGTAGTACCAATTATTGTATGTATCGGCACGTTAGGGATGTTCCGACTCGTTTTATCGCCGCGAAATTTTTCTGATTTGGCATTTGAAAGCAGGATGCTCAGCCAGGCGGAGGAATACGGGGTCATCGATATGGGCAAAATAACCGATTTTGATTGGGACACTATGTATTATTCATGGAATGGGTACCTGGGGGAAGACGCGGTTGCAGAATACGCAGAGGATCCGCAGCATTTGCTTCGGCAAACGGCTCATGAAATATATAATCATCTTTTGTTCCTGAAGGACGGTATATTGGTCAGGCAGGTGATTATTGACGGTACCATTAAGTTGCCGATTGAACCATATCTAAATGACCGCGACGAGGATGGAGCTATCAAGGATGCAAAGTTTTTAAGGGAGGATGCAGTGTTTTTGGCGGAGTGCCAGCGGGGAAGGGTTACGCTGAGGCATGAATGAAAGAAGGCATAAGCAGTATTCCGTTGATGAAATGATACTATACGACCGTTCAAAAGAACGGTCTTTTTTATGCAAAAAAAGAAAGGAAAGATGGAAATGGAAATTGCAGGAGTGATCGTGGGAATGATTTTAGCGTTCTTTTCAGGCGCGTATGTGCGCAAGCCATTTGCGTGGCGGCGGAGCAGGCAGCAGCAGGGCGCGCTGCCGCAGGAAGAAACGCCGCGCTCAGGGCACAAGCGGGACAAGGTCGCGCAGCTCAATAACCTTTTGAGTTATACGGGCAGGGCGCAGGCGGAAGAAGATTTTGAGAACTAAACACAGGGGGTTAAGGAAACTATGAAAATCAGGAAAAAAGCGGACGAAATTTGGGCGGAATACCAGCGCGGGGTTTCATATAACACGGGGATCGGGCTTTACGACAACGTGGAGCGCAACAACAATTTTTATAACGACAAGCAATGGGAGGGCGTGAACGCGCCGGACCTGGACAAGCCGGTGTTCAACTTTTTGAAACCCGTCGTCTCATATTACATCGCGATGCTTATATCAGACGACATCGCGGCGAACATCGAACTTGCGGGCGGCAGCGACGCTCTGGAAAAATACGGTCGGGGAAAAACGACGATCAAAATGGCAAAACCGGCGGCGGACGGGGTACAGGATGTAGCGGGAAACGACACGGCACTCATGCCGGAAATGGGAGTGGCGGAGGGCGCGGCGGCGCCTGTGCTCCCGGGGCTGCCGGGCGGCGGCGCCATGGACGAGACGCGCGAAATGAGTATGAACGCGATGATACCCAAAATCCTTTCGCAGGAATTGGACAACATCATCGAGCGCACGAACATGAAATTCAAAAACCGCAAGATGATCCGCAACTGCGCGGTGGACGGCGACGGATGTTTTTATATCTGGTTCGATCCGGACGCGCCGACAGGCTTTGACTATAAAGGCGAAATCAAAATCGACCTCGTGGACAACACGAACGTGCTCTTTGGCAACCCGTCGGACGCGGAGGTACAGGAGCAGCCGTATATCCTTGTCGCTTACCGCTGCCTGACGGAGGAGGTACGCGACGAGGCGCGCGCCTGCGGGACGAATCCGGACGACATCACGCCGGACAACGAAAGCTATTATATGAATGCAAACAAGGACCATGAGAATGATTATACGACCGTCATCCTCAAAATGTGGAAAGAAAAAGGCAGCGTGCACACCATGAAATGCACGCGCGACGCCATCGTAAAGCGTGAGGCGGATACGGAATATAAGCTTTACCCGCTCGCCTACATGAACTGGGAGAGCGTCAAAAACTGTTACCACGGCGTATCGCCCATCACAGGTAAGATACAGAACCAGATTTTCGTCAACAAGATATATGCGATGGCTATGCAAAACGTGCTCAACAACGCTTTTCCCAAGGTGATGTACGACCGGACGAAAGTACCCGCGTGGAACAACAAGGTCGGCGCGGCGGTAGCGGTGGCGGGCAACCCCAACGACGCGATCTTTGCCAATTTCAAGGCGGGCGACATGAGCAGCGACGTGATGAATATGGCGGGGATGACGATCACGCAGACCAAGGAACTGATGGGCGCGTCGGACGCGGCGCTGGGGAATGTGAAGCCGGACAATACGTCGGCGATCATCGCGGTGCAAAAAGCGTCAGGTATGCCGCTTGATATACAGAAAAAGGATTTCTACAATTTTGTGGAAAACTGTGTGCGGATATTTATCGAGATCATGCGCGTCAACTATGGTGTGCGCAAGGTGGCGGTGACGGACGCCGACGGGGAGAAGCTGCAGGGCGAATTTGATTTTTCGACGCTGGGGCGGTATGCGTTTAATCTGAACATTGACATCGGCGCGGGTTCTTACTGGTCGGAGCTTATGCAGATACAAACGCTGGATAACCTGATGGCAAACAAGATTATCCCCGACGCGCTCACATATCTCGACGCGGTTCCCGAAGGATATATCAAGAATAAAAACAAGATTATCGATAAGATCAAGGAACAGCAGGGCGGCGGAATGCCCGATATGGCCGCGATGGAAGCGGATATGGGCGGTATGCCCGGCGCGCCTGATATGGCGGCGGGAGAAATGCCGCCGGATATGGGTATGCCCGATGGCGAGGAACTGCCGCCTGAACTGACCGGCATGGACGCGCACGCGGGCATGACGGAAGAGGAAATGGCGGACATCGTATCCGAGCTTTTGAAAATGGATATTGAAGAGGACGAGGTATACGACGTGATCGAGGCGATGGACATACCGGACGAGGAGAAAGAACAGATTCTGATGCTGTACGAGATGGCGGCGCAGGAAGCGAGGTAAAGGAGACGGTGCAAAATGGCATACAAATCAGGAGTGCAGACCAATACGGTTGGTGTGGACAAGAATAAGGCAAAAAAACAAAAGAAGCAGTCGTACGCGGAGGCTGTGTATGGGAATAAAACAAACCAGACGCAAACCTCGCGGAGAAAATCAAATAGTTCCGGCGGAAAATCGTCCGGCAGCAATGGGAAAAACAAAAAAAGCGCGGGAAAAGGCAGTCATACAGGCAGAGAAACACAACCGGTTATTCAGAGACAGCCGGAAGAAGAGAAAAAAGAGAAAAAGCCGCAATCAATTATCAAGATGACGCCGGACGATTACAAAGGCGCGCAGAACGAACCGTCGGTCACGACGGATACGCTTACCGGCGCAAAACAGCCGGAAAAGAAAGAAACGGCACAGAAAACAGAGCCGCAGACGCCTACGTGGCTGGACGCGGTGTTTAAGCCGATGGGGACGATACAGAACATTATTGAAACGGCGCAGAAGATGAATAAGCCCCAAAAGGAGGAAACGGCCGGAACGCCTGAAAAACACGAGGACCAGACGGCGGCAAAAACACAACCACCCGTCAGTCAACTGAGCCAGACGACTACGCTGGAGCCGATAAAAAAAGATACTGGCGGAAAAGAGGGCGGCGCGGGAACGCCAAGTTACGCCGAAGACGTCTATGGCAGCGTGGACAAGCCCCGATATACGGCGCAATCTGAAGAATCGATTAAAAAAAGCAGGGATGAATTTACGGCGAAAGAATATGATAGGCTGATGGGGGAGTATGGCGCGCTTACACAGGACGACGCGTTCTGGAACACGGTACAGCAGGGCAGTTACAGCACGGCCCTGAGCGACCGCAACAATTTTACCACAGATGAGCAAACGTACCTGAATTACCTGATGGGGAGCGGAGACAAAGCAGGCTACGGCCATGCGCAGGCGGTATTCGGCAGGCAGACGCAAAATGAAAAAGAAAAGAAACAGGCGGAGGAGGCGGCCGCTCTTGCAAACAGCGACAGCGCGTCGCAGAGCGTGGAACTGGTTTCACAGATTGATATTGCGCAAAGCGGGCTGAGCAAAGAAAAGGAAGCCGCGAACGGGAAAAAAGACGAGGCCATAAAAGCAAATGAGGAATGGCAGACGCAGCTAGATCAATTGTCTGCCTATGGGGATACGCAAGAGGTATTGGCCGCGCGCGCGGAATGCGAGAACGCGATCGCGCAGAACAACGAGGTGATAGCGAACGCGGACGCGCAGCTTAAGGAGATAGACAAGGCGATGGCGTCCAATGCCGAAGTGCGGGAGGCGGTCACGGGCAGTCCGGCCTATGCGACGAAGACGGCGGCGGAGTATCAGGCGGACAAAGAATCCTATGAGCGCAAGGTGAAAGAATTGCAAGATTCTCTTTGGGGGCAGACGCCGGCGCAGCAGGCGGAGACCAAAAAGAAGATCGAAGAGTATCAGGGATACGCGGATGAGGCGGAAGTGAAATGGCAGGTGGCGAACAACCAGGAATTAAACAGCAAGGACAGGTCGCGGCTTAAGGCGCTGACGAGCCAGGCGGTTGATCCGGCCGCGGTGGCGGCGGGCAAGGAAATGTACGAACGCGACCGCGTGAATAACACGGGACTTTATAACCCGTTCGAGGGCGGAACAGACCTTGTGACGGGAAAGGACATGAGCGCGGCGGGACAGGCGAGCCAGGAGGACCGCGACAGATGGTACCAGCTATACTACCAAAACGGCGGAGACACCAAAGGATGGAACGCAGCAAACGAATATTATAACCTGATCGAGGACGACCTGAACGCCAAAGCGGGACAATACCAGCACGAAGTAATCAGCAACATGGACGATGGGCTGGCGAAGAATATAGCGGTATTGGGAAACGCGGGAGCTTCAGGGCTTGAAACGTTTGTCAATAATGTAGGACAGATCGGCGACGTGGCGCGCGGCGATACGCGCGGGCGGCAGCCGGGCGCGTACACACAGGCGAGCGAGCTGATACGTCCGGAGCTTGAGGGCGGCATGGGTACGGTCTATGATGTGGTACAGGGGATCGCGGGAACGGCTCCGGCCATCGTATTGGGGTCGGTAAACCCGATATTCGGCGTGATGGTGATAGGGGCGGACGCGTCAGGGGGCGCGATCAACCACGCGCTGCGCGAGGGCAAGAAAGTAAACGAGGCGGTTACATACGGCGTAATGTCGGCGGCGGTAGAGGGGGCGCTCACGGCGGCGATTGGCGGCTTTTCGAAGCTGGGGGGCGTAAGCAGGCTGACAGGGGGGCTGTTTTCCAAGGTGGACGACGTGGTAAGCAAATTCGCGGGCAGCGCGCAGGGACGGCTGATTATGGGCGCGGCGGCGCGTCAGGCGGCGGCGAGCGGCGGACAGTTCACGGTGGCGGCGCTGCGGCAGTTTTTGGAGCCGGTGCTGCGCAATGTCATATTTGACGAGAACAACGAAGTGAAAGCGTTCACGGAGGAGCAGATGTACGCGGGAATGCTGGGCGCGGTGAGTTCTATGGTTTACAACAGTATACCGGCGATGCAGGAAACGCAGAAAATGATAAACAGGAAAGCCGCGGCGGACAGGGTATTTAGGCAGCTTGGATTTGCGCCGAGGCAGGATGGCGCGCCTGCGGCGTATATGCAGGAACTTATGCGCGCGGACTATGCGGACTTAAGCCCCGCGAAGAAAGCGACGCGTGCGCAGGCGATCGCGGGGCTTCTGACGGGGAAAGTACCTGAGGGGCTTCGGGGGAGCATGGGACTATCGCAAAACCCGATCGTGGCGCGGGCGCAGGTTGTGGCGACGCGGGCGAAGAAAGGGCTGGGGAGCCTGCTAAGCCGAGAGCCGCTGCCGGAGCTTATCACGCCGGAGGGGGTGCGGATCGGGACGGAACCGGAACGGCCAGGAACGGAAAGCGGGATTGTATATGAGAAGAACGGCGGAAGTGGTACGGGAAATCCCACATCAATGGAACTTGATCCCCTGTTGATGCAGGAATTGGAGGAAAGCGGAGCGAAGTATACTAAGGAAGATGTTGTATTAATTACGAAAACACCTGAAGGGAAACTGGTATGGCTAGAGAAAGGAAATGAAAGCGCGGGATTACAGCATATTATAAAAGGACATGTATCTGATTTTGCGGAACGAGGAATAGCGGAATCGGAGATACCAGGATTCTTGAATGATATGCTAAAAACGAAACCAATTAAAACAGGACAGAATGCAAGCGGACCTTTTAGTGAATATATTGTAAACAACAAAAAATATATTATTGCATATGGGACAAATGGTTATATCGTTTCATTTTATCCAATGAGAGGTTATTGATGTATATTAGGAGGGCAATATAGTGCATAAGGTAATAAAAATAATCGAAGCTGCGGCAACAAGAGATATAGAATTATTGAATGAGGAAACAGGTACGGTAGACTTGTGTTTTGATGATTCGATGTTAGTGAGTAGACAAAATTTTGAATTTATGAGGGAAGGAAAGATATATGATTGTAAAATAGCTTTGTTTGGGCATGTTGTTAAACAAAAAACAGAAAGCTGTATTGAATGCAAAATTATCAAAGATATTACAATAGGCAAGATGAATATGATAGAGGTAATGGTTGGGCAAGATATTTACTATTTATCTAAAAATGAATTAAATGGATTTTATAACGGAAATACTATTTTGTATGAATGGACTCGAAAAGATTTAGTACAGGTGAATGATGTAATACATGATGTGATGTTGGGAGAATTATGAGAGAAAGCAAGTGACATTATGAAGATTAAATTCTTGGGGAAAACTAGTTCATTTATGTTAACGTACAACAAAATTTACAATGTTCTTTCTATTGAGCGAGGATATTATCGTATCTTAAATGATTATTTATATCCGCCAGATATTTTTGAGATTATCGATAATAATGATGAGCAACTACTTATAAGAAAAGGGGAAGAACGAAAAGCAATACAAAAAGCGAAACAAGTTCAATAGTGCTGCTTGAACCAAAAAAGGAAGCACCGAGCGTGCTTCCTTTTTCTTACCCATTCATCCCGTGTCCTTAAATGTCCGAAGCATGTCCGACATTGTCCGGCCAAGGCATGGTATGATGGTATCGTAGAAAAATGAATCAAGGGGAAGCACAAACTTGCGCTTCCTTTTTTTGTACCCAAAAAACAAGGAGGAATGAAAGATGAACGAGGATGTTTGCAAACACTGCGGATGTAGCCTGCATGTGACGGGAAGCAGGAACGTCGTGAAGTTCGACGATACGCCAAACCGGCAGACGGAACTTTACGCCGTGCTCACGCTTCAATGTGAAAACCCGCAATGCGTTTCCTTTGGCAAGCCGGTGGAATTACCGATCCGGCAGGAAGTGCAGAGCGGCAAGGAACCGGAATCGGGCGGCAACGCTTGATGATACAAAACAATTACGAAAGGAAATCGTAAACAATGGAAGATGAAATGATGATGGCGGAAGAAACGCCGGAAGCAGGAGAGGCAGAAATGTCGGAAACGGAATGCGCGGAATTTATGGAAGCTTTAGACGAAGCAGACGAGAATCCGGAAGAAACGGAGGAACCAGAGGACGCGGAGGATGAGCTTTTAGAAATGGTGCAAGACCAAAGCGCAGACCAAACGCAGGAAGCGCGCAAGATTTTGATCGGCGATACGGAGATGACGCCGGAGGAGATCGAGCAGATATTTGACCGCGTACAATCCGCGCCGGAGCGCACTGTCGTCCAAAAACTCGCGGAACAATGCGGGATGACGCCAGAGGAGTTTATGGCGCAGGCGGACGATATTTTCAGCGCGAGCCGATTAAGCGCGCGCGAACAACAGCTTCTTGCGCAGGATTATGACCCGGGCATGGCGCGGCACATCGCGCAGCTTGAGGTCGAGAATGCGCGCTACAAAAACAGGCCGGAAGAAGCGGAAAGGATACGGCAAAAGAAGACGGAGGAACAAATACGCAAAAACGTACAGGAGTTTGGCGCCGCGTTTCCGGATGTATACGAGATACCGCCTGAGGTTTATGAGGATGTAGCAAAAACAGGCGCGACGCCGGTGGTAGCCTACCAAAGGTACCTGATCGCCGAACGCGACAGGGAGCTTGCGCGCATGAGGCAGGAGCAAAAGAACAGGGAAAAGACGCCTGGCAGCGTCCGTGGACGCGGCGTGGAGGTGGAAGACCCGTTCTTGGTGGAATTGATGAAGTAAACAAAGGACACGCGGGAGGGGAAGCGTTCCCCTGCCCGCGAAGCGACGAAAGGAGCGCAAATAAGAAATGGCAATTAATTTAGCAAACAAATACAGCGATAAAATGGCTGAAAAATTCACAAAAGAAAGTTATGTGGCGGGAAACGCGTCCACGGAATATGATTTCGCAGGCGTAAAATCGATCTCGATCTATACGCCGCAGACGGTTGACTTAAACGACTACAAGCGCGAGGGGCAGAACCGTTTCGGTACGCCGGGCGAGCTTCAGGATACGGTCCAGGAAGTCGAGCTTTCGCAGGACAAGGGATTTTCTATCACCATTGACCGCGGCAACAACGAGGACCAGATGAAAGCGAAGAACGCGGCAAAAATGCTCAACGCGCAGATCAAAGAACAGGTGGTTCCGTTCATGGACAAATATACACTGAAACGCTGGGTAGAGCTTGCGGGCACGATTGAGGGCCTGAGCGCCGCGCCCACGCGCGATACGATCGTCGAAAAGATCTTCGACGGGGCAAAGGCTCTCGATAACGCGCTTGTGCCCGACCAGGACAGGATCCTTTATATCCCGACGACATATTACAACATGCTGCGCCTTTCCAAGGAGTTCCTCGCCGTGGATAACCTCGCGGAGAAAGCTCTTGTCAAAGGCTATGTGGGCATGATCGCGGATATGAAAGCGATCAAAGTACCGGACGTATATTTTCCGGACGGCGCGTATTTCCTGATCACTTTCAAGGGTTCTGTTTTAAACCCGAACAAGATCAAGACCATCCGCGTACTGTCCGAAGTGGCGGGTATCGACGGCAACGTGCTCGAGGGCAGGAACTATTTTGACGCGTTTGTGCTGGGGGCCAAGGCTGGCGGCGTTTACGCGGCGGTTGACAGCGCGAAAGTACTGGCGGCGCCGAAGATCACGGTTGCTTCGGGCAGCGCGACGATTACGGCGGTATCCGGCGTATCGTTTAAGTACACGGTAGACGGCAGCGACCCGCGTTATTCCAAATCCGCTAAGCTGTATACGGCGGCGGTATCGCTGGAAGAGGGCCAGAGCATTAAAGCGTTCGCCGAAAAGGCAGGCAGCTACCGCAGCGGCGTCGCGGAAGCGAAAAACGCGTAAGGAAAACGGGAAAAGGAACGCCCGCCCGATGTGTCCGCCTCCGATGGAAGACGGGGGCGGACAGGCGTGGGCGCGGCGGGAAAGAGAGGAAACAAAATGGCGGTAACGCAGCAAACGATGACAGTGGGCGGGCTGCTGAAAAAGGCGATGTCGCTGATGGGCGAGGAAGGAAAATATGAGAGCGGGTACGAGCCGTTTGTAGCGGAAATCGTAAACCAGCTTCTGGCGGATTGCTTTGACATCAACAACGCGATACGCGAAAGCGCGGGAAAAGAGCCGCTTACCGTTATTCCGTCTGTGGAAAAAACGGCGGACGTACTGCCTTATGAATACGAGACGCTTACGAATATTATGGTATACGGGCTGGCGTACTGGCTGCTTTTTCAGGACGACGAAAACGACAAGGCGAACGTCTGCAATATGATGTACGAGCAGAACAAGGTAAGATTTACGAAAGCCGCGTATGCGGACGTTGTGAGCAATTATTGAGGTGTCGCGATGGGAAGAGCATTATTGCCGAGCGGATCGGCTACGAGAAAATTCGAACTGTCGAAATTCAAGGGAGTGGACTTTGGTTCCGAGCTGGGCGCGGTGGATCCGTCGCGTTCGCCCGATTGCCTGAACATGATTTCCGAGCAGAGCGGCAGGCCGGTGAAGCGGTTCGGCTATGAAAAGCTTTTGCAGCTTGACGGACGCATAAACGGCATATTCAGGTTGGTGCAAAAAAACGTAGTAAAGCGTATCGTGCACTGCGGGACAAAGCTTTTTGCGTGGAACGAGGATAATACCACCACGCAGCTTTACGCGGACATGAACGACCAAAGGTCTACGGCTTTCCAGATGAACAGCAAGCTTTGGATATTGGACGGCAAGGCCCTTTTGCGGTATGACGGTACGAGCGTGGTGACGGCGCAGAGCGTTGCTTACACGCCGACTACGCGCATTAAGTGTCCGCCCAGCGGCGGCGGGGAAAACTACGAGCCGGTAAACCTGCTTTCCAATACGCGTATCAACGAGTTTTTCGCGGATGGACAGGCACAGGTTTTCCAGCTCGATGCGCCGAATATCAGCAGCGTGATCAAAGTAGAACAACTGGACGCGAACGGAGACTGGAATCCGATAGGATTCGGCGCGGTGGACAAGGCGCTTGGAAAGGTGACGCTGGGCAGCGCCCCGCCTGCCGGCTCCGGCGGAATGGACAACGTACGCATTACGTTTACCAAAGAGGCGCCGGAAAACGCGAAGAGGATCAATCAATGCACCACGGGTATCACCTGGGGCCTGGGCGGTTTCAACCGCCTGTTTGTGACGGGAAATCCGGATTTTGTGAATATGGATTTTGCCTCCGAGGTCACGACGGAGACGCGCAACGCGCCCACCTATTTTCCGGATACGGGTTACGCGCTTGCGGGGCAGGACAATACGAAAATTATCGGATACCTGCGCAGCGGGGAAAACCTCGCGATCCTAAAAGAGGACAACGACCAGGACGCGACGGTGTTCTTGCGCAGCGCGTCGATGGACGATGGGGCACAGACGGTTATATTCCCGACAAAGACAGGGATCGCCGGCGTGGGCGCGGTATCGCCGTATTGTTTAAAGGACCTGCGAGACGACCATCTGTTTCTGTCGAGGCAGGGAGTCTTCGCGATTTCGGCGAATGCGGTCACTTCCGAGCGTTACGCGCAGGCGAGAAGCGAGCTTGTCAATAAAAAGCTGATCCGTGAACCAAACCTTGAAGAGGCGGTGGCGGTAGAATGCGACGGCTACCTTTATATCGCGGTGAACTCCCACGTGTACGTGGCGGACGCTTCGCAAAGGTCGTACATGGGCAAAAGCGCGGAGCAATACCAGTACGAGTGGTATTACTGGGAAAACGTGCCGGCGCGTTGCTGGTTTATCGAGGATGGCCGAATGCTGTTCGGCTGCGAAGACGGCCGGATCTGCCGCTTTTATAATGCCAAGCGGTCGGATTCGTATAACGACGACGGGCAGCCCATATTCGCGCGCTGGACAACGCCGGAGCTGGCTTTCGATACCTATTCCAAATACAAGACGCTGCGGCACGTCTATACGAAACTGAACCCGTACGCGCGCTCGAGCGTGAAAATATACATCAAGGACGAGGGGACGTTCATGCTGATAGACGAGAAAACGGCGGATATTATGAATTTTGGGGATGTCGATTTTAACCGGTTTACTTTCAATACCAATACGGATGTAAACGTGATCCACACCAAGGTCAAGGCGAAAAAGATCGTAACCACGCAGCTTAAGTTTGAAAACGACGTGCCGGGCGAGGCTTTCGGGCTGTATGGCACGGCAATTTATTACGACCTGAAATCGAATGTGAAGTGAGGCGGAGTAAAACGACAGGAGAACCGCGATAGTCCGGCGGTTCTTTTCGCGGGGCAAACAAAGCAACAGAATCGATAGGGCGACTGAAAGGAGCAAAGTGTATGCCAATTAAGGATTTGAAATTTGCAGAGGGAAATTTTACCGGAAAGGACGTTGCGAGCCTGCCGGATAATCCGTCTGCTGAGGGAATATCGGCGGCGCAGCTGAAAGCGCGGTTTGATAACGTGGGTAAGGTGATGGTCGCGCTCGGAAAGTATAACGAGCTGATCGACGCGCTTACCGCGCAAACAGGGGCGGGAGAAATAGGAACGGCAGCGATAGGCGGGGTGGACGGCGCGAATGTTCAAGAGACGCTCGCAGGCCTCAAGGCTTTAGATGACGCCAATAAAGAGGAGCTTAAGGAGCTGATCGGACAGAGGGTGGCAAAAACGGACGTCGTACAGATGCGCGGGCGCAGCGAAACGCAGGTCATGAGCCAGAGAGCGGTTACGGACGCGATCGACGCCGGCGGCGGTGGCGGCGCGGGAGGCGGAGAGTTCGAGCCTGTGGGCTGCATGAAGTTCTACGCAGGGGAAACGCTGCCGGATGGGTACCTTTGGTGCGACGGGCAGAGCTATCCGGCGAACGGGATATACAAGAAGCTTTTCGACGTGATCGGAACGGCGTACAACCAAACGGATGACGCGGAGGGCACTTTCCGCGTGCCGGATATGCGCGGGCGCGTAGGCGTGGGCAAAAACGCGGGAACGTTTGACACGGTCGGAAAAACGGGCGGGGAAGAGGCGGTGACCCTTACCAGCGTGCAAAGCGGTTTGCGGGCGCATGGGCACCCCATCGCCTATCCGGCCGGATGCGACGGCATGGTTTTAACCCGAACGGGAGCCGCGGGCGGGCATATTGCCGCGACAAGCGGCGTCGCGCTGTCTACAGGCATGCCAAGTATAAACAATGTCGCGGCGACAGACGCGATAGATTCGCACGAAAATATGCCGCCCTACCTGGTGTGTAACTATATCATCAAATACGACCGCAGCTACGAGCAGATCGGCGTGACCGCGCCGCCTGTGATCTGGGATTTTGCCGCTTGCGAGTGGCAGGAACAAGACGGCGGCGGATATGTGCTTTCCATCCCCGAAAGCGAGCACCGGCGGGGTCAGTACTGCGTGTTGACCGCGCTTTACGATACTACGGAAGCGGGGAAGCTGAAAGCCGTGCTGTTTGAGATGGAAAAGAACGAAGCGGGCGACATCACGATCTATTCGGACAGCGCGTTTACGGGCAAGGCATACATCGACAGGGTGTACATGGCAAGCGCGGGGCGCGTTCTTTCCGTAAACGGGCAAACGCCGGATATGGACGGCGACGTGAATATCGACGCCGATATTTTTGATAAGGTTTACCCTGTTGGGTCAATTTACATGAGCGTTAATAACGTGAATCCGGCGGCCTTGTTCGGCGGAACGTGGGAAGCGTGGGGCGCGGGACGTATGCCCGTGGGCGTGGACGCGGCGCAAAGCGAATTTGATACGGTGGAAAAAACGGGCGGCGCAAAAACGGTTACATTAACCGGCAATCAGATTCCGTCAGTGGGCTTGCAGGTACAGGGCAGTCAATATCATTATGGCGGCACGACAGGCGGAGCTGGTATCAACGCCGGAACATATGGCGCAAATGTATCGGATGGACCTAAGGTTACGACATTAGGCGGAGGCCAGGCGCATAATAACCTGCAGCCGTACATCACCTGTTATATGTGGAAACGCACGGCATAGGAAAGGGGAAACGATATGAGTATCAAAATAACGACGGCGATCGAAGGAACGCCGGAAAGAATCGAAAACGAAAACGGCGTGGCGATCAAGTTTCGGGATGGAACAATGATTTGCACGAAGCACATCGAATACCCGAGCATTCCGATCACAACGGCTTTCGGATCTGATTTTATGTCCGAGGCTATGTGGCTGGGCACTGAGTACGCGGCGGAATTTACGGAAATATATAACGAACAGGTAACCGTGATCACAAAATCGGACGCGGGCGCATGGTATCAGGTGGCTCACAACGCGGCAACAGGAGAACTGATGTTTTCACTGGTGCGGGCGACGTCTAAAACAGCGACCGACGTCAAAGCGGAAGTCATGGCAATCGGGCGATGGAAATAAAGGAGGGGAATGAACAATGGCGATTGATTTTCAAAAGATGTTTGAGGACGAACTTGTAAAAAGCTCTGCGGGTTACGACGAACAAATCAAGGGTTATGAAAACGCGCAAGCGGAAGAACAAAAAGCTCTTGAGGCGCAGCGTGATAACCAGGAGAAAAAATTGCAGGCGACGCGTCAGAGTTCGCAGCAGGACGCTTATGTCAGCAAGCGTATGGCGGAAAAAAACATGCCCCAGCTTCTGGCGGCGCAGGGGATCACAGGAGGAATGGCGGAAACGACCGCGTCCAATGTGTTCAATAATTACCTGAAAGCGAAAACGGCCGCGGACAGTACCTATTCGACGGCGAACAGCGACCTGATGAGCAATTATATGACCAACAGCGCCAGCTTAAAGACAAAGTATAACCAGCTTTTAGGCGAGGCCCGCCAAAAGCAGAGAGACGATGCGTTTACAAGGGCGCAGTTCGCGTACCAGGTGGCATTAGCAGAAGAGGAACGTAGGAAACAGGAAGAAGAACGCCGAAGAAAAGAAGAGGCTGCGGCAAGCAGCAAGAAAAAGGGCAAAACAAGTTATACGCCGAAATATACGAATCCCAACACAAAAAAAGCCGGAACCAAGGAGTTTGGCGGTTACATCAGTCCATACAAGACGACTTCGAAATATGATAAAACTTACGCCAACGCCGTTTACGGTAACAAGTGGAGGTAAAAGCCTCGCGGCGGATTCGGAGGCGGGGGCGGATCGTGGTAAAACAAGGCATAACAAGAAAGGCAAAGGAGAATAAAAGATGTTCGAATATATAAAGGACTATCATTTGCAGTTTAACGGGGCGCTTACGCCGCGCCGCGCTACTAAAAGGATCCTGCTGCACCATACGTCGGGCGGCGATACGGAAACGGTGGCGGGAATCCATGCATATCATCTTTCAAAAGGACACAAAGGGATCGATTACAACATTTGCGTGGAACGCGACGGCAGCGTGGCGTGGGGGCGCGGGCTTACGTATTGCGGCGGCTCGGTCAACAATTCGGCGGCGCTCACACGGGGCATGAACGACGATTCGGTCGCTATCGCGGTCCTGGGGGATTTTGAGCACAACCATATGTCAAAGGCGCAGAAAGACGCGCTTTTCCGTGTGACGCGCGACGTAGCGCGGTATTACGGACTGACGGAGATCAAGGGCCACAGCGAGGCCGCGGGACGCTCTTACACCGATTGCCCGGGCAGGTATTTTCCGTTGGACGAGGTTCGCTCGTATGCCACGGGCGGCCTTGAAGAAGAAAAAGGGCAGGCGGCAGAGCCGGAAACTCATGTTCTAAAGCTCACGCGCAATTTAAAGCTGTCGTCCCCGATGATGCGCGGCGGCGACGTACAGGCGGCGCAGGAGCGCCTTGCATACCATAAGGCGCAGCCGGGCAATATCGACGGGATATACGGCGAAAAAACAAGGGCTGCGGTCATCCGTTTCCAGAAAGCGCGTATCGCCGAGGGGTACGACCTTGGAAGCGCGGGCGCCGACGGCGTGGTCGGGCCTAAGACATGGGCTATCTTATGGCAGGGATGAAAGGAGAAAAACCATGAAAAATATTAACTGGAAAGTAAGGGTGAAAAGCCCGCAGTTTTGGATCGGTATATTGGGCGTGATCGCGTCGCCGGTGCTGGCATATTACGGGCTTTCGTACGCGGACATGACGACGTGGGAGAGTATCGGCAATGTGCTGGCGCAGTTCTTTACCAACCCGTTTTTGATCGGCACGGTGGTTATGGCCGTGCTTTCGTTTATAGGGGTGCTGACCGATCCGACGACCAAAGGCGTTTCGGACAGCGAGCAGGCTATGGAGTATAAAAAACCCAAGGAGTAAGGCGGCATATGGACACAAGGCAGTTGACAACCGAGATAGCGCGCATTGACAGAACAGTAAGCGGACACACCGAGCAGATCAGAACACTGTTTGAGCAGCAAAAGGAAATAAAGGACCTTACAAAAGCGACGAACTCGCTTGCTATATCGGTTGAAAAACTGGCCGATAAAGTGATGAACGTGGATGAGCGGCTGGACACTATTGAAAAGGGCGAGAAACAAAAGCGCTTTGAAATATGGAAAGCTGTTGTGCCTACGATGATCGTCGGGATCGTATCGTTTCTGATCGCGCGGCTTTTAGGGTAACGAAGAGGGGCGCGGGCTTGAGGGAACTTAGGACTGCGGCCGATCGGTCACCTCGGCCCTGTAATGCTCCCTGGCGGCAAACAAAAACTCCCCGAGACATATGGTTTCGGGGAGTTTTGTGGTGGACCACCAGGGACTCGAACCCTGGACACCCTGATTAAGAGTCAGGTGCTCTAGCCAACTGAGCTAGTGGTCCGGCTTGTAAAACGTGGAGCGGGTGATGGGAATCGAACCCACGCATTCGGCTTGGAAGGCCGACGCTCTACCATTGAGCCACACCCGCATAAGCGAAGCGGTTTTTAAAAACGATGGAGCGGGTGATGGGAATCGAACCCACATAGCCGGCTTGGGAAGCCGGTGCTCTACCACTGAGCTACACCCGCGTTTCGGTTCTCCTTACAAGGCCCGCCGCCTGAAAGCTTTGTTCCCACCATAGGGTGGGAACAACTTTCAAACATTTCATGGAGCGGAAGACGAGATTCGAACTCGCGACATTCGCCTTGGCAAGGCGACGCTCTACCACTGAGCCACTCCCGCATATTGGTGATTATTCAGATAGTGGTGCGGGCGAAAGGACTCGAACCTTCACGCCTGGGGCACTAGATTCTAAGTCTAGCGCGTCTGCCAATTCCGCCACGCCCGCGTACTTGCCGCGTCCGTAACGCGCAAGAATTATTATATAGATTTTTCATAAATATGTCAAGCAAAAACATACAAAAAATAGATACGCTCAAGCCATGCGCAGACCGGAGCACTCCTGCTCCAGTTTTGTTTTGCGTTCTTTCCAATCGGGCATGTTTTCGTTGAGGAAAGCGCGGAACTCGGGGCCGTGGTTCGGATGGACTAAGTGGATAAGCTCGTGCAGAACCACGTATTCGATACATTCTAAAGACGCGCACAGCAAATAGTAATTGAGGCGGATGGTACGGTCGCTGCTGGTGCAACTGCCCCACAGGGTCTGCATCTTGCGCACTTTGACAAGCGGCTTTCGATCATCCTCGCCGCACACGGCAGGATACCATTTTTCCACAAGGGCGTTGAATGTTTCAAAGGCCTGCTGCTTCCACCAGGCGTCCACGACTTCCTTGTATTTGTCAGGATTGGTACAAAAAATCGTCAGATTGTTGCCGTTTAAGGCAACGCCCGTGCGGCGGTCCTTGACGACCTCGAAAGTATAATCGTTTCCCATATACTGCATGGTGTCCGTATTTTCCGATTTCTGGAAGTTGCGGATATGACTTTCGATCCAGCCTTTCTTGGAATTCACGAATTCATAGATACGGGATTCGGCGGTGCCATAAGGCGCGCTCACGCATACCCGGCCGTCGCGGCATACGCGCAGCCTGATATTCTTCATTGTTTTTTTGCTGACCGCGATCTGGATCGCGCTCCCGTCTGATAAAATGATTTTCATAAACACCTCGCCATTCTTTACTATTATAGCACAAAAAGCTATAAGATGCATGAAAAAAGAAGCTTTCACAATGAAAACTTCCCCAAGGCTTTCCGGATAATAAAAGGGTAAAGGGGGGCTTATCGCCCGCTGGTCTCTTGCTCGCTGCGCTCAAGAAGCAGGGCAAATTCGTCTTCGGGCATGGGACGCGCGTACAAAAAGCCCTGCACGATGATGTCGTAGCCGATTTTCTTTAAGAAATCGGCCTGCGCGGTCGTTTCCACACCCTCGGCCACGACGGTGATTTCCAGCTTTTGCGCCATATCCTCAATGCTCGAGATGACAATCTTCTCACGGTCGCTGTCAAAACGCTGTGTGAAAAACCGCTTATCCAGCTTGATCACGTCGACAGGCAGCGTGCGCAGCAGGTTGAGGGAAGAATAGCCGGTGCCGAAATCGTCAATGGTGATCTTAAAGCCCGCTTCCTTAAGCTCATGCATGCGCTTAAGGACGAGTTCGTCGTTATAAACGAGAGCGCTTTCCGTAAGCTCGATTTCCAGCAGGTCGGTGGAAATATCGTATTTGCCGATGATCTCAAGCAATTGCCCCACGAATTCGCTGCGGTACATGTTGAGCCGCGAGAAGTTGACGGAAATGGGCACGACGGGCCGGCCCTCGTCGATCCAGGCGCGCAGCGTGGCGCATACGTGCTCGAATACGTACATATCGAGCTTGATAATAAAGCCGTTTTTCTCGAATATGGGGATGAATGCGCCGGGGTTCATAAAACCGCTTTGCGGCGATACCCAGCGCACAAGCGCCTCCGCCGCGATAGGGCGCTCTGTTTTGAGGTCGAATTTCGGCTGATAGTAGATCACAAATTCGCTTTCTTCAAGTGCCGTGTCCATATCGTTTTCCAACTGCTTTTCGCGCAGCATATCAGCGTTCATTTTTTCATTGTAGAACGCGTAAAAAACATGCGTATTGTGCTTGATACTGTTTTTGGCGATCTTGCTGCGGTCGCTCATGCGCGTAACGTACGTATCCCCCGGCTGCAGGGGATAGATGCCGTAGGAAAGGAGCAGGTTATAATTGCGCTTTCTGGCGAATTCGTATTCGCGGATCGCCTGGTTCCATTTGAGGATGCGCCCCGCAATATCCCCCTGTGAGAAATAGGTGATGAATACGTTGAACTCATCGGAACCGGTGTGGGAAAAAAGCTCGTTTTCCCGCATGTCGGCACGGAGCACGTCCGCGATATGCCTGAGCAGCAGGTTGCCGTTGTCATAATCGTAAAGCTGGTTGAATATCTTGAATTTGTTGACGTCAAAATTGATAAAGGCAAATTTTTCGTCGGGATGTTTGGTTAAAATATCCTTGCAGTCCTCGCGGAACTTGACCCAGCTTAGCGAGCCGGTGACCTCGTCCGTGAAAGCGATGCGCTCGAGCTTTTTGCGCGCGCGGTTCTGCGATACCACGATATAAATGAGCAGCGCCATGACTGTGGCGATGATCAACACGGTAACCCAGCCGTTGAGCGTGACGAGATAAGAGGTCTGGGCGGCGATGACGGACGCGGGAACAACGGACAGGATGTACCATTCGTTTACGTCGATGGGCGTATAGCCCATGTAATAAAGCTCGCCGTCTTTGTAATACTGCGCCACGCCGCTTTTGCCCTCCAGCATATCGTCGCGCATGATACCAAAGGTATTCCCCGCGTCTTCTATATTGTCGGGAAGCTGCGCGAAGATATTGTCAAATTCAACGACGCTGGGATGGTCCGCGTGCGTGATGCCCGTACCGTCGCGGGTGACGACGTAAGCGTAGCCCTCGCCGTTAAAGGTGGAAAAGGATATTTTCTTTTCGAATTCCGCCGTAGACTGCGTGGCGAACAAAACAGAAGTGATAATGTTTTCGTCGTAGACGGGCACGGCGTATACGTTGATAGGCTCGCCGCCGATGGCGTCGGGGAAAGTGTTGGATACGTTAGGGAGACCCTGCATGGCCTTGTGGAAATAATCGCGCGAGGAAAAATCCGCCGTCACGCCGTCGGAGGTGACGGCGTTGCCGTCCGTATCGATAAGCCCCATGCGCTTGAAATTATTCTGCTCCTGCACGTCTTTGAGCATGGAGAAAACCTGCTCAGTGTCCGCGCCTTTGAACTCGGGCGCGCCAAGCGCCGTCGCCAGGCCCTCGAGGGTGGAAAGGTCACCGTCGACTTTGGTTTCGATCAGGGCGGCTTCCTGCGTTGTGACCTCTTTGAGGTAAGAGGTCACCTCGTCGTTTAACGTGCTTTTGACGGTATCGGAATAAAAGAGCATTAAAAAGACCGCGACAGCCGCGATAATCAAAATTATAATAACGGAAATGACAACGGTCCTCTTGCGCTTTGCCATGTAAAGCAACCTCGCCCTGCACTTCATATATACTATACGAATATTATATAGCAAAAAACAAAAAAAGCAAATTGCGGATGTTTCGCGGGGATATTTGCCTGGAAAACGCATATCTAACAGAAAATTTAATAGAATAGAGATGTTTTTTCTGAAATATAATGATATAATTGAATGAAATATTACAGGATTGGTTAAGTATGTTTTTCTTTTGGCAGAGTGAGCCTGAAGAACAAGGAGAACAAGGGGTATATTGTATTGGCAAAATATAGTTACAAGGCTGTCGACGCCGCCGGACAGGCAACGAAAGGGACGTATGAAGCGGAAAGCCTGCAGGATTTCAGGGATTTTTTAAAAAGCGCGGGGCTTTACTGCCTTTCCTATAAGGTAGAGCGCGAGCACTATGGAAGCTCGGTATCGGGAACGATCCCCGCTAAGGACTTATACCTGATGTGCAGCCAGATGGGCGTCATGCTGGACGCGGGCATCGGCGTCGTCAGGGGGTTGGACGTCCTTTGCCAGCAGATGGAAAACGCGCGGCTGCGGAATATTTTATTAAACGTCATGGAAGAAGTCAAAAAGGGTATTTCTTTCCACCAGGCGCTTGCCGACCAGGGCGGCGCGTTCCCCTTTTACCTGATCAGCTCGGTGGAATCGGGCGAACAGAGCGGTACGCTCGACGCGGTCATGCTGCGCATGGCCGATTATTTCGAAAAACAATATAAAACAAAGGCGCAGGTCAGGAGCTCGCTAGCCTATCCGATCCTGCTGTGTATTATGTGCGTGGGGGTCGTTATCCTCATGCTTACGTTTGTCGTGCCCAAATTCTTAACGATGTATACCACGTCGGGCGCGGCGCTGCCCGCGCCTACGCAGGCCCTGCTCGGCATCAGTTCTTTCCTTACCGATTACTGGTACGCGGTGCTCGCGGTCATCGTCGGCGTCGTGATCGTGATTTTTATTTTAAAAAGCAGTCCGGCCACCAAGGGCGGCTGGGATACGATGATGCTTCATTTCCCGGGCCTGGGTAAGATGAAGCGGACGATTCTTGCGGCGCGCTTCGCGCATACGTTTTCCATGCTTATTTCGAGCGGGGTCCCGATGCTCAGCGCCCTTGACATCGTCGCGCGCGTGCTGGACAACGGCTGTATGTCGCGCCATATCGCCACTATGATCGAGGACGTCAAGATGGGCATGCCGCTCTCGGAATCCATCAGGAAGATCGACGTATTCCCGCCGCTCTTCAAATCGATGATCGCGATCGGCGAGGAATCCGGCGAAATGGACGGCTTGCTGCAAAAGGCGGCGGCCTATTACGACGGGGAATCCGACCGCGCGGTCAAGAAAATGGTTTCCGTCATCGAGCCGGTCACGCTCGTGGTGATGGCGTTCATCATCGGCTTCATTGTCATCGCGGTCATCATGCCGATTTACGGTATGTATCAAAATATAGCTTAAGGATGGTGGAATAGGGTTGCTGTCAATCGATATTGGAAGTAAATTTCTGAAAATTATACAGGGCAACGGCGACAGGTCCATCAAAACCAAAAAAGAGGTTTTGTCGGAAATGCCGGAAAATTGCGTGCACAACGGCGTCGTCACGGATTTTGAACAGGTCGCGAAAACGATTCAAAACGTGCTCGCGGAAGAACGTATCACGGATAAAAAAGCGGTGGTCACCATGAGCAGTCCGGATATTGTCGTCAGGGAGCTGACCCTGCCCAAAACCACGCCTAAGAATACCCGTCAGATGGTCGAAAGCGAGCTGGAAGACTTTTTGGCGGGCGAGCGTTACGCCATCGACTACCTGACCCGCGCGGACGCGGAACATACGCGGGTGCTGGTGTTCGGTATCGACCAAAAGCTGGCGGACGGCTATAAGGCCATGCTGGTATCGGCGGGACTTACGCCGGTGGCGCTCGACGTACACGCGAACGCGGTGCGCAAGCTGGCGTGCGTCGCCGAGGTGGTGCCAAACACCGATCATGAGGTGAGTATCGTCACGGACATCGGCTTCGACCTCATCAATTTCCACTTTTTTATCGGCGGGGAGCTGACGTTCACGCGCTGCGCTGTCATCGGCATGGACGCGTACGCCAAGGAGAACATCGGACAGATGTACGGCCGCAGCGCGGAAGAATTAAAGGATGACGTGAACTTCAATACCTATGTCGCCAGCCTGGGAGACGAGATCCAGAAGATGCTCCAGTTTGCGGCGACGGGCGAATATAAAAGCCTGGAGACGAGGATTTATTTAGCAGGCGGCGGCGCGCGCTTTGAGGGCCTCGCGGAACTTTTGGGCGAATACTTAAGCCGCGGGGTCACGGCGCTGAATACTAAAATTTTATTAAACGCGCTGGGCGCGCAGATTCGTGTGTGAGGTAAACGGTTTTGAAAGATCTTAACTTTTTCGCGGGCATCAAAAAGCAGGAAACAAAACATAAGATGGGAGCTTTCATGCGCGGCGGGATCATCGCGCTGGCGGTCTGCGCGGGCGCGGTAGGCGGCTTTTATGTGTGGCAGCTTACGCAGCAGGCGGCGCTTACGGCAGAGGCCGCCGCCATCGAGCTGAAAACGCAGCAGGCCAGGGAATCGAGCGCGGGCTACGCGCAGCTTAATGAAAACACAATAAAGCTCAACGCGCTGAAAACGTACAATTCGATTATCGAAACGTTCGATGATAACCTCGCGTCCTATCCGCATGTGGACCAGGCGCTGATGGACGACATCAACGCGAGGATGCCCGAAGACGTAAACATCGTAAAAGTCGATTACGCGAACAATGTGTTCAAAATGGAGTGCAGCGCGCAAAACACGTCGTCTCCGGCGGAATTTGTGCGCGGCTTACGCGGATCGGCGCTGATTTCCGACGTTGCCTACAACGGCTATTACGCGCAGGACGGAGCGGCGGGATCGGAAACGCCCACGGGAACGGTCACGTTTACCGTGAGCTGCGCGCTTGCGGGAGGTGAGGCGAAATGAGGCTTTCCAAAAGGGAGATCGTATTGCTGATTATCCTCGGCATTGTCGTCATCGTCGTGCTGGGCGTGAACTTTCTGATCGTGCCCATGCAAAAGACGCTGGCGCAGTCGGCGCTGGACGTCGAGCAAAAGCGGCTGGAAATGGAAACCGTGCAAAAGGAGACCGCGATGTCCGGCGAGATGACGCAGATGATCGAGCAGACATATGCGCGGACGCGGGAACTTCAGAAACCGTATGAAAACAGCTTAAAGCAGGAAGAGATCGACCTGTGGCTGAACACCCAACTGGCGCAAAACAACCTCGAGGTACAGAACCTGGATATTTCGGACGTCAAGGTGGCGACGGCGGATTTTGAAACCGCGCCCTTAAACGAACTGGAGCCTCTGCCCATACAGGACGCGGCCGATATTGTAAACGGCGGGCAGGAGCAGCCGCCTGAAGAGGCGGCGCCGACGGACGATACCGGAGCGCAGGAGGCAGGCGCGGAAACCCAGGCGGCTTCGGCGCCCGAGGATACGGGCGGAAATACGACGTCGCTTTACCAGATCGACGCGGTCGTAAGCTGTATCGGCGGCTTTGACGACGTAATAGCGTTTTCAAACAGCCTGTACGAGAGCGGCAGGGCGCTGCGGATTACCTCCATCACAACGCAAAGCCCGGGCGAAGACGGGCGGACGGGCGCGGTGATCACGATTGAATTTTACGGGATACCGGCGGTACAAAACGTTACCGAGACCGCTACGGGAGAAGAGAAATAAGCATGGGCAAGGCACGACGCGCCAGCACGCTTGTCATGGTCCTGTGCGTGTTTGGTTTTATCGTTATTATCGGAGTCGGCGTAATGACGCTCGCGGGCGTCGCCAACCAGCAGGCCTCGCGTACCTTAGGGCAGCAGCAGGCCGATTTTGCCGCGCAATCCGTGCTGGATACGGTGAGCGCGCAAATCGTCGATCAGACGGTTGATCCCTTTGCCCTGGGCAAAGGCTCTGCGTATAAAATCGAGGGCGGCGGCAGCGACGGCGTGCTCGGCGATTACCGTATCCTGATCGAAAAATACGGCGGCGGCGACGATATGTTCAAGGTCGCGGTGACCGCCGAAAAAAACGGTTTTACGTCCAGCATGTATAACCTGCTGTCGTATACCTCCGGCGGCGGGGACACGGAAACAGACCTTGCGGGATTGTTCGACGTGGTAGCGGGGGCGGCGAACCTCAACCCAAACGCGAGCATGCTGCCGTCGTCGCCGGGCAGTTCCGGCTCGGAGGGCAGCGTATTTTTTGACAACGGCGAGCGCGCGACGACCTTTGCCGGCGGCAAGGGCGTCACGAAAAACGTGGATACCGTCGGGCCTTTGGCGCTGGGATCGGGAGGCTTCGGCACGCCGGACGGGGATACGCACATACAGTCCACGGGCGACATTGGCATTACGACGGACGGCTTCGTTTATTCCACGGTGCGCTCGGAAAAAAGCGTCACCATCGAGCGTTCGCAAAATGTGCTCGGCGACATTTACGCCACCGGCGACGTGACGGTCAAAAGCGGCGCGCTCGTCAAAGGAGACATCCACGCGGGCGGCACGGTAACCATCGACGGGCAGGGAACCGGCGTGAACGGAACGATTTACGCGAACGGCGCCAGAAAAGACGACGGAACGTTTGAAAACGGCAATGTAGTCATGACGGCGGGCGCGCTCGCGCAGGGCGATATTTACGCGAACGGCACGGTCACGCTGGACGGGGCCGGCACACAAAGCAAAGGAACGGTCTCCGCGGGCGGCGACGTGGTGGTGCAAAATGGCGCCGAGGCAGCCGACATCAAATCGGACGGGAATGTGTTCGTCAAAAACGGCGTCTCCAACGGCTCGGTCGGCTCCGTAGAGTGCATGGGCGACGTGGATTTGGACGGCTCCTTTACAGGGGAGGTGCGCGCGAACGGAAAGGGAACGCTCGCGGGCAGCTACAGCCGGAATATTTATATCAACGGCACGGTGGAGGTCACAAGCATTACGGAGATGAAAGAAGTACATTCAGGCGCGGCCATTTCCTTAAACGGCGTGAATCCGCCGCCGAGCCAAACGTACGCGGGCTTTTACGCGCCGATGATCGTAGCGGAAAACGCGGACCTTACCTACTGCAACCTGTACGCGCAGGGCAAGCCGGGAACGATCGGGCTTAAGGGCAGCACGGCCTATGCCCTGGACGAAAGCAGGGCGCCGCAGTTTTACGCGAACGGCGACGTGACGGTTGAGGATTGCGACAGCCTGCGGGATGTGAAAATTTTTACCAATGGGCATATCATCCTCCAAAACTCGCAGATCCTGCGGGATGATTGGGGCGGGAACAATACGCTCACCGCGTGGGGCGAGATACAAATCGAGGGCGGAAAGGTACAGGGAACGCTGACGGCGGGCGGCGGCATTGAGGCCTATGACGCGGAAATAAAGGCGGACCTATATGCAAACCGCGAGATCAGGGTGAAAAACGTCAGGGCGGAAATGGGCGTTTGGCAATGTAACTGGGATATGGATATAAGCGGCACGCTGGCCGCGTCGAACATCGACGCTTTCGTAGGCAGGAACCTGAATATGCGGCTGTCCCAGCAGCAGGCGCGGGGAACGGGCCTCAATTTTTCGGTAAACGGCACGGCTGCTTTTGAAAATGTGAATTTCACAGGCAATATGAATGTGACCGGCGGCGGCTTCCAGGATTCGACAGTCATGGGTAGGCTTGTGTTCGGCGCTCAGCCGTCCGTGGAAAGATCGGCGCTTACAGGGCTTGAGGTTGTGGATCCGTCTACGCTGATACAGGTTGCGCCTCTGGAAGAGATTGGGAGGGTAGACGTTCCGTCCGGAAGCGGCAGCGTTACGGAAATCAAAAAGCTGGAGATCCCGTATGACGAAATGCCCCTCGTGGAGCTGAAGCTGCGGGAAAAATACGCCGGCCTGACGGAATGGAAGATTCCGGCGGCGATCGAGGCGCAGATGAAGCAAAACAACGTGTACTTCGCGTTCAACGAAAAAAATCCCGTCGGCTACGAGATCAACGGCGACGATTATATCTTTAAAAAGAACTGTAACCTAACGCTGGATTTCCAAAAGGCGCAAGGACAGCAATACGGCAAGAACCTGGTGTTCGACGCCACGGACAGCGACCTTTATATCCGCCTCAAA
Source organism: Christensenellaceae bacterium (assembly GCA_022846035.1). Classification (NCBI taxonomy): domain Bacteria; kingdom Bacillati; phylum Bacillota; class Clostridia; order Christensenellales; family Christensenellaceae; species Christensenellaceae bacterium. The sequence continues at coordinate 768,915 of AP025580.1, forward strand.
ATGCCGGAAAATGCCGGATACACGATGGAAGTGACGTCGGGCGTGAACATCCTTACCAAGGGCGATCATAACGTTTACCTGTTCCTCGACGAGGGAACGAACGCGGGCAATTTCGTGAACTGGAAATTGCGCGGCAATACGTTTATGGGCTATTACGGCTACGCGGGCGGCGTGCCGCAGGAGGGCGATACGCGCACGCCCAATTTGTACCTGATCTCAAACGCCAAGGGCGTGACGATGGATATTTCGCAGTATAATACCGCATACGCGTATTTCTACGCGCCGCAGGGCGCTGTCAAAATGACGGGCAGCACGATTTTTTCCGGCGGTGCCAAGCTTTACGGCGGCGCGGTCGCCTCGCACATCGAGATGGGCGACAACCAAAGGTATATCCATTATACGCCGCAGGGAACGGCAGGCGGCGACGGCGGCGACAGTATCAGCGGCTGGACGGTCGTGGGCACCTACGCGGGCACGGGAGAATAAAAGGCGGTAAGGCATGAAGAAAAAGAACGCGAAAAAAGGAATGACCCTAGTGGAAGTGATCGTGAGCCTCGGGCTGCTCGGTATCGTTTCGGTCGCGCTTTTGGGTATCCTCGGGCCGACCGTCGTCATGGAAAAAAATACGCGCGAAACGAACACGGCGACCTACGACGTGGCGGCGCAGCTTGAGCGCGGCCTTTACAGCATGCGCAGCGGCTCAGACATCACGGATTATAATTACCTGACCTACGGGGCGCATACGCTTGATTTTACGCTGGGCGGCACGGATTTTTCCGTGGACGGCAGCCTGATCAAATCCTCGGACAGGCAAAGCGGCGTGGAGCTTTACGCGTTTTTGCCGCAGCCTAAGGAAAACGGGTGAGCGGTATGGCGGGGAAAAAGGCGAAAAAAGCGTTCACGCTCATCGAGCTCATCATTGTGCTGGGGCTGGTGGGCGTCGTGGGATTGGGGATTACGCTGATCTTCGTATCGGCAAACGACTCGGTGGTAACGCTGGCGTCGCAAACGGACGTGAGCGTCAAAACAAATTTTATCATGGAAAGCGTGCAGACGCGCCTGCGGTACGCGAAAAACATGAGCATACACGAAACGGCTTCCGGCGCGGGGAGCGACGCGGACAGGACGTACCTTTACAGCAGCGAGGGCAGGGTCTATGTGCAAAACGGCCGTGACGCGCCGCAGGATTTGTTCAGCGAAGCGTTTTATGAGGGATATTATACGGATCTGACGGTGACCGCCATCCAGCAGAACATCGTGACGGTCCAGGTCGCTATGACAAACAGGGATGATTTGTCTGTCGCCTATTCGCTGGCGACGGACGTAAATGTGCTCAATACCGAAACGGTGGACGGCGATACGTGGGGGCTGATGGTCTCTTACGACAACGCGCTGCCCTAAAAGCCGAGCAGGGAAGCGTACCAGCTTAGGACGGGCGCGCCGACAAACAGCGCGCATACCACGCCCGCGGAGAGCATAGGCACAAAGGGAATCGCGTCCTTGCGGCCTTTCTTTTTGGAGGCCAGCAGAATAACGCCCGCGACGGCGCCGATGACGACGGCGGCAAGCAGCGAAAACAGCGAGAGCTTCCAGCCAAGGATAAGCCCTGCGGCCGCCATCAGCTTGACGTCGCCAAGGCCCATGGCGTTGCCACGGGAAGCAAGGACGATGAGCAGGAGCGGACCGCCCGCGCAGGCCGCGCCCAAAAGGCGGTCCCACCAAGGCAGCGTGTCCGGTATGAAAAAGCAGGCCGCGCCGATAACGGCGACGGCGACGCTCAGGCCGTCGGGGATTTCGAGGATGGCGATGTCGATCATGGAAGCCACGATCAGCACGGAGATAAGCGCCCAGGCGATAAGCGTCATCCAGTGCAGGCCGAAGATATAAAAAGCGAGGACGTAAAGCCCCGCGCTCAACAGCTCGATAATCAAATACTGCGGGCTGATTTTCTCCCCGCAGTAGCGGCAGCGTCCCCGCAAAAAGAGGTAACTGAAGACGGGCACAAGGTCAAGCGGCCGTAGGGGATGTCCGCAATTCGGACAGTAAGAACCGCCCGCCGCGACGGACTGGCCCATGGGCAGCCGGCAGATGCACACGTTTAGAAAGCTGCCGATCACCAGTCCGAAGACGAGGGCAAACGGCCAGAAACAGATGAATTCAAGCATGGTAAAAATACTCCTTCCTAGGTATTATATGGGAACGGGCAGTGCATTACAATAGCAAACAAACCGAAAGGACAGGCAAAGATGGCGGAACGAAAAAATATCCAGATCGGGCAGCTTCTTTTAAACGAGAACCTGATCACGGCGGAGCAGCTTAACACCGCGCTCGCGATCCAGAAAAAACGGGCAAGCTTTTGGGGGATATTCTCATCGAGGAGAAGTATATCACGGAGATCGATTTCACAAAGGCCCTGGCGAGGCGCCTGAAAACGACGTTTGTGGACCTTGGTTCGGCGCGTATCGACCCGAGCGCGGTGCACCTCGTCGACGAGGACCTCGCGCGCAAAAACGACGTGATCGCCATCGACCGCAAAAACGGCGCGCTGATTGTGGCAATGAGCAACCCGATGAACTTTCACATCATCGAGGAAGTGAGGATAGAAGCGGGCATGGAAGTGGTTCCGGTCATCGCTACGGCAAGCGGTATCCGTGAATCCATCGGAAAATATTACGCGGACAAGGTCACGCACGAAGCGGCGCAGGACGTCAACAAGGAATTCAAGGAGGCGGTGACGCAGGATGTTTCGACCATCGATACTTCCATAGACGAGCGCGTGGACAGCGCGCCCGTGGTGCGGCTGGTAAACTCGATCATCGAGCAGGCGGTCAAATTAAACGCCAGCGACATCCACATCGAGCCGTGCCGCGAGAATACCCGCGTGCGTATGCGCGTGGACGGAAATTTGCAGGACGTACTCACACTGAGCGCGGGCGCGCACGCCTCCATTGTGACGCGTATCAAGATTATGGCGTCCATGGACATCGCGGAGCGCCGCCTGCCTTTGGACGGCCGGTGCGAGGCCGACGCCGGCGGGGAAAAGATCGACCTGCGTATTTCCACGCTGCCCACGGTGTACGGGGAAAAGGCGGTAATCCGGCTTTTGACAAACAACTTTCTAAAAACGCAGTCCGGCGCCTATTCGCTGGGCTTGAGCCAGGAAAATATGCGCCTGTTCGATAAGCTGGTCCGCGTGGCGCACGGTATCATACTGGTTACGGGGCCGACCGGAAGCGGCAAAACGACGACGCTGTATACGATGATCGGCGAGATCATGACGCCGCAGCTCAATGTCGTGACAATCGAGGATCCGGTGGAATTCAAGATCGACGGCGCGAACCAGATGCAGATCAACAACCGCGCGGGCCTGACTTTCGCGAGCGGCTTGCGCTCCATCCTGCGGCAGGATCCGGACATCATCATGGTCGGTGAGATCCGCGACAGCGAAACGGCGCAAATCGCCGTGCGCGCGTCCATCACAGGACACCTGGTGCTTTCCACGCTGCATACCAACGACGCGGCCTCCACGGTGGGCAGGCTCATCGACATGGGCGCGGAGCCGTACCTCGTCGCCTCGGCGCTGTCGGGCGTGATCGCGCAGAGGCTGGTGCGCAAGATATGCCCGTACTGCAAGCGCGAGCACCCGTCGACGCCGGCGGAAAACCTCATGCTCGGCCTTACGGAAACGGCGACGCTTTACGAAGGCGCGGGCTGCGCGCGCTGCAACTTCACGGGCTACCTCGGCAGGAAAGCGATCCACGAGATACTTTTGGTGGACGAGGGCATGCAGGAGATCATTTCCTCGCGCCGCCCATCCCGCCAGATCGAAGAATATGCCGAAAAAAACGGCATGGTGACTTTAAAGCAGGATATGCTCAGAAACGTGCTCGCGGGCGAATCCACCGTGAGCGAATACGTCAAAGCGGTATATACGGTATAAAAAGGGGAAGAAGATGGCGGTAATAAACGAACTTATTTTACAGGCGCAGTCGCGCAGGGCGTCGGACATCCACCTGACGGTGGGAAAAGCGCCCGTCATGCGTATCGACGGCGAGCTTACGGAAATCACGGAGTACGAACGGCTCACGCCGCGCTCGGCCGAGGAGCTGATCCGGCCCATCATTCCGGCAGACCGGCTGGGCACGCTGGAGACGGCGGGCGACGTGGATTTTGCCTATGCGTCAAACGGGCTGCGGCTGAGGGTCAACGTTTTTATGCAGCGCGGAAGCTTCGCGGCGGCGCTGCGCCTGCTCGCGCGGGACATCCCCACGATAGAAAAGCTGCGCCTGCCACCCGTCTTAAGGCAGTTTGCCTCGCTGCGGCGGGGGCTGGTGCTGGTCACAGGACCTACGGGAAGCGGTAAATCCACCACGCTCGCGGCGATGATCGATTATATCAACGAAACGCGCAACTGCCATATCATCACGGTAGAGGACCCCATCGAGTATGTGCATACGCATAAGAAAAGCATTGTCAACCAGCGCGAGGTGTCCGAGGATACCATCGGCTTCTCGTCCGCCCTGCGCGCGTCGCTGCGCGAGGATCCGGACATCATACTGGTGGGCGAAATGCGCGATCTGGACACCATAGCCGCGGCCGTCACGGCGGCGGAAACGGGGCACCTGGTCTTTTCCACGCTGCATACCAAGGGCGCGGCCAATACCTTAAACAGGATCATCGACGTGTTTCCCGCAAGCCAGCAGGCGCAGATACGCGCGCAGCTCGCGGAGACGCTTTCCGCGGTCATCACGCAGCAGCTTGTGCCCATGCCGCTGTCGTCGGGCGGCGGACGCGTGGCGGCGCTGGAGATCATGGCGCGTACGGACGCGATCGCGAACCTTGTGCGCGAGGGCAAGATTTTCCAGATCGACAACGCCATCCAGACGGGCAGGCAGCAGGGCATGCAGACCATGGACATGGCCTTAGGAGAGCTTGTAAGAAACCGCCTGATCACGCCCGAGGAGGCGGTGGCGCGCTGCGTCTCGCCGCAGGAGATCCGGCGTTACCTTTAGGGCCCATGAGTCTTGGCAAAACCGTGAGAGGCGTGTATAATGAATACTATACCTATCACGTTTTATAGCAATAATACAAAAAAGAGAAAAGAGGAGAGTTTTTATGTTGTACAGGGCAATGCTCAAAAAAGAGAGCGCGAAGAAGAACGGCAAAAAAGCGTTTACGCTCATTGAATTGATCGTCGTTATCGCGATCATCGGCGTATTGGTCGCCATCCTGGTTCCGACTATGATGGGGTTTGTGGACGACGCTAAGGATGCGACGCGTCTCGCGAACGCGAGGACGGTCTATAGCTCGGCGACAGCAGCCTATGCTTCGGCAGTGTCAAAAGCAAACGGCCAAGCGATTGCGGCCGGTACGCTGGATACGGCTGTAGGGGATCTATTAGGCGATGCGTTTGCAAGCGCGACCTATGATGTCAACTGGGCCGGAACGGCTGATGCAGTCACAGGCGTTACGAGCGTCACGTTCTCAAGCGACGGAAAAACGGTAACATATCCTGGCGGAACAGTAACGACCCCGTAACAATCAAAAAAAAGCCGCAATCAAAAAGCCGCCCGCGCGGGCGGCTTTTTTACTTGCCTTTTTTCATCATGTAAGGGGCTTCCAGCGTTTGCTGGGATCGTGGATCGTCGCCTTGATGGTTTCCCACGGCGAAGTGACGGAAATGCCCGGTCCCTGGTACCATACGCCCTCCTCGTGGTCGTAGACAAGACCCACGTACCATTTGCCGTTTTGCGGATAGACACTCGCGTATACCACGACGCTCGTCTCGCCGGACTTACGGTTAGAGTTGACGAACGGCTGCACATACAGCGTTTCGCCTGGTTTCAGCTTGATACCGTATTTGTCGATCAGCGCCTGCGGGAACTGCGGCCAGCTTCCGCCATACTGCTCTTTTAAGGCGTTGCGCAGGTTGTCATTATCGCCGCCCGCCGCCATCTTCTTCTGCTCCTCGGGCGAGGCCGCGTCGTATTTCCGCACAAAGTCCAGATACGTCTCGTAAACGGAGCGTCCGACCGCCGTTCCCGGGTCTTCGGCTACGCCGCCGCCCCCGCGCTTGTGCAGGGAGCAGATGATTACATTGTTCCCGTCCGTGTCCTTAGACGCGGAATAAGAGCCGCCGTACGGACAGGCGACGTTTTCATCAATCAAAAACTGGGCCAGCGTATAGGACGGGTCGCCCACGGTTTTGCTGGCATACTGGCCGATCGCCGCCGTGCGGTAATCGTTGCAGGCGGTGGCGCGCGAATCCTCGGAAAGCGAGGAAAGGGCAGGCACCAGAACCGCCACAAGCACGCCGATGATGGCGATCACGACGATCAATTCGATGAGCGTAAAGCCCTTTTTTAAAGTTTGTTTCATATATTAAACCTCTTGATAGCGGGCGTGTCCGTAAGGGAGCGCCCCCAAAAAGCGGCCGCGCCGCCTGCGGCCACTCCTATTTTACCATACGTACAGGAAAAACGATATAAAATTATATAGATCAGGTATTATTTTAGCGCGGCGGTAACGCTACTCGCCGCGAAGCAGCTTAAGAGCTGCCGCTAGCTGCGCGTCGTCCTTTACGGAAAGCTGCTCGTCAGGGTCTTTTGGCCCGCCGTCCGCCATCGTGACTTCCACGTCGGGGGAAAGGCCCTCGCCCTGTATGGGCGTGCCGCTTTTGGTAAAGTACGCGGATACGGTCAGCTTGACCGCGCTGCCGTCGCCCAGAGGGTAAAGCTGCTGCACAATGCCTTTGCCAAAGGTCCGCGTGCCCACGAGCTGCGCGCGGCCATAGTCGCGCATGGCGCTGGAAAAGACCTCGGACGCGCTGGCGGTACCCTCGTCCACCAAAATAACGGCGGGAATATCGACCTCGTGTCCGTCGCTGCCCTCGTATGTTTCAAGACGGTTGCCATATTTATCCTCGGTATAGACGAGCAGCCCGTCGGGCAGCAGGTAATCGAGCATTTTGACGACTGCGGAAAGGGAACCGCCGCCGTTGCCGCGCAGGTCGTATACGACGCGCCGCATGCCCTTGCCTTGCAGCTCGCTGACCGCGTCTATAAACTGCGGCACAGTCTCGTCTTCAAAAGAGGTGACCTGCAAATATCCGGTCTGGTCGTCAAGCATGCGGTAACTGACCGTCTGGTCGATAATTTTCTGGCGCGTCATGGGCAGGTCAAGCCTTTTATCACCGCGCTTAACCGTGACGACGACCTGCGTGCCCACATCGCCCATGATGTGGTCGTATATAAGGTTTTCAAGGGATGTTTGCGTAACGTCCGCGCCGTTCACAGCTACGATCACGTCGCCCTCACGCATGCCCGCCTGCGCGGCGGGGCCGTCAGGTTCAACGCTTTTGACGGTGGTTAAAAGCGTATCGGCGTCCTGCGTTACCGACGCGCCGATACCTGTATAATTGCCCTGCAAAGAGCGCAGATATTGCTTGTATTCATAGGGATCCAGATAATAAGAATAATTATCGTCAAGGCCAAAGACCATGCCCTTATAGACGCCGCTTGCAACTGCGTCCGCGTCCTGCTCGAAATAAAATTTATCATCGACGAGTTTCTGGATCTGCTGCATTTTTGCGAATACAGGATACATATCCGCGTTGCGCGAAACGTTATAAGAGCCGTCAAAAGCGGCGACGCATACAAGAATGGCGGCCAGCGCGAGCATACCGCTCAAAAAGCCTTTGAGGAAAGTTTTCATAGAATAATCATATCCCTCCGGAGAACATTTTTATCCATTGTACCACCGGAGAGCGCGTTTTTCCATCGGGCGCGAATAAAAGTTTACCATTCCATATCCGATTCACGGATGTGGCGCGCGATATACGGGCCGACTTTTTCGATAGGGATACCGAGCGCGGCGGAAAGCTCGCCGTGCAGGTATTCTTCAATAAGGTGCAGGTATTTTTCGTCCATCAAAAGAGGCTTCCTGCCCTCGAGTTTGCGCTCTGAAATGCGCAGGTACAGGCTTTTAACGATCTTGACCCATTCGTAGCAGTCAAAGGAATGGAAAGCGTCCTTGTAGCTTTGCTCGCGCGCGGCATCGTCGTCCAGCCATTCGGCCTCGATCTCCGGAATTTTGGCGACCAGCTCGTCCGCCTGCTGTTTGGTAAGGATATTGCGCATTCTGATATTGCCGTCCACGGGAACGAATATACTGTCGCAGGAAGAGTGCAGGGGCTTTAAAATGTAATACTGCTTTTTTCCGCCCTGCATGAAGTCACGCTCTTCCACGCCGCAAACGCGGCATACGCCTGCGGATTCGTGCATTACAAAATCGTCTTTATTGAACATGTTTTCACACTCCTGTTTTTCGTGGTAAAAAAAGGACGCGCGCCAAATACGACAGGACTTACGTCTTTTGGACCGCACGTCATTACTTATCACCTATAGTATACCAGAAAAACGCGCCGGATGTAAGGGCTTTTTTGCATATAGGCTACGCGGGAAAGCGCGGCTGTTTCCATAAGGGATACTTATTGCCGCAAGAAAGCGGCGGCTTTTTTGCCGTCCTCATAGCCTTTTTGGTACAGCCGCAAAAAGGCGTCCTTATCCTTGGTGAGCGTACTTACGCCGCAGCAGTCGTCCGGCGCGACAAGCAGCGCCCTGCCCTGGGCGGCAAGCTCCTTAAGATCGGCGACCGACTGGTTATATACCTCGTGGCGGCGCTCGATCCTGCGGATGATTTCAGGATATTTCCTTAAGGCCCGCCTTAAAAACCACATGTTTTTTTGTTTGGGCTTGATATAATCAAGCGGCCGCGTCATCAGCACGATGATTTTGTCGCACCCGTCCGCAAACGCCTTTTTGTAGGGGATAGGGTCGGAAACCCCGCCGTCGAAATACAGCTTTCCGTTTACAGGATACGGCTTGCATGCCGCGGGGATCGCGCACGAGGCTTTCAATACGTCGTAACTGTCCTGCGCGAGATGTCCGCGCGTGAAATATTCGGGTTCGCCCGTTCGCGCGTCCGTCGCCACGATAAAAAACGGGATCGCGCTTTTGGAAAAGGTTTCGTAATCGAGCGGATACTCGCCGCCGCGTACGGTAAGCGTGGTATAGATATAGTCGAGGTTGAGGTAATTGCCGCTTTTCAGCCAGTTGGAAACGCCCATATATTCCTTGCGGAACGTATATTCGGCAAAGAAAGTGAGCGTCCGCTCGCGCTGCCGCGCCAAATAAGTGATCATGTTTGCCGCGCCCGCGGAAACGCCGATGCCATAATCGACGCTGGCGCCAAGGTCGAGCATGCAATCGTAGATACCGGAGGTGTAAACGCCGCGCATACCGCCCCCGCCGTCGATGAGTCCGATCATGAAATGTCCTCCTAAAATGCTTTCCTGCTTTATTCTAACACAAATGCCGGAAAATGGTATCCGCCGCTTTTTTAATTAGGGAAATCACCTGAATTCTGTCAGAAAATCCAATTCCTTTTGATATTCCGTTATGAGTAAGGCTATCAAAAGATTAAACTCAGCCTTTTTCTTTGAATGTTCTTGCAATTCAAAGTAAATTTGCCATAATTCATCTTCGTTAAGTATTGCTCCATTTACGCGGCATATCTTTTTCCAACGTTTTATGTCGCTTTGTATCCATGCTTGTGCATTTTGCATAAAAATATCACCCCTTTATCAATCATTTTATAAGATTGCTCAGTATATTGAGCCTTTGCGTTTCATTTATAACCTATAATTACAGAATCTACTCAACTATTTGAGCATTTTTTTGCGGAAAGGGTTCGCGTATGCAGAAATTAAAGAATAGTAATATGGGTTATACGTTACGCGCCCTCAGAAAAATAAACGGTTATACGCAAGAACAGCTTGTCGCGAAGTTAAATCTTATGGAAATCGAAATCAACAGGAATGTGTATTCCCGTATAGAAACTTGTGAATTAAATATTCCTGTTAATCTGCTTGTCGGGTTACAGGAGATATATTCCTGTACTTTTGACGATTTTTTCCGAACGCCTGAGGATATACTGTAGTATCCGACCAGAAAAACGTAACAACACATTTAAAAATTCATTTTATTGAGATTTTGAAAAAGATGGCAGTTAATTCCAAGTAAAACAAAAATCCGATCCCGCCGCCAATCGGCACTAGGTTCGGATTTTTTTGTTTTGGTGGAGCATACCGGATTCGAACCGGTGACCCCCACACTGCCAGTGTGGTGCGCTAGCCAGCTGCGCTAATGCCCCGCGCGCGAATGCGCCCCCTTTTGGTCAGGGAGCCGGATTTTTCCCTGGCGGCCACGGCAGGCCGCGGGTGGAACGTTTTTTATTATACCATGTACGAAAGCCGATGTAAATATATTACTGCGCGCCTAAGAGATCCATTTTGCGCGATTCCTTTTTATAGCAGACGATAAAAATGATAAAGAACAGCAGCGCGAGTACGGCCATCGAAATCAGGAAAGCGGCCGACGCGCCCATCAGGCCATAGGACGAAACGAGGATATTGGAAATAACGAGCGCCAATACAAGCGTCGCGCCATAGCCGACGACGAGCAGCTTTTGCTTGCGCAGTACGGTAATGCCGTAGAACATCAGCGTCACGACCGCGTTGCACCCGCCGCCCAGCACAAGGATCAAAAGCTCGGCGCGGTAAGAAGAAAGGTCTATGCCATAGAACCAGGACAGGATGGGAACGCCAAAGAAGTAACCGACGGCCACGCCCGCGATGGTAAGGCAAACGATGGCGGCCAGCAGTTTGCCGATGATTCGCGTAAGCCTGCTGCGGTCATGGTCGGCCCACGCCTGCGCCATGGGGGTGACCATCGGCCGGAAAATGAACGTACTGAACAAATTGATGACAAACGAGGGCATGAACAGGTAGCCGAAGTATGCCTGGTAGTCGTTGTTTTCAAACGACAGATACGTATCGATCGCGTATTTGGGCGCGTTGTTGATGTATACCAGCATAAACGAGCCCAAAAACATGGGCAGGCATACCCATAAAAGCGTGAATACCGCTTTTTTGTTCCAATGGAAAGCGCCGCCGTAAAAATGACGGAAGATCGTGAGGTTGAAAAGCATGAAACCGGCGGCCGCCGCGATGATCGCGGCAACGCACGAGCCTATGAGGGAACGGGTCGCGAGCAGCACGATGACGAACGCGGCCGTGGAAAGCAGCACGCGCAGCGAAAGCGAACGTCCCGCGACGTCGAGCCGGCCCTGCTGCTGGTAGAGGCCGTGGAATACGTCTTCCAAAGCGTCGAACACCTTATAGATACACAAAAGCAGCATCACGGCGGCTTTTTCATGCGTATAACCGCCCGCGAAAACAAAGAAAAAGCTGGCGGCAACCATAGCCGCGACCGTCACAAAGCGCGACATCAGGTAGTCGCTGAAAGAATAAACGCCCTTGACGTCCGTCGCCTGGAAAGCGCGCATCTCGTAAAAGCCGATGGTGAGCATCATGAGGGCGGTGGAATTGGCGAGCGTAAAAATCCCCGCGTCGTTCGCCCCCAAAACGCGCGTCACCACAAAAAGCAATATGACGGACGCGAGCGCGTTTGCCATACTGCCGATGATATTCCAAAGGTAAATCTTCCGTTCCAGATTGTCGGTATTGCCTAGTAATAACCTGTTCATATAGGGTCATTATAGCATTTTAGGTAACGGCAAACAACACTTAATGAACACAGCGCGTTTATACGGCCGCAAATGCGTCTATATAAGGAATTGTTCAAACTCAATTCATATTGGGAGATTATGATATATAAGTTAAATGGAATTTTACTGGCGGCAGTGTGCCGGAAGTGATATGATGAGTAAGGAAAAAAGAGGCTTCTTAGGAGAGTGCATATGCAAAGCTTTGTAACGGCACAGGGAATTTACAAAAGATACTGCATGGGCGAGGTAACCATTACTGCCTCGGACGGCGTTGATTTTACCATAGAAAAAGGCGATTTTTGTGTGATCGTAGGCTCTTCGGGCGCGGGGAAAACGACCATGCTCAACATCTTAGGGGGCATGGATACGTGCGACGAGGGTCTTCTTTTAGTGGACGGCAACAGGGTGAGCGAATACAATTCGCGCCAATTGACGGAATACAGGCGTTATGACATCGGGTTCGTGTTCCAGTTTTACAACCTGGTGCAGAACTTAACGGCCAAGGAAAACGTGGAGCTGGCGACGCAGATCTGCCCAAACCCGCGCGACGCGCAGGAAGTGCTGCGCGAGGTCGGCCTTGCGCACAGGCTGGATAATTTTCCGGCGCAGCTTTCGGGCGGGGAGCAGCAGCGCGTTTCCATTGCGCGCGCTCTCGCGAAAAACCCCAAGCTTTTGCTGTGCGACGAGCCTACGGGCGCGCTCGATTCGGAGACGGGCAAAACGATCTTAAAGCTTTTGCAGGATACCTGCCGTGAAAAGAACATGACGGTGGTGGTAGTCACGCACAACCACGCGATCACGCCCATGGCGGACCGTATCATCAAAATGAAAAACAGTAAGGTGAAGGAGGTCATACTAAACGACCATCCGACGCCGGTGGAAGAGATAGAGTGGTAAACGGATGAAACGACATATGCTTGTAAAAGAAGCGGTGCGCGAAATATGGAAAAGCCGCAATCGTTTCTTTTCTATTTTAGGGATCGTCGCGCTGGGCGTCGGGTTTTTTGCCGGCGTCAAGGCGAGCTGCCCCGACATGAAGCTGACGATGAAGCAGTATTACGAGGATACTGCCCTTAGCGATCTTCATCTTGTTTCCACATACGGTTTTAATGATAACGATTTAAAGGCGATCGAAGAGGTCTCGGGCGTAAGGGAAATGATGAGCGCATATTCGGTCGACACGTTTGTGGATTCGGGCGAGCGCGCGGATACCATCGTAAAAGTGCTGTCCATTAAAACGTCAGGGGCAGGCGAGGATGAAAACGAGCTTAATAAGCCTGTGCTCAAAGAAGGCAGGCTGCCTGAAAAAGCGGGCGAATGCGTGGTGGAAAAGAACATCCATTCGCCGGAAAATTTTGAAATCGGGCAGACGGTCAGGCTGCTGGCAGGCAAAGAGGACGAAAATCTTTTTGATACGCTCAAGGTGGACGAATTCACCATCGTAGGGATCGTGGAATCGTCTTCTTTTATTTCCTTTGACCGTGGCAAGGCGCAGATCGGCGATGGGGAAATCGATTGTTTCATGATGATTCCAGAGCAGGATTTTGTATTGGACGTGTATACGGACGTATACCTGACGATGACGGACACTGCGGGGAAAGACCCTTTCGAGCAGCCGTACAAGGACGCGGTGGCCGGTGCGGTGGCAACCTTTGAAAAAGTCGCGGAGCAGCGCGAGGAAGCGCGCGAGGGCGAGATCGTAAACGAAGCGCGGGAGAAGATCGACGACGGAAAAAAGGAATTAGCGGACGGAAAACAAACGCAGCAAACGGAGCTTGCGGACGCGCAAAAGAAAATAGACGACGCGCAAAAAGAGCTGGCGGACGCTCAGGCGGCCTTGGATGAAAAGCGGAACGAATACGATACGCAGATCGCAAAGGCGCAGCAAGAGCTTGACGATGCGCGCTCGCAGACGGCGGAGGGGAACCGTCAATACCAGGACGGCCGGAGGCAATATGAAGACGGCCGGAGGCAATACAAAGACGGGCTCGCGCAGTTTGAGACGCAAAAGCAGGCGGCGGAGCAGCAGCTCGCGGATTTAAGGAAGCAGGCGGCGGATTTGCGGGCGCAAATCGACGACGGCCAGGCGCGCATCGATGAGGGACGTGCGCTCATCTCCGGCGTCAACGGTGTGGTCACGGGCTTTGAAAACCGGTTCGTGCCGGACTTATCTTACCTGCCGGCAGACGTTGCCGCCGTGATCGACGCTTCTTCCGCGCTGGACGCGCTGCTGCCGTCGGGAACGCTGCCCAGTGGCGTAAGCGTCAAAACGCTGCTGCAAAGCTATGTGACGCTCGATCCGTCAGATGGCGCGCAGGCGGCGCAAAAGTCGGCCATCGGCTCGCAGCTCGGCAGTATCACGGCAGGGGCGGGGGGCGCGCTCGACGATCTGGACGCGCAGCTCGCGCCCGCCAAAGACGGGCTCGCGCAGCTTGAGGCGGGTATCAGCGACGGAGAAGCTAAGCTGGCGTCCGCGGAAAAGCAATTGGCGGACAGCAAGCAGCAGCTTGACGACGCCAAAAAGACGCTGGATGATTCGCGCGCGCAATTAGACGCGGCGGAGGCGCAGATCGCCTCCGGACAGGCGGAGCTTGACAGGCAGAAAGCTTCGGGCGCGCGGCAGCTTGCGGACGCGCAGAAAAAGCTTGACGACGGGCAGCAGGAACTGAATGACGCCCGCAGGGAATATGAGGAGGGCAAGGCGGAATCCGAGCGGGAAATCGCGGACGCCCAAGCGAAGCTTGACGACGCGGAGCAAAAGCTCGCGGACGTGAAAAAGCCAGTCTGGTATGTTTGGGACAGAAGCAACAACCCGGGCTACTCCAGCTATCAGGACGACGCGGAAAAGGTGGACGCGATCGCCTCGGTATTTCCATTGTTCTTTATTCTGGTGGCGGCGCTCGTCTGCTTCACGACCATGACGCGCATGGTGGAGGAGCAGCGCACGCAGATCGGCACGTTAAAGGCGCTGGGGTATTCCAGCCGGACGATTATGGCAAAATACCTGTGGTACGCCATCACGGCGAGCGTACTCGGCAGTATCATAGGGCTTACGATCGGCTTTACGCTGTTTCCTAAAGTAGTGATCGATGCCTACCATTTGCGCTATTTTATGCCCGATGGCTTAACGCCTTTCCACTGGGATTACGCTTTTTGGTGCACGGCCGTATCCATCGCGGTAACGGGCTTTTCCGCATGGGCGGCAGGGTATAAGGTGCTGCGGGAACAACCGGCGCAGCTCATGCGTCCCAAGGCGCCGCCGGGCGGCAAACGCGTGCTGCTCGAAAAATGGACGTGGCTGTGGAACAAGCTTACCTTTACGCATAAGGTAACGATGCGCAATATCTTCCGCTACAAAAACCGCGTGCTGATGACGGTCATCGGTATCGCCGGATGTACGGCGCTTATGCTCACGGGCTTCGGATTGCAGTATTCCATCGGTTCGATCGTAAATAAGCAGTTCAACGAGATTTCCGTATACGACGCGCTCGGGTCTTTGGATGACGAAACGACGGCGGACGACCTTTCCGCTATTCAGCAAAAAGTCGCGGATACGCCGGGCGTGAAAGACGAAATGCTGCTTTATTACAAAGGGCTTGACGTTTTTGACGCGAACGGGAAAAAGGTGAGCGCCACCGCGTTTGTGCCGGAAGAACCGGAGGAGATCAGCAACTACGTCACATTGCGTACGCGCGAGGATAAACAGCCGCTTACGCTCACGGACGACGGGGCGGTCATCAATGAAAAGCTCTCAAAGCTGCTCGGGCTGAAAGTGGGCGATACGTTCAAAATAACGGATGCGGACGGTAACAGCGCGCAGGCAAAGGTAAGCGGCATTACGGAAAACTACGCGATGAACTACGTCTACATGACGCCGGATTATTACGCGCGGCTTTTTGGCAGCAAGCCGCAGAGCAATATGTTCGCGATGGATATGGAGCAGGGAACGGACCTTTCCGCGCTTTCGCAAACGCTGCTTACGTACGACCATGTGCAAGGGCTTTCATACGCGAGCGATACGACGGAGCAGTTCGCGGACATGGTGGACAGTATGAACAGTATCATGCTGGTAATCATCATCTCGGCGGGTCTGCTGGCCTTTATCGTCATGTACAACCTCGTCAATATCAACGTGACGGAGCGCATGCGCGAGCTTGCGACCATCAAGGTGCTCGGTTTTTACGATGGAGAGGTATCCGCCTATATCTACCGCGAGAACAATATTTCGGCGGTAATCGGCATGGCGGTGGGTTTGGTGCTGGGCATATTCTTAGAGAAATTCGTCGTCAGTACGGCGGAGGTAGACATCGTCATGTTCGCGCCCGAAATCCCGTGGACGGCTTTCGTATATGCGGGCGCGCTCACGCTGTCCTTTGCTTTCATTGTGAATTTCGTGCTGCACTTTAAGCTGAAAAAGATCGACATGGTGGAATCCATGAAATCGATCGAATGATACGGAAACCAAAAGGACGCCGCTTCAATAAAGCAGCGTCCTTTTTGCCTTAGTCAAGGTAATAATCCACGGCGACGCTTGCCTTTCGTACGCTGTGCATGTGTTTTTTGACCACGCTGACATGGTATGGATGCTGCTGGTAGGCTTCAAGCGCCGCTTCATCATCCAAAAGCACTTCTAAAATGAGGTCATAGGAACGCTCGGAATGTAAAAAGTCGATCCCCACCTCGATGCCGCGCAAAAGCTCCACCTTGCCATCCATGGAAAGCAGTACATCCCTGGCCCGCTCGCAGTTTTTGGGCGACGGGTCCTTTAATTTGAAACATACGATATGCTTGATCATGGGCATGTCCTCCGTTATCTGTTTTTTCCCTTATTGCTATTGTACCATAAAAGGCCTTTTGCGCGGCTGTTTTTATACGGCGGTTTTCTTTGGGGGAAATAGGATGATTTAATCATTTTTGGCAAAAAATATGGTATAATATAAGATACTGTTTTTTTATGGAGACAAAGCGGAGCAGGATAAGCGAGGTAGTATGAACAAGTTTGAATTGCATTCCAAATACGCGCCCGCCGGCGACCAGCCAAAGGCGATCGACGAGCTGGTGCGCGGAATAGAAGACAAAAAGCGCGCGCAGGTACTTTTGGGCGTTACGGGCAGCGGGAAAACGTTTACCATGGCAAACGTCATCGCGCGTACGCAGCGGCCCGCGCTGATTTTGGCGCACAACAAGACGCTCGCGGCGCAGCTGGCGAGCGAGTTTCGGGAATTCTTCCCCAACAACGCGGTGGAATTTTTTGTTAGTTATTATGATTATTATCAGCCGGAGGCTTATGTGCCAGGGCGCGACCTGTATATCGAAAAGGATTCGAGCGTCAACGACGAAATAGACAAGATGCGCCATTCGGCAACGTCCGCGCTTTTGGAGCGCAAGGATGTGATCGTGATCGCGAGCGTATCGTGTATCTATTCCATCGGCGCACCTGAGGACTACGGGAACCTCGCGGTAGCGCTGCGGGAGGGGATGGAATATCCGCGCGAAAATTTGCTTGAGAAGCTGGTGTCCATCAATTATACGAGAAACGATACCGATATGTCGCGCGGCACGTTCCGCGTACGCGGCGAGGTGGTGGAGATATTCCCCATGGGTACGAGCGAGCGCGCGGTGCGCGTGGAATATTTCGGCGACGAGATCGAGCAGATCTCGGAGATCGACGCGCTCACGGGCAAAAAGCTCACCAAAGAAAAATACGTCATCATCTTTCCCGCGTCACATTACGCGATGGAGCACGAAAAGGTGCTCGCGCACATTCCCGACATCAAAAAGGACATGCTTGCGCAGGTTAAGATGTTCAAGGAAGAGGGCAAGCTGCTGGAGGCGGAGCGTATCGCCCAGCGTACCATGTACGACATGGAGATGCTAAAGGAGCTGGGGTATTGCTCGGGTATCGAAAACTATTCGCGCTATTTTGACGGCCGCAGGCCGGGCGAGCCGCCGTATACGCTGATGGACTATTTTCCGGACGATTATTTGCTGTTCGTGGACGAATCGCATGTAACGCTGCCGCAGGTGCGCGCCATGTACAACGGAGACCGCGCCCGCAAGCAGATGCTGGTGGATTACGGCTTCCGCCTGCCGTCCGCGTTTGACAACCGTCCGCTTCAGTTTGCGGAATTCAATGCGCGGATAAACCAGGCGATATACGTGTCGGCAACGCCCGCGGAGTATGAACGGGATCTGGCGGACGGAAAAGTGGTGGAGCAGATCGTCCGTCCGACAGGGCTACTCGACCCTGCGATCGAGATACGCAAAACGCAGGGGCAGCTTGACGACCTGTTAGGCGAGATCGGCGAGGTCGCCGAGCGGGGCAGGCGCGTGCTGGTGACGACGCTTACCAAGCGGCTGGCGGAGCGGCTGACGGAATATTATACGGAAATGGGGATCCGCGTCAAATATATGCACTCGGATATTGATACATTGGAGCGTATCGAGATCGTGCGCGGGCTGCGATTAGGGGAATTCGACGTACTGGTGGGTATTAATCTGCTGCGCGAGGGGCTGGACATACCGGAGATCGAGCTGGTGGCCATCCTCGACGCGGACAAGGAAGGCTTTTTGCGCAACGAAACGTCGCTCATACAAACCATCGGGCGCGCCGCGCGTAACGCGCAGGGCCGCGTGATCCTGTACGCGGATACCATCACGCGTTCCATCAAGGCGGCGGTAAGCGAGACGGAGCGCCGCCGCGCGTTGCAGAAAGAATATAACGAAAAGCACGGCATTACACCGACGTCCATCTCAAAAGAGGTGAGCGAGGCGCTTGCCATCTCGCAGAAAGCGGACGAGGAAGACGCGATCAAAAACCTCTCGCGGGAAGAGCGCGGCATGCGTATCGATATTCTGACGCAGCAGATGAAGCAGGCGGCCGCGGAGCTGGAGTTCGAGGTTGCGGCCAAGCTGCGCGACATGATCGAGGAACTGCAAAAGAAGAAAAAATAATTTTTATATATAAGAGGAGAAGATATGGACTACTTGCACATCAAGGGCGCGCGCGAGCATAACCTGAAGAACATCGACTTAACGCTCCCGCGCGACAAATTCATCGTGATTACCGGCCTTTCGGGCAGTGGAAAATCGTCGCTCGCGTTCGATACCATCTACGCCGAGGGACAGAGGCGGTATGTGGAATCTCTCTCGTCGTACGCGCGGCAGTTTTTGGGGCAGATGGAAAAACCGGATGTGGACCTGATCGAGGGACTTTCGCCCGCCATTTCCATCGACCAGAAAACGACCGCCCGCAACCCGCGTTCCACGGTGGGCACGGTCACGGAAATACACGACTACCTGCGCCTTTTATACGCGCGGGCAGGTGAGGTGTACTGCACCAAATGCGGCAAGAAAATATCCCGCCAGACGGTAGACCAGATGGTCGACCAGGTCATGAAAAATCCGGAGGGCTCTAAGCTGATGATCCTCGCGCCCGTGATCCGCGCGAAAAAAGGCGAACACAAAAAGGTGCTGGAGGATCTCGCCAGGGAGGGCTTCGTGCGCGCCTTAGTGGACGGACAGACGCGCGAACTGGACGAGGAAATTAAGCTTGAAAAACAGAAAAAACACACGATCGCGGCGGTCATCGACCGTATCATCGTAAAGCCGGACAGCGCGGGGCGCGTGACGGATTCCATTGAAACGGCACTGCGTATGACGGGCGGACTGGTTATCGTCAAAAATATGGAGACCGGCGAAGAAAAGCTGATGAACGAGAATTTTGCCTGTGCGGACTGCGGCGTGAGCATCGAGGAACTGACCCCGCGTATGTTTTCGTTCAACAGCCCGTTCGGCGCGTGTCCGCAGTGTACGGGGCTGGGCATGCTGCTGAAAATAGACCCTGACCTCATCGTACCGGACAAGACCAAGACGCTGCGCGAGGGCGCGGTCAAGGCGTCGGGCTGGAATTTTGGCGCAGTGGGCACCATCGCCAAAAATTACCTCGACGCGATGATGAAACGCTACAAGTTTGATATGGATACGCCGTACGAGGATTTGCCGGACGAGGTGAAACACGCGCTTTTATATGGCACGAACGGTGAAAAGCTGCGCGTGGAATACGACGGCATGGGCGGCGCGGGCTATTACAACGCCGCTTTCGAGGGTATCGTGCCCAATTTGGAGCGCCGCTACCAGGAGACGACGTCCGAATACATGAAAGGCGAGATCGAAAGCTATATGGTGGAAACGCCGTGTCCCGTGTGTCACGGGCAGCGTTATAAGCCGGAAACGCTTGCCGTTAAAATCGGAGACAAAAATATCGCGGAGCTTTCGGATATGTCCATCCGCGCAGCGCGCGAATATATCAATCATGTGAAGCTGGACAACAAACAGAAAATGATCGCGCAGCGCGTGATGAAAGAATTAAACGCGCGCTTCGACTTTTTGATCAACGTGGGGCTTGACTACCTGACGCTGTCGCGCGCGGCGGGAACGCTCTCAGGCGGCGAAGCGCAGCGTATCCGGCTCGCGACGCAGATCGGAAGCGGACTGATGGGCGTGCTTTACATTCTGGATGAGCCGAGCATCGGACTGCACCAAAAGGACAACGACAAGCTTTTAAAAACCCTGAAAGGGCTGCGCGACCTTGGAAATACGCTGATCGTGGTCGAGCATGACGAGGAAACAATGCTAAACGCGGATTACATCGTGGATATTGGGCCGGGCGCGGGCGCGCACGGCGGCAAGGTCGTCGCGCAGGGTACGCCCAGGCAGATCATGGAAAACAAGAAGAGTATCACCGGCCAATACCTGTCGGGGGAAAGGCTCATCCGCATTCCCGCAAAGGTGCGAAAGCCCAAGCAGTGGATCACAGTCAAAGGCGCGCGGGAAAATAATCTGCGCGACATCGACGTAGCTTTCCCCACGGGCGTGATCACGGTGGTGACGGGCGTGTCGGGAAGCGGCAAGAGCACGCTTGTGAACCATATCCTGAAAAAAGCCTCCATGCAGAAGTTTTACCATTCCAAGGACAGGCCGGGCAAGCATAAGGCCATCGAGGGCCTTGAATATGTGGATAAGGTCGTGGACATCGACCAGTCGCCCATCGGGCGCACGCCGCGTTCCAATCCGGCGACGTATACGGGTATGTTCGACATGATCCGCGATCTTTTTGCCATGACGCAGGACGCCAAGGCGCGCGGTTACCAGAAAGGCCGTTTTTCTTTCAACGTCAAGGGCGGACGCTGCGAGGCGTGCAGGGGCGACGGAATCATCAAGATCGAGATGCATTTTTTGCCGGACGTATACGTGCCGTGCGAGGTGTGCAAGGGACAGCGATACAACCGTGAGACGCTGGAGGTGCGCTATAAGGGCAAGAATATTTTCGAAGTGCTGGACATGACGGTAGAGGAAGCGTACAAGTTCTTTGAAAACATCCCGCGTATCGCAAGCAAGCTTAAAGTGCTGATGGACGTGGGCCTTTCGTATATCAGGCTGGGGCAGCCCTCGACGACGCTGTCGGGCGGCGAGGCGCAGCGCGTCAAGCTGGCGACACACCTTTCCAAAAAGCAGACGGGCAATACGCTGTTCATCCTCGACGAGCCAACGACAGGCCTGCACATGGACGACGTCAAAAAACTGGTTAAGGTCTTAAACCGCCTGGCGGACAAGGGAAACACGGTGGTGGTCATCGAGCATAACCTTGACGTGATCAAGAGCGCGGACTACATCATCGACATGGGGCCGGACGGCGGCGACAAGGGCGGAATGGTGATCGCCAAGGGTACGCCCAAAGAGGTCGCGGCGAATAAAAAAAGCTATACGGGGCAGTACTTAAAGCGTATTTTTGATAACGCCACCCCCGAGCACTATTTGCAGCCGAAAAAGAAAAAGTAAAGCAGGACTAAAAAGCAGCGTTCCAAAAAAAGGGTCTTTCGCGGAACGCTGTTTTTTTTTATTCCTCCTCACACCGGCAGTACTGCCTCGCGTATTCGTCCGTATCCACGCGGACCGGAACGATACGCATACACGAACCGTCGCAGGAAACCTTTTCTATGGGAGTGGGAGGGGGGATGAGCGCGCTTTCCTGTTCCATGTCGTAAAGCAGCAGGGCCAGCGCGTCCTCCGCCATCTCCATGGCCTGCGTAGGACTGCCGCCGCAGGAAACGCAGCTTTCCAGGTCGGGAAAACAGACGGAGTAAAGGCCGCCCTCTTCCCGCGTGATGATGGCGGGATATGTGTAAGTCGCCATTAAGATACCTCCTGTTTTAAACCCGCCTGCCTTAAGATCGCGGCCAGTGTACCGGCGGGGAGCTCCTCGGTATGGTGGCGGGATATAGGGAACGTATTGTGCGTTAAGGGGCTGTAATAAAGGTCGTGCCTGCCGCCCTCGCGTTTTAATGTGACCCCGTTTTTTAAAAGAAATCTGGTGAGTTCGTTTACTCTCATGTTTTGTTCCCCTGCTTATACCTTTAATATACCACGTTTTCCGGCGTGTGAAACGGCGGCGGGGATAAGGGTCTTGTTGATTGTATACTATAAAAAATATTTTGGTTTACAATAAAAGGACGCTGTGCTATACTGGTTTCGTAATTCTGAAAACAGGGGAGATCAAAATCAATGGAAAAAACATCGTCCGGACGGCCCGCCACGAGGGATATTATCCTCTGCGCGCTGTTTGCCGCGCTCATCGCCATCGGCGCTTTCATCCGCATTCCCATTCCTTATGTGCCCATCACTTTCCAGGGCTTTTTTGTGCTGCTGGCAGGCTTTTTGCTGGGACCGAAATATGGCAGTATTTCCATGCTCGTGTATATTGCGCTGGGGCTTGTGGGGCTGCCTATCTTCACGGAGGGCGGCGGCGTGATGTATGTATTGAAGCCGACTTTCGGCTTTTTGATCGGCTTTGCGGTATGCGCGCTGCTCGCGGGCCGGCTCGCGGGCAGGCTCAAAAAGCTGACGGTCGGCAGCCTGTTTTTAGCGGGCATGCTGGCCATGGTTCCCGTATACGTGATCGGCGCCGTTTATTTTTATTTCATCATGAACTGCGTCATGCAGACGCCCGTTGGCGTATGGGCGGCGGTCTGGTCGTGCATTATCATGGTTTTGCCGGCGGATATTCTGCGCTGCCTGCTTGCCTCATGGCTTGCAAAGCGCCTGATTCCCGTGCTGAAGAAAGGAGCGGCCTAATGCGTTTTTCCGAGGACATGGCGCGCAGGGTGCTGCGCGGACAGGAGATTACAAAACAAGAGGCGCTTTTACTGGCGCGGGAGGATACGGACAGCCTGTGCGCCGCCGCCGACCTGATACGCAGGCAGCGTTGCGGCGATACCTTTGAGCTGTGCTCCATTGCCAATGGCAAAAGCGGGAAATGTCCGGAAGACTGCAAATACTGCGCGCAGTCGGCGCACTATCCGACGAACACCGGATTTTATGATTTGCTGGGCGAAAAAGAACTGGTCAACGCCGCGCGTCGCAGCCTTGAGGGGGGCGCGCGCCGTTTTTCCATCGTCACGTCCGGCAGGAAGCTGAGCTGCGGCGAGGTAAAGAGGCTGTGCGGTATCTACCGCGCCATCAAAAAAGAGTATCCGCAGCTTCGCCTGTGCGCCTCGCACGGCTTGCTTGACAGGCAGGAATTCGCGATGCTCGCCGAAGCGGGCGTGGAGCGTTACCACAATAACCTGGAAACGTCGCGCGGCTTTTTCGGGCAAATCTGCAGCACGCATTCCTACGGCGATAAGCTGGAAACGATCCGCCGCGCGAGGGAAGCGGGGCTTGCCGTATGCAGCGGCGGTATTATCGGCATGGGCGAACGAATGTCCGACCGTATCGATATGGCGCTGCAGCTGCGCGATCTTGATATACGTTCCGTACCGCTCAATATCTTAAACCCGATCAAAGGCACGCCGCTTGAAAATATGCCGCCATTAACAGAAAACGAGGCGCGGCGCAGCGCGGCGATTTTTCGTTTCCTGCTTCCGGACGCGGCGATCCGGCTTGCCGGAGGACGGATACGCTTACGCGAAAGCGGCAGGGAAATGCTGCGGGCGGGGGTCAACGCCGCCATAACAGGCGACATGCTCACTACGGCGGGCATTACCTTTCAAAGCGATATGGAAATGATACTGTCGTGCGGATTTCGCGCGGGCGTGCTTGAAAAGTAAATGTTAAATTTGTATAAAAAGTCAAAAAAGCCGGTTGTAACTTAAATTTTGTGGTGATATAATGAACATACTGACAGGGAAAAGGCGGCATAAATATGAAGTTACGTCCAAATCTATACATGATTGTAGGAATTTTAGCGATCGCCATCAATATTATTTTGGGGCAGGTCATTATGATGCAAAACAGTTTTATTGATTTCGCGCAGGGCTTTTTATGCGCGATCGGTATTTTCTTCTGTGTTATCGGCCTTTTCGACCAGCATAACAAGATGACCAAAGGCAATCCCGAAAATAAATAATGAATATAATAAAAGGACAGGCGTTTTGCCTGTCCTTTTTGTTTTCTTAAAACGCGTCTGCCGCCCGCCTGTCAGCCGTCGATTTCGACCCACTGCTGTTTCTGGTTGCTTTCGAAAATCTTCTCGCAGAGAATCATCTCGTGCAGGCCGTCTTCAAACGTAGCGTACTGGCCTTTGAAGTTTTTATCCCCGATACTGCGGTAAACCTCCTTAAAGCACTGTTTAAAGGCGTCGGTGAAGCCCTCCAGATGTCCTAAAGGATAAGCGACCTTGTCCGCGCTGCGGGGATGGATGGTCGCGGGACCTTTTTCCAGGAACTCCTTAGCGCCGTCGCGGTTGCCGATCCACAGGTTGTTGCACTCCTCGCTGTGCCATTCGGCGGATTTTTTATAGCCGCCCAGCAAAACGTCGATGGCAACGGACTTGCCGGCAATCACCTGCGAGAAAAAGGCGCTGCCCTTCGCGCCGTTTGAAAAACGGAACATTACGCTTGCGTTATCCTCGGTATCGATGGGAACGTCCTCGTAATCTTCGGGAGAGAATTTTTCCGTCGAAAAGGCAAGCACTGTTTTTTTCGGTTTTTTTCTCGTCTTATGAATGGTGGAAAAATCCGCGCATACGGAAGTGATTTTCTGCCCGCTCATAAATTCGACGAGGTCCATCCAGTGCGAGCCGATGTCGGCGATGACGCGGGTATTGCCCGAATCCTTAGAGCTTAAACGCCAGCTATAATCCGTTTCATAAAGCAGCCAGTCCTGGGTGTAAGAACCGCTGATGGAGAAGATGTCGCCCAGGTAACCGTCCTCCACCAGGTTTTTCAGGTGGTTGGTCATGGGATAAAAGCGGTTATGGAAATTGATCGCGTTCACGAGGCCGGTTTCCCTGGCCCTCGCGACCAAGGTGCGCGCGTCTTCGATACTTGTAGTCATGGGCTTTTCGCTCAGTACGTTTACGCCGTGGTCAAGGGCGTACATCGCAATATCAAAATGCGTATTGTTGGGTGTGCAGATATGGACGGCGTCCAGCTCCATCTCGTCGATCATGGTCTTGTAGTCTTCAAAATAAGCGGGTACATTCAATTCCTCGGCGGTTTCCTGCGCCATGAATTTATCCGCGAGCGCCACCACATCGATATTACCGAGACGGCGCAGCGTCTCGATATGCACCTTGCCGATAAAGCCTGTTCCCACAATACCAACCCTGAATATTTTTCTCATAATAAGCGTCCTTTCTTTGTGAGGGTGTCCTGTAATGCTCAAGAAGCATTATGTATATCCATTATAGGACTTAGATGAAATGGTATCAAGGCAAAGCGGCAAATTTTGACAAATATTTAAACCGGAGCGGCATTTTAATGTCAAATGCCAACGGTATTCTATTTCGTTAGCCAATAGGAACAACAAAAATAAAATCCAGGACGCGCGGGAATATTGATATTGACGGAAGACAGCAAGTGCAGGCGGCAGGCAAAGGGGAACGGCAGGCGTTTTACCGTACCTTTTTTTAAGTCTGCGATCCATTTTCGCGCGAGGACAAAAAAGATGATCAAACAAACGCAAAAACGACAAAGAAAAAGGCCGTATAAAACGATATGATTAATACTGTTATACAAAGGTCTACAAAAATGAATCAAATTAACTTTTGTTAAGACACGACTGCTGAAGATTCCGACACCGCATGACTTGAATTTGAATTAGGTTATTGATTATTTCTCAAACAAATAAATAAGGAAATCATTTTATCAGGAGGTTTTAAAATGAAAAAAGACAAAGAAACGTTGTTGAAAATCTATCGCGATATGGTTGCGATACGCGCTTTCGAATACGCGACGCGCGAGCTTTATGCCAATGGACTGCTGCTCGGCGGCGCCCACCTTTACGCGGGTGAAGAGGCGATCGCCACAGGCGTGTGCAGCGTCTTAAACGATAATGATTTTATTACCAGCACGCACAGGGGACACGGACACCTGATCGCAAAGGGCGGCGACCTGAAGCTGATGATGGCGGAACTCGCGGGAAAAGCGACCGGCTATTGCAAGGGTAAGGGCGGTTCCATGCATATCTGCGATATGGATCTTGGAATCCTCGGGTCAAACGGTATCGTCGGCGCGGGACTTCCGATCGCCGTCGGCGCGGGCTATGCCTGCAAGTCTTTCGGCAAGGGCCAGGTGAGCGTCTGCTTCTTTGGCGACGGCGCGTCCAACCGTGGAACTTTCCACGAAAGCATTACGCTGGCTGCCGCGTATGACCTGCCGGTTATTTACGTCCTGGAAAACAATTTCTACGGGATTTCCGGCAGCCAGAGAAAACTGACGAAACTGGTCGATTTGTCCGAGCGCGCAAAGGCATACGGCATTCCGGGAGAAACCGCGGACGGCAACGACGTTATGGCGGTTATCAAAGCGACGACAAAAGCGGTCGACCGCGCGAGAAAGGGCGAGGGCCCCACGCTGCTTGAGTTCAAGACATGGAGGCACTTCGGACACTTTGAAGGGGATCCGGACGAACGGCAGTTCATTTATCGGGACAAGAAAGAACATGAAGAGTGGTTGAAAAAGGACCCGATCCCGAGATTCAGGGAAGTCCTGAAAAACGATAAGGTCGCGACGGAAGAAGAATTGGTCGCGATTGAGAAAAAAATCGATGAAGAAATCGCGGAAGCTACGGAATTTGCGGAAAACAGCCCGTATCCGGATGTATCGACGCTGACGGAAGACGTTTACGCGTAATCGTTGGGGATAGCTGGGAATTTAGTATAAAGGAGAAAAAATATGGAAAAGATGTTTTATGGCGTTGCGCTGAAAACGGGCATTGAAAATGAAATGAAAAAAGATCCGATGGTATTTGTCGCGGGGGAAGACGTTGGCAACTATGGCGGCTGCTTCGGACAAACAAAGGGATTATTTGAAGAATTTGGCGGCTGGAGAGTGCTTGATACGCCGATCAGCGAAACGGCGATCATCGGCCTTGGGTGCGGGGCCGCTGCCGCCGGAATGCGTCCTGTCGTAGAGCTGATGTATATCGATTTCGCAGGCGTTGCAATGGACGAAATCATGAACCAGGTGGCAAAAATGCGTTATATGTTCGGCGGAAAATGTAAAATGCCGCTCGTAATCAGGGCTTCCTGCGGAGCGGGCAGCCGCCTCGCGGCCCAGCACTCCCAAATGCTGGAGTCCATGTTCACGCATATCCCGGGGCTGAAAGTCGTTTGTCCGGCGACGCCGGCAGACGCCAAGGGTTTGATGCAGCAGGCGATCCGTGACGATAATCCGGTGCTGTACCTGGAAAACAAAGTGCTGCTCAACAGCCTCGAGGGAGAGGTTCCGGACGGCGATTATTACGTTCCGTTCGGCAAGGCCAACATCATGCGCGAGGGCAAGGATATTACGATCGTGGCATGGAGCATGATGGTTCACAGGGCGATGGAAGCGGCGGAAGAGCTTGCGAAGCAGGGCGTGAGCGCGGAAGTCATCGACGCGAGGACGCTCGTTCCGTTCGATAAGGAAACACTGTTTGATTCCATCAGGAAGACGCACCGCCTCGCTATCGTACAGGAAGATACGCGCACCTGCGGCTTTGCTTCTGAAATCGTGACGATGGTGGCGGAAACATGCATAGACGAGCTGGAAGAGAACATCATCCGTATCACGGCTCCGGATTGTCCGGTACCCTACAGCCCTGTTTTGGAAGACGCGTATGTGCCGAGCAGTGAAAAGGTCGTATCCGCGATCATGGAAATTTTTTAACAGGAAATAAGCAATTTAACGGGAGAGATTCAATGGTTAAGAAAGTAGCGATACAAAGAATGGGTCAGACAATGAAAGAGGGAACGCTGGTCAGATGGCTGAAACACGACGGAGACGCCGTAAAAGCAGGCGAGCCTTTGTATGAGATGGAATATGACAAGGCATCAACGGAAATATTGGCGCCCATTGACGGGATATTGAAAACCATCGAGGAAGAGGGCGGGACCTTTCCGGTAGGAACAGTGGTCGGGCAGGTCTACGGTGAGGGCGAAACGATCGAAGAACCGCCCGCGAAAAGCGCTTCCGCTCCCGTTAAAATGCAGCCTGCCGAAGTGGTGGCTTCGGCGGAGGGCGCCGCCAAAGGGGGCTATAAAGCTTCGGCGAGCGTCAAACGCCTCGCGCGGCAAAAGGGGATCGACCTTTCAAAGGTCGTTCCTGCCGACGGCGTGAGAATCACGGAAGAAGACCTGGACCGTTTTGTAGCAGGCGGCGCGCAGACCGTCGGCGAGGCGCGAGCGGAGAAAAAGGTGAACGCTTCCGCGCTGGCGAAAAAGATGGCGAAAAAATATGGGATCGACTTAGGACAGGTAACCGCTTCGAGCGCAAGCGGGCGGATTTCGTCTGCGGACGTGGAAGCGTTTGTAAGCGGCGGGAAAACCGAAGAAGCGGCCGACGCGCCCAAGGCGCCTGCCATGGCGGCGCAAGCGGCGGAAGACAGGCGCGTGCCGATGAGCGGTATGCGCAGGGCGATCGCCAAAAACATGAAAGAAAGCTATTTCCAGCTGCCCGTCGTTACCTATTCGACAGATGTCGATATGGCGCGCTTTTTGGAGATGCGCCAGGACTTGAATGGCGAATATGAAGCGCAGGGAATAAAGATCAGTATCAACGATTTGCTGATCAAGGCGGTGGCGAAAGCACTCGAAAAATGCCCCAACATCAATGTGAGCCTGGAAAACGAGGAGACGGTCGTATACAAATCCGAGGTCAATATCGGTATGGCGGTCGCCGTGGAAAACGGGCTTTTGGTTCCGGTCGTAAAAAATGCAAACAAGAAAACGCCGGAACAAATCGCCTGCGATACCAAGGAATTGGCGGAAAAAGCCCGCGGCGGAAAGCTGGGCGGCGAAGAAATGGCGGGAGGCACCTTTACCATTTCAAATCTGGGAAGCAAGGGGATCGATATGTTCACGCCCATCATCAATCCGCCGGAATCGGCGATCCTCGGCGTCGGTAAGACGATCGACAAAGCCGTGGTCAGAAACGGAGAAATTGTTATCCGCCCGATGATGGTGCTCAGCTTAACGGCGGACCATCGGGTGATCGACGGCGCGCCTGCGGCCGATTTCCTGCAGGAACTGAAGAAGATCATCGAAGCGCCCGCGCTGATGTTCATATAAGAGGTAGAAAAATGGCCAAAAAAATCACGATCAGAAGAATGGGGCAGACGATGACGCAGGGCACTGTCGTAAGATGGTGCAAAAACGACGGCGACGCCGTCAAAAAAGGCGACGTCGTCTATGAAATGGAATACGACAAAGCGACCGCCGAGATGGAAGCTCCGGCAGACGGAATACTGAGGATCATCGAACAGGCCGGCGGAACATTTCCGGTGGGAACGGTAGTCGGAGAAATCCTCGCGGACGGCGAAAAAGCCGAAGCGGTTCCCGCGCGAGCGGCGGCGAAAAAGGAAGCTCCTGCGGCGGCCGGAAATACGGCGGCGGACGTGATCGTCATCGGCGGCGGCCCGGGCGGTTATGTCGCGGCCCTAAAGCTGGCGATGAACGGCAAAAAAGTGATACTGGCAGAGCGGGACAAAGTCGGCGGCACCTGTCTTAACAGGGGATGTATCCCGACCAAGGCGCTGCTTCACAGCGCGGAGGTGCTGGATACGGTTTTGTCCGGCGGGCGGTGCGGGATCAAGGTAGGCGATTATACGGTCGATACCAGGATTGTCAACGAAAGGAAAAACAGCGTCGTAAAACAGCTCGTTGGCGGCGTCGAATACCTGCTCAAAAACCGCGGGGTGGAAGTCCTCTATGGGGAAGCGTCTTTTGTAGGCGAGAAAACGCTGAGCGTCAAATTAAACGGCGGTGCCGTCAGGGAAATCAGCGCGGAAAATATCATCATCGCGTCAGGGTCGGAAAGCGCGTTGGTTCCGATTACGGGGATCGACGGCAAAAACGTCATTACCAGCACGCAGGCGCTTGACTTTGATGATCTTCCCAAATCGCTCGTCATCATCGGCGGCGGCGTGATCGGCATGGAAATCGGCAGCGTATACGCAAAATTCGGAACCAAGGTGACGGTTTTGGAAGCGTTCCCGAGAATCCTCCCCAATCTGGATGAGGAAATCACGGCGGAATTCAGGAAAAACGCGTCCGCGTACATGGAGATCGTGATCAGCGCGAAAGTATGCGCGGTCAGCGATGCAAAATCCCAAAAGAAGATCGAATACGAACTGGACGGCGCGAGAAAGGAAATCACAGCCGATAAGGTTTTGATTTGCGTCGGCAGAAAGCCTGAGACAAAAGCGCTTGCATTAGAGCGCGCGGGCATTGCGACCGAGAAAAACAGGATCAAAACAAACGGCGAATTTGAAACCAATATCGGCGGCGTTTACGCGATCGGCGACGTCAACGGCAAGGTGCTGCTGGCGCACGCGGCTTCCGCGCAGGGCATTTATGTAGCGGAAAAAATATGCGGCAAGCATTCGGAGATCAAGCTGGATCTTGTTCCAAGCTGTATTTATACCAAGCCGGAGATCGCCTGCGTCGGAAAGAGCGAGCAGCAGCTTAAGGAAGAGGGCATAGCTTATCAGGTCGGCAGGTTCCCTTTCAAAGCAAACGGCAAGTCGCTGGCCATGGACGAGCCGGAGGGTTTCATCAAAATACTGGCCGGAAAAGAATTCGGTGAAATATTGGGGGCGCATATTATCGGGCCGCGCGCCACGGATATCATTGCAGAACTGGCGCTTGCGATGAGCAGCGAATGTACCGTGGACGAAATAGCGAATACGATCCATGCGCATCCGACCGTCAGCGAGGCTGTTATGGAAGCTGCTGAAGCGGTAAAGGGACAGGCGATACATAATATCTGATTTCATCCGGAAGAGCCTGCCCTGGAATGGGTGCATAAGATGATGGATTTGATCGACGGGACGAAAGGCGAAACTATGCGGGCGCATAATAAGCTGAATGTTTCTGCGAATGTAAATAGATTTGTCGATACGCGCAAAAATCAATTTCATTTTCATAAACAGATTAAGATTCTGCTTGCGCTGGACGACAGTTTTGTGATTTGTATAGGGGGCAACGAATACGAACTCAAAAAAGACGATATATTTATCGTCAATACCGACGAGTTCCATGACATCAGCAAAAAAGGTCCGCAGGAAGACGGCAGCGACGTGCTTACGATTCATATTCCGACGTCCTTGTTTGAATCCTATTACCGCGAGATCGATACGGTAAGGTGTACGGAGCGCCTGATCCGGCGGAATGACAAGAGCGATTCCCTGTATAACAAGCTGCTGATGTATATCGTCAAGCTTACGATTGCCCTTTTTTACAGGGAACGGGGATATGAGCTGGAATGCATGAGCTATATCAACAGCTTTTTTGCCCTTTTGATAAAGTTCAATAAATTTGAGGAAAGCAAACCAAAAGAGGGGGAAGACAGCGACGTTAATATTGGCAGGGTCGAGCGTATCGTCAATATGATCAACGAAAACTTTTCCAACAATATTACGCTGACGGCAATCGCCCAAAAAGAGGGACTCGATATATACTACCTGTCCCACTTTATCAAAAAGCACCTTGGCATTTCTTTCCGCCAATATGTCAATAAGCTGAAGCTGGACAGGGCGGTTGAGAATATGGCCAGAACCAATAAGAAGATGATCGATATTTGCATGGAAAGCGGATACTCGGACTACCGGTATTTTTATAAGGCTTTCACGGATAAATATAAGTGCAGCCCCTCGCATTTCAGGGAAAAGCTCGACAGGGAAACGGCGGAAGACGCGGATATTCCTGCTGCCGGCGAGGCGGAAAATATCATCTTGATGGGGGAAAAGCAATCCTTTGCGAGGCTCAAGCAGTATATTGTCGAGACGGACAGGACCGATTTGCTGGAAGCGTAAAGCGGTTGAGGACATTTTTATAAATTATTTGTGTATGGGGGAAAAAGATATGTATGCATTCGAGTTTGAAATGCCGACGAAGATCGTGTTCGGCGAGGGAGAAGTATCAAGGGTAGGAGAGCAGGCGGCGGCATTCGGCAAAAAGGCCATGCTCGTGACCTATGACGAGGACTTTGTAAAGCAGGTGGGCTTTTATGACAAGGTAAAGAAAAGCTGCGACGCGGCGGGCATTGAGCTTTTGGAATTTTTCGGCGTGAAGAGCAACCCGACGGCGGAGCACGCGGCGGCGGGCATTAAAATGGCAAAAGAGCAAAAGCCGGATGTGCTGATCGCCCTCGGCGGCGGCAGCGCGATGGACGAAGCGAAGTTCATCGGCGTAGCGGCTAGGTACGACGGAGACCCGTGGGATTTTCCGACGGGCAAAGCGGAGATCAAGGATACGATTCCGGTAATCGTGGTGGTAACGATTCCGGCGACATCCTCGGAGCTTAACGGCACGGCGGTGATTACCAACGAGACGCTGCGGCGCAAGGACGGTTTTGTAAGCCCCGTCATGAAGCCGCGCGTATGCGTGCTGGATCCGGAGCTTACGTACACGATCCCGATCCGTCAGACAGCGTATTCGGCGGCGGACATCGTATCGCACCTGTTGGAGCATTACTTAGGACACCAACTGGAGTTTGCGCCGTACCAGGATCATTTCTGCGAGGGCGGAATCCGTTCAGTCATGGAATGTATGGACAGGCTTTTGAAAGACCCGCAGGATAAGGACGCGCGGGCGGTAATGATGTGGCAGGCGTCGTTCGCGTGGTGCGGATTTTATGATTGCGGGTTCGGGCTGCCGAACTCGAACATCCATATTCTCGGACACTCGCTGTCCAACTTCTACGACACGCCGCACGGAGCGGCGATGTCGGTGACGATCCTGGCAACGCTGCGCTATTACCTGAAAGAGCGGACAGGAAAATACGCGCGGTTTGCGCGCGAGGTATTCGGCGTGCGGGAAAAAGACGACATGATCGCGGCGGCGGCGGGGATCGCGGCGATCGAGGCATGGTTTAAAAAGATCGGCGCACCGACGACGCTTAGCGAGGCGGGGATCACAGATCCGGAGGCGATCGGAAAAATGACGCCGGACGCGCTGGAAACGGCGCGCGCATGGGGCGAGGAAGAGGAATACGGCTACAGTGAGGCTGTGATCCGCGAAATGTTCGAGCTTTGTAAATAAAAAGCAAAAAAGGCAATGTGCGGCAGCAAAAGGGTACAAGTATTTGATTCCCAAACACAATATAATAGGGAAAATATTTACTTTAGTCAAATCCCCTGACAGATAGCAATATGCGGTCTTAAGCGGTTTTGCTGCCGGCCTATGTTGCCCAATAATGGAGGTATATTTCTGAATGAGCGATTATGTGTTGGAAATGCATAACATCGATAAACGGTTCGGCGGCACCCATGCGCTGAAAGACGTCACGATTCAATTTAAGCGCGCGGAAGTGAACGTGATCATGGGCGAAAACGGCGCGGGGAAGTCCACCTTAATGCGTATTTTGACCGGCGCGCACGGCAAAGACAGCGGCAAACTGATCTATGAGGGCAAAGAAGTCGAAATCCATACGCCAGCGGACGCCAAGGCCCTGGGAATATCGATGATCTACCAGGAACTGAACCTGGTGCCCGATATGTCCGTAGCGGAAAACCTGTTTGTGGGCAACGAGCAGGTAAAAGGGCTTTTTGTCGACAAGAAAGAGCAGATCAGAATCGGCAACGAGGTGATGGCAAACATTGGGGTCGACATCGATTGCAGTATGCTTGTAAGCCAGCTTTCCCTTGCAAAACAGCAGATGGTGGAAATCGCAAAATCGGTGCTTTACGAAGCCAAGGTCGTCATCATGGACGAGCCTACTTCGTCGCTCACTGAGATCGAAGTGAACCAGTTATTCAAGGTGATCGCCGATATGAAGAAAAAAGGCGTGACGATTATTTACATCTCACACCGTATGGACGAGATCTTTAAGATCGGCGACAACATCAGCGTCATGAGAGACGGCGAATATGTGGGCCAGTGGCCGATCGATGAGACGGACGAGCAAAGCCTGATTAAGAATATGGTAGGGCGGACGATCACCAACATGTTCCCCAAAGAAGAGGTTCCGATCGGCGATGTGGTCCTGGAAGTAAAGAACCTTACCAGGAAAGGCGAGTTTCGGGATGTGAGCTTTTCCGTAAGGCGGGGAGAGATCCTCGGGTTTTCGGGCCTTGTAGGCGCGGGCAGGACAGAGCTCGCAAAGGCGATCTACGGCGTAACCAGGCCGGACAGTGGGGAAATCTGGTTGAACGGCAAAAAAATGAAGTTCGCGATACCCAAAAACGCGCTTGACGCGAAGATTGCTTACGTGCCGGAAGACCGTAAGCAGTACGGCCTCAATCTGATCGGGTCGATCAAGGACAACATTGCGGTAACATCCTGGGATAAGCTTTCGAAAGGTTCTTTGATCGACAGCAAAGCAGAGAAAGAATTAAGCCTCAGGATGATAGAAAAACTGGGGATCAAGGTTGCTTCTGAAAAGCACCCGGGCAGCAGCCTGTCGGGCGGAAACCAGCAAAAGGTAGTACTCGCGAAATTCTTATCGCAGGACCTTGACGTCCTGATCCTGGACGAACCTACACGCGGCGTGGACGTGGGCGCGAAAAGCGAGATCCACAAGCTTGTCGTAGAGGCCGCGAGAAGCGGCGTCGCCGTGATCATGATTTCGTCCGAGCTTCCCGAAATCCTGGGAATGAGCGACCGGATCATTATTATGCACGAGGGCGACGTTACGGGGGAAGTGAACGGCCAAGAGGCGTCGCAGGAACTGGTAATGGCGTATGCGCATAAAACGAAGCTGGCATAATCAATTTAAAAGGAGAGAACAATGAACAACAGTAACGCGGCCGGAAGCGACGTCAAGCAGATGTCGATCGGCAAAAAAATCGTATCCTTTCCGCAATTCGGTATTTTAATCGTTTTTGTCGGACTCATTATCATATTGGGATGCGCGGCAGGAAGGGTGTTTTTGACGCCTGACAACTTCATCAACATTTTACGGCAAACGTCCGCGCAATTGATCGTTGCGGCAGGCATGACCTTTGTCCTGATTCTCGGCGGGATCGATCTTTCCGTCGGATCGGTCGCCAACCTGTGCGGAACGCTGTCCGCGGGATTTATCGTCAATAATGGAATACCGTTTATTCCAGCGATTTTGTTGGCGTTGGCAATCGGTTTGGGGCTTGGACTTATCAACGGGATTGTCATCGCGAAGCTGAAAATCCAGCCGTTTATCGTGACTCTGGCAATGATGAGCTCCGCTAAGGGACTGGCGCTGATGTACTCGAGCGGTAAGCCTATTTCAGGGCTTCCGGCGGAATATGTTGAGCTGGGACGCGGCTCAGTCGGCGGAATCCCGATCATATCCATTGTGATGATTGTCGTCATTATCGTGCTGTGGATGGTGCTTGCAAGAAGCAAGTTCGGCCGTCGGGTATACGCGGCGGGCGGCAACGAAGAATGCGCGCGCCTTTCCGGCATCAACATCGATAAGATCAAAATAACCACCTATGTGATTTGCGCGTTTTGTGCGGCGCTTACCGGGCTTGTATTTACGGCGAGGGTTGGTTCGGCCCAGCCTGCGTCGGCGGAGGGACTGGAGATGGACGCGATCTCGGCCGTTGTCCTGGGCGGAACGACGCTCGCCGGCGGTAAGGGATATATGCTCGGTACGATCATCGGCGCATTCTTCCTCATCGTTCTGACGAATGGCTTTAATATCGTTGGCCTTTCCTCTTACCTGCAGCAGTTCCTGAAAGGAATCATCCTGGTCGTGGCGGTCGTCCTTTATACAAAGGCCTCTAAGTCCAGCATGTAATATCATATAGAATTCAAATTTGCCAAAAAGGCAGAAAAAAATACTTTGGAGGGAATCTAAATGAAGAAAGTTTTACTGATTGTACTTTGTGTGGCAATGGCATTCTCGTGCTTTGCCCTCACAGCTTGTGCAAGCGAACAGCCGGCGCAGTCGTCCGCAGCAGAATCTGCGGCGCCTACTACGGAATCTGAAGCGTCGGAGAGCGCTGCGGCCAGTGAGTCGGCTGCTGCCGGCGGCGACGTCACGATCGGCGTTTCCATGATGACGTTTGAGCATCCGTTCTTCTCGGATATGCTCGCGCAGATCAGGTCCATGGCGGAAGAAGCAGGCTACAAAGTAGTCAGCGCCGACGCGGGACAGGATCCGACAAAGCAGCTTGACGACATCAACGACATGATCGTCAGCGGCGTAGACGTGCTGTTCATCAATCCGGTTGACTCAGCCGCGATCGGCTCAGCCGTTAAAAACGCGAACGACAAAGACATTCCGGTATTCTGTATCGATACCACGGCGGACGAAGGCGAGCTCGTATCCTTTGTCGCTTCCGATAATACGGAAATGGGCCGTGTAGACGCCAACAAGGTTGTGGAAGCCCTGACGGAAAAGAACGGCGAAGCAAAAGGTTCCGTTTTGGCAGTGGTATATCCGCAGGCGTCCTCGACAAGAGACCGCGAAGCCGGCTTTGACGAAGTGATGGCGAAGTATCCTGACATCAAGATTGAAAAGACTTCCCCGATCTCCATCTCTTCGGACGACGCTTACACGCTGATGCAGGATAAGCTTTCCGCATATGCGGAGGGCGACCTCGACGTGATCTACTCCATCACGGCTCCGGTAACGGTCGGCATTATCGGCGCGATCGATACGGCGGGCAGGACAGACGTATTGCTGGTCGGTACGGATGAAGACGACGCGATCTTCGACAAGATGAAAGAAGACGGAACCTATGTTCTGGGTACGGTCGTACAGTATCCGACGGAAATCGCAAAATATGCTTTTGAAGCGTTCCAGAAGCACCTTGCCGGAGAGACGGTAGACGCGGAAACGTTCGTTCCTGTACAGGCGATCACAACGCCTGCGGAGGTAGACGAGTTCCAGCAGTTCAAAGCAGACTATCGCGAAGCGCTGAAAGCGTATTATAACTAAGACTTGAACGTGCGCACCAAGATACTCGGCTGTTAAACGGGAAAGCGTTGTTGGCGGCCCTATGGGGCAGGCGTGATAACCGAAAAGGGAATCCTCCGAACACAGAAGTTGTTAGGCCCTGAAATACCACGCGATACTAAAAACAGCGCCCGAAGTTGATTGCCGGATATTCCAATAAAAAAACCCTGTCTTATGCGGCAGGGTTTTTTTATTGGAATATTAACCAAATTTGTACACATTTAGTGGTATAATATATAAGCGGAGGGAAAAACATGAATTGCAAACAATGTGGAACAAAAATGTACGAGAGAATTTCTAAACAGGCGTATCATGCAACAAGAGTATATATTTGTCCCAAATGCCGCGCGATTATATACGTATGGCCCGATGGAGACATAAAAGAGGAAAAAGGACAACACTCATAGGCTTCGCCGCCATGCGCATGGACGCGCTTTGCATTTACAATTTACCGGACGCGTATTGCAGGATGCGCACGGAATTGGCCTCCTTGGCGTTCAGTTCCGCGACGACCTGTCCGGAAAACATGACATAAATACGGTCGCACATACCGATGAGCTCAGTGAGGTCCGAGGACATCATAAAAATTGCTTTTCCGGAATGGGCGATCTTGTTCAAAATATTATACAGCTCGACCTTGGAAGCGATGTCCAAACTGATGGACGGCTCGTCAAGGACCATCAGGCTGGCGTCCGCCCGCAGCCATTTGCTGAGGGCGACCTTTTGCTGGGTGCCGCGTGAAAGCCATTTTACAGTCGTATTGGGCGTTACCCGCTTTAAATCCAGCTTGTCGATATAGTACCTGGCGTTTTGCTGGACCTCTTTGTGATTGAGCAGCGCCGCGTGTGTAAATTGCTCGAGCGAAGTGAGAGACATGTTATACTGAACGTCCTGCTTGACGATCAGGTTGGCGGCGCAGTCCTTGGCAAGGTAGATGATTCCGTTTTTTACAAACTGGTCGAGCCGGCAGGTCTG
Organism: Christensenellaceae bacterium; assembly: GCA_022846035.1. Lineage (NCBI taxonomy): Bacteria > Bacillati > Bacillota > Clostridia > Christensenellales > Christensenellaceae > Christensenellaceae bacterium. The sequence goes on from AP025580.1 coordinate 806,882, forward strand.
CATCGGCTTACCTTTATAGTAGTATTCGCCGCGGGCAACAGGCTCCACACCGGCGATCAGCTTGGCAAGGCTGGATTTTCCCGCGCCCACAAGACCGGCGACGCCGATGATCTCGCCTTCCCGAATATACAGGCTGGCGTCTGTGACCGTTCCCTGGGCGTTGCTCACGCCATGCATTTTCATGAGGATATTTCCGTGTTTGGCCTTTGTTTTTGGATAACGGTTGATATAATCGTCGCCGGCCATCTCCAAAAGGATGTGGTCCACGTCGATGTAAACGGAATTGTTTTCAATGGTTTTGGTTTCCACCGTTTTTCCGTCGCGCATAATCACCAGCCGTTCGGCAATGGCCAGCACCTCGTCGATCTTGTGGGAAATAAAGACGACGGCGATCCCCTGCGCCTTTAATTTGTGAATGATCTCGAAGAGTATTTCGCGGTCGTAAGAGGTAAAGGAAGCCGTCACCTCGTCAAGAATCAGCACCTTGACGCTGTAAACGAGGGAGCGCGCGATTTCAACCATCTTTTTCTGCGCGATGTTCAGCTCTTCGACAGGCGCATGGATGTCAATATCCGCCTGCAGAAAGTCAAGGATTTCCCGCGCTTTCTGCTTTTGAAGCTTTTTATTGATAAAGGGCAGGCCGGGATAGCAGATTTCGTTTCCCGAAAAAATATTCTGCTCTACGTTGAACTCATTGATCAGCTGGGATTCCTGATGGATCATGCGGACCCCGTGCTTTTGCGCTTTGATAATGCTGTCCACGGATTCTGCCTGTCCGTCGAAAAAGATTTCGCCCGAATAGCGCGGATAATTTCCGGCCAGCACTTTCATTAAAGTGGATTTCCCCGCGCCGTTTTCACCAAGAATAGAACAGATTTCCCCCTCTTTTAAGTAAAAATTGGCATCACTTAAGACGCTGTTGGTATCGAGCGTCAGGGAAATATTCTTCATCTCAATGATTTTTTTATCCACCGAAATCACCTATCATATTTAAATATTGTAGGATGTCAGGATTTTAATGTCTCTTTCAAAAAAGTATTGTTTATATTTTTCATCGAGCTTCTTATCGGATACGTATATTTTAAACTGGTCAAGATCCGCGATTTTGTGTAAACCGATCTTATCGTATTGGGTATGCTCGGCAAGGACGACAATCTGCCTTGAAATGTCTACGATTTTGTTAATGATCTCATAAAGCTCGAAATCGTTGACGGTGACGCCCACGGCGGTATCGATCCCGTCCACGCCGATGAACGCTTTCTGTACGAAAATATCGTCGAGCTGCTGGATCGCCTTAGTGCCGCACGAGTAAAGATTACCGTTTTGCACAAGCACCTCGCCGCCGATAAAGAAGAGCTTGCGCACATTGGCGGCAATATCGGGTACGGCGTTGATATTATTGGTGATTACCGTCAGGTTATTGATCGTACGAAGCTTTTTGGCAAGCGCCAGGCAAAGGCTGCCCTGGCCGATAAAGATGGAATCGCCCTCTTCGATCAAAGAGGCCGCCAGGGTCGCGATTTGTTCGATGTCTTCTTTTTCCAGAGATTCGTCCCCATCGGGCATGGTATCAAACAGGACGTCGCTTTCCGTTTCCAAAAGCATCGCTCCGCCATGTAATTTTTTGAGGAAACCTTCTTTTTCCAGTTGATCCAGATATTTGCGTACGGTAACGTCGCTGACATTGAGCGCCGAACATAAGGTGGCAATATCAACTGTCTTTTGCTCCCGTACGATTTGTTTTAATGTTGCGATCCTCTGTGCTGGAAACACGGTATTCCCCTCTGCTTTTTCGTTGGCGCTTGTTTTTTTCGCAGCGGGCGCCAAACTTAGTCCCGCCTCTTTATTATAACAGTTTTATGGAAAACCGCAAGGTTTTCTCGCGCGATCCATGAAAAAATAGTAATATTTTAGAAATAATATTTTAATTAAATATAAGTAAATCAAATAAAAAATAAAAAATAATAAAAAACTATTGAAATGTTCAAAATTATCTGTTATGATTGACCCATACACAAGAGACATCAGCTTTAAAGGATGCTCCCATACCAATAATCGGAATTCAAGGATAAAATAAAGTTTTGCGTAAAATGTAATAATGAAAAGGGCTTATATTAAGATATATTTGCGCGGTATGATCTTATGTACGTAGGGAAAGCCCTCGTGCTTTTTTAAACAGCTAGAAAACGTTTGCATAAATCAGAAAAGACAGGACAACCGAAAAAATTTAATTTATATAAAAACAATAAGGTTGAAGGAGGGAAAAGAATTGCCGGACGAAAAAGCATTGGAAATGAAAAACATCACCAAAAGTTTTATGGGCGTCCATGCGTTAAAAAATGTCAATTTTACCGCCTGCAAGGGAAAAGTCAACATATTGATCGGCGAAAACGGGGCAGGAAAATCGACGTTGATGAAGATACTGGCTGGCGTATATCCAAAGGATTCCGGAGAAATTGTCATCGATGGGAAGACGGTGGAAATCAATAATCCGAATGATTCCATGAGGAACAAGATCGCGATGATCTATCAGGAACTGAATTTATGCCGCGATATGACTGTGCAGGAAAATGTCTTTTTGGGCAAGGAAATCACCAAGGGTATGCTTATCGACAAGAAAGAGACTATGAAGCGTACGGTCGAACTGATGGAAAAGTACGAGATGGGTATCAGGCCGGACGAAATGGTAGGGTCCTTAAGCGTTGCCAAGCAGCAAATGCTGGAAATCGTCAAAGCCTTATCGGAAGACGCCAAGATCCTTGTTATGGATGAACCGACGTCCTCGCTGACGCTGCAGGAGGTGGAGCACCTTTTCCGGATCATCAAACAGCTCACTGCGAACGGAGTAACGATCATCTATATTTCGCACAGGATGGAGGAGCTTTTTGAGATAGGGGATTATATCACGGTCATGCGCGACGGGGAATTTATCAGCGAAAACCCGATTGCCAATGTAACGCAGGAGAGCCTGATCGCGTCCATGGTCGGCCGTGAGATCACGCAAATGTTCCCCAAGCAGGAAGTACCGATCGGCGATACGGTGCTTGAGGTAAAAGGGCTGAGCAAGAAAGGCATGTACCGCGACGTCAGCTTTGAGTTGAGGCGGGGAGAGATCCTCGGGTTTTCGGGTCTTGTAGGAGCGGGACGTACGGAAGTCGCGATGTCTGTATTCGGGGCGATCAAGCCGGACGCGGGAACCATCCTCATCGATGGAAAAGAAGTAAAAATCCGCAGCCCATATGACGCGATAAAGCATAAACTGGCCTATCTGCCGGAGGACCGAAAACTCCTCGGGGTAGACCTAAACAGCAAAATCAGAAATAACATCAGCGTAACAAATATGGATAAAATTGCAAACAAAGGCGGATTCCTGAATTTTAAAAAGGAAGAAGAAATTTGCACGAATGCTGTAAAACAGCTTCGTATTAAGACGCCTTCTATTATGCAATTGGTAGGAAACTTATCCGGCGGCAACCAGCAAAAGGTTGCGATTGCGAAATGGATTACGCGCGATATTGACGTTCTGATCCTCGACGAACCGACCAGAGGCGTGGACGTCGGCGCGAAAGAAGAGATCCACAAAATGATTGTAGAACTTGCGCGCCAGGGGATCGGCATCGTGCTGATCTCGTCCGAGCTGCCCGAAGTATTGGGGATGTCGGATCGAGTCGTGGTAATGCATGAGGGAGAGATAAAAGCCATGCTGAATGCGCAGGAAGCGACGCAGGAATTGGTAATGTCTTACTCGGTTGGATCAGAAGAAAAAGTTCAAGGGGGAATCTGTTAGTTATGGATAAGGAAGTAGTATTGGTAAAAGAAAATTCGGTATGGAGCAAAATCAAGCGGTTTCCACAGCTAAGTATCCTGTGCGCGTTCATTGTGTTATTTGTCGTATTGTCTGTGGCGTCCGATACCTTTTTGACGGCGGACAACCTGATGAGCGTCGTACGTCAGGCTTCTCCATCGCTCATTGTGGCGATCGGTATGACGTTTGTACTGATTCTGGGCGGGATCGACCTTTCCGTAGGGTCTGTCGCGTGCCTGTCGGGAATACTGGCGGCAGGACTTATGACGATGAATGGCCTGCCGGTTGCGGCGGCTATCCTGATCGCGCTGGCGGTCGGCGCGGCAATTGGATTCGTAAACGGGATCGTAATCGCCAAGATCAAAATTCCGGCGTTTATCGTTACTTTGGCGCTGATGAGTACGGCGCGCGGCTTGGCGCTCGTTTATACGGGCGGACGCGCAATTTCAGGCGTTCCCGCGGAAGCGGCGCAGCTCGGGCGCGGTTACGTCGGCCCCATCCCTACGCCTGTGATTTTTATGATCGTCGTGGTCGTCGTTGCCTGGATACTTTTAAGCTCCACAAAATTCGGCAGACACGTATTCGCGACAGGCGGCAACGAGGAATGCGCGCGCCTTTCGGGTATTAAGGTTGATATAACCAAGATCATCGTTTATACGATCAGCGGTCTTACGGCAGGCCTGACGGGTATCCTGCTGACGATGCGCCTTGCTTCCGGCCAGCCGACGCTCGGCCAGGGCATGGAGCTTGACGCGATCGCGGCGGTCGTTTTGGGCGGAACGACGCTCACAGGCGGAAAGGGATTTGTGCTGGGCACGATTATCGGCTGTCTGTTCATGCAAATCCTGAGCAACGGATTTAACATCCTGGGCGTATCATCGTTCTGGCAGCAGGTATTTACCGGAATCATCCTTTTGGTGGCGGTATGCCTGTACGAACGGGGAAATAAATAAGTTTGCATGGCGATATGTTATGCAACAATATAATAACTTGACGGAGGAAAAGAAATGAAAAAAGTATTGGCACTGATACTCGTAGTAGTATTGGCGGCAGCCGCGTTTGCAGGTTGCTCGGCTCCCGCGGCACAGGAATCCGCTTCCACGCAGCCCAGTGAAGCGGCGACGACAGAGGCTACGGACAGCACGGAATCCGCTGCTCCGGCAGCGGCGGATGGCGATCTTACGATTGGTATCGCTCTGATGGACTACAATTACACCTTCTTCCAGGACATGCTGGCGGCAGCTAAGATGGAAGCAGAAGCGCAGGGCGTGAAGCTGGTCGATGTGGACGGCGGCAACGACGTTCAGCAGCAGCTCGAGGGCGTGGAAGATATGATCACAGGCTCTCACATCAACGCACTGATCCTGAATCCGGTTGACTCCGCTGCAATCGGTACGGCGACATTGCAGGCCAACGAAGCGGGCATTCCGGTTGTTACCGTTGACATCCGTTCCGAGGAAGGCGAAGTCGTAGCACACGTAGCATCCGACAACAAAGACATCGGTAGGCAGTCTGCTGAGATGGCGGTCGAAACACTGAAAGAGAAAAACGGTTCCGAAACAGGTACGGTTCTGGTAGTCGGTATGGATCAGATTACTTCCGTCCGCGACCGTACAGAGGGCTTCATGGAGTACATGGAACAGTATCCTGACATCGAAATCATCAAACAGGATCCGGTAAACTACGTAGTGGAAGGCTCGCAGGAACTGGTTACCAACCTGCTTCAGACCTATCCGGAAGGTAAGCTGGACATCATCTTCGGCGGAAACTCCACCAATGCAATGGGCGCGTTCGCGGCAGTCGAGGCGGCAGGCCGTACGGATGTCCTGATCCAGGGCGTAGACGACGATCCGGTAGAACTGGAAGCAATCGAAAAGGGAGATATTTTCCTGTCCACGATCGTACAGTCCCCGACAGATATGGGCAAACTGGCGGTACAGATCGCGGTAGCGGCGGCAAAGGGCGAGGAAATCACGGAGAAAGAAGTAGCAACGGAACTGACGCTGGTAAATAAAGACAACATCGCTGAATTCTATGAAGCATACAACGCCAACCAGGCTGCTCTGGAACCCTACAAATCATAACCACTATAAGACACAATTATATAAACAGACATGTTTTTGAGGCAGGTTCTCCTGCCTCAAAAGCATATTACGGCGTATGTACGGGAATTTGGGAAAAGGAGAACGCGAAGAATGAAAGTATCTGCATCATTGCTGGCGTGCGATTATCTGAAATTAGAGCAGGAAATAGATAGGATCGAGCGGGCGGGCGCGGATTTATTACATTTGGATATTATGGACGGGCATTATGTAAACAATTTTGCCTTTAGTATAGATATGGTAGAAAAGATAAAAAGGGTCGCCGGTCTTCCGGTCGAGGTCCATCTGGAAATCGACAACCCGCAGGAGCATATAGAAAATTTCGCAAAGGCGGGCGCGGACATTATCATCGTCCAAGCGGACTGTGTACATCACCCGATCAGGCTATTAAGCAAGATACGGAGCCTGGGCAAAAAGGCGGGATACGCGGTGAATCCGTGCGAACCGGCCGAAAGAATAGACGAGGTGTTCCCCTATATCGATTATTTGCTGATGATGTCGGCGGAACCCGGCTTTGGCGGCCAGCCGTTCAATGGAAATTGCATCAGGAAAATCAAATATGCGGACGATATTCGCAAAGCGAATCCGCAGGCAGCCTACAGTATCGGCGTAGACGGCGGCGTAACTGCGGAAAACACGGCGGATTTGCGGGAAGCCGGAACAGACGTGATTATCGTAGGCTCCGCCATTTTTTGCACGGATGATTACGCGGGCAATATTGCGAAATTTAAATAAGAAAGGAGAGAGGCGTAAATGAATAAAGAATGCCTTTTAGGAATCGATATGGGAACGAGCAGCGTAAAGGTTGGACTGTTCGACCTCAAAGGAGAGCCCATCGCTTTTGCGGACGAAACGTATCCGCTGTATACGCCGAGGTCGGGCTGGGCGGAGCAAAAGGCGGAGGATTGGTGGAACGCGATCTGCGCGGCCACGCGCGCTCTCATGGAAAAGAGCGGCGCCGATCCGGCGTCGATCATCGGGATGAGCGTGGATACCACGTGCTGCACGGTGCTGATGGCGGACGAGCATATGAATATCCTGCGTCCGGCAATCATGTGGATGGACGTGCGCGCTTCAAGGCAGGCTAAGGCGATCACGCGGACGGGGAATCCGGCGCTCAAAATAAACGGCAACGGAACGGGCAATGTATCGGCGGAATCCATGCCGGCAAAGGCGCTGTGGCTGAAAGAAAATGAAAGGGAGCTGTATAACAAGGCGAAATACGTATTCGAATGCGTGGACTGGCTGACGCATAAGCTGACGGGAGAGCTGACGGCGAGTATCGATACTACGGCGCCACGCTGGTATTACGACCGCCCAGGCGGCGGCTGGCCGGTATCATTTTATGAGGAGATCGGCCTTGGCGACCTGCTTGACAAGTTTCCTAAGGACGTGCTCGATATGGGCGTACGGGTGGGCAAACTGACAAAGGAAGCGGCGGACGACCTGGGACTTGCGGCAGGGATACCCGTAGGCGAGGGAGGCGCGGACGCGTTTGTGGGCATGATCGGCCTCAACGTGGTTCGGCCGGGCAGCATTGCGATGATCACGGGCACGTCGCACCTGCTCCTTGGACTGACGGAAAAAGAGATGCACAGCAAGGGAATGTGGGGGTCGTATCCGGACGCGGTGATTGCGGGGCTGCAGATGATCGAGGGAGGCCAGACTTCGACGGGAGCGGTCGTCAATTGGTTTAAGACAAATTTCTGCGCCAATATCGAACAGGAGGCAAAGCGCGGGGGAAAAAGCGTCTATGACCTTTTAAACGAGGGGGCGCAAAAGCTGCCCATCGGCGCGGACGGCCTGCTGGCGCTCGATTATTTCCAGGGCAACCGCACGCCGTACGCCGATCCCGACGTACGGGGCATGTTTTACGGGCTGTCCTTAGGGCATACGCCGTATCACCTGTATCGGGCGATCATCGAGTCGATCTGCTATGGTACGGAGACGATCATGCAGACTTTCCGCGAGGGAGGTATGCGTCCGGAGGGAATCTATATATCCGGCGGCGCTGTGAAAAGCGCGTTTTGGACGCAGGCGCACGCGGATGTGTGCAATTTGCCGATCCTGATCCCCAAGGTGACGGAAGCGCCGTGCCTGGGATCGGCGATCCTCGGCGCGGTGGCGTGCGGGGCGTACGGAAGTATCCAGGAGGCGGCGGAAAACATGGTCGCGATCAAAGGACGGGTCGAGCCGGACCAGGGCAGGCACGAGGAATACCGTTTTTACTATCAGAAATACATGGAAGCGTACCAGTCGTCTAAGGATTGGATGCATGAGGTTACGACGCACCAGGCGGGAGGCAAATGATGACAAAAGAGGAATTGGTTGAGCAAATCATTCTCAAGGAATGGAAGATGTTTGACGCCGTAAACAATGTGGGCGGGCGCGCGAGCTGCCAGGATGATTACAGGACGTTTCACATTATGCGCAGGTCGCAGTTTTCCGCATGGAACAAAAAGACGCTGCAAAGCTATCATAACGATCTGGAAAAGGCCGGAGAGGACGGCAGGAATCTGGTAAGCGAGAAATACGGCTTTATGATGGAATATACGCATCCGGAAGAATACCAGGCGATTGCGGGAATGCTGACGCCCGTCGGTCCTCAAAAGCAGGCCTGCATTGAAAAAATAGCGGAAATTTATCTGGAGCAGACGGAAGAATTCATGAAGGAATATCCGAAATTCCTGCGCAGAACGAGGCCCGTTCATGCGGACGGCGATCCTTATTTTACTTCCATCGAAACATACCTGAAAGGAGAACTGAAAACATATTCGGAGGAAACCCTGCGCTCCTACCTTGAATATTTGCATGAACTGCGCGGGGAGGGGAAGAAAATCGTCTATATGATCTTTGAAAACGAGGTGCGCGATTACGGCTACGGAAGCCTTGCGGAGGCGGAAAAAAGCATGTAACGCAGGCGGGAAAGATTAAATTCAGAAAACGGCTTGACAGATTCAATAATACATGATATTTTCTATATAAGAGAGTTAGTCAAACGTTTGCTGAAAGGCGGTCAAGCATTATGCGCGTAACGATCAAAGACATTGCGAAAGCGGCGAATGTGTCGTATTCTACCGTATCGCGCGCGCTTGCGGGACAGCCGCAGATTCCGGAAGAGACAAGAAATAAAATCCTGGCGCTGGCAAACGAAATGGGCTACACGCCCAATATCCTGGCCAAAGGCCTGGTGACGAAAAGCACCCATACGCTGGGTATTATCGTTCCGGACATCACAAACCCCTTTTTTCCGGAAGCGATCCAGGGAATCGAGGAGCAGGCAAACAGCTACGGCTACCGCGTATACCTGTGCAATTCGAACTGGAATATCGAAAAGGAAAAGGAATGCCTGCATAAGCTTTATGGCAGCAGCGTGGATGGGATTATCATTTTTCCATCGTCCGACGACGTATCGCACATCATTGATTCGCAGATTAAAATACCGATCGTGTTCGCCAACTATAAACCGGAAAAAGAGAACTGCAGTTATGTAGCCTTTAATGATTTCGAGGGCGCAAGCAGCGCGGTGGAATATCTCATTAAGCTCGGGCACAGGAACATCGTTTTCATGGGCGGTCTTAAAACCAACAGGTCCAACATGGAGCGTATAGGCGGCTATAAGGCGGTTATGAAAAAGCACGGGATACCGGTGAGGCCGGACTATATCCTGCACGGCGAATATAAGCAGTCGAGCGGCTACGAGCTGACCAAAAAACTGCTTCTGAGCAGCGAGCTGCCTACAGCGATCATCGCCGGCGACGATATTATGGCGCTGGGCGTGATCCAGGCGATCGAGGAATTCGGCCTGCACGTCCCTAAGGATATATCGGTTATAGGATTCGACGACATTTCTTATGCGTCCCTTGATAAAATCCAGTTAACGACCGTATGCATGCCGAGGCAGGATATGGGGCAGGCAAGCGTCGAGCTGTTGATGGAGCAGATACAGAATCCACAGAATCACGAAGCCAGAAATAAGATTCTGGAAACGGAGCTTATTGTCAGAAAGACCTGCAAAGGGATTTAAATTTTTTTAGGCATTTAGCAAACGTTTGCGTAAAGCTAGCAAACGTTTGCGCGAAAAATAAGGAATATTTCAAAAAACGGTGGAGAGAGGTAATTATTATGAAAGGCTATATTTCGACGATCAGGCGATATTCGCGATATGACGGGCCGGGCATTCGGACGACGGTATTTTTAAAGGGCTGCCCTTTGCGCTGCAGATGGTGCAGCAGCCCGCAAACCTGGACTTTGAAGCCGAATCCGGTATTTCTGGCGGCCAAATGCATTGGTTGCGGCAAGTGCCTTGAGGCATGCGAATACGGCGCGATCGACATGAGCGGCCAAAGGCACCGCATTATATACGACAAATGCACCGCCTGCGGAAAATGCGCTCAGGCCTGCCCGCCGCAGGCAATCAGGATGGACGGCAAAGAAATGACGGCGGAAGAGGTCGTAGAGGTAGTCAGGCGGGATTCTTCCTATTATCGTTCGACGGGCGGCGGCGTCACGGTTTCGGGCGGCGAGATTCTTACACAGCCGGATTTTACGGCCGAGATATTGCGGATCGCGGGAGAAGCGGGAATCCATACCTGTATTGAAACAAGCGGATACGGCGACTGGGAGAAGCTGGAAGCCATTTTAAAGCAGACTAAGATCGCTTATATCGACTTAAAGCATATGGACAGCGAGCGGCATAAGGAACTGACAGGGCTGCCAAACGACAGGATTATCGAGAATATCAAACGGGCGGCGGCTTCGGGGCTGTGCCGCGTGGTGCTCGACCTGCCGGCGATCCCGGGGCTTAACGATACCAGGGAAAATATGAAAGCGATGGCCGAATTTATGCACAGCATAGGGCTCAAGGATTTGAAATACTTAAACTTCCATAAGCTGGGCCAGCATGAATATGAGGAACTCGGCATGGAATATCCGGTCAAGGACCTGGAATCAAATACGCCTGAGAAAGATGAGGAGAACAAGGAATATTTCAGAGAACTGGGCATCAATATCGTCACGGAATGACAGGCGTTATAAAATACGGTCGCATATTGTGCTGCTTATGAGGAAAGGGCAGCGCTTCAATTATCAACAAATCATCGGACAAAACGAAAGGAGAATGATTATGTTATTTACTCAGAAACCTTACAAGGTACGCAAAAGAGAAGAAGAGACACCGAGGATCAACGCTCTCAAGAAAAGATTTTTAGAGGACAAGTTTTATGTGGATGTGCAGAGGGCGCGCCTGGTGACACAATCCTACAAAGAGTCGGAGGGCCAGCCGATGGTAATCCGCCGCGCGCTTGCTTTCAAAGCGGTTATGGAGGGCCTTGACTGCGCGATCCGCCCGGGCGAGCTGATCGTCGGCTCACAGAGCGGCGTTACCAACAGGAGCTGCAGTGTTTTTCCGGAATCCCGCGTGAACTTTATCAGGGAAGAGATCGACGATTTCGAAACGCGCGCGACGGACAGGTTTATCGTGACCCCCGAAGTGAAAAAAGAATTGCTGGAGGACATCATTCCCTACTGGGAAGATAAGTGCCTGTATTCCAACATGCTCAAAGCTCTGCCGGACGAAACGCGCCGCCATCAGCTTGCGGAGAACCAGGTAATCAACGGCTGGTGCGCATTCGGCAACGGCCCCGGACACTATGTGCCGGATCATGAGAACCTGCTGAAAATGGGCCTTAAGGGCAAACGCGAGCAGGCGGAAAAGGTCCTGGCGTCGCTTGACATGTGCGACAAAGACGGCGTACAGAAAATGAACGACTTAAAGGCTATGATCATCAGTATCGACGCTGCTATCGCGTTTGCGCACAGGTATGCGGCAAAAGCGCGCGAAATGGCGGCTGAGGAGACGGATGAAAAGCGTAAGGCGGAGCTTTTAAGGATTGCCGATACGTGCGAATGGGTACCGGAAAATCCGGCGCGCAATTTCTATGAGGCGACTCAGTTCGTATGGTTTACGGAATTGATTACACAGCTCGAGGCAAACGGCGTTTCCATCGCGCCCGGTAACTTTGACCGCTATATGCTTCCTTACTATGAAAAGGACCTGGCGGAGGGAACCGAAACGCAGGAATCCATCGCCGAATACCTTGGATGCTTCTATATCAAGCTGGCGGAAATGGTTATCCTCTACGATACGCAGCAGGCTACGTTTATCGCGAACTTCTCCATGGGCGAGCACATGAGCCTGGGCGGTACGGACAAATACGGACGGGACATCACCAACGAACTTTCGTATGTCTGCCTGCAGGCGCAGATGGACGTAGGTCTGTTCCAGCCGAATATGTCGGTGCGTTGGCATAACAAGTGCGATGATAACCTGATCAAGGAAGCGATGCGCGTCGTAAGCGTGCGCAACGCGATTCCGCAGATTATCAACGACGAAATGTTCGTGAAATCGCTTCTTGCCCGCGGGATACCGATCGACGAGGCGCGCGGCTATGCCTGCGCCGGCTGTTCCGAGGTACAGATACCGGGCAAGACGGCCAGCCTGCTGATGATTTGGGTAAGCGACCTCAAGGTTCTTGAGATGGCGCTCAACAACGGCCGTGACCAGCTTACAGGCAAGCAGTATGGTCCCAAGACGGGCGAGGTGGAAGACTTTAAGTCCATCGACGACGTCATCAAGGCATACGAGACGCAGATGCGGTATTTCTACAAACAGGCTTCCATCCTCATGAACACGGAAGTAAACGTACACAAAAACGTGATGCCTCTGCCGTGGATGTCCGTTACCAACGGAACGTGCATTGAAAAGGCTACGGAAATCTGGCATGGCGGCGCGGAATACTACTGGACGTCGATGATCGGCGTCGTCGGCATGGCCAACGTAGGAAACTCCCTGGCGGCGATCCAAAAGATCTGCTTCGAGGACCAGAAATATACGCTCAAAGAAGTCATGGACGCTTGCCGCGTAAACTTTGATGGACATGAGGATATGCGCCAGATCCTGCTTAACGTTGACAAATACGGCAACGATGTGGACTGGGTCGACGAGATCACGGCGGATATGATGAACCTTTCGTATGAGCTGAGCCAGAAATATATTGACGACAACGGCGTAGAGCATGAGTTCAAGGACCCGCGCGGCGGAAAGCTTCCGCGTTCTATGTGGCCTTCCTACCTGACGGTTTCGGCCAACACGGCTTACGGAAAATACTGCGGCGCAAGTCCGGACGGACGTCTGGCGACGACACCGTGCAACGACAGCGTATGCCCGACGCAGGGTTCGGATACGCAGGGCCTGACGGCAATGCTCAACTCTGTCTCCAAGCTGGACCAGACACAGGCGACGGGCGGCATTATCTTCAACGTGAAATTCTCGCCCGACGCGCTTTCCACGGAAGATGCGCTTGACGATTCCGTTGAGATCATCAAGTCCTATTTCCGCAACAACGGCGCGCAGATCCAGTTCCAGGTAACCTCGCACAAGACGCTGCGCGCGGCCCAGGAACGTCCCGAGGAATACAGGGACCTGATGGTGCGTATCACGGGATATGCCGCATTGTTTACGGAAATCGTCAAAGACGTTCAGGACGAACTGATTTCGCGTACGCAATTCGAAGAAGTAAGGTAACATAAGCTGGCAGCCTGCGGGCTGCAGGGGAAACGGACGGGAACGCTCCTTAAGAAAGGGCGCTCCCGTTTTTTGAAAGGAGCATAGATATGCTGAACGAATTTTACCAGAAGCTGGAAGAAAAATATGCCACGGGCAATCCGCAGGAAGTGGAGAATTTCCTGCTGGACGAAACAAAATGCCATTTCCTGTGCTGCGGCAAAACGGACGATGTGCAGGTCGCGGTATATAATGAGCTGGGCTCTTTTTACATGAACCAGGGAAAAGTCCTGCAGGCGATCGACCAGTTTAAGGCGGCGAGGGATTTTGTGGCCACCCTTTGCGGGTCGGAATCGCCGGAATATGCGACGGTCGTCGGCAACCTGGCGGACGCCTACCGCCTTGGAGACGAAGATGAAAAGGCGCTGCAAAGCTATAAAGAAGCGCTGGGAGTCTACGAGAGAACGACAGGCAAGGACAGTTATCTTTATGCATCCGCGCTCAATAACGTGGCCTTGCTGTATACAAAAATGAAACGGTTCGAAGAAGCGGAGCGCTCGCTCGCGGGGGTGCTGGAACTGACAAATGAATATGCGGAGCTCAAGCCTGAGCAGGCCATCGCGCTTACCAACCTCGCGACCCTTTATATGTGCCAGGGAAAAAACGGCGAGGCAACGGAATATTTAAAACAGGCGATCGGCGTTTATGCTTCGCTGCCTGAAGAATGCAGGATCCACCTCGCTGCCGCCTATAACACGATGGGGGATTTGCAGGTAAAGCAGGGCGAGCGTAAAGCGGCAAAAGAAGCGTATATAAGCGCGAAAGACCTGACAAAGCAGTTTTACGGAAAGAACACGGAATATGCGATCGCGTGCAAAAAGCTGGCAATGCTTGCGAAAAGCGACGGCGAGAAACAGGAAGCCAAAGAATATGTAACCGAAGCGCTGGATATTTTAAAAAGCCTGGGGCTGGAAGAAAAGGAAATCTATGCGGATACCAAAAAACTGGCGGACGCGATTGAAGCGTAAGGAAAAACAGGCGGCTTGCGCCAAGGGCTGCGGCAAAACTTTTTGAGCACGACGTCCGGTAGCCGGTGAGCCGACAAGATGGGTCGTAAATAGAAAACCCCTGCTTTTATAAAAGCGGGGGGTTTTCATAATCGCAAATGTCCTATTGATTTTGTTGCCTGTATTTAGAAGGGGAGAGTCCGACTTCTTTTTTAAAAACCTTAATAAAATAACTGCAGTCATTATAACCGAAATGGGAAGCGATCTCATTAACGGACATATCGGTTGAAATAAGTAATTTTTTGGCGTATTCGATCTTTTTCTGATTCACATAATTCGAAAAGGTGGTATCGTTAAACTTACTGAACAATCGGCTCAGATAGTTGGCGCTGATGTTGCAGGCCGATGCCACGCAGCTCAGGGAAAGATCATCGAAAATATTTTTCTCGATATATTCATAGACAGGAGCAAGAATTCCTTTATTCACATAAGGGGAGGAAGGCGGCGGTTCGTTCTGCATTTCTTCCGGAGGACAGGACAGTTTTTTGACCGCAAGCTCTAAAAACATATTGCACACGGAAAACAACATATTGGATATGGAAACGATTTTTTCAAGACTCATTTTCGGCAGCGCGAGATATGCGTCGTAGTATTTTCCTGATTTCAATGGGGCGACGCTGTTGTCCGTATAAATTTGCTCTAACCCGCTTGTATTTTTATCATCATCCAGCATAACCTGTCCGGCCATAATGGCGCCGAGGTAGGCGTTGTTATATATAATAGGTATTGCAAAATCAACGATACCGGAGTGGCAGGTATAAATGTAAGGAGTACGGGTTCGTGCCGCTTCCAGCCCGCCGCGCGAATCGCAGCGTTCGCATAAGGTTTTATAATAAGGATGGTCGCGCACCATTGCGCAAAAGCGCGTGCACAAGCTATGCTGTGTAATGGGAGTTCCGGCATAATCCGTTGCGATGAGCGCTAGTCCCACAGATGCCGCAATATCGTCCTGCATTTTTTGAAAACTAGCAGTGTTGAAAAGATCCATAATGTTAAAATGAGGCATACGAAAACTCCTTAATAAAAAGTGGTTACAATATCTTCTGGGATGAAATAGGATATAGAAACTTTTCTTCAGGGAATAAACTCATTATATAACGAAGAACTTTTTAGATTCAATGAAACGAATTTGCATTTAATATTAAATATTGTTACAAATAATTACCACGCATTTCCAGCAGATTACCATTTTTGAGCAATAAAACGGTATATACATATAAAAAAGCGTAAAACATGTGCTAAATAGTACTTTTTTTGTGCTAAAAATTTTGACGTTTATTTTTATATGTGTGGATAAAATAGTTTAATGACTTTTATTTTAAAAGCCCGTATGATGGGGATAATCCAAAAAGAAACAAAACATATCCAAGCTATTTCAGAACAGAAAAAAAGAATGCTCACAGTATATTTAGGCATAGTGTATTTGATTTCGTGGCTTTCGCCACAAATAAATGATAAAGGGGAACAAATATGAAAAAAAGACTGAAAAAAGTATTAAGCACGTTTGTAGTAATGTGCTTAGCGGCAACGCTTGTATTTGCTGGCTGCGCGCCGGCACAACAGGTACCGGCCGCAAGCGAACAACCGAGCGAGTCTCAGGCGGCAGAGCCTTCGGAGAGCGCAACGAATATTGAGTCTGCGACGCCTGAGGAAAAGTCGGCGGAGGCCGGAGACGATGTAGTCGCACAGCTTGTGGCAGAGGCATCGGGACTTTCGGACCTTGAGGCGCTGGCTTTCTTTGAAGGATTGGCAGATAAAGGATTGTCGGATGCGCAGATCATTCAGTTCTTCATCGATCTTCCGCTCTCTGACGCCAACAAGCAAATTCACGACATGTATTTGGAAGAAGGACTCGATACGTATGCGCAGGCTTATCCGGCGGGCGAGTTTTATGACGGATTTGAATGGAAATCCGGCATGGGAACGGAAATTACCGGCGGGTTTACAAGCAACAGCCTTAAGCTGCCTTTCTCTGACGACTATGTGCCGCTTCCGGAAGGGCCGATAGGGGATCCGAACAAGACATATACGATCGGCGTGGTTTCATCCGGCTTGAATGACGCATGGATCGGCAACTATCAGGACAGTATCATGTATGAAGCGGAACGCCATGACAACGTAGAAGTCGTCTACATGGATTACAACTTTGATATGAACACTTTCTCTTCCCAGTTCGATACGTTTATCGCGCAAGGCGTGGATGCCATTGTGACATGGCCGATGATCGAAGCGTCGTCCGGCCCGCCGGCACAAAGAGCGGAAGAAGCAGGGATACCGGTCATTACCTCTGACCGTGTTACCTCCTATCCGGATGTCACATGCCGTATTACAGGAAATTTTCCGGCAAACGGCGCGCAAAACGGCATGTATCTCGTATGGAAACTGGCGCAGGAAACACAGGGCAAGGAAGTAAAGGCAAATGTTGTGCTCTTAAGAAAGCCGGCGGGAAGCACGGCAGACACGATCCGTACAGGCTATTTCCTTAAGGTATGCAGTTACTTTCCGGGCATCAATATTCTACAATCGTACCACGACCAGGACAACAGGCAGGAATCCTATGTGAACGCGCAAAATGCTTTCCAGGCTTATGATAATATCGATGCTGTATTCAGCGGAGACTGTAATAAGGCCGCGGTCGCGTACGAGGCATGCAAGGAAGCGGACCGCCTCACAAGCAGGGAGGGCGGAAAAGAGGTCATTATTCTGTCTATCGACGACTCTAAGGAGGTTTACAGTATGATGGATGCGGGCGGTATCCAGATGAACGCGCCATACACCCCCCTGATCGGCGATATTTCACTGCGGGCCGCGCTCAAAATCCTGGCAGGTGAAGAGGTACCGCAGGATATTGCAACGCCGAATATCCCGATGGTAACGACGGACGGAGCCGTGATTTTCGGACTGCAAACGCAAAAGCCGGATCAGTGGTACCAGTATACATTTGGTCCTCCTTACGAAGCATAAAAGCTCTGAAATAGCAAAAGGACTGCCGCTTCTTTTTAAAGGGAAGAAGCGGCAGCCCGAAAGCATCATGGTTTATGATGGCGCGAGGTGAAGAAAAAATGGAAAATAAGAATAACAGCATTTCACGGCTTTTATCCAGAGGGAATGGAATATTCGTATCGATCATCATATTGGGGATTTTCCTGATAGTCGCTGCGGTCGCGGTTCCCAATGTATTTCAGCCGACCAATCTGGCAAACGTCCTGAGGGTCAATTCTCCGGCGGGAATCATGGCGATCGGACTTGCGCTGGTTCTGCTGACAGGAGAAATCGATATTTCGGTCGGGGCGGTCATGTCACTGAGCGTCATGGTTATTTCCAAAATCGTAGATTACAGTGAGCCGCTTTCGATTCTGGCGATGCTGGGAGTGGGCGCGGCGTGCGGGTTTTTAAATGGTTGGATCGTTGCCAGGATACGCGTTCCGTCACTCATGGTCACCATTGGAACGATGTCGATCTATTCCGGTCTTGCGTGCATCATCACCAA
Source organism: Christensenellaceae bacterium (assembly GCA_022846035.1). Lineage (NCBI taxonomy): Bacteria > Bacillati > Bacillota > Clostridia > Christensenellales > Christensenellaceae > Christensenellaceae bacterium. The sequence goes on from AP025580.1 coordinate 824,910, forward strand.
CGCGCAGGCAAAATTTATGACAACGGCATACCCCATCTATACGACAATGTCCAAGGGAGACCTGGGCGGCATACCGGTTACGTTTATTTTGTGCGTCGTATTGGCGTTGCTGTTTTGGGTGATCACAACCAAAACAAAGTTTGGAAAGGACATCTATTATACGGGCGCAAACAAGCGCGCGGCATGGATGAGCGGTATCCGTATAGACCGCGTAAAAATCATCGTGTTTATGATCTGCGGCATATTAGCGGCATTAGCGGCGCCACTGATCACCACACAGATTGGCAGGAGCAACGCCGATGCGGGAACGGGACAGGAAGTTACCGCAATCGCAATCGCGGTGCTCGGCGGGGTTTCTTTAGACGGCGGCAGAGGCTCTATTCTGGGCGTGTTATGCGGTATGGTGACAATGGGTGTCCTGATGAATATGCTTGCGCTTTCCGGTCTTGGCACCTATGTCGAAATGGCGATCAAAGGTATATTGATCATTGCGGTAGTATTCATTTATGGGCTTGTTAATAGGAAAACAGGCGTACTCAAAGAGGCTTAAGAGGGAGAAAGACGATGGAAAAGAAATTGGAAAGAAATAACAAAAAGGGATTTCTGTCACGGTATTTGCTCCTTCTGGTATTGATCATCGAAATTTTCGTGGGCTGGCTCATCAATCCGAATTTACTGACCCCGATGAATATACAGGTGATCCTGTTTGCGTGCACGCTTAACGGGATTATATCGATCGGACAGTCGCTGGTGTTAATTTCAAAGGAGATCGACCTCTCGGTGGGTGCAAACCTAGTATTTGCACCGATCCTGGCCGTCACAACGACGAGTATCCTTTATGAAACGGTAACGGGAACAGGCGTCTTGCAGGGCAAATCGGGGTTTATGACAGGCGGCTGGGAAATGGTTGTCATTCTCACGCTGGCATTTGCCGTGATCGTAGGACTGGGAAACGGGTTGATTGTTACCAAATGTAAAATTCCTGCGTTCATCGCAACGATCGGTATGCAGTTCTTTTTGAAAGGCGTCTCGTACATTATTTCGGGCGGTATTCCGATTTTTATCAAAGATGTAGAAGCATCCAAATTTATTGGCAATGCGAGCATTGGTAACGTCGTTCCGGTCAGCGTGCTGGTATTCGTAGTAATCGGGCTGGTGATACTGTTCTTATGTAACCGGACGAAATTTGGTATGCGGCTGTATGCGACGGGCGGCGGTCTTAAAGCGGCCAAGCTTTCGGGTATCAATACGGATAAGTGGAAAATCGTTGCTTATGCGGTGTGTGGATTTTTGGTTGGGATCGCGGCCATCATGTCCATGTCGCGTCTTCAGGGGATCGAGATTACACAGGCTACCAAGGGAAACTACGATATGAACAGTATTGCCATATCGATCATCGGCGGTATCGCGCTTTCCGGCGGAAAAGGCAGTATCGCGGGTACCATGCAGGCGACGGCTATCATTGCGATCCTGCTCAATATCCTGAACATGCAAGGGCTGATGGCATATTACCAACTGTTTATCACAGGCTGTATCATTGTAGTGATTGCAATTATTCACCAGAAGAATGAGAGCAGAAGACTGAAGGCACTGAAGATCATTGAAGTATGATCAGCACCGTTAAAATTCGAGAATTTCAGTAGGTGGGTAAGATGAGTAAAAAATTACTTGAAATGAAAAATATAGAAAAAAGCTTTTTGGGCGTGCCTGTCCTGAAGAAGGTCGATTTTTCGCTGGACAGGGGACAGGTCATTTCGATCATCGGTACGAACGGTGCGGGCAAGTCTACGCTTTCCAATATTATCGCCGGCGTCTATGGAAAGGACGGCGGTACGGTGGAGATCGACGGGGAACAGGTAGATATGCGCAGTCCTAATGACGCGGAAAAATACAGTATCGGTATGGTACATCAGGAGCCGACTTTGTGCGAAAATATGCGGGTATATGAAAATATTTTTTTGAACCGCGAGATTAATAAAAAATCAGGCCTGCTCGACAGGGAAAAAATGAAAGAAGAAAGCAGGCGCGTCTTAAGCTATCTGGGCGTTGATATTGATGTCGAAGAAATCGTGCAAAATCTTTCGCTGGTCGGAAAAGGGGTCGTGTCCATCGCGAAAGCGATGCTGATGAACCCTAAGATACTGATTCTTGACGAGGTGACGGCGCCGCTTAACCAAAAAGAGGTTGAGCATCTGTTCGAAGTGGTGTGCAGCCTGCGGGAAAAAGGTTTGGGGATCATCTATATCAGCCACAAAATCAAGGAGATCGTGGCGATTTCAGACGAGGTCGTCGTCTTGAAAGACGGCGAAAACGTAGGGACGTTTGTGGCGAAAGAAGAAGCGCTCAGTGAAAAGAAGATCATCCATCTGATGCTGGGCGAGACGGAAGGCTGGCAGGGCGAATACAGTGAAAAACAGCTTGAACAGCACCAGGAAGAAACGCTTCTTAAGCTGCAGGATCTGAGCAAGGATGAATTATATGAAAACATTTCTATCGATTTGCACAAGGGTGAAATCATTGGCCTTGCAGGGTTAAAGGGATCAGGGATCACAGAGCTGATGTTTTCCGTATTCGGCGTGCTGCAGCCGGACAGCGGCGAAATCATCAAGGACGGCGTGGCGATCAAGCCCGCAACCCCGAAAGAAGCGATCAGAAGCGGAATCGGTATGATTACCAACGACAGGCAAAAGGAAGGCGCGGCCATCATGCTTTCGGTCGAGGACAACATTACCGTGGCCTCGCTTGACAAGATGAAGCAGAGGGGAACGATCTCAGGTAAAAAGTTGCTTTGTGCAACGCGGGAATATATCGATAAGTTGCAAATCAAGACGACAGGTCCGAAACAGGCGGTACAATTTTTGTCCGGCGGCAATCAGCAAAAGGTTGTCGTTGCAAAGTGGCTGCTGAAAAATGCACAGGTCATCCTGATTGACGAACCGACAAGGGGCGTTGACGTAAAGGCCAAAAATGAGATATACAATCTGCTGATTACAGAGAAAATGCAGGGCAAGGGGATTATCGTATTTTCACCGGAAACGCGCGAGCTGCTTAATATTTGCGACCGGATATTGGTACTGACCGCAGGAAAAATTACGTCGGAAATCAACAGAGCGGACGAAAATTTCAATGAAAAGGGCGTAATGGAAGCTATGCATTCTTTTTAAACAGAAAAGAGACCCTCAAATAATCAAAAGGTAGGAGTGAAGTAAAATGTCTGATAAAAAAAACACGCTGGATATGCTGAAAAAACCAAAAAATCTTTCACCGAGGATCAAATGGCTGCGGGATTTCTATTATAAGGGTCGGGATCGTGAATGGAACAATGAATATCTTTCGTTTTCTACAGGCGAGCCGTGGGATCTTTTGTACGACATGACGATCAATACCATCACCTATGAAGAGGTGAGGGGCTACAGGGTAACGGAGGATTCGGCGAAGCAGATAGGCCTTTCGCATGTGGTTCGCGTGCCGGACGGATTTTATGCACAGACGATCGCGGAGCGCAAAGCATGGTTTAACAAAGAGGTGATGCTGCATCATGTTCCCATCGAAATATTTCCAGGAGACCTGATCGCGGGAGGACGCTTTAACCTGCGCGTGTCGCACTGCCTGACAAAAGAGGAAACGCAGGAACGCGAAGAAATGTTGTGTGGGCAAAACGGATTCTCGCCACGCTGCGACGAGTATAACAACAGGGGCTTTGGCAATCTGGGGCCCGCGGCGGGACACCTGATTCCCGGGCATCAGAAAATTATTGACTTTGGGTTGCGCAGCGAGTATGAGTACTACGAAAAATTACTGTCTGAACTTTCCCCGCAGGAACGCGAGGGGGCGCATGGCGGGCAGCTGCGGGCAATGATGACGTCCTGCCTGATGGGTAAGGAACTGGCGGAAAAGTATGCCGATCGGTGCGAAGAGCTGGCGCCGCAGGCAAATACACAGGAACGTAAAAAAGAACTGCTGGAAATGGCGAAGATGCTGCGCCGCGTGCCGTGGGAACCGGCGACCAACTTCTGGGAAGCCATGCTGAGCCTTTGGATCCCGCATATGCTGATCATGGCGGATGAAAATTATCCGGGCGCGGGGACATCGTTTGGAAATATCGACCGCTATCTTTATCCCTATTGGAAAAAATCATTGGAGCAGGGCATGGATCGTGAATTTGGCAAAGAGATCCTAAAGTGCTTTTTTATTCACTGCAATACGGCGTATGATGCGGCGATCCAGGTAGGGTGTAATCAGGGGATCACAGCGGGATATGGACAATTGTTCAACTTTTCAGGCGCGGGGAAAGGGGGCGTAGACGTATCCAACGACCTGACAATGGCGCTTTTTGAAGTGATCGACGATATGACGCCCATGCTGGAACCGAAGCCGAATGTACGTTTGCACAGGAATACGCCGGACGTGGTGCTGGATAAGGTCGTGGATATGGTCAGCCACAGCCAGGGTGCCCCTTTCCTTATCAACTTTGACGAGCGTGCGATGGCGGGCATGATGAGGGAAGCAAAGGAAGGGCATGTGGAGAAGCTGATCAATGAGGATAATGTATTCGAATATGCTTCTGTCGGTTGTATGGAAAATACGATGGTCGGCAACGACCGCTCGGAAACGGTAAACTGCAATGTGGTTCTGGTCAAAGCCGTGGAACTGGCGCTGGGAGACGGCAAGGACCTCGTCGATCATTATGATTTTGCAGGAAAGCCGTATCCGATCAGGCAAGACGGCCCCAAGACGGGGGATCCGCGCGATTTTAAAGACTTCGAGCAATTCTACAGGGCGTTTGAAGAGCAGATTAAATTTGTAATCAAAAAGAGCGTCGATTTATACAATTTAGGAGACCTGATGCGTGCGAGATACAGCCCGACGCCATTCCTCTCCGTATTGGTTAAGGGATGTGCGGAAAAGGGAAAAGACATCGTTGAGGGAGGGGCGGAATTGCGGTTTTGCACGATCGAGGGCGTTGCTTTTGCTACGACCGTAGACTCGCTCTTAGCAGTGAAATATTTGGTATACGATGAAAAAATCTGTACGATGGACGAACTGCTGACCGCGCTTAAGGCCAATTGGGAAGGATATGAGGTATTGCAGGCGATTGCCAAAAATAAAGCGCCTAAATATGGCAGGGACGACGATGAGGCGGACGCGCTCGCCAAGCGTATTATGGACCTGTGGACGGCGGAATGCTGGAAATATCGAACGGTGGGCAGCGACGAACAGTTTCGGCCCGGCATGTTGAGTTGGAACTATTGGGTGACCTATGCGGGAATTACCTTTGCCACGCCGGACGGCAGGAAACGCGGGCAATTTTTATCGAACGCGATCTGTCCATCGAACGGGGCGGACATCAACGGTCCTACCGCGAATGCGAACTCTGTAGGAAAGGCGCTGGGCGGAAAGGACTGGGAAGCGGGAGACTTTGAACATTATAAAAACAGTCTGCCCAACGGCGCGAGCCATACGATTACTTTCAACCCGACTGTGTTGCGCGACCCGGAGCACAAAAAGAAATTTAAAACGTTTTTGAAAGGATATATTGAGAATGGAGGCACGGCGCTGCAGATCAATATACTGGATGTGGATATGTTAAAGGATGCGCAGGAACATCCGGAAGATTACAGTACGCTTCTCGTACGGGTGACGGGATATAACGCATATTTTACATCCATCGGCAAGGAATTGCAGAATGAGATCATCGCACGGGAAAGCCACCAGAAGTTTTAGGAAAGAGAGCAAGGACATGGATGATAACAAAGCATTGATACTGAATATCCAAAGATTGTCTACGGAAGACGGGCCGGGCCTGAGGACAACTGTTTTTTTCAAGGGATGCAATCTGCGGTGCGTATGGTGCCACAATCCGGAAAGCTTGTCCTCTGAAAAGCAAATCGAATGGTACGCGGCGAGATGTATGGGATGCGGTTTATGTGTTACGGCATGTCCGACTCATAGCATACGGCGCGAAGAGGCGGGCTTTGTGATCAACAGGGAAACGTGTATCGCTTGCGAAAGCTGCGTGAAGAGATGTCCCACCCTCGCGATGGAAGTGCAGGGAACACAGTGGAATCTTGAAGAGCTCGTTTATGAAGTGCTTAAGGATAAAAACTATTTTGGGGTGGATGGAGGTATTACCGCGTCGGGAGGAGAATGCCTGCTTCAGGGAAAATTTATTACGGCGTTTTTCAAACGGCTGCGGGCGAAAGGGATACATACAGCCCTTGATACCGCGGGGTTGGTACGGCAGGATGTATTTGCAAAGGTCCTGCCGTACACAAGCCTGGTGCTTTTGGACCTGAAAATTTTCGAACGGCAAAGGCACCAGAAATATACGAGTGTCGATAACGAAGTGATTCTAAAAAATGCCCGCTATATCGCGGAATACTGCGCCTTACATCCGGATACCAAGTTGTGGATCAGAACGCCGGTGATTCCCCATATCACCGATACAGAGCAAAATATCCTCTATATTGGCAAATTCATTACAGAATATCTGCAGCCGGTCGTGGAACGTTGGGAGTTGCTTGCTTTTAACAATCTGTGCAAGGATAAGTATGAGCGGCTGGATATGGATTGGCAGCTAAATGATATTGCGCTCATCAAACAGGAAAAAATGGAAGAGCTGTATGAAGTTGCTTTAAAAAGCGGCGTAGATCCGGAAAAAGTGATATGGACGGGAGCGATGAAAACGGAAACGGAAGCCCCGCGGGAAGCGGAGATATAATCAGGGTAAGATAGGAGAAAAGAGTATGAGATCATTACAACATGTAAATCAGTCGTATAAACATGACGAGGAACAGATTGACTTTTATGCAACGGTCAACGAGGATAAAACGCCGCATATCACAATGTTGACGTCGCTTCACATTTATGATGAAAACACGTTGATTTGGGGCGAATATTCAGCGGGGCGTTCCAAGCATAACCAACAAGAGCGTCGTAAAATCGGCTTTTTATCGGTGATTAACGGAAAAGAAACGGTCAGTGGAAAGGCGGACTTCATAGGGAGTGAAAAAAGCGGGGAAAAGCTCGACGCACTCAATCAAATACCGGAATTCCGATATAACAACGTCAATGGATATTCTCCCGCGCATATTCTTCGTAAAAAGAGCATGTATGAAAGCGGGCTTGACAGGGAAGCGTACGCGCGGGCGAGGGAAGAGAGCGAAAAGGCGATAAAGAAAGCGGGCGAGGGAAGCAATCCGGAGGCCATCAGTGTATTGACGAGAAAATATATGGATGCGGAAAACGGCTTTAAAGTGCTTGCCTATGTGGGCGGTGACGGCTATCCCACGGTACTGCCTGTTCCGCAGGCATTGCTCACACCGTCCAATCGCGCGGTTTTTTCGATGGAATATGACGCGGCGCTGCAAGAGATCGCCGAGGGCGCTGCCGTCGCGATCTATGCGATTGAATATCCGTCCATGTGCGCGGTGCTGGTAAGCGGAACGCTGGAGAAAAAGGATATAGACGGAAGAACATATGGGATCGTCGATATTACGCGGGTATATAACCCAATGCTATCGGTGGCGGGATATATTTATCCGCCGCAGGAAATAAAGACGGTAACGGAGTTTTGCGACACAGTTTATGAGTATAATGTTTGACCGTCCGCACAGATGGAAAATTGTGCGGTAATACAATGAAAAGGAGTAAGAATATGACAAGGACAATGACTTCCCCATCAAAATTTATATTGGGAAACGGTGAACTGAAAAATTTAGGAAAATACATTTCCCAGTTGGGAAGCAAGGCGATGATTGTTGCGCATCCGGATGACTATGCGAGGGTGGAGGACATTCTGAAGCCGGCGCTTGTGGAAGTACCTTTTACGCATGTCGCGTTTGGCGGGGAATCGTGCGATAAAGAGATTAACCGCATTGTGAAGCTGGCGGAAGAGGAAAAGGCCGATGTAGTAATCGGGCTGGGCGGCGGTAAGGCGCTGGATACGGCAAAGGCGACAGGAACGCTGACGAAAAAGCCGGTCATCATCGTACCGACGATCGCGTCGACGGACGCGCCGACGAGCGCGCTGGCAATCATTTATACGGAAAACGGAGAGTTCGAACGGTATATGCACCTGCCGAAGAATCCGGACCTGGTGCTGGTAGATTCCGGAGTGATCGCCAAGGCGCCTACGCGCTTCCTGATCTCAGGAATGGGAGACGCGCTGGCAACGGTGTTTGAGGCGCGGGCATGCATCAAGGCAAGCAAGCCGAACATGTCGGGCGGCATGAGCACAAAAGCGGCTCTGGCGATCGCTGAAACATGCTATGCGACGCTGCTGGAGGATGCGCACAAGGCGAAAGCGGCGTGTGACGCGGGCGTAGTAACGATCGCGTTGGAGAATATTATAGAAACGAACATCCTGCTTTCAGGATTGGGCTTTGAGAGCAGCGGACTCGCGGCGGCGCACGCGGTACACGACGGACTGACGGTTCTGGAAGAAACGCATCATTACTTCCATGGTGAGAAAGTAGCGTTCGGAACGCTGGTACAGTTGGTTCTGGAAAACGCGGAGGAAGAAACGATCATCGAGGTTCTTGATTTCTGCCGTTCGCTGGGACTGCCGGTATGCCTCGCAGACCTTGGGGTAGAAGAGCTGGATGACGAGAGACTGATGCGGGTAGCGACGCACGCGTGTTCGGATCTGGAGACAATGGACAATATGCCGTTTGAGGTACGGCCGTCGGATGTGGCGGCAGCGATCCGCGCGGCCGATAAGATTGGCGGTGATTACGTATGAAAAAAATCATCAACAATATTGAGGATATTGTAGGTGAAATGTGCGAAGGAATTGTTTGCGGCAGGCCGGAATTAGCATTTGACCCTAAGTACAGGATTGTAAAACGCTCGCAAATCGACGCGTCGAAGGTCAGCCTGATCTCCGGAGGCGGCAGCGGCCATGAACCGGCGCACGCGGGCTTTGTGGGCAAGGGAATGCTCAGCGCGGCAGTATGCGGGGATGTATTTGCTTCGCCGTCGACGATCCAGGTATACAACGCCATCCTGCAGACGGAAAGCGACGCGGGAACACTGCTGATCATCAAAAATTATTCGGGCGATTGTATGAATTTTGAAGCGGCGAAAGAAATGGCCGAGGATGACGACATTAAGGTGGAGTGCGTCTATGTAAATGATGATATAGCGGTGCAGGACAGCCTGTATACAACAGGACGCAGGGGCGTCGCGGGCACGGTTTTTGTACACAAAATCGCCGGCGCGGCGGCAGAAGCGGGCAAGGACTTAAAAGAAGTAAAACGGATCGCGGAAAAAACGATCAAAAATGTAAAGTCCATTGGGTTTGCGCTGACATCGTGTACGGTTCCGGCCAAGGGAAGTCCGACTTTCAACATAGGAGAAAATGAGATCGAATTTGGCGTGGGCATACATGGAGAACCAGGGATCGAGCGCTGCAGGATCGAAACATCCGCACGGCTTGCTGAAAGGATGATGCAAAAGCTGCGCGATGAGCTTAAGCTAAAGGTGGGCGACAGGTGCGCGGTCATGGTCAATGGACTGGGCGGAACGCCGTTGATGGAACTGTATATCTTAAACCATGATATACAGGCGATATTGGCGGCAGAGGAGATCATACCGGCCAAGATATTGGTAGGAAATTATATGACATCGCTGGATATGGCGGGAGCGTCGGTGACTCTCCTGAAACTTGACGATGAGTTGGAAAGCCTGCTGACAGAACCAACAGACATCGCATTATTCTGCTAAAGAAGGAGGCAAATATGAGTGTGACATTGGATGAAGTCAAAAAAACGATCGCGCGTTTGTGCGATATTATCATCGATAATGAGGTTTATTTTTGCGAACTGGATTCTGTCGCGGGCGACGGGGATTTTGGTATGTCGATAGCCAAAGGTTTCAAAGAAGTAAAGAGACAGTTGGACGAGATCAATGATGTGGATATTGCGGCGTTTATCAAGGGATGTGCTTTGATTATTACAGAGCATTGCGGCGGCGCGTCCGGCCCGATCTGGGGTTCAGGGTTCCGCGCGGCTGCAAAAAGCGTACAGGGAAAAGAGACAATGACATTGGATGATATTGCTGGCCTGTTTGAAGCGGCTATTGTGGGAATCCAAAAGCGCGGCGGCGCAGCGCAGGGGGAAAAGACGCTGCTGGATGCTTTGATTCCGGCAACGGAAGCGTTGCGCGACGCTGCGCAAAAGGATCTGCAGATCAAAGAAGCGTTTGTAAATGCGGCAAAAAGTGCTGAAAAGGGAGCGGAGGCGACAAAGAATATGATCGCTTCCAAAGGACGGGCTTCTTATGTCGGCGATAGAAGCCTGCACTATCCGGATGCAGGAGCAATGGCAATCAGCGTGATCTTAAGGGAGTTTGTCAGTTAAGAGTCAACAGTAAAAACATATCCTAAAGAGCCGCCTTTTACGGCGGCTCTTTTTTTATTCCTTTGTTTCGTACATACGGTATAACTGGATCGATGCGGAAAGGGCGCGGGCGACCTTGGGCTGTTCGAAATCCGCCTGCAGGATCTGGAAAATACGTTCCAGGCGGTATCGAAGAGTGCCCCGATCGACAAACAGGGATTTTGCGGCGGCCGAATAAGAGTTCCCGTTCTTCAGATATTGCTCAAGCGTTTTCAGGTAAGAGGTATTGTTCTCACGGTCGAACAGGACCAGCTTGTGGATTTCGGATAAAAGCAGCACAGGAACGCCAAAGCGTTCCGCCGCGCTTGTCAAAAGCAGCTCCGTATAAAAATCGATATAATGATAAAGATATCTTTGCGGCGCCTGCCGTATACCGATTTTCAAAACCGCCAACGCCTGCTGCTTAAAAAAGCGGCGCTGGTCGATACTTTCAAAAGGATCCGAGACGGCGGCAAAGAGCTGCTGCTGGTAACAGAAGCTTTCGATCTCTCCCAGTTGCGCCTGCGTATAGCCGTAAAAAAATACCAGCAGCCGGTTTCTGTGGACCAATGAAAAGCTATTGGGAAAATGGTATTCCAGCTCGTAAAGGACGTAAGTATAATCCGGTACTTTCTCTTTGCAGCTGCGGAATTGCAGGGCCGCGATCACAAAGGGCGGCCGCACGGGATCGCCTTTTGTTTTTTGTTTCAGGAAAGCCTCGTATTTCTGGAAGCTGTTACCGGACAGCGTTTTTACGGTGTCATTGTCGTAAAGAAGCAATTCCCGCGCGATCATGACGTCCGTTACGTCTTTTTTTAAGGGAGGCCTCGCGGACGTCTCGTGAAGCTGCGTTTCGCATAAAAGGGCGATCAGCGAGGCGGCTTCTTTTGCAACCGCCAGCAATTGCGGATCGTCAAACTTAAGGACCAGCACCCACGCCGGCTGGTTGTCTTTGCGGACAGGATAAAAGACCGTACAATAAGGATCCTGCGGCGCGGCGGGCGTAATATGCGGCGCGGAATCTTCAAAGATACGTTTCACAATATCAAAAAAAGCGGCTTCGCTGTTATCGACATAACAAATGAAATCTTCTTTGCCAAGATAAGAAGAGGGAAAATAATTCGGCAGCGCTTTCGCGGCAGAGTGAAGCATCAGCCGGCCGTCAAGATCGAGCACAAAAATATTGAGCAGGATATGATCGCGGATATGCTGCAAAATGATAGGAAGCGGATGCCCGTCCACAAGGTCCTGAAGGATCACGCGATTCAATTCGTAAGAAGCCGGCGGATTCAACAGCCTCACCCCCCGTTTTGATTTTGGTCCGGAACATGGTAGCGTTGTAAAACGCGCATCATATTAAGGCCGGTATATAGCTGCCGCGCGACCTCAAAATCCCTCACGTCAAGCCCCAGGAGATCGGTTATTTTATCCAGCCGCAGGCGTATCGTATTGGGATGTACGGCAAGGGCGGGCGCGGTTTCCGAGAGGTTGCGCTGATGGTCGAAATAACAGGATAAAGTCGCCAGGAAATCGCTTTGCTCATGCTCGTCGAAAGCCGCGAGCTTGCGCAGCGCATAGGGAAGGGAGGCGCTCCCGCCCAGCCTTTCGATCGTGTTGTAACAGATAATATCCATATATGAGTCGCGGAAAGAAAAACATTTTTGGTCCGGATTCAAGCTGCTGCCCACCGATCGCGCGTGGATCGCCTGCACCCTGTGGTCCGGCAATGTCCGAATATCCGAAAAATAATCGGACAGGCTGTAGTGGAAAGCCTGCTGCAGGGAAAGCCGGAACAGCAGGTCCTCGATTTCCTGCAGGGCCGCCTGGCCCGCGACGGACGAAAACAACAGGTAGAGATACTGACTTTCCGAGGAGCAACCGATTACATGGGGATTGGTTTTGCAGATATGCCCGCGGGTATATTGCAGCTCCACCTCGTTCGCGTTCGCGAAGTAGAGAATCGCCAGCACATACGGCGGCGAAAATTGAGTCTCGTAAGCGTGGATCACTTGCTGGTCGGGAACGTCGGAAAGCAAAAGCTGCTGCGCGTATTGCTGGGGCGAAGTAATATCCCGTTGTTCCTCAGCCGCCGCATAGAGCAGGCAGCCAAGCGTTCCGGCCATGATCCCGTTGATTTCCATGACCTCGTCGACAAAAGGAGAATCGCCAAGGTCGATCCCGATATAACCGTATAAAAAATGATTATGGAAAATCGGACAACAGGTTTGCGGATGGTTTTCGCAGGTGCCCCAGGTAATGAGCGTCGGTTTCCCGTTGCGGTAGATGACGTCCTGATAGTCAAGCTGGGTATCGATTATTTTTTGCTGCGGCGCGCTGCCGCGTTCCGCGATTTCCTCCCAATCCTGAAAATAGAACGGACGGGAAAACGCATAGGTAATCAGGGTGAGCGTTTCGTCGAATACGATGATCGGGTAACATAACTCGTCGTACACATTGCGCACAAAAACACTGACATCCTGCTTTTTCAGGATCGCTTCCATGCAAAGACGCTGGATTTTAACGATGTCAGGACGGCTTTTCATGTGCTTTATCCCCCAATAGTAATATTATAATACAAGAAAGGTCATATATCAAACTGTCATTTTTTTCACAAAAATGAAAATAGCCGTAATGTGGAAAATGGTGAAACCCCGAAATGAAATTTCACGAAATCTACAATGTTTGTGAAAAAAGTAGCGATTCGTCGGCTTTTTGCTATGGGAAAAGCGGTAAAAGCGATACGGGGATGGATGGCGGAGGCGGTTTGTGTTGGACAATGCGGAATCGATGAAAGCTTCAATTCAACATTTCATACATTGATAAAATATGATCAAAAAGATACGATTATACCATGCAAAGAACAGGTTTGTTCGTATATCAAGTAATATAAACAAATAAAAAGGGGGAAGTAAAAATGTTTGATTTAAAAGGAAACGTTGCGGTTGTTACAGGCGGCGGCGGTGGCCTGGGACGTCAGTTCGCGCTGGCTCTCGCGAAAGCGGGCGCAAAGGTTGCTCTTCTCGCGCGCAGGCAGGCGAAGCTGGATGCGGTGAAAGCGGAAATAGAGGCTCTGGGGGGAGAGGCGCTCGCAATATCGACGGATGTTACGGATGTGAAAACCATTATTGCGGCCCGCGATAAAATCCTGGAACAATGGGGCAGGGTAGATATTCTTGTCAATAACGCCGGCGGCGGCGTTACCGTGCCCATCGAAGAACTTTCGGAAGAAGACTGGGCGGCGAACCGCGCGCTGGATTTTGACGGCGTTTTCTATTGTATGAAATATTTCGGACAGGTCATGCTAAAGCAGGGCTATGGCCGGATCATCAACATTGCCTCCATCCTCGGCAAAGGCGGGCTCAAAGAAATGCCGATCATCGCTTATACGTCGGCAAAGGGCGGCGTTGTCAATATGACGCGCCACGCGGCAGCCGAATGGGCGACCAAAGGGATCACCGTGAATGCGATCTGCCCGGGATTTTTCGCCTCGGAAGCAAACAGTGAAGAAGCGATGGAGCTCATGGCGGATATGATCAGGACGCGTACGCCTATGGAAAGGCCCGGAAAGGAAGGAGAGCTCGATTCTACTGTCGTATATCTTGCCGCTCCCGAATCATCCTATGTTACGGGAGTCATCCTTCCCGTGGACGGCGGCTGGACCTGTATCTGACGCCGGACGCCAATAAGGAGGTAATACTATGGCTTACAACTATAACCGGCTTTTTGAGCCCATAAAGATCAATGGGATGCGGCTCAAAAACCGTATTTCACTTTCGCCGATGGGCACGTTCACGCCTAATATCGACGGAACGGACAGCGAAGAGGGAATCCGTTATTATGAAGAACGTGCCAAAGGAGGAGCGGGACTGATCCAGACGGGAGCGATGTTCCTTACGAGCAAGCTTGCGCAGGGAAGCCCGACTATCGCTGTAGACAGTATCCGTTCGATTCCACGGCAGACGCTCATGATCGAACGCTGCCACCGGTGGGGCGCGAAGGTCAGCTTGCAGTTAAGCTGCGGCACGGGCCGTAACGGCGCGATCACCGTAACGGACGACGTACTCGTTTCCGCTTCGGCGGTACCGGCGTATTACGATCCGAATATGATCTGCCGGCCTCTGACCGTTGAAGAAATCAAGGAATCGATGAACGATTGGGAAAACGATACGCGTATCGCGCTGGAAGCGGGCTACGACGCCATAGAAATCCACGCGCACGCGGGATACCTGATCGATCAATTTATGTCTCCGCTCTGGAACAAACGTACGGACGAATACGGCGGGAGCTTTGAAAACAGGGCGCGTTTCGCGGTGGAAATCGTGCAGGCCATCCGCAATGTAGCGGGCCCCAAATTTCCGATCCTATTCCGTATTTCGCTTGACCACCGCTTCAACGGCGGTCGTACGGTGGAAGAAAGCATGAAGCTTCTGCAGGTTCTCGAAAAGGCGGGCGTAGATGCCTTTGACATCGACGCGGGCTGTTATGAATCGCAGGATTATATTTTCCCGACCTGCTATACGGGCGAGGGATGTATGGCATATGTGTGCGAGGAAGCGCGCAAGCACGTCAGCGTGCCGCTGTTAAACGCGGGCAACCACTCGATGGAAACCGCGGTCGAGCTGCTGGAATCGGGCAACTGCGATATTATTCAGTTCGGACGTCAGCTCATAGCCGATCCACATTTCCCAAACAAGCTGAAAGCAGGGCATCGGGAAGACGTCCGTCCGTGTATCATGTGCAACGAAGAATGTATCGGCAGGATATTCGGACGCTTAACCCAGCTTTCCTGTACCGTTAATATTCAAACGGCGATGGAAGACGCGATGAAGATCACTAAGCTTGAAAAACCCAAAAACGTGGTTGTGATCGGCGCGGGACCGGGGGGGCTGGAAGCGGCGCGCGTCGCCGCTATGCGCGGCTGCAAGGTAACGGTTTACGAAAAAGCCGATAAGATCGGCGGTATCTTCCGCGCGATCGCCACCGCGGATTTCAAGAAGAGGATACGCGACCTGATTACCTGGTACGGCGTACAACTGGAAAAACTGGGAGTCGAAATTAAATTCAACACGGAAATCACGCCGGACGATCCGGTTTTGCAGGACGCGGACGAAATTTTTGTGGCGACAGGCTCCAGGCCTTTCCTGCCGCCTATCAAAGGGATCGATCTTCCGAACGTGATCGACGTTACGAAAGCGCACCAGTTTGGCGTAGACGCTGAAAACATCGTGATATGTGGCGGCGGCCTTTCCGGCTGCGATACCGCCATTGAGCTGGGAGAGCGCGGCAAGAAGATCACGATTGTGGAAATGCGCGACGACGTGGCGCTGGACGTTATGCCCATCAACAAAATCAGTATCATGCGCCTGCTGGATGAATACGGCGTCAATCTGCAGGTCGGGAAAACGGTCATGAAAATCGAGGAGGACGGCGTTATCGTGGTCGATAAGGAATGCAATGAGATCAAGATTCCGGCGGACGCGGTCATCACTGCTTTCGGACAGAAGCCGGCGGCGGAGGTAGCGGAAGCGATTCTTGACAAATATCCGATGAAGACGACGCTGATTGGGGATTGCGACGGCGTATCCAAAGCCGGCAAGGCAATTCGGGAAGGCTTTTATGCCGCAATGGCATTGCAATAAGCAATCATAATAAAAAGGGGAATGTATTATGGAAAAGACGAAAAAGTTCTTTGGCTATAAAGCGTCTCTGGGTGCGTTTTTAGTCATCTTTGTAAACCTCGGTATCTGTACCTGCTTGGGAGTATTCCTCGCGAGTATCGCAGAGTACATCGGCTGGGATGTGGGAACGGTAGCGATTCTGGGAACCCTGAACACGGTGGGGAATATTTTCCTGAGCCTGGTGGTCGTACAGGTTGTGAAAAAGATAGGCGTAAGATGGACGATGCTTATTTCCATCATTGCCTGCGCGCTGCACATCACGCTCTATACTTTTACCACGCCCGGACAAAACGCGGGCAGCCTCGCTCTTATGTATATCGGCGGACTTGTCGCTTCCGTCGCGATCACTTTCGGTTCGCACGCGGTATGCACAAGTCTTGTGGCGGAATGGTTTGCAGACACGCACGGGCGTGAAAAAGTAACCAGCATGGTCGTTTCCGGAGCAGGCTTCGGCGCGGCGATCTGGGTGTTCTTCGCAGGACAGTTGCTCGCTAATTTTTCATGGCAGGACAGCTACCATATCATGGCTATCGTAGGCCTTGTAATCGGCCTTGTGGCGGTATTTATCTTTATCAGAACGCCCAAGCAGGTTGGGCAGGAACCAAAAGGACTGGAGCTCGCGCGGCAGGAGGCAAAGATCGCCGAGGGGCAGGAACTTCCGGGCGTTACGAGAAAGCAGGCGCTCAAGACGGCTTCTTTCTGGCTGCTGTGCATCGGCATGGTGCTCGCTATCGCGGGCGCGTCGGGATTTATCTCCTATAACGCGACATACTGGCAGTCGATGGGGATGAACATCACGGAGTCGGCTAACTGGAATGCTATCTGGCTGATCCTTTCCGCGGTAATCATGCTTTTTGTAGGCAATATGTTCAAGAAGATCGGCGGAAAAGGCTTTACGATCTACGTAAGCGTCGCCTTTGCCCTGGCGTGTGTGTTTATGATTCTGTGGGGCGACCAGCTCCAGACCTACCTCGTGATCATTACCATCATCTTCGGGGCGCTCGGCTATCCGCTCTGCGCGGCGTATCCCACGCTGGTTACGCACAGCATGTTCGGACCGCGCGATATTGGCGCGATCGTCGGTACATCCATGGCGGCCGTTTACATCGGCCAAATGCTTGGGCCGCTGACGCTGACGGCGTTTCTCCCGATGGGCTGGACGACGGTATGGGCGATCTGGGCTGTTATGGCGATCATCGGTATGGTGATTCTTTTGATCGCGGTCACAAAGTCGCCGATGAACCAGCTTGCAAAAGAAAAGAAATTGGCGCAGAATTAAGAAACGTCTTTTAGCTGATTTGGAGGGAAAACATGAAAGGAACAATGAAAGGATATGGCGTTGTCGTACCGTTTAAGGAATTCGGCCTGGTTGAGGCGGAAGTTCCGGTATGCGGGCCGCTTGACGCGATCGCGCAGCCGGTGGTGATGGCAACGTGCTCTTCCGATCCGCACCAGGTTCATGCCGGATTGCCGGCGGGATTGATTCTGGGACATGAGGTAGTCGCGCGGATCGTGGAGATTGGTTCCCTGGTGAAAGATTATAAGGTCGGCGACGTGGTGGCGGTCGGCGCGGTCACGCCCGACTGGCTGAAAATCGAGGGGCAGGACAACCTGTCCCAGCACGCCGGCGGACAAAATTACGGAATGAATTGGTGCGTGTTTGAAAACGGGACCTTTGCGGAATATTTCCGTATCCGCCAGGTAGACCAGAACGCCGCGCGTATTCCGGAGGGCCTGACCTATGAGCACGCGCTTATGACGGGCGACATGGTAACGACGGGCTTTCACGGCGCGGAACTTGCCCACGTCACATGGGGGGATACGGTCGTTGTTATGGGGATTGGTCCGGTTGGGCTGATGGCTGTAGCGGGCGCCGCCCTGCGCGGAGCGGGCAGGATCATTGCGATCGGAAACCGCCCGAACACCATGCAGCTTGCAAAGGAATACGGGGCGACGGACGTCCTCAATTATAAGGACGGCCCCATTGACGAGCAGGTGCAGGAGCTTTTGGGCGGCGGACAGCCGGATAGCTGCATCGCTACGGGCGGTACCAGCGATACGTTTGCGCGCTGCCTGAAAATGGTAAAACCGAACGGTTATGTGACGAATCTGCAGGCGCAGACGTTTGATACGGAAATACCGGCGGATTACACTTTGGCATGGTGCGCGCACAAGCATCTCAACGGCGGGCTGTGCCCGGGCGGGCGCAGACGGCTTGAACGCCTGATGGCGATCATGGCGGCGGGCAGGCTCGACCCCACAAAGCTGATCACACAGCGTTTCCATGGCTTCGAGCACGTGATGGACGCATACGCGCTTATGGACGCTTATCCGAAGAGCGACGAAGTGATCAAACCGATTATCTATTTTGAGTAATCAGAGCATGTGAGTCGGGGCGGGAACGCCCCCGACTCACAAAATACAAAGACAGAAAGAAATCGGTACGTATGCGCTGCCTGATCCGGCAATGTTTGCGTACAAGAGGGGGATGAGTAGTGATGAGAGGCGAAAAATTGACCGCCAAGGAGCTGGGAAGCTCGTTTGGCGTCGCAAACGTATATATCGGCGCGCTCGTGGGCCCCGCGCTGGTGGCGGGAACCTATGCGACGGTATTTTTCCTGCCGGATGGATGTAATTCGTTGTGGTTGCCGTTTATCGCATTGGGGATCGTAGGCCTGTTGTGTTTTCTGGCGGCAGAGGTCATCCGGCGTTTTAAAATCTATGAATACGGTTCTCTGGCGAAAAAGATTTATTTTAACAAAAAGTTCTTTTATACATTATTTGAAATATATGTCCTGGCATCCAATATCGTCGGCGTGGCGATCGTACAAAATATGTCGGGCACTTTTATGAAGGAATTATTCGGCATGCCGGATTTTGTGGGCATGATCATTATTGGCGTCATTTCGCTTTTCCTGATCCGCTACCGTGATTCGCTGATCCGCATTGTCAACAGCGTGATGTCGGTCGTCATGCTGGCGGGGTTTGTCATTATCTCCATTTTGGTAATCATGCTGTTTGGGCCGCAGGTAAGCGAGATCCTGTCCAGCTGGACCGTTCCCGAAACGGCGAATATGGGCGACGCGCTCTTGCGCTGCTGCCAGTTTGCATTCGCTTCCTCAGCATTCGCGATTACGCTGTGCTGTGTGGAACAGCCGATCAAAAAGCACAAGCAAAGTATATGGATCGGACTGTTTATCATGATTTGCGCGGGATTCATGATGGCGCTTTCCTGCTTCAGTTTCCTGCCGTTCCAGAGCGAGATCATGAACGATCCGGTGCCGCTCGTATATGTCATGAACAATTACATTGCCGGTTCCTATCCCTGGATCCCCATGGTATATTACATTGTTATGCTGCTGGCCATTATCTCTTCGGTGATTCCGGCAACCTATATGATCTCTTCAAGGTGGCAGAACCTTGTGCCCAGCTTTGGACCGATCAAGACGGACGACAGGAAGAACGTTTTTGTCGCCGCGATTTTCATTGCGATTTGCACGGCGATCTCCCTGCTGGGGCTGACAAACATCGTAAACGTCGGCTTAAGTATGCTCGCGTATGTGGGTATGCCGCTTGTTGTAATCCCGATTTGCGTGATCTGGCCGATCATTTTGCACAAGGAAAAGAAAAAACAAAGAATACTCGAGCGTTCAGAGGCAGAAAATGCCTGAATGGGCAAACAAACATAAAACACAAAAACCCGCCGGTTCCGGCGGGTTTTAAATTGTCTTGTCATTACAGCGCGTTTAGGTGAAAGGCGGAAGAAGCCTGCCTTGAAGTGCCGGAGAGGATGTAGCAATCGTCCGTATCCACGCGGATGTCGATCTCAAAATAATGACTGAGGATCTTGGATTCGTCCGCGCACGGGCGCAGAGGGGTGGAAACGGCGGAAACGGCGCCGCCGGTATGTACCTGGTTGATCGTCTCGCGGCCACTGCCGTGCAGGATCATGAAGCGCCCGCCCGGAACGAGGAGCCCGCAGAGCTTTTCTGCGAACAGGAGCTTATCAAGGAAGTGGGGATATGCGTTATAAATAACCGCCGTATCGTAGGTACAGTCAGATGGCAGGTCGTAAAAATCCGCCTGCCGCACATGGATCCGTTCGTCAGTGTTTTTGGCCTGGGCAATGGACGCCATCCTGCCTGATAAATCGATCGCGTCGACCCGCGATGGGGAAAATTCCAAAAGATAAGGGAAGAGAATGCCCGTTCCGCAGCCAATATCCAGAATGCGTTCCTGGTTTTGGAGTCCGGCGACGGTAAGCATGGAGCGAAGCTTCTTACCGTCCGCGTGGTTATGCGCGTCCCATGTCTGCGCCAGTCTGTCAAAAAAATCCTGTATCTGAGTCGTATGTTTCATCATCTGTCTCCACTGTTGTTTTTTATGCGCATGTGTTCAGCAAATGCGGGGAAGGCCCTCTCCGACCAAGGCGCTTAGCAGCCGCATGCCGCCGATTTCCGTATGAAGCAGCACGCGGGGATCCGCCTCCTTTGCTATGTGGCCAATGATCTGCGCGTTCTCTCCATATTTGCTGCCGCGCATGATGGAAAGGGCGCTTTGGGCGTCGTTTTCAGAGACGACGGCAATCATTTTGCCCTCGTTGCCCATGACAAGGGGATCAAGCCCCAGGATTTTGCAGAAAGCGCGTACCTCGCCTGAAACCGGAATCAAGGCTTCGTAAAGCTCGATCTGGCAAAAGGAGGCGCGCGCTACCTCGTCCAGTACGGTGGCAAGTCCGCCGCGCGTCACGTCCCGCATGGCGCTGATATGGATTCCGGCCGCTATCATGCTGCTTACCATGTCGCCAAGTGGGGCGCAGTCGCTCCTGATCTGGTTTTTGATCGCCATACGCGTACTGAGGATGGACGCGTGGTGGTCGCCCAGATTGCCGGATAACAAAACCGCGTCGCCTGCCTTACAGTTCGCGGCGCTGATGTGAAGTCCGGCAGGAACAAAGCCTACGCCTGACGTGTTGATATAAATACCGCCGTTGCCGTTGATCACCTTAGTATCTCCGGCCACGATGACAACGCCGGCTTCCTTTGCCGCACGCGCCATCGAAGCGGCGATTTTTTCAAGGTCCGCGCTGTCCGCGCCCTCTTCGATGATGAAGCCGCAGGTAAGGTATTTAGGCGTAGCGCCGCTCATCAAAAGATCGTTTACCGTGCCGCATACGCACAGCCTGCCGATGTCTCCGCCCGAAAAAAAGAGGGGGGTCACGACAAAGCTGTCCGTCGTAACGGCGATCGTGCCGGAACCCGCAACAACGGCGGAATCTTCCATGCGCGCCAGAACGGGGTTTTTAAAGTTTTTGGCAAAGATCTCATCGATCAGGCGGGAAGTCTCCTGCCCGCCGCTGCCATGGGCCATCGCGATTTTCATGATCGTTTCTCCTATTTGCGCAAATGGATTAGGTGCTGGTAGCAGCTACCCTCCGTCGATACCATGCATGCGCCGCGCGGGTGCTGAAAGCTGCATTCTTTTCCGAAAAGAGGGCATTGGCATGGAAGCAATTCGCCCGTCAAGACCTGCGCGCAATGGCAGGCGGGATCGGTATGGTCAAGGTCAAGGCCGGCGCTCCCCGCGTCAAAGCGCGCATATTCCGGCCTGAGTATCATGCCGGACGCGGCTATGGTGCCCATACCGCGCCACGCGGCGTCGCAGGGCATGAAATATTTTGCCGTTATCGCCTGCGCCCGCGTATTTCCTGCGGGCGTGACGGCGGATGGATATAAATTGAAGACGCCAGGCTCGCCGCGCTTTACTACAAGCGCGTAAATAGCGGCAAGCAAGCTTTCGCCGTCAAAGCCGGCAACGGCGAACGGCAGTTGATATTTTTCGGCCAGAGGCCGGAAAATATTGCTTCCCGTAACGACGCTCACATGCCCGGGGGCGATGAATCCGTCAATGTTTTGCGTATGACCGCATACCCAGTCGATGACGGCGGGCATCGTTTTCAGGGATGTCAGCAGGCGGACGTTATCAATGCCGTTTATCTGCGCTTCCTCAAGAAGCAGGGCATAGGCGGGAGCCGTCGTTTCAAAGCCTACCGCCGCGAATACAAAGATACGTTCGGGCTGATTTTGGGCAAGGGCAAGCATATCCATCGGCGAGTAGACCATGCGGACGTCGCCGCCGCGCGCGGATACGTCGTTTAAGCAGCCGTCAGCGACGGGAACGCGCAGCATGTCGCCAAAGGAAACGACCGTATACCCGGGCGTACAGGCGAGGGCAATCAGCTTATCGATGTAATCCGTCACCGTGACGCATACAGGGCAGCCCGGTCCGCTGATGAGGCGGATGCGGCCGGAAAGCATATCCGGAATTCCGTTGCGCGAAATTTCCGCCGTATGCGTACCGCATACTTCCATCAGGCGCAGAGGCGGTCCGCCGTATTCCTTTAAAAAACGTTTTATATCCGTCATAGCTCTTCGATTTCCCGAAACAGATTTTGCAGAGAGTCGTGCTCGCCGCGATTGATCTTTTGTAAAATAAATCCGGCGTGCACCAACACATAATCGCCCGGCTGTATCTGCACAAGGCCGGAACGGACCTCTATCAAATTTCCATTAAAATCCACGGTCGCCGTCGTTTGTCCGGTGGATACGACCCGACCCGATGCCGCAACGCACATAGCATAGTCTCCTTACTGTGCGGACAAAGCCGCGAAATAGGCTTGCCCGAAAGCGATTCCCCCGTCGTTACACGGAACGGCGAAATTCAGGTACACGTCAAAATGATCCTGCTCCAAAAGGGATACGCACCGCTCAAGAAGCAATTCATTGGCAAAAACGCCTCCCGACAACGCGACCCGGTTTTCCTGCGTTCGGAGCCGGATCCTCCGGCACATGGCGAGCACCATTTCCGCGACCGAAATGTGAAAACCAAGCGCCAGCGCGCCGGCGTCTGTTTTTTCGCGCCTGTGCGCCAGTTCCCTTATCAAAGGGGCGCGCCTGGCCCAGAGCATGCCGCCCGTTTCGACGATGTCGAAAGGAAGCGGATAAGGAGATATTCCCGCGCGCCGCGCATCCGCCGCGCGATTTTCCAGGGCAAT
The DNA here is from genome assembly GCA_022846035.1 of Christensenellaceae bacterium. Taxonomy (NCBI): domain Bacteria; kingdom Bacillati; phylum Bacillota; class Clostridia; order Christensenellales; family Christensenellaceae; species Christensenellaceae bacterium. The sequence goes on from AP025580.1 coordinate 848,021, forward strand.
GGCGCATTCGCCTTCATAACTATTATAACACCTAAGGTCAAGGAGCGCGCTTACAGCGTCAAAAAGCCGCCCCATACTGGAATTGCGGGTGATATTGATTTGTTCCATAATAGCGGCGCGAACCATGGGGAAGCGTTCATCCCCGCTGGCAAGGCCGCAGGCGTGCAGGTGGCACAGGGCGCCCAGCCCCGCGTCGCGCGAAAGCTGGTCGCCGCCCAGCAGCGAAACAGGCTCAAGGCTGCCCATACGCGTCATGCGGTCCTGCCTGCACAGCAAAAATTCACCGCCCCATACCGTGCCGTCCGTGCCGTAGCCCGTACCGTCGAAAGCGACGCCGATACATCCGGACAGGCTGTGCTCCGCCATGACGGAGAGAATATGCGCGTGGTGGTGCTGGACGCAAAGCAAAGGAATACCGCGCTTTTGGGAGAGTTCCCGCGCGAGCTGTGTCGTGTGATAGCGGGGATGCATATCGCATACGATCGCCTGCGGACGGATACGAAACAGGCTTTCCATGTGCGAAAGAGTATCCTGATAGCTCCGAAATACATCGTATTGTTCCACGTCTCCCAGATATTGGCTGAGATATGCTTTTTTTTGGTCGGCGAGGCAAAAGCAGGACTTTAAGTCGCCGCCCATCGCCAGGACAGGGGAGGAAAGCGCGTATGGCAAAATGACGGGCAGGGGCGCATATCCACGGCTGCGCCGCAAAAGCTGCGTTTTTCCACGGAAGACGCGGGCAACGGAATCGTCCAGAGGCGTGCGGATCCCGCGCGTGTTATAGAGTACGCCGCCAAGGTATGGGGAGGACAGTGAAAGCATATCGCTGTCCCGCGTCATGATCGGCTGCGAGGAAATATTGCCGCTTGTCATAATAAGCGGGCCGCAGGCGTCGGTCAGCAGCTGGTGCAGGGGCGTATAGGGAAGAAACGCGCCCAGCTTGCGGCTTTCACTGCAAACACCGGCTGAAAAGCCGTTCTTTTTCTGGCCGAGCAAAACGATGGGGCGGGCGGGGGAACGCAAAAGCGATTCTTCCCCCGTGTTCATACGGCAGGCGGCGCGGACGGCCTGGACGTCAGGAAACATAACAGCAAAGGGCTTTTTCTCCCGATGCTTTAAAAGCCGGAGATCGCGGACGGCTTCGTCCAAAAAGGGAGAGCACGCGAACTGATAGCCGCCGATACCTTTTATGGCAAGGACCGCTCCGTTTTTCAGCAAAACGATCGCGCGCTCAAGCGCGGTTTCTTTTTCGTATACGCCGGAAGTGTCCCGCAAGATCAGTTGCGGGCCGCAGTTATGGCAGGAGATCGTCTGCGCGTGCCGCCGCCGGTCATCGCCGCTATATTCCTGCGCGCAGGAAAGACACATGGGAAACGCTTCCATCGTCGTCGTTTCGCGGTCATAAGGCAGCGAGGTAATAATACTGTAGCGCGGGCCGCATGAGGTACAACTGATGAACGGATAGCGGTAACGCCGGTTTTGCGGATCCCGCAGTTCCTTAAGGCAGTCCTCGCACATGGGGAGGTCTGAGGGAACCAGGGGCGATCCCTCCATGCCGCTTTCGCTTTTGATGATGGAAAAGCCGTCGAATGCCTGGTCGGGAAGCGGCTTTGTATCAATGCTGATAATATCGGCAAAGGCGGGCGGCTGCGAAACAAGGCGATGGATAAACTCATCCATCGCCTCCTGACTGGCCGTTGCAATTATTTTTACGATACCGCCGCTATTGCGCACGCTGCCCGTAACAGAAAGGCTGCCTGCGAGCCGCGCCACAAACGGACGAAATCCGATGCCCTGTACCATTCCGAGCACCGTGATCTCCAAGGTCATACGTTATTCTCCCTCAATGCTGTCGATCGCCATCTCCTTGCCGATTTCGCTGGGCTCGCCCTCCGTTCCGCAATGCGGGCATTCGAAATGAAATGGCCTGCGCACAAAAAGCTCATGGCAATTCGGGCAGCGCAGCATGGTTTTGACGGGGCGTACGGCAATTTCCGCACCCTCGCAGATAGTGCCCTGCGCGGCGTCTTCAAAATGCATGGCAATGCTGTCGCCTGAAAAGCCGGAGCTTTCCCCGATCACCAGGTTGATTTTCGTCACTTTTTTAAACCCTTTTTGCTTTGCCTCATCAACCGCGTGTTCGATGATGTGGATCGCTTCATGATATTCGTGCATGTTTATTTTCCTTCCGTTTCTTCATTTTCGCCCGCCGGCTGCGCGTAGCGGTCCTCGTATTTCTTAGGGGCGGGCTGCGTATACGCGGTCAGCATGTGCAGGCATTTTTTGGGACAATTTTCCACACAGCTAGCGCATTGTATGCAGCCAAACCGCTCGATGGACCAGCTTTTCTGCGCCCTGTCAACCGTAATAGCATTCGTAGGACACTTTTTGGAGCATAGTCCGCAGAAGATACAATCGTCGATATGGATGCTGATCTGGCCGCGCGTGCGCTCCGGATACTGCCGCGCCACAAAGGGATAGGCGCGCGTCGCGGGCTTGCTGAACAAATTGCGCATAACGGTTTTCGTAAAATTCATGATCTTCATATTGTCTTACCTCTCGGTGCAGCTAATGCATGGATCGATCGTTAAAATCAGGATCGGAATATCCGCGAACTGCGACCCTTTCAGCGTCTCAAGCATACCGGGCAGGTTGGCAAAGGTAGGGGTGCGCACGCGCACACGATCCAAAAATTTGCTGCCGTTGGCTTTCACATAATAAATCGCTTCGCCGCGCGGCTGCTCCACACGCATCATATATTCGCCGTCCGGCATTCCCTTGACAGGAACGGCTACTTCGCCGTCCGGTATTTTGGCCGCCGCCTGGCGGATGATGTCGATAGACTGGTAAATTTCGCGGATACGAACGTCGCAGCGCGCATAGCTGTCGCCAACATCGCTGGTGATCGGTTCGAAATCGAGATCGGGATAAGCGGCATAGCCGAGCTTACGCGTATCGAGCGCAATGCCGCTCGCGCGCATAAAGGGGCCCACCGCGCCCAAATCGTGCGCCTGTTGCCTAGTCAAAAAGCCCACATCCTTTAAGCGGCTGGCAACGGCATAGTCGTCGAGAAAGGCGCTTGCCAGAGGTCTAAGCTCGCTTTCGATACCGTCAAAAACGACGAGAAACTGGCGGAGCATATCCGCATCCATATCCTTGCGCTGTCCGCCGATCTTGTTGACGGAAAAGATGACGCGCCCGCCGGTGGAATATTCGAACATATCGAGAATCTTTTCGCGCATGCGCCACGACTGCATGAAAAGGCTTTCGTAGCCAAAAGCGTCCGCCAAAAGCCCCAGCCATAAAAGATGACTGTGTACGCGGGACATTTCGCACCAGATCGTGCGCAGGTACTTTGCGCGCGGCGGCAGCTCCACGTCCATGATATGCTCTACGGCCTCGCAGTAGCCCATGCCGTGCATGAAGCTGCAAATACCGCAGATGCGCTCCGCCACGTAAACATATTCCTGGAAATCTTTTTTCTCCACCAGCTTCTCAAGTCCCCTGTGGATGAAGCCGATCGAGGGAACCGCTTCAATAACCTTTTCGTCCTCCAGCACGAGATCCAGGTGAATGGGTTCCGGCAAAACCGGATGCTGCGGACCGAAAGGTACGATGCTGCGTTCAGACATTGTGTTTGTCCTCCTATTTGAAAGGCGTTTTGTCTTTGATCCGGTACAGGTTGCCCTCATAATCGAGCGTCATCATTTTGATGTCGATACCGAAGAGATCGTGGATCTCGTTTTCATACAAAAACGCGGGTTCGTAAATATTGCTGATACTAAGGATTTCTGTTCCCGGGCTGATATTCATCCGCAGGTTCTTAAGATCGTACTCCCTGGCAAAGGAATACGTAAGCTCATAGCCGTTTTCTGTCTTTGTGGCACAAATCTGTACCAGGCGGTAGTTATCGTGCTTTAGGTTAAGCACCTCGGACACCAGGGAACCGGGGCCGATCGTAAAAGCCTTATTGCCTTGCATGTTATGCCTCCTTTGCTTCGCCCGCCAGCATCGCCTTGCGCTTTTCATCGAGCAGGGCGACAGCCTTGATGACGCCGTCAATAATGGCCTCCGGCCGCGCGGCGCATCCGGGCACGTAAATATCAACGGGGATCGTAGTATCCACGCCGCCGATAATATTATAGCATTCTTTGAAAATCCCGCCGTTGCACGCGCAGATCCCCACCGCCACCACAACTTTCGGGGAAGGCATCTGCTCATAAATCTGCTGTACGACCGGCTTGTTTTGTTCGTTAATCCCGCCGGTGATGAGGAAAATATCCGCATGCTTGGGATTACCGGTATTGATAACGCCGAACCGCTCCACGTCATAGACGGGCGTCAGGCAGGCGAGAACTTCTATATCGCAGCCGTTACAGCTCGAACCATCGTAATGCAAAAGCCACGGCGATTTTGAAACTTTGAACATGACAGTACCTCTCTTTAAGACAACCGTGCTATTTCACAAGCACAAGGATCATCAGATTTGTGCAGCCCGCGATCAGCGTCACCAGCCATGCGGATTTCAGCATGCTCTGCCACTTGACGCGGGGGAATACGTTGTCGATCAATATTTCCAGGAAATAAGCCGCGAGGCAGACCGCGATGGCAATGAAAACGCTCTGCCAGGGGCTATATACGACAAACAACCCGACAACGCCCAGCAGGAAAATATTTTCATACCAGTGGGCGATCTCCACTAAGCCGAGGATATTGCCGGAAAGCTCCGTCGTAATGCCCTTGACCATTTCCTGGTGCGCATGGTGGGACGTGCTTAAGTCAAAGGGCGATTTACGGAACTTGATCGTCAGGATATAAAGGAAGCCGCCGAAAATACCCGGCAGGTATACGATGGACGGCATGTCGCTGGCGACGATATTGGAAACGTTGAAGCTTCCCGTCGCGACATAAAAACCAATGGCGACGAGCAGCACCATAGGCTCGTAGGTCATGACCTGCAAAAGTTCGCGCTGCGCGGCCATAGAGCTGAACGGAGAGTTCGTGGAACTGGCGGACATGATAAAGAAAATTTCCGCCAGCGTCAAAGCAAAGAATACGAGCAGCATATCGCCGCCCCAGAAAAAGAGTGCTCCGGTGAATACGACAAAGAGCAGAAATCCCACCACAAGAAAATCCTGTACGCGGTTTACGATGAGGGACTGCTTTTTGAACAGCTTGCTGACATCGTAAAAAGGCTGGAGAAGCGGGGGACCCTGCCGTCCCTGCATGCGCGCAGTGATCTTGCGGTCAAAGCCCTGCAGCAATCCGCCGAGAAACGGGGCGAGTACAATATATAAAAGCATGGTTATAATCTGCCAGGTCATTATACAGCGCCTCCGATCGTCAGAATCATCAGTATTACAAGCGCCGCCGAGGAAAGGATCAGCGAAAGGTTCAGTATTTTGCGCTCGCCGAACAGGCTGTCCATATACCAGTTCGTCAGGTACATCTGCTTGGGCCTGCCCAGAGAGTCCGTAAAGCTGCGGTCGTCGCCGGTATTGGCGCCGCCCATGTAGGATAAGACAAAGGTGTTCTTTTTGCTGATGGGCAAAAAGCGCACGGCAACGGGCAGCAGGGCCATCAGCACCAGCATCATGATCATGATGGTCAGGTTCCCGGGACCGATGATCGCCGGCATGGTGATATGGAACATGCCGGATAAGAACGGTTCGATGAAGTATGTCGATAACAGCGGAAAGGTGATACACAAAACCACCATGATAACGCTGTGGCAAAGCAGGGAAAACCATTCGCTTTTTTTGGTGATGTTTTTGATCGGTTTTGAGTTGTGGTGCATGGAAACAAGCGTTCCCAGCCATTTCGTCCAATAGAAAAGGGTGGTGGCGCTGCCGAAGATCAGGAAAATCACAAGCAGAATACTGTTAGAATCTACGAAAGCCCGCAGGGCTGCCCATTTGGAGATCAGCATGCCGAACGGGGCTAAGAACATGCCCGCGATACCGATGATCATAACGTAAGCAAGGCGCGGAAGCTTGACGATAAGGCCGTGCATGTCCTCGATGTTCCGGCTGCCGAGGCTGTTTTCCACAGCGCCCACGGACAGGAACATCAGGGATTTGGAAACCGCGTGGAAGATCATCAGCAAAATGCCCGCCCAAACGGCTTCATACATGCCTACGCCCGCGCAGGCGGCAATGAGGCCAAGGTTGGATACCGTAGAATAGGCCAGCACTTTTTTCCCGTCGCTTTGCGAAATGGCAAGCAGGGAAGTGACAAAGAAAGTAAACCCGCCTATGGTTGTCACCATCAGGCCCGCGAGGTTGCCGAACAACGCGGGGGATAACCGCAATAGTAAAAAGACGCCGGCCTTGACCATAGTCGCGGAATGCAGCAGCGCGCTCGTCGGCGTGGGCGCGACCATTGCGCCTAAAAGCCAGCCGGAGAAAGGTAACTGGGCGCTTTTGGTAAGCCCTGCAAACGCGAGTAGGATGACCGGAATGATGGCATACGTAACATTGGAGCCGAGGAGAACGAGGCTCTGCAAATCGGCGACGTGGAGCTGCAAGGCGCAATAGACGATGGCGATGGCAAAACCAAGGCCACCCAAAAGATTCATCCATAAAGCCTTGAAAGAATTATTGACCGCCTCCTGCGTTTGGTTGTAACCGATGAGCAGGAAAGAACAGATACTGGTGATTTCCCAGAAGAAATACATCCATGTGAGGTTATTGGAGAACACGAGGCCGAACATCGCGCCTAAAAATACAAAAAGCATGGCGAAAAAGAACGAGCGCCTGTCCTTGAACTCAGAGTGGTGCGCCTTGTAATCTTTCATATAACCCATCGCGTATACGCAGATGAGACAGCCGACGACGCCGATGATGAGGCACATGACGATGGTCAGGTTGTCCGAAAAGATATGCGCGGCGACCTGCACCTGGTTTTGGCCGGAAAGCTCCAGCCAGGTGATAAGGGCCGTCTGGACGACGGAGAGGATCGCGCAATAATATTTTTTGTAGCGGAAGCTGTAGTAGCAAACGAGAGCTGCCAGCAGCCACTCGGCGACCAGGATCAGCATGTCGAGCGAATGCGTCTGCTCTAAATAGGACACGGTGTGCCCCGTAGAAAGGCTTTGTGCCACAAAGTAGATGACTGCGGCAACGATCACCCCGCAGAAAACAAACAACGTAGTCCTGCGCACGGGAGTTCCATGGCGCATAAACGCCAGCACGAGCGCGGCCGCAAAAGGAAATAAAATCAAAAATGCAATAATCGTCAAAAGATTTCCCCCTCAAAATCAGCTTACTTATCTGATTTTATTATGATACAATATCAAGCCACACCGCCTGGGCGGCGTGGCTTGTAAGCGGTTTTGCGAAAACCATATTAATACTACTGCACAATACTTGTGATGTCAATTAAATAGGAAGAAAAAATGTGGGGATGAAAACGGTATCCGCGTGATTTCAATTTGAACTTTTATACCTGCCATTATATAATGGTGTGTAATTGCTATAGTATAATGTATAAAGGCAGGTAACAGGCATGGCGTGGATCATCGTTTTAGTAATATTGGCCGTTTTGGTTATAGCGGGGGGGATATATGTATACCGCCGCCGCTATGGCAGCAAAACGCAGGGCAGCCTGAAGGCGCGTTACTATCCGCAGGCGCAAAAGGACGCGGACGGACAAAAGCCGTACGCGACGGAAAACACCAAACCGGAAAAGATGGGCTTTGTGGCACGGCTGTCCGTGGACGGCAAGGAAGTGCCGGCGGATTCTTACAGGCGCGCAATGCCCATAAACTTTGGCGAGGGGGACGAATATACCAAGCTGGAAGGAATCGTTACTTTCCGTGGCAATAACTATCGGGATACGGCCAGTTACGGCAATCCGGTGGTCAGGGAAAAGAAGCTCGATCCCAATTATTGGCATATCAAAACAGGCTTTCTGGAAAAGAGCGACTTAAGCAAGGGCAAGGGCTCGGCCGTCTGGTCGGGAAGCGGCTGGACAGGCCAGCCGCTGATCGTGCGCTGGGACGAAAGAACGCGCAGGGTCATGAACCTGTATCCGGAGAAAAAAGAAAAAGAGGGTCTTGTCGAGGCGATCTACGCGACGATGGACGGGAACGTTTACTTTATCGATATAGAGGACGGCACGCCTACGCGCGATACGCTTACGCTTGGCCTGCCCTTTAAGGGTGCGGGCGCGATCGACCCGCGCGGCATTCCCATGCTGTTTGCGGGCGCGGGGGATTCTCTTCCTGATTCTTATGGCGAGGCAGGATATGCGCGCGCGTTTTTCTGCAGTCTGACAAATTTTGATACGATGTACGAGCTGGGAGCAAAGGACCCTTTCTCGCCGCGTATTTTCCACGGCTACGACAGCAGCGCGCTCATCGACGCGCAGACGGATACGCTCTTTTACCCAGGCGAGAACGCGGTCATTTATTCGATGAAGCTGAATACCAAATTTGACAACGAAACGGGAAAGCTCTCCATCAATCCGTCGGAAATGGTTAAATGGACGTATAACACGGACCGCACGAGCGAGGAAAGCTTCTGGTGGGGCATGGAGGATTCCGCCGTTATCTGGAAGCAGTATATGTACATCGCGGACAACGGCGGCAATATGATGTGTATGGATTTAAATACCATGCAGCTCGTATGGACGCAGGATACATTAGACGATACCAATGCGTCTCCCGTCTTCGAGGAAGAGGCGGACGGAAGCAAATACCTGTACGTCGCGCCGTCGCTGCATTGGCAAAAAAATGCCGCCACCAATACCGGAAAAATATCGGTTTTCAAGATGAACGCCGTCACCGGAGAAATCGTGTGGGAAAAGCCGTATGACGTACATACCGTATACGGCGTATCCGGCGGCGTACAGGCGACGCCGGTGCTCGGCAAGGGCAGTATCGCGGACCTGCTGATCGTGCCGGTAGCGCGTATGCCCCGCAAACCAAGCGGCGTTCTGGCCGCGCTCGACAAAAAAACGGGCGAAGAGCGGTGGGTGTTTGATATGAAAGCGTATGCATGGAGCTCGCCGGTAGCGGTATACGCGCAGGACGGTACCGCGTACATCGTGCAATGCGACAGCAAGGGCAATGTATTCCTTTTGGACGGCCTCACAGGTAAGGTGTATGATAAAATTAATGTGGGAGCGAATGTGGAAGCGTCGCCGGCGGTTTTTGAAAATACAATTGTCGTTGGAACGCGCGGCTCCCAGATCGTCGGCATCAAAATCCGTTAAATAAATAAGAAGTATTAAATTCTGTCATGACCGATGGCATACGCCCATCCCCGCAATCCGCAAGGAGAAACGGGGATGTTTTTTTACATAAAAGTGACAAAATAAATACAGGTTTGCAATAAAATAATACAGGATATATGAAATAAGATGTATTTTTATAGAAAAAGTTTGTGAAAGAATACATGCTGTTGACAAAAGATAAATGCGGACAGATTGTGCCAGAAAAACAATAACAGCTTCCGTGTAACTTGTTATTGTTTTTACTGAAAAATACTATATTTTATATAAAAATGTAAAAAAATGGAAATAATAGTACAAGTTTATGCTTAAAAATAAGCTTTTATAATACAAGTTTGTGTTGAAATGGCGGAAAATCCGTTGACACATGTATTGCAAAATGTTAAGTTACATATAGCGAAAAGAAACAAAATTATTTACTGGGAATTCATAAGAGAAAATTAAAGCGAACGCCTGTGTGGCAGACGCCCGAAAAAAAGGGAGGGGCGCTGCCGGTGTATTTTGTTTACCGTTTTTTAAAAACAGTTTGCCCGAAAGGCAAAATAAAGATAAAGAAGGAAAAGGAGAAAGAACATGTTAAAAAAAGTTTTGTTGGTCGTAATGTGTGTTGCATTACTGGGAACGATGATGGTGGGGTGCTCGGCCCCTGCATCCGAAAGCTCTGCACCGGCGGAGTCGCCGGCAGCGTCAAGCGACGCGTCGGCTACGGTAGAGGCGGCGAAAGACAGCGTTGCGCCCAAAGCAGACGGTGAGAGGATCAAAATCGGCGTAGACTTCTTCAACTACACAATGCCTCTTGCACAGGATCTGAAGAGGATGATCGATTCTGCGGCAGAGGCGCTTGACTGCGACGTTGAATATGCGGCAAACGATTTTGAGGATGAAAAGGTTGTTACCGGTATCGAGAACCTGTTTGCAAGCGGCTGCGACGCGGTCATCGTGTGCAACACGGCTGAGGGGCAGATTCCTAAAGCGCTGAAGATCGCCGAGCAGTACGACGGCAAGGTATTCCAGTTCTTCCGTACGCTGAATGAAGAAGACGTGAAAAACGCAGCTTTTTCGTCCCCGTATTATGGCGGACAGGTACACGAGGACGAAATGCAGGTTGGTTACAACATGGGCAAGATTGTCAATGACAAAGGCTGCAAAAATGTCGGTATCATCAACTTCAACCACGGCGACCTCACGGCTGAAACAAGATACGCAGGCTACATGAAAGCTTTTGAAGAATTCGGCGTCAATGTTGTTGCCGAGACATGGGAAGTAGCGACAGGCGAGCAGGGCACGCAGGTTACGGAAAACTACCTGGCTTCCTATCCGGAAATGGACGCGCTGGTTGTCGTAGGCGGCGGCGGTGAGAACCTGATTGGCGCAATGAGCGCGCTGCAGAAAGCAAACAAGACGGACGACATCGTACTCGTTTCCACAGACTTCACGGATACGCTGATCGAAGACATGGAAAGCGGCACTCTGGACGCTATGTCCGGCGGTCACTGGTGCGACCCGTTCTTCTCGTTCATGCTGGCTTACAACTCCGTGGCAGGCGCTGACTGGGCGCAGGAACCGGTAGAGATGGTTATGGACATGATCTATGTAACGAGCGGAGAAGAAGCAAAGCAGTTTGACGAATGGTTCCGCGGAGACATCCTTCCTTACACAGCGGAAGAAATCCAGCAGCTTTCTATCACACACAATCCTTCCCTGACAAAGGATGACTTTGTGAAAGCAGCACAGAGCCTCTCGCTGCAGGATGTTATGGAAAGACACGCCAATCTCGAAAAATAAGCGCGGCTTGGCTTAAAGTAATCAATTAAAAAAGATGCCTGAACCTGCCCGGAATGCTGCAAAGCCCGGGCAGGAAAAAGGCAACATGGCTTTAAAGGAAGACGGGGCCCTGCGGCCCCTTTTTAGGACAGACACACAGGGAAAAGAAATAAAACGGAGAAACGTAGGTAAAATCTTATGAAAAACAAAGTGAAGAGTTTAGTTTTACTGCTGGGTTTACTCGTTGTTACCTATCTGGTGTTCTTTATCTTGCAGCCCACACGTTTTGGCAGCGCGGAAAGTTTGTTTATTCTGCTGCAGCAATGCCTGCTGCCATCCATCGCCGCCTGCGGTTTTTACTTCGTGCTGACGATGGGGCTGTTCGATTTCAGTATCGGCGCAAATATCATTCTAAGCGCGCTTGTGGCGTGCATGCTCTCCGTGCAGTTTGGTTTCGTGGGGCTGGTGATCGGCGCGGTTTTGGTAGGAACGCTGGTAGGCGTGGCAAACGGATTTTTGTATCTGAAGTTTAAGATACCGTCCATCATCGCTACGGTAGGACTGATGATCATTTACGAATGCGTCGCAAGCTACCTGGCGGGCGGAAACAGTTATGTATTGGCGGAAGAATACCGGATTTTAGGACAGGCGCCGTGGAATATTATCATCGCGGTCATCGCGTTTGCGATCGCGATGTTTATCATCAAATTCACACGTACGGGTATTTATATCAAAGCAATCGGAAAGAACGAACCGATGGCGCAGAATATGGGCGTTAACGTTTCAAAATATAAAGTAATCGGATTTATTCTCTGCGGCTTCTTTACAGGGATCACGGCGCTGCTGACGATCTGCTACAGCTCGACGGTTATACCCGTGCAGGGCATGAGCAGCATGGCGCGGAACTTTACGCCGATTATGGGCTGCTTTATCGGGCTGGCGTTCAAAAAGTATGTCAATCCGGTCATCTCGATTATCATCGGTGAGTTTATCATCGCGATGATCATCAGCGGAATTATGACCAACGGGCTGGATTCAACGCTGCAAAACACGATCATCGGCGTAATCCTGCTGGTCATTGTGGCGGCTATGGGCCTCAAAAACAAAGGAAAGGCCGAAGTGGTGAAATAACCGCTTGCGTGCGGGCAAAGGAGGAGAAAAGAATGAGTAAAGAAGTACTGATTAGAACTCAGGACCTTTCCAAAACATTTGGCGCGACCAAAGCCGTAAAGCAGGTTTCCTTTGAAGTATACAAGGGCGAGATCCACGGCCTCATAGGGGAAAACGGCTCGGGAAAATCGACGATCACCAACATGATCACGGGGATCCATACCGTGACCTCGGGAGAAATGTTTTTAGAAGGGCAAAAATACGAACCGAAAAACCAGCTTGACGCGAACAGGCATGGCGTCAGCATCATCGTGCAGGAAATGAACACCATCGAGGACCTGACCGTAGCGGAAAATATCTTCTTTGGCAACGAGGAACTGTTTATCAGGAACGGGGTCATTGATTCTAAGGCAATGAACAAAAAAGCGCGGGAATACCTGGATGTTTTCGGCTTTGATAAGATCAATCCGGCTGACGACGTGGCGCATTACACGTTTGAAGAAAGAAAGATGATCGAGCTTGTAAAAGCGACTTATTTCAATCCCAAGCTGCTGGTTGTGGATGAAACGACGACGGCGCTCTCACACGACGGCCGCGAAAAGCTCTACGGGCTGATCCGGCGGGTAAAAAATAGCGGCGGCAGCGTGATCGTGATTTCGCACGACCTGCAGGAAGTGCTTGAGCTTTGCGACTCTATTACCGTCCTGCGCGACGGCGAGCACATCAAATCCTTTCCGGTGACGGACGAGGTTACGGAGGACGACCTGAAAAAGTATATGGTCGGACGTGAGCTTTCCGGAAAATATTACAGGGAAGACACGCATTCCAACATCACAGGCGAGGTCGTGATGTCGCTGAAAGGCGTCAATGTGGAGGGCATGCTCAGCAATATCAATTTAGAGCTGCACAAGGGCGAAATCCTCGGTATCGGCGGCCTCACGGAATCGGGTATGCACGAACTGGGCAAGGTGATGTTCGGCGCGCTTGAAAAGCAGACGGGCACGGTAAGCCTGCCGCAAAAGAATGTGGAAATAGGCAGCATTAAGACGGCGATCGCGTCCGGCGTGGCATACGCTTCAAAAAACAGGGATCAAGAGGGCCTTATGATCAATGCCAGTATCCTTGATAACGTGTGCCTGAGCAGTATGGATAAGCTGCAAAGAAAAGGCTTTATTTCCCCCAAAAGGGAACGTGGATTCACGAGCGAATACGCAACCAAGATGAACGTAAAGATGGAGAATATCAACCAGTTTGTGTCGGCGCTTTCCGGCGGCAACAAGCAAAAGGTCGTCCTTGCGAAATGGCTGGGGCGGGATTCGGATATTCTTGTCCTGGACAGCCCGACGCGCGGGATCGACGTCATGGTAAAAGCGTCTATCTACGAGCTGATGCAGGAGCTTACCAGGCAGGGCAAATCCATCGTAATGATTTCCGAGGAAATCCTGGAGCTGATCGGTATGTGTGACAGGCTGGTCGTGTTAAAAGACGGCGAGATCACCGGCGAACTGCTCCGTGAAGAGGGACTTTCCGAAGAAAAGATTATCCACTACATGATCTAAGGGGGAAACATCATGAATAAAAAGATGTTACAAAGCGCTATCCCGTACCTCGGACTTGTGATCGTCATTGTACTGTTTGCCGTACTGACACAAGGAAAATCCATGGACGGCTCCAACTGGAAACTGATCATAGAACAGGCGCTTACATTACTTATCTGCTCGGCCGGCGTTATGTTCGTCATGACGATGGGATCGCTCGATTTCTCGCAGGGATCGATCGTGGGTCTCGCGTGTTATGTGGCGGCGGTCGTATCGAGCTTCAGTATCCCGCTGGCCATCGTAGCGGCGGTCGGCGTGGGCGCGGGCATCGGCCTTTTAAACGGCGTGATGCATGCGAAATTTAAAATACAGTCCTTTATCGTTACCATGTGTACGATGTTCATCTTCCGTGGATTGGTCGTGTTCTTTACGAGTAACTTCCGCGTGGAGACGCCTTACGCGATCTACGATTACGACAACCTGGTCGGAAAATTCATCGTCATGGCGGCCATCGTGGCGGCCGGATTTATTGTGTTCAGGTTCACCAAGCTGGGACGGCAGGTACGCGCGATCGGCTCGGGAGAGATCGCCGCCGCTTATTCCGGCGTAAACGTAGACCGTACCAAGGTCCTGGCATTCGTCATTGCGGGCGCGCTCGCGGGCGTAGCGGCGTTTTTCGCGCTGGTGCGTACGGGCAGCGCTACGGCGCAGACGGGTAACCTGACGGAAACAAACGTAATGATCGCGCTGGTTCTGGGCGGGCTTTCCGTATCCGGCGGCGCGAGATCCAACTACATGGCGGTTATCATCGGCGCCATGATGCTCACCTGCCTGACCAACGGCCTCGTCCTCATTGGGGCGGACCCGATCACGCAGCAACTGATCAAGGGTATTATCTTCCTGTTGTGCATTATCATCACGACGGACAGAAAGAGCGGCCTGATCAGCAAATAACGGGACCTACACTCCTGAATGTTTCTTGTGTGTGACCCGGGCGGCGCAGTTTTGATAGGGCTGCGCCGCGCAAGGGCGCACAGGTCTTAAAGCAAAGGGTGTTTTTGATAGTTACATCCTTAAATATATAAAACATGCAATGGAAAGGAAAGCTTGCAATGGAAACACGAAACGACTTCAAACACCTGTTGTCTCCGTTTACAATGGGTAAAGTGACCTTTAAAAACAGGTTTGTTTTCCTGCCTCATCATACGGGCTATGCGCTTGACGAGGGGTATCTGGAAAACGGACTGTTTTCAGACCGGAACGTAAGGCATTACGTAGAGCGCGCCAAGGGCGGCGCGGCGGCCGTAACGGTGAGTCAGAATGTCGATCCGAACAGTCAGATGTCTTTTAAATATGTTTTAGGGTTTGAACCGCGGAATAAGGATAATTTCAAACGGCTCGCGGACGAAGTACACGAGTACGGGTGCAAAGCGATTACTCAACTGAATCAGGGCGGCCACACGACCCTGCTGAATCCTCCTCAGCTTTTGGTCGCCCCGACGCAGATGAACGAGCCGTATTGCCATTTTAATACAAAAGAGCTTGAAAAGGAAGATATGGAGCTCATCAAGGAATATTACGTGAATTCCGCCGCCTGGCAAAAAGAACTCGGGTGGGACGCGGTCGAGCTGAAGATCGCGCACGACGGGCTTTTACGTACCTTTGTCTCGCCCTTTTTCAACCGCAGGGAGGATGAATACGGCGGAAGCTTTGAAAACCGTATGCGTTATCCGTTGGAAGTGATAGCGGCCATCCGCGAGGCGGTTGGGCCGGATTACCCAATCGGTATCCGGTTGTGTGTGGACGAGTTTACCTGGTATGGATATTCGCTTGAATACGGCATGAAGATCGCCAAAGCCCTGGAAGAGGGGGGCGTCGATTACCTGAGTACGGACGCGGGCACTTTCAGTAGCTGGTATATGCAGATTCCGCCATCGCCGTTGCCGCTTGGCTGGGCGATCTATGAGAGCGCGGAGCTTAAGAAAAATGTAGATATTCCGATCACGGCGTTCGGGCGTATCAACGACCCTGTGCAGGCGGAAACGATTCTCGCGGAAGGCAATGCAGATCTGATCGGCATGTGCCGCCAGCTGCTTTGCGATCCGCAGACGCCCAATAAAACGATGGAGGGGCGGCTGGACGATATTCGCCACTGTATCGGCTGCAACGAGGGCTGTGTAGGCGTTGACGGGATTTATGTGGAATGTATCCAGAACCCCGGCGTAAGCAGGGAAAAGCGGCTTGGTATCGGGACGCTTGAAGCGGCGAAAGAAAAGAAAAATGTTATGGTCGTCGGCGCGGGCGTGGCGGGTCTTAAGGTAGCGGAAATCGCGGCCAAGCGCGGCCATAACGTGCAGGTATACGAAAAAGACAGCGTGGCGGGCGGACAGGTGCGCCTTGCGGAAAAGCTCCCCTACCGCAACGAGCTTGAGGAAGTGTACCGCTATATGAAAATACAACTGCAGGAACTGGGCGTTCCCGTGCACTATAACACAGAGGTGGATGAGGCGCTGGTAAGGCAGGTGAATCCCGAGGTACTGGTGGTGGCGACGGGTTCTTCACCGCTCATTCCCGACTTCAAGGGGCTCAAAACGGCTGAAATGGCGGTCATGGACGTACGCGAGGCGCTCCGGAACGTCGAAAAAATCGGCAACAACGTGCTGGTATACGACGATATTGGATTTTGGCAGGGCGGCGGCGTAGCGGATTACTGCCAGGCGCTGAACGCGCAGGTGACGGTGGTGACGCCGTCCGCGAGCGTGGGAGTGGATATTGAGAGCGGACAGGTATACCTGCTCAACAAGCGCCTTTATGAAAACGGCGCGCGTATCATTACCAATCACGCGATCGCCCGCTTTGACGGCGGGGACGTCGTTTTAGAGAATGTTTACAACCACGAGGAAATGCGGCTTAGTGGATTGGATACCGTATTGATCGCGGGACAGAGCCGGTCGGTAAACGGCCTTTATAAGGCGTTTAAAGGCAAACGGCCGGAAGTATATTCCGCAGGCGACTGCGTAGCACCGCGCGCGATAGAACAGGCGATATTAGAGGCCGAGGTTCTGGCGCGCCGGATATGATGGGAGGCGCGATATGAATATCATCGTATTTGTAAAGCAGGTACCGGATACCAGCGAAGTAAAAATAGACAGCAAAACAAATAATCTGGTGCGCGAGGGCGTTCCCAGTATTATCAATCCCTACGACGAAAACGGTATGGAAACCGCGCTTGCCCTGCGCGACGAGCTGGGCGGCAAGGTGACTGTCGTTTCCATGGGGCCCATGCAGGCAAGCTCCACTTTGGAATACTGCCTTAAGATGGGGGCGGACGAGGCGGTGCTTGTATCGGACCGGCTGATCGGCGGTTCGGATACGCTTGCTACGGGATACACGCTTTCCGAGGTCGCGAAAAAGCTTGGTTATGACTTGATTATATGCGGCAACGAGGCCATCGACGGATGTACGGGACAGGTAGGACCGATCATGGCGGAGAATCTGGGTATCCCGCAGTTCACATATGCGCGCGATGTGCAGGTGGAAGCGGGCAGATTGAAAGTACAGCGCGAGGTGGGCAGGAATATCGAGTTTTATGAAGCGGAGCTGCCGGCGCTCGTATGCGTTTTAAAGGGTATCAACCGGCCGAGGAAAGCGGAAAAAACGGACAAGGAAGTCAAGCTGCTGAAAGTGGCGGATCTGGATTTGGATCTTGAGAAGATCGGCAATGGCGGCTCGCCGACCAAGGTAGTAAAAATCAAGATGTCCGACGCGCGGGCAAAAAGCTATGTGACGATCGACGATTCCCTTTCCGCAGAGGAGCGGATCCGCATGATCATCAACGGCGGCATCGAGAAAAAGGAAAAAATCGATCTCTGGCGGGGCACGCCAGAAGCGATCAGCGACAGGCTGATGGAATATGACGGTTTTAGCAGGTATATCGTTTGAGCATATAGGGAGAAGAAATATGATAGTTGTTGATAAAAATAAATGTATCGGCTGCGGCCTGTGTGCGAAAGCATGCTCGTTCGGCGCGATAGAAATGAGAGATAAGCTGCCCACGGTACTCGACACTTGCGTTTTTTGCGAGGAATGCGTTAAGGCGTGCCCTGTGCAGGCGCTCAAAAATGACAGCGTTTCCGCGAAAAAGCAGGATTTTAATGAATACGCGGGCGTATGGGCGGTCATGGAAATAAACCATGAACGCGGACAGCTGCAAAAGGTGTCGCTTGAGCTTCTGAGCGAAGCAAAGCGGTTGGCGGATATATTGGGAGAGCAGGTTTCGGCAGTGCTTCTTTGCAGCGATATTCCCGAGGATTTTGAACAAAACGTTGCCAAGGTGGGCTGCGATACGGTTTATATTGTGAAAAACGACCTGCTTGACAGGTACGATACGGAGCTTTATACCAGCGCGGTCTGTGAACTTGCCAAACAATATAAACCGGCGGGCATTCTCTTTCCGGCGACGGAAAATGGGCGCGACCTCGCGCCGCGCGTGTCGTGCAGGCTGCAAGTCGGGCTGACGGCGGACTGTACGGCCCTGGATATTGACGAGCAGCGCAATCTGGTGCAAATCCGGCCTACGTATGGCGGCAATATCATGGCTTCCATCATATCGCCCGACCATCGTCCGCAGCTTGCGTCCGTGCGGCCGAACGTGTTATTGGTGAATCCTTTGAAAACGCCTGCGGATACACAGTTTGTCCGCGTGGATATGGAGCTGGACGCGAAGAGCAGTAAGGCAAAGTTTGTAAAAGCGGTGGAAAAGGAAGGCGTGTTTCGGGACGTTGGGGAAGCGGAGATCGTCATTTCCGGCGGCTATGGGATCGGCAGCGCGGAGAACTTTCGGGTCCTGCAGAAACTGGCGGTTAAAATGGACGCCGCGGTGGGCGCAACAAGAAAGGCGGTAGACGAGGGATGGGCGCCGTTCGACATCCAGGTTGGCCAGACAGGAAAGACCGTCGCGCCTGAGCTTTATATTGCGTGCGGCATCTCCGGCGCGTTGCAGCACACCATCGGTATTAAAAACGCCAAGCATATCATTGCTATCAATGCCGATCCGGCAGCGCCGATCTTCGCAATGAGCGACGTGGCGATTATGGGCGACGCGGTGCAGGTGCTTAGCGGATTGTGCGACAAGGTGGAAAAGTATGGCAGGGATTCGTTGCTTACAACAGGCGGAGTAAAATAACGCGGTAAGCGACGGTATTGGCAGAACGGCTGAAAGGAGCAAAAAGATATGTTCAAATATAGCTATGACGCGCTGGTATATTGCGGCGAACCGATCGCAGCGAGTATTGAGCGTTTGGCAAAGTATGGGTACGACGCGATCGAGATGCTGGGCGAACCGGACAACTTCAATATAAACGAAGTGAACAGATTATGCCAGGATAACGGGATCAAGGTGTCCTCGACCTGTTCGATTTTTACGCCGCAGCGCGATCTGGTACATCCGGATTATAAAATCCGCGACCACGCGAAAGATTATGTGAAAAAGGTCGTCGATTTTACTGCGGCGCTTGGCGGCGAGAAAGTGATCGTCGCACCGACGGCGTGCTCTAAGGTCGCGCCTATCGCGGATATTGAAGAAGAGCTTGACTGGGTAGTGGAGAACGTTCGCGAGTGTGCTGAATACGCGCAAAAATGCGGTATTACGATTTGCCTTGAATCGTGGAACAGGTATGAAACGTATATCACGCACAGCTTGTCGCGCGTGCTTGCCTTATCAAAGCGCATCGATATGCCCAATGTAGGCGTGATGGGCGACACTTTCCATATGAATATAGAAGAAGCGGACATGGCGCGATCGCTGATCGAATGCGGAAAGGACCTGGTGCATATCCATCTGGCGGACAGCAACCGCGCCGCGCCGGGAGCCGGACATATCGATTTCGAGCCGATCATAAAGGCGCTGATCGAAATCGGATACGACGGGTACCTGACGTTTGAGCTTCTTCCCGCAGGAGCGGATCCGTTCGCCGTGATGGCGCAGGGCGGATGCGATGAGTTTTATGACAAGTACACTAAGATGGCGATCGACACCATCAAAGCGGTGGAAAAAAAATTGAATGTATAACCGGACTGGATAAAATGAATAAAATTTCATACCGGTTTACATAAACAAAAAAATTGCGGAGGAGAAAAAATGAACAAAGTAGTAATCATTGGTGCAGGCAGCGCGATGTTTGCCAAGAAGCTGATCGGGGATTTACTTCTGTACGATGATATCAGGATCGACAATATATCGCTCGTTGATATCAATGTGGAAAAACTGGAAGTGATGGAAAAAGTTGCAAAACAACTTTGCAAACAAGCTAAGAAGGATGTTATAATTAAAGCGACAGACAAGCGCAGGGAAGTGCTTGAGGATGCTACTTATGTGATCAACACCATCAATGTCGGGGGATGGGAACAATACAAGTTGGATCTCGAAATACCGGACAAGTATGGGGTTCATCAGGCCATCGGCGACATTATCGGGCCAGGGGGGATGTTCCGTTTCCTGCGCGCATATCCGGAGATACTCGCGATCTGCCGTGATATGGAAGAATTGTGTCCGGATGCATATTTATTCAATTATACGAATCCCATGGCCCCGCTTTGCCTGGCGCTCGGTAATGCGACGCCAATCAAAGTGTTCGGTTTTTGCCACAACGTGCAGAGCACGGCGCTGCAATTATCGGCGTATCTTGAAGTGCCGCGTGAACACGTGTCTTTTTGGGCGGCGGGCATCAACCATATGGATTGGTTTTTGCAGTATAAGGTGGACGGCAAGGATGCCTATCCCGAGCTTTTCAGGCGCGCTGAAAAGGTGGAGGATATTATCAAGATGGCTGACCGTGAGCCTGACTATATTACGATGGGCGTACGCCTTGTCGATATTGTCAGGTTCAAAATCATGCAGAACTTTGGGTATTTCGTATCCGAATCGCCTTTCCATATGTCGGAATATGTTCCGTATTTCCGCAAAAACGAACAGGCGATCCGCGATTTGCAGGTAGACAGAAGATGGTGGCTGGACCACGAGATGGCGGCCGACGACTATTTTGAAGAACTCAAAGGCATGCTGGAAAAGGGTGAGGAGATCCCGATGGTCAAGACGTTTGAATACGCGCCGGAGATCATACACGCCAACCTGACGGGCAAGCCGTTTCGGGCGAACCTAAACGTAAAGAATACGGGGCTGATTGAGAACCTGCCCAGAAACAGCATTGTGGAAGTGCCGTGCTATGCGGACTCCGAGGGGATTCACCCGTGCTATGTGGGCGAGCTGCCGGAAGCGCTGGCCGCGCTTAACATTTCCAACATCAATGTGCACGTGCTGATGGCAAAGGCCGCAAACGAAAAGAAACTGCAATATATCTATGAGGGAATCAAGATGGATCCGCTGACGGCGGCTATGCTCAATCTGGACCAGATCAACGAAATGGTCGGGGAGCTCATCGATGCCAACAAGGAATATATTGCTGATTTTAAATAGAAAGACAGGGGCGCGTAAAGGGCTTAGATTACTGCGCGGCTACCGATAATTTGTAATAGGCGAGGACGGACTCTTGAAAACACAAGCTGCAGAGACAACTAATTTTAAATACAGGGCGTTGCGCGACTGGCTGGTCGAAAATATCGACAAAGGCCGGTTTCAATACGGCGACAAACTGCCATCAGAGAACATGCTGTGCAGTAAGTTTTCAGTCAGCAGGCAGACGGTGCGCAAGGCGCTGGACGAGCTGGAGGATGTAGGCGCGATCGAACGCCGCAAAGGCAGCGGTTCGTATGTCAAAAAGCAGATGCTGAAACCGAAAAATAACATGGTCGGCGTTTGTATGAGCTTTCTTGACAACTATATCTTTCCGGAGGTCCTGTCGGGGATCGAGGGCGTGCTGACGGAGGCGGGCTATGGCATAGACCTTGGCTTCGGGCATAACCGTGTGGAAAATGAAGCGCGGTTTTTAGAACGTATGATCGATTCCAACGTGGCGGGGCTCATTGTGGAGGGCATTAAATCCGCTTTGCCAAATCCGAACATCAAATATTACAAGGCGCTCACGGCAAACAAGGTGCCGATCGTATTTGTCAACAACTATTATCCTGATTTTCCGTGCACCTGCGTGCTGATGGAGGACGAGAAGTGGACATACGACATCACCAATCTGCTGATCGCCGCCGGACATAAAAAAATAGCCGGATATTTCAAGTTTGACGATTTGCAGGGACATTGGCGTTACGCCGGTTATATCCGCGCGATGATGGACGCGGGACTTGAGGTGGACGAGAACTGTATCGGCTGGTATGATTCATCCAATACGGCGCATACGCCGCAGAAGATGGATATGCTGGAGGAGAACCTTGTATCGTCGATCGACGAATGCACCGCTCTTGTATGTTACAATGATTTTGTGGCCAAAAGGCTGATAGGTAAGCTGGATAAAAAAGGCAGGAAAGTGCCGGACGATATTTCGATCGTCGGCTTTGATAATTCGGTGGACGCGAAGATCAACGGGAACGACTTGACGTCCGTCAACCATCCCAAGGAAAAAGTGGGGATCGAAGCGGCGCAAAGGCTGCTGCACCTGATCAAAAATCCGGAGGAAATCAAGGAAGAGCGCGTGTGCTGCTATATGCCCTCCTTTATCCGCGAAAGAAGCTCTATCAAAAAAATATCGGAGTAATGTAAAAGGAGTCAAGGAAATGGCGAAATATTCTATCGGTATCGATTATGGCACGCTGTCAGGGCGCGCGCTGCTTGTGGACGTCCGTACGGGCGAGGAAATCGCTACAAGCGTGTATGATTATCCGCATAAGGTAATGGACGAGACGCTTCCCAGCGGGAAAAGGCTGGGCGTGGATTTCGCCCTAGAGCACCCGCAGGACTATTTGGATGTGATCGAAAAGACGATACCGGCGGTGATCCGCGAAAGCGGCGTTTCGCCGGATGATATTATCGGCGTGGGCGTGGACTTTACGGCCTGCACGGTGATGCCGGTCAAGGCGGACGGAACGCCCGTCTGCTTTCTTCCGGAATTTAGGGACAATCCGCACGCATACGTCAAGCTGTGGAAGCACCACGCGGCGCAGGATAAGGCAAACAAGCTGAATGAAACAGCGGCCGCGCGCGGGGAAAAATGGCTGGCGCGCTATGGAAACAAAATATCCTCGGAATGGCTGGTGCCGAAAATCTGGCAGATTCTTACCGACGCGCCAGAGGTATACGAGGAAATGGACCGCTTCATAGAAGCGGCGGACTGGATCGTGTGGCAGCTTACCGGTAAGGAAACGCGCAACTCGTGCTGCGCCGGATACAAGGCGATCTGGCATAAGCAGGACGGCTATCCCTCCAAAGAGTTTTTCGCGGCCCTCGACCCGAGGCTTGAAAACGTGGTGGAAGAAAAGCTGAGTGAGGAGATATTGCCGTTGGGCAGCCGCGCGGGAGGAATCACGCCGGAAATGGCGGCAAAGACAGGTCTTGCCGCAGGTACGCCCGTTGCGGTGGGGAACGTGGACGCGCATGTATGCGTGCCTGCGGTAGGCATCGACGGCCCGGGCAAAATGCTCGCGATCATGGGCACCTCGACATGCCACATCCTGATGTGCGAAAAGGAATGCAGCGTGCCGGGGATCTGCGGTTATGTAGAGGACGGCGTGATGCCGGGGCTCGTCGGCTATGAAGCGGGGCAGTCGTGCGTGGGAGACCATTTCGCGTGGCTGGTGAATAACTGCGTGCCGCCACGGTATTTTGAAGAGGCAAAGGCGCAGGGCATGGATATTCATGTATACCTGCAGAAAAAGGCGAGTGAGCAAAAGCCGGGCGAAAGCGGCCTTTTGGCGCTCGATTGGTGGAACGGAAACCGCAGCGTACTGGTGGATGTGGACCTGACGGGCATGATGCTCGGGATGACGCTTACCACCAGGCCGGAAGAGATGTACCGCGCGCTTGTGGAAGCGACGGCATACGGAACGCGAAAAATCATTGAGAATTTTGAAGAGAACGGCGTACCGGTCGACGAGTTTTATGCGTCCGGCGGGATCGCGGAAAAGAGCGCGTTTGCCATGCAGATTTATGCGGACATCATCCAAAAGCCGATCAAGATTTCGGGCAGCGCGCAAGGTCCGGCGCTGGGAGCGGCGATTTTTGGCGCGGTTGCGGCAGGAAAGGAAAACGGCGGGTACGACAGCGTGTACGATGCGGCCCGCGTGATGGGAAAACTAAAGAATATCACGTATTTGCCCAATGAAGAAAATGCAAAGGTGTATGATAAATTGTATGCGGAATACAGCACGCTGCACGATTATTTTGGTACGGGCGGCAACGACGTGATGAAACGCTTAAAGGAAATCAAGAAAGGCGTTCAGAATGCTTGAGCAATTAAAACAGGAAGTATATGAAGCGAACATGCTCCTTCCGAAATACGGGCTGATCACGTTTACATGGGGAAACGTGTCCGGTATCGACCGCGAAAAGGGACTCTTTGTCATCAAACCGTCCGGCGTGGAATATGAAAAGCTGCGTCCGGAAGATATGGTGGTAGTGGACCTTGAGGGTAAGGTAGCGGAGGGAGATTTAAATCCGTCTTCGGATACGGATACGCATCTCGTGTTATACAGACATTTCAAAAATATCGGCGGCATTACGCACACGCACTCGCGCTGGGCGACCGCGTGGGCTCAGACAGGCAGGGGCCTGCCGGCTTATGGAACGACGCATGCGGACTACCTGTACGGCGAGGTTCCGTGTACGCGCGCGCTGACCACGGAAGAGATCAGGGGCGAGTATGAATGGAACACGGGCGAAGTGATCGTGGAAACCTTTGAAAAGCTGAATCCCGACCTGATGAACGCGGTGCTTGTGAGAAACCACGGGCCGTTCGTATGGGCGGAAAACGCGGCGAAATCCGTGGAAAAGGCGGTCGTGCTCGACGAAGTGGCGATGATGGCGTTTGTAGGCGAAGCGGCGACGGGCGGCGCGATGAAAGCGATGCCGCAGGAACTCCTGGATAAGCATTATCTGCGCAAGCATGGAAAGGACGCTTATTACGGACAGAAACAGGAGTAAAATTATGAAAGCATTCGGGCAATATGAAATATGGTTTATTACGGGAAGTCAGCACCTCTATGGGGACGAAACGCTGCGGCAGGCGGGCGAACACGCCAAAGAAATAGCCGCTTTCCTGGATTCGTCGGACGATATTCCTCTCAAGGTTGTCTATAAAGAGCTGGTCAAAACGCAAGACGAGATATACGATACGATCAAGGAAGCGAACTATGACGACAACTGCGTCGGTATCATCACATGGATGCATACTTTCTCGCCGTCCAAAATGTGGATCAAGGGATTGGGTATTTTAAACAAACCCATGCTTCATCTGCATACGCAGTATAACCGAACGATCCCCTTAAATGAGATCGATATGGATTTCATGAACCTAAACCAGAGCGCGCACGGCGACCGTGAGCATGGTTTTATTGCGGCGCGCATGCGTATCGCGCGCAAGGTCGTGGTCGGATATTTTAAGGACTCTTCGGTCACGGCGGAAATCGGCGCGTGGGCGCGCAGCGCGGTGGGGATCGCGGAGGGCTTTCAGCTCAATGTGGTGCGTTTTGGCGACAATATGCGCGACGTAGCCGTTACGGAAGGCGACAAGGTCGAGACGCAGCTGCGGCTTGGCTGGTCGGTCAATACGCATGGCGTGGGCGATTTGGTAGCGGTGATGGAGCAGGTCACGGATGGGGAAGTCGATGCGCTTTTTCGTGAGTGCAGCGAAAAATACACGATGCCGGACACGAACCTCGAAGCGGTGCGTTACCAGCTTAGGATCGAGGCCGCGCTGCGCAGGTTTTTAAAGGAGGGCCGTTTCGGCGCTTTTACGACGAATTTCCAGGACCTGTGGGGACTTAAGCAGCTTCCGGGACTCGCGTGCCAAAGGCTGATGGAAAGCGGCTACGGCTTTGGTGGGGAAGGCGACTGGAAAGTCTCCGCGCTGTTGCGGATCATGAAGCGGATGAGCCTGGGCATGGACGGCGGCACGGCGTTCATGGAGGATTATACCTATCATTTCGAGGAAGGCAACGAGCTCATTTTAGGCGCGCATATGCTGGAGGTGGATCCGAGTATCGCACAGGGCGAGGTGCGTATCGATACCTATCCGTTGGGTATCGGCGACCGCGAAGCGCCGGCAAGGATGATCTTCGAATCCGCCGCCGGAAAAGCGATTACCGCATCGCTCGTCGATATGGGCGGCAGAATGCGGCTGATCGTGGCCGACGTCGAGTGCGTGAAGCCGATCGGAAAGATGCCGAATCTGCCGGTTGCAAGTACGATGTGGAAGCCGTTGCCGGATTTGCGTACGTCCGCAAAGGCATGGATACTCGCGGGCGGCGCGCACCATTCGGTACTCAGTTACGCGCTCAACGCGCAGCACATGCGCGATTATGCGGAAATGGCGGGCATTGAATTTGTCCACATCGGCAAGGACATCGATATAAATGATTTTAAACGGGATCTCGCGCTTTCGGACATGCTGTGGCAAATGAAACTGAAGTAGCATAAAGATGAAAAGAGGATGCCTTAAGCATCCTCTTTTTGTTTCTTCAATTGTTTCGCCCGCCGGCGCATAAAAACGGGAATCAGGGAATCGATGATTTTATAGCGGAGCATGGGGAAAGGCCTGGTTACCGCGTTAAATATTTTAAAGCATTTAAAGTAAGTCTCCCAGCCGTCCTCCATCGGCATATCCGCCCACGGCGTCAAGCTAAGATAGCGCCTGAAATCCGCCGCGTATTTATGGGTGTTGCCCGCCCGCCACGGGCGTTCCTCGCCCAGGTAATGAATGATCGCGGGGCGCGCTTTGGTATCGTTATATTCCTGCTCCGAAATATAAGGAGCGGGCGAAGCCAGCTTTTTTAAGGCGCGGTAAGGATAAAAGTCAAAAGTATTGCAATAGTTGTACCGCGCGTCAAGCGCGTAAATCTCTCCGGCAAGCGAACCGTTGATCGCGTCCTGGTCGTTTGCAAAGAGTTTTCCTTTCCTTTGGCGGTAATACTCCAGTATTTTAGAGCCGGTGCGCTGCTTACGCCACTTTTTAAGATCGATCAAAAGTACGCCGGCATTAAAATAAGGATGGTCTTTCATATCCAGATTGACGCGGCGGCTGGCGCTGACGGTAGGCTCGATACAAGCGCCTATTACGCAGCCGCCCATATCGGTATTCCAAAGCTTCTTTAGGTCGTCAAGGACGATGGTATCGCCATCAAGGTAAAGGACGCGGTCTACGCTTTCAGGCAAAAGCCTGTCAAGGACGAGCCGCGCAAGGACAATGCTGTTCCAGCCGGATGTATCAAACGAAAAATCGATATAAGAAGACAGGTCGCCTATTTCAATAAAGGAAACCTCACGTCCGTAGCGTTTTGCGAAATCCTGCAGCTTTTGTTGGTTTTCAGGCGTTACCCCCATAGAAGCAACATATACGTTAATACGGTCAAATTCCTTATTGTTTTCGAATAGGGAACATATAGAAGCAGCTACCTGCGGTATAAATTTATTGTCTGTCGTATAAAAAACGTTCATGTTATTCGTCTCCAAATTTCAGTACGGCCGGATAATGGTTTTTCCGGTCTTCCTCGGGAGGCAGGGTCATATAATCGCCGAACTGCAGCGTGAGGTGGGGATGGGGATCGCGCGGCATACTGATCGTCGTATCTTCGAAAGGCATTTCACGGAGCGGGAAAAGATCGGATTTTACAAAATAAATTTTTTCGGGTTCCGCGCCCGAAAAATCCGTCACATAGGTATCCTCAACGTCCTCATACATGCGGGCCGCCTTTAAGTAACGCCGGTATAAGGATTTTTTGGAAATACGGAACAGCTTTAATATACCGTGCACCGTATGCGCGGCTGCGGACGCAAGAGAGCGTTTGGCGCCGGTCAAAGTGTCCGGAAGCTTAACCTCTCCATAGTCGCGCATGACGCACATACGCGCCCAAAACCATGCTTTTTTGATCTGGCGGGCACGTTTTTCCTGATCTGCGGCCAGCACGTCGAAAGGAAAGATGTCGAGGAAAATTCCCGACGTATAAGTCCGGTTGGTATCCGTTGCCTCCAGGAATACGGTTCCTTTTTTAGATAACTTGGCAAAGGGAAGAACATAGCCGTCCGTATTTTCAATGGTAAGCAGGTCGTATTTACCGCCAAGCTCATCCGGCGCGACCTCAAGGAAGCGCTCATAATCCTTGCGCAGCATACACACGTCGATGTCGTCGTCCCAGGGAATGAAACCCTGATGGCGGATCGCGCCGATAGCGGTGCCGCCGAACGCGAAATAAGGAATATCGTATTTCGCGCAGATTACCTTGAAATCCTTGAGAATTCCCAAAATCACATCCTGGACCCGCTTTAAGGTCTGCGGATCGTATCCGTTTGCCATAATAACAACCCCAATCTTTTTGTTGCAGAACGCTTCTATTATATGCTATTTATACATTGAATTCAAGGCGGCGGAAACATAAAAACCCCTTTCCGAGAAAGGGGTTTTTATGTGATAGTTTGTTTCTATAAAACATGCTCGGTCCTTGCGATAATATCATTTTGCAGGTCGCGGTCAAGCGGCGCGAAGAGCGCGCTGTAGCCTGCCACGCGGACCATCAGGTCCTTATACTTCTGCGGCTCTTTTTGCGCCTCTTTCAGTATATCCGCGTTGACTATATTAAACTGGATGTGCATTCCTTTCAGATCGCCGAGGAAAGTGCGTACAAGCGATGTAAACTTTTGCCGTCCCGCTTGTGTATCTACAGACGCGGGGCTTAACTTCAGATTAAGCAGCGCGCCGCCTGATACGAGCACGGTAGGCAGCTTGCTGACCGACTTTAAGGAGGACGTGGGCCCGTGCGTGTCCGTGCCGTGCATGGGAGCGGTGGTGTCCGCGAGAGGCTCTCCCGCGACACGCCCGTCAGGCGTCGCGCCTACCATCGCCCCAAACGGTACGTTGGCGGAAATGGTGCTGGTGGACGGCTGCCACATGGCGCCGATAGGGCCGCGGCCATAGCGGGTCGTCTTGTATTTTACGATTTCTTCGCAGATGAAGCGGAAATATTCGACAGTCAGCTCGTCCACGTAATCGTCGTCATTGCCAAATTTAGGGGCGCTTACAAGGATTTGCTGGATCTCAGCGCCGGTAGGCGAGGTTTCCATATCCCTAAAATCCGTATGCAGGGCATGCATAACCTGCGCGGCCGTCAGCGTTTTGTCCTCGAAAATGACCTTTTTGATGGCGGCGAGGCAGTTGCCCACGTTGGCGGTGCCGATGAATTCCGGACCGGCATAATCGTAATGCATGCCGCCTTCTTTCAGGCCGCGCCCACGGCCGATACAATCCTCGATAAGCATGGAAACGAGCGGATCGCCGATATACTGCTCGGTGCATTTATCGATGATGTTGTCCCAGATGACCTGCTCGCGGATATACCATGCGCTGAATTGCTTGATCGCCTCAAATACCTCGTCAAAGGTTTTGAACGTTGTCAGGTCGCCGTTGCCGGCGTGGGGGCAGATCCCCGTCCTCGGATCGACGCCGTTATTCAACGCGACCTCGACGATCTTGCCCAAATTGATCAGGCCGGAACCGTTGGGGCGGTGTCCGCATTTGCCTTCGCATACGGCTTCCACACAGCCGACTACGGAATATTCCGTCGCGTCTTCCACGGACATGCCACGGTTGACAAGCGCCGGAATATAGATTTCGTCGCTGTAAAACGCGGGTTGTCCGCCGCCCAGGCGGATGCAATCAAGGCACGCCTGGATAAACTTATTGGAAACGCGGTCGTGGTAACGCGCGGACACGGAGGGCGTGTGCAGGCGGATAGCGGCCTGTGTTTCCAGCACAAGGTAGGAAAGCTCGTTGGTGGCGTCGTGGCCGTTTTTGTCCTGGCCGCCAATGGTGATGTTCTGGAAAAGCTGATAACCGGAAAACGATTTCTGGTTGTCAAAGGTAAAAATCTTGTTCAATTGGAACAACTTCAAAAATAAACAGCTCAAAAGCTCCACCGCGTCGTCTGCGGATTCCAGTTCGCCGGATGCAAGGTCGTTCTTATAAAAGGAATACAGATTGGTATCCATACGGCCGAGCGAATAGGAATGCCCGTTGTTTTCGATCTGGATGACCATATTGATGAACCAGTACGCCTGCAGCGCCTCATGGAAAGTGCGCGCGGGATATTCCGGCACGCGGTTGCAGATCTCGGAAATCTTGTAAAGCTCCGCCTTACGCTGCGGGGCGTTTTCTTTTTCCGCCATCTCTTTTGCGAGCGCGGCGTAGCGGTGCGCAAAGGCGGTGATGGCGTCGCACAGGATGACGCAGGATTGCAAAAACGGCAGCTGCGTCATATCGTCCGGCACGGATAGGTCGAGCGAATCGATTTTACAGAGGGCTTGGTTTTTAAAGGAAATCAGGCCCTCGTAAGCGACGCGCTTTAAGTCTACCGTCAGGTGGCCGTCCGCGCCGTTCATCAGCCAATAGGAATCGACCGCGCCGATGGCGCCGGTATCGCGAATATCGTCCGTAAGCAGCTTCTCGCAATGCTCGGCATGCGTTTTTCCTTTCCAGAAAGGGGCTAGTTCGCGTATGTTTTTTTCGTGTTCCTCGCTGATGATAAAGCGGTCGCCCTGGCGCTGGTCGGGACGCATGGGCTTGCCGTCAAGCTCGTCGATGATCCAATTAATGGAAAATTCGGGAAAGACGGGCGCGCTGCGGGGCGTGGACGCCTGGTTGCCGACCAGAAGTTCGCCGTCCAAAATAAAAATACTCATTTCTTCCAGCACTTTTTTGAGCGCCTTGGCGCGCAGGATATAAATATTTTCCCCCTCGAATTCCTGGTACGCCTTGGTAACGGCTACTGCGCGCTGGGAACAAATGGTAGGGGCGGAAGCGAGCAAAAGGTTACGCAGGTCTTCGATTCTCTTGCTGCGGTAAACAGTCTTGCCGAGGATCGACGCATTGGTGTCCTTATATCGTTTCGCAGTTTCGTCGACATATTTCATGACAAAATTCTCCTTTTCTGAAAAATAGCATTTATGAATCGCCCGGCCAAATCCGGCGGTATTGAAAGTTTGCATGTGGGAGCACTAGGCGCCCTCTTGTGTTGATTATAGGTGCAAAGCGGCGGGTTGTAAACGGAGAAAAGTCTGTTTTAAGCCTTTTTATAACAACTTTCTGCCTGTTTGGGCGGAATTGATAACAACCTTTTTGACATATGTTTTCAAAGTTGTTATACCCGTGAAATATGTTGTATTCGAATCGGAATTTGCTCTTGAGTTTCTGTTTTGAGTACTCTAACATATGATTTGACAAGTGCCACAAACTTTGAAATCCACACTATCATTTTTACACGGCGCCCGAAACGATATACCCCAGATATTTTCAGAAAACAGGAGAAACAGAATGGAGAGAACGGGAAAAGTATTTAATATAGAAAAATTCCATATCCATGACGGCGAGGGAATCCGCACGGCCGTTTTCCTGAAAGGATGCCATCTGCGGTGTCCGTGGTGCAGCAATCCGGAATCCCAGAAAACGGGCAACGAAATCGTAGTGTTCGATAACCTGTGCACCGCCTGCCTGCGCTGCGAGAACCTGTGCCCGCAAAAGGCGATATACCACATTGAAAATAAAGTACGCACCAACGCCGCGCTCTGTAATTTCTGCGGTAAATGCGTAGAAATGTGCCCTGCGTCCGCGCGCCAGATCTATGGCGAAGATATGACGGTGGCAGAAGTCATGCGCGAGGTCATAAAAGATGAAATCTATTACGCGCGTTCGGGCGGCGGCGTAACGGTCACCGGCGGGGAGCCGCTTTTGCAGGCGGAATTTGTGCGGGAGCTTGTCGCGGCATGTAGGAGCGAATACCTGAGCGTAGCGGTAGAAACATGCGGCGCCGTGAGCTGGGATAAGATGTGGATGGGGCTGGAAAACGCAGACGAAATCCTGTTGGACGTCAAGACCACGGACCCGCAGAAGACAGGGTTCTTCATGCCGGACGGAAACGGCGATTATATCGATATTTTAAGAAGCAATATCCGCAGATTAAGGCAGAAAGATAAAAACGTGATTTTCAGGTGCCCGATCATCCCGGGATTCAATGATACGAAATCTCATGTGATGTCTGTCGTCATTTGGGCGAAAGAATTTGGCGTACAGCGTATCGACCTGTTGCCTTTCCACCAGTTTGGCAAGCATAAGCACCGCGCGCTGGGCCTTGACTATGTAATGGAAGATAAGAAGCAATTGCAAAACGAAGATATGGAAAATTTGATATCCCTGATCGAACGCGCCGACCTTACATGTATGGTCGGCGGCTGAACACGATACCAAAATTCATTTTAAATAAACGGAGGATAAAACAATGTATGAGGAAGACAAAAAGGCGGTCATAGCGGCGGCGCTGGAAATGAAAGAAAACAGGCTGATCACGCTTTCAGGCGGCAATGTGAGTGTCAGAAAAGAAAATGGCGACATCATCGTCACGCCGTCTGGCATGAATTATGTGGGCATGGTGCCGGACGACCTGATCGTTTACAACAAGGAGGGCGAGATCATCGAGGGCACGCGCAAGCCGTCGGTGGATACGGTCGCCCTGCAATATATTTATGAGCATATGCCGGAAGTGAACGCGATCATCCACACGCACCAGCCCTACGCGACGGCGGTAGGCCTAATCAGCGACAAGCTGCCCGCCTGCTGCACCACGCTTTCCAACGTGGCGCTGGGGGAAGTGTATGTCGCGCCGTACAGCACGCCGGGCAGCCTTGAGATGGGGATACTGACTGTGGACTATTCCAAAGGCAAACGCGCCGTCATCCTGCGCCATCACGGCGTAGTCACCATTGGCGGAAACCTGAAAGAGGCGCTCTATGCGGCGGTATATACGGAAGACGTTGCGCGCAGCTACCTGGCTGCCAAGGCGGCGGGTGATCCGGCGGTCATGACGGAAGAAGAAGACCGGCTCGCGGTGGAAATGTTCAGCAGGTACGGACAATAAGGGGAACGGCATGAGCTTAAAAGACTGTAAGGTAGGGCTTTACGAAAAAGCCCTGCCCAAACGCCTCGGATGGAAACAGAAAATAAGAGAGGCAAAAGCGGCCGGATACGATTTTATCGAGATCAGTATCGACGAAACGGATGAAAAGATGGCGCGGGTCCGGCCGGACAGCCCGCAAGGAATGGAAATCAGGGAAGCGTTGTTGGAAGAGGATTTCCCCTTGCTAACAATGTGCCTGAGCGGCAACCGGCGTTTTCCGGTCGGCAGCCTGGACGACGATACGCGCAATACGGGACTGACCCTGATACGCGAGGCGGTGGATTTTGCCGTTGCGGCGGGCGTGCGTATTGTGCAGCTCGCGGGCTACGACGAATATTACGGCCCGCGAAGTAAGGAAACGGAGCGGCGCTTTTTGGACGCGCTGCGCGGCGCGACGGAATACGCGGCGCAGCGCGCGGTGACGCTGGCGATTGAGAATGTAGACACCGATTTTATGAATACGCTCAGCAAAATCAAGGCCTATGTCGACAGGGTGAACTCTCCGTGGCTTAAAATATACGCGGACATTGCGAACCTCACCGCCTGCGGCGTGAGCACGCGGGATTTATATGAGGACATCGGCTGCGCATATGCCGATACGATCGCCTGGCATGTGAAAGACGGGAAATTAAACGTCATTCGTGATACGCCGTACGGTGCGGGGATTGTGGATTTCGACACATTCTTTGCGTTCCTCAAAGAAAAAGGATACGCCGGATTATTCGTCATGGAAATGTGGTCGGACCAGACGGAAGAGTCCGTCCGGTATGTGCGGACGGCGCGGCAATTTTTAGAAGAGAAAATCGAGACGGCATACGGGAAACGATAGGAAGAAAGGCGGAAGAGGATATGGCGGGAAAATATTACATCGGACTGGATAACGGCGGCAGCGTATCCAAGGCGGGGCTGTTTGACAGCGCGGGAAACGAACGCGCGGTGGCGACGGCGATCGTGCCGCAGATATTGCCGCAGGCCGGCTATGTGGAGCGTGATACAAACCTGCTGTATCAGGCAAACGCGCGGTGTATCCGTGAGGTCATCGGGAAAAGCGGCGTAGATCCGCGGGAAATCGGCGGCGTTTCGGTAACGGGGCACGGCAACGGGCTATACCTGATCGGCAAGGACGGCAAGCCGTCTTATAACGGTATTATCTCAACGGATATGCGCGCTGCGGATTTGGTGGAAGCATGGATGGCCGACGGAACGTTTGATAAAATCCTGCCTAAAACAAAGCAATCGTTATGGGCGGGTCAGATCGTTCCGCTGCTGAAATGGTTTTCGGTAAACAGGCCGGAGGTCATAGAGCGGTCGCGATACGCGTTTAGCTGCAGCGACGTGATCCGTTATTTTCTGACGGGCGAAGCTTGGGGCGAGATTTCCAACATGTCGTCCATCAGCGCCATGGATCTTGAGAAAGGCGAGTATTCGCGGGAAGTGCTCACGGCCCTGGGCGCGGAAGACTGCATGCGGCTGCTGCCGCCCCTGCGGCGTTCGACGGACGTTTGCGGCAGGATCACGGAGCAGGCGGCGCGGGAGACAGGCCTTAAGCCGGGAACGATCGTCGCGGGAGGATTGGTCGACTTTACCGCCTGCCCGATTGCCACGGGTATCGTCGACGAAACGGCGCTCAGTATTGTCGGCGGGACATGGGCGATCACCTGCTATGTGGATAAAAGGCCGGTTGAGGACAAGGATTTATTTATGTCTTCCATCTATACGATCGACGGATATTATAATATAATGGAAGGTAGCATGACGTCCGCCAGCAACCTGGAATGGTTCATCCAGAAAATACTCAAGGATGAAAATAAAAGCAGCAAGGAATATTACGAGCTGTGCAACGAGCTGGTGGATTCCAAGCGGCCGGAAGATTGCGACGTGGTATTTTTGCCGTATTTATACGGAACGAACGCGAACCCCAAGGCCAAGGCGTGCTTTATGGGCCTTACGTGTATGGATGATAAGGCGAGCATGCTGCGCGCTATTTATGAGGGCGTGGCTTTTTCCACCTGTTACCACGTGGAAAAGCTGATGGGCTACAAGAAAGACGGCGTAAAGGTTGCGCGTATATCGGGCGGCCCGTCTAACTCCAGGGTATGGGTACAGATGTTCGCGGATGTGCTGGATATGCCCATCGAGGTTTGCAAGGCGGGAGAGCTGGGGACGCTGGGGGCGGCGATGTGCGCGGCGGTCGCGGACGAGCAGTTCGCGGATATGAAACAGGCGGCGCAGGCGTGCTGCCACGCCGGCTATACCTGTGAACCCAAACCCGCGAACGTGGAAATTTATGCCCGCAAATATAAAGAATTCAAAAAACTGATCGATACGATGGACAGCTATTGGTCTGCGTGCGGTTGACGCGGGAGCAATAGGGCAGGGAGAACATAAGTGGACGGTAAGAACGACATCCAGATCATGGTGCAGTGCGCCAAAATGTATTATACGGAAAAGATGACGCAGGCGGAAATCGCTAAAAAGCTGGGGATTTCGCGTTCCGGCGTGTCGATGATGCTTTCGGAAGCGATGGAGAGCGGGATCATTGAAATCAATATCAAGGACCCATACGCCAACAACGATTCGCTTTCGGGCATCTTTAAGGACCGCTTTTACCTGGACGACTGCCGCGTCATACCGACCAACGTGACCAGCGAGGAAATGCTCATCCGCATTGTTTCCTCGCAGGGCGGGCTGCTCGCGTCCGAGATACTCAAAAGTCATTCCGCCCTCGGTATCGCCTGGGGACGGATGTGCTATGAATTTATGCAATCCTTTCCGATCAGCAAGGACATCTACGATGTAAACGTGGTACCGCTTTTAGGCGGCTCTAACCGTGTGGGCATGGAATACCAGCTCAACGAAACGGTGCGTATGTTCGCGGAAAAGCTGCATGGTACGCCGTCGTTTATCTATGCGCCCGCAATCGTAGAGACGATCGCGGACCGCGCGCTTTACATGCAGAGCGTGTATATGCAGTCTATCGTGGAAAAATGGGCGAATATTGATTTTGCCGTGGTATCGGCAGGCGCGCCGCCGGATTATTACGAAAATAATATGCAAGTTCCGCTGGACCGCATGATCGATATGATTAACGAGAACTACGGGAAGCCGGTAGGCGATATTTGCGCTTTCCGTATCAATATCAAGGGCGAATTCGTCAACAACGATTATAACAGCCGTATCATCGGCATCGGCGAGGAATACCTGAAAAAGGCGGGTAAGGTAATGGGTATTATCGCCGGAGAATACAGGGCGCTTTCCGCCATCGGCGTACTCAATACCGGATTGCTTAATTATCTGGTGATCGACGAGAGGACCGCGCGGCGCGTACTGGAAATTTTAGACAGAAAACTCATTCACTGTTTGCAGTAAAGAAAACTTTAAGTCCGGAGGCCCAAAAAAACGGTATGGACGACAGCAGTAAAAATTTCAATTTTAAGTATATTGTCCTCAAGCAATGGATCGTGGATAATATCAAAAACAAAACGTTCCGGCAAGGGGATAAATTACCGTCCGAGAATTTGTTGTGCCGGAAATTCGGGATCAGCAGGCAGACGGTAAGAAACGCGATGGCGCAATTAAGCGAGGAGGGCGTGGTTAAAAAGGTGCGCGGAAGCGGGATGTACGTCAACAAAACATTCGCCGCCGCTACGTCCAAAACAGTTGGTATCCTGATCAGCTATTTAAACGAATATATATTCAAGCATATTTTCCAGGAGATCGAAACGGTATTAAAGCTCGAGGGATACGAAATCGACCTTTGCATTTCCGAAAACAGGATCGAGCAGGAACGCGGTTTTCTGGACCGTATGTATCATTCGGATGTCGCGGGGCTGATCATCGAGGGAACGCGCTCCGCGCTTCCCAATCCGAATATCGAATATTACCGTAAGCTGGAAGAAAAGGAAGTTCCTTTCCTGTTTATCCATAATTATTACAGCGGCGTGAAATGCCCGAGTATTCTGATGGACGACATTGGCGCGTCCAAAAAAATGACGCAAATGCTCATTGAAGCGGGGCATACCGATATTGCGGGAATTTTCAAGGGCGACGATTTGCAGGGGCACAGGCGTTACCTGGGATATGTGCAGGCGCTTGGTGAAGCGGGCATTCCCGTGCGCGAGGAACTGATCGGCTGGTTCTATTCCAATTATGATAACAATATCCTGCTGGAAATCAGTATCAAGGCCATTCTCGACACGCTCGATTATTATACGGCGATGATCTCGTATAACGACCTGATCGCGCTGGAGATCAACAGGTTTTACGTGCAAAACGGAATCAGTATCCCGAGGGATGTTTCGATGGTCAGCTTCGACGACGGCGTAGCGTCGGGCAATCTGGGGATTATTTCAGCCAAACACCCCAAAAAGCTGCTGGGAATCGAGGCGGCAATGCGCATATTGCGCATGATACGCGAGGGCAGGGACGCGATTCCGCCCGTGCCGTACGTAATTAATACGGAGCTTGCGCTGCGGGATTCCATCAAAAAAATTGCCAGGTAAATTACAAGTGTAACCATTTGCAAAGAGGGTAAAATAATGGAAAGATTACGCGAGCTCAGAATTGAAAAAGGTTATAATCAAGAACGCATGGCACTGGAATTGAATGTTTCCCAAACGACGATCAGCGCGTTTGAAACCGGCGAGAGAAAGCCAGACAGCGATATGCTCATTAGGATGTCTAAATATTTTGATGTGTCGGTAGATTATTTGTTGGGATTGGCAGATGCAAAACGGCGCCTGTCGAAACAGGAAATATCGGCGGATGAGTCGAATCTGATTCATCTTTACCGCAGATTAAGTAAGATCAATAAAGAAAAGGTGGTCTCATACGCGCAAGGCGTTGCAGACCAGTAATGGAAATTGAGTTTTTTGGTTTATATGGAAGATAAATATAAGTCATCTCGGCCATCCCGAAAGGGATGGTTCTTTTTTTACAATTTCTGTTATAATACCAGTATGGAAATACACGGAAACACACAGGGAATCAGGGATAGCGTTCTTAAGGAAATGGAGCTGCTATACGAATACAAAATGACCGCGCAGGAATTTGCCTGCGAGCAATTGCTTTTTGATATGGCGCGTTTTACGCAGGAGCTGGGCAAAGAGATTTCTGTTTTTTTGTCGCGCAACGGTAAGGTGATGGACGTATCCATAGGCGACAGCGACAGCGTGCAGATGCCGTACATGCGCGCGCGGCGCGGTTTTCTGGGCCTTAACGGGATTCGCGCGCTGCACACGCACCCAAACGGCAGCCCGATACTGTCGGACGTCGACATGGGTTCCTTAAAGTCATCCAAATTCGATGCGATGGCGGCTATTGCGGTAAGGAACGCGAAGCCTGCGGCGATGACGGTAGGGTTTATCGGCGATACGCTGGACGAAATAAAACTGACGGGCCCATTCCACCCGTTAAGGCTTCCGCAGCGTGCGCTGATGGCGGAGATTTCCCTTGCGA
This sequence comes from Christensenellaceae bacterium, assembly GCA_022846035.1. NCBI lineage: Bacteria > Bacillati > Bacillota > Clostridia > Christensenellales > Christensenellaceae > Christensenellaceae bacterium. The sequence continues at coordinate 886,180 of AP025580.1, forward strand.
CGCAGCGTGTAAGCCAGGCGGTCGCGCTGAAAGAGACGGGGGAAGAAACGGAGCGCGTGATGCTCTTGGGGCTGAACGCCTCGGACGGAAGCATGGAAGAACTCAGGCGTCTGGCGCAGACGGCGGGCGCGGATATTGTTGCCAGCGAAACGCAGCAGAGGGCGAGGGACCATGCCTACTACATCGGCAAAGGCAAAGCGCGGGAATTGTCGCTTAAGATTTCCGCGATGGATATAGACACGGTCATTACGAACGACGAACTTACGCCGCTTGAAACGAGAAACCTGGAGGATGTTTTGGGGCTTAAGGTCATTGACCGCACGACGCTGATCCTCGATATTTTCGCAAAGCATGCGCGCACGCGCGAAGGTAGGTTGCAGGTGGAGCTTGCGCAATTAAAGTATGCCCTGCCGCGTTTGCAGGGCGAGGGAACCGCGCTCTCGCGGCTTGGCGGGGGCATAGGCACGCGCGGGCCGGGCGAGAAAAAGATCGAGGTGGACCGCCGCCGGATTCGCCGCCGGATTTTCGAACTGACGCGGGAAGCGGAAAAGATAAAAGAACAACGCGATTTGCGGCGGTCCGCGCGCAAGGAAAACGATGTAAAAGAGGTCGCGCTGGTAGGTTATACGAACGCGGGAAAATCCAGCCTCCTGAATTACCTGACAGACGCGGGCGTGCTGGCGGAGGACAAACTGTTCGCGACGCTTGATCCGGTGACGCGCAAGGTTACCCTGCCGGATGTGGGGGAGGTCGTGTTCACGGACACGGTGGGCTTTATTGAAAAGCTTCCGCACGATCTTGTAAGCGCGTTTCGCTCCACGCTCGAGGAAGCGAAAAACGCCGACGTGCTGTTATGCATAACAGACGCCTTAAACCCGCAGGCACACGCGCACATGGAAGTGGTGGACGAAGTCCTGCGCTCGCTCAATATAGATGACAAACCGCGTGTTACCGTAATGAATAAGGCGGACCTGCTAAAAGGGCCGGTGCCGGAAAATGATGAACATACGGTGTATGTTTCCGCGCGTACGGGCTGGGGGATCGAAGAACTGCTGGCGCGTACGGCCCAGCTTTTGAGGCCGCCGATGAACAGTTTTTGCGGGAAAATTGGTTACGACAGGGGAGATCTGCTGGCGCTGGTAAACAAGCATGGAAAGGATATTACGCTTTCCTATGAGCCGGAATATATCGCAGTAAAGGCGATGCTCCCGAGCGACATTATCAAGCGGCTGAGCGGACAGGCAAAGGGCGTCTGAATTTGCTAAAAGGATCGTTTTTTGATATGATAGAAAAGGACGAAAGCAGGAGGAACGATGGAATTCCGCGAAGAGCTGAAACATGAAAAAATAGGAACGGTAAAAGGAATCCTTTGGACAGTCGGGATTGTGGCGATCATTTTCTTGGGGCTGTTTATAGTGGCGTTCCTCCGGTTTTGGCTGGGAATCAACTGGCCGCAGTTTATCCTTTACGGAGCGGTCGTGGCGGTAGGTTTTTTCCTGATCAAACACCATATGACGGATTACGTCTATGTGGTGCAAAAAGGCAAGATTTATTTTGGACGCAAGGTTGGAGCGCGGGAAAAGGAACTGTTTTCGGCTCCGCTGCGCGATATTAAAAGCATGGGGCCTTATACGGCCATGGGAAGCCGCATGGCAGGCAAGAAACGGTATAAATTTACCTTTGCGAAAAAACAGGAAGCGTTTGTGCTGGAGTTTGCGGCGTCGGTTGTTTTAATCAGTCCCTCGGATGAACTGAAAGAAAGAATTGACTCGGAGGAGGATGCGCCTTGAATACGCCGATTGTAGACATGCTGCACGAACTCGCGGGGGAAGCGGGACCGCGTTTTTGTATGCCGGGACACAAGGGAAAGCCCGGTTTTTTACCGTCCGCAGTCAATTGTTACGATATTACGGAAATGCCTGGAGCGGACAACCTTTACATGCCGCAGGGGGCGATCAAAAAGGCGCAGGACCTGCACGCGGAGTATATCCATGCGCGGGAAAGCTTCTTTTTGGTAAACGGAAGTTCCGGCGGGATTCATGCGGCGGCGCTCAGTGTGCTTCGGCCGGGCGACAAGGTAATCGCCGCGCGCGATGTACACCTGAGCGCGGTAAATGCGTTTGCCCTCGCGGGTGCGGAGCCGGTATTCGTATATCCGTCGGCCAGGGCCACGGAGCTGCCCTGCGTGGTGAGTGAAGAGGACATGGAGCGGGCGATCGCCGCGCATTCGGATGCCAAAGCGGTCTATATCACATATCCGAATTATTATGGCATGTGCCTGGATTTGAACAGTATTTGCGCGGCGGCGCACCGCGCGGGTATGCAGGTGATTTGCGATGCGGCGCACAGCGCGGCGTTTGATTTTTCGGAGCTGCTGCCTGTTTCTCCGGCTGCTGCGGGCTGCGATATTTGGGTTGTAAGCCTGCATAAAACGCTGAAAGCGATGAATCAATGCTCCGTTTTGTGTGTGGGCGAAAACGCGAACATCGCGCATGATACCGTACGCGCGCGGCTGAATATGCTGCAAACCACAAGCCCGTCGTATGTACTTTTGGGATCGTGCGATTACGCGCTTGGTTATATGCGCGAGCACGGGCATACCGAACTGGCGATGACGATCAACCTTGTGGAAGACAATATGCGGCGCATTGAGGCCTTGGGCGGCTATCGCTGCGTTTTGCAGGATATTCCAAAGGATACGGGCAGTTACGACAGGGATGTATTAAAGCTGGTTATCGATGTCACGGATCGGGGTGTGAGCGGATTTACGGCGGCGCGGCTGCTTTTTGCAAACGGGGTTGTGGTAGAGGCCGCGGACCTTTCCAACATCGTGCTGATTTGTACGGTGGCGGACGGCGTTGACGATTTTGACCTCTTGAAAATGGCGCTGAAAAATATCAAAGGCTCCAACTACAATATTCGGCGCACGATGACGGCGGACGATCTGGCGGGGATATTCGGCGCGCAGCCGTCCGTATCCGTGCGTGAGGCGGTATTTGCACAGCGCCGGCGTATCGCGCCGGAGGAAAGCGTCGGCTATGTCGCGGCGCAGAGCGCAGGGGCTTATCCGCCGGGCGTGCCGGTCATCATGCCGGGGGTCAAGATTACCGAGCAAATGATCGATTATTTATTGAAGCTGAAAAACAACGGGTATCAATTGTTTGGTATGGACGGCGGGGTGGAAGTCGCGTGCCTGTAACAAACAGTGAGGAAATCCTATAGAAACAGAAAGGCAGAAGACATAAATTGAAAGGTTTGTTTATTACGTTCGAGGGTGTGGACGGCTGCGGAAAAAGTACGCAGATGCGTTTTTTATCGGAATACCTGCAGCAGCAGGGGATCAGTCCGGTGCTTACAAGAGAGCCGGGCGGCTGTAATATCGCGGAAAAGATACGCGACCTCGTACTGGATATTGAGAATAAGGAAATGAGCGACCGTACGGAAGCCTTGCTTTACGCGGCGGCGCGCGCGCAGCATGTAAAACAGGTGATCGAGCCTGCCGTGGCTGCGGGGAAGATCGTGCTGTGCGACAGGTTTATCGATTCGTCGCTTGCATACCAAGGCGTGGGCCGCGGACTCGGCGTCGAAAGCGTTATGGATATTAATTGTTTTGCGATGGGTGACAGAATGCCGGACAAGACGTTTTTCCTGGACTTCCCGCCGCACCTCGCTTTTGAGCGCATGAGCAAAAAGCGTGTGCACGACAGGCTGGAAACGCAGGAAGAGGAGTTTTATATCTTGCTTTACAACGGATTTGTGAAGCTTTCCGAAATGTATCCGGAACGGATCATCCGTATCGACGCGTCGGGGGATAAATTTGCGACACAGGAGATTGTGCGCGCAAACATGGACGGGATTTTAAAGGAAAACGGCTTTCGCGTATGAATGAAATATTTGAAAACGCCATCAAAACTGGGAAAATAGCGGGAGCATACCTGGTATCCGGCGCGTCGGCGGAAACGACGCAAAAGGAAATCGACGATTTTTTGATGCACATATACTGCCGGACGCACAGCGCGTGCGGCGCCTGCCCGGGCTGCCTGAAATATGCGCACAAAAACCATACCGATGTGATTTATATCGAGAGTAAAGGCAGCATCAAGATAGACGATGTACGCGGCGTTCCGGCAGAGGTGGCAAGCAAGGCGTATGAGGGCGGTTACAAGGCGGTGGTGATCGCGCAGGCGGATACGATGACGCCGCAGGCGCAGAACGCGCTTTTGAAGGTCATTGAGGAACCGCCGGAAAATACGGTGTTCATGCTGGGGGCGCAAAATGTCAAAAACATATTGCCTACCATACTGTCGCGGTGTATAATTTTAAAGACGTCGTTATCAAAGGAAGAGGCGGCACAAAGGCTTAAGGAAGAGCAAAAACTGCCTACCCTTAAAGCGCGCGTACTCGCGGACGCGGCGGGCGGGGATTATTATCGGGCGCTCGCGTTTTTGCAGGATGATTTTTTCGAAGCGCGCGATGATATGATATTGGCGTTAAATCGCCTGTGGACGGCGAGAAACATGGCAACAAGCGCGACGCTCGCTTTGTTTTTAAAGCATGAAACGGCTATCTCGTTGTGCCTTTCGGTTGCGCTTCTCTATATTGCGGACGTGCTGCTTTATAAGCACACGGGACAGGCGGGGCATATCGTCAATCAGGATAAGATGCCGGAAATCGCCCAGCACGCGCGCTTTAGCGACTATGTTCTGGTCAATACACAGGAAAAAATTTATGATTGCGTGGCAAGGCGCGCTCAATGCGCGGGGCTGAATACGAAGCTCGCGCTTGAGAGCATGCTTTTTCATATATTGGAGGTAATTTTATGAGTTCAGTAATAGGAGTGAGATTCTCCGAGGTCGGGAAGATCTATTATTTTGATCCCGGCAACCTTGAAATAGAAGCAAACGATAAAGTCGTGGTGGAGACTGTGCGCGGCCTTGAATTCGGCGAGGTAGTCATCTCTGCGCGCGAGCTGGAGGAAAAGGAAATCGTGAAGCCGCTGAAAAAGGTGCTCAGGAAAGCGGATGAAAAGGATTTCAAAAGGCTGGAGAAGAACAGGAAAAAAGAAAAAGAAGCGCATGACATCTGCGTGGAAAAAATCAATAAGCATAACATGGAGATGAAGCTGATCGACGTGGAGTACACCTTTGACGGCAGCAAGATCGTCTTTTATTTCACGGCGGAGGGACGAGTGGATTTCCGCGAGCTGGTAAAAGACCTCGCTTCGATCTTCAAAACGCGTATCGAGCTTCGGCAGATCGGCGTGCGCGACGAGGCAAAGAAAGTCGGCGGGCTCGGACCGTGCGGGCGGCCGTGCTGCTGCAGCGCGTTTTTAGGGGATTTCCAGCCGGTATCCATCAAGATGGCAAAGGAGCAGAACCTGTCCTTATCGCCGACAAAGATCAGCGGATTATGCGGCAGGCTGATGTGCTGTTTAAGTTATGAATATGAGCATTACCACAAGATGCGTAAAAAGCTGCCGCGTATCGGCGCGGCGGTGGAGACGTGCGACGGTACGGCCGAGGTCGTAGACACCAACGCGCTTACGGAAAAGGTGCGCGCCAAGCGGACCCTGCCGGACGGAACGCCTGAAATACGGGAATACGACCTTGCGGATGTGAAAATAAAAAATAAGCGTGCGGCGCAGGCTGTCGAAACGGAAGAAGCCGTCGTGGACGAGGAGATCAAAAACCTTTTAAAAGACTAAAAAACTATTGCTTTTTTGCGATGGAATGGTAGAATAAAAGTGTATTAATTATGGAGGTGAGCAAACATGGCATACAAAATTTCTGAAGGATGCATTTCCTGCGGCGCGTGCGCGGCTGATTGCCCGGTAAATGCGATTTCTGACGGCGGCGAGCATTATGTGATCGATCCTGATACATGCATTGACTGCGGCGCTTGTGCTTCTACATGTCCGGTTGAAGCGATTTCCGAGGCGTAATCGAAGCCAAAAATGAATTTTAAAAGAAATCTGTTGCAAAGCAGGTTTCTTTTTTTATATGCGCTATGCTTTGTGATATAATAGGCGCATGGAACGTATCGACGATTTGCAATTAAAAGGCCTTAAAATCATACAGGATACGGAGCTTTTCTGCTTTGGCATAGACGCTGTGCTGTTGGCGGATTTTGCCTCTCCAAAGAAAGGCGCGCGCGTCGCGGACCTCGGAACGGGAACGGGGATACTCCCGCTCCTTTTGTATGGCAGGCAGCCGGAAATCACGGTGGACGCGATCGAGCTACAGGAAAAGCTTGCCAGGACCGCGCGCAAAAGCATAGCATTAAACGGACTTGAAAGCCGTATCCGCATTATCAACGGCGACATCAAGGACGCGCGCTCCCTGCTCGGGGACGGCTATGACGTCGTGGTATCCAACCCGCCGTACGATAAAGCGACTGCGGCGGTTCCCAGCATGGATGAGAGCCACCGGATCGCGCGCTTTGAAACGAAGATCACGCTGGAGGAGCTTTGCGCCTGCGCAGCGCGCCTCTTACGGCCTTACGGACGCTTTTGTATGATCCATCGGGTATCGCGCATGGCGGAGATTTTCAGGACGCTGCGCGCGTGCAGGCTGGAGCCAAAGGAGCTGCGCTTTATTCACAGCCGCGTCACAAGCGAGCCGGTATGCATGCTGATTTCCGCCTCAAAGGACGGCAGGCCGGCGCTCAGGGTGCTCCCGCCGCTCATTGTGCACGAGGCGGACGGAAGCGAAACGCCGGAGATCAGGAAGATATATAACAGAAACGGAGAAAGATAAGAGATGGGCGGAAAATTATCGATTGTCGCCACCCCGATAGGAAACCTCGGAGATATTACCCTGCGCGCCCTTGAGACGCTGAGGGATGCGGATCTGGTCGCGGCGGAAGATACGCGGCGGACTGTGAAGCTGTTGAACCATTTCGATATTAAAAATAAACTGCTGAGCTTCCATGAATACAGCGACGAGGCGCGCTACCAGGAGATACTGCGCTGCCTTGGGGAGGGAAAACATGTGGCGCTGGTATCGGACGCGGGCACGCCTGTCATATCCGATCCGGGCTTCCAGTTGGTGGCGCGGTGCCTCGAGAGCGGGATTGAGGTGGAAAGCCTGCCCGGCGCGTGCGCGGCCATTACGGCGGTTACCTTGAGCGGCATGGACTGCTCGAGATTTTCTTTCTACGGTTTTTTGAATACAAAATCATCCGCACGCAAAAAAGAGCTGGAAGAGATGCGCGCGGCGGGCAAGCCGTGCGTTATTTACGAAAGCCCTAACAGGATCGGCAAGACGCTGGCGGACGTCTGCGAGGTATGCGGAGAAGATACGCCCGTGTGCGTTGCGCGCGAACTGACAAAGGTATATGAGGAACTGCTGCGCACAACAGCGGGGGAAGCCCTGGAAATCCTTGGGCAAAGGGACGCGGTCAAGGGCGAATTCGTGCTGATACTCGATCCGTCCGCGCAAAAGAGGGAAGTGTCAGACGAGGACATTGTTGCCGCCCTCAGGGAGTGCGTTTTAGAGGGGAAAACAAAAAAAGACGCCGTGACTTATGTTACGGCGTTTCTTGGCGTTTCTAAGAACAGGACCTATCAATTGCTCCTGACCTTATAGGGAGCAAACAGGCTACTTTGCCTGTTCCTGCATGTCCTGTATGCATTTTGCGCATACATTTCGGCCTTTATAGACCTTTACATCTTCCATACTGTCGCAAAAAATACATGCCGGCTGATACTTTTTCAGCAGGATGTAGTCGCCGTCTACGAAAATTTCGACAGGGTCTTTACAGTTAAAGCCCAAAACACGGCGCAGTTCAATGGGGAGCACAACTCTTCCAAGCGAGTCCAGCGGTCTTACGATACCTGTTGATTTCATGTGTTTTACCTCCTATAACGAACAGAATTATCTTAACAAATAAACATTCTTTCGTCAATGTAAGGCTCCGGTGGCCCGGGCGGAAAGCCCTGTAAAAAAATGCCTGTTTATCAATTAATTCCCGCGTGTGAAATTGCTTTATAAAGCCGAAAATTTAATCTGCTGAATGGATTTTACTTGAATTTGCGCAGGAAATGTAGTACAGTGATATATCATAATAGACACATAAGCTAAATTACGAGAGGTCAACATGAAAATTATCAGTTCAGCAGTGTTCAGCGATCTGCCGAAACAAGAGTTGCAGGACCGGACGGCGATCATGATCGATGCGCTGCGCGCGTCCGCCACAATTATTACCGCGATTGCCAACGGCTGCGACAGGATGGTGCCGACGGAGGAAGCGAACGAGGCGGCGGCCATTAAGAAAATATCGGAGGGGAACGTGCTTTTGTGCGGCGAGATTGCGGCGCAGAAAGTAAACGGCTTCGATCTTGGGAATTCGCCCCTGGAATTTACACAAGACGCCGTTGAGGATAAAATTATTATTTTTTCAACGACGAACGGAACGGTCGCGCTCAAATCCCTTGTGGCGGCGGAAGATGTGCTGGTAGGCTCGTTTATCAACGCCGAAGCGGTCGCGCAAAAGGCGTACGGCTTGGGGCGGGACATCGTCCTTGTGTGCGCGGGCACCAAGGAGAAGTTCTCGACGGACGATATTCTTGCCATGGGATGTATCATCGACAGGCTTATGAAGATCGACGAAACATTGGAGACGGACGATATGGGCAAGGTGGCGTTAAAGCTTTACCACGATGCCAACCATGATATTCTGTCCGCGCTTGAGGGCAGCACGCATTTTGAATATCTAAAGCAGCTCAAGCTTTATGATGACCTGGAATATTGCACGCGCGAGGATATGCTGGGCGTGGTACCGGTTTATCAGGAAGGCGTTATTATTAAAGGATAAGGAAGAAAACGGATATGAAAGTGAACGCAGCTTTTATTTTTGCCGCGCCGGGCGCGGACTATAAGCGGGACCGGAGCGTTGTCGATACTCCCGGCGTACGTTTGACGGTAATCGGCGTAAAGGATTATGAGGAAGGCGTGCTTGCCGCCAGGGAAATGGTGGAGCAGGGGGTCGGAGCGATTGAATTGTGCGCGGGCTTTGGCAACGAGGGCGTAGCGAAAATCAGCAAAGCCGTTGAGGGAAAAGCGGTTGTGGGCGCTGTAAGGTTCGACATCCATCCGGGGCTGGAATTCAAAAGCGGGGATCAGATATTCTGATACTGCCTGGGGAAAAGAAATGGAAACTGCCGTATCTCGTTTGTTACGGCAGTTTTTTGTTGCATGGCCTTATGCGCGGCAGTATTGAAATAGCGCAGGGGAAACGATATAATGTAAGTTATGTATGAAAAATAAAGGAGCGAGAGCAATGAGGGAAAAATTTTACATCACGACGCCCATCTATTATCCGAGCGATAAGCTGCATATCGGTCATGCCTACTGCACAACGGCGGCCGATTCGATCGCGCGTTTTAAGCGCCAGACGGGCTATGACGTCATGTTCCTGACGGGAACGGACGAACACGGCCAGAAAATCGAAAAGATCGCTACGGAAAAGGGGATGTCGCCCAAAGAATATGTGGATGGGGTCGTGTCGCAGATCAAGGCGTTGTGGGAGCTTATGAATATCACGAACGATGATTTTATACGCACCACCGATAAGCGCCATGAGCAGTGCGTGCAAAAGATTTTCCAAAAGCTCTACGACCAGGGAGATATTTATAAAAGCGAATATGAAAGCTGGTATTGTACGCCGTGCGAAGCGTTCTGGACGGATACGCAGCTTATAGACGGGAAATGTCCGGACTGCGGGCGGGAAGTGCAGCGCGTCAAGGAAGAAAGTTATTTCTTCCGCGCGTCCAAATACGCGGACAAGCTGATCGCGCATATCAAAGAACATCCGGAATTTATCCAGCCAGAATCGCGCAAGAATGAAATGCTTAACAACTTCCTTTTGCCCGGGCTTGAAGACTTATGCGTGTCGCGTTCCTCTTTCAAATGGGGGATTCCGGTGCCCTTTGACAAGGATCACGTGATGTATGTATGGATCGACGCGCTTTCCAACTATATTTCCGCCCTTGGTTATTTATCGGACGACGACAGCAAATTCCAAAAGTATTGGCCCGCGGATCTGCACTTGGTCGGAAAGGAAATCGTACGTTTTCACACGATTACATGGCCGACGATCCTGATGGCGCTCGGTTTGCCCCTGCCAAAGCGCGTATATGGCCACGGATGGCTTACGCTGCAGGGCGGCAAAATGAGCAAAAGCCGAGGCAACGTCGTCGATCCGGTCGTTTTGGTCGGGCGCTACGGTGTGGATGCGATCCGCTATTTCCTCATGCGCGAAGCGCCGCTCGGAAGCGATCTGATGTTTTCCAACGAACTGCTGCTTGCGCGTATCAACGCGGACCTGGCAAACGATCTTGGCAACCTTTTGTCGCGTACGGTCGCGATGATCGATAAATATTTTGGCGGCGAAATTCCGGCCTGTGGCGAGGCGGACGCCGAGGACCAAAAACTGATCGATTTCGCATCGGCGCTGCCGAAGCGGTTTGAGGCGCTGATGAATGAATGGAAAGTGTCCGAGGCGCTCGGCGAAGTATGGCAGTATATCGGCATGCTCAACAAGTATATTGATATTACGATGCCGTGGGCGCTCGCCAAAGACGAGACGCAAAAGCCGCGCCTTGCAAGCGTGATGTATCATCTGGCGGAGGGGCTGAGGATTGTTTCCGTATTGATTGAGAGCGTTATGCCCGAAACTTCTGTTAGAATGCGCGGGCAATTGGGTATCGATAACTGTGGACCGCTTTGCAGCTGGGACAGCATTCTTTCGTATGGCAAAGTGGAAGCGGGTACCAATGTGCTCAAGGGCGCGCCCATCTTCCCGCGAATTGAGATCGATAAAGAGCTTGGGGAGCTGGATAAGCTGATGGCGGCGGCGCGCGAGCAGACCAAAGAAGAAAAGAAAGAAAAGGAACCGGAGCAGATTACGATCGACGATTTTAAAAAAGTACAGCTAAAAACCGCCAGGGTGATCGATTGCGAAAACCTGGAGGGCTCGGATAAGCTGCTGAAGCTGACGGTCAAGTGCGGGGAAGAGAAAAGGACTATCGTATCGGGTATCCGCGAAAGCTTCAGCGCGCGGGAGATGGTTGGGAAGACGGTTGTCATCGTGGCAAACCTAAAGCCTGCCAAACTGCGCGGTACGCTTTCGGAGGGAATGATTCTGGCCGTAGGAGATAACCCTGATATTGCGCTTGTGACCGCAGACAGCGAGGACGGGCTGACCGTAGGGTAACGAAATGAGATTATTTGATACACATACGCATCTTCTGGACGAACGATTTGACGAGGACCGCGAAACGCTGCTTAGGGAGCTTGCGGAACAGGGGATCGAATATATTGTGGAATGCTCCTCGGATATGGGAGACAGCGTGCGCGCGGCGGCGCTTGCAAGGGAGCATTATCCGGTTTATGCCGCTGTTGGCGTGCACCCGCACAGCGCGCAGGAATGGGATGAAACGTCGAAAGACGTATTGCGCTCGCTGAGCAAAGAACAAAAGGTGGTGGCGATCGGAGAGATCGGGCTCGATTACCATTATGATTTTTCGCCGCGCGAAGCACAAAAGAAAGCTTTTGCGCAGCAAATCGAGCTCGCGATTGAGCTTGATCTGCCTATTGTGGTGCACAGCAGAGAAGCGACGATGGATACGATGACGATCCTCAGGCAATATCCCGACGCGCGCGGGGAGATGCATTGCTTTTCGGGCAGCGCGCAGACGGCGAAAGAGCTGGTGGCGATGGGATTTTATATCGCCTTTGGCGGTTCGCTCACCTTTAAAAACGCGCGTAAAACGATTGAGGCGGCGCAGGCAGTTCCCTTAGAGCGGCTGCTTTTGGAGACGGATTGCCCGTATATGACGCCGGTACCCTTGCGGGGCAGGCGGAACCAGCCGGCCTATGTCCGTTATGTGGCGGAAAAGATGGCGGAAATAAGGGACATGGATACGGAAGAAATCGCGCGGCTCACTCTGGAAAACGCCAAACGATTTTTTGGAATTGCTTAAAGGAGAAAGTTTTGGACAATACATATACGTATAAGATCGGCAACGCGACCTATATCAACCTGACTAACCAATGCACGAACGATTGCGATTTCTGCGTGCGCCGGACGGAAAAGGGAGTTGCGGGATATGATTTATGGCTGGAAAAAGAACCGTCGGCACAGGAGGTCATTGACGAATTGAAAAAGGACCCGGGAGACGTGGTTTTCTGCGGATATGGGGAACCGACGATCAAGATCGACGAACTCAAGGAAGTGGCGGCATACGTAAAAAGTTATGGCGGACATACGCGCATCAATACCAACGGACATGCCAGCGTTTACCACGGGCGGGATATTGCGCGGGAGCTGGCCGGCTTGATCGACGAGGTGTCCATCAGCCTGAACGAAGCGGATGCGCGTAAATATGAGGCTGTGGTGCACAGCAAATACGGCGAGGATGGTTTTCGCTATATGATCGATTTTGCGCGGGACTGCGTGAAATACGGGATCAAGACGACGCTTTCCGTGGTAGACATCATCAGTCCGGAGGATATCGAGATATGCCGGAAAATCGCGGAAGATGTGGGCGCGCGCTTCAGGGTGCGGCATTATATTTCATAAAAGACAAAAGAGGCTGCCTTACGGCAGCCTCTTTTTTGTGCTTTTTTATTCGGCGGGCGCTTTTACCGGCGCGCGCCGCGTGAGCAGCCAGCCAAGGAACAGGAATATGGCGGACAGGAGGAGGAAGAACAAAGCTGCGTTGGCCGTATTTGTCATCCAATCGCCAAAGGCAAGGAGCGCAACGCCGGCAGAATAAAGAGGCGCGTCCGGATGGAAGCTTAAGGCGCCCGCAAGGAAAGCGATTACAGCCGCAGGTACGCCGATAGAAACGATGATCTTTGCCGCGGTATTCATCCGGTAATATGCGCCGGCCAGGAAGTAGCCGAAAACCATGAAAAACAGGTAGACCGTGAAGAAAAACACGAACAATACGATAAAGGATCCCGCAAACTGCGAGCTTGCGCCGGACGTTCCGAAAAAATATGGGATCGCGTCGAAAAGAATGCTCAAAAGCGACGTTACGACGGCGGCGGCGAGGGCGAACAATAAGAAACTGACGTAGTGCGTGCGGCGGGAAACGCCGTTTGAGATGGCAAGACGGATATTCTCCCCAAAGCTTGCGAGGCCTAATACAAAGAGGAAGACCAGGGCGAAAGGGAAAGTTGCCATGTTGAAAGAACCGAGGGAAGAGCTTATTATGATACCAGTTGTGCTGGCGGACGGAACGGCGCCAAAAGTCCTGTCAGAACCCGTTTGACCGGAAAAGAGAAGAGAAAGCGCGATCGTCGCGACCGCTACGATCAGGTAGAATATCAGAAAAGCAAGGCGGTTTGATTTCCATTGCCAGAAAAGCATTTTTTTCAGTCTCATTTTGATTTCATCCTTTCTTATGAGTTGGTCAGGTGAATAAAGAGCTGCTGCAGGTCAAGGGGGGTAACCGTAAGTTCCGGCGGAACGTTCCCGCGCTCTCCAAGAACGTGCGCGACCATCAGGCCGCCGAGTTCCTGTGTGCCTAATATTTGCTTTCCCGCGCACCATGCGCCGACCGAATCCTTGCGGCCGGAGACGGTAAAGCCCATTTTTCGGACCTCCTCCGTATCACGGTCCAAAAGAATCCCGCCGTTCCTTAAGATCACAACGCGGTCAACGATGCCCGCGACTTCCTCGATCAGGTGCGTAGAAAGGACCACCGTGCAGGGTCGCTGCGCGTACAACCTAAGAAGCTCGTCATAGAAAAGCTGCCGGTGGTTTGCGTCCAGCCCCAAGACCGGCTCGTCAAACAACAGGTATTCCGCGCCCGAAGCTAAGGTGATAATCAGTTTGGAAACAGAACGGTAGCCGGTGGAAAGTTTGCCGATTTTTTTCCTGGGATCCAAAGAGAATTTTTCCGCAAGAGCATACGCGTAGTCCATATCAAATTCCGGATAAAACAGTTTTGACCATTCAAAGATACGCCGTACAGGAATGGCGGATTCGTAGAGTGTGTCCTCGCTCATATAAGAAATTAATTGCAAGGCCCGGTCGTTTTCCATGACCGGCATACCGCCGGCATACACAAATCCCTCGGTGGGGAACAGGCGGTTGGTCACAAGGTTTAGCAGCGTGGATTTTCCGGCGCCGTTGCGGCCTAAAAGCCCGTAAATGTGATTGCTTTCAAAGGAGACGCTTACATGGTCGAGCGCCGTTACCTCTTTGAATTTTTTGGTTACATTCTTCAGTTCAATCATTTTTTGCTCCTTTCGCGATCATACCGATCAGTTCATCAGAACTGATACCAAGTTTTGCCGCTTCACCCAACAGCCGCAAAATGTAGTCCTCATAAAAGGATTGCCGTCTTTTTTTAAGGACCGCCTGCGCGGCTCCCTGTTTTACAAACATACCGACTCCTCGTTTCTTGTATAATATGCCGCCGTCCACCAGCAGCGTCATGCCTTTCAAAACCGTGGCGGGGTTGATGTGGTAGAGGGTCGAAATCTCCGTTGTAGAGGGAATTTGCGACTCTTCCGCAAATGCGCCGGACAGGATGGAGTCTTCGATCTGTGCGGAAATCTGCAGGTAGATGGGGGTATCGCTTTCAAAATCGATGTTCATTTCATCCTCCTTTAGCATAGTTGGTTAATTACTTATGTAACTAACTATAAAACGAGCGGCGCCATTTGTCAATCATTTTGCAAAAAAAAGAACCGCAAGCGCGGTTCTTAAAATACGATATGATGATTACAGCTCTTTTTGCAGCATCAGAATCTCCTCGCCGTTGAGGATTTCGCTTTGCATACTGTCGCTTGCAACGAAGCCCAGATGTTCGCGGTAGATTTTAAGAGCGCGGTAGTTGGAGGGATCGACGTTTACTTCTACAAGCTTGATACCAAACGTCTTCATATCCGCGAAAGCGATATTGAGCAGAGAAGTACCGAGATTGGGATTTGCCTGCGGATCTAAGATATTGATACTGTGCAGGAAAACCTTGTCCGGATTGTCGAAATTACGCATAAAATAAACGGCTCCTAAAATCTCGTCGTACTCCACGGCGACATATACGCGCGCGTGGCGGAGCATGGCGATGAGGTCAAAGACGTCGAGACCGCCCGCCTCGTAGGACGAATTTTCTATTTGGATGAGCTGTTCCACGAGATCAAAATCCCGCTCTTTTATATGAAAATATTCAATTGCCATAATTGCACATTCCTCCAATAAGGTTGTTTTGAAGCGTTAACCATTCTTCAAAATTATACATAGGTTTGGCGGGTTTTGCAATAGCTACCTTTGAAACAGGGACGGGAGATCCTGCATGACACGGGCGGAATACTGCGCGAAGCGCGCGTCTTTTTCCGGATAGTCGCTGCGCAGGAGCAATTTCTCAGCGATGCTGAAAGCGTCTGCTTTGCCGACGATGACATGGTCGAGGAATCCGATTTCAAGCGCGTCCATCGCTTTTAAGATACGCTGCGTGGTCTCGACGTCATTTTTGCTCGGTTGCGCGCTGCCGCCGGGATGGTTGTGCGCGATGATCACCTTGTCCGCGCCGCTGCGGACAACGCTTTCGGTAATATGCCGGATATAAACGGGTGTTTCCGTGGCCGTACCACGGCTTAAAAGTTCCGTATGGATGACGCTGAAGTGAGCGTCGAGGCAGATGACATAAAATTGCTCCTCTGTTTTATCTGTAAGCAGGTCCTGCGCATAGCGGATCGCGGAATCGATGGATTTCAGTTTGGGAGCAACGGGAGAGGTCTGCGCGCTCCTGCGCGCGAGGTCGAAAACCAACTTGATAAGCAGGGCGCTTTGCTCGCCGACGCCGTCGATACACGCAATATCCTTTATATCGGCCTGGAAAAGCCGCTCCAGACTGCCGAATTTTTCAAGAAGAATATGCGCGAGCGCGTTGGTATCCCGACGGGGGATCGCATAAAAAAGCAAAAGCTCCAAAGCTTCATGGTCTTCAAGAGCGCCCGGTCCTTTTTGCAGATACCGTTTTTTCAGCCGCGCACGATGTCCCTCATGGATAGAAATAAGGCATCCCTCCCAATGAATGTGATTTGATACAGTACTTAAATATTTCGCCGAGGCGGCGCGGCATTCCTGTAAAACGGGTTAAAATATAAAAAACTATGTATTCTGAAATTATTTTCTGCTATAATATATACGCATTCGTTTGCAGAAATACCGGGAGAAAAAGAAAATGTTGGAATTCACACTTGCACCGCGAAAAAATGAGATGGTCGACGCTTTGAAAACGATTCTGGGAATCAAAAGCGTAAAAGGGGAAGCACAGGGAAATATGCCTTACGGAAAAGGCGTGTTCGACGCGCTTATCAAGACGCTCAACATCGGGGAACGGCTGGATTTTGACAGCGTGAATTTCTTTTCCCATCTGGGATATGTCGAATACGGCGACGGCGACGAAATGCTCGCGATCGTCACACATCTTGACGTGGTGCCGGCTGGCGAGGGATGGACGCTGCCGCCGTTCGAAGGAACGGTCAGGGATGGACGCGTATACGGCAGGGGCGCGATCGACGATAAAGGACCTGCGATCGCCGCGTTGTTTGCCCTGTCGGGAATCAAGGAAAATTGTATTACGCTCAATAAACGTGTGCGTATCATCTTCGGCTGTGACGAGGAAAGCGGCTGGGCTGATATGGATTTTTATAAAAAGAACGGCGGAGAGATCCCCTCGATGGCAATTTCGCCGGACGCGGAATTCCCGATCGTAAATGCGGAAAAAGGCTTGCTGCACTTAACGCTCAGGCGTAAGGCGTACGATTTTTCGCCGGACGGCGCGCTCGTGCTGGCCGACCTGCATGCGGGTCAGCGGGTGAACGTGGTGCCCGCGCTCGCGGAATGTACGATTATGGGGAACACGCGGGCGCTTTCGCAGATGATCGATCTTTTCAATGAGGATTCTCCTGTTAAAATTACATCCGCGCCGACCGAGGGCGGTATGGTTTTGCAGGCGCACGGCGTATCGGCGCACGGTTCCAAGCCGGAGGACGGCAGGAACGCGCTTACGTATATGATACAGTTTTTAAATATGCTGCCTTTAAAAAAGAACGCGCTTTCCGATGCCGTGTATGAGCTGGCCGCGCTCATCGGGACGGAGACGGACGGCGGGCGGCTTGGCATTGCGCAAAAGGATTTCTCCGGCGCGCTTACCTTAAACGTAGGTTATTGCACGACCGATAAGGACGGCCTTGCCGTCGGCGTAGACATCCGTTATCCGGTAAACGGCGACAAGGAAGCGATCCTGCATAAAATACGCGAAGCTTTGCATGGTTTTGAGGTAGAGGAAACATTTTCGCGCGCCGCGCACTACGTAAGCGAGGATTCGCCGCTTGTTGCGGGCCTTAAGCAGGCCTATGAAGAGGTGACGGGGGAAAAGGCATATTGCATGACGATGGGCGGCGCAACGTACGCGCGCGCGTTTCCCAACTCGGTGGCGTTCGGCGCGCTCTTCCCGGGGCAGGTCGGAACGGAGCACCAGCCGGATGAATATATTGAAATCGATTCGCTCGTAAAGATAGCGGATATTATAGCAAACGCCATAGTGGTGCTTTGTAAATAGCAAGCGATGAAGGAGTTTTTAGATGAAGTGCTTAACAAGTGACGAATTACGGCAAATGTATTTGGATTTTTTCAGGAGCAAGGGGCATGCGGTGATCAAAAGCGCGTCGCTGATTCCGGAAAATGATCCTACCGTTCTTTTTACAACAGCGGGCATGCATCCGTTGGTGCCTTATCTGCTGGGGGAAAAGCATCCGGCGGGTACAAGGCTTACGGATGTACAAAAGTGCGTGCGCACAGGCGATATTGATGAAGTGGGGGACGAGAGTCACTGCACTTTTTTTGAGATGCTGGGGAACTGGTCGCTGGGCGATTACTTTAAGAAAGAAGCGATCGCGTGGAGCTACGAATTTCTGACAAGCGACGAGTGGCTGGGAATCGAAAAGGATAAATTATATTTTACCTGCTTCGCGGGTGATGAAGATGCGCCGCGCGATATGCAGGCATATGACCGGTGGCGTGAGATGGGCGTGGCGGACGACCACATTTTCTTCCTGGGAAAGAAGCACAACTGGTGGGGGCCGGCGGGCATTACAGGACCGTGCGGACCGGATACGGAAATGTTTATCGATACCGGAAAGCCTGCCTGCGGACCGGACTGCAACCCCTCGTGCGATTGCGGGAAATACCTTGAAATATGGAACGACGTATTCATGGAATACAATAAGCAGGCGGACGGAACGTTTGTGCCGCTCGAGCATAAGAACGTAGATACGGGAATGGGGCTTGACCGTACGATTGCGATTTTGCAGGGTAAAAAATCCGTATACGAAACGGACGTTTTTGTACCGATCATCGCGAAGATCGAGGAGCTTTCTGGAAAGAAATACGAGGGCGCGGACGAGGAAACAAGAAAGGCTTTTCGTATTGTGGCGGACCATATTAGGTGCGCGACGTTTATGATTGGCGACGAAAAAGGTATCACGCCGTCCAATGTCGATCAGGGTTACGTGCTCAGGAGATTGCTGCGCCGCTCCATTCGTTTTGCGGGCAAGCTTGGGATTGGCGAAGGAAATCTTTCCAAAATCTCCCAAGTGGTAATCGACAAATATGCGCATGCATATAATGAGCTGCGCGCCAATGAGAAAAAGATACTCTCAGAGATTGAAAAAGAGGAAGAACGTTTCCAGAAGACGATCACGCAGGGCTTAAAGGAATTCGAAAAGGTTACGGCGAATCTCGCGGCAGGCGATGTGATCGACGGAAAAAGCGCGTTCCGACTGTACGACACCTTTGGGTTCCCCATCGAATTTACGCTGGAACTGGCGGATGAACGAGGCTTTAAGGTGGATAAGGAAGGCTTTGATAAAGCTTTCGAGCATCATCAGGAGCTATCGCACGCGGGGGCGGAGCAAAGGTTTAAGGGCGGCCTGGCGGACACGAGCGAGCAAACGGCGCGGCTGCATACGGCGACGCATCTTTTGAACGCGGCGCTCAGAAAGCTTTTAAGCGAGGATATTGTGCAGAAAGGTTCTAACATTACAGCGGAGCGTTTGCGCTTTGACTTCAATTTTGACCGTAAGGTAGAGCGCGAAGAGCTTGATAAACTGGAAGAATACGTCAACGAGGCGATCGCCGCGGGCATTGACGTTATCGAAGAGGAAATGACCGTGGACGAGGCCAAGAAGCAGGGCGCGATGGGCGTGTTTGATTCCAAATACGGCGAGCTCGTCAAGGTATATACGATCCCCGGATATTCCAAGGAAATCTGCGGCGGGCCGCACGCGGGGAATACGGCGGAGCTGGGGCACTTCAAGATCAAAAAGGAACAGAGCAGCAGCGCGGGTGTGCGCCGTATCAAGGCGATTCTGGATTAAATAGCGGCAATAAAAAAGGCACGCGGCAACGTGCCTTTTTATTTTTTCAATCAACCAACGGAGTGCATGCGGTCAAACGGCCAGATAACGAAAGTCGCATGGCCTACGATCTCATCTTTAGCGATGGGGCCGATGTACGCGGTACGGCTGTCAAGGGAATGGGCGCGGTTATCGCCCATGACGAACACCGTATCCTCCGGCACGCTCACGGCATCCATATCGGCATAGGGATCACTGCTAATATAGCTCTCGCTTAAAGGCTCGCCGTTCCTGTAGACGGTGCTGTCCTTTACTTCAAGCGTATCTCCCGGCAGGCCGATCACGCGTTTTACGTAAGTACCGTCCATATTCGGATAATGCACAATAATAATATCGCCATATTCGGGCAAACCAAAATAGCGGCTGACCTTTTCTACGGCAAGGCGTTCGTCGGATTGCAGGGTCGGCAGCATAGATTGTCCGTCCACTAGGATAATTTCAAAGAAAAAGGCGCGTACGACAAAAGCGATGATGATCGCGGCGACGATGGAGATGATCCATCCCCATACTGCGCGCGTCTTGCTTTCCGTCCTTGGTACGGCGCGCACAGGCTTGCGCCTGCGTCCGAACTCATCGAATTCCAGCAGATCGTCGTCCATGGGCTCGAAATAGGAATCATCCTGTGCCTGAGGCTCATACTCTTCGTCGTAAAAATCCTCGTCCGTATCATAATATGGATCGGTTTCATCAGGACGGGGACGGCCCTCATAGAGGTATTCGTCCTCGGGTTCCGTGTCGTAGCCTTCCGGCGGGGGAATGATCCTGCGCCGGTAAGTATCCGGACGGCTATCCTCATAATCTTCTTTATCGTAACCGCCGCACCCGCCGAAATTGGAACGGTCTTTCGGGCGGCGCGGCTGTCTGTTAAGGTCTTGATCGTATCTGTTCATGTAGTAATAACCTTTTTTATTCGTTTGATAAATGTTTCATAGTCAAGCATCACAATGCGCCCGCATGTCAGGCATTTGATCTTGATGTCGGCGCCCGTACGGATTACGATCCAGCGAGTGCCGCCGCATGGGTGGGCCCTGCGCATTTCAACAATATCGTTACAACAAAATTCCCGTTTCATAGCAGCACCACACAAAGAGCGAAAACATACAGAATGCATGTGCAAACCACGCGTATGCATATGCTTCATACATTATACAATATTTCTATTCAAAAATATAGGAGAAAATGAGGCTTGCATATAAAATTGGGGAGGGCTATAATTATAATTGGTCATAAATGCCAAAGGTACAGGAGGTGAGAATTACGTGGACGCAGACCCTAAACGAACGAAAATGAAAGCGCGAGGCAGCGGTGTGCGGACAGCGTATTTTCGCTCGTGATACCGCCTGCTTGGCAGAAAGTAGGTGAAAGGCAATGATCAGGATTTTCAGTACGGCTGAAAACAATACATTCAAAGAGATCGATACAATCCAGCCGGGTGCATGGATCCATCTTTTGGACCCATCCGAAGAAGAAGTTGTATTTGTACGGGACAAGCTTCACATCGAGGACGAATTTATCCGCGCCGCGCTGGACAGCGAGGAAACGGTACGTATCGACGCCGAGGACGACCAGACGTTGGTGCTCGTCGACATCCCTGTGGTTACTTCGGAACGGAATTCATTTGTATATACGACGCTCCCGATGGGAATTATTGTAACGGCGGATAATATCATTACGGTATGTCTCGAGGAAACGTCCATTTTGGAAGATTTCTGGAACCAGAACATTCGCGGCGGCTTCGACACATGCAAGAAAACACGGTTTTTATTACAGATATTATATAAAAATGCAAGCAAATATTTGCAGTACCTGCGCCAGATCGACAAGGCTTCGACGCAGGTTGAAAACGCGTTGCACCAATCCATGAAAAACAGCGAGCTGATCCAGATGCTCAAGCTGGAAAAATCCCTGGTGTATTTTTCCACCTCCTTAAAATCCAATGAGGTCGTTTTGGAAAAGATGCTCAAGTCCCGCGTTATCAAAAGTTATCCGGACGATCTGGATTTGCTGGAGGACGTTATCGTCGAAAACAAGCAGGCGATCGAAATGGGCACCATTTACCGCGACATTCTTTCGGGCACCATGGATGCGTTTGCGAGCGTTATCTCGAATAACCTCAATATCGTGATGAAGATATTGACTTCCATCACGATTATTCTGGCGATTCCTACGCTGTTCGCCAGCCTTTGGGGGATGAACGTGCCCGTTCCTTTTGCATCGGAGCCTCTGGGCTTTTTATGGGTGATCATTATCGCCTGTGCCTGCTCGGGCGTGGCGGCGTTTTTCCTGTGGAAGAAAAAAATGTTTTAGATACGCGCAAACGATGGCATTCGCTTGTCAATGGTTCTGATAAATGTTACAATAATGATGCAAAATTTTAAAATAGTATCGAATAGGATTGAATATATATATGAATGAAAAGATAGTGATAAAAGGCGGGATTCCACTGAAAGGAACCGTGGATGTGACCGGTGCCAAAAACGCTGCGGTTGCTATTTTGCCTGCGACCATTCTGGCAAGAGGCATTTGCGTCATTGAAAACCTGCCGAATATCGCAGACGTATTGATTATCAAGCGTATCCTTGCCGAAATCGGCGCGGAGGTCGAATTCGAAAACGGCACGATGACGGTCGATACGACCAATATCAACACATGCCATGTCACCATGAATTTAGTAAAACGCATGCGCGCGTCCTACTATTTGTTAGGTGCGCTTTTATCGCGTTTTGGTGAAGCGGAAATCAACTTGCCGGGCGGATGCACGATCGGCGAACGTCCGATCGATCTGCATATCAAGGGAATGACGGCCCTCGGGGCCAGCGTGGACGTCAAATACGGCCGCGTGGTTGCCAGCGCGCCGGACGGCCTTGTGGGCAGCGATATATATCTGGATACTGTTTCAGTGGGAGCCACCATAAACATCATGCTGGCGGCAGCGTGCGCCAAGGGGCAGACGTCTATCGTCAATGCGGCGAAAGAACCCCATGTCGTTGATGTGGCCAACTTTTTGGTCTGCATGGGCGCCAAAATCAAAGGCGCCGGTACGGATGTGATCCGTATTACCGGCGTGGAAAAGCTTCACGGCTGCAATTATTCGATCATTCCCGACCAGATCGAAACGGGTACCCTTATGATCGCGGCGGCGGCGACGCGCGGCGATGTGATAATCAAAAACGTAATTCCTACGCATATGGAAGCGCTGTCCGCTAAGATGGAGGAAATGGGCATCAACGTAAAGGAGGGCGCGGATTTTATCCATGTTCAGTGCGCAGGGCGTCCTAAGGCGGTTAAGATCAAAACAATGCCGTATCCCGGGTTTCCGACGGACCTGCAGCAGCCGGCGACGGTGCTGCTCTCGACGGCGGACGGCACGAGCATGATTACCGAGACGATTTTTGAGTCGCGTTTCAAGCATATCAAAGAGATACGCCGGATGGGCGCGCAAATCACGACGGAGGACCGTGTGGCGGTCGTGGACGGCGTGGAGAAGCTGACTGGTGCGCCGGTGGAGGCGACGGATCTGCGCGCGGGAGCGGCGCTGATTGTCGCGGGATTGATGGCGGACGGGGTAACGGAGATTCATAACATTAAATATATCGACAGGGGATATGACCATATCGAGGAAAAACTGAAGAAACTTGGAGCGGATATTCGCCGCGAAGAAGTAGTGCGTACCGAGGATGACGATTTGTATTAACGCGATTTGCAATAAAAAGAATGCCCCCAGCGGCATTCTTTTTTTGATTACTCAGGTTCTGAGAAACTTTTTTCGAGCGCGGCTGTGAGCGCCGCGTAACCGTCGAGCAGCGCCTTGCGCTGGTCTTCGTTCATGCTGCGGTAAGCGCGTACCTCGGCGGCCTCGAGCGCGGCCAGCATGTCCTGTGCATATTCCCAGCCGGATTCGGTCAGCAACACAAGATTGTTGCGGCGGTCCTTAGGGTTCGGCTTGCGTTGCACGAGGCCCTGTTTTTCCAGTTTGGAAAGAATAAAGGAAACGGTTTGCTTGGGCAGCAGCAACGCGCTGCATATCTTTTGCTGCGTACAGCCCTCATCCCCGCACGAAGAAATGGTATGCAGGGTAAAGAGCACATTATCTGATGTCCCGTGCCGCTGCGCCCAGTCCTCATAGGCGCGGTTGATGCGAAACCAGTTTTCATAATATTCGTCGATCTCAGAGCGGATTTGTGCTGTTTGATCCATAACTTAAACTCCTGTTCTGTGATTTTAGTTGCATTTTATGATAATGCCGCCGGTAGATAAACAGCAGGATCACTGTCAATGACGCCTGCGCGAAAGGCAGCGCCAGCCAGATGCCTGTAATGCCCAAAAGCAGGGGAAGCAGAAACAGGTAAAGCGGCGTCAGCGCGGCCGGATCGATATAAATGATCAGGGCCGACGTTTTCACTTCGTCGATCGCGTAGAAATACGAAGACGAAAGCTTGGTAAAACCAATGAACGGGAAAGCAAAGGCCATAAAGAACAACGCGGTCTCGACCAACGCCGCCGACTCAGGGGAAGCGCCGAAAAGGACGGGGATCTGCGTGCGCAGGAGCAGCGCGGCAAGCAGCAATACAATGCTTAACGCGAGTACGGTAATCAACGCTTTCCGGAAAACATTCTGCATGCTTCTCATATTTCCCGCGCCGTTAAAATAACTGAGCAATGGCTGGATACCGTCGCCTACGCCCTGCAAAAGGCCCTGTACCGAAGTCACGACGTACATCAAAATCGAGTAGGCCGCGACAGCGACCGTTCCTCCGTATTGCAGGCATTGCAAATTGGCGAGAATGATGACGATCGAGGGCGCAAAGGTCATACCAAAGGGGGAAAGGCCGATTTTCAAAAGCTTACGCATGGTGGCGGCGTTCGGCTTTAGCATGGAAAGCGGAACGCGGTTTTCCTTTTTATGATAGAGCATAATAAATCCGATGACCGCGACAAGCGCCTGCGCGATCACTGTTGCCAGCGCCGCCCCGCGGATTCCCCAGGATAATGCCATCACAAAAAGCGCGTCCAGGATAATATTGGTGACAAGGCCGCTTACCATGGCGATCATAGCCTGCACCGTTTTTCCTTTGTTGCGCAGCAAGGGCGCGATGCCGGTGCCGAGGATTTGGAAAGTAGAGCCGAGCGCGACGATGCGCGCGTATTCCTCGGCTGTCTTAAGCAAATCGCCTTCAGCCCCCAAAAGCCTGAGAATGGGGGTGTATAAAAAAGAGAATACGACAGTCATAATCGCAGAAAAAAGCAATAGCATAAAAAATGTATTGCCGAACGCCTGTTTCGAGCCGTCAATATCTTTTTCTCCCAGCCGTGTGGACATGATAACGGAGCCGCCCACGCCGATACCGGTGCCAGCGGCGAGCAGGAAAGACGCGATAGGCCATGCAATATTAATGGCGGCCAGTCCCAGGTCGCCGACCGCCTGTCCGACGAAGAAACCGTCGACAATGGCATAAAATCCGCCTAAAAACATGGTAAGCATGGACGGAAGAATGTACTTCCAAAACTGCTTTTCGCTTGGGGCAAACATACGAACCTCCATATAGTCCAATATTGTACAAATTAGTCCGATAATGTACATTTTAACCAAAAAGGAAATGATTTGTCAACATAAAAATCAATGTAAAAAAGTATCCGCAGCCTTGATGAGGAAACAGGAAAAGAGTTTTTGCATGAAAAAAGACTTCCATAGGGAAGTCCCGATGAATCAAGCGGCTATTCAGCCGTTTTGGCCGTTGGAGATCAGCGTCGGGGAGGGGGAAGCATTGTAGACCGTCGTGCAGGCTTCCACAGAATGGGTGAGCCACACGTTACCGCCGATTACGCAGCCCGCGCCGATCACCGTATCGCCGCCAAGGATGGTTGCGCCCGAATAAATAATCACATTATCCCGAATATCCGGATGGCGCTTTACGCCCTTGACCGGATGGCCGTTTTCGTCAAGCTCAAAGCTTCTCGCGCCCAGCGTTACGCCCTGGTAAATCTTAACGTGTTTACCGATGGTACATGTCTCGCCGATGACGACGCCGGTGCCGTGGTCGATAAAGAAATGCTCGCCGATGGTTGCGCCCGGATGAATATCGATGCCCGTTTTACTGTGCGCCTGCTCGGTCATCATACGCGGCAAAAGGGGAATATCGAGCTGGTAAAAGGTATGGGCGATACGGTAGATACTGATCGCTTCAAAGCCGGGATACGCGAGCAGGATCTCCTCGTGCGACCTTGCCGCGGGATCTCCGCAGTAGGCGGCCTCAATATCTGTATTTAAAAGCCTGGCAATACCGGGCAGGTGTTCCATGAAATGAATGGTGATTTTTTGCGCCGTTTCCCTGCACTTGTCACAGTCCGCCCGATGCCTTTGCTCAAGCTGGCACTGGTTTACGAGGACCTCGGCGACCATACAGTCCAAAAGCACGGCTGCTTCGCGCAAACGGCGGGTAACGGTCGCCCTAAGTTCGGTTTCTTTCGTGATATTACTGTCATAAATATTAGGGTACATGGCGCTTCTGACAAGGTCGATAAAGGTAGCGACCTTGCGCTTCATGCCGAAACCGCTGATCGTATCTCCGGTGATATTGGGCTTGTTGATGGCCATGATCTCTTCGGCGAGATCCGGCGCTTTTTTGTCTTTCCACTCCTGTAACATAACGACTCCAACATGCTTTGCCCGCCAAAAAACGGGATTAGTTTTGTATAAAAACGTGTACAATAATTATAGTTTACTATATAATGATAGTCAAACGTTGTTTTAATACGGGGGAAAGGGGTAATGCAATATGCCTATTAACATCAACAGTAATTTACCGGCAGCAAAGACACTGGCGCAGGAGGGCATATTTACAATGCCCTTAGAGCGCGCGACGCAGCAGGACATCCGTCCTCTTAGGATCGTGATACTTAATATCATGCCTACCAAAGAGCAAACGGAGACGCAACTAATGCGCCTGCTGGCAAACTCACCTTTGCAGGTAGAAGTGGTGCTGCTGCATCCCGCGACGCATATCTCCAAGAATACGTCTATCGAGCACCTGAATACCTTTTATAAGACGTTCGACGATATTAGCGACGAGAAATATGACGGGCTGATTATCACGGGCGCGCCCGTAGAACAGATTCCTTTCGAGCAAGTGAACTACTGGCAGGAGATCACGCAGATCATGGAATGGAGCAAAAAGAACGTCTATTCCACGATGTATATTTGCTGGGCTGCCCAGGCAGGACTGTATTACCACTATGGTATCAATAAATATCCGTGTGAGCATAAGCTTTCAGGGATTTACCTGCATAAGCGGACGCCGAACAATTTTCCGCTTTTGCGCGGGTTCGACGATGAATTTTGGGCGCCGCACTCGCGCCATTCGTATATCCGGAAAACGGAGATACAAAATAATCCGGCGCTTGAGATCCTGTGCGAGTTTGAAGAGAACGGGGTGTATATCGTATCCGCGAAGCGCGGCCGCCAGATTTTTGTGACGGGACATCCGGAATATGACGCCAACACTTTAAAGACGGAATATGTGCGCGATATTGCGCGGGGAATGGACGTACCGGTACCGGCTAATTATTTCCCGGGGAACGACCCCAATAAACCGCCGGTCGTGCGCTGGCGCGGCCACGCGAACCTGCTCTTTAACAACTGGCTCAATTATTACGTCTATCAGGAAACGCCGTACGATGTAAAGGCTATCAAAAATGAGGAATAGGAATAGAGGGAATAATCATGAAATTAGCAGAAAAATTGACGGATTTGATCGGCGAGACGCCGCTTTTGCAACTGAACAATATCAACCCGATGATTTGGGCGAAGCTGGAATACTTTAATCCGCAGGGAAGCGTGAAAGACCGTCCGGCGTATTATATGATGAAAGAGGGGATCGACCAGGGGCTGATTCAGGAAAACACGGTGGTCGTGGAATCCACAAGCGGCAATACGGGAATCGCGCTCGCGTATATCTGTACCTGCCTTGGGCTGCACCTGATCCTGACGATGCCCGAATCCATGAGTATCGAGCGCAGGAGGCTGCTATCGGCGCTCGGCGCGGAGCTTGTCCTTACGCCGGCGGCAGAAGGCATGCGCGGGGCGATCAGCCGCGCCAGAGAAATCTGTGAAAAAGAAAGCGGCTATATGCCAAACCAGTTTGAAAGTATGGCCAACGTGCGCGCGCATAAAGAGACAACGGCGCAGGAGATTTTGCGCGATATGGTCGGCGACGTCGACATTTTCATTGCAGGCGTCGGTACGGGCGGTACGATCACCGGCTGCGGCGAGGTGCTGAAGAGCAAAAGACAGGAAACGCAGGTCATTGCCGTGGAACCCGCGGAAAGCCAGGTGCTCGCGGGCGGAAAGCCGGCGCCGCATAAAATACAGGGGATCGGCGCGGGCTTTGTGCCCAAGATATTAAACCGTGAAATTATTGATGAAATCATACCTGTCTTTACAGACGAGGCATATGATGCGGCACGGCTGCTGTCGCATAATGAAGGCGTGTTGTGCGGCGTATCATCCGGCGCTGCGCTGGCGGCAGCGATCAAGGTAGCGGACCGTCCGGAGAACAAAGGCAAGAAAATCGTCGTGATTTTTCCGGATACGGGCGAGCGGTATTTGTCTACAGAGTTGTTCGGTTAAAAAAACCATACATATTATATAAAGGAAACAAATTATATAAAGGAAACAAACGCCCGCTTTTTCAAACGGGCGTTTGTTTTTCGGCTTTTTCAGCGTTTGCCATACAGGAGTGTTGTTTCAAACATTGCTTCAATGTTTTCGGTCTTTGCATCGTCGATCATGGTACCACTGTCCATAATGTAGCCGCCACCCGGTGCGCAGGTGTCAATGAGCCATTTACAATAATCGACGACCTCCTGCCTGCTGCCATAGCTTAAGGTCACGGCGGGAATGTTGCCCATAATACAGGAATGGCCGCCCAGTACTTTCTTGGCCTGTTCCATATCCGTATATTCGAAAGAAAAGATTGTCTTGCCCGGCGTGATTTCTGTCAGGTACTCGAGCCGCGTATTATAGGCGCCTTCCACATAAACGACGGGCGTTAATCCGGCGTCCGCTACGGCGTTAATATATTTGCGCAGGGATGGCCAATAGAATGTTTTGAATTGTTCATCGGACATGAATTCATCCACGCCCTTATGCAGCCAGTACCATACGAAAGGCGTTTCCTTGCCGCTGCAGCCTTTGATGGTATCCTCGATCGCGAAATCCGTTACCACATCTATGAGTTCCAAAAGCTCCTGCGGATGGTCGAACATATCCATGAGGATGGGCACGGTACCGCGCAAAGAATCCCCGATCATATCAAAGGGCGCATACGCGAAGCCCGCATAAATAAGCGGGATACCGAACTTGTTTTTGAGCTTCTGTCCGTACTCGCCGAGATAGGCGAACCATTCATTGAGTATTTTGCCCGTTTCCACCATTGCCTCCAGGGTGTGGATAACCTGCGGATCGGCAAAATTCAGCAGGGTACCGATATGCCCGAACCACATGGCGTTGCGGAAATCAAGCTTGGAAAGGCCAGGAAAATTCGCGAAGCTGCGCGGCATCCATTTGTTCATCATGAATTTGGTCATGTCGCGGATGGCCTCGGGATATTCGTCGGCGGTCATGTATTCGCCCTCGGCGTATTGGTACATGGCGTTGGGATCGTCTATGTCATGGCCCGGCCAACGGTACCAGGTAATCCCCGAACGCTCAAGGTACGCGGAAGGATTGAACAGGATCGGGTCCCAGCCGAGGTCGGGCTGGAAATGTTCGTAAAAGATGTCGTAGGCCGCGCCTGTGTTTTTCCAGTCGTCCATCGCGTCCTGTATGGTGTAACCGGCATAGTAAATGGGAAAGGCCTGGAAAACAGGAACGATCGGGATACGGTCAGGCTCTTTTACCGCCGCCGCGTCCATAACTCTTTTTAATCGGGCGTTATATTCTTCGTTTGTAGTCATGAGGAACTCCTCCGGAATTTGATACTTGTATTATAGCACAAAAGAAAAAGCAGGCATATGAGAAATCATATGCCTGCTTTAATTGCTTTTCTTACAGGGACAACCATTTTTCCTGTTTGGCGGATTCTACGATAGCCTCGCATAACTGGAGCTCGCGCAGGCCCGCTTCAAAGGTGGGGAATTCCGGCGTCGCCCCCGTCTTGTAGCCTTCGCTTCTCACATAGTTATAAAACTTGGTCGCGAATTGCTTGATCGTATCAGGGAAGCCCTCGTTGTGACCGCCGGGATAGGAAACCAGCTTTGCCGCTTCCGCGTGCATGAGGGAGGGGTCTTTCATGAGGATATGATTTGCTTCGTCGCGCTCACCGATCCACATTTCATTCGGACGCTCCGTGTTGATGGCGATGGATTTTTTACTGCCATAGATTTCAAACCAGATACGGTTTTTACGTCCCGCAGCCACCTGGTTTACCGTCATAGATCCATGGGCGCCGTTATCGAATTTTAAGAGCACGGACGCATAGTCTTCCGTGTTGATGGGAACGTCTGCATAATCGTCCGGCGTGAGCACCTTACCGGAATATGTCTCCACCGGCTTTAACGGTTTTTTACGGATTGGGTAGAAAGTGGCGAAGTCCGCGCATACCTTGTCGATCTTGATGCCGGTCATGAATTCTACGGAATCCAGCCAGTGCGAACCGATGTCCGCAACCGCGCGCGAGTCGCCGCTGAATTTGGGCTCGAGACGCCAGCTATAGTCCGTTTCCTTGAACAGCCAGTCCTGCTGGTAAGAACCGTTCACCGCAAAAATCGTTCCCAGCTCGCCGTTTTGAATCATCGCGCGCGCTTCATGGATGATTGGGTAAAAACGGATGTTGAAGTGCACCGCGTTTGCAAGTCCTTTTTCCCTGGCGAGCGCGATCAGCTCCTCCGCCTGCTCGCTGGTCATGGTAAGCGGCTTTTCGCATACGACATGTTTGCCGGCCAGGAGGGCTTCTTTTGCCATCTGGAAGTGGAAGCTGTTGGGCGAGCAGATATGCACGACGTCAATGTCGGGATCGGCCAAAAGATTCTTGTAATCTCCATAGCTTTTGCCGATCGAAAGCTGCTCCGCTTTTGCTTTTGCCGTCGCATCGTCAATATCCGCTAGGGCAACAACGTCTACGAATCCCAGTCTGCGCAGGGCTTCAATATGTGTAGGTCCGATAAAACCTGTTCCAATGACACCAGTTCTGATTTTTTCCATAATATTGATTCCTTTCTGAATTTATTGCCAGTTTTCAAGAAAATCCGCGAGTTCCCGCGTTGTAGGGCTTTTAGCGTTCCGGACGTAATAACCGGATGCGCCCACGCCGCACAAAAGGCACTGCTCATACGGATAATCGTTCATCCAGCCAAGCACAAAGCCTGAATTGAACGTATCGCCGGCGCCCGTAGTCAGCACCGGATGTTCGCAGTAGGGTCCGGCGACCTCATAATATGTATCTCCTGCATAGCAGCAGGCACGGTCAACCGGATGGATCACGAGGCATTCGACCTTTAAATACCGCGCCAGATTTTCGCACAGGTCCCGAAGCGGATAGGCCTTGTAATCACTGATCGCTTTGCCGTACAGTTCGGCGATCTCGCATGCCTCCTTTTTGTTGAGGCCCAGCGTGACATGAAAACCCTTAGCGGCGAATTCGTTGATCAGCCCGATTGCTTCCTTGATGTCCCGTTCGCTGCGCTTTTCGGGATCGGCAAGGTCAAAAAATAATTTTTTGTCCTGCGGGCGCGATTTCATGAGCGGAACCACTTCCGCAAGGAAGTGCCGCCAGATGTCGCTCATACGCGGAAGCATGGTCCAGTTTTCCATGCCGATCAGGTCGCTTTCATCAACGATCCTGATAAAGCGGTCAAGACCGACCGTTTCCTTAATCTTATCCCAGGAAACGTTTTTGAAATGCTCCAGCTTGGAAACGATGATTTTACCGTCATGGAACTCGTAAGCATCCGTATGTCCGGGTTCGGTAAGACCGATCATCGTAGAGCCCTCCGCGAGTTCGTCAAAGACGGGATCGTGTCCATGTTCGCCTACGCAGCCGATATAGGTGAGGTTGATGTTATGTTTTTTTAAAGCGTTGGCAAAAATGGGACCATTCCCACCCAGTTTTTTCTGGACAGGAATGATCTCAACATTGGTCGAAAGGCCACAGCCGTTTTTGAGGCGCTCCGAATAAGAGAGGATAGTATCGATACGCGAAAAATTTTCGGGATCGATCCTTTTGTCAACGACATGCACGATCTCGTCGACGAAGCCGTCAAAACCAATGAGCGCCTTGAGCGGGGCGACGCCGGCGGCTAATTTTTGTGCAAGTGATTTTTTAGCGTCGTTCATGTTATGCTCCTAGATAAAATTCCTCATGTATCTCTGCGAAAGCTCGATGGAGTAAAGCTTATCATCAAGGGTATCCTCGAAAGCGCGGTCCTCCACTTCGATAACCGCATATCCTTTATAATGGATGTCATAAAGCGCGGAAATCGTCCTGCCCCAGTCGAT
Organism: Christensenellaceae bacterium; assembly: GCA_022846035.1. NCBI lineage: Bacteria > Bacillati > Bacillota > Clostridia > Christensenellales > Christensenellaceae > Christensenellaceae bacterium. The sequence goes on from AP025580.1 coordinate 918,112, forward strand.
GTCGCCAAGGCCCGGCAGTTTGGGCGCATGGTATTCAAGGGGAGTCGCCATCATACCGACCTTATTATAACGGTCGGCGTAGAATTTTACATCCTTGATATGGAAGTGGAAGATCTTGTCCGCAAAATCATAAATCGGCTGGATATAATCCATTTGCGGCCATACAAGGTGTGAGGGATCGTAATTGAGGCCGAAATATTCGCTGTCAATGATGGAGAACATGTCTGTCCAGATCGCGGGCGTAGAAGCAAGGTTTTTGCCGCCCGGCCATTCGTCCATGGAGTAGAACATCGCACAATTTTCGATACCGACCTTAACGTCGTTATCTTCCGCGCACTTAATGATGTCCGGCCAGATTTCCTTGAAAGCTTTCATGTTTTCGGAAACCGGCGCTGACGGGTCTTTGCCGATAAAGGTATTCATGTTATGAATGCCGAGCATGCGCGCGCCCTCGATACATTTTCTGATGTGGGCGGCCGCTACCTCGCGCACGGCCGGATCGGGATCGAGAGGATTGGGATAATAACCGATTGCGGAAATTTCTACATTCTTTTCCTGCAGGTAATGATTAATGTATTCCGCTTTTGCCTTGTCAAGGGAAGCGACGTCAATATGTGTTACGCCGGCGTAGCGTCTTTCCGCCTTGCCAACCGGCCATGCGGCTACTTCTACGCAATCCATTTTGATATGGCTTGCATAATCGATCAGTTGCTCGAAAGAATATTCCGGCAGGATAGCGCTTACAAATCCAAGTTTCATGTTTAGATCCTCCTTAAAAATATTAGTTTATTCAATACTGTAAAAAATTTATTCCAAGGTTTTGCGGTAGGCCTTTGCTTTAGGGCACTCTTTGTATGATTTATATGATTTGTATTATTTGTATCATAATAAATGTTGGACACAATTGCAATAGTTTTTTGCAAAAACCTGAAATAAATTCATGCTATGCTACTATTATATATAAACCAAATAGAAATCAAAGGCGCTTATCGCAAAAACAGGGTATTCAATAAAACGGGCAATATGAATTACGTAAAAAGAAAAAAATATGCTTGCAATTTAAAAATGAGGATGATACAATACAAACAAATAGAACAAATAATACAAATGATACAAATAAGACATAAATTACAAATATTACAAACGGCGAAATGTCTTTGAAACAACTTTCAGTCAACAGCAAAAGGGGAGAAAGATCCCCAGGAGACCCATTGGGGGGCAGGTAGCTTTGGCGCATTATTAAGGATTCATATATTGGAAAAATTTAAAATACCAGGAGGAAAGATCATGAAACCTACAAAAAAAGCAAGTGAAATGTCGATAAAAGAATTGGCGGCGTATATCGACCAGTCGGTGCTCAAGCCTGAGTTCACGCAGGAAGAAATCCGCAAGTACATCCAGGAGGGGATTGACTTCGGATGCGCAACAGTATGTATCAATCCGGCATCTCTCGATATTGCGGCTGAGCTGACAAAAGGTACGGATACAAAGATCTGCGTGGTATGCGATTTCCCGTTCGGCCTTTCCACGACTGCCTCCAAAGTGATGCAGGCAGAGGAATACTGCAAGAGGGGCGACGTTTTCGAACTGGATATTGTAGCTAACTACGGCTGGATCCGTAGCGGTATGTATAAAGAAGTGGAAGCGGACATCAAGGCGGTCGTGGATGTATGCCATAAATACGGCACGGCTGTAAAAGTGATCATTGAAACAGATTCCCTGACAATGGACCAGATCAAAGAGGGTACGAAAGCCGCGGTGCGCGCAGGGGCAGACTTTATCAAGAGCTCTACCGGATTCTTCACGGGCGGCAAGAGCGACGGCGCGACGGTGGAGGTTGTGCAGGCGATGATGGATGCCGGCGAAGGCAAAATCAAAGTAAAAGGCTCCGGCGGAATCCGCACGAGAGAACATTTCTTAAAACTGATCGATATGGGCATCGACCGTATGGGCATCGGTTACCGCTCCACTCCGGAAGTGCTCGGCACGACGATCGAAGAAGTCAGAAAGCAGAAATAACTTTTTCATAATTACGTTATACGGCATGCGCAAAACGCATGCCGTATAACAAAAAGACATTAGTATGTTTGTCCTACCCAACTTTCAGCAAATTTTTAACGGTTTATTTTTAGAGGAACAATTTTATCACAGTCTCATTATTTTTAAGCGGAGGTAAAAAAAAATGGCTTTTGAACACATTTTCCAACCGATCAAAATTAAGAACATGGTCGTACCGAACAGAACGGTGCATGTTCCGACGGATATTAGTTCCGCAGATCCGGATGGCGGCATCAACGACCGCGTGATCCGGTATCATGAAGAGATCGCAAAGGGTGGCACGGGGCTTATTATTGTGGGCGCTTCGACACCGAACAGGCATACGGGACGGCCGACGGTAACCTGTATTTCTGCTGACGAAGATTATTATATCCCCGGTCTGCATATGCTTGCAAAAGCCATGCAGAAGCACGGTGCAAAATGCGCGGTGCAGATCCAGCATCCTGGCCGCCAGGCGGCGTATCCGAGAAAAGGACAGATTTCCTGCTCGGACATGGTTTCCTACCTGCCGGGCAGCGCGGGACATGAGGTTGTGTATGCGGGAGGCCAGGCGCACGGCAAGATCGCGCGTGAGATGACGGTAGAAGAAGTATACGATTTGGCGGAACGCTTTGCAGAAGCTGCATGGCGCGTCAAAGAAGCGGGTTTTGATTGCGTGGAGCTTCATGCGGCGCACGGCTACATGATCGCACAGTTCATGAGTCCGGCAACAAACACGAGAAACGACCGTTTTGGCGGAAAATATGAAAACCGTATGCGTTTCATCCTTGAAATCATCGACAGGATCAAGCAGAAATGCGGCGAGGACTTCCCGATTCTGGTAAGATATTCCGGTGAGGAATGGAAGTATGACGGAAGAAAGCTGGACGAATCGATTCGGATCGCAAAGACGCTTGAAGAAGCGGGCGTTGCGGCGCTTGACATCTCAGCCGGTATTTTCGACCTCGCGGAAACGGTTATGGACCCGATGTATTATACGGAGGGCTGGAATACCTATTCGGCAGAAGCAATCAAAAAGGCGGTCAATATTCCGGTTATCACCAGTCATACGCTGCGCAGTCCTGAATACTGCGACCGGATCATCGCGGAAGGCAAAACGGACATGGTCGGTTTCTCCCGCCAGATGCTCGCGGATCCGTATTGGGCGAACAAAGCAAAAGCAGGCGATGTGGACAGCATCCGTAAGTGCATCAGCTGCCTCGTTGGCTGCTGGTCCGAATCCCTGATGATCAAGCACGAAATGCGCTGCGCGGTCAATCCGGCGATCGGCGATACGCGGTTCCTCGATATGAAACCGGCGAATAAAAACTTAAGGGTTGCGATCGTCGGCGGCGGTATCGCAGGCATGGAAGCGGCAAGGATCGCGACGTTGCGCGGCCACGACGTAACGCTGTATGAAAAGGACAGTGAGCTCGGCGGTATCCTCCGTACATGCTGTATGGTTCCGCCGAAGAGCAAAATGAAATGGTACATGGACTGGATGCGCCGCCAGATGAAAGAACTGAACGTCAACATCATGCTTAATACGGAAGCAACCGCCGATATGCTTAAGGGTTATGATGTCGTGCTTTGCGGCACTGGCAGCAATCCGGTGATACCGGACATTCCGGGCAAGGAAAAGGGCGTGAAGTTTGAGGACGTCTTGGTATGTGTGAAGAAAAACTGCGAACATTGGCCGGAATGCGGCAAGCGCGAGCCTGCCAAGGTTGGACAGAAAGTCGTTGTTTACGGCAACCACTACGGCGCTACGGATACGGCGGAAGCGCTGGCGCTGCGCGGCAAGGAAATCATCTATGTGACGCAGGACAGCGAGTTCGCGCCGCACATCGAAAACGTACATAAGGAAGTACTGAAAGTACGTTTTGCAGGCGGCAACGGCGGTGGGCTGCCGGAAGAGCATCCGATCAAGATTCCGGTAGACATTAAGCTTTCGACAACTCTGCTTGAAATCAAGGACGGCAGCGTCGTACTGATGGACAACAAGTTCAACAAGTACGAGGTGGAATGCGACACGGTTGTGTTCGGTGAATATGAATCCAATACGGCGCTTTATGACGAATTGGTTGCGGCCGGCGTGCTCGTAGGCAACATCGGCGATTCCCGGAAGATCCGCAACGTGCGCGGCGCGATGACGGATGGTGCGAATGCCGGACTGATGCTGGATGAAGGTTTGTTCATGAACGCCAACAACGTTTTGACAAGTGATTTGCCGATGGATGTTGAAAGAATGATGAAATAAGAAAAAAAATGATAAAAAGTGTACCAAAATGATGAAATGTATGATACAATAGTAATCGTGGTACAGAAGTAAGAGGTAAGAAGGACATGAGCCCTATATTTGACAGTGAGATTCAGTTTGAGAGCAAACTGCCTCTGCATTATCAGATCATGATGATCATTAAGCGGAATATTGCCTCGAAGAATATCCTGCCGGGCGACAAACTGCCGACAGAAGAAGAATTTTGTAATGCGTTTGGCGTCAGCCGTTCTACAGTACGCGCCGCGATCGGCGAGCTGGAAGAAGAGGGCATGGTAACGAGGGTTCGTGGAAAAGGAACCTTTATTTCAAAGACAAAGCTGAAGAGGAAAATGGAACAGGTATACAGCTTCTCCCATCAAATGGAGGCGGCAGACCTTGTTCCATCCTCGAGGCTTCTGGAATTCAAGACCATTGCCGCGTCCGACGGCCTGATCGATTTGTTCGGGCTTGAGGAGAGCGAGCCCGTTTACGAGATCGTACGCCTCAGGATGGCGAACGGGGAGCCGCTTCTTTTGGAAACGACGTTCCTGCCCGTGAAAGTACATCCGACGCTGCGTGCGCAGACGCTCGAAAGCGGATCTTTATATGATTCGCTGCGGGACGAGGCAAAGATTTCTCCGTTTATTGCGGAAGAGACGTATGAAAGCATCGTATTTGAAGAAAGCATCTGCAAGATGCTGGAATGTCCGAGTCCTACCTGTGGTTTCTATGTAGAGCGGATTACGCGTCAGGAGTCGGGCGACGCCTACGAGCTGACACAATCTTTCATGCGGGGAGACCGTTCCAAAATCTCGATTACGCTGCAGCAGGACATCTATACATTTAATCGAAGTATTGATTAATTTCTCTTGACGGAGAGAAAGACATGCTTTACAATTGACAGGACAAACGGCATGCATGTGCGTTTGCCGTCAATAATGACACAAGTGCGTTTTAAGTTTATCCGCATGAGCGGATAATTAACTAATATTTTATGGAGGAAAGTAAAATGAAAAAAGTCTTAGTAGTTGTTATGTGCTTAGTACTTGCAGCTGCAATGCTCGTTGGCTGTACGGCAGCTCCGGCGGCTTCCGAGTCGGCTTCGGCTGCTCCGAGCGAGTCGGCTTCGGCTGCTCCGAGCGAAAGCGCAAGCGAACCGGTTCAGTCCGATGAGAGCGGCAGCGAAGCGGAGGCAGCTGGCGTTATGAAGATCGTTCCTGAAGGCGACATCGTAATCGGTATCTCCACAGGTTCTTCCGGTACATCCTGGCGTGACATTATGATCGACAACATGAAAACGGTCGGTGATGAGTACAAAGAAGCTGGCAGAATCAAAGACTATAAAATCGTGAATAACACGACAAACGGTGATGCGAACGAACAGGCGCAGATTCTTCGCCAGTTCGTAGACGATCCGGAAGTTAACGTGATCATGGTGAACCCTAACGATAACACGGCTCTTTCCGAAGTTATCGCTGATGCGCAGAAAGCTGGGAAGCTGGTAGTTGTATATGACGCTACGGCTGAAGCTCCGGGCGCGTTGCAGGTAACGCTGGACCACTATGCTTGGAATACCAAGAATGTTGAAGCGATTTCTGAAGGCGCTGGCGGCAAAGGCAATGCCATCGAGATCTCTGGTCTGGACGGACATCCGGCTAACAACGAACGTATCCGCGCTACGCAGGACGTTCTGAAAAAATATCCTGATATCAAGCTGCTCCAGAGCACGCCTGGTGGCTGGGATCAGACAAAAGCAAAAGAAGCTTCCGCTCAGATTTTGTCTTCCGGTCAGGAAATCGACATCGTATATACACAAGACGGCATGGCATATGGCGTGCTGCAGGCGTTCCAGGATGCCGGCAAGCTGCCCAAAGCTATGTATGGTGATCCGGGTACGGCATTCTTCAAGGCTTGGAAAGAATTGCGCGATTCTGGCGCTGATTTCAAAGCTTTCTCGCAGCCGAACCCTCCGGGAATCGGTGCAACCGCGATGCGTCTTGCAGTCAACATGGCAGAAGGTAAAGATCTCGATGAAACAAAACTCGATGATAATATCTACTACTATGTAGTTAACTCTTTCTATACGGATGAAAACTTTGACGAAGGTTGGGAACAGCTGAAAGATCAGTCGGACGATTATCTGTTGACAGAGTATTTCACAGAAGAGCAGGCTCTTGAACTGTTCAAATAATCTTAGCTGATTAAATGCAGAAATGAAACTTACTACGGGAGCAGGCATCATGCCTGCTCCCGTAGATTAAGTACATAGAAGAATAAATTCACGATGGGAAGGGTGTGAATTTTGGATGGTTTTACTGGAAGCGAAAAACATAACGAAAAGTTTTGGCGGTGTCGCAGCTTTAAGTAATGGTAACCTGACGTGCAGGAAAGGGAAAATTACAGGTCTTCTGGGCGCGAACGGTTCAGGTAAAAGCACGATCTCCAAAATCATTACCGGCGTGTATCTGGCCGACGGTGGTACGGTTACATATAACGGCAATGAAGTAAGCTATAAAAACCCGATTGACGCAAAAAAAGCCGGCATTTCGATGGCTTTCCAAAATCTGAGTTTGTTGCCTGATCTTACGGTATGGCAGAATATTGTACTCAGTTTTGAAAAGAAAAACAGATTGTTCTTAGATAATAAGGACGCAAAGGAATTATCCCAGAAGATACTTAATGAGTTTATGCCCGGATTCGATATTGAAAGACGGGTTAGCGAATTGGATTCGAGTGAAATGCAGATCGTTGAGATTGCCAAAGCGATTTCCGAGGATCCGCAATTGTTAATATTGGACGAGCCGACGGCTGCGCTTGAGCAGGCGCAGGTAAAAGCGCTTTTCAAATATATGCGCAAGTTGGCCGATCAGGGAGTCGCCATGATCTTTACATCCCATCGTCTGTGGGAAGTTCTCGAAATGTGTGACGATATAGTCGTGTTCCGTAACGGCAGTAATGTGGGCGAAATCGACTTTGAAAAACAGGAGAAAAATCCTGACGAGATCGTGCGCCTGATCACTGGAGAAACGGAATGTATCAATACAGTTAAAGAATATCAACCGATTTCTGATGAAGCTAAATTAAAGATCGAAGATTTGAATTATGGGAAATATCTGCGTGGCCTTTCGCTTGAAGTCAAAAAGGGCGAAGTGCTTGGTATCGGTGGTCTCGCCGGCCAGGGGCAGACAGAGCTTATGCTTGCTCTTGCAGGAAATTATAAGGACGCAAAGTGTACGGCAACAATCGATGGTGAGCCGATTAAGCTCACACAACCTGTAAATGCGGTCAGAAAGGGCATACTACTCGTTCCTGGCGACCGCCAGAAGGAAGGGCTGATGCTCAAGGATTCCGTGTACACAAATATGATTTTCCCGAAACTAGCCCTTAAAAAGCAACCTCTCTTTACGCCTACGAAAAAATATCGCGAAGAGTGTGAGCAGATCGTGAAAACGCTGTCTATTAAAACGGCAGGGATTGATCTTTCTGTAGATAAACTCTCTGGTGGTAACCAACAAAAGGTTGTCGTCGGTAAGTGGCTGCCATTTGATACCAACGTGCTTCTTTTGGCCGACCCGGCAAAAGGCGTCGACGTTGGCGCAAAGCATGATCTTTACGAGTTTATCATGAAGATGGTAAAAGAGAAGAATATGAGCGTTATCCTGTATGCGAGTGACAATGACGAACTTGTAAGTTACTGCGACCGCGTTCTGGTTATGTACGAAGGAAAGATTGTTGGCGAGCTGAAAGGCAAAGAGATTTCCGATGAAGCAATCGTTGAAATGTCGCTACAGGTAAAATCGCAGGAAGAGAGGGAAGTGCAATGAGCGAAAAAGAAATGGCGCACAGAAATGGTTTCCAGAAGTTTATGCACAGGCCCGAATTTGCAACGTTGATCATTTTTATCGCAATGATTGTGATTGTAGCGGCTCTGCAGGGGAACTTTTTTGAGCCTTCTTCATTAAGAAACAGTATTATCTCGTGGACCCCGCTGATCCTCCTTGCAATGGGGCAGGCTGTCGTTATTATTGCAGGAGGCCTTGATTTATCGAGCGGTCCGGCTATGGCTTTTATGATGTGCGTAATGGCGAGTATCATGAAAAAGGATGATCCGTCGACAGGTCTTCCAGCTTTGCTGATGGGGCTGGTAGTCATGCTGGTTGTGGGTATTGTCAATGGCGTGGCTGTAGGATATTTAAAACTTCCGCCTATCATTGCGACGTTTGCAACGTCTTATGTATGGCTTGGGGCATCACTTTTTATCATGCCGACGCCAGGCGGAGAATGTGTTAACTGGATGCGTGCTTTTTATGATTTTGCATCGGTAGATGCTATGCCCGAGGCATTAAAAGCATTTGGTCAGGCAATTCCGACGGGTGTATTGCTCATTATTGCGGCAGTTGTAATATGGTACTGCGTAAGTAGAACCAAAACCGGCCGTTACATTTATGCGGTTGGCTCAAACCGCACAGTTGCATACCAGAGCGGCATCAATACTTCTAAGGTACAGCTCTTGGCGTATATGATCAACGCTATCTTCATTTTCTTCTGTGCGCTCTTCATGGTAGCGCAGAACCAGGCAGGTAGCGCGCGTATCGGCGATCCGCTTACGCTGCAATGCGTTGCGGCGGCGGTAGTTGGCGGCGTGGCCTTAACAGGTGGTAGAGGAAACGTATTCATGGCAATCGTTGGCGCGATCATTATGAGCCTTGTCAGCAAGCTGATTTATGTTGCGAATGTTGAGAGCGCATATCAGTCGCTCGTTTCGGGCATCATCATCATTGCGGCAATCGCAAGCTCCACGATTTATACAACAATCAACGAAAGGGCATTGTTGAAAGGGGGGCAAGCTAAATGAATCCGCAGGAAAACACATTAAAGAAAAAAGCGTTGGGAAAAGGTTTCCAGAAATATAGTAAACTTGTTATCGCAGCGGTATTGATCGTAGTATTATTTGCCGTAGGTGAAATTGTAGTTAAAAATACGACAGGCGGGACATTTGCTTCCTTTGAGCAAGTTTTGCTGATGCTCAAGTTTGCGACTTATATTGCGTTATTTGGTTTGGCGCAGATGCTCGTGATCAGTGCCGGCGGCGATATTGATCTTTCTGTCGGATACATCGCGACGCTTGTTGCAGTATTGTCTGCTAAGTTTATGGACGGACAGAATGAGAACCTCTGGATCGCTATATTGATCGCAATCGGTATTGGCTGCCTGGTGGGTCTTGCAAACGGTCTGTTGACGCATTTTGTAAAATTGCCTTCATTAGTCGTCACAATGGCGATGGCGAATATTCTGCAAGGCGTTGTTAATGTTTATGCAGCAGGTTCCAGTATCACAGGCGCGCCGTCTCCGGTACTGAATGAAATCGCGGCAAAGCAGACGGGAATCTTCCCGAATATTCTCTGGATCTTGATTATTGCGACTGCGGTAATCATGATCCTCATGTACAAGACAAAGATTGGCGTAAAGCTTTTAGGCGTTGGGTCTAACCCCACGGCGGCATACCTTTCGGGTATCAATGTTAAACGTGTTAGGACGATCGCTTTCATGTTCAGCGGTATCATTGCAGGCCTTGTCGGTTTGCTGTTGATCGGCAATCTGGGGCAGGCATTCAAGGATATGGCCTCACAGTATGTCATGCCGAGTATCGCGGCGGTTGTCGTTGGCGGAATTTCCTTAAATGGCGGCGAAGGAAACTTTATTGGCGTTATTTTAGGGGCGGCGGTTCTACAAACGCTGACGAATCTGTTCGTTGCATTCGGATGGGGAGACGCCGGAAAGTGGCTCGGATATGGCCTGATCTTACTCTTTATGTTGATTGCTTATGTACGTGAGAAGGTTAGCAGATAAGATGAAGAAGCAGAGTTTCAACTGTATTTAAACTTTTGCACACCATTGTAAATGGTAGACGTTTACAATGGTGTGTTTTTTACGAGGAGGTATGTTTTATGACGAAGATGTATGATGAAATTTTGGAGCAGCCAAAGGTGCTCGCGGGTATCCGCGCAAAAAATGCTGAAACCCTGTCTGCCCTGATGGCGGACATCAGGCGCTCGGACATCAGGCAGGTGATAATCGCTGCACGCGGCACATCCGACCATTGCGCGATTTATGCCAAATATTTGATCGAAATGCTGCTGAAATTACCGGTATCTCTCTCGGCGCCGTCGGTAAATACGCTTTATGGATGCGACATTGTATACCAGAATGCGCTGGTAATCGGCATTTCACAGTCGGGTATGGCACAGGACGTACTCAGCGTCGTAAAAGATGCCAATAAGAGCGGTATGATCACGATCGCCGTGACGAACAACGTGCAGTCGCCGATGGCGGCGGAAGCAAAATATAATCTGGATTGCGCGGCCGGACCTGAAAAGAGCGTTGCGGCCACCAAAACATTCACAGCGCAGATGTACTGCCTGGCGACGTTGATCGCTATGTGGTCTGGAAATAAAGAGCTCGCCGACGCGCTCAGCGTACTGCCCGAGGGGATCGGCAGGGAAGTCAAAAAGGCGGACGCTGTTATGGCGATTGCCAAAGAATATACCTTTATGTCCGATTGTATCGTGCTCGGACGCGGCCTGCAGTACCCGATCGCGCTGGAAGCTTCGCTTAAAATGATGGAAACGACGTACACCAATGCAAGAGGGTTTGCGGTTTCTGATTTCCAGCATGGTCCGTTGGCGCTTATTTCGGACAATCTTCCGGTATTTGTTTATTGCGCGAGCGATGAAGCAAGGGAGGACGTCCTTGCCGCCACCAAACGATACGCGCAGCTTGGAGCGTATGTCCTGATGGTCACGGATGATAAGCAGAATGCTAAAGACGCGGAAAAATGCCTGTTGGTTGAAAAAAGTTCCAAATATACGGCGCCTTTCCATATGGTGGTAACGGCGCAGATGTTTGCATGCGGCCTTGCGGACGCCAAGCGTTGCACGCCGGACGCGCCGAGGCATATCCAAAAGGTGACTATCACAAAATAGTAAAATGCCGGTCAAAAATCCCCTGAATGGTATACAGGGGATTTTTTATTGCATAGATAAAAAAATGGTTGACAACTGAAAAGGCCTCTGGTAAGATTAAAACAACAAAATTAAATAAAACATATATGTTTAATATGTTTTATGGAAACGGAGGGCGGCATGTACAGGCGAAAGGTGCAAAAGAGCAGGTCGGCAAAGCAGCGAATGTGGCGATGTTGCAAAGGAGAAAAACAAAGGTAGGGAACGTCCAAAAATGCTTGGGCGGCAGGCTTTATAAATAAAGGAGAAAATCAATGAGCGTTTTTAAAGACAGGGAATTAAAGTTCGAAACTTTGCAGTTGCACGTAGGCCAGGAAGAACCCGACGCGGTAACGGATGCGCGCGCGGTGCCCATCTATCAGACATCGTCGTATGTGTTTCATGACAGCGACCACGCGCAGGCGCGTTTTGGCCTGGCAGACGCGGGCAATATTTACGGCAGACTTACCAATCCGACGCAGGATATATTTGAAAAACGAATTGCGGCCTTGGAAGGCGGAGTAGCGGCCCTGGCCGTTGCTTCGGGCGCGGCAGCCGTGACATATACGATCCAGAACCTGGCGGGGGCCGGCGACCATATCGTATCGGCAAAGACGGTTTACGGCGGCACCTACAACCTGCTGGCGCATACGCTTCCGCAATACGGTATTACCGCTACCTTTGTCGATCCGGACGAAGAGGGAAGCTTCGAAAGTGCAATACAGGACAATACGAAAGCGATTTTTATCGAAACGATGGGCAACCCGAATTCCAGCCTGATCGACGTGGAAAAGGTTGCCGAGATCGCGCACCGGCACAAAATCCCGCTGGTGGTGGATAATACTTTCGCGACGCCGTATTTGTTCCGGCCGTTTGAGCACGGAGCGGACATCGTGGTACATTCGGCGACAAAGTTTATCGGCGGGCATGGAACGACAATCGGCGGCGTAATCGTGGACGGAGGCACGTTTGACTGGAGGGCAAGCGGAAAGTTTTCCAGCCTTGTCGATCCCAATCCCAGCTATCACGGCCTGAGTTTTGTGGACGCTGCCGGACCGGCGGCCTTTGTGACCAAAATACGCGCGATACTGCTGCGGGATATGGGCGCTACCTTATCGCCGATCCACGCTTTTATTTTCCTGCAGGGCTTGGAGACGCTTTCCCTGCGCGTAGAACGGCACGCCTATAATACGAAGAAAGTGATCGAATATTTAAGGAAACATCCTAAGATAGAGCGTGTGAATCATCCTTCGCTTCAGGAAAGCGGGTACAGCGAGCTTTACGAAAGATATTTCCCTGGCGGCGGCGGTTCCATTTTTACGATCGAGGTCAAGGGCGGCGCGAAAGAGGCGCGGGACTTCATCGACCGGCTAAAGATTTTTTCGCTTTTGGCCAATGTGGCGGATGTAAAATCGCTGGTTATCCATCCGGCGAGCACGACGCATTCGCAGCTGACGGAGGAAGAACTTTTGGAGCAGGGCATAAAGCCGAACACCGTCCGTCTGTCGATCGGGACGGAGCATATCGACGATATTCTTTATGACTTGGAGCAGGCTCTTTTATAGGACGGAGGAAAGACAAATGACAAGGATTTTTAAAAGTCTGCCGGAACTGATTGGCAAAACGCCGCTTCTGGAATTGACGAATTACGAAAAAAAACATGGACTGAAAGCGACGGTGCTGGCAAAACTGGAATACTTCAATCCGGCGGGGAGCGTGAAAGACAGGATCGCCCGCGCAATGATCGACGAGGCGGAAAAAGCAGGCAGGTTAAAGCCCGGAGCGACAATCATCGAGCCGACAAGCGGCAATACGGGTATCGGGCTTGCGAGCGTGGCTTCTGCGCGCGGTTACCGTACGATCCTCACCATGCCTGAAACGATGAGCATGGAGCGCAGGAACCTGCTGCGGGCATATGGCGCGGAGCTTGTGCTGACGGAGGGCGCAAAAGGGATGAAAGGAGCGATCGCAAAGGCGGAAGAACTGGCAAAGGAGATACCGGATTCATTTATTCCGGGGCAGTTTGTGAATCCCGCGAATCCGGCGGTGCATAAAGCGACGACAGGGCCGGAAATATGGGAGGATACGGACGGTAAAGTGGATATTTTTGTAGCGGGTATCGGAACCGGAGGAACGATTACCGGAACCGGCGAATATCTGAAATCAAAGAATCCGCATATTAAAGTGGTGGCGGTGGAGCCGGAAGCGTCGCCCGTGCTTTCCAAAGGCGTTGCGGGGCCGCATCCCCTGCAGGGAATCGGCGCGGGCTTTGTACCGGAGGTGCTCGATACGAAAGTATATGACGAGATTATCACCGTATCCGGCGCGGATGCGTTTGAAACGGGCAGGGAGCTTGCGCGGGGCGAGGGCGTGCTGGTAGGTATTTCTTCGGGCGCTGCGGCCTGGGCTGCGCTGCAGCTTGCGCAGCGCGGCGAAAACGCGGGCAAAACGATCGTCGCCTTGCTTCCGGATACCGGCGAGCGGTACCTGTCTACGCCGATGTTTGCGGAAGAATAAAAAGAAAAAAAGGATTCTATTCGAAAAGCAATGCCGCTTCCCGCATATTTCCGATTACTTTGACCGCAAACGGACAGCGTTTTTCGCACGCGCCGCAGGCGATGCATGCGGACGCCTTATACCCTAAGGCGGAATACTCGTTTTTGAGTGAATCGCTTATACCGTGCTGGCGCGCTTCGTCTAATAGGCGCGTTACCTGGGCGACATCGATTTTCGCGGGGCAGGGCAGGCAGTGGTTGCAATACATGCACGCGCCGTCCGCCCCGTTCGCCATATGGGAAAAAATTGCGCTATAGTCCTTTTGCTTGTCGGTCGCCTCGCAATAGGAGGCCGCCTGCTCGATTTGCGCGACGCTGCTCGCGCCAATGAGGACGCTTGCCACAGCCGGACGGGAAAGCGCGTAATGGATGCACTGGTTGACCGTCATCGGAACCTTAAAAGGCGAGCTGGCCGCGTTAAGCAGCCTGCCTGCGCCCAGCGTCTTCATGACGGTAATGCCCACGCCTTTTTCTTCGCACAGGCTGTAAAGCCGCGCGCGGCTTGTATTGATGGCGATATGGTCGCTGTCGCCAAGCTCGGGATGTTCAAAATAATCGATGGTGCCGACCTGGTTCAGCACGAGGTCGAACATGGGATTAATGCTGAACATCAGCACCTCGAACACGCCCGAACGGACCATTTCCTGCGCGACGAGCGGGTCGTGCGAACTGACGCCCAGCATGGTAAAACGCCCCTGCTTTTTGAGCTTGAGCATATAGTCTACAATGCCGTTTTGCTGGGCGTTTTGCCAGTCGTCCATCGTATCGACATAATGTAGCATGCCAATATCGATATAGTCGGTATCGAGGCGCGTAAAAAGGTCTTTTATAAACAATTTGCTTTTTTCAAGATCGCGGCTGCGGCCGTACTGCCCGTTTTCCCATACGGAGCAAATGTGGCCCTGAACGTATATCTTATTCCGGCGGCCCTTGATTCCGGCCCCGAGATTGGTGCGCACATTAGGCTCGGACATAAAAATATCGAGGATATTGACGCCCATATCCATCGCCGCATGCAGCACTTCGACCGTGGTTTTAAGGCTTTTGCCTTCGAGATATTCGCCGCCGATCCCGACCTCGCTTACGGAAAAACCCGTCTTGCCAAGCTTCCTGTAATTCATCATCATACCTCTCTTATTTTCCGTTGATCATGCGGTCGATTTTTTGAACCGCAGAGCGAGGATCGTCAAACTCCTGCATGGCCGCTTCCATGGGGCACATCCCGTCGCCCGCCGCGTTTTTGATCGTAGGCGCGGTGGTTTCGCAGGCAAACATAACGCCGTATTTTTCAAATTCCTTTTGCGCGGATACGCTCATCAGCTTTGCGTAAGCATATTTCGCGCCGCCATGGACCAGGATCATGGCGGCGGCCTTGCCGATCACCTTGTCACCAACATATTTATTCTTTAAGTCGATTTTCTGCGAAAGGTCCCAGAGAGGACGCAGGCGCTTGCCGGACACACCGTAAAGACGGCTGTTTTCATCATAACAGACGCAGGTGTAGCCGCCGCTTTGAATATCTTCCTGTAATTGTTTTATGGTTTGCTCGTTCATAAAGACGCCTTTCCTATATAAAATACATGTATTCTCCGCCCTGCTTGCTCGCGAGGGCGCATTCCACAAGTTCGCTCAAATGAACGGAGCGCAGGGTATCGCGTACGGCGCCGTCCAGCTTATCCCACAGCAGGGAATTGAGTGCGCTGTTGATATGCGCGCCTTTTTCATTGAGCGCGGGTTCGGCTGCCTCAAACAGCGTTACTTCAATCGCGTCCAGTATATCGAAAGCGGTGATGAGCGAAGCATCGCGTGAAAGCTGGTAACCGCCGCCCGAACCCTTGACGGAACTGACAAGGCCCGCTTTTTTAAGCAGGGAAAAAACCTGTTCCAGGTAAATTTTGGAAATATCCAAATTCTCGGAAATTCTGAGGACAGTCACGTATTTAGATGTACCGGCATGGAAAGCAAGATAAATCATTGCCGAGAGGCCGTAACGTCCCTTTGCAGATATTTTCATAGTCTTTCTCCTAAATGCACCAAGGCATATATGTATTATATAGAAAATAGCCTGAAAAAGCAATGAATCGCGGTTATGGATAAGAAGACGGCGTTTATCTATATTCATAAATAACCGAGCAAAAGGGGAAAACATATGAAAAAATTGATCCTGCTTGTCGTGACCTGCCTTTTTTGGTTTTCCCTGTATTTATATATTCCTTTTCTAACGCCGTTCCTTATTTCGCTGGGGCTCAGCGCAACGCTCGCGGGCGTCATATTCGGCGCGCATTCGTTTGTGCAGCTTGTGCTGCGGCTGCCAGTAGGCATGAAGTCCGAGGCGATCGGTAAACAAAAACCGTTCGTGATGATGGGCATGCTGTTCACCGTCGTTTCATCGATGGTGATGTGGGCCTTTCCCTCTCCGGCGATGTTGCTGGCGGGAAACGCAATTTCCGGCTTTGCCAGCACGATGTACGTATCCTTTACGCTGCTGTATGCGCAGTATTATAAAAAAGAGGAAACGGGCAAGGCTATGGGCGTGCTGGGCGGCGTGGTGGAAGTGGGGATCCTCACGGCGTTTGTCTTTGGCGGCGTTTTGTATGACCGCGCGGGTATCCGGCTTCTGTTTTTCGTAAGCGCAGCCGTGGCGGCTGTGGGTCTGGCAATATCCGTTTTCGTAAAAGAAAAACCCGCGCCCAGGCAAACGGTGAGTATCCAGACGCTCCGTTCGGTCATACGCGACAAACGCCTGATCGTATCGTCTGTGCTGGGGATCCTCATCAAAGCGCTCGTATTTGCAACGGCGTTCGCGTTCACCCCTAAAATGGCGCAGGATATAAGGGCAAACGGAATCGAGGTCGGCATTGTGAGCGCGGTATTCATCGCCGCGTCCGTCATCGGATCGTTTTTTGTGGCGACGAAGACGGGCAAAAGGATCGGCGGCAGAAGAACGAGCGTGATCGGTTTTGCCTGTCTTTTGTTTAATACGGTTGCCATTCCGTTCATCACAAGCATTCCTATGCTGGTCGCCGTGCAATTCGTCGGCGGGCTGGGTTACGCGTCATTGACGGCGATCTTTATGGCGAACGCCGTCAAAAACTTTGGAAGCGACAAAAAAGCGGTCGCCATGGGATTTTACCAGGCGGTATACAGCGCCGGCTCCACATTGGGCCCGATATTGATGGGGATATTCGCAGACGCGTTCCATTACAAAACCGCATACCTGCTCATTGCGCTGATTGCCGTCGCGGGCATCGCCGTCGCGCTTTTGGAGTATCCCAAAAAGGAAAAGACTGCCTCAGAAGGACACGCGCTCTAATATCCATTTGCTGTCAACGGCAGTGAATCCTCTTGTTTCAAACGCGGGCGAATCCATATCCGCGCGTAATTTTTCATAGAAAGCAACGGGCGTTTTCAGCAGAAAATCGTTTCCGTCCGCCGCCAGTGCGAAAAAGGACAGCGCGTCCTGATCCGCGCCTGCAAAGAGCAGGGAATCGGGGCCGCTTAATTTTTCCGCGTTCGCGTGTATGGTAAAGGCTTTTAAGAGTTCCACCGCGCGGTCGTCAAGGCCGCTTTCAAAGATACGCAGCTTTTCCTCAAAAGCATAAGAAGTGTATACGTCGCGTAGCAAATACCCGTCCGGAGCAGGCGCGTTTATGGGCGGCTTATCCTGCTGCAAAAGGCGTATGATGATTTTGCGCCGGTCGTCACGGTATATTCTTTCTTCAGTCATCCAATCCCTCAAACTGCATTTTATAATATTTGGCATAAATTCCGTTCTTTGCGAGCAATTCCGCGTGCGTACCGCGTTCCTGTATGCCCTCGCTGCCCATGACGATGATCTCGTCCGCGCCCCTGATGGTACTCAGCCGGTGGGCGATGACAATGGTCGTCCTGTTCTTCGAGAGCTTTTCCAAAGAAAGCTGGATATGACGCTCGCTTTCGTTATCGAGCGCGGAGGTCGCCTCGTCGAGAATCAGAATACTCGGATTTTTCAGGAATACGCGCGCGATGGCGATACGTTGTTTTTGACCGCCCGAAAGGCGCGTGCCGCGTTCTCCCACGTTGGTATGATAGCCGTCGGGCAGGCTCATGACAAAATCATGGATGTTGGCGTTTTTGGCCGCTTCGATGATCTCCTCGTCTGTGGCGTGCGGTTTGCCGTAAGCAATATTGTCGCGGATACTGCCGCCGAACATATAGACGTCCTGCTGGACGATACCGATGGCGCTGCGCAGGGATTTTAAGGTGACGCCGCGCACATCCTGCCCGTCGATTTTGACCGCGCCTTTGGTTACGTCGTAAAAACGGGGCAGCAGGGAACAGAACGTCGTCTTGCCGCCGCCGGACGGACCGACGAGGGCCACCGTTTTTCCCGCGGGAATGGAAACGTTGACGTGCTTAAATACATGCGAATCGTGATCGTAGCCGAAAGTAACGTCCTCGTAATCAATGTTGCCCGCTACGCGCGTAAGGGGCATGGCGTCTTTCTTTTCCTTGATCTCGGGTTCGGTGTGAATGATCTCAAGAAACCGTTTAAAGCCGGCGAAGCCCTTTTGAAACTGCTCCGTGAAGTTAATAAGCACATCGATCGGGGCTACGAAAATTCCGATATACAGGGCGTAGATCGCAAGGTCGGTAATGCGCAGGCTGCCGTTTGCAATAAAGAAACCGCCTGAAACGAGCACTGCCGTATACAGCATACCCGTAAAGAAATTATTGCCCGCCTGGAAAGTGCCCATGACCCGATAGCTGCTTTTTTTGGAATCCAGGAACTGCATATTGCTGTGTTCGAATTTCTCGCGTTCAAGGTCCTCGTTGGCAAACGATTTGACTACGCGGATACCCGAAAGGCTGTCCTGCACCTGCTGGTTTACGCCCGCGATCTTTTTACGGTTGTCGAGGAAGATAGCGCGCATTTTTTTGTTCTTGCTGACCGAAAACGCGATCATGAGGATCGTGACAGCCAGCAAAATGAGCGTCATGGGAACGTTGATCATCATCAAAAGGACAAAGGAGCCGATGATTTTCAGCGCGGAAATAAAAATGTTTTCGGGACCGTGGTGTGCAAGTTCGGAAATATCGAACAGGTCGGAAACGAGGCGCGACATCATATCGCCGGTGTTGTTTTTGTCGTAATACGAGAAAGAAAGCCTCTGCATCTGGTCAAACAGGTCCTGGCGCATATCGCTCTCCATCTGCGCGCCCATGACATGGCCCCAGGTGGTGATGTAGTACTGGCATCCGTAACGGACGATATACATCGCGATAAGGGCGATGGCAACGATCCACAGCGAACGGAGGATGACGTCCGCGTTTTGCGTATACAGGCCGTCCGTTAAAAAGTTTAGTATTTGCGGAAACGCGAGGTCGACCAGGGAAACAACGAGCGCGCAAAACAAATCGAAGTAAAACATCTTCCGGTAGGGCTTATAATAGCTGACAAAACTTTTAAAAATAGACATACCAAAACCCTTTCCGCCAAAATTCATATACATCTATAATACACAAAACACCGTGCTTTTAAAATCGTCTGCAAAAATAATTTTTCAATTCGCACTAAAATAGTAGAAATTATGTTTGACATTTGTCCCAGGGTGTATTAATATATCAGAGTAAATTAGTGGGAATTGAAAGGGGGAGACGCGGGAATGAAATTATCGACAAAGGGAAGATACGGCTTGCGCGCAATGATCGACCTGGCGCAAAACGAGAGCGAGGAAGCGGTCTCCATCAGCAGCATTGCGGCGCGGCAGAATATTTCGGAAAGTTATTTGGAGCAGCTTGTGGGCAAGCTGAAAAAGGCAGGACTCGTGAGCAGTATACGCGGCGCGCAGGGTGGTTATGTGCTGGCCAAAAAGCCGGACGAGATTTCAGTAGGCGATATATTGCGGGCGCTCGAGGGGGATTTGAGCCCAATCGATTGTCCGGCGCTTACAGGCGAGGACGGATGCAGTCAATCCGGCTCGTGCGCGTCCAAATATGTTTGGCAGCGATTAAACGACGGTATCAATGAAATCGTAGACGAAATCAAGCTGAGCACTTTGCTTGAGCAGGAAAACGGCGTATGTTCCTGCCATAAAAGTGCGGCGGGGATATAAAAATTTGCAAGAGGAGTAACGCAAAGATGGGAAAGTTTATTTATCTGGACAACGCAGCGACAACGGCGGCGCGAAGCGAAGTGGTGGAGGCCATGCTCCCATATTTTTCCGAGAAATTTGGGAATCCATCGAGCATTTATCAGTTTGCGGCCGAAAACAAGGACGTGATCGACGGCGCGCGCAAGGTCATAGCGGATACGCTCGGCGCGAAACCCGATGAAATTTATTTCACGGCTGGCGGGAGCGAGTCGGACAACTGGGCGCTCATCTCAACGGCGCAGGCGTATAGAAATAAGGGAAACCATATCATCACATCTAAGATCGAGCACCACGCGATCCTGCATACGTGCGAGTATTTGGAAACGCAGGGATATGAGGTTACATACCTTGACGTCGATGAAAATGGTTTTGTGAAACCGGAAGAGCTGGAAGCGGCCATCCGCGAAGAAACGATCCTGATTTCCATTATGTATGCGAACAATGAGATCGGCACCATCGAACCGATCAGGGAAATCGGCGAGATCGCGAAGAAGCATGGGATCATCTTCCATACGGACGCGGTACAGGCCTATTGCCAGGTACCCATCAATGTGGACGAGGAACATATCGACATGCTGAGCGCGAGCGGACATAAATTAAACGGTCCTAAGGGCATCGGTTTTTTATACGTGCGCAAGGGCGTGAGGCTCAAACCGTTTATCCACGGCGGCGCGCAGGAACGCGGCAAGCGCGCGGGTACGGAGAATGTGCCGGGCATCGTAGGGCTTGCAAAAGCGGTCGAGATCGAAGCGGCTACCTTAAAGGAGCGGACACAAAAAGAGATCGCGCTGCGCGACCACCTGATAGACCGTGTCTTAAATGAGATCGAGTATGTGCGGCTGAATGGCGACCGGCACAAACGGCTGCCTAACAACGCGAATTTCTGTTTTCGCTTCATCGAAGGGGAGTCCTTGCTGCTGATGCTGGATTTAAACGGTATTTGCGCTTCTTCCGGAAGCGCGTGCACGTCCGGTTCGCTGGATCCGTCGCATGTGCTGCTGGCGATCGGCCTGCCGCACGAAATCGCGCATGGTTCGCTGCGGATAACGCTTAATGAGACGAATACAATGGAAGAAATGGATTATGTTGTAGACACCTTAAAAACAGTGGTACAGCAGATCAGGAATATGTCGCCGCTCTACGATGATTTTATGAAATCGCAGGCGAAGTAACGAAAGGAAGGTAACGACTATGTATAGTGAAAAAGTGTTGGATCATTTCCAGCATCCAAGGAATATGGGCGAGCTTGAGAATGCGAGCGGTGTCGGCACGGTCGGCAACGCAAAATGCGGGGATATTATGAGGATATTTCTGGACGTAGACGATCAGGGGATCATCCGTGACGTGAAGTTCAAAACGTTCGGCTGCGGCGCGGCTGTCGCTACAAGCAGTATGGCGACCGAAATGATCAAGGGCAAGACGGTCCAGGAGGCGCTCAAGGTAACGAACAGGGCCGTGATGGAAGCGCTCGATGGACTTCCGCCGGTAAAGGTGCATTGTTCCGTTTTGGCGGAAGAGGCCATACAGGCGGCGCTGTGGGATTATGCGGAAAAGAACGGGATCAAGATCGAGGGCCTGAAAAAACCAGATAATACGGAAGAAGAACACGGACATTAACGATAAAAGAAAAGCCGGCCATGCATTGTATGGCCGGCTTTTTTAAGTTATCTTTCCCACTTGTCGGAGAGGCTGTTGATCTGGTCGGTGAATTTGGCAAGGTTTTTGTTCGCGCCGCCGCGATTTTTATGAATGACGCTCATCAGGCGTTCGCCCGCCGCGACAAGGCGGTCAAATATGGTGTCCGGACGGGACGGCGTCCTGGCGCGCGCTTTTTCCTTGACGCCCTCTGTAAGGATACTGTTTTTCAAAAGATCGACCTGCGCGCCGGAATAGGGCGCAAAAGAATCAAGCGATAATTCGTCTTTCAGCCTGCCGGCAAAAAAATCGCACACTTCCGCCTGCCCGTGCGTAACAAATACGCGCTGCGGATGGGGCGAAAAACTGCTGATCCAACGCATGAGCCCGCCGTTGTCCGCATGGGCGCTGATACCCTCGAGCGTGCGTATCTCCGCAAGTACGGTAACCTCTTCGCCGAAAAGCTTGACCTGGCGCGCGCCGTCTATGATCGCGCGGCCCAGAGTGCCCGCCGCCTGGTAACCGACGAAAAGGACGGTACACTCGCGCCGCCAGAGATTGTGCTTCAAATGATGCTTGATACGTCCGGCGTCGCACATGCCGCTCGCGGAAATGATCACTTTAGGCTGCTTATCGGCGTTGATCATCTTGGAATCTTCGCTGGTAACCGAGGTTTTCAGTCCCGCGAACGCGATGGGATTGATATGATTATTAACCAGCTCCGCCGCCTCCTCGTCATAATATCCACGGCTGTTCTCGTTGAAAATATTGGTAGCCTCGATGGCGAGGGGACTGTCGACATAGACGGTAAAATTGCCGTGCCCTTGCACGAGCTTTTTTTCTTTGATAATACGCATAAAATAAAGAAGCTCCTGCGTACGCCCGACGGCAAAGGAGGGGATCACAAGGTTGCCGCCACGGTCGAAAGTCTTCTGGATGACGGCCGCGAGTTCCGACACATAATCGGGCTTGATACCGTGACTGCGGTCGCCGTAGGTGCTTTCCATAACGACATAATCCGCGTCCGTAAGATATTGCGGGTCACGGATAAGCGGCTGGTTCGTATTGCCAATATCGCCTGAAAAAACGAGTTTTCTGCGGATCCCGTTTTCCGTCATATCGATGGTAATGCTGGCGGAACCAAGCAGATGGCCCGCGTCGGTAAAACGGACGGAAATCCCCTCAGAGATATTGATGTCGCTATCGTACCGGCAGGGAATAAAACGGGAAAGGACGCCGACGGCGTCGTCCATCTCATAAAGCGGCACATATTCTTTGCGCCCCGCGCGTTTTCCTTTGCGGTTGCGCCATTCCGCCTCGAACATCTGGATATGCGCGCTGTCACGCAGCATGATACCGCATAAATCGGTGGTTGCGCCCGTCGCATAAACGTCGCCGCGAAAGCCGCCATGGTATAAAAGAGGCAGCAGGCCCGAATGGTCGATGTGCGCATGCGTCAAGAGCACGCAATCGATTTCTGTAGCGGAAAAAGATAGGTTTTGACTCTGGTATTCGTCCGGCCCCTGCTTCATGCCGCAGTCGATCAGTATATTTTTGCCGCATGCTTTCAGATAATAGCAACTGCCCGTTACCTCGTGCGCGGCGCCTAAAAAGCTAAGATTCATGAAGAGCCCCCCTTTTTATGATGTGCCTGTTTTTTATTGTAAGGGTATTCGCGCGTTTGTGCAAGCGCGTGAATACTGTAAAACACTCGGAAAACGTGGTATAATAAATGACATAATTTATTGGAACGATTGAAGAAAGGATACAGGGATGAGTAAGATTGAGCAGGTACAGAAAGAAATGATCGCGGCCATGAAAGCGAAAGATACGGAGCGCAAGGAGACGCTGACGCTGCTTTTGTCGGCCATGAAAGCCAAGGCGAAAGATAAGCGTGAGGCGCTGAGCGAAGAGGAAGAAAACACGATTATTCTAAAAGAGGTCAAGCAGGCGGAAGAAAGCCTTGCGGGCGCCAAAAAGGCGCAGCGTCAGGACCTTATGGATATGAACGAGAAACGGATCGCCGTTTTAAAGGAGTTCGCGCCCGCCCAGATGGATGAGGCGGAGATACGCAAAGTGATCGAAGAAGTTCTTAGCAAGCTGGGTATCGAAGAGCCAACGCCGCAGGACAAAGGCAAAATCATGAAAGAACTAATGCCGCTTGTCAAGGGAAAGGCGGACGGCGGACTGGTCAACAGGCTGGTTGGGGAAAAAATGAAGTAATCAAAAAACGCGGGTAACCGCGTTTTAATTTGCCTGCGTTTTTTTCTCGCGTAGATGGCGGCCGATGAAAGTGGACAAAAATCCGATCACCGCCGAAACCATGGCGAAACCGATACCGGTATAGAGCACGCCCAGATATACGTGGGGCAGAATATTAAGCGACCTTATGACAATGCCGAAAGTAATCATGCAGGCCATGATGATGTAGCCCTTGACGTCGAAGAAAGCGAACGCGCATATTTTATCCTTTTCAAACGCGTCGATCCGCCGCATGTGTTTTTTAAAGAGGCGGAAAAACACAAATTTGAAAAACAGGAAGAAAATCACCGCCGCGATAAGGATACACAGCCACGGCATGGTCCAGTTTTCGACCATGGACGGAATGCCGATGGACAGTACGGCGCTTGAAGCGATTCCCCACACGATCCCCGCCAGAAGCGGCAGGAATTTCTTGCGGATGCGCGGCGCATGGTCTAAACTAATTTCTTTTGCTGGCATGCAATCACGACCTTTTTGGATGAATAACTTTTATTATAGCACTGGTTTTACCAATAACCAACAGGCGGGAACAATAAACATGCGCCGTATTTTGCCGTTGACTTGCGGCGCGCCGTATGCTAGCATAAATACCATAATAAATACTTCGTGAGGGAGTAGTTGGCATACGGCATATCCGTATGCGGCAAGTCAACATACTGGCAAATGCCTGGCTTGCCTTGATTAACGAGACTCGCGTATTGCTTCGATGGGGGAGTATACGTGCGGTCTTTTTTATTTGAAACCGTGAAACCGGATACTGCTTTTGGGGCAATATCCGGTTTATTATGTTATGAGACATTCGGCCGCGCCTATGCGCGTTACATAGGCGCGCGCGGCCCATTTTGCTGGGAAAGAATGAGGTAAAGAGGTATGCAGGCATTTTTAGAGACGGGCGAACAGACGGTAAAGAGGTTAAAGACGGATACCGAGCGGGGCCTGACGGCAGAAAAGGCAAAGGAGAGCGCGCGGCGAAACGGCGTGAATGAATTTACGCGGGAAAAACCGGATTCGCTTGGGAAACGTTTGAAAGACGCGGCGACGGAGCCGATGATCATCATGCTGATCGCGGCCGGACTGATCGCGCTTGCGGTCAATATCGCGCGCGGCGCAAGCGGTGGAGAGGCGGATTTTCTGGAATGTGTGGGGATCTTTGTCGCCATATCACTTTCGGTGGTGATCACGGTTATCATGGAAGGAAAAAGCGCAAAGGCGTTCGAGGCGCTAAGTAAGATCAACCAGGATATTCTCGTCAGGGTGGTGCGCGACGGCCAGGTACAGCTTATCCCGCAGAGAGAGATTGTCGTCGGAGATATTCTGCATCTGGAAACGGGCGACAAGCTGCCTGCCGACGGGCGGCTGCTTGTGAGCAAAGGATTATCGGCGGACGAAGCGTCCCTCACGGGGGAGAGCGTGCCCGCTGAAAAGAATGCGAATGCGGTCTTTACAGATGAAAAAACGCCTGTCGCAGAACGTACGAACATGCTCTATTCCGGCTGTTTTATCACCGGCGGCAGCGGGACAATGGTCGTAACGGCAGTGGGGGACAGGACGGAATTTGGTAAAATTGCGCAGGAGCTTTCAGGCAGCGAAAAGGCGAGCACCCCCCTGCAGGAAAAGCTCAATAAACTGGGAAAACTGATTACCATGCTGGGCGCCATTGCCGCCGCGACCGTATTTGCCATACAGGTTGTCATCTTCCTTATGAACGGCACGGCGTCTCTCGATACGGTTTCGAACGCGTTTATTACCAGCATCGTGCTTATCGTGGCGGCAGTGCCGGAAGGACTGCCGACCATTGTGGCGGTGTCGCTGGCCCTTAACATTATCAAAATGGCGGGGCAAAACGCCCTCGTCAAAAAGATGATTGCCTGCGAGACAGTAGGATGTATCAATATCATTTGTTCGGACAAGACAGGCACGCTGACGCAAAACAGGATGACAGTGCTCGCGGTGGGAACGCGCGGAGGAGTCGTAAAACCGGAAGAGCTCACGGACAGGGCGATGCTGCACAATTTCTGTATCAACGGCACGGCGGACCTCGGCTGCTGCGGGTCCGCGGATTTTATCGGTAATCCGACCGAATGCGCGCTTTTGGTTGCGGCGCAAAAGGCGGGGCAGGATTACCGGCAGATGCGTGCCATAGAAGAGGTCGCATGCGTATTCCCGTTTAGCTCCGAGACCAAAAACATGACCACGATCGTCCTGGAAGAAGGGCGGCATATCGCATATACAAAGGGCAGCCCTGAAAAAGTACTGGCCATGTGCGCTTTGGAAGACACGCAAAAGAGGCAAATCGAAGAAGATATGCTTGCCTACCAGGAAAAAAGCTGCCGCGTGATCGCTTTCGCCCACAAGGAGCTTGCGGACATGGTGGACTACGAAAGCGGCAGGCAGGAGATCGAGAGCGGTATGGCCTACGACGGCTTTGCCGCCATCGCGGACCCGTTGCGCCCTGACGTGCCCGCGGCGGTTAAACGCTGCCGCAACGCGGGGATCGATCTTAAGATACTGACAGGGGATAACCTTGTGACGGCGACGGCCATCGCCCATGAACTCGATCTTTTAGAGAGCGGACATACGGCGGTGGAAGCGCGCATACTCGATGGGCTGAGCGACGAAGAGCTGCTTCGGACGCTTCCCCAAATACGCGTGATTGCACGCAGTACGCCTGCTATCAAGATGCGCGTGGTAAAAGCCCTCAAGGCAAACGGGAATGTGGTCGCGGTAACGGGCGACGGCATTAACGACGCGCCTGCCCTGAAAAACGCGGACGTGGGGATTGCCATGGGCATATCGGGCACAGAGGTTTCCAAGGAAGCGAGTGATATTGTGCTGCTTGACGACTCGTTTTCCACGATCGTCAAGGCGGTGCAGTGGGGGCGGGGAATATACGAGAATTTCCAGAGGTTTATCCAGTTCCAGCTAACGGTCAACCTGTCGTCGGTGATCGTCGTGCTTTGCTCGATCCTGATGGGCTTTGTTTCGCCGTTCTCCGCGCTGCAGCTTTTGTGGATCAATATTATTATGGATGGGCCGCCGGCCTTAACGCTGGGCCTGGAGCCCATTCGCGAGGACCTGATGAAGCGCACGCCGATCGCGCGCGATAAAAGTATTGTGACCAAGGGAATGCTCGGGCGAATCGCCTTTAACGGAATTTTTATTTCAACCGTATTTATGGCGCAGCATACGTGGAACTTTTTGGGCGCGGCGCCGCAGCAGACGGCGACAGTCCTGTTTACCCTGTTTGTGGTATTCCAGCTTTTCAATGCCTTTAACAGCCGCGAACTTTCGGATACCAGTATGTTCAAAAATATCGGCAATAATAAGCTTATGCTGCTGGTCTTTATGGTTACGTTTGCCTTGCAGGTGGTGATTACGCAATTCGGCGGCGCGCTTTTTGGCACAGTGCCGCTCCCACCTGGCCTGTGGCTGAGGATCGTTCTTTGCGCGCTTTCGGTCATTGCCGCGTCCGAACTTTTTAAGCTTGCAAAGCGCGCTTTTGTAAAAGCAAAACGCATTGATTAGAAAGCGGGAATGACGTATAATAGGGATGTAAAAGGATTTTGCATAAGAGAGGATGAGGACATGAAAAAGATCACACTGGTACTGGACGGCTCGGCAGACAGGCCGAATGCCGCGCTCGGTCATAAAACGCCGCTGGAATATGCCAGCACGCCCAATTTGGACGCGCTGTATAAAAAGTCTTTGAGCGGAACGTGCCTGACCATCCCGCAGGGGCTGGAGGTCGGCAGCGCGGTAGCGAATTTAAGCCTGCTGGGCTTTGACCCATATACCTACCGTGGACGCTCGATCATCGAAGCGGCGGGACTTGGACTGCCCATGAATGAAAACGATTTATATATTCGCTGTAACCTGGTGACCTTTGAGGGCAACAGCTTTGAGGCAAGCCGTATCAAAAGCTACAGCGCATACGACATCGCGACGGATGTAGCGGAGCCGGTGATGAAAGAACTTGCGGCGGCGGTTTATGACGACGATTATAAGCTTGTATACTGCGGCTCGTTCCGCAATACGCTGATCGTGAAAAACGGAAAAGACCTGTACCCTTTAAATCTCGAGCCTGCGCATGACATTATCGGACAGGAGATTGCGCCGTTTATCAAAACGAGCGGCAAACAGGCAAAGTTTTTCAAGCTGATGAAAGCCTCGTACGATTTTCTGCAGGATAAAGGAATCGCTGCCAACGGGCTGTGGTTTTGGGGAGATTCCATCATGCCGGAAATCAAGGGCGATACAAAAGGGCGCGTCGCGCTCAGCGAAACGCTGCTTATGGACGGTATCACGACCATCGCGAATCTTCCGAATATCGGAACCAGACGCGAGGGACGCAGTTTTGATGATTTTCTCGCGGAGAAGCTGGAAAAAGCGCTGAAAGCGGTCCGTGAATATGACGACATTTATGTGCATATCCAGGAAACGGACGACCTTTCGCACGAGCTTGAGCCGGTGAAAAAAATGCAGGCGATCGAATCTATCGACCGTGTGTTTTTAAAGGACTTCCTTGCCGGAATCGAGGACGATTATACGCTTTCCGTCGCTTCCGACCACTTTACGTTTTCGGACACGGGCGCGCATGGCGGTGAGAGCGTACCTTTCCTGTTTTACGATTCCACAAACGAGCGGGAGCAGGATGGGCGTTTTACGGAACAGGACTGCCGCGATAAAAATTACCGGATCACGGCGGCGGAATTAAAAGCGATGCAAAAATAATATAATATTTCGCTTGACATCAAAAAAAGCGTCTGTTATAATACAAAATCATAAATAAAGAAACCAACGATTCAGAGGAGTAGCCGGAAAAACCGCTTTTGAGAGAGCGATGGATGGTGTGATCATCGCAGCAGAGGATTTTCGGTGAATGGACTGATGAGGGCAGGGAGAAAGGCCATGGGCCGAGTAATACCTGACGGAATCCCACCGTTAGCGGGGACAGCAGTTGATAGACTGTTATGAGAGGGCGCTCACGCGTCAATTTAGGTGGCACCGCAGAAGTGTTTTAAGCTTTTGTCCTAGAATAACTGGGATAAAAGCTTTTTTTTTATCCCTGAAACAGTAAGCCGCGTCCGCCGCATATACTGTGGACGGACGGCTCAATACAAATTTGAAGGGAGAACAAGACAATGGTAAAAGTTCCGCACAGACTCTATTTAACAGAAGACGAGATGCCCAGGCAGTGGTACAATATGCGCGCGGATATGAAAGAGCTGCCGGACCCGATAATCAATCCCGCGACAATGCAGCCGGCAACGGAAGAAGACCTCTATCCGGTATTCTGCACAAAGCTCGCGCACCAGGAAATGGACAATGAAACGCGGTATGTAGATATTCCGGAAGAAGTGCTGGAGATGTATAAGATATACCGTCCGTCTCCGCTCATCAGGGCGTATAACCTGGAAAAGGAGCTGGATACGCCCGCTAAGATTTATTATAAGTTCGAGGGAAACAATACGTCGGGCAGCCACAAGCTGAACTCGGCGATCGCCCAGGCGTATTACGCAAAGGAGCAGGGCCTTAAAGGGCTGACGACGGAAACGGGCGCGGGCCAGTGGGGCACGGCGCTGGCGGAAGCGTGCTCATACTTCGGACTGCCGCTGACGGTATTCATGGTTAAGGTATCCTATCAGCAAAAGCCGTTCCGCAAGGCGGTCATGCAAACGTTCGATGCGGACGTGATCGCCAGCCCGAGCAGCACGACGCAGGTCGGCAGAAAGATTCTGGCAGAAAATCCGCAAACAGGCGGGAGCCTTGGATGCGCGATTTCCGAAGCGGTGGAAAAAGCGGTGGGATCGGAGGGTTACCGTTACGTGCTCGGTTCGGTATTAAACCAGGTATTGCTGCACCAGTCGATCATTGGCCTTGAGTCTAAGACCGCGATGGAAAAACTGGACGAATATCCGGACGTCGTCATCGGCTGCGCGGGCGGCGGCTCCAACCTTGGCGGCCTGATCGCGCCGTTCATGCAGGACAAGCTGCTGGGCAGGGCAAACCCGCGGATCATAGCGGTCGAGCCTGCATCCTGCCCGTCCTTTACGCGCGGGAAGTACGCGTACGATTTCTGCGATACGGGCAAGATCACGCCTATGGCCAAGATGTATACGCTCGGAAGCGGGTTCATGCCCTCGGCAAATCACGCGGGCGGACTGCGCTACCACGGGATGTCGCCCATCTTATCCAAGCTCTATCATGACGGGTATATGGACGCGGTTGCCGTGGAACAGAGTAAGGTTTTTGAAGCGGCGGTATTGTTTGCCAAAAAAGAAACGATCCTGCCCGCGCCGGAATCTGCCCATGCGATCCGCGAGGCGATCGACGAAGCGCTGAGGTGCAAGGAGTCGGGCGAAGCAAAAACGATCCTCTTCGGGCTTACGGGTACAGGCTACTTTGATATGACGGCATATGAAGCGTTCCATGACGGGAAGATGAGCGATTATATCCCCACGGACGAGGAGCTTGCGAAAGGGTTTGACAGCCTGCCGCAAATGCCGTGATCCAAGAGATGACGGAACGCCGGATGTTTACAAACAGGAACAGCATGGTTATAATAAATAAAGTCGGGGATCATACCGATGTAGAATAGCGGGAAAGCATTTTCCTAAAGAGAGCGGGCAAACGCCCATAGAATAGAAATGGAGAGAATAGATATGGACTACAGGACCTATTTGAAGAACTATCCGGATGAAAATGGAAAATTTGGCGAGTACGGCGGGGCGATTTTGCCGCCGGAGTTAGTGCCCGCGTTTGAAGAAATCACGGAAGCCTATGAAACGATATGCAATTCCGCGCAGTTCATAAACGAGCTGCGGCGTATCCGCCGTGAGTTTCAGGGCCGTCCCACGCCGGTATATCATTGCGAACGCCTGTCGAGAATGCTGGGCAGGGTGCAAATATACTTAAAGCGCGAGGACCTTAATCACACGGGCGCGCATAAATTAAACCATTGCATGGGCGAGGGACTGCTTGCCAAATATATGGGCAAGAAAAAGCTGATCGCGGAAACGGGCGCGGGGCAGCACGGCGTTGCCCTCGCCACGGCGGCGGCTTTCTTCGGCCTTGAATGTGAAATCCATATGGGGGAGGTCGATATTGCCAAGCAGGCGCCCAATGTGACGCGCATGAAGATATTGGGCGCGAAAGTCGTGCCGGTATCGCGCGGCGCGGCAACATTAAAGGAAGCGGTGGATTCGGCTTTCGAAGCGTACGCGCGGGATTATAAGGACGCAATTTATTGCATTGGCAGCGCGGTAGGGCCGCATCCGTTCCCCATGATGGTACGCGATTTCCAGATGGTCGTCGGACAGGAAGCGCGGGAACAGTTCCTGGAAATGACGGGGAACCTGCCGGACGCAATCTGCGCATGCGTGGGCGGAGGCAGCAATTCGCTGGGGTTGTTCACACCTTTCCTTGATGATCCGGTGGAAATTTACGGCGTCGAACCAATGGGACGGGGCAAAGAAGTGGGCGAACATGCGGCGACGATCACATATGGAAAAAAAGGAACGCTGCATGGCTTCGAGAGCTACCTTTTGCAGGACGAAGCGGGCGAGGCCGCGCCGGTTTATTCTGTGGCCAGCGGGCTTGACTACCCGTCGGTAGGACCGGAGCATGCGTTTTTGCATGACCTGGGGCGCGTCAATTATGTGACGGCGACAGACGACGAAACGATGGAAGCGTTCTTTAAGCTTTCCCGCTACGAGGGGATTATCCCTGCGATTGAAAGTGCGCACGCCATTGCCTATGCGATGAAATATGCCAAGGAAAACAAAAAAGGCTCGATTCTCGTGAATTGCAGCGGCAGGGGCGATAAGGACATCGATTATGTCGTGGAAAAGTATGGGTATGGCGAGCGATATAAATAGCGGCAATAAGGCGAAAGACCGCGCGTATAGCATATTTAAAAAGGACAGGAGTCACCGCTTTTGTGTCTCCTGTCCTTTTTCCTTTTATTATCGTACCGGTGTTATATGTTTATTTATCCTTAAATACATCCTTTAAAATGTGCGGCGTCTGTTGCGCGGCGCATTCCTTGCAGCTATGTTCGAGATATTCGCGCAGCATGGGTCGGAAATCAGGATGCGCGCAATTTTCGATGATAGCATGCGCGCGCTGCTTGGGCGTCAGGCAGCGCAGGTCGGCATATCCATATTCCGTCACCAGGAAATGAATATCGTGCTCGGTATGGTCGACGTGCGTTACAAAGGGCACGATACAGGAAAGCGTTCCGTTTTTGGCCGTTGACGGCGTCATGAAGATAGAAAGTCCGGCGTTTTGCGCAAAGTCGCCGCTGCCGCCGATACCGTTCATGATCCGCGTTCCGTTAATGTGCGAAGAATTCGTATTCCCGTAAATATCCGCTTCGATCGCCGTGTTCATAGCGATGATACCAAGACGGCGAATGACCTCGGGATGGTTGCTGATTTCCTGCGGACGAAGCATGATCTTGCCGCGATAATTTTCAAAGTTCGCATGATATTGTTCTTCGAAATCCGGAGATACCGTAAGGGAAGTGCCGGATGCAAAGCTGATTTTGCCTGCGTCGATCAGATCAAAAACAGCGTCCTGCAGCACCTCGGAATAGACCTTAAGGTCTGTAAAATCAGATTTTTTCAGTCCTGCCAATACGGCGTTGGCAACGCCGCCTACGCCCGACTGGAGCGGAGGAAGCGGCACGGGCAGCCTGCCGGCCTGTGTTTCGTTCTTGATAATCTCGACAATATGATCCGCGATTTTCTGCGAGATTTCGTCAACAGGGGGAACCGCGCGGCCATGATCGGGAATATCCGTGAAAACGATGGCTGCGATGCGGTCAAAATCGCACGGATAGTAATAAGTGCCGATACGGTCGTCCGCTTTGACGATCGGGATCGGCTGGCTGTTGGGAACGCGCTCAACCGTATAAACGTCGTGTATGCCCTTTAATGATTCGGGTTGAGAGGTGTTGATTTCAAGAATAACGTGCTTGGCACAGTCGATATAGGTATTGGCCATGCCGATTGATGTGGATGGGATCAGGTGCCCCTCCTCGTCGATACCGACAATCTCAACAATGGCAAAATCAATATCGCCGAAAAATCCGTTTTTAGCCCATACGGCCATCTGGCTTAAATGTACGTCGAAATAATCGATCTCGCCCGCGTTGATAGCGTTGCGGACTGTGGAATTCGTCTGGTAGGGCGTACGGCGCTTCATCGCTCCTGCACGCACCAGCGCGCCGTCGATCTCGTCGCCTACCGAGGCCCCCGTCATAACGGTCAGATTGAGCTTTTCGCCTGTTTCCTCGGCCCGTTTGGCAATGGCAAGAGGTACGGCTTTCGCGTGGCCGGCAGGCGTGAAACCGCTCATGCCGATTGTGGCACCCGGATAGATGAGCTTTGCCGCTTCTTCGGCGCTCATCACCTTGCTGAGATACTTTTCACACTTAATTCTTTCGTTCATAGTTACCCTCCATCATTGGTACCGTCGGCCGCGACGTCGGCGGCGCATATCTTTAGCAACTATATATTATACACTGGAAATAAAAAATTTGCATCTTTTCCAAGCTGCAAAAGGAGTTACATAACTAATAAACTCTGAAAGAAACGATATACTTTTTTTTAGTTACAAAACAAAGTTGCGGCGATATGCGGCAGTAGCCGTTATTTATTGATTACTTT
The DNA here is from genome assembly GCA_022846035.1 of Christensenellaceae bacterium. NCBI lineage: Bacteria > Bacillati > Bacillota > Clostridia > Christensenellales > Christensenellaceae > Christensenellaceae bacterium. Next base: position 951,667 of record AP025580.1, read on the forward strand.
ATCCCGTTTGTGTTTAATAATGGCTCGTCTTTTGTGGTCAATATAAGGTGCGCGAGAGCCGAAAGGAAAATACCATGGGCAAAATCCGGACATTTTTTCAAACGATAACGGGAGCGTCGGCGGGCCTTTTAAACAGCTCGCTGATCGCTATTCCATATTTGTTGTTTCTCAATCTGATTGATGGAACAAACCTGCAGACCATACTGCCGCTGGTATTATTTTATACGCTGCGTATGACGGGCGTTTTTTTACTGCGCAGCATTAAAAACGGCGCGAAAAGTTACTCTGCCTTGATGTTCTCTTTTTGGATGGGATTGATCGGCGCGCTTTTTGGTGTGTTAGGCGCGCTCTATTTTCCGCTTTTTATCATTTCCGCAATTTTGATGGGCCTTTCAACCGCTTTCATTAAGCCGGTTTTTACGATGGTCAACTTTCATAAACATGATCAAAAAAAGACGGCGGGTTCGTCGGGAAAAAAGAAAGGAAGTTTGTTTCCATTGGCGTTTGTGGTGGTATTTCTGCTGGCATTGATGGCGTTGCCGGGGAAGATACAAACGGTTTGTGTTATGCTGCTGTACCTGGTGCTTTTCATAATGGCCATTTACGCTGAATCCCGCGATCCGGAATATAAATTTCATATAGTACATCTCAAAGATTTTGCCGTTTCCCTGAAAGGCGCGGTAATTTTCATCATATTTTTTGTGTCGCTGGCCGCTCTGCGTATTGCCAGGCGTACGCTTGACGCAAGGGAGCTGGACCTTGTGGCGATCTGGTTTTCCATCGCTTTTTTAATCGCGATTTTGATTGTATTCCTGAAAAGGAAAAGGGCAAAGTTGCCTCTGTGGCTCAACATTATATCGCTGGCCAACGGAATGTGCGGCAACTTTCTTTTCATCTTTGGTTCCTTTTATATCGGCGCGATGTATGGTATCAATGCTGCAACCGCGCAGGTATATATCCCTTTTGTGTTGGGAATGGGGGCGGCAATGACATTTTCAGGGAAAGTGCAGCAGATGTTCAGAAGCGTTTCTCCCGTCGTGGTGCAGACCGTTGGATTATGTATCAGCTTAGTTCTGCTGATGACTCCCTTGTTTTTCCCAATCAGTATTTTTCTGGTCAGTTTTTTCTTCAGCGGGACGAGTTCATGGCTGGATAGAAAATATTATGATACAAAAAGCCTGCCGTATGAGCGGCGGCTGATCAGCAAGTACACCATGCAGGATATTGGCAGTATCACATACCAATTTCTGATTGCCGTACTTATTTTGCTTATATTCCAATTCTACCGCCTGCCGACCACCGCTTTTTTCGCCCTGACGGAAAACGTGGCGCATGCGCCGGAGCTTATTTCGGCCATGAACATTACAAAGTTCTGGGGTTGCCTCATTTTGGTGGCGCTTTTTGTTATTGCGTTGGCCGACATGCGGAAAAAACGCGGCGGCAAAGAAACAGGATTTTCAGCCGGCGGTTCCTAAGGACAAGTAATTAGCAGCATTATCTTTTGTTTCTTAAACAGAACCCCATGGTTAAGGCAAAAAAGTTCCTTTTCAATTTTTTTAGTTACATAAGATTGCATTTTTTTTAAAATCTACTATAATAAGACTCGACAAACTTGTGAAAAAAGTATCATTTTAATATATTTTAGGAGGATGGAACAAAAATGGCTAATGTGGCAGAGATCTTTGAAAAAGCGCGTATCGCGCAGGCCGAATATGAGAAAAGTGCCAGTCAGGAGCAGGTTGACGCGGCGGTAAAGGCGATCGGACAGGTTGTTTATAACCGCGCGGAAGAACTCGCGAAAATGGCGGTTGAAGAATCCGGCATGGGCGTTTACGAAGACAAGGTTGCGAAGTGCAAGGGAAAATCCAAATGTATCTGGAACAGCCTGAAAGGTAAAAAGTCCTATGGAATCATTGACGAGAATAAGGAAACTGGAATTATCAAGGTGGCAAAGCCCAAGGGCGTTGTGGGCGCGGTAACGCCGGTCACCAATCCGGTAGTTACGCCTATGTGCAACGCGATGTTCGCGCTTAAAGGCAAGAATGCGATCGTGGTTGCGCCGCATCCGCGTACAAGCAACCTCAACAAATATGTTGTGGATTTGTTCCGCGCGGAGCTCAAAAAGCTCGGCCTGCCGGAAGACCTTGTACAGACGATCGAGAATCCATCGCTCGATATGACGCAGGAAGTTATGAAGACGGCGGACGTAGTCGTCGCGACGGGCGGCGCGGGCATGGTGAAGTCGGCATATTCGAGCGGCAAACCGGCGCTTGGTGTTGGCCCCGGCAACGTACAGGTTATCATTGACCGCGGCGTGGATTACGACGCGGCTGCCGATATGGTGATCTCGGGACGCAAGTTCGATAACGGTATCATCTGCTCGGGCGAACAGTGCATTATTGTTCCCAAGGATGAATATGATACGGTAATCAAGGCGTTTGAGAAAAACGGCGCTTATTATATTGAAAATCCGGACGAGGTTGAGAAGTTCGCACAGACGATTTTCCCCGGCGGCGTGATCTCCAAGGATGTGGTGGGGCAGAGCGTGCAGAAGATCGCGGGCCTCGCGGGCGTGAGCGTTCCGGAAGGGACGAAAGTAGTCGTATTAAAGGCGCGTGGCGTAGGCCGCAAAGATTTGCTGTGCAAGGAAAAAATGTGCCCGTTTATGATCGCGATCCCGTATGATACGTTTGAGGAAGCAATGGATATTGCTTACGAGAACCTGGATTATGAGGGCAAGGGACACACTTGCGCGATTCATTCCAACGATATGGAGCATGTACGCATGGTCGGCGAGCACATGCCGGTAAGTCGTATCGTAGTAAACCAGCCTTCGTCCACAACGGCGGGCGGTGCGTTGACGAACGGATTTTCTCCGACGACGACTCTTGGCTGCGGTTCCTGGGGGAACAACAGCATTTCTGAAAACCTGAATTATACGCACCTGATCAACGTTTCGCAGATCGGCCTTTACAATAAGGACAAAAAGATCCCGACTGACGAAGAAATCTGGGCGTAGTCAAACAACGATATTTTCCGATGGAGCCGACCCTTGGCTCCATCGTGGATTTATCTGAATACAGAGGCAAATGGTTCAGATCGGTATTGAACAAAAACAGGTACAGTCCCAAATATTGGGACAACAAATGCAGCAGGCGTTGTTCCTGCTGAAAATGAACGCGCTTGAGTTAAACGACTATTTAAAGCAGGCGGTAACCGACAATCCAGTGCTGGAGCTTGCAGAGGCGAAGCTGGCCCAGGAAAACGAAGTATTTCGCCTTAAACGCGACGGTAAGGTCGTTCGTATGGCGGCGGGCACATCGGGCCAGGAGGGAAGCGAGGTCGCGGCAAAGCAGACCTTGACAGAAGACCTTTTAAGGCAGCTCGGCCTTAAGAAGCTGGGGAACACAGACAAAAGGATTGCGATGGCAATTATATACAGCCTTGATACCAAAGGATATTTTACAGAAGATTATGACGAATTTGCCCTTGGTTACGCTACTTCACCGGAGCAGGTAAAGAAATCGCTGCGGATTGTTCAGTCTTTGGATCCGGCGGGAATTGGAGCGCGGAACGTAAAAGAATGTTTGATCCTGCAGTTGAAACGGCAAGGGGTGAAGCAGCCGCAGCCCTACGCGATCATCAGGAGCCACCTGCGCGACCTGGCGCAGGATAAAAAGGAGAGGATCGCGGCCGCGCTTAAGATACCTGAAAAGGAATGTGAGAAATACTGCAACATGGTACGTTCCCTCTGGCCAGCGGTAAACGGTATCAAGGCAGGGGAATTGGTGCAATATGTGCATCCGGAGATCGTTATTGAAAAAGACGGGAATACGCTTGCCATAAGGTTTGCAGAGGAAAGGCTTCCGCATCTTTCTATCAATCCGGAATACCGAGGGATGGAAAACGCGGATGACGAGGCAAAGGCATATCTGAAAGAACGCTATCTGGAAGCAAACCGCATGATCAGTTCGCTTAAGTTGTGGAAAACGATGATACGCAGGGTTATGGAAAGGATCGCCGAAAAGCAAGAGGGCTTTTTCCTGAAAAATGAGGCGCTGAGGCCAATGAAGCTTTCCGACCTGGCAGGAGAACTCGATGTGAGCGTTTCCACCATAAGCAGAGCGGTCGCTGGTAAATACCTGATTTGCGAGCGGGGCGTTTATCCTCTGAAATATTTCTTTGTGCGGAGCTTTCAGGCAAACGAGGCGCAGGTCAGCAGCGATTATATCCGCGAGGCGATACTTGAGATGCTGGAAAAGGAACCGACGCTTCCGGATACGGAGCTGGCACGCAGGCTTAAGGAACGGGGAATCGGCATCGCGCGGCGGACTGTCGCCAAATACCGTAATAAAATGGGAATCGAATCGGTGTATCACCGAGTGAAGATATTGTAAAAAAACGTTATGTTTAGGAGAGAGATATGGATTTCACATTAAGCAAAGAACACCAAATGCTGCAAACGCTTTTCCGCGATTTTGCAGAAAAAGAAGTGAAGCCGCTCGCCGAGGAACTGGACGAAGAAGAAAGGTTTCCGGTTGAGACGGTAGAGAAGATGAAGAAGTACGGCTTTTTGGGTATACCTTTCCCCAAAGAGTACGGCGGACAGGGCTGCGATACGCTTGCGTATATCATGTGCGTGGAAGAGCTTTCGAAAGTATGCGCTACAACGGGCGTCATCGTTTCGGCACATACGTCGCTGGGTTCCAACCCAATCAAGCAGTACGGTACGGAAGAGCAAAAGCAGAAATATCTGGTGCCGCTCGCAAAGGGCGAAAAGCTTGGCGCTTTCGGCCTTACGGAAGCGGGCGCGGGCACGGACGCTTCCGGACAGCAGACAAAGGCTGTGCTGGATGGCGATCATTATGTGCTGAATGGCAATAAGATATTTATCACAAACGCCGGCTATGCGGATATTTACATCATTATGGCAATGACGGATAAATCCAAAGGCAATCACGGTATTTCGGCATTTATCGTAGAAAAGGATTTCCCGGGCTTTTCCGTGGGTAAAAAAGAACGCAAGATGGGCATCCGCGGCAGCGCGACGGCGGAACTGATCATGGAAAACTGCATCGTTCCCAAAGAAAATCTTTTGGGAAAAGAGGGACAGGGGTTCAAAATCGCGATGAATACGCTGGACGGCGGCCGTATCGGTATCGCCGCGCAGGCGCTGGGCATCGCGGAAGGCGCGCTCAATGAAGCGATTACGTATGTAAAAGAGAGAAAGCAGTTTGGCAGACCGCTTTCCAAATTCCAGAATACGCAGTTTGTGATCGCCGATCTAAAGGCCAAAATCGAAGCCGCGCAGTTGCTTGTTTACCGGGCGGCGATCGCAAAAGATACGCAGGAGCGTTTTTCGGTGGAAGCGGCGATGGCAAAGCTTATCGCGGCGGAAACAGCAATGGAAGTAACGACCAAATGCGTACAGCTTTTGGGCGGCTACGGATATACCAGAGAATATCCGCTGGAGCGCATGATGCGCGACGCGAAGATCACAGAGATCTACGAGGGTACCAGCGAAGTTCAGCGTATGGTTATTTCCGGCGCTGCGCTAAAGTAAACGGAAGGGGGAAAACACATTGAATATCGTTGTTTGCATCAAACAGGTTCCGGATACGAACGAAGTAAAGCTGGATCCGAATACAGGAACGCTCATTCGTGAAGGCGTTCCGTCGATTATCAATCCTGATGATAAGGCGGGCCTCGAGGCTGCCTTGAGATTAAAGGACTCCACGGGGGCAAAGGTAAGCGTGATTTCTATGGGGCCGCCGCAGGCAGATTTGGCCTTAAGGGAAGCCCTCGCGATGGGCGCAGACGAAGCGATTCTGGTAACTGACAGGGCGTTTGGCGGGGCCGATACCTGGGCGACGTCTTCGACGCTTGCTTCGGCCATCAAAAAGCTTCCGTTCGATCTGATCATCACGGGCCGCCAGGCGATCGACGGGGACACGGCGCAGGTTGGGCCGCAGATTGCGGAGCATTTGAAGCTTCCCAACATCAGCTATGCGGAAGAAATCAAAATCGAGGGCGACAGCATTGTTGTCAAACGCCAGTATGAGGACAGATACCACTTGCTGAAAGCGAAAATGCCGTGCCTGATCACCGCGCTTGCAGAGCTCAACGAGCCGCGCTATATGACTCCTATGGGTATTTTCGACGCATACAGGGAGCAGGAAGTCAAAATCTGGACGCTTGAGGATCTGGATGTTGACAGGAGTAATATCGGGCTTAAAGGTTCTCCGACGCATGTATTCAAATCATTCACGAAGCCGCTTAAGGCAGCGGGAACGGTCATCAATACAGACGCGCAGGAATCGGTTGAATTTCTGATGGAAAAACTCCGCAGCAAATTCATTATTTGACGGAAAGTGGGAAAAAAGATGAATATACAGGATTATAAAGGCGTATTCGTATTCGCACAGCAGGAAGATAATAAACTGACAAGCGTTTCTTTGGAGCTTGTCGGCAAGGCGAAAGAACTGGCGGCAGACCTCGGTACGGAAGTAACGGCGGTCGTGCTTGGTTCCGATATAGGGGCAATGGCGGAAAAACTCGGACGCTATGGCGCGGATAACGTGATCCTCGCGGACGCGCCCGAGCTCAAAATCTATATGACAGAGCCATATGCGCATGTGCTGACACAGATCATCCAGGACAAAAAGCCGGAGATCGTCCTTTACGGCGCAACGGCAATCGGCAGGGACCTCGCCCCGAGAGTATCGGCACGCGTACATACGGGGCTCACGGCAGACTGTACGGGCCTTGAGATCGATCCGGAAACAAAAAATCTGCGCATGACGCGTCCGGCTTTCGGCGGCAACATCATGGCGACCATCATTTGTCCGGATTACCGTCCGCAGATGGCGACTGTACGCCCGGGCGTAATGCAGAGAATCAAACCGGCCGAGTCGCACGCTAAAGTGGAGAATTATCCCGTAAGCGTTCCTAAGGAGAGCGTGAACGTGGAGATCTTAGACATTATCAAAAAGGTCAACGACAAAATGGATATTCAGGACGCGAATATCCTTGTGTCCGGCGGACGCGGTATGGGAGGTCCGGAAAACTTCAAGCTTTTGGAAGACCTGGCGGAGGCGTTCGGCGGAGATACGACTGTCAGTTCCTCGCGTGCATGCGTGGACGCGGGCTGGGTTCCGAAAGATAGGCAGGTAGGACAAACGGGAAAAACAGTTCGCCCGAATCTTTATATCGCATGCGGAATTTCCGGTGCGATCCAGCATCTGGCGGGTATGGAAGATTCCGACGTGATCATTGCGATCAACAAGGATGAAACGGCTCCTATCTTTGAAGTGGCGGATTTCGGCGTTGTAGGCGACGTACTCAAGATCCTCCCGCTTTTCACAGAACAGGTCAAACGCTCGATTCAGGAGAGAAAAGACGCGTAAGAGGCGCATACCGTAAATGTAAAAGGACATCGATTGCCGATGTCCTTTTTTTATTTCAGAGCATATCCGCTTGTCCGGCGATACTTAGGAAGCCGCGCAAAGGCGGCGAAAGATGCTTTTCGCGGTGGTAAACCGTATAGTTGGTGTTTTTCAAATGCATATCCCGCACATCAAGCCGTATCAGCTTGCCGGAGGCAAGCTCCTCTGCCACCAGGAGCTCGGGCAGGATGGCAATGCCAAAGCCGTTTTGCGCCGCGTGAATCAACGCCTGCGAATCGACGCTGGTCCATACAGGCTCGCAGACGAGTCCATGCAGCATAAGCGCGCTGTCAAAAACGTCGCGGACCGAGCTGCCCTTTTCACGCAGCAACAGCGTTTCGCAGGCAAGGGAGCGCGGCGTTAAGGGAAAGCAGAGAGGGTAGTCAGGCGCGCATACTGCGGCGATGGCAAACGAGGAAAAAGGGCGCGCCGTGAGACGGTTATCGGTAATCGCCCCTTCGATGAGGGCGACGTCGATTTCGCCGGCAAGCAGTTTTTCCGTGTTGTGCCGCGCGGTATCGACCTCGATACGAACCGGCGTATGGCTGTAGGTATCCCGAAATTTATGCATGATAGCCGGCAGCAGGAAGTTGGCGATGGTAATGCTGGAACCGATGCGGATGGGAGAAGTAAATTCAAGATCACCGCTGCTCCGTTTGAGATCCTCATATAATTCCACGATTGCCGCAGCCTTTTCGTAAAAAGCCCTGCCTGCTCCGGTAAGGGATACCCCGCGCGCCACCCGGTCAAAAAGAACGCATCCTGTTTCATCTTCCAGGCCGGCAATGACATGGGAAACAGCAGGCTGCGTCATATAAAGGCGGCGTGCCGCCCCGGTAAAGCTCATCTCCTCGCATACACTGCAAAACACGCTGAGTTGCCGTAAATTCATAACATTTCTCCGATACATTACTAATTACTTATGGATATAATAAAATAATAACATTTTATTTATGTATAAGCAATTGATAGAATAATAAGGAAAGAGGAGTATGTATGGAAAAGAAAGTATCGCTTTGGTGGCTTTTCGGGATCAACCTGTTTATCAGCGCTTTTACCTTTGGCGGAGGATATGTGGTCGTTCCCATGATACGAAAATACTTTGTGGAACAAAAAGAACTGTTCGGCGAGGAAGAGCTGATGAACCTGGCTGCGGTGGCGCAGTCCTCGCCCGGAGCGATCGCCGTCAATCTGGCGACGGTAACGGGGTATCATGTGGCGGGGAAAAAGGGCGCGCTGATCGGCTGTGTCTCCGCGGTGATCCCGCCGCTTATTATTTTAACGGTGATCTCGGCTTTTTATGCCGCTTTTCGCGACAACCGGATCGTGGCCGCCGCTTTAAAAGGCATGGAAGCCGGCGTATGCGCGCTGGTGGTCGATGTGGTGATCGATATGGGGCGCGCGGTTTTTAAGGAAAAACAACCGGTGCTCTCCGTTTTGCTGCCCCTTTCCTTTATATTGGTATTCATTTTCCAGGTGAATGTTATCGCCGTCATATTGGGAAGTGCGGCGGTATCCTTTGCGGCAGGATGGATGGGGAGGAGACGGCGCAATGGAACTGCTGTTTAACCTGTTTGTAAATTTTCTTCAAGTCGGACTGTTCAGTTTTGGCGGGGGATACGCGACGATACCGCTCATCCAGCAATATATCGTGGACGCGCAGCAATGGATTACCTTTCAGGAGCTCACGGACATTCTTACGATCTCCCAAATGACGCCCGGGCCGATCGCCGTCAATACCTCGACGTTTGTGGGAACGCGTATCGCGGGTTTCCCGGGAGCGGTGACCGCTACCATAGGATGTATATTGGCGGGCGTTCTTCTTTGCTCGACGCTTTATTACCTGTTCCGAAAATATAGCGGGATCGACGGGGTAAACGACGTGCTGAGCGGCCTGCGCGCCTGCTCGGTGGGATTGATCGCGTCGTCGGCGTGTACTATTTTGTTGATCGCGCTTATGGGCAGCGCACAGCCGTCGACAGTCAGCGTCGATCTTTTTACGGCGGCCGTTTTCGCCTCCGCTTTGTTTGTGCTGCGCAAATGCAAGATGAATCCTATGCTGGTCATGCTGCTTTGCGGCGCGGCAGGCGTAGGATTTTATATGATCCAAGAACTGCTATGGTAAAAGCGGTATATCCCGTGTAGTATTGCACACGCGTATTATGAAAATTCCAGTGAAAATCGTATCAATATGCACATCTGTGAAATAACCGACAATATTATCGTTAAAATTTGTTGCAATTTTGTACGATTATGCCGTTGCCTATTTACAAAGGGCGAATAATTTGTTAAAATATACACAATCTAGTATTTTATTACGTTGTTAATGTGAAAAAATTGACAAATGATAAAAAACGAGAGACGAAATGGTATGCGAAGGAGATATGGTGTGCCGTTGTGGGACGGTCCAGACGTGCAATATTCCGCTTGCCTCAGATAGCGGAGTTGCATACGGTTGTTATGCTTGAAATTTTTTTTGCAGAAATAAGAATAGAAAAGGGTTATCAAAAAAGGCGTACATGTCGCTGTGGATCAGATGTTGCTCCGGACGGTGTGGAATGCCTGCTTTTTATGTATAAGGGGGAAAAAACGGTATGAGCAGGAAAGTAACAATCATTGGCGCGGGCAGTGTTGGGTCTACCATTACATATACGATGGCAGTAACAGGGCTTGCTTCGGAGGTAGTGATGATCGACATCAACACCGAAAAGGCGCTGGGAGAGGCGATGGACGTGAGGCAGGGTACGCCGTTCTGTTCGCCGATGAAAATTTATGCAGGGACCTATGAGGACGCCAAAGGCTCGGATGTGGTTATTATTACGTCCGGCATGCCGAGAAAGGCGGGTCAATCGCGCATTGACCTTGCACAGACCAACGTCGACGTGATCAAGCAGATTGCGCCGGACATCGTAAAGCATGCGCCGGACGCGCTCTATATCCTTGTGAGCAATCCGGTGGATATACTGACCTATACTTTCTGCAAGGTATCAGGCTTGCCGGAAAGCAGGATCATCGGATCGGGAACGATACTCGATACGGCGCGTCTGCGCTCAAGAATCGCGGAATACCTGGAAATCAGCCAGAAGAATATCCACGCCTACGTCATGGGTGAGCATGGAGACAGTTCCTTTGTGCCGTGGTCCATCGCGCAGGTGGGGAGCGTGAATTTCCTTGACTATAAGCGCAGGTTCCACTATAAAAAGCTTTGGAATCCGGAGATCGATCCCGACGAGATTGAAAATTATATCAGGACGTCGGGCGCGAAAATTATTGGGCGCAAAGGCGCGACTTTCTATGCGATAGCGATTTCCGTATGTACGATCGTGCAGTGCATGTTTGGCAGCGCGAATACGGCGATGACGGTATCTTCCATGCTCCATGGCGAGTACGGGATCGACGACGTATGCCTTTCGATCCCATTCCTGGTGGGGCCGGACGGCGTATGCGGGAACGTGCTTCCGCCGCTTACGGAGGAAGAAGTTGCCAAGCTTCGCCACAGCGCGGACGTCTTGAAAAATGTAATCAAGCAGATTAATTTATAAAATTACCAGCCATAGTGGGAGGGAAGACAAATGGAATACCGTATTGAACGTGACTCGATGGGCGAAATGCAGGTGCCGGCCGACCGTTACTGGGCGGCACAAACGCAGAGAAGTCTGCAGAATTTTGAGATTGGCGACGAAAAAATGCCCAGGGAAATTACGTATGCCTTTGGGATTTTGAAGAAAGCGGCCGCGATCGCGAACCGCAACCTTGGCAAGCTGAGCGAAGAAAAATGCCATGCAATAGAGCAGGCGTGCGACGAAGTGATCTCCGGTAAACTGAACGGCCATTTTCCGCTTGTAGTGTGGCAGACGGGCAGCGGAACACAGTCTAATATGAATGCGAACGAGGTCATTGCCAACCGTGGAAACGAAATCGCGGGCGAAAAGCTTTTGCATCCGAATGACGACGTCAACATGTCGCAAAGCTCCAACGATACTTTCCCGACGGCGATGCATATTGCGGCGGTCCTCAATATCGAGGACAAACTGATGCCCGAAATGGACCGTATGATCGAGACGTTTAAGCGGCTTGAAAAAGAAAACGAAGGGGTTGTCAAAAGCGGGCGCACGCATTTGCAGGACGCGACGCCGATCGCCTTTTCGCAGGAGATCAGCGGCTGGCGCAATATGATTGAGAAAACGAAAAAAATGCTGGAAGCGGCGTTGCCGGGACTGAAAGAATTGGCGCTCGGCGGCACGGCCGTCGGTACCGGCCTTAACGCCCCCAAGGGTTTTGCGGAAGAGATCGCCAGGCAGGTGGGGAACCTGACGGGGAAAGCGTTTGTTACGGCGGAGAATAAATTCCATGCCCTGACGTCCAAGGACGATCTCGTATTCGCGCACGGGGCCTTAAAGGCGCTCGCGGCCAATATGATGAAGATTGCAAACGATGTGCGCTGGCTGGCAAGCGGCCCGCGCTGCGGACTGGGAGAAATTTTTATTCCGGAAAACGAGCCGGGCAGCTCGATCATGCCGGGCAAGGTCAATCCGACGCAGTGCGAATCCATGACGATGATCGCCGTGCAGGTGATGGCAAACGACGTGGCGGTCGGCATGGCGGCCTCGCAGGGGAATTTTGAACTGAACGTGTTCATGCCGGTGTGTATTTACAACTTCCTGCAGTCCGTAAGGCTGCTGAGCGACGGGCTTCGGTCCTTTAACAATAACTGCGCGTCGGGTATCAGGGCGGACAGGGAAAAAATGAAGCATAACCTGCATAATTCACTGATGCTGGTGACGGCGCTCAATCCGTATATCGGTTATGACAATGCCGCTAGGACGGTTAAAAAAGCGCATAAGGAGAATATCTCTTTAAAAGAAGCATGCGTGGCCCTGGGATTCCTCACGGAAGAAAAGTTCGACGAGGTGTTCCATCCGGAAGAGATGGTATAAGGGAAAAGCCGGAAAGGGGCGCGGCCCCGTTTACGAAACGACGTAAGGAGTGTTAGTAGGAAATGGTTTTTAGTTATTATCCGGGATGTACGCTGAAAACGAAAGCAAAACAGCTGGATGAATATGCGAGAAAGTCCGCGCAGGCTTTGGGGATCACGCTGGAGGAACTGCCGGAGTGGCAGTGCTGCGGCGCGGTATATCCGCTGGCCAGGGATGAAATCGCGACCAAGCTTTCGGCGGTGCGTGCGCTCGACAGCGCGAAAACGCTTAATCAGGAGCTTGTTACGCTATGCAGCGCATGCCACCATGTATTAAAGCGTGTGAATCACGATATGCGTACGGATGACGATATTCGCATGAAAGTAAACAATTACTTAAAGCTCGAGGAAGATTATGAGGGCGAAACGCCCGTTATCCATTACCTCGAAATGCTGCGGGATAAAATCGGGTTTGACGAACTGAAAAAGAAAGTGGTTAATCCGCTTACGGGGCGAAAGATCGGCGCTTATTACGGATGCCTGCTGCTGCGCCCCAACGACGAGATGCAGTTTGACAATCCGGAGAATCCGTCGATCATCGAGGATTTTATCCGCGCAATCGGTGCGCAGCCGGTTATTTATCCCTACCGCAACGAATGCTGCGGCGGTTATGTGGTGATCGAGGATAAGGACGCCGCGAAAAAAACGTGCGACAATATTTTGTCCTCTGCGCAGGCAAAGGGGGCGGAAGCGATTGTGACGGCCTGCCCGTTATGCCGTTATAATCTCGATAAAAACAGCGCGGGCCACAATGTTTCTGTATACTATTTTACGGAACTGCTGGCAGAGGCGCTGGGAGTTAAGGAAGGGGGCGAGCCGCAGTGAACATGAGCAAGGAAGATATGCGCGAACAGGTTTTGCGCATGAGCGGCGTTGACCCAAGGAAATGTATGACATGCGGGAAATGCTCGGGCACATGTCCGGCATACGACGAAATGGAATACCACCCGCACCAGTTTGTATCTATGGTGCGCAAGGGGCGTATCGAAGCACTGATGAATTCGGAGTCCATCTTCAGGTGCCTGTCGTGTTTTGCCTGTATAGAGCGCTGCCCGCGCGGCGTGGAGCCGGCTAAGCTGATTGAGGCGGTACGCCTGCTGAAGATCCGTTCACAGGGCGAAAATCACCTAAAAGTGACGGCGATTCCGGAAATATTGGATGAGGATATGCCGCAGCAGGCGATTACAAGCGCCCTGCGGAAGTATAACAAGTAACTAGAAGGGAATGAGATTTTCTTGCAGAGAATTGGAGTATTTGTCTGTTGGTGCGGCAGCAACATTGCGGCAACGGTAGATGTTGAAGCAGTGGCGCGGGCGGTGAAAGCTGAGCCTGGCGTTGTCTATACGGCAGATTACCAGTATATGTGCAGCGAGGCCGGACAGTCTCAGATCAAAGATGCTGTCCGCGAGCATAAACTGACGGGTATCGTTGTTTGCTCGTGCTCGCCAAGAATGCATGAGGCGACTTTCCGTAAGACGGCGGCCGCAGCGGGACTGAATCCGTATATGGTTGAGATTGCCAATATCCGCGAGCAATGTTCGTGGATCCATAAGGATAAGGAAGAGGGAACTAAGAAAGCGATTATCCTCGCGAAAGCGGCGATTGCGAAGCTCAATCTGAACGCGCCGCTGACGGCGGGGGAAAGTCCGGTCGTAAAGCGCGCACTCGTCATCGGCGGCGGGATCGCGGGCATACAGACCGCGCTTGATATTGCGGATGCGGGATATGAAGTGGACATCGTGGAAAAATCGCCGACCATCGGCGGCAAGATGGCGCAGCTCGATAAAACGTTTCCCACGCTTGATTGCGCGGCCTGTATTCTGACGCCTAAGATGGTGGATGCGGCGGCGCATGAAAAGATCAATATCTACACATACAGCGAGGTGGAGAATGTTTCCGGATTCGTAGGCAATTTTAAAGTGGATATTCGCAAAAAGGCGCGTAACGTAAACAGCGACCTGTGTACGGGCTGCGGGCTTTGTACGGAAAAATGCCCGTCCAGGAAAGCAAAGAGCGAATTTAACATGGGACTTTCCAATCGCGGCGCGATCTATATTCCGTTCGCGCAGGCAGTGCCCAATGTTCCGGTGATCGACCACGACGCATGTATCCATTATAAGACAGGCAAATGCGGCCTGTGCGAAAAGGTATGCAGCGCGAAAGCGATCGATTTTGACCAACAGGATGAAATCGTGACGCGCGAATACGGCGCGATCATCGCGGCGACAGGCTTTAATCCGATTTCGCTTGAAAAGTTTGACGAATTTGGATATTCACAGAATCCGGACGTGGTGACGTCGCTCGAGTTCGAGCGGCTGACGAACGCGGCGGGGCCGACAAAGGGCGTGCTGCTGCGGCCGTCCGACGGGAAGCACCCCAAAAAGATCGTCTTTATCCAGTGCGTAGGCTCGCGCGACACCTCCGGCTGCGGGAAGCCGTACTGCTCGAAGATATGCTGTATGTATACCGCGAAGCACGCTATGCTTACGCGGGAAAAATATCCGGACACGCAGGTGACGGTGTTTAATATCGACGTACGTACGCCGGGCAAGAACTTTGACGAGTTCCAGCGCCGCGCGGTGGAACAATACGACGTAAACTACATCAAAGGTATGGTCGGCAAGGTTGCGGAGCAGGACGGAAAGCTGATGGTACAGGGGTCAGACCTGATCAGCAATACGCAGGTTGTGATCGACGCGGATCTCGTCGTGCTGGCGGCGGCCATCGAGCCGGACAAGACGGCGCGGCAGATCGCCACCATGCTTACGGCCAGTATGGATACCAACGACTTCTTTACCGAAGCGCACCCCAAACTGCGTCCGGTGGAAAGCCCGACGGCGGGCGTATTCCTCTCCGGCGTATGCCAGGGGCCGAAAGATATTCCGGAAACGGTTGCGCAGGCAGGCGCGGCGGCGGCAAAGGTAATCGGACTGCTGTCCAAGGATAAGCTGAGCTGTAACCCGTGCGTGGCCATCAGCGACGAGCTGTTGTGCAACGGATGTAGCGCGTGCGCGAATGTGTGCCCGTACGGAGCGATCGAATATATCGAAAAAGAAATAAATGACCACGGCGTACGTGAGACACGCCGTATCGCGCAGGTCAACGAGGCGGTATGCCAGGGCTGCGGCGCTTGTACGGTGACATGTCCCTCGGGCGCGATGGACCTGAAAGGATTTACAAACAGACAGATTATGGCGGAGGTGGATGCGATATGCAGGAATTAAGCGAAACAAAAAGCAGCGAATTCAAGCCGTTGATCGTCGCTTTCTGCTGTAACTGGTGCAGCTATGCGGGGGCGGACCTCGCGGGGACGAGCAGGCTTTCCTATCCGGCGGACGTCAAGATTATCCGCGTGCCCTGTTCGTGCCGCGTGAATCCGATGTTCATTCTGCGGGCGTTTCAGCGCGGGGCGGACGGCGTCATCATCAACGGCTGCCACCCGGGCGACTGCCATTATTCGACGGGTAACTATTACGCGCGCCGGAGATTGGCGCTTTTGTTCAGTATGCTCGAATACCTGGGTATCGAGAAAGGACGGACGCGCGTCGAGTGGGTTTCGGCTGCGGAGGGCCAGAAATTTGCGCAGGTAATGAATGAATTTTCCAAGACCATCCACGAGCTGGGCGAGAACAAAAGGCTGGAGGATTTGAGATGCAAGAAATAGAAAAAACAATCAAAGACAGGGCCAAACAGCTTCTTGACGAAAGCGTCGTGGATCGCGTATTAGGCTGGAAAAAAGGCGAGTATGGATATGACAATACACCGGCCGTGTTTTTTAAAGACGATTTGGACGGTCTCGTATATAACAGCTTTTGCGGCGCGAACTTAAGTAAGTACCTGATTGCGGAAAGCAAAAAAGACGGGAAGATCATGGTTCCCTTAAAACCGTGCGATACCTACAGCTTTAACCAGCTTGTAAAAGAACACCGTATCGACCGTTCCAAGATCTATGTGCTGGGTATCCCGTGCCATGGTATGGCGGACAAGGATAAGATGCATGCCAAAGGCATTAAAGGAATCACCGGCGTAAAAGAGCATGTGCATATGAAAGGCGTGGAAGACGGAGAGGACGATTACAGCGAGCTTGAAGTATCGACTGTTTACGGCGATAAAATGTGCAGGACGCAGGATGTTCTTTTGGAAAAATGTATGGCCTGCAAGGGCAAGGAATGCGTGGTGTTTGACGAAATCGTAGAAGATAAGCATCCGCTTCCAAGCCGCGCGTACGACCGTTTCGGCATGGTGAAGCGACTGGAGAACATGACTCCTGACGAGCGCTTTGCTTTCTGGCGCAGCGAGCTTTCCAAGTGTATTCGCTGCAATGCCTGCCGAAACGCGTGCCCTGCATGCTCGTGTTTAAAATGCGTGTTTGACAATGATGCTTCCGGCATTAGCAGTAAGGCGAATGTGGATACATTTGAAGAGAATATGTTCCATATCATACGCGCATACCATGTGGCGGCGCGCTGCACAGACTGCGGCGAATGCAGCCGCGTGTGCCCGCAGGGGATACCGCTCCACCTGTTAAACCGCAAATTTATCAAAGATATTAATGAATTTTACGGGGACTATCAGGCGGGGAGCGACGACGAATCCCCATGGCCGCTCGTGGAATACACACAGGATGATGTAGAGCCGGGCGCGGCACATGGAAAAGGAGGCGGAAATTGATGAAGAAATTGCCTATGAACCGGATCGGCGAGCTTTTTTCCGCAATCGATGAAAAAAAGGAGCTGTACCTGCCGGTATTCAGCACCGGTAAGGTAAATTATGACCGATGGAAAGAAGACGCCAAAGTTAAGCTTTCCGCGCTTAACACGGTAAAATCCCCCAAGGATTTGTTTTTTCCGCAGAGCGAGGACCTGGTCGCCTTTAAGATGCAGGGAAAAAGCATTGAGGTGCTGCCGCCGGAGGAGCCGGACACACCGTTTGTGGTCTTTGGCGTACGCCCGTGCGACATACGCAGCCTCGATATACTGGATAGGGTGTTCCTCGCGGATCCTGTGGATACTTATTATAAGGCACGGCGCGAAAACGGTATCGTGGTCGGCCTTGCGTGCAGCGAGCCGGAGGAAACATGCTTCTGCGGAACGTTTGGTATCGACGCGACGCAGCCAGGCGGCGACGTGGCGGCGTGGGTCGCAGACGATACCCTGTACTGGAAGCCGCTCACGCAAAAGGGCGAGGAGCTGACGGCACAGGTCGGATCGCTTTTTGAGGAGGCTGATGACAGTGAAATTGACGATGTGGTCGCGAAGACCAAAAAGATACTGGATCAATTGCCTTTAAAGAATCTGAGCCTCAAGGGCATTGACGGGAACGCGACGGAGCGGCTGTTCGATTCCCCTAAATGGGAGGAATTATACCGCGCGTGTATCGGCTGTGGAACGTGCACGTTTGTGTGCCCGACCTGCCAGTGCTACGATATTCGCGATTTCGATACAGGAAAGGGAATCAGGCGCTACCGCTGCTGGGATTCATGTATGTATTCGGACTTTACACGGATGGCACACGGCAATCCGCGCAAAACGCAGCTTGAACGTTTCCGCCAGAGATTTATGCATAAGCTGGTATATTTTCCGGCGAACAACGATGGTGAATATTCATGCGTGGGTTGCGGGAGATGTGTTTCCAAATGCCCCATCTCGATGAATATTGTAAAGGTAATAAAAGCGTTGGGAGAGAATGAAGATGGCGAATAACATAGATATGGACAGAAAGGATGTACTCATCCCAAGCATCGGCGTAATTACGGATATTAGGAAAGATACGCCGGACGTCAAGACTTTCCGCGCGGAGGGGCTTGAGGGCGGCGTTTGCTTTGCGCATATGCCGGGGCAGTGCGCCATGCTTTCCATTCCGGGCGTCGGGGAAGCGATGTTCTCCATTACATCGTCGCCGACCAATACGGAATTTATGGAATTCAGTATCAAAAAATGCGGCTGCCTCACAGACTGGCTGCACCAGATGGACGCCGGACAGCAGATTACGATCCGCGGACCGTATGGAAACGCTTTTCCGGTGGAAACAGAGCTGAAAGGAAAAGACCTGCTTTTTATCGCGGGCGGTATCGGCCTTGCTCCGCTCCGTTCGGTGATCAATTATGTACTGCATTACCGTGAAAATTACGGCAAAATCGACATCGTATACGGGTCGCGCTCCATGGAAGACCTGGTGGATTTCAACGAAATCAAAGAGGAATGGAGCAATGCAAAGGATGTGCAAGTACACCTGACGATCGACAGGGAAGAGGGAAAATGGGACGGACACGTCGGCTTTGTACCCAATTATGTCAAGGAGCTTGGCTTTACGACGGACAAAACGGCGCTCGTGTGCGGGCCGCCGATTATGATCAAGTTTGTGCTGCAGGCATTGCAGGAATTGGGATTCGATAAAAAACAGGTGTATACGACGATGGAGCTTCGCATGAAGTGCGGCGTTGGTAAATGCGGGCGCTGCAACATCGGTTCAAAGTATGTATGTAAAGACGGTCCGGTATTCCGCTGCGATGAGCTGGAAGAGCTACCGGACGAATATTGAGAGGAGAGACAAGGTAATGGAAGAAATGGTAAATGTCTTTCTGATGGGCAAAAAATACAGCGTCCCGTCAGGCCTTACCATCATGGGGGCAATGGAATATGCGGGATACCAGCTTGTGCGCGGCTGCGGCTGCCGCAACGGATTTTGCGGCGCCTGTGCGACAATCTACCGGATCAAGGGCGATAATACGCTAAAGTTCTGCCTGGCATGCCAGACGACGGTGGAAGACAATATGTACGTTGCGATGCTGCCGTTTTTCCCGATCGTGAAGCCGGTCTATGATATGGAAAAAATAAAGCCGACGGAGCAGATTATGATGCAGCTTTATCCGGAAATATATAGCTGTATCGGCTGCAACGCATGTACAAAAGCCTGCACGCAGGAGCTTAAGGTTATGCAGTATATTGCGCACGCGCAGCGCGGCGAATATGAGAAATGCGCGGAAAAGTCCTTTGACTGCGTAATGTGCGGCGTATGCTCCGCGCGTTGTCCGGCCGAAATATCCCATCCGCAGGTCGCCTTGCTGGCGCGCCGCCTGACAGGAAAATATATCGCGCCTGAAGCAAAGCATTTAACGCGGCGTGTGGATGAAATAGAACACGGGGATTTTATCAAGCTTTTGGAAGACGTGGCGAACAAGCCCATCGAGGAGTTAAAAGAGCTTTATAATCACAGAGAGATCGAACAATAAGGAGGCGGGGATAATATGTTTACACCAGAAATGCTTGCGTCCATCAAAAAGGTGGAAGAGACAAGGGCGGCAAGGATCGGCGTGGAACCCAGGAGAATGACCGCCGACGAAAAGGACGAATTACTAAAGAAATTCCATCCGGATTATCGGGAGGACAGTTTTGAGACGCTTAAGATAGGCCCTAATAAAGGAGATAAGGTTCCGCGTGAGCTGGCTGCGCTGCTGCAGGCAAACAGCAGGGTGCAGGGCCTTGAGCTTGACCTTGACAGGATCGAATACGATGTGGATGTACTCATTATCGGCGGCGGCGGCGCGGGCGCGTCAGCGGCGGTCGAGGCGCATAAGGCCGGCGCGAACGTCATGGTCGTCACTAAGCTGCGGATGGGCGACGCAAACACCATGATGGCGGAAGGCGGAATCCAGGCGGCGGACAAGCCGAACGATTCTCCGGCGATTCATTATCTGGACGCGCTTGGCGGCGGGCACTATGCAAACAAGCCCGAGCTTTTAAAAAAGCTGGTCACGGAAGGACCGGGCGCGGTCAAATGGCTGAATGAGCTGGGCGTGATGTTCGACAAGGAAGCGGACGGTACGATGATCACTACCCACGGCGGCGGTACGTCCCGCAAACGGATGCACGCCGCGCGCGACTATTCGGGCGCGGAGATTATGCGCGTGCTGCGCGACGAGGTGATGAACCGCCAGATCCCAATCGTAGATTTTACGGCGGCGATCGAGCTGCTCCTTGATGAAAACGGCAGGGCTGCGGGCGCGGTGCTGATGAATATGGAGACGGGCGAATACATGATCGCGCGCGCGAAGACGGTGATTATTGCAACAGGAGGCGCGGGCAGGCTGCATTATCAGGGCTTTCCGACATCCAACCATTATGGCGCGACGGCGGACGGCCTGATTCTCGCCTACCGCGCGGGCGCTCCGCTGCTGTATGCGGATACGCTGCAATACCATCCCACAGGCGTCGCTTTCCCCGAACAGATCTTCGGCGCGCTGGTGACGGAAAAAGTCCGTTCTATGGGCGCAATGCTCATAAACTCCGAAGGCGAGGCGTTCATGCATCCGCTCGAGACGCGCGATGTGGCGGCGGCTTCTATCATCAGGGAATGCAACGAGCGGCATAAAGGAGTGCAGACGCCTGAGGGATACGGCGTGTGGCTGGATACGCCGATGATCGACATCATACATGGCGCGGGAATGCTGGAAAAACGCCTGCCTGCCATGCTGCGCATGTACATGAAGTATGATATAGACATGCGTAAGGTACCGATCCTCATCTATCCGACGCTGCACTACCAGAACGGAGGCGTCAATATTACGGTGGATGGCCAGAGCGGGGTTGAGAACCTGTTTATCGCGGGGGAGGCTGTAGGCGGAATCCACGGAAGAAACCGTTTGATGGGCAATTCGCTTTTGGATGTTATCGTATTCGGACGGAACGCGGGACAGCATGCATCCGAAAAGGCACGGTCGGTAACGCCCGGCAAGCTTACGCTAAGGCATGTCGGGGAATTTGCCAAAGAGATGGAAGCTGCGGGCATAAAGAGCGACAAGGTTTCCCCATTGTTATTGCCAACCTATACGCACGGCCGCGAGAAACGCCAGGCGGAACAATAAAAATATTAGATAGACAGCCCTTCGGTTTTGAAGGGTTGTTTTTATTTAGAGGTCTGTGCTACAATTTATGGCGGATTGATAAAACAGATTTAGGAGTGAAACCATGGAAAAACAAGCGGTTAATATCAAAAAGCTGCATGAGCAGGCGGTCATCCCGACATATGGTTCGGAACATTCCGCGGGTGCAGACCTTTACGCATGTATAGACGAGGATATGATCATCCAGCCGGGAGAAACGAGACTTGTGCCCACGGGGCTGGCGATGGAAATTCCGGTTGGGTTTGCCGGTCTTATCTATGCGCGCAGCGGGCTGGCGACCAAACGAGGCCTTGCGCCGGCAAATAAGGTAGGCGTTATTGACAGCGACTATCGGGGCGAAATACTCGTTTCGCTCTACAATCACTCTCCTGAGGCGCAGATGGTTACGTCCGGCGAGCGTATCGCTCAGTTGGTTTTAACGCCGGTGCTGGCAGTGCATTTCTGCGAGGTTGAAGAGCTATGCGCGACGCAGCGCGGCGACGGAGGATTCGGTTCAACGGGAAAATAACGGCAGGGAGCATAACATGAGTATTGTGAAATTAAGTCCGGCCTTTAAGGATTATCTGTGGGGCGGGGAAAACCTCAAAGCAAAATATCATAAAGATACGGATATGACGCCGCTTGCGGAAAGCTGGGAGCTTTCTACGCATAAGGATGGGCAGAGCAGCGTTGTGACGGGCGAATATGCCGGACTGAAGTTTGCGGACTATTTAAGCCGGATCGGGAAACAGGCGCTGGGGAAGCACGCGCAGGCATTTGATGAGTTCCCTGTGCTGATCAAATTCATTGACGCAAAGCAATCGCTTTCCATACAGGTGCACCCGAGCGACGAGTATGCATTGCGCGTAGAGCATGAGTACGGCAAAACGGAGATGTGGTATATCCTGGATTGCCAGGAGGGCGCCTATCTTTATTATGGCGTTGCGCGGGAAACGACGAAAGAAGAATTAAAAAATGCGATCGAGACGGATACGCTGTGCGATCTGTTAAAGCGGGTGCCCGTCAAAAAAGGAGACGTTTTTTTTATACCGGCAGGTACGCTGCACGCCATCGGCGCAGGCATTGTGATTTGCGAGATACAGCAAAATTCCAACTCCACGTACCGCGTATACGATTTTGGGCGGCGGGATGCGCAGGGAAAGCTGCGCGAGCTGCATATCGACAAGGCGCTTGCGGTAAGCAATATGCAGCCTGCGGAAAAGCAAGAACGGGAAGAAGAATGGACGGACGAAAACGGAGCGGTGCACAGGCCGCTTGCAAGCTGCCCGTACTTTACCACGGAGCTTATTACAAGTATGGGGCGGGCGGCGGTCCAAGCGGGAGAAGAAAGCTTTGTATCTCTCGTGATTTTAGAGGGACAGGGAAGCGTGGAAAACGGCGAGGAGCGGCTTTCGTTTATGGCGGGGGACAGCCTGTTTGCGCCTGCTAAAAGCGGCGATATTATCATCGAGGGCGCGTGCATGCTCATCAAAACGACGGTATGAACGTTTATGCGGATATAATATCCGCGATTCTCAACGCCTTTTTGGTCGGAATGGGATGTCGCGATTTGATCGTGCTTGATTTTTTTTGATAAATATTGTAAAATCATATTATGGAATTTCACGAAGTTTTAGGGAGAATTGAATGAAATATTATCTGGGAATCGATCTCGGCGGTACGAACATCGCGGCGGGCGTAGTTGACGAAAATTACAATATTATCGCCCGCTACAGCATTCCGACGGGCGCGCGACGTTCGTTTGAGGAGATTGTGGCGGATATGGGGCGCGCGGCTAAGGAAGTTGCCCAAAAGGCAGGGCTTTCATTGGCGGATTTTACGTCGCTTGGCGTAGGCAGCCCAAGCTGCATTAACCCAAAGACAGGTCTGCTTGTGTTCGCGAATAACATGGGCTGGCACAATGTACCTATTATCGAGGAGCTGCAAAAGCATGTTGATCTGCCGGTGCTCGTCTATAACGATGCGGATTGCGCGGCGTTGGGGGAAGCGCTCGCGGGCGCGGCCAAGGGATATAAAAACGCCTTGATGATTACGCTCGGTACGGGCGTGGGCGGCGGGATGATTTTGGACGGCAAAATATTCAAAGGCGCTGATGGCGCGGGTTTTGAGCCGGGACATACAGTCATCGTATATGACGGGGTACTGTGTACCTGCGGGAAAAAGGGCTGTCTGGAATCGTATGGCAGCGCGACGGGGCTGATCAATCAAACCAAGGCGGCGATGGCGGCGTATCCCGAATCGTTTATGCACGAATTTTGCGGGCATGACCTGAGTCGGGTTGACGGGCGGACAGCGTTTGAATCCGCAAAGCAGGGAGATAAGGCGGCGCAGGATGTCGTCGGGCAATATATTTCTTATGTCGCGGTCGGTATCGGCAACCTGGCGACGGTACTGCGGCCGGAGATCGTCATCGTCGGCGGCGGTATCTGCAACCAGAAAGAATATCTTTTAGATCCGCTCAATGAAAAGCTGCGCGATTATGTTTTCGGCGCCGAAGACGTAGGCGCGCCCAAGGTGGTAGCGGCGACGCTGGGCAACGATGCGGGTATCATTGGCGCTGCATTGCTTGAAAAATGTATGGAATAAAAAGCCGGTAGATGAGGGAAGGTACGGAAAATGATTGCTTCTGAACGCAAACTTTACATCATGAATCGTCTGAACGAAAAAGGGATCATCAATTTAAAGGAGATCGCCAGGGAGCTTGCTATTTCCGAAATTACGGTGCGCAGAGACTTTGAAAAGCTGGAAAAAGAAGGAAAGCTGAAGCGTGTACAGGGCGGCGCGGCCTTGGAAGAGGTGCTGGAGGACGCGGAACTGACGATGAAAGAAAGAATCTCCATCAATATGGATGAAAAGCGGACGGTGGCGCGGTATGCCGCTGGGCTTGTCGAAGACGGAGATTGCATTTTTATAGATGCGGGGACCAGCATGGTACCGCTTGCAGAGCAATTGATCGGGAAGCGGATCCGGCTCGTTACGTGTAATGAGCTGGTGCTGCGCAAGGTGACAAATCCGGTGGCGGAGATCATCGTTGTCGGCGGAAAGTTTTTGCCATACTACAGCATGACGGTCGGACCGATCGCGCAGGACGTACTCAAGCAGTTTTATTTCAATTTTTCGTTTATCGGGTGCACGGGTATCGACGCGCTACAGGGAGTGGTGTATACGACGGAAATGGAAAGCATGCTGATTAAACGGATTGCCCTTGAAAATACGGACAAGGGCGTTTTGCTGCTGGATGACAGTAAGCTGCAAATGCGCGGCTTCCTGAAGTTTGCCGAAATTGCGGATTTCAGCACGGTCGTATGCAACGGCAGTCCGCCGGAGGGCGAATTGCCGGATAATATGATATTTGTCTGAAAGCAAAAAAGCAGGGCGCGCGCCCTGCTTTTTTTGTGGACTTGGATATTCAGGCTGCTCATGGAGAGAAGATGTCGTCGGATTCGCGATCAAAAATGATAATGAGAAACACCGTTTGAATAAGGCATATGTGGCAAAACAATGTGAACAAATGATAAAAAATGATAAAAACGGATTGCAATTGTCATATGACGGGTATATACTAAATATAGAAGCAAAGGTCTTATAATTTGATCAAAAAATATGTGGAGAAGAGAAAATGAAAACAACAGACGCAAGGAAAAAGGAAATATTAGAGTCTTTCAAAAACGGTCTCATCGTATCCTGCCAGGTACAGAAAGACGATCCGATCTATTCGGAGGAAATGGTCGTAAAGATGGCGGAAGCCGCTAAGTGGGCGGGCGCGGTCGGTATCCGTGCCAACACGCCGGAACAGATCCGCGCCATCAAGGATAAAGTGGACCTGCCGATGATCGGTTTATACAAGATCTGGCACGACAATACGGACGTATTCATCACGCCTACCCTGGAAGCGGCGGCGCAGGTATGGGAAGCGGGCGCGGAGATCATCGCTATGGATTGCACAAACCAGATCAATCATCTTGGGAAACCGGCATATGAGCTTCTGCCTGTCGTCAAAAAAGAAATTCCGGAGGCAATGCTCTTTGCGGATGTATCAAACTATGAAGAAGCGCGGCGCGCGATTGATAACGGGGCTGACATTGTAGGACCTACGCTTTACGGTTATACGAAAGAAACAAAGCACATCGAGCTGCCTGACCTGCGCGAGTTTGCGCGCATGTGCCGCGAAATGGGCGATGAGGCCTACATGGTGATGGAGGGCCATATCTATACGCCTGAGGACGCGATGAAATGTATTTATCTGGGCGCGCACGCCGTTGTGGTGGGCAGCGCGATTACAAGGCCGCACCTAACCGCGAAACGTTTTGTGGACCTGTTGGGCGGCTACCAGGACAACTGGCGCGAGGCGGAACGCAAAAAGCACTGAAGGTAATGTAATTTTCACCCGCGAAGCGAACGGAGTGAGCGTAACTTGGAAGGAGCGATCAGCATGGTAAAATTTGACGTGAACGGCGCGCAGAATGTGGAAGTGAGTAAAAAACTTCCCTGCGAAAAACCGCTTGAAAAACAACTGGAGATCATGGAACAGTATACGGCAGCGCATAAGGCGTTCACGGGGCAGGCGAAAGAAACGCGCGAAGTGGAATGCCTGAAAGTACTTTATCCGACGCTGTTTCGCGAAATAGAACCGGAGGACAAGATCATCGGGCGGATCGACTTTTTGCCCATCGGTTTTGGCTGCGTCACATCGCTGGGCGGGGTGGGGCACTATTGCGTGTTCAACAAGCTGCTTGCTTTTAAAGATGAGCTTGCAGGCGAGAGCCTGAAAAAGCGTGTGGACGCTCTTTACGATTACTGGCTCGATCACGACGTAAAGACGCTTTACTGCAAGGACGTACTGACCGAAGATACCATTGGGCGTTTTATCGACGTCAACTATCCGATGATCGCGACGGCGCGTCTGTCGGGCATGATGCTCGATTACCAGAAGCTGATCGACCTTGGGATCGGCGGCCTGAGGAAAGAAATACAGGAAAAGATGAAAGGATCGCCGGACAACCACTTCTATACGGCGGCGCTTGCGTGCCTCGACCTGTTCGTAACGTGCGCGGAGCATTTGCAGAATATGGCGTGGCGCCATATGAAAGGCGCGGACGCGAAGCGCAAAAAAGAGCTTCAGACCATCTGGGATAGCCTGGAAAAGGTGAAAAATGACAAGCCGGAAACGTTTCACCAGGCATTGCAGCTTTTCTGGCTGTATGCGCTGCTGGCGGGCGTGATCAACTATGGCCGCCTGGACGACTATATGGGGCCGTTTTTGCAGCATGACCTCGAGACGGGGCTGATCAGCGAGGATGAAGCTTACGAATATGTGAAATCCTTATGGACGATGATCGAAAACCGCCGGACGACGGTCAACGGGCGTATCATTGTGGGCGGACGCGGCAGACGCAATCCGCAGGCGGCGGATGTGTTTTTGCACATCGCGATGAAAGTGGCAAAAAACTGCCGTTACGTGGAGCCGCAGTTCACGCTGCGCATTACGGAGGATATGTCTGAACAGATCTGGGACGAGGCGCTGGACGCGCTGGGAGCGGGCGCTACCTATCCGACGCTATACAACGACGATGTGAATGTGCCGGCTGTTATGTATGGTATGCGCATAGACGAAAAAGCGGCGGAGCAGTATGTGCCGTTTGGCTGTACGGAGTTCGTCATCCAGGGACAGAGCACGGGTACGCCCAATGTGTGCATAAATCTCTTAAAGCTGCTGACGATCACCTTAAACGAGGGAATAGACCCGATGGACGGGCAGAAAAAATGCGGACCGGTGAAAATCAGGCCTTTGAGCGAGTTTAAGACGTTTGACGACCTGTACGATAACTATAAGGAGCTGCTCAATTACTATTTTGACCTTGCGATCGACGCGCAGATGTATTCTTACAAGCTGATGAACGAGCAGGTATCTTTCCTGTTCACCAGTATTTTAACGGACGACTGCATTGCGCGCGGCAAGGCGCTTTTAGACGGAGGGGTACGCTACCTCGGCGGTACGAACGAGACGTACGGCAATATCAATACGTCGGACGCGCTGTGGGCCATCAAGCACCTCGTATACGATACGAAAAAGTATACGCTTGAAGAGTTGAACCGCGCGGCGCTTAAGAACTTTGAAGGCTACGACCAGATACGCAAGGATTGCTGGGAATGCGATAAATACGGCAACGACCTTGATACCGCGGACGGCATGGCGCTGGACCTGTACCACTTTGTGTCGCAGGGAGTGCGGGACAGGGGAATCGCGGCGGGAATGCAGTATTTCCTGATCGTAATTTCCAACAACCAGCTCAATACGGAATGGGGCAGGAAGACGGCTGCTTCCCTTGACGGACGCTACTGCGGCCAGTATATGAATCCGGCCAACAACCCGCAGGGCGGCGCCAATACGAACGGGCCGACGGCGATGCTCAACTCGCTGGCAAAGTTCGAGGCCAAATACCACGGCGGTTCGGTGCAGAATATCAAGTTCTCGCCGTCCATGTTCAATGAGAACCGTGAGAAGATCAAGGCGCTGTTTAGGACGTATTTTAAAAAGGGCGGCTGCCACCTGATGGTTACGGTGGTAAACAAGGGCGACCTTGAGGACGCGGTCGCGCATCCGGAAAATTATCCCAACCTCATCGTGCGCGTGAGCGGATTCTCGGCCGTGTTCGTAGACCTTGAGCCGGACATCCAGCAGGAACTGATGAGCAGAGTACTTTACGACGATAAGGAAGCATAATAAAACATGACGCAGCAGTTAAAAATACTTGAGATCGAACGGTTTGCCATACACGACGGACAAGGGATACGGACGACTGTTTTTTTGCAGGGGTGCCCGCTTTTCTGCCCGTGGTGCGCGAATCCGGAATCACAAAAATTAAAACGGCAGCTTCGCTATATGGAACACAAATGCGCAATGTGCGGCACATGCGCGCGCGTATGCCCGCACGGCGCGGTCACGATACAGGCGGGAAGACCGGTTTTTGACCGCGATAGGTGCGTGGTATGCGGGACATGCGGCAGGCACTGTCCGGCAGGGGCGATCCAGTATGCGGGCGAGGGGATGGACGTTAAGGACATCCTTGAAACCGTGCTGCGCGACAAGGATTATTACGACACAACAAACGGCGGCCTGACGGTATCCGGAGGGGAGCCGTTCGTCCAGTTCGAAGGATTTCTGGAGCTTTTGAAGCAGGCTAAGGCGGCTGGGCTTGATACCGCGGTGGAGACGACGGGCAATGTTTCGGAGGAAAAGTTTATTGAGGCGGAGCCGTATATCGATACCTTTTTATTCGACATCAAGCACTGCGATGCGGATAAACTGAAGAACGTTGCAGGCGGAGACTTGCCGCTTATTTTAAAGAATCTCGCGTATGCGGTATCAAAAGGCGCTCAACGCGTGATTGCGCGTGTTCCGGTGATCCCTGGCTTCAACTATGACGAGGAATCGCTGCGTGGGATATTCGAATTAGTAAAACGTTACGGCGTAAAAACCGTCCACCTGCTTCCTTACCACACGCTGGGACGGCGTAAGTACGAGCAGCTTGCTTGGAAATATACGATGGACGACGCCAAGATGGTTTCAAAAGAAGAGTTAACGCCATATCAGGAAATGGGCGAAAAAATGGGACTTATGGTACAAATAGGAGGCTAATATGCAGGATTTGGTAAAAAGGCTGGAAGAGGCAACGCTGCCTAAGCTTCCCCAAAAAAAGGATTATAAGATCGGCATTATCGGCGCGGGCTTCATCGTGAAGAACTGCCATCTTGTCGCTTATAAAAAGGCGGGTTTTAACCCGTACGCGATCACTTCGCTGGATTTAGAGCAGAGCAAGGAAGTCGCCGCCGCGCACGGCCTTGATAAGATATACGAGGACTGGCACGATATGGTAGACGATCCGCAAATCGAGATCATCGACATCGCCGTGCCGCCGCATGTGCAGCTTGAAATGGTCCAGTATATATGTACCAAAAAATACATCAAAGGTATTTTGTGTCAAAAGCCGATCGCGATGTCGCTTGCGGATGCAAGGGAGATTGTACGCCTCGGGAAAGAAGCCGGAATTCCGATTGCGGTTAATTCCAACATGCGTTACGACCAGTCCATGCGGGCTATGAAATATATCTTAGACCGAAACCTGATCGGCGCGCCGGTATTGGCGACCATCGACATGCGGGCGATCCCTGACTGGCAGGGTTTTTTGCGCGCGTATAACAAGCTGGAGATATTTTCTATGGGCATCCACCATGTGGACATCTTCCGCTACCTATTCGGAGATCCGGAAAAGATCACTGCGGTATGCCGCACAGACCCACGTACAAAGTTTGAGCACACGGACGGCATCGTGCAGTTCACTTATCAATATAAGGACGGTATGATGGCGACGAGCCTCGACGATGTGTGGGCGTGGCCGGAAAAGCCTTGTAAGAAAGACAATTATATCCGCTGGCGCGTAGAGGGACTCGATGGCTTCGCGGAGGGTGAATTCGGCTGGCATAAGCGCGAGGGCTTTGCGGGCAGCACCTTAAAGCTGACGTGTAAATCCTGTCCGGATGAGTGGATCGAACCGAAATGGGATACGCAGTGGTTTCCGGACGCGTTCGTGGGAACGATGGCAAACCTGCTGTGCGCGGTAGAAGAGGGCACGCAGCCTGAAATCAGCGCGCAGGATAATATCAATACAATCGCCTGTGTGGAAGCGTGCTATCAATCCATAGAGGAAGAACGCACCGTTTATTTAAGCGAGATCACCGGTTAAGGAGGGAAAAGGCTAATGATTGCGACAGGCATTTTTACAGGCTATTATCCGGAAACGATCGACGATACGATCAAGAAAATCAAAGCAGGCGGGTTTTCATGCGTGCAGCTTGACGTTTCCTTTAAAGACTGCGACGCGACCAAGGAAACGCTCACCAAAGAAAAGGCAAATATGATCCGCGATAAATTCCGCGACGCGAACCTGCCCGTCGTGGCGGTCTCCGCGTACACGAATTTTGTGCACAGCGATCCGTTGCAGCGTAAAAAAAATATGGACTATATTAAAAGCATGATGGAGCGCGCGCTCGATCTCGGGAGCCCGTATGTGGCGAGCGAGACAGGTACATACTGCCAGGACAGCGACTGGGTATGGGACGATAAGAACGCGACGGAGCAGGCGTATGAGCAGGCGTGCGAGGCCATTTATGAGCTGACAAAATTCGGACGCGAGGTTGGCGCGACGTTTATCATGGAAAACTATGTGAACAACGTGATCGGCTCGATCGAGCAGATACAGCGTGTTTTTAAAGATGTGAATATGCCCAACTTAAAGCTGATATGCGACCCGACAAATTATTTTGACCAGGACAATATAAACGACGTGGACGGACAGCTAAAGCGTATTTTCAACGCGCTGGAGGATAAGATGGTGATTGCACACGCAAAGGATATTAAGCTTGCGCAGGATACGGGAGAAAAGCATGCGGATATTGATGCGGATGAATCCCATAGCTTCCGTGGTTCCGGAGCGGTCGAGCTGCCTGCGGCGGGACTCGGGATCCTCAATTACGATCTGTATATGAAGCTGCTCGGCAAATTCCATCCGAATATCCCGCTTATCATCGAACATCTCGATGAGGGAGACATTCCCCGCGCGAAAGCTTTTGTGGAAAAAGCGCTTAAACGCCAGGGAGTATAAGAGGGTCAAGTACCAATAACTGGGATAAAAGAAAGATGCGTGTCCTTTGCGGCGCGCATTTTTCTTTTTATATTGTATGGTAATCGCGTATTTCCTGGGCGCGCGGACTTGAGGTTGCGGGGATGGATGTGGGAAGTCCCAAATAAAAACCCTGCAGATAATCGACGCCGTAGGAAAGCAAAGTAAGCATTTCCGAGGAGGTTTCTATGCCCTCGGCAATTGTTTTGATATTTCTGATCTTCAAATAACCGAGTATATTCTCAAGGAGCATCTGGCGGTTTTTATCCGTATCGATATTCCGCACGATAGACATATCGATTTTGACGTAGTCCGGATTAATGGATAAAAGCATGGAATCGTTACTGTAACCGGCGCCGTAATCGTCGATGGCGACCTGTGCGTTCCATTGTTTTATATAGCGCATTTTTTCCTCGGTAAAGGATTCGTTCAAATGTTCGCTTTCCATGAGCTCAAAAACGATATGATGAAGCAGGTCGTGAAACTCGTTGCCGAATTTTTCCAGATCATCGGCGTCGAGCATTTGACTGGGAAGCGTGTTTACAAAAACCTTATGCGTTCGCGCGATTTCCGGATATTGCGCGAACGCCCGAATCGAACTGAACATCGTCAATTTTTCGACGCGGTGCAATTGGGCCTGGGAATGGGCAATGCGCAGCACATCCACTGGGGTAATTAAGGTCTGGGAGGCGGGACGCATCAAGGCCTCATAACCGAAAATATCTCCTGTGCGCGCGTCGACAATGGGTTGGAATACATAATCGATAAACTCCTGCTCCAAAAGGCAGTTCAATTCCTCGTTGCTGTGCAACAGGAAAGCGTCGCGGTCGTAAAGCGATTGGTCGAATTCGGCCACCCGCCCTTTACCGGTGTTTTTCACGGTATACATTGCAAAATCCGCATAGCGAATCAGGTCAAAGTAATTGGTCGCGTCGTCAGGATACCATGCGACGCCGACGGACGCGCGAATATGGGTCTCGGCAGCGTTTGGCAACTGTATCTGGGCGTTATCCATATTGGTTTTGACCGTATCGATGATCTCGCGCAGCTGCTCCTTGCTGTCGTACCCGTAGAGGAAAATGTAAAACTCATCGCCGGACATACGGGAGACGATCGCGTTGTTATATGAGGAAAAGCCGCGTAATACATCGGCTGTTTTACGCAGATACGAGTCACCGTAATCGTGGCCGTAGGTATCGTTGATGTATTTGAGGTTGTCAAGATCCCACAGCATGAAAGCGGCGGTCCTGATGTCGGCCTTATGCCGGAAAACCTCTTGCATGCGGGAGTGGAACGCGCGGCGGTTTAGCAGGTTGGTCAGCAGATCATAATCGCGCTCAAACTCAAGCTTATGCTTTTCGAGTGTTTCCTGCGTAATATCGGAAAGCACACCTAAATAGGCGTCGCCTTTCTGAATGATTTTTAAACGCAGCCAACGTATGTCTCCTGTACCGAAAGGGATTTTATACAAATACGTATTATCTTCGCTGCTGGGCTGCGAATAAGGAATGACTTCCTGCATTTGCTTTTTGAACTCCGTGGCCGGCATGTAGTAAGAATTCAGGTCGGACTCGGGCAGGCCGAATAACGAGAAGAAACGGCCGGTAATTAGGACCTGGTTTGTTGCCGGAAAATATTCAAAGGCGCCGATGGAAATATTGGCGGCCTGGATAATCTGCGATAATTTGGAAGCGGACTGGGAAACGTCATGGTTAAGAGCTTCCACAGCGTCCGCAAGCCGGTCGATCTCCCTGATCTGCGTTTTCGGAAAGGCAACGGGGAGCTGGGCGCTGCTATTGCGCATAATATTGACAAGAGAGGTAATAGGACGGGTCAGCTTCATGCCGACGACATTGATACAAATCAAACCAAAGACAATGGCAATGGCGAGCGAAATCAAGACCATGAAAATGACCTGGAAAGAAGAATCCAGAAGATAACGGCCCTCGATAAAGCCGGCAAGCGTCCATTGTTCCTGTTCGAAAGGCGTATTGCTGTTATAAAGGCGCAACGGCTGCATATTGGCGTAGACGGTACTGGTAACGCGCTCGTTTTGCTGGAATTCATAAATACCGTTATAGTCGTTTTTATCGACAAACGCCGTGGAGTCCGCGCTGCCGATAAACATTCTGGCCATTGGGCCGCTGGTAACGACGTTCTGGATTGTAGTGGAGCCCTCGCTTCCGATTCCCAAAAGATAAGATCCCTTTCCATCGAGGTTAATTTCCTCATACGGCAGGATAGAAGCGATATAATCCGTGGAAATACTCGTCCCGATGACGCCGATCACGCTTCCGTCGGATAAGCGTAGGGGGCGGGTATAGGTTATGACGGTCTGGGATGAATTGGGCGAAACCTGATGGGGGAGGCTCCAATAGCCGAGATCTTCCGTATCAACGTCAGGATATTCCTTGCCGGCATTGAAAGGATTGTAATAATATTTGCTGGCGGAGTTCGAAGGCTCAAGGGAAAAATCGGGGGACCACGTACTGTCGAGCGGAAGCCCCAACTGTTTGGTAACAGAGGAGGGAGCATATTCGATCAGCAAATCCGAATTGTCGGCGGAATTGGTAGTGGGGTCCATATCAAGCAGGTATATGCCCGCTTTGGCGGTAGAACCGTCCGTGCCGTCCAGAACCAGAAAGGAACCGCTTGTACTGTTTTCGCGCAGCATCGATAAAAGATCCTCCGCAACCTCATTTAGAATAGCGGGAGCGACTGTCTTGTCTATCTGGCCGGACGTGATATTATGCTCGGCCAAAACGTCCTCGATTTTGTCGGTAATGCCTTTTTCAAAGGGGTTGATATTGGACCAATGCTGCACCATCTCATTTTGCAGGTAATTTTTGCGGCTCAAGGTACGGTCCGTCAGGATGTCAAAAGAATTGTTGTTGAGGTGGCGGATGGTACCGCCAAAGAGAAAAATACACGCGAACAAGAACGCCTGAATGACCATGATGATCAAAAGGGGAATCATGAATTTCCTGA
This sequence comes from Christensenellaceae bacterium, assembly GCA_022846035.1. Lineage (NCBI taxonomy): Bacteria > Bacillati > Bacillota > Clostridia > Christensenellales > Christensenellaceae > Christensenellaceae bacterium. The sequence continues at coordinate 985,657 of AP025580.1, forward strand.
AGATGGATTTTTCCCTTATTTTGGCGGACATAGATACCTCTTGAAACGGCAATACAGCCTCTTGTTTACTGCTGGGTCTCCTCCAGTTTATCCTTTAGTTCCTGCAGCCATGCGTTGAAATTTTCATCTGTATCATAAGCGGCGACCGCTTCCTCACGGGTGCTGCCGCCTGCGATCATCGTTTCGACGGCCTCGCGGTCGGCTTTCGCCTTGTCGGAGATGGAATATTCCAAAATGTTGCGCGCGGCAAGCCCGTTATGAAAAGCGGTGCTTGTATACAGCGTATCGCTGTTGACCTGCTCGATCGAGGTAACGACGGACGCCTCTAAGGGCGCGTTGACCTCGCCTTCGCCTTTTGCAAAGGCTTTTTCGATCAGCGCGGGGTCGTTTGCTTCCTTTTTCACGGGAAGGTATCCGGAACCGATGGAAAAATCGATGTTGCGCTCCGCGTCAGTAAACCATTTCAAAAATTCGGCGGCGGCGTACTCGGTTTTTTCGTCCGACTTCGTGACCACCATGCCCGCGCCCTGCTGGATGCTGTAACGCTGCGCGCCGTCAAAACAGGGATTGGGAAGAACCTTGCATTCGATGGGATAACTTTCGTTGTCGTTGATGGTTACTTCGGTGGGGAAATATGCGGCGCCGCTGGTGGAGCAAACGAGCGCGATCAGGTCGCCCGTTTTAGCGTCATCGGAACGGAATTTTCCAAAGGCGCCGAAGTAACCGTTGATATAGGGGATATAGTAGTTGTCCCAGATCTTGCGCAGGGCATTTTCATCCAGTTGAAAGGTGGCGTTGCCGTTGTTGCCGACGTCGAATATCGTTACGTCCTGCTGTATCATGCCGCTGATGATATAGTTGGCGATCGCATCACGGCCAAAAAATGCTTTGCCGTCGTCAGGTGTATCCGTCAGGCTGTCCGTCCATTCGTAATACTTTTTGGCGGTCGCCGTTACGCCCTCGATGGTGGAAAGATCGTCATAGGTCGCGCCTGTGGCCTGCGCAAATTTATCCCAGTCCGTTTGATTGACCATCATGACTTCCGTAGATTTGGCGATGGGGAAAATTTTCAAGGATTTCTCCTTGTCAAAACGGCCCTCTTCAATATAAGAAGGAAAGTATTGATCCAATTCTTCCTGCGTGAAATAAGGATCCAGATCCGCCACAAGGCCAAGCTGGTCGACCGCGTAGGCGGTATCGGAATAAGCCGCAAAAATATCAGGTATATCATCTGCGCCTACTTTTTTATTGGAGGCGTCAACCACCTTGTTGAGCAGTTCGTCGATACTGCCTTGACTGAATGCTTCGACAATGATGCCTTTTTCGAGGCCGACCGTGTCGTTGAATTCCGAGACGAGATTGTCAAAAGCGATTTTTTGTGGGCCGTTATAGTAATGCCACAGTTCCAAGGTGACCGGATCGGAAGGGTCAAGCTTAGCGCCCGACGCGGATGGAGCGCAACCGGAAACCAAAAAAACAACTGCCACAAGAATGGCAATAACTTTCATAATATTCTTATACAATTCAGATTCCCCCTAAAAAAATTCATAGTATTAATTATGATAACATACCTGACCTGAAATGTATATTATAATATGAATAAATCAGGGAGGAAAAACAAATATGAAAACTTAAAATGAGGGTTTACAACTTAGAATGGCTATGTTATTATAATACACGGAAAAAAGATTTCCTGAGGTGTGCGTAACGCTTTGTGTTTTAAACCCACATTCTAAATCCGGGAATCCAGCGTCTTTTCAGCCGTGAGCACGTCTGCTACGCGCAGGAAGCCTGAAGCTGAGAGCAGGATACCCACCTGCCGAGAGGCGGGTGTTAGGATTCAAGGCGTACGGCACTTTGGGATATACGAATAGCCGAATGGTGTAACGGTAACACTAACGACTCTGACTCGTTCATTTAAGGTTCGAATCCTTATTCGGCTGCCACATCGAAAAGCTTCGTGACTGCGGGGCTTTTTTTATTTCTCTGAATACGTGAAACATATACAAATATTTGGTATACTGGTAAAAGAAATTTGCAGTAGGGAGAAAAATATGAAAAGCAGTCTGTTTGATGGCGTGGAAGCGGTGGTGTTTGATTTGGACGGCGTTATTATTAATAGTGAACCGATCCATATGAATATTATCAACAATATAATAAGGCCATATGGCAAACCCCTTGAAGTGCAGGATTATCAGGAAAACTTTGTCGGCAGATGCGAGAAATACTGCTGTGGGGAAATCAAGAGAAGATATGGTGTTAACCTGTCGGAAGAAGAGATGATCGGGCAATATAAAGCGGAAATCACGCGGTATTTTGAAGAAACGGATAACCCGCCGATTCTGCCGGGGATCCGTAAGCTTTTAAGCGCGCTCGGCGCTCGGCGTATCAAAATGGGGGTGGCGTCATCGTCATCCAATAGAAATATAGCTTTATCCCTGAAAAGCGCAGGGCTTGCTCAGTATTTTCAAGCGGTGGCCAGCGCTGAGGATGCGCCGCGCGGCAAACCCCATCCCGATGTTTATCTGAATATTTGCAAGGAACTGGCGATTTGTCCGGAGAAGAGCATCGCCATCGAAGATTCCGAGGCGGGCGTTGCGGCGGCGAAAGCGGCAGGTTTTTATACGGTAGGATTCCGGAATCCGGACTCTGGAAAGCAGGATCTTTCCTCTGCAGACAGGGTGATTGACGCGTTTGAGGAATTGATGAACGAAGAAATGGGAGCATAAGAGAATGGCGGCAAAAGTATTGGTGATTGGCGGAAGTTATTTTATCGGGCGCGTATTTTCGATTCTGGCGGCGCGCGAAATGGATTTTGAACTATATGTACTGAACCGTGGACGATTTCCGCTTAAAAATGATCGGATCAGGGAACTTAAGGCGGACAGGCACGACGCGCAAGGACTGCAAAGCGCGCTTGCGGGAACGGGGTCCTTTGATGTCGTTATCGATTTTTGCGCGTATGAGCAGGGAGATTTACGGTCGATGGCCAAGGCCCTTACGGGAGGGGCGGGGCAGTACATATACATCAGCAGTTGCAGCGTTTTTAAGCCGTCCTCGGGCACGCTCAAAAAAGAGGAGGCTCCTCTGATCACAGAAATGGGACAGTATCCCGGCGCCGAATATGCGTACGGCAAAATGCTTTTGGAAAAGGAGCTGTGGGATGTGTGCGGCGAATATGGTATTGCGGGTACGGTCGTGCGGCCCTCGTTCGTATACGGCCCTTTCAATTACGCGCCGAGGGAATCTTATTATTTTAAGCTGATTGCAGAAGATAAGGAAATTCCGTTTCCTGTGGATTCGCACTGCAAATTTTCTTTCGTTTATGTTAAGGATGTCGCGCGTATCCTGATGGGGTGTGCCGGAAATCCAGGCGCCTGCGGACAGGCGTTCAATTTGGCGGGAACCGAGCAGGTGACGTACCGCAGCCTGATGGATACTTTGGAGAAGATAAGCGGCAAGCAACTGCGCTTGCGGAATGTAAGCGTAAACGACGTATATGAAATGAATATTCCGCTTCCGTTTCCTTTGGACCAGGATGAACTGTACGACGGGAGCAAGGCGGGGGATCTCCTCCGATTCACCTATACGCCGTTTGAGCAGGGAATGAAAGAAACGTATGACGTCTTTTTGTAAGCAGACAAAAATTCGCTGGACCGGTTGCGAAAAACACACTTATTTGATAGAATATATTGGTTAAGTTTTGAATAGTTGCAGGGAGGCAGATGTATGTCTGAATTGATGGAAATAACAATCGGGGATTTGCTCACCAAGCAGGCGCGGCAGTATCCGGATCACGAGGCTGTGGTTGCCCCGTATCTTGACGTACGCTATACGTATAAGGAATTTGACGAATTAACGGATACCATTGCACGCGGCTTTATGGGTATGGGAATCCAAAAGGACGATAAGGTTTCGATTTGGGCGAGCAACTATCCGGAATGGATCATCACCCAGTTCGCGACTGCGAAAATGGGCGCGGTCATGGTCACGGTCAATACAAATTATAAGCAGTTCGAGCTGGAATACCTTTTAAAGCAGAGCGATACAAAGGCGCTTATCATGATGCAGGGCGTGAAAGACAACAACTATCTTGATCATATTTACGGTTTGTGTCCAGAGCTTAAGGAGTGTAAGCCGGGCGAGCTTCATTCAGAACGGCTCCCCTTTTTGAAGAATGTGATTTACCTTGACAGGGAGGATAAGCCGGGGATGTTCCAATGGGACGACCTTTTGGAATTTGCGAAAAAGGTGACGCCTGAGCAGCTTGAGCAGCGTAAGGCGGAACTCGATATTCACGATGTGATCAATATGCAGTATACGTCGGGCACCACGGGATTTCCCAAGGGCGTTATGCTTACGCATTATAACCTGGTCAATAACGGTATGGCGATCGGAGACTGCATGAAGTTTACGCATAACGATATTCTGTGCATCAATGTTCCGTTGTTCCATTGTTTTGGCTGCGTGCTGGGCGTTATGGCTTCCTATACGCACGCCGCGACGATGGTGCTCATCGACCACTTCAATCCAGTCAAGGTCATGAACGCGATTCAGCAGGAAAAATGCACGGCGGTGCATGGGGTGCCGACGATGTTTATTTCGATGCTGGACCATCCGGACTTTGATAAATATGATTTTTCGACGCTGCGTACCGGCATTATGGCGGGTTCACCCTGTCCGATTGAATTCATGAAGCGCGCGATGTCCGATATGAACATGAGCGAAATTACCATTACATACGGACAGACGGAATCTTCGCCGGCGATTACAATGACGACGACGACAGATCCGATCGAAGTCCGCGTTGCGACGGTGGGCAAGAAGATTCCGGGCGTGGAAGCGAAGATCGTTGATCCGGAAACGGGCGAGGACGCGCCTTATAATGTGCAGGGAGAGATCGTCGCCCGTGGGTATAACATTATGAAAGGGTATTATAAGATGCCCGAGGCGACTGCACAGGCGATCGATAAGGACGGCTGGCTGCATACGGGAGACCTCGGTACGATGGATGAAGCCGGTTATTTCAAGATCACCGGCCGCTTGAAAGATATGATCATCCGCGGCGGGGAAAACATCTATCCACGGGAGATCGAGGAATTTTTGTACACAAACCCAAAGGTGCGCGACGTCCAGGTGATCGGCGTACCGGACAAGCGGTATGGGGAAGAAGTACTGGCCTGCGTGATTCTAAAGGATGATGAGACGGCGACGGAAGAAGAAATGATTGATTTTGTGAAAAATGGCCTCTCGCGTTTCAAATCGCCGCGTTATGTGCGTTTTGTAGACGGTTTCCCGATGACGGCGAGCGGTAAAATCCAGAAGTATAAAATGCGGGAATGGGCGATCGAAGAGCTGGATTTAAAGGATGCGGCGAAAATCGAAACCGCATAAAGCGGAAATGCGCGGGAAAGCATAAAAATGATAGATAAAATAGCGGTACATAATTTTTTAGGGATCGAAGGCCTCGATATTGCGTGGTATGGGATACTGATCGCATGCGGTATCGTAGTAGGCGTAGCGGTTGCCGTATATGAAGCGAAACGGCGGGGCTATACGGCAGAACTGCTTGTTGATTTCATGATTTTGGCTTTGCCGCTCGCGATTGTAGGCGCGCGCCTTTATTATGTCGCCTTTGAATGGGATTACTATTCGCAGCATCCGGAACAGATCATCGCGATCTGGGAGGGGGGGATCGCGATTTATGGCGCGATCATAGGCGGTATAATCGCTGCCGTTATCCTCTCGAAATGGCGTAAATTTCCGTTGGGAAGGCTGCTCGATATTTGCGCGCCCGGGCTGATTGTTGGACAGGCTATCGGCAGATGGGGAAATTTTGTCAACGAGGAAGCGTTCGGCAACGTGGTTACAGACCCGAATCTGCAGTTTTTTCCATATGCCGTATATATTCAGGAACGATGGACGGGAACAGAATGGATCGTGAACCAGTGGGTGCAGGCGACGTTCTTTTATGAAAGCATGTGGGACCTCGGCGTTTTGGCGCTGCTGCTCGTTTATGCGCGGCGCGCAAAGCATGACGGAAACGTCTTTGCCATGTACCTGATCGGCTATGGGATCGGGCGTTTCTGGATCGAGGGAATCCGTATTTCCACGCTGCAGTTGTGGCCGGGAATGCCGGTATCTCAGTTCCTCTCTTTGGTTTTGATTGCGGTGGGACTGGTATATATTCTGGTTATGCGGAAGAGGAACAAACCAAACGTTCTTTATGAAGGAAAGTATTGCAAAGACTTTCAAAAAGCAGAAGCATAAGCGTGGTGTGCATGCCGCAGATCCGGCATGTGGAAACAAGTGAAAACGGGCGGGATGAGTTTCCGCCCTTAAATTTTATCTGCGAGAGGTGTGTAGCGTGAGAAACTTAACGATGATGACAGATCTGTACCAGCTAACCATGATGTATGGCTATTTCAAAGCTGGTAAGCATAAGGACAAGGCGGTTTACGACCTGTTTTTCCGCCGCCAGGGAGACGAAACCAATTATGCGGTGTGCGCGGGACTGGAGCAGGTTATCGAACTGGTCAACAATATCCGCTTTGAAAAAGAGGATATTGCCTACCTGCATTCCCTGAATCTGTTCGGAGAAGATTTTCTGGAGTTCTTAAAAGATTTTCGCTTTACCGGCGAAATCTACGCGATACCGGAGGGAACGGTGGTGTTTCCGATGGAACCTTTGGTGCGTGTGTGCGCGCCTATTTGCGAGGCGCAGCTTATCGAGACGGCGCTTTTGAATATCGTCAACCATCAGACCCTGATCGCTACGAAAGCGAGCAGGGTGGTCTATGCAGCGCAGGGAGACGCGGTACTGGAATTCGGATTGCGCAGGGCGCAAGGACCGGACGCCGGTATTTACGGCGCGCGGGCGGCGCTTATCGGCGGCTGCAGCAGTACATCCAACGTCCTGACGGCACAGATGTTCGGAGCGACGGCGGCGGGAACGCATGCGCATAGCTGGGTGATGAGTTTTCCGGACGAACTGTCGGCGTTTCGCGCCTATGCGGAAACGTTTCCGACTAATTGTATGTTGCTGGTGGATACTTATGATACGCTGAAAAGCGGCGTGCCAAACGCGATACAGGTATTCAAAGAATTAAGCGCAAAAGGATATGAACCGGTTGGTATCCGACTGGATTCCGGTGACCTCGCGTATCTTTCCAAACAGGCGCGCAGGATGCTGGACGATGCGGGCTTCAAACAAGCGCGTATCTTTGCCTCCGGCGACCTCGATGAATATACGATCGCGGATTTAAAACAGCAGGGCGCAAAAATCGACGTGTGGGGCGTGGGAACCAAGATGATAACGGGCCACGATTGTCCGGCGCTGGGCGGCGTTTACAAGCTGAGCGCCAATGAAGCGGACGGTAAAATGGTGCCTAAGCTGAAAATCAGCGAGAACCTTTGGAAAATCACCAATCCCGGTATTAAAAAAATAGCGCGTATCTATGGGAAAGAAGACGGCATGGCAATTGCCGACCTGATCATGCTGCAAGATGAGCATATCGACGAAAGCAAACCGCTGACGATTTTTGATCCCCTGGAAACATGGAAAAAAATGACGCTCACGGATTTTACGATCAGGGAACTGCTGGTTCCGGTTTTTGAAGACGGTAAACAGGTGTATACATCCCCGACATTGAAAGAGATACAGGAGTATGCGCGCCATGATATGGCGACTTTCTGGGATGAGTTTAAGCGTATCAAGCGTCCGCACCTTTATAAGGTGGATTTATCGGACGAGCTATATAATTTGAAGAAGAAACTATTGAACAAATAATGAAGATCTGTAAAGTTGCGGATCGGTTTTTATGCGGGAAAGGGACGCGAGTATGTGCCCTTTCCCGCATTGGTTATTATCCCCTGAAAAACAAAAGCAACACTTTATAAGAAAGCGCCGCCTCTGTATTTATTGGTCCCCACCAATATAACTATATAATGCAGTTATTTTAACAAAAAAAGCGCGCAAATGCAATATCCCAATAAAAAAAGCAAAAACTTCCCGTGAAATGAAAGACAAATATTTATAAATTGCAAAAAAAGCAAGTTTTTGATCGGAAAATCATAAAAAACACCTTGTTTTTGAATTTTAATACTGGTATAATGTCATGTATCGGATATAAATTATGAAAATGGATTTGGAGGTCATGATATGTCTTACGTACAAAAAGTTTTGGACGGCGTAAAAGCCAAAGATGCAGGACAGTCGGAATTTATTCAGGCGGTAAGCGAGGTTTTGCCGGCTTTGGAACCTGTGCTCGCAAAGCATCCCGAGTATGAAAAAGCGGGTCTGCTGGAAAGAATGGTGGAGCCGGAGCGCGTCATTATGTTCCGCGTACCGTGGGTGGACGATAAAGGGCAGGTGCAGGTCAACCGCGGCATGCGCGTGGAATTCAACAGTGCGATCGGGCCGTACAAGGGCGGTCTGCGGTTTCACCCTTCCGTGAACCTCGGTATCATCAAGTTCCTGGGCTTTGAACAAGTTTTGAAAAACAGCCTTACGGGAACGCCGATCGGCGGCGGCAAGGGCGGCAGCGATTTTGACCCCAAGGGCAAGAGCGATAATGAAGTCATGAATTTCTGTCAGTCTTTCATGGCGGAGCTTTACCGCCACATCGGAGCGGATACGGATGTGCCGGCCGGTGATATTGGCGTAGGCGCGAGGGAAATCGGTTACCTGTTCGGCATGTATAAGAAACTGAGTAACCGGTACGAGGGCGTACTCACGGGCAAAGGCCTTGAATACGGCGGCAGCCTTGCAAGAAAAGAAGCGACCGGATACGGCCTGGTGTATTTCATGAAAGAAGCGATCGAAGCAAAGGGCAAATCCTTTAATGGAGCGACCGTCGTTGTTTCGGGTTCGGGGAACGTTGCTATATACGCAACGGAAAAAGCGCAGCAGTATGGCGCGAAAGTCGTGGCGCTTTCCGATTCCAACGGTTATGTATACGATCCGAACGGTATCCAGCTTGACGTTGTCAAGGAAATCAAGGAAGTAAAACGCGGCAGGATCAAAGAATATGCCGATGTCGTCAAGGGCGCGCAGTATACGGAAGGCTGCAAGAACATCTGGACTGTAAAATGTGATATTGCACTTCCGTGCGCGACGCAGAACGAGATTGACGAAGAATCCGCGAAAATACTTGTGAAAAACGGCGTATATGCGGTAGGTGAAGGCGCGAACATGCCGACAACGATCGAGGGCACGAACGTATTTTTGGACGCAGGCGTTCTGTTTGCGCCGGGTAAGGCGGCGAACGCAGGCGGCGTGGCGACATCTGCGCTGGAAATGACGCAGAACAGCATGAGGCTTCCGTGGACTTTTGAGGAAGTGGATGAAAAGCTGCATCAGATCATGATCAATATTTACAAGAACTGTTCGTCGGCTGCAAAAGAATACGGCTATGAGGATAATCTGGTCGTCGGCGCGAATATCGCAGGCTTTGAGAAAGTCGCAAAGGCGATGATGGCGCAGGGCATTGTCTGATCCGGACAATAAATCTGAAATGAAAAAAAGCGGAAAACGTTGTTTTTTCCGCTTTTTTCGTTTAATGAAAATGAGTCTTGTTTATATTTAACACTGGGAGTAGTATGTAAGTATCCCTGAAAGCAATCCTATTACGGAGGTACAGAAGTTGGATATTCAAGTAAAGTATGATGAGCGGGCAAAGGAAATCTTTGTAACGCTGGACGGCGATTTGGACCTTAACAGCGTCAACGATTTCAAGAGGTGCATGGACGAAAACATCGAAGAGTTCAAGGCGGGTGTAACGATCGATTGTTCGCAGCTGCGGTATATCGATTCTACGGGACTTGGCGTATTGGTGAGTATTTTGAAAAAGGTGAAAGAGTATGGCGGAGCAATGAAAATATTGCAGCTAAAGCCTTATTTGTTCAAAATATTTGACGTAACGGGGCTGACGAACGTATTTGAGATAGAGGTGGCTTAGAGATGGCGGAAATCATAGAGATGAGGTTCCCTGCAAAAAGGGAGTATATGAAAGCAATCAGGCTGGCAGTTTCCGGCATTGCGTGCAATATCGATTACGATGTGGATGAAATCGAAGATCTGAAAACATGCGTCGCCGAATCCTGTATTCTGTTTCTATGCGGGCAGACATGCGAAAGCATTGAGCTTAAGGTGGAATGCGCCGGCAGTATGCAAGTAAAGGTGCGGGGGATCGATATTAGTCCCGTATGCGAAGAATGTGAGGACTGTACGGGTTTCAACGAGGAGATCAGCAGGCTGATGATCCAGTCTCTCAGCGAAGATGCGGAATTTTTGGAGCAGGATGGGGTGCTTCGGGAGATTACGTTCAGGAAAACGCCGGCAGTATGAGAAAGTCGTAAGTAGAAACGAGGGCTGAGAAGTGACGGATTATGCGGCAATGGACAGCGACAAGCTGTTTGAATTGTATGTAAAAACACACGATGTAGAGATTAGAAATATATTGATCGAGCGGTATTTATATATCGCTGAGATCGCTGCAAAAAAGTTTGCAGGCAGAGGCGTTGATTATGAAGACCTTTACCAGGTGGCGAGCCTCGCGCTGGTGAAGGCAATTGAACGGTTCGAGCCGGAACGAGGCATCAAATTCTCCAGTTATGCCACGCCTTCTCTGATCGGCGAAATCAAGAATTATTTCAGGGATTCTTCCCGTGTGATGCGGCTCCCGAGAAGAGATACGGAACAGCTTAAGAAAATTAAATTATACGTACAGGAGTATATGGCGCAAAACGGAACAAAGCCGTCTCCGAAAAAGATCGCGGAGTATCTGGATATGACGGTGGAGCGTGTGCTTGAAGTGCTGGAAATGCAGCAGGCGGATAATGTGCTTTCTTTAGACGGCGCGCTCGCGGACAGTGAGAACTTTTCCCTTGGAAATGTACTCGGACATGAAGACGCCAGTTTTGAGCATATCGAAAACCATGATTTTATCAATTACTGTATGAGTCTTTTGAATGATACTGAAAAACAGATTATTGAACAGAGGTATCTGGGGAATAAGACGCAAAAACAGGTCGCGGATCTGCTCAATGTTTCACAGATGCAGGTTTCGCGTATGGAACGTAAAATACTGGGAAAGCTTGCGGCTGTATATAAGAAATAGACGTTTACAAAAAGTTAATGCATGGGTGTGTTTTAGGGTACCGCCGATGGTTACATATATGGTAGCAACCTACTATATATAGGTGTAACGGACGGAACGGCGGCAGCATATGTTGCAGAGGACAGGAAGCGTGCAAATAAAAAAATTACTGAGTAGCTTTTCGGAGCTAAGCGATACAATCGAATCCATTATTCAGGGCGTGCAGCAGGAAACCAGCCTTGACGACGAACAGGAATACCGTATCAGGCTTGTATTAAATGAGCTTGTGATGAACATTTTCAAATATTCGGACGCGGATAGGGTGAGCGTTAACGCGGATTATTGTGATACCTTGCTCAAAATCAAGCTGGAGGACAACGGGAGCGGCTTTGAAAGCAAAAAAATAATTGAACGCGATGTAAAAAATGACGATCTCCTGATGTGCGAAAGCGGCAGGGGTGTTTTTTTGGTGAAAATCATGGCGGACAGCCTTCAATACAGTGAACTGGGGAACGCAGTCGCGGTTACGCTGAAGCTTGGATAATTATCGGCGGAAACTTGTGCAAAATACGGTAATTGTGATATAATTGCAGGAAAGTATCAACAGGGTACGGAATTTATTTCAATACGAATTTACTGTTGAAGAAAGGTTTTTTATGGCGGTTAAAAGAAGACCTCCTGCAAGGCGCAGCGCAATACGCATCAATCCGAAATTCTACGTGTTTTTAGGCATTGTTGCGGCGATAGTGATTGCTATTGTTTTTTTTATTACAAATGTGAACACGGCCATCGTGGAGCAGGGCGAGATTATGTTTGAAAAGGCGCTGCCGGTAGTTGTGGTGCGCGACGAACAGGTTATTTCCGCCCCCAGCTACGGAAAGCCGAATTATCTTGTGCAGGAGGGCGAGCGCGTAGAGGCAGGCGCAAGCGTGGCGGAGATATATAAAGGCGGCTATAACGATAAGGTGATTACGGAGCTGCTGGAGATACAGGCAAAGATTGAGGAATATCAGGAAAACCTGATTGCTGACGATGAACAGCTAAAGTCATTAAACGACCAGATTACGCAAAAGTCGGCGGATATGCGCAGTATTGTAAACGGCGAGATAGAAGGCGACGTAGTGACGGCGGAAAACGAGCTGAAAGCTTTGATGGCCAGCAAGCAAACGTATCTGCGGGATACGGTAACGGCGGATGCGACGCTTACCGAGTTTTATAACAAGGAGAGCGAGCTTCAGGGCCGCGTGAACGAATGGAAAGAAGCTGTTACGGCGCCGGAGGCAGGCGTAGTCAGTTTTTATATTGACGGCGCGGAAACGCAAGTGAACGCCGATAATATTGCCGCGATTACTTCGGCGGATGTGAATGAAATATTAAACGGGGGAGCGGAAGAAAGCCAGAATACGGCGGCGGATGATTCCGCGGAGGCGCCGCTTTACCGTCTGGTCAATAATTATCAATGGTTTTTAGTGACGCAATCGGATACGGAAATTCCGGAGTTTGCACAGGGCAATACTTTTTCCATCGCTTTTGACGATTATTTGGATAAGCCGTATACAGGAACGGTAGTGGGCACGGTGAAAGAGGAAACCGGTTATGTTTACGCGCTGGAGATTACGGATGACATCGGTCAGCTTTTAAACGCGCGCAGGACGGATGTCAAAGTCTTTTCCAAATTTGAAGGCATGAAAGTGCCGGAAAAGGCGATACAGGATAAAGAGGGCGTTACGGGCGTTACGGTAGTTGCTGGAAAGGACAAGACATTTGTGCCCGTCGACGTTAAGATTATCAAGGATGGCAGCGCGATTATCGCGCCGGTGGATGCAGACAGCATTTTAACGGTCAACCAGCATGTCGAGGTTTAAAAATGGAATTAGCGCAGAATATTGAAAAAGTACAGGAAAACATCGAGGACTATGCGCGCAAGGCGGGCGTGCCGGCGGATGGTATCAGGCTGGTCGCGGTATCCAAAACGGTAGACACGGACTTGGTGCAAAAGGCATACGGTTTAGGACTTCGAACTTTCGGTGAAAACCGTGTGCAGGAGTTCTTAAGGAAAAGGGAAGCGCTGCCCAAAGATATTAAATGGAATTTAATCGGACAGTTGCAAACAAACAAGGTTAAGTATATAATTGATAATGGAGTAGAGTTGGTACACTCCTTAGACAGGCTTTCGCTAGCGCAGGCACTGCAAAAAGAGTGCGATAAAAAAGGCGCATTCATCGACGCGTTGGTGCAGGTGAATGTAGCGAAAGAAGAGACCAAATCCGGATTATATTTAGAAGAGGTCGACGACTTTTTTGAAAAAATCGCGGATTATGATAAAATCCGTGTTCGCGGATTTATGACAATTGCCCCATACACGGACGATCGCGCTTACCTGCGAAACATTTTTGCGCAGACCAAGGCGCTTTATGACCGTTGGAAGCCCAGCTTTGAAAGTTTCGATTATCTTTCGATGGGCATGTCGGGCGACTATGGAGAGGCAATACTCGAGGGTGCCAACATGGTGCGTGTGGGAACCGCGATATTTGGTGAAAGAATTTATAAATAAACGCTGGGAGGCTTTAATTCATGGGAAAAATGGGCGACAAATTGCTATCCTTTATCGGGCTTGAACCTACGGATGAGGAAGTGGACGACCGTTATTATGATGAACAGGATGATTTGCAAGACGATATGATGGGATTTCCCGAAGATGATTTTGCACCGCCTGTAGAAGAAAAGAAAACCAAAAAAAGAGGAGAGACGGCAAAAGTGATTGGCATTCCGGATACAAGTAAAGTGAGGGTACTGATTTATAAACCGGTATCCTATGAAGATACGCAGAGCATTATCGATCATTTAAAGGAGAAAAAGCCGATCATCGTTAATCTTGACGAACTTGATACGGATGTCGCGCAGCGTATCCTCGACTTTGTGAGCGGCGCGGTATATGCCTTAAACGGCAACATCAGGAAAGCGGCGCGGAATATTTTCGTCGTTGCGCCTTACAATGTGGATGTGTCTACAAATACGGCGGAAGCGGCTGATGAATTTGGCTTCAGTTATTTGGAACGGGAATAATGATAAATAAGTGGGGGAATGCCTGATGAATATAACGCCTAAGGATATTCTGGAAAAGGAATTTGCCAAGAAGTTCAACGGATATGATCCGGAAGAGGTCGACGAGTTTTTAGACGAGGTCATTAAACAGTTCGAATCCTTAATGGAAGAGAATGAAAATATTATCGCGAAAAATGAGGAAATGAAATCCGAGATCGCACGTCTTAAGCAGAAAACCGACAAGCTTGATAATATTGAAGATAAACTGATGTCCACGGTGATCACGGCACAGCGCAATGCGACGCTGTATATTGAACGTGCGGAGATGCAGGCGCAAAAGATTATGGATATTGCGAACCAGAATGCAAAGACCGTAATCGAAAGCACGCAGCTACGGATGGAATCAGCTAAACAGGAGCTGAAAAAGTACGAAAACCAGATCGCGAATTACAAGAAGCGTTTCAGGATGTTTTTAGACGACCAAATGTCTTATGCGGAGTCGAAGCTTGACGACGAGACACTGGTTGGGCACCAGGCTGCGGAAATCAGTCAATCGATCAGCAATCTGACAAACCAGATGGCAGACCTTGATACGTCGTCTGTGCGCGAGTCCATCCACTTAAATGAGATATTGAAGCAGTCCAGGGAAGATACGGAGAATGATTTTCGCAAGAGCACTGCGGATTTGCAGGACATCGTGAATGAGATCATTGACGACTGACCAAACGAAACAATTGATACCGCCAGTTTTTCCGGCGGTATTTTTTTTCGCGATCGAATATGGTATAATACGATTTGATTATGTGAACGGAGAAGCGTAAATGATATATGTATTGTTGATTGCCGCAATTATAGCAGGGGACCAGATCGTAAAAATAATCGTTGCCTCTACCATGGCGGTCGGCCAGTCTTTCCCCTTTATTCCGGGCTTTGTAAACATTACCTATGTGCAAAATACGGGTGCGGCTTTCAGCCTGTTTTCAAGCGCGACGTGGATACTGGCGATTCTCTCGGGCGTGATGGCGGTCATCGTAATTTATATTTTGTTTAAATATAAAAAACGGCTGGATTCCAAATTGTTCAATCTGGCTATGGCGTTTATCGCGGGCGGCGCGATCGGAAACCTGATCGACCGTGTGGCGCACGGATATGTGATCGACATGCTGGAGTTCGACTTTGTCAATTTTGCGATTTTTAATGTCGCGGATTCCTTTGTTTGTGTCGGCGCGGTGATGCTCGGGATTTTCGTGATATGGTTTTGGGATAAACACAAAAAAGCGGGGAAAGAGCATGGCGGAAAGTCATAAGATCACGGCAGGGGAATCGGGCGCACGGCTCGATTCTTTTCTTGCGCAGAAATTCCCGCAGTATACGCGTTCCTATTTAAAGCAACTGATCAGTGAGGGAAACGTCTCCTTAAATGGCCAGGCAGTCAAGGCAAGCGCAAAAGTGAAAGGCGGAGACGAGATAACGCTCCATATCCCTGAGCTCTGGGAGACGGCGATCCTGCCCGAGGATATTCCGCTTGACATTGTTTATCAAGACGCTGATATTGCGATCGTCAATAAGGCGCAGGGCATGGTTACGCATCCGGCTGTGGGCAATTATACGGGAACGCTTGTAAACGCGCTGCTTTATCACCTCAAGGATTTATCCGGCATCAACGGGGAGCTTCGGCCGGGCATCGTGCACCGGCTAGATAAGGATACTTCGGGGCTGTTGGTAATCGCTAAAAATGACGATGCCCACAGGTCTTTAAGCGCGCAAATCGGAGCAAAGACGGCCAGGCGTGTTTATCTGGCGCTGGTATATGGCAACATCAAAACGGATGAGGGCATTATTATGACACGGTTGGGACGCGATCCCCGTAATAGGAAAAAGATGGCGGTCGTGCGCAGCGGCGGCAGGGAAGCGGAAACCCAGTACAAGGTGCTTGCGCGCTATGACGGTTATACGCTGGTGGAATGCACGCTTAAAACAGGCAGGACGCACCAAATCCGCGTACATTTAAAGCATTTGGGGTTTCCCGTGGTGGGCGATCCGGTTTATACCCGCAGAAAGGATAAATTTGGCCTGCAGGGACAACTGTTGCATGCCTATAAGCTTGGTCTTCAGCATCCCCGTACAGGAAAGCAAATGGAATTTTCGGCTCCGCTTCCCGATTATTTCGAGCGGGTGCTCTCTTCGCTTAAAAAAATATGAAAAACAGATTGAATCCGCTGCTGTGATTTGATATACTGGATAAAGAGAAAAGGAAACCTTTAAACTGGTCCGTTGAGAGGCCGTAAGGTGTACATAAGAAAAGTTTTTTGTGTGCCTTGCTGCGTCTTGAATCGGGATGCGGCAGGGTATTTTTTATGGGAGCCTGATAGATGGATGGTATAAAAAAGACGACGATCATGGACGGCGAAACGATGCAGAGAACCTTAAAACGTATCGCGCACCAGATCATTGAAAATACAGACGGTGCAAGGGAACTTTACCTGATCGGTATCCAACGGCGCGGCGTTACCATCGCCAAACGTATCGCTGCGTATATCAAGGAATTTGAAGGGATGGATATTCCGCTGGGAACGCTGGACATCACATTTTACAGGGACGACCTTTCCAAAGATTCTGAGCAGCCCGTCGTGGGAGCGACGCACATTGATTTCGATGTAACGGATAAAAAGATTATCCTGGTGGACGACGTGCTTTATACGGGTAGGACGGCGCGCGCCGCGATGGACGCGATCATGGATATGGGCAGGCCTGATTGCATTAAATTCGCGGTTTTGGTCGACCGAGGGCACAGGGAGCTTCCGATCCGCGCCGACTTTGTAGGGAAAAACGTTCCCACTGCGACGCACGAAGTAATATCGGTCAAAGTGATGGATTTTGACGGCGAGGAAAGTGTCGATATTTGCGACCGTAAAAATGATGCGTAAAGCCTTATTCATATTTTTTGGATAAGGCTTTTGCATAGATGGATTTATTATTAATTGGGAGGTATCATAATGGACAAAACAATTGGACAGCAACAGCAGGGATGGGGCAAAAAAGCGATCCTTGGCTTCCAGCATCTGTTCGCGATGTTTGGCGCGACAGTTCTGGTACCGCTTTTAACGGGTCTCAATCCGGCGGTCGCCATTTGCTGCGCGGGTATCGGTACGCTGATATTCCACCTGATCACCAAAGGGAAAGTTCCGGTGTTCCTCGGCTCGAGCTTCGCGTTTATCGGCGTGATTATCATCGTGGCGACGCAAATCAGCGGCGTTGATCCGTCGGTAGAGGGTTTCCTTGCTTCGCCGGCCTATCAGGCTGCCTTGCCCTATGTGGCTATCGGCATCATCGGCGCGGGCGCTCTGTACCTGATCCTTGCGCTGGTTGTCAAGCTGATTGGCGTAAAACGCGTGATGAAAGTATTTCCGCCTGTCGTGACCGGCCCGATGATCATGGTCATCGGATTGACGCTGGCTCCGACTGCGTTTAACAACATCGTCACCGCTCCGGCTGCGGAAGGGATTCCGGATCTTTTGTGGATGCGTTGGGTGATCGCGCTGATCGTCGTTGCGACAATGGTCGTTATCTCCATTTTTGCAAAAGGATTTTTCAAGCTGGTTCCCATCATCATCGCTATCGCTGTCGGGTATGTTTGCGCGGCGCTCATGGGGCAAGTGGATTTCTCAGGATTTCAGAACGGCGCTAACCTGGGATTTCAGGTGCCGCAGTTTAACGTTTTCTTTACGCATGAACTGGAGCCGGCAAAGGTCGTTACGGCGCTTGCAATCATCGCGCCGACTGCGATCGTTACCTTTATGGAGCATATCGGCGACATCACCACAAACGGCGCGGTCGTAGGCAAAAACTTTATCGAAGACCCAGGCCTGCACAGAACATTGATGGGCGACGGTATCGCGACGATGGTGGCCGGATTCCTGGGCGGTCCCGCCAACACGACATACGGCGAAAACACGGGCGTTCTCGCGGTGACGAAAAACTATAATCCGGCGACGCTGCGTATTGCTGCGGTGTTTGCCATTATTATCAGCTTTTTCGGCGTGTTTACAGCGTTTTTGGGTTCGATTCCGGGCGCGGTCATGGGCGGCGTATCTATTATGTTGTTCGGCATGATCGCTACGATCGGCCTGCGGACGCTGGCAGAAGCAAAGCTCGATTTTTCACATAGCCGTAATCTGATCATCGTATCGCTGATGCTGGTCATCGGCCTGGGACTTTCGGGCGGTATCCAGTTCTCAGAGTCGTTTACCTTGTCCAATATCTTTTTAAGCGCTCTTGTCGGTATTATCTTAAACGCGGTATTGCCGAAAAACATTTAGTACAGAGCGGGGCGGTTTGTCCCGCCTGCCATCGCTGTTTAGGAGTAAAAATGACCTTACTGATTCAGAACGTGACCATTTGCAATGCGGACGGTATCAAGCGGGATATTGATATACTGGTCGACGGAGGGACGGTCCGGAAAATAGGAAAACAATTACGCGCGAACGCCCGCAGGACGATTGACGGAACAGGGCTTTACGCATTCCCGGGATTCCTCGATCTGCATAGCCATTTAAGGGATCCGGGATTTACATATAAGGAAGACATCGTTTCGGGAACAAGGTCGGCTGCGGCAGGCGGCTATACGCAAATATGCTGTATGCCGAATACAAAGCCGGTCGTAGACAGTGCCCAAACGGTTCATTATATTATCGATAAAGCAAGGGAAGCAGGCTTTTGCGACGTTCTGCCGGTGGCGAGCATCACAAAAGGAATGCAGGGAAAAACGCTGACAAATTTTGAGGAGCTTTTAAAGGCGGGCGCGGTTGCTTTTTCAGACGACGGCCTGCCGGTGGCGCAGGACGACGTTATCCTCATGGCGATGAAAACGGCAAAGGAGCTGGGCACGGTTTTGATGCTGCATGAAGAGGATCTTGAGCTGCGCGGCAAAGGAGTCGTGCATGACGGCGAGAACGCAAGGAAAGCCGGACTGGCCGGTATCCCATGCGCGGCGGAAGAATGCATGACGGCGCGCGACATTATGTATGCGGAAAGGCTGGACGCCCCGATCCATATTTGCCATGTGTCCACGCGGGGAAGCGTAGAGCTTATACGCAGGGCGAAAAAACGCGGCGTACGTGTGACGTGCGAAAGCGGGCCGCATTATTTTTCGGCGACGGACGCGATGATCGCAGGGAAGAACCCGAATGCGAAAATGAACCCGCCGCTGCGGGAAGAACGCGACCGGCAGGCTGTTTGCCTGGGACTGGCGGACGGTACGATCGATGCGATCGCGACAGACCACGCGCCGCACAGCGTCCAAGAAAAATCCAAGGGGATTGAAGACGCGCCGTTTGGGATCATCGGCTTTGAAACGGCCTTTGCGTTAACGGTGACAAACCTTGTGGACACAGGTATAATAGATTGGAAAGACGTGGCGCGGCTTTTGTCATATACGCCCCATGCGTTGCTTGGGCGTACAGGCGGAGAAATAGCGGAGGGAGGCCCTGCCAGTATTGCGCTTTGCGATCCGCATAAGAAATATGTTTATACGGAAGCGGACGTCGTTTCCAAAGCAAGGAACAGCCCTTTCATTGGAATGGAGCTCAAAGGCCAGGTCGTAATGACGATCAGGGAAGGAAAAATTACCTATGATAGACAAGCTGATTGAACGGATTACAGAAAAGAAAAGCCCGATTTGCGTGGGGCTGGATACGAAATTTGATTATCTGCCCGCCGAATTTTTATCGGACGCTTATGCGGCGGATCCTCTTACTTATGCGGCGGAAAACATCTTTCAGTTCAACCGGATACTGATTGATGAAATTGCGGACATTGTACCTGCGGTCAAGGTGCAGGCGGCTTATTACGAAATGTATGGATGTGAGGGCGTAAAGGCATTTCGGGATACGATCGCTTATGCAAAGGATGCGGGGCTGGTGGTGATCGCTGACGTAAAAAGGAACGATATTGGAGCGACGGCGACAGCTTACTCAGGCGCGTACCTGGGACGGGCGAAGATAGGCGATCGGGAAGTACCGGTTTTTGACGCGGATTTCGCGACGGTCAACGGATATTTGGGCACGGACGGCATTGCGCCGTTCGCAGCTGATTGCGAGCAGTATAATAAGGGTATATTTGTATTGGTGAAGACATCGAACCAGAGCTCCGGCGAGCTGCAGGATAAAATGATCGACGGGAAGCCGGTATACGAATATATGGCGGATATGGTAGACGAATGGGGCAAAGACCTGGTCGGTAAATACGGTTATTCGGAGGTGGGCGCCGTAATTGGCGCGACGTATCCAGAACAGGCGCAAGCCATCCGCGAAAAGCATCCCAGTATTTTTGTTCTGATTCCAGGTTACGGGGCGCAGGGCGGACAGGCTTCGGGCCTGATTCCGAATTTTGATAAAAAAGGCCTTGGCGGGATCGTCAACAACTCAAGAGCGATTCTGACCGCTTACCGGAATGAAAAATACAAGGGGATGGATTTTGCAAAGGCGGCGCGGCAGGCGACGCTTGATATGCAGGAGGATATTCTGAATACGTTTGCGAAAAACGGAATCGGATACTAGTACCAACAACAAAGCGGGGGAGCGAAAGTATATGGCTTATTTGACACTGGAAGACGGAACGATTTTCAAAGGGGACTCCTTTGGGAAACAAGCGGATATTATGGGAGAGGTTGTGTTCAATACCGGAATGACCGGATACCAAGAGGTACTTACGGATCCGTCTTATTGCGGACAGATCGTGACGATGACTTACCCCCTGATCGGTAATTACGGGATCGACGAAACTGTTTCGGAGTCCTGCGGCCCGCAGGTGCGCGCGTTTGTGATGCGTGAAAAATGCAGCGAGCCGTCGAACTGGAACTGCAAAATGTCCTTAGAGGAATACCTGGTTCAAAATGAAATCATCGGGCTTGCGGGTATCGACACACGCGAGCTGACGAGAAAGCTGCGCGATAAAGGAACGATGCATGGTATTATCACGCAGGTGCCGCCGTCGTCCATGCAAATTGAAGAAATGAAAAATTATACGGTCAAGCTGCCGGTAGAGCAGGTGACCTGTAAAGAGAAATACCATTATTCGGACGGCAGCCGCAATGTGGCGGTGCTGGACTTCGGATTGAAGCGCAACATACTGCGTAGCCTTGAAAAACGGGATTGCGCGCTCACGGTTTTTCCGGCGCTGACGGATCCGCGGGAAATATTGCAGGGCGATTTTGACGGCCTGATGTTGACCAACGGTCCGGGGAATCCGAAAGATAACGTCAGGATCATCGAGAATTTAACGCAATTGATAGGAAAGCTTCCTATTTTTGGAATCTGCCTAGGGCACCAGTTGGTCGCGCTCGCGATGGGGGCGGATACGGAGAAGCTGAAATACGGCCACAGGGGCTCTAACCATCCGGTCAAGGATATGCAGAGGAACAAGGTATATATTACCTCGCAAAACCACGGATACACGATTATGAGCCGTTCGCTGCCGGCGTGCGCCGTCGTGTCGCACAAAAACTGGAACGACCAGACGATCGAGGGCGTAAAATATATCGGTTATCCGATGTTTACGGTGCAGTTCCATCCGGAAGCGGCGCCGGGGCCGGAGGATACGGCATACTTATTTGACGATTTTATCGAGATCATCGACAGGGAGAAAGCAAAGCATGGTAAATAAGCATACGATAGAAAAGGTTCTGTCAAACGAGCTGATCGCGGAAAATACATACCTTTTGAAAGTAACCTGCACGGACGATTTTTTGCGCTATTTCCGGCCGGGACAATTCGCACATATCGAAATTCCGCACGCCAAGGAACTTTTGCTCAGGCGCCCAATCAGCATCAATTACGTGGACGAAGCAAAAAAAGAAGTACATCTTGCCTACGCCGTAGTTGGTAAGGGAACGAGGCTGTTGTCCCTGGTAAAGAGCGGCGATACGCTTGATATTCTGATGCCGTTAGGCAACGGATTTCAGCTCGGCGACGATATGAAAAAGGTATGGCTTATCGGCGGCGGCATTGGCATCGCGCCCTTAAAGTCGCTGAAAGTGAAATATCCGGATAAGGAATATACGGCGTTTCTCGGCTACCGCAGTGCAAACTGCGTATATGAGGTGCAGGACTTTGAAGGCTTTGCGGGAACGTATGTCGCCACGGACGACGGGACGTTCGGGGAGCACGGTTTTTGTACCAATCTGCTGCAGGAACGCTTAAAGGAAGAAAAACCGGATGTGGTCTTATCGTGTGGTCCGATGCCTTTTTTCAAATCCCTTGCACGGGTGATGGAGGGAACGGATATTCCGGTATACGTTTCCATGGAACAGCACATGGGCTGCGGTACGGGCGGATGCGCGGTATGCGTGTGCAAAATAAAGGGACAGCATAAAAAAGTATGCATCGAAGGGCCTGTGTTTAACATGAGGGAGGTAGACGCGCTTTATGAGTGATTTAAGAGTGAATATCGCGGGGGTAGAGCTCAAAAATCCTGTGATAACGGCATCCGGAACGTTTGGATATGCGGAGGAATACAACTTGCATATGGACGTTTCAAAGCTTGGCGCCCTTACCCTAAAAGCGCTGACAAAGGCCCCGAGGCTGGGCAATCCGCCGGTTCGTATCGCGGAAACGGCAAGCGGGGTATTGAATGCGGTAGGGTTGCAAAATCCGGGCGTAGAGGAATTTTTGCGCTCCATTTATCCGCGTATCAAAAATTATGATACGGTAAAGATCGCGAATATCGCAGGCGCGTGCGCAGAGGATTATGCATATGTTGCGGAGCGGCTGAACGATACCAATATCGCGCTTTACGAAGTCAACGTTTCATGCCCGAACGTAGCGCAGGGCGGTGTGAGTTTTGGTACGGACGTATGCGCGATAAACGATATTGTAGGGGCGGTCAAGCGCGTAGCGAAAAAGCCGTTGATCGTAAAGCTGACGCCTAATGTCACAAAGGTGGCGGATATGGCAAAGGCGGCCCGCGACGCGGGCGCAGACGCGATTTCCCTTATCAACTGTATCACGGGTATGGCGATCGATGCACGGACGAGAAAACCGATTCTGGCCAACGTAACAGGAGGACTTTCCGGTCCGGCGGTGAAGCCTGTTGCGCTGCGTATGGTGTGGGAAGTATACAAAGCGCAGCTGGGAATCCCGATTATCGGCCTCGGCGGTATTATGAGCGGAGAGGATGCTGCAGAGTTCATGATCGCGGGGGCGGACGCCGTTATGGTTGGGGCGGCTACATTGCGCAATCCTTCGGCGACCATGATTATTTTAGATGAGCTGGAACGTTATGCAAACGATATGAAAATTGAGAAAATCAGCGAGCTTACAGGCACGCTGAGTATATAAAAAGGCGGTATGGTGATATGATGACACGTGAAGAAATTATTGCGGTTTTTAAAGAAAAGGAAGTAATGCTCGAGGGGCATTTCCTGCTTACGTCGGGCAGGCATTCCGATAAATATATGCAGTGCGCGAAGCTGTTTCAGTATCCGGACGTATCGGAGATGATCTGCAGGCAGCTTGCGGAGCAGTTTGCGGATATGCAGATCGATTTGGTGGTGGGGCCGGCGATCGGCGGTATTATCATGGCCTATGAGATGGCGCGGCAGCTTGGTGTAAAGAATATTTTCGCGGAGCGGGAAAATGGCAAGATGACGCTGCGCAGGGGATTTCATGTGGAAGCGGGAACCAAGGTATTGGTGACGGAGGATGTCGTAACCACCGGCGGTTCCGTAAAAGAGGTCATTGCGCTCCTGAAAGACATGGGCGCGCAGGTAGTGGGCGTGGGAAGCGTAGTCGACCGCAGCGCGGGCGGCGTGGATTTTGGCGTTCCGTTCCGCGCGGTACTTTCGATGGAAGTAAAGTCTTATGATGCGGACGAATGCCCGATCTGCAAAGCGGGGGAAAAGCCGCTTGTAAAGCCGGGCAGCAGGAAGCTTCCGGTAAAGTAAGTCAGGATAGGTTATTGGTAAAGAAAAAGCGCGCGGGCCCGCGCGCTTTTTTGGTGATTATTTGTTGAGCAAAAGGAAATGATCATCCGGTGTTTTGGGCGGCAAATCCTGCAAGGGAAGCTCGCCCGGCCGGCGCAAATACCGTTGAAGCCATTTATTAAACGGCCAGATCGCCCTGATGGATTCCGGCAGTTCCTTATAGAAAAATTGATTTTTATCATATAAGGTAAGACGCATGGAGCCTTTTCCACTGTCTTTAGGCCCCAGGTCAACGAAAAAACCACGTATTTCCCGCCCCAAAAGGTTGTCCGCGCAGATCATGCAATATTTGCGCGTGAGGACGGTAGGCGGTATCCTGCGGCGGATAATGGACTCGATATGAAAGTCGCATTCGTAATAGACGCGCGTCATGTCATCTGGATAGAAAGTATAGGCGATCAGCTTTTTGATCACATTGCGTTCGTACCACAGAAACATCGTATCGTTTAGCTGCACATATTCCCAACCACTGCATACAGGACTCATTTGCAGCTTGGTCCGGTTTTTATTGGACAGGGAAAACCACCCGTTAGGGGAATGGCCGCGTTTGATGATATACCTATCTTCAATCAGCCGGTTTAAATTTTCATTCATGTCTGTGCCGGAGAGGGCAAAGACGTCATATATTTCCTGAGGGCTCAATGTATTTCCTCCGGTGCCGGAACATGTCCTTTTCCGGCGTCAACATATACGGTAAAATAATCGTCGTAAATCACTTTGCCGGGACGCGCGCCCGGTGGCTTTTTCAAATTTTTGCGCTGCGTATAGTCTACGGGGGTCTTGCCTGATTGCTTGGCGCGTGAATGAGCGGCGGCAAGCTCTGCGGCCATCACAATGGTATCGTCGTCAATATCGTCAAGCTCCACGCCATTCGTAAGCAGAAGCACGTGAGAACCGGGAATTTTCTGCGCGTGGAACCAGATGTCTGTTTTGGACGCCAGCCGCATTGTGAGAATGTCGTTCTGGCGGTCGTTTTTGCCGACGAGAATCGTATAACCGCTTGGAGAAACGTAGGAAAGAGGCCGCGAAATGCTTTCCTCTTCCTTTTTGCTTTTACCTGGTGCGCTCAGATAGCCTGTACGCACGAGCGTATGCCTAATATCCGCTATTTCGTCCGTGGATTCTGCATTTTCCGTGAAATGGAGAACGCCTTCCAAAAATTCGCGTTCTTCAAACGCCTGTTCCAGTTTTTCCGTATTCATCGCGGCGGCAGTCTTGAATTTTGCAATCTTTTTATAAAGCTTTTGCGCTGTCTCCTGCGGCGTACGGGAAACATCAAGCGGGATGGTAATGGTCTGCCCGCTTTCATAGTCTATGGTTTCAAATGATTTCATTCCCTTGCGCAGCCGATAAATATTGGCGGTGATATAATCTGCGCGCTGCTGCAACTTATGCGCCTTTTGCGCGTCCTGCAGGCTTGACTCGTAAATATGGATCAGCTTTTGAAGCTTGGAATAAAGCTTGCCGACCGTCTTTAAGAGCGCGTCGCGCTGCTGGGTTAAGCGGAAAATATCAAGGCGCCGGCTATAGTAATAATCGAGCATCC
The DNA here is from genome assembly GCA_022846035.1 of Christensenellaceae bacterium. NCBI lineage: Bacteria > Bacillati > Bacillota > Clostridia > Christensenellales > Christensenellaceae > Christensenellaceae bacterium. Next base: position 1,011,326 of record AP025580.1, read on the forward strand.
CACTGACGGAATCAAAATACAGACGCGTTTCCTGCGGATATGTCTCAAAAGGTACGCATGAAAAAAATACAGGAAGTTTATCGGCATTGAGCTGTACGCAGGGCTTGGGGTGCGCGAGCGAATCCTGCAGAAAATCCTGCACCGCGTAGGCGATCCTCTCGATTTGTTTTGTGGAAAGGGCGGTGGTCTCCTGCTCCGTTACGCCCGCGCGGTATAAAATTTCCTGCGCGGTTTGCAGGGAAAGACCGTCAAAGGACGATACGATATGTGACGTGATTTTAGTAGCTTTCTTTGTCGTCAGGATCTCGCGAAGCGTACTTTGGGAAAGGTCCAGCGGGTTATATTTAACCTGCGGCGGATTTTCGTAGCGCACACCGGGCAGGACCTGCCGTTTGCTGCTGACGTCTACGGACACACGGCGGATACTGTCCAGGATTTTGCCGTCTTCGTCCGTGAGGATGATATTGGAATATTTGCCCATGATTTCGATGATGAGCTTAAGCGTTATGGGATGCAGCATTTCATCTTTGGAAGCAAGCGTAAAGGTGACAACACGGTCAAGACCGTTCTGCCGAATATCCAGGATATGCGCACCGCTCAGATATTTGCGCAGAAACATACAAAATACGGGCGGCGTTTTGGGATTGGGCTTGTTTTGCGAGGTAAGGTAAAGCGAGCAATCGCCGGCATCGGCGCAAAGCACAAGCTTTAAGGTTCCCTGACCGGCAGAATAAAGCTGCAGCACAACCTCTTCCTTGCCGGGCATCAGTATTTTTTGTATTTTCGCGTCGCTGAGCTTTTCCTGCAGTTCCTTGACGCATAGTTTTAAAGTTAAACCGTCTAATGTCATAATTTTCTCCTGCTTATCATTATACCACAACAATTGAATGCGCAGGGAATGTATGCTAAAATGATTGCAGCAAATCAAAGGGGAAAAACATGAGAAGAGATGGCAGAAACGCGAGGCAGGCAAGACCGCTCGAAATCAGGATCAATGTATTGAAGAACGCGCAGGGAAGCGTGTTGATCAGCACCGGCGATACGCAGGTATTGTGCAGCGCTATGATCGAGGAAGGCGTACCGCCGTTCCTTACCGGAACAGGACAGGGCTGGCTGACGGCGGAATACGCAATGCTTCCGGCTTCCACACCGACGCGCAAAAAACGTAACGGCGCGAAGCCGGATGGGCGCGGGGTGGAAATACAGCGCCTGATCGGACGTTCGCTCAGAAGCGTATGCCGTTTCGCGGATATGGGGGAATATACGATTTACGTGGACTGCGACGTATGTAATGCAGACGGCGGAACACGGACGGCGTCCATTAGCGGAGCGTTTGTAGCCGTTGCTTTATGCGTTCAACAGGCGATTGAGCAAGGCTTGCTGCAACGATCGCCGCTTACGGGGCACGTGGCAGCGATTTCCGCTGGTATCGTGGATAACGAACCGTTGCTCGATCTTTGTTATCAGGAAGACAGCAGCGCGCAGGCCGATATGAATATGGTGGCGACAGACGATGGAAACATCGGGGAGATACAGGTGTGCGGCGAAAAACGCACGATTACCGAACAGGAGTTCGAGCAATTGAGAACATTGTGCAAGCAGGGCATTGCGGACATCATCGCAAAGCAAAAAGAAATTTTGAAAGGTGAGGGAATTAAGATATGAGTAAACTGATTATTGCGACGAACAACCAAGGAAAGGTCAAAGAAATCAAGGCGATCTTAGGCGGATTTTATGATGAAATCCTGTCTTTGAAAGACGCGGGGATCGTCGCGGACGTGGTAGAGGACGGCAAGACTTTCCATGAAAATGCAGCAAAAAAGGCCATCGAAATCAGCAGGATGGTAAGCGGAGACGTGCTTGCGGATGATTCGGGGCTGTGCGTGGACGTTCTTGACGGCGCGCCGGGCATTTATTCCGCGCGTTTTTCGGGCGAGGACGCAAATGATGAGAAAAACAACCAAAAGCTTTTGGAACTGGTCAGGGATCAGGCAAACCGCGCCGCCAGATTCGTATGCGCGCTGGTGCTGGCAAACGGTGGCAGGGAAAAGCTTTATGTGGAAGAGTATGCAGAAGGTAGGATCATCGACGAGCCGCGCGGGGAAAACGGATTCGGATACGATCCGCTTTTCTATGTAGAAGAATACGGACAGACTTTTGCGCAGATTCCGGCAGAGGTAAAAAACAAGATCAGTCATCGCGCCAAGGCGCTGGATAAGCTGAAAAAGGAAGTTGAAAAGCTGTGAGGGAATATATCCATGCGCTTGTGTTAAGCGATACGCACGGAAATAGCGATGCTGTAAAAGCCGTTCTTGCGGCATGCCCGCAGGCGGAGTATATTTTTCATTTGGGCGATTATGTCAGAGACGCCAGATATATTGATGAAAATATGCGGGCGCGGGTTTTTTCCGTGAAAGGAAATTGCGACATGGGGGAAGCTGCAAACGAATTTGAGGAAGTCGTTTTGGCAGGGCAAAAAATCATCCTGACGCACGGACATCTTTTGAAAGTGAAGTATTCTTATGAGAGGGCGTTTTACTATGCGCAGGAGCACGAAGCAAAGGCGATTATTTTCGGACACACGCACAGGCAGTACTGCGAGTATATTGACGGTATATGGATGATAAATCCGGGAAGCGCGGGAGAATCCGGCAGCGGCGGAATTGAATATGCGACGCTCCTCATTAGCGATGTGGGAGTCGTGCCCAAATTGAAGAAAATTTGACTATAAATCGCCAAACGGATGCTTTTTTACATAACGGCATACCGCCCAGAGGATAAATGCGGGAACGCCCAGAAACACAAGAACAAACAGTAATACGATCATCTTCATCATCTCCCTACAGCTATATTATAGGGTGAAAAAAATAAAGATGGTGTTATGGAATGGCGATACGGAATTAAAATACGATAAAGAAAAGGCGGAAAAGAATTTCTTTTCCGCCTTTTGGATTCTTGCCGTTATCCCTGGGATTGTTCGAAGTCCTCAATCGATTTGGCAATATTATGGGGAATCGGATCCCAGCCAATCTTCTTGAAGAGCGCTACAATTGAGATCGGGATATATGTGAGGATGAACAAAGGGAATGTAAAGGTGTATAGTATTTTTTTGATCGGCTTGGCATGGATTTCTTTCCACTCGGTGATCGTGGTAATCACGCCCATGACAAACAAAACAAGGTAGAAATTTAACACCGATGAAACAATAGCGGTGGCCGTCGTTGTGATGATAAGCATATTGACCCAGGTACCATGGAAAGCGCTGAGCATAAATGTCAAATTCATGAAAATACTTGCAAGCGTTACGAAGATCGCGGGAGCGACCGTAATAAACATATCATAACAACTGAAACGGCGCTCGACAGCAAAACCTTTCACAAGCTTTTTGCCATATTTACCAAGCACCTGGTAAAATCCTTTGGACCAACGCAAACGCTGTGTCCAGGACTGTTTCCATGTGCAGGGCTGTTCATCGTACAGCTTAGCGTTTCCGCAGTAGCCGATGGTTTCGCCCTGAATAACGTTATCCACGGAAAATTCAATATCTTCTGTCAGCAGATGATGCTTCCAGCCGTGGTTGGCGCGAATGATGTCATTGTGGATCAAAAATCCCGTACCGGAAATAGCGCAACTCGTATTTAAAAGGGTACGTGGATAGTTAAGATATTTGGACTCGCGCAGGAACCACAGGGAATAGCCGGCGGAAATCCAACTGGATGCATAGTTCTTGGAATTACGGTAGCAGGTGAGGATACGATAGCCTTTATCAAAGAATTTATTCATTTCCGCAACAAAGTTTTCATCCAGGAGATTGTCTGCGTCGAAAACAAAATATCCCTCATAGGTATATGCGCCGTAATCCTGGGCAATCTGGTTTAAGACATAGCTTAGCGCGTAGCCTTTGCCGACATGCTGCGTATTGAAACGCTCATAAACGATTGCACCGGCCTCGCGCGATACGCTGGCCGTATCATCGGTGCAATTATCCGCCACAACAAAAATATCAATCAGGTTTTGTGGATATTTTTGTTTTTTGATACTGTCTATCAAATTGCCGATAACGGCGCTTTCGTTGCGCGCCGCGATGACGACTGCATACCGGTGATTCTGTTTTGCGGTCATAGGCATTGGTTTTTTGTGGAAAAGCGCTACCGCAACATAAATAATCTGATAAGCATACAACGCCGTAAACGCAATAAACAGCGCCGTATTAAAAGTACTGATAAACGATAACAATTTTCAATCCTTTCCCCGATGTATCAAAATATACATCAAGCCGTAAACTTTATTTATATGCCTAAAAATGGCATTCATTAACCATACATAAACCGTAACTGATTATAATCACATTAAATTGGTTTTACAAGTTGTTTTAATGATAATTCAATAAATATTAATATTTATGATACAATTGCAGGAAATACTGGATAAATTTACCATTGCATAAATTACAAAAACTTTCTTTTGCAGACGACAGATACTAGCGAAATGTGTTGACTTTTAGCGATCCGTTTGCTATAATTTTTAATTGTCAGCCGAGGCGTAAATTATTGTTTTACGCGGCATATATCCGGTAATGCGCCTGTAGCTCAGTTGGATAGAGCAACGGCCTTCTAAGCCGTGTGCCAGGGGTTCGAATCCCTTCAGGCGCGCCATTGAACAAATAAGCTACGTGGTGGGTATAGCCCAGTTGGTTAGAGCGCCAGGTTGTGGCCCTGGAGGCCGTGGGTTCGAATCCCACTACTCACCCCACTTTGTTTACGGAGAATGCGGCCATGCGCGCGGCGCGCGCGCATGACTCAGCATCCGCGATGGGGTATCGCCAAGCGGTAAGGCACAGGATTTTGATTCCTGCATTCGCTGGTTCAAATCCAGCTACCCCAGCCATTGAATAGTTGACGGTATATTAAAAAATACTGTACAAGATATATGGTTCGTGATATAATAATTCACGTTCCTCACAAAAATGACCCACTAGCTCAGTTGGCAGAGCACTTGACTTTTAATCAAGGTGTCCGGAGTTCGAATCTCCGGTGGGTCACCATCGTACTTGAAATGCGAACACTTTTAAGAGGTTCGCATTTTTTATTAGTGTTCGCGTTGGAGCGGCATTGGGTCACCATTATACTTGAAACTCGAACACTTTCACGGGCGTTTGGGTTTTTTATTTTTTGCCGGTATCGCGGCCGCAAGCGCAAGTTTTTGTTTTCGGGAAAGACGCTTAATGGCGCATTCGCGGCGCATGGCTTCTTCCCTGGTTACAAAGCTTTCATAATAAAATAATGAAACGGGGCGGCGTGACCTGGTATATTTGGCGCCTCTGCCCGCGTTGTGAAGCTCGATTCGCTTATTCAGGTCGTTGGTCCAGCCGGTATACAGCGTTCCGTCGGCACAACGAAGAATATAGGTGTAATTCATAAAATTTATTGTAACAAATCTGCAGGGAAAAGTCTAAGCGAACAAAAGAAAAGGCCCCCATGCCGGAGGCCGAGAGAAGAAATTTATGTAAACGCAAAAGCATTGTTTTTTGACTACCCCAGCCGTGGAACATATGACTGAGGTAGAATTTGTATGATAATAATAACCGGCTTTCATGAAGTCAAAATGAAAAAAGTTTGAACAAATTGTTAAGACGGACGCCGCGTATCGTTTGATAAAGAATTCACGCGGGATACTTGTGTTTCCTGATGTTTCCAGATAATATAATGAATAAATACTTAAAGCCTGTGTACATGCGCCGTTTAGGCATGGTCAAATCTGGTTATTGAGGTATAGATTTAAAACCATAAGAGGGGGAGGGCAAAAAATGGATAACGATGTATATTTCAATCCTACAAAGATTTTTTTTGGCAAGGGAATGGAAATGCTGGTGGGCGAGGAAATTGCTAAATACAGCCAAAAAGTGCTATTGCATTATGGAAGCGGCAGCGCGGAGCGTTCAGGGCTTTTGAGGCGGATACGAAAATCTCTCGGGGAAGCAAGCGTAACCGTTTACGAGTTGGGCGGCGTTCAGTCCAATCCTCGGCTGAGCCTGGTTTATGAGGGAATCAATATGTGCCGTAAAAATGGGATCGGCTTTATTCTTGCGGTAGGAGGCGGCAGCGTCATAGACTCTGCAAAGGCGATCGCGTGCGGCACGCCTAACAGCGACGACGTATGGGATTACTTCATGGGCAAAAAAAAGGCGCAGGCGATCCTGCCGCTGGCGACCGTACTTACCATTCCGGGGGCAGGCAGCGAGTCATCCAACGGTATGGTAATCACCAAAGAAGATACAATGGAAAAAATGGCCTATGAGGACGAGCGTTCACGGCCTGTTTTTTCAGTGCTCAATCCAGAGCTGACATATACCGTACCGCCGTACCATACGGCGGCGGGGATCGTGGATGCTTTCGCGCATATCATGGAACGGTATTTTACCAACACCGAGGATGTGGATGTGACGGACAGGATGAGCGAGGGCGTGATGCGTTCATTGCTGCGTTATGGCAGGACGGCGGTCACCGATCCGCAGAATTATAAAGCGCGCAGCGAAACGATGTGGGCGTGCAAAATGGCGCACGACGGAACGCTTGGGTTGGGACGCGAGGAGGACTGGGCTTCCCACATGATCGAGCACGAGTTGTCGGCAAAGTATGATATTTCTCATGGCGCGGGACTATCGGCGATTTTCCCCGCGTGGATGAAATATGTGTATCATCATAAACCGGAACGTTTTGTGCAGTTCGCGATGCGGGTATTCGACGTGGAGTATTCTTTTGCAGACCGTGACTGGACGATCAAGGAAGGGATCAAGAGAATGATGACGTTTTTCAAAAGCCTGAATATGCCGACTTCGCTGCAGGACCTTGGCATCAACGATAAGGATGCGCTGGACGAGATGTCTAAGCGGTGCGTCGCGCACTGCGGCGGAGTCGTGGGGCATTTTGTGGAGCTCAGCGAAGCGGATGTGAGGAACATTCTGGAGATCGCCTACTAAAATCAAGCAGCTAAGGCCGCCTTTCTGGCGGCCTTTTTTGTTTCATGTGGGAATGGAATATGATAGAATAGAAATACGAAATACCATGCAAAGGAGACTCGCGGGAAGCAATATGCGTTTTTTACATACATCGGACTGGCATTTGGGGTTTTCATTAAACAATATGCCGATGATCGCAGAGCAAAAGCATTTTGTCGCGCAGATCATCGAGATTGCCGAACAAGAGAAAGTGGACGCGGTGATCATATCAGGCGATATTTTCGACCATGCGGTTTCCAATCCGGATGCAATCGGCCTGTATAATGAGGCGATGACGACCCTGTGTCTGGAAAAGAAAATTCCGGTGGCAGTCTGCGCGGGCAACCACGACGGCGCCGCGCGCCTTTCTTCGTGTGCGGAACTTTTGAGCAAAGCCGGTCTTTATATAGCCGGAAGCATTAAAAACGGTATCCCGTCCATAAACATTGGAGATGCGGCATTTCATCTGCTGCCTTTTTTTTCCATCGAGGAAGTACGCTATTTATATCCGGAAGAAGAAATCAAAAGCTATGACGCGGCGATGAAAACGCTGCTCGCCCATATTCCGCGCGAAAGCGGCAGAAATATTCTGGCGGCGCATTGCTTTGTGAGTAATGCGAGGCTGGTGGAAAGCGACCGGTCGGCAATGGTTGGAGGGTCTAATATGGTCGGCGCCGATACCTTTGATGGCTTCGATTATGTCGCGCTCGGACATCTGCACCGTGGACAGGATATTGGGGACAATATACGCTATAGCGGGTCGCCAATGAAGCTTTCGTTTTCGGAAGCGGGACATAAAAAGAGCGTAACGATTGTGGATACGCGGGATATGTCGCGCAAGGAAATGCCGTTGCATATGTTAAACGACCTGCGGACTTTAAAAGGAACATACCGTGAGATCCTTGACGGTGCGCGCAAGGATCCGCGCGCGTCCGATTATATCAAAATCGAGCTTGAGGATGAATACGCGCATATGGAGTTCCGTTATGCGCTGCAGGAATTTTATCCGCATCTTTTATCACTTACAGGAAAGGAATTCGAAAGTAAAAAAGAAAATACGCTTTCCGTAGAGCAGGCGGCCAGCCTCGATCCGCAGGAGATCATGATGCGTTTTTATGAGGAATATTCCGGCGGGGAGAAGCCAAGCGAGACACAAATCCGCTGGTTTTTGCGCGCGCTGGAAGAAAAGAAAGACGGTGATAAGCAATGACGCCGGAAATTCTGACTTTCGAAGCATTCGGGCCTTATGTAAAAAAGCAGGAAATTGATTTTTCCGTTTTTAAGAAAGCGGGTTTGTTTTTGATATACGGCAAAACGGGCGCGGGAAAAACGACTGTGCTGGACGCAATGACATACGCATTGTTCGGGGAGAGCAGCGGCGGTATGCGGGGCGACTTTTCCGCCATGCGCAGCGATTTTGCGCCGGAAGAACAAAATACGTCGGTAAGCTTTACCTTTAGCGTGCACGATAAGCGTTACAAATTTACGCGCGGATTGCGCGTACGTACCAAACGCAATGGGGAAAAAGAACTGCAGGCATTGCAGAACGCTTTCTTTATGGATGAAAAGGGTGAATTCGTACCGTTTTTCGAGAACCCGGGTGTAAAAAATGTCCGGCAAAAGGCGGAAGAAATATTGGGGCTAACCTATGAACAGTTCAGACAGGTTATTTTACTTCCGCAGGGAAAATTCGAGGAACTGCTGGTAGCGGACTCCACGGCCAAGGAGGAGATATTGGTGACGCTCTTTAAGGCTGAAAAATGGCAGCAATGGACGGATTGGCTGTGCGACAGGGCGGGAGACCTAAAACGCGATAAAGAGGGCAGTGAGCAGAAGATCCGCAGTATCCTGGAACAACACGGATGTAACGCTGCAGAGGATTTGAAAGCCTTATTATCGGCGACGGAGGAGCAGGAAAAGAAACTGGCAGAAAGCCGCAAGGCTTTTGACAGCGAGTTGGAAAAAGCGCGTGCGGGATTGCAAAACGCGCAGGCGGTTCGGACGCTGTTTGACGAGCGGGAACGCGCCGTCGCCAGAAGTAAGGAGTTAAGCGGCCAAAGGGAAGCAATCCAGGAGCTGGAGCAAAGACTTATGCGGTGCGCGCAGGCAGAAGAAATCATGCCTTTGCGCACGCAGGCAGCGCGGATAAAAGTACAGCAGCAGGAATGGGAAACAAAACAGGCGGAAACAGGGCAGGAAATCCGGAGGCTGGAAAAACATTTGCATGAATCCGTGCAGGCGCTTGATACGATTGCGCGGTCTATTGAGGAAGAACAGGAAACGCTCCTGCGCAAAACAAAGGAATTGAACGATACGCGCCGGATGAAAGAAGAAGAGCATGCGGCTGCTGTAAAGGCATATATGCAGGACGCCGCCTTTGCGCTTTCGGAGGGATTGGAGGAAGGGCAGCCGTGTCCTGTGTGCGGAAGCGCGCATCATCCGCAGATGGCGCAGTATGCCGGCCACAAGGTTACAATCGAACAGGTTAATGCGTTGGAGCGAGAGGAAAAGCGTATCGAAAAGCAGATCGCGGCATGCGAAAAGGAAAGATTGCTTCTGGGGCACATGCGGGAAGAATGTGAAACGGGACTTGCCAAATATCGGACGGAGAACATCGAAAAGGCTGGCCGGACGGCGGTCGATAAAAGCAGTTTACAGGAATGGATCCGCAGAGCGGACGGCGCTTTTCAGGCTATGCAGGCGGCAAAAACTGCATATGGATTTACCAAAAAGGAAGCCGAAAAACAAAGCGCAGCGTTTGCCGAAGCCATGGAGACATTTAAAACAGCATGCCTTGAGAGGGGCTTTTATACAGACGAACAATTCAGAGCGGGCTATATGGACGAGGGGGAAAAAGAGGCGGCGCGCCTGAAAATACAGGATTTCAGCGTGCAAACAAAAATAACGGAACAGACCCTTGAAACGCTTAGCGCAAAGCTAAAGGGAAGCGAGCCGCCGGATACAGGGAACCTGCAAAAAGAGGTCAAGGCAAAGGAAACCCAAAGGCAGGAGATCGAAACGCGCTGGGCGGGCGTCAAGGCAAAAAGCGATCTGTTGCGGGAATCGCTTGCCAGGATGGCGGATGAGCAAAAAAAGCTGGCAAAAAAAACAGAAGACTATTTAGAACTGGATATTTTTGCAAAACTTCTGCGCGGAGATAAGGGCGTCGGGCTGAAGCGTTATGTTTTGGGCGTGATGCTTTCGGCGATTACTCAGCAAGCGAATATCCTGCTGAAAAAGGTACATGACGGACGATACCAGCTTTATCGCAGTTCGGAGGGGCAGGGACGCGCCCGCAAGGTTGGACTCGATCTGGAAGTGTTCGATGCGTTTTCCGGAGAGAAGAGGAGCGTGAAAAGCCTTTCCGGCGGGGAAAAATTCCTGGTGGCGCTGGCATTGTCGCTGGGGCTTTCGGCTGTTGTGCAGGCGCAGAGCGGCGGGATACGGATAGACGCGATGTTTGTGGATGAAGGTTTTGGGTCGCTGGATCCTTCGTCGATCGAGAATGCGCTGGATATTCTGGCGAGCATACGCGGCGGGCAGAGGCTGGTGGGGATCATTTCGCACGTGCAGCTTTTAAAAGAAAATATAGAGGCTTCCATCGAGGTGAGGAAAGAACGGGCAGGCAGCGAGATTGTTGTCAATATATAGCGCGAAATTGTTATTGAAACACATGGGAGCATGGGAGTATAATATCGTTAAAACGAATGGGGGAGAAGCAGAATGGCATTTGATAAGATGGACTGGCATGCGAACAATTTTCCGGACAGTATCGCATATGAATGCGCGGGAACCCACATTGGAATGTACCTCGCATGGTTGATTGAAAACGACATGATCGAGGAAGAATGGTTTGAAGAATTTGACGCGGAGATGGATAAGGTCAAAAACCGTGAAATGACGGGGCGGGACCTTTTGATAGAGTGCTTCGACGAGAGCCTGATCGAAGATATGATGACGGACGAAGCGTTGGAATTTACCGCCGATTATTACGATTCCCAGTATATTGACGATTACGGGGATGTGCTGGGGGAAGACGACGCCGATTCCGAATTCGCTGTCTATCTGCACGATGATACATGGGAGAATTACGACCGTGTGGAGCCTGTTATCAGCGCCAAGTTTGAAAAGTGGAAGAACAAACAGTTTGATTAAAGTCTATCTTACGCCGCGCAGGAAGTGACCGCGCGTAAAGTCTCCGTCTGGCTTAGCGGGCGCGCCCTGCATGGCCTTGCGGTAGCAAAGCGTGACGCGTGCGCATTCAGAGGGAGGCTCGGTGGTGAATTGCAGGCGCAGGACGTCGGCGCTGACCTGCTCTAACTTGTCGGCCATAAAAAGGGGCAGGGAATTCAATATGGAGATACAGCAACCAAAGCCGGCTTTGACAAGGGGAAAGGATTTCCCCTTGCGGTCGGTAAGGCATACGGTGCCATCCGCATGGCATCTTTTTTTATCGCATTTTAAAGGGCAGTGTATCGTCGTCATCAGCGGCAGACGGCCGTAGACGATCGCTTCTATAGGCAGGATACCCGTAAGGTCGCGTATCTGCGCCAGATTTAGTTCTGCGCTTACGGTGGCGCGCTCATATCCCAGCTCGCGCAAAGCGCGCAGCGTCTCGCTGTTCATCACATTGAAAGACACATCGGCGATTTTGTGCTCCGCATTGGTGTTTGTAAGGGTGGCAAACATCTCGCCGTCGAAGCATTCAGGGATGGCGGATACTTCGGCGCGGTCGATCAATGGATGTACGCCGACACATTTCTTTTGCAGCGTATGCGCCTGCCGGACGATGTCAGGGGCCCATTCCGCTAAGACGGGAACATACAGAATATCGACATCTTTTAAAACGGACAAAGCCTGTTTTTTATTCATAACCTGTGCTGCAAGCTGCTTTGGTTTCCGCTTCTTGCCCTTTTTGAGAGGAATATACGCATCAAAGGAAAAGGAGCGTCCGGATGAAGCGGGCGGTGAGGCTTCTTGCGGCCGCGCGGCGGGCAAAGCGGGCATTTCAGGCATTTTGACGCTGAATGGCCGCGTGGTAAATCCCCGCCGGCTAAAGGCCTGCAAAAGCTCGTTTTTGTCCTTTTTGGTAACCTGCCCGCCATCTAAAGCCTTGCGGTAAATACGTGTGACGGTAGCGACATATTGCGCGGGCTTCATGCGCCCCTCAATTTTAATGCTGGCGATACCGGCGTCTTTGATATTCTGAATATAATCAATCAGGCAAAGATCCTTGGGACTTAGCAAGCGTCCGGATTTTTTGCCTAAGCGGTAATCTAATCTGCATGGCTGAGCGCACAGTCCGCGGTTGGCGCTGCGGCCGCCGAAAATACTGCTCATCAGGCATTGGCCCGAATAACATACGCATAAGGCGCCGTGCACGAAAATTTCAAGTTCCGCGCCGGTCCGCTTCCGAATATTGTAAATTTCATCAAAGGAAAGCTCGCGGGAGAGAATCACACGTTCAAAGCCGAGGCCGGTAAGCGCGCGTACGCCCTGCGCGCTGTAAACGGTCATCTGTGTGCTCGCGTGGAGCGGCACGCCAGGACACAGACGCTTCAGCAGTGTAGCGCACCCCAGGTCCTGGACGATAAATGCGTCGATACCGGCGAGGGCGGCCTTTTGGGCCGTTTCGAGCCAGGAAGCAATTTCACGGTCGCGTACCAGCGTATTGAGGGCAAGGTACAGCTTAACATCCGACGCGTGCGCAAAGGACACCGCCTGCGCAATATCGCCGAAGTTTTCGGCAAGGTTACGCGCGCTGAAATTGTGTGCGCCGATATACACCGCATCCGCGCCGTTTTCAACGGCTGCTTTTAAACTTTCAAACCCGCCTGCGGGCGCTAATAATTCCATAAGGATATTATACAACAGGTTGTCAACAGCGCGCGCCTTGATTTCGCGCGTATTTTGATATATAATAAATTGTTTTTTGAAAGTAAAGGAGAATAGATAAAGTTGGTAAGAGAAGATTTAAGAAATATTGCGATTATCGCACACGTAGACCACGGCAAGACGACGCTTGTGGACGAAATGCTTAAGCAGGGCGGAAGCTTCCGCGATAATCAGGTGGTGGCGGACAGAGTCATGGATTCCGGCGACCTCGAACGGGAACGCGGAATCACGATCCTCGCCAAAAATACCGCTACCTATTATAATAATGTCAAAATCAACATTGTGGATACGCCGGGACATGCGGACTTCGGCGGCGAAGTGGAACGCGTCCTGAAGATGGTAAACGGCGTTGTACTGTTGGTGGATTCTTTCGAAGGGCCTATGCCGCAGACGCGTTTTGTTTTGCAGAAAGCGTTGGAGCTCAATCACCGCGTAATCATTGTCGTAAACAAAATGGACAGGCCGGACGCGCGCCTCAACGACGTAGGGGACGAGGTGCTGGAATTATTGCTGGAGCTGGACGCGACGGATGAGCAGCTTGACAGCCCCATCGTTTATTGCTCGGGCAGGGAGGGCACGGCGACGATGGACCCCAACCAGCCGGGAACGGATTTAAAGCCGCTTTTTGATACGATTTTAAGTTATATACCGGCGCCGCAGGGCGACGAGAACGCGCCCTTGCAAATGCTGGTTTCCTCCATTGATTACAATGAATATGTCGGTAGGATCGCGGTCGGGCGGATCGAGCGTGGGGAGATCAGGCAGGGTCAGGAGGTTTCCCTGTGCGATTACCACGCGGAGGATTTGTGCGCGAACGGTAAGGTAACGGCGATCTATCAATATGACGGACTCAAACGGGTGCCGGTCCAAAGCGCAAAGGCAGGGGATATTGTTGCGTTTTCGGGCCTTGAAAACGTGAACATTGGAAATACGGTGTGCGCGCAATACGAATTCGAACCGATCCCCTTTGTAAAAATTTCCGAGCCGACAGTGGAAATGACGTTTTCCGTCAATGACAGCCCCTTTGCAGGACGCGACGGGAAGTTTGTCACCTCGCGGCATTTGCGCGACAGGCTGATGAGCGAACTGAGAAAGGATGTATCGCTTGCCGTGCACGAGACGGACAGCGCGGAATCTTTCCGTGTGCTGGGGCGCGGGGAAATGCATCTTTCAATCCTGATCGAAACCATGCGTCGGGAGGGTTATGAATTCCAGGTGGGCGCGCCCAAGGTGCTTTACAAAACCATCGACGGCCATATGTGCGAGCCGATTGAACGCCTGCTGGTGGATGTTCCCGCCGAAAGCGTGGGCAGCGTGATCGAAAAACTGGGATCCCGAAAATCGGAGATGGTACACATGACGCCGCAAGGCGAGCGTATGCGGATTGAGTTTAAGATTCCGGCGCGCGGTTTATTTGGGTATCGCGGCGAATTCTTGACGGATACGCGCGGCGAGGGTATCCTCAACACTGTTTTCGACGGTTACGAGCCGTATAAAGGCGATATTGAGAAACGCACTTTGGGTTCGCTGATCGCTTTTGAGACAGGGGAATCCATTACTTACGGCCTGTATAACGCGCAGGAACGCGGCACGCTGTTTATTGGCGCGGGCGTACCGGTTTACATGGGCATGGTGGTCGGGTATTCGCCTAAAAACGAGGACTTGGTGGTCAACGTTTGCAAGAAAAAGCACGCATCCAACGTTCGGGCGTCCGGCAGCGACGACGCGCTTCGGCTTATCCCGCCGAAGAATATGAGCCTCGAAGAAATGCTGGAATTTTTAGGGGATGACGAGCTGCTCGAAGTAACGCCGAACAATTTGAGAATCAGAAAGAGGGTATTAGACCATCAGCAGCGTATGAAGTCTAACAAAAAGTAAAATGGGAATCACAAAAAAGGTACTGGAAAATTGTAAACGGCCACAGGGAATGGTCGGCAGACAGACGATCAAGCGAATGAACAAAAGTCATGCGGAATTGACGGCGTGGGGGTTTTCCCAGATCAGTATCGGGCAAGGCGATACCGTTTTGGACGTTGGCTGCGGCGGGGGAAAAGCGCTGAAGCTGCTTTCTTCAAAAGCGCCGCGCGGCCGCCTTTACGGCATCGATTATTCCGAGACATCCGTTTCCTGCGCCGTCAGGGAAAATAAGGGAGATGTAAAGGCCGGAAAAATGAAGATCGTGCATGGCAGCGTTTCCGATATGCCGTTTGAAAACGATTTTTTCGATGTGGTTACGTCGGTGGAGAGCTATTATTTTTGGCCGGATTTGCAGCATGACCTTAGGGAAGTGCTGCGGGTATTAAAGCCGGACGGCGTTTTTTTGATTGTGGCCGAGATGTACGACCACGAGGAGCAAAGCGAAAAGGACAAGCAGATCGTGGAAATACTGAAAATGCATAACAATACGCCGGAAGAGTTTTATGATATGCTGGGCAAGGCTGGCTACCGGAATGTGGATGTCCGGGAGAATAAAGAGCGCGGATGGATTTGCACCCTGGGTATTAAATAAAGGACAAAAACGGTATAAGCGCCATGTTTCAGGATGTCCGCTGCTTTCGCATCACCGGCAGAACAGCATGAAACCAAGAAATAAAATTTATCTAAAAAAACAGGAAAGCGGTTTGAAAAAACAGGATTAGGTGATATACTGATAACGGTATTTTTTACTTCATATTTACTACAGTAGGTTTAAAGGAGCATTCAATGGAATTTCTTGTAAACGGTATTATGGCGCTTACATGGCAGCAGGTGGTGATGTTCATTGTAGGCGGCGTGTTGATTTTTTTGGCGATTTCCAAAAAGCTGGAACCGGCGCTCCTGTTGCCGATCGGTTTCGGTGCGATCCTTGTCAACATTCCGCTTTCCGGCGCGATCGACCAGGTGATGTCCGGCATTGGCAATGTGAACGGGATCGTCGATTGGTTGTTCAGCGTGGGAATCGAGGCGTCGGAGGCGATGCCGCTGTTGCTCTTTATCGGAATCGGGGCAATGATCGACTTCGGCCCCCTGCTCAAAAATCCAAAGCTGTTATTTTTCGGCGCGGCTGCGCAGTTTGGTATTTTTGCGACCATCACTGCGGCGGCTGCGCTTGGTTTTTCTTTGCCGGACGCGGCCTCGATCGGCATTATCGGCGCGGCGGACGGCCCAACCTCTATTTTGGTGTCGCAGGTACTGGACAGCGGGTTTGTAGGACCGATCGCGGTGGCGGCTTATTCCTATATGGCGTTGGTACCGATCATACAACCGATGGCTATCAAGCTGGTGACGACAAAAAAGGAGCGCGCGATCAAGATGGAATACCACGGCGAGGATATTCCAAGGATTGCGAAGATCCTTTTCCCCATCGTGGTTACAATGGTCGCTGGGCTGGTAGCGCCTGCTTCGATCGCGCTGGTCGGATTCCTGATGTTCGGCAATCTCCTGCGGGAATGCGGCGTGCTCGACTCGCTTTCGGATACGGCGTCCAAGGTGCTGGTTAATTTAATTACATTATTATTGGGAATTACCATCGCGTCTACCATGAAAGCAGAAAATTTTGTGAACGTACAGACGCTGATGATCATGGGACTTGGACTGGTGGCGTTCTTCTTCGATACCATTGCCGGCGTCATGTTTGCGAAGCTGATCAATGTCTTCAGTAGAAATAAGCTGAACCCGATGATCGGCGCCGCCGGAATTTCGGCGTTTCCGATGTCCGCGCGCGTCGTGCAGAAGATGGGGCTTGAGGCAAACAATCAAAATCATTTGCTGATGTTTGCCGTTGGCGCAAACGTTTCGGGACAGATCGCCTCTGTTGTGGCAGGCGGCGTCATACTTGGACTGGTCCCGATGATGCTGTAGGAAAGGAAGGCTGTTGTTATGAATGAAGTATTGATGGGCTCGCTTGCCCTGATGTGGAAAGGCATGCTTTCCATTTTTGTCGTGATCGCTGCGATTTGTATCATCGTGATGATTATGAACAAAGTTACGAGAAAGAAGAAACAGAAAGAAGAATAGCCGTGGATTATAAAAAATTTTTCGGCGATCGGTTTATCGATGTATACGGAAGCGGGGTCCTGCCGGACGAGCTGCGGATATACGAAAACCTGGGGAACGCGATCTCCTTTGCGGTCCGTTTGTCAGACGAGGTGATTGACGAAATCGCGGACGGGCCGACAAAAACATATTTCCATCATTATGAGACATGCAACGCTTATCTGGACCAGACTGCTTTTTTACTGGCGCAGGCGATCATGCGGGAGGGCTTTCGGGCGGCTGCGATACCGGCCTCGCAGGCTGTAAGCGGGGATGGATACAAGGGGGCGCTTTCGCACAAAGCGGTAGCGCGCATATGCGGCCTCGGCGGAATTGGCGACAACGACCTGTTTTTGACTGATGAATATGGATGCAGGGTACGGCTGGGTACCGTTCTTACGGATATGCCGGTGGAAAAAAGTGAAGCGGCGGAAAATCCGTGCATACATTGCGGCGCATGTATCGCGGCGTGTCCGTGCGGCGCGTTGAGCGGGAAACCGTGGCGTGAAGATATAGCGGTTGATGAAATATTGGATATACGCAAATGCCATATGCATATGAAAGAGACGTACCAGAATATCGGAAATAAAGCGGTGTGCGGCATTTGTATGTCCGTATGTCCGGTAGGAAAAAGGGGATAAATGGTTTAAGCGCCTATAGATAGGGTATTAATAGGATCGTTCATAAAAATTATTAATAATTTATTACAAAACTATTTACAAACTCAAAACAAGGTTGTATAATGAACCAAAGCTATAAATTTAAGCATCACTCATGGCGAGTCAAACAGAGGAGCGTAATATGAGAAATATTATATCTAATGTTAAAGATGGTCTTTCAAAGACGGTGGGTACCGTGAAAGGCAAGCTGTCAGGAATGGCCAGCAATATCTCTAGCATGAGAAAGGTCCAAAAGAAAAGGGTATTAAAGATGCAGAGCGCATCCACAAGGCGCGCTTCCACGCAGCCGGCATATGTGTCGCATACGCGCGGAGCGCAGTACACAGGACGCGTAACGCGCAGATATGCCGCGAAGAAAGTAAACGCGAAACGCTTTACGGCAGTTATCGCAATCGCGCTTGTAGCGGTCATGGTACCTGTAATGGTTCTGGCGGCGAACGGCGATACCGGCAAAGAACCGGAACCGGTTCAGGCACCCGCGGTAGCGGCGGCTACGCCGGAAGCGATGCCGTCCGAAAATCTGCAGGTAACGAACGCGACGCAGCAGACGACGCAGGTATCTGAAGAAAGCAGCACTCTTACGGCTGAATCGGTGGAGACTCCGGAAGCAACGGTTGAACCGGAACCGACACCGGAACCGACACCCCAGTATGTGACGCTTACGGCAGGCATGAACGATCCTTCTGTTCCGGCCTTGCAGCAGAGGCTGATGGATTTGCACTATATGTCTCAGGACCAGCCGACGGATTATTTTGGTCCGGCAACGCTGACGGCGGTTCAGGCTTTCCAGCGTAAACATGGCCTTGACGTAGACGGTGCGGCGGGTCCGGCAACACAGGCGGCGATTTTCTCGGCTGACGCAAAAGAATATACGGCGGCATTGGGCGCGGACGGCGACGATGTTTCCCGCATTCAGGAAAGATTATTGGAGCTTGGTTATAATGTGAGTGTAACTGGTCATTTCGGTGAAATGACAGATAAGGCAGTCAGGGAATTCCAGCGTATGTGCGGCCTCACGGACGACGGCAGCGTTGGCAGCATGACCAAAGATATTTTGTTCTCGGATAATGCGGAGCCTTCGACAGCTAAGGTTGAGGCTGACAAGAAAGCGGCCGAGGAAGCGAAGAAGAAAGAAGAAAGCAGTTCCTCTTCTAATAAGGGCAGCAGTTCTTCCGGCAACAAGGGTAACGGTTCCTCCGGCGGTAGCAGCAGTGGTTCTTCCGGCGGCAGCGCGCCTGCGGCAAATCCGGGCGATGTTGAAGCGTTTATCGATGCGGCAATGGCGCAGGTCGGCAAGCCGTATGTACTTGGCGGAAAAGGTCCGGATTCGTTCGACTGCTCCGGTTTTGTATACTACGCGCTTAAGCAGAGCGGCAATGGCATTGGATACATGACGTCCGGCGGTTGGGCAAGTTCAGGCTATACTTCAGTAGGTTGGGACGACCTCCAGCGTGGTGATATTGTATGTGTATCTGGCCATGTTGGTATCTATCTTGGCGGGGGACAGATTGTGGATGCTTCCTCTGGTTCGGGACAGATTGTTGTACGCAGTATGGGTTCTTGGTTTAAGAGCAGATTTATCTGCGGCAAGAGAGTTTTGTAAAAATCCTAAAGTCATAAGAACGGATGCAACGCAGCATCCGTTCTTTTTTTCTGTTCTTGTATAGTTCATACTTATTTGATATAATATCTTTTCAGCAGGAGGTTTTGTATGGCGAAATATGCATTAGGGTTGGACATCGGCTCTACTACAATAAAGATTGTACTGGTAGATGATGAAAATACCATTTTATTCAATAGATACAGAAGACATTTTTCAGACGTACGTGGCGAGCTTTTAAATCTTTTTAAAGAAATTGCACAGGAATGCGGCGAATTTGAGGTCACCTCGGCTATCACAGGCTCTGGTGGCCTTACTGTTGCCAACCTGCTCGGATTGCCTTTTATACAAGAGGTAGTAGCCGGAGCGCGCGCGACGCAAAAGTATATCCCGCAGGCGGATGTCGTGTTGGAACTCGGGGGAGAGGACGCCAAGATCACTTATATGAAGCCATCGCTTGAGCAGCGCATGAACGGAACGTGCGCAGGCGGGACGGGCGCGTTTATTGACCAAATGGCGACGCTTTTAAATACGGACCCCACAGGCCTGAACGAGCTGGCGAAGTCTTATCATACCCTCTATCCGATTGCGGCGCGCTGCGGCGTTTTCGCAAAAACAGATGTGCAGCCGCTCATCAATGAGGGGGCGGCGAAAGAAGATATTGCAGCCTCTATTTTTCAGTCTGTTGTCAATCAGACAATATCCGGACTGGCGTGCGGACGGCCGATTCGTGGTAACGTCGCCTTTTTGGGCGGTCCTTTGCATTACTTAACGGAGCTTCGCCAGAGATTTATCGAAACGCTGAAGCTGGAAGGAGACGCGATTATCCATCCGGAAAATTCGCATCTGTTCGTCGCGCTGGGCGCGGCGTTGATGGCGGAGGGAAAATCTTTCAAGGTCAAGGACCTGCCGCATATGCTGGAAAGCGCAGGCGACGGCGAGCATGAAACGAGACGGTTGCGACCATTGTTTGAATCGGCTGCGGAATATGAGGAGTTTTCCAAGCGCCACGCGCAGAAGAATGTCGAGCGCGCGGGGTTCGATACGGCAGACGGCGCATGCTATCTAGGGCTTGATGCGGGAAGTACGACGATAAAGGCGGTCGTGATCGACGATCAATACCGGCTTCTTTATTCGCATTACCATTCGAACGAGGGGAATCCGCTGGATTCCGCCGTCGAGATCGTCAAGGATATTTATGGCAAGCTGCCCGAAAAAGCTTACATAGCCGGAGCATGTGTAACCGGATATGGCGAAGCGATCATCAAGGAAGCATTAAAGCTTGATTTGGGCGAGATCGAGACTATGGCGCATTATAAAGCGGCTGAGTTTTTCAATAAGGACGTCGACCTGATTATCGATATTGGCGGGCAGGATATGAAATGCCTGCGCATCAAAAACAATGTCGTAGACGGTATTATGCTCAATGAAGCATGTTCATCCGGCTGCGGGAGTTTTTTGCAGACCTTTGCTTATTCGCTGGGAATACCGATTCAGGAGTTTGCGCAGGAAGCGCTCAGATCGCGCAATCCGGTCGATCTGGGAACGCGCTGCACGGTTTTTATGAACAGCCGTGTGAAGCAGGCGCAAAAAGAAGGAGCGACGGTGGGCGATATTTCCGCGGGCCTTTCTTATTCTGTTGTAAAAAACGCGCTCTATAAAGTTATCAAGGTTAAGGATCCGGCGGATTTGGGAAAAAATATCGTTGTGCAGGGCGGGACTTTTAAAAACGACGCTATCCTGCGTACCTTTGAACTTGAGCTTGGAAGAGACGTTGTACGGCCGGATATTGCGGAACTGATGGGGGCGTTCGGCGCGGCTCTTTTGGCCAAAAAAGAGATGCAGGGCAAGAGATCCTCAATGATCAGCCAGGATGAGCTTGCGCGCTTTACCTACAAGGGCAGTTTTGCACGCTGCGGCAAGTGCGAAAACCGTTGTATGCTGACGATCACGACTTTTGAGGACGGCAGGAAATTCGTTTCCGGCAACCGCTGCGAAAAAGGGAGCGGCGTAATCAAGAAAAATGATATGCCCAACCTGTATGATTATAAGTTAAAACGCGTATTTGATTATGAATCGCTGCCGGAGGAAAAGGCGCCGAACGGAACGGTTGGTATTCCGCGCGCCCTGAACATTTTTGAGAATTACCCATTCTGGCATACGATGTTTACCAAGCTGGGATTCCGCGTCATATTGTCCGATCCGTCCAGTCATGCGATCTTTGAAAAAGGAATGGAGACGATTTCTTCAGACACGGTATGCTATCCGGCCAAACTGATCCACGGGCATATTGAAAATCTCGCGGAAAAAGGTGTGAAAAAGATTTTCTATCCCTGTATTCCTTTTGAGCGAAAGGAATTTGACGATTCCAATAACCATTATAATTGTCCGGTAGTGACTTCCTATCCGGAGGTCATCAAGAGCAATATGGACGTACTCAGTAAAAACGATATTGAGTTTATTAATTTCTTTGTGGCGTTGGATGAACAGGAGTTTATGCCCACGAAGATCATGAAAGAATTCGGAAAATACGGGATCACGGAGCAGCAGGCGCAGGAGGCTTCTGACGCTGCCTACGCGGAGCTTGACCGCTTTAAGCAGGATATGCGCGAGCAAGGTGAGAAAACGCTCCAATGGCTTGCTGAGACGGGAAATACGGGTATTGTACTGGCGGGGCGTCCTTACCATGTAGATGCGGAAATCAATCATGGGATCCCGTCGCTGATTACCAGCTATGGGCTCGCGGTCCTGACAGAGGACAGCGTGGCACATCTGGGGCACCTGGAGAGGCCGATCAGGGTGATGGACCAGTGGGCTTTCCATACGCGCCTTTATGAAGCGGCTGCGGCCGTGGGACGCTATGATTGCCTGCAGTTGGTGCAACTCAACTCGTTTGGCTGCGGCCTCGACGCGATCACCACGGACCAGGTACAGGAAATTATTGCGGCGGCAGGAAAAATATATACAGTACTGAAAATCGATGAGATTAGCAACCTAGGGGCAGCGAAAATCCGCCTGCGTTCCCTGATTGCCGCCTTAAAAGAGCAGAAAGAAGAAGCCTCGCTTCGTCCGAAACAGAAAAAAGAGCAAAAGAACGCGGTTTGGCACCGCCGCATTTTTACCAAGGAAATGCGTGAAAAGGGAACGATTGTCTGTCCTCAGATGGCGCCGCTCCAGTTCCAGTTCTTAAAGCAGGCGTTTGATCCCACGGGATATAATTTCAAGGTGCTGACAGAGGTGACCAAAGAAGATATTGATGTGGGGCTGAAATATGTCAACAACGACGCGTGCTATCCGACGATCATTGTCGTAGGACAGCTTGTGAACGCGTTTATTACCGGAAAGCTCGATCCGGACAATACTGTCATTATGCTTACGCAGACAGGTGGCGGATGCCGCGCGTCCAATTATCTGGCTTTCTTGCGCAAGGCTCTTAAAGAGGCGGGCTTCCCACAGGTTGTAGTGGTATCTATCAACTTTTCCGGTCTGGAAAAAAATCCGGGGTTCCGTTTTACGCCGGGATTGGCTATGCGTTTGCTCCTTGCCATTCCGCTGGGAGATCTGCTGCAAAAGCTGTTGCTCGCCACCCGACCCTACGAAAGAAATAAGGGCGAGACAAATGCGCTGTTTGATAAATGGGTCGCCAAAATACAGGATATTGTGCAGCATACGCGTTATTTTGGATACCGCAAGGCGGCCAAGCGGATGGTCAGGGATTTTGAGGCGATAAAGCGGACCGGCGAGGTTAAACCAAAGGTCGGTATCGTAGGCGAAATTCTTGTAAAATATCATCCGGACGCCAACAATCATGCCATCGAGGTGATTGAGCGGGAGGGCGGCGAAGCGGTAATGCCCGCGCTGATGGAATTTTTCACTTACAGTCTTTATAGCTGCAAGTTTAAACATGAGGAAATGGGAAAATCCAAAGGGGTATATAAGGCTTCCATGTTTGGTATCTGGCTGGTTAATTGGTTCCGTAATCCGATTCAGCGTGCTCTTCGAAAGAGTAAATATTATACGCCTTATCCGGATATTAAGCACCTTGCCGAGCAGTCGGAGAATATGATCTCATGTGGTAACTGTACGGGAGAAGGCTGGTTTTTGACGGCGGAAATGCTCCACCTGATCGAAGAGGGAGCTCCCAATATTATTTGTGTGCAGCCCTTTGCCTGCCTGCCTAACCATGTTGTGGGCAAGGGTATGATCCGTGGGATCCGGAACAAATATCCGCAGGCAAATATCGTGGCGGTTGATTATGATCCGGGCGCATCGGAAGTCAATCAGCTAAACCGTATTAAACTGATGATTTACAGTGCGTTTGAGAATTTAAAGCTGCAGAAAGAACAAAAATAAAGGCTTTGCCATAAGAAAGGGCGTATCCCGAACGGATGCGTCCTTTTGTTATGCAAACTGAGAAAAGCACTCCGAAAGTGAACAGAAAATATCCGTTTGCAGCCGTATATGCGTTGACGGTGTTCACATCCGGTGATATAATAACTTGACGGAAACAAGAGAACAGAAATTATACCTTTTCGTTCAAAGGGGAATGTATAGAAAACCACCCTTGCGGGTGGTTATCATTTGAAAATTTACGATATTTGCTCGGAATAAAGAGGTATACGTTATAGGTGAGTGGGGAGGTAGTTATGAAGCGTTTGTTGATGGCCTTATTGGCCATAGTATTGTGTGTTTCTCTTACCTCTTGTTCGGGAAAAGGGGAAAACACGGTCGTCATCTATTCCAGCGCAGAACAATACCGCAATGAGTTTATCCTTTCGCGTCTTAAGGAACAATTTCCTCAATATGATATTATTCTCGGATATATGCCTACCGGAAACCAGGCGGCGAGGCTGCTTGTAGAAGGGGAAAAGTCGGAATGCGATATAACGTATGACCTGGAATATGGATACGTCGATAAGTTAAAGGACGTTCTCGCCGATCTTTCCGAATATGATACCGCCAAATTTGAAGAGGATATGCTGGATCCGGCCGGCAGGGTATTGCCGGAATGCCGGAACGGCGGATGTATCGTCATTAATATGGATGAATTAAAGCAACGGGGATTAAGTGAACCCACCTGCTATGAAGATTTATTAAAACCGGAATACAAGGGGCTTATTTCTATGCCTAGCCCGAAGTCCTCTGGAACAGGCTATATGTTTTTGAAATGCCTTGTAAATGCATGGGGGGAAGAACAGGCCTTTGATTATTTTGACAAGCTTTCCGAAAATATCTTGCAATATACGTCGTCAGGTTCCGGTCCTGTCAACGCCCTGGTGCAGGGAGAAGCGGTCATTGGCCTTGCAATGACACCACAGGCGGTAAAAGAGATCAACAACGGCGCGCCTTTGAAGATTTTGTATTTTGAAGAAGGATCGCCCTATTCGCGCTATGGCATAGGTATGATCAAGGGAAAAGAAAACAGGCAATGTGTGAGGGACGTATTTGACTACCTTAATTCAACGCTGGTGGCGGAGGATAAGAAGCAGTTCTTTCCGGAAAAAATCTATAAAGACATCGATTTTGAGATGAAAAATTTTCCTCAGAATATCAAATATGCCGATATGAGTAACGATACCAAGGCCGAAAAGGAACATCTGTTGGAAAAGTGGGTGCATTAGATGAATGAGAAACTTGTAGTAGAAAATATTTCAAAGGATTTTGGATCGAACGAGGTGCTGCATAATCTTTGCTTTGCCGTATACGGAGGCGAGTTCCTATCCGTGCTGGGGCCGTCAGGTTGCGGAAAGACGACGCTTTTGCGTATGCTCATCGGATTAGAACAGCCAACGAGCGGCAAAATATATAAGGACGGGATCGATATTACAAACAGCATGCCGTCGGCGAGGGGAATGGGCATCGTATTTCAGAATTATGCCCTGTTTGAGAATATGACCGTCCTCGGAAATGTGGAATACGCGCTCAGGAAAAATCCGGCGTTTAAGGAACAGGCGAGAGAGACAGCCGAGCGGCTGATCGAGCAGGTAGGGCTTGCGGAGTATAAAAACAAACGGCCCAGTAAGCTTTCCGGCGGCCAGCAGCAGCGCGTTGCCATCGCGCGCACGCTCGCGCTGAATCCGGACATCATACTCTTTGACGAACCGATGTCTGCGCTGGACGTGGATACCAGACTGACGCTGCGCCAGGAACTAAAGAATATACAAAAAAAATTTGGTTCAACAATGATTTATATCACGCATGACCAGGAAGAGGCCTTTGCCATGTCAGACCGGATCATGGTTCTGAGCGAAGGAAAGATCCAACAGATCGACACACCGAGAAATATAATCGACCATCCGGCAAATGAATATATCCAACGTTTTGTGATACACAATATCCAATTAAAGATCGATTCTCTGATTCAGTTTGCGAGGGCCAAGGTATGAGCGGCCTTAAGCGAAAGGGATTGTCGGGGGTCAAGCTGCTTCTGGCTGCGTTTTTTATCGTTGCCGTTTTGCTGCCGCTGATCTGTATGCTTACGACAATGGCGGGCGAGGATGTAGGCGGCCTGATTACGTCCGAAGGCTTTATGACGGCTCTTGGACATTCCGCATGGGTATCTTTTGTTTCCACGCTGATTTCGGTAGGGCTGGCGGTAGTGCTTGCATGGTTTATTCAGCGTTCGGCTATACGCTGTAAAGGACTGTTTACCATCCTGTTCACGCTGCCGATGCTTATCCCATCGATTTCGCACGGTATGGGGCTTGTGGTACTGTTCGGTTCCAATGGCGTACTGACAAACCTGCTCCACATCAATGGCAATATTTACGGCTTCTGGGGAATTGTGATCGGCTCGGTGATGTATTCGTTTCCGGTGGCCTTTTTGATGGTCTCCGACATGATGCGTTACGAGGACAGCACGCCCTATGAGGCGGCGTCCGTGCTGGGGCTTTCGAAAGCGAATCAATTCAGCGCCATTACGTTTCCTTATATGCGTAAGCCGATGATTTCGGTCATATTTGCCGTATTTACGCTGGTGATTACGGATTATGGCGTACCGCTCACGGTGGGGGGGCAGTTTACGACCCTGCCGGTGATGATGTATCAGGACGTGGTTGGGCTTCTGAATTTCGGCAAAGGAAGCGTAATCGGTCTGGTGTTGCTCATTCCGGCGTTTATCGCCTTTTTGATCGACTTGCTTGATAAAAATAAGGCCAGCCTTTCCTTTGTGATCAAACCATTTCGAATACTCAAAAATAAAGTGCGGGATGGGATCGCTTATCTTTCGTGCAGCGTGGTAAGCCTATGTATCCTGCTGCCGATCGCCGCTTTTGCTGTTTTGACCTTTGTCAAAAAGTATCCGATCGATATGTCGCTCACGCTGGATAATATTACCAAGACAATGGACATAGGCGCGGGACGGTATTTGGCAAATTCACTGATTATTGCAGTGTGCGTCTCTGTAATCGGTGTGGTGATTGCTTATATTACCGCATACATGACGGCGCGCGTGCAATCCAAATCATCTAAAATGCTTCATTTGGTTTCCATCATAACGCTTGCGATCCCGGGGCTTGTTTTGGGCCTTTCCTATATGATATTTTTCAACGGGTCGTTTATTTATGGTACGCTTGCGATTTTGATCCTTGTTAATATTATGCATTTCTTCGCATCGCCATACCTGATGATGTACAATACTTTCGGTAAACTGAACCAAAATCTGGAAGCGGTAGGGGCGACGCTGGGTATCAGCAGGAGACGAATTATCCTTGACGTCCTGATCCCGCAGTCGAAAGCGACGATTGCGGAGATGTTCGCATATTTCTTTGTGAATTCGATGATGACAATTTCCGCGGTGTCTTTTCTTTCTACATTCACCACGCAGCCGTTGTCGCTGATGATCACGCTTTTTGAGGCGCAGATGATGCTGGAAAGTACAGCGTTTGTTTCGCTGCTCATTCTGGGCGTAAATCTGGCGCTTAAGGGGGGGATCAATTTGTATAAAAGAAATTTAAGGAAAAAGGAACTGGCATGAACTTAACGAGAAACCAATTTGATCTTTTGACCTGTATGGAAAAAAAGGGAACGCGCACGCAGCGCGAACTGGCGAAACAAACGAATAAGGCGCTGGGGACCGTCAATAAGGGAATAGCCGAGCTTTCACAGATGGGTTATGTACAAGATGGCGCGATTACACAAAAGGGGATAAATGCACTCGAACCTTATCGGGTGAAACGCGCGATTTTTATTGCGGCAGGCTTTGGTACGCGACTTGTACCAATCACCCTGAATACCCCCAAGCCACTTGTGCGGGTCAACGGAACGCGTATCATCGATACGCTGCTTGATGCGGTAATCGCCGTGGGAATTGAAGAAATTTATATTGTACGGGGGTATTTGGCCGAGCAGTTCGACCAACTGTTATACAAATATCCAATGATAAAATTTATCGAAAATCCGGTTTATAATGAGGCGAACAATATTTCATCGGTCATGTACGCAAGGGAGTTTCTGGAAAATGCTTATGTACTGGAAGCGGATTTGCTGCTGTACCACCCGCACGTTATCGCAAAATACCAATATGCTTCCAATTACCTGGGCGTACCGACAGAGAAAACGGACGATTGGTGCTTTTACAGCACAAACCATAAATATATTACGAAAATGAGCGTCGGCGGCACTAATTGCTACCACATGTTTGGTATATCCTATTGGACAAGCGGAGATGGCAGGCGGCTTGCGGAATGCGTTAAGGATGTATACGAGAGTCCTGGCGGCAAAGAACGGTACTGGGACCAGGTTCCTCTGGAATATCATCTGAAAGACTTCAGTGTGGAAATACGGGAATGCTCCTTTGAGGATATAACAGAAATCGATACTTACAAAGAACTAAAAAAGATCGACCCGACCTATGGGGAAGCTTAAAGAAGCGTTACATTGTCAGTAGCCGTTAAGAAAGCCAGCAGGCTTTCTTTTTTTTGCAATCGCATCGTCATAGCCAACCTGATATTGGGCGGATAGCTTTTGAGGATCCTTTTCCATACGGCCGGCGATGATGGGCTGGGTGGGACGGATGATGATGGCGCTGCCATCCTTTTCCTGCTGCTCGGCTATACGGAGGCTCTCGTTATAATATTGATAGCGGTTTGCTATCGTACGCGCAAACGCGCGGTGTGCTGGGTAACGCAAATACGCATACCAGCTCATCTTGCTTTTTTGGTGTGTAAAACCCTCGTTGCGCGTGAGGACGATCACGTTTTTGCGGTTCCCTTTCCTCAGGGAATATTCGATTGGGATGGAATCGCTGGCACCGCCGTCCATCAGCTTGTGTCCGTCGGCTTTGACAATGGTGGAAGCCATGGGGATCGCCGCAGAGGCGCACAGGTATTTCATATCGGTATCGCAATTGAGGTCGTTTAGCTGATGGTAAAAGGCTTTGCCGTCATCAACATTCGTCGCGACAATGGTAAGCTTTTTAGGAGAGTTTTTATAGGCTTCGTAATCAAAGGGAATGATGTTGCGCGTTACTTCGTAGAATACATATTTCATCCCAAAAAAAGAACCGGTGGTAAGAAAATTCCAAAAGCTCAAATATTTGCGGTTGATACATGTGTTGTAAATGGTCAGGTTGCGGCCGCGCTGTCCGGAAATATAGGAAATCGCATTCGCGGCACCGGCGGAAACGCCGATAATGTCTTCCATGTGTACGCCCATATCGAGGAAAGCGTCCAGCACGCCCGCCGTATACGAACCGCGCATGCCGCCGCCTTCTAATATTAAACCGGCTTTTGTCATTCCATATCACCTCAATTTCTTATTATAACTTTTTTATCAAATAAAATCAAAACTATGGTAGAATAGAGCAGGGGAGAAAATAAAATGGGAATTTTGATCGGCATAATAATAGCCATAGCCGTACTGGGCGTTTTGTATTGCTTTATGACCGGCGCGCGGGAAGCAAAAGACGGGGAATGGATGAAAGCCTGGTCTTTTGCGCACCGAGGGCTGCACAACGAACGGATGCCGGAAAATTCGATGGACGCTTTTCAAAGCGCGATCGAACACGGGTATGCGATTGAGTTGGACGTGCACCTTTCAAAGGACGGACATGTGGTGGTGTTTCACGATAATGCGCTTGCACGCGTAACGGGGGAACAGGGAATGGTCGAGGACTATACGCTGCATGAGCTAAGGCAGATGAAGCTGGCGGGAACGCAGTCTGTGATTCCCACGCTTGCGGAGGTGCTTGCACTGGTGGGCGGCAGAGTGCCGATTCTGATCGAGACTAAAAATACCGGCGGCGCAGGACAGCTTGAGGTGGATCTATATGAAATCATGCGGCATTATCAGGGCAAGTATGCGGTACAGTCCTTTTCGCCGTTTTCCATGGGGTGGTTCCGGAAAAATGCGCCTGAGGTCCTGCGGGGACAGCTTTCCGCAACCTTTACGTATGGCGCGGATGAAATACCGAAATGGAAACGGTTCATGTTAAAGCACCTTTGCACCAATTTTGTCTGCAGGCCACAGTTCATAAGCTATGAAATCGAGGGGCGGCGGCTGCCGGTTGTGCGGCGGATGCGCCGCAAAGGATTGCCGGTCTTGGTTTGGACCGTGAGGTCGGAGCAGTGCAAGCGGCTTGTACTCGCGGATGCGGACGCGGTCATCTTTGAAAATTTTGAAGCGTAAGCGTGATGGAGGGGAGAAGACAATGCAAAACCAGACAAGTAAGGTGATTCCGGTTCTATTGATTCTATGGGGGGCGCTCTCGTTTTTCATTCTGATTCCGCAAATCTGGTGGCTGGGTCTCATATTCGCGGCGCTGGCCGTCATCTGGGGCGGAACAACCTTACGCAAATATAATTTGTATTCCGTGATTGGAATGTTGCTGGGGATTGCGGCATGCCTGATCTATGTTTTTACAGTCAACATGTCAGGCGTTTTGTAAAGATACTAACGCCAAAGACGTTGCCGAACATGCAGCGTCTTTTTCATATCGTTTTCAATATAAGCGGATTTTGCGCTGATTTGACTCAGCCTTGCAGAATTATGAAAAAAAGGTGGCAAATATGTTGCTTTTCAGATAAAATATTAAATAATCAGAAATAACAGGAGGGCGGATTCTTGTTAAAGCTTTATAAGGGCCTCGGAAAATATGCGGGCCAACTTCTTTTGCTCGTGCTTTTATTACTTGGCCAGGTGTTTTCGTTGCTGATGCTTCCCAATATGATGTCTATGATTATTGACCAGGGCGTTATTGTGGGAGACATGGGCTACATTACGACGGCAGGGCTGATCATGCTTTGTATTTCACTGGGCGGCTCCGCCTGTGCGATTGGCGTGGGATATTTTGCCTCAAAGATCGGCGTCGGGTTTTGTACGGATGTCCGCAAGAGGCTTTTTCATAAGGTCGGAGAGTTTACGCTGGCGGAATTTGACAAGGTGGGAACGGCGTCGCTCACAACGAGGACGACGAATGATATTATGCAGATACAGGATTTCACGATTATGCTGTTCCGCGTTATTATTTTAGCCCCTATTATGTGTATTGGCGGCGTGGCGATGTCTATGCAGAAAAACGCGCAGCTCGCGTGGGTCATTATTGCCTGCATGCCTTTGATTGTGGTATTTTTGGTGCTGATCATGCGCAGGGCGTTTCCGGTGTTCAAATCCGTGCAGACAAAGCTTGACAAACTGAATCTGGTGATGCGCGAAAACGTTACGGGCGTACGCGTAATACGTGCGTTTACGGCAGAAGAAAGGGAAGAAAAACGCTTTGAAGAAGCGAATGAGGTCATGACGCAGACGTCGATCAAATCACAGACGTTGCTTTCCACGCTGATGCCGATCCTGATGCTTATTGTGAACCTGGGGACGATTGCCGTCGTATGGTTCGGCGGCCAGCAGATCGCGCAGGGGTCTCTTGCGGTTGGCGACCTGATGGCGTTCATTCAGTATCTTGTCCTCATTATGTATGCTCTCGTGATGATGTCTATGATTTTTGCCATGATGCCGCGCGCCAGCGTATGCGCAGACCGTATCAACGAGGTCATGGAGATCAAGCCGGACATTGTAAACAGTAAAAATCCCCAAACTCCACAGGAAAAAACGGGGATTGTTGAATTCAGGGACGTTACCTTTAAATACGGAGATGCGGAAAATCCGGCCATCGCGAATATATCGTTTACGGCTAAGCCAGGGGAGACGACAGCGATTATCGGCGCTACGGGCAGCGGCAAATCATCCGTGATCAGTCTGATCCCGCGCTTATACGACGTCACGGACGGCGCGGTGCTGGTGGACGGCGTCGACGTACGCAACTACGATGTGCACCAGCTTCGGAAGCGCATCGGTTACGTTCCGCAGAAAGCGGTGCTTTTTTCGGGCACGATCAAAGAAAATATCGCTTATGAAGATGAAAATATGCCGATGGAGCAAATGGAAAAGGCGGCGCAAATTGCGCAGGCGGATACTTTTATCGAACAGAAAAAACGAAAATATGACGACCCGATCGCCCAGGGGGGCTCCAATGTTTCCGGCGGGCAGAAGCAAAGGCTCGCCATCGCGCGTGCGCTGGCGACAGACGCCAGTATTTATATATTCGACGACAGTTTCTCCGCGCTTGACTTTAAAACGGATGCGGCGCTACGGAAAGCAATCAGGGAAAATACGCATGGCGCAACCGTTATTATCGTAGCGCAGAGAATCAATACCATTATCGATGCGGATAATATCCTGGTACTTGATAAAGGCAGGATCATCGGCCAGGGCCGTCACGATGAACTCGTGAAAACGTGTGATGTTTATGCTGAGATCGCGCGGACGCAGATGTCTTAAGGGGGGAGCTGAAAATGAAAGCGATGAACAACGGACAATCTGTTACAAACGACAAGGCGAAGAATTTTGGAGGTACGGTAAGGCGCCTGCTCGGCTTCTTCGCTCCATATAAAAAGCAACTGATTGCCATTTTGATACTGGCGTTTCTGGGAACGGCGTTCCTGATTATCGGTCCTAAAATATTGGGAGAAGCGACCAACACGATTTTTGCAGGCGTGGCGAGCGCATCGGAGGGTAACGAGACGGCGGCCGGTATTGATTTTGTGCGCCTGTCTACTATTTTGGCGATTCTGGTGGTGGTTTACGGGCTGTCGGCGCTCTTTACGTATATGCAGCAGCGCGTAACGGCAAAAGTGGCGCAGCGCACGGTGTATGACCTGCGCGAAGCGGTCGACCGCAAGATTCAACGTCTCCCGCTCAACTATTTTGATACGCATACGCACGGGGATATTCTTTCGAGGACGACGACGGATATTGAACGGATCAGCGCGACGATCCAGCAGTCCATGACGCAGCTTATAACAGCGGTTTTCACGATAATCGGCATTATTGTGATGATGTTCTCCATCAGTTGGCAGATGACGCTGATTGCTCTTTTGGTATTGCCGGCGGCGCTGTTTTTATCGACACTGGTCGTCCGGAAATCACAGAAATATTATATCGGACAGCAAAACAAGCTGGGAAATGTCAACAGCTATGTGGAGGAGATGTATTCGGGGCACAACATCGTTAAGCTGTACAACACGGAACAGCGTACGGAAGATGTGTTTGACAGGATGAACGACGAGCTTTACGAGGATGCGCGGCGTTCGCAGTTTGCGTCCAGTATCCTGATGCCGATCACCAACCTCGTGGGAAATGTCGGCTATGTCGGTATCTGCGTTTTGGGTGGAATCATGACCTCTAACGGGACGCTCACCGTCGGCGCGATACAGGCTTTTATCCAGTATATGCAGCAGTTTACGCAGCCGATCGTTCAGACCTCCAATATTGTCAACCTGCTGCAATCCACTGTTGCGGCGGCGGAACGCGTATTTGAGCTGTTGGACGAGGAAGAACAAGAGCCGGAGAACAAGGAACTGAAGAAGCTTGAGAATATCAGAGGGGAAATCACATTCGACCATGTGCGCTTTGGTTATACGCCGGACCGGATCCTGATTTCAGATATGAACGTGCACGTGGCGCCCGGGCAAAAGGTCGCGATTGTCGGACCAACGGGTGCAGGAAAAACAACGCTGGTAAACCTGCTGATGCGTTTTTATGAGCTCAACGGCGGGAGCATCAGGGTGGACGGCATCGATATACGGGATATTTCACGTAAAAATCTCCGCCAGCAATTCGGCATGGTATTGCAGGAGACGTGGCTGTATTCCGGAACAATCCGCGACAACATCCGTTACGGCCGGCCGGAAGCAACGGACGAAGAGGTATATGATGCGTGCCGGATGGCGAATGTGGATTCGTTTATCAGGACGCTGCCGGGCGGTTATGATATGGTGATCAATGAAGAGGGGAGCAATATTTCACAAGGGCAGAAGCAGTTGCTGACAATCGCGCGTGCCTTTTGTGCGCGGCCGCAGGTACTGATTCTGGACGAAGCGACCAGCTCGGTCGATACCCGCACGGAAAAGCTGATTCAGGATGCGATGGATAAGCTGACACGGGGAAGGACAAGCTTTATGATCGCCCATCGCCTCTCAACGATCAAGGATGCGGATATTATTCTGGTAATGAAAGACGGGGATATTATCGAGCAGGGAAATCACGACGAGCTGATGGCGCAAAACGGATTCTATACGGGACTTTATAACAGTCAGTTCGCTTAAAGCGGCTTTGTCCGTGCGTGAGGAAAAACCACGGCAAAAAAATCCAGACGGTCAATGGTTTAAGGGGAGAGATTCTTTCGTGTCTTTCGCGAAAAAATACTATCCGTCCATTGACTATCTGGATAGGTGGATCGGAATTTAACGAGATGTTCATGGAAAAATATGAATTGGTAGACATACAAAGATTAGAAATTTCAAATATGATATTTTAAATGATAAACTGATTAAGTGGCATGAGATCGTACCTACGTTCTCGTCAATGAATAAAAATAGCAAATTATTCTTTACCCTTTATGCAGAAATGCAAGAAAATTGCGATGACTATGATATGCAATATAAAGAAATAGTGGAAAAGTATGCAAATTCTACAACAATTGTTCCACAGGGAGAATTGCCTGCTAATGTATTCAATGTTTCTTGTATACCATGGTTGCATTTTGAACATTTTTCTTCTAATTCAAAATCAATGGAAAATAAAATTGTAAAAATGATTACTTTAGGGAAATATGAACAAGTAAATGACCGTTATATATTACCTATTACTATACAAGTATCACACGCAATCGTAGATGGTTATCATGTTGCGTTGTTTTTTGAAAAATTGCAGGAAGAATTGAATGCAGGATAATATCAACTTCCAGTTCGGCGGGGAATCGGAAAGGACAATTATGCGCTCCGGATAACAATGCGCTGCGGCATGACTGCGGTCGTTGGATACGTTGATGTATAAACGAATCGCAGAACAGAAATAAAAGATCGACACATAGAAAAAAGACGCATAAATGTGTATGCGCCTTTTTTGATTGCTTGTTTTCTTAAAACAGGCCGATCGTTTCACCGTTTTCATCGACGTCGATACTCATTGCCGCCGGCTTTTTCGGCAGGCCGGGCATGCGCATGATATTGCCGCATATCGCTACGACAAAGCCCGCGCCTGAGTTGAGGCGAACGTCGCGCACTTCGAGACGGAAGCATTCGGGCGCTCCCAGCCGGGAAGCATCGTCAGAAAATGAATACTGCGTTTTAGCAATGCAAACCGGAAGGTTACTATAACCGTGATCTTCCAGCATATGGATTTTTTCAGCCGCTCTGCGGTTAAAGTCCACATCTTCCGCGCCGTAAATTTTAGTCGCGATGCCACGGATTTTCTGTTTGATGGACTGCGCGTAGTCATAAGGATGACTGGGGGAGGAATGCACGGGAATCGCGTTTTCAACCTTTTGGGCAAGATCAAGCGCGCCCTCGCCTCCTTTTGCCCAAACATCGCAGACAGAAGCGGGAATGCCGAGCTGTTGGGCATGCGACAGCAGCGCGTTTATCTCCGCTTCGCTGTCCGAGTCAAAATGATTGACCGCGATAACGACGGGAAGGCCGTATACGTCTGCCAAATTTCTGACATGGCGGTCCAGGTTGGGAAGCCCTTTTACCAAGGCATCGACATTCTCCTCGTTTAAGTTTTCCCTTTTGACGCCGCCGTGGTATTTCATGGCGCGCGCCGTGACTACGAGCACGACGGCGTCCGGCCAGATGTCAGCGTTGCGGCATTTAATATCCAGAAATTTTTCAGCGCCGAGGTCAGCGCCGAAACCAGCCTCGGTTACGGCGTAATCGGAAAAGGCAAGAGCCATTTTGGTAGCCAGGATGCTGTTACAGCCATGGGCGATGTTGGCGAAAGGGCCGCCATGCATCAAAATCGGCGTGTGCTCTAAGGTTTGGACAAGGTTTGGTTTGATGGCCTCTTTCAAAATAACCGTCATGGCGCCGCCGGCCTGTAAATCTTTGGCAAAGACGGCTTCTCCGTCCATATTGTAGCCAATGGTAATGCGGTCGAGCCGCTTTTTTAAGTCCTGCAGGCTGGTGGCCATACAGAGGATAGCCATGATTTCAGAAGCGGCGGCAATATTAAAGCCGTCTTCGCGCGGCACGCCGTCAGTACGGTGCCCAAGTCCGCAGACAATGTTGCGTAAAGCGCGGTCGTTCATATCCATGCAGCGTTTGAACGTAATATTATTTACATCCAGGCGTAATTCGTTGCCATGATAGATATGGTTGTCGATCATCGCGCACAGCAAATTGTTAGCTGTTGTTACGGCATAAATGTCGCCGGTAAAGTGCAGGTTAATATCCTCCATGGGAATTGCCTGGGCATATCCGCCGCCGGTGGCGCCGCCTTTGATACCGAATACGGGGCCTAAGGAGGGCTCGCGCAGCGCGAGGCACGCCTTTTTGCCCAGGCGGGAAAAGCCGTCCGCAAGTCCGACGGAAACCGTGGTTTTTCCTTCACCGGCAGGGGTCGGGCTGACTGCAGTCACAAGGATCAGTTTACCGTCCGAGCCGCTTTGCTTTTTTTCCAGCATCTCCAGGGATACCTTGGCGATACTCTTTCCATAAGGAATCAGATATTCATCTTCAATGCCGAGTTTATCGGCAATAACGCCGATAGGCTCCGCTTTTACCGAGTTTGCTATTCTGAGGTCGTTATTCATGATGTTTACTCCCGAAAATGTAATAAGTTTTACATAACAACCTCTATTGTGATATATATATTTCGTTTTGTCAACCAAAGGGAGTGTGCTATAATGACTGTATGAAAAAGGAATTGGATTTTTTAAGAATTGACGGAAAATATTACGGCGGCGACCAGAACTGGCACACGCATAAGATGATGAAGCTGGGCGGCTGTTCTGCGGTGTGCGCATGCGAAGCCTGTATTTATCTTGCGAAGAAATTCCCCAAATACCGGAGACTATATCCATACGATCCGCAAAATGTGACGAAAGCGGATTTCCTGCGTTTTTTTGAAACGATGTTTCAATATATTTATCCGGGGATCGGGGGACTTACAAGCATCGATAAGTTTGAAAAAATGTTCCTGAAATATGTTGCGGCTACGGGGGTTTCCATTCAACTGCACAAGCTCGCCGGCAGTGCCTCCCTTGCAGATGCAAGCAGTTTTGTCAAGGACTCCATCGACGCGGGCATGCCGGTGATGTATCTCATGCTCAAACATGCGGATCCAACGTTTGACGAATACGAATGGCACTGGTTTAATCTCACAGGCTATGAGGATAGGGGGGATACCCTGACGGTCAGTTTTGCGACATGGGGCTGCAGGCATGAATTTGATTTTATGCGTGCGTGGGATACGCGGAAATGCTGGAAAGGCGGCATGCTATCCTTTCGGGCCTGACAGCGCGGGAAAGAAAATCTTCGGATCGGGATGGTTTGGCGAGGAAAAAACTTTACATCTCGCGGCGTTTTTACTATACTATTAGGAGGCGTTTTTGCGAAAGGGGCAAACAGAACTGGTATGAAGAAAAAGCTTGTTTTATTATTGGTGATCATTATAACCGCTGTTACGATTTTTGCTGGGTGCGGCGGCGCGCAGGAAATTAAGCGTCCGAAGCCGGAAGAGGGTAAAATAACCGTTGAGGTTACCGGATCGTGCGAAGCGGTATTAAACGGGGATACATTGACGGTGTCGGGACAGACCAACCTGATGGATGGTACAAACGGCATTATTTCTGTCCTGAATGCCAACGGCATTACGCTGGAGCAGCAGAAAATAACCAAAAACGGCGATAACCTGACATGGGATTTTAAGGTGACGGAGGAGTGGCCGGAAGTCGTTTATGGTTTTATCACTTTTGATACGCAAAAATCGGACGGACAGCCCTCGGAGGTCAAAGAGGCGTATGGAAGCAAATTCCAAAATCTTACGGGCAAGGATACGATCTGGGATCAAAAAGGGGTTATTGTCATCTTTAAAAGCGATGAAGTAACAGTGAAATAAAGGGAAGCGTCGGCTCTGTGCAAGCAGCATGGAGCCTTTCTGCGTAGAAAGCTGGTGTTTATATGGATCAAATCAAAGAAATTGCGCAAAGACTGCGCGCGCTTAGGGAAATTGAAGAAATAGACGCGTGCGAAATGGCGGAGCTTACCGGAAAATCCGAAGCGGAATATTTGGAATACGAAGCAGGCGACAAGGATTTTTCGTTTAGTTTTTTATATACAGTAGCCAACCGCCTGGGTGTGGATATTACGGAACTTTTGACGGGTGACAATGCAAAGCTAAAGACCTTTTCGCTGGTAAGGAAAGGCGAAGGGCTTAAAATGGAACGCAGGAAAGCCTATAAGTATCAGCACTTAGCATATATTTTTAAAAACCGGAGTATGGAGCCGTTTTTGGTCACGGTGGAACCGAAAGATACGGACGCGGTAAAAAAGAACGCGCATGAAGGGCAGGAAATGAATTATGTGGTAGAGGGCAGCATGACGCTTTTTATCCACGACTCTGCCATACTGCTTAAAGAAGGCGATACCGTTTATTTTGACGCGTCCACGCCGCATGCCATGCGCGCGGAGAACGGAAAACCCTGCAAATTTTTGGCAATTATCTCCAAGTGAGGACAGAAAGATATGAGAATATTTGAAAAATATAGTACAACAGGATTTTCGAGTTATGAGGAGTTTGCCGAAAAATTTGAGACGATAGTACCTGAAAATTTTAATTTCGGATTTGACGTCGTAGATGTCCTTGCTAGAGAGCAACCGAACAAGCGGGCGCTTTTATGGACCAACGATAATGATGAGGAACGCTTGTTTACCTTTTCTGATATTAGCAGACTTTCGAACCAGGCGGCAAACTTCTTCAAAGCAGAGGGCATCAAAAAAGGCGATAAGGTCATGCTGATTCTAAAACGCCATTACGAGTTTTGGATTACCATCATTGCTCTGCACAAGCTGGGGGCGATCGCGATTCCGGCGACACACCTGCTGACGAAGAAAGATATTATCTACAGGAACAACGCGGCGGACGTGAAGATGATCGTCAGCACAAAGGACGGGGAGTTAAAAGAGCACGTCGAAGACGCCGCAGCCTCGTCGCCCACGCTTGAAAAAAAGATCATTGTGGGCGAAAAACGGGCAGGATGGCTGGAATTTTGGACGGAGATGGGAAAATACGACGATGTATTTGAACGCCCGCAAGGAAAAGAAGCGACGACGAACGACGATATTATGTTGCTGTATTTCACATCCGGAACGACGGGTATGCCCAAAATGGTCGCGCACAATTTTGTATACCCGTTGGGACATATCGTAACTGCGGTCTATTGGCACAATGCGGATCCGGACGGCCTGCACCTGACAGTCGCGGATACCGGATGGGCCAAAAGCGCATGGGGAAAGCTCTATGGACAATGGCTTGCGGAGACGTGCATCTTCGTCTATGATATGGATAAATTCATTCCCGATTTGTTGCTGAAGAAAATCGAGAAGTATCAGGTGACGACGTTTTGTGCGCCGCCGACCATCTATCGCTACTTTATCAAAGAGGATCTTACAAAATATGACCTGTCGTCCTTAAAATATGTGACAATCGCCGGAGAGCCTCTGAATCCGGAGGTGTATTATCAATTTCTGGATACTACTGGACTTAAGCTGATGGAAATTTACGGGCAGACGGAGCTGACGGTCACGATAGGGAATTTCCTTTGGATGGAGCCGCGTCCAGGATCGATGGGTAAGCCGAATGCGATGTACGACCTTGACATCGTCAACGAAAAGGGCGAGGTTTGTTCGCCGGGCGAAACGGGTGAGATCGTTATCCGTACAGACAAGAAAGTCCCGACTGGCATGTTCCTTGGATATTATAAGGACGAAGAGCTCACCAATAAGGTATGGAATAATGGGCTTTACCATACCGGAGACGTTGCATGGAAAGATGAAGACGGATATTTCTGGTATGTGGGTAGGGCGGACGATGTCATTAAATCGTCAGGATACCGCATCGGACCGTTCGAAGTGGAAAGTGCGCTTATGGAGCATCCGGCGGTACTGGAAACGGCGATTACCGGTGTGCCGCATCCGGAGCGCGGACAGATTGTCAAGGCGACAATCGTGCTCGCGGAGGGCTATGAACCCAGCGACGTGCTCAAAAAAGAGTTGCAGGACCATGTAAAAAAATCCACCGCGCCGTATAAGTATCCACGCGAGATCGAGTTTGTGACGGAACTGCCTAAAACGATCAGCGGAAAGATCAGGCGAGTGGAATTGCGCGAAAAGGATAGTAAATAAGTTTTTCGGAAGTATCGAAAACATATCATATGCTTTTATAAAGAAAGGAAGGTATCTTCAATGGAAGAAACAGTAAAAAACAAAAAGAACATAGGTATTATCATTGTATCCATATTGACGATTTTGATTGTAGCAGGTTTTCTGGTTTCCTTTTTCGGGTTCATGTCAACGTATGCGGAGGTGGCGGGCGCGGCCCTGACCTTTAATATTTACATGAGCAATCTGTATATTATCGGCGGATTTGCGCTCATTGCGATGGCGCTGTTCATTCTCTTTATTTTTGTGGCAAAAGAAAAGCGGGAAGTACTCTCCAAAGTGTTTATCTGGGGCGTATTGCTTTTAGCCGCTATGTATTCGACCACCTTTTTCTCAAGCTGGTCGCAGGCAGCGTCAAATGTCAGTTTTTATGCGTCCTACATCCCGTGGGTGGCGCTTACGGTCGCCACTGTGGCCATGATTGCCTGCTGGGACAGCAACGACAAGAAAAGACTCAATATGATCCAATGGATTTGCCTGGCAGCATCCGTCGTGATGTCCGTGTTCTACTTTGTTGGAATGCTTACCGCGCTGATGTCCACCGAGGCGCTGGCGATCTACAATCTGGTAGTGACGCTGACTATCAATGCGGCGGTGAACATGTTTTTACTCCTGCTGGCGTTGATTACACGCTCCAAGAGAACCTTTGACAAGGTGATTTTTGCCATGAGCGATGAGGAAGCGGCGATAGTCGAGCGTATTGAAGCGCGCGTGGATGAAATTGCAGACGAGGTTGAAGAAATGGCAGCCGAGGGCGAGGCTTTTGTGGAGGCCAAGGCTGCTGCTGAAATTATGGAAGAAGAAACTCAAAAAGCCCAGGAGCAGGCGGCGGAAGAAGAGATCGCTATTGAAACGGAAGTTGTAATGGAAGAAGAGGCGGACGGCGAAGAGAAGTAAAGAATACTGAAAAACCAAGGACACCTGCATCTTAGGATGCGGGTGTTTTTGCTTGTGATAAAGCGGCAGGTTGTGCTATAATATAATATCTATTGATATAAAAAGGGAAGTTGTTTGTTATGAAAAGTTACCGTGAAATTTTGGAGCTGACGATTCCGAAAAGAAGGCAGTTTATAAACATTACGCCGCAGGTGCAGCAGGCGCTTATGAAGAGCGGGATACAGGAGGGGCTATGCCTTGTGAACGCGATGCACATTACGGCGAGCGTATTTATCAATGATGACGAAAGCGGGCTGCACGCGGATTTTGAAAAATGGCTGGAAAGGCTTGCGCCGGAAAAACCTTACAATCAATATGCGCATAACGGTTATGAGGATAATGCGGACGCCCATTTGAAGCGCAGTATTATGGGGCGCGAGGTTGTGGTGGCCGTGACGGACGGCAGGCTGGATTTCGGGCCGTGGGAGCAAATCTTTTACGGGGAATTCGACGGTAAAAGAAGCAAAAAGATTATGATCAAGATTATTGGGGAATAACGTAAAGATGACTGAAGAAAGCCGCAAGGCGGAAGTGAATGCCGTGGACGAGGAAGAACCAAAGCACAGGAAAGGTACAGCCGAGCGGATGTGGGCTCCCATTAAGCTGCATTTGGACGAGGATTACCAGTATGTGACAAAAAACTGGGGACTGCGCTTCCTGTATTATTTTGCGATGTTTGTAGGTATGCCGTTCGGGTATCTTTTTTTCAAGATACGCTGGGGATTCCATGTCATTGGGAAAGAAAACGCGAAGCTTGTGAAGAAAACGGCGGCCATTACCGTGGCGAACCATGTGCATAATATGGACTCGCCGATGCTGACCTATGTATTCTATCCGAGCGCGCCCTATTTTGTGGCGTTAAAGCACAATTTTGAAGCGTTTATTATCGGGGGACTGGTGCGCGTGCTGCGAGGGGTGCCTCTGCCCTCCGACCTTAAGAATTTTGAACGGTTTTCCGCGCAGATGAATGATACCCTGCAAAATACGACGCGCAAAGTGCACATTTACCCAGAAGGGGAGTTATCGCCCTACTGCAAGGAACTGAGGAAGTTTAAAAACGGCGCTTTTCATTTTGCGGTCAAAAACGACGTGCCGGTTGTACCGCTGACGTTTGTGTTTCCAAAGAAAAATAAAATTCACCTGATTGTCGGAAAACCTATATACTTAAAGGATGTGCCTGGCACGGCAGGCCTTAAGGAGCCCAAGCAGACCGTTCTGATGTGCCGCTATGTGAAAGAGCAGATGCAAAAAATGATAGACGATTATTATGGAGGACTGGAATGAAAATTAGAAAAGCAGTGATACCGGCAGCGGGATTGGGAACGCGCTTTTTGCCTGCGACAAAGGCACAGCCCAAAGAGATGCTCCCCATCGTCGACAAACCGACGATACAGTATATCGTTGAAGAAGCGGTAGCGAGCGGGATCGAAAGTATTGTCATCATTACAGGCAGGAGTAAGCGCGCGATCGAGGATCACTTTGATAAGTCTATCGAGTTGGAGCTCGAATTGAACAAAAAAGGAAAATGCGATCTTCTGCAATTAGTGGATGATATTGCGAATCTTGTCAAAGTCATGTATGTGCGCCAAAAGGAACCTCTGGGGCTTGGTCATGCGATCGGAACGGCGCGTGATTTTATCGGAAACGAACCGTTCGGCGTGATTTTGGGCGACGATATTGTGAAAAGCGGACAGCCTGCTTTAAAGCAACTGATCGACGCTTATGAGGAATGCGGTTCTACTGTAATCGGCGTACAGAAGGTGGAAAAAAAGGATACCGACAAGTACGGAATTATTGCCACAAAGGATATGCAGGGAAGACTGCACAAGGTCGACCGGCTGGTGGAAAAACCGTCCAGCGACGAAGCGCCCTCTGATTTGGGTATCATGGGAAGATATGTCATTACGCCGGAGATTTTTAATGCGATCGACAGAACTCAGCCCGGAAAGGGCGGGGAGATACAATTAACGGATGCGCTGCAAAATCTTCTTGAGAAAGAATCCATTTATGCGTATGAGTTCGAGGGAAAACGTTATGACGTCGGCGACCGTTTGGGATTCCTGAAAGCAACCTGTGAGTTCGCACTGGATCGGGACGATCTCAGGGAGGACTTCCAGGCATATTTGAAAGAAATTACGGGGGGAATGAAATGAGCGATATTGCAAATATCAAACTGGCGCCCGCCGGTCAGCAGAAAATCGAGTGGGTGAAGCGTTATATGCCCGTTTTAAAAAGCTTTGAAGAGGAAATGGCGCCGCAAAAACCGTTCGCTGGTTACAGGATGTGCGTGTGCTGCCATCTGGAGGCTAAGACAGCTTATCTGATCCAGGTATTAAAGGCGTGCGGCGCACAGGTTGCCGCGTGCGCTTCCAATCCGCTTTCAACGCAGGACGACGTGGTGGCGGCGCTCGTAGCGGACGGCGCGGACGTATATGCGATTCATGGGGAAACGCCCGAGGTATATGATGAACATATCAAAAGCGCGCTTCGGACGCAGCCGAATTTGATCGTGGACGACGGCGGGGATGTCATCACCATGCTGCACGAGGAATTCCCGCAATTGATTGACAACGTAATCGGAGCGAGCGAGGAAACGACCACCGGAGTGTTGCGCTTAAAAGCGATGGAAAAGGCAGGCGCGCTTAAGATACCGGTTATTCCCGTAAATGATGCGCAGTGCAAATATATGTTTGATAACCGTTATGGCACAGGGCAATCCGTTTGGGACGGTATCATGCGTACCACCAATCTGATCGTCGCGGGCAAGCACGTAGTCGTGGCAGGATATGGCTGGTGCGGCAAGGGCGTTGCCAAACGTGCGGCCGCCCTCGGGGCAAGGGTCATCGTTACGGAAATCGACCACATCAAGGCCACGGAAGCGCTGATGGATGGCTTTGACGTGATGACAATGGACGACGCTGCTTCGCTAGGCGATATTTTCGTTACGGTTACGGGCTGTGACGACGTGATCGTGAAGCGTCATTTTGACAAAATGAAAGATGGCGTTATTTTATCGAATGCCGGACATTTCGATTGTGAGGTCAATGTGGCGCAACTGCATGAGATCAGCGAAAAAGTGGTTGAAATGCGCAACAACGTAGAAGGATATGTGCAAAAGGATGGACGTATCCTGAATGTGATTGCAGGCGG
This sequence comes from Christensenellaceae bacterium, assembly GCA_022846035.1. Taxonomy (NCBI): domain Bacteria; kingdom Bacillati; phylum Bacillota; class Clostridia; order Christensenellales; family Christensenellaceae; species Christensenellaceae bacterium. The sequence continues at coordinate 1,055,312 of AP025580.1, forward strand.
ACGGCTGGTGAACCTGGCATCCGGCGATGGACATCCGGCAGAAATTATGGACATGAGTTTTGCGCTTCAGTTTTTGGCGCAAAAGTACATCAAAGAGAACCATGAGTCCATGAAGCCCGGTCTTATGAACCTGCCCAAGGACATTGATTACAGCGTAGCGGTACGTAAGTTAAAGGCGATGGGCGGCGCTGTGGATGTGCTTACCCCGGAGCAGCGCAAATATCTGTATGGTGAATAAGAAATGAAGATAAGAATAGAAAAAGCTGATATTATTACAAATAATGAAAGCAAGGACATCCTCAAAGATGGAGTTTTGCACATTGACGGAGAAACAATCGTTTATGTCGGAAACGCGGACAGTGAACCGGAGTTTTCCGCAGACAGGGAAATCAATGCGCAGGGCAATCTGATTATGCCGGGTTTCTTCAATACGCATACGCATGTTCCGATGAATATGTTTCGTTCTTATGCGGACGATCTCGATCTGATGACGTGGCTGAACACACGGATTTTTCCCGCAGAGGACCGCCTGAATGACGAGATCGCCTATTGGGCGAGTATGGCGGCTATGTGCGAGATGGCGGCGGCCGGTATAGTTGGCTTCAACGAGATGTATTTTTTTATGGATTCTGTGGCCAAAGCGGCGCAGGAGAGCGGCCTTAGGGCAGTGCTTTCTAGGGCGGTAGTAACGCCTAATAAGGAAGTTGCGGAGCGTACGTTCCGCGAGGGCGTTGAGCTGTATGAAAAGTATAATGATGAAGGCAGGCTCAGGGTCTACTTGTCGCCGCATGCGCAGTACACGGTAAATAACGAGATGCTGGAGCGGATAGCAAGAGAAGCGGCCAACCTCAAGACAGGGATTCATATGCATATTTCGGAGACGAGGGGAGAGCACGAAAACTGCCTGAAAGACGAGGGAAAAACGCCTGTTGGGCTGTGCGCGGAGCTGGGGCTGCTCGACGTTCCTTTCCTAGCGGCGCATTGCGTCTGGATCAGCCCGCAGGATATGGAACTGATGGCGCGGCATGATTCTTATGTGCTGAGTTGCCCCAGAAGCAACCTGAAGCTCGCAAGCGGGATTGCGCCGCTCACGGCGATGCTCAAAAAGGGCGTGAACGTTTCGCTGGGTACGGATGGCGTGGCGTCCAACAATAAGCTTTCGATGATGGAAGAGATGACATACGCTGCGCTTCTGCAAAAGGGAACAACCTACGATCCGCAGGCGATACCTGCCGCCCAGGCGATCGATATGGCCACGCGGCAGGGCGCGAAAGCAATGGGATTTGAAAGCGGCGTGATCGAGGCGGGGAAAAACGCGGATATTATTATGCTGAACACGGATGGCATCCGCTATACGCCGGACTATGACATTGTATCCAATGTAGTGTACAGCGCCGACGACACAGACGTCTGTATGACTATGGTCGGCGGGGAGATCATCTACGAAAATGGACGCTTCAGCTTTGCGGATCTAGAAGAAATCAAAAGAAAGCTTGACGAATACGCGGATATTATGAAAGCGATCTAAACACATAAAAAATTGTAATGAGGGAAAATATGCACAAAAAACGTTGGATTGTAATAGTTTGCATTATGTGCGCGGCAGCCTTGCTGTTTGCCGGATGTACGGATTCGCCTGTACCGGCAGCCTCTGCGTCCGAAACGGAGTCAAAAGAGGTAAACGGAACCATAGAGGGAGGAGATGCTTCCCTGGGGAAAGATATTAATTTAAAGGATATTAATATTGAAAAGCAGGGCGATAATACGGTTATTACAATGTCGTTTTTAAACGGTTCCCGCACGGCGGGGGTAGATGAATCCAAAATTTCATCTGTTCCGCCTTATAAGGTTTCGATCTTGCCTGCGCCGGTGAGGCTGCAGGTGGACCTTAATATTGGGTTCTGGGATTATTCCAATAAGAGCGAATGGTTTACGGACAGTGTGATTTATGGCATGTTCAATACGGTACATTCGGGCAGCAGCGCGGTATCCGTATACTTCCAGATGAATGAAAATATTCAGGCAAAAGTAAGCGAGGAAGCGGATACATTGGTGATTACGCTGACCCCCAAAACCGCACAATCAGAAAACGCCTATTTTGTAGGCCTTAATGCCTATGAAGAATATGAGCAAAATCTGATTACGGCAGAGCTTGGTTTTACGCCCACCATGTGCGAAGGGCTTTCAGATATTATTCTGATCTCTTCGCCGAAAAAGGATGAAGCCTCGGCAAAGAAGCTGGCGGACGAAACAAATCTGAAAATTGCCAGCGTAGCGCCCGCAAAGCAGGCCTATGTTTTTGAAATGAGTATGGACGCATTGCCGGTCTATAATAAGGAAGTGGATGCGGAGGGTATCCTCGCAGAGCCGGTGATGATGGTCGCGGGAACGCCGGTGACCTTGCCGGTTTTGGTGGAAAACGGCCGTTATTTGTGCCAGCTTCCGGATGGGAGCATCCTCTACGCGCGTTCGTATGTGCCCAATGCTGCGGAGGATACGGAGCAGGTCTTAAAAGAAAAGCTTTGGCGCATCGAGCCGAACGGCAAGAAAACACAGCTCGAGCTGCCGGATTTTTATGGTATCGATAAGGCGGCGCCGTCTGCCGACGGCAGGTATATTGCCATACTGGATACGGGTATGGAAAATAAAGTACTGTACGTTTACGACACGCAGGAAAGCGTGCTTCATAACCTCGGAGAAGAGGGGTTTGGCGATGCCACGACGTCTTTTGTGTGGGATTCGCAAAAGCCGGTGATTTATGCGATGACAGGGCTGGGAACCTTACAATTGATGGAATACGATTTCTCGGTGGACGATGCGGACAGGGTGCAGGCCGTTGAGGAGAAGAAAGGCGCCGAATCAAGGATCGCTCTGCGGAACGGGAAAATCTATTTTGCCGATAAATCCGCAAACAATGGCCAGGGTATGGTGTATGCCTTTGATCTGGGCACCAATGAGCGTTCGGAAGTGACCGCAGGCATTGATTTTGCGATTTCTCCGGATGGAGTGAACCTTGCGGTGATCGTACCTGTTCAGGAGGATGAAGAAGAGCTCATGTACCGGATCCAGATGCTGAACACGACGACTGGCGAGATTACGGATGTGATCAGCGATGCGATTATTAACAGCATGACTTTTGGTGCGGATAATGATACGCTGTATTTTACAACGCCGACCTATGATGGAGCGACGGAGCCGTATCCGTTTGCTGTAGTAAAATATTCCGTTGCCGGCGGGGAGCAGACCTTGATTGGTTATTCGAAAACTTCGGAAATTGTGCCGGGAACGAAAACCGGCGAGTTTTACGTCGTAGATTACTTTAATCAGGGAGATAACAGCTTCTATATAACATATACCTATCAGGAAAAATAAACAAATTGTCATAGAAGGCTGCAAGCGCTTTGCGGCCTTTTTTTATCGAAAGGAGCTTGCCATGAGGACGGTTTTAACTGCAATTAACGCAAGCTATGTGCATACCAATCCTGCAGTGCGCGGTTTGGCTGCTGCGGCGGACGAATGGGATGTTTTCTTCTGCGAATATAATATCAACCAGCCTGCGCAGGATATTTTGCATGATCTCTTGCAAAAAAAGCCGGTGGTGGTATGCTTCTCCTGTTACATCTGGAATATCGGCATGGTTTTGCGCGTCGCCGAGGATTTAAAGCGGATCGACCCGTACCTGCGGGTAATACTCGGCGGCCCCGAGGTCTCGTTTGAAAGCCGCGTGTGGATGAGGAAAGCCCCTTTTATAGATTACATTGTATGCGGAGAGGGGGAAACGGTGCTGCCCCGGTTGCTGCAGGCAATAGAAAAGGGAAATGTGGGCGGTCTCAAAAGCGTGTTGTACCGCGAAAAGAATACGATTCGCGGCGACGACACCTATGCGGTGTGCGAGAACCTTGAAGCCTTTCCTGCGCCTTTTTCGGCAGCACAGGACTCTTATGACGAAAACCGGATTTATTATTACGAGTCCTCGAGAGGGTGCCCCTTTTCGTGCGCCTACTGCCTGTCAGGAGCTATTGGCGGGGGCGTCAGGGAAAAGTCTGTCGGTAAGGTCAAAAGGGATATTGATGTCTTTATACAAAAAAATACGCGGCTTGTGAAATTTGTGGACCGGACTTTTAACGCCAATCGGCAACGGGCGAAAGAAATCTGGCGGTACGTGATCGAGCGGACAGGAAACACGTCTTTTCATTTTGAGGTCGGCCTTGATCTGTTGGATGAAGAAGCGATTATGCTGCTGCAAAGTGCGCCTGCGGGGAAAATACAACTGGAAGCAGGTATCCAATCGTGTAATCAGAAGACGCTTGAGACAGTTATCCGCAAAACAAATATGACTGGGATGAAGCATAATGCGCGCGCGATCCTAAAGGCGGGAAATATCCATTTGCATCTTGATCTCATTGCGGGCTTGCCGCACGAAGATTTGCCAAGCTTCGCGCGTTCTTTCAACGAGGTATATGCGCTGTATCCGGACGCGCTGCAACTTGGTTTTTTAAAGCTGCTGCGGGGGACGGCCCTGAAAAGGACGGCCGGTGAATATGGAATTGTCGCACGCAGCTATGCGCCATACGAGGTGCTGAAAACGAACGATATAACGGCAGATGAACTGCTCTGTCTGCGCGAGATAGCAGGCCTTGTGGACCGATATTATAATACGGGGAGAATGCGGAAAGGATTCGATTATATCACAAAAAACAATATCTTGCAGCCGTTCGAACTTTACGCGAAGCTCTATGCGTTTTCCTGTGAGAGCGGGTATGCAGCACGTCCGATTAGCGTACGGGACCAGTTTACATTGATAATCTCTTTTGCCAAATACGTATTAAAAGAAAGACAGCTTCTTTCGTTTTTGAAATACCTGAAGCAGGATTACATCCAAACAAAGGCCAAAGGCGCTATGCCAAACGAACTCGCGCAAATTGATTAAAAAATTTTTCTGAAAACAGTTTACAAATCAGGGCAATGGGTTATAATAAATACAAAGGTCAAAGAAAGTCAAAGAAAGGAGGCGCAAATATGTCTGTATTGAGCGATCATATCGAAAGCTTTATCAAAGAGCTTTTGATGGAAGACGAGGGAATGGCCGAGCTACAGCGCAACGAGCTTGCACAGCGATTCAATTGTGCGCCTTCGCAAATCAATTATGTTTTGACGACGCGATTTTCCCCCAGCAGGGGTTATATCACGCAGTCAAGGCGCGGCGGCGGCGGCTATATCCGTGTGATCCAGCTTGACGTCGATGAAAACGAATATATTCGCGATATTATCGAAGACAAGCTGACAGGCGGCGTAGGCATGCGGCAGGCGGCAGAACTGATCGAGGGAATGGTAGAGACGGGCCTGATTGATAAAAAGGCTAAAAATATCATTCTGGCGGCAATATCAGATAAGGCGCTTGATGTTCCGAGTGAAGTAAAAAATGGGCTTCGCTCATCGATCTTGAAAGAAATTTTAATATCAACACTTTTGAAGGAGGACGATTGATATGTTATGTGATAAATGTAAACAAAGGGAAGCAAATGTGCATATACAGCAGAGTATAAACGGAGTTACGACAGAACGGAACTTGTGCAGCGAATGCGCGAGTAAGGAGCCTGGTCTTATGAATGCGTTCTCCATGGATGGATTTTTTGGAGATTTATTCGAGACGAGCCTTTTGAAACGCGGTTCGGGCAGGCTGGGTAATATGTTCGGCCTGAGCGGATTGTCCGGCGGAAGTAAGGTGACGCCGCGCGACCGGCGCAATATGGAATTTGAAGATGTAGAGGGCGCCGCGCTTACCGGTATCGAGCTGCCGAAAATCCAATTAAACAATGAGCCGACGCAGGTAGATTCGGCCGCAAAAGAAACGACAGAATTAAAAGCGCAGCTCAAGGCCGCGATCGAAGAGGAAAACTTCGAAAAGGCCGCCGAGCTCAGGGATCAGATCAGGCAGCAGGAAGAAAAGAATAAAGACGAAAAAACTAAGGAATAAGATGGTTTAAGACTGGCTGGTTCGGTTACATTAGTTACAAAGCGAAGAGAACCAGCAAATGATTGGCAGGCCGTTTGCCGGAAAAACGGCGTCTGCCGTATCATTTTATGATGCGGCGGGATGTAGGAGGATATTATTATGAGTAACATGTCTGGATTTACCGCAGGCGCACAGGAGGCCGTGAACAAGGCGGCACAGTTTGCCAGCGGTATGGGAGAAAATTATGTAGGAACAGAACACCTTTTATTGGGCCTCGTTTTGGAAGGCGGTACGGCTGCCGAAATTTTGCAAAAGCAGGGTATTAATGAAAGAAACGCAAGGGAGTATATTGAATCGGTTTCGGTAGACGGCGGATATGGGAATCCGCAAGTCATGGGATATACGCCCCGTACGAAAAAAATTATTGAAATGAGCGTGGCGTTCTCAAGACAGCTGGGACAGAACTTCGTCGGTACGGAACACATGCTGCTTGCAATCATTAACGAGAGGGAAAGCATGGGTTTCCGCATGCTGCATGATTTGAATGCGGATATGGCGGCCATGCAGCAGGAGATCCTTGCCATCGCGCAGGGGGCGCCTACATCAGGAGAGGATAAGTCAAAATCAACAACGCCTAAGCTCGATAAGTTTGGCCGTGATTTGACGCTTGCTGCCAAAAATGATGAACTCGATCCGGTAATCGGAAGATCTGAGGAAATCGAGAGAATCATCCAGATTCTCAGCAGAAGGACGAAAAACAATCCTGTTTTGATTGGCGAACCGGGCGTTGGTAAATCTGCGATCGCAGAGGGTCTGGCACAGAAGATCATTGAGGGAAATATTCCGGATATGCTGAAAAACAAACGTGTCATTATGCTGGACCTGGCGGGAATGCTCGCAGGCTCCAAGTTCAGGGGCGAATTCGAGGAACGGTTAAAGGATGCCCTTGACGAATTGCAAAAGGACGGAAACGTTATCCTGTTTATCGACGAATTGCATACGCTGATCGGTGCTGGCGCGGCGGAGGGCGCGATGGATGCCGCCAATATTCTGAAGCCGATGCTCGCACGCGGCGAGATCCAGGTGATCGGCGCCACGACCATCGACGAATACAGGAAACACATTGAAAAGGATGCTGCGCTTGAACGCCGGTTCCAGCCTGTAAACGTGGGCGAACCGACGCCGGAAGAAGCTCTGCAGATATTGGAGGGCTTGCGCGACCGTTATGAGGCGCACCATAAAGTGACGATCACGGATGAGGCGCTGAAAGCGGCGGTCGATCTTTCGACAAGATATATTATGGACCGCTTCCTGCCGGACAAGGCAATCGACCTGATCGACGAGGCTGCTTCTAAAGTACGGATTTCGATGTTTACCTCGCCGCCGGATTTGAGAGAGCTGGAAGAAAAGCTCGAAGTGATCGGCAAGGAGAAAGAAAATGCGATTGCGCACGAGGACTTTGAAAAAGCAGCCAAGCTGCGTGACGAGGAAGCGGATACCAAGCGCGATATTGAGCATTGTTCCGAGGAATGGCGTAAAGCCGTGGCCAAGGAAAAGGGCGTCGTAACAGAGGAAGATATTGCACAGATTATCTCCAGTTGGACACATGTTCCGGTCAGCAAGCTTACGGAAGATGAAAGCAAAAAATTGTTGGCCCTGGAGGAAATGCTGCATGAACGCGTGATCGGGCAGGATGAAGCGGTTTCGGCAGTCGCCAAGGCGATCCGCCGCGCGCGCGCGGGCCTTAAAGATCCGAACAGGCCAATTGGTTCGTTCATTTTCTTAGGTCCTACGGGCGTCGGCAAGACAGAGCTTACAAAGGCGCTGGCAGCTTCCATGTTCGGGGACGAAAACGCCATGATCAGGCTGGATATGTCTGAATATATGGAAAAACACAGTGTATCCAAGCTGGTTGGTTCGCCTCCGGGATATGTTGGTTACGATGAGGGCGGTCAGCTTACGCAGGCTGTAAGGACAAAACCGTACTCGGTGATTCTGTTCGATGAAATCGAAAAAGCGCATCCGGATGTATTCAACATTCTGTTGCAGGTTTTGGAAGATGGCCGGCTGACGGATTCCAAGGGAAGGACGGTTGACTTCAAGAACACGATCATCATCATGACGTCCAACGTTGGCGCGCATGAAATTGCAAAAAGCAAGATTGGCTTTACCAATGGTGAGTCTGATGATATGGAGAAGCTGAAAGAATATGATGAAATGAAAGAACGCATGATGGAAGCGCTTAAGAACACTTTCCGTCCTGAGTTCATCAACAGGGTAGACGATATTATCGTATTCCATAAGCTCACTGAAAAGGATACGCAGAAAATTGCTGAGCTGATGCTCGGAAGCGTTGCAAAACGCCTGCATGAGAGGGAAATCGACCTGACATATACAAAGGATGCCGCCAAGCTGATGGCCAAAGATGGTATGAGCGACCAGTATGGCGCGCGGCCGCTCCGCAGGATGATTCAGCAGACGGTTGAGGATAAGCTCTCGGAGGAAATTCTTGCAGGAAAAATCAACATCGGCGACAAAGTCAAGATGTATGTTGAAAATGGAGATGTTGCATTTAAAAAGGAAAGTTGATATAATGTAACAAAGTTCAGGTGCGGCAAAGCGCAAGCTTTGCCGCTCTTGTAATATCTATGGAAAGGACCTGAAGATTCATATGGAGCTTCGCAGCGGTTTATTGATAGTGATAGCGCTTCTGTTTACGTTTTTCATTACGTATACGACGACGCCGCTTGTCCGTAAGCTGTCAATCAAGGTCGGGGCTGTAGATATTCCAAAAGATAATAGGAGAATGCATAGCAAGCCAATCCCAACAATGGGGGGGCTTGCTATATTTGTTGCCTTTGCTTTTGGCGTCATAGTTTTTGTACCTATGGATTCTACGTATGTGGGATTGCTCCTGGGCGCCCTCATGATTACGATTATGGGCATGTTTGACGATATTTACGATCTGAAAGCATGGGTCAAGCTGCTGGTCCAGATTGGGGCAGCGCTGGTCGTATGTTTTTCGGGCATTGTGATCAAACAAGTAACGTTGTTTGACCAGATTATTTACTTCGGTAACTGGGCGATTCCGATCACTGTATTGTGGATCGTGGCGATTACAAACACCATCAATCTCATTGACGGCCTTGACGGACTGGCGTGCGGTATTTCCGCCATATCTTCGCTGGCATTGCTGGCCGTATCGCTGTTATCGGCGGGAAATCCGACCGTGACGGTGATCGCCGCCGTGCTCGCGGGTTCATGTCTGGGTTTTTTACCCTATAACTTAAATCCGGCTAAGATATTTATGGGGGATGTAGGCGCAACTTTCCTTGGCTTTGTACTTTCCGTTATTTCAATACAGGGCTTTTTCAAAGTGAACGCGGTGGTTTCGTTTGTTATTCCTTTCCTTGTGCTGGGTCTGCCGATTTTTGATACGCTCTTTGCAATTATACGGCGCCTGTTTAAAGGACAAAGCCCGTTCCATGCCGACCGCAAGCACCTGCACCACCGCTTGGTGGATATGGGAATGAACCAGAAGCAATCGGTTATCCTGCTATACGCGATTTCGGCCCTGCTGGCGATCGCCGCGATTTTATTTGCGGAAAGAATGTTTACGGCGGCCGTTCTTGTTCTGGTGGTATCTTTTGTGATCGGGTGCATCAACTGGTTTGTCATGAAACGCGAGCACATCGAGATGCTTGAAAAAATGGACGCGGAGCAAGGCGAAACCGGACAGCCAAAAGAAACAGAAGAAAAAAAGCCGCAAGCATAATAATGCCATGCGGTTTTTTGATAAGGAAGCGTGTGGAAGATGAAGCATTCTGAACCGACAACCTGCCTGTACGAAAGCAAGACGGTACCCAAAGACCATCCGCAGATTATGCTGCGGGGAGAAATCGACAGCCTGCTTGCTTATGCGGTATACGCCTGCGCTTTTGCAAAGGAGAAAAAGGAGCGGGCCGTCGCGCGCGATTTGCAGGATATTATTAAAGCTATACAAAAGGTTATGAGCGCGGAAGCGGGCGCAATGCCGCTGACAATAGAAACGATCATAGGATTATCATTGGACGAACTCAGGGAATATTCCTACCATCCGCAGAAGTATCTGCAAACGGCGCATATCTTTCCGAGCGCGGACTGGGACAGTATGACTGCGGTGCTGAATATTCTCAGGACCAAGGTACGGCAAACGGAGCGTATATGTATTGCGGCAGGCCTTAAGCTGTATGCAAACGAGAGTATACAGAAAGTGCTCAACCGTTTGTCCTCGGCAGTGTATATTATTATGCTCAAGCATAATATGAAATAATTAAAATTGACGAATCGAAGAAAGGAAGAAATGTTTATGAAGATTACGCAGGGATTGACATTTGACGACGTACTGCTAAAGCCCCAAAAGAGCGATGTAGTACCGAATGAAGTGGATGTATCCACTTATCTGACCCCAAAGATCAAGCTGAACATTCCGATCATGAGCGCCGCTATGGACACCGTTACAGAGAGCGGGCTGGCCATCGCGATCGCGCGCGAGGGCGGTATGGGCATTATACACAAAAATATGTCTATTGAGCAGCAGGCGGAACATGTCGATAAGGTAAAGAGAAGCGAACATGGCGTTATTACGGACCCGTTTTATCTTTCGCCGGATCATAGCGTTGCAGACGCGGACCAGCTCATGGGCCGCTACAAAATATCGGGCGTTCCGATCGTAGAGCCGGACGGTAAGCTCATCGGCATTATCACCAACCGCGACATGCGTTTTGAGACGGATTATTCGCGTAAGGTAAGCGAGGTTATGACCAAAGACCACCTGATTACGGCGCCCATTGGCACGACACTCGAGCAGGCGCAGGGAATCCTCAGGAAATATAAGATTGAAAAGCTTCCGCTCGTGGATAAGAACGGAAAACTGATGGGACTTATTACCATTAAAGATATTGAAAAGTCGATCCAATATCCGATGTCGGCAAAAGACAGCGACGGACGCCTGTTGGTAGGCGCGGCAGTCGGTACGGGCAATGGCACGCTCGAGCGCGTGGAAGCGTTGGTAGCGGCCAAGGTGGATGTGATCGCTATCGATACGGCGCATGGACACCAACAGAATGTACTCAATATTGTGGAAAAGGTACGCAATAAATTTCCGGACCTTGATATTATCGCGGGTAACTGTGCGACCAAGGAAGCGGTGCATGACCTGATTTCCGCCGGCGCGACATGCGCTAAGGTAGGGATCGGACCTGGATCGATTTGTACGACGCGCGTGGTCGCAGGCATCGGCGTACCGCAGCTTTCGGCGGTAGTGGAATGCGCGGAGGAAGCGGCAAAAACCGGAAATAAGATCATTGCCGACGGTGGAATCAAATACAGCGGCGATATTACAAAAGCAATGGCCGGCGGAGCGGCGGCCGTCATGATCGGCAGCTTGTTTGCGGGTACAAAGGAAAGTCCGGGCGAAATGGAAATTTACCAAGGCAGGAGCTTCAAGGTTTACCGTGGAATGGGTTCGGTATCGGCGATGCAGCAGGGCAGCGCGGACCGTTATTTCCAGGAAGGATCGCAAAAGCTGGTGCCGGAAGGCGTCGAGGGACGCGTACCGTTCAAAGGACCGCTTGCAGAGACGACCTATCAAATGGTCGGCGGTTTAAAATCCGGTATGGGCTATTGCGGCGCGAGGAATATAGAAATGCTGCAAAAGAATGCGGAGTTCATCCAAATTACGGGTGCAGGCCTTTTGGAGAGCCATCCGCACGATATTAATATTACGAAAGAAGCGCCTAATTACAGCGCGAAATAAATGGATAGCGCACAGAAAGAATTCAGCCGGCTTGTCGCGTATATGGATAGGTATCCGGACGCGGCGGTCGCCTTTTCCGGCGGGACGGTATCGGCACTGCTGGTGTGCGCCTTGTATGAAGCACAAGGAAAAGGCGCGTTTGTACTGACGGCGAATACGCCTTTTTTCACACAGGAGGAGCTTTACCGCGTGCATGAGGTGCTGGACGATTATCCCAAAACGCGCGGTGAGCGTATCGCGATGCCGGCATTGATGGACATACCACAGCTAACGGAAACAAGCGGGGATATACGTTGCGAGGCGTGTGCGGCGCGGGTATCCGAGAGGTTATCGCAGGTCGCAAAAAGTATTGGCGCGTCTGTGCTCTTTGACGGTAAAGTTGCGGATGCCAGGGATGCTACATGCAGGCTGCTGAGGCAGGTAATGCCGGAAGTGCAGGTGATAAGTCCCTGCGTGGAACTGGGATTTACAAGGCAGGATGTGAAAAACATGTTAAAAGCAATTGGCAGGGCATATTATATTTGGCCGGCCAATGACTGTCTTGCGCGGCGTTTTTTGAAAGATATGCCTGTTACGGTTACAGGACTTGATTATGTGGAGGCGGCGGAAAAATATATTCGCCGTTATACCCGACGCGGCCTGCGTGTGTACTTGGACGGGGAAAAAGCGGTTGTATGCTCAGAAGAAATGTTGGATGTGCAGGCAAAGGAAGATGTGATGTGCCAGTTGCTCAACGACGGGCGGGCTGGCGTATCGGATGTGATATTTTGTGATGGGAATCATTGGAGGAAGACAAATAGATGAGGGAAACAGTTATTGTTCTGGATTTTGGCGGACAATATAATCAGTTGATTGCGCGCAGGGTACGCGAAGCGCACGTTTATGCGGAGTTGCTGCCTTACCAGACGAGCGCGGAAGCAATCAGAAAAAAGAATCCGATCGGCATTATTTTTACCGGCGGACCGAAAAGCGTATATGAGGAAGGCGCTCCGGTGTGTGATACAGAGATCCTTAAACTAGGCGTTCCGGTTCTGGGGATTTGTTACGGCAGCCAACTCCTTTCCATGAAGCTGGATGGGCATGTGACTTCTGCTCCGGCAGGCGAATACGGAAAGACAGATATTTGCTACGATACCTCGAATATCCTGCTGCAGGATATGGAGGCGGAGTCCGTATGCTGGATGAGCCATATGGATTATATCGATAAGGCGCCGGACGGATTTGCAATTCTGGCCAAAACGGCATCCTGTCCGGTGGCGGCTTTCGGAAACGACGAAAAGAAGATTTATGGCGTACAATTCCATCCGGAAGTACAGCACACGGCGGGCGGACAACGTTTACTGGAACATTTTTTATTTGATATATGTGGTGCAAAAGGAGATTGGGATATGAATGATTATGCAAAACAGTCGATCGAAGCGATCCGAGAGAAAGTAGGGAACAAAAAGGTTCTGCTTGCCCTGTCAGGCGGTGTGGACAGCTCCGTATGCGCGGTGCTCCTGCACAAAGCGATCGGAAAGAACCTGACGTGCGTCTTTGTCGACACCGGTTTGATGCGTAAATACGAGCCGGAAGAAGTAGAGAATGTATTCAAAAAACAATTTGACATGAACCTTGTTCACGTGAAAGCGGAACAACGCTTTTTGGAAAAACTTGCAGGCGTTACGGAGCCGGAAAAGAAGCGCAAGATCATTGGCGAGGAATTTATTCGCGTATTTGAGGAAGAAGCGAAAAAGGTCGGCAAGGTAGATTTTCTTGCACAGGGAACAATTTATCCGGATGTGGTGGAAAGCGGTGTGGGCGACGCGGCCCTCATTAAGAGTCATCATAATGTAGGCGGTCTTCCGGACCATGTCGATTTTGAGGAGATTATTGAGCCTTTGCGCGAGCTCTTTAAAGACGAAGTGCGCGAACTGGGCGAAGAGCTTGGTTTGCCGCGCCATATGGTCTGGCGCCAGCCGTTCCCGGGGCCAGGGCTTGCCATCCGCGTGATCGGTGAGATTACCAAGGCCAAGCTCGATCTGTTGCGTGATGTGGACTTTATCTTCCGCGACGAAATCGCCAAAGCGGGGTTGGACGAAAAGATATGGCAGTACTTCGCCGTGTTGACGGATATGCGCTCTGTGGGTGTGATGGGAGACGAGCGGACATACGATTATACCGTAGCCCTGCGCGGCGTAACGAGCGTGGACGCAATGACGGCGGACTGGGCGCGTATCCCGTACGACGTACTGGGCGTAATTTCCAACCGTATTATCAACGAGGTACCGCACATCAACCGTATTGTGTATGACATTACGAGCAAGCCCCCGGCGACGATCGAGTTTGAATAAATCGAGTTGCTTAAAAAAGCCAGTGTTTATGCGGGTTTCAGCGATTTCGATTAGTCTTTTGATAACAAATTGATAACAGTCATAGCAAGTGCCATTATTCTTGTTATCCAGTGGTTTATGGGTAACGGAACAATTAACAGGTGGCTTGCAGACTAAAGTTCGGAGCTTGGCTCTGAACAAATTCCATATTATAAACTAAGCCCTTAGCTGTGGTTAATAACCATAGTTAAGGGCTTTTTTGTCGTTGCCAAAGCATCTGTAGGGAGCTGCCAGTGGCAGGTCCTGTAGGTGCTTATTTATCTTTCAAGTGGTCTTTGAATGCTTCCACGAGAGCGTCACTTAATTCCTGTGATGGAACTTTTGCCCAACGCTGTGTGGTGTCGAACTCTGGATAATGGTAACGCCAGTTATCGTATTCTTCTCTGTTGATTTCTTCGGAAGATAGCTTGTCTGCCTGTTCTTTCCAAGCATACAGCATTTTGAGGAGTTCATATGCTTCTCTGCCTTTGTCCTTGTTGACCTTTAAGCATACCTCTCCGTCTGCTTCACTGACAGTAAGACCGTAAATATCTTCAAGGGTAAACAGAGTGTGCATAAGACCGATATAGCTGTCTATGTCAGGAACATCAAGAGCCTGTGGAGAAACATCAAGCACCTGTGCCAATGCATTTGTAAGGTCTGCTTTCGGTTTGCGTGTACCAGTTTCGTACTGTGCCAAACGCACATCAGCACTCTTTTCTGGAAAACCGATTGCTGTACCGAGATACTTTTGTGTCATACCACGCATTAGTCTGAAAAAATGTATTCTTTCGCTGATAGCCATAATGATACGCTCCTTTTATATTTAGTGAAATAAGTATAGCAGAAATGTTTAGTGGAAGTCAAGAAAAACCGAAACAAAAATGTTTAATATTTTCTTTGCAACCACTTGACAATAGCAAATATGTTTAGTAAAATAAATTACGAATTAAACAAATATGCTTAATGCGACAACTGAATGACCGTCCGAAAAGCCAAACCGCCAAGACCTCGTCGGAGCAAGTTCCGTATCGTTCGCTTGTGTGCAAGCACAAAAGCTCATTCGCTGCACTGCTCCTCCTCTTCCCCAAAAGTCTCCGACTTTTCGGGAACCCCTATACGAGCGAGCGCCTGATGTACTGCGGTGCATTGGGACAGCACAGCGCCTGCCGACAAGCAGGAGTGCCTGTTGGAACTTTAACACGGAGAAAGCGGCAAGCAAAAAATTATTTTAAGAAAGGAAGAAAAAGGATATGGAAAACAGATTTATCCGAGCCGAAGATGTGGCTCAGGAACTAAACGTATCAAAACCTTATGCATATAAACTCATCAGACAATTAAATGAGGAATTGAAAGCAAAGGGCTTTATTACGATTGCAGGGCGTGTAAATCGCCAGTATTTTTACGAAAGGCTCTACGGAGCAGGAAAGGGGGAAATGTAAATGCCGGTATTTAAGAATGAAGATAACGGTACTTGGTATGTGATGGCAAGGTATGTGAACTGGAAAGGGGAACGCAAGCAGAAATGCAAGCGTGGCTTTGCTACCAAACGAGAAGCACAGGAATGGGAAAGAATGTTCAAATTGCAGACTTCTTCAGACCTTGATATGAGTTTTGAAGCCTTTACGGAGCTTTATATCAATGATGTGAAGAACCGTTTGAAGGAAAACACGTGGCTTACCAAAGAGCATATCATACGCACAAAGATACTTCCGTATTTCGGGAAACTGAAAATCAGCGAGATTTCCACAAAGGAGATTATTACTTGGCAGAATGAAATGCTTGCCTATCGTGATGAGAAGAAAAAGCCTTATTCACAGACGTATCTGAAAACGCTGCACAATCAGTTGTCCGCCATTTTCAATCACGCTGTCCGCTACTATGAACTGCGTTCCAATCCTGCGGCAAAGGTGGGAAATATGGGACGTGAGGAACACAAGGAAATGCTGTTCTGGACAAAGGAAGAATACAAGAAATTCTCTTTTGAGATGATGGACAAGCCTGTTTCCTTTTATGCGTTTGAAATGCTTTACTGGTGCGGTATCCGAGAGGGCGAGCTGTTAGCTTTGACTCCGGCAGATTTCAACTTTGATAAGGAAACAGTCACAATCAATAAATCCTATCAGCGTTTGAAAGGGCAGGATGTGATTACTTCTCCGAAAACGAAAAAGAGCAACCGCACGATTAAAATGCCGAAGTTTCTGTGTGAGGAAATGAAAGAATATCTCGGTATGCTTTACGGATTGAAGAAGAAAGACCGTATCTTTACGGTGACGAAAAGCTATCTTCATCACGAGATGGACAGAGGGGCAAAGGCGGCAGGCGTGAAGCGTATCCGCATTCACGATCTCCGTCACAGCCACATTTCACTCTTGATTGATATGGGCTTTTCTGCGGTGGCGATTGCTGACCGAGTTGGTCACGAAAGTATTGATATTACTTATCAGTACGCACACCTCTTTCCGTCAAAGCAGATTGAGATGGCAGAAAAATTAGATGATTTAGGGAAAGGAGATTTTGAAAATGTCAGCTAAGAACAGAGATAACAAAAATCGTTGGAGGAATATCACAGTAGGGTTTCGAGTATCGCCCGAAGAAAACGAACTCATTAACAGAGCTGTAGCTCTATCAGGATTGCCAAAACAGGAGTATTGTTACCGCCGTTGCTTAAATCAGGATGTGGTGGTACAGGGCAATCCGAGAGTGTATAAGGCGTTGAAAACGGAATTTGCCACAGTCCTTGCGGAACTGAAAAGGATTGAAGCAGGAAAAGGTGTGGATGATGAACTGCTGAGTGTAATAGAACTGATTTCCATTATTCTCGGCGGTTTGAAAGGAGAGGATGCGAATGGAGAATAAAAAAGAAATGACTATTCCAAATGTATCTGCGGCAACAGATGCGGAACAGTCACTTTCCAAATGTACTGACAATAGTATAGTCAATCAGGATACGGATTTCAAGGGGTACGAGCAATCTTTTGAAGAAATGCAAAGGGAAATACTCAGACAGTTAGACCCTTCCTATCTGAAAACAGTATCAATGACAACGCTGTATGATACGGTGTTTGAGGTTCAGACACCACTTATCGACGGTCTGCTCCAAAGGGGAACTTACCTTTTCGTAGGTTCCCCGAAAGTGGGAAAGAGCTTTATGATGGCACAGCTTGCCTATCATATCAGCACAGGCACACCGCTTTGGGAGTATAAGGTGCGTAAGGCAACGGTGCTTTATTTTGCCCTTGAAGATGATTACCCACGTTTGCAGAAGCGATTGTTTCAGATGTTCGGTGCAAAGGAGACAGGCAATCTGTATTTCGCAACGGAATGTAAAACGGTCAATGGCGGACTGGAAGAACAGATAAGAGGGTTTATGAGGGAACACCCAGACACAGGCTTGATTATCATAGACACCTTAAAGCGTGTGCGTGAAGCAGGCGGAGCAGATTACAGCTACGCAAGTGATTATGATGTTGTGGCAAGGCTGAAAGCGTTGGCAGACAGTTACAAGGTTTCAATGCTTATTGTTCATCATACACGCAAACAAAAATCGGAAGATATATTCGATATGATTTCAGGCACGAATGGTCTGATGGGTGCGGCAGACGGTGCATTTGTTCTCAGTAAGGACAAGCGTACTTCCAACAATGCCACACTTGATGTTGCTGGCAGAGACCAGCAGGATATGAAAATCCATCTTGTAAGGGACAGCGAGCGATTGGTGTGGAACTTTGCAAAATCGGAAACGGAGATGTGGAAAGAACCGCCCGAACCTCTGCTTGAGAAGATAGCGGATACGCTCTTTTCGGAAAGTGACAGATGGGAAGGAACTGCTTCGGAACTTTGCGAAAGGCTTGCGGTGGATATAAAGCCGAATGTACTTTCTTTAAGGCTCAGTATCAACGCAAGCAGGCTGTTTCGTGATTACGGTATCCGTTATCAGAACAGCCGCACACACGACGGAAGAAAGGTTTCACTTTGGAAAGAAACCGAGCAGACGGCGTGACAAACGGTGTCAAAGGTGTCAATGTTTTTGAGAGCAGCACGCTGTGAAAAACATTGTCACCATCGTCACACTTTGACACCGGATAAAGTTTAGGGGAGTGTGCAGAGAGTGCCTTTTCAAAGGCGGCTCTTTGGTCTCGCCTGCTGGCTCGGTCGGTTCGCAGGCGTGTGTGCCACCGGCACACGCTCACCCCTCGGAGAGCCTTCGGAGAACGCAAAACCTGTTTACAGGTCGCATTTTTGATGGGTGTACCCGTCAAAAGTGCTTTTGCGTTACTTTTGACAAAAGTAACAAAACCTGAGAATGTTGAAATTTACAGATGGGAGATGAAAAAATGCAGAGAACGATAAGTGCAATGGTCGGTAAAGGCTCGGTCAATCACAATAGCCGAAAGTTCCGAGCAGAAAATGTAGACGGAACTCGTACTCATCTCAATATCGACTACTGCAATGAAAATATAAAGACAGTTTATCACGAATTGTTTGATGAAGCATTGGAAAGATACAATGCCAAGCAGATAAGGTCAGACCGAAAGATAAAAGATTATTATGAAAAAATCCGAAGTTCCAAGCAGGAAAAACCGTTCCACGAAATCATTTTACAGGTGGGCGGTAAGGGAAATATGAACGCCGATACGGAAAACGGAGAACTGGCAAAGCAGATTTTAGATGAATACTATCAGGGTTTTCAGGAGCGAAATCCACAGCTTCGGGTGTTCTCGGCTCATCTGCATATGGATGAAGCTACACCACATCTGCACATAGATTTTGTACCTTTTACCACAGGCAGCAAGCGTGGACTTGATACAAGAGTGTCACTAAAGCAGGCTCTTGCAACGCAAGGTTTTAAGGGCGGCAGTCGTGGCGATACGGAGTGGTCGCAATGGATACAGTCCGAAAAAGAACAGCTTGCGGCGGTGATGGAACGTTATGGGATTGAGTGGGAACATTTAGGCACACACGAAAAACATCTTTCTGTTTTGGATTATAAAAAGCAGGAAAGAGAAAAAGAAGTGGCGGCATTAGGTGCGAAAATCGAGCAGAAACAGATTGAATTTGATGTGTTGTCGGAACGAGTATTGAACTATGATAAGGCAAAAGACGAGCTGTCAAATCTTGAAATAGAGCTTGATACTGCACCGAAATATCAGTTGCCAGAACCAGAGAAATTTATGACTGCAAAGGCATATAAAACCAAAATGGCAGAGCCGGTTGTAAGGAAATTGAAGCAACTTGTCAAAACGGTGCTTGCCCGCTGCTTTGAGGGGTGGGACAACTATCATAGGCTGAATACAGCGAATGCACAGTTATACCGCACCAATCAGCGTTTGGAGAAAGTCAATGAAAGATTGACCGAAGAAAACAAAATCCTAAAAGCAGAAAATAAAGATTACAGCCTGCTCCGTAAGGTTTTTGGTCGCAAACAGATAGATGATTTGTTGGAGCAGGCAAGAACAGTTAAAGGTCGCAAGCGTGATAATACACGATCACGATAGACAAAAATCACAGGAGGAAAAGGAAAATGACAAAGACAATTTTTGAAGAAATGGGCGGAACTTATAGACAGGTGGGTGATTATTTATTGCCGAACATCACAGTACCAGCCGAAGAAGAAATAGAGCCGATTGGTTTATGGGGGAAACGACATGCAAGGCATTTAAAGGAACACTATAAAGTGTTATATATGAACCTGCTGACAAGCGGAAAGCTGCATAGTTATCTTGCAGAAGTCGATAAGCAAGCAGAGGATATGTTTCTTCGACTGGTAAAGGAATATGCCGACAGACAAGATGTGACGGAACAATTAAAGAAAGATAATCCCTACGAATGGATTGGAAGAATGAATAATATTCAGGCTTGTGTGAGGGAAGTTGTAGGAACGGAGTTGATTTACACATAAGCGTTTTACGGTATGGTGCTCCTGCGTTTGCTGGAGTGCTGTGGTTGTGGTTGTAAAGAGGTTGTGAAAGATTGAATTTCGTAATGGTTGGATGTATAATTAGGAAGTGAAAATTTTAATTTGCACTTCCATAAGGTGAAATGTATTGACACAAAAAATACAGTATGATAGTATTGCCATTAGAAGAAAGAAAGGCACATTTTGTGTAAGGTGAGGAAATGATTAATAGATAATTTGATTTAAGTAAGACACATATAGTTATTGAGCCTGTAGAGAATAGGTTTGTTTTGTGTACGCTTAAGTTGGATTATCGCAAGAGGCATTTCCTTTGTTTTCCTTTTGGAAAAGAAATAAGGGGCTATTTAGCGAGTCTATTTTTGCGTATGCAAAAAAGACTCGTTTTTGTGTGTTCAAAATAATAATTGGCTCAGACTTCGAAAAGGAGAAACTTTAATGTTGCAGATAAAAAAATTAAATTTAACACATAAAAAAGACCTGAGAATAATTCTTAATGATTTCAACCTTGTGCTAAATGATGGAGATAAGGCAGTTATTATTGGAGAAGAGGGAAATGGGAAATCGACATTAATGAAGTGGATATACAATCCGTCGCTTGTAGAAAACTATATAGAAGCAGATGGGGAAAGGATAATGGGACACGAACGTCTTGGTTATCTTCCGCAGGAGATGCTCGATGAAGATAAGGAAAAAACAATATACGAATATTTTTCTGAAGAGGAAATATTCTGGGAGAAAACGCCTAAAGAATTGTCTGTTATTGCGGGAAAATTTGGAATGAAAAATGATTTTTTCTACAGTAACCAGACAATGGGTAGTCTTTCAGGAGGCGAAAAAGTCAAGACACAACTTATGAGGCTTTTCATTCGCGATGTTTCTGTGCTGTTGTTGGACGAACCTTCCAATGACATCGACATTGCGACGCTTACATTACTGGAAAAAATCATAAATGACTGGAAGCACATTGTGCTTTTTATTTCACACGATGAAACGCTGATAGAGCGTACTGCCAACATGGTGATACATATCGAGCAGATTATACGAAAAACAAAGGCGAGATATACCGTGGCAAAGCTTCCCTATAGACGCTATGTGGAAGAACGGCTTCATAAATTTGAAATCCAAAAACAGCGGGCACTGAGTGACCGTAGGGAGAAAAAGATTCGCGATGAAAAATATCAAAGAGTTATGCAGAGTGTACAAGGTGCATTAAGAAGTTGTACCAGACAAGCACCGTCTGTTGCCAAAAACTTAAAGGACAAAATGCATACGGTTAAGGCAATGGAACGAAGATTTGAAAAAGAAGATGAAAATATGACTCAGATGCCGGAACAGGAAGAAGCAATCTTTGTCAAATTAGGGGATGAAAACTCACACATTCCCGCAGGAAAAACGGTCATAGAATATGAACTTTCAAAGCTTGTGACTCCGGATGGCAAAAGAATTTTAGCAGAAGGAATTCATTTAAAAATAAAAGGTTCAGAAAAAATCTGTATGATAGGAGCCAACGGGGCAGGAAAAACGACTCTTCTAAAAAAGATAGCGGAAGAACTCCTAAATCGGAATGACATTAAAGCAGAATATATGCCTCAAACTTATGAAGACCTGCTGGATTTGGATGTTACACCGGTTGATTACCTTGATAAAACAGGAGATAAAGAAGAGCGTACAAGAATTAGAACATACCTTGGTTCACTTAAATACACACCAGATGAAATGGAGCATCCGATTCGGGAGTTATCAGGCGGACAAAAGGCGAAAGTGCTTCTCTTGAGGATGAGCTTAAGTGGTGCAAATGTTCTTATTCTGGATGAACCGACAAGAAATTTTTCACCATTGTCCGGTCCGGTAATAAGAAAAATGCTCCGAGAATTTCCGGGGGCTGTCATTAGCATTTCTCACGATAGAAAGTATATTGAAGAGGTGTGCGATAAAATATATCAGCTAAATCCTAATGGATTACAGCTAATTGGTGATTGATAACAAAAAGGATGAAAGACTGACAAATTTCAGGCTTTTAGTGAGTTGGAAAGCATACAAAGATTTGAATTTGGAGGATAGATTATGGTACGTACAGAAGATGCATGTGAAATTATAAAATATGCTTTGCAAAACGAAATTAAAGTATATTTAGATGGCGGATGGGGTGTTGATGCACTTCTTAAAAGAGAATCAAGAATACACAATGATATTGATTTGTTTGTTGAACTGAAACATTATCATGATTATATTTATGTGATTAAGCAGCATGGATTTGAGGAAGTAAATACTGATTATACAACGGATGGTCATACTGTCTGGAAAGATGATAAACAAAGAATCATTGATTTACATTGTTTTGAATTTACAGATGACGGAATTGTTTATGAGGGAGATATATTTCCATCAAAAACTTTTTCCGGTATTGGAAAAGTTGGAGATATAACTGTTTCTTGTATTGAACCATTGAGTCAGGTAATGCTTCATTTGGGATATGAACACGATAAAAATGATGTGCATGATGTGATGCTGTTGTGTGAAACATTTCAAATAGCAATACCAGATGAATATAAGGAAAAGTAAAATTTCAGTTTTGTGTTGAATCTCTAAGCAAAATAGCTTATAATTTGACATGCTACATATAGTTATTATCCACAGTTATCGAGTAGGTGTTATCAATGCCGATAACAAAATGATAACATTAGCTCGTATAGGCAGGATAATATGGATATATCAAATAATCAAAAGAACGAGAAACATTACAGAGAATAATTCCTAAACAAAAAGCGTTAGTCTTTGTAGAGTGGGAATAAAGTCAGCAACAAATAAAATTGTGATTCGCGACGATGAAATAAGGCTCGCCATTTTGGCGAACCTTATTTTTCTGTGTTTGCTTGCGGAAGTTTGATAGTGCTTTTCCAGCGGGATAAGTTATAGTAGAATGTAATAAGAGATGATAGAGAGGATAGGAGTGTAGGATTAGCTGTATGAAGCATTTCTTTGAAGCCCTGACAAGTAAAGAGAAACATAAAGCACTGCCCGAAGAGTTTGATTATTTTGGAAAACTGATTGGCAGTTGGAAAATTGACTATGTTGACAATAGTAATTCCCGCGTGATAAAAGGCGAGTGGCATTTTTCGCGGATTCTTGAGGGCATGGCGATACAGGATGTTATTGTCTTGCCTGGATTCGAATACGGAACAACGGTGCGTGTCTACAATCCAAGTACGCATGCTTGGGATGTTGCATATTGCTATACAGGGAAGATCATACGGCTTGAAGCAAAAAAGCAAGACGAAAAGATCATTCTTACAAATATTGAGGACGCAAGAAGAAAATGGGTCTTTGCTGCAATTGAGGACAATTATTTTCATTGGCAGGATGTTACGGTAAAAGAGGACGGCAAGTGGCATGTTCGTTTTGATTTATATGCCGAGCGCGCCCGATGAGCGTATGCGCTTCGTTTATAGGTCTGACACGCGGGCGAATAATAATATCATTTGATACCGAGGGAGGGTACGTATATGATGGATCACGGATTAAAAATCAAAATGTACTCATTTACAGTGGATTGCAAAGAACCTTATGCACTGGCCAAGTTCTACGCGATGCTGCTTAATTGGGAGATCGTATTCTATGACGAGGAATGGGCATGTGTAGGCGCTCCCGAAGCGGAGCAGGGAACATACCCCGGTATAACTTTCCAGAGGAATCCAGGGTATCAACCGCCGGTGTGGCCGGAAGAACCGGACGCACAGCAGCAAATGGCGCATTTGGACTTCGCGGTGAACGATTTGGAAAAAGCGGTCCAATATGCGATTCATTGCGGGGCAACGGTCGCGGAGGAACAATTTTCCGAGGAGTGGCGGGTCATGCTTGACCCTGCCGGACATCCTTTCTGTTTATGCCAGATGAAAGAGATGATCGAAAGCACACATTTTGCGTTGTTATAAAGAGCGTCAAGCGGAGGTAAAGACTGGATCCTGTGGCTGTATTTCAAAAACAGCCGCAGGATTTTTTATTTTGCTATGCAATATAAAAAATGCTTTATTAAAAGGATACCAGGATATAAGGTCGGTTCTTACATTCGTTACATATCGAATAATAATGCGTAAATAGGATATAAAGTTCGAATTAATATTGCGGAAAGATTGGCAATTTAGTATGATAACTATATGAGTTTTTATACTTATATATTTTAATTGTAGGAGGTATCATATGGAAAAGTTTTTTAAACTCAAAGAGAATGGCACAAAAGCTTCAACCGAAGTCATTGCCGGATTTACAACGTTCTTTGCGATGTCTTACATCATTTTTGTAAACCCGAGCATTCTGTCGGCGACGGGCATGCCTTCTCAGGCGGTATTCCTTGCAACGATCATCGCGGCAGCGATCGGCACCCTCGTTATGGGCCTGTTTGCAAACGTACCGTATGCGCAGGCTCCCGGTATGGGCTTAAACGCGTTCTTTACCTATACGGTATGCTTCGCACTTGGCTTTACCTGGCAGCAGGCACTCGCAATGGTATTCATCTGTGGTATCGTAAACATTATTATTACGGTCACGAAACTGAGAAAAGCAATCATCAAATCTATTCCTGAATCCTTGCAGAATGCCATTGGCGGCGGTATTGGTATCTTTGTTGCCTATATCGGTATCAAAAATGCGGGTATCATCCAGTTTACGTCCGATCCGGGAACGATCATGTCCATCAACGGCGCGCCGTTTGCGGCGGACGCGACTTATTCCGGAATTACCAGTATCGTTTCTTCAGGCGGCGCGGTACCGGCACTCGTTACTTTCAATTCACCTGCGGTTATCCTGGCGCTGATCGGTATCATCCTGACGATCATACTTTTGGTTGCTAAGGTAAAGGGAGCGATCCTGATCGGTATCATCGCAACGACAATCATCGGTATCCCGATGGGCGTTGTCGACCTTTCGACGGTCAACTTTGCGGCAGACAGCCTTGGCAATTCTTTCAAGGACTTGGGCGTGACCTTTGGCGCGGCCTTTGGCCCTGAGGGCATGCAGTCGCTCTTTGCGGTTCCCGATAAGATACTTATGGTAATAATGACGATATTTGCCTTTAGTATATCAGATACATTCGATACAATCGGTACGTTCATCGGAACGGGCCGTAGAAGCGGTATCTTCAGTGCGGAAGACATGAAGATGATGGAAACAAGCAAAGGCTTCAAATCCAAAATGGATAAAGCCCTGTTTGCAGATGCAATCGCGACGTCAGTCGGCGCTGTTTTCGGAACGTCTAATACGACGACATACGTAGAAAGCGCCGCAGGTATTGGCGCAGGCGGACGTACCGGCCTTACGAGCGTTGTAACGGCAATCATCTTCCTGGCATGTATGTTCCTTGCTCCGGTGATGGGCATCGTGCCTTCCCAGGCGACCGCTCCGGCGCTTATTGCTGTTGGCGTTATGATGATGGCGGCATTCAAGGATATTAAGTGGGGGGATTTCGAGGAAGCTGTGCCGGCGTTCTTTGCAGGCGTATTCATGGCCCTGTGCTACAGTATTTCCTACGGTATCGCCGCAGGTTTCCTGTTCTACTGCATTGTTAAGATCATCCGCGGCAAAGCAAAAGAGCTGCACCCGATCCTGATCGTGGCAACGATCCTGTTCGTACTGAACTTCGTCGTGCTGGCGCTGATCTAAAAAATATGTAAGTGTAAGGTTGAGCCGGCGCCCTGCCGGCTCAATCCTTTCATAGAAAAATTCAATCTAAAGGAGAAACAGAATGAAAGTTGCAGTGATTATGGGTTCGAAAAGCGACCTGCCGGTATTAAAGCCGACGATTGATACATTGAAAGATTTTGGTATTGAGGTAGAAGCGCATGTCATGTCTGCGCACAGGACGCCAGAGCTCGCGGCAGACTTCGCAAAGAACGCAAAGGACAACGGGGTCGAGGTAATCATTGCCGCTGCCGGAAAGGCAGCACATCTTGCCGGTGTAATTGCCGGTCACAGTATTTTGCCGGTGATCGGACTTCCGATCAAATCTTCTACAATGGACGGGCTGGATTCCCTGCTTTCTACAGTGCAAATGCCCGAGGGTATTCCGGTAGCCACCGTGGCCATCAACGGCGGAAAAAACGCCGCCCTGCTAGCAGTGCAAATTCTCGCGCTCAAATACGATACGTTAAGCGATTTATTATATAAATTTAAAGAAGATATGCAGCTTAAGGTTGTAGCTGCGGATGCTGAACTCAGAGAGGAGCTTTAAAATGAAAAAAGCAGAACAAATGTATGAAGGAAAAGCAAAAAAAGTTTTTAAAACGGATGATCCGGATTATGTGATCGTTGATTATAAGGATGATGCAACCGCCTTTAACGGCCTCAAGAAAGGTACGATCGTCGGAAAGGGCGTGGTCAATAATAAGGTTTCCAATCATATGTTTAAAATGCTGGAAGAGCACGGGATTCCTACGCATTTTGTAGAAGAACTTTCCGATCGTGAAACGGTGGTTAAGAGCGTTTCAATCGTTCCGGTGGAAGTGATCGTCAGGAATATCGCCGCCGGCAGCCTTTCCAAAAGGCTGGGTATCCCAGAGGGAACAAAGCTCAAATCCACGGTACTTGAATATAGCTATAAGGACGACGAGCTCGGCGATCCGATGATTAATGATTATCATGTGTTTGCTATGGATCTCGCAACGCCGGAAGAACTCGAGAAAATTGCGACGTATTCCTTTAAGGTCAACGAGATCATGACGGATTACCTCAAGCAATTCGGAATTGAGCTGATCGACTTTAAACTGGAATACGGCCGCTACAAAGGCGAAATCATCCTTGCGGATGAAATTTCTCCGGACACCTGCCGTTTCTGGGATTCCAAGACTGGGGAGAAGCTGGATAAGGACCGTTTCCGTCAGGACCTCGGCAATGTTGAGGATGCGTATCAGGAAATCCTGCACCGGCTGATGGGAGAATAAAGCATGCTTCTTGCACCAAACATGCAATATGAGCGATGGAAGCCGGCAGACGACGTTATGCCGGAGGAATGCGGTGTGTTCGGTATCTTTATGGATGACCGCCATTATGATCCGGCGGAGGCGGCATATCTCGGACTGTACGCCTTGCAGCACAGGGGGCAGGAGAGCGCCGGTATTGCGGTCACGGACGGAAAATGCGTGAAACAGCATAAGGGCATGGGCCTGTGTTCAGAGGTGTTTAAGGATAATCTCGATAAGCTTTTGGGCGGCCATATCGGTATCGGCCATGTGCGTTACTCCACGACGGGGGAAAGTAAAGGTGAAAACGCGCAGCCGCTTGTAATATCGTATCGCGGCGGCAAGCTTGCCTTAGCACATAACGGTAACCTGATCAACAGTACGGCGCTGCGCGCAAAGCTGGAGGACGAAGGCACCGTTTTTCAAACGTCGCTGGATACGGAGGTAATGGCTAACCTGATCGCCAAATACTCAAAACGCGGCCTGTTGAATGCGATTTCCGCCATGATGAAAGTCGTGAGGGGCTCTTATGCGTTGGTCATCATGACGCAGGACGAGCTTGTCGCGGTGCGTGATCCGCTGGGGATCCGTCCACTGGCGCTGGGAAAACTGGACAACAATTACGTTGTGGCATCCGAGTCGTGCGCTTTTGATACTATAGATGCGGAGTTTGTGCGGGATGTCCGTCCGGGCGAAATTATCATGATCAACAAGGACGGTCTGAAATCCTATCAGGCGCAATCGTCGATGCAAACGGCCCTTTGCGTATTTGAATATGTATATTTTGCGCGTCCCGATTCAGACATCGACGGGATCAGCGTATACCGGTCGCGTGAAAACATGGGCATTAAACTGGCGCAGGCATTTCCGGTCGACGCCGATCTCGTCAGCGACGTACCGGATTCGGCTACGCCGGCGGCATCGGGGTATGCGGCGGAATCGGGCATTCCATATGCGAAAGCTTTATCCAAAAACCGCTATGTGGGCAGGACATTCATCCAGCCGTCGCAGGCGCTTCGGGAACGCGGCGTTAAGCTGAAGCTTAACGCCATGAAGCGGAATGTACATGGAAAAAGGTTGATTTTGATCGATGATTCTATCGTGCGCGGAACGACGAGCAGGAAAATCGTAGAAATGCTGCGGCTGGCAGGCGCGCGAGAGGTGCATATGCAAATCAGTTCTCCGCCTGTTATCTGCCCGTGCTTTTTCGGGATCGATACGCCGTCGCACGATCAATTGATCGGGTCCAAAAATTCGGTGGAAGAGATACGCAGGATCATCGGCGCCGATACCTTGCATTATTTGTCCATCGGGGATTTGCTGAAAACGGTGGAGGGCGCGGGATGTAATTTCTGTACCGGATGCTTCGACGGGCACTATCCGGTCGATATGAGAAAAGCTTTGAAAGAAACAGAAGCAGTGGAACTGTCCGGCATAGAATAGGGCAGAGACTGGAAAGAGAGGGAATATGGCAGTAACATATAAAGATGCCGGAGTTGACGTAGAACGCGGCTATGAGGCTGTAAAGCTGATGAAAGAGCACGTTAAAAAAACTTTTGACGGCAATGTGATCACCGATCTCGGGACGTTTGGCGGGATGTATGATATAGGTAACGGACAGGTGCTGGTTTCGGGAACAGACGGCGTCGGTACCAAACTGATGGCGGCTTTCGCTACCAATAAAAACGATACGGTAGGAATCGATTGCGTGGCGATGTGTGCAAACGACGTAATATGCCATGGCGCACGGCCTTTGTTTTTCCTGGACTATATCGCTACGGGAGCTCTGGTACCAGGTGTTGCGGCGGATATTGTCAAGGGGATTGCCGATGGCTGTATACAGTCCGGCTGCGCGCTGATTGGCGGGGAAACGGCGGAAATGCCCGGGTTTTATCCTGAAGGCGAATATGACCTGGCGGGATTCTGCGTAGGAATCGTAAACAAGGCGGATATTATCAATGGAACGAACATCGCCGTGGGGGACAGAATTATCGGGCTGGGTTCCACGGGTATTCATTCCAACGGTTTTTCGCTGGTACGCAAGCTTTATGCTATGGACGATACTTTAAATACTATAAAAATTGCAGAAACGGGAACGACGCTGGGCGAGCTGCTTCTTACGCCCACGAAAATATATGTAAAGTCGATCCTCGGCCTGATCGAAAAGATCGGGGTCAAAGGAATCGCGCACATCACAGGCGGCGGCTTCTACGAAAATATCCCGCGCGTGCTGCCGAAGAATGTGGATGCAAGGATTCGGCTGGGCTCATGGGATATGCCGTATGTTTTTGAAAAGCTGGTGGCGGACGCTCAGCTTTCCCAAAAGGATGCATACAATACCTTTAACATGGGAATCGGCATGATCGTCGTAGTAAAGCCGGAACAGGAAAAAGAGGCACTCGCCATGCTGGAAGCGTCTGGCGAAAAGGCTTATTCGATCGGCGAGATCGTATCCGGCAGTGGAGGCGTTGAGTTATGCTGAAATTTGCCGTTATGGCATCCGGCGGCGGAACGGATTTCCAGTCGCTGATCGATGCCGTGGAGTCGGGACAGATCCAGGCCGAGATTTGCTGTCTTGTCGCCGGAAAACCGGATATTTATGCAATCAAGCGTGCGGAAAGCGCGGGAATTCCTGTGGAGGTCGTGCAAAAAAAGTGTTTTTCTTCACAAGAACAGTTCGACAGCGCCATACTATCCGTATTGCAAAAGTACCGCGCGGATTTTGTCGTATTGGCGGGATATTTGAGTATTATCGGCGAAAAAACGCTGGCGGCTTATCCCAACAAGATCATCAATGTTCATCCATCGCTCATTCCAAGCTTTTGCGGAATGGGCATGTATGGAAGCAAAGTACACGAGGCGGCAATCGCATATGGTGTAAAATTTTCGGGCGCAACCGTCCATTTTATCGATGGACAGGCGGACACAGGGCCGATTATCATGCAAGCGGCCGTACCGGTACTGGAGGGAGATTCTCCTGCAGACTTAGCAGCGCGGGTGCTGGAGACAGAGCATAAAATATTGCCGGAGGCTGTGGCGTTGATGGCAGATGGAAAATTGAGAACAGAGGGCAGGATTGTAAAAATTTTAAAATAGTTTGGAGGATCATAAAATGGCAAAAAGAGCTTTTTTAAGCGTGTTTGACAAGACAGGCATCGTTGATTTCGCAAAAGGCTTGATTGGCTTGGGATTCGAAATCCTTTCCACCGGCGGAACGCAGCGTGAGCTGGAAAACGCGGGGCTAGCGGTGACGAATGTTTCGGATATTACCGGTTTTCCGGAATGCCTTGACGGTAGGGTGAAAACGCTGCATCCGAAGATCCACGCGGGCATTCTGGCAATGCGCGGCAATGAAGAGCATATGAAGCAGTTAAAGGAACTGGGTGTTGAAACGATCGACGTGGTGGCAGTGAACCTCTATCCGTTCAAGCAGACGATTTCCAAAGCAGATGTCACGCTGGAAGACGCGATCGAGAATATCGATATTGGCGGACCGACCATGCTGCGCGCTGCCGCTAAGAACTGGCAGGATGTTGCAGTTGTGATTGACGCTGCTGACTATGATAGAGTACTTGCTGAGTTCAGTGAGGAGGGGGCGGTATCGCGGGATACCAAATTCTATCTGGGCGCAAAAGTGTTTGAAAATACGGCGGCATATGATGCGCTGATCGCGCAATATCTGAGAAAGCAAATGGATGAAGAGGTGCTGCCGGAAAAACTGACGCTTACCTATGAGAAACAGCAGGAGATGCGGTATGGCGAAAATCCGCACCAGCATGCGGCCTTTTACCGCGAACCCTTATATGTTGCGGGCAGCTTGGCGAATGCCAAGCAGCTTAACGGTAAAGAGCTTTCCTTTAATAATATCAATGATGCGGCGGGGGCACTTGACTGCCTGCGTGAATTTTCGGATACGACAGTCGTAGGCGTAAAGCACGCCAATCCGTGCGGCGTGGGAAGCGCGGATACGGTTTATGACGCGTACATGAAAGCGTATGAATGCGATCCGGTTTCTATTTACGGCGGGATCGTAGCCTGCAACAGGGAGATCGACGAAAAAACGGCAAGCCAGATGAGTAAAATATTTTTGGAGATCGTGATCGCGCCCTCTTATACCAAAGAAGCGCTCGATATTCTCTGTCAAAAGAAAAACCTGCGCGTACTGCAATTGCCGGAGATCAGCGCGCCGCTTCCCAAGGACGGTATCGATACCAAGAAAGTTCTGGGCGGACTATTGGTGCAGGGACTGAACGATAAAATGTTTGACGGCGAGTTTAAGGTGGTTACTAAACGCGCGCCCACGGACGAGGAGATGGAAAATCTTGAGTTTGCATTCAAGGTCGTAAAATATGTGAAATCCAACGGTATTGCGATTGCCAAAGGCATGGGAACGCTGGGGATCGGACCGGGGCAGACAAACCGTATCTGGGCGGCGGAAATGGCGTTGGAACGTAGCGGCGAGGACGTTAAGGGCGCGGTACTGGCGTCCGACGCTTTCTTTCCTTTCGACGATTGCGTCGAGGTGGCGGCAAGAGCGGGAATCACGGCAATCATTCAGCCCGGCGGATCGATCCGTGACGAAGATTCAATCAAAAAATGCGACGAAAACGGGATTGCGATGGTATTTACCGGTATTCGTCATTTCAGACACTAAAGAAAAAGGAATAATGTGCAATGTATAAGATATTGATAGTAGGCGGCGGTGGCCGCGAGCATGCGATTTTATGGAAGCTGAAGCAGAGCGGCAGGCCGGTGGAGCTTTATTGCGCGCCGGGAAACGGTGGTACAGCTCAGATAGCAAGCAATGTGGCGATCAAAGCGGACGATGTTGACGGAATCGTCAGATGGGCAAAGCAAAACGAAATAGATATGGTATTCGTCGCGCCGGACGATCCGCTTGCGCTGGGCATGGTGGACGCACTTACGGCGGCGGGAATCCGCGCGTTTGGACCGACCAAGGCGGCGGCGGAAATTGAATGGTCAAAATCATATTCCAAATGGCTAATGAAAAAATACGGCATTCCTACCGCGGACTTCGAGGTTTTTGACGATGCGGCGCAGGCGGTTGCATATCTGGGAACGTCAAAATATCCGACAGTAGTCAAGGCTGACGGCCTGGCCCTCGGAAAAGGGGTACTCATCTGCGAGAATTTTGAGCAGGCGAAGCAGGCGGTAGAAGATATTATGCTGGATAAAAAATTCGGTAATGCGGGAGCGCGTGTTGTGATTGAGGAATTTATGACAGGCCCAGAGGTATCTGTGCTTTCGTTCTGCGACGGTAAGACCATCCTGCCGATGGTTTCCGCACAGGATCACAAACGGGCGTATGATAACGACGAGGGATTGAATACGGGAGGCATGGGAACCTTTGCGCCGTCACCCAAGTTTACGAATGACCTGCAGGAATATGCGCAAAAGGAAATTTTTGAAAAAACAGTTCAGGCATTAAACGCGGAGGGCAGGGAATTCAAGGGCATTATTTTCTTTGGCCTAATGCTCACGCCCGACGGGGTAAAGGTGCTGGAATACAACGCGCGGCTGGGGGATCCGGAGACGCAATCGGTGTTTATGCTTCTTGAAACGGACTTATTAGACGTTATCGACGCAGTAATCGACGGCACGCTTGACCGCGTATCGCTCAGTTGGAAAGATGAGAGCGCGGTATGCGTGGTCATGGCTTCTGGCGGCTATCCGCAAAAGTATGAAAACGGTAAGCTGATCGAGGGGCTGGATAATGTGGACGAGGGAGTGGTCGTTTTCCACGCCGGCACAAAGGCCGAAAATGGCGATTGTTATACAAACGGCGGACGGGTGCTGGGTGTAACGGCGACAGGAAAAGATATTGCCGAGGCGCGCGAAAAGGCGTATGCGAACGTAGAAAAGATCTCTTTTGACGGGGCGCACTACAGGACGGATATTGGAATTAAATAAAAGGGCAAAGAAAAGCGTCTGCATATCTGCATGCAGACGCTTTTTTATTACGCTTTTTTAGTTACGGCCCAGAATTTTGTCCGCGACATAAAGCCCGTTTGCCGCCGCCTGAGACAGGGAGCGCGTAAATCCTGCGCCGTCGCCAGTGGCATAAACGCGGGAAAAGCCGTCAAGCTCGAAATCATTTGCGTAAGGACGCGCGGAATAATATTTACATTCGATCCCGTAAAGAAGCGTATCGTAATTCGCGGTGCCGGGAGCGACTTTATCAAGCGCGTAAAGCGTTTCGATGATATTGTCGAGCTGCCGTTTGGGCAGGCACAGGCTCAGGTCCCCGGGAACCGCCTTTAAGGTGGGGCGGGTCGTGGACTGGGCCAAACGGTTCTGATCCGTCCTGCGTCCGGCCAGAAGATCGCCGAAACGCTGCACAAGCACGCTGTCGCCGCTGATCAGGTTGGCAAGACTCGCAACGTGGCGCGCATATTCTATAGGTTCTTTGAAAGGCTCCGTAAAACGTATCGTGGTCAAAAGGGCAAAATTGGAATTGCCGGTCTTACGCGATTGATCGCGGTAAGAATGCCCGTTGACTGTCAACACGCCGTTGGTATTTTCCGTTACCACGCTGCCTTTTTCATTGAAACAAAACATACGTGTGGTATCGCCGTACGCCTTGCTGCGGTACCAGATCTTTGGTTCGTAGATGCAGCGCGAGAAATGTTCCCATACGCTGGAAGGAAGTTCTACACGTACGCCGATATCGACCTGATTATTGGTGAGGCCGACGTTGTTTTTTTTACACCAGCCTGCAAAAAACTGACTGCCGACACGACCGACGGCAAAAATAATATCTTTGGCAGCAAACTCCAATTTTTCTTTTTTGGATTCGGCATATACGATATGCCTGGAAGCATCAACATCTATGACGCCGGTATCCGTAAAAATATCGCATTTTTCAGCAATATGCTCGATCATTTTACGCATCGTATCAAAATTCTCATCCGTACCAAGATGTTTGAGCTGCGCCTGCGACATATGCAGGTCGTACTTTAAACATTCCGACTTTAAATCGTTGTTCGGCATGAAACGTTCCGTAGTCGCCCCAAAGGAAACAAGCAGCTTATCTGCCTGCTCGATATAATCGATTACTGTTTCCGGTTCCAGAAAATCGGTCAGCCAGCCGCCGTATTCGGTGGAAATGACATATTTCCCATCCGAAAATGCGCCTGCTCCGGCCATGCCCTCCATAATCGCGCAGGAAGCGCATTTGATACAATGGTCGGCTGTTTTTTTGATAATCGGACAGATACGCTTGGTAATCGTATGGCCCTTTTCCAGCAGCGCCACTTTGAGAGCGGGATTCTTTTCGGTGAGCCGATACGCGGACATAATGCCGCTGATTCCGCCGCCGATGATGACGACATCGTAATTTTTCAAGAATAGTTACCTCGTAATTATAATTTAAAGGTCTCGGTAATGACTTTCACGGCTTTGGTAGTATCGCCTTTGTCGATACAAAAAGAAGTTCTGGAGGCCGAAGCGGTGAAAACATATGTTTTGATTTCCTCGGATGCAAGCGCGGCAAACAATTTGGCCGTGATATTGGCCGGCTTTTGCCCGCCCTTGCCTTCGAGCGTCAGCTTGGTAAGTCCGGAATCCGCATCGACAGTCAAGCCTTTCAGCGTCTTTAAGATGGATAGGGAACGCGAAAGCTCGGATGCCGCGATCGAAAAGGAAAGTTCCATCGTTTTTCCATCAGGAGAACATTGCTGGACAAGGTCTACACCGACGCCGCCCTTGGCAAGCGTCTCAAAAATTGCAGACAAAAGGGAGGGATCGCCGGCTATACAGCCTATGTGAACCACGGCGTTATCGTCTTCCGTGTAAAGGCTCATGGTTGCGTTC
The DNA here is from genome assembly GCA_022846035.1 of Christensenellaceae bacterium. Lineage (NCBI taxonomy): Bacteria > Bacillati > Bacillota > Clostridia > Christensenellales > Christensenellaceae > Christensenellaceae bacterium. Next base: position 1,090,119 of record AP025580.1, read on the forward strand.
GATTCGGAAATAATATCGAACATGGAATACAGTCCGGCAGGCTTATCCATTAAAAACCTGGCCGCACGCATCGCGCCCTCCGCAAAAACATTTTTGGAAAGGGCGGTGTGATGGACTTCGATGATCTCATCGTTGCCCATAAATAAAACGTCATGCTGGCCGACGACGGTTCCGCCGCGTACGGCGTGGATACCGATTTCTTTTTGTTCACGCTTCAAGCGGGTCTTGGGAGTACGACCGTATACGTACTCTTTAGTGTTCATGAACGCCGTATTGATATAATCTGCAATGGCCAGCGCCGTGCCGCTCGGAGCGTCGACTTTCTGGTTGTGATGTTTTTCCACGATTTCAATATCAAAGTTATTACCAAGAAACTCGGCCGCTTTTTTGGCGAGTTCCATCTGCAGATTTACGCCCAGAGACATATTCGCGGAAAAAAATACGGGAATATGTCCGGCGTATTTTGCGATCATCATTTTGTCGTTGGCAGAATAGCCTGTGGTGGCGAGTACAACAGCAATATTTTTGGATTGCGCAAACTCAAGCAGGCCAAAGAGCGCCTCCGGGCGCGAAAAATCAATGATCACGTCTATCGATTCGATGACGTGCGAAAAATCTTCATAGACAGGAAAGGGATTTTCATGCGCCTGCGGCATTTTATCGACGCCGGCCACGACCACCATATCTTCCGTTTGGGCTATACAGGCTGCGAGCGTCTGTCCGAGACGCCCGTTTACACCGCTCAATAATATTTTAATCATTTTTATAACCGCCTTTATCCGATCAGTCCGTATTGCCGCATCTGCGCTTTCAGCGCGTCGAGATTGGCAGGAGACATTTCCGTCAGGGGCAAGCGCAGAGGGCCCATATCAAAGCCCATGAGACGCATTGCCGTTTTGATGGGGATAGGATTGACCTCCATAAACATAGCCGAGGCCAGAGGATTGACCTCAAGCTGCATATCCCTTGCGGAATCCGTCTTGCCGTCAAGGTAATTCATCACCATATTGTGCATGTATTTTGGCATGATATTGGCGACGACGGAGATCACGCCGGCAGCGCCCAGGGAAAGCAGGGGAACGACATGGTCGTCGTTGCCGCTGTAAAGCGCCGCCTTTCCGCGCGTCAGGCGCGCAACCTCGGCAATTTGCGAAATATTACCGCTCGCTTCCTTGATGCCTGCGATCTTGTCATGGCAACAAAGCTCCTCATATACGGCGGGGCAGATATTGACGCCTGTCCTGCCAGGTACGTTATAGAGGATGACAGGCAGGTCCGTAGCGTCCGCAAGCGCGGTAAAGTGCGCGAGCAGGCCTGCGTTGCTGCACTTGTTGTAGTAGGGGGTAACGGCCAAAAGCGCGTCTGCACCGAGATCCTGAGCTATCTTCGCGCATGTAATGACGTGCGCCGTATTATTGCCGCCCACGCCCGCGATCACAGGGATCCGCTTATCCGTTTTCTCCACGGCAAATTTGATTACGTCATGCTGCTCATCCATGGTCATTGTGGAGGGTTCGCCCGTCGTGCCGCATACGAGTAGGGCATCCGTGTCGTTTGATATTTGGAACTCGATCAGCCGCTCCAGTTCGCTGAAATTGATGCCGTTCGTCGTAAAAGGCGTAGCGAGCGCAACGGCGGATCCTTGAAAAATCATAGTCATAACACTCCTGTTTTATTTACTTTGCATATCCATCCAGACCTGCGCGATCTGGACGGCGTTCGTTGCCGCACCCTTGCGGATGTTGTCGGCAACAACCCAGAGGTTCACGCCGGAATCAACGGAACGGTCCCGACGGATTCGACCGACATATACCTCGTCTTTGCCGGCAATATCGAGAGCCATCGGATATATGCCCTTGCTTTCGCCTTTCTTCACATCGTCCATAACGATGAGGCCGGGGAAGTCCGCCAGCGTTTTTTTCAGGTCGTCAAGATCGTAGTCCTTTTCAAACTCAACGTTGATGGATTCGCTGTGACCGTGGAAAACGGGTACGCGGACCGTCGTCGCAGTGATGCGCATATCGTCGTTATGAAGAATTTTGCGCGTCTCGTTGACCATCTTAAGTTCTTCCTTTGTATAATCGTCCTCGTCGAAGACGTCGATCTGCGGCAGGCAGTTTCCAAAAATCGGATAGGGGAATTTTTGTGGGGCATCCCCATTGATACCGTTTTCAAGGTCGCTGTAACCGCCCATACCTGCGCCGGAAACAGCTTGGTACGTTGAATATACAACACGTTTAATTTTATATTTGTCGTCGAGCGGTTTTAGGGCGACCATTGCCTGAATCGTCGAACAATTCGGGTTGGCGATGATACCGTTATGCCACTTAATATCCTCCGGATTGACCTCCGGCACGACAAGCGGGACTTTCGGGTCCATACGCCATGCGCTGGAATTGTCGATGACAAGCGCGCCTGCTTTGACAGCGCACGGCGCAAACTTTTCACTTGTGCCGCCGCCTGCGGAAAATAAAGCGATGTCAATATCCTTACCGTCAAAGCACGTTTCCGTGAGTTCTTCTATCGTATATTCCTTGTCCATGAAGTCGACCTTTTTACCGGCGCTCCTCGCGCTTGCAAAGAGGTAGTAATTCTCGACAGGGAGCTGACGCTCTTCCAAAACCTGCAAGAACTTTCTTCCGACCATTCCCGTTGCGCCGACAACGGCAACATTAAACTTTCTCATACATATCTCCATTCCCGCGCGTTTTGCACGCGCAACATTTAAAATATTTCAGCAGGGCGGGCCTGCGTAAATTCTGCAAAAAAAGAACGGCACACCTGGCGCGCCGTTTCCTGTATCATTTGTTTGATTCAGCAGCAGCGCAACACCGCGTATGCGGTGACAGTGATACAGATATTCTCTGCATCCCCAGATATAAGCGCACGGCGGGCAGCTTACTCTTCGGCGTTACGTCCTTTCCCGCAAAATGCAACCGTCTCGCCGAAAGACTGATCATTTGGGGTACTGATGCAATAACGCTCCTCTGTCTGTTCTGCCTCATTATACATCATACGCGGGATTGTGTAAATAGTTTCTGCGTGAAATACTTGCGAAAGGGAATAGAACACGGTATTATCATAATAGTAATTTTGATAATAAGCGAGGTTATGCAGTGAGAGTAAGACCGCTGGCAGAGGAATGCCTGGAAGAACTAAAAAAAATACGCAGGGAGCTGCACCGGATTCCGGAGTATTCGTTTGACGTTTTTAAAACGACCGCGTATTTGACGGAGTATCTGAAAAAGCTCGAGCCCGATGTACTTACATCGTGCGCGGGAACAGGTATAAAGGCGGTTTTTCGTGCCCCGAACCCGCGGAAAACGGTAGCGATCCGCGCGGATATTGACGGACTGCGCGTGCCGGAGCATACCGGCTGCGAATTTGCATCGGTGCATGAGAATATGATGCATGCCTGCGGACATGACGGACACATGGCGATCGCGCTTGTGTGTGCAGCCTTGGTGAGCAGGGCGAGGGAATCTTTGAAATATAATTATGTTTTCCTGTTTCAACCGGCGGAAGAGACGGTAGGCGGCGCACAGCCGATGATCGAGGGCGGCGCGCTTTCCGATCCGAGGGTGGACGAAATATACGGCATTCACTTGTGGCCGGATGTACCTCTGGGAATGATCGGCATGAAGCAGGGACCGATTATGGCGCAAATGTGTGATTTTAATATTGATATTACCGGCAAGGGCGGTCACGGCGCAAAGCCGCAGGATGCCAATGACGCGCTTGTTGCCGCCGCCCAGTTGATCACCGCAGTACAGACGATCGTTTCACGCAATATCGATCCGTATGAAACCGCCGTTCTGACAATCGGCAGGGCGGAGGGCGGAAAAGCCAGAAACGTTATTTGTGAAACGGTCCATCTGGAGGGAACGATGCGTGGTTTTGAGGCGCGCGTCATGGATACGATCAAGCAAAGGCTGCATGAGTTGCTTGAGGGATTGCGTGTTTCGTACGGCGTACGCTGCGAATATTTTGAACCGATGAGCTATCCGGCGGTAGTAAACGATGAAAGCCTGTTTCGTGCCGCGTACGGTAAATTCTCGGCCGATGAGGTTGAGATCGTAAAGCCGTTTATGATGGCGGAGGATTTTTCGAATTACCAGCGCCAGATCCCGGGGCTTTATACTTTTGTGGGCATCGGCGAAAGCAAGGATACGCCGCCGCTCCATGCAAGCAACTTTGATTTTAACGAACAGGCACTGTTAAATGGTGTAGAATACTTTTTGAGGGTCACGGATTTTGAGTAAGCAGTATGAGGCTTTGGCGGGCGTCTACGACGCCCTGATGTACGATGCGGGTTATGATGAATGGGCGGAATACATTGCCGATTTACTGTGCCGCGCGGGAGTCGGACCGGGCGAGCGCGTGCTGGAATACGCCTGCGGAACGGGAAATATCACTTTGCGGCTGGCGCGGGCAGGGTACCGTATGACGGCGACGGATATTTCAGAGGAAATGCTCTTTTTGGCGCAGGAGAAAACGCGCCGCAGCGCGGCGCGGGTGGAATACGCTTGCGCTGATATGTGTGAATTCGCGCTTAATAAACCGGTAAAGGCCGCCATAGCGGCGTGTGACGGTGTAAACTATATATTGGAGCAGGAACGTCTTGAAGCTTTTTTTGCGCAGGTTTACCATAATATTCAGCCGGACGGCGTTTTTCTCTTTGATATAAGTTCGGCGCATAAGCTTAAACATGTGCTCGGCAACGAATTCTATTTTGACGATGGAGACGAAGAAACCTATTTCTGGCAGAATACGTATGACGATCAAACGGGGCTGCTTAAGATGGATATTACGTTGTTCGTGGCAGAGGAGGGAACCTACCGGCGATTTGATGAAAGACATATGCAGCGCGCGTGGAAGAACAGGGAAATTACAGACATGCTGGAAAGCGCAGGATTCGGCGAGGTGCGTTCTTACGCTTTCCTTTCAACAGAGCAGGCGAATGAACGCTGCGACAGGATACAGTTTGCGGCGACAAGGAGACAATAAATATGAGTGATATTTTAATCAGGGCGATGGTCAACAACGAAGTAGCGGTATGCGCGTGCGAGGTATCCGATATGGCGGAGCAGGCGCGCGTGATCCACAACACGCTGCCGGTGGGAACGATAATCCTCGGCAGGGTGCTGGCGGCGGGAACGATGATGGCGTCGATGATGAAAAACAAAGATGATAAATTTACGCTGATGCTAAGCGGCGGCGGACCTGCCGGCACGGTTATGGTCGTCGGCGACGCGCAGCTCCATATGAAAGCTTATATTGCCAACCCGCAGGTCAATACGCCGCCGTCGGAAAGGGGATCTTTCAATATCGCAGACGCGGTCGGTAAGGACGGCTTTGTGACCGTAATCCAGGATATTGGCATGAAAGAGCCGTATATTGGCAAAACGCCCATCGTGAGCGGCGAGATCGGAGAAGATATTGCGCATTACTTTTTAACATCCGAGCAACAGCCGTCGATCGTCTACGTAAACACATGGCTGGAAACGGATATGAGTATTGTAAACGCCGGCGGTATTATCGTTCGCCCGATGCCGGACTGCAGCGAGGAAACGCTCAGGGCAATCGAGGAACGGGTGCCGGAGATCACGAATTTTGCGATGTATATGTTGTCGGATTCGGTGGAAAATGTACTGAAAAAACTCTTTGAAGGCCTTGACCTAAAGATACTTGACAGCGCACAGCCTGTTTTGCAGTGCGATTGCTCTAAACAGCGTCTGGAGCAGATGGTTATTTCACTCGGAAAAAAAGAGATACAGGATATGATAGACAAGGACCAGGGCGCGGAAATCGTGTGCAGGTTCTGCAATAAGAAATATTGGTTTGACGCGCAGGAATTGGAAGCTTTACTGGATAAGGCCACAAAGGAATAGGGATGGGAAAAGCAAAGATACTTGAGTTCAGCAGGCCTGCTGAATTTTATTCGAAAACAGCACAAAAAATGACGGAGTCCGCGAATTATCTGGGGGCTTTGTCTATGATGCGCCATGCGCTCGAAAAAGACAGGGACAACGCCGAATACACCATGCAAATGGCCGAAATATTGACCGGCCTTGGAAAATATGAGGAATCGAACAGCCTGCTGTTCGATCTTTTATTGCATTCACGGGATATGAGGAACGAATGCTTTTTCGGCATGGGATGTAATTTTATCGGGCTCAATGATTTTGAAAAAGCGCAGGAAAGCTTTGAGAAATATATGGACGAGGAGCCGGACGGCGAGTTTGCCGATGAGGTTGAGGATTTCCTGATGATGTTCGACGACGCGATGGAATATGAGGACCTGCTGCTGGAGGACGCCAAGGAGCGGGAATTCCAGAAACTGGCGCAGGATGGGAAGCGGTTGCTGGACAATGGGGAATACGAACAGGCGATCGCGGCGCTTAAAAAGATCGAAACCAACAATCCGGATATGCTGTTTGCCAAAAACAACCTGGCCTTATCGTATTATTGCGTCAAGGACATGGACAAGGCGATTGGAACGGCAAAACAGGTTCTTGCCATAGACGCAAATAATATCCACGCGAATTGTAACATGGCTTTATTTATGGCGGAACAGGGAGAGAGCGATCAGGCGGAAAAGCACCTTAATAATGCTATCAGGCAGCCGCTTGATATGCAGGATGACATTTTCAAGATCGCAATTACGCTATGCGAGCTCAAAAGGCATGGGGAGGCATTGAAATATCTGGTGAATTTCCTGTCGGCAAGCCCATACGACGAAAAAGCGCTGTTTTTCGCGGCGGTGGCGTCCTATAATCTGCAGCGCTACACGGAAGCGATCGCTTATCTTTCCGATATTATAAAATTGGAGCCGGAAGACAGTATCGCCTCTTACTATATCAGTCATATCAAGGCGGTCATGACTGAGAAGCAGCCGTTTGCGGAGCTGGATTATATCTATCAGGTTCCGCCCAAAGAAGCGCGCAGCCGCATGAAATACTTAAACGATTGTATCAAGCTGCCGGATGCGGTTTTCAGGAAGATGTGGGAGGCGGATAAAAAGCTTTCGGACGTCATGCTCTGGGGATTAGAATATGGCGATCTCTTTATCAAGCGTGCGATTGCGGAAATTATCGGTGGGTTTGGCAGCAAAAAGTCGGAACGCGTCCTGCGGCGGTATCTTTTGCGGCGCAATCAACCGGACGAGGTCAAAAATGATATTTTTGTGATTTTGAAACGGATGGACGCGCAGGAGCCGTATGTCGCGTATTTCAACAACGGGATCGTAGAAGTCAACGTGGGTATGGCGGACGAGCATGCGGACAAGGACAACGGTTATACTACTCTTTTCGATTTGCTGGTGGCGACAGTCAGCAACAGCTATTCCGAGGACCTGGCGGGGAAAGCAGCCAGCCTGCTGCAGAAATTTAGGAAGCTGGGTAAGGCCGACCGCTATATTTCTGAAACAAACGAGTTTGCGGCGGCGCTTACCTTTGTAACCCTGTATTTTAGCGAGATGACGCAGGAGCCGTCGAAAGTCGCCGAATTATTTCATGCGGATGTGGAGAGGATGTCGGTTATGGTCATGGAAATGATCAATGTGATCGACGGTGGTGAGGAATCAAAATGATTACTTTTAACGATATAAAAGAAAACGTGAAGATCAGGACACTGGTGGAAAAAGCGAATGAAAATCTGGAGACTCTTGGCTATACGGACCACGGACCGCGTCATGTAGGGTATGTCAGCCGGATCGCCGGAGAGATCCTCGAGAAACTGGGGTACAATGAACGTGAGATCGAGCTTGCGAAGATTGCCGGATGGACACACGACGTAGGCAACATGATTAACCGCAAATTGCACCCGCTGACCGGAGCGACGATGCTCTTTGACGAATTGCAGGAGATCGGTATGGATTTCAAAGACGTTTGCGATATTTGTACGGCGGTCGGTTCCCACGACGAGGAAACCGGCGCGCCCGTCAGCACCATATCTGCGGCGCTGATCATTGCGGACAAGGTGGACGCCTACAAAAAGCGCGTACAGAAAGCGGATCCAAACGATATTCACGACAGGGTCAATCTTTCCATTTATGAAACGGATGTACGGGTTTCCCAGGAAAAGAACCAGATTACCTTTGAACTCAAGATGAAAGAACACGCGACGCCCATGGAATTCCTGCAAATTTATTTGAAGCGCATGCAGATGTGTGAGGACAGCGCGCGTTTTTTGGGGTGCACGTTCAAGTTGGTGATCAACGGGCTTGTCATGAATAAAATCGGAGGGCATCAGGCGTGAACTATCGCTGTTATGCATCGTGCGCATTTGGCATGGAGGGGATCCTCGCAAATGAATTACGCGATTTCGGATTTGAGGATGTCAGCGCGCAGGACGCGCGGGTTTATTTTAATACGGATATGCGGGGAATCGCCAGAGCAAATGTTTTTTTGCGTACGGCAGACAGGATTTATTGGATATTGGGAGAATTCGAAGCGGTTTCTTTCGAGCAGCTTTTCGAGGGAGTGGCCGCGATTCCTTTCGGTGATATTCTGCCGTCCGACGCGCGTTTTCCGGTAGACGGAAATGCGGTGCATTCCAAGCTCGGAAGCGTATCGGATGTGCAGTCGATCTCGAAAAAGGCGGTTGTGCGGGCTATGCAGCGCGTATATAAGCAAGAACGTTTTCCGGAAAACGGAAATATTTTCAATATCTATGTCAACATCCTGAAAGATCACGTTACGGTGGCGCTCAATACGAGCGGCGCTGGCCTTAACAGGCGTGGCTACCGGTTGAAAAACGCACAGGCGCCCTTAAAGGAAACGTTGGCGGCATCCCTGATCATGATTTCCAAATGGCGTACAAGAGATTTTTACGATCCCTTGTGCGGAAGCGGAACGATTGCGATCGAGGCGGCGATGATGGCGAGCCATATGGCGCCGGGTATAAAGCGCAGGTTCGATGCGCAAAGCTATGATAATGAATTTAAAAAAGCGTTCCAGTTGGAGCGGGAATATGCGAAGAGCCTGGTTACTTCGCCGCAAATGCAGATTTTCGCGAGCGATATTGACCGCAAGAGCCTTGATCTCGCGCGCGAGCATGCACATAATATGGACGTTGCGCAGTGGATTCGCTTCGACCGCAGGGATGTGCGGGAATTTGAGCAGCCGGATCGTCCGGCATCGGTGATTACCAATCCTCCGTATGCCGTGCGCATGGGGGAGCAAAAGGAAGTCGCCGCCTTGTATCGGGATATGGGCAAGGCGTTTTTGCCGCTTACGGATACTCTTGTATTTGTGATTACGGCGGATGAGCAATTCGAAAATAAATACGGCGCCAAGGCAGACAAACGCCGGAAACTTTATAACGGCAACTTAAAATGTACTTATTACCAGTATTTTCGCAAGAAGCGCGAATGATTCTGAGGTGAATTCAGAGGGATTAAAGCGAGGTTATAAAAACCAAAAACCGCCTGTATGCCTGATAAACAGGGATATAAGCGGTTTCCACTGGTCGGGGTGACAGGATTTGAACCTGCGACCTCTTCGTCCCGAACGAAGCGCGCTACCAAACTGCGCTACACCCCGACTTGGAGCCAACGAGCGGATTCGAACCGCTGACCTGCGCATTACGAATGCGCTGCTCTACCAGCTGAGCCACGTTGGCACCTGATTGTGCTGACTTATAATATTTTATCAGATTTCAAATAAAAATCAACTGTTTTATGAAAAAATATTCTATAAAGTTAGGGAACCTTTTTGGATGCCGGTTCGTCTAAAATGTGAAAGAATCTTAACAATTCTTTAATAATGTATTGTTTTACGATTCTGGAAATTGCGCTATATAGCTTGAAATGATATAATATGCAAAAGGGAATATATTACAAAGTCGAAAAATCTTCAGGTGAAACTGAGATTTGCGATAAAGGAACAAAATACAAATAGGAAGGTATTTGAAATGTTTAAGAAAATTCTCCTTATTCTTTTAACCCTGGTATTGAGCGTTGGCCTTTTGGTTTCTCCGGCACTTGCCGCGGATAATGAAGCGCGTGTCGTCATCGGCGCAGACAATACGGAATCCCAGATCGCAGATGTATATAGCTTTTTTAATATAAACCGTGGCGACGTAAAGGAACTGCAGGTAACCAACAACGAGGAAAGACATTATCTGAGTGGGATTGCTCCTGACGAAAAGATTGGCAATGTAGCTCTTTCGTGCGTATATATTGAACCCAACGACGGTGGCGGGATCGATATGAGTATCAACAACATCAACTGGGTAACGGAAAAAATGTACCAATCCGCCCTGGCGACGGCCGGTATTACAGACGCGAAAGTGAAAATCTCCGCATACAAGCCAGTGTCCGGTACGGGCGCGCTGGCGGGTATTTATAAGGCCTATGAGGACATGACAGGCCAGCAGCTCGATGAGACGGCAAAGAGTACGGCGGTGGAAGAGCTGGTCGTGACGGGCGAGCTGCAGGACGCGCTGGGAGACGTTTCCTCCGATATTATTAACGACCTGAAAGGCAAACTCAGCGAAACCAAGAATATGACGGACGATGAGATCGTCCAGCTCATCAAGGAGACGGCGGATAAATACGAAGTAACGCTGTCAGAAGATCAGGTTCAGCAGATTTTGGGTCTGGTTAAAAAGTTCAACGAGCTGAATATCGATCCGGATACATTTTTGAACCTGTTCCAGGCCAAAGAGGGGGTTGAGGGATTCTTTACAAGCGTAGGGGATTTCTTTAAGGGCATTGGCGATTTCTTCGTCAACCTGTTCGGCGGCGGCAACTAAGAAACTCATATAATAAAAGATACAAGAGACTGCGGCTGGCGGTCTCTTTTTTTGTCGCTTTTGCGCGGATATGGTATAATACAGATTAATAAAACCGTATCTGGGTATCTATAATATAAGGGGAAGTGTAACTGTGGAAGATCGTTTCTCAGCGGGGAAAAAGGTTGCGGCGCTTGGAATCGCAATTAATATTTTGTTATTGATATTCAAGCTGACAGCCGGATACGCCGCGGGGAGCCAGGCGATGATTGCCGATGGTTTTAACAGCTTGGGAGATGTTTTTGCGTCCACCGTTACGCTTCTTGGAAGTTTGTATGCAGCGAAGCCCAAAGATGCCGATCACGTCTGGGGACACGGCAAGGCGGAGTATATTGCGTCCATGATTATCGGTTTTTCCATGATCGTGATGGCAATCTACACCATAAGCGGATCGGTCGACTCGCTCATGACGCGGGCCTCGTTGGAATTTTCATGGTGGTTGGTCGGCGTAGCGGCGGTAACGATCGGAGCCAAAGCGTGCTTATATGTTTTTTGTATCAAAAAGAGCAAGCAATACCAGAGCGTGTTGATCAAGGCGAACGCGCAGGATCACAGGAACGATGTTTTTGTAACATCGGGAACGCTGGCCGCTATTTTCCTAAGCGTCGGCGGGCTGCACTGGGTGGACGGCGTGATTGGTATTGCGATCTCCTGCTGGATCATTTATAGTGGATTTGTGATCGTCAGGGAATCGGCAGGCGTCTTAATGGATACCGGCAGCGACGCAGGAACGCTCAATGAATATAAAGAAGAAATATTGCAAATCGAGGGGATCGACCATATAGACAGTGTTAGTACAAAGCCTGTTGGGGCGAAGATTATACTGATCGTAAAGATTTCCGTCGATAAGGATATGACAGTAATCGCAAGCCACAAAATTGCAAAAGCGATTGAGCTGGAAATGTTGAAAAACAGGCCGGAGATAGACGACGTTATCGTCCATATCAATCCGGATTTGCCGCATCAATGAATGAGGAGGAGTGCAGAAAAATGCAAAAAGAAACTATTTTGAATATCAAGGGCATGAATTGCGCGGCTTGCTCCGCTTCAGTGGAAGGCGCGCTTTCTCGCGTTGATGGGGTGATTTACGCCAGTGTCAACCTGGCAGCCAACAGTGCGGTGGTGGTATCTGAAAATAAGGTTACGGAGGAGGAACTGATTGCTGCTGTCGATAAGGCCGGATTCGGAGCGTCGGTATCAAGGGACGGGCAAATGATCACGCAGGACGAGCATCGCTTCCATAAATGGGAGATCGCGCTGGCAATCGTATGCGGCATGATCGTCATGTATATCGGTATGGGGGCGCATTGGAACTGGCCTTTGCCGGACTTTTTTTCGCCCTCCGCACAGCCGATGAATTACGCGCTGATCCAGCTTATCATTACCGTTCCTGTTATTTTCGCGGGTAGGAGCTTCTTTATTAACGGTATGAAAGCGCTGTTAAAAGGACATCCGACAATGGATACCTTGGTTATGCTGGGAACAGGCAGCGCTCTCGTATACAGCATCGTGATGACGTGCTTTATCCCATCTGATGCACATGCGGTGCACAGTCTCTATTATGAGAGCGCGGCGGTCGTTGTAGCGCTGGTGCTTTTAGGAAAGTACCTGGAAGAAAGCAGCAAGAACCGTGCCAAAAGCGCGATTTCCAATCTTGCCAGCCTGGTGCCGCAGGACGCGGTGATAATAAAGGACGGTAAGGAACAGAAAATAAAGGCGACGCAGGTGAAGCGAGGAGATATTGTACTCGTCAGCGTGGGTCAGCGAATTCCGGTGGACGGCATTGTAAAGGAAGGGCAGGCCAGCGTGGACGAATCTACGCTTACCGGAGAAAGCCTGCCGGTTTTTAAAGAAACAGATTCCAAGGTTTCGGGCGGTACGTTGGTTGCTGACGGCGTATTGCATATCGAGGCAACGAATGTGGGGTCGAATACGGCGATTTCCCAGGTTGTGAAACTGGTGGTACAGGCGCAGCAAAAGAAAGCGAAAATCTCTCGCTTGGCGGACAAAATAGCATCTGTTTTTGTGCCGACGGTAACGGGTATCGCGATTCTCGCGGCAGTGATTTGGGCGATTACCGGCAAGGACGCTAATTTTGTCGTTAATATTTTCGTATCGGTACTGGTCGTTGCCTGTCCGTGTGCGCTTGGGCTTGCGACCCCGATTGCAGTGATGGTTGGAACGGGACGCGGCGCGCAAATGGGCATTCTCTTCCGTGGAGGCGACGTTGTGGAGACGACTGGCGCGATTGATACGGTGCTCATGGATAAGACGGGAACCATTACAAAAGGACAGTTGCACGTAACGAATGTAGTTGCGGACAATGGGGATGAAGAGACGCTCATCCGCCTCGCCGCAACTGCGGAATACGGCGCAACTCATCCGATCGCCAAAGCGATTATTGACTATGCGAAATTTATGGAGATCGAGCCGCGAAAACCGGAAAATATTAAAAACGTTGCCGGACGGGGCGTTATCGCGCAGACGAAGCAGGGAGAGATCGTCATCGGTACCAAGGAATTCATGGATTTACAGAATATTCCGACGGAAGAATCACGCACGCCGGGAACAACGCGTGTTTATGTGGCGTTTAATGGTAATATGCTCGGCGTTATTGCGCTCGCGGACGAGATTAAGGATGACGCGGCGAGTACGGTACGTTTGTTGCATCATGCAGGGATTGAGACCGTAATGATTACCGGAGACAACGAAAAGGCTGCTAATCAGATTGCCGCGCAAGCGGGGATCGACCGCTTTGTCGCGGGAGTGCTGCCTGAAGGAAAGGCGGCGGAAGTCCAGAAAGAAAAGGATCAAGGCAAGAAAGTGGCTTTCGTCGGCGACGGTATCAACGATGCGCCGGCGCTTGCTACGGCGGATGTCGGAATCTCTGTTTTTGGCGGTACGGACGTCGCGGCGGATTCATCGGGGATCATATTGATGAAAGATGATACGGACAGCATCGCGCAAAGCATTCTGCTTTCGCGGCGGATTATGCGTACCATCAAGCAAAACCTGTTTTGGGCGTTTATTTATAACGTAATCGGCATTCCGATTGCGGCGGGCGTATGGTATGCTTTTGGCGGGCCGACGCTTACGCCGATGTTCGCAGGATTGGCGATGGCGTTTTCATCCGTATGCGTTGTGCTTAATTCGCTGCGGTTATCAGTATATAAGAAAAAAAAATCTGCTGATTGATCAGCAGATTTTTTCGGAAGTATCATATATATTTAAACGCCAAGGCGATTATTTGCAAAGGCCTATACGGCCTTGTAAGGGGGTATCTGATGAAAAAGCTTATTGCTTTTCGTTATGGTTTGATTTTAATGGAAAAATTTTAACCCCATATGAATGATTTATGAATATTAAATGAATAATAAAAAGGACAGGAAAAACTTTTTTGTGATATAATACCTTTGTAAAGCAAGGAACAGAGGGAGTGAAAGAATATGAGCGTATATGACGACCTGAGCATGTATGTCCAACAGGGGCGTGTCAATAACATAAAGGATACCATTGCCTCAGAGCTTGAAAAGGGAAGCAATCCTAAGGACTTGCTCCAGAATGGATTGCTTGCCGGTATGGCGATTGTAGGCGATAAATTTAAAAACAATCAGGTTTTTGTTCCTGAGGTGCTGATTGCGGCGCGTGCGATGCAATCGGGCATTGACGCTCTCGCCGGCGCGTTGGCAGATGAAAAATTAGAAACGAAAGGCAAGGTTGTACTGGGAACCGTGAAAGGTGACCTGCACGATATAGGCAAGAACCTGGTCAAAATCATGATGGAAAGCAAGGGGCTGGATGTCATCGATTTGGGCGTAGACGTATCGGCTGAAAAGTTTGTGGAAACCGCCTTGGCCAATGATGCGCAGATTATTGCCTGCAGCGCCCTGCTTACAACCACGATGGCCGTTATGAAGCAAGTGGTCGATTTATTGACAGAAAAAGGCCTGCGAGGGCAGATCAAAGTGATGGTAGGCGGCGCGCCGGTAACGGAGGATTTTAAAAATAAAATCGGCGCTGATTATTATACTGCGGATGCATCCAGCGCAAGCGACGTCGCGTTGTCGGTTTATCAATAACCGCTTTTTATGAGGAAATGAAGCATGAGCCGCCGTGTGAAGGCGGCTTTTCTTTTCAGGAGAGGAAGATATATGTCTGCTATCATGACGCAGCTTATGCTGCCGGACATCAAAAGCGATAAGCGCGGCTATGGAGCAGCCGTTGATATTGGCACCACGACTGTGGTCGTTTACCTCTACGATATGGGGGCACAGGAGTGTCTTGCGGTTGTAAGCCGGATGAATGATCAAACGCAATACGGACTGGATGTAATCTCGCGTATCCAGTATTGTAATGAGCATGGAGACGGGGTGCAAATCCTGCAGAGGACAATCGTAAGTCAGCTAAACGATATGATCGGCGCGGCATCGGAAAAGGCAGGGATTGCCAGAGAAAGAATCAGCCATAGCGTGATCACGGGAAACACGACGATGCTGCATTTGCTGAGCGGACTGTCGCCGCACTCTTTAGGGGAACTTCCATTCCGGCCGCTCTCCAGATTTGGCGAATCGGTTCCGCTTTCACGGCTGGGAATTATTGCCGGAGAGCAGGCCATGTGTTACTTGCCGCCATGTATGTCGGCTTTTGTTGGAAGCGATATTTCCTGCGCCTTGCTGTGCGCGGGCTTTCTTGAGAGGAAAGAAACAGGCCTTTTGCTGGATATTGGAACCAACGGAGAAGTGGTGATAGGGAACGATACTTTCGTTTACAGCACCTCCACAGCCGCCGGACCGGCGTTTGAGGGAGCGCACATCAGATGTGGAATGGCAGGCGTAGAGGGAGCGGTCAACCGTGTTTACGAGGCACAGGGCAGGCTTGTAGCAGAGGTGATTGGCGATGCAGAGGCAAAGGGCATCTGCGGGTCGGGACTGCTGGATGCGACGGCTTTAATGCGACGGTGGGGCGTAATCGATGAAACGGGAAAGATAACAGGGAAAAGGGCGGATTTGCAATTTGAATTTGAGGGCCAACCGGCGTTTCGGATCACGGATGACGTATTCCTGACGCAGCAGGATGTTCGTGAGATACAAATGGCGAAAGCTGCAATTGCCGCAGGGATTCTAACACTGCTGCACAGCGCGGGGCTAAGGGAAGCGGATATTGCACGGACATATATTGCGGGCGGTTTTGGAAACTATATGAATCGGGAAAGCGCGCGGGAAATTGGCCTGCTGCCTGCCGGTTTCAGGAACATTACGGGTATTGGGAACGCGGCGGGCGCCGGTGCGGTGATGGCGCTCCTAAATGACGGCTGCCAGCAGGAAATGCAAAGGATATGCGCAAGGTCAAGGCATATCGAGCTTGGACATAACCCATATTTTATGGAAAAATACATGGGAGGCATGTTTTTTTAGTATGGAAATCAGCGTGCAAGAGGGAAACTATGCTGTGGGGAAACTGCAGGACCGCAGAGACATCGGAAAGATGATTCCTGGCGATACGTTTTGCAGTATTACTGTAACATCGGAAGAGGTTTCGGTGGTGTGCGAAAAAAATAAAATACCGCCGTGCAGGGAGCTGCAAGACGGATTTTCGTTGTTGAAGATTGAGGGTGTATTGGATTTTTCGCTGACCGGTATTCTTGCCGGAGTCAGCGATATTCTGGCGCAGGCGCAAATACCGATCTTTTGCATTTCGACCTATAATACGGATTATATTCTGGTGCGGAATGAAAGCCTTGAAAAGGCGGTACAGGCTTTGCAGGCGCAGGGTATAGGGATCATCCGCCAACCACACACGTAAGACTGGCGTTCTCAATACGCCATGCGAGCTCGGCAACGCTGCTTTTTTCAAGAGTAGGAAGTTCCGAAAGCTCATATGATTTTCCGAGCGCCTTATATTTGTAGCTGCCAAGCTGATGGAAAGGTAGCACGTCAATCCTGTGGATACCATTTTCAAGAGCCAAATCGATGACGCGGTCAATATGCTCCGGCGTTTTATTGAAAGACGGAATAATCGGACATCTTAAAATGATATATTTGCCGCGCTCACGCAGCAATTTTACATTATCCAGTACCTGCCGCAAAGAGAACGAGGAAAATTTTTGGAACTTATCATCGTCAAAAGTCTTGATGTCGTAGAGGATAGTATCTGCATATTCGGCGGCTTTCAGCATTTTATCACTGGGTGCGCCGCCGCATGTTTCCATAGCGGTATTGATGAACTCCAGCTTGCATAAGCGCATGCATTCGTTGACAAAATCCGCCTGCAGGGAGGGTTCCCCGCCGGAAAAAGTGACGCCGCCGCCCGAACGTACATAATAGGCCTGGTCCCTGCGTATTTCTTCCATGACTTCTTTCACGGTCATATCCTGTCCGAACAGGGTCCGCGCATCGTGAAAGCACCGTTTGACGCAGACGCCGCAGGATGTGCATTTTTTGTGGTCTGTAACAATATTGCCATCCTGTATAGAAATAGCATGGACAGGGCAGGCGGAAATACACCTGCCGCAGCCTACGCATTTATGCATACTCACGGCTAAATCATTTCCGAACGACTGGGATTCCGGATTGCAGCACCATGGACAGGAAAGACCGCAGCCTTTCATGAAAATGTTGGTCCGTATTCCGTCTCCGTCATGTATATGGTATCTCTCGATATTATAGATTTTTCCTTGCAACGCCATGATTGTATCTCTCCTCTATACCGTATGCACGGTCCGCTCAATAATGTCATCCTGAAGAGCCTCGTCTATGGCGGTAAACAAGGCGCTGTAGCCAGCGACCCTGACCATAAGGTCCTTGTATTGTTCGGGATTCTTCTTGGCGTCGAGCAATATTTTCGAATCGATCATATTGAATTGGATATGCTGCCCTTTAAAATCGCCGAGGTATGTGCGCAGCAGCGCAATAAACCGTTCCCGCGCTTCGGGCGTTTCCACAGTCTTGGGATCGATGCGCATGTTGTAAAGCGTTCCGCCCGAAAGCAGAAGATTCGGCAGTTTCGATACAGATTTGAGGGCGGCAGTAGGACCGTGCGTATCCGTGCCATGAGTGGGGGAGGTCGTATCCGCCAAAGGTTCGCCGCTTTTGCGGCCGTCCGGAAGAGCGCCTACTTTTTCGCCCATGGGAACGTTTGAGGAAACTGTATTGGTAGACGGGACCCATACGCCGCCGATTGGCCCACGGCCGTAGCGCGTCGTATGGTATTGCGATTCTTCCTCACAAATGAAGCGGAAATATTCGGACATGATATTATCCACATAATCATCGTCGTTTCCGTATTTAGGGGCGGCGAGGAGCAACTGGCGTATATCTTCGCCGGTCGGACATGTTGACATATCTTCAAAATTTGTTTTGAGGGCGTGCAGGAGCTCTCCGCCGGTGATGGCCTTGTCATCAAATACCGTCTTTTTAATGGCGGCAAGAGAGTTACCTGTATTGGCGATTCCCATGAGAAGCGGCGCGCAAAAGTCATAGACGGCGCCGCCCTCCTTGATGGTTTTACCACGCTCGATACAGTCGTCTACAAGCATGGAAACCAGTGGATCGGCGATGCCGGTTTCGGTCGCATAGTCAAGCGTATTATCATAGATCACATGCATTTTGATATAGTAGCGCATTTGCTCCTGAAATGCGGCGTACACTTCATTATAACTTTTAAAGGTAGATAGATCGCCCGTACCTTTGTGCAGGCACCTGCCTGTAAGCGGGTCGGTGCCGCCATAAAGCGCCATTTCAAGCGCTTTTGCGATATTGACAAAGGCCGCGCCGTCCGGACGGGTACTCTGCTTACCTTCAATCAGAGGCTCTCCACATCCGACGCAGGAATAATTGAGGGCGTCTTTAAGGGGAACGCCACGATTCACCAGGCCAAGGACATAATTTTCGTCACTATAGTAGGCGGGCTGACCGCCGCCCAACTTGTTAACGTCTAAAATGGCGTTCATAAAGCGATTGGATACACGATTGTGGTAACGCACAGACATAGGATTATTCAGTTGCATAATGGCCTGGCATTCGAGTATCAGATAGGACATCTCGTTGGTGGCGTCGCGGCCGTCATGGTCCTGTCCGCCAATTGTCGTATTCTGTGCTACAATATAACCACGAAAAGAAGATGTGCTGTTCCAGTCCATGATACGGGTAATTTGGAACATCTTGAGCATAAGATTGGAATAAAGTTCTTTTATATCATCTTCGGTCATGCCGTCCTCGATCGCCTGCAGGTAGTAGGGATATAGCTTCTGATCCATGCGGCCAAAGGAAAATGCACTCGCGTTTCCTTCAATATTCAGCACGAGATTAATCAAAAAGATCGATTGGATCGCTTCATGAATATCGCGTGCAGGCCGCAGGGGAACGCGGCTGCATACGTCTGCTATTTTTAAAAGTTCCTTCCTGCGTTGTTCGTCTGTTTCATAGGATGCCAGTTCAGATGCCAAGCGGGCGTAGCGTCCTGCAAACATAGCGATACTGTCTACATTGATTAACACCGATTGCAGGAAAGGAAGCTTATTCAAATTGTCCGGAACTGTAAGGTCGAGGGATTCCATCGCGCGTATAGCGCGGTCTTTAAAGGATTCCAGGCCATACTGCAATACGCGGGTATGGTTTACCGTAATGTGCCCCTCGGCGCAGGTGATCAGGTAATCCGTGTTAATCATGCCGACGTCATAAGCGTCAAGCGCTTCTCGCGGCATGCGGGAGAGCACATGGTCCTTGTGCGTTTTACCCCGCCAAAAAGGCGCAATACTGCGAATAATCTTTTCATCTCCTGGGTCGATGATGTATTTATCGCCGGGGCGGTCTTCCAGCCGGAAAGGGCGGCCGTTGAGTTCATCGATCAGCCAGTCTATGGAATAGTCCGGATAAATTTGCGCGCAACGGTCTCGGGGACCGATTTCGCCGACAATGAGCTCGTCGTCCAGAATACGAATATCCATATTTTGCAAGACATTGCGCAATGCTTTCGCCCGCCTGATTGGAACCGGTTCGCCTTCAGTTTCGATATAACTCTCCGTGACATATTTTGCGCGCGAAGAATCGACCTGGGGAATCGCGTCAAAAATTCTGCGCCTCATTTTTTCGAGGCGTCCGCTCCTGTAGACCGGGCGTCCTTCAAAAGTCGCATTTAAATCAACGGCTTTTAAACCTTTGTAATTAGAATAATGAAGCATGCTGTAATACCTCCTCGATTTTGTTACCTGAGATGAACATCCTATTTTACCGGTATTATACCGTTACGGAAAACGGCAATTCAATCTATGCGGGGGAAGAACGCAAAAAAGTAGGGTATCCACAACAAAAAAAACGATTTCAAAGGCAAAATTTCAGGTAAAATTAATGAAACACGTATGTTATGATAGGAGCAGAGAGCATTTATATTAAGAGCAGGGAAGGACCGAAAGATGCAAAGCAGTGTAAACAGGAAAGATTACGAGCTGGTTTCCTTATTTGAGGGAATTGGTATCAGGATGCACGTAACCAAGGCAATGACGCCGAATAAAACGCGCTTTCATTGGCACCGCGAAATGGAGATTATGCTGATGATGAATGGATCGATGGCGATCCATACGGAACGTGAGTCGTTCCTGCTTCATTCGAATGACATTTTATTTATCAACGCCAACGAACCGCATTGTCTGCAAAAAACGGATGCAATAGGCGATGTGTTAGTTCTTCAGTTTCCGGATACTTTCTGTAAGACCTATTATCCCTTGCTGGGATTTTGCGAATTTCAGGACCGGTATCTAACATCATGCAGTCATCCGCAGGCACATGCGAAGCTGTATGAATTGACAACGGACATTGCGAAGCAGTTTTGCCTCCGGCAAAACGGTTACCAGCTAGCCGTGATCGGAAAATTGAATCTGCTGATGTACGAGATACTGCAAAATATCAGGTATGAGGTTGTTGCGGAAGAAAAGGTTCAGAGCTACAAGGTGAACCAAAAACGGATCAATGATATTATCAATATTATCCATGAGAATTTTACCAGCAAGCTGACACTATCAGACATTGCGGATAAAATTGGATTGGATATGTATTACCTTTCCCATTTCATAAAAAAATATTTAGGGCTTTCCTACCAGCAGTATGTCACCAAGCTCAGGCTACATAAGGCGGCGTATTTACTGCTGAACCGTAATCTAAAAAAGGTCGATCTTTGCATGGAAAGCGGTTTTTCGGATTACCGTTATATTCGGGAGGCGTTTTACAAAGAATTTGGATGCGATCCGGATGAATTTAAGGAGAAATACCAAGAGAGAATGATCAATAACGGATATACGAACTCTTTGATGGGCGATCAGTATGTTGTACTGGATTTTGAGGAATCCTGCGAAGTTTTTCAAAAATACATAGATCGGCAGGACGGATGAGTTATGGGATATATAATAGGCGTGTGCAAAACGTAACGTCGCCCTATATTATAAAATAGAATAAACAAATATCAAGCATTTGACGGAGTTCTCTGCAAAAAACAAATTTGGAATATAAAAAATCCTGCCTCTGAAAGAGAAGCAGGATTTTTGTGTTGGTGGAGATAAGCGGATTCGAACCGCTGGCCTCTTACATGCGAAGCAAGCGCTCTACCAGCTGAGCTATACCCCCATAAGGAATTTTACTCGGTGCGATATATATTCTATCAAAAACGCGATTAAATTACAAGCTAAAAATAAAAAAAAGCCGCTTTTTCTAAACGGCTTTTTTGCAACTATTTTTATATGAAGCGCTTTGCCCCCAGAAAGTTTCTGTTGTAATAACCAGAGGTAATACTGCTGATGTTAACCCCGCCGCTCGAAGGAGCACAGTGGATCATACTGCCGCCGCCGATGTAAATACCAATATGACTTACAACAGAGCTCTTATCCGATTTAAAGTAAATCAGATCGCCGACGGAAAGGGAATTCATGTCCGATATATCCTGCCAGCTTGAAACATTGGAATACCCCGCGGAACTTAAACGGCCTGTAGCCACGCCGGAGTTTTTCAGGCAATAGTACACAAAACCGGAACAGTCATAAGAACTGGGACCGCTGGAACCATAGGAATATGGTTTGCCCATTTGCGAATTCGCTACATCTAAAACACGCTGAATCGTCGAATTATCGCTGGATGCCGAAGAGGAACCGCCGGAAGACGCTCCTGAGCCGGAAGCGGAACTGCTGGATTCCGAGGAACCGCCGGCAGAAGCTTTGGCGTCATCCGAATAAAGTAACCTGCGTGTGTTCTTACCAACGACACCGTCTGTCGAGAGGCCGTTCGTTTCCTGGAAACATTTGACCGCATTGGTAGTAATGCTGCCGAAATAACCGGTAGACGTTCCCTCAAAATAACCAAGCTGGGCAAGGCGGTCTTGCATTTCTTTAATGTCGTCGCCACTGTCACCGGGATACATAGTATAATATTTTGCGCTGTCGGAATAGAGCAGGACAAGACTGTCGGCTGTCATAGAACCTGTGGCCTCAAGACCATGCGTACGCTGGAATTTTTTAACGGCTTCCGTTGTAACGGGACCATAATAACCGGTAATACTGGAATAATCATAGTATTCACGATCCTTAAGCCGTTGCTGAAGATTGGAAATATCGGTACCCTTGTCGCCTGGGTTAAGGGCATCGGCAACGCTGGGAGATGATGTCGAACCCTCTACTGTCGCACCCTGACTTGCAAGACGGTTGCTGATATTTCTGGAACTGTCGATTGCAAAATAACCGTCTCCATAAACGGCTTTTCTGGTATCAGGACCCGCCTTACCGTCAACGGCAAGGCCTTTTTCCGTCTGAATCTGGATGACGGCGGCCTGTGTGTCTGTACCGAAATAACCCGTAGCCGGAGTTTTAAGATAGCCCATATCGTTTAATGTTTTCTGGAAATCATATACCCAGGAATCCTTGCTGTCCTCATCGCCAATCTGTAACACCTCATACCTTTCGACGGCAAACGCAGAAATAGGTGAAAACGCCATTACCGCAAAGACGACTGTTACTGCTGCTGCTACTTTTTTAAACATACTGCCTCCTAAAAATCTCCCAATCTATAATGTGTAATAATTGTAACAATTTCTTAACACATTTACAATTGCGATAAACAAAAATAATTTTGAAATATATTTAATTAGTACACATTGAAAAAGATTAATAAACAAAATACGGCTAAATGCTTATGAATTCGACGAAATGCTATAGCATATATAAGAAAAGTGTCGGATTGTTTCTATAATATTATATTACAGACACTGTGCGCCGTGCCTGTAACAAAAAAGACATACGTTACCGCATGTCTTTTTGCCTAATATACTATTCAACCGATATGCTTATTTTCCAGCTCCATATAAGATTTCAGACGGCCCATCAATTTGCTGAAAGCCTGCGGCGTCAAAGATTGTTTGCCATCGGAAAGCGCATGCTCGGGATCGTTATGTACCTCTATCATAAGTCCGTCCGCGCCTGCTGCGATAGCAGCCTTGGCGAGCGGTTCCACCAGCCAGTTGAGGCCTGCGGCATGACTGGGGTCGGCAATCACCGGCAGATGCGATTTGTTTTTGAGAACAGGGATCGCGCTCAAATCAAAGGTGTTGCGCGTAAATGTTTCAAAAGTTCGGATACCGCGTTCGCAAAGGATTACATTTTCATTACCGCCGGCCATGATATATTCCGCGCTCATCAAAAATTCTTCAATCGTATTCGCAAGGCCGCGTTTTAGCAGAATCGGCTGTTTTAATTTTCCTAACTCTTTCAAAAGCCGGAAATTCTGCATATTGCGGGCGCCTACCTGTATCACATCAACATGCTCAAAGCAGGGAATATCGGAAATCCCCATAATTTCCGTTACAATGGGGATCGAAAGCTGTTTCTTGCATTCCAGGAGCAAGCGGATACCGTCTTTCTCCAGCCCCTGGAAAGCATAAGGAGAGGTACGCGGCTTGAAAGCGCCGCCGCGCAGGAAATTTGCACCAGCCTTTTGTATGTCGCGCGTAATATCAAGGATCTGTTGCTCGCTCTCCACAGAACAAGGACCGGCGATCATTGCAAAATGCCCGCCGCCGATCAGCTGGCCGCCTGCGTTGATGACGGTATCGTCCGTATGGAATTTGCGGTTGGCTTTTTTATAGGGCTCGGATACACGACGCACATCTTCCACGATATCCTTAGCTTTAATGCTGTCAATATCGACAAGGGAAGTGTCGCCAACGAGACCGATAATGGTCGTATTTTCACCCTTGCTCAAATGAATTTTGAAGCTTTGTTCTTCCAGATTATGAATAAGTTCCTTTAGCTTGTTTTCGGGTGCTTTTTGCTTAACAATAATAATCAATTCGTTTTACCTCGTACATGTATTGGTCTGAAGCGATTTCAACCAGTTTTTTATCATTATATAGCAATTTGCGGAGATAGGCAAAAAGAAAATTAATATTACCGAAAGTTTACGTAAATCTGACAAAAAGGGAACCTCCGCCTGACGCGGAGGTTCCCTTTTAAATATAGTACTGGAGGAACATCATATAAAAAAATTCTGTTCTTTGATAATAGAATAACATGTCCGAAAGAACTTGTAAAGACTTTTTTGTAATATTATTGTAATAAATAGAAGTTTTTTTGCAAAAAATAAAAAAAGTTGAATTATTTGGAAAAATCAAATATAATACAACTAGTAAATTAAAGGAGCAGTTTAAATGGCACGGGCATCGAAACGATTTTTTAGCACATTTTGCTTTAGCGGATTTTATCGCTATGGCTTGTTTTTGTGTTAATATGTCGGTGTGAGTGCGTATTCTAGGAAAATTCAGAATCGAATGCTGTAAGCACCGGCAAGTGTTTACGGCATTTTTTATTTGCAGGCAAACAGAAAGAGGTAAAAGAGCATGATTGTAGTAATGAAAAGCGATGCGACGGAAGCGGAAATTCTCAAGGTAACGGACAGGCTGGTGCAAAAGGGCATGCAGGTACAGACCAACCACGGTATTGATTGTACGGTCCTCGGCGTTTTGGGAGACACCTATACGGTGGACAAGGAAAGGATCGGTCTGATGGGCGGCGTTGAGCGCGTGGTCTCTGTGCAGGAACCCTTTAAAAAGGCGAATCGTAAATTCCATCCGGAGGATAGCGTAATCGACGTGGATGGTATCAGAATTGGGGACGGGGATTTAAAAGTGATGGCAGGCCCCTGTTCGGTCGAATCAACCGAGCAGCTTACATGCGTAGCGCAGAGCATCCAAAAATCGGGGGCGCAGATTTTAAGAGGCGGCGCTTTCAAGCCGCGTACTTCGCCCTATGCCTTTCAGGGACTGGGCGAACAAGGCCTCGATATTCTTGTAAATGTCAGGGACAAGGTCCACATGCCGATCGTAACGGAAATTATGGCTCCTAGGTATGTCGAGCTATTCGCCGAAAAGGTGGATATGATACAGATCGGCGCACGCAATATGCAGAACTTTGACTTGCTCAAAGAAGTAGGACAGACAAATAAACCAATCCTTTTGAAACGCGGCCTTTCCAATACCCTGGAAGAATGGCTGATGAGCGCGGAATATATCATGTCCGGCGGTAATGAAAATGTTGTGCTGTGCGAGCGCGGTATTCGTACCTTTGAAACATATACGAGAAACACGCTTGATTTAAGCGCGATTCCGGCGGTCAAAAAAATGTCGCATTTGCCGATCGTCGTGGATCCCAGTCACGCGACAGGACTGCCTTACATGGTGGAGCCGCTCGCCCTTGCGGCAGTGGCGGCGGGAGCGGACGGCCTTATGATAGAGGTGCATAACGATCCCAAGCATGCGCTGTGCGATGGCGCGCAGTCATTGACGCCGGAGCAGTTCGACAGTATCATGAATAAAATCAACGTTTTAAAAAGCGTGATGTAAGGGTGGGCAAAACATGGAAAAGGTACAGGTAAATGCGGACAACGGCAGTTATGAGATTTTGATCGGAAAGGATATTCTGAACGACTCTTATTTGAAAGCGTTCACGAATTACGTCGTGGTTACGGATGAGATTGTATACGGTTTATATAAGGAACGTTTTCCGAATGCGAAATTCATTGTTCTCAAGGCGGGTGAAACGTCCAAAAGTATGGAAAACCTTGAGCTGATTTATGATCGGCTGATGGAGTTTAAAATGGACAGGGGCGGCATATTGGCGGCTCTTGGCGGCGGCGTAGTGGGTGATATTTGCGGTTTTGCCGCGGCAACATTCAAACGCGGTATTCGCTTCGTACAATATCCGACGACCCTGCTTGCGCAGGTCGACAGCTCGGTCGGGGGAAAGGTCGCAGTCAATTTGAAAAGCGGAAAAAATATGGTCGGCGCTTTTTATCAGCCGGTTGCTGTTTTTGCGGATACCGATACACTCCAAACGTTGGATAAACGGCAATATGCGGCGGGGATGGCGGAAGTCATCAAGTATGCGTATATCGCGGACAGCAAGCTTCATCAGGATTTACAGCGCGGCGGGGAAAAGATCGACACTATCGTAAAACGTTGCTGTGAGACCAAGGCAGACTATGTGCGGCAGGATCCTTATGATACGGGAATCCGTATGCAGCTTAACTATGGACATACGATTGGACACGCCATCGAAACTGTGGCCGGATATGGGAGATTCCTGCATGGCGAGGCCATAGCGATCGGCATGGTGTATGCTGCCCGTCTTGGCGAAGCTCTGGGGATCTCGCCTGAGGGGCTTGCGCAGGATACGATCTCGTTGTTGCGCAAATACGGTTTGCCTGTTATGCTGGAAAAGGATATTTTACTGGACGCCCTACAGATATTATTAGCGGATAAGAAAGCGGAAAACGGCGATATATATTTTGTTTTGATCGACCGCGTCGGACATGCAATCACACGCAAGCTTCCGCTTGACGTAATACAGAAAACGGTAAAGGAAATGGATATATGAGACGAATTACACCATCGGTAATTTCCGGCAGCATCAAAGTGATTCCTTCCAAGAGTATCTCGCACCGTGCGCTCATTTGCGCCGCCCTCGCACGGGGAATATCATCTCTGAAAAACATTGCGCTTTCGGACGATATTGAAGCGACCGCAAACGCCCTGAGAGATATGGGCTTATGCGAGTACGATATGGTGGGCGACTGCTGCGTCATTTCGGGCGGGCTGCACAAGAAGAGCAAGCCCGTGATCGATTGCAGGGAATCTGGTTCTACGCTGCGTTTCATTTTACCGCTTGCGCTTGACGGAAAGGAGCATTCCCTCACCGGACGCGGACGTTTGCTTAAGCGGCCGATGGGCGGTTATGATAAAATTTTCGCGCGTAACCACGTTCATATGGAGAGGACGGAGGACAAGATCCATATTTGCGGCTCGCTCGACGGCGGAGAATACGACCTGCCAGGCGACGTGTCCTCTCAATTTATTTCGGGACTGCTGTTTAAGCTGCCGACCCTGTTCGACGACTCGGGTCTTCATATCTCAACAGAGCCGGAATCGAGGCCGTATATTGAACTGACGCAGGAAGTGCAGAAAAATTTCAAGGTGAAGAGCCGTTGGGAGGGAAACACCATTGAAATTTCCGGACGACAGGGATATGTGGCCTGTGATATGGAAATTGAGGGCGACTATTCCCACGCGGCATTTTTCGCAGCGGCTGCCGCTATGGCCGGCAGCGTGGAAATTACGGGCCTTAGCAGCAGTTCTAAGCAGGGAGACCGCGCGATAGTCGGATTGCTGAAATGCATGGGCGCCGAAACCGAAGAAACAGAAAGCGCCCTTGTTGTGCGCAAGGCCGCTTTGAAGCCGATTGAAGTGGATGTTTCGCAAATACCGGACCTGGTTCCCGTGCTGGCGGTGCTTGGCTGCGCGGCACAAGGAAAAACAAGAATTTTCAACGCGGGACGCCTGCGTTACAAAGAGAGCGACAGGCTTCACGCCATAACGATGGAATTGGAAAAATTAGGAGCGGACATCGTTGAATATCAGGACAGTCTGGTGATTCATGGGAACGGAAGTATTTCCGGCGGGCAGGTCGATAGTCATAACGACCACCGCATTGCAATGGCGCTTACCGTTGCATCCTGTATCGCGAAAGATGAAATTACGGTCCATGGCGCAGGCTGTGTCAGAAAATCGGCGCCAAACTTTTTTGAAGAATGGGCAAGCATAGGAGGTAAGGTGCAATGAGCGCAACCTTTGGCAGGGCGTTGAAAACTACAATATTCGGGGAATCCCACTCGGCCGCGATCGGCGTTGTTATCGACGGCCTGCCTGCGGGAATGGAAATTGACGAAACAATGGTCAGGGAGGGCATGAAACGCCGCGCGCCAAATACCAGCAGTGCTTCAACCAAGCGCAGCGAGCCGGATCTCTACGAAATCGTAAGCGGGTTTTTTCAGGGGAAAGCGACAGGCACTCCTCTGTGCGCAATCATCAGAAACCGTGATACACGATCGCAGGATTACGAAAAAACGGCTGACCTGCTGCGCCCGGGCCACGCAGATTATACCGGTATCATAAAATATCTGGGCGCTAACGACTACCGTGGCGGCGGGCATTTTTCCGGACGGTTGACCGCGCCCCTTGTATTTGCGGGCAGCGTTGCGCGTCAGTTCTTGCGCGGAAAGGGAATATCCGTAGGCGCGCGGATTCGGACAGTCGCAGATGTGGAAGATACGCGGGAGTTTGATGAAACCGGTTTTACGGAAGTGGAAAACAAGTCATTTCCGGTTTTGAGCGATTCTGCAGGGCAGAAGATGCAGGAAGTGATTGAGAAAGCACGCCTTGATGGCGATTCTGTGGGCGGTATCATCGAATGCATGATTACCGGAATTCCGGCAGGATTGGGAGAGCCTTTCTTTGACAGCGTCGAAAGCCGTATGGCGCATATGATGTTCTCCGTACCGGCAGTCAAGGGAATTGAATTCGGCGATGGATTTGCTATTTCGGCTATGCGCGGAAGCGAGGCGAATGACGCGCCACGGGTTAAGGATGGACGCATTGACTTCAGGAGCAACCACAACGGGGGCATTAACGGGGGTATCAGCAATGGAATGCCTATCGTGTTCAGGGTCGCGATCAAGCCGACCGCATCCATTTTTAAACCCCAGGAAACCGTGAATATAAGGACGATGACGAATGAAACACTGCAAATACACGGACGGCACGATACCTGTATTGCACTGCGGGCGGCCGAAGTGATCAAGTGCGCTGCGGCCCTGGTAACGGCGGATCTTTTTTTGGAGGCGCGGCATGACTGAACTTGAAAAATTGCGCGAGCAAATCGATGTGGTAGACAGAGAGATTATAAAGGCATTCAAAAAGCGCCTGCAGATAGCAAAGGGTGTGGCCGAATACAAAATCAGTAATGATTTGCCTGTGCTCGATGTTTCCCGCGAGAGGGCTGTGTTGCAAAAAAGACGGGAGATGGCTGGCGATCGTTCCTTATCGAGGGATATTGACCAGCTATTTGAACTTTTGATGAAAATCAGCAGAGAGCATCAGGCCGTGCTGGTGGAACAATCGCGGCCGGAAAAGGCGACAGCCGTTTGCAGGGGTAAGGTAGGTTACCAGGGTGTGCGGGGGGCCTATTCCGATCTGGCGCAAAACGAGTATTTTGGCGCACAGGCGGACACGAAGAGCTTCGATACTTTCGAGGGCGTGTTCAGGGCTGTTTTAAACGGCGAAGTGGAATATGGCGTGGTGCCTATCGAAAATTCCTATGCGGGAAGCGTGGAGCAGGTATACGACCTTTTAAACCAATATGATGTTAAAATAGTAGGAGAGCAGTTTATTCACATTGAAAATGCACTGCTGGGAATTGAGGGCGGCAGGATAGAAGACATACGCGAAGTATATTCGCACGATCAGCCGTTTTTGCAATGCGCAGAGTATTTGAAAGGACACGCGCACTGGAAGCAGATTCCTTATTATAATACGGCAATCAGTGCAAAATATGTGGCCGAGTGTAAAGATAAAAGAAAAGCGGCGATTGCCAGCGAATATGCGGGAAGAATTTACGGACTGCAGGTTTTGGAGCCGTCCATCAGCACCAGTGGGGAAAACACGACGCGTTTTATCGTTTTGGGCGCATGTCTGCTGGAAAATACCGACGCCAACAAGGCAAGTATAAGCTTTGTATTGGATCATAAACCGGGAGCGCTCGCGCGTGTGCTCAACGTTTTTGCCCACCTCAATCTGAATATGGTCAAAATCGAATCGCGCCCATTACGCGACAAAAATTTTGAGTACCGTTTTTATGTTGATTTTGCGGGGAAAGGTATTTCGGATACGATTGCCAGTGCGCTTGATGAAATCAGGCAATATTGCATACAACTGCGGTTGCTGGGCGTATATAAAAACGGGGAGCAGACCTGATATGGGGAATATTTATCTGACGGGAATGATGGGATGCGGCAAGAGCGCGGTTGGACGGGCTGTCGCGCAAAAAACAAAAAGAAAGTTTTTTGACATCGATGCCTGCATCGAACGGGATGAAGAAAAAGAAATCTCCCGTATCTTCCAAGAACAGGGAGAAAGCGTCTTTCGCAGGATGGAGACGGATATGCTGCGGCGGATCGCGCAGAGCGAAGATAACGCTATTGTTTCATGCGGGGGAGGGATCGTCCTTGCAGATGAGAATATCCGCCTGATGTGCGAAAGCGGCGTGATTGTATATATTGAACGTGACATTGAGGAAATCGCCGGACGGGTGGATATTAAAAACCGGCCGGTACTAAAGGACGATAAAGGCAATATTGAAAAAGTTTTCAAAGAGCGGCGGGCGCGCTACGAATCGACCTGTCATTACCGGATTTGCAATGATAAGGAGATCGGTGACGCGGCGGATTCACTGATTACCCTGCTTCAGCTTTGAGAGTACCTTTTGGTAATCTTCGACGGTAGGAAGGATACCGCAAAATTTTTCAAAGGCATAGAAAGCTTGCCATATCAGCATACCAAGCCCGTTCATTGTTTTCAGGCCGCGTTTGCGCGCGCGCTTTAAAAACGCCGTTTCGCTCGGGCTGTATATCAGGTCGCATACCGTGGCGGAAGCAGGGAGCATATCAATAAAATCAAGGCTGTCAAAATCCTGTCCGGTGCCGCTCATTCCCAGCGGAGTCGTATTAACAAGCAGTCCGCACTGCGGCATAAACGCCTGCAACTGATCGAGGCCGGCTGCCCTCGCGTTGCAATTTTGAGCGAGATTCTGCGCTTTTGGAAGTGTGCGGCCCAATATAGTGATTTCCTTTGCATTCCTGCGGGAAGCGTCCGCGCATAAAAGACCGGTGACCGCGCCCGCGCCGATAAAGACGATGTTTTGATCCGAATAGTCTGCGCCAATGGAGCGCAGGGAAGTATAAAAACCTTGTGCATCCGTAGAATAGCCGCAGAGTTTGCCATCAGTTGCCACAACAGTGTTCACACTGCCGCGTGCATGCTCGGCAACCGAATCAAGGTAGGGAATAATGTCACGCTTTAAAGGCATGGTGATATTAAAGCCGTGTATATCCCGCGCGGAAATCTGCCGCAAAAATGCCTCAAGGTCTTTGCGGTCTACCGGATAAGCGGTATATTCGCAGTCGAGATGGTATAATTCATATAATGTATTGTGGATCGCGGGAGATAAGCTATGCGCGATCGGATAACCGATGACGCAGTATTTTTTTGTCATGTGTTAAAAATCCTTTCGAACTATGATATAATAAAAAATGTTCCAAGAAAAAGTATAGCACACTTTTAAAGTCAGGTAAAAATATGAAAAAAATATTGATCATGAATGGACCAAATCTTAACCTGCTGGGGATCAGGGAACCGGACGTGTACGGCAGTATGTCGCTGGGGGATTTGAACGATTATATCCGTGCGGAAAAAGAAAGGCGGGACTATGATGCGGAGCTGGAATTCTTCCAGTCGAACCATGAGGGCGCGCTGATTGATAAGCTGCATGAATGCTATGGAGTGAAAGATGGTATTATTTTGAATGCCGGCGCGTACACGCATTACAGCTATGCCCTGCGCGATGCGATCTCGTCGGTGGGTATTCCCTGCGTAGAGGTACACCTTTCGGATATTCATGCAAGGGAAGCGTTTAGACATGTATCCGTGATTCAGGACGTATGTCTTACGCAGATTTCCGGTCTGGGCGCGGACAGCTATATAAAAGCGTTAGAAATATTGATGGAGGAGAAACGATGATACAGAGTTTGTCAGAAAAGGTAACGATGAACAACGGCGAAAAAATACCTGGCTTTGGCCTGGGGGTTTTTGACGCCGTTGGAGAAGAGGTTTATAATGCCGTGCGTTATGCGATCGACGCAGGATACCGACATATCGATACGGCGACGCTTTATGGAAACGAGGAGGACGTAGGACGCGCTATCCGCGATTGCGGCCTGCCGCGGGAGGAGATCTTCCTGACCACGAAGATATGGCCGACGGATTTTGACGATCCGCAAAAAGCATTGGATTTGAGCATGCGGAAGCTGGATTGTGAATATCTGGACCTTTATCTGATGCATTGGCCGGGCGCAGACCAGAAGCGGCGGCTTAACGTATGGGAATTCCTGCTCAAACAGGTGCAGGCGCAAAAAATCAAAACGGCAGGCGTTTCCAACTTCCTAGTATGCCAGCTGGAAGAAATCCGCAAAGAAACAGGATCGCTTCCGGCAAACAATCAAATCGAATTCCATCCATGGCACCAGCAGAGGGAGCTTGTGAAGTACTGCAAGGAAAACGGGATTGTGGTGACCGCGTGGGGACCGATGTTCCATGGGCATTTGGCGGAGGAGCCGCTCATGCCGGAAATTGGTGCGAAATATGGAAAGAGCGCGGCGCAGGCAACACTTCGCTGGGCCTTGCAAAAGGACATTGTGATTATTCCTAAGTCGGTCAAAAAAGAGCGTATTATCCAGAATGCCGACATCTTTGATTTTTCATTAAGCGCGGAGGATATGCAGAAGATAGACGCCCTTGACGGTAAAGGATCCTACTCGTTTGACGCTATGATCTTTGACGGCGACATCGAAGCGGAGATAGCCCAGAGGGGAAGCATTTAGTATTCTTGTAACAAAAAACTGCGGTACATTTTGTACCGCAGTTTTTTTGCTTTGCTTGAATATGGAATTAATACATTCCACCGGGCATTCCGCCGGGAGCGCCGGCAGGCATAGCCGGTTCCGGAGCGGGAAGATCTGTCACAACGCTTTCCGTTGTCAGCAGCATTGCGGAAACGGAAGCAGCGTTCTGGATCGCGCTGCGCGTAACCTTGGTAGGATCGATAATGCCGACTTTGATCATATCGACATATTCGCCATTGGCAGCGTCGAAACCGAAAGTCTTGGATTTGTCCGCATTGATCTTTTCAACAATAATACTGCCTTCAAGCCCTGCGTTCGCCGCGATCTGGCGTACGGGTTCTTCCAGGGCGCGCAGAACGATTTTCGCGCCTGTTTTCTGGTCGCCCTCGAGCTGATCGATCAGGGCTGCGATCTTGTCGCTGACCTTGAGAAGTGCGCTTCCGCCGCCCGGTACGATACCCTCTTCAACGGCTGCGCGCGTAGCGGCAAGGGCGTCTTCAATCCGCAGCTTTGTTTCTTTCATTTCTGTTTCCGTAGCAGCGCCGACGCGGATAACCGCTACGCCGCCGGCGAGTTTAGCCAGTCTTTCCTGAAGTTTTTCTTTATCGTAATCGGAAGTCGTTTCTTCGATCTGCGAACGGATGGACTTGATACGTGCTTCAATATCAGCCTTTTTGCCCAATCCCTCAACGATGACTGTGTTTTCTTTGTCAACTTTGACCTGCTTTGCATGGCCGAGCATATCGACCGTAGCATCCTTAAGGTCGATACCGACTTCCTCGGAAATAACCGTACCGCCGGTAAGAATAGCAATATCCTGCAGCATTGCTTTTCTTCTGTCGCCAAAGCCGGGAGCCTTAACTGCAACACAGTTGAAAGTGCCGCGCAGCTTGTTGACAACCAAAGTCGCAAGCGCTTCGCCCTCTACATCTTCTGCGATGATAAGTAACTTTTTGCCTTGCTGTACGATCTGTTCGAGAACGGGGAGCAGATCCTGAATATTGGTGATTTTTTTATCTGTTATGAGGATAAGCGGATCGTCTAAAACCGCTTCCATTTTATCGGTATCCGTTACCATATAAGCGGATGCATAACCACGGTCAAACTGCATACCTTCTACAACCGCGAGCTCTGTCTGCATTGTTTTGGATTCTTCTACTGTAATAACGCCGTCGTTTCCGACTTTTTCCATAGCCTGCGCAATGAGGGAACCGATTTCCTCATCGGCGGCGGAGATGCTGGCAACCTGGGAAATCGCTTTGGAATCCGCGATCGGCTTGGACATTTCCTGCAGCCCCTTTACCGCTTCCTCGGAAGCTTTCAAGATACCTTTTTTAATACCCATCGGATTTGCGCCTGCCGCGACGTTTTTAAGACCCTCGCGAATGATTGCCTGTGCGAGCAGGGTAGCGGTTGTCGTACCGTCGCCGGCAACGTCGTTTGTTTTGGTGGCGACCTCTTTTACGAGCTGCGCGCCCATGTTTTCAAAGGGATCTTCCAACTCGATCTCTTTTGCAATCGTAACACCGTCGTTGGTGATGAGCGGAGCGCCGAATTTTTTGTCGAGTACAACGTTTCTGCCTTTCGGTCCTAAGGTCACTTTTACTGTATCAGCCAACTGATTCACACCGCTTTCCAGAGCACGGCGTGCTTCTTCTCCGAATTTTAACTGTTTAGCCATAATTTTTCTGCCTCCTTTTTATTTCACAATAGCGAGAATATCCGACTGGCGAACGATAACCAGTTCTTCGCCATCCAGTTTTACATCTGTGCCGGCGTACTTGGAATAGAGAACCTTGTCGCCCTTTTTCACTTCCATTTTGATTTCCTTACCATCGACAACGCCGCCGGGGCCAACTTCAACCACTTCCGCAACCTGCGGTTTTTCCTGGGCTGATCCGGGCAGCACGATGCCGCTCTTTGTTGTTTCTTCTGCTTCAACAGACTTGATGACGACTCTGTCGCCTAAAGGTTTAATTGTCATATCCATGCCTCCTGTGAATTAGATTTTTTAAAATTTCTTGTTAGCACTCAAATGAAGCGAGTGCTAATATCGTTATTTCTATGATATATATAATCATGAAATAAATCAAATAACGTAATTAGAATGAAAATGCCAAATTTTAATGTTATTTTAGATTATAATATGATACCTTTAAAATACTGCTAAAATCTTCGGTTTTCTTACATGCGCCGCCTCGGCGTTAAAACATGAAACCATGTAAAATAATGTGTAATACTGAAAGGACACGGCGAAAGATATATAATATAAGATGAAAGGGATTTAACATGGATAAGTGGGATAAACGTTTTATGGATCTGGCGGGAGAGATCGCGCACTGGTCCAGCTGCTATAAACCGAACCGCAGCGTCGGAGCGATCATTGTGAAAAACAAGCGTATCGTTACGACGGGATACAACGGAGCGCCTGCGGGGATTGACAGTTGCAAGGAGCGGGGAGAGTGTCTACGTAATAACCTTGGGATTGCTTCAGGAGAGCGGCATGAGTTATGTTATGCGATCCACGCGGAGCAAAACGCGATCATCCAGGCGGCAAAGCTGGGCATTGCGATCGACGGCGCAACGATGTATTGTACGCACCAGCCCTGCGCTATTTGCGCAAAAATGATCGTCAATGCCGGAATTATACGCATTGTGTATAAATACCCTTATCCGGATGACTTTGCAAAAAAGATATTTGAAGCGGTGGATATGCAGATCGAACAGTTTAGGGACTGAAAGAAGACAGGGAGGTTTTTTATGGTAGTAAAAGAAATAGCGGATTTATTGGACGCCGAGTTCCTGTGCGGGCAAGACAAGGCGGACATGGAGATATTGTGCGCATGCGGCGCGGATATGATGAGCGATGTTTTAGCCTTTACCAAGCATGACGCGGTGCTTTTGACGGGACTCGTCAACAATCATGTCGTCAGAACGGCGGAGATGATGGATATTCAATGCATCCTTTTTGTACGCGGCAAACGCCCGGCGGATGACATTATCAGTATGGCCAGTGAGCGCGACATGGTCCTTCTGGCAACAGAACAGCCGATGTTCTCGGCGTGTGGGGTTCTTTACACAAGCGGTATCAAAGGCGGAATGCGGGAGGTGTAAAAATGATATACTCCCAGGAATATGATGTGGCAAAAGATGATTTTGTCGCAGCAGGAGAGGTGTCTGCCGGCATCAAAAACAAGCTCAAGAAGATGGGAGTGGACCCGATACTGATCAGGAAAATCGCGATCGCTTCCTACGAAGCGGAAATTAATATGATCATTCACAGTTTCGGCGGACAGATGACTTTGAATATCGACGACGATGCGATCGAAATTGTATGCCAGGACGTTGGACCGGGCATACCCGATATTGATCTTGCTATGAAAGAAGGCTACTCAACTGCTTCGGATACCGTACGGGAAATGGGGTTCGGCGCAGGTATGGGGCTGCCGAACATCAACAAAAACAGCGACAATATGCAAATCGAATCCAGCCCTGCTGGAACAAAGCTGACATTAAAGTTCAAAATGTGAGTCTACATATATTGAAATGAGGCTTGGCTATGGAAAAGTATTTTCATTCGGTGCGTCTGGAGAAAGAAAAATGTTCCGGATGTACCAATTGTATCAAGAGGTGTCCGACGGAAGCGATCAGGGTGCAAAAGGGAAAGGCCAAGATATTGGCGGAGCGCTGCATTGACTGCGGCGAATGTATCAGGGTGTGTCCTTATCATGCGAAAAACGCAGTGACGGATCCGCTTTCCAGTATCAATAATTTTAAATATAAAATCGCTTTGCCTGCACCGGCCTTATATGCGCAGTTCAAAATGCTCAACAACAGGGATCGTGTGGACAGGGTCCTGTCGGCCCTTAAGACGATGGGCTTTGACGATGTGTTCGAGGTAGCGCGCGGCGCGGAGATTTGTTCAAAGGCGATTTCCGGCGAGTTAAAAAAGAGGAAGAAAAGGCCGTTGATTTCTTCCGCGTGTCCTGCGGTTGTACGCCTGATTCAGGTGAATTTTCCGGAATTGCTCGATAATGTGGTTAATGTGGACGCTCCGGTAGAGGTAGCGGCCAAGGTAGCAAAGCGTGAATTTGCCCAAAAGAATAATGTCGATATTTCGGAAATCGGCGCATACTTTATTACGCCCTGTCCTGCTAAAATGACGAGCATAAAATCACCGCTCGCCAAGGATAAGAGCGAGGTAGACGGCGCGATTTCCATTTTGGAGGTATACGGCTTGCTGGCGGGGCAGTTAAAGGCATCGGAGACTAGGCCGTTCGATGGGGAAAAGGCCTCCGCCAAGGGGATTGGCTGGGCGAACAGCGGCGGGGAAGCGTTTGCCGTAGGAGAGAAGAACGCCTTGTCTGTGGACGGCATTGCCAATGTTGCGCGGGCGCTGGAGGACATCGAAAACGATAAGCTGAAAGACCTGGATTTCTTTGAGGGGCTGGCGTGTATCGGCGGATGCGTAGGAGGCCCGCTGGTATTCGAAAGCTCGTTTGTCGCGCAGTCGCGCGTAAATACGATCTGTGATTTGATCGGGTTTAATAAGGATGTGGAAAAGCATGCAGAAAGCTATGCAAGCGAGGGGATTGCGTCGACCATGAAATCGATTGAGCCGCTGGATGTGATGAAATTAGACGACGACCGGATGGTCGCGCTCCAGAAAATACAGCAGATCGACGAGCTGCTGGAAATCCTGCCGGGAATGGATTGCGGGAGCTGCGGCGCGCCGTCCTGCCGCGCTCTTGCCGAGGATATTGTACGGGGACACGCGACGGAAATGGATTGCGTCTTCATGCTCAAGGAAAAGGTACGCTATCTGGCGGAGGAAATGGTGGACCTGGCCAGTAAGGATAAAATAAGAGGGGATGGAGAAGAAGAATGACTACGGCGGAATTAGCAAAAAAACTGGAACTAAAGTTATTGACGACAGGGGTCAGCGAGACTGCTGAGGTGTCGGACGGGTGCGTATGCGATCTTTTAAGCTGGGTTATGGCGCGCGGCGAGGCAGGTATGGCGTGGATCACGGTACAAACGCATTTAAATGTTGTCGCGGTGGCTTGCCTGCACGAATTTGCTTGTGTAATTATCCCTGAAAATATTGAAGTACCGGCGGCGACGATCGATAAGGCCACGGAAGAAGGAGTGGCCATTTACTCCTCGCCAAAAACGTCTTATGCGCTTTGCTGCGGCTTGTGCGGGCTTGGGGTCGGACAATAATTCATGGAACTTTATTACGATTTTCATATTCACTCCGCTCTTTCGCCCTGCGCGGATAATGATATGACGCCGAATAATATCGTGAATATGGCCAGGCTCAAAGGACTGGACGCGATTGCGGTCTGCGACCACAACAGTACGAAAAACGTTATGGCGATAGAAAAGGTAGCGCGCGGCGCGGGCATTACATTCCTGCCGGGCATAGAGATGACGACGGCGGAAGAAGTACATATGCTTGCGTTGTTTGAAAAGGCGCATGCGGCGGAAGCGTTCGGCGATATGGTTTATGCGGCCTTGCCGGATATTCCAAACAAACCGGACTATTTTGGTGAGCAACTGGTGATGGATGAAAACGATGAAATCACCGGAAGCCTCGACAAATTGTTAATTTCGGCATTGCCGTTTGATATGGACGAATGCTGCGCGAGGGTTTTGGAATATGGCGGTTATGTAATTCCCGCGCACATCAACAAGGGAGCGAATTCCGTGCTTGCCAATTTAGGGTTTTTCCCGCCCCAGCTTACGTTCAAGACGATCGAGGTAGTGAAAGGATTGGCCATTACCAACGATATATCGGGCTTTCATAAAATTCATTCCTCGGACGCCCACAATTTATGGCAAATTTCGGAGAGGGAAAATGCAGTGGAGATTTCTGAGAATTCGGTTTCCGCTATTTTAAAAAAATTGTGTGTATAAATTCACAAAAATTCGTGCAATGTGATTGATAATATGGTAAAATAATTTTCGTGTAAAGAATGATCTACTAAATTTAAGGGTTAGGATGGATAAGGAGGCACTTTTTAATGACCAACACAGCAGAAACTCAGGTAAAATACGATGAATTGAAAGCATACATTGGGGAAACGATGAAAAAGCCTGGTCCTCTTATGCCGATCATGCAAAAAGCGCAGGATCTTTTCGGTTCTCTGTCGTTTGACGTACAACGGTTTATTGCGGAGGAAATGGGAATTCCCATGACGGACGTTTACGGTGTAGCGACTTTTTACTCGCAGTTTGCATTGGAACCGAAAGGCAAACATGTCATCGGGGTATGCATGGGAACGGCCTGCTATGTTAAGAAAGCGGAAGGCGTTCTTAACGCACTGGCGGACGATTTACAGACTGCGCCCGGCAATACGACGCCGGACGGACTGTTTACGCTGGAAGCTACGCGTTGCCTTGGATGCTGCGGATTGGCGCCGGTCATGATGATCGACGATCAGGTATACGGCAGGCTGAAGCCGGAAGATATACCGGATATACTGAACATTTACAGAAACAAACAATAAAGGATCGCTTTTGAAGGCAGGACAATGAAAGAGATTTCATTGCATATTATGGATATCGTCCAGAATTCCATCACGGCAAACGCTACGTTGATTGAATTGCAGCTTGATATTCAGTATGCGGACAATACGGTTTCGGTTTCCATCGAGGATAATGGAAAAGGCATGAGCAGAGAAATGCTCGAGCATGTTACCAGTCCGTTTGTCACCACGCGTACAACGCGCAGGGTAGGTCTTGGAATATCGCTTTTCCAGGCGGGAGCACAAGCGTCCGGCGGGAGCTTCGAAATTGATTCGGAGGAAGGCGTTGGCACGACTGTGAAAGCGGTATATGGTCTTGACCATCTGGACCGCCCGCCGATTGGCGACTTTGCGGGAACGGTGCATACTTTGATTGTCAGTAATCCGGATATTGATTTTGTGGTTACGGTGACTGTCGACCAGGCAGAAGAAGTGCTCGATACCAGAGACGTCAGGGCGACACTCGGACAGGATGTGCCGTTGGATACGCCGGAGGTATCGCTGTGGCTGAAAGAAAGTCTGGATGAAATGTTCAGGCCGGAATATGTTGATTTTTAAAAGAAAACAAAAAACAGGCGCTTGCCGCCTGTTTTTTTATGATAATCTTTATTGGAAAACCGTTTTCAGGAAAGAAAGTCCGTTTTTTGCAAGAGCTTCGGGCGACTCGGCGAGCGGCCGCCAAAGAGAAGCCGCCTTGGCAATGGCGACGCAATCCGGTGTGAAAGATTCGATATTACAGTAATCGTCATAGCCCGCATCGTCGATCGCAGCTTTGATCGCCCGCCAGTCAAAATTATCCTCGCCGGGAGTTCCACGGTTATTGCTGCAGGTATGAAAGTCAAAGATTTTACCTTTGGCGGCGCGGATTGCCGCAGGAATATCAGGTTCTTCAATGTTCATGTGAAACGTATCCAATAGGAAACCGACATTTTCCATATTGATGAGGTCGAGCAGCTCAAGCCCTTGTTCTACGGTATTGATAAAATCCGTTTCAAAACGGTTAAGCGGCTCGATTGCCAGCCTAACATCGCGCTCGCCGGCATATTCCGCAACTGTTTTCATATTTTCGACGGCCCATGTCCATTGCTGTTTTTTTTCTTCCGCCGTGGTCATGCGCGCCTTACCAACGGAAGCATACATGGGACCGGCGATTACTTTTGAGCCTATGATGGAGGCGAGGTCGACCAGCTGTTTGATATATTCAACGCCAGCTTTGCGGTATTCTGCGTTTTCGGAAGAAATGTCGTTTTGCTCGCCGAAAGCGCCGCACATAGACGAAAGATCGATGCCGGTTCTGTCACGCGCATCCAAAATACTATTTGTATCAATTGTGTCAAAATCCTCGACGGCAATTTCGTAAATGTCAAATCCCAGATCCTTGGCCTTCTTGAACTGCCCATAGGGATCGCTGCCGAAAGGGGAAGTAAATACATAAGAGCTGATACCGAATTTCATGGGTTTTAATCTCCTTGCGTTGAAACTTTACGGTCATTATATCCCGGCACGCCATGGGATTCAAATACACCCTGTAAAAAAGTTGTACGGTCTTGAATTTAAAAAAGTAAAATTTATGGCATATTATTGCGATTGATAATATGGTTAATTTTTCACAAAACTGGTTGCGTTCGCTTTCTTATATTGATATAATAAAAACGGATCAATTTGTCTTTTTTTTCACTATTCGTTGAAATCGGACATTTTTCGTTCATATTGGCGGTTTGGTTTGGAAAGAATACGGTGGGCCGTTCACCGTTAAAAAAGAAACGGCAGCCGGAAAAAATTATGCAACTGAAATAGCATAAGCGGTCTATTTATAAAGGGGAGAGGTCATGAAATCACTTGAGGAACTGGAAGCAATCAGAAAAAAGATGCAGGACAAAGTGGATATTCGCAAGAATGACGCGGAAAAGCGCATTGTTGTAGGTATGGCGACGTGCGGCATAGCCGCCGGAGCGCGTCCGGTGCTGCAGGCTTTTGTGGACGAGGTCGCCACAAGAGGCTTGGGCGATGTATCGGTATCGCAAACGGGATGCATCGGGGTATGTCGGCTAGAGCCAATCGCCGAGGTTTTTATGCCGGGACAGGAAAAGGTCACCTACGTTAAAATGACGCCGGAAAAAGCGAAAAAGGTTATTGCCGAACATATCGTAAACGGTAAGATAGTAACGGAATATACCATCGGGTATGCGGAACAAAACAACGCTTAAGCAGCAAAAATTCGGGAGGTTAAGAGGTAGATGGATTTTTATCGCTCACATGTATTAGTGTGCGGAGGTACTGGTTGTACTTCTTCGGGGTCGGGGGAAATCATTGAAAGATTTGAAAATGGCCTGAGCGCACATGGATTGGAAAAGGAAGTAAAAATAGTCAGAACGGGGTGCTTCGGTTTATGCGAAGCGGGTCCGATTGTAATCGTATATCCGGAGGGGGCTTTTTACAGTAGGGTAAAGCCGGACGATGTTGACGAAATTGTAGAAGAGCACCTTTTAAAGGGCCGTATCGTAGAACGGCTATTGCACAAGGAGGAAGATACAAGCGAAGTTGCGACGACGCTTGACGATATTGAATTCTATAAAAAACAGAATCGTGTTGCTCTTAGAAATTGCGGTGTGATCGATCCGGAAGTGATTGACGAATACATCGCTTTTGACGGTTATAGGGCACTTGGATTTTGTCTGACGGAAAAAACGCCGCAGGAAGTGATTGACATTATTAAGCAATCAGGACTGCGCGGTCGCGGCGGCGGCGGGTTCCCGACAGGGCTCAAATGGCAATTCGGCCATGACGCCAAAGGCGACAAAAAATATGTAAT
This sequence comes from Christensenellaceae bacterium, assembly GCA_022846035.1. NCBI lineage: Bacteria > Bacillati > Bacillota > Clostridia > Christensenellales > Christensenellaceae > Christensenellaceae bacterium. The sequence continues at coordinate 1,132,292 of AP025580.1, forward strand.
TTGTAACGCTGACGAGGGCGATCCGGGCGCGTTTATGGACCGTTCCGTATTGGAGGGCGATCCGCACAGCGTCATCGAAGCGATGGCCATTGCCGGCTATGCGATCGGCGCGGATATGGGTTATGTATATGTGCGTGCGGAGTATCCGATCGCAGTCAAGAGATTACAGATCGCGATCGACCAGGCAAAGGAATACGGATTGCTTGGAGAAAGAATATTTGATACGGATTTCAATTTTGACATCGAAATCCGCCTCGGCGCGGGCGCTTTTGTATGCGGCGAGGAAACGGCGCTGATGGAGTCCATTGAGGGACGGCGCGGAGAACCGAGGCCGAAGCCGCCGTTCCCGGCAAACAAAGGCCTGTTTGGAAAGCCGACGATCATCAATAACGTTGAGACGTTGGCTAATATTCCGCAGATTATCCTAAAGGGCGCGGAATGGTTTGCCTCGATGGGTACGGAAAAATCCAAAGGAACAAAAGTATTTGCGCTCGGCGGCAAAATCAACAATACCGGATTGGTGGAAATCCCGATGGGAACGACGCTGCGCGAGGTTATTTACGATATTGGCGGAGGTATTCCGGACGGTAAAAAATTCAAAGCCGCGCAGACAGGCGGCCCTTCGGGCGGTTGTATTCCTGCGGAGCATCTGGACCTCAAAATCGATTACGATACGCTGACATCCATCGGCTCGATGATGGGTTCCGGCGGCCTGATCGTTATGGATGAAGATAACTGTATGGTTGACGTGGCAAAATTCTTCCTTGATTTTACGGTGGATGAATCTTGCGGTAAATGCCCTCCGTGCCGTATCGGTACCAAACGTATGCTGGAAATACTGGAACGTATAACGGACGGTAAAGGGAAACCGGGAGATATTGAAAAGCTGATTGAGCTGGGCGAAAGCATTAAGGCGGGAGCTTTATGCGGCCTTGGAAAGACGGCGCCGAACCCTGTGCTTTCGACGATTAAGTATTTCAGGGATGAATACGAAGCGCATATTTACGATAAGCGCTGTCCCGCCGGCCAGTGTCAGCAGTTGCTCGTTTATGAGATTATTCCCGAAAAATGTATTGGTTGCGGCATGTGTGCAAGAATATGTCCGGCGGAGGCGATTACGGGTGAGAAAAAACAGCCGTATCATATCGATCCGGATAAGTGCATCAAGTGCGGAGCGTGCGTGGAAAAATGTAAGTTCTCCGCAATCAAGAGATAAGAAGGGAGATAATGTGATATGGTTTCATTAACAATAGACGGCATTAAAGTTGAAGTGCCGGATAATACAAGCGTTCTTGACGCTGCAAGGAAAGCGAATATCGATATTCCGACGCTTTGCTATCTGAAAGGCGTCAATGCAATCGGCGCATGCCGTATTTGCCTCGTTGAGGTCAAGGGAAATCCGAATCTGCAGGCGGCGTGTGTGCTTCCTGTTGCGGAGGGCATGGAAGTGCTGACATCTTCGGAAAAGGTCTTAAAAGCAAGGAAAGTAAGCCTTGATTTGTTGCTTTCAAACCACGACAGGGAATGCCTGACATGTGCGCGTAACGGCAACTGCGAACTGCAGACGCTGGCAGAAGAGTTTAACATGAGGACTATCCGCTATGAAGGCGAGAAGATCAAAAAAGACATTGACGACGAGTCGGTATCCGTCGTACGTAATCCGAACAAATGCGTAATCTGTAAACGCTGCGTGGCCGCCTGTGCAAACCAGCAGGGCGTCGGCGTGATCAGCGCGACCAACCGAGGATTTAAAACGACGATCGAACCCGTATGGGGAAAATCGCTGGTTGACGTGCCGTGCATCAACTGCGGACAGTGTATCGTATCCTGTCCGGTGGGCGCGCTGACTGAAAAGAGCGAGATCGATAAGGTATGGGCGGCGCTCCACAATCCGGACCTGCATGTGGTTGTGCAGCCGGCGCCGGCCGTACGTGTGGCGATTGGCGAGGAATTCGGTATGCCGATGGGCACGAGGGTGACAGGAAAACTGGCGGCTTCACTGCGCAAGATTGGTTTTGATAAAGTGTTTGATACGGACTTTGGCGCAGACCTGACGATTATGGAAGAAGGTTACGAGTTTATTAACCGCGTGAAGAACGGCGGAACATTGCCGATGATTACATCCTGCTCTCCGGGCTGGATCAAATTTGCGGAATATTTCTTTCCGGATATGCTGGATAACCTTTCTACCTGCAAATCTCCGCATCAGATGCTGGGCGCGATCATCAAATCGTATTATGCTGAGCAGAACGGGATCGATCCGGCAAAAATCTTTACGGTTTCCGTTATGCCGTGTACGGCTAAAAAGTACGAAAAAGAGCGCGCAGGCGAAGCCGGAACGGGGTATGAGGACGTGGATGCCGTGCTGACGACGCGCGAAATGGCGCAGATGATCAAGGAAGCGAATATTGATTTTGTCAATCTGCCGGATGAGGATTTTGATGAGGTGCTCGGAACTTCTACGGGCGCGGGCGTTATCTTCGGCGCGACGGGCGGCGTTATGGAGGCGGCGCTTCGCACGGTGGCGGAAGTGCTGACCGGCGAAGAATTGAAAAGCGTCGATTTCTGCGATGTTCGCGGTATTGCGGGCATTAAGGAAGCGGAGGTCAAAATTGGCGATATGAACGTTAAGGTTGCGATCGTCAGCGGTACAGGCAATGCGAAAAAGCTTTTGGAAGCGATTCGGCGCGGCGAAAAGGAATATCATTTTATCGAGGTCATGGCTTGCCCGGGCGGATGCGTAAACGGCGGCGGACAGCCGATTGTTTCGGCACGGGTGAAGAATGTGCTTGACCCGCGTATCGTACGCGCACAGGGACTCTACGACGAGGATTGTGATAAGCCTTTGCGGAAATCGCATGAAAATCCTGATATTCAGAGGCTTTACAAGGATTTCCTCGGCGAACCCAACAGTCACAAGGCACATACGCTTTTGCATACTTTTTATGAACAAAAGCCCAAATACAGGGAACAGTAAAAACGATAAGAAAAGCGGCTGCTGTGATGGCAGCCGCTTTTTCATGTGCGGGATAAAGGATTTATACAACCGTATGTGTAATTATATTATAAGGGAAAATTTTCGGAAAGGAGTACAGGATGCCATATTTTTCGGAAGATTGGATACAGGAGTTGCTTGCAAAGGTAAATCTCGTAGATTTGATTGGCGAATATGTAACATTGCAAAATAAATCCGGACGATGGTGGGCATGCTGTCCTTTTCATAACGAAAAAACTCCCAGCTTTTCCGTGACGCCCGACAAGGGCTTTTTCCATTGCTTTGGCTGCGGCAAGGGAGGCAACGCAATTCACTTTATCATGGAACAGGAAAAAATGACCTTTCCGGAAGCCTGCCGCTATCTGGCGGATAAGGTGAAATTGCCGGTGCCGGACGTAAAGGACGATTCCAACTATGAAAAGCGTAAACAGCAGCGCGAAAGAATTTTTGCGATGAACAAGACAGCCGCGCGGTTTTTTCATAAGTGTCTGTATGAAGCGCAGGGAAAAGCGGCGCTTTCCTATTTACACAAGCGGGGCCTTAACGACCGTATCATCAAAACATTCGGCATGGGCTTCGCGCCGGATAAATGGGACGGTCTTCTTCGTTTGCTGGAAAAGGATGGCTGCACCAAGCAAGAAATGCAGCTTGCGGGACTGGTAAAAATAAACGACGGCAAGTGTTATGATATGTTTCGTAACAGGGTCATTATGCCGATCATTAATACGTTTTCCAATGTGATCGGGTTTGGCGGCCGCGTGATGGACGATAGCTTGCCCAAATACTTGAATTCACCGGAAACGGCTGCGTTCAACAAAAGCCGGAATCTTTATAACCTGAATATGATCCGCAAGCAGAAGAACCTTTCTCACCTGATTCTTGTGGAGGGATATATGGACGTAATCGCCATGTATGCATACGGTATTCCGGAATGCGTCGCGACGCTGGGAACAGCGTTGACGCAGGACCAGGCGAGGCTTTTAAAGCGGTATGTGAATAATGTATATGTTTCCTATGACGGCGATGAGGCGGGGAAAAAGGCGACTTTGCGCGCTTTGGATATTCTTGCGCAGGAGGGTATTGAAACACGCGTCGTGAGCATTCCGGCAGGCCAGGATCCGGACGAATTCCTGAAGAAATACGGCAGGGACGGTTATCTCAAACTGATGAAATCCTCTTTGCCGCTTATGGATTATAAATTCCAGATTGCAGCTCAAAAGTATGATCTGGGCGACGGTTACCAGAAAGAAAAGTTCGCTAAGGAATGCGTTGCGCTTTTAAAGGGCGTTAATAGCGCAATGATACGTGAAAAATATATGAAAAAGCTTTCTGAAATGACAGGCTTTTCGGTGAATGCGATTGCGCAGGATACGCAGAGCACTGCGGAGCCAGCCGTTAGCTGGAAACCGCCGCAAAAGACGCGGGAAACAAAGTCGGCGGACCTGAAAACGGAAAACTGCCTGATCAGGCTGCTGGCGACGAATCCGCAGAACGCCTCCAGGCTGGATGGAAAGCTGACGGAAGAGGATTTTAAGCATCCGGCAAATAAAAAAATATTTTCATATACTTTAGAGTGTGCAAAAAAAGGGTTTTCGCCCACCAATGCCGAAATATTATCCGTACTGCAAAGCGAAGAAGAGCTCGCTCACGCGACCGAGCTGTTCAGCCTGGCAGACGACATGCTCGGCGAGCTGAAGAATTTTGATGATTTCTTTGAAGACTGTGTACGGCGTATTCAATTAGGCAGGTTGGAAGCGGATTTGAAAATTGCCAACGTAAAGTATGAAAGTGAAACGGATCCGGAGCAAAGAAAAGAGTTATTGGAACAAATCAGCAGGCTGACGAAAGAGATTCATAAACTCAAGACAAGTTTTTAAATATTTTATAGTAGGTGAAATGGATTTGGCAGATAAAAAAGAGAAAGAAATCATGGCGTCAAACGATGTAACGGATGCGCAGGCAAAGCTGGCGGAAGAACGTATCGCAAAGATCGTCGAAATGGGCAAGGCAAAGGGCGTTGTAAAATATCAGGAGATCGTGGGATCTCTTGATGACGTTCAGTTGCGTCCGGACCAGATTGAAAAGTTATACGAGACGCTAGAGGAACAAAATATCGACGTGATCGACGACGAGATTGTCAAGGAAGAGGAAAAGCACGAAGAAGAAGTCAGCGATTTTGAAATATCCATGCCGGAGAATATCAACATTGACGATCCGGTCAGGATGTATCTGAAAGAAATCGGCAAGGTCCCGCTCTTGTCGGCTTCGGAAGAGGTGGAACTGGCAAAGCGTATGGGCGAAGGAGACCAAGAGGCCAAGCGCAAGCTTGCAGAGGCTAATCTGCGCCTTGTTGTCAGTATTGCGAAACGTTATGTAGGGCGTGGAATGCTTTTTCTGGATCTGATACAGGAAGGAAATCTGGGGCTGATTAAAGCGGTCGAAAAATTCGACTATGAAAAAGGATATAAGTTCAGTACCTATGCGACATGGTGGATTCGCCAGGCGATCACGCGGGCAATCGCGGACCAGGCGCGAACAATCAGGATTCCCGTGCATATGGTGGAAACGATTAATAAGCTTATCCGTGTTTCGCGTCAGCTTTTGCAGCAATACGGAAGAGACCCTTTGCCGGAAGAGCTGGCCAAGGAGATGGATATTCCCGAGGAAAAGGTGCGTGAAATTTTAAAGATTGCGCAGGAGCCCGTATCTTTGGAAACGCCGATCGGCGAAGAAGAAGATAGCCATCTGGGAGACTTTATTCCGGACGACGATGCTCCAGCGCCGGCCGAGGCTGCGGCGTTTACGCTTTTAAAGGAACAATTGATCGATGTGCTGGATACGCTGACTCCCCGCGAGGAAAAGGTATTGAAGCTCCGTTTCGGGCTGGAGGACGGGCGCGCGAGAACCCTGGAAGAGGTCGGTAAGGAATTTCAGGTGACACGCGAAAGGATCAGGCAGATCGAAGCGAAAGCGCTTCGAAAACTGCGTCATCCCAGCCGCAGTAAGAAGCTGAGAGATTTTTTGGAATAAAAAGAGAGTGGATGGAAGAAATAGCAGCGGCTAAAATCGGCAGCTGCTATTTTTCAATCTATAGCCGATACGCAAAACAGAGGAGAAAGACAGTATGCCTGAATTACCGGAAGTAGAAACCGTAAGATGTGTGCTTGAACCGCAGATAAAGGGCTGGAAAATCATGGAGATCGACATCGCAAATGAGCAGGTGATTGCTTATCCGGACGCGGGTCGGTTCTGTGACGCCGCCATTGGACAAACGGTTGCAGGCATAGAGCGCAGGGGTAAGTTCCTGATCTTTCGCTTTGCATGCGGTGATCGGATGGTTGTGCATTTGCGCATGACAGGGTGTCTGCTTCTTACTCCGCCGGAATATGAAAAAGCCAAGCATACTCACGCGGTGTTTTCTTTGGAAAACAAAAGAGAACTCAGGTACATTGATCCGAGAAGGTTTGGGCGTTTTTGGTTTTTAAAAAGTGGCGAAGAGGATAAGGTCACCGGTATGGATAAGCTGGGGTTGGAGCCGTTTGATGAGGCCCTGTCGGCGGAATACTTACAGGAATGCTTGTCGAAAAGAAAAAAATCGATCAAAGAATGCCTGCTTGATCAGAGTATAGTCGCCGGCATTGGCAACATTTACGGAGATGAGATTTTATTCGCGGCAGGGATACATCCGGCGCGGTGCGCGCGCAGTCTTACTGTAAGCGAATATGGAAAGCTGGTAAAACAAATACGCGAGACGCTGGAATATTTTATTGAAAAGAACGTTATCTCGGCGGAAGATTATTTGGCGGGGAATGGCAAAGACTATCGAAACACTCCCTATCTCAGCGTTTATGGGCAGGAAAAGAAGCAGTGCCCCATCTGCGGAAAAATTTTGCGGAAAACTGCAATCGCAGGCAGAAGCAGCGTTTTTTGTCCGCGTTGTCAACCAGAGAAAACGCCGTGATCTCCAGCCCAGAGCAAGGGTAACTATACACTGTACCATGGCGATGCGGAAGATGACGATACTCATGAAACGAAATGAGAAGATAAAATCATATTGATGGGAAAACGGTAATTTGATATAATAGCACAAACAGAGCAATAATGAAGTGGCGGAGTATAAGATAAAGGCGGCGAATGCCGCCTTGTCTGATTTAAGGTTATGGAAGAAAAACTGTCCCAGCGTATACGCTCAATCGTGGATCTGGCAGGAAAGGCGGATATTACCGCAGATATTGGCTGCGACCACGGGCTTGTCAGTCAGGCGTTGATTATGGAAAAGCATGCTGATAAGGTCATCGCCTGCGACATCAGTAAGAAATCCCTGCAAAAAGCAATAAATTTGGCGCGGGAAAATCATTGGTCCGACAGATTGGATGCACGCTGCGGAGACGGTTTGTCTGTTCTTGAAACGGGGGAAGCGCAGGTGATCATCCTAGCGGGGATGGGCGGTCTTTTGATCCGGCGAATTTTGGAGAATAACCTTGAGGTAGCGTTTGCTGCGGACAGGCTGATATGTGTCCCGCACGGCAACGAGTATGAGTTGCGTGCCTTTTTGTATCAAAATGGATTTTCTATTACGGAAGAACGGCTGGTGAAAGAGGACGATCATTATTATCAGATGATGGCGGCATGCCGTGGAAAAGAACGTATGCCGGATGAGTTTACGCTCCTGTTCGGAAAGAAGCTTTTGGAAAAAAAGGCGCCGGTGCTGCTTGATTACCTGAGCTTTAAGCGAACCGAATTAGATCATATTATTGAAAACGCAAAGCTGGGGAAAAATACAAAAGGTTATACGGAGCGTCTTAAAAGGCTGCGCGACCGGATTACGGAGGTGCTCATATGTCCATAAGTTTAAAGGAACTGGAATTGCTGATAGAAACCCTTTCGCCCAGGGAATATGCCTACGATTGGGACAATAGCGGTTTTAATATCAATCTTAACAACGCGGAAGTGACAGGGATTATGCTCTGTCTTGACGTCTCGGAAGAAATCATCGAGGAAGCGGCGGCAAAAAAATGTAATCTTATTATTTCCCATCATCCGTTGCTCTTTCATGCCGCCAAACAGATTAACAGCGAAACCTATCAGGGGAAATGCATCGCCGCGCTGATCAGGAACGATATATCGCTTTATTGCGCACATACCAGCATGGATACGGCGCCGCAAGGCATTAACAGGTATCTGGCGGATACGCTCGGGCTTAGGAATCAGGAATATTTGGAAGAAACTAATGTTGGACGTTATTTCGAGGTAGCGGTGCACGTACCTGAAAGCCATGTGGACAAGATAAGGAGCGCAATGTCCAAAGCAGGCGCCGGAAATATTGGAGACTACAGCGAATGTACTTATAATATTGCAGGTAAGGGAACCTTTCGGCCGAACGATCAGGCAAACCCTTATATTGGCAGCAACGGTAATCTGGAAACTGTGGATGAAGTGCGCGTGAGCGCCGTATGTCCGGAATGCCGGCTTACAGCGGTTTTAAGTGCAATACGTAACGTGCACCCTTATGAGGAACCGGCTATCAGCGCTCTTGTCGTCTCTGAGCCACGGTCGGTAAATGCGGGATTAGGGATCGTAGGCGATTTGGAAAAAGCGATGGCTGCCTCCGATGTAATCCTTGAAATCAAAAAGAAGCTGGAGATTGATTGTGTGCGAGCCGCGGGAGATTTAGGACGCATGATCAGCAGGGTAGCCATATGCGGCGGCGCTGCGGGAGATATGGAAGCGCTCGCCAAAGAGAAAGGCGCGCAGCTTTACCTGACAGGCGAAATCAAGCATAATTTTTATATGGAAGCACAGGACATGGTGCTTATAGAAGCAGGGCATTACGATACCGAAAAGTGCTTTTGCAAACTATATGCGGAAGGTTTACAAAAATTGCTTGATGATGTAAACTATAATGTAGCTATTTATATTACGAGTTTACATAGACCGTATGTGAACATTTGAGGAGGATTATTGTTGAGTAATTTAAAAGCTTTATGGGATTATCAAGGCGCGGAAATTCAGTTGGAAAACTATGAGAAAGCGCTTAGGAATACGGAAACAAGGAAAAAATTAGTACAGCAGCAGCAGATTTTTCAAAACAACCAGCACAAGCTGAAGCAATTGGAGCAGGAGTCTGTGCTGTTGCAAAATAAGCTTTCAGAAGCCGCAGGGCAGGTTGAAATTCTGAAAAAGCAGATGAAATCCAAAAAGGAAGAGATCGCCGAGATTGCGGATTATGATCTGGAAGATCTGTTTTTGGAAGATGTACGCGAAATGATCAAGGAATGCGAAAACATCAAATCGGCTATTGAGCTCAATAAGCGCAAGGTTGTGGAAGTGATGCATCGGCTTGAAAAGTCCGAGGGAGAAATCAAGGAAACCCTCGTGAAAATGAGCAACGCCAAGAAACTTTTCGACCAGTTGAAAGAAGCGCACGCCAAGGAACTGGACGCAGGCAAGGGAGACCTTGAAAAGCTGCGCGCGGATGTGGCCAAGGCCGCTAAGAATGTTGACGCTGCGTTGATGGAAAAGTATAAGCAAATCAAACAGCACAGGCCGAACCCGATCGCAAAGCTGGTGGGCGACCGGTGCGAGGGTTGCAAAATGCAGCTCCCGTCGGGGGTACTGCAAAGCCTGAAAACGGAAGGAAATATTGTCGAGTGTGAAAACTGCGGCAGGATTCTTTACGTCATAGAAGAATAAAATTTGAGCAGGCTGGATGGTTGCGCGCCGCAAGGCGTGAGGAAAGTCCGGGCTCCGCAGGGCAGGGCGCCGGGTAACACCCGGTGGAGGCGACTCCAAGGAAAGTGCAACAGAAATATACCGCACCGCTTGCCGGTGTAAGGGTGAAACGGCGAGGTAAGAGCTCACCGGCGTTGAGGTAACTCAGCGCGCAATGTAAACCCCGTCTGGTGCAAGATTGATATGGGGACATTTAATGGCGGCCCGCCAAGTCCTCTGTAATCGCATGAGCCGTCTGGTAACAGGCGGCCTAGATAGATGACCATCGAAACAGAACCCGGCTTATAGGCCTGTCTCAAAATTGTTTGCAAAAGCCTCTTTTTACGAAAGAGGCTTTTCTCATAAAGGAGTAAGATGGACGGATTTTTGCCCGTTAATAAGGGCGATATGAAAAAAGAGGGAATAGGGCAGCTGGATTTTGTGCTGGTGACGGGGGATGCCTATGTGGACCATCCGTCTTTTGCCCATGCGATTATTTCCCGCTATCTTGTCGCGCACGGATATTCCGTGGGTATTATCGCACAGCCCGATTGGCGGAAAACGACGGCCTTTCAGGTCCTGGGGCGTCCGAGGCTGGGCTTTTTGATCAGCGCGGGAAATATGGACAGTATGGTTAACCTTTATACGGTCAATAAACGCAGGCGAAAACAGGACTTGTATACACCCGGCGGTAAAATGGGCAAAAGGCCGGAGCGGGCAACTGAGGTTTATACAAAAAAAATACGCGAAGCATATGGCGATATTCCGGTTATTATCGGTGGGATCGAAGCGAGCCTGCGGCGGTTTGCGCATTATGATTATTGGGATAACGCCGTAAAGCCGTCGATTCTGACAAGCAGCGGCGCGGATCTCCTTGTCTACGGTATGGGCGAGCGCGCGATCGTCGGAATCGCGGAGGCGCTTGACGGCGGGCTTTCCGTGGGGGATACCACATATGTGGAGGGAACCGTGTACCGCACCCCTGACCTTACACGCGTTTATGAATATGAAATGCTGCCATCCTATAAACAGGTAAACAGCGATAAGGAAGTGTATGCAAAGGCCTTTTTAAAGCAAATGCGCGACAGGAAACATGTGCTTGTGCAGCAGCAAAACAACGGATATGTGGTGCAAAACATTCCGGCAGAGACTTTAAGCCAGTCGGAACTTGACTTTGTGTATTCGCTGCCCTACACAAGAAAGGCGCATCCGATGTATGGGCAGGATATTCCGGCATTATCCGAGGTGCAATACAGTATTACGGCGACACGGGGATGCGCGGGGGCGTGCGCGTTCTGCGCGCTTTATTATCATCAGGGCAAGGATGTTGCCTGGCGCAGTGAAAAAAGTATCCTGGGGGAAGCAAACCTGTTTTTGCAGGATAAGGAATTCAAAGGCTATATCCATGACGTGGGCGGGCCGACAGCTAATTTCTATGGACTTACCTGTACGAATCCCAAGGGAAGATGCGACACGCGCCGTTGCCTGACGCCGGAAAAGTGCAGGTTTTTGAAAGAAGACCACAGCAAATATCTTCACCTTCTGCGTCGCCTAAGGTCGCTTAAGGGGATCAAAAAGGTATTTATTCGTTCCGGTATCAGGCATGACTATGCGTTGCTTGATAAAAGCGGGGAATTTATACGGGAACTGGCGGCCTACCATGTGAGCGGACAGTTGAAGCTGGCGCCCGAGCATGTCAGCCCCGACGTACTTACCTGTATGGGAAAGCCGGATATTGAAAAATACAGGCGTTTCTGCCAAAAATTCGAGGCGGCGTCAAAACGCGCGAACAAAAAGCAATATGTGCTGCCGTATTTTATGTCTTCCCATCCGGGAAGCACTTTGGAAGACGCGGTGAGGCTGGCGGAGTTCATACGGGATACGGGGTTTATGCCAGAGCAGGCACAGGACTTTTATCCGACGCCGGGCACGCTTGCAACATGCATGTACTATACGGGCATCAATCCGCTTACGGGCAAGAAAGTATATATCCCCAAATCGGCTGAAGAAAAGGAAATGCAGAGGGCTCTGATTCAGTATAAGAACTCCAGAAACAAAGCATTGGTAAAGAAAGCTTTGCGTAAAGCAGAGCGGGATGATTTGATTGGAAACTCCAGGCGGTGTTTGGTCCGCGAATAATTGGGGAATGTGTTAATAATGGTTGCGCGCGGGGTATAAATATAGTATACTGTTTCCTGTATTGTTCTACGAATTTGTAAGTATTGTAGCAATTTAGGAGGAAAGATATGACTGCAAAACTGGAGAAGCTGGATGGCAATAAAGTAAAACTTGAAATCACCGTTCCGGGTGAAAAGTTTGAAGAAGGCATTCAGAAAGCGTATCAAAAATTAAAAGGGAAGTTCAACATCCCCGGATTCAGAAAAGGAAAGGCTCCGAGAGGGATTATCGAGAACTTCTACGGACCGCAGGTGTTCTATGAAGATGCGCTTGACGAGATCATCCCCGAAGCTTACCGCGAGGCAGTCGAAGAAAATAAGTTGGACGTGGTTTCAAGACCGGATTACGATGTTTTGAGCATTGACAAGAAAGATGGTGTCGTGATAACGGCGGAGGTTTTTGTAAAACCGGAAGTAAAGCTTGGTAAATACGAGGGCTTGAAAATCAAAAAGCCGGTTGAAAAGATCGCGGCTAAGGATGTTGACGCTGAGGTTGAAAAGACGCGTGAGCAAAATGCCAGATGGGTCGAGGTTGACCGTGCTGCAAAAGACGGCGATACGGTTATCGTGGATTTCTTAGGTTCGGTTGACGGCGTTCCTTTCGAGGGAGGCGAAGCCAAAGAGCAGTCGCTTGTTCTTGGCGAAGGACGCTTTATCCCCGGATTCGAAGAACAGATCGTCGGTATGAAAGCGGGCGAACAGCGCGACATAAACGTAAAGTTTCCGGAGGGCTATACGCCGGAACTGGCGGGTAAAGACGCCGTGTTTGCAATTACAATGCACACGGTAAAGGAAAAGGAGCTGCCGGAAATCGATGATGATTTTGCGCAGGATGTATCGGAATTTGATACGCTTGCCGATTATAAAAAGGACATCAAGAAAAAGATGCAGGACCGCGCCGACATGAAAGCGAAAGCCGAGATGGAAAATCAGCTGCTTACGGCTATTGCAGACGGCATCAAGGCTGATATTCCGGAAGTCATGATAGATAACCAGATCGATTATCAGGTGCAGCAGCTTTCCTACCAGCTTATGTATCAGGGGATGAAACTTGAAGATTATCTCCAGTACATTGGCATGACGCTGGATGATTTGCGTAAGGAATACAGGGAGGGCTCCGCGCAGCAGGTGAAAATGCGCCTCGCCGTGGAGGCTTTGCTCGACAAGCTGAAAATCGATCCGACTGAAGAAGACATCGAAAAGAAATACGAAGAGCTTGCAAAGGCGGAAAACAAGACAGTCCAGGAATACAAGGACGCGCTGGGGGCACAGGAACTTGATTATTTCAAGGACCGCGTTGCCATGGAGCAGTTGTTCGATTATCTAGTATCCAAAGCTGAAGTGCAGGAAGTAGATGCAAAGGCTTGGGAGAAAGAGCAGGCTGATAAGGCTAAGAAAGAATCCGAAAAGAAGGAAACCAAAAAGACAACCGCTAAAAAGACGACAGCGAAAAAGGAAACGGCAAAAGCCGATACTAAGCCTGCTGCGGAAAAAAAGACAGAAAAGAAGCCCGCGGCAAAGAAGGCTCCGGCTAAGAAAGAAGCTTCAAAAGAATAACATACGTATATACAAAATTGTATATTAAAGGAGGGAGGATCCTTTATGAGTTTAGTACCTATGGTCATAGAGCAAACAAACAGGGGAGAAAGGTCTTATGACATTTTTTCCAGGTTGCTGAAAGATAGAATCATATTTTTGACGGGTGAAATCGATGACATTACCGCCAACCTTGTGGTTGCGCAGATGATTTTCCTGGAAGCAGAGGACCCGGACAAGGATATTTATTTATACATCAACAGCCCCGGCGGTTCTATTACGGCCGGTATGGCGATTTATGATACGATGCAGTATATCAAGTGCGATGTCAGCACGATCTGCATCGGGATGGCGGCATCTATGGGTGCGTTTCTGATGGCGGCAGGCGCAAAAGGAAAACGTAAATCGCTGCCTAACAGCGAAATTATGATCCATCAGCCGCTGGGCGGCACGCAGGGCCAGGCCACGGATATTGCCATCCATGCGCAACGGATTTTGGATATCAAAGAGAAGATGAACAAGATCCTCAGCGAAAGAACAGGTCAGTCTCTTAAAAAGGTTCAAAAGGACGTGGAACGCGATTACTTTATGGGAGCGGAAGAAGCTCTTGCATACGGTATCGTTGATGAGATTATACCTGCGAAACGATAAACGTTTAGAGGTGAAACATGTACGATAATTATAACGACGATGATAAAAAGCAGATCAAATGCTCCTTTTGCGGCAAGCCGCAGGATGAGGTAAAGCGTTTGGTTGCCGGTCCCGGCGTATTTATTTGCGACGAATGCGTGGAGCTTTGTCGGGAGATCATCGACGAAGAGTTTAAGGAAGCGGCGAAGTTCGAATTGAAAGACGTACCGAAGCCGCCGGAAATTGTGAGAATGCTTGACGACTATGTCATCGGGCAGGAAAAAGCGAAAAAGTATCTTGCGGTAGCGGTATATAACCACTATAAAAGGATCAATGCCGATACGGCGGACGACGGAACGGAAATACAGAAGAGCAATATCCTGATGCTGGGGCCGACAGGAAGCGGTAAAACGCTGCTGGCACAGACCTTGGCGCGGATACTCGATGTGCCGTTCGCAATGGCTGACGCAACGTCGCTGACGGAAGCGGGATATGTGGGCGAGGATGTGGAAAATATCCTCTTAAAGCTCATTCAGGCTGCTGATTTTGATATTGACCGCGCGCAAAAAGGGATCATCTATGTGGATGAAATTGATAAGATTGCGCGGAAGAGCGACAATCCCTCTATTACGCGCGACGTATCAGGCGAGGGCGTGCAGCAGGCATTGCTGAAGATTCTGGAGGGCACGGTTGCAAGTGTTCCGCCGCAGGGCGGACGGAAGCATCCGCATCAGGATTTCCTGCAGATCGATACAACGAATATTTTGTTTATCTGCGGCGGCGCGTTCGATGGTCTTGACGACGTGGTAGAACGGCGCACGGGTAAGAAGTCTATGGGCTTTGGCGCGGATATACAAAGCAAAACCAACAAGGATGTCGGACAATTGTTCGAATTGATCGAATCGGAGGATCTGCTTAATTATGGGCTTATCCCTGAGTTCGTCGGACGTTTGCCGGTTGTCGTTAACCTGCACTCGCTCGACAAGGTCGCCTTGGTGGATATTCTCAAAAAGCCGAAGAACGCGCTTACAAAGCAGTTCAAAAAGCTGTTTGAGATCGATGGTGTGGAACTTGAATTTGACGATGATGCGCTGGAAGAGGTCGCTAAACTGGCGATTGAAAGAAAGACAGGCGCCCGCGGCCTGCGCACGATTATCGAGAGTTCGATGATGGATATCATGTATGATATTCCGTCCCGTAACGATATTCTGAAATGCGTCGTTACAAAGGATACCATCAAAAATAAGAAACCGATGCTTGTGGTTGGGGAAAAGCCCGAGCCAAGCAAGCTGGAACAGAGAAAAACTGCGGAACCGGAGCAGGAATCGGTTTCCTAAGGCAAAAATGAAGGGCGGATCAAATATCCGCCCTTTTTTGTTTGCTATATTTAGTGGTTTGAGATATAATTATACAGGATTTATAACATAATATAGTACTTTTCGGAGGACAAAACATGTCAAAAACATATACCGCCGCAGATTTACAGGTGTTAGAAGGCCTGGATGCGGTGCGCCGCCGTCCGGGTATGTATATCGGGACGACGAGTATCAAAGGCTTGCACCATTTGCTTTGGGAAATTGTAGATAACGGGATAGACGAAGCGGCAAACGGCTATGCGGATAAATTACTGGTAACCATACATCCCGATAATTCCATATCCGTGGAAGACAACGGCAGGGGGATCCCTACCGGCATCCATCCGGAGCTCAAGATTTCAGGTGTGGAGGTCGTATTCACGCAGCTTCATGCAGGAGGCAAATTCAACAATGAAAATTATGCATATTCGGGAGGACTGCACGGCGTAGGAGCCTCTGTTGTAAACGCGCTTTCCAAATGGCTTGAGGTGGAAGTCTATCAAAATGGTAAGGTCTATTTCCAACGCTATACAACGGAGGTAGACGCCAAGGGGAAGCTGCACACCGGAAAGGCCGCCGCGCCCTTAAAGGAAATTGGCGAGTCCAAAAAGCACGGATCAAAGATCACTTTCCTGCCGGACGACACGATTTTCGACGAGATCAACTTCAGTTACGATACGATCCGCCGTCGTTTGCGCGAGCTGGCATTCCTGACGAAAGGCTTGAAAATTACCCTGGTGGACGAGCGTGAGCTTACCGGCGGACGCCCCAAAAAGGAAGTTTTTGAATATACGGGCGGTATCGTGGATTTTGTGCTCTATCTCAATAAGGACAAAACACCGCTCCATGCCGCGCCGATTTTACTGGAGGGACAAAAAGGCGATATTTTAGTAAGCATTGCGATGCAGTACAATTCCAGCTATACGGAAAGCATTTTTTCTTATGTAAACAATATCCCTACGACGGAGGGCGGCATGCATGAGACGGGCTTCAAGACAGCTATTACTAAGGTTATGAATGATTATGCCCGCACCAATAACCTGCTTAAGGAAAAGGAAGCGAACCTTACGGGGGATGATTTTCGGGAGGGGTTATGCGCGGTCGTCAACATCAAGATGAAAGATGTGCAGTTCGAGGGGCAGACAAAAACAAAACTCGGCAACGCAGAAGCGCGTGTTGCCGTGGAAGCGGTAGTTACCGAAAAGCTATCAGCATTTATGTCTGACCTCAACAACACGCAGATGTGTACCAAAATATTGGAAAAAGCGATTTCCGCGGCAAAGGTGCGCGACGCGGCGCGCAAGGCCAAGAAAATGGAGCGCGCGAAAAACAAGCTGGAGAGCGCGCCTCTGGTAGGCAAGCTGTCCGCGTGTACAGGCCGCAAGGCGGAACTGAACGAGCTTTTTATCGTAGAGGGCGACAGCGCGGGCGGAAGCGCGAAGCAGGGGCGCGACAGGCGTTTTCAGGCGATTCTTCCTTTGCGCGGCAAACCGCTCAACGTGGAAAAAAAGCGCGTAGACCAGGTTCTGGCCAATGAAGAATTCCGTTCGATCATTACGGCGCTGGGCGCGGGCTTTGACGATAGCTTTGTGCTCAAAAACATGAAGTATAATAAAATCATTATCCTGGCGGATGCCGATCAGGACGGCGGGCATATCCGCGCGATTTTGATTACTTTCTTCTATCGTTATTTTAAGGACCTGATCACGGACGGACACCTGTATATTGGCCGTCCGCCGCTCTATAAAATAGCAAAGGGAAACAAGGTGCTGTACGCCTATAATGAGGAGCAACTGGAAAAAGCGAAAGCGGAGATCGGCAGGGGCTATACAGTACAGCGTTATAAAGGACTGGGGGAAATGAACCCTGAGCAGTTGTGGGAAACGACGATGGATCCTGAGAAACGCTCGCTGATTCGCGTGACGATCGAGGATCTTGCGGATGTTGAAAATATTGTAACGACGCTGATGGGCGATAATGTAGAGCCGCGCAAGCAGTACATTGCCGAATATGCGAATTTTAATAAGCAGGATAATTTTGAGGTAGTGCAGTATGAAGACTAAGCAGGTTGCATTTAACGAAGAAATCGTGGACGCGGCGCTCGAAGAGGTCATGCACACTTCCTTTATGACATATGCGGAATATGTCACGATGGAACGTGCGCTTCCGCGCGTTGAGGACGGGTTGAAGCCGGTTCAGAGACGTATTTTATATACGATGTATGATCTGGGAATCCTGCCGGACAAGCCCTTTAAAAAGTCCGCAAGAATCGTCGGTGAGGCGCTGGGTAAATATCATCCGCACGGCGATACGAGCGTTTATGACGCGATGGTAAGGCTGGCGCAGCCGTATGCGATGCGTATGCCGCTTGTAGACGGGCATGGAAACTTTGGTTCTATGGATGGGGACAGCGCCGCCGCCATGCGTTATACGGAAGCGAGGCTTTCGCCGCTCGCGCTGGAGATGCTGCGGGATTTAAACAAGGATACGGTTCCTTTCCGGCCCAACTTTGACGATACGGAACGCGAACCGGATATGCTGCCCGCGCGCTATCCCAATCTTTTGGTGAATGGTTCCTCGGGAATCGCCGTAGGTCTTGCGACAAACGTACCGCCGCATAACCTGGGCGAGGTTGTAAGGGGAGTAGTTGCGCGCATCGACAATCCGCAGTGTGGTTTAAAGGACGTCATGAAGTATATCAAGGCTCCGGATTTTCCCACCGGCGGTTATCTTGTCGGCGGCGACGGACTCAGGCAGGCTTATGAAACGGGCAGGGGCAAGATACAGATCCGTGCAAAAACGCATATCGAAAAAACGAATTCAGGCAAAAACCTGATCGTGATCACAGAGATACCTTACGAGGTCAAAAAGTCGGCGATGCTGGAAAAGATACTTTCCGTCAGCGAGTCGAAAAAGGAACTGTTTGCGGGCATAGACGACATCAGGGACGAATCCGACCGCGAGGGAATCCGTGCGGTTATCGAAATCAAAAAGGGCCATGATCCTGAGAAAATACTGAATTTGCTGTACAAGTATACAGATTTGCAGACTACGTTCGGCATCAATATGATGGTTATTGCGGACGGCTCACCAAAACAGCTTGGCCTGCTGTCGATCATCGACCACTATATCCTGCATCAGAAGAATGTTGTCACGCGCCGGACGCAGTTTGATCTTGAAAAAGCGGAGAAGCGGGAACACATTCTCCTGGGCCTTATTATCGCAGTTAAAAATATCGATCGCGTGATTAAGATCATCCGCGCGTCTAAAAATACAGACGAAGCAAAAAAAGCGTTAATGCAGGAATTCAATCTCACAGGGATACAGGCGCAGGCCATCTTAGATATGCGCCTTGCTCGGCTGACCAATCTTGAAGTTGAGCTTTTGGAAAATGAATACAAGGAAGTTGTCGCCCTGATCAAATACCTGCGCTCTATTTTAGGTTCCGAGATCAAACTTCTCGAGGTGATCAAGGAGGAACTAACCGCAATCGGCGATAAATACTCTGACAAGCGCCGTACACAGCTTATGAACGAGGAGCACGCAAGCATTGAAATCGATGAAAGCGAATTCATGGTCATAGAGGAGTGCGCCGTTATTCTGACGCGCGGCGGGAATCTTAAGCGTATGTCGCAAAAAGCGTTGCAAAAGGGCATCGAGGCTGGAGAACTGGAAGAAAAGTTGCAGCCGGAAATGCTTTTGCAAACGGATACCGCAAGTAAGCTGTATCTTTTTACCAACAAAGGCAATATGATCATGATGCCGGTTTTAAGCGTGCCTGAGGCGCGCATGAAAGAAATGGGCAAGTCGCTGAATGCCCTCATGCCAGGTATCGACGCGGATGAAAAAATACTGAATATAATTACCAAGGCGGATTTTGATAAGCAGTTGATGTTCTTTGTGACGGCAGGAGGACTTGTCAAGGCTACGGACATGAAAGAATTCGACGTTAAAAAGTCCAAGATCATGGCATGCGGTTTAAAGGACGGCGACGTGTTGATTTACGCTAAACCATCCGATCCTAAGCTGCACAACATGCTCTTTATTACCTCAGACGGAATGTCTATCAATATCAAAAAGGAAGAAGTGTCCGTCATGGGAAGAAGCGGCAAGGGAGTGGGCGCGATTAAGCTCGGAAAGAATGCGAAAATTGTTTTTGCGGAGCAAATCGAAAACGGACAGGATGGCGAAATCCTGCTTATGACAGACAAGGGATACGCCAAACGGACGCCGGTCAGCGAGTTTGAGGAGCAGGGAAGAAATGGAAAAGGCTTGAAAGCGTACCTTTTAAACGACGCTACGGGGAAAACGATTATCGGCGCACTGCTGCTAAGCCAAATATCCAAGGTGACAGTGATTCAGAAATCAGGAGATATGCATAAGCTGATGACGGATACGATCCCGCAGGATGCGCGCAACACCAAAGGCGAACAGGTTGTATTGGCGATTATGGGCAACGACGCGGCGGGACTATACAGGAATATATTCGAATAAGCGGAACTTAGCGGTTTTTTTTCGCGTAGTAATGTGTTAAAATGTAGGTATGATTAGAATACCTGCATTTTTGCATTGAGAGGTGCTTTACTATGTATGAATCGAAATTGAAATCCAAAGAATTAGGCGAGCTTTTTAAGGCGATCCTTTCCCTTGAAAACGAAGAGGAGTGCTATATGTTTTTTGAGGACCTGTGTACGGTTGCAGAGCTTTCGGCGATCGGACAGCGTTATAAGGTGGCGCATATGCTGCGCGACAAAACGACATGCCATGCCATTGCGGAAAAAACCGGCGCTTCGACAGCGACGATTTCACGCGTTAACCGCAGCCTTAATTATGGCACGGGCGGGTACGACCTGGTGCTGAAAAGAAACCAAGAACAGGGAGAATGATTTTGCAGACATTAAACGACAAGCAACAGAAAGCGGTTACGACAACACAGGGCGCGGTTTTGGTGCTGGCCGGCGCAGGCAGCGGGAAAACGAAAGTCCTGACACAGCGCGTCGCTTACCTGATCAATGAAAAGAACGTCGCCCCGTGGCAGATATTGGCGATCACCTTTACCAACAAGGCGGCGCAGGAGATGAAAGACCGTATTTCAGAAATTATCGTGGCCGATATGCGGGATATGTGGATCAGTACTTTCCACGCCATGTGTATGCGTATGCTGCGCAAATATGCGGACAGGATCGGTTATACAAGCAATTTTCTGATTTACGATACGGATGATTCGCTGCGGATCATCAAAAAGATATTGGAAAATTTAGGACTGAAAGAGGATAAGACATATAGCGACCGCTATATGAAAAATCTGATCAGCAAATATAAAAACGACAGTACGAAGCTGGATTTCGACGCATACGCCGAATTGAAAAACCCCTTTGTCTCCGAATTTGCGGGGGAAATCTACGAGCGGTACCACAGTGAGTTGAAAAAACAGAATGCGATGGATTTTGACGACCTGCTTTTGAATACGCTTATGCTTCTGGAAACGGATGAACAGGCGCGCACCTTTTATCAAAACAAATTTCGTTATATCCTAGTGGACGAATATCAGGATACGAACATGGTGCAATATAAGCTGGTGAGGATTCTTTCGCAAGGTCACGGGAACATTTTTGTGGTAGGCGACGACGACCAGTCCATTTATGCTTTCCGTGGCGCAAACATCCGTAATATACTTGAATTCGAGAAAGATTTTCCGGGTGCGACCGTCATACGGCTCGAGCAAAACTACCGTTCGGACAAAAAAATCCTCGACGTGGCAAACTGCGTCATTAAAAATAACGAGGGCCGCAAGGGAAAGACGCTATGGAGCGATATTTCGAGCGGCGACAAGCCTGTTTTGTACACGGCGAACAGCGAATTTGACGAGGCCGAGACCATTGCACGGGAAATACAGCGATTATCCGATCGAGGAGTGCGCTATGCCGATATGGCGATTCTTTACCGCATTCATACGCTGTCGAGAATCCTGGAAGAAAAATTGCGCATGTACGCAATACCATATCGTATCTATGGCGGCATCAGCTTTTATGAGCGCAAGGAAATCAAGGATATGGTGGCCTACCTGAACATCATTGCCAATCCTGCGGCTGACCTGCAGCTTATGCGCATCATCAACACGCCAAAACGCGCTATCGGGGATGCCAAGGTGACGGCGCTTGTGCAGGCGGCTTCCTACAATGGTATTTCCATGCTGGAGGTTATGAAAAACGCCAATGTCCTGATTGAGGATAAGGCGCTAAACAAAAAAGCCAACGAATTTTATGAGCTGTACGAAGCCATCAGCGACGGTTATGCCGATATGGCGGTGCATGAAATTTTGGAACGGGCTTACGATCTTTCCGGATATAAAGCAATGTTGGAAGAAGACCAGTCGCCTGAAAGCGAAGCGCGGATGGAAAATATTGCCGAGCTGATTAACTCCGCTTATACGTATGACAGGGAAGAAGACGCGTCGCTGGAAGGCTTTTTGCAGAATATTGCGCTTATTACCGACCTTGACAGTATGGACGACCAGGGCGGTGTGACACTCATGACTATGCATGCGGCCAAGGGATTGGAATTTGATGTCGTATTTGTGGCGGGAATGGATGAAAGCATCTTCCCCAGCCAGCGCGCAATCGATGAAGATAACGTTGAGGAGGAGCGCAGGCTGTGTTATGTGGCGGTGACGCGCGCTAAAAAAAGCCTGTATTTGATGCATGCGCAAATGCGTACGCTGTATGGACGGACGCAGCCGTCGGTTCCGTCGCGTTTTCTGGATGAAATCGACGAGGATATGGTTGTCCATACAGGTAAGGCGAAAAAACCTGTGATTTCCCATCGGCAAACGGAAGCTTCCAATGCGAAACCATTGTTCAGCGGCAGCCTGCCTGCCAAAAAGGCGGTACAGCAAAAGGTAAGCGGGGACTATCATGTGGGAACGGTCGTGGAGCACAAAACGTTCGGGCGCGGTAAAATCAAGTCGATCGCCGGCGCAGGACAAGCGCAGGTGGCGGTCGTTGATTTTTACGAAGTGGGTGAAAAAAAGATGTTTCTGGCATTCGCGTCCCTGAAAATTTTGAAATAGGTGTCTTGTATGGAACGTATGAGAGAGTTGATCGATACACTGAATGATTACGCATACCGCTACTATGTATTAGACGACCCTGCCGTTGCGGATGCGGAGTATGACAGGCTGTATGACGAACTGGTCATCCTGGAAAAGCAAAGCGGCCGTATCGAGCCGGATTCGCCGACGCAGCGCGTGGGCGGAAAGCTTCTCGAGGGCTTTGCCAAACATACGCATCTCGCCCCTTTATGGAGCCTGGATAAGGCGCAAAGCTTAGACGATGTCATTGAATGGCAGCAGCGTACCAATAAGCAGATAGAGCAGATGGGATTAAAGCCGGCGAGCTATTCACTGGAATACAAGTTCGACGGTCTGACGATCAATTTGACCTATGACAATGGTTTTTTTGTGGGGGCTGCTACGCGTGGAAACGGGGAAGTGGGCGAGGACGTCACAGAACAGGTCAAGACAATACAATCAGTCCCGTTAAAAATTGATTTTAAAGGGAAAATGGAAGTGCAAGGCGAGGCGATCATGCATCTTTCCACGTTGGAAGAATATAACAGGACCTCGGATGAGCCTTTGAAGAACGCGCGCAATGCCGCGGCGGGGGCGATACGGAATTTAGACCCTGCCCAGACCGCGAAGCGGCATCTGGATGCTTTTATCTATAACGTCGGTTATATCGAGGGACTGGCGTTTCGGGATCATGCCGAAATGATTGCGTTTTTGCGCAAAAATAAATTCCACGTCAGTGATTATGAAAAGTCCTTTGACGACGTAACAGCTATCAAGGCGGCAGTAGATGAAGTCGAGGCGACGCGCGACGACCTGGATTTTTTGATCGACGGAATGGTGATCAAGATTACGGATTTTGCGACGCGCGAGGCGCTAGGGTATACGCAGAAATTCCCGCGCTGGGCCATTGCCTACAAATTTCCGGCAGAGGAAATGACGACGGAGATCGAGGACGTTACCTGGGATGTCGGCAGGACCGGAAAACTTACGCCGCTTGCGCACGTGGAGCCGGTAGAGCTTGCCGGAGCAACTATCCGCCGCGCGACACTCAATAATTTTGAAGATATTCAGCGCAAGAATGTGGCGCTGCATGCGACAGTTTTTATCCGCCGCTCAAATGATGTAATTCCCGAAATACTGGGAGCTTCGCCTGTGCAGGATAAGAAGTTGCTCCCCATCGAAAAACCGGAATTCTGTCCGGCCTGCGGAACGAAACTGGAAGAAATCGGTCCCAATCTCTTTTGCCCGAATTCCTTAAGCTGCAAGCCGCAGCTTACCTCGCGTATGGTGCATTTTGCCTCGCGCGATGCGATGAATATTGAACATCTGAGCGACAAAACCATTGAGTTGTTATTTGAAAAACTCGATATTAAGGATATTGCGGGAATCTATACGGTAACACGTGAGCAGTTGCTGGAGCAGGAGGGCTTCAAGGATAAGCGCGCGGATAATATCCTGTCGGCAATTGAAGCGAGCAAAAGACCGCCCCTTGCCAATTTTATCTATGCGCTTGGGATTGAAAACGTAGGTAAAAAAACGGCAAAGGACTTAGCGCGCGTATTCCGCACATACGAAAGGATCAAAAATGCCACGTATGACGAGCTGGTTGAAATCGACGACATTGGCGGCGTGGTCGCGCAGGATATTATAGATTTCTTCCAAAATGAAACATACATGCGCGTGATTCGTGAGCTTTTTGAGGCAGGCGTTATGCCTGTGGATGACGAGGGCGGCCCGCAGGGCGGTATTTTCGAAGGAAAGACCTTTGTATTGACGGGAACGCTATCTCGTTTTACACGCAAGCAGGCGCAGGAGCTGATCGAAAGGCTGGGCGGACGGGCCAATTCTTCGGTGAGCGCCAAAACAGATTATGTGCTCGCGGGAGAAAATGCGGGAAGTAAGCTCGAAAAAGCGCGAAAGCTGGGGGTCACGATTCTGACAGAAGAAGAATTTGAGGAAATGACGAACGAAAGCAGATAAGTATACGCAGAAAAGGAAGTTTTTGTGATATAATAAATTATTAATGTTTTTGACTTTTTTTATGGAGGTTTTGTATGCGTGTAACGATAGAAGATGTGGAAAAAATCGCCTCTCTCTCGATGCTGAGCCTGAGTGACGACAAAAAGAAAATGATGCAAAGGGATCTTGATAATATTTTAGGGCATGCGGAAAAGCTGAACGAACTTGATACGGATGGCGTGGAACCGACAAGCTATATTCTCAAGCAGCAGAATGTGGTACGTGAGGATATACCGGGCAAGGTTTGGCAGAGGGAAGATATGCTGAGAAATGCTCCGGAGACGGACGAGGGCTGTTTTGTCGTGCCTAAGGTAGTAGACTGAGGAGGAATACATGGAACTGAATGCATTGAATATAAAACAGGCGGCGGACCTGTTGGAGAAAAAAGAAATATCCTCAGTGGAGCTGACAAAAGCCTGTATCGACCGGATTGAAGCGGTAGAGCCGGAGATACACGCGCTGGTAACGGTATGTGCGGACGAGGCTCTTGAAACGGCGCGGTGCGTAGATGCGAAACGCGCGAAAGGCGAAAAACTGGGCAGGCTGGCAGGAATTCCCGCAATCATCAAAGACAATATGTGTACGAAAGGCGTGCTTTCGACAGCTTCTTCCAAAATGCTTTATAATTATAAACCCGTTTATGACGCTACGGTGATCGAAAAGCTTAAGGCGGAGGACTATGTCATGGTCGCCAAGGCCAACATGGACGAATTTGCGATGGGCTCCTCGACGGAAACATCCTATTTCGGCGTGACAAAAAATCCATGGGATACGTCGCGCGTTCCCGGCGGTTCATCCGGTGGCAGCGCCGCCTGTGTGGCGGCTGATGAAGCTGTTTTTTCGCTGGGTTCAGATACGGGCGGCAGTGTGCGCCAGCCGGCGGCTTTTTGCGGCGTGGTTGGCCTCAAACCGACCTATGGTACGGTTTCGCGTTTTGGGCTCATGGCCTTTGCCTCCTCGCTGGATCAAATTGGCCCGCTCACTAAAAATGTAGAAGATTCCGCTTTTGTGATGGATATTATCTCCGGCAACGATAAGCGGGACACGACGTCCGCGATTATGGACTATCCGCATTACGGCGAGGGGATGAAGCAGGATATAAAAGGCATGAAAGTGGGAATTCCCAAGGAATACCTGGCTCAGGAAGTCGATCCCCAGGTAAAGCAGTCATATCTTGATGCGATCAAACTGTTCGAAAGTATGGGAGCGGTCGTGGAAGAGACTTCGCTGCCAACCTTTGACTACGCGCTTTCCGCATATTATGTGATTGCTTCGGCCGAAGTGGCGTCCAACCTCTCAAGGTTTGACGGCATTCGCTACGGATACCGGACCGAGCATTACGACGATTTAAAACAGATGTACAAAAATACGCGCAGCGAGGGTTTCGGCGACGAGACAAAACGCCGTATTATGCTGGGAAACTATGTTCTGAGTTCCGGATATTATGACGCGTACTATCTGAAAGCCCTGAAAGTCAAAACGCTGATTAAAAACGATTTTGACAATCTGTTTGGAAAATATGACATTTTGCTGTCGCCTACGGCGCCTACGCCTGCGTTCCAGATCGGCGCCAAGTCGACGCCGCTTGAAATGTATGTGAACGACTTGTTTACTGTACCTGTCAATATCGCGGGTGTGACGGCGATCTCGGTGCCTGCGGGCGTGACGGACGACGGATTGCCTGTTTCCGTACAGATGATTGCGAAAGCATTTGACGAAAATACGATGTTCCGCGCGGCCTGGAATTTTGAGCAGGCAGTAAAGTTTGATAAAAAACCGACGTTATGATGGAGTAGATATGGCGATGAAATATGAAACAGTAATAGGCCTTGAAGTGCATGTGGAAATGGCGACGGAGACAAAAATATTCTGCGCATGCAAAAACCAGTTTGGTTCCGCGCCCAATACCAACGTTTGTCCGGTGTGCCTTTCCATGCCGGGAACGCTCCCCGTGCTCAATGAACAGGCGGTTGAATACGGTGTACGCGCCGGATTATCCTTAGGTTGTGAAATACCAAATTTTTCTAAGCTGGACAGAAAAGGATATTTCTATCCGGATCTTGCCAAAGCATATCAAATATCCCAGTTCGATTATCCGTTGTGCTCGCATGGCGAGGTCGAACTTAATGTAGACGGGGAAAAACACAGGATCGGCATCACGCGGATCCATATCGAAGAGGATGCGGGCAAGCTCGTGCATCAGGGTACGGAAAGCCTCGTGGATTATAACCGTGGCGGCGTACCATTGATGGAGATCGTCACGGACCCCGATTTTCGGAATGCCGCGCAGGTTAAGGCGTTTTTGGATACGGTGCGGGCGAATATGGAATATATCGGCGTTTCGGACTGCAAAATGGAAGAGGGGTCTATGCGTTGTGATATTAATATTTCAGTGCGTCCGCAGGGAGAGACGGAATACGGTACGCGCACAGAACTCAAAAATATCAACAGTATCTCGGCGGCGCAGCGCGCCATCGAATATGAATCCAAGCGGCATATCGAGGTCATAGAGGACGGCGGCAGCATAGTGCAGGAGACCCGTCGCTGGGATGATGCCAAGGGCAAGACGTTTCCTATGCGCGACAAGGAAGAAGCGCATGATTACAGGTATTTCCCCGATCCGGACCTGGTCCCCGTGTATTTGACGGACGAGCGGATTGCGGATATTAAGGCGGCCTTGCCGGAACTGCCTGCGGCCAAAAGGGCGCGGTACGTCGCGGAGTTCGGACTGCCGGAATATAATGCGGAGATCCTCACTATGTCTAAATACACGGCAAGGCTGTTTGAGGAATGCGTGGCGATTTATCCGGAAGCAAAAGCGATCAGCAATTACATTATGGTCGATCTTGCGCGGTTATTGAATGAAAACAATATCGAACCAAAAGACATACCGGTTACCGCGAAAGGCCTGACGGATGTACTCAAGCTTGTTCAGGACGGAGTAATCAATTCGAGCGTAGGCAAGCAGGTTTTTGAAGAAATGTTCAAAACAGGAAAGGATCCGGCGCAGATCGTAGAAGAAAAAGGCCTGAAACAGATCGATAATGCGGATGAAATCCTTTCGCTTGTGCAGCAGATCATCAGGGATAATCCCAAGCCGGTCGCGGATTATAAGGGTGGAAATGCGAAAGCTATGACCTTTTTTGTCGGACAGGTTATGAAAGCGACTAAGGGAAAAGCAAACCCCAAGACAGTCAACGAATTGGTGAAAGCGGAGCTTGATAAAGCATGAAGCAGGGAAAGTTAACGAACGACCAGCTTAAAAGGATCATTATCGACAAGATCGCACCTAAAAATGCGGAAACGGTTTTGGGCGCGGGCGTGGGCGAAGATTGCTGCGCCATCAAAGCCGGTGAGGATTTATGCGTGGTTTCGACCGACCCGATTACCGCCTCTAACGAACAGACAGGAACGCTTGCGATCCATATCAACGCAAATGATATTGCGGCGGCGGGGGCGCGCCCGATCGCGGCGCTGGTAACGCTGCTGATTCCGCCGTCGTCAAGCGAAAAAAAGGTCAGTCGGGTGATGCAGCAAATGATCGATACGGCAGATAGCCTAGGTATCGATATTATCGGCGGGCACACCGAGGTAACGGACAGCGTAAACAGGCTTGTCGCTTCGGTGACGATGATAGGAAAACCCGTTTTAAAAGGGCGTATATTCAAAACGGCGGATATGAAGCCTGGTGAAGACATCATCATGACAAAATACGCGGGACTGGAGGGGACCAGTATTATCGCGAGCGATTTTGCCGATGAACTGCAATCCGAACTGACAGGGGACGACGAGCGGCAGCTTACGGAAATCGGTCATTCACTGAGCGTCGTTTTAGACGGTACGACCGCTGCTGCGGTGGACGGCGTTTCGGCGATGCATGATGTCACGGAAGGCGGCCTGATCGGCGCTATTTGCGAAATGTGTATGGCCTCGGGAACAGGCGCCGATATTGATTTTTCCAAGGTTCCCGTCTATCCGGTGACCCGCAAAATATGCGTTCGATACGGGATTGATGTGCTGGGACTGATTTCCAGCGGCAGTATGATTATCACGGCAAGGGATGGCGCCATGGTCGTGGATGCTCTTGAAAAGGCCGGCGTCCGTGCGACAATGATCGGCACGGTGACACAGGCGGGCGTATGCGACGTTTCTTGCGGAGCGCGGCAGGAAATTACGCCGTATCGCGCGGATGAACTATATAAAGTACTGGAAAGATAGTCTTTTTAATTGATATATTTTATGATATACTAGATTGCAGCGAATTTGCGGGGAAGAGGGATCAATCTTTGAAAAGCATGACTGGCTTTGGCAAAAGTGAAATAGCCTTGGATGGCAGAAAAATGCGCGTGGAGATTAAAACGGTAAACCACCGTTTTTTGGACATCAACATTCGTCAGCCAAGGTTTATGATGTTCCTGGAAGACGACGTACGGAAATTTTTAAAAAAGACATTGAATCGAGGACGCGTGGAGGTATTTATCAACTATTCCTCGGAGCGTGCGGACGCCAAAAAGGTAATTGCGGATATGCCGCTTTTGACGGCTTATCTGAATACTGCCAAAGAAATTTGCGCGGCAACGGGCGTGACAGACGATCTTACCGTGTCTCAACTGATGCGCTTGCCGGATGCGGTAACGTACGAAGATGAAAATACCGATCAGGATGCGCTTCGGGAATTGCTTTATGTAAACCTTCAGGCCGCAGTGAAAGAACTTTCCGCCGCGCGTGAAAAGGAAGGCCAGCAGTTAAAGGCGGATATGTTGCACCGCCTTGACCTGATTCTTTCCTATGCGGATACGATCGGCGGAAAAGAACATATCGTTGTCGAAGAATATAAAACCAAGCTGAAAGAGCGGATCGAGGATATTCTGGACGGGGCGGAGGTCGACGAACAAAAACTGGCGCAGGAAGTTGCTTTTTATGCAGACCGGTGCAATATCACGGAAGAGCTGGTGCGTATCAAAAGTCATGTGGGACAGATGCGGGCCGGCAGTGAGCAAACTACGCCGCAGGGACGCAATATGGATTTTATCGTCCAGGAATTAAACCGTGAATTTAATACCATTGGTTCCAAAACGCAGGACGGGGAAATATTGAAGCTTGTCATCGCCGGCAAGGGCGAGATAGAAAAAATACGCGAGCAGATACAGAACATCGAGTAACAGGCAGGAGGCGTTCAGATATGTCAATTAAATTAATTAATATAGGATTTGGAAATATTGTTTCGGCGAACCGCCTGATTGCGATTGTGAGTCCGGAATCCGCGCCGATCAAGCGCATTATTTCGGAGGCGCGTGCAAAGGGGATGCTGATTGACGCAACTTATGGAAGAAGGACGCGGGCGGTTGTTATAATGGACAGCGATCATGTCGTGTTATCTGCGGTGCAGCCGGAGACGGTGGCTCACAGGATCGTTTCCAAGGACGACGACCAGGACGACTGATCATAAAAAGTGGGGGAAAAGAAGAAATTCATGGAAAAAGAAAAAGGGAAACTAATCGTCATCTCAGGGCCCTCCGGATGTGGAAAAGGGACGATCGTTGAGCGGTTGCTTCAAAAAGATGCGGATATTGAACTTTCCATATCCTGTACTACACGGCTTCCGCGCAGCGGCGAGCAGGACGGTGTGAATTACTTCTTTAAAACACATGAAGAATTTCAGAAGATGATAAAAGACCACGCTTTTCTGGAATACGCTGATGTGTTCGGAAAATGTTACGGCACGCCCAAAGAATATGTGCTGGGTAAACTGAACCAAGGAAAAAGCGTGATTCTGGAAATCGACGTACAGGGCGCGATGCAGGTTGTTAAAAATTATCCGCAGGCAGTCACCATCTTTATCCTGCCGCCTTCGGAGGAGATTTTGCTAAAACGTCTGCGGGGGCGTGGTACAGAAACCGACGAGCAGATCGAAAAGCGGTTCGGCAAGGCTAGAGCTGAGATGGAATACGCGCAGCAATACGGATACAGGGTTGTAAACGACGACCTTGACGTAGCTGTCGATGAAGTCAGGGATATTATTGATCAGGCGCGTGCACAGGCATAAAAGGCAGGCGGCGGTGAAAAAGATATAGAAGTTAGGAGAAAGAACATGATACATCTTGAATTGAATGATTTACTGAAAAAGGTTGATTGCAGGTATACGCTGATTGTGGAAACGGCGAAGCGGGCGCGCCAGTTGATAGACGGTGCGCAGCCCTTAACAGAGAAAGTCGATCCGAATCCGGTTTCGCAGGCCGTCAATGAAGTACTAAACGATAAAGTGACGTATATCAGGGTAACAGACGGTATCAAATAATGCTGGACGGTAAAAACGTGCTGCTCGGAGTGACGGGCGGCATTGCTGTATATAAAAGCGCATATGTAGTAAGCGGTCTCAAAAAAGCGGGCGCGAACGTGGATGTGATCATGACGGATGCGGCCACGAAGTTTGTGTCGCCGCTTACCTTTGAAACCTTAAGCGCCAACCCTGTAACTACAGATATGTTTTCGCGCGAAAAGCCGTGGGAGGTGGAGCATATAGCTCTGGCCCAAAAAGCGGACCTCGCAGTCATTGCGCCTGCAACGGCTAATACGATCGCGAAGCTTGCCTGCGGTATTGCCGATAATATGCTGACAACGACAATTTTGGCATGTACCTGTAAGACCGTCATCGCACCGGCCATGAATACGGCGATGTATGAAAATATTGCGACGCAGGTCAACCTGCAGATTCTAAAAGACAGGGGATATATGATTCTTCCTCCGGCAGACGGCCAGCTTGCCTGCGGGACAACGGGCGCAGGGCGCATGAGAGAGCCTTGGGAAATCATTGATTTTTTACAGGAAACCACCAAGGAAGAATCTTTGCAGCTCGCCGGTAAAAAGGTCCTGATTACGGCAGGTCCAACGCGCGAGGCGATCGATCCTGTTCGCTATATTACCAATCGCTCTTCCGGTAAAATGGGTTATGCGCTTGCGAGAAACGCTTGCCTGATGGGGGCGGAGGTCATGCTGGTATCTGGTCCTGTCGGGATAACGCCGCCGGCCGGAGTGTCGGTATATCCGGTTGAAAGCGCACAGCAGATGTACGAGCAGGTTGTGGCTCTTAAAGATGGAGCGGACATCATTATTATGTGCGCAGCCGTGGCGGATTATACGCCGGAGGTATGCGAGGAACACAAAATGAAGAAGCGGGAAACGCTTTGTTTAAATTTGGTCAAGACGCGCGACATCCTCGCCGAAGTAGGAAAAAATAAAAAAGCATATCTAGTGGGCTTTGCTGCCGAAACCCGCAACCTTGAAGAATATGCGAAAGAGAAGCTTATAAAGAAAAACCTGGACATGATTGTCGCCAACGACGTATCCGGATCGCAGACCGGTTTTGACAGCGATGACAATGCCGTTTCGATTTATACGCCTGATGACGGTGCGGTGCATTTATCAAAAAGGAATAAAAACAATATTGCCGTCGGTATCATGGAAGAAATTATAAAACATCTCAAGTAAAAGCGTACATGGTACGCTTTTTTCGAATATGGAGGTCATTGCGTGTACGCAAAAGTGATCGTTGATATTGCACATACCCAGGTCGACAGGGTATTTGAGTATCTAGTTCCGCAGCAAATGAATATTGCGCCGGGGATGCGCGTAAGCGTGCCCTTTGGAAAAAGCAAAACAACCGATGGGATTGTGATCGGCCTTTGTGAAACACCTGAATTTCCGGCGGAAAAAATCAAGCCCATTTATCGTCCGCTCGAGGATTTCTGCGCGCTTACCAAAGAACAGATCGCGTTGGCTGAATTCATTAAAGAAAAGTATAATACGACGCTGGCAACGGCACTGCGTTTTATGATTCCCGCACAATTGCGCGGAGCAAAGGTCGGCGCAAAGACACAAAATACCGTTCGGCTGATCCTGGCGGGTTCCGATCTTGAAGCGGCCGAGCGGACTCTTTACAAGCCGGACGGCGCGGTAAAATTTTCAAGGCAGGCTGAAGTCCTCGAAAGGCTGAAAGAATGCGGCAGGCTTCCCCTAAAGGAGCTGCATGCCTCTGCGGTTCACGCCTTGGAGCGAAAAGGGATCGTCTGTGTGGAAAAGGAAGGAATACAGCGCGTTCCTTTCCAAAAAGATGTAGAGCAAATCAAGGATTATATCCTGACAGATACACAGCAGGCAATTCTGGATACGATCCGCACTTCCAAAAGCAAGTCTTTTCTGCTGCATGGCGTAACGGGAAGCGGCAAAACCGAGATTTATATTCGCACTATCCGCGATGCGCTTAAGGATGGCAAAACCGCGATTATGCTTGTACCGGAGATAGCTTTAACGCCGCAGACATACCGTTTTTTAAAGCAGCGTTTTTCCGAGGATATTGCTGTTTTCCATTCGGGCCTTTCGGCCGGTGAACGCTATGACGAGTGGATGAAAGTAAAACGTGGCAGCGCGCGGATCGTGCTGGGGGCTCGCAGCGCGGTATTTGCGCCTGTGGAGAATCTGGGCGTGATTATTATCGACGAAGAGCATGAAACGAGCTATAAGGCAGATAATTATCCAAAATACACAGCGCATGAAATCGCTCAAAAACGTTGCGAGTTAAACGGAGCGCGCCTGATCCTTGGCAGCGCGACCCCGCAGATTGAAACATATTATCGTGCACTACAAGGCGGGTTTCAGATTTTGAAAATGCCAGAACGCCTGTTTGATTTAAAGCTGCCGCAAGTGGACATCGTAGATATGCGCGCAGAGCTGCGCGCGGGTAACCGCACGGCTATCAGCGGAATGCTTTACGAGGCGCTTCGCGAGGTGCTGCGGCAAAAAAAACAGGCGATGCTGTTTTTAAACCGGCGGGGATATTCGACTTTTGTCATGTGCCGCTCGTGCGGATATGTGGTAAAATGCGACAGTTGCGATGTAACGATGACTTATCATAAGGCAAGCGATATATTAAAATGCCATTATTGCGGTAAAACAAAAACGCCCGGACAGGTCTGTCCGGAATGCGGCAAGCCGCATCTCAAATATTTCGGAGTGGGAACGCAGCAAATCGAAGAACAGTTAAAGGAACTGTTTCCTAAGGCGCGCATTTTGCGGATGGACCTAGATACGACGACGACCAAGGATGCGCACATGAAGATATTCGAGGATTTTGCGGCGCATAATGCGGATATTTTGATTGGTACGCAGATGATCACCAAGGGCTTCGACTTTGAAAACGTTACTTTGTCGGCGGTACTGGCGGCGGACACCATGCTCAATATCCCCGATTACCGCAGCGCGGAACGAACCTTTTCCCATATCACGCAAATCGCGGGGAGATCCGGCCGCAAGGAAGCGGGAAAGGTGATTTTGCAAACGTACAATCCCGATCACTATGCGGTACGCTATGCAAGCCGCCACGATTATGACGGATTTTATGATTACGAGATAAGAATGCGTGAAACGGCGATGTTGCCGCCGTTTTCAACATACGTGCAAATACAGTTTTCCGGCGAAAGACAGGAGCAGGTCATCGATGCGGTCAAAGAATTCATACATAAATTAAAATCCGTGTTATTGCCGCATAAACATGGTATAATAAGTATCAGGGCGGCGGAGGCCGCAATCAGACGAATCCGGAATATGGAACGGTATAATATACTCATTCACCTCAAAAATGACGAGGATGATTTGGTTCGCCTGATTTATAAAGTTTTTAATGAGTTTTCATATCATAACGTGCTTATCGGGATTGACATCAATCCGGTAAACATGGCTTAAACGGAGGACAAAAAGTGG
The DNA here is from genome assembly GCA_022846035.1 of Christensenellaceae bacterium. Classification (NCBI taxonomy): domain Bacteria; kingdom Bacillati; phylum Bacillota; class Clostridia; order Christensenellales; family Christensenellaceae; species Christensenellaceae bacterium. The sequence goes on from AP025580.1 coordinate 1,166,540, forward strand.
CTACAAGAACAATATTGGAAGGGGATAACCCAAGATTAAGAAAAATTTCCAGGCCGGTCGGCAATATCAACCAGAGAATATTGGACCTGCTTGACGATATGGCACAGACAATGTATGAGGCGCGGGGCGTAGGTCTTGCCGCGCCGCAGGTAGGCGTTCTGAGGCGCGTCGTTGTGATCGACGTGGGGGAAGGGCTGATTGAACTGATCAATCCCGAGATCGTGAGCGCGGAGGGTACGCAGAGAGAAGAAGAAGGCTGTCTTTCCTTGCCGGACGATACAGGCTATGTAATCCGGCCGCAAAAGGTTGTTGTCAAGGCTCTTGACCGCAGCGGCGAAGAAAGGGAATATACGGGCGAAGGGCTGTTGGCGCGTGCATTTGCACATGAAATAGACCATCTGGACGGCGTATTGTTTACGGATAAAATGGTAGAACGTATCATAGACGACGATCACGACGGAGAACAGGACGAGCATGAAGCAGAACTTTAAGATCGTATTTATGGGGACGCCGGATTTCGCCGTTCCCATTTTACAAATGCTGATAGACGAAGAATATGACGTCGCTGCGGTGTTCACGCAGCCGGACCGAAAGGCAGGCAGAGGACATAAACAGGCGCCGCCGCCTGTGAAAATTTTAGCGCAAACGGCTGGCATACCGGTGTACCAATTTGAAAAAGTAAGCGGCGAGCAAGGCGTGGCGGCCCTAAAGGCCATAGAGCCCGACCTGATGATAACGGCGGCATACGGGCATATCCTGACACAGGAAATTTTGGATATTCCGTCGATGGGCTGTATCAACGTACATGCATCCCTGCTACCCAAGCTGCGCGGCGCGGCGCCGATTCAGTGGGCGATCATCAACGGAGAGACAAAAACGGGTGTTACGACCATGTATACGGTGCGCGCGCTTGACGCCGGAGATATTTTGGAACAGGCTGAAACGGATATTGCGGACGATATGACTGCCGGACAGCTTTATATACGGTTGAGTGAATTGGGAGCGCGGGTATTAAAGCGAACGCTTGAAAAACTGCAGGCCGGTACGCTTAAGAGAACACCGCAAAGAGAAGAGGATGCGACTTATTTCCCAATGTTCAAAAAAGGATTTGGGGAGATTGATTTTTCCAGGACATCCTATGAGATTGTAAATTTTATCCGTGGCATAAATCCCGCGCCCGGCGCTTATGCTATGTACGGCGAAGAAAAGATCAAGATTTTTCGCGCTTCGGCAGGCGATTATGCTGGAACTGAAAAATGCGGAACTGTAATTTTTGCGAATGACAAGCAGGGATTAGGCGTCAAAACGGGCGACGGACTTATTCTTCTTGAAGAAATACAGAGGCAGGGCGCAAGGCGCATGCCGGCGAAAGACAGCTTGCGCGGCAAAAAAATCGAAAGCGGATACCGGTTTCAGGCCAAAAGAATGGGGAACAATGATTGAATGCCAGACAGGTAGCGCTGGATGTATTATCCGATGTGCTGAAAAAACAAAGTTATTTGAATCTTGAATTGAAACGCGTACTGAAACCGTCGTGGCCCCTTGAGGATAGACGGTTTATTACCGCACTCGTTAATACGACGATAGAAAACCTCTGCCGGATCGATTATATCCTGCGGCAATTTACCGCAGGGAAGAGATTGCATACGGTCATCAGGAATATTTTACGGCTGGGCGTATGCCAACTGGCTTTTTTTGAGTCCGTGCCTGTATCGGCGGCAGTCAATGAAAGCGTTAAACTGGCCGCCGGCAGCAATAAGCCGCAGCTTAAAGGCTTTGTCAACGCTGTACTGCGCAATATCTCCAAAAATCTGGGAAAAATCACCTATCCAGACCGTAAAAAAGATACGGCCGGTTTTTTTCATGTTTTTTATAGCTACCCCAAATGGCTGTGCGAAAAATATATCGCAGATTATGGAAGTGATTTTACGGAGCAGATGCTTTCTTATAGCGCGGATCCTTCGCTTACATGTATCCGTGTCCATAATCGGGAGCGGTTTTGCGCGACAGATCAATTTTTGCCCGCAAAATACAGTCAGGACGCTTATTATATCAAAAACGCATCCGACATCGAAAATATGCCGATGTTTACGGATGGGACCATCACCGTTCAGGGAGAGGCGTCTATGCTGTGCGTACAGGCCGCCCGTATCGGCGGGAAAAGCAATGTGCTCGACGCATGCGCAGCCCCCGGCGGGAAAAGCGCATATGCCGCACTGCTGGCAGAGGACGGGCATGTAACGGCTATGGAACTGCATGGACACCGCGCGGAACTGATCCGGAAAACTTTTGACAGGCTGCACGTCCGCAATGCGGATATTTGTGTGGCCGACGCGTCGCGCTACGAAGAAGACTTAAAGGAACGATACGATGTCGTCATGGTCGATGCGCCGTGTTCCGCTTTAGGGCTTTTGTACCGCAAGGCGGACATCAAAATATTCAAAAACGAAACGGATATTGCAGGGCTGGTCAATATACAAAGAAAGCTGCTGGATACCTGCTGCCAATATGTTAAAACCGGCGGTACGCTTTTTTATTCCACCTGCACCATCGACCGGCAGGAAAATGAAGAGAATGTGCAATGGTTTTTAGATAATCATGCGGATTTTTTTGGCGCGGAACTTAAAGACTCCTTGCCGGATAAGCTAAAACCATATGCGAAAAAACATGCTTTGCAGTTGTTTCCGCATCGTGACGGAATCGACGGATTTTTTATGGCGAGGCTGCAAAAGAAATGAAAAATTTACTGGATTACAGTCTTACTGAATTGCAGGAATTATTGAAAGAATTCAATGAAAAGCCGTTTCGCTCAAAACAGGTCATGAGATGGCTGGCGCAGGGAAAGCGGTTTGACGAAATGACGGATCTGCCTGCTTTATTGCGCGCCAGACTGAAAGAAAATTTCAGCGAGGGGTACGCCGATACGCTCAAAGTTCTGGAGTCAGATGACGGAACGAAAAAATATCTCTTCGGGTTTCAGGACGGCTGCACGGTAGAAAGCGTTTTCATGCAAAAGAATTACGGCAATACGATTTGTGTTTCGACACAGGTCGGATGCAGGATGGGCTGCGCGTTTTGCGCGTCCGGCGGGAACGGGCTGAAAAGGAGTTTGAGTGCAGGAGAGATTCTTGCGCAGATTGTAGCAGTCAATGCGGCGCAAGGCGCAGGGCGCAATATCACCAACGTCGTGCTGATGGGGATGGGCGAACCTCTTGATAATTATGGGAATGTCGTAAAATTCCTGAAACTGGTCAATGCGCCCGAGGGCTTTGGCATGGGAATGCGGAATATTTCGCTCTCCACCTGTGGGTTGGTACCTAAAATGCTGGCCTTTGCGCAAGAGGGCCTGCCGGTTACGCTTTCTGTGTCACTGCATGCCGCAAGCGACGAAAAGCGCAGACAAATTATGCTTGTTGCGCAGCGCTATTCCGTCAAAGAAATCATAAGCGCGGCAAATAACTACTTTTTAAAAACAGGCAGACGTATTATAATAGAATACGCCGTGATAGACGGCTTGAATGACGGAGCGGAGGATGTGGAGCTTTTAAAGCAATTGCTTTTGGGGCTTAACTGCCACATCAATCTGATTCCGCTGAACGATAATATAGGCGTAACGCTAAAAGCTCCCGCCAGGAGAAAGGTGTATGCGTTCTGCGACATGCTTGAAAAGGCGGGTCTGTCCGCTACTGTGCGCAAGTCAATGGGGAGCGACATTGCGGGTGCCTGCGGACAGCTTAAACAGCAATATATATCCGGACAGTAAGGGAATTGTTATGAAAACTGTAGCAAAAAGTCATGTTGGTAAAATCAGGACAGTCAATGAGGATACGATCTTTGTACATACGGACGGCAATCCATGCTATATGATGGTTGCTGACGGCATGGGCGGACATGCGGCAGGCGAGGTTGCCAGCAAAATCACATGTGATTCAATCCGCGATTATATCGACAAACACCGCTTGGAGGTTTTGAAAAAAGAAGATATACTCAAGGCGATCGATTTTGCAAATACGCGTTTACGCTGTGAAATGGATAAAAACGAAAAACTTAAGGGCATGGGCACGACGCTGACGTTTGCCGCCGTCAACGGCGACGAGATCATTGTGGCGCAGGTTGGAGATTCCCGTGCATACCACTTTAACGGGGAGGTCATCCGCAAGGTCACGGATGATCATACCTATGTGCAATACCTGATCGACAGCGGAGTGATCAAAAACAACGCGGCGGATGATTATCCTTTCAAAAACATCATTACGCGCGCAGTAGGCATGAAAGATTTAAAAATCGATTTCTTTGAATTTAAATGGGCGCATAATGATATGCTTCTTCTTTGCTCGGACGGTCTTACCAATTATGCAAATGAAATGATACTCAAACAGGTTTTGGCGTCTGACGGCAGTCTTAAGGATAAAACGGAAAAGCTGATCGACGTTGCCCTGCAGGGTGGCGGCAAGGATAATATCTCTGTCATAATTGCACAGTATGACGAAAAAGGAGATGGGCAGGTATGATTGAATCAAACATACTCCTTGCAGGACGTTACAGGCTGTTAAAGCAAATTGACGCGGGCGGTTCCGCGTATATTTACAAGGCGTTTGACGAAATGACGAAGCAAACGGTCGCGGTCAAGGTCCTAAAGCCCGAACTGACGGAAAACGAGGAGTTTATCCAACGGTTTAAAAAGGAAGTACAGGCGTCTCTTAAGTTAAGGCATGCCAATATTATCCGTGCATACGATGCAGGATATGATCACGGAACATATTATATTGTCATGGACCTGATCGAAGGGAAAACACTCAAGCACCTCATCAATATCAACGGGCCGTTGCCGCTCAAGTATGTGGTAAGCGTGGCCAAAAAGTTATGCCTGGCGTTGGAATATGCGCATGTGAAAGGCTTTGTACACCGTGATATTAAACCGCATAATGTCATGATCGATATGACGGGCGAGCCGTATATCGCCGATTTTGGTATTGCCAAAAATATCGCGCAGAATACCATCACCGTGGAGGACAACAGCGTGATGGGATCCGTGCATTATTTTTCCCCCGAGCAAGCGCGGGGCGAGCGCGCAGACAAGCGCTCCGATATTTATTCCCTGGGGATACTGATTTATGAAATGTTGTGCGGAAAGGTACCTTTCGATGCGGACAGCTCGGTTGCGATCGCCTTAAAGCACATCAACGATGAAATGCCCGATGTGACAAAACTTGTTTCCGGCGTGCCGGAAAGCGTCAATAAGATCATCCAAAAGGCGACACAAAAAGATAAACATTTCCGCTATAAGTCCGCATTTAATATGTATGAGGATTTGCAGCGATGCTTAAGCGAACCGGACGGAGCATATATCCGCTATACGGAAAGCAAACGTACGCAGCAGCATATGGAAGAGATGCATGCACGCCGGTCGAAAAAAAGCCTGAAAAAGCTTGTCCTGACATATGGCATTGCCGCCGTGATCGTTGTGGCCATTATTTTCGCGGTGAGCGGGCTCATCAGCATAAACAGTTCAAAACCGCAGCCGATTCCGAATTTTGTCGGGATGACGCAGAAAAACGCCGCAGAGATGGCAAAAAACCTTGATATTGTGCCCACTATTACTTATGAAAACTCTTCGGAAGCGGAAAAGGATATTGTCATTGGGCAGGATCCCGCCGAGGGATCGGAAGTGAAAAAGGGAGATCCCGTTACCTTTATCGTAAGCAATGGTACTGGCGCGGATACTATGCCAAACGTTTTAAATCTTGATATTGAGCAGGCAAAAAAAGTGCTTGCCGAGCAGGGCATTACGGTCAGCCGTGTTTTGGAACAAATCGACGGCGACGCGCCGATCAATGCCGTTGTCGATCAGGTGCCAAACGCCGGCGAATCCGTTGCCGAAAACGGCGGAACCGCTATCCTGACTGTAAAAAAAGCGCCGGATACCTTAAAGGTTATTATTTCCGATGTGCAGGGACAGCAAATCGGAGACGCCCTTACGCGCCTGAAAGCGGACGGCCTGGAAAAATTCTTTATTTATGACGAGCAAAGTACGGAAAAAGGCGGGATGATTCTTTCTCAAAGCCCGCAGGCCGGAACAGAACAGATTACCAGCAAACCGTTGAGCCTGCATATTTCGGAATTTGATTATAAACCATATTCGTATATTGGAACCATTGATGTCAGCGTGCCCAGCGACAATACTTCTGTAAAAATTGGAATACAGGGCTCGATCAACGACATTTCGGTTTATTATATTATATATGATCAGGTACTTTCGGCAGGACAGCAATCGATCCCGCTCGATGTCAAAAAGGTATTTGATTCAAGCGATGAAACGCTGAACAGGAAGCTTGTTGTGTTCCTAAACGATACGCTTGATACAAAGACACAGGCTCAGAGCGTAACGTTCAGCAGGGTTCAAGGAGGAAATTAGTTATTCAAGGTCAAGGCAGGATCATCAAAGGAATCGGCGGTTTTTATTACATCAGTGATGAAAACGGAATCGTATATGAATGTAAGGCGCGCGGCAGGTTTCGCAAGGAGGGGATCACGCCTTGCGTAGGGGACCGCGTAGTATTTGTTCCCCAGCCGGACGGCTATGCCGCAATAGAGGAGGTTTTGCCGAGGGACAATCAGCTCGTTCGTCCCGCAGTAGCCAATATCGACAGCGTAATCCTCGTCGTTTCCGCCGGTAAGCCGGATATTGATTTTTTATTGTGTGATAAAATGCTTGTGCAGGCAGACAGGCTGCATATTCATCCGGTGTTGGCGATCAATAAGACCGATCTGGACAGAGAAAACGCTTCGGCGATCAACGAGCAATATTCCTACTATGATACGATTTATGTTTCCGCGCTCGAAAAGCACGGAATCGACGAACTGAAAGATATTATACGCGGCAAATGCGTTTGCCTGGCGGGGCAGTCCGCAGTGGGGAAATCCTCGCTTGTGAACGCCTTAAGCGAGGAGCTGCAACTGGAAACAGGCGCCATGAGCAGGAAGACGGAGCGGGGCAAGCATACGACGCGCCAAGCAGAACTTATCTACCTGCAGGATATTAACGCCTATATTGTAGATACGCCCGGCTTTTCCATGTTCGATTTAAGCGGCATGGAGAAAATAGAATTGGGACAATATTACCGCGATATTGCCGAATATGCAGGGGAATGCCGTTTTTCGTCCTGCGTCCATAATCAGGAGCCCGGATGTGCGGTTAAGGCGGCGGTCGAGCGAGGCGAGATCAACCCAAACCGTTATGAACGATATTTAAAATTATTGAATTTGATAGGGGAGAGAAAAGAATGATCAAGATTGCACCATCTATTTTATCGGCAGACTTTGGGAACATGGACCGTGATATTGAGATGCTTAATAAAGCGGGCGCGGATTATGTGCATTGTGATGTTATGGACGGTATGTTTGTACCGAATATGACCTTTGGATTTCAGATGATTAGCGCGGTCAAAAAAGTGGCGGAAATGCCTCTTGACGTGCACCTGATGATAGAACAGCCGGAACGTTATGTCGAACGTTTTGCGCAGGCGGGGGCGGACATCATTTCCGTGCATGTGGAAGCGACCAATCACCTGCAACGGACCTTAAAGCAGATTACCGCTTGCGGCGCCAAGGCGGCGGTAGTCCTGAATCCGGCGACCCCTTTGGAAACGATCAAATATGTGATGGATGATGTGGAAATGGTGCTCCTCATGTCCGTGAACCCAGGTTATGGCGGACAGAGCTTTATCCCCGCGGTTCTGGATAAAATCGCCGATTTGCGCAAGATGATTATACAGACGGGCAGGGACATCGACATTGAAGTGGACGGCGGCGTCAGCACTGATAACTGCAAAACCATCATTAACGCCGGCGCCAATGTATTGGTTGCGGGAAGCGCGGTGTTTAACGCCGACGATCCGATTGCCGTAATCAAACAATTAAGGGGCTGAGGACGATTATATGCTTGCTGTACTGGTTGCCGCAGGGCAACAGCCAACCAAAGAGTTTGCAATGCGTTTTTTTGAGCAGGCGGATCTCAAAATCGCCGTAGACGGCGGCCTTTTCCTGTTTGAGGAATGCCGCGTTCTGCCTGACCTGCTTTTAGGGGACATGGATTCCGTTGACTCATCGCTTTTAAAACGTTATGCCGATCAAGAAATCCCGCTATATTGTGTGCCGCCTGAAAAGAACGAAACAGACGGCATGCTCGCGCTTGATACTGCCATCAAGCGCGGAGCGGATCGCATCGTTTTCCTTGGTGCGACGGGGGGGAGGATCGACCATCTGCTTTCCAATCTGATGCTTTTAAAGCGCGCATATCGGCAAAACGTAAGGTTGTTGATTTGCGACGAGCGACAGGAGATCACGCTGGAAAAGGACGACTTTAAAATTATGGGAACAGCCGGCCAGACTGTATCGCTCATTCCCATGGATGAAAGGGCTTGCGTTACTGCATATGAAGGGCTGTATTATCCTCTGGACAGCCTGGTACTGACCAACGATCAGCCGCGCGGGGTAAGCAATGTGCTGACGGGAACATGCGCGCGGCTAAAAAGCGAAGGATATGTGCTGGTGATTAAGAATATGGAATAAAAAACAGAGCAGGCGCCGCCTGCTCTGCATTTGTTTTTTTATTAAACGTAACGTTCTACTTTCCCTGAACGTAAGCAACGCGTACAAACATACTTCCTGGTAGGAGTACCGTTCTCGATTACTCTTACGCGCTGTACATTGGGAGCCCAAATCCTTTTGGATGTCCTGTGGGAATGGCTGACTTTGTTGCCGGACGAAACACCCTTGGAACAGATTTCACAATATTTTGCCATCAGAAAACACCTCCCTCTTGGTGTATACATTTCAAACAGCATTGATTTTATCATTTTCAGGAGGGTTTTGCAAGTGTTTTGCAAAAGAAATTTGCTTGCGGCGCAAAAAACAGGATCAACCGTTTGATATTGCTAAAAAGATGGTATATAATATCAATAATAACCAATGGGAGGTTTTTACCTATGAGTGCAGCTTTAAAAAACGATTTGGGAACCATTACCTATACGGAAGATTATATTGCTTCCATCGCCGGCGTCAGCGCGACGGAATGCTACGGCCTGGTGGGGATGTCTCAGAAAAACATTACGGAAGCGATCACAAATCTTTTTAAAGGCGATAACCTTAAGAAAGGCGTTAAAGTAAAAACGGACGGTTCTGAAAATGTTGTCGTGGAATTATATATTACGGTCAAATACGGCGTTTCACTTTCGGCGGTAGCAGAGAATATCATTGATAAAGTAAAGTATTCGATTGAAAAAGAAACAGGGCTGAATGTGGCCAGCGTGGATATTATCGTACAGGGAATTCAGTTCTAAGGGGGAAGCCTAGATTGATAAAAACTCTTGACGGTAAGCTTTTAAAGGAAATGATCTTGGGGGCTGCCGCGATCCTTGAAAAGAACAAGGAAACATTGGATTCCTTGAATGTATTTCCTGTGCCGGACGGCGATACAGGTACAAATATGTCGCTTACCATGATTTCCGCCGCTAAGGAAGTAGCGGCGGTGGAGCAAGAAGACGATCTTGTTAAAATTGTGCAGGCGATGAGTCTGGGGGCATTAAAAGGCGCGCGGGGTAATTCCGGCGTTATTTTGTCGCAAATTTTTGCCGGCTTTGCAGACGCGATCGTAAAAGCGCAGCAGGATATGACTACTACGCTTATGGCTCAGGCCCTCAGGAATGGCGTCGAATATGCTTATAAGGCGGTCATGAAGCCCAAGGAGGGAACGATCCTTACCGTAACGTCCAGCGTGGCTTCGGCGGCGGAAAAGATCGCAGAAAAAACCGAGGATTTGTATGAGCAGCTTGAGTATATTATCCGCGAAGGGGAAAAGACCCTGAAGCAAACACCCGAGATGCTCCCTGTTTTGAAAGAGGCGGGAGTGGTGGATGCCGGCGGCGCCGGATTCCTAGTTATACTGATGGGCTATAAATCCGTCCTCGACGGAGAAACGGTGGACAGCGGAGACTTTCTTGCAAATAGCGAACCGATTGTTGATTTTTCGAATCTGACAACTGACGACGAAGACATTAAGTATGCATATTGTACGGAATTTTTTATCAAAAACCTTTACCCCGACACCAAAGAACGCGATATTGATATATACCGCAATAATTTGTCCAAGATAGGCGACTGCGTTCTGGTCGTCGGTGATTTGAATTTAGTCAAAACGCATGTTCATACCAACGAGCCAGGGCTTGCGCTTCAATACGCGCAGATACTTGGAGAGCTGAGTAAAATCAAAATTGATAATATGCGTGAACAGCATAGGGAGCTTTCGGATCTTACGGAGGTTCCGGAGCTTGCGGAACGTCCTCAAAAAGAAATCGCTGTGGTGGCGGTTGTTGCAGGCGACGGCATCAAAACCATTTTTGAGGATTGGCAGGTTGAGATGTTCGTAGAAGGCGGGCAATCCATGAACCCTTCCGCGCAAGACCTGATCCGCGCGATTGAAAGCGCTCCATCGGATAATATTATCGTGCTTCCCAACAATAAAAATATTATCTTGGCGGCAGAACAGGCGTCGGACCTGTGCAAAAAAAATGTCGTTGTCTTGAAAACAAAGACTATTCCGCAGGGAATTGCGGCGGCGGTTGCTTATGATCCCGAAGCGGATATTGACGCAAATGTCAAAAAGATGCAGCGCGCAATCGATATGATCAAAACCGGCTCGATCACCAGCGCGGTAAGGGATACCAAGATCAATGGTACGAGTATCCATCTGGGCGAGCTTTTGGGTATAGCGGAGAATACGATCGTCTCCAACGGTCCCATATTAAGCGAAGTATACCTTGCATTGCTCCAAAAAATGATCGACGAGGATTCCGAGTTGCTCACTATCTATTATGGCGAGGGCGTGGATGAAGATACGGCGGCAGAGCTTGTTGCTTTGACGGAAAAAGAATTTCCGCAGTGCGACATTGAACTGCACTACGGGGGACAACCGGTATATCCCTATATTATTTCTGTGGAATAATTTTTAAAGCTTAAAAAACCGGCATGAAATAGTGTCGGTTTTTTCATACATATGCATTGAAAGGTATTTATGGAGAGTAACGGTCCGGTTACGCAAATAAGCGGTGTCGGTGAGAAAACAAAGAAACTGTTGCAAAAAATTGAAATCAGTACGGTAAAAGATTTGCTGTACTATTTGCCGCGTGCTTATAAAGACCTGTCCAGCATCAAAAAAATCAGCGAGGTAAAGTTTGGCGAACCGGCTTTTATGGAAGTCAAAATATTCACCCAGCCGCAAGTAAAGCGCATTCGCAGGGGGCTGGAGATCACGTCGTTTCAGGTAACCGATGCAACAGGCATCGCAAATGTTGATATTTTCAACCAGATATATATCAAGAACAATATCACGGTAGGCCAGGTTTTATATCTTTATGGAAAACTGGAATATAAATTTGGGAAGATGGTGATTTCCGCTCCGGAACTTTATTTTAAAAAGCCGGAATCGCCTTTTTTGCCGATTTATCCGCTTACGGCAGGCCTTAACCAGAACATGATGCGCAGGTTCGTAAAAGAAGCCTTATATAAAACCAGCGTGCAGGAATTGTATTCGTCCGGCTTTTTGCATGAATTCCATATTCCAAATATCAAGCAGGCGCTGCGTGACGTACATTTTCCTGAGGATATACAGGCAGCCTCTGTGGCACGCGCACGTATCGTGTTTGACGAACTGCTTATTTTTAACCGCATGATGGAACTTCTGGGCGAAGAAAAACGGCAGAAAAGCGCGGCGCGGTTAAGTTCCCCGCAAATACGCAAAGATCCTTTTTTAAGCAAGCTTGCTTTTAAACCGACAAACGCGCAAATACGCGTTATGGATGAGATCGGAAAAGACTTTATGGGCAGCATGGCCATGAACAGGCTCGTGCAGGGCGATGTGGGAAGCGGGAAAACAATATTGGCTTTCTACGCAATGCACTGCATGTATGAGGCGGGCCGCCAGAGCGTACTTATGGCGCCTACGGAAATTCTAGCGCAGCAACATTATGAAACCGCCAAAGAGCTGTTTTCTGATCGGGAGATCGCCTGCGTTACCGGAGCCCTGAGCGTAAAAAGCCGAAAGGAGCTTAATCAAAAAATAGAAAGCGGCGCGGTTAAAATTATCATCGGCACACATGCCTTGTTATATGGTGACGTGTACTTTTCCAATTTGGGACTTATTATAACGGATGAGCAACACCGTTTCGGTGTGAAACAGCGCGCGGCGCTCTCAGGCGATAAAAACGATATTCATACGCTCATTATGTCTGCAACGCCCATTCCGCGTTCCCTGCAGCTTGTACTTTTTGGTAATACGGATATTTCTGTCGTGGACGAGCTGCCGCCCGGACGGACGCCTGTAAAAACATATTTGATCCACCAGAATAAATATAAAGATATGATCGGATTCATCAAAAATGAATTGCATAATAAACGGCAGGCTTATATTGTTTGTCCGTTGATCGAGGACAGTGAAAATATGGAAGTAAAATCTGCAAAGCAGGTTTTCAATGAATTGAGACAATACTATGCGGGACATAGCATGGCGCTCATTCATGGTAAAATAAAAAATGCCGAAAAGCAGGAAATCATGGAAGCGTTTACCGCAGGCAAAATTGATATACTGGTTTCGACGACGGTCATAGAGGTCGGTATCAACATTCCCAACGCTACGGTCATGGCGGTGATCAACGCCGAGCGCTTTGGCCTTGCGCAACTGCATCAGCTTCGCGGACGGGTGGGGCGCGGCTGCGCGCAATCCTATTGCTTTTTAGTATCGGATAATGAGGGAGCTTACGAGCGGCTGCGCGTGCTGACAGGCACAAACGATGGTTTTGAAATTGCGGAGCAGGATATGCGGCTGCGGGGAACGGGGGATATTCTCGGAACACGCCAGCATGGCGCAAGCAATTTGAAAGCAGCCAATCTGATCGCTGACATCCGGCAATTAGAACAAACGCGGGACGTTTTGAAAATTATGAAAGCAGCTCCGCAGTTTGAGTCCGAATATAGTGCGGTCACCAAGGCGGCGCAGTCTGAGCTGGAGCATAAAATGATTGAAATTGCCCTGAATTAGTAACAGATATATGCTTGACAATGAGTATTACTTGTATTATTATAGTATCGTAGTAGCGATTTACTACGATAAATTATTAGGAAGAAGCAGCGAATGAATAAGTTAAAATTGCAGGTGCCGGCAGGATCATGGGATTATCTGCCGGATGAATGCGCGGCCAAGCGCAAGATTGAAAACGTAATCAGAAAAGAATTTCTGATGAGCGGCTATCAGGAGATCGAAACGCCGTCTTTTGAGCATTACGAGGTATTCATGCATGACGCGGTACCGTATGTGCAGGAAAATATGATTAAGTTCTTCGACCTGCAGGGCAGGATACTTGCATTGCGTCCTGATATAACCGGACCGATCGCGCGTATGGCCGCCACCAAATTGTTGAACCGGCAGGAAGTTCTGCGGCTTTGCTATATCCAGAATGCTTATGGGTTTTTCAATCACGGCATTGCGGGAAAGACAGAATTCACGCAGGCGGGTGTCGAGTTGATCGGCAAAAAAGGAGCGGATGCGGACGCGGAAGTCATCGCCCTTGCGATCAGCGCGCTTCTTGCGTCCGGCGTAGATAAATTTAAGATTGATATTGGACAGGTAGCCTATTTTAAGGGCTTGATTGTACAGGCGTCGCTCAATGAAGAACAAACGGAAAAGATCCGTTTGATGATTGATACCAAAAACAACGTGGAATTGGAGTACGAGTTGTCGCGCCTGAATATCTCCGCAGAAACCAAGCGTACTTTGCTTGAACTGGGAAGCCTATTCGGCGGCGAAGAGGTATTGGCCCGCGCAAAAAAGCTGGCCAAAAACGACCTGTGCATACAGGCGGTGGAGAATATAGAGGAGGTTTACCGTATCCTTTGTGATTTCGGATATAGAGACTATATTTCGATTGATTTTGGTATTTTGAACAACTTTAATTATTATTCCGGCATTTTATTCCGTGGAATATCCGGAGCCATAGGGACTCCCATTCTTTCGGGCGGGAGATATGACGACCTGCTGAATGAATTTGGCGTGAATACTCCAGCAACCGGTTTTGCCTTGGGAATCAAAGAGGTGCTGCTTGTGCTCGAGCAAGGAGGAAAGCTGAGCCGCGAAAACGAAGCGGTAACCGTAGTAAGATGCAGCAGTCAAAACAGGAAAGGCGCTTATGCCTATGTCCAGGAATTGCGTGCGCAGGGAAAGAAAGCTGTGCTGGAGCTTAATGGCAGCGAATACGACGCGCGAAAATATAATGTAATCGAATTTGACGAAGGGAAATAATAATGGAACTGACAATTGCGCTCGCCAAAGGGCGGCTGGCAAAATTTGCGATAGAACTGTTTTCGAAATGCGGTATCGATACTACGGAACTGCGGGAAGACACTCGTAAGCTTGTAATATCTGACAAAAAGAATGAACTGCGGTTCATATTAGTAAAGCCCTCGGATGTTCCGGTATACGTATACCGTGGCGTTGCCGACATCGGAATTGCAGGTAAAGATACCCTGCTTGAAGCGGGATTGCCGCTTTACGAAATGCTCGACTTAAAATGCGGAAAGTGCAAGATGTGTGTGGCCGGATACCAGGAAAAACTGAAAGACCGCATTACGTCCAGCATTACGCGGGTCGCCACCAAATATCCGCGCGTGGCAAAAATGTATTATAACGAAAAGGGCGAGGACATCGAAATCATTAAGCTGAACGGAAGCATCGAACTGGCTCCGATCCTCGATTTAAGCGATGTGATCGTTGATATTGTGGAAAGCGGTACGACAATCCGCGAGAACGGCCTCTCCATTTTGGAAGAGGTATGCGACATCAGCGCACGCTTGGTGGTTAATCAGGTAAGCCTGAAAACGAAAGCCGAAAAAATACAACCGCTGATCCGCAAACTCGATAATGCCTTGGAGGATATGTGATTATGCTGCCAATTCTTTTTCCGCAAGATACCGATCAACTAAAGAAACGGTTGTTGTTACGCGGCGAAACCGATTACACCGCGCAGCAAAAAATTGTGGATGACATTTTGCGCAATATCAAAATGCAGGGGGATGCCGCGCTCTTTGCCTATACGAAAGAATTTGACGGCTTTGATGTCAATGCGCAGAACCTGCTGGTTACACAGCAGGAGATGGATGAAGCTTTCGCCGAGGTCGATCCAGCCTTGCTTGAGGTTATGCGGGAAGCGGCAAAAAACATCGAAGCATTCCATAACCGCCAGAAACGCGAAAACTGGTTTATGGAACAAGATGGAAAAATGATCGGGCAGCTTTATATTCCCGTAGAAAATGCGGGCGTATATGTGCCGGGCGGTAAGGCCGCCTATCCGTCAAGCGTGCTCATGAATATCATCCCGGCGAAATGCGCGGGCGTAAAAAATATTTCGGTTGCGACACCTGCCCGTGGCGGTGTCGTTAATCCGGTAACCATTGCAGCGGCAAGGATCGCCGGTGCGGATAAGATCTATAAAATAGGCGGAGCGCAGGCGATTGCCGCCTTTGCCTATGGCACGCAAACGATCCCACGGATGGATAAGATTACGGGACCGGGCAATATATATGTCGCCTTGGCGAAAAAAAGCATATATGGACAAGCGGGCATAGATATGATCGCGGGACCGTCCGAGGTGCTGGTGATCGCAGACGATGCGGCCAATGAAAAATACATTGCGGCAGACTTCCTTTCCCAGGCCGAGCATGACGAAATGGCGGCATGCATCTTAGTAACCGTTTCTGTGCAAAAGGCACAGCGTGTACGCGGCGAGATTCTCAGGCAGGCGGAAGGATTGCCTAAAAAAGAGATCGTCATGCAATCGCTGGAGCGTTACGGAACCATCATCGTTGCGCGGGATCTTGAGGAAGCGGTCCGGATCTCTAATATGATCGCGCCTGAGCATCTGGAGATATGCGTAAACGAGCCGCTCACGTTGCTTAGCAAAATCCAAAACGCGGGTTCTATCTTTTTAGGAGAATATTCTCCGGAGCCGTTGGGAGACTATTTTGCGGGAACGAACCACGTGCTGCCGACCAATAGTACGGCAAGGTTTTCTTCGCCGCTGAATGTCGATGATTTTCAAAAGAAATCCAGTGTGATATACTACTCAAAGGAAGAATTTGGAAAAGAATATAAAAAAGTAGTTACCTTTGCAAAGGCGGAAGGACTGGAAGCGCACGCCCGGTCGGCGGCCATACGTTTCGAAGATTGAGGAGAGAACTTTTATGCGGAAAAGCGAAGTCAGCAGAAAGACCAACGAGACGAATATCAATCTCAGGCTGAATCTGGATGGTACGGGAGAATATACGGTTAACAGCGGCATAGGATTTTTTGATCATATGCTTGCGCTTTTTGCAAAGCATGCGCAAATCGATCTTGAACTGAGTTGCGCAGGAGATTTGCATGTGGATGCGCACCATACGGTGGAAGATTGCGGTATTGTGCTGGGGGAGGCCATCAAAAGTGCGCTGGGGGATAAGCGGCAAATAAGGCGTTATGCAACAAAATTTGTTCCCATGGATGAAACGTTGATGATGGTAAGCCTTGATATTAGCGGACGGCCTTATATCGCCTATAACGTCACTTTCTTACAGGGCAAAACAGGCGATTTTGACGCAGAACTCAGCGAGGAATTTTTCCGCGCGGTCGCGATGGGGGCTGGTATCACGCTTCACATCAATTTGCAGTATGGCAGCAATACGCACCATATTATCGAAGCGGCTTTTAAGGCTTTTGGGCAAACGCTGCGCGAAGCGGTATCCATCGATTCCGCGCTTAAAGGTGTTTTTTCTACCAAAGGGGTATTATGATAGCGATCATTGACTACGGAATGGGTAATTTACGAAGCGTAGAAAAGGCTTTTGCTTTTTTGGGTTACGAGGCCTGTGTTACCGATGATGTTGGGAAGATAAGGGATGCCAGTCATCTGGTTTTGCCGGGGGTTGGGGCAATCGCCGACGCGATAGCAAGCCTTAAGGCGCGCGGCCTTATACAGGAGATCATTGCCCAGAGCAGATCGGGAAAGCCGTTTTTAGGCATTTGTCTCGGTATGCAGTTATTGTTTGATAAAAGCCTGGAAAACGGCGAACACGAAGCTCTGGGGCTTATTCCAGGTATTGTAAAACCGTTTGAGAAGGCCGGGCTGAGAATACCGCATATGGGTTGGAATACGCTCGAAACAAAGAAAAGCGGCATGTGGGAAAGCGGACAAGCCCCTTACGTTTATTTCGTGCATTCCTACCATGCATCCGCAGTACCGGATGAAAACGTAATTGCTACGACTCATTATGGTTACGATTTTGTATCTGCGGTACAAAAGGACAATATTTATGGACTTCAATTTCATCCGGAAAAAAGCGGTGAAACGGGTCTTGAGATGCTTAATTTATTTGGAGGGTTGAGGGCATGAAAATTTATCCTGCTATCGATATTAAAAACGGTAAGTGCGTCCGCTTAAAGCAGGGCGTGATGGATAGTTCCACGGAATACGGTGATCCGATGGAAATGGCGCGGAAATGGGCAGAGAAAGGCGCATACTATTTGCATGTCGTCGATCTGGACGCCGCTTTTGCAGGAGAATTCGTAAACCGTGATATGATCACCAAAATTGTCCAGTCGCTTAAAATTCCCGTTCAGGTCGGCGGGGGAATCCGAACGAGAGAAGATATACGGATCCGTCTTGATGAGGTGGGGATTTCGCGCGTGATTCTCGGAACGGTTGCGGTTGAGGATCCGGAGCTCGTCCAATGGGCCGTGTCCAAATACAAGGACCGTATCGCGGTAGGTATCGACGCCAAGGATGGTAAGGTGGCCATCAAGGGATGGGCGGATAAAACGGACATCGATGCGGTCGAGCTTGCGCAGCAGATGCGGAAATTAGGCGTGCGGACGATCATTTATACTGATATTTCCAAGGACGGTATGATGAAAGGGCCTGACGTTGAGAATACGGAAAAGATCGTCAAAAAAACATGGGTAAACCTGATCGCTTCCGGCGGGATCAGCAGTATTGACGATTTGCAGAGGATTAAGGGAACCGGCGCCTGTGGCTGCATTATTGGCAAGGCGCTCTATGACAATGCCTTTACCCTCGAAGAAGCGTTGAAGGCGGCGAAGTAACCGATGCTTACGAGAAGAATCATTCCATGCCTCGACGTACATGCCGGCAGGGTTGTCAAGGGCGTTAACTTTGTGGACTTGAAAGATGCTGGCGATCCGGTTGAGATTGCAAAGGCTTACAACGAACAGGGCGCTGACGAGCTGGTTTTTTTGGATATAACAGCTTCCTCGGACGACCGCGCTATTATGGACGATGTCGTTTCAAGAACGGCCGAGCAGGTTTTTATCCCCTTGACGGTGGGCGGCGGGATTCGCAGCGTTGAGGATTTCAGGCGTATCCTGAAATGTGGCGCGGATAAAATTTCTGTCAATTCATCCGCAATCAAAAATCCGCAGTTAATAACGGATGCCGCAATGAAATTCGGCAGTCAGTGCGTGGTGTTGGCGATCGATGCAAAACGCAACAAGGATGGCCGGTTTGAGGTGTTTTTAAACGGCGGGCGCGTGAACACAGGGCTGGACGCGATCGAATGGGCCAGACAGGCCACGCGGCTGGGAGCGGGGGAAATCTTGCTCACCAGCATGGACGCGGACGGAACAAAGAATGGCTACGACCTAGAGCTAACCAAGGCGATTTGCGCGGCTGTCAATGTGCCGGTGATCGCTTCCGGAGGAGCCGGCAGTCTGGATCATTTTGCGGAAGTTATATTGGAGGCGGACGCAAGCGCGGTGCTGGCAGCTTCGTTGTTTCACTACAGGGAATTGACGATTCGGGAAGTAAAAGAATATTTGAAAGGCAAAAACATTGCCGTTAGGAGTTTAAATGGATATGGAAATTAAATTTGGAAAAGATGGGCTTGTTCCTGCGATTGCACAGGACGCGCGTACGGGCGTTGTACTGATGCAGGCATACATGAATCAGGAAGCGTTTAATAAAACGCTGGAGACAGGTTATGCGCACTATTATTCGCGTTCTCGCCAAAAGCTTTGGAAAAAGGGCGAAACGTCGGGTAATGTACAAAAGGTGGTAAGCGTCCGCCTCGATTGTGACTGCGACTGCGTGCTTCTTCAAGTGGAGCAGACGGGCGTAGCCTGTCATACGGGCGAGCATTCGTGCTTTTTCAATCTGGTAAAGGAAAATGAAAAGATCGCGAATTCTTCTTTGCTGTACGAGCTTTATGATTTGATTGCCGACCGTAAGGTGAATCCCAAAGAGGGCTCTTATACGAATTACCTTTTTGAGAAAGGGATTGACAAAATCCTCAAAAAGATTGGCGAGGAGAGCGCGGAAGTGATTATCGCGTCCAAAAATCCGGGAACGGATGAATTGCGCTACGAAGCTGCAGACCTGATGTATCACCTTTTGGTGCTAATGAACGAAAAAGGTCTTTCGCTGACAGAGCTGTTCGGAGAATTACAGGGCAGAAGATAATCAGTATTTTTTTATAAAAATTATTGACATGTAATATCTTTTATAATAAAATAATACATGCGCTGCTTAAGCAAGTTGGCGTTAATGTGTGGGAGTATAGCTCAGCTGGGAGAGCATCTGCCTTACAAGCAGAGGGTCACAGGTTCGAGCCCTGTTACTCCCACCATTACATTTATGGCCTGGTAGTTCAGTTGGTTAGAACGCTAGCCTGTCACGCTAGAGGTCGAGAGTTCGAGTCTCTTCCAGGTCGCCATTTTTTCTTTAGTAAGTTTGTTATGCGGGAGTGGCTCAGTGGTAGAGCGTCGCCTTGCCAAGGCGAATGTCGCGAGTTCGAATCTCGTCTTCCGCTCCATATGGCGCCATAGCCAAGTGGTAAGGCAGGGGCCTGCAAAGCCCTTATCCCCAGTTCAAATCTGGGTGGCGCCTCCAAGAGCATAAGAACCGATTATCTATGAGATAGTCGGTTTTTTTGTTCTTACAAAAATGTAAGATAATTGTAAGGAAGTTCGATGGATAATCGTACGTTGAAACGATATAATAAAATCATCAAAACAGGAGGAATGGCCTAAAATGAAACGAATCATATTCTTTGGAATCATAGCAGCGACGCTGGTCGGTGTGGGACTTTACAGCTTAGTGGTTAAAGTAAGGGATTTTTTCAAAAAAGAAAATACGCTGGACCGTTCCACCGGTTTTTACATCGGAATGGAGTAAGCAGGAGGAAAAGATGAACGTATTACTGGATATGAAAAACGTAGAAAAGGTCTACGGAGGCAGAGGAAATATAACCAAAGCGCTGGATAAGGTCAGTTTTGCAGTCGGCGACGGGGAATTTCTGGGGATCATGGGACCGTCGGGAAGCGGCAAAACAACGCTTTTAAATTGCATCTCAACAATTGATACGGTAACAACCGGTCATATTATGATAGATGGAGTTGATATTACAACTTTGAACACCGGAAAGCTGGCAGATTTCAGGCGGGAAAAGCTCGGCTTCATTTTTCAGGATTTCAACCTGCTCGATACGCTTTCGGGATACGAAAACATTGCCCTTGCACTGACGATTTGCAACGTGCCATATCCGCAGATCAAGGCACGTATAAAAGAAGTAGCGGCAACACTTGAGATCAGTGATGTATTAAATAAATATCCATATGAAATGTCAGGCGGCCAAAAACAGCGTGTCGCTGCCGCGCGCGCCATTATTACAAAGCCGTCGCTCGTTCTTGCGGATGAACCGACTGGTGCGCTGGATTCCAAATCATCGCGTATGATGCTGGAAAGCTTCGTGGAAATGAATCAAAAAATGCAGGCTACTCTCTTAATGGTAACGCACGATGCGTTTGCCGCAAGTTATTGCAGCCGGATCTTATTTCTGCGCGACGGCAAAATTTTTATGGAACTGATCCGCGGTAATGAAACGCGCAAAGAGTTTTTTGGGAAAATTATCGAAGTGGTATCTCTTTTGGGAGGTGACGTAGCCGATGCTGTGTAAATTAGCTTTCCGTAATGTACGTAAAAGTATCGGTGATTATACGGTTTATTTTGTTACGCTGATGTTCGCCGTGATGTTTTTTTATGCTTTCAATTCCTTAGATGCGCAGCAAGCGGTCATGGACCTCAACGAGAATAAGGCGACTGCAGCGCACATGATGGTCGAAAGCATTAGTGTATTTTCAACTTTTGTCGCGATTACATTGGCGATACTCATTCTCTATGCAAATAATTTCCTGATTAAGCGCAGAAATAAGGAACTGGGCGTTTATCTCATGCTTGGAATGGGGAAAGGCCGCGTCGCCTCTATTTTTATGCTGGAAACATTGATCGTCGGGGTGATCGCCCTTGTCGTCGGACTGCTGCTTGGGGTCTTGTTTTCGCAGGTCATGTCCATCATAACGGCAAATATGTTCGAAGTTTCCTTAAAGCAGTATGTATTTGTATTTTCGCCCAAAGCGGCGATGCAATCAATTATCTATTTCGGCGTGATCTTCCTGTGCGTCATGATCTTCAATGCCGCGCGGGTGTCTAAGCAGAAGATTATCAAACTCCTGCATGCCGATACGGAAAATGAAAGGGCAATCGGCAGGAAAACCGGCGTTTCCGTTGTATTAACGGTTGCTGGCATCCTCCTGATTATCATCGCCTATTACCTGATCATAAAAGGTATGTTGATCATGTATTTGCCGCTTGTCATGCTGTTTGGTATCCCTGGAACGTTCTTGCTCTTTGCGGGGCTGGCCGGCTTTACTTATAAAATCGCGTCACACAACAAAAAACGCTACTTTAAAGGGTTGAACCTTTTTGTAACGCGCCAGATTACCAGTAAAATCAATTCCACGCATACGTCTGTGGCGCTCGTATGCATCATGTTATTCGTAACGATCACGACTCTTGGCGCGGGCTCGGGCGTCTCGGGCGCCGTCAATAAAGAAACAACGCGGGAAATCAATTTTGATAGCGAATATTATATGCAGCCGGAAACGGCGGAAGCCGCCGGCGGCGCGATTGAGGCTCTTAAGGCGTACGGGATTCCCCTGGACAGATTCTATTCACAGATGGCGGAATACACAAGCTACGAAAGCGACGTCGATGTCATGAGTCAATTCGGAAACTATTTTGACGTAGCGGAGATGCACGAAATGGCGGAGGCCCAGGATGTTACTATGCCCGCTATGGCTGTGCCTGTATCACAGTTCAATAGCCTGCTTTTGCTGATTGGCCAGGAACCCATTGAGGTATCGGAAGATGAACTGGGAATAGTATTGTATAACCAGTCTATGTATGAGAATTTGCAAAAATTTTCCCAGAGCGGACAAAAGATACTGTCAAATGAAAAGGAGTACGCGGTTCCCAAAGAACAAATGAGGCTTGCAAACACCCGAATCCAGAGCGCGGCCTCCATATCGCCCGTCATCCTCGTTTATCCGGATGCAGACGTGATAAATTTCAAACCGGAGCAGGTGACGATCGACGGGCTTTACATCGATGGGCAGCCAAAAGAAGTGACGGAGCAAGCGGTATGGGATTTCCAGAATGAGCTTAAGCGGGTGAATCCGGACCGCCCATATACGTATTTTACGACCGAACTTACTTCCCAGGATTCCAGTATTGGATTGCGCGTGACAATATCCTTTGTCGGTATCTACCTCGGGATCACGTTCCTGGTCACGGCGGCCGTGATACTGGCGTTGCAGCAGTTATCCGCCGCAAACGACAATAGAAAGCGTTATTCGACGCTCAGAAAGCTGGGAACAGATGAAAAAATGATCAATAAGTCCCTGCTGAAGCAGATTGCTATTTATTTCCTGATCCCACTGGCAGTCGCGGCAGTGCATGCTATATTCGGGATCAAAGGGATCATGAGCATGATAAACATGATGTGGTATGAAAGCGTAAACGTTTATATAGATGTTTTCATGGGCCTGGGTATTATCGCCGTAATCTACGGTATCTACTTTGCAATCACCTATTTCAGCAGCAAGAAGATCATTCGCGAGAATTAAGGAGTTTGTAAGAATTTGGATAATGAATATTCATAAATGCTCTTTATAATAAAGTATAAACAATATAGTATAAGAGAGGAGTGATTGCATTGAAAAAAATACTATATGCGGCAATGGTTTTTGTAAGCGCGTTTTTCCTTGTAAACGCAGGCGTAACGGAAAACGAAGCCTTGGGAATCATTCCTAACTATTCGGGAGAATAAGGTATCTTCGTTGCACAGGACAAAAAGCGTTTTCATCGCGAAAACGCTTTTTATATGGCCGGAAATAAATATTACAAATGGAACATATATATGTTATAATAATTGAAAGTCAGTATAAGGAGTTGTCATTATGGCAAAAAACATATTAATTGTAGATGATGAACCTACTTTGGTCAAGGGACTCCGTTTTAATTTAGAGCAGCAGGAAGGCTATTCCATCGACGTTGCGTATGACGGCGAGGAAGCTCTTGAAGTTTTCGATCCGGCAAAGCACGATCTCATTTTGCTTGATTTAATGCTTCCGAAAATGGATGGTATGGAGGTCTGCCAGAAAATACGCAGCACATCCGATGTACCGATCATTATGCTGACGGCGAAAGGCGAGGATATGGATAAAATCATGGGGCTTGAATTCGGCGCCGACGATTATATGACAAAGCCTTTTAATATGCTGGAGCTTAAAGCCAGGATCAAAACGATATTCAGGCGGGCGGGCGCGCAGAAGCCGGCGGGGGATACGCAGACGATCCAGGTCAAGGACATGAAAGTGAATCTTATAAACCGCAGCGTTGAAATCAAAGGCAAGGATATTAACCTGACCGCAAAGGAGTTTGATCTTCTGAACCTGTTTATTACGAACAAAGGAAAAGTATTCGACAGGAATACGCTGCTTGAAATGGTATGGAAACACCAGGGAGATTTGCGTACGGTGGACGTGCATATCCGGCGGTTGCGCGAAAAAATCGAACAAAACCCTGCGAAACCCGAATATATCTTAACAAAATGGGGAGTTGGATATTATTTTACGAATAAGTAAATTAATGTACTCGATCCGTTGGCGTTTTGTGATTATCTACCTGATTCTTGTGGGAATCATTTTCGGATTGGTATCCGTAGCTGTTTCGTCTATGGTAGAGAATTACCTTGTGAAGCGGTATTTGCAGGATGCGGAAACAAGCGCCAACCGTACGGCGGTGCAAATTGCCCCATATCTGAGCGATTCCGATGCAAACAGTATGTATAATATTGTGGTCAGCAACGGAAACGATATGGGCGGCCGTTTGCTGGTGCTTAACAGTTCGGGTATCGTACAAACGGATAGTTTTTCTTCCTTAAACGGAGTGAAATTAAACGAACGCGAAGTCAATGATGTTTTGTATGGCCAAAACTCGTCCTCTTACGGCTTTCACCTGATCGATGACAGCACAACGGACGATAGTTTTTGGTCTGTTTATTATACCTCGTCGATCATACACAATGGCAAGATCATAGGAGCAGTCCTCTATTCGTCAAGTATCACAGACGTAGTAAAGGCGACAAGCCTCCTGCAGTCGCAAACGCTTATCATATTTATTCTGGCCTGCGGCGTAATCATTATATCCAGCATGCTTTCTACGAACTGGATTACCAATCCGATCAACAAGCTGACGGATGTCGCTGTTAAGATTTCAGCCGGCGACCTTAAGCAGCGCGCCAGGATAAAAGGCAAGGGCGAGATCGCAGAGCTGGGACAAACCTTTGATATGATGTGCGACAAAATACAAAACCTCGACAAGCAGCGAAGCGAATTTGTATCCGACGCATCGCACGAACTGAAAACGCCGCTCGCATCCATGAAAATATTAGTGGAATCCCTGCTTTATCAGGACAATGTTCCCGAGGAAGTATACAAGGACTTTTTATCTGATATTAACGGCGAGATCGACCGGCTTAACAGTCTGATTACAGATCTGTTATTGCTTTCCAAGATGGACAGCGATATTATGGCGATCAATCTGGAGACGATTAATTTGTCGTCGCTGGTCAATAAATGTGTAGAGGCACTGCGCCCGATTGCGCAGATGCGCGATATACGTATAACGGAGAACCTGGAAAGCGGCCTTGAGATCGAGTGCGATCCGCTGAAACTGCGGCAGGCGCTTAACAACTTGATTGAAAATGCAATCAAATACACGCAGGATGGCGGACATGTGCAGGTAAGCAGCAAACGCCGTGGTAATGAGGTCGCGGTTCAGATCGAGGATGACGGAATCGGCATGAGCGAAGAACACTTACAGCATATTTTTGAGCGCTTTTACCGCGTTGACAAAGCGCGTTCGAGGGAAACTGGCGGCACAGGTCTCGGGCTCCATATTGTGCGGCGGATCGCCCTCATGCATAATGGCAGAGTAGAAGTGGAAAGCGCGGAAGGACAGGGGTCAAAATTCACCCTGATTCTGCCTGTCACACAGAAACGGGAAGAATAGGAAGCGTTGTATTATGAAGAGAAAACTGAAAAATACAATCTGTATAGGACTGGCGGCTATTCTATGTTTGGCTTTTATAGCCTGCGCGCCGGCAGAAGAAGAACCAAGCGCATCTCCGAGCACAGCAGTGCAGATCAATCCTTTGCCTGAAGCGATCAGCAAGGATAAAAGCAGCGCGCGGCTTTATTTTGGCTTTATGGACCAACCTTTTTTGGTAGGGGAATCTCATTCCTTTGACGTGCCCATCAATGAAAGCATTGAAAATTCGGTCATTCGGGAACTTATTAAGGGGCCGCTTTCCACGCGTACGGATCTACAGGCTGTGATTAATCCTAAAACCACCCTTGTCAGCGTAAGATCGGAAGGCCAGTCGCTGTTCGTAACGCTTAGCAACGATTTTCTGAAGCCGGTGGATGAAAAGGCCAGCAGCGACACGGCTTATGAAAAAACGCGCCGCCTGCTTGCGGTCTATTCCATCGTCAATACGCTGATCGAGCAGGGAACATATTCCCGCGTGCAAATCCTGATCGACGACGACGGTATGGGCACCGGACGTCCATTGACCCTTTCGGAGGCCGGTCTTGACGGCGAAGGAGCGGTAGAAGCACTTGAACGGAATGGCGAGCTCGTCTTAAATGGCGCTAATACGATGCGCGAGATTATGCAGGCCATTGAAAATAAAGAATGGGGCACGCTTTATAACTATATTGCTTATAAAAATTTATATGGGCAGGATAAGCCGTCGCTTGATGATTTCCAAAATGAAGTGATTTCCAGCAAGCTGACTATTTCGGACACGGCGATCAGGGATGCCGTTATAGGCAACGACGCCGCCTCTGAAATTATCATGGTGGATTATGTGTTAAAGCTGCGTGACGAAGAGGCGAAGACCCTTAACAATATCCCGATTAAACTGATTCAGGAAAACAGTATCTGGAAAATATCGTATACGGTATTCAAGAGAAATTTCCTGACTTAATAAAGGAAAAACATGAAAAAAATAGCTTGGCTCCTGCTTGCATCGTTGATTTTCCTGACCGGTTGTTCAATGATCAAAGAGGACGACCCAAATCAAAGTAGCGAATACCAGACATCGCAGCTGATGCAGGAAGTCGACCTGACGCCTTCCATTACCATCAGTCCTGTTTTGTATTTTTTGGATGAAACGGGAAAGAAACTCTCGGCCGAGACGCGTACGCTTTCGGTACCGCAAAACGAGCGTGCCGAAACGCAGATTATCAAGGCAATGATCGACGGACCATCTTCGGACATCTTAAAGCCTGTGGTGAACGGTTTTTCACTTGACGGCGTACAATTGCTGCCAGACGTTATTAACGTATATCTCAATCTTGAAGATAAAAACAAAGCTGAAAGACAGATTCTTACGGCTAAGCTTGCGATAGCGGCAACTTTATTTGATTTTTCCGGCGTTACTTATGTAAACGTCTATATCAACGGCAGCCAGACTGCTTTTCAAAACCTGCCCTCCGGTACCTTGCAGAAATCGAAAAATACATTATCGGAGGACCTGGATAAGTATGAGCGGGAGGCAAGCGCGCAGACTGCCGCGCTCAATGTCACACTATACTTTCTGGACGCTTCAGAACAATACCTCTTGCCGGAAGTGCGTACCTTAAGTTTTGAGAGCACGCAAAAGGAAAATATGATTCAGGTGCTCGTGCAGGAAATCATAAGCGGACCGGACGATACTTATAATCATATTCCCGTGGTGGACAAGCTGGTGACGGACGCTTTGCTCAATTCTGTCACGATTATTCCTGATGAGCAAAACCGTAACATAGCAAAGCTGGATTTTAACAAAATGCCTTTTGCGCAAACACAAACGTATCAGGATGGCGGAGAAATTACCGCCGCGGCGCTCGCTATGGCCATCACAGGCTTTATACCGGATATTTACGGCATACAGATTACGGTAAATTCTCAGGAACCGCTACTCCAGGCGGATTCGCGTATCTTTACGGCGTCTGAGTTTTCATCCCTGCTGGGAAATAATATCTTACTTTACCTGCCCAACAGTACCTATACGCTGCTTAGCAGTGTAAACCGCATGGTGGGGCAGAACAGCGCGGGTTATCCGGCGGAGTTACTGCGGGAACTGATGAAAGGGCCTGCCGCGCAGGACAGCAGTGAAGTGCAGCCGGCCTTTATTTCCGGAATCACGATGGACGACGTAAACAGCGTTTATCTTGCCGGCGATACTGCCGTTGTAGATTTTAAGGACAGCATCCGTGAGAAGATGAGCGGTATTTCTGAAAAGAATGAATTTATCATGATATATTCCATCGTGAATACACTGACGAATATCAATAATATCAAACGGGTACAATTTTTGGTCGATGGCGGACGGGTCGAATATTTGGGTGACGGAAATTTACTGTGTGTGATCGATCCGATCATAAAAAATCCAGGGATTATACGCCTCACATAACCTGATAACAGAAAGGGCGGGAAACGGTTTGAAACTTACGGTATTGGGAAAATACGGTCCTTATCCCCAAAAGGGCGGCGCAACTACTTCCTATCTCATGGAATGTTGCGGCAAAAGAATTTTGCTGGATGCGGGCAGCGGAAGCCTGTCGCGTTTGCAGGAGTATTGCTCCTTTGACGATCTGGATATGATCATATTGACTCATTTGCATTCCGATCATTGCGCGGATATGTTCATATTGCGCTATGCTGCGTTAAAACGCCCTATACCGGTTTATCTGCCCGCGACACCCGCAACGGAATACGACATGCTTTCCTCGTGTGAGCGATTTGAAGTGAAAAAAATTTCCGAAGATCTCCAGCTTGTATTTCCTGCCAGGGATATTGTAATTTCCTTTTGCAAGACCCTGCATCCTGTGGAATGCTATGCTGTAAAAATTTGCTCAGAAGGAAAAACCTTTGTTTTTTCAGGAGATTCCAGATACAGCGAGCGCCTGAGCGCATTTTGCAGAGGGGCGGATACCGTATTGCTCGACAGTGGTTTTTTGGATGAAGATCAACCCCAAAAAATACTGCCGCATATGACGGTTTCCCAGGCGGCGGAAACGGCCCGGGAAGCGAATGCAGGACGACTTTTGTTGACGCACGTCAATCCTTCTTATGATGAAGCGGACCTTATGCGGGAGGCAAGCGTAATTTTTCAAAATACCCTGATTGTTCAGGAAAAGGCAGAATATACGATTTAACGGAGCATCTATGAAACGCATATTGAACCAGCGGCCAGTCGTTTTTTTGGCATTTTTTCTGATCCTTGGGATTGCGCTTTCCTATTACCTGGAGTTTTCCACGACTTTTTTTCTATTCCTTTTGTGCATCGGCATAGTGCTCTTTCTATGGATGTTTTTCAGCCGCAACCGGCATATGCTGCTGGCGCTTTATCTGCTCGTCTTTTCGCTCGGCGGGCTTGTTTTCCATATCCAATTTGATATTGATTTTTCAAATCTCTCCGCAGGGCAAGAGTATACCGTCAACGGCCGTGTATCCGACCGAACGGGCATGAGCTCTAATTTTCATACTTATACATTGGACAGCGTTACCTTAACAGGAGAGCATGACTTAGGGCAACCATTTGACAAGAAAGTTCTTCTGTATTCGCCGGAAGTCTTGGAATACGGTGACATCGTGACTTTTTCCAGCGAAATCGATCCGCCGGATACTGCCCGCAATCCCGGCGGTATCGATGAACGCATGTATTTGGCAAGTAAAGGAGCAGGACTGAGTTGTTTTGCCTATGAGGTGCGATCAACGGGAAACGAGACGGGATGGTACCAACTGCCGCTCATGCTGCGCGAAACGCTGGCGGGGAGGATCGATCAGATCTTTTCGCCGGAAATGGCCCCCATTGCCAAAGCCATGTTTTTAGGGATAAAGGACGATATTACGCCGGAGATACGCGACGATTTTGCGAAAACGGGAATCGCGCATATTTTAGCGGTATCCGGCTTGCACGTGGCAATCGTTTCCTATGCGTTTAACTGGTTGCTGCGAAAGTTGCAGGTCAAAAGAAAAGTCCGCTTTAGTGTCAATATCGCCGTATTGCTTTGCTATGCGCTTTTAACGGGATTTGCGCCGTCCATTGTTCGTGCTGTTATCATGATGCTGTTTTTGATCGCGGGGCGATGGATGTTTACAAAACGAGATACGTTGACTTTCCTTGCGGCAGCAATAATTTTTACCTTATTATGCAATACGCCGCAGTTGTTTACGGCAGGATTCTTAATGTCATACGGTGTGATGTTCGGGTTGCTTTGCCTGACACCGCCGCTTATCCGCTTTTTCTCAAGGCTTCGGCTCGACAGAGTAAAACTGGCCGCGCCGCTGGCGACCTCTGTTGGCGCTACGGCTTCTGTTTTTCCGCTTTCCGCCTATTATTTCAATAACATAGCTCTGGCCGCACCCATCGCTAATTTTTTTGCTATTCCGCTCGCCGGAATCATTATCGCTTTTACAGGCCTAGGTTCTATGCTGGCACTTTTTTCCCTTCCGGCAGGACATCTGCTTGCATTCCCGGCAGAACTTGGCCTGCAGGCTCTTACGGGGCTTAATACATGGATTGCCAATACCTCGTTTGGTTTTTTCGAAATTTACGCGTTTCCGGTTTGGGCAGGGATTGCGCTTTTTGCGATTTGGTCTCTTTGCTCCGATTATATCTTTCTTAAGAGAAGAACCAAGGCACTACTAACTGTCGCGCTGGCATATCACTCCTTGTTTTTTGTGGTATCTTTGCTTCTGTTACCGGTGATAAACAATTGAAAGCTGTGATTCTGGACGTCGGTACAGGCGATGCGATCCATATTTCGACCGATGGTAAAGAATACCTGATCGATAATGGCGGGAATCTGCAATATTCACAAATCAACCAATATGCGGAAAAAAACCGTCTCATTTTTGATGCTGTAATTATTACCAATGACAGGACCAAAAACCTCAAAGGTCTTGCCGATGAAAGCAGGATTCGTGGGTTGTTCGTACCCGAAAACTACATTGCTAAGGAATATGACGAAGATTTGGCAATGAAATCTTATGCTTTATATGATAAAATAGAATTATCGGAGCATGCGTTCCTTGAGATGGTAGGGGATGACGGGAAAAATCTTTCCCTTTTGCTTTACTATTACGGTTCGCCCGTCTGTTTGTTTGCACAAACGTCTGACGAGACGATTTGGTATGATGGCATTGTTCCGATTGTGAAGCTGGCAAAGGGCGGGGACGGTGAGGCAATAACGGGTGAAAAGCTCAATAGGTGGCAACCGGCCAACGCAATTATCTCTGTAAAGAAGAACGACAGCAAAGAATTGCCGGACAAGGAAGTACTGCGGTTGCTTGAAAATATGCGGATAAATCCGTGGATCACCTCAAAGACAGGTGCCGTCACGATTACCTGCGCTCCTGACGGTACGCTCCGTATATCGGCAGAAAAAGACAGGCAGAAGAGGAATACATGAAACCAAGCGAAGCTCTGAGACAACTGAAAAGCGGACAGGACAGGAATTTTATTATTCTGAGCGGCGAAGATCATTATTTGAAGCAATATATGTTCCAGCATATCATGGATGCTCTGAAAATTGATGTGCCTGAACTCAATTTGTCTATTTTTGAAGAACGGCCGGATCCGCATGCGGTGTTGTGTGCCATGGAAACCCTGCCGTTTATGAGCGATAAACGGATGACGGTGCTGAAAAGCACGGATATTCTATCCACCCAGGCAGCCGGCGATCTGAGTGCGCCGTATATGACAAGTAAAATGCCGGCGAGCAATTACTTTTTGATATGGGCTCAGGGCAATGCGGACAAACGCAAGGCCTTTGTCAAATTCGTGATTAAGCAAGGCATGTTTATCGAATGCGCCGCTATGCAGGATCAGGAGATCTGCTCTTTTATAAGGAACCGCGCTAAGCAGAAAGGGCTTTTGGTTTCTCCCAAAAACGCGCAGATCATCAATGAAATCGCAGGGGGGGACCTCAGTACGATTGTAAACGAGGTAGACAAGTTATCCTGCGTATGCCAGGGCGAAATTTCGACGGCGGATATTGAAAAGTACGCCATCAAATCTATGCAATATAATGTATATAAGATACACGACCTGATGGTAAGCGGGCATCCCCAGCTGGCTTACACGCTTATTTGCAAAATGCTTGAGGAGGACAATAATCCGATTGGTTTTATTACCTTGCTTTCCAATAATTTTCGCCAGATGCTTGTAGCGCGCGCATGCCGCGACGCAAGATTTCCGGATCATAAAACTATTTCACATATCATAGAGGCGACGGGAGCCAGAGAGTTTGCGGCGCGCCGCGCACTTGAAAGTTGCAAACCGTTCAGCGCTAAAAAAATACGGGCGGCAATCCAGAAATTTGCTAAAATGGATTTTGACGCCAAACAGGGTATCGTGGTCTTAAAGACTGATTTGTTTGCACTTCTGGTCGATATTTATCAGTCGTAAAAACATAAAAAAACCGATGGGTGAGATCGGTTTTTGTCTTTCATATTCAAATGGGGTATCAAAATTACTCAGCCTGGCTGTTTAATTTCTTTGCCAATTGTGCTTTTACGCGATTTGCTTTATTTTTATGGATCGTGCCTTTTAAAGCAGCCTTGTCCACTGCGCTTACAGCATTCGTATACAACTCTTTTACATTCGCATCCGAAGCTACTACTGCAGCGTCAAATTTCTTAAGGTCCGTCTTCAGGGCCGATTTAATCATTTTGTTACGCAATGTCTTTGTTGCGATAACCTTTACGCGTTTTTTAGCAGATTTGATATTAGGCAATTCATTCACCCCCGTTATTTTCTAAATTCAACAAATGATATATTATCATATTTGAGCGGCCGTTGCAAGCAATTTTTATACTTTTGTCGCATCTTTACTATATTTATACATTGTATTATAATAAATAACAGACGCGATGATATTGAATATTTTTTTAGGATGAGAGTATGCGGCAAAACGAATTGGCAATTGGCATGTATGATTCAGGCGTAGGCGGTATAAGTGTGCTTTGTGAAACAATAAAGCGTCTTCCGCATGAGCATTACATTTATTATGGAGACAGCGCCAACGCGCCCTACGGGACCAAGTCGGAAGAAGAGATCAAGGAGCTGTCCCTAAAATGCGGAGAGTTTCTTTTTCATAAGGGAGTCAAAATGATCGTAATCGCCTGTAATACCGCGACCAGCATTGTGGTACAGACCATGCGTGAGCGTTACAATATCCCCATTATCAGTATCGAGCCCGCTGTCAAGCCGGCCATGGAGAACCGCAGGCAGGGGAAGATCCTTGTACTCGCGACGCCTGCAACTTTAAAGCAGAAGCGTTACCATACCTTGCTCGACACTTTACAGGCACAGGATATTGTGATCAATGTGGAATGCGCCGGTCTCGCGGAGCTGATCGAAAAAGGAAATGTGAACGCCCCGCATATCAAAGCTTATCTGCATGATAAACTGGCTGCGTATCGCGGGCAGGAAATTGACGGTATCGTTATTGGCTGCACGCATTATTCTTTCGTCGCGGACAAAATAAAAGATATTGCCCTCAAATGGTTTCCCAAACCGTGCGGTATATATGACGGACGGTTTGGAACCGCAAAGCATATCGAGCATGTTCTTGCCAGTAATCATTTGCTTCATCCGCCAAACGGAGAGGTACCGATAGAATTTTTTACTTCAGGAAGCAGCGACCAAACCTCTATATACAGGCGTTTTTTAGAGATGCTCTAAAATATTTCCAAAAAGTAATAAAAAGGTCTGGTATTTTTCGCGTCTTCGGTGTACTATATATGGTGTTATGAATTCATTCAAAATACTAAATATATTGCACGGAGGCTTTTTCTATGTTTAGCAAAAATGCGGAAACTGTTCTTGAAAGACGTTATTTAAAGAAAGATAAGGACGGTAAACCGATTGAGAAACCGGACGATCTTCTAAAGCGCGTAGCGCATGCGATAGCGGAAGCGGACCAAGAGTTTGATGTGGAGGCCGATATTCGAAAAACACAGGATGTGTTTTATCAGATGATGGCTGATTTGCGCTTTATGCCAAATTCACCAACCCTGATGAATGCCGGACGGGAGCTGGGGCAGCTATCGGCATGTTTTGTTTTGCCGGTTGCCGATAGCATGGAGGACATCTTTGACGCGGTGAAAAACGCTGCGCTTATCCACAAGAGCGGCGGCGGCACTGGTTTTTCCTTTACCCGCCTGCGCGGAGCGGGAGCGGCGGTAAATTCGACGGGCGGCGTTGCGAGCGGTCCGGTAAGCTTTATGAAAGTCTTTAACGCTGCCACGGAAGCGGTAAAGCAGGGCGGTACGCGCCGTGGCGCCAACATGGGCATCCTGCGCATCGATCATCCCGATATTATGGACTTTATCCAGTGCAAAAAGAATACGACGGAAATTACCAATTTCAATATCAGCGTGGGCATTACCGAAGAATTTATGCAGGCCGTGCGTGACAAGCGGGACTATTCTTTGGTTGATCCGCACACAAAACAGGAAGTCAAAAAGCTGTATGCGCCGGATGTATACGCCCTGATCGTTAAAATGGCATGGACCAACGGCGAACCGGGAATCGTTTTCCTCGACCGCATTAACAGGGACAATCCGGTGCCCAAACTGGGCGAGGTCGAGAGTACGAATCCGTGCGGGGAACAGCCTTTGCTGCCCTATGAAAGCTGTAATCTCGGTTCCATTAATTTGAACGCCCTGATGGTGAAAAAAGGCGATGGATATGAGCTTGACTATGATCTGTTTTTGGAGACGATAAGAGACGCCGTCCATTTCCTTGACAATGTTATCACCGTCAACAATTATCCTCTGGAGCAGATTCGCGAGATGACCCTTTCCACGCGTAAGATCGGTCTTGGGCTTATGGGATTTGCCGATATTCTTTATAAGCTGAAAATTCCTTATAATTCCCAGTCTGCAATTGATTTGGCGGAAAAAATCATGAAATTCCTGCGGGATAACGCGCGGGAGATGTCCTGTGAACTGGCAAAACAGCGCGGCACTTTCCCGACGTATGATGAAAGCATCTTTAAAGGGCAGGGGCTTGTGCAGCGCAATGCGACAGTAACGACGATCGCTCCTACCGGAACCATCTCCATCATCTGCAACGCTTCGTCCGGAATCGAGCCTGTGTTCGGGCTATCGTATATCCGCAATGTCATGGATAACGATGAGCTTTTGGAAGTACATCCGTATTTCGAAGAGGTTATGAAGCAGCGTGGATTGTATTCAAAGGAATTGATGTCCAAAATTGCTTCCGAGGGAACGATTGCGCATATTGAGGAAATCCCGCAGGATATTAGGGATATTTTTGTGACAGCGCATGATATTAGCCCTGAATCGCATGTGCGCATGCAGGCGGCGTTCCAGAAATATACGGACAACGCGGTATCCAAGACGGTCAATTTCCCGCGTGAAGCCACACAGGACGACGTGCGCAAGGTATATGATCTCGCGTATGACCTAGGCCTTAAGGGCGTGACGATTTATCGCGACGGTTCGCGCGACGCGCAGGTCCTTAATATCGGCAA
The DNA here is from genome assembly GCA_022846035.1 of Christensenellaceae bacterium. Classification (NCBI taxonomy): domain Bacteria; kingdom Bacillati; phylum Bacillota; class Clostridia; order Christensenellales; family Christensenellaceae; species Christensenellaceae bacterium. The sequence goes on from AP025580.1 coordinate 1,201,590, forward strand.
GGTAAACAAAAAGGAAAACGACGGCGCGGACGCGGCTGCGGTCCTCGACGAAGCTATCGGAAACGTTGTGGCGCCGCGCTCACGGCCGGAGGTTACGCAAGGGATCACGCAAAAGGTAAAAATCGGCTGCGGGAACCTTTATATTACCGTTAACTACGACGAAAACGGTATTTGCGAGGTATTTACAAATCTTGGCCGGGCAGGCGGCTGTCCTTCCCAGTCCGAGGCGACAAGCCGATTGATTTCCACTGCTCTTCGTTCCGGTATGGACGTGGATTCTATCGTGGAACAACTGCGTGGGATTCGCTGCCATTCGACGCTTAGAAAGGGTGGCGACGTCAAAGTGCTGTCGTGTCCGGACGCCATCGGCAGGGTTTTGCAGACGGTTGCTAAGATGCAGGATGCGAAAATCGCACCGCTTATGCAGGAAGACGAAAAATCTCAGGATGATACGAAATGTCCGGAGTGCGGCAAGCCGCTTGATTTTGAAGGAGGCTGTAATATCTGCCGCTCATGCGGGTACTCCAAATGCGGCTGATCTGATAATAAGCATAAAAGGGGGCGGGCAATCTGCCCCTTTTTCTATAGATTTTAAAGCCGTTTTACATTATAATAATAAGCATGAAGAATGAACAATTGCTAAAAGAATATATATTGGCGGGCGGCCTTACTTATTATGTGATTACGTATGGCTGCCAGATGAACGAGCACGAATCTGAAAAAATCTCAGGTATTCTCGAGGAATTGGGCTTTAAGGCAGCTGCGGAAAAGGAAAGCGCCGATTTTATTTTGTTTAACACCTGCTGTGTCCGTGAGAACGCGGAGCACAAAACTTTCGGTAATGTGGGAGCAATCCGGAAGCTGAAAGATGAGAATCCTCATTTGATGGTTGCGGTGTGCGGCTGTATGATGCAGCAGGAAGAACTTGCGCAAAAACTCCGGCAGACCTTTTCCTTTGTCGATATTATTTTCGGAACCCATAATATTCACCTGCTTTCAGAGATGGTGGGGGAGTGTCTTCTGCATAAACATCGCGTTTTTGCCGTTTGCGAAGACGATTGCTCTATCCATGAAAACGTACCTGTCAAGCGGCATTCATGGCCTCTTGCCTCTGTAAATATTATGTATGGCTGCAACAATTTCTGCACTTACTGTATTGTTCCTTATGTGCGTGGCAGAGAAAAATCGCGCAGCGCAGAAAAAGTTTTGCATGAGGTGCATATGCTTGAGCAAAAAGGGTATCAGGAGATCATGCTTTTGGGGCAGAATGTAAATTCATATGATGGCGGCGATACTGATTTTGCAGATCTCCTGCAATTGATTTGCACCGAGACATCCATTCCGTGCATTCGCTTCATGACCTCTCATCCCAAGGATTTATCAGATAAACTGATCGATGTCATGGCCTTGCAACCGCGTATCTGCCGGCACCTGCATCTGCCGGTACAATCGGGAAGCACGAAAATACTGGCGGCCATGAACCGCCGTTATACGCGGGAGCAATACCTGGCGCTCCTTACCAAGATACGGACAAAAATTCCGGAAATTGCTTTGACTACGGATGTGATCGTAGGATTTCCGGGCGAAACGGACGATGACTTTGAAGAAACCATGTCGCTTCTAAGGCAGGTGCGTTATGATTCCGCCTTTACTTTCGTCTATTCCAAGCGCAGCGGCACCAAGGCTGCGGAAATGCCGAATGAGGTTGACAAGCAGACGCAAAAAGAGCGCATTATGAAGCTGGTGGCGTTACAAAATGAGATCACCGAAGAAAAAAACAGGGAATACGTGGGCAAGGTGGTTTCTGTTCTTGCCGAGGGGATAAGCACGCGTGATCCAAACCATGTATGCGGGCGCACAAGCACCGGAAAAATGGTCAATTTTGCCGGAAGCAGGGATATGGTCGGGCAGTTTTATGAGGTAGAGGTTACGCAGGGCAAGAAAACAACATTATTTGGGCGCATTACGCAGGAGTAGTTAAAAAATTTATGGCACAGCTAACGCCAATGATGCAGCAATATCTGGATCTGAAAGAAGAATACGCGGATTGTATTCTTATGTTTCGTTTGGGCGATTTTTACGAGATGTTCTTTGACGACGCAATCCTTGTCTCCAAGGAATTGGAACTAGTGCTGACAGGACGGGACTGCGGCCTGCCTGAGCGGGCGCCGATGTGCGGCGTTCCGCACCATGCAGTGGATGCGTATATGGCAAAGCTTGTTGCCAACGGCCATAAGGTCGCCATCTGTGACCAGCTCGAAGATCCCAGGGCCGCCAAGGGAATCGTCAAACGCGGGATTACCCGTGTGGTGACGCCGGGAACTGTGGTCGAAACTTCCATGCTGCAGGAAAACGAAAACAGTTATATCTTGAGCGTATTTTTTGGCGGGCAGGAAATCGGCCTTTGCTACTGCGACGTATCCACAGGCGAATTTGTCGTTTTGCAAACGGAGGATGACGCCGCGCTTTTGAACGAGATGACGCGCCTGAATCCACAAGAGATCATCGTTGCCGATTCCCATGCGGGGAGGCTCTTAAAACTTACGGAAAAATCTCGATTTAAGCACGCTTTTGTCAATCCGTATTTTGACTGGGCTTTTGAGGAGCAAACCGCCCAAAAGGCGCTCCTCAGTCATTTCAGGGTCAAATCCTTAAACGGGTTCGGCTGCGTGGAATTAAACGACGCTATCTGCGCGGCAGGCGCGCTCATGCAATACTTAAAAGATACGCAGAAAAACACCCTGCTGCACATCACACATATCAAAACGCTCAAGGAAACGTCCTATATGGTGCTTGACCCGAATACGCGCCGCAACCTTGAACTGACGCAGACACTTATGGAGGGATCCAAAAAAGGTTCTCTGCTGTGGTTGCTTGACCAGACAAAAACGGCCATGGGAGCCCGTTTGCTCAAAAAATTTATTTTGCAGCCGTTGAAAACTCTGGATGAAATCAACGCGCGCCTGGACGCGGTATCTGAAATCAAAGATGATTTGTACCTGCGCAATTCGCTGTCCGACTATTTAAACGGTATTTATGATTTGGAGCGCATTATCACGAGGATTTCCTACGGTACGATCGACGCCAAGGATTGCCTTTCGCTGAAGTCTTCGGTTGCCGCCTTGCCGTATTTGAAAGGTATCCTGGCGGAAGCTTCAAGTCCTCTTCTTCAGGATTTGTATGAGAATCTGGACGACCTTGCCGATATTCACGAACTCCTTGAGCGGGCGATCAGCGAGGATGCTCCCGTGGGTATTATGGATGGAAACATCATAAAGCGCGGTTATCATAAAAAAATCGACGAGCTGATCGAAGCCTCGGTTAACGGCAAAAACTGGCTGGTGGAGTTGGAATCCAAAGAGCGCGAGGAGACGGGGATCAAAAACCTGAAAATCCGTTATAATAAAGTGTTCGGCTACTATATCGAGGTTACAAAGTCTTATCTTTCCCAGGTACCGTACCGCTATTTGCGCAAACAGACGCTTGCCAACTGCGAACGCTATATTACCGAAGAATTAAAGGAAATGGAGGATACCATTCTTGGTGCGGAGGAAAAGCGTAACGCGCTTGAATATCAGGTTTTCCTCGAAATACGGGACCGGCTGGCGCGGGATGTAGCACGTATGCAGGGATGTGCCCAGCGCATTGCTCTGCTGGATGTTCTGCAATCCCTGGCGTCCGTTGCCTATGATAATAATTACGTCCGTCCGCAAATGACAAGCGACGGTTCACTATACATCAAAAACGGACGGCATCCGGTGGTGGAAAGCATTCTGAAGCAGGAATTTGTGCCAAACGACGCGGCGCTCGACCACAAGGAAAACAATATGCTGCTCATTACCGGTCCCAATATGGCCGGAAAAAGCACATATATGCGCCAGGTTGGGCTTATTGTCCTGATGGCGCATATGGGAAGCTTTGTTCCTGCGGACGAGGCGCGGCTTTGCCTTGTGGACCGCGTATTTACACGCGTAGGAGCATCGGACGATCTTGCCTCCGGACAAAGTACGTTTATGGTGGAAATGAACGAATTGGCTAATATCCTCAATAACGCGACGCAAAACAGCCTGCTTATTCTGGACGAGATCGGCAGGGGTACCAGCACGACGGACGGGCTTTCCATTGCCTGGGCGAGCGTGGAGTATATCTTGCAGAAGCTGCATGCCAAAACTTTATTTGCCACGCATTATCATGAGCTGGTGGAGCTGGAAAATATGTTTGACGGTATCAGAAATTATTCCGTAGCGGTCAAAGAACTGGGCAGCGATATTATTTTTCTTCATAAGATTGTGAAAGGCGGTACTGACAGGAGCTTTGGCATCGAAGTCGCTAAGCTTGCAGGACTTCCGCAGCAAGTTATTCAGAGGGCCGGCGTTTTTTTGAGTCAGCTTCAGAATTATGAAATGTCTATCGCAGGGGAGGAACCCGAAGCGGCAGGCAAAGTCAGCGAAGACTCTCCCGCCGCGAGCTTGCCGGATAGCGTGCAAAAAATAAAAGAAATGAACGTCGATACCCTGACGCCTATCGAAGCGCTCAATTTGGTTTATAAAATAAGAAAAGAGCTTGACCATGAGTAACCGCATCCATGTCCTGGATAAAACCGTATACGCCAGAATTGCGGCGGGAGAGGTCGTCGTTAATCCCGCCGCCGTCGTCAAAGAGCTGATGGAAAATTCCATAGACGCAGGAGCTTCTTCTGTTACCGTGGAGATCACGGATGGGGGAAAATCACTGATCCGCGTTACGGACAACGGTTCGGGTATTATCAGAGAGGATGTGCCTCTGGCGATTCAGAAGCACGCGACCAGTAAAATAGAAAATGTACATGATTTGGACAGGATCGGAACGCTCGGTTTTCGTGGGGAAGCCCTTTCCAGTATGGCCGCCGTTTCGCGCCTTACCATCAGTACGCGCGCCGCGGACCAGACAGAAGGCACCGTGCTTACGGTAAACGGGGAAAATGCGCCGGAAATACGCGAGGCAGGCCTGCCGGAGGGTACGACTGTACGCGTTGAGAATCTTTTTTATAATATTCCCGCTCGCCAGAAATTTTTGAAAAACACGGCGCGGGAAACGACAAACGTTACTTCTGTCGTTTCCAAATTGATTTTTTCCAAACCGCATATTTCCGTTAAATATATCAGCAATGGAAAACTCATATACCACAGTCCCGGCAACGGCGAGTTAAAGGACGCGCTGATGACTGTGTATGGCAAGGAGATCGCCCATAAGGTGAGGCCTGTAGAATATACTGCCGAAAACGCCTGTATTTCCGGTTATATTTCGCAGCCCTCTTTCCTGTATAAAAGCACGCATCATATCTGCCTGTTTGTAAACGGGCGGCTAGTTCGTTCGCAAAGCCTGCAGGCTGCTATCCTGCGCGGTTATGGAGAGCGTTTGCTGCGCGGGCATTATCCCTTTGCCGTGTTGCATATCAATATTCCGTTCTCTAAAGCTGATGTCAACGTTCATCCCAATAAATTGCAGGTCATGCTGTATGAGGAAGAGCAGGTCATGATAGCGATGGAACATGCCGTGAAAAATGCGCTTGCAGAGACTTTGCCGCCGGCCATCAATCTGAATGTAAAAGCGTCGTCCGACCTCAAAAGCGCGCCGAGCCCAGCAAATAGTTCGGTTAACGAGGAGACCGTAACCGATTATCCGGCGTTCCGGCCGGCGGAAAAATTGTATCGCCAGCCTGTAAAGGACGCTGCGCAGCGTCCGGATAGTATGATGCCGGTAAAATATGACCAGGCGGAAGATTTTGACCGCTTGATCGAAGGTGTGAAATCGTTTCACACACAGACGCAGGAGCAAATGGAAATCGAAGATGTGCGCAAATTGTGCGATTACCACATTATCGGCCAGGCCTGGAATACATTTTTAATCATTGAAAGCGGGCAGAATCTTTACCTGATCGATCAGCATGCTGCGCACGAACGCATTAATTTCGAGCGTATGAAACAGCAGGCGGCGCAGGGAAGTGTCGCATCGCAGGCATTAATGATGCCGTATGCTCTCACGTGTTCTTCTGAAGATTATACATTGCTTACTCAAAACGAAACGCTGCTCAAAGACCTTGGATTTGATTTTGAAGAATTTGGCGCGCTGTCCCTAAAATTTAATGCTTTTCCCGCGCAAATAAACCGCAGCAACGCCGATAAATTAATCGAAGATATTCTTTACGAGTTGCGTAATTCGCGCAGCGATATTCTTTTACTGCGTGACCAAATCATACGCGCATCCTGCCGGTATAGTATCAAGGCGGGTTACCAGCTTTCGGATGAACAGATCGCAGAGCTCATGAAAGAGATCACGCAGCTTGACGCAATTCCGCATTGTCCGCATGGCCGGCCGATCGCGGTTGTGCTCACCAAAAACGATTTGCAAAAAGGGTTCAAGAGAATCGTATGAAAAAAAAGGTGTATATTATACTCGGGCCGACCGCATCCGGAAAAACGGCGGTGGCAATCGAGCTTGCAAAAAAACTGAACGGCGAAATCGTTTCGGCGGATTCGATGCAGATCTATAAAGGAATGGACATCGGCACGGCCAAACCTTCCATAAAAGAGCGGCAGGGGATACCTCACCATTTATTTGACATAGCAGAGCCGGATGAAGCCTATTCCGTCGCTATGTTTCAGCAAGCGGCCAAAGCCTGCATCGAAGATATTATCATCCGTGGAAAGGTGCCCATTGTCGCGGGCGGAACCGGATTATATCTAAACGCCCTGACATATGACCTGGATTTTACCGAAACCTCTCAAGATTCCGCCTTTCGCGAGGAATTGATGCAAAAAGATGCGCTTATACTGCATGACATGTTATCAAAGCAGGACGCGCAGGCAGCCATGCGTATCCATCCCCATGATAAAAAGCGGATCGTGCGCCGTCTGGAAATACTAAAAAACGAGGGCGGCGCAAAGGATTACGTATTTCGCAGACCAAACGAAGCTTATCAGTTTATTATGGCGGGACTGACAACAGACCGCGCGGTCTTATATGAACGTATCAACCGCCGCGTGGATGGGATGGTGGAGCAAGGTTTGGTTGAAGAGGTCAAGGCATTGGCGCAAACGTATACCAACGCTTCAACGTCTATGCAGGCCATCGGTTACAAAGAACTGCTTTGTTATTTGCAGGGGAACGACACGCTGGATGACGCGGTAGAAAAAATCAAGCGCAATTCGCGCCGCTATGCCAAACGGCAGTGGATATGGTTTAAGCGCGATGATCGTATCGTTTGGTACGATACGGCTGCATATGAAAACAACGCCGCCGCTATTGCGCAGGCGATTATACATCAGCAATGAGGCAAGGTTGGGGATTTTTATGGATTTGAAACAATATATCTGCGAACATTTTAAAATTGACGGGCACCTTATTGATTTTGTGGAAGATTGTGAACGGGATGTCGCCCATGTTTTTTGTACGTTTGAACAGATTGCCCAGGCCAATCAATTTAAGGTATTGGATGCTTTCCAGAAAAACGGCGTATCCGCGAGGCATTTTTTTGCATCTACCGGTTACGGTTACGGGGACGAGGGGCGGGAAAAGCTATGCAGCGTCTTTGCAGACGCTTTTGACGCGCAAGCGGCGATCGTATCGCCCATGCTCATGAGCGGTACGCATGCGATTTCTACCGCCTTATTCGGTTTGCTACGCCCCGGCGACACGTTGTTTTCCCTCACGGGGGAGCCGTATGATACGCTTCTTTCTACACTGCGCGGGGCGAGCGGCAGTCTTTGTGAATACGATATTTCGTTTGATAGTGTTCCTTTGCATGCAAATGGTACAATAAACTTAGAGGCCGCCGCCGCTAAAATAAAGCAAAATGAAACGATAAAGGTCGTTTATTTCCAGCGTTCCACCGGCTACGAGATTCGTCCCGCGTTTACCACGGATTACCTGGCTGGCATTATCGAACGCATAAAACAGGAGTTTCCTGATAAAATCGTCATGGTCGATAACTGTTATGGGGAATTTGTATGCTTAGACGAGCCGACAGCCCGCGGCGCAGACGTTATAGCAGGCTCTTTGATCAAAAATCCGGGCGGCGGTCTCGCGCCGACAGGCGGTTATATTGCGGGCAGACAGGAATTGATCGACAAAATTGCCGGACGTTTTTCCGCGCCGGGGATCGGTACGGAAATCGGCTCCTATGCTTTTGGTTATCAGCAATTTTATCAGGGCTTTTTTATGGCACCGCATACCGTGTGTCAGGCGCTTAAGGGCGTTTGTCTCGCATCGCGCGTATTCGAACGCTTAGGATATGCTTCCCAACCTGCATTTGACGCCGTGCGCGGCGATATTACGCAATCTATCATTTTTGGCAGCGAACAGCCTTTAACGGACTTTGTACGCGGCATACAGCGCGCTTCGGCTATTGACGGCAATGTTGTGCCTTACGCATGGGATATGCCCGGATATGAGGATAAGGTCATCATGGCGGCGGGCACCTTTGTGCATGGGGCCTCCTCAGAGCTTACGGCAGACGCGCCTATCCGCGAGCCGTATGCGGCTTATTTGCAGGGCGCGCTCACTTATGAACATGCAAAATTAGGCATTTTATATGCCCTGCAAAACATGAATATCCGGTTATAAAAAGGAGATTATTTGCGCAGTTTAACCGCTTTAGAGGCGCGTTTCCGGTTATTTTCGGACATAGCGGCATAATGCTTGCGCGTGGTATTGACATCTTTATGGCCAAGCACGTCCGCCACAAGGTAAATATCGCCGGTTTCATCGTAAAGCATAGTGCCGTAGGTACTGCGCAGCTTATGCGGGGATATTTTTTTCAACGGACTTACGATGCGCGCGTACTTTTTAACCATTAATTCCACGCTTCTTACCGATAAGCGGTTTCCCTGCATGGACAGGAAAAGTGGGGAAGAGAGTTCATAATTTCCCTGGTTTTTCCGTTCATTCAAATAGGCGCTTAACGCCTGCGCGGTTTCATCGTCAAAATATAGCATCACCTGGTTTCCGCCCTTGCGCGTCACTGTGAAGCAAGCGTTTTTGAAATCAATATCCGATATATTAAGCGATACCAGTTCCGATACGCGGATACCTGTCGTTAAAAATAATGTCAGGATGGCCAAATCGCGCGTGGAGTTTTTTTTATGATATTGTTTTTGCTTTTCCGTCAGTTTTGCGCCGCTTTCTACCGCGTCCAACAAATCAGCAACTTCGTCTGCTTCCAAACGTATGATTGCTTTTTCATGTAATTTCGGCGTATCCAGAAGCTGGCATACGTTTTGCTCTAAAACGCCTTTTTTATAATAATGTTTAAAAAACGAACGCAGGCAGGCAACTTTTCTTGCTTTGCCGCGCTCATGATTCGAAATAAATTTTTCATCGTCGCCAGAGGAGGTATACAAATTAAGATAATCGAGAAAGAGATATAAATCATCGACCGTGATGGATTTTAAATCCTCCTGTGTGATTTCTGCAGCCGTCTTATTTGCAAAGCGCGGAAGTTCCTTTACAAGAAATTGAAAAAAGATCCGCAGGTCCGCCGCGTAATTCACGCGCGTTAAGACCGTTGAATTATTTTCCATCGCAATAAAAAAGCTCGTCGTAAACGAAGGCAGCTCACGCATGATCCCACGCAGCTTCATCGTCATTTTCTGATTCAAATCCTGGTGATAATTCGAAGAATCCGCCATAACCAAAACCTCGCAAATTCCGCATAACAATACGGTTTGTACATATTATAGCATACGTTGTTCGCAATGGCAACAACTATTCGCAAAACTTGTGTTTTGCGAATAGTTTTAAGGCATTTCCTATCCTCTTCTTTACCTTATGCTTTCGTATTCTTTTTGATTTGCCCGCGTGCGAGCTTATCGCACAAATTGTTCATTTCATCATCCGCATGTCCTTTGACCTTGTACCATTTAACGAAATGATCCTTAGTGGCGTTTAAAAGCTGCTTCCACAGGTCCTGGTTTTCCACCGGTTTTTTAGAAGCCGTAATCCAGCCGTTGTTTTGCCATGCGATGATCCAGCCCTTATCAAATGCATTATGAATATAGGCGCTGTCCGTATAGACCTTAACGCTGCATTTTTCCTTTAACGCCAAAAGTCCCTGAAGCGCCGCCATAAGCTCCATGCGGTTATTGGTCGTATCCGGCATAAAACCGGATAACTCTTTTTTGTTTCCCTTATAATCCAGAACGCAAGCCCAGCCGCCCGGACCCGGATTGCCAGAGCAGGCTCCGTCGCAATAGATGATTACTTCTTTCAGCATTTCCACAATTCCCTCGCTTATTTCGAGAGTTCTTCTGATTTTCTAACGCATGCGTCGACCGCCCATTCAATGATGCCGCGCGTATCGTTTAAATCGAATACTTTCATCGCTTCAATCGTCGTACCGCCCGGCGAACAGACGTTATGGATAAGCTGCGAGGGCGTATCCCCCGTTTGCTTCAGCATCGCGCAGGCGCCTTCAAAGGTTTGGATAGCAAGCCGCAGAGAAACGTCGTTCGGTATTCCATGCTTGACTCCCGCTTTCGCCAGTGCGTCGATAAACATATAAACGTAGGCCGGTCCGCTTCCGGAAACACCTGTGACAGCGTCCATCAGGCTCCCATCGACAAATTCAACGATTCCCAGCGATTTGAATATGCCGGTGATATAATCTGCTTCTTCCGGTGTGAAGTCATTTGGGCTCTGGATGCAAATCGCGCCCTTGGCGCAAAGAAGCGGCGTATTGGGCATAATACGCATAATGCGGGCGTCTACCCGGAGCAGTGAACGTAATTTTTCGTCCGTCACCCCTGCCGCGATGGATACGAAAGCCTTGCCGCTTGTCTTAATCTCCGGAAGAATTTCCGGTATGATATTTGGTTTGACGCAGAGAAAAAGAATGTCTGCCACATCTGCAAGCTCGTCAATACTGTCGCATAGCGTAACGTTTTCAAAGGCCTGCGCCTTGTAGCGATCCTTATCATATACGAATATATCCGCTTCACCCGCCTGCTGCATGCCCTTTATGATCGCAGTCGCCATATTGCCGCAGCCGATAAAACCCGTCCTGAACTGTCCCAATGTATTCGCCTCCAAATTTTCTATTCACTTTATTATAATGCACAAATGAAAAAATCACCAGCAAAGACTGATGATTTTTAAATGGCAGGGGTAGAAGGACTCGAACCCTCAAGGACGGTTTTGGAGACCGTAATGTTACCATTACATCATACCCCTACTTATAAAAGCAACGTATTAAATTATAAACGAAAACGGGAATTCCGTCAATGCCTTTATAAGCAAAAACCATTACCAGTGATTCTTGATTTTACTTAGAACATCGTTTTTAAATGCATCGATGCGCCGTGAGATAAATTCGCCTGGATCGGCGTCCGATGCCATCAATTCTGTAATATCCATACCGTAGGCGGCTTCCTCTACTCTGTCGACGCCATGTGATGCAAGAAAGGTTGCATTTGCACGGCGCCGCCCAATCGCGGCCAAATCATACCGCTTGCCGCCGCAGATTTGTGAATCGAACACGCCCAATACGGCATTTGCAATATTGGGATGCATTGCCGTATCAAAGATAAGCTTGTCCTCATCATTAAGCCAGTCAAGACTGCGCCATACTTCCATAGCATAAACTTTTTCAGGTTTTACGTCGTCCGGTATGTTTCTGAGCGCAAAAATCGTCCGCAAGGCCGTGGAAACATGCGTTTCGTGGCGATCCGCCAAATTATGGGTCAGTACGATTTTCGGCTTGCATACAAGCAGGATCTTAATAATATCTCCTGTCAAATCGTGTTGTTCTGGATCCTTTACCTGTCCACTTGTATATCCAAGTTGTATCTGCATGGAATAACCGCCTACGATCGCCGCGTTGTTTTGCTCGCGCATACGGAGCAAGCGCATCTGCTCATTGGTATATTCGCTGTAAAGCCCTGAACGCGGCGAACCTGCACCGTCTGTAGCGATTACGCTGGTAAACCATTCGTCTTCTTTTCCATAGCACTCGCCAATCGCGTGATAGGCCATAATCTCCGTATCATCCTGATGCGCAGCAATACAAAGCATTGTGGTACGGGCAAGGGCTTCTTTAGGCTCCGCATGGTCTGGGACCATAACCTGTGCATTCTGATTGAATAAATCCATTTCTATTGCACCTTCTTACTTAAAATGTGATAATTTTTCCTGTTTCCAATGATTGTTCGATACCCGAAACGATCTCTAGTACATTCCTGGATTCGCATACCGGAATCGGAGCTTCCGTTTTCCGCCGGATGGCACTGACATATGCCCGCACCTCCTCTTCAAAGGGATCGGGCTGAGGTACATCCATCCTGGCCGGCTCACCGTCTTCGGGATAATACATAAGGTTTGCTGCCTGATTGCCGTCCTTAATATTAAATCCTGCGACAAAACGGTAATCAAGTGTGCCTTTGTCTCCGCATACGCGAAGTTCTATCGTGAAAGGATGTCCGCCTTTCATATCCATAGACGCTTCGCATACCGCTTTAAGGCCGTTTTTCCATTTTAGGTTAGAAGCGACATGGTTCCAGCAGCCGCTTTCGCTCTTAAATCCAACAGCATATACGCTCTTTGGCATTCCGAAGAGACTATATAAATAATCAATATCGTGAATATGGAGGTCATATAGTCCCCCGCCGCTCTTTTTCGGATCGGTATGCCAGGAAGACCAGTTTGGATGTTGCGCCAGGCGCGTTTCATAAATCATCCGCAACCTGCCGATTTTGTCCTCATGCAGCATGTTTTTTACCTGCACAAATTCCGGCCACCAGCGTACCGCCTGCGCCACCATGAAATAAACGCCGTTTAAACGGCATGCCTGCGCCATGCGGTCAAAAGAATCAAGCGAAAGCGTAACAGGCTTTTCGCATAATACATTTATTTTTGCCTGCGCCGCCCTGATCACGTATTTTTCATGCAGGAAAGTTGGAAGCGCCACGATTACAAGATCAGGACTCTCGTTTGCCACCATCTGCTCAAAAGACGGATACCAGGTACAACCCGCTTCTTGCGCTGCTTTTCTTCCGCGTGCCTCGTCCATTTCCACGATTGCCGCAAGCTTTACACCGTCGATATTGCGAATAGCTTTCGCGTGTGAACTGCCAATGAATCCTGTCCCCAGAATCACGATACGAAACATACTTTTATACCTGCCTTTCCGCCAAAAACCGGACTGCATGAGCGAGATCCTCCGCAGGGTCATTCCCCACTTCCCGCTCGATGGTCAAAAAACCGTCATATCCGACGTCCCTGAGCGCATGCAGGTAAGCGTCGAAATCAACGGCTCCCTCTCCAAGCGGGGTCTCCAGGAAGTATTCCTTTAAATTCATATCGTCAATACCGCCCTGCGCAAAATAATCATATATCACCTGAGGATCGGTTTTCTTAAGCATGACACCGTCCTTAGCATGCGTATGTACGATATAGTCCTGAAGCTCATAGACTCCTTGCACAGGATCGCAGCCAGTTACCATCACCAGGTTTGCGGGATCATAGTTTACACAAAATCCCTTGCTGCCGACGTCCTCCAGAAAGGCCCGCAGCACGGCCGGACTTTCCGGTCCCGTTTCCACCGCAAAGGCGGCGTCCATGCTTTGCGCAAATGCACCCAGCTCCCGGCAGGCGTCAAGTAACACCGCGTAGCGCTCAGAAGCGTTATCCTTTGGAACCACGCCGATATGCGTCGTGACTATATTACACGCCAGTTCCTTTGCAAGTTCTATGATTCGTTTCGACTTTTCAATCTTTGCCGGATTTTCTTCTTTTTTTGTAAATCCGTGGCCGCCGAGATCGCCGCAGATCGCAGCGATTACCATACCGTGTGAGGTAATTCGGTCAAGAATATCCCGTTTTCGCTCAGGAGTAAGGTTCTCGGGCTTTATTTCCCCGTCCACCGCATAAGCCTGCACGCCCTGAACATGCAATGCTGCCGCAGCTTCAATGGCATGGTCGATTTCCAGCCGGAAAGAATCCAGCATAACACCCGTCCGAAACCGTTTCATATCCTGCTCCATTCCTATTCTAACGCAATTGTCCAAGCACATCTATCGGCATGTTGTTCATAACCGCGTGATTGGGGTTCATGAGCAGTTCCCCGTCTACATTAAGCCCCAATGCCGCGCCTTCTGTCACCGCGGCGTTCAGGTTACGCGGGCGCACCGCATCGCCTGCCGTAAGCACCTTGATACCCGCTTTTGTGAGTTCTTCAAAAAGCCCCGTGTTGGAACGGGTATGGCAGCTTACAACCGTGTCGATCGCCAAAGTGGTTTTATTGAAGTCTTTATCTTCAATCACGACTTCCCCATCGCGGATTTCATATACATTTGAACTTTCGATCACATTGACCGGATATTTGAACGGCTTTGAATCCAGCGCTTCCGCATCTTCCTGCGCAAAACGTTTTCGCAATACGTACATATGGATCACTTCCACACTCGATCCAAACTCGCGGTTCGGGGTCACCACCGTAACCTGTTTGCCGATTGAAGCCAAAAATGCCGCCGTATCCACTGCTGCATAGTGGTCTCCCCATACGAGGACTTTCTCCCCTGTTTTTACATTCTTACGGTTACCGGGATTATATTCACAATTGACCTTTGGACAGGCGATCACTTCTTCGAAGCCTAGAACGTTTTCTGATTTTCCGAAAACCTGCGGCACATACGAGGATGCGCCCGTTGCATTGAGCACAATATCATATTCTCTAAGCTGCTCGACCGTGGGCTGCGTATTTAACCTGACCTCGACCTTAAGCTCGCTGATCTGGTTACGGATCCAGTCCGCGTACCATTTCATTTTTTCTTTTCCCGGAACCAGGCAACATCCGAGGATCGCGCCGCCCAGCTCTCCCGTTTTTTCGAACAACGTTACCTTATGCCCGCGTACCGTAGCGATGCGCGCTGCTTCCATACCGGCAGGACCGCCGCCCACGACTGCAATGTTAGCGGGCGTATTTGTCTTGCCCATATTATCGAATATCTCGTTTCCACATGCCGGATTAATGGCGCAGCCAATTTCTTTTTTGGCCATCATCGACTCCTGCCAGCAGCCTGTGAGGCAGGAAATACAACGGCGTATCTCCTTGGTTTTTCCATAATATGCCTTAACCGGCCAATATGGATCCGCTAAGATCTGGCGGGAAAGACCTACCATATCCGTTTTGCCTTCTTCCACCAACTTGTCGCAAAATTCCGGATTACGCAGGGAATGACTGTTGATCACAGGAATTTGAACCACTTTTTTAATCGCTTCCGATGCGTAAGCCGTCCATCCCTCCGGATAGTACATCGGATCAAACCCTGCGCCTGGGCTTTCCTGCACACACTGACTTAAATCCAGCGCCGCTACGCCCGCTTGTTCAAAAGTTTTCGCGACCATCAAGCTTTCTTCCAGCTCACGGCCGCCGGGTACCCATTCATCCACTGAATACCGCACCAAAACAGGAAAATCCTTGCCGCATTTTTTGTGAATCTGATCGATAATCGCCAGCGGGAAACGCATGCGGTTTTCAAAACTGCCGCCAAAACGGTCGATACGGCGGTTGAGCAATGGGCTCATAAATTGTGAAATCAGGTATCCGTGAGCCGCGTGCAGCTCGACGGCATCAAAACCCGCCTGTTTTACGCGCCAGGCTGCCTCCGAAAATTTGTCAACCATTTCCAGGACTTCTTCCGTCGCCATCGCGCGCACGGGTTTACCCTTTTCCTCGGCATTTTCATAAACGATCTCGTGTCCTGCCGACCACGGCAGCTTGATTACCATATCATTCGTGGACATCGTGTTATAACGCGGGATTGCGCACTGGCGGCCCGGATGCTGCAATTGAACGGCGCACTTTGCTCCGTAACGGTGCATACTGGCGGCCAGCCTGGTAAGCCCGGGGATATAGTTATCCGCGTCCGCTACAAAACAGGTAACGGTGGGGCGTCCTGTTTTGGAATCAGGCGTTGTCGCCCCGACGATGATAAATCCAGTTCCGCCTTTCGCGATCTCGCCGTGATGATGCAAATCCCGCTCGCTCACCGAGCCGTCCGCGTTGGACGAGCTAATATCCGTCGGAACATGCACAATACGGTTGGGCACTTCAAAATTCCCTATTTTTATCGGCTGAAATAAATGTTCAAAATGTTTCATAATATTTCCCTTCTTTCACAATTCTTCGTTACAGAACGATGCCAAAATGTTCGTAGAGAGCTTTATCATATTCTTCCCTGGTATAGGCGCGGCAGGCAATCACTCCGTCAGGAGTAAAACGGCGGAATTCCGGAACCATTTTTCCATTGTCATCCAATACCTCAGTCATTGTATTACGGCCTTTCTTGGTGCGGATATACACCATCGTGATATTTTTAAAGATAGAATCCGGATGAGTTACACACCAATGATTGGGCATTTCAAAATCGATCGGGAACTGCGGATCTTCGGTAAAAGAATAAATCCGGTTCCACTCTCCCTTGTGCATTCCCTGAACCAACCATCCCAAGGCCGGATGGCGAATCATGCGGTAGTCTTCGCCATCAATATTTTGTATGGTATCCGCTTCGATCAAAATTGGCCACACAGGAGCCTGTACGCCCACGCCTACGTCGCAGATATAGTTTTTCCCATCAAGCGCCACGCGGGCAATCCTGTGCCGCCTCATGGGCATTTCCAAGGGTTCTCCCTCAAGGTACCGCCCATAATATTCCACGACATCAAAGCCGAGCCTGCGGAGCAGCCAGGCGAAGAGTCCGTTTAGCTCAAAGCAATACCCGCCTCTTCTCCGGTTCACGATTTTATCATAAATATCCGGCAGGCTGACGGAGATGTATTTTCCGGCCCGAATATCGAGATCTTCATAAGGAACGGAATATACATGCGCTTTTTGAAGTCCTTTCAGGGTTTCCATATTCGGCTCAAGCGGCCCGCAATACCCGATCCTGTCAAGATAGCCCTGCACCTTAAGGCCCTCGGCATCATCATTGAAGTATTTCTTTAACTCATCTGCCATATTCAATTCCTTTCTAAAAATCAATATGTATCACGTGATATATGAATACTGCTTAGTCTATTCTCATTATACAAAAAAGGAGTGTTTCTAAACAATAACACTCCCGCCGCATATATTATCATTTATATTGTCATTTTTGATACTTTACCTGGTTGATATTGCGGTATTCCGCAGGCGACATAAAAACAAATTTGTGAAACACCTTATAAAACTGGTTCATATTGGTATAGCCGGATAAATTAGCAATTGTATTGATACTGTCGTCCGTTGTCAAAAGTAGCTTTTTCGCCTTGGTTAAACGCAGGAAAGTAATATATTCCTTAAAAGGCATGCGCATTGTCTCTTTAAAAAGGCTACGGAAAGAAGATTCGCTCATATGCAATATACCCGCGACCTCTTGTACGGTAATTGCTTCGTCGAAATGCTGGTTGATATAAGCCACGGCATCGGATACCTTTGCGTGCCGTATACTGTCTGGCGTGTAGTATTCTTTATATGTTTGCTGATAATGCCGCATTAAAAGCGCCAGTATTTTTTTAAGCTGCGCATCCAGTTCGTGCCGATAGGCCGTTTCCCTCTGGTTCCATGTTTCGCGCAGGGCCAGAATTTCCTTTCCGATCTCCCGCGCAATCGGCAGATCATGTTTGATCCGGTTTTCAAAGGTTTTTGTATTATAATAAAATGGGTACAGGTATTCAAAATCAAACTGCCTGCTGCCGGGCGCGGCAACTAGCGCGGGCAGGAAAATAACAAAAATATAATCCGTCTGTTCATCAGGCTCGGAAATCGCTACATGGTTTTCGAAATCGCTGACGATAAAAATATCTCCCGCATGAACCGTGTATTCCCTGTTGGTGAAAATGAACCTGCCGCTTCCGCCCGTGCACAGCACGATCTGCAAATAGTTATGCCAGTGTATTCTTTCGTGGTCGCCTTTAGTAACGAAATCCAGAACGCTCAAGGGAAATTCCGGATCCATTTCATAATTCCAAAAGAAACTGCTCAAAGGAGTTTACTCCCGTTCCAAAAGTATTTATTCCATCATAACACGTTTGAAAAACAGATACAAAACATTTTAAACTTAAAAAGCATCGCTTCTGCGATGCTTTTTAGGGAATTTAATCCTATCGTTCTGCCAACGGCACATAATCCCTTGCTTCCTGGATATTCTTGTAAGCCGGACGGATAATTTTACCCGCATTGGAAAGCTCTTCGATACGGTGCGCGCTCCAGCCTGCAATACGCGCAATGGCAAAGATGGGCGTAAATAGCTCTGTCGGCAACTTTAACATGCTGTATACAAATCCACTGTAAAAGTCCACGTTCGCGCTGACGCCCTTATAGATCTTTCTTTCCTTGGCAATAACCTCGGGCGCGAGACGCTCCACCAGCGTGTAGAGCTGGAATTCTTTGGAAAGGCCTTTTTCTTCCGAGAGATTCTGCACAAAACTCTTGAATATATCTGCGCGCGGGTCGGAAAGAGAGTAGACCGCATGTCCCATACCGTATATAAGGCCTGCCTTATCGAACGCTTGCTTGTTGAGCAGCTTGGCCAGGTAATCCTTTACTTCGCTTTCGCTGGTCCAGTCAGTAAGGTTTTTCTTCATATCCTCAATCATCTGCACAACCTTGATATTGGCGCCACCATGCTTAGGCCCTTTCAAAGAACCCAGCGAAGCGGCCACGGACGAATAGGTGTCCGTACCGGACGAGGAAACCACATGCGTCGTAAAGGTCGAATTGTTACCGCCGCCATGCTCTGCGTGCAGAACCAGCGAAACGTCTAGGATATGCGCTTCAAGCTCCGTATATTTGCTGTCCGGACGCAGAAGATGCAGAATATTTTCTGCAGTGGAAAGTTCCGGATCCGGAACATGGATAAACAGGCTTTGTCCGTCATGATAGTGCCGGTATGCCTGGTATCCGTAAACAGAGAAGAGCGGAAACAGCGCGATCATCTGCAAAGACTGACGCAAAACGTTGGGGATCGAAATATCGTTTGCCTTTTCGTCGTAAGCATAAAGCGTCAGGACGCTGCGGGCAAGCGTATTCATCATATCAGCGCTGGGCGCTTTCATAATAATGTCGCGCACAAAATTTGTAGGCAGCGTACGGTAATGCGCAAGAAGCTTCTGAAAATCCGAAAGCTGTGCTTTATCCGGCATATCGCCCGTCAAGAGCAAATATACCACTTCTTCAAAGCCGAAGCGTTTTTCCTGTATAAATCCCTTGACAATATCCTTAATATTAATTCCACGGTAAAAAAGCTTACCTTCGCAAGGAACCAATTCATCCCCTTCCCTAATAAAGGACTGTATGTCGGAAATACGGGTAAGGCCCGCAAGCACGCCTTGTCCGCTTAAGTCGCGCAGACCGCGTTTCACCTGATACTTTGTATATAATTCCGGATTGATCGCTCCTGTTTGCATAATTTTTTCTGTCAAGCCATAGATCTCCGGTGTAATATCTGAAATACGGCTATTTTCCATTCCATAATCCTCCTTCTTTTTCGTAAAATGTAGTTGACACTTCCAGTGTTTAGAGATACAATTGCATATGGTACAAGGCGTACCGGAAACAATCCCCTAAAAATGCTTATTTATTCATTATACATCAAATTGCGTGTTATGTAACGCTTTTTTATTGTTTCATTAAAAAAATAAGTAAAAAACCGCTTTATTAAGCGGTTTTTCTTGTTATCCTAAAAGATGGTCAGATACGACTTACGCCGGACTTTCTGGCCGCTTCCGCTACTGCTTTGGCAACAGCAGGCGCAACACGGGTATCAAACGGTGAAGGAATAATGTATTCCTCATTCAGATCATCCTCTGTGATCAAACCAGCAATGGCGTAGGATGCCGCTATTTTCATATCGTCGTTGATGTCGCTTGCGCGAACATCCAGCGCTCCACGGAAGATTCCAGGGAATGCCAGGACATTATTGATCTGGTTAGGAAAATCGCTCCGCCCTGTGCCGATGATTGCAGCGCCAGCCGCTTTCGCGATGTCAGGCATAATCTCAGGCGTCGGATTGGCCATCGGAAACAGAATAGGCTTCTCGGCCATCGATTTGACCATTTCTTCTGTAACCGTGCCCGGCGCGGAAACACCGATAAATACATCCGCCCCCTTAAGCATGTCTTCCAGGCTTCCTTTTTTCATCATCAGGTTAGAAATTTCAGCCATTTCCTGTTTTTCCGCATTGAGACCGTCGCGTCCTTTATAGATCGCGCCCTGCCTGTCGCACATCACCACGTCTTTCAGCCCCATCGCCATAAGTAGCTTGATAATGGCAATACCTGCGGCGCCGGCGCCTGATGTGACTACGCTGATGTCATTGATTTCCTTGCCAACCAACTTAAGCGCGTTGATAAGCGCGGCCAGCGTAACAACCGCCGTACCATGCTGGTCGTCGTGGAAAATTGGAATATCACAGATTTCTTTCAGGCGGCGCTCAATTTCAAAACAGCGTGGCGCGCTAATATCTTCGAGATTTACTCCGCCGAAGCTGCCTGCTAAGAGCGCGACCGTATTTACGATTTCATCAACATCCTTGCTGCGCACGCAAAGCGGGAATGCATCCACATCGCCAAATGTCTTGAACAGAACGCACTTTCCTTCCATAACCGGCATGCCAGCCTCCGGTCCAATATCTCCAAGTCCCAGTACCGCCGTACCATCCGTCACTACCGCTACCAGATTATGACGGCGGGTATATTCATAAGAAAGATTTACATCCTCAGAGATTTTCAGGCACGGCTCCGCAACGCCTGGCGTATATGCAATCGAAAGATCTTCCTTATCCTTTAAAGGCGCCCTGCTGATTACTTCTATTTTGCCTTTCCAATCCGCATGCGCTTTTAATGCTTTTTCCTTGATATCCATGATTATTTTGCCTCCTCTTCAAGAATTAAAATCGCTTTGTCTAAAAATGTTTTCATAGTCTGCGCGGAATGTCGCAGTTCTTCCATTTCCTCGGAAGAAATATGCAGGTCGATCACCTGCTTAACGCCCTCATAGGTCACGATACACGGAAGACTGATCGCAACGTCGCTGATACCATGATAGGGTTCATCTAAAACATGAGAAACAGGAAGTACGGTATGTTCGTCTTCTAGAATAGAAGCAACAACGCGCGCAACGGACATCGCTACGCCGTAGAAAGTCGCTCCCTTTAAATTGATTACTTCGGCGCCGGCGTCCCTTGTCTTTACAAAGATCTCTTCACGGTCCAAAATCTTGTTAAAATCTTTGCAATATTCATCGATACGCTCACCGGCAATCGTAATGCTGGACCAGATCGGGACCTGCGTATCGCCGTGTTCGCCGAGAATATAAGCGTTAATATCGCGGATATCCGTATCGAAGTGCTTGCTCAGCAAATAACGGAAACGGGACGTATCGAGCATGGTTCCCGAACCGATTACCTGCGCTGCCGGCAGGCCGGACGCCATGCGCGCCACATATGTAAGCACATCCACCGGATTCGAAACGACGAGAATAATCATATCTTTATTATATTGTGTAATTTGCTTGGCAATATCATACATGACCTTGACATTCGTCTGCGCCAGTTCAAGTCTTGTTTGTCCGGGCTTACGCGCAATTCCTGCCGTCACGATTACAATTGAAGCATCTTTGCAATCCTCATATGTTCCGCGTTTGATAGACAACTGGCGGAAGAACGCGATACCATGGTTCATATCGAGCACATTGCCCTCGGCTCTGCCTTCATCGACGTCAATGAGGACGATATCCGAGCTCAGCCTTTTGAGCATAAGCGTGTAAGCGATAGTAACGCCTACATTACCGGAACCGATTACTACAATTTTGTCTTTCGCTTTTGTTCTCATGTTTTATACCTTCTTAAAATTATAAAATATTGTAAAAAAGAAGGAAAATGCCTTTTCCCCCTTTTTCCTACAAATGGTAATTTTCGAAAATTCCCACACATATATTATATAACCAAATTTTGCAAATAGCAAATTTATTTTAATTGAGAAAAAACTTTCCCTATTTTATCCGCAATGAGCAAATCAGCACGCGCATCATAGTCGGTAGGAGCCTTATTAATCAACACAAGCCTGTTGCCGCTATAATATTCAATTAACCCGGCCGCCGGATAAACCACCAGCGACGTGCCTCCAACAATAAGCATGTCCGCTTGCTCAATAGCTTTCACAGCTCCTTCGATCGTACTGCCCAAAAGCGATTCCCCGTAAAGCACAACGTCCGGTTTAATCACACCGCCGCATGTGCAGCGCGCAACTCCCCTGCTCGTTAATATTTCCTGTGCGGTATAGCTTTTTCCACAGTTCATACAGTAATTTCGGTGTACGGAGCCGTGCAGCTCATAAACAGTTTTTGAATCGGCCATCTGATGTAGTCCGTCTATATTTTGTGTAACGACAGCTCTCAGCTTTCCCAGTTTTTCCAGGTCTGCCAGCTTTTTATGCGCGGGATTGGGAAGCGCGTCAAGCTTCAACATTTTGTCGCGGTAAAACTCATAGAATTCCTCCGTATGCGATAAAAAGAAATCGTGACTTAAAATCGTTTCCGGCGGATACCGGTATTTATGGTGGTAAAGGCCGTCCACACTGCGAAAATCCGGAATTCCGCTCTCCGTAGATACTCCCGCGCCGCCAAAAAAGACGATATTTTGACTGCTGTCGATCATCTCCTGTAATGCGCGTACTTCATCCATATTCTCTTTCCCCTTTTAATAAAATTGATTGCCCCGCAATGGTAAATGTGTTACTATAAATTCTGTTTGTAAATCAGCAGCAAGGAAAGGACGTCATCATGCGGCATACAACTGTAAAATACGATCTCATGCTGCTTATCGTAGCGGTCTTCTGGGGCACCGGATTTATCGCTACCAAATTTGTGCAGGACAACGGCATGACGTCGGCGATGATAGTGGCGCTGCGTATGCTTTTTGCCGCACTTTTTATTCTGTTGCTATCTTTTCGCCAAATCAAAGCTTTAACAAAGCTTCAGGTCCGGCACGGCGTAATCGCGGGCCTGTTCATGGGCGTGGGATTTCTGCTGCAGACGGTCGGCATGCAATATACGCTTGTTTCCAATAACGCTTTTCTCACAACCACGAATGTTATCTTTGTACCCTTTATTAGTTGGCTTCTTCTGAAAAAACGCCCGCCGCTTAAAACCTTTATATCTGTCGCGATTGGTTTTTTAGGCATTTCCATCCTGACACGTGCCTTTGATACCAGTATTGCCTTTAACCTGGGCGATATTCTTTCCCTACTATGCGCCGTTTCTTACGCGTGCCAAATCGCTTATATCGGCTTTGCTGCCAAGGAATCAGAAGCCGCGTCCTTTTCTTTCGTACAGATCAGCGTTACCGGAGCGATTGCCTTTGCGTATTTCTTGCTGTTTGAACATGCGCAGATTGGCAATATCGCGCAATTAGGCGTTTCGGTATGGGCCACCGTTTACCTCGGGGTCGTATGCACCGCGATCCCTTACTGGCTGGAATGCACCGCGCAAAAATATATCCCGCCTGCCCGCTCCGCGTTGATTTTATCCCTCGAGGGCTTGTTTGCCAGCATTTGTTCCGTCCTGCTCGGTTACGAGACCTTAAGCTGGTCGCTTATCGCCGGCGGCGCGGTTATCATGGCCTCTATCCTGATTCTGGAGATCAATATCCGTAAAAGAAAGCTTCTTCAATAGGATTTTAATGCCATTAATATCATTTGCAAAACATACTGCGACGTCATATGGCGGATATGCTCACGATCGTCCACCCTGCCGCGCTGTAAATTCAGCTTGACCGTTTTCTTAACCTTATCACTGTCAATAGCGATATAAACAAGGCCGACCGGCTTTTCTTCACTTCCGCCGCCGGGACCCGCGATGCCTGTTGTGGACACGCCAATATCCGCCCCCGAAAGTTTCCTTATTCCGCTCGCCATCTCCGCTGCTGTCTGTTCGGAAACCGCGCCGTACTTGTCAAGCGTTTCCGAAGCTACATGCAGGACCGATTCTTTGATCTCATTCGAATAAGAGCACACGCCGCAGCCAAATACCCCACTTGCACCTGGTACCTGGGTGATTCTCTGTGAAACCAATCCGCCTGTGCAGCTTTCTGCGGTGGCAACCGTCAAATTCTTTTCCATAAGCGCCTGCACAACCGCCGTTTGCAGGTCGGGCACGTCGATGCCGTAAATATACTGTCCAAGAATATCCTTAATCTGTTGTACTACCGGAGCGATTCGTTTTTCGCATTCTTCCTTTGTGTCGCCTGCGGCAGTGACGCGCAGTGTGACCTCCGCCGTCTTGGCATATGGCGCTATTGTAGGATTGGTACTGTTTTTCATCAAATCATAAAGGATGTCCTCAACCTGAGATTCACCTACGCCAAACAGCCGCAGGTTGTGCGATACCAGTACCTTATCCGAAAATCCCATCAGGTACGGCACAACGCTTTCGTCAAACATCGGCTTCATTTCGGATGGCGGGCCGGGCAGCAGGATCGCCGTTTTTCCGTTCTCGCTGACCGCAAGCCCCGGCGCCGTTCCGTGCGCGTTGGGAAAAATCGTCGCGCCGACGGGCATCATCGCCTGCTTCTTATTGTTTTCCGTCATCGGACGATCGATCTTTTTAAAAAAGGTTTCGATACTCAAAAGCGATTCTTCGTCCATTTGCATCGCTTTATGAAAATATTCCGCTACCGTTTCCTTTGTAAGATCATCGTACGTCGGCCCCAGCCCGCCCGTCATGACGACTATATCGGCACGCGAAAAGGCCAGGTTTAGGCTCGTTTTCAACCTGTCGTTGTTATCGCCGACCACGCTCTGATAATAAACGTCGATACCGATATTGGCAAGTTCCTTGGCAATATAAGCCGCATTGGTATTGATAATATCGCCCAGCAAGAGTTCCGTTCCCACACATAAAATTTCAGCTTTCATATTTGTACTTCCTTTGATTGAAAATTTTTATCCATAAATGATTTGACCGATTTTACGGTAAAAACCACTTTTATATAATCCATACTTTTTGAGCAAGCGAGCACGTTCAAGCTTGCCGCGCTGTCCCAGGCTCATAAACGTCTCAATCAACTCTTTCTGTTCCTCATTGAGCATATCACAATAGACATTCAAAAAAGCTCCTGCCTGTTTGTAAGTATCCAGGATAGACTGTCTGATACCGCCGGTATTGGCCAGCTTTTGTTTGAAATAGGACGCGCTTTTTACATCCTTAGCCCCAACCTCGTTGGCGCTGTGCTGGCGGTAATGAATGCGGTTTGGCGCGACGATAATATGACCGAACGCGGCAGCCGCAAGGCCTATCCACCAGTCGTGCATAAGGGCGTCAGCGCTGCTTCTGATAAGCTTTGCAAGCGCACGGTTAAAGAGCATTGTGCAGCCCGTGATATTGTTCTGCGGCAGTAGCTGATGAAAATACAGGCGCTGAGGGTCTAGTTTTTGCAAAGCGAACAATGACGGATGCAGCACATTCCCCTGATCATCCACGACCACAAGGTCCGAATGCGCTAGCATAGGACCATTCCCAAGATCGTCCTGCGCTCCTTGAAGCGCCTGTATTGTAAGACTAATTTTATCCGGAAGCCAAATATCGTCCTGATCACAAAACATGATATAATCCGCTTGCGCGTGCTCGAGCAGGCAAAAAAAGTTGTCTTTCGCGCTGCCCGTAGGCACTTTATTATCAAGGACGATAAAACGCTCCGCATATTTGTCCGCATAGCCGTTTAAAATTTCCTGGGTGTTGTCCGAGGATCCGTCGTCGCGCGCCAGAACCCTGAAATCTTGATAATTCTGGGCAAAGAGCGAATCGATTTGCTCGCGTAAATATTTTTCGCCGTTATAGGTAGCAAGAAGAATATCAATCATACGGGTTCCTTTCATGTGCGCCACATTTCCTTACTAATTTAGCACGATTGCCCGCAAAAAAAAAGAGCCGAAGCTCTTTTTTATTGTAATGCATCAATAATTGTCTTCCTTTAACTGGAAATATGCTCTCGGATGCTGGCAAACCGGACATTTTTCCGGCGCGGCCTTTGATTTCTGGATATGACCGCAATTATAGCACTGCCACAAAACTTCCGTATCTCTTTCAAATACGATCCCCTCTTCGATATTCGAGAGCAGCTTTTTGTATCTTGCTTCATGCTCGCTCTCAACCTTACCTGCGCCACGGAACTCGCGTGCAATATCCGTAAACCCTTCTTCTTCTGCAATTTCTGCAAAGGAAGGATACATCTCCGTCGTTTCATAATGCTCGCCGGCTGCGGCGTCCTTTAAGTTTGTCATGGTGTCCGGAATCTTGTTGTCAGGATGAAGCCACTTGAACCAAAGTTTCGCATGCTCTTTTTCGTTTGCCGAAGTCTCTGCAAAAATGTTGGAAATCTGCACATATCCATCCTTTTTAGCCTGGGATGAATAATACAAGTACTTCATATGCGCCATAGATTCCCCCGCAAACGCATCCTGCAAACATTTTTCTGTTTTCGTTCCTTTTAAATCTTTCATACTCATATACCTCCTAATATTGGATATGTTTTCATGAACCTTTAATATAATTAAACAAACCTCTGCAAAATAAACATTTTTATACGCTAACTTCCCCATGCATAGCAAGTTTTCCTTTGAAACATTCGAGGATCGGGTCTGCCTCCGCGCGGATAAAATCATCCACCTGCTTATCGGCAAGCCCTATAAAATTTCGGGGATCCATAATTGAATCAATTTCTTCCGGACTCATATGGAACGCGGGGTCTTCCTTGATCAGATCAATAAGATTATTGCTCTTCCCTTCCTCTTTGACTCTTCTTCCCGCCATCATGGAATATTCGCGTATCTTCTCATGTAACTCCTGCCTGTCTCCGCCGCGTTTTACGGCATCCATCAAAATCGTCTCCGTAGCCATAAAAGGCAACTCTTCATTGATTCGTTTTTCAATGACCTTGGGATATACCACCATGCCGCTCGTAACGTTGAGATAGATATTGAGGATTGCATCAAGGGCCAGGAAGCCCTGAGGAATCACCAATCGTTTGTTTGCGCTGTCGTCGAGCGTTCTCTCAAACCACTGCGTAGACGCCGTTATCGCCGGACTGGACGCCAGGCTTATAATATACCGCGCCAGCGAGCAAATGCGCTCCGAACGCATCGGATTACGTTTATAAGCCATTGCAGACGAGCCGATCTGCTTTTTGCCAAACGGTTCTTCCACTTCCTTTAAATTTTGCAAAAGACGCAGGTCGTTGGCAAATTTGTATGCGCTTTGCGCAATGCTGGATAAAAGGTCCACCACTATGCTGTCAAATTTACGCGGATAGGTTTGACCCGTTACGGCAAATACCTTGCTGTAGCCCATTTTTTTGGCGACCTTTTGCTCCAATTCCCTGACTTTTTTTGCGTCTCCTTCAAAAAGTGTCAGAAAGCTGGCCTGCGTACCTGTCGTACCCTTTACGCCGCGCAGCCTGATCTGTGATTTTACAAACTGCAACTGTTCATAGTCCATCACAAGATCCTGCATCCAGAGCGTCGCGCGTTTGCCGACTGTCGTCAGTTGAGCCGGCTGGTAATGCGTAAAGCCGAGCGTGGGCATATCTTTATATTGCAGTGCAAACTCTTTTAAGCGTGCAATGACATTAACAAGTTTAAGCTCAATTGCCCTGATTGCATGGTCCATGACGATAATATCCGTATTGTCACCTACAAAACAGCTGGTCGCGCCGAGATGAATAATCCCTTTTGCGCTCGGGCATTGCATGCCGTACGCATATACATGGGACATTACATCATGCCGAACTTCCTTTTCGCGTGCTTCCGCTACGTCGTAATTGATGTCTTCCGCATGTTCTTTCAGCTCTGCAATCTGCTCTTTGGTGATGGGCAGGCCCATTTCGCTTTCCGCTTCCGCGAGGGCGATCCACAATCTGCGCCATGTTTTGAATTTCATATCGTCCGAAAAAATATGCGACATTTCCCTGCTTGCATATCTCGTGATCAAAGGATTTTCATAAACGTCTCTCATGTTTTTACCGCCTTATTCCATTAAAATTGAATACACTTTATTTTATAGCTTTTTGGAGCTGTTTTCAAGAAAGAAAAAGGAGCAGGTTTTCCTGCTCCTTTCTATTTGTTACTTTGCGTAATCTGTCGTTCTTGTTTCCCGAATCACGTTTACTTTGATCTGTCCCGGGTAATCAAGTTCAGATTCGATTTTCTTAACGATATCTCTTGCTATCAGAGTCGTTCCCGCGTCGTCGATCTCCTCCGGCTTGACAATAATTCTGATCTCTCTGCCAGCCTGAATTGCATAAGACTTATCGACGCCTGCAAATGAATTTGCAATCTCCTCGAGATTTTCAAGACGTTTTATGTAATTTTCCAAAGATTCCCTTCTCGCGCCCGGCCTTGCGGCAGAAATCGCATCGGCAGCC
This sequence comes from Christensenellaceae bacterium, assembly GCA_022846035.1. Taxonomy (NCBI): domain Bacteria; kingdom Bacillati; phylum Bacillota; class Clostridia; order Christensenellales; family Christensenellaceae; species Christensenellaceae bacterium. Next base: position 1,230,017 of record AP025580.1, read on the forward strand.
TGTACCAGAACGGCTTCCACCGTCTTGGGTTCCACGTCGCCATGATGTGCAGCAATCGCATTGATGATGTCTGCATTTTCTTTATATTTCTTTGCAAGATCCGCGCCGATCTGGATATGCGGTCCTTCTACTTCATGGTCAACGGCTTTACCGATGTCATGCAGCAGACCCGCCCGTTTGGCAAACTTAGCGTTTGCGCCGATCTCAGCAGCCATAAGAGAAGCCAAATGCGCCACTTCAATCGAATGTTTCAATACGTTTTGTCCATAGCTGGTACGGTATTTCAGTCTCCCCAAAAGCCTTACCAGTTCCGGATGCAGGGAATGGATCCCGACATCAAAGACGGCTTGTTCGCCGGCTTCCTTGATCTGTGTTTCCACTTCTTTCTGCGCTTTATGCACCATTTCCTCGATACGCGCGGGATGAATTCTCCCGTCCACGATCAATTTTTCCAGTGCAATCCTGGCAACCTCACGCCTCACCGGATCAAAACCGGAAAGGATGACTGCCTCGGGTGTGTCGTCGATGATCAGGTCAATCCCCGTCGCTGTTTCCAACGTACGGATATTACGTCCCTCACGTCCGATGATTCTTCCTTTCATTTCATCGTTGGGAAGGTTTACAACGGAAACCGTGCTCTCTGCAACATGATCGGCGGCACATTTTTGTATTGCCAGCGAAAGAATGTTCCTTGCCTTTTTATCGGCTTCATCTTTCGCTTTTTGCTCAATATCACGCAGCATGACCGCCATATCGTGCCTTGCCTCGTGCTCAACCTTTTCAAGCAGCAATCCCTTAGCTTCGTCGATTGTCATGCCGGAGATATGCTCCAATTGTTCCAGTTGTTGAGCATGCACTGCAGCCAAATCATCTTTGGCTTTCGTAATTTCCCTGTTCTTCTTGTTTACCTGCTCTTCTTTTTGTTCAATGCTTTCTAACTTTTTGTCTAGCAGTTCTTCTCTTTGTACTAATCTTTTTTCAATCTTGGTAATTTCATTACGTCTCTCTCGTGATTCCTTGTCAAATTCGCTACGCAGTTTGTGAACTTCTTCCTGAGCCTCGAGTACCGTTTCTTTTCTGATGACTTCCGCGCGTTTCTGCGCTTCATCGATCAGCTTTTTAACGGAATCCTCGGCGCGGCCGATTTTCGATTCGGCTATATTACGTCTGTATAAGTAACCTACAATAAGTCCGATAACCAGTCCGCCTACGCCTACAAGGATAGGAATAAGCCATTCCACTTAGCAAATTCACCTCCTGTTCTTCTAAATTCTTCCAATTCATTTTTTTGTTTTTAACGGTAAATAGTCAAAAAAACACAAATTTACCCTAACAATATTGTATCTTTATTTAGCATGAATGTCAATCAAATACACTGCTGCCGGCAAGGAATCCTGTCGAAAAAGCAATTTGCAGGTTAAATCCGCCGGTTTGCGCATGGACATCGATGATTTCCCCCGCAAAATACAGGTTTTTCACGATTTTGCTCTCCATCGTCGAGGGATTGATCTCGCGGGTGTTCACGCCGCCCGCCGTAATAATTCCTTCTTCGACCGGACGCGTATCCGCAATTTTAATTGAGAAATGTTTAAGGCCGTGGCATAAGCGCGCGCGTTCTTCCCTAGTGATGGAATGGACGGCTTTATTTTCGTCCAATCTGGTTTCACGCAAAAAAGGATAAATAGTCTTTTGCGGCAACAGGCTGGTCATTACGTTTTTTAGCTGCTTGTTTTGATTTGCCTCAAATTCGCGCAGCAGGCGCGCGTCCAGCTTCTCCTCATGAAGCGCCGGCTTAAAATCAATTTCCGCCCGCAGGTCAAGCGGTTGTTTTTGATGGTCGATATAATTGCTTGCTGAAAGGACGACAGGGCCGGAAATACCAAAATGGGTAAAAAGCATTTCACCCTGTTCCTCATAGATCTTTTTATTATTCTGGAACAAGGTAAAACCAACGTTTTTCAATGTTAAACCCTGCATTTTTGGGCATATATTGTGCGCATCCTCCAACGGAATCAGCGCGGGCACAGGCGGCAGCACCGTATGGCCGAAACTCTCTGCGAATCGGTATCCGTCGCCTGTCGAACCGGTCAGCGGATAAGATTTCCCACCCGTTGCCAATATAAGGGCAGATGTCTTTATCTGCTCCCCATCTTTTAACGCTATATCGAATACATCCCCCACCTTATCAATTGTAACCACATCCGCTTGCAGCATACGCTTTACGCCTGCTTCACGCAGCATTTTTTCAAGTGTGCGGATAACATCCTGCGATCTGTCGCTGAGCGGAAAAACACGGCCGCCGCGCTCCACCTTTGTCCGCAGGCCGTATTTCCCCAAAAGTTCAATCAGACTGGCGTTGGAAAAGGCGTACAGCGCGCTCATCAGGAACTTGCTGTTTCTGGAAATGTGCATAAAAAAATCGCTGATGTCACAATCGTTGGTAATATTACAGCGCCCTTTTCCGGTAATAAATAATTTTTTGCCGACCTTTTCATTCTTCTCAACCAGAATCGTCTGAATGCCGCGCATCGCGGCAGCATACGCCGCCATCATCCCCGCCGCGCCGCCGCCTACGACAATTAAATCATTCGCCATAAATATCCTCGTCCGTGATCTGCGCGTCAAGCTCTTTGGTCGCGTATACATCGTTCAACTGCCAAAGCTCCTCCAGCCTGTTGAAATTAGAAAACAGCACTTCTTTCTTGCGCAGGCCGAGCATAATGATCAATAAGTTGATCACCGCCAGCGGCGCAACGAAAGAATCGACAAAGGAGTTCATATAACTCTTTGCCGTCAGGGTATAATCCGCGATCTGCGCCGGTGGAGCCGCTTCGTTATCGGTAATTGCGATCACCTTGCAACCACTGTTCTTCAGGTAGTTCATCCCCTCGATCGTTCTCATCGAATAGCGCGGAAAGCTGATGGCGATAGCCACGTCGTTTTCATCTGCGCTTAGTATCTGATTGAAAATATCGCTGCCGTCAAAACGGATCAATTTGATATTCTCATTCATGTAATTCATATAATAATGCAGGAATTCCGCAAGCGGTCCGCTGGAGCGCGTTCCCAGAATATAAATTTTGCGGGCTTTATCGATGCTATCAACGATTTGCTCGATATTTTGTGTGTCGATGTGTTCCCGCGTAACGCGCAGATTATTGATGTCCGTCTTAAAGGATGCGTTAATAACTTCCTCGGAAGTGAGCCCTTCCATTAAATTAAGCCGTTGCGCCGTCGTCAGCTTGGTCTGAATCACTTCCTGCAAATCTTTTTGCAGTTTTGGATAACCATCGTATCCCAAAGCATAGGCAAAACGTACGACCGTCGATTCGCTTACGCCTACGAGACCGCTTAAAGTAGCCGCCGTCATAAACGCCGCTTTATCGTATTCTTTCAATATATAATCCGCTATCAGCTTCTGACCTTTGGACATTTTCGCATAGCCATTGTTGATGCGGTCCATAACATTATGATTCATAACTGCCTCCATGCAGGTGGAAATGATAGTTACATTATATCAAACAGCATCTAAAAATGCAATTTTAATTTTTCTATCCTGCATTTCGTATCATCCATCTCTTGCGAGGCCGTTACGTTCCACGTCAGAGGCGTCACCGTAATAAAGCCTTGCATAAGCCAATAAATATCCGTAGCGTTTTCCTTATTATAATCGCATTCTGTCAACCTGCCGCACGGCCAGTAGTAGGTGCGTCCAAAGGGATCTGTCCTTTTTTCGTAGTCGTCCCCATAGTTGCTTATTCCCTGTGGACATATCTTGATTCCTGCAACTTTATCGTTTACACATGCAGGAAAATTGATATTGTAAATATATTCCCGCAAATGCTCCGTTCCCAATTGTCCGATGAGCTGCGCTGACCGTTTTGCTGAAGCGTCAAACAATACTTCACGCTGCGGCATTGTTGCACCCAGCATTTGCTGTGAGAACGCCACCGCCGGATATCCCAGCATACAAGCTTCCATCGCCGCATTTACCGTACCGGAATAGGCAATGTCCGTACCCATATTTGCGCCGATGTTGATTCCCGATAATACCAGGTCCGTCTTGCGGTGCATAATTTCATACGTGCCCAGCTTTACACAATCTGTCGGCGTTCCCGATGTGGCATATACCGCGCAATTCGAATAGCCCTCTATGTTCATTTTTCGGATAGTAAGCGGCCTGTCCATCGTCATGGACCGTCCGCAGGAACTCCGCTCGCGATCCGGAGCGACAACTGTAACGTCATGCTCTTTTGCAAACTCGTTTGCCAGCGCCATGATCCCAGGCGCATATACGCCGTCGTCGTTTGTAATCAATATTCTCATAGTAACCTGTCCTTTCCGCTTTTCAGCGTATCATAACAAGCAAAAAAATGCCAGTAAAAAAGCAGGGAACATTTCCCTGCTTTTTATAAACTATTATATCCTTAAACCGGATGGATCATATTTTCCTTATCCAGCATATCGGAATCCAGCTTATATTGGTGCGCGCGGCGGAACTCAAAGAATTTGGGCGCAATCTGCGGGAACATTGCATAGGTTACAATATCTTCCTCCTGTTCCATCCATCCCTTGACCTCTTCCCTGTACTTATCCATCTCCGGCGGCAGCAGGTCTGCCGGACGAACCGTTATTACCTCGTCGTCTCCAATGCATTTTTTACGCACTTCTTCGTTAACCGGCGCGGGCAAACGTCCATACTCTCCACGCAGCATCGCCTTGGATTCTTTTGTCACCATCTTATAGCGCTCGCCGGACAGGACATTCAGTACTGCCTGCGTTCCTACAATCTGGCTGGTCGGTGTAACAAGCGGCGGATAGCCGAAATCTTCCCTCACGCGCGGCACTTCTGCAAGCACATCCATCAGCTTATCTTCCGCACCCGCCTGCTTTAACTGGCTGATGAGGTTGGAAAGCATTCCGCCCGGCACCTGGTAAAGCAGCGTATTGATGTCGATCCCTAAAACTTTAGGATCAAGGAATCCGTCCGCTTTCAGCCGGTCCGCAACTTTCGTAAAATACTTGGCCGCTTCCGTAAGCTTTCCAAGATCCAATCCGGTATCATATTCCGTGCCTTTCAAAGTAGCGACAAGGGATTCCGTCGCGGGCTGCGACGTTCCGTTCGCAAGCGGCGACAGCGCAGTGTCGACAATATCAACGCCGGCTTCAATCGCTTTTAAATAGGTCATATCGCCTACGCCGCTCGTATTATGCGTATGCAGGTGGATCGGAACCTTAATATGTTTTTTCAGCGCCGAAACGAGGTTATAAGCTTCGTACGGCAGGAGCAGGTTCGCCATATCCTTGATACAAATGGATTTTGCCCCCATCTTCTCAAGCTCCTGCCCAAGCTCGACGAAATAATCGAACGTATGCACAGGGCTGGTCGTATACGACAGCGCTACCTCCGGCCATCCGCCGTAACGGTTGGTACTCTCAATAGACTGTCTTAGGTTACGCGTATCATTGAGCGCATCGAAAATACGGATCACGTCGATACCATTTTCGCACGCTTTCTTTACAAAGAAGTCCACAACATCGTCCGCATAATGTTTATAACCGAGCAGATTTTGGCCGCGCAGCAGCATTTGCAGCTTGGTGTTGGGCATTGCCTTTCTTAACTTACGCAGTCTTTCCCACGGGTCTTCATTCAAAAAACGCAGGCAGGAGTCAAACGTCGCGCCACCCCAGCATTCGATTGACCAATATCCGATACTGTCCATCAGCGGCGCGATCGGAAGCATTTCCTCCGTCGTCATGCGCGTAGCAGCCTGCGACTGATGCGCGTCACGCATGATGGTATCCATAATATTTACTTTTGCCATAATTAATCCTCCTTAACTAAGCGAACAGCGACAAGAGCACGCCCGCCGCTACCGCGCTGCCGATAACTCCCGCGACATTTGGTCCCATTGCGTGCATCAGCAGGAAGTTGCTCGGGTTCTCTGCCTGTCCCACTTTCTGGGATACACGCGCAGCCATCGGAACCGCAGAAACGCCTGCCGAACCGATAAGCGGATTGATTTTACCTTTTGAAAGCTTGCACATAAGCTTGCCCAGAAGAACGCCGCCAATCGTACCGAAACAAAAGGCGATGACGCCCAGTCCAATGATAAGCAGCGTATCCGGCTTCAAGAATGTCGAACCTATCGTTGTAGCGCCAACGGATACGCCCAGGAATATCGTTACAATATTCATCAGTTCGTTTTGCGCTGTGTTGGACAGCCGGTCCACAACGCCGGATTCGCGCATCAGGTTGCCGAGCATCAGCATACCCACAAGCGGCGCGGCCGCCGGAACGATCAGGGATACGAAAATCGTAACTGCGATCGGAAAAATAATCTTTTCGCGCTTGGAAACGTGCCGCAGTTGTTCCATCTTGATCGCGCGTTCTTTTTTGGTCGTAAACAACTTCATAAACGGCGGCTGTATGACCGGTACAAGCGCCATATAAGTGTACGCCGCAACCGCGATCGGTCCTAGGAACTTAGGCGCCAGTTGCGAGGTAACAAAAATCGCCGTCGGACCGTCCGCGCCGCCGATGATACCGATCGATGCCGCAACGTTGGGATCAAACCCGACCAAAAGCGCAAGGATAAACGCGAGGAAAATACCAAGCTGCGCCGCCGCGCCCATAAACAAGCTCTTCGGGTTTGCAATCAGCGGACCGAAGTCCGTCATCGCGCCGACACCCAGGAATATAAGCGGCGGATATATCCCAAGCTTAACGCCCAGATACAGATAATCGAGCAGACCGGCCGTGCCGGAGAAATTTCCCCAGTCCACATGTCCGTCCGCGAATAATTCCGCATGATACATACCCGCCATCGGCAAATTGGTAAGCAGCATACCAAACGCGATGGGGAGCAATAGCAACGGCTCGAATTTTTTCACGATCGCCAGATAGATGAGCACACATGCCACGCCTATCATTACCCACTGTTGCCAGTCGGTAGCATTAAAAAATCCGGTCGATTGCACAAATTTCATAAGAGTATCGCCAAAGCTACTCAAAACAAATCAACCTCCTTTTCGATGTTCGGATCGTTTAGCCGATGACTACAAGAAGGTCTCCTGTTTCCACACTGGCTCCTTTTGCAACACCAACGGATTTTACCGTTCCGGCGCTGGGCGACATGATCTCATTTTCCATTTTCATCGCTTCCAGGATCATCAGAATATCGCCTTCTTTTACGCTTTGCCCAACCGTGACGTTAACATCAAGGATTGTTCCGGGCATTGGCGCAGAAACGCTCACTCCATCTGCCGGCGCCGCCGCAGGGGCCGCAACGGGAGCGGGCGCAGGCTGTTGTTGCTGCACAGGCGCCGCCGGAGTTGGTGCTGCGGGAGCGGGCGCCGCTTGCTGTACAGGAGCAGCCGGTGCTGCTGACGGAGCGCTGCCGCTGACTTCTTCAACTTCCACATTATAGGAATTTCCGTTTACATTAATCAAAAACTTACGCATAGTATTTTACCTCCGAAAAAATCAAACTTACCAATTTGTTAACTGAGACTGCCTTCCGGCCCTGCCCCATGCCGTTCTGCCGTTTACTTTCTTGTAGGAGCGAATAACAAAAGGCGTAGCGACGCCGTCCGCTTTCTCGCTTTCCATCGCCGCGGCAACAGCCGCCGTAAGGACAGCCAATAATTCGTCATCCTGCATTACTACCGTGGGAGCTGGCGGCATCGGCTTTATTTCTTTAGTCGATACAACTGTTTCCTTTTTACGTTCCTTTAGGATCGCGGACATGATTACCATAATTACGATAATCAGGGCCAGACAAAGGAACACTACGATCAGTCCAAGGGCGATTGTCTGTCCGCCCATAGCAAGGTCCTGTCCAATCGTCATTTCGTTACCCATAACTGTTCCCCCCGCTTATAATGGCAGTATGCCGTGCTTTTTAGGCAGCGTTTCCTCACGCTTGGAAATCACCATTTCAAGCGATGCGATCAGAATCTGCCGTGTGTGTGCAGGTTCGATGATGTCGTCAATCGCCCCCTGCTCCGCAGCCTGCCACGGGTTGGCATATTCGTCCAGATATTTCTCGATCATCTGCCGCTTAGCGGTAATTCCGTCTACCGCATTTGCAATCTCATCTTCATACAGTAAGAGCGCGCCGGTTTCCGCGGACATTGCAGAAATCTGTGCTGTAGGCCATGCATATACCATATCCGCTCCAAGTTCTTTGGGGCACATAATGGCAAAACCGTCGCCGATTGCCTTTCCTGTAATTACATTCAGTTTTGGCATTCCCGATTGCGCGTATGCGCTTAAAAGCTGCGCCAAATCACAAAGCAGCGTTCCCTGTTCCTGTTCTATGTCGACAGCCGAACTGTCGCAGTCCGTGAATGTAATGGTCGGAATATTGTAAGCGTCCAAAAAGCTTAAAAAACGCGCCGCTTTCTTCGCAGCCCTAGTCGTCAATTGCGGCGTATTATTCGCCACAAAACCGCAAACATTCCCATTCAGCCGGCCAAATGCTGTAATGATTTCGGGGGCAAATTCCGCTTGATATTCAAGCACGTCGCCATTATCCGCAACAGAGCGGATCAAAGCGGGCATGTCCACACTATCTTCGCCGAAAGGCAACTGGCGGTTAAGATCGTCCGCGCTTAATTCATAAGGCGCATCGTCTAAATTATTGGATGGCAGGAATGACAGCAATTTTTTAAGCGTGGCCGCGCATTGCATTTCGTCGTCACACAAGAATTGAGAAATCCCTGTATTTTTATTATGGTTTTTTGCCCCGAAAGAAATGGTTCCGTTAAGCTCTTTGCCTGTGGCCGAGGCATAAACCTGCGGGCCATATAAGGCGAGTTCGGAAATCCCCTCGATCATCAACGTGAAATCGGTAAGCGTCGCAATATAGGCGGACGTTCCAATACACGGACCCGCCACCACCGAGATCGTCGGAATAACGCCGGAAATGTCATTTAACTTTTTGAGCACTTCCGTCACCGCGCCGACGGCCGCTACGCCCTCTGAAACCCTCGCGCCGCCGGAATCCAAAATCCCAATCGCCGGCACACCGTTTTTGGCTGCCATATCCAAAGTTTTTAGAACCTTTGAAGCGTGTGCAGAAGAAAACGATCCTTTGAGAACCGTATAGTCCTGTGCGAAAACAAACACCGGCCTGTCTGCGATCGTTCCATAACCGCAAACAACTCCTTCGCCCGTCTCGCTGACAGCTTCAAACCCCGGTGTCGTGTAGGTGCGTTTGAGAAACTTTTCAATTTCGACAAAGCTTCCCTGATCAAGTAAAGCGCCGATTCTCTCACGCGCAGTCTTTTTTCCTGCATTGTGCTGGGCGAGAATCTGCTGCTGTCCGCCGCCCAAAAGAGCGTCGGCGTTCTTTTTCTTAAGCTCTTCCAGCTTGCTCATTATGATACCTCCATATAAATATTAGGAAACCAACGATAAAACGCAATTCTGCGTAAACATCAATGGCATCTGTTTTATAAAAATAACCGGATGGTTATCGATCAACTTTTTACAAAAGAATAAAATTCTCCCCTATATTAAATATATTCAACATTTTACCCTTGCATCCCTGCAAAAAATTTTCAGAGTTTTAAAGCTTTTTTCAAATATTGCAATTCATCCTGCGTCAGGTGGCGATATTTTCCTTTCTTTAAATTTCCCAGGCCAATGTCGCCGATACCGACTCTTTTTAGGTAACACACGTTTTTCTCAATCGCTGCGAACATGCGTCTTAGCTGCCTGTTTTTCCCCTCGCCGATCACGCACAGAATCTCGCTGCGCGCCGGCGTCGCCGAAAGAATTTTAAAAAACGCCGGCGCCGTTTTATAGCCGTCGTCAAGTACAACACCCTTTGCCAGCCTCTCTGTATCTTCTTCACTCACCATACCGTCCACAACGGCAAGATATTTCTTTTGCATGTTATGTCTGGGATGCGTAAGCTTGTTTGTCATCTCGCCGTCATTCGTTAGAATCAATAAGCCCTCTGTCGTAAAATCCAGACGTCCGACCGGATACAGTCGTTCTTTGATGTCGCTGATATAACGCATCACAGTTGGTCTGCCATTTTCGTCATGGCAGGTGGAAACGCAGCCTGCGGGTTTGTTCAGCATGATATAGATCTTCTGCTGCTTGAGCCGCACAGGTTTATTCATATACTTGACTTGATCCTTGTCCGGATTGACAATGAATCCCATTTCGCGTACCGTAACGCCGTTGACCTCAACCCTGCCCGCCGCAATATACTCTTCAGCCTTACGCCGCGATGCAATGCCCGCTTCCGCCAAAAACTTCTGTAGTCTCATTTTATCTCCTTAAAAAAACAGCCTAGAGTATAAGGCTGTCCTCATCCGTTTCTTCCGTATCCTTTTCTTCCAACGCTTCGAAATCAATTTTAGGCAACTCATCCAGGGATGAAATACCAAAGTGCCTTAAAAATTCATCTGTTGTCGCCAGAAGCGCCGGACGCCCCAGGGTATCCTTGCGTCCGATCACTTTCACCAGTCCCTTTTCACTGAGCGTCGCCACTGCGTAATTGGAACGCACTCCCCTGATTTCGTCAATTTCCGCGCGTGTAACCGGCTGCTTGTATGCTATAATGCTCAGCGTCTCCATCACCGAAGCCGAAAGAGACGTTCTTTCTTCCGGCGCCAATAGCTCTTTTACCATGTCTCCATATTTCTGATTGGTGCACAATTGAACCTTGTCGCCTATCCGTACGAGCAGGATTCCTTCCTCACGCCGCTTGCAATCCTCTATGATTTCCTGGACCGCAATATCCAGTTCGTCGGTATCCATTTCAAAAAGCTGCGCGAACACACACAGCTCTACCGCGTCTCCCGACACAAATAAACTTGAAAAAATAGCGCCTTTTATTTCTGCTTTTGTCAACTCGCTATCCCTCCGTTTTGATATTCCAGCATGATGTCTTCAAAGGCTTTTTTTTGCCGGATGACAATCTTGCCGACATGCCACAGCTCCAGTAAAGCGATAAACGTAACCGCGATTTCCATGTGCGAAGCCTGTTCTTCAAACAGCGAAAAAAAATATACCCTTTTTTCCTGCTTAAGCCGGTTGAGGATTTTTTTCTTCTGGACACGAATGCTAAACGTATCCTGCTGGATTTCAACTTTCCGGTATTGCTCCTCTTCCTCGGATTTCTTTCTGTTTTTTAACAACTCCAGAAAGGCCAGATAGAGCACGTCTGTATCCGCGCCGTCAATTACCACTTCCTGGGAGAGATCGAAAAGTTCTTCCGGAAGTTTGTAATAAACCTGCTTTGATTGCTTTTCGAGATCAGAAAGCTTCTGCCCGAGTTCCTTATACATTTTATATGCGCGCAGCCGCTCAATCAACTCTGTCTCCGGATCCACAAAATCCTCGTCTTCAAGTTCCTCGCGCTTGGCGGGCAACAGTGCGCGCGATTTAATGTACAACAGCGTAGCCGCCATATTCAAAAACTCGCTCGCGCGGTCCATATCGATTTCTTCGATCTGTTCCATATAAACGAGATATTGCTCCGTAATTTGCGAAACAAAAATATCTTGTAAATCTATTTTTGCTTTGCCAACCAGGTGGAGCAACAAATCCAGCGGACCCTCAAATTGCGCAAGCCTGACGGTATATTCTTCCATAGCCGCCCCTTAGAATCCGCTGAATAGCAATGCCTTATAGAATCCCTCCACAGCTGGCTGGGTCATAGGCATAAATGTATTGAACAACTGCGTATAACAGCCCATCAACCACGAAGAGAAAGCTCCAAGTATCATTCCTGTTATGCCTGTGAGGATCAGTATCAGTAAGATGATGAAGCCGTAGCGCTGCAATACATTGATAACTCCCTGCGCTTTGTATGGCAAAAAGCTACTCAAAAACTGAAAACCATCAAGCGGCGGGATCGGGATCAGGTTGAAAATCCCCAGCGTAATATTCAGTATGATGATATTCCAAATGATATTGATGAATATCTCATTTTGGATATTCAAACCAAATACCACGATATGGAAAATAGCATACGCGATAAAGGACACGATGAAGTTTGCAATGATGCCCGAAAGCGACACCCAAATGTTGTCGCGCCGTGGATGCTTGAAATTACGCGAATTAATGGGAACGGGTTTCGCCCAGCCAAAACGGAACAGCAGCAGGCATATCGTACCGATCGGATCAAGGTGCTTTAAGGGGTCCATGGTCATACGCCCTAAATTGCGCGCGGTAGGATCACCGCATTTGTAAGCGGCATACGCATGCGCCGCTTCGTGTACGGAAAGCGCGAGAAGCACGGCCGGTATGCTGTATAGAAGCATCATCCAATAATATGGATTTGTAAAGTTTGAAAACATTGACTAAACCTCGTTTCGTTTCCGTTTCCGGATCACATTATAAGCACATTCTTTTATTTTAACATGCATTTGCGGCATTCGCAAAGCCTATCCTATCTTCTCGACGACTCCATCAATAAGCGTACGCATTTTAGACGCGACCATCTTTCCCGCTTCCATAACCTCTTCCATGGTGAGCGCATGTTTTGCAACGCCGGCCGCAAGATTGCTAATGCACGATATAGCCGCTGTTTTAGCGCCTGCGTGCGAAGCCGCCACTACTTCATGAACGGTGGACATGCCCACCGCGTCCGCTCCCAGCGTTCTGAGCGCGCGGATTTCCGCCGGCGTCTCATAGGAGGGACCGACCATATAACCATAAATGCCATGCTGCAGTTTAATCCCGTTTTCCCCAGCCGTTTCATCGATCAGGTCGCGCAATTCCTTTGCGTAGGCAAAAGACATGTCGGGAAAGCGCGGACCCAGCTCGTCAATATTAGGACCGGTGAGCGCGTTGTGCGCCGAGAAATTGATATGGTCCTCAATCACCATCAAATCCCCTGCTGAAAAATCCGTATTGATACCTCCTGCCGCATTGGTAAGCAAGACATATTTCGTTCCCATCATCAGGACTGTACGTAACGGAATAACCGTCTGGGCCGCAGCATATCCTTCATAGCAATGGAACCGCCCCGCAAATAAAGCAACACGCTTACCATTTTTGCAGCCAAAAGTAAGCCTGCTTGCATGTCCGGGCGCGGTCGATACCGGAAATCCCGGAATGGATGCATAATCAAATTCAGCAATCACTTCATCGAGCGTATCCGCATAGTCTCCCAGTCCCGAGCCTAACACAATAGCAATTTCGGGTACGAAATCCGTTTTTGCTTCAATATAGTTTTTGGCGATGTTTAATGTTTCTTTCATTGCTTTTCCTTTCATTCGTCCTGCAATCTGAGTTTATCCGCCAGCGTCGCAATAAATTCTCCATTGGTCGGTTTTCCTTTGTCGGAGCTCACCGTATATCCGAAGTAGGCGTTAAACGCATCCGGATCGCCCCGCGTGGCGGCGGTCTCGATCGCATGCCGGATATTCCGCTCCACGCAGGAACTTTGCGTATGATACTTTTCGGCAAGTACCTGATAAATGTTCTTGTTGATGGCCCGTGTGATCGAAAAGTCCATGCATGCCATATAAAGCGCGTCGCGCATCAGCTTATACCCCTGCACATTCGCCGGAATCCCCAGCCGTTTCAACGCAACGGATATTTGACTGTACAAAAGCTGGTTTACACCCACTTCGGCCTGTCGGTTCATATCGCGAAAATCCGCCGCCTCCAGGATACGCGCTACAAAAATATCTCGTATATATGGCTTTACGAACAAATAATTTGCTTTCAGTTCAAACGCCTTTTTGATAATCAACTCCTGATTCATGGATGTCAGTACGATTTTGATAATGTCCGTGGCAAGCATATGCTCCATGAGCGCAAAGCCGTCGTATCCCGGCATGATCGCCTCTACCAAAACCAGATCCGGATTATATTGATCATAAAGCGCGATCGCTTCACTGCCGTCTGTCGTAGACAAAAAGGAATCCGATACATCGGCGAGCATGTCTTTGATCTGCACGACATATTTTCTGCTTTGTTCTACTATCAAGGTGCGCTTGAATCTCGCCAAGGGATAGCCTCCACTAGTTTTTTGGCAATGCCGCCTTGAAACGCATTGCGTTTTGTATCATATCCTGTGCGTATTTTTCGGAATTTGCAGACTCTATTCCGCCTGCAAGCCGTGAAACTTCCTCTATTTTTTGCTTTTCGGACAGACGCGTAATATCCGTACTTGTAATCCCTTTTTCTGTGCGTTTGCTAATCAAATAATTTTCATCCGCCATTGCCGCAATTTGCGGTAGGTGCGAAACGCATATTACCTGCCTTTCCCTGGCGATACAAGCCATCTTTTCCGCGATCACCAAGGCCATCCTGCCACTGATACCCGTATCGATTTCATCGAAAATCATTGTTGAAATCTGGTCCATGCCGGCGGAAAGGTTTTTAAATGCAAGCATAATGCGCGATATTTCTCCACCGGAGGCCGTCTTGCTCAATGCTTTCATCGGCTCCCCCGCGTTTGTCGAGATGAGGAATTCCATCTCATCGATTCCGTTGCGGGAATCGCTTGCTTGATCAATGTTTTTCAGTGGCTCGAAGCGCGCGGAAAACTTCGCGTTAGGCATTCCGAGGTCCTTTAGTTCCTCTAAAAGAAGCTCCTCAAGCCGCCGCGCCGTTTTCTTGCGTACTTCCGACAGTTTTACATATTGGGCATATAGCCGCTCCTTTAATCCAGCGATTTCGGCGCTGAGGTCGGCCGCCAGTTTTTCAGCGTTCTGCAGCCTAAATAACTGCTCCTCGGCCTCTGCCAGATAATTGAGTATTTCCTCTTCGTTTAATCCGTATTTACGCTTTAAGGATTGAATCAGGTTAAGTCTCTGCTCGATTTCTTCCTGTCTCTGTTCGTCGAATAACACGCTTTCCGAAAGACTGCGCATATCATGCGCGCATTCTTCGATTGCATACGTATTTTCCTGCAAACGCTCCGTCAGGGACCGATACTGCTCGTCGTAAGACGATATTTCGGATAAACGGGATACGATTTCCTGCAGCATGGAAAGCACGCTTGTCTCCTCGCCGCCTCCCGCATAAAGCGCCTCATACCCTGATAATAAGGTCTGCGCGATCGTTTGCGCGTGATTCATTTTATCCCGTTCTTCTTTTAGAGCGTCCTCTTCGCCGGCCGTAAGGCCAGCGTCCTCGATTTCCTTGATTTGAAAAGCGAGAAGATCCGCGCTCTTAGCCCTTTCCCGTTCATCGCCGCCAACGGCTGCCAAACGCTTTTGAGCGTCCTTTAGTTGATCATAAAGCCCGCTAACGACCTGTTTTATAGGCGCAATCTCTTTTTTCCCAAAAGCGTCGATAAACTTTAAATGACTTTGAGGATAAAGCAGCGATTGATGCTGATGCTGTCCATGGAGATCGATAATATGATCGGTAAGCTCCTTTAGCGTGGCAAGGCTCACCACAACACCGTTAATACGGCATACGTTTTTACCGGTGGCGGACAAATCGCGGGAGATAATCAACTCGTCATCCGCCTCCAGCTCATTGCGTGCAAACAAGTCTTTCAGCTTATCAGAATCGATCAGAAGCTCTGCCTCTACATACGCTTTTTCACGGCCATGCCGTATCAGCTCTTTGTCGGCGCGCTCTCCTAAAACGAGATTCATGGAATCGACAATAATGGACTTGCCCGCTCCCGTCTCGCCGGAAAGCACGTTAAGTCCTTTTCCGAATTCAATATGAAGTTCATCGATCAAAGCGATATTTTTGATCGTAAGGCTGCGTATCATAACTGCTCCGTTTTTCTTATTTATTAATGATCTTCATTAATTTTTGCGCAATATCTTCCGAGGCCTGGTGCGACGTTGTCGCGACAAAAATTGTATTATCACCGGCCAACGTTCCCATAATTCCGTTAAAATTCATACTGTCAATGACTTCCGCAGCCGCGTTGGCGCTGCCTGAAAGCGTTTTGATTACGACCAGATTCTCCGCAAAATCTACCGACAGAACCGTATCTTTAAAGATGCGCATCATAATATCCATATCGTTTGTTTTGTGCTTTTTATTCTCTGCATATTTATACGCGCCGGAATTAGCCTGTACCTTAATCAGCTGCAATTCCTTAATATCGCGTGATACGGTTGCCTGCGTCACCTTAAAACCTGATTCGTTAAGCCGCGTCACCAGCTCTTCCTGCGTCTCGATCTCGCCGTTTTCAATCAGGTCCAGAATTTTGTTCTGCCGTTTTGATTTCATATTTCTAACTCCTACTTCTTTGTAATGCTCCATTGAGCCAATTTATCCTTCAACTGTGGGAAAAAGTGATCCTTTTTCAGCCGTATAAACTGGGTCACAAGTCCGGAACGGCAAATCGTTACCTCATCCGACTCGCGGATCCTCACAATTTCCTGTCCATCCGCCGTAAGCGTAACGTCCTTTTCCCCACTAAACGGAGCTACTTTTACAACGTCGCTGAATTTGGCTATAATACTGCGGGCATATAAGGAATGCGGACAGATAGGCGTGATCAAAACGCAGTTAACATTCGGCGCGACAATCGGCCCGCCTGCCGAAAGCGAATAAGCGGTGGAGCCGGTGGGCGTCGCCACAATGAGTCCGTCGCCATTATAAAGCTCCGCAAGCGATCCATTGATATATAGGTCAAGCTTGACCATATGGGTACGGTTCACTTTCGAAATAATAAAATCATTGAGCGCAAGCAGCAGTTTCTTATGTCCGCTGACCTTAGCCTCAAGCATCATACGTTCGTCGATTATGTAATCGCCTTGTATGACCTGATCCAGCGCGCGCTCAATGTCGTCTAAATTAATCTCGCTCATAAAACCAAGATGGCCGATATTGATACCGATCAATTTAATACCGTATCCGACATATTTTCGTGCAGCACGTAAAATAGTTCCGTCGCCGCCCAGCACAAAAAGTACGTCGGCATGCTTAGCATCCTGAAAGTCGGAGATTTTAAGCGCTTTGGCTGTATTTTCGTCATAACAAACAGCACAGCCCCGACGCTCAAGCGCACTGATTACCGTCCGCGTCGCTAAAAGACCAGGATCCTTGATTTCATTTGTATAGACACCGAATTTCAGCATTAAAACCTCGTTCGCTTTCAAAATATACTATTTTTATTATACACTGAAAATGAATAGATATACAAGGAAATACCGAATAAATTTACAAACTATAAACGTTCATGAGAAAGTGACACAATCCGGCGTATCGCCTCATCGTCAATCATTGCATCCGCTTTATTTCTCGTAAACAAAGCGAGATATTCGATGTTTCCGTTCGGTCCCTTGATGGGAGAATAAGTCAGCGATTTCATATACAAGCCGTGATCCCCTGCCTTTTTCATCACAGTGAGAACCACATCCTTGTGTACCGAGGCATCGCGCACCACGCCCTTTTTCCCTACATACTCTTTGCCGGCCTCAAACTGGGGTTTGATCAGCGCTACGATCTGCATATCGTCCGTTCCCACACGCACCGCAGCCGGAAAAATCAGATTTAAAGAAATAAACGAGACGTCGATGCTTACAAAATCAACAGGTCTTTCCTGCGGTTCCAGATAACGCGCATTCGTGCGCTCCTGCAAATTCACCCGTTCATCGTTTCTAAGCGACCAGTCAAACTGTCCATATCCAACGTCTACCGCATAAACATATGCCGCTCCGTTTTTTAACATACAGTCGGTAAACCCGCCCGTGGAAGCGCCGATGTCCATACATATCTTGCCCTGCAGGTTAAGCGCGAATTCCGTTACCGCGCGTTCAAGCTTGAGACCTCCCCTGCTGACATATGGACAGCTATCCTTGCCGACGGTTATTTGCGCATCGTCCTCAAACGTATCAGAAGGCGATTTCACGGGTTTCCCATTGGCAACGACTTCGCCTGCAATCACAAGCGCCTTTGCTTTCTCGCGGCTCTTGGCAAGCCCTTTTTCATACAGTAATACGTCAATTCTCTTTTTCATTGCCCTTGCCTTTTTTAAAACTGAAAAAATGGGCGATGGACCCAATCATCATTACAATATCCTTATTTTTTTTCAGGGCAATTCCTTTGCCCCACGCCTTTCCCGCCACCGTCAGCGCCGCAATCAAGGCTGATACCGCGATAGAAATCGCCATGTCCGGAAAAGGGAACTGGAAAACGACCGCTTTTAAGGTAATGGCTGCTCCGGCGGCGCCGCTGACAATCCCGCATATATCGCCAATCACGTCATTGCAGAAATTCGAAACCACATCTGCGTTTTTAAGCATTTTAAGCGCATAATGCGCTTTCGTGTTTTTACGGGAGGACATGGCGATAAACGGTGACTGGTCGCAGCTAGCAAAGGCCACCCCGACAATATCAAAGAGAATACCTACGGCGATCAGCGCGATGACAACGCCAACTGAAGCGATTAAGGAAAGATTGGAAATAAAATATTCCGCAGCTACGGAAACGCCTGCGGAAATAAACAATGTAATAAAAAATATTTTGATCGCCCAGTGTTTTATGACTTTCATCTTATCTCCGACATTTAAATTATGGTGGTGACAATAAGGGTAGACCTTGCAGTATATGGTCCGGTAGGATTTCCCCGCAGTCTGCTCCCCGTCGCCGATAGGAGTGGTTTCCCTTTGAAGTCTGCGATGCAGCGTTTCCCTCTGCACGACCGGATTGCCTGTTCAAACCACACTATAATCCCCTTATTGCCTGAAATACAGTCTAGGAGCTTTCCTCGACAGCACAAATCCAATTTCTAGTCTCTTTTGCCGGTATGGTTTTTTACAGTCATGATTTTAAGGAATTCGTACGCCATCCGCAAAAAATCGTCTTCCTGCTTTTCCACCATACCAACGCAAGACAGGCTACACTGTACACAGCTTAGTACCGCATAACAGGTTCACCCTGCCCAGTAATGAAAAGATCTCACCACCCAAGCAGGTCTCCGCGAAAGCTGGGTCAACGCCCATATGCCCTTATGGATCGCCCTTCTTTCTTAACTCCCAGCACCAGCCCCCAACGGGGCGTCAGCGGCCAGCACCAGGAACTTCATCGATGTGCCCTTTAACGGATTTTTAGGCCCGCCTTCGAAATCGGCAGTACCGACTAGAATACTGCACCACCATAAATTGTTATTTCTTTGTTTCTTGCTCCTCTTCCAGAGTCTCTTCTTCGTCCGGCAAGTCCGCATATTCGCCGAGCTTGTATGCCTTTAAGATCTCTTGCTTGATTCCCTCCGCGATCTGTGGATTTGCTTGCAGATATTGGCGCACATTATCGCGCCCCTGGCCGATCTGCTCGCCGTTGTAAGAAAACCATGAACCGGATTTTACAATGATGCCAAGCTGCGTTGCAAGATTTAAAATACTTGCCGTTTCGCTGATTCCCTCGCCGTAATATATTTCAAATTCAGCCGTTTTAAACGGCGGCGCAACTTTATTTTTGACGACCTTGATCCGTGTGCGGTTACCAATCATCTGGTCCCCGACCTTGATCGTCTCAATCCTGCGGACATCAAGGCGCACAGACGCATAGAATTTTAAAGCCTTGCCGCCTGTCGTCGTTTCCGGACTGCCAAACATAACGCCGATCTTTTCGCGAAGCTGGTTGATGAATACTGCGATCGTATTGGAACGGTTGATCACGCCGGCCAGTTTTCTTAACGCCTGCGACATCAGCCGCGCCTGCGCGCCGACATGCGAATCGCCCATCAGTCCCTCGATCTCCGATTTTGGTACCAACGCCGCGACCGAGTCGACAACGATAATGTCAATAGCGCCGCTTCTCGTAAGCGCCTCGGTGATTTCCAGCGCTTCCTCACCTGTGCTTGGCTGTGAAACATAAAGATTATCGATGTCTACGCCGAGATTTTTTGCGTATACCGGATCGAGTGCATGCTCCGCGTCGATAAACGCGGCCGCTCCCCCCTGTTTTTGTACCTCTGCAATCATATGCAGGGCTACGGTCGTTTTACCGGACGATTCCGGTCCATAGATCTCGATGATCCTGCCGCGCGGCACACCGCCGATCCCAAGAGCAATATCCAGTTCCAAACATCCCGTCGGCACGACCGATACGTTCATATTCTTGGCTGCATCGCCAAGCTTCATAACAGCGCCCTTTCCAAATTGCTTTTCAATTTGCGCGAGCGCTACGTCCAGAGCTTTATCTTTTTCCATCTTTCAGAATCCTTTCTTTTCTCAGTTAGTCCTTTAGTACCTGCGAATTTTTTACCATATACTCAATACATGAATATATGGCCAGTGCTGCGCTGATCCAGATCAGAATCAGTCCGACCGATACCGGTACAAACGTAAACGGCCAGTCGTTTAAAAGTAATATTATGATTGCAACAAACTGCACCACCGTTTTAAGCTTTCCCGACTTATCCGCCGCGATTACAATGCCTTTGGATGCGGCCAGCGAGCGAAAACCACCGATGATAAGCTCTCTCGCCTCGATGATCAGCACCGGAATCAGCCCGACTTTTCCCCAGTCCATCAGCAGCAAAAGAGCCGCCAGCACTAAAAGTTTGTCCGCGATCGGGTCCCAAAGCTTTCCGAAATCGGAGACTTGGTTATTCTTGCGCGCGAGAAACCCGTCAAGCCAATCCGTGAAAGCCGCTACAATAAATATTATAGCAGCATAGATGTTCCAATTCGGTACATCGGTAAAATAAAATAGCACGAAAAACGGAATCAATATCATTCGTACCAAAGTCAATATGTTCGGCGCATTCCATTTCATTCGGTTAATTCTCCTATACAATCATAGCTGTACGCTTTTGTAATCATGATATTATAATACTTTCCGCTCTCCAATTCCTTTTCTGTTTCTACAAATATCTTACCGTCAACGTCAGGCGCTTCGGCATAAGAACGGCCATAATAAAGGCCCGTATGCTCGTCCTTTCCCTCAATCAGTACCTCATATATCCTGCCAATACGCTTTTTGTTCAGGTCAAGCGATATAGACGCCTGTACATTGAGCACAGAATCCTTACGAAATTCCTTT
Organism: Christensenellaceae bacterium; assembly: GCA_022846035.1. NCBI lineage: Bacteria > Bacillati > Bacillota > Clostridia > Christensenellales > Christensenellaceae > Christensenellaceae bacterium. The sequence goes on from AP025580.1 coordinate 1,250,961, forward strand.
TCTTCTTCGTCAATCTGGTCCGCCATGTCCGCGGCGGGCGTATGCTCCTCCTGCGAATAGGTGAAGACGCCCAGTCTGTCAAACTGAAGCTTTTTCATCGTAGAACAAAGGTGACTCACATTTTCACGTGTTTCGCCCGGGAAACCCACAATAACCGTTGAGCGGATGATAAAATCGGGCGAGGCGGCATGGATTTTCTGTACCACTTCGCTCGTCGATTCCCTCGTATTGCGCCGATTCATCGGTCCCAGCACCTCATTATCCAGATGCTGCACAGGAATATCGATATATTTTACAATGTTGTCATGCTTTAACATTACGGTAAGCAATTCATCCGTCACACCGTTTGGATAACTATACAATACGCGCAACCACTTTACACCGTCGATTTGCGCCGCCTGATCCATCAGATATGCCAGGTTAACATCCTCCTCAAGGTCGCTTCCGTAATTGGTCGTATCCTGCGCAATGAGGATGATTTCAGAAAATCCCTTTTGGACAAGAATGCGTATCTCATCCAGTATAGCCTGCGGCCTGCGGCTCTGATAGCGGCCCCTGATGGATGGGATTACGCAATAACTGCAGCAATTGTCGCATCCTTCCGCGATTCGCACATATGCTGTAGGCGCAACCGTTGTAATGATACGCTCATGATATTTTTCATCAATGGTGACATCGGCATAGTTGGTAAAATGTCCCCCATGCACAACTTCGTCCATCGCCCGCCTAATATCTTTATAGGCGGCAGTACCCAAAAAAGCGTCCACACGCGGCAGCGTCTCCGCAAGTTCCTCTCTAAATCTTTGCGGAAGACATCCCGTAACAACGATTCCACGGACATTGCCAAATTTTTTCTGCTGCTCCGCTTCCAAAATCGTATTGATGGATTCTTCTTTTGCTTCGTCCGTAAAGGCGCAGGTATTGATCAGCATAATATCCGCCTCAGCAATGTCCTGCACAAACGCATACTCTGGCGCGAGCTGAGAAAGCATCAGCTCCGTATCCATTCTGTTTTTCGCACATCCAAGTGAAATTACGCCTATTTTTACTGCCATACTTATTCTTCCTCTCCCTGAGGGGATGTGAGACGATCATATTCTTCCTTTGTAATCAGTACCTGGCGGGGCTTGCTGCCATCCATAGGCGAAATATACCCGCTCTCTTCAAGCTGGTCGATCAACCGCGCGGCGCGCGCATACCCAATCCGCAAACGCCTTTGCAGCATCGAGGTCGAAGCCTGGTCGTATTCCATGACAACTTCAAGCGCTTTCATAAACAGCTCGTCCGTCTGTTCCTGTCCCGCTATCGGCGACGCCGATTCTTTGGAGATCCCTTCCAGCACGCGCGTATCATAATCGACCGTTGTCCGCTCTTTCAGGAAATTCGTAACGGCTTCCACTTCCTTGTCCGAGATAAAGCACCCCTGCAAACGCACAGGCTTGGGCGCGCCGGACGGATAAAATAACATATCGCCCTGCCCCAAAAGCTTTTCAGCGCCCGCCATATCCAGTATCGTACGCGAATCGACCTGCGAAGATACCGCAAAAGCGATCCTTGACGGTATATTGGCTTTTATGATACCCGTAATCACATCTACAGACGGTCTTTGCGTCGCAATTACTAAATGGATACCGCTCGCGCGTCCAAGCTGCGCAATACGGCAGATAGCGTCTTCCACCTCTCCTGGCGCGACCATCATCAGGTCTGCAAGTTCGTCGATAATCACCAGAATATGCGGCAGTTTTTCCTGTTCTTCCGCAAGCATAATCTCGTTATACTTCCTTAAGTCTTTCGCTCCCTTAGCCGCAAACATACGGTACCGCATCGTCATTTCGTTTACCGCCCAATTGATTGCTGAGGCCGCCTTTTTGGGATCTGTGACAACAGGAATCAGCAGATGCGGAATATCGTTAAAAACATTCAACTCAACCACTTTGGGGTCGATCATAATCATTTTAACATCTTCGGGCGACGCATGATAGAGCATACTGATGATCAGCGAGTTGATACATACGCTTTTTCCGGAGCCGGTGGCTCCCGCGATCAGCAAATGCGGCATACGCCCAATATCCGCGTATACGTTAGTCCCTGCAATATCTTTGCCGAGCGCAAAAGCGATCGGGCTTTTCAGCTTTTTGAAATCTTCCGAACTGACCAGTTCGCGCAGCCCGACAGCGCTGGTCTCCGTATTTGGTATTTCGATACCCACCACTGGTTTTCCCGGCACGGGCGCTTCGATACGTACATCCCTCGCCGCAAGGTTCATGGCGATATCGTCTGCCAGATTGACAATTTTGCTGACTTTGATCCCGGGCGCAGGCTGCACCTCGTAACGCGTCACAACCGGCCCTCTACTCACATTCACAACCTTTGCGCTCACATGGAAGCTGGAGAGCGTATTCTCCAATATCTCCACATTTTTACGCAGGTCGGCAGCCGACGTCCGTCCGCCCTGTCCCTGCATTACTTTCAGCAGATTAAGCGGCGGTTTTACATATTTTGGCGCACTTGGTTTTGGCGGCGTCATTAGGTTTGTTGCCGCTCCTGCTGCAACAGTACCTCCACTGCCCGCCTGTGTTTTAACCGTGGGGATCGGCTGCGTAATATCTATTTTCCGCCTGCTGCGTGTTTGGGACGGTACATCGTCGTCAAAGGTAATATCCGTATCCGAAAATACTTTCCTATATTCTTCCGGATTATAATCCGCAAATTCATCTGCCGGAGGCTCTTCAAATACAGGCTCGCCGGTCGGTACAGACGACGTATCCGCCAGGTCCTCAATCTGCATGTTGAACTCGTCTTCCGGTTCCTCGCGCATCGCTTCTTCCTGCACCTCGTTCAGCCTTTCCACATAAAGCCGCTTTTGCTCCCTGCGTTCTTCTGCACGCGCCCGGTATTCATCGTAGGTTGTCTTGACCGCAGCGCCAAGGTCTGTACTCACTTTTTTGATGGATAGGTTGGTAAGCGCAATGATACATGCGGCGATACCGGTAATAAAAACAATATAGCTGCCGACCAGGCTCAGGAAATTGTATGTCCAATAGGAAAGCAGCGCGCCAATGGCTCCGGCGCCGACAATATTTGCCGCCCCTGTGTCGTACGAATTTTTTATAAAGTCAGCAAAACTATTTCCCGTCTTAAAAATATCTTCGATCGCAGAGAGATGAATCAGGGAAAACACGAAGAACACGGCCAGCGCCAGAAGCACCAGCTTACTTGCATTGGGGTATTTTTTACGCGCGGCAATAAAAAGCACGCCGATCACGCCTAAAATAATCGGTACCACATAACCGATGATACCGCACAAACCAAAAATAAGGCCTTTGATCATATCGCCAAAGACACTTCCTACGCTAAAGTATATGGTAATCGCCGTAAAAACCGCTAGGCCAATAATAACAATACCAATTATCTCACCTGTTTTTGTTGTATTCTTTTTTCTCTTCTTCTTGCGAGTCGCCATTCTTTTCCCTCAACCACCAATAGGCCGTACGCATCCATTCTGTCGCATCTGCAAACGGCCAAAACCTGCTCATATATTATAGCATTGAAGGCAGGATTTTTCAAACCGGCCTTCGATTTTGCGCAACAATATTTTTTAACGATTCCGTGTCCTTGACTTTTCCCACGCCGGTGACGGTTAACCCAGTAAAATCAAGGCAATATTCAGCAACTTCCCTGATCTCCTCGTAGCTGACGTTTTCGATCATACGCAGAACCTCTTCGTCTGAATACGTCTTTCCGGTGAGCAGCAGCGCCTTTCCGATCGCGCTCATTTTGGAAGAAGTGCTTTCCAGAGACAGTATCATGCTCCCCTTAAGCTGCTCTTTGCTTTGCTGAAATTCATCCTGTGTGATTCCATCTGCTTTCACACGTTTCAGTTCCTCAAGGACCATTTCCGCTACCTTTTCCGTATTCCCCGCCATCGTACCGGCGTATACGCCGTACATTCCCGTATCGCGGTAAAGCGCCGGATAGGTGAAGACGGAATATGCCATGCCCATCTCTTCCCTGATCTTTTGGAAAAGGCGCGAACTCATGGACCCGCCGACGACATTGTTCAGGATATTAAGGGCAAAACGTTTATCATCCTGCAAATTGTAGCAGGGCATACCCATGCACAAATGCACCTGTTCGATGTCCCTCTGGTTGATTTCGAAACCGCCGTGTGTTACAAAACCCCCGCAATGTGAAAATTCCGGCAGCGCAAGCGGATGTTTGTTGATGTCCACAAGATAACGGTTTAAAGATTCTTTCAGCTTCTGTGCTTCAAAGTTTCCCGCCACCGCAACGACAATATTGGAAGCGGTATAATATCTGTCCATATAGGAGACAAGGTCATCCCTGGTAAATCTTTTAATATTTTCCGGCGGGCCGATAATAGTTTTCGCAAGGGAACAACCGTCAAAATAGGCACTGGAGATAAGATCCATCGCCGCGTCTTCCGGATTGTCGTTACTCATGGCGATTTCTTCCAAAACCACGCCCTTTTCTTTTTCCAGTTCCGCTGGATCAAGCGTCGCGTTGCAAAAAAGGTCTGTAAGAATCTCGAGTCCCGCATCCAGCTTCTCATCGATCACTTTGATGTAATAGCAGGTGCATTCTTTGGAAGTAAAGGCGTTGATCTGCCCGCCGATATTGTCGACATCCACCGCGATTTGCTTAGCCGTACGCTTCTTCGTTCCTTTGAACAGCATATGTTCGATCAGGTGGGATATACCGTTCTCCCCGGGCGTCTCCGTAATAGAGCCCGCCCCTACCCAAATGCCGACCGTAACCGAATGGAAATTCGGCAACGGTTCTGCGATCAAGGTAACGCCGCTTTGAAGTTTCTCTTTTACAAACGTATTATTCATGCTTATTTTTCACTCCCATAAACCGCGAATCCAAACAATTTTGGCGTTCCGGCGGCTTGATGTTTCGTAATAAAAAAGCCGGTATGTACCGGCTTTTTTAACCAATTCTTGTTATTTCTGGTCTTCAGCCTTTACGCCCTTGTGCGTCAAGTTGATTCTTCCCTGCTTATCGATTTCGATTACCTTGACAAGCAACTCGTCTCCAATGTTGCAGACATCCTCGACTTTCTTGACAAATTCGTTGGAAAGATTCGAAATCCTGCACATTCCTTCTTTTCCGGGCGCAAGTTCCACAAAAGCGCCGAAATTCATGATGCGCGTGACTTTTCCGTTGAACACTTCGCCGACTTTAACGTCTTTGACGATTGTTTCGATAATCTTGCGGGCTTTCGCCGCCGCATCGTCGTCGGGTGTAAGAATGGAAACGCTTCCGTCATCTTCAATATCGATTTTCACACCGGTATCGTCAATGATCTTATTGATCACCTTTCCGCCGCTGCCGATAACCTCGCGGATTTTATCCGGATCAATCGTAAAGCGGATGATTTTCGGTGCATATGGAGATAAATGATCCTTAGGCGCAGGCATTACTTCCGTCATCTTATCCAGGATAAAGAGCCGGCCGCGCAGCGCCTGCGCAAGCGCGCGTTCCAGAATTTCTTTATCGATTCCCTTGATTTTAATATCCATCTGGATTGCCGTAATACCCTTGGCCGTACCGGCGACCTTAAAGTCCATATCGCCTAAAAAGTCTTCAAGCCCCTGAATATCGGTCAATACAACGATTTTCCCGTTTTCTTCGTCTTTGATGAGGCCCATTGCGCATCCTGCAACCGGCGCTTTGATTGGCACACCCGCGTCCATCAACGCCAGGCAGCTTGCGCATACGCTGGCCTGCGAAGTAGAACCATTCGAACTGATTACCTCGGATACGGAACGAATCGCGTAAGGAAATTCCTCTTCGGACGGCAGCACAGGCTCTAACGCCCTTGAAGCAAGCGCGCCATGTCCGATCTCTCGGCGGGACGTCGAACGCATCATACGCGCTTCGCCCGTCGAATACGGCGGCATGTTGTAATGATGCATATAACGCTTGAAATCTTCTTCCGAAATGCCATCCAGGTTCTGGCCCTCACGCATTCCCCCCAGCGTTACGATATTCATTGCCTGCGTCAGTCCACGCGTGAACACCGCGCTGCCGTGCGTTCTTGCAAAGATTCCCGTTTCGCACCAGATGGGACGAATATCCTCATAACCACGGCCATCGGGACGAACCCCGTCGTTTAATATTTTGCCGCGGATCACTTCTTTTGTCATATAATAAAGTACGTCTGCAATATCGGCGTCACTATCCGGAAACTGCTCCGCAAAGTGCTCGATCACTTCCTGCTTCACCTGGTCCTGACGCTTTTCACGCTCGGTCCTGTCAAAAGTGTCTACGCTCCACACGACTTTATCTGCGGCAAAGGCACGTACCGCATCGTTGATCTCCTCCGGCACCTGGTGAATGTCAACTTCTTTTTCCGGTTTGCCAATATCGTTTTTGATATTCTCGATAAATGCACAGATACGCTTGATTTCCTCATGTCCGAAGAGGATCGCACCAAGCATCTCTTCCTCTGTAACCTCGTTTGCGCCTGCTTCAACCATCATCACAGCGTCTTTCGTACCGGATACCACCAGGTGCAGACGGCTCTTTTCGCGCTGCGCGCTGTCCGGATTGATCACGTACTGCCCGTCGACAAGGCCGACGACTACCGTACCTGTCGGGCCCGCGAAAGGAAGCCCCGAGATACTGAGCGCGGCGGACGAGCCGATCATGGCAAAAACTTCCGGCGGAATATCCGTATCCACCGACATCACCGTGGCGATAATCTGCACGTCATTGCGGTATCCTTTCGGGAAAAGCGGACGAATCGGACGGTCTATCAGCCTTGCCGCCAGAATCGCTTTCTCGGAAGGCCTACCTTCACGTTTGATAAACCCGCCGGGGATTTTACCTACGGAATACATTTTCTCTTCGAATTCAACGCTCAGCGGGAAAAAATCAATTCCCTCCCTCTGCGTTTTTGATGCTGTGGCAGTTACCAGAACAGCCGTATCTCCACATCTTACGATGACTTCGCCGTCTGCCTGGAAGGCGTATTTACCGCTCTCCACAGTGAGAGTCCGGCCGCCCAGTTCCATTTCATATACATGGTTTTGTTGCATAATCTTTCAATTCCTCCTGAATTTGATACATCCTCATGGCCAGATACCCGTCCCTTAACCATTTTAAGGCCGCCGGATATATGCCGTCCACATCAAAAAGAGCGAGAAAATCCCGCTCCAATTGCTTATTTTCTTAAGTTCAGACTTTCGATCAAGTTTCTGTAGCGCTCGATGTCTTTTTCTTTTAGATAGTTGAGCAATCCTCTTCTTTTACCAACCATCTTAAGCAGGCCGCGCCTTGAATGCGAGTCTTTGCTGAACGCTTTCAAATGCTCGTTGAGGTGGTTGATACGGTATGTCAGCAGCGCGATTTGCACTTCCGGAGAACCTGTATCCCCTTCTTTCTGAGCATACTTCTGAATAATCTCTGTCTTTACTGCCTTATCCATTTTTTCTACCTCCATTTGTTGTAAACCCCGTAATGCTATGGTGGCGTCGGAGTGTCGCCCATCAGAGCATCCGGTAAAAGTACACGAGAGTTATTTTAACATATTATGTATTCTTTGTAAACCTCTAAATTCGTGAGCATATCAGCCGCGGACTGTGCATCGCGCGCGATCTGGCGTCTTAATTCCTCCACATTATCAAACACTTTTTCCCTGCGTATCTGGCTGACAAAATAAACGCGCATGTCTTCGTTATATACATTGCCCGAAAATTGCAGGATAAAGGTCTCAATGTTGGGGGTATCGTCATCCTTTACCGTCGGCTTGATCCCTACGTTGGTTACGGCGGGATACAGTTTCCCGTCGATTTGAGCGATCGTCGCATACACTCCATATTGCGGCAGAAGCTTGTCCGTTGAGATATTGGCTGTCGGAAAGCCGATTTTTGATCCCAGATGGTTTCCTTTTTCAATCGCGCCGTCTACAAAATAAAAGCGGCTTAGAAGCTTGGTCGCTTCTTCCATATTTCCGTCCAGAATCAGCTCCCTGATATACGAGCTGCTCACTTTTCCACCTTGGTATTCGATACGTGGCATTACGTGGAGCGTATAACCATATCGCTTACTTTGCTCGCGCAAATAATCCGTTGTTCCTTCCGCATCTTTGCCGAAGCGGAAATCAAAACCGACTGTGATATGCTTGGCGTGGAAGTCATATACCAGCCGCTCTAAAAACGCCTGCTTCGAAAGTTTGGAGAACGTATGGTCAAAAGCCTGCAGATAAAAACCGTCCACCTGCATACATGAAAAAATTTCTTCTTTTTCTTTTAACGTATAGATGTTTTTATATGCGGCGTGATTCGGTTTTCCATCAAAGGTATACACCAGGGAAAACAGTCCTTTCTGCCCCTCAATATCCCGAATCAGCGTCTGATGTCCTTCATGCACGCCGTCAAACAAACCGATTGCAATTGCCGTTCCGTATGGGAACGGCAAATCCTCTGAAGTCAATATTTTCATTTTTACCCCTCGCGCAGTTTGAGCATTGTAACAATTTTAAGCGTATCGCCCGTGCGCTTTCCAATTCCAATCAATGTGCCTTTGCAGTATACCGCGTAAGCAATATTTTCATCAACCTTGAGCGTTCCCGCCTTACGAAGATCAACGGGGGTTCCCGTGGTCAGGATGTCGTAAAGGTAGTCCCCGCATACGATCTTGGGCATGTCCCCAAGCGCCTGCTCCATAGGAATGAGCGCCTGCTTTATTTCCTGCGCATTGCACATCGCTTCCAATTCGTCAAGCGTATAGCTTTGTTCAATTCCGTACGCGCCCGTTTTTGTACGCATCAAAAAAGAAGTATAAGCGCAGGTACCCAGCGCATGACCTATATCCGCGCATAAACTGCGGATATAAGTTCCTTTCGAACAGCATATCCTCAGCAAAAAACGGTTTGTCTTCTCATCCAGAATTTTAATTTTCCGAACCGTTACCTCGCGTGCGGGCTTTTTTACTTCGACTCCCTTGCGCGCCAGTTCGTAAAGCTTCCTGCCCTCATGCTTAATCGCCGAATACATCGGCGGTTTTTGCAAAATCCGCCCTGTAAACTGCGGTAATATTTCTTCCAGTTGCCGCAGGGAAATATCCATATCCGCTTTGGCCGTGACAGTTCCATAGCTGTCCTGCGTATCGGTTTCGGTTCCAAAGCGTATCTCGGCGATATACTCCTTGTCTGCCGACATGATATAATCCGCAATCTTCGTTGCGCGCCCGACACAAACAGGCAGTACGCCCGCCGCCCCCGGGTCAAGCGTTCCCGTATGCCCTACTCTGCGCTCGCTGAGCATTCGCCTTATGCGGGAGACAACGTCGCTCGAGGTCATAGCGGGCGGCTTCAAAACATTTAAAACACCGTTCATCGCAAATGATTTCCCGCCGATTTATTGATTTTCTCAAGGATATTATAAAGATTCCCTTTCATCATGCAGCCTGCAGCTTTGACGTGTCCTCCGCCCCCGCACTCCGCCGCCATCGCGCCGACGTCGACGTAATCGTTGGAACGAAAGCTCACCTTATAGGTATCCTTACTCATTTCGCGGACAAATACCGCTATCTCAACGCCTTCGACTTCCCTTGCATAGTTAATCAATATCTCGCAGTCCTCAACCAGCGCGCCCGTTTCCTCAAGGTCGCACAGCATAAGGACGGAAACGGCCAGCCTGCCCTCTTCATAAAAACGCATCTTATCAATAAAACGCGCGATCAAACGGGTGGCGCCAAGAGAGCGGCGGTTAAATATCTGGTCCGCCATTTCCACCAGAGGAAACCCATACTGCATCAGCTTCGTAAAAGTTTCCAACGTTTTTTCCGTTGTATTGGAATAAGTGAAGTTCCCACTGTCCGTAGAAATCGCCATATAAAGGGCCATAGCGATCGTCTTATCCATCGGCGCCCGCAAATGTTCCGTCAATTCAAAGATGATCTCGCCCGTTGCCGCCGCTTGCCTCACATAATTAACCTGTCCATAATCAGTGTTCGAAATATGATGATCGATGTTGCAGTTCGGTTTACTTAAGAATAACGCCTGCGCGTCCGCCAGCCGTGGCAGCGTCGCACAGTCAACGCTGATCGCAGCATCATAAGCCTCCGCCTCCACGTCGCCGATCAATCGGTACAGGTCCGCGAATTCTTTGAATACAAGCTTTTGGGGCGGTTCGGACAATAAAATAACCTCGGCTTTCATGCCAAGATTATTCAGTGCCCGTACCAGGGCGTATGCGCTCCCAAGCGCATCTCCATCGGGATGGAGATGCGTCAGAACCGCAAAACTTTTGTGTTCCTTAATAAAGCCGACTACTTCTTTCATTCACTGTCCTTACTGTTCACATCATCCAAAATCTTCGAGATTTTGATGCTGTATTCAATCGAATCGTCAAGTACAAACGTAAGCTCCGGCACACGCCTCAAATCCACGGCTTTTGCAAGCTTCGTGCGGATAAAGGCCGCGCCATGGTTCAGCGCGTCTATCGACGCGTGACGTTTCTTGTCCGTATCGGCATAAACACTGATAAATACCTTAGCAAACTTAAGGTCGGATGTAATCTCGACCCGTGTTACGCTTGTCATAGGCGACAGCCTGTCGTCCTTTACATCGTTACGGATAATATCCGCAAGCGCGCGTTTTACTTCCTCGTCGATTCTGTTCATTCTGTTGACTGACATATTAAGACACCTACCGTTCTATTTCGCGCATCTCAAAGCATTCAACGACATCGCCTTCCTTAAGGTCATTGTAGTTATCGAGGGAGAGGCCGCATTCATAACCCTGAGCCACTTCTTTTGCGTCGTCCTTGAATCTCTTCAGGGAACTCAACGCTCCTTCATATATAACCACATTGTCTCTCAGCAAACGGACCTGACAGTTGCGTTTAACCACCCCGTCCATAACATAGCAGCCTGCAATCGTGCCAACGCTCGAAACCTTGAAAGTCTGGCGTACTTCCGCATGGCCGATGACCGCTTCCTCGTATTCCGGTTCGAGCATACCTTTCATCGCCGCCGTAATATCTTCGATCGCCTTATAAATAATACGATACAAACGCACGTCGACCTTTTCATGCTCCGCAGCGGCCGTCGCCATATTATCCGGCCGCACGTTAAAGCCGATGATGATCGCATTCGCCGCCGAAGCGAGCATAACGTCTGTTTCCGTGATCGCGCCTACGCCGCAGTGAATCGCGCGCACGCGCACTTCGTCATTGGAAAGTTTCTCCAAAGACTGGCGCACCGCTTCCACGGAACCCTGCACGTCTGCCTTGATAACGATATTCAGATCCTTGATCTGTCCTTCCGCTATCTGAGTGAAAAGATCGTCCAAGGATACTTTGGACATCTTCTTGAGCATTTCCGCTTTCTGCCTGTCTTTCCTTTCCTCGGCAACCTGCTTGGTGAGCTTATCCGCCGGAGCCGCGTGCAGAATATCGCCTGCCGCCGGAACCTCGGAGAATCCGATTACCTCAACCGGCTGGGACGGCAAAGCCTCGTTCACCATCTGCCCCCTGTCGTTTACCATAGCACGCACACGGCCATAAGCCGTGCCTGCAACAATCGTATCGCCCACGCGCAAAGTACCCGTTTGTACCAGGACGGTCGCGACCGGTCCGCGCCCTTTATCAAGCTGTGCTTCCACAATCGTGCCTTTTGCCAGGCGGTCCGGATTTGCTTTCAGCTCCTGCACGTCCGCAACCAACAGAATCATCTCCAGAAGCTTATCGATTCCTTCGCCCGTTTTGGCAGATACCGGTACGACGATCGTATCGCCGCCCCATTCTTCGGGCAGCAGTTCATATTCTGTCAGCTCCTGCATGATCTTTTGCGGGTTCGCATTTTCGCGGTCGATTTTATTGATCGCAACAATAATCGGCACTTCGGCGGATTTAGCGTGGTTGATCGCTTCCACCGTCTGCGGCATAACGCCGTCGTCCGCCGCGACGACAATGATCGCAACGTCCGTGACCTGCGCGCCTCTGGCGCGCATTGCCGTAAATGCTTCATGCCCGGGCGTATCGATGAAAGTGATTTTCTCACCGTTCAGTTCAACCTGGTATGCGCCAATATGCTGCGTAATACCGCCGGCCTCGCTCTCCGTAACCTTGGACAGCCTGATTTTATCAAGAAGCGACGTCTTACCGTGGTCAACATGGCCCATAATCGTAACGATCGGCGGGCGTTTTATAAGCTGATCCTCCGTATCTTCCGCTTCATCTACCAAGATGTCCTCGGCCGTCTGTGCAATCTTCTGCTCCAGTTCAATATCATATTCGCTCGCGATAAGCTGCGCTGTATCAAAATCGATCTGCGAATTGATTGTAGACATCATTCCCAAAAGCAAAAGCTTCTTCAGAATTTCCGACACCGGTTTACCGATTTTTTCAGAGAACAATTTTACGGAAATCGTCTCTTCCGTGATCGTTGCTTTCTCAATCTTGATCGGCTCAATTACCATCTTAGGCTGTTGCTGCTGCTTTTTATGACGCTTGCGCGACCCTTTCGGAAAATCGTCCTCGTCAATATTAAATACGCGTTCCTTGATTTTCGGGCGTTTGTTCCGGTCCTCTTCCTGCTGCTTTTTACTTTTGCCATGTTCAAAGCCGCCGGATTTTTTGGATGAGAATTTCTTTTCCGGACGCGCTTCCGTTGCAGCGCCTGTCTGGACGCGCGGACTTTTTCTCTGCTCATCCTGCTCGCGCCTGGGCGCAGGCTTTTTATCCTCTGCTGATTTTGCATTGCTTTCGCCAGGCACATGCTTTACCTGCTGTTTCGGGCGTTCCTGCGCCGGTCTTGTAGCCGCGGGGGTTGCGGCTGCCTTTTTCGGCGGTTCCTGAGCGTTTGAAACAGGCTCTTTCACTTCCTCTTTCTTGGCGAGTGTCTCCTCCTGTTGCGCAGGCTTTTCCTGCGGTTGATCCGGCTCTTCCGCCTGCTTTAATTCCTGTTCTTTTTGCGCGGCAAGAGCCTGCTCGCGTTGCTCTTTCAAACGCTGCTCTTCCCGCTCGGCGCGTGCCTTTTCATTTTTGACCTTTTCTATATCAAGAATCTTTGTTTCAATGCTTTTGATTTCCTTGATCTGTTTTTCCGCATCCGTCTGCATCTCTAAAATCGTATTGAATACAGCTTGCGCATTGTTTAACAGGTTCTTGTTCGCTTCTAAAATTTTAATCTTGCTCAATGATTTCACCCCCGGAAGTAGTGTGGTATTTTTCCCATGCATGCTTTGCAAAATTCGGACACACTATCCCAATAATTTTATTGTTTGGTTTATTCAGGCTCTCGCCCAGCACACCGCATTCATTTAATACGATGATTTTCGTTTTATAATAGCTGCATGCGTCCATAAAGGCTTTTTTGGTGGCCTCCGAAGCGCCGCCGTCGAGGACCACCAGCCGCGCCTTTCCGCTTTTGATCGCCTTATCGGTTCCTTCGGCGCCATAGACCAGCTTGCCGGCCTTTGCCGCCAACCCCAGAAAATCCAGGAATTTATTTCTTTTCATGCTCGCACACAGCTTTCATCAAATCCTCATAAAGCGCATCGCCCATCTGGCAATGCATCGCCTTGCCGAAGATTTTCTTTGCTTTTTCCACGCAGGCGGCGTCCGCACAGATATACGCGCCGCGGCCGCCCTGCCTTTTTCCTGTAGCGTCCAGGGTAAACCGCCCATCGCGCTCCCGTATGATGCGTATCAGTTCCTGCTTTGGTTTGCTCTGCCTACAGGCAATACACATGCGCGCAGGCGCCCGCCGTTCTTCCGCCATAATCTATTTTACTGCTGCTCTTCTTCGGTTTGTTCCTCCAGAGAATCCAGCAGCACATCCTCCTCGACATCTTCCACAGCTTCTTCCTCGTTGAGTTCGTCCACCATATCAAACTCACTGGAAACCGATGTATCCGCATTCGCGAAATCTTCGCCGAACACTTCCTGCTCTATCTGCGATTGACTCTTTATATCAATTTTCCAGCCAGTCAGCTTAGCCGCGAGCCGGGCGTTCTGCCCCTCCTTGCCGATCGCCAGAGAAAGCTGGTAATCAGGAACGATCACCTTTGCCGCTTTTTCATCCTCGTTGATCTGTACCATAACCACCTTGGCCGGACGCAGCGCGTTGGCAATAAACTCAATGGCGTCCGAGCTCCACGGCACAACGTCAATTTTCTCGCCGCCCAGTTCTTCTACCACCTTTTCAATACGCGTTCCCTTATGCCCTACGCATGCGCCAACCGGATCAATATCCTTTTCATCGCTCCATACCGCGATTTTTGTCCGTCCTCCCGCCTCGCGCGCAATACTTTTGATCTGTACGACGTTCTGCCTGATTTCCGGCACCTCAAGTTCAAACAAACGCTTGATCAGGGAGGGATGCGTACGGGAAACAATAATCTGCGGTCCTTTGTTCGTTTTCTTTACTTCCAGCACATAAACCTTGATCCGGTCGTTGATGTTATATTGCTCCGTATAGACCGTTTCGCTGACAGGAATAATCCCCTCGGCGCGACCTAATTCCACATATACGTTTCCGCGCTCGATTCTGTGTACGATAGCGGTCAGCACTTCATTTTCCTTTTCCGCGTACTGGTCATAAATAATGCCGCGTTCTGCCTCGCGGATACGCTGCACAACGACCTGCTTAGCAGTCTGCGCGGCAATGCGTCCAAAATCACGCGGGGTCACTTCCGTTTCCACGACGTCCCCGACTTCGTACTTATCGTTGATCTTGCGCGCTTCCTCAAGCGAAATTTCAGTTTCTTCATCTTCCACTTCCGCCGCCACATTTTTGATCGCAAATACTTTTATTTCTCCAGTATCGCCGTCGATTTCCACGCGGGCGTTCTGGTCCGTTCCAAAATGCCTTTTATAAGCCGAAATAAGCGCCGTCTCAATCGCTTCCAGTAAAATATCTTTTTTAATTCCCTTATCGTGTTCCAGATCATTTAAGGCTTCCATAAATTCCGTATTCATAGCCAATCTCCTTTATATGTCTAAATGCAAGTTTATTTTTGCAATTTCATTTCTTTCAAAAACGATCTCATTTTCTTCCGTTTCGATCGTCACCGTGTTTTCCGTATAGCCGGTTAAAGTTCCGGTAAAAAGTTTAGCTCCCTCAAAGGGCTTGTAAAGCTTGATGTCAATTTCCTTACCTAAACTCCTTAAAAAATCCCCCTCCGTTTTTAAGGGACGGTCGAGCCCGGGGGACGAAACACACAAGCAGTAGCTTTCCGTAATCGGATCCGTTTCGTCGAGCACCGCTTCGATGGCGCGGCTCGCCTGCTCGCAATCCTCCAAAAGCACTCCGCCGTCCTTATCGATAAAAATGGTAAGCATCCAGTCCTGCCCTTGTTTTGCGTACTCCGTGTCAATATAAATGAGTCCCATACTTTCCACAATCGGGCGTGCGATTTCTTCGACGGCCGATCTTACATTTTTTGCCATTTCCACTCCAAAAATTCGTATTTATAATGCGAAAGAGTGGGCGTCAATCCCACTCTTCGATGCTAGCATCCTATTAACATAGCTTATAATACCATAAAAATCCGCTTTGTGCAAGCCTTTTTTGCCCTTTGTCATTTTTTGGAAAAGCTCAATTTGTGCTCTGTTCCGTGAATTAACCGGTTGATATTTTCGCGGTGACTGAACACCCCCAGCGCAGCGATAATCAACACCGAAATCATTTGATAAAAATTTCCATGGGAAAAGGCCACTGCTGCGACCGCGCTCAGGATAAGGCCGATGATCGAGCCGATACTCATGATCTTCGTACAGGCGACAATGATAATTGAGACCGTAAAGATTACCAGCGTCGGAACCGGCTGGATCAGGAGCAACACCCCGATTGTAGACGCGATTCCCTTACCGCCTTTAAATTTCAAAAAACAGGAATAATTGTGCCCTACGATCGCGAATACGCCCGCCACGCACAAACCCTCATAACCCGCCAGCCATAAACCGATCAAGGCGGCGACTACCGCTTTTAGCACGTCTCCCGCAAAAACAGCAAGTCCCAGTCCCCATCCATAATTCCTGAGCACATTCGTCGTTCCGGCATTCCCGCTGCCTTTATCACGAATATCCTCATGTCTGATTTTTTTCGTAAAAATATAGGAAAACGATATTGAACCCAATAAATATGCAATTGCGGCGCAAAGGATAAGCACCCAAATCTCCATTCCTACGATTCCTCCCTGCTCTCATTGCGTTGCCTAATTATTATTTTAATCGGCGTACCGCTAAAGTCAAACGTTTTGCGCAAATAATTCTCCAAATAACGCTGGTAAGAAAAATGCATCAACGGCACCTCGTTGACAAACAATACAAAGGTCGGCGGCTTTATGCTCACCTGTGTCATATAAAACACCTTAAGCCTGCGGCCGTTGGTTGCGGGCGGTTCCACAGCCGTAATCGCGTCCTGCAGGCAATCGTTGAGCACGCCTGTCGGAATCCGCGCGGTATTATGTTCATATGCCTCGTGCAAAAGCGCAAACAGCTTATCAACGCGCAATCCGGTAGCGGCCGAAATATAGATGCGCTTTGCGTACGGCATAAACGCCAGGTCAGCCGATATTTTTTTGTTATATTCTTCGATCGTATAGGTATCCTTTTCAACCGCATCCCATTTATTGACCGCAATCACACACGGCTTGCCCTCCGCATCCACAAAGCCCGCCACCTTGACATCCTGCTCTGTGATCCCTTCTGTCGCGTCGATCATAACCACCACAACATCCGCGCGACGGACGGCGTTTAACGAGCGGATTACGCTGTAACGCTCAATAGATTTATCATCAATCTTTCCGCGCTTGCGCATTCCTGCCGTATCGATGATCGTATACCATGCGCCATCGCGCTCGAATCTTGAGTCGATCGCATCGCGCGTCGTTCCCGGAATATCGCTCACAATCACACGCTCATATCCCAAAATTTTATTGGTCAGGGACGATTTCCCGACATTTGGCTTCCCTACAAGCGCAATTTTTAAGCTGTCGTCCTCTTCGCTATCCGTCTGATAATTGCCGATGTATTCCATGATTTCATCAAGCAGCTCTCCTAGGCCCAGTCCCTGCGAGGATGAAATACCCAGCACATCGCCCAGCCCCAGTTCGTAAAAATCAAAAATATTTTGTTCGTCCGCCGGATTATCTATTTTATTGACAACCACAATGACGGGCTTACCGGACTTTCTGAGCATCTTTGCGACCTCATAATCTTCCGCGGTGATACCTGTTTTTCCGTCTACAAAAAACAAAATCAATTCAGCCGAATCAATCGCAATCTCTACCTGCGCGCGCATCTGACTCAGAAGAATATCGTCGGTATTCATATCGATCCCGCCCGTATCGATCAGTGTAAACTCTTTGTCCAGCCACTGTGCATCCGCGTAAATTCGGTCGCGTGTAACGCCGGGCGTATCCTCGATAATCGCCAGCTTTGTTCCTGTTATCCTGTTAAAAAATGTAGATTTCCCCACATTTGGCCTGCCTACGATCGCTACCAGCGGCTTTGTCATAGCTTTCTCCTTTTATTCCTTAACCATAGCGCGAATGAGTTCGTACCCATCGTTTCCGATCTTTCTGCACGAGACACCCAGCGCCCTGCTAAGGTCCGCAAGCGTTATCTCGTCCAGCATCGCATCTTCCTTTTCTTTAAAACAGCAACTGCTCAAAAAGAGTACCTCGTCACTGACTTTTCCTCCAAGCTGCGTAATGAGGTCTCTACCCGTAAGCAATCCCGTCACAGTAACCGTTTCACCGAAAAAGTCGTTCCTGATCGGATAAACGTTTATCCTCATATCCAGCAAGCGTTCCGCCTCAATGGCGATTTGCTGCAAAAACGGATAAAAATCCGCCCCTGTCGCCATCGCGACCGACCGATAACATGCTTTTAAAGGCCCGAGACCGGCAAGCGCATCTTTCGCGTCTTCCATAAACATCCGCACCATTCCGACGCCGTTCTCAATCTGTTCAAACGCTTCATAGCTTTCGTAATCCGGCAGGTCGATACCTGCCTTTAAATACATCTCATCCGCCGGAAAAACAAACCGCGTTTCTTGGTTATCCCTTAAAAAACGATTTTGATAACGTTCGATCATTTTAATCGTGTTGCAGGCATTTTTCCTGCTGATCGCACAGAGCGGATAGCGTTTATCCCTGAATTTTGTCAGTCCCACCGGCACAACCGCCAGCGAGCGCACGCCGGGATACAAGTCATATAACCTTTCTATCGTTTCCCTAAGCACCGTACCGTCATTGATCCCTTCGCACATAACGATCTGCGTATGTACTTCTATCCCGTTGCGCACAAAGTACTCAAGAATATCAAATGTTTTTTGCGCGTCCTTATTGCCGAGCAGCATATTATGCACCGTAGGATCATAGGCGTGCACCGAAACATATAACGGCGATATATGCTGTGCGGCGATACGTTTTATATCGGCATCGCTTAAGTTGGTAAGGGTAATGTAGCTTCCCATCAAAAAAGACATGCGCCAGTCGTCGTCTTTAAAATACAAGGTCTTGCGCATTCCTTTTGGCATTTGGTCTACAAAACAAAAAACGCATTTGTTGCGGCAGACTATTTTTTTGCCAAAACCGTCGTCCTCGAATTCGATCCCAAGCTCTTCATACGCTTCCTTTTCGATTTCAATTTCTTCTTCCGTTCCATCCTGTTTCCGGATCAATAAAAGAACGTTTTCGTCTGCCACATGATAGGCATAATCAATGTAATCCCCGATGGGCTGGCCATTGATCTCAAGCAGAATATCCCCCGCCGCAAGTCCGCACTGCGCGGCAATGCTTCCTTCTTCAATTGTTGCAATCAGACGCCCCATCCCAAGCTCCTAAAAGAAAGCGGGCAAAGCGCCCGCCCTCTTACCATCATCAATTCAATCTTTCGGCTTATTTATAAAGCGGAAACTCCTCGCACAGCGCGAACACTTGCCTCGTCACATCGTCCTTTGCGCTTTCGCCTTCTTTGATCATCTTAGCGATCAGACCGCCAATAATCTCCATCTGCGCTTCTTTCATGTTGCGCGTCGTTGCCGCCGGCGTACCGATGCGGATACCGCTTGTCACAAACGGGCTTAATGTTTCAAAGGGAATCGTATTCTTGTTGACGGTGATATGCGCGGAATCGAGCAGTGCTTCCACTTCTTTACCTGTCTTACCCTGCTTGCCGACATCCACCAGCATTAAATGATTGTCTGTACCGCCCGAAACAAGCCTGATGCCATTGTCTGTCAGTGTCTTCGCCAACGCAGCGGCATTTTTTACGATTTGCTGCTGATATTGCTTGAATTCAGGCTGCAGCGCCTCCTGAAAAGATACGGCCTTGGCCGCGATCACATGCATCAGCGGGCCACCCTGGGTGCCCGGGAAAATTGCCTTATCCACCGCTTTCGCATACTCTTCGGAGCACAGGATCATACCACCGCGTGGGCCGCGCAGCGTCTTATGTGTCGTCGTCGTCGTGAAGTGCGCATACGGAATGGGATTCGGATGCAGCCCTGCTGCCACAAGGCCTGCGATGTGCGCCATATCTACCATCAGATAGGCGCCGACAGAGTCCGCAATTTCCCTGAACTTCGCAAAGTCGATCGTACGCGGATATGCGCTTGCGCCCGCTACAATCATTTTCGGTTTATGCTCGGCTGCCAGCTCCGCAAGCTTTTCGTAGTCAATTCTTTCGTCCTTTTCGCTTACACCGTACGGCACAATATTAAAATACTTTCCGGAAATATTGACCGGACTGCCGTGCGTCAGATGTCCGCCATGCGAAAGGTTCATACCAAGGATCGTATCGCCCGGCTCGAGCATCGCGAAATAGACTGCCGTATTTGCCTGCGCGCCCGAATGCGGCTGCACATTTGCATGCTCTGCGCCAAACAGTTTTTTTGCACGGTCTCGCGCGAGGTCCTCTATCTCGTCCACAAATTCGCATCCGCCGTAATAACGCTTGCCCGGGTATCCCTCGGCGTATTTATTGGTAAGATGTGAGCCCATCGCCTGCATCACCGCCGGAGAAACAAAGTTCTCAGACGCAATCAGCTCGATATTATGCTCCTGACGATCGAGTTCCCGCATCATGGAATCATATACTTCACTGTCCACTTTCTTTACTTCAGAAAAATCAAGCATGTTTTTTACCCCTTATAAATTTTATCAAAATTTGCAATCGCAAATTTAGCTGCATTTTGTTCCGCTTCTTTTTTAGAGCTTCCTACCCCTTCGCAGATGACTTCGCTTCCTACAATCAGTCGGACGTAGAACGTCGTATTGTGCGGCGGTCCCTCCTGGCGGCTTACAAGATAATTGATGTCCTGTTTAACCGTCTTCTGCACCATCTCCTGAAGCTGCGATTTGTAATCGTGGTCAGATATGCGCGACATCGCTTCCTTGATGGTATTGAAAAACAGTATATTGATGACGCTTTGCGCGGCGTAAAATCCGCCGTCTATATAAATCGCGCCCATTAACGCTTCCAGAACATTTTCCAGAATGGACGTTTTGTTGCGCCCGCCGGATTGTTCCTCCCCGTTGCCAAGAAAAATATACTCTCCCAGATTGATCGTGCGCGCAATGCCGGCCAGCGACCGCGAGCACACAATATCCGCCCTCTTCTGTGTCAGCATGCCTTCCGAAAAATCACCGTAGCGGTTAAAGAGATAATCGCTGATAATCAGCTCGATTACCGCATCCCCCAGAAATTCAAGACGTTCGTAATTAGGCACATTACCACATGAAGGATGTGTCAGCGCGCGCATCAAAATCTCCTCGTCGTTAAAATCGTATCCTATTCGTTTTTGTAATTCTAACAACAGTTCATCCATTATTCTTCGGCCAGTTTGGCGATTTCTTCCTTAATTACTTCCACAACATTACCTGAAATAAACTTTCTTGCGTTCCTTATTGTGTTAAAGATCGCTTTTTCATCCGAGCTTCCGTGCGACTTTACAACGCCGCCACGAAGTCCTAAAAGAAGCGAACCTCCGTACTCCGTATAATCCATCTTTTTCTTGAGCTTTCCAAAAGCCCCTTTCATAAAGACCGCGCCGAGCTTGGCGCCCGCCGATTCCCTGATATAGCCCTTGAGCATGCCAAGGATCGTCTTTGCACATCCTTCGACAAACTTCAACACAATATTGCCTGTAAATCCGTCGCATACCAATACGTCGAATTGTCCGGAAAGCAGATCCCTTCCCTCAGCGTTTCCGACAAAATTCACCGGAGCGTTCTTCAGCAATTGATATGCCTGCTTGGTAAGCTCGCTGCCTTTTTCTTCCTCGCCGCCGATATTAATAAGTCCTACCTTGGGCGATGACATACCGAATACCTTTTCCATATAGATACTGCCCATAACGCCGAATTGCTGCAAATATTTTGGCGTGCATTCCGTATTTGCCCCTACGTCAATCAAGAGGACCTCGCCCGTTTGCGTCGGCAGCACCGGCGCCAGCGCAGGCCGTTTGATCCCTGGAATGCGCTTGACAATCAAAGTCGCTCCCGCTACCAACGCGCCCGTATTTCCTGCGGAAATAGCCATTTCGCCTTTTCCCTCAGCCACCATTTTAAGCGCCACCGCCATAGAAGAATCCGGTTTTTCTTTCATTGCCTTGACCGGTGAATCGTTCATTTCAATAATCTGCGTCGTATGCACGATCTCAAGACGGTTTTTATCATAGGTAAGCCCGCTTAATATCTCCCCGATCCGGTATTGGTCGCCTGTCAGCACGATCGTTACGTCCGGAAACTCGTTAATACCCGCGACCGCTCCTTTAACGATTGCCTGCGGCGCGTTGTCACCGCCCATTGCGTCAATAATGATTCTCATTTCTCTTCCTCACAAATATTCGACAAATACAGATATAGTATACATGAAAACGCCGCAATTTTAAAGCATAATTACAAGAATAAAAAGGGCCTGTAAACTATTTACAGGCCTTTCTTTAAAAACAACCTTATTTAGCCGCATCCTCTTTCGGAGCTACGACGAGTCTTCCGTTGTAGTATCCGCAAGTCGGGCAAACTCTATGAGCCAGCTTAGGCTGATGGCACTGCGGGCACTGCGATACAGCAGGAGCAGTCAGCTTCCAATGCGCTCTTCTTGTACGTTTACGTTGTTTAGAAGTCCTATTCTTTGGTACTGCCACTTTCTACACCTCCCCGGGTTTCAAAACAATCCCTTTAATTTTGCAAACGGATTTGTTTCATCCGTATCGTTCTTTTCACAGCTACACTGTGCCTCGTTCAGGTCCTGTCCGCATTTCGGGCATAAACCCTTGCAATTTTCACTACACAAAAGCTGATGCGGCATGCCTAACATGATAATGTCATACACCATCTTATCAAGGCAAAGTTTCTCTCCCCGATAGATGTACTCGTCTTCACTCTGCGTGCCTGCCGGAATGAACAGTTCATCGAACTCACCGTCAAAGGCAAAATCCGTTTCTTTCAGGCACCGGTCACACCGTCCGCCAAGCACGGTAGCGAGCGTTCCGTAAACGCGTACGCATTTATCGTCCACGCAGTATTCTGACCGCAGCTTCAATGGTTCCTTAAAATCAATATCGTCCCCCAGATCGGGAATTGCATTATACTCATAGGAGTATGTTGTTCCCTCGTTTTTCAATGCAATTGAAAGGTCAATATCAATCATAATTTTCCCTCAGCAAGAAAACAGCTACCATATTATTATATTTTTATGCCGTTTAATTGTCAATATCTTTTTTAGCGCGCGTTATTTACAGCAGATCTCGTAAGTATCCTTTGCGATCGTCATTTCTTCGTCCGTCGGGATCACGAGGATCTTAACTCTGGAGTCCGCCGCGGAAATCTCCATCTCCTCGCCGCGCATGCCGTCGTTCTTCTCCTTATCCAGCTTGATTCCCATAAACTCCAGGCCTTCCACCGCATGTGCGCGAACGTCCCAGTCGTTTTCGCCTACGCCACCGGCAAAGGTCAGAACATCGACGCCGCCCATCGCCGCCGCATAGGCACCAATAAACTTTTTCAGCCTATAGTTAAACACGTCGAGCGCCAGCTTCGCGCGTTCATTTCCCTTTTCCTCTTCTGCCCAGAGGTCACGGAAGTCGCTCGAGATACCCGAAATACCCCATACGCCGGAATCTTTGTTCAGGTAATTGATCGCCTGGTCGACGTTCATGTTGAGTTTCCCCATCAGGTAAGGAACGATCGCCGCATCAAGATCGCCGCTGCGCGTCCCCATCACAAGCCCCTCTAAAGGTGTGAAGCCCATTGAAGTGTCCACCGAAATACCACCGTCCACCGCCGCTACGGAAGAACCGTTGCCAAGATGGCAGGTGATGATTTTCAAATCTTTAATGTCTTTTCCCAGGATTTCCGCCGCCCTTTGCGAAACATATTTATGCGACGTGCCGTGGAATCCGTAACGCCTTACCTTGTAATCTGTATATGCCGCATACGGAATACCGTACAGGAAAGCCTTTTTCGGCATTTTTGCGTGAAACGCCGTGTCAAATACGCCGACCATCGGTACTTCCGGCATCAGCTTTTGGCAGGCAGCGATGCCCATCAGGTTTGCCGGATTATGCAATGGAGCCAGCTCGATATTTTCCTTGAGCGCATCGATTACCTCATCCGTAATCAGCACCGAACCACTGAATTTCTCACCGCCATGCACGACGCGGTGTCCTACCGCCTTAATGCTCGAAAGATCGGAAACCACCCCATGTACCGGATCCGTAAGAGCCTTGATCACCTGCTCCATCGCATCGTTATGGTCTTTCATCGGCGTTTCGATCTCTACGTTATCTTTTCCGGCGGGCTTATGCTTAATCACCGAATGGTCAATGCCGATTCTCTCAACCAGACCTTTGGCGATAACATTTTCCGTATCCATGTCGATCAGCTGATATTTCAGCGAAGAGCTTCCGGCGTTAATTACCAATACATTTGTCATTTTCTCTATACCCCTTATCTTAAAAAGACTGTGCCTGTACCGCTGTAATCGCTACAACCGATACAATATCTTCCACACTGCAGCCGCGCGATAAATCGTTTACCGGACGGGCAAGCCCCTGACTTACCGGACCGATAGCCTCAGCACCGCCCAGTCTCTGCACCAGCTTATAGCCGATATTACCCGCCTGAATATCAGGGAAAATCAATACATTGGCATGCCCCGCAACTTTGCTGCCCGGGCTTTTTAACTGCCCGACCGCTTCGATCAGCGCTGCGTCCGCCTGCAGCTCGCCGTCAATATTTAGTTCCGGCGCAAGTTCTTTTGCGATTTTCGTCGCCTCGATCACCTTGTCAACATTCGGATGCTTTGCGCTGTTCTTTGTTGAGAACGAAAGCATCGCCACGCGCGGATCGATGCCTGCAAGCGTCTTTGCCGTATCGGCCGAAGCAATCGCAATCGCCGCCAATTCCTCGGCATTGGGATCGATATTGATCGCGCAGTCCGCAAAGACCATTACGCCGTCATTTCCCCACTTCTTATCCGGATGCTCCATAATAAAGCTGCTGGATACGATCGAAACGCCGGGCTTTGTTTTGATGACCTGCAGCGCCGGACGAAGCGTATCGCCCGTCGAATGCACCGCACCCGAAACCATACCGTCCGCATCGTTATTTTTGATCATCATAACGGCATAATAAAGGGTATCCTTACAGGTCTCTTTAGCCTGCTCTAAAGTGATACCCTTACTCTTGCGCATTTCATAAAACATCTCCGCATATTCGTCCAGTTTTGGCGAAGTAGCCGGATTGATGATTGTGGCTTTTGATAAATCCATATTTTTTGTGTTGGCAGCCTGAATTTCCTTTTCATCCCCCAGCAAAATCACATGAGCGATTCCCTGTTCCCCAATCTTCGCCGCAGCTTCAATCGTTCTCGGTTCATTGCCCTCCGGCAGAACGATATTTTTGCTGACTGATTTCGCCTTTTCTTTGATCTTGTCCATTAATGACATTTTCAATACACCTCTTGTTCTTATATTTCAAAACATTGATTTCTCTGTTATAATGACACTCATATATTATATATAAAAAACAATACTTTGCAAAGGGAATTTATGAAAATAGCTGGAATTATAGCGGAATATAACCCGTTTCACGCCGGTCATGCCTATCATATTTTACAAACGTCAAAATTGTATGGCGCAGACGCTGTCGTCTGTATCATGAGCGGCAATTTTGTCCAGCGTGGCGAAGCGGCAATTTACGATAAATGGACGCGCGCGCAAGCTGCCGTTTTAGGCGGTGCAGACCTTGTGCTGGAGCTTCCGTTTTTCTATGCCACGCAAAGCGCGGAAGGATTTGCACACGGTGCGCTCAGTATACTCGATGCGCTTGGCTGTATCTCCATACTTTCTTTCGGCAGCGAAGCTGAGAATATGGATGATCTGAGAACGGTTGCAGATGTGCTTTCTAAGGAACCTGCTCCTTTTTCCTCTGTACTAAAGGAGCGGTTAAGCGCAGGCCAATCATATCCGTCAGCGCGTGCACAGGCTTTAAAGGATTTTTGTTCCTGCGTCAGCGAAGATGTCTACCGTTCCCCCAATAATATTTTAGGAATCGAATATTTAAAGGCGCTGGCGCAGATAAACAGCCCTATAAGGCCTGTGCACGTCGTCCGGCATGGCGGTAATCACGCCGACCGACATCTTGCGCCGCAATACTCGAGCGCCGCTTCCATACGGTCCGAAATCCTGCGCAAAGGCGCAGCAAACTTAAAAGAATCCGATATTCCGAATGCTGTCAGGTCGCTTTATACATCCGAGTTTGTTTCACCGGATGCGATTTTTCCATATCTGCTCTTTCGCCTTAGAAGTATGCCTCTATCCGAAATCAGCGATATTTGCGAGGTAACCGAGGGACTGGAATATAAGCTGCGGCAGGCGGCGCGCGATGCGCAATCTTATCAGCAATTTATCGATATTGTCAAAAGCAAGCGCTACACGCAGACGCGTATTCAGCGCATCATGCTATACATCATTACCGGGCTTACAAAACAAAAGGCGCGTACGCTGACGTCCCAGAGCTTGTATGCTCGTGTACTGGCCGTCAAAAAAGAGCGGCTCGGCCTCTTGGCGGAGCTGAAAACAAAATCCGCTATACCCGTTATCACCAGGGCTTGCGAATTTCCGGAAAATCCGCTTTTTGATTTGGATATTCTATCCAGCGACATCTATGCCTTGCTGCATAAAAAAATCGCGCCCGGAAAGCGCGATTTCACACAAAAATTTCTGGTTATTTAATCCCCAGTACCTTTTTGATTTCGGGCAGCGCGGCAGTTGCTGCTTCCATGCCGCGACCGATAATCGTTTGCGTATCCTTATAATCATTTCCGCTGATGTCGTTAATTTCCGGCAATATCAAGACATCCGCTTCTTTCAGATATGTCTGCGTCAAGTACCATTCCGAAATCGTAAAAGTATCCTGCAGCAGATCAACCACCGTCTTAGGAGATGCGAGCGGTTCGCCTCGGTAAGAAACATCTACCGCGATTACAATATCGCTGCCCATTTCGCGTGCCGCGCGAATAGCCGTCCTGTCGATCACGCCCCCGTCGATATAGGTCTTTCCATCAATCTCATGCGGTGTAAAAATACCGGGGATAGAGATGCTGGCACGTACCGCTTCACAGATGGGCCCTTTGGTGAATCGGTGCAGCTTCGCCTCTTCGACGCAGGTCGCGATACAGCTGAAAGGAATGGCCGCCTTTTCGATGTTGATATTTTTTGTCATAAGCTTCAACAGATCCCGTATCTTGTTCCCCTTGACATATCCGGACGTGGAAAGCGTAATATCGAAATATTTCTTGGAATCGAATACGATCGCCAGACTTTCCAGAGTATCCAAATCCCCTTCGGCTGCAAAAATCCCGCCAATCAGCGATCCCATACTGCATCCCGAGATATAATCAAAGGGAATCTTTTGCTCCAGCAATACTTTCAGTACGCCGATATGAGCAAATCCCCGCGCGCTGCCGCCTCCAAGCGCCAATCCAATTTTTTTCGTCATGCTTTTTCCACCCTTTCCTATAAGAAAAAATCTTTATATCATACAATATAAAGATTTTATACCTACTATTGAACCATTTTAAACCATGATTAGAACTCAGCCTGGTCTTTGTTCTTCTTGTTGATAAAATTGGACTGGTTTTCCTTGATAATATCCATATATTCACGCATATAGGAAGATAAATCTTCCAGTACATTGACAGCATAATCATTGGCGTTGACGCGGATCTCATACGCCTGCTTCTGCGCCATATCAATCATCCTGTTAGACTTCTCGTAGGCAAGCTGCGTCACGCGGTGTTCTTCGATCAGCTCGGCCAAACGGTTATCTACCCCGTCCAGAATATTCTTTGCTTTTTCCTGCGCCTGGTTGATGATCTCCTGCTTATGCCCGAGCACTTCCTGCGCGTACAAAAGATCTTCCGGCATCGCCTCTTTGATTTCGTTTAAAATTTCAAGTACGAAATCTACTTCTATCGTTTTTTTATTTCCAAACAGAGATTTTCTTCCGTTTTCTATCTCGTCCAAAATTTCGTCAATTAAATCGAAAATCTTCATGTTATTCTCCTTTATCAATCATGCCAAGAATTTCCTTTGGCACATATTCTGAAATATCCGCCTTAAATGCAATCAGTTCCTTGACAGCGCTTGAACTGATAAAATGCGTTTCCGGCTTGGAAAGCAATGCCAGCGTTTCCGTCCCGGGCAACAATTTCCCGTTGATGAACGCAAGCTGCTGCTCGAGCTCTAAGTCCGTTCCCGTCCGCAGGCCACGAATAATGATCCTTGTATCCAGCTTCTTGAGTAAGTCAACCAGAAGACCGTCAAAAGCAAGGACCTCGACGCCTTTCAGGTGTGCCGTTGCCGCCTGCGCCATCTTTATACGATCCTGCACGCTGAACATGCACTTTTTTGATACATTGTTCAGAACCCCGACATATACGACCGGAAAAATAGTACTTGCCCGCTCGATAATATCCAAATGGCCCTTTGTAACCGGATCAAAGCTTCCCGGATAGACACATGCTTTCATTTATTTGTTATCCCACCTGAAGAACGTAACGTGCGTCCTTCCGTATTTCTTATTTTTATACCGGACATACCCATCGATTCCTATTTCTATGGGTTCTTCACTCTCCGCAATCAGGAGCGCGCCGGACGCAAGTACTTCTTGCTCTGCCAAGCGCTTGAAAACGTCGTCATAATATCCACTCCTGTACGGTGGATCTATAAATACTATATCAAACTTTTTTGTATTTTGAAATACCTTAATTGCATGAATATAGTCATTTTTCAGGACTTTTGCGCGATTGTAGTATCCCAGCCTGGCAATATTTTTTTTAATGATTTCAACAGGATCATCGTACCTATCGCAAAAAACGCTTTCTTTCGCACCGCGCGAGAGCGCTTCTAAGCCCAGGGCGCCGCTTCCGGCAAAAAGATCCAGAATAACCGCTCCGGAAATTTCAAACTGGATGGATCCAAAAAGCGCTTCGCGCACCCTATCGGTCGTCGGCCGCGTATCCAGTCCCTGCGGGGCAAGGATCTGAGTTCCCCGCTTCTCCCCTGCGATAATCCGCGTCATCCGATTGTCTCGTCCGGCGTGACGATCATATCCATTTTTACATCATGCGCTTCCTGCATGACCTGATCGAGCAACTGAAAATCATAGGCCAGCGCAATCTTCTGCGCGTGTATTGCGCGCTTCAGGAAAGCGTCGTAATATCCGCCGCCGAAGCCGATACGGTTTTTTGCCCTGTCAAAGGCAACGCCCGGCACGATAATAATATCCAATTGATCAGGCTCGATCATCTCCGCCTGCTCATACTTAGGCTGCGCCACTCCGAAACAGCTTAGTTCCAGCACCGCGCTCTTAATATTTGCCGCGTACATTTCTTTTTGATAGACCACCGGCAAAAAAACCTGAGCTCCCTGATAAAGCAGCCATCCGGTTAAATGCGCGGTTTTTACCTCGCCGTCAAAATCGCTGTACACAAGGACGTTTTTCGCCTTTTTCAAAGCAGGCAGCGCCAGCAGGCGCTCCATTACTTTGGCCGACTCGTCTTCAATATATTTTGATGTCAGGCTTCGGCGCATGTCCAGCATTTTTTCGCGTATTTCCTGCTTCTGCTTGGTCATTTTCTTCTCCATCAATCCTCATAGATACGCGGTACACGGCTGTTAAAATCCAAAAGAATTTCATAGCTGATCGTGCCGCAGATATTTGCGAGTTCGTCCGCATCTACCGCCTTACCGCCCGCCGCGCCCAACACCACCGCCTCGTCGCCCAGGGCGACTTCGCCCTCCACGTCAGTGATGTCAATCATGGTTTGGTCCATACATACACGGCCAATGATCGGCGCGTAAAACGATCCCCGTTCTGTTTTTATGATCATACGGCCCTTGTTGGAAAGCAGGCGGTTGTATCCGTCGCCATAACCAATCTGCACCGTCGCAATCTTCGTTTCCCTGCCCGTGGTAAACGTACTGCCATATCCGACGCACGTTCCCGCCGGTACCGTCTTTATATGCGAAATCTCAGCCCGTACTTCCATGACCGGAAAAAGCCTTACCTGTTCTTTGTTTATGTAAGGCGACGCGTAATAACCGTACAACGAAATACCATAACGCACCATGTCATGCCCAAATTGCGGCAGATCGATTGTGCCCGCGCTGTTGTCTGCATGGACCGCCGGATTAAGGCCATACCCGTGCAGCCGCTCCACGTAGCGCATAAACAGCTCGTGCTGGGCGTTTGCGTGCGTCTTATCCTGCGCGTCGCTGTTTGCAAAATGCGTAAACACGCCGCTCAGGCTTACTTGATCACAAGCCTTAAGTGCTTTAACAAAGTCATCGAGCTCATCCATGCTTCGCAGCCCTATCCTGCTCATGCCCGTATCGATTTTCAGATGTACCCTCGCCTGTTTACCGGCTGCTTTTGCTTCATCCTGCAAAATCCGCACCTCATCCGGAGTAAATATGCAGGCTTCCAAACCAAGCTTGACCGCCAGCTTCAGTTGCTCTTTATTAGAGCGTCCAATAATCATAATCGGCATATCAATGCCCGCTTCGCGCAAAGGAACCGCTTCCTCTGCAAGGGCAACCGCAAGCATACATGCACCGGCACGCCGGGCTGCAAGCGAACACTTGACCGCTCCGTGGCCATAGGCGTCCGCTTTTACGACTGCCACAACGCCACAATTTTCAGGTAACTGCGCGGCAGCGTTTCTGACGTTGCGTTCCAGATTTCCAAGATGTATTCGGGCATATGTTTTTCTATACAAAGTCTGACCTCAAATGTTATAAACGGCTTCTTCCGTCAGGATTTTAAAGCCGGATTTTTTTAAAAGCTCAATCGCCTTTTCTATTTCTTCCACATGGAAAATAATCAGCGCATTCTCGCTGCGCGTTCCCACAAAGGAATACAGGTATTCAACGCTGATGTCGCTTTCATTCAGCGCTTCAAGCACCTCTGCGAGCCCGCCCGGCTCGTCTTCCACTTCGACTCCCAGGACCTCTGTCACGCTCGCTGTAAAACCAGCCTCTTTCACAATCCGCAAGGCCGCCGCCGGATCATTTACAATACAGCGCAGGATACCGAACTCCGCAGTATCCGAAATACTGAGAGCTTTCAGATCAATGCCGTGATCCGCAAGCGTTTTCGTCAGATGATACAGTCTTCCTTTTTTATTTTCCACAAATACGGAAATCTGCTTGATCAGCATATCGGTTCTCCTTTGCTCCGGCATACAAAAACGCCGGTATCGCCTCTCTTATAAATTATATCCCAGATCGAACGCCCGTTCGTTCATTTCGACAAACTTAGGCTTTACCACCGTACGTATTGCGTCCAGCCAGATCTCTTTATCAAGGTCCATATTTTTGGCCAGCACACCCAAAAGCACAGTGTTTACCGCCTTAACGCTGCCTGCCTGGTTTGCCAGCGAAAGCGCGTCTACGAATACCGCATCACTGACGTACCCTTTGATTTTTGATGGAATATCTTTCGGATATGCCATCGCGCCGGTAATGACGGGCATGGGCAATATTTGCTGCGTATTGCAGTATACTTTACCGCCGTCAGGCTTTACAAAAGGAAGCCAGCGCAATCCCTCAAGTTGCTCAAAGGCAAGCAGGATGTCCGCGCCGCATTCGTCGATGACGGGCGAATAAATCTTTTCTCCCTGATCACCGATGCGCACATACGTAACTACGCTTCCGCCGCGTTGCGCCATCCCATGCACTTCCGACAGCTTGACATCGTATCCGAGCTTTAACGCGATTTGTCCGAATACCGTGCTGGCGAGCAGTGTTCCCTGTCCGCCTACGCCTGCAATCACAATACTTTTCATTCTGCCGCACCTCCGATCGCGTGGAACGGACATACGTCCGCACATAACCCGCACCCAATACACAGCGATGCATCTATATCCACTTTATTTTCTCCTTTGACAATCGCCGGACAACCGAGCTTCATGCACATGCCGCAATTTCTGCAATCGTCTGATACGCGCAACGCACCTTTCACAGACGTTCTGTCAATCAGCACACACGGACGCTTTGTAATGATCACTGAAAGCTCCTCGCGCTGTGTTTCTTCCCGCAGCGCCCTCTCAAGAGTCGGCAGGTCGAAAGGATCGACTACAAGGACATTCTTGATTCCAATCGTCTCAACCAGTTTTTTAATATCCACCGCGGGCGCCGTTTCACCCTTGGCGTTCTTTCCCGTAGCCGGATGATCCTGGTGCCCCGTCATACCGGTGGTGGAGTTATCAAGAATCAGCACCGTTGACGTCGCGCCGTTATAAAACATATTGATCAGTCCCGTAATCCCCGAATGCATAAACGTGCTGTCGCCGATCACGCTTACCAGCTTGCGGGCAAACTCATTTCCGCGCGCTTTCTCCATTCCATGCGCCATTCCGATCGAAGCGCCCATGCAAAGCGTCGTATCGATCGCGCTCAAGGGCGCTCCCGCCCCCAGCGTATAACAGCCTATATCGCCCATGGCCGTGAGGTTTAGCTTATTAAACATATAATAGACGGCCCGATGCGGGCAGCCCGGGCAAAGCACCGGCGGACGCATCGGCAGTGCTTCCGTTTTGATCGGCTCGCACCTTTCACCGCATAGTTTCTCCTTAATCATATTGACCGAATATTCGCCCTGCACCGTGAATAGCTCTTTTCCGCTTACAGGAAGCCCCATCACGCGAATCTGGTTTTCGAAAAACGGTTCCAGTTCTTCGATGACATACAGTTTTTTCACTTTGGACGCAAATTCGCGGATCATTTTTTTCGGCAGCGGATACACCATCCCAAGCTTCAGGACACTTGCATCCGGAAGCGCTTCTTTCACATAGTTATAGCAGGTTCCACTGGTAATTACACCGATCTCGCCGCCCGAATACTCTGCTCTGTTAAGCCCGCACTCGTCCGCAAACGCTTCCAGGTCTTTCATACGCTGTTCTACAACGATATGGCGCGCCTTGGCCATCCCCGGCATCATCACATATTTTTTGATGTCTTTGCGGTATTCTCTGAGCGGTGCCTCTTCGCGCTTTTCGGTTTCCACAACGCCGCGCGAATGCGAAATCCTTGTATTGGACCGCAGGAGCACAGGCGTATCAAACCTTTCGCTGAGCGAAAAAGCGTATTTCATGAATTCTTTTGCTTCCATGCTGTCCGACGGTTCCAGCATCGGCACATGCGCGCTGCGCGCATAAAACCGTGAATCCTGTTCGTTCTGGCTGGAATGCATACCCGGATCGTCTGCCACCAAAATCACCAACCCCGCGTTTACACCCGTATAAGAAGCGGTAAAAAGAGGGTCTGCCGCCACATTGAGACCGACGTGCTTCATGCAGCATAAAGAACGCGCGCCTCCATAGCAGGCACCTGCGGCAACCTCAAGCGCCACCTTTTCGTTGGGCGCCCACTCGGCGTATACCTCGTCATACTTGACCAGATTTTCCGTTACTTCCGTACTCGGCGTACCGGGATAGGATGATACGACTTTTACGCCGCCTTCATACGCCCCCTGCGCATACGCCTCATTTCCCAGCATTATCTTCTTCATATATCCCTGTTCCTTCTCCAGTCTATTCATTCGTGCGCAGGTCCGTAACTCTCTGCGCCTTGCCTTCAAAACGTTTCAGCGACTGCGGTTCTGCCAGCGTTACTTTCACATGCATGTTGAGCACTGTAAAAATATTGTGAGCGATACGCTCCCGAAGCGCTTCCAAAGCGCCATAGCTTGTCAGCAGTTGTTCGTCCGCAACCTCTACCTTGACTTCAATTCTGTCGAGATGCTTTTCCGTCGTCAGGACAATTTCATAATGCGGCGCAACCGCATCCATCCCTAACAGTACGCCCTCAATCTGCGACGGGAATACATTAACGCCGCGAATGATCAGCATATCGTCCGTACGTCCGGAAACCTTTTCCATACGCGTACTCGTCCGTCCGCATGCGCAAGGCTCGTCATTCAGCCGCGTAATGTCCTTGGTACGGTAGCGCAGGATAGGCAGCGCTTCCTTAGTGAGGCTTGTCACCACCAACTCTCCCTTTTCGCCCATGGGCAGTACTTCGCCCGTATCCGGATCGATTACCTCGGCGATAAACTCATCGTCCGCAATATGCATTCCGTTCTGGATATAACATTCGCCCGAAAAACCCGGTCCGATTACTTCGGAAAGCCCATAGTTTTCAGTATCGGTGATATTTAAATATTTCTCGATCTGCTTCTGCATTTCTTTCGTATGCCCTTCTCCGCCGAAAAGACCGAGCCGCAGCTTCAGCTTTTTAAAATCGATGCCCATGCTTTGCGCGGTTTCTCCCAAATATAGCGCATAGGACGGAGTACTGATGAGCACGGTGCTTCCGAAATCCTGCATGAATTTGATTTGCCGTTTGGTATTGCCGCTCGATACGGGTATCACGCTGGCCCCTACGTTTTCAAGCCCGTAATGCAGCCCGAAGCCCCCTGTAAAGAGACCATAACCAAAAGAAATCTGCGCAATATCGTCCGGCACTACTCCTGCCGCGCAGGCAATACGCGATACAAGGCCGGTCCACATATCAAGATCGTGCCGCGTATATCCGACGATCGTCGGGTTTCCCGTCGTTCCCGACGAACCATGCACGCGCACAATTTGTTTCATAGGTACCGCAAACATCCCGTATGGATAATTTTCCCTTAAGTCGTCCTTAGTCGTAAACGGCAGCTTCTGCAAATCTTTCAGGGTCTTAATATGCTCCGGCTTTAAGCCGATTTCATCCAGCTTCTTTTTGTAATGCGGAACGTTATCGTAACAATATGCTACCGTGTGCTTAAGCCTTTCCAGTTGCAGTTGCCTGATCGTTTTACGGTCCGCACACTCCATTTCCTTGTTCCAGATAATATGTTCCACGAAAATACCCTCCTAAAATGAAAACGGCCTGGGCCGTCAAACAAATCATAAATATTATAATACAACCAGGCTAAAAAAGAAATACTATTCTACGGTTTTTAACGACATGCTCATAGCTGTACCGTAAGCGTCTGCGCGTTACCAATATCCCGCTTAAGAACATCCGACCCATCCTGCGTCAAAAGCGCAGAAACGCAATTCAAGATAAACCCCTTATGGCCGACGATCAAAATCTTCTTTTTACAATACTTTTCGGCAATGCTGTCAATCCAATTTCCGCAGGATTGATAGTAGTCCGAAATATTGTCGCCCTGCGGAAAAGTATATGTCTGCCAGTCATTCATATATTTTTCCCATTCGTCCGGATATTGCTCTGCAATTTCGCGGTAATGCATTCCTTCAAAGACGCCAAAATCCATCTCCCGTATTTCATTAGCCTGAAACAGAGCCTCCGGTTTGTTTTTAAGGTGCTCAAGAACCGCCTGCGCCGTTTGCTCCACACGCCTGGCCCTGCCGTAAATTACCACATCAAAGTTCTCGCCTTTTAATTTTTCGGCTGCTTCCCGCGCCTGTTTTTGACCCGTATCGTTAAGCGGCAGGTCAAGGCGTCCATGAAATTCCCCCTTAATATTAGCATCCGTTTGCGCGTGGCGCAGAAAGGTAATACTCGTTTTCATATCATCACCGCCATAATCAACAAACAGGCGATTTCGCCCAGCTCATTGCACGCGCCGAGCACGTCGCCCGTAGCGCCGCCGATTTTCTTTTCCGATACAAAGTGCATGGCCGCTCCTATGGCAATCCCACAGGCGATGGCGACGGTGCCCGCGTAAAAGCCGCTCAGTAATATAACAATCGCTGAGCAAACGGCTATCGTGATCACAGTGACATTGGTCTTAAGGTTTTCGACGATACATTTAGCCATACCATCCTGCCGTGGGTAACGGCTCAGGCGCGCGCACAGGGCCATCGGTATTTTTCCGCATACGGGTATCGCAAGCAAAATCCACAGGATATTTTGCGCGGGCAAGGCGGCAATAAGTATCGTTTTGGCAGCAACGACAAATACGATGCCGAGTACACCGTAGGTGCCCATCCTGCTGTCTTTTAGTATTTCCAGCGTTCGTTCTTTCGGTTTTCCCGTGAAAAAAGCATCGCATACGTCGGCAAAGCCGTCGATGTGCAGTCCCCCTGTAAACAGGCAGGCTGCTGTCACACACATAAGCGAAGCCAGCAGCGGTATGCCTGTCAAAAAGAAAATCTGATATACCGCGAGCATAACAAGGCCTACTAAAAACGCCGTCAGCGGAAACCAGGCGACGCTGTCGGCATAATCCTGGCACGTTACTTCAAATTGTTTTTTCAGTGGCAATCGCGTCATTGTCTGGATTGCCAGGCCAAGTCTTTTCATTTTCCACCTTTCAGCGGCAAAAGCAACCCGCTTACTACTAAATATACCTCGTTCGCTTTTTCTGCCAACATCCTGTTCACTCTCCCGCTCACGTCGCGGAACAGCCTTCCCAGCGAATTTGCAGGAACAAGGCCCATGCCTACTTCGTTTGTCACAACGATGAAGTCCGCGCGGCTTTTTTGGCACGCGCAAAAAAGCTCGTTTATTTTCCGGTCAATCTTTTGTTCCAGTTTGTTTTGTTCTTCTGCCGATAATATATCCTGCTCTTCCCAATCCCGCTTCTCCTCGAGAAGCAAATTTGTAATGTATGCTGTCATGCAGTCGATCAGGTATACATCATGTTCCGAATTGCCGATCACTTTTTGCAGGTCGTAGCCTTCTTCATAAGTCCGCCATTCCTGCGGACGCTGTTTCTTGTGCTTTTCGATGCGTACGTCCATTTCCTCGTCCGTACTGACGGCTGTCGCAACATACGCCACATTCCGGTAATTCGCTGCGAACCTTTGGGCATAGGTGCTTTTCCCGCTTCGCGCGCCGCCCGTAAGCATCATGATCATTCCCATATACTGTTCCCCCGCCGATAAAAAAGACGGGGTCCACGCCTCGTCTTTTGATTGTTAAGGTTTCGCGCGCATATACGCGCGCCGGAAAACTACAGAGTAGTCTTTCTCTTGGTCAGGCTGAGACGCGCCATTGCCCGCGCAAGCGCAATCTTATTGCGACGGTATTCCTCCGCGCTTTTCCGTTGCCGCAGGCGTTCCTCTGCACGCTCTTTTGCACGCTCCGCCCGTTTTACGTCAATCTCTTCCGGCCATTCCGCCGCCTGCGTAAACATAATCGTTTCGTCTGGGCGCACCTCCAAAAAGCCTTCCGCCACAGAGCATATCAGCCACTTTTTTCCAGTATTGATTTTTACTTCGCCCGGCACAACCGTCACCACTTCCGCCTCGTGTCCCTTTTGGATAGACATCTGTCCGTCTTCCGTCGGAAAGATGATAGATTGCGCATTGTCGCAAAAAAACGAACGTTCGGGCGTTAAGATTTCAACCAGGAATTCTGAAGCCATTTTAATTCATATCCTTTGCTTTTTCTTTTACATCATTAATATCGCCGACCATATGGAACGCCTGCTCCGGAAGATCGTCCACCTCGCCGTCAAGAATCGCCTTGAAGCTTTTGATCGTATCCTCGAGCGGAACATACTTTCCGGAAATGCCCGTATATACCTCCGCCACAAACATAGGCTGCGACAGGAATTTCTGTATCTTCCGCGCGCGAAATACCGTAATCTTATCTTCCGGCGCCAGTTCTTCCATGCCGAGAATAGAAATAATATCCTGTAATTCCTTATAACGCTGCAACGTATGCACTACCCTGTTCGCCACGTCGTAATGCTCCTCGCCCACAATACGGGGATCCAAAATCCGCGATGTCGATTCAAGGGGATCCACCGCAGGATAGATTCCCAGTTCCGATACGCTTCTGGAAAGAACCGTGATGGCGTCGAGATGTGAAAACGTCGTCGCCGGAGCAGGGTCGGTAAGATCGTCGGCCGGTACGTAAATCGCCTGCACAGACGTAATCGAACCGTGCGTCGTCGAGGTAATCCTCTCCTCCAAAGCCCCCAGTTCATTGGCCAGTGTGGGCTGGTAACCGACTGCAGACGGGATCCTCCCCAGCAGGGCCGAAACTTCAGACCCCGCCTGAATAAAGCGGTAAATATTATCAATGAAC
The DNA here is from genome assembly GCA_022846035.1 of Christensenellaceae bacterium. Lineage (NCBI taxonomy): Bacteria > Bacillati > Bacillota > Clostridia > Christensenellales > Christensenellaceae > Christensenellaceae bacterium. Next base: position 1,288,509 of record AP025580.1, read on the forward strand.
AGAAGCACATTCTGCTGTGTCTTGTCGCGCAGGTATTCAGCCATAGTAAGTCCTGTCATCGCGACGCGCATACGCGACCCCGGCGGTTCGTTCATCTGCCCGAAAGCCAGCGCCGTTTTTTCCAGCACGCCGCTTTCCGCCATTTCGCTGATTAAGTCGTTGCCTTCCCTGCTGCGTTCCCCAACGCCTGTGAAAACCGAATAACCGCCGCTCTCCGTGGCAATATTATGGATCAGCTCGTTGATCAGTACCGTCTTACCGACGCCCGCGCCGCCAAACAGGCCAATCTTGCCGCCTTTTGCATAAGGACAGATCAGGTCGATAACCTTAAGACCTGTCTCAAAAATTTCAGAGACAGGATTCTGTTCCGAAAAATCCGGCGCCGGACGGTATATAGGCCAGTACTCGTCCGTCTTGATGTCTTCCTTTCCGTCGATCGCCTTGCCCATCACGTTAACGACGCGCCCTAAAATCTGGTCTCCCACCGGTACTTTGATCGGTTCGCCGGTGTTCTTGACTTTCATACCGCAGGCAAGTCCTTCCGTCGCTTCCAGAGCGATACAACGCACGACGTTATCGCCAATCTGTGAAGCCACTTCCATCCAGACCGGATTGCCCTCTTCATTTTCCACATAAAGTATCGTATTGATGGATGGATCGGTATTTTCCTCGAACCGTACGTCAATGACAGGTCCTGTGATCTTGATGATCTCGCCTTCACTCACAATTTTATAATCATACATAGGTCATAACTCCTCTTAGGTTAATGCGTCCATCGCTCCCACGATCTCTGTGATCTCCATCGTGATCGCCGCCTGCCGCGCGCGGTTCATTTCAATCTCCAGCTTTCCGAGCATTTCATCCGCATTTTTGGATGAAGCGTCCATCGCCATCATACGCGCGCTATTCTCACTGGCAAACGCCTGTATGAGGGCACCGTATATCAGGCCGATGATATATTGCGGTACCAGAATATCGAACACCTTTTTGGGCGACGGATAATAATTCATCTCGTTGTCGTAATCAAGCTCCGTCTCAATATCGTCAAATTCGTCAAGCTCCACCGGAAGCAGCTTGAGCGCCGTGGGCACCTGTTTGACGGATGAAAAATAACGTGTGTAAATGAGATAGACCTCATTCATTTCCCCACTCTTATAAAGCGTCGCCAGGTCAGAAGCCAGATTACGCGCCTCATAAAGCGTCGGGTTTTGTGAAATATGCAAATACTCCACATCGATCGGCACGCCCTTGCGTTCAAAGAAAGCACGCGCTTCCTGTCCGATCGTAATGACAAATTTATCGCCGTCAGACATAAAATCGTGCGCAAAATTTAAGATGTTATGATTGTAACCGCCGCACAGGCCTTTATCTGCCGCAATCACGATATACGCCGGATTTCCCTGCTGGTGCTTTTCCAAAAACGTATGACGAAGCTCATGCGAATGCACGAGAATATCCTTGATCGCGCTCCTGACACGGTTAAAATATAGCAAGTTTGCATCATAACGCGCAATCGCTTTCTTCATCTTGGATGTGGCGATCAGCTTCATAGCTTTTGTGATCTTGCTGGTATCGTTTATCGCGCGTATGCTGTTTTTCACATCGGCCGTGCTTCTCATTCCGCATCCACACTCGCTTTCATTTCCAGATTTTCAGCTACCGGAAATTCATCCGCGCCTGTTTTCTCCTGCAAAAAGCCCCGCTTGAACTCTGCCGCGGCATCCAGAATCAACTTTTCATTTTCGTCCGACAACTGTCCGCTTTCCTTGATCGCGCTCCGCACCTGCGGATATTTTGCGTTCACGAAATCCAGAAACTCGCTGTTGAAAGTGCGTATCCTGTCTACCGGAACGTCCATTAGCTGTTTATTCGTCGCAATGCAAAGGATGATCACCTGATTCTCCACGGAATATGGCGCATATTGCGGCTGGATTAAGGCTTGTGTCACTTTCATGCCATTTGTCAGGGCATCCTGTGTCGCTTTATCCAAATCGGAGGCAAACTGTGAGAACACTTCCAGTTCTCTGTATTGCGCAAGCTCAAGGCGCAAAGGCCCCGCGACCTTTCTCATGGCTTTGATCTGTGCGCTGCCGCCTACGCGGGATACAGAAAGTCCAACGTTGACAGCCGGCCTCTGTCCCGAATTAAAAAGCTCCGTTTCCAGATATATCTGCCCGTCGGTGATAGAAATAACATTCGTCGGTATATACGAGGAAATATCGCCTTCCATTGTTTCGATGATGGGCAGCGCCGTCATCGAGCCGCCACCAAGTTTTTCAGACAGCTTAGCAGCCCGTTCCAAAAGCCGCGAATGCAAATAGAAAACATCGCCCGGATAGGCTTCGCGTCCCGGCGGCCTGCGCAAAAGCAGCGACATCGTGCGGTAGGCCACCGCGTGCTTGGAAAGATCGTCGTATACAATCAGTACGTCCTCTCCGCGATACATAAAGCTTTCCGCAATCGCGCAGCCCGCATATGGAGCAATATACTGCATCGGCGCAGTATCACTTGCCGTCGAAGCTACGACCGTGGTATAATCGAGCGCCCCGAATTCATTAAGCCTGTTGACGATTTCCGCAATCGTAGACGCCTTTTGCGCAATGGCGACATAAACGCATTTTACGTTTTTACCTTTTTGATTAATGATCGTATCTACCGCGATCGCCGTTTTACCGGTCTGCCGGTCGCCAATGATAAGCTCCCTTTGTCCTCTACCGATTGGAATCATAGCATCAATGGCCATAATGCCAGTTTGCAGTGGCGTATCGACCGATTGCCTGTCGATAATCGGCGGAGCTGGCGTTTCGATCTGGCGGTTTTCATCTGTCAAAATGCTGCCTTTCCCATCGATCGGATGCCCAAGAGGGTTCATGACCCGCCCGAGGACCGCATCTCCCACGGGAACCTTGACAACATCGCCCGTATGGCGCACCATGGAGCCTTCCGTGACATCGGCTACCCCATTTAACAGTACTGCGCCCACACGATCAAGCTCGAGGTTCATAACGATCCCGTAGGCCTCGTTTTCAAATTGCAGCAATTCGCCGTACTTACAGCCGTCAAGGCCACGCACAAAAACGACGCCGTCGCCCGTGCGTTCTACGATACCGATCATGGAAATATCATACTTCACATCATACTGTGTGATTTTCTTTTCCAGCTCGCTTCCGATAGAACTCCCCTTAAGCTCGCCGTTTACTTTGCTTTTCAGCGTTTCGATAATATCTTCTATTTTCTCAGTGCCCTGATACCCTGAATGATCGCCGATATAATTCTGCATTCTGTCAAGATACGATTTCGCGCTCAAATCGTAAACCATATTATTTACGGTAGCGGTAAAACCGCTGATAAGCGTCGGGTCGGTCTCGACCTTAAAATCTATTTTTGCATCAAAAAGCTTTTCAAACTTTGTGACGATCGCAGAAATCTCATCGGGAGTAAATTCAGTTGCACAAATAAGTTTCCCTTTCAATTCCAAAAGCTAACTCACCTTCTCAAAAAATTCGTTGATAATATTTTTATTATCCTCGTAAGAGACTTCGCGTTCCAAAACCTTCTCCGCGATCTGAATCGCCATTTTAGTCACTTCCTGCCTCATTTCGATGACTGCCTGCTGTTTTTGTGATTCAATATGCTTTTCCGTACGCGTGCGGATTTCTTCCGCCGCTTCTTCCGCTTCCGCGACAATCTGGCGCGCCTGCTCGTCCGCGACCGTCTTGCCCTTGTTGATAAGCTCTGTCGCCAAATCCTGCGCGTTGTGCATCATTTCGTCATATCTCGCTTTCAATTGTTCTGCATCAGAATACTTTTGCGCGGCTTCATCAATCTGTTTTTGGATCTCATTCGTGCGGTTCGCCAAAAACTTGGTGATCGGCTTATACAAAAGCCAACGCAAAAAGAAAAACAAGATCACAATATTCACGATATACAGCAGTATTTCAATTATATTGATTTCCATATCAATCCCTCAGAGTGTTTTGTTTTATTTCTATTATTTGCCCATCGTAAAGATCATAATAATAGAAATAACGAAACCATAAATTGCGGTAGATTCCGCAAGAGCCAGACCGATCAGAAGCACCTGGTTGATTTTGCCTGTCGCTTCAGGCTGCCGTGCAACAGCTTCGCAAGCTTTGCTCGTAGCGATACCCATGCCAATACCTGCGCCCATACCTGTAAAAACAGCGAGGCCCGCGCCAATTGCGATTAAACCCATATCCATTTTTTCTACCTCCATTTATTACATTGAAATATAAAATATTTTAAGCCGCACAACAGCGCAGCTTGTAAACGCTTGTTATAGCTTTTCTTCCATAAAGGACATCGTCAGCATCGTAAAAACGTACGACTGCATCCCCAGATGGAAAAGTATAAAGTAAATCGACGCCAGCGCCGGAATCCCGATTGCGAAATAACCGAGCGCGCCATAAAGCATATCCATAACGACCAGGCCGCTGAACATATTGCCAAATAACCGGCACGCGAGCGAAACGGGCACCGCCAGCGAAGAAAGCACATTGATCGGCACCATGAACGGTTTTGGTTGCGCATATGTTTTCAGCCATCCCTTGACTCCCTTGTAACGGATAGAAAAAGCAATGATCAACACAAACGTGATTACCGCGAGGCCGATCGTACAGTCAAGGTCCGTCGCGGGAGAACGAATCCCCAGAAACTCGAGCGCACCGCTCAGGATGATAAACGCAAACACCGTCATGATGTAAGGCGCGATAGCTTTCGCCTTATCCCCCATGATCGACGAAGAAAATTTGTTGACTCCGTCTACCATGAGTTCCATCACATTCTGGAAACCCTTAGGCACCCTCTTGAAGTTTTTCAGGATCACAAAACGAAAAATAAGTGCAAAAATAATAATGCCAATCGTCGTCCCAAACGCAGCTACAAGAGTCTGACTGACCTGTATCCCGCCGAAAATCGTCATCTTGCTGGGAAAGACACTGGGTATATTCATTGCTTTTGTTCACCTCCATGCTGCTGACGCTTATATTTTCTTATGGTAATGATGCTGCTTGCGACCGGAAGCCCGATCATTGCAATCGCCGTGCCCGCTGCGCACCATATCATGGATTCCAGGGAAACGAACCTGGCCATCAAAAAAAGTACGGCTAATATGAGCGCCAGCTTCAAAATCGTTATCGGTACCGCGACCATAGCAGAACTGCGCGTAGCTGTCATCATCGCGATGAGTTTCTTTAAAATTACAATCTCCAGGACTCCAAGACCAAGCCCGACAAAGATTCCCCACATGACGCTCACGCATACCTTCCACAAAATATATACTATAATAGACCTATTTGATTGATAATGCAAGTAAGGAAAACCGCAAAAATGTTCAGGCTTAATAGGTCTCAAAAAAACATGCCGTTTGCCTCCTGAAAAAGCATGACGCAATATCATTCGTTTCAAAGGCGCCGGCAGCCGCCCGTGCAAATTCCGTTATCGAAAAAACAATATCCGGCGTTGCATTCGATGGGATTACTCTGTTGCTTCCGTTTTCCATTCGCTCGATGAACAAACGATGCTTTTCCCCAAGGAAATCATCGGCGATTTCGATCACAAACCGTTCTTTCTTTATATCCAGCCCTCGAAGCACCTGCGCCGGATCGAGTACGCGCATCATTGTGAATTCCTCTGCCCCGCCGCCTTGTTCCGCCGGCAGAAAATAGCGCGCCGTTTCCTCCGCAAGTCCCCGCAGCAATCGATCTCTTTGGGTTTCATCTGTATAGACAAGTTCGAACACCTCCGCCGCGCCGTCTTCCACATAATAAAGAGCATAGGTATCGTGATATCCGTTTTCCAGCACCGCGCACCGCCCGCCGTCTGCAAGCAGCAGTTCAAGCCATCCCCAAAAGCGCTTTTTACTGCGTATAAATGCATTGTCAAAGCGAGCTATATATTGATTATACGCTTCAAACAGGTCTTCATACGGTACATCCCGCATATTTGCAAAGACGTGCACATCCTTTGCGTCGTTCCGGTGACCCTGCACAGTCCTCCTATGGATATAAGCGATCGTCTCGTATCCGAATTGCCTGTAGAAAGCATGCAGGAAAGGATGCAAATAAGTAATACATTGCCCGCGTCTTCGCATATCCAGCATAGCGCCTTTTACCAATTCGCGCATCAGTCCACGCCTTCGCGCCTCAGGCAGCGTGGCGCATCCCGCAAGAAAGTCCGCCTCATACTCCCTGTTTCCAAACTTCGCGCAAAACGGCAGCATAAAAAGATCCGCCAGCAAGCGGCCGTTTTCATAATATCCCAGCGTCTTGCCATACTCCACAAAGCTGTGGAAATATTGGTCGATAAACGCGTCCGAATCCCCGAAACAGGTTCTCCATACCTGTTTGGCATTACTTTCTTCGGATTTTTGCAAAGGATGGATTATCATTCTTCTTCTCCGCTCAACAGCACGTCGTATTTCTCCAGCATGAACGCCGGATGATAAGACTTTTTGGCTTTGCGTATTCCCGGCACGCCCATATCCTCGGCACGATTGATATACTTACAATGCGACCAGACCCGTTTCACAAACTCATGATTCACATAAGCATACAGGCCGTTTACGCCGGCCTTTGCTTTTTCAATATGGATAATCGCCGTATCCTCATTGATCTGTTCCCCAAACGAAAAGGCAACGACCTCGCCTTTGATTTTGACGACACACCCTTTAAAGTTGAGGTCGCGCCAGTTATCAAGCGCTTTGGTGATCGATAAGAGTTCTTCCGCCGCTTCTCTTGGGTCCGCTTCCTTTTCTTTTGCCCACTCGATCTGCAGATTCAGACAGTCGTCCCGATACTTGTCGTCATATAACTCAAAGCTGCTGTCATAATCGCGCAGGAACGCGTTTACATGATTCCGCTTGGAGTGATACTTTTTGCCGGATAAATGGATAAGATCCTCTGCGTTGTAAGCATATTCCGAATTGTATTCGTCATACGCAAAACCGTAGCGGTCCCCGCAATCCTTTTTGATTTTTTCCACCATCTCCGGCGTTGCGCACTTGATATAAAAAACGCCGTTTTCCCTTGCCATATATTCTTCGCATATCTGCATGCTTGGCTGTATAGATTCATCCAGATCCTTTAGGTAAGGCGGAAGCATAAACGGCTTATATACGTCGCTGTACATTTTTACAAACAACGCGTTTTCGCAAACCGCCATCTGGATGTCCCATGCTTCCTGCCATGTATACATATTGGAAAACGATGCTTCCGAATGCCTGTAGTGATTATGCAATACAAAGTTGTCAAAGAGAGGTTTGTCTTCGAGTTCCAAAGGTTTAAAATTCAGCATAAATATCAATTAGTCCTCACGATTTTCATTACATACCAATCCGCGCTCCGCGTCCAGCTTGATGTGCGTCCCGCTCTTTAAAATCTGCGTCGCGCTCACCGCGCCGACCAGCACCGGTATATCCAGCGCCATCCCCACGATCGCCGCATGCGAATCCAGATTATCATCCTCTGTTATAATACCCGAAGATTGCTTCATTAAATCCAAAATATAATTGGAAGTTTTCGGAACCACCAAAATATCGCCTCGCTTAAAAAGCTGGCGGGCCTGCTTTTCCGTGTTGGCCACGCAAAGGTTTCCGGATGAGCAGAGATTGTTAACGCCGATTCCTTTCACAAGCACATTTCCTACGATATGCACTTTCAGCAGGTTTGTCGTGCCCGCAATCCCAAGGGGTACTCCCGCCATGATAACCACAAGGTCACCGTTCTTTAAATATCCCGCTTGTTTTGCCGTATCGACGACCGTCTCAAACAGCTCGTCCGTATTATTCTTTTGCTCGACCTCAAGCGGTACTACACCCCAGGACATACTGAGCTGGCGGCACACGATCGGATCAGGGGAACAGCCGATGATAGGAATAGACGGACGGTATTTGGAAGTCATCCGCACCGACGTACCCGTTTTGGTAACCGTGATAATCGCCGACGCTCCAAGATCATAAGCGGTCGTGCAGGCCGCATGTGAAATCGCGTTGGTGACATCGGAAAAGCAGGCAATATCATTGCTTTCAAAGCGCGCTTTATAATCAATATCACGCTCAGCCCGGCGCGCAATCCGCGCCATCGTCTGCACCGCTTCCACCGGATATTTTCCCGCCGCCGTTTCGCCCGAAAGCATGATCGCGCTCGTACCGTCGTATATGGCCGTTGCAACGTCCGTCGTCTCCGCGCGTGTCGGCCGTGGATTATGCATCATGCTATCCAACATCTGCGTTGCCGTGATGACAATTTTCCCAGCCGTATACGCTTTACCTATGAGCCGCTTCTGGTAAATAGGCACATCCTCAAGCGGTATTTCAACGCCCATATCGCCGCGCGCCACCATAATTCCATCAGAAACCCTCAGAATGTCGTCGATATTTTTAACGCCCTCCGCATTTTCTATTTTTGCAATCACGCGAATGCTGCGGTTATGGTATTCATCCAACACTTTTTTAATATCCAGAATATCCTGCTCGCTGCGCGTAAAGCTGGCGGCAATAAAGTCAAATTCATTTTCAATACCGAAAATAATATCTGCCTTGTCTTTTTCACTGAGATACGGAAGAGAGATAGCAAAACCTGGTACATTCACGCCTTTCCTATCCCCTAAACGCCCGCCGTTTAAAACCTTACAGGTAATATCCGTATCCGTAATACATGTCGCCTGCAGCTCAATCAATCCGTCGTCGATTAAAATGACCGCTCCCTGCTTTAGGTCATGCGGCAGATCCTTAAAGGAAATGGAGACGATTGATTCGTCGCCCACAACTTCCCTTGATGTCAGCGTAAAGGTATCTCCGGCCTGCAGCTCGATAAAACCGTTTTTAAACTGACCGATACGTATCTCCGGTCCCTTGGTGTCAAGCAGGCAGGAAATATAGCGGTCCATCTTTTTACTGATTTTCCGTATTTTTTTGATTCTTTCTTTTTGAATCTCATGCTCGCCGTGTGAAAAATTAAAGCGGGCAACGTCCATACCCGCTTCCATCATACGTTCAATCGTATTTTCGTCCTCACACGCAGGCCCAAGCGTACATATAATTTTTGTTTTCCTCATGTTAATCGCTCCATATATATAAATTTTTTTCATTTCATATTATTGTTTCTATTCTACCACAAATGCAGAAAAAAAACACATTTCACCGCGCGCTATTTTTTACAAATGAAAAAGCTGCGCCATAAACGACGCAGCTTTCATAATATCCTTTGTTTTATTCTTCCATATCCAGTTTGGCTTGCGCGATCACCTTATCAGCCATCTGGGCCGGAACCTCTTCATACCGTTCAAACGTCTGCTTGAAGCTGCCGCGCGCCTGCGTCATCGAACGAAGGTCCGTAGCATATTTGAACATTTCGCTCATAGGCACCTCTGCCGTCACTTCCTGCATCCCCTCGACCGGATTCATCCCAAGTATCCTGCCGCGTCTGCGGTTCAAATCGCCAATAATATCTCCCATATATTCGTCTGGTATCGTTACCTCTACTTTAACAATAGGCTCTAGCAGCACCGGATTGGCCTCGGCCATTCCTTTCTTAAAAGCAAGGTTCGCCGCTACTTTAAACGCCATTTCAGACGAGTCTACCGTATGGTAAGAACCATCATAAAGCGTACATTTGAGGCCGACCACCGGATAACCCGCCAACACGCCTTTTTTAACGCTTTCCTTAAGCCCCTTTTCCACCGCCGGAATATACTGGCGCGGAACAACGCCGCCGACGATCTTGTCCTCAAAAATGAAGTCCGCAAGTCCGTCCGGCACCGGCGAAAATTCAATCCATACGTCGCCGTACTGTCCGTGTCCGCCGGATTGCTTTTTATGTTTTCCCTGTGCCTTTACCGGCTTTTTAATCGCTTCCCTGTAAGGGATACGAGGATCGTGCAATTCGCCCTCCACATTGAATTTACTCTTCAGCTTATTGTTAATGATTTCCAGGTGCATTTCACCCATGCCGTTCGCAAGCATGTCGCCTGTTTCGGTATCCTTTACGAGCTTAAACGTCGGGTCCTCGTCTTCCAATCTATGCAGGCCACTGAAAACCTTTTCTTCCTCGCCCTTTTTCTTTGCCGCAACGGCAAGGGAAATACATGGCTGCGGAAATTCGATGGGAGTAAACCGCAGCGTACACGCTCCCGTACACAGCGTATCGCCTGTCGCTGTGTTTTGCAGCTTAGCAATCGCGCCGATGTCTCCCGCCAGCAGCTTTGATACGTTGATTAGTTTTTTCCCGCGCATTACGCCCAGGTTCGAGCATTTTTCCGGCTTGCCGGTATTGCCGTTGGTAACGGACATATCCGACGTAAGCGTTCCCTGTATTATTTTAATAATCGATAATTTTCCTACAAACGGATCGGCAATCGTCTTAAGCACATGAGCCACAAAGGGCGCCGCCGGATCCCTCTTTAATTCGATCTCTTTGCCGCTTGCGTCCTCTACCCGCACCGGCGCTATCTCGGAAGCAATCGGCATCATTGCCAAAAGCCCGTCCATCAGTGCGCTTACGCCCAAATCGAGCGCTGCGGCCACTGCGAACACAGGCGCGACCGTTCCTTGCAGGATCCCTGCCTTAAGGCCTTTCATAATATCCTCTGTGGATAATTCCTGGCCGTCGAAGAATTTTTCCATCAACGCTTCGTCATTTCCCGCAGCGTTTTCTACCAGTGTTTCCCTAAGCGCCGTCGCTTCGTCCTTAAGGTTTGCCGGAATCTCCGCCGGTTTTACGGATTTGCCGTCGAACATGTACGCTTTCATTTCGATCAGGTCCACAATGCCCTCGAATTTACCGTTATTCATAATCGGCATCTGTACGGCCGTAACAGCCGCGCCATATTTCGTTCCCAGCGCGCCAACCGTTTTTACAAAATCCGTATTTTCTTTATCAAGCTGATTGATTGCGAACGCACGCGGAATATTATGCTTCACGCAATAATCATAGGCTTTCTGCGTGCCGACTGGAACGATGCCGTTCGGCCCCAAAACGATCAGCGCACAATCCGCAAGGCCATACGCCGCAACGGCTTCGCCCTCAAAATCGAAGTAACCGGGCACGTCGACCAGATTTATTTTTTTGTTTTTCCATTCCACGGGAGCCAGCCCCATACCGATGGAAATGTGTCTCTTGATTTCTTCATTGTCATAGTCTGTTACAGTATTCCCATCCTCGACTTTGCCCATGCGCTCGATCGCGCCCGAATCAAAGAGCATTGCCTCGGTAAGAGTGGTTTTTCCCTCGCCACCATGTCCGACAACAGCTATGTTCAAGATGTCTTGTGGATTGTATTCTTTCATATAACCAGACCTCCAAGTGAAATAATTTATGTGAAGTCTTTAAATTTCAAAAATTGAACGGAAAAGTACAATATTAGTTTACCAGATATCCTACCAAAAAGAAATCTTTTTTTATTGTTCTGCGGAAATTCTTGCAGAGCACAGGAATATTATATATAATATTTAATATTGTTACAAAAAACAAAAGTGTGAGGTATGTATATATGAGTGAAGCTGATAATGAAAAGTTGGAGCAGGAGCAGGCTGCTGTAAAAGAACCTGAAGTAGAAAGCGCGCCTGAAGCGGCGGACGATTCGCCAAAAAGCGAAACGGAAGTCGTTGTAAGCGAAGAAGATACCGATGTTGAAAGCGCGGATGAGGAGGAGGAAGAAGAAGAACTCCCTGTCATCACGCACGTATCCAAGTTTTCCCAAAAGACGATCAATATCATCCAGGCGATCCTGGGACTCGCGGCCAGTGCCGCCATTTGGCTATGCATCACGTTCGGTTCCACTTCAGATAATGTCTTGCTGCAGTATCTTTTCGTTATTGTATTCGCGGCAGTCATGCTGATACAGCGCGCTGTAGAACGCAAACTCGGTCTTGCGACCCGCACGTTTGTAAAATTCTGGCTGATCGGCCTGATCATTTTTCTTGCCGTATTCATCATATATGGCGTTGCTACAGGCAAGTTTACCAGCTGACAGATTTGCAGATTATCAAAAAGCTCCGGAAGTCCGGAGCTTTTTGTTTTCTTTCGATTATTCTTCCAACTGCAATTTTTCCCTGTAAACCTGCATGGTCATACGAAACAGCTCCGCGTTGGAAGGCGGCGTATAGGTAATTGCGTCCGCTCCGCATTCGATGGTTTCGCGTATGGTTTCGTCCGTCGGGCCGCCAGTGGCGATAATCGGGATATACGGATACTTATTACGTATCTGCTCAATGATCCTGCACGTGTTTTCCGCTCCCGAAACATTGAGAATATCCGCGCCGCTTTCGATCCTCCGCTCAAGGTCTTCTTTTTCCGAGACCACCGTCACCACAGTCGGAATATCAATGCGCTTCTTTAATTTGGCAACCAGCTCGTTATCCGCCGTGGGGTTCAGGACCGCGCCAAAAGCGCCGCCCCATTCGGCTTCCATCGCCATATGAAGCACGCGGTCGTCTTCCACTTCCCCGCCGCCTACGCTGCACATCACCGGAATGCTTGCCGTTTGCAAAATCGCCTGATTAATCGCCGGCTGCGGCGGAAAAGGATACACCGCCATGACGGCGTCCGCATCCGTATTCTTGATCAGTGAAGTATCCGTTGCAAAAAGAAAAGATTTCAGCGTCCTTCCGAATATCTTGATCCCCGGCGCCTGCCCGATCACCTCGGGTATCGTTAAAATCATGTACCGGAGCTTGCTCTCATATTCCTTTGACTGCATAACCATATCCTTTCGAAAACCAAATTCATGAAAAAACGATTTCTACATCCAGACCGCTGTTTTTGCGGCTCAATCCAAATTCTTTCAGCAATACGTCGATTTTGCCCGTTCCATCGTCTTTTAATAATACACTGTTTTCGTTTTCCTGTATCGTAATTTTTTCTTCAGCAGCTTTTTGCAGGAAAGTTTGCTTATCTATCGAGGCCCCTGCCTGTATCTTCTCAGGCGCAATATCAAGCGGCGCCGCTCGGCCGGAGCCTGCCTGCGCCTTATCGGCGGCCTGGGATTGCGGCGGCGCCGCGCTGTCCGCCGATGGAGGTTCCTCCTGAGAATTGGTAGTGCTTTCCGTCAATTCGGAGCCCTCCTCCGCCTGGGGTGTTTGCGTCGCCTCTGCCGCCCCGCTATCCTGTTCGCTCTCATTTTCCACAACTGCGGGCGCATGCTCCGTCATGTCCGCCTCTTCCTGTGCTCCTGAAAGCATAACACTGTTTTGTGAATGTATTGTGAACCCGCCTGTGGCAAAAGCAGTAATCACAAAAACACAGCAAAGAGCTCCCGCGAGCGCCGGAATTAGAATCTTATACTGGAAACGCTTCTTTTGGGGATGCCTTTGTATTTCATTTCTCCACGAGTAGCAGAAATCCTGCGGAACGGCTTGCGCCGCCCGATGCGTCAGGTTCCTATTTATTTTAACCATCTGACGGTAATACTTTTCACAGCGTGAACACGAGGCGATATGCTGCATAATCTCGCTTTTGAGGCCGACATTGCCATCCAAATATTCATTGATCAAATTTTTACATTGCCTGCACGTCATAATCGTTCCCGCTTTTATTTTGTATTCGCAAAAAATACGAAATGAAACTCTCCATATCTTATTTTACATTTTGTCATTTAGACGTAACACACATTTAAAATGTTCCGGTTTTTTCTAAATTAATATTACAGTATTTTACCATGGACGGCGGCCGCATACAAAATGCGCGCGCCAATAAGAAGAGTCGTAGGTACGCTCGACAACCTTGCCGTTGGAGGATGACGCGTCAATCATCATCCCGTCACCGATCACTATGCCTACATGCCCTACCCTCGTGCCTGCATTATTCGTATAAAAAATCAAATCGCCGCGCTGCAGGTTGTCAAAGGAAACCTTTTCCCATGCGCTGTTCTGGGAAAAACCTGCGGCGTTATACCGTCCTGTCGTCGAACCCGCCTCACGCAGACAATAGGTAACCAGTCCGGAGCAGTCGAACGTATTTGGGCCCTGTGCCCCCCATACATACTTGCAGCCCAGCTTTTCCGCAGCCGCGTTGATAAAGGCGTCGATATTCCCCTTGCGCTGTACCGCTTTTTTCATTTCCTCGGTTGGCTGCGCATCGGGCGAATAAATAAGGTTCAAGGTCATCTCGCCCGTTTTTCCGTCTACCCCCAGATCATTGCGGGATTGAAATGCTTTTACGGCTTCGATCGTATCGGTTCCATAATAACCGGAAACCGTTCCTAAATATCCAAGCTCCTGCAAGCGGCTCTGCAGGCTTTCCACGTCCTCGCCTTCCGTTCCCTGCAAAAGAGTATACGGCTTCGCGTCTTCGGCATAAATCATGCCCAGAGTCAATGGTCCAGCAACGCCGTCCTGCTCCAACCCATGCTGGCGCTGGAAATACTGCACGGCCAGGTTGGTAGCCGGACCATAATAATTCGTCGGTTCGTCGATCTGCAAAAAGCCAAGATCCATCAGCCGCTGCTGCAGCTTTGCCACTTCCTCATTTTCCATACCTTCTTTAAGCGTCGGATCAGGTGTGGGCGTGGGAGTCGGCTCCGGCGTAGGTGCCAGGGTTGACTCCGCAGGCATAATACTTTCCGTTGCGACGCTCTGCTTTTCCTGGTCCTCCGACCCAAGCGCCATAGTGGGCAGGCCGCCGTTTAAAGATAAAACCAAAACCACCGCAACCACTGCAACGGCAGCTGTTCCGGCGTATGTTATCATTCTCTTTTTTTTGGACATTCTCGTAATGCTTGAACGAAAATCCCGAAAGAAGTTTTGGATACGATATGACCAGTTATAACGATTTCTTTTTTTGAAATACTTCTTTTTCATATTTACCCCAAATCGGCAGGCATACAGTCATTACAAAAATATAACAAATTTATGTCTTTCTACATTATACACGAAAATTCTTTATTTGTGTACTCCCAAATATTTGTTGCCCATATGCGCCTCGGCGGCAAAAAAACCGCATCTTCGTTCATTCGCAGATACGGTCGTTTCCTTGCTTATTTGGCAAATTCAATCCCTGATCCGGTGCGACCTACAAACCTCGCCTATCTGGCGGCATTGCAGGCAATCTGGATCGCATCCCATACCCCTGCATATGGCGGTGAATATATCAGGTCGGCCATCCCCAGTTGTTTGGTTGTCATCCCCGCATTGATCGCCACCACAAATACGTCCGTCCTCAGCGCCGCTCCGTCCTTGCCCGCAAGCTGCGCACCCAATATCCGCATACTTGGTTTTTCATAAATCACTTTGATATAAAGCGGCTCCATTCCCGGAAAATACGCGGGATGGTTGCGACCCTCGATCGTCACGCTTCCTACCGTATAACCCATATCAATGGCCTCGCGTTCCCCAAGGCCCGTACGACCAAGCTGGACATCGCACACCTTGAGCGCGGCTGAACTCGTCATGCCAACGAACACTTCATGGCCGCCGCAAATATTGTTTCCTGCAATCCGGCCGCATTTATTTGCAGCCGTTCCCAACGGTAAATATACATTCTTTTGTTTCACAAGATCGTACACCATTGCGCAATCGCCGGCAGCAAAAACATCCGGACTGGATGTCCGCATTTCGCGGTCCACGATCACAGCGCCGTTCCTTGCAAGCGATACGTCCGTTCCCTCAAGGAACTGCGTGTTCGGGCGCACACCGGCTGAAACCACCACCAGGTCGGCAACATAACGGCCTTTGTCTGTCAGGACTTCGTTGACGCTTTCCGTTCCTCTGAATTCAATCACTTTCTCGCCGGTATGAACCTCGATTCCCTTATCCTGCAGCTCCTTTACCGCGACAGCCGTAATCTCGTCGTCAAAGGGAGCAAGAATTTTATCCGCCGCTTCAATGCATACGACATTTTTTTTCAGGGCGTGCATCGCCTCCACGACCTCAATACCGATGTATCCGCCGCCCACCACGACAACGTTCCGGATACCGTAGCCTGCGACGGCTTCCTTAAGCAGCAGGCCGTCCTCCATCGTCTTCAACACATAAACGCCTTTTTTATCTATCCCGAGAATCGGCGGCTTGATCGCTGCCGCTCCGGTTCCGATCATCAGCTTATCGTAAGTGTCCTTAAAGGTTTCGCCGCTCTGCAAATTTTTGACGGTTACAACCTTGTCGCGCGTATCCACGGCAATGATTTCATGATGCAAAAACGTATTGATGTCCATCTTTTCAAACGTCGCGCGCGTGCGCGCGATCAGTTTGTCAGGGTCTTCATTATATCCTGCCACATAATAGGAAAGGCCGCATGCTCCATACGAAAGATAACCGCCTTTTTCGTAGACATTGATCCGCGCGTCTTTCTGTATCCTTATAATCTTAGAAGCGGCGGACATTCCCGCCGCCACCCCGCCTGCTACAATTACTTTCACTTCGCGCCCCTTTCAGATTACAAAACGGCTTTTTTACCGCAGTTTTTCCAAAATTTCCTTGGTAATCTGTTCAACCAAATAATCGATTTCAGAGCTTGTCGGCTGGGATTCCGTCTGTGACAGCGCGTTTCCGCCATATACCGTTTTGCTCGTGTTTCCGCCGCGTTGGCAGCCGCCCAACGGACCGGATGCGGGAATGACATCTCTGTCGTTTGTCGTCTGGTCCGCGCACGCCGGAACGCCGCCGCCACGGATCCCCAGCTTGGCCCGTGTTTCCAGGAGCGGTGCAATCTGCTCACAGCTCAATGGGTTTGCCTTACCGATAATATTTCCCGTATACATCATGATAGTCGCGTAATATTCCACAGATTCCAGCCTGTAGAAAGCCTGCATGAGACTCGTTCCCCATGTAAGCGCGCCGTGGTTTGCCAACAGGACCGCGTTATAGTCGCGGCAGAAAGGCGCAATGGAATCAGGAACCTCCTGCGTGCCCGGCGTTGCGTATTTCGCAACCGGAACGCTTCCAAGCCCCATAATCGCCTCCGTTAAAATTGGCTGGTCAAGACTGATGCCCGCGATCGCAAAAGACGTCGCTACCGGCGGATGCGCATGCGTGACAGCCATGATCTCCGGATTTTCTTTATAAGCCCGAATATGCATCTTTACTTCGGACGAGGGTTTATATTTGCTGTCATCGGACAGTACTTTCCCATCAAGCGTCATCTTCACGATCATGTCCTGATCCATAAAGCCTTTTGATACGCCCGTCGGAGTAGTCAGAATAACGTCCGGAGCGATTTTGCAACTGATATTACCATCGTTCGCCGCCACAAAGCCTTTCTGATACATCCTTTTTCCGATTTCAAGAATCTGTTCCTTTGCTTCAAAAATGGTAGGAAATTTCGTCATACCCGTTACCTCATTTGCAGAATTTATTAGAATTTCTGTGACCGTTTATGTTGTTTTTCCGCCTAAATGCAGATTGTGCGAAAGTTCTTTATTTAATACTCTATATAGTACATTTATTTATTCTGACTGTCAATAAAGAGCACCGCGTTTTCCCGTGTTTATATAATATTTATTTCTGTTTATTTGGTTTTTAACGGTTTTTCGTCGCGAAAACAAAATTTTTTCCCGTTTTTTCTTTACAATTGCAACAAATTTCGTATAATGAGAATGTAGGATCGGTAATATTCCATTCAGGTGTATCAACATAAATGACAAATCGTACAGGAGAATGCCCATGCTTGCATTAACCAGGAAAAATCAGATTCGGGAATTGATTCTTGAAAAAAAGAACGTTACCGTATCAGAACTTGCCAAATTGTTTTCCGTCACCGAAGAAACGATACGCCGCGATTTGAAATCCCTTGAAGAAGCCGGCGTTCTCATCCGCACCTATGGCGGCGCGTTCATTCAGGATGGCGTTGTAAACGACATCAAGATGGCCCTTCGCGAAAATATTTTGGTTCCCAACAAACAAAAAATCGCAAAGAAATGCGCCGAATTTATTCATAACGGCGATACCATTACCCTAGATGCTTCCACCACGGCTTTCCATATCTGTAATGAGATCAGGCATATGCGGCTTACCGTACTGACGGATTCGCTAAAAATCATCAACTACCTGGCTGAGTATGATAACATCAATCTGATTGCAACCGGCGGTACGCTGCAACACAACTACCATAGCTTTATCGGTAAGATGGCCCGGCAGACCATCCGTGAATATTATGTCGATAAAGTCTTTGTTTCATGCCGCTCGCTTGATATGACGCATGGTATCACCGAGGCCAGCGAAGATATTGCTGCTGTTCGTAAACTCTTGATTGAGCGCGCCAACAAAGTTTTTTTGATCGCTGATCATTCAAAATTCAATAAGGTGTCTTTCGTGAGTATCTGCGGTTTTGATAAAATTGATTCTATCGTGGTGGATGAACCGCTCTCTTCCGACTGGCATGAGTTTTTAGAGGAGCACGGGATCGACCTTTATGAATGTGAAGCATAAAAATTATCGCTCACATCCCCACCCGCGCGATTATGCGGGTGTTTTTTGTTTACCCATATTTTTCAATGATAAAAGGCGGTATCATATCATCCATACCGCCTTAACTTTGCCCTGGAACTTTTATTTCTTAGCAGCAGCTTCTTTTTTACTGAATATCTCTTGTAAAGATTCTTCAAACGGCGCGTACGCAATCCCATATTCCGTGACGATTCCCGTAATATTTTGCGCGTCCGTTACGTCGAACGCGGGATTGAATACTTTGACTCCTTTGGGAGCCATTCGCTTTTCATACCACATTTCCGTTACTTCCTCCGCCGGACGCAATTCAATGTGAATATCGTCTCCGCTGGTACAATTCATGTCTATTGTGGAGGTCGGCGCGCATACATAGAAAGGAATCTTGTAATACTTCGCGGCCAGCGCAACATAGGAAGTTCCGATCTTGTTTGCCGTGTCGCCGTTCCTCGCTACGCGGTCACAGCCTACGAATACAGCGTCTATCCAACCTTTTTTCATGACGGACGGAGCCATATTGTCGCAAATCAACGTTGTGTCTATGCCCGATTCATAAAGCTCGTACGCAGTCAGGCGCGCCCCCTGCAAAAGCGGTCGCGTCTCGTCACAGAACACATGGAAGTTATAGCCTTTCTCGTGTCCCAGATACATAGGCGCCGTCGCGGTCCCATATTTTGATGTTGCGAGCTGTCCTGCATTACAATGTGTAAGCAGGCCCATTTCCGGCTTTAAGAGCGACAGTCCGTATTCGCCGATCATCTTGCATACCCATGTGTCTTCCTCTTTGATCCTTACAGCTTCCTGATGCAAAATCTCTTTGATTTCCGCGATGGACTTATTTTTGTTTGCTTTCACGACCTCGTCCATACGGTTTAAGGCCCATGAAAGATTGACCGCCGTCGGACGTGCGGAATCCAGGTACTTCTTTGCTTCGGCGAACTGCTTATAAAAATCATCAAAACTGTCGGCCTCTATTTCCTTTGCCGCCAGATAAATGCCAATCCCCGCCGCAACGCCAATGGCCGGAGCGCCTCTTACCTGAAGCAGATAAATCGCGTCCCAAATACTCTTCTGGTCTTTCAGATGCAGGATTTCCGTGTGATACGGGAGCTGCGTCTGATCGATGATGACAAGCGCGCTGTTTTCATCGTCAAGCGCCACGGTATCGTAATCCATAATACTTTGTTTCATTCTTCGCTTACCTCGCCTAATAGAGATTTCCACTGATTCATGTAAAAATATCATATCTCATAGATTAACAAAAATCAAACACCTGTTAATGACAAAAACACCCTTTCGGGTGCAAACGGCAGACAGCACCGTGCTTTGCACTCTGCCAATATACAAGAAATTCTACTCAGTGATAAACCTTACGGTAACGCGGACTTTGCCATATTCTCGCATTGTTGCGCGTTTATGTTGTTTTATGTTGTTTCTTCGTTATTTTGCTTCGGTTGATAAATGTTCAATTGTCAACATATATCGCTCTATTGTATCAACATCATCGAACTTTTTGGGAAAACAATCGCTACCGCCGTTCCATGTCCCTCCGTGGATTCAATAGAAATGCCATGTCCGAGTTTTTCACACAGTTTTTTGCACAAATAAAGCCCCAGTCCTGTGGATTGTCCGCTTTTCCGTCCGTTGCTGCCCGTAAATCCTTTGTCAAAGACGCGTCCCAGTTCACTGGACGGAATGCCCATACCGTTATCGACTATCCGCAAGACAACGCTGTCTTTCCCCGATGCTCCGGTTACCTTGATCACAGCGTTCTGCTTATCGCTGTATTTGATCGCATTGACAAACAACTGATTCAAAACAAATTCGATCCATTTTGCATCCGTATATACTTTTATCCCTTCCAGAGATGTCTCAAGACGTATATGTTTTTCGATAAAAGCCTGTGCATTTCTGCGCGCTACAAAGAACACCACATCCTGCAGGTCTGTCCGGCGGATCATATAATCCTTTTCAACTGTGTTGCTGCGTGAATAAAACAATACTTGCTCGACCAGTTCTTCTATATTGCCAAGGTCTTCGCGAATTCCTCGCGATACCCGATCCATGTGGTTTTCTAAAATCAATTTGGTAGAGGCGATGGGCGTTTTAATTTCATGCACCCACATCTCGATGTATTCGCGGTATTCTTCCTGCGCGTACCGGTAGTCCGCAATTGTTTCCAACATCGCTTTATTGGCGGTCTTTAAAATATCGTACAAAATCATACACTCATGAATCTGCGGCCTCTCCATGACCTCTGCAATCAGGTTCTTCTGCTCAAGAGAATCCAATAATTCCAGCAAATTCTTATAAAACCGATTGCGCTTTATGTAGTCCATAATCAAGGGTACAGCTACCCCGATCATCAGTATAACGGCAAAGAACAGGATCAGCGTCGCGTCGGCCGCCAAAAGCGCCAAAAGCATAGGAATCCCCACAGCTATCGGCAGGCCGAACAGTAAAAATATAAACTTATCCTTTAAATAGTCGCTGATTTTCATCGAAGTAAATACCCTTGTCCACGTTTTGTTTCAATAACGTCGTCCAATCCCTCTTCTTCCATTTTCTTTCTTAACCGATTGATATTTACGCTCAGAGTATTATCGTCAACGAACATATTGTCATTCCACAGATCTTTCATCAGTTCCTCGCGCGACACAATATTCCCCTTTTGCATGGCAAGCGTGTGCAGAATACGCACTTCGTTCTTCGTCAGCTCTATTTCCCGTTCTTCGAATTCCAGAACACTGCGGGATAAATTCAAAATGCAGCTTCCGCAATTTACCTTTTCCATGCTTTTATGCACGCGTTTGAGCAAAGAATGGATCCTTGCCAACAGAATCTGCGTATTGTAAGGCTTGGTGACAAAATCATCCGCGCCCAGATTCATGCTCATAAGCTCGTCCATTTCCGTGTTGCGGCTGGTCACGACAATAATCGGAATATCCGACGTCTTTCTGAGTTCACGGCAAATAGAATATCCGTCTACGCCTGGAAGATTGACATCCAGCAAAAGCAGGTCGCCTTTTTCGGCCAGAATATCATCTACCACGGAACGAAAACGTTCCACGACCGCCGTCTGATAACCATAGCGCTGCAAAAAATCCTGAAGTTCATTCCTTATTTTATAATTGTCTTCGACTATAATTATTTTCATATCATTATTATAATCAAAAAAAGCGGCTGCAACAACGTACAGCCGCCTCTTTATTTCTTAAGAATTACTGAATTTTCAGTTCAAACCAGAAAACGCTTCCCTTGCCCTCCACGCTGTCTACACCATAACGCGCGGCATGCATATCCAGTATTCCCTTGACAATGGAAAGCCCCAGGCCCGTTCCCACAGACGCGCGTTTGTGCGTCTTGTCAACTTTATAATACCGCTCCCATATATATGGAAGCTGGTCTTTCGCAATGCCCTCGCCGTCGTCCTCCACTTCGACCCTGACGACCCCGTCTTTCGTTAGCTGACGTACCGTAATCCTCTTATCTTCCCCCGCATACGTAATCGCATTGTTAATCAGGTTATAGACCACCTGGCCCATCCGCGTCTCATCCGCTTCGACCATGATGTCCCCATCGCTTTCAAAGGCAATGCGATACCCTTCCTGTTCTTTCAGTTTGGCATAACGCAGCATGATGTCCCGTATCATCTGCGTCAGGTTGAAGCTAGTGATATTAGGCGCCTGCGTTCCCGACTGAAGCTTGGAAAGGTCCATCACGTCGTTTACCAGCGTTGTCAGGCGTCTCGCCTCGTCGATAACAATTTGAACATTCTCCGGCGTATTTTCCCCGGGCAGATCCCGCATAACCTCAGCGTAGCCGGTGATCATCGTAAGCGGCGTGCGCAGGTCATGCGAAATATTCGCGATCAGCTCCCTCCGCAAATTATCGACCTTGGAAAGCTCGCGCGCGGCATAATTAAGCGTAGCCGCCAGCTCCGCGATTTCCCTGTAGCCCTCCCCCTCAAAACGCACGTCATATTCCGCTTTTGCTAATTTTTTCGCGGCTTTGTTGATTTTTATAATCGGTTTGCCCACATGCCTTGAGATAATCAACGCAACAATGAGCGCGCAGCCGATCAAAATGAAAGTGATATACAAAAGCTGGACTTTCAGTGTTTCCACCGTGGAATTGACAGGTGTAATCACCGAATTAAGCGCAAGCAGCATGGTCTGCCCATCCGATGTGGTAATCGTTTTGGTATAAATCATGCTCTCAACGACCCCGCTATCCGGCGGCGGAACATTCCCCATGAAGCGCTGCGTATCGTATTCGGTGCCCGAAAACTTTATCTGCGGCATAATCCGCAGAAGACTGCCGCCGTTTTCCTCTGTTTCCTTTGCCAGGATTGAGAACTGGAAAGCCGGCATTTTGTGGATGATACAATCCGGCATAATATCCGACGTGTATACGTCCTCTCCGTCCATATCGGCGATGCGTACGCAGACATCGTATCGGTGAACGATACGCTCGATTAAGGTATCAATGTTCTCGTTATCGATATTCTGCTCGATTATTTGCGCCGCATCTTTGATTTCTCCCTGTTTGATCGCCTGGTAAAAATCATGCAGGAAAACAATCTGTGACAACCATAACAAGACAATCATTACGGCTGCAAACAGCAGAATATATAGAAAAATTTTCCATTTGATACTGAGCTTCGCGTTTTTAGGCTTCAAAACGGTATCCGATTCCCCTTAACGTCACAATATAGTCACGGTAATTTCCCAGCGCGCTGCGCAACAGCTTAATATGCGTATCGAGCGTTCTGTCATCGCCGTAAAAATCATACCCCCACACTTCTGTAATCAATTTTTCCCGCGTGAGCGCGATCCCCTTGTTTTTTGCCAGGTAATACAAAAGCTCATATCCTTTCGGCGATAATTCCGCTTTGACACCGTCTACGTAGACGAGCATAGCAGATATATCTATCACAACCCCGCCGAATTCAAGCAGTTGTTTTTCCCGTTCATTCTTTCCCACTCTGGATAGAATAGCGCGCACGCGCATCATCAGCTCTTTTGGGGAAAATGGCTTGACGACATAATCGTCGACGCCCAGTTCAAAACCATGTATCTTATCATATTCTTCGCCGCGCGCCGAAAGCATGAGCACCGGCGTATCCTTTCCCATCTCCCGAATTTTGGAGCAAGCGGAAAAACCGTCGAGCTCAGGCATCATCACATCCATTATAATCATGTCAAAATCATGCTTTTTGCACATTTCGACCGCTTCCATACCATCCGCCGCTTCCGCGATTTCATATCCCTCAAACTCGCCGTATTTTCGGATCAGCGAACGGATATTGCTTTCGTCGTCTACTACCAGGATTTTTTCCATCGTTAATACCGCCGTTTTTCTTTTATATTACTATAATAAACTACGAATGTGAACAACAAGTGAAAGGCAGTTAAAAAAAGAGCGGCCGTAAGGCTGCTCTTTTTTCTATTTCAATTTTGTTTGCTGCAAAAATGTCTGATACTGCCTGCCCATATCCCCGCCGCACATGGGAATATATTCTTTGATCTCGCATGATCGTGCGCATACTTCCCTCGCTTCGCCCAGGTCCTTGAGCAATCCTCTGCCGATCCATTGTGTAAGCAGATTTCCGATCCCTGTCGCATCCGCCGGTCCGGCAAATATCTTTTTTCCAGTAAAATCAGCTGTCAGTTGATTTAGGAAATCATTCCGGCTTCCGCCGCCGATGATATGTATCCCGTCATACGAACGCTTTGTAAGCGTTTCGATTTTTTCCACCACATAGCGGTATTTGCATGCGAGGCTTTGCGTCACAATACGCGCAAGCTCCGCATCGTTTTGAGGCGCATATCCGTTTTCCCTGCACAGCTCCGCTACAACCGCAGGCATATCCGTAGGCTCGAACAACCGTTCGTCATCCGGATCAATGAATATGTTGTCGCAGCGCACCTGGCTCGCCATTTCCGCCAAGCCGGCAAAAGTATATTCCTTTCCCTGCTGCTTCCAGATACGTACGCACTCCTGCAGGATCCACAGCCCCATGACATTGCGGATATAGCGCACACGGTCCTGTACGCCGCCCTCGTTTCCAAATCCGGCTTCCATACTTTCTCGGGTCATGATCGGCTTCTTGAGTTCCGCCCCAACGAGCGACCAGGTTCCGCTGGAAATAAACAGAAAATCATCGTCGCCCCGCGCAGGTGTCGCCGCTACCGCAGACGCCGTATCATGCGCGCCTACCGCGTAAATATCCGCCGAGACCGTGTTTAGCTCGCTGCATATTTCGCGTGAAACCCGCCCGACCTTATCTCCCGGGCGTACGACCGGTGAAAATAAGTCTTGCCGCAGGCCATAGGCATGGAAAATATCGTCGTCCCATTTGTTTTCGAGAATGTTATATAAATTTGTCACACTGGCGATCGTATATTCCGTATACTTTTTCGCTCCAAGCAGATAGGAAAGATAATCCGGCACAAACAGCAGGTCCTCTGCTATCTTTACTATATCGCCGTCCTGTTCCATTGCCGCCAGAAGATGATAGCACGTTTCGAAGCGTGCAAATTGCTGCCCCGTTTTCTGATATACTTCAAACTTCGGCATCAGTTTATCAGCGCGCTCGATCCAGCCCTCCGTTCTGCTGTCGCGGTAATTACGCGGCGTCTCCAGCATAGTACCGTTCTTTGTAAGCAATGCATAATCGTTACACCAGGAGTCGATGGCAACAGACTCTATTTTGCCGTCAAACGCCTTTTGCGCAATTTGGTAGCCCGTTTTGATCTCGTCAAATATCCGCAGGAAATCCCAATACGCCCGTCCTTTTAAAAGTACGATCCTGTTGGGGAACTTATAGACAGGCGTAAAAGCCGCTTTTCCGTTTTCAAGCGATCCGACAAACAGCTTCCCGCCGCTTCCTCCAAGGTCGACCGCCAGCGCCAGGTTCTGGTTCATCAGTCTTCGACTTTTGCCGCCGCCATTCTGACTGCGCTCTCAAAAATATTTGCCATAGCGTCGCATTCCACGCGTTCTACGATGCTGTATGCCTTATTGAGCGTCGGCCCTGCCGCAACAATACCATGCTGCGGTAAAATGCCTTCCAGGCCCATCTTTTGCGCCCGCTCGCGGTTTGCCATAAAATATTCGTTTGTTTTAATGGCGAGGTCCTCCGTATAGGCCCATGCCTGATGAATCACGCCGCAGTCGCCCATCTTCATCGTCGCTTCCGTTACGGAAGGGATCGGTTTACTGAAAGCGGCAAAACACATCGTGAACTGCGGATGCGCATGGATAACTGCTCCAAATTCCGGAAAATTCTTTAAAAGCAGCGTGTGCATCCTGCTTTCGCGGGAAAGTTTCTGCGTTCCCTCAATAATATTGCCCTCATAATCGATGATCATCAGGTCTTCCGGATTGATACGGCAACGGTGATGTTCAGACATCATCGACGGCGTGATCAATACGCGGTTGTCCGCAACGCGCATGGAAACATTTCCTCCCGCCGCGTTGGTAAGCTTGCGGTCGTACAGGTATTTGATGATTTCTAGCATTTCTTTTCTTTGTTCCATGTAAGACAATTCACACATTTTGATTTCTCCTGTTCTATTTCAAATTATAATTCTTCGATTACGACGTCTCTCTGCAGCTCTTTGGCCTTTTCAATGTCAAAGCCGACTGTCTGGTTACTCATTGCGCAGGTTGCGGAAAGTGCTGTTGAAAACGCAAGCATTTCCCGCACAGGCATCTGCGTATATTCCAGGCAGTAAATAAGGCCTGTAAGCAACGCGTCGCCGCAGCCTGCCGTATTTCCGACCGATACCTTAAGGCCATGCCCACGGTAAGTTTTTCCATCATAACGGAATACCCAGCCGTCCGCCCCCATGGAAACCATGATAACAGGAATATCCGGCAGCTCGCCCAGCGCCTCTACCACGCCGTTAACGTCACATACGTTCCGCCCCACGAGCTCTGACAGTTCTTCCAGGTTTGGTTTAATCATATAAGGCGCATATTCTATTCCCTTTTTCATAAAAGCGCCTGAGCTGTCCAGATAAAGCTTGAGGCCCATTTTCCTGGCCATCTGCAGCAGCTTTACCTGCACCTCCTTATCCTCTACATTCGAAGCGTCGCCCGCGATCACAAGAATATCGCCTTGCTGCATATCCCGTTCCATCATATGCAGCAGCTCTTGTGTCATCTCTTCCGTCAGCGTCGTACCGCGTTCCGCCATGAAAGTACAATTTCTATCGTTATCAACTACCAGATAGTTGGTTCTGGATTCAGGCGTTTCATACCAAAGATATTTTGTCTGCGCACCGGACGCCTCTAAAATATCAATGATCTCTTTTCCGGTACTTCCGAAAGCAACGCCAAAGGTACGGTTTTCCACCCCAAGCAGCGAAAAATTATACGCCAGATGCGTTCCTTTTCCGCCCATGCATTTCTCCGTTTTTTTGATCCGGTTCATGCAGTCGATATTGAGCGCATCCAGATAGATAATTTTATCCATTGCAGGATTCAGTGTCACTGTATTGATCATAATTACTCCTAATTATCTGTAAAATCTTTTATCTTCTCATATTGTATTGTGCCTGCCAATATGATAAAATAGGAAAGCAGTTTTAAAGAACCGCATGCCGGAGTGGCGGAACTGGCAGACGCACAGGACTTAAAATCCTGCGGGAGTTAAACCCCGTACCGGTTCGATCCCGGTCTTCGGCACCACGTCGGAGCAAAGTTCGCTTTGCTCCGATTTTCATTTTCCTGAAAAGCCCGATACATTCGCACCGGGCTTTACTTCATTCAATCAGGTATGATTCTGTGTCAGTCTGCCTTTTTCTTTGCGCAAATTGACAAGCACATCCGTGTAGTATTTATTATAGGTGCAGCAGCCGATCCTTTCCTGCCTGATCAGCAGTTCCAGGCAGTTGTCGCACAGGGTGCAGAAATGAATATCGTCTTCCTGGCCCTGTTCCAGTTTCTTTGGCAGAAGCGGGTCAGCAAACGACTGACGGCCGAGACCGATCATATCGACAATACCCTTGTCGATGTTCTTTGCCCCTACCTTGAACATCGTGTTTTCTTTCGGGTCCACCATCTGAAGATTCTTATTTCCTTTACCCCATACGGAATAATTGGAACCAATCAAAATGGTTTCCGGTTTCAGCACTTTCTTAAACTCTTTCTGCCAATACGGATGCAGGTAGGCAATATACGGATAGTTCTTTTCCGCCTGTGTCAGCGTAACCGTGATGGACGGGCTTCCTGCCGACTGCACAATATACTGCGCTCCGCGCTCCTCGAGGCCTTTGATCAGGTCAAGCGGCTCTGTCAGATCCATGATCGGAGAATCCGGACCTTCCGTACCAAACCCGCCCGGAAAGCCTTCCCACGCGGATACTTTGGAACCGATCAGGAAGTTCTTATCATTAATTTCTTTCGAGATTCTTTCATACAGATCGAACGCAAAACGTCTCCTGTTCTCCCAGCTTCCGCCGTATTTCCATTTGCGCGTATTAAACGGGCGCAGGATCTGTGAACCAAGATAACCATGGCACAGCTTCATATCAATACCATCCGCCCCGACATCATGCGCGATCTTTGCCGCCAACACAAAGTCATCCATGATTTTATCTACCTCTTCTTCGGAAAGCAAATCTCCGCCATAGGTATAAGACGGGCAGACCGTTACTCTTCTCGAAAAATTCGGATTACTGAGCTCTCCGGAATGCGTCAGCTGAAATACGCACAGCGTATCTTTATTTACTTCCTTTAGTTTCTTCATGAAGTTTGTGAGCGCGGGAACATTTTTCTCCATGATCATCAGCTGGTTTGCGCGCGAACGGCTCTCCTGCGTGATAGAAATCGCTTCCAGGTCGATAAGGCCCCAATCGCCTTTATACAGATTCTCATACCTCTGGTACGTAAGATCTGTCGGATTTCCATCCGCATCCGCATCCGTACATTCCATTGCCTGTACAAAAAATCTGTTTTTACATTCTCTTTCACCAATCTTGATTGGCGCAAGCAGCGTATCCTTATAGCTCATTATTTTTCCTCCCTTAATACATTAGTCGTTCATATGTTACCTTCTTTGATTTCTTTTGAAAGAAATACTAAAACTATTTATTATTTTTTATAATCACAGCATACAATATCCATGTGGTCGTTCGTTTCGCATAACTGGTCTATGTAGTGCGGATCCGGAATTCGGTCGCAAATCAGCATATCGCACGTATCCAGGCCCGCCAGCTTGACCGGTCCCGTCTTTTCGAATTTGGTATGGTCCACCACGCAATATGTCTTCTGACTGGCGCGCATCATGTTTCGTTTGAACGCCGCTTCGTTCATACTCCCATCGGTAAGTCCATATTCGATGGATAAACCATGACAGGATACAAACGCCTTATCAGGTATAAATTCCATACTCATGTGGTTGGCGAGCGAGCCCGAAAGGGACATATTTTTTTTATTGAAAGCGCCGCCGCTGCAAATTACCGTTACGTTGTTATCAATCGACGCCGAAAGTTGCAATATGCCAACGGAATTGGTAAGCAAGGTAACATTCTTATCCTTATCAATATACCGCATAATATTGATAAGCGTTGAGCTATTGTCCACATAAATCGTATCATTTTCGTCCACATACTGCGCCGCCTTTTTGCAAAGCGCAAGCTTTGTTGTGTAATTCTGCATTTCCCGTACAAAGACAGGATATTCTAATTCCTTTTTCTCCCCCATGACTGCGCCGCCATGCGTACGCACAAGCAGACCCTGTAATTCAAGATCCCGCAGGTCGCGCCGAATGGTTTCCGGTACAACGCGAAGCATATCAGCCAGTTCATTGACTTCTGCTTTTCCGTTGGATTCCAACAGCTCTATAATTTTGCTTTTTCGTTCTGCCGCCAGCATGAAAGCGCCTCCACAGTCATTCTGTCCCTAATAAATCTAACAAGCCCGAATTTGTTTGTTTTGGTTTGTTTTTGCCCGTTTCTATTATCATATTATACAAACAAAAAAATGTCAATAGGTTTTTGCGATTTACCATTCATATGCACCATTCTATATTTCGGCATACCAGTCGATTATATCCACACATAACAAAAACGGACAATACATAATGTATTGTCCGTTTTCTGGTGCGGATAACAGGAGTTGAACCTGCATGAAGTTGCCTTCACACGGACCTGAACCGTGCGCGTCTGCCAATTCCGCCATATCCGCGATGATAAAAAAGCGCGCCTGCGCTTTTTATTTGGTGGAGAGAGATGGATTCGAACCATCGAAGGCGTCGCCGGCAGATTTACAGTCTGCTCCCTTTAGCCACTCGGGAATCTCTCCATAATATACACTGCCGATAGATATTAGCACAATTGAAGTCCGCTATTTTCTCTCAGTCAGCGATATTTATTATAGCATAGCGATTTCTTGAGGTCAATAAAAATTCTTTAATCCGCAAAAGATTTTTAATAAAATAAGCACCTTTTCCATAGGATAAACGCCGTTATCTATTCGGTGTTTATCCTATGTAGGTGCCTTTTATATGCTTATGGTTCGGCAAACAATGCGACAAAACCACAGTTTGTACACTTAGCGCAGGCAACCATTACGCTTCCCCCGCCTTCTGACTCTTTCAGAATGTATGTCTCCTCGCCAATTTCCCATTCATCATTACCGCATATTGGGCATTTCCTGTCTTCTGTCTCTTCCTGTGCATTTTCAATTAATTTTTTCTTATCGCTCATTTGATTTTCTCCTTTATTTATTGTACACGGCCTAATGTTGTGTTATCCTTTTTCCGGTCGCGCAATTCTTTTCTGGGGCTCTCCTCGTCCTCATAACGGTAATCTTCGCCATTTTCTTTCTGATAGCGTTCAATCACCATATGGCCTTCCACCTGTTTCAAGTCGTCGTTTCCTACCAACTTCTGATATTTGAAAAACTCATGATTTTTAGGAATATCTTCAATATTTTTGAAGTCCTCTTTGTCGGCCGTAAGTTCCGCCTGGTTTTTCAGAACGTCCCGCACATAATCCTTGGTATCCTGGAATTCCAGTATTTCCGGAAATTCTCCAGTAACAACTTCCTGCCAGCTTGTTCCCTCATATTTTTCCAAAAGCTGTGCTGCCGCATGCAAATGGGCGATTTCCTGTTCTAAGAACAGCTCCCAGATCTGTTTAATTTCTTTATCGACTTCTGTCTCGTAGAAAGAATAATACAAATAGCATTCTGTATAATCATGCAGCAACATGTTTTCAAGCCACGTGCAGTTAGGATCGAGCAACGCCCCATAATGCGTAACATGCTGTTCCTCTACCATGCCAATCTGCTGATATAGCTTCCGTCCCGGATCGTTTTCGTAGGTCGGGCCGATATTCATATAATAGTTCATCGTCTGCTGTTCCCCAGCCGTAATAATCAATGTATTCAGCTTTGTCCTATCCGATGCTTTTTTAAAATCGCAGGGTTTCTTGACCGATTCGAACGGATGCCTGTAGTGAGAGATCGTAGGACGCCCAGGTGTGATTTCAACGTACTTCTTTACCAATTCATGCGCCGCAATATCTTTGTCGAACTTCAGCAAATCTGCGTAACGATAAAGATGATCGAAATCTTCAAGCAAGGCAAAATCCAGGCATTGCTTTACGTACTTGTCCGGTTCATGCTGGGCCAGCCATGCCGTTAAATCTACTGCGACATGCTCATAGCCAATCGTCAATTCCAGCTGGGACTCGTCTGCCGGACTAAGCCAGTTAACCATTTTTTGCTGTTCCTGTTCCATTCGCCGCGTCATTGCGAGCTGCCTGCGCAATTCCTGATCTTTACACTGGCGGTGAAAATTATGCATAAACATTACTGCTTCTACTTCGATTCCGTTCATTAGGATGACACGGCATTTTGTCCACGGATCGACTTTCTTTTTGTCATACGGCTTCGGATAAAGTTTTTTCCAGTCGATCATTAAATCTTCCATTTTCTTTGGTTTTTGCTCAAAGGGCTTAAATGCCGCCCTTGCGCTTTTCGCTTCTTCGGTTTTATTATTTTTCTTCATTGTTACAATTCTTCCTTTCATTTCTGGAGACTCGATATTGTATGCAAGTCTCATGATAAGCATGCATGCTTGTTCCTTTCCGGATGTCCTTATTATTTCCTTTATCGTGACTGCCTAAACATTAAATGATAAAAGCGCCACTTTCTAAAGCGTATCTTCGATTGTTGTCAATTTTTTCTTGCAGCGCAGGATACCTGTTCAATTTCGACAGGATACGGCACCCTGTGCAGGAAGTATTCTATACTGCTGCCGTTCAGCCATGCAAGAATCTCATTTTGATTCAATAATACGGGCATTCGGCATTGATATGGGAGCATATACTTATTAGCCAATGTCGTGAGTACCGCCGCCCTTTTGATGATATTGCCGCCTTTTTCCCTATACTCCTTATAAAACCCCGCAAAGTATATCGGCGTTTTTTTACTTCTATAGCATTTATACTGATGGACCACATCCTTTTTTACGACTTTGCTCTCATAAAAACTGGATACTGGCAACACTACAGGATGCTCCAATAGCTCCCTGCGATAAAATCGCTCATACAATACATGTTCCTGGCAAACATTATATGTCAATTTGTCGTATTCTGCCGGTTGATTGTCCCTAAGACCCCAAATCATTGGCAGGCATAATATCTTTCCCTTTCGTACGGCCAATGCAGGTACTGTCTGCCTTGGTTGTTTGTCTCCCGGCTGCACAAAATTCTCTCTCTTATTAATTATTTTCAAGACAGAATGAATTGCCGGCATATTTTTGTCTATGTTATATCTTTCGCACATTATGTCTTCCTCCATTCTTCATAATAAAAGGGGTATGAAAACAGTTCGTTTCCCCGCCCCCGTGTATTCCATCTCGATTTATCCTACGTTTCGGACTACAGTGTTTGCTCGCCGCCTTACATTCGAGTTTTGATTATAAATATATCGTTGACTTTCTGTCCAGAACAATAAACAGCTCGTAAATTACTTAAACCAAAATCTTGAAACTAGAAAATTTAATGTTTTTTTTGTTTATCTATCCATCTTCATGTGTAGTAATCATGCTATCAAGAATCTGCAGAGGCTTGAATACAATGAAAGAATGAAACACAAACAAATATTATAGCGAGGTGAATTATTATGAAAATGAAAAAAGAAGTCCATACAACGGCAAATAAATCTGAAGCAAAGGTCCAAAAGAAATACAGCGACGGAAGCAAACACGAAGAAAAGCATCAGGTTAAAAATACGCTCGGCGGAGGCACTAAGGAAGTGCATAAGGTTAAGAATTCTTAATATCGCCACAACTTGAAGACAATTTTTTCATAAACTTATGTAAAGGGCTTGTAGACTGCCTGACACAGACTACAAGCCCTTTCATCCAATCATCATCCAATACTATATAACTGAAACAAAAAAACCGCATCGGAATGCGGCTTGTAACATGGAGCTGGTGATGGGACTTGAACCCGCAACCTGCTGATTACAAATCAGCTGCTCTGCCAATTGAGCTACACCAGCAGGAAGAATGGTGCCTCCGGGCGGAATCGAACCACCGACACGGGGATTTTCAGTCCCCTGCTCTACCGACTGAGCTACAGAGGCAAATGGCGACCTGGAAGAGACTCGAACTCTCGACCTCTAGCGTGACAGGCTAGCGTTCTAACCAACTGAACTACCAGGCCATACCTGCTCTTTAGATCCAAAACCTTGTTTACTCTTTCTCCGAACCATATTGCTCTTTGGTGGGCCCTCAGGGACTCGAACCCCGGACCAATCGGTTATGAGCCGACCGCTCTGACCAACTGAGCTAAGGGCCCGCAAGCAAATAAGAGTAAACCCTGCTCAAAGAAAAATAATGGTGACCCCACCGGGAATCGAACCCGGGTTACCGCCGTGAAAGGGCGATGTCTTGACCGCTTGACCATGGGGCCATTTGTGCAAATCTCGGGTATGTGTTCTCTTGGTCGGGGTGGAGGGACTCGAACCCCCGGCCCCATGCTCCCAAAGCACGTGCGCTACCAAACTGCGCTACACCCCGAAGCATACTCTTTTCATTTGCGACGCTTTATAATATACTGCATTTGAGATGAAAAGTCAATGATTTTTCATAAATTCATTGCCTATTTTTATGCATTTTTTATCAAACTGCTTTCTTTCATTTTAGAATAAAAAAAGCCGTTGAAAACGGCTTTTTTTATTCGTATCTTTCTTATTCTTCGTCGTTATTATCATCCATTTTCGGGAAGAAATCCGCAAGAGAAGATGTCGCGCCTTCAACCGGCGGAATCTCGTAATGGAATTTTTCTTCTCTCTCTTTGCCGTCGTCTTCTTTCTTGGCAGGTTTTTCCGGCTCGTCCATAAGCGCCCTAATACTCAGACTAATGCGCTTTTTCGCAGGATTTACTTCCATGATTTTAGCCGTGACCTTATCGCCAATCCGCAGCTCCTCTTCCACTTTCTCAAGTCTTCTGTTTGTGACCTGGGAAATATGGATCAAACCATCGATTGTCGGCTCTAAAGAAACAAACGCGCCAAACGGCATAATGCGAACGACGGTACCTTCTACCGTGTCGCCTACAATATATTTTTCAGGCGCTTTATCCCACGGCTTGGGTTCGAGCTGTTTTAAGCCAAGCGAAATTCTTTTCTTCTCCGGATCAACGTTCATGATCAGTACTTCAATATCATCCCCAACATTGAGGACATCCGACGGATGTTTCACTTTCACCCAGGAAATATCCGTGATATGCAACAGGCCGTCCACGCCGCCAATATCGACGAATGCGCCGAAATCCGTTAAGCGCTTGATCTTTCCTTTGACCTTATCGCCTTTCTTAAAGGTTTCGTACAGTCTCTTTTCTTCTTCTTCCGCCGCTGCTTTCAGGATATTTTTGTGCGAAAGAACAAACCGTCTCTGACGCTTGTCCGCTTCGATGATATTGACTTCCAGCTCCTGACCGACAAACTCGCTCAGGTCCTCGACATATTTCAGGGACAACTGGGACGCCGGAATAAATGCATCATATCCCTCCAGCTTTGCCAGCACGCCGCCCTTAACCACTTTATCAACTTTAACGGTATAAACTGCCGTCTCATCCAGGGATTCGACCAATTCTTTCCATTTGAGTTTAGACTCAATGGATTTTCTGGAGAGTACAACATTGCCCTCGCCGTCATTCAGTGCAACAACTTCCGCTTCGATCTCATCTCCTACCGCAAACAAATCCTGCGGATTTGCATCGCCCGAAGCCGTAAGGTTTTCTTTCTTAATGATACCGTCAGATTTATAACCAATATTGACACATATCTCGCTGTCGGAAATCTGAACAACCGTTCCGGTCACAATCTGCCCTCTCTTAATATATACAAACGATTTTTCAATTTCAGCCATGAAATCCTCGTTTGCCTGTGATTGTTCTTCCATGGATACATCCTTTTCCTCCACAGCTTCTGTATCCACTACTTTTTCGACATCGCTCATAAGTGTCTTTACCTCCCTAATTAACCAATCCGGTGTCGATGCACCGGCGACAATACTTATTATATCATGAATCGACACATTTTCAAGTGGAAGTTGCTTAATATTGTCGATATAATAGGTTCTGCCGCAATTTTTTTTGCACAGGTTATACAGTTTTTCCGTGTTGGAAGAATGCCTTCCCCCAACCACCAAAACAATATCCGATTGCCGCGCGAGCTCCACCGCTTCTTTCTGCCGTTTTTGCGTTGTATCACAAATTGAGTTAAAAAGCTCTAGCGTTTCTATGCGGTCCTTGAGCTTTCCAACCACCTCGTCCCATAACTCATGTGTAATGGTTGTCTGTGCCACAACCAGCGCATGCCCAAGCTCAGGCACCTTTTTCACGTCTTCGGCATTATTGACGACATAGACGCATCCCTGCGCCCAGCCCTTAATACCAACGACCTCCGGATGGTTTTCCGCGCCAATAATGATCACCGGCATATCTTTTGCCTCGATCACCCGCTTATGGATGCGCGTAACAAACGGACACGTCAGGTCCAGCACCTCAAACCCCCTCCGTTTGATTTCCTCGTATACTTCCTTAGAAACGCCGTGGGAACGTACAACAATAAGCGTACTTCCGAGCTGCGGCACGCTTTGCAGGTCCTCTGTTACAAGCACGCCCTTTTCGCTGAGCGTATCTACTACATCTTTATTGTGGATAAGTTCTCCATATGTATAGATGTGCTGATAAGTGCCGATAATACCGTTTACCGTATCGACCGCGCGCGCCACGCCAAAACAAAAACCAGCATGCTTGGCTACTATTATTTTTGACATGCTTTTATACTCATTTCCCGCATTACATTTTGCAGGTACTCTGTCGCCTGCTCGATTGTTTTGCTGTTCGTCTTATCGCCGACAACGCTTTTCAAATCGATTGCCGGATGTGCATACACCTTGATCTGATGGAACAATTTGTAATTCCCCTCAATATAGACCGGAACGACCGGAACCCCCGCGCGCAGCGCCATCAGCGCGGCTCCCGGCTCAAACGGAAGCAGTCCGCCGTTATCACCGCGCGTTCCTTCCGGAAAAATCCCCAGGATTTTTCCGTTTTTTAATGCGTTAAGCCCTGTTTTCACGGCTTTCATGTCGCTCTTGCCGCGGGCGACCGGAATCGCATGCAGCCGTGTCAGAAAAAAGTTCGCAACTTTGTTTTGGAACAACTCCTCTTTCGCCATGTAACATACCGGCTGCGTCAATATGCTGTGTCCGAGAATAATAGGATCCCAGTTTGACTTATGGTTGCAAATCACAACACATCCGTTTTTGATTTTCAGATTTTGCTTATTTACCCGCTTGACAAAAAAACAAGGCATCAATACGATAAATGCAAATACGCGGG
Source organism: Christensenellaceae bacterium (assembly GCA_022846035.1). NCBI lineage: Bacteria > Bacillati > Bacillota > Clostridia > Christensenellales > Christensenellaceae > Christensenellaceae bacterium. The sequence continues at coordinate 1,324,782 of AP025580.1, forward strand.
CCAGGAAATATATCATTTCCTTACTTCCCTCCCGTAATGTCGCTGATGATCCACTCGATCACTCGCTCTTTATCCATTTTGGTAGTATCAACCATAATTGCGTCATCCGCCTGCCTGAGCGGGGCAAATTCGCGTGTGGAATCGGTCTTGTCGCGCGCAATCATTTCTTTTTCGATGGTATCAATATCCGCTTGTTCTCCGCTTGCGCGCATTTCCAGACAGCGGCGGCGGGCGCGTTCACGCGGAGAAGCTGTAATAAAATATTTTTTATCCGCATCGGGCAGCACATATGTTCCAATATCGCGCCCATCCATCACAATATCGTATTCGTTTGCAACCTGCCTTTGTATCTCCACCAATTTAAGTCGTACCTGCGGAATGACGGCAATATCACTCGCACCCTTTGATATGCGGGACGTACGAATATAGGGCGTAACGTCCTGCCCGTTCACCAATACTTTCTGGACCTGGTTATTATATTCAATCGTCATATCGAGCGTCCCGAGAGCCGGAACCACACGAGCCGCATCGGCAGGCTCGATTCCCTGCTCCAGCATTGCATACGCTGCCGCACGGTACATTGCGCCAGTATCCAGGTAATTGATATGCATTTTTGCCGCAATGGCCTTGGCGACCGTACTTTTCCCTGCGCCCGCAGGCCCGTCGATTGCAATTTTCATTATTTCTGCCGCCTCAAAATAACCTCGGCGAGCTCTGCTAAGTCTTTCCCTTTATCGCCAAAGATCTGCAATGCTTCAATCGCCTCCTGAGTTTTACGCTCCGCGATCTGCATAGATTTCTCAACGCCATATAATGTAACGAAAGTGAATTTCTCTTCTTCGGCGTCTTTTCCCAATGTTTTCCCGATCTTCTCCGCATCTCCCGTTACATCAAGGATATCGTCAATGATCTGGAATGTCAGTCCAATATCTTCACCGTAGGTATCGATCGCTTCCAGATACTTTTCATCCGGCCGGCAAAGCATCATGCCCGAGGTAAGCGAAGCTTTCATAAGCGCCGCTGTTTTACGCCTGTGTACAAAATAAACCTCCTGCGCGCTCAGCTTTTTTCCCTCATTTTCAAGATCGCCCGCCTGACCAGAAATCATACCGTAAATACCCGCGCTTGTCGCCACCTCAAGCATCGCATTTAAATGCGCGTCCACATTATCAGGATATTTCCTTGCGTTTTTGAGCATCACTTCATATGCGTAATTCAGCAGTCCGTCACCCGCGAGGATCGCCATTCCTTCCCCATAGACGACATGGTTCGTCGGTTTGCCGCGACGCAGCTCGTCGTTGTCCATCGCCGGAAGATCGTCGTGGATGAGAGAATATGTATGGATAAGCTCGATTGCACACGCAATATCCAATGTTTCTTTCAAATTGCCGTCCAAAAGCGCATTGGCCATGATATTAAGCGTCGGGCGCAGGCGTTTCCCCCCCGCCACAACGCTGTAATTCATCGCTTCTTTAATCGTGGCATTGGTGTCTGTCGCATCCAAAAGTTCCGCTAGCCTTTGATCAATCTGTTTTGTGTACCTTACTGCAACATCAGACATTTAATCCATCTCGCTTTCTTTTATGATTTCCAGTTCGCTTTCATACTTTTTAAGCAGTTTCGAAGCCTTATCTGCTGCTGCGATTCCCTTTTTGTAAAGCGTTACCGCGTCAGCGAGTTTAATGTCTTCCTGTGAAATCTTTTCCGAAATTGCTTTTAGTTCATCGATATAAGCTTCCAAATCTTTTTCAGGCATTATTGTACCTCTTTACTTTTTACTCCGGCCAAAACCGTTCCGTCTTTCAAAAGAATCCTGATTTCATCGCCTACGGCCACGTCGTTTACGCTGCGGATTTCCACATCATCGCGCATCGCGACTGCATATCCCCGCTCGAACGCGCTCATTGGGCTCAGGTTCTCAATCGAAGCTCTGTAGTTATTATACTGCAAAACGAGCTGATGATAAAGATGCTTTATTTCCGTTTTAATCTGTATATCGTAATTTTTCATCCGCTCGCCCATATTTTGCAAACGGGCGGCGAGTACCTCTTTGTTGAGCAAACGGGTATAGCTTCGAATCTGGTCTTCCTTTGTCATTACCAGCTCTGCAAAACGGCTTTGTATTTTCTCTTTCAGCAACAGCAGATTATCTGCTATTTCTTCCCCCATGGGGATCGCTATTTCTGCCGCCGCGGATGGCGTAGGCGCGCGCAAATCCGCCGCCAGATCCGATAAAGAATAATCGGTTTCGTGCCCAACCGCGCTCACCACGGGAATCCGTGAACGGTAGATCGCCATCACGACATTTTCATCATTGAAAGCGAACAGATCCTCCGCGCTGCCGCCGCCGCGTCCGACGATTAGTATATCCACATCGGAATGATCGTTGAAATATTCAATGCCGCGCACAATTTCGCGCGGCGCGGCGTCTCCTTGTACCTTAACCGGATAAAGCATAAGCTTTACCGCAGGATTCCTGCGGTACGCAATGTTCTTAATATCCTGTATCGCCGCCCCCAGCGCCGAGGTCACGATTCCGATCTTTTTAGGATACTTTGGAAGCGGACGTTTCCGTTCTTCCGCAAACACCCCTTTTTTCTCGAGCTTCTCCTTGAGCTGCAAAAAACGGGCGTAAAGTTCGCCCATACCTGCCATTTGCAGTTCCTTTACGATCAGCCTGTAACGTCCATTTTTACGGTAAATGGAAACGTCGCCCCGCGTAAGCACAATCTGTCCCTCCGCAAGGGTATCCGCATACTCCAGCGCATCCTCGCAGTTAAAAAGCATGCAGTCGATAGCTGCCTGATCGTCCCGCAGCACAAAATAAATGGTATTTTGCCTGATACTTATATCTGTTACCTCTCCCCTGATCCATATTTCTTCCAGGAAAGGGTCGCCGGACAATTTATCCGCCACATAAGTATTCAGCTGCGCTACGCTTAATACGAGTTCATCCATAAAGTTCGCCTGCGTCCACCGTGTTTTCCATCAGCATGGTAATCGTCATCGGGCCTACGCCGCCGGGTACCGGCGTAATATATCCCGCCACTTCGCTCACTTCGTCAAATTTGACGTCTCCTTTCAGCTTTCCATCCACACGCGACGTCCCAACATCGATCACAACCGCGCCTGGCTTCACAAAATCCTTGGTTACAAATTCCGGTCGGCCGATTGCGGCCACCAGAATATCCGCCTTGGAACAAACGCCCGGCAAATCCCGCGTCTTGGAGTGGCAAATTGTCACTGTGGCATTTTCATTCAAAAGCAAAATCGCCACCGGCTTGCCAACGATATTGCTTCTTCCTATCACAACCGCCGTTTTTCCCGTAATATCAATGCCCGTTTTCTTGATCAATTGAATGATACCCTTGGGCGTGCAGGCCACCAGCCCCGGCAGGCCAGTAAAGAGGCTGCCTGCATTCTGCACATGAAATCCGTCCACATCTTTCTTGGGATTAATGCGCTTTAACACCTCGTCCTCGTCGATATGCTTCGGCAGGGGAAGCTGCACAAGCAATCCATGAATTTTCGGGTTGCTGTTATATTGCTCGACCATCGCCAGCAGTTCTTCCTGTGTCGTTTCTTCCGGCAGGCGGTTGACCTCAGAATAGATCCCCACCTCTGCGCAGGCCTTTTCCTTGTTATTCACATAAATCGTGGAACCGCCGTCGTCGCCGACCTGGATTACTGCCAATCCCGGCGTAATTCCACGCGTTTCCTTTAATTCCCTCACTCTGTCTTTTAGCTGCTCCCTGATTTCTGCTGAGAGTTCTTTTCCACTGATGATCTGTGCACTCATACCTAATTTCCCCTTTCAAAGTCTGACGCTAACACCGCAAGTCCTGCCGCGTTGTCGGCGGAATATTCTATTTTTGCAAATTGTGCATCCACAATTTTTTCTCCCAAATAGGAACGGATTTTCCGGTTGCTTATAACCCCACCGAAAAACAACACATCGCGTATCCCAGTTTCTTCCCTCGCCGTCTTTACCGAGCGTTCCAAAGTTTTCGCGATCGCGCTCAGCACCGCGTCGCAAATATCTGCCTTTGCTTCCGTGCCCAGCAGCCTGGTCATCTGCGCTTCCACGCCTGAAAAATTCATACACGTTCCATCCGTGCTTATTTTTAAGCGCAATTCTTTTTTGCTCTCCCGCGCGCATTCCTCAATATATCTTCCGCCTGGAAACGGCATATCCAGCTTTTGCGCCAGCCGGTCTATCACCTGTCCGGCGGCAATATCCCTCGTTGCTCCTATAATCTCAATCAAAAAATCCCGCCCGTCCGGCTGTACTTTCAATATTTCCGTCGTCCCGCCTGATACGTGGACCGCCAAAAATTTCTCCGGACGCCTGTTGCCGATCAACGCCGCCGCAATATGCCCGTGCTGGTGTGTGGCATAAAAAAGCTTACCGCCGGTAAGGCTTGCCGCCATTGCCCCTGCCGCCGCGCTTACCGTAAATACAGGCATATATGAGCTTTCCTGGGGTCTTGGCGCCGCGCTTACGCATACTGCCGCAACGCTGCCATAATCCGCCAGTTTGTTTTCTTCAAATAGTTTCCGCAAATTCCGGATATGAAGAAATACAGCCTGAGACTGCTGCAAGCCTTTTTCACCCTGCGCAACCTCAAGCGGTATTTTTAAATTGCATAATATGTTCTTGTCCTCATCCGCCAAGGCGACGGATGTCGTATAACAGCTCGTATCGATTCCCAGATAAACCGCCATCAGGTATCCCCTTTTTTCAGGTATCCGCCCAAAAGTCCGTTGATATATTTATAAGACTTGTCCGCAGAATACTTTTTGGCAAGCTCCACTGCTTCGTTAATCGTTACCTTATCCGGAATATCAAGGTACAATATCTCAAAAAGCGCCAACCGCAGGATCGCAAGGTCCACCTTCGCTATCCTGTCGATCTTCCATGAATGCGAATTTTCTGAGATTATTGTATCGATTTCTTCTCTCTTCTCCGGAAATCCGTCTACAATGCTGTCGATATAGCGCATATTATCTTCGTCCAGCGTTTCCGCTTCCAGTACATCGGGCGCTTCTTTTATCGTATCCTTACTCAAAGCATCCGTAATACTGTATTCATACAAAAGCTTCATCGCGGCTTCGCGTGCGCTTCTTCTGCTCATTTCATACCCCTAACCGCTAACCTTACTAATTTTTCTTCCTGAACAAATTAAAAAACCATTCGCCGATAAGCGCCCGTATATCCGGTCTCGACCCCAAAAAGGCGCCGATCCCTACGCAGATCGCAATCAGCAGCGTCGCCCAGAAACCGATTGTCAGGAACAGGATCGCAACAATAAGGCCGATGACAATACCCCAAAACAAACCTTTGTTTTCGCTCACCCATTCCAAAAATTTTTCTTTCATTACCGCGCCTCCCAATTGTTAGGCTGTCTTTAACCCGTTTTCCTTTAAGCCGGTAACCATAATCTTTGTCTGCCTTACCGTGATACCCGTATGCTGCTGTACATAATCGGCAAGCCCTGACTGCAGGTCCTTTGTTACCTCAGGAATATCGACGTCCGGCAATACGCAAATATCGATGTTGATGTCAATCGCATCATCATAGGAAATCACGTTTGTTTTAAGCCCCTTGACTTCTTTCTTTTCACGCACAAACCGCTCCACCAGCTCTTCAATCGCTTTCACCGTGATTAAAATACTGCCACTATCAAATACGGCAACTTTCGCCGTTTTGGGCGTAACTTTGCCTGTACCGAAAAACATGAGCATAAAACTTACAATAATGACTACAATACCGATCACCGCATATAAGATCTTATACCAGATTGCCCCGTTCTGCAGCGTATAAACAAAATCCGATAAACTGTTCGGCGTAAACAGACCCGCCAAAATACCTAAAAGAAATACACATAATGCAATCACTGCAATAAGATATACCGTGAAAACAATACGCGTTCCTGTTTTCATTTTCATTGAATTATCCTCCCAAGCATCACCTGATAAACCGATGATTGAATATACCCGGCCTTCCTATCTAAAAGGCCGGGTACAAAGATCCGCTATCTTTCTGTTATTTCACTCTGGGCGCTTTAGCGGGTTTCGCTTCTTTTTCTTTCGCTTTTTCTTTCGGCTCCGCCGTACGCGCCGTTTGTTCTTTGAACTTGATGCCCTGAACATTGATGTTAACTTCAACGACTTTCAAACCAGTCATCGTTTCGATGGCTTTCATCACGCTCATTTGGATATTCTGAGCAATTTCGGGAACTGGCGTACCATATTCCACCACAATAGCAATATCTACCGCAACTTCTTCCGTTCCGACCTCTACTTTGATTCCTTTGGAAAGATTCTTCCGTCCGACCAATTCAGTAATTCCGTCTACAAAACCACCGCTCATACCCGCGACGCCCGGAACATCGACCGCCGCCAGACCTGCAATTGTAGCAATCACTTCATTAGCGAATGTGATCGTGCCATTACTCTCTTTTTTGACTGCCGTTGCATCTTGTGTGGATAAATTTGTATCTGCCATGTCCAAATCGCCTCCGATTCATTATTTTGATAAAACATTTATAACCAGTATTCTTCATGAAAAACACGAATTATAAAATTAGAAACGTTTTACACTCTTTCCATATAATCTCCGGTTCTCGTATCAATCCTGATCTTATCTCCGGCATTGATAAAGAGCGGAACCATGATTTTTGCGCCCGTTTCCATGATGGCGGGCTTGTTGCCGGCCGTCGCAGTATCGCCTTTGAATCCCGGCTCGGTTTCGGTGACCTCAAGCTCCACAAAATTCGGCGGTTCCACGGAGAACGCTTCTCCCTTAAAGAACTTGATCGTCACATTCATATTCTCCGTAATATACGGAAGCGCGGCTTCTACTTTGTCAAAATTAAGGGGCAACTGCTCATATGTTTCCGTATCCATGAAATGATATAACTCGCCGTCGTTATACAGATACTGCATTTCTTTCCTGTCTACGCGCGCCGGCGGGAATTTCTCCGTTGGATTGAACGTTTTTTCCAGTACGCCTCCCGTTACAACGTTTTTGATCTTTGTACGAACGAAAGCCGCTCCCTTTCCGGGCTTTACATGCTGAAAATCAACTACCACCCAAACCTGTTCATCAATTTCGATTGTCATACCTTTTCTAAATTCTCCGGCTGAAATCATGAATACCGTACCTCCTGTTTGTTATAACAAAATTAATTCTTTACTGAAGTCATATACGCTTCCCATCCCTGCAATCAGCGTATCTTCTATGCGTACACCGCCAAGCCCCGGTATGTATATCCCCGGCTCGATGGTAAATACCATATTTTTTTGCAGAATATAACTTAAGCGCGGATTCAGTACAGGCAGCTCATGAATCTGCCTGCCTACTCCGTGGCCAGTACCATGATTATAATACTGTCCGTAGCCATTCTGCGTGATATACGCGCGCGCAGCCTCGTCAATCTGGTGAGTATCTGCGCCAAGACCTGCTATGTCCAGCGCGCGTCTCTGGGCTTCATTAACTATATCATATATTTTTTTTGACTCTCCGTCAATATTTCCAATGCCAAAAGTCCGCGTAATATCCGAGCAATACCCCTCAAACCGGCATCCGAAATCCAACGTCAACAGATCCCCGTTGCTGATTTTATAAACGGACGGCGTGGCGTGCGGCACCGCCGAATTCTTTCCGGCCGCGGCAATCGTCGGAAAAGCGAGGTCCATTCCCTGCTTTTTCATACGGTATTCAAGCTCCGCCCGTATATCCAGTTCCGTTACTCCCGGCTTTATATACGGCAATAATTCATGCAGAGCCGTTTCACTTGCTTTCGCCGCCGTGCGGATCTTTTCGATCTCCTCATCCGTTTTCACCATACGCAAAACAAGCATCTCTTCCGAAATATCGACGTAGCGGAGCGACCCGAACGTACGCTCCATTCCATGAAATTCCTTTATCGTGACATTGCCTTGCTCGATCCCCAGTGTCCGATTAGCGCCCAGGCACTTTTGAATAGACGATAACCTGTCTTCTCCGCCGGTACATATCACCTGCGCCACAGCGCCGACTTCCTCGCGCGCCATTTCCACAAACCGGTCATCCGTAAAAAACCAGGCTTGCTCAGGGGTAATCAGTAACTGGGAGCTGTCGCCGGAAAAATCAGTCGCATAGGCTACATTTTCCACAGATGTAAGAAGATAGGCGTCTGCTGTGTTCAATTTTCTTATCTTTTCAATTACCGTCGTCATTTTTTGCCGCCTCATACATCTGCTTCATCGCCAGCGCATCCTTGGCCTGCGTTCCTTTGGATTCGCAGATAATGACTGGTTCAAGCTTCTTCCCTGCCAAAATTTCCGCCAGGGGTTCAAAAAAAGGTCCCCATTGCCGGTCCTCAAACGTCAGATGCATCTTTTCCCCTTTATCCGTATATTGAATATGCGAAAAATGCACATGCATTCGTTTCGTTTTTTCTTCTCCCGCGTTATCTTTCAGGCTTTTGATGATCGCTTCGTAATCCGCCTTTGTCTTGATACCGCCGAGCGTTCGCGCATTCAGGTGTCCAAAATCAATTGCCGGATAAATACAATCATCTATCCGCGCTAAGATCCCTACCTCGTCCAAATCCGCAATCTGGTTGATTTTCCCCATTGTTTCCGCGCAGTAAATGAAATTCCGGAATCCTTCTCCTTTGAGCGCCTCGATAATCCGTTTCAGGTTCTTCTTCACGTTGTCAAAGGCAAGCGGCCGCGCACATTTCGCGCATGATCCCGGATGGAACACGATCCTTTGCGCCCCCAGGTACCCTGCCGCGATCGTGGATTCACGAAAATATACCAAATTTTTCTCAAACTTTTCTTCCGTTTCTCCCGCAAGGTTGATATAATACGGCGCGTGCACACTCATGGCAATGCCGAATTCTTCTGCCTTGGAGCGAATTGCCGCGCCTGTCTCTTCCTTTAATTTTACGCCGCGTCCAAACGAATACTCAAAAGCATTTAAACCCATTTTTGCGATCCACTCCGGCGCATCCACCGTGTGCTTGTATCCCTGCTGGTAGAATGCGTCCGAATTTCCTGCCGGACCAAATCGTATCATAATTTTCTCCTGTATCAGTCGTGCCTGCGCAGCAAATCGCCAGCCGATAATGGATAAGGACAATTGATTCGCACTTTTTGCTGCGGATGCGGCGCGCTGTCTTGCATTTGCCCGTCCATATCCTCAATATGCTTTACCGTAAAGGCCGCCCCCTGCAAATTCGGCGAAAGTACCTCAAGCACTTCCCCTACGCTGAACTTGTTTCTTTGTTCTATGGTAACCATTCCGTCCCGCGCGTCATCCAATACTTTCCCCGTAAAAGTATATCTGCGCAAGTCAATATCGCGCTGCGTATCCTGTCCGGCCTCTCCCGGGTTACCAAAAAAGAAGCCTGTTGTGAACCCGCGCGTCGCAGACTTTACCAGCTCGTCCTTTAATTCCGGATCAAACACATAATCCTTATCTGTTTTGTAGTATGCATCGATTGCACGGCGGTACGCGCTCACCACTGAAGCAACATAATAGGCAGATTTCATGCGTCCCTCAATCTTGAAAGACGTAATCCCCGCACCAATAAGCTCCGGAATATATTCGATCATCATCAGATCGCGTGAATTCATGATATAGGTACCGCGTTCGTCTTCCAAAATATTGAAATACTGGCCGTCATAACCTTTTTCATGTAAATAATATTCCCAGCGGCATGGCTGCGCGCATGCGCCCTTGTTCCCGCTCCGTCCAGTAAGTACCGCGCTCAAAAGACACCGGCCGGAATGCGCGACACACATCGCGCCATGCACAAATGCTTCGATTTCAAGCGAATCCGGTGTTTTTTCCCGTATTTCCCCGATCTGAGCAAGGGAAACCTCGCGCGACAATACGATACGCTTCACACCTTGTTCATGCCAAAAGCAAGCGGACAAATAATTGGTCGTATTCGCCTGCGTGCTGAGGTGTACGGCGATCGGTATCTTCTCCTGCCGCACAACCTGCAAAACCGCCGGATCCGAAACGATGATTCCATCCGCGCCGATTTCCGATAGGAATGCAATATAAGACGGCAAAAGCGGTAGCTCTTCATTAAAGAGTACCGCATTGACCGTAATGTATATTTTTTTCCCCTGCTTATGGGCAAAGCCAATCGTTTCTTTCAGTTCGTCATCCGTAAAATTATCCGCGAACGCGCGCAAACCGAAATTTTTGCCCGCCATGTATACCGCGTCCGCCCCGAAGTAGAACGCGGTTTCCATGCACTCTTTGTTTCCGGCAGGCGCCAACAATTCTATTTTGCTCATTGCCCGTCCGCCTTTGCCGCCTTTGCCGCGTTGGCCGCGTCCGCTTCCGCATATAGATGCCCGTACTTCGCCACGTTTTCATTATGTTCTTCCAGCGTTTTGGCAAAGACCATCTCTCCCGTTTCCGGATCTTTCAGCGTGAAATAGAAGTAGTCCTCATAATCCTCGTCAGGATATAGCGCAGCTTCGATCGCCGCCTTGCTCGGGTTACAAATTGGCCCGATGGGCAATCCCATATGCATACGGGTATTATATGGCGTATCCGTGTTTAATTCTTCATCCGTAAGGCTAAGCTTCTTTAACCCAAGGCCATACGCAACCGCCGCGTCAGAGTCCAGCCGCATCTCGTTATCGAGACGGTTGTGGAACACCATCGATACTTTTTTGAAATCCGCTGATTTGGCTTCTTTCTCAATGATAGAGGCAAGCGTCACCACCTCATCAATGGGCATTCCGATTTCTTCCGCCCGTTCGCGGTACGTCTGTTCTTTTCCCTCCGCTTTCATATCAAGCACCTCATTGAAGCGGTCGAGCTGCTTTTTGATTGCGTCCGCCGCGGAAGCGTTGGTATAGAAATCATACGTATCCGGAAACAGGTACCCCTCCAGGACATATTTCATTCCCCCGCCGCTTTCTTCGTTTTTGGCAATCGCGCCCGCAATAAACGAATAATCCTCAAAGCCTTCTCCCGTGGTTGCAATACCGAGGTATTCCGTTGTATTCTTCAGGATACCGCTCGCTACCAGTACATTCGCATAATCCGTTACGCCGAGGCCCTCAATGAACTGGATACGCAGCGTTCCCGCAGAAGACTGTCCTTTTTGCAGCGCGTAAATCAGGTCGTCGAAATCCATGTTTTTGGAAAGCTCGTAGGTGCCCGCTTTCAGCTTGGACGTCATGTCCGAAAAGTCCACGTAGAATTTAAATACCTGCTTGCTTTTGATCAAATCGTTTTCATACAAGATTTCTGAAATCTTACTGAGGGACGAACCCTTGGGAATCGTCACCGAAACGGCGGTTGTATCGTTTACATCCACCGGATCAAAATAATGTCCTTTTACATAGCTGAAAACGCCAAAAACAATACAACCCACAAGCGCCAGGCTGATCACTACCATCACCACCGGACGCAGCCTGGCCCAGGCCGACGACTTTGATTTTTTCTTCTTCGGCTTTTCACTGTCAACCAATATCTTGTGTGTTTCCAGTTCCCTGTTTTCTTTCAGGTAAATATCGTTCAGTTTTTTCGCCAAACCAATAGCTCCCCCGTTTAGTCCTCGTCAAACATATTCGCGCCTACGTCGCACGCTTCCCCAATAATTTTATAAATGTCAGATACCAGTGAATTAAAGCGGTATTCCGCCGTAAAAAACTCTGTGATCTTCGGATTAAACTGCAGCACCTCGCCCATCTTCTTGATTTTATCCAGCAACTCCGCCTTAGGCTCCTGGCCTGTCATATAAGCGGCCTGCGCTTCGAACTGCAGCTTTTTGTAGTCCTTGATCATTCGCTTATTCTGCTCGTCCTCGTAAACCTCGTCTTTTACTTTAACGTATTCCTTGTATTCGTCGCTCTGCTTAATGATCGCGGCCAGCTCGTTCGCCTTGTCGTAAACGTTTACCATTTTTTTCTCTCCTTATACCTCAATAATGATCGGCAGGATCATCGGATTACGCTGCGTCATGTCGTACAGGTAATTCGACAGGTCCTTTTTGATAAAATTCTTAAGCGTAGACCAATCGCTCGTCCCGTTGTCTTTGCACATATCGACGATGTCGATCACAATATTTTTAGACTGCTCCAAAAGGTCTTCCGACTCTTTCATATACACGAATCCGCGCGATACAATATCCGGTGTGGAAACCAGTTCCCCTGTTTCGCTTGAGATCGTGACCACGACGATGAACAGCCCGTCCGAGGAAAGCTGCTTCCGGTCCCGCAATACCACGTTTCCGACATCGCCCACGCCCAATCCGTCAATAAGCACGCTTCCGGACTGAACCGTTTCTTTCTGGAAACCCATACGGCGGTTGAGTTCAATTACCGAACCGATTTCGGGAATAAAAATATTCTTCTTTTTGATACCCATCTTTTCCGCCAGCGCCGCGTGCTTATATAAATGCCTGTACTCGCCGTGCACCGGAATAAAATACTTCGGCTTAACCAGCGAGATCATCAGCTTAAGCTCTTCCTCACACGCGTGTCCTGAGACGTGAACCATATCCACTGCGTCATTGATAACGCTTGCGCCTTTCCGGTAAAGCATATTGATGACGTCCGAAACATAGCGTTCGTTCCCCGGTATCGGCGATGCCGAAATGATGACGAGATCGCCCTCCTTGATATTGATCTTCGCGTGCTGGCCCATCGCCATACGCACAAGACCGGACATCGTTTCTCCCTGACTTCCCGTCGTTAAAATAACGATCTGGTTGTCGCGCAGGTTTTTCAATTCGTCGAAAGTCACGAACATATCGTCGTCTACATTCAGATATCCAAGTTCCCTCGTCACATTGACGATTTTGAGCATACTTCTGCCCGATAGACATATTTTTTTATTAAAGATTTTCGCAACGTCGATGACCTGCTGGATCCGGTGGACATTGGAAGCAAAGGATGCGACGATAACCCGTCCCTTTGCCTGCCTGAAATAGTTGACAAAAGTTTCGCCAACCTGGCTTTCCGACATCGTGAACCCTTTACGCTCTGCATTCGTGCTGTCAGACATCAGTGCCAGAACACCTTTTTTCCCCAGTTCCGCAAAACGGCTTAATTCCATTACCTCACCGCATGCGGGCGTCAAATCTATTTTGAAGTCGCCCGTATGCACGATGGTACCTATCGGCGTGGTGATCGCAAGCCCCATCGCATCGTCGATCGAATGGCTGACTTTCACAAATTCAACTGTAAAAACGCCTGCCTTGATCTTATCGCCATTGCTCGTGATATGGATGTCCGGCTGTATGCCCGGATGCTCTGTGAGTTTGGCCTCGATCAGCGCCATTGTAAGAGTAGAGCCGTAAATCGGCACGCTGATTTTCGGGAGGATATAGGGTACGCCGCCAATATGGTCTTCATGTCCGTGCGTAAAAAAGATACCCCGAATTTTATCAATATTTTTCTGTAAGTACGTCGTGTCGGCAATGACATAATCAACGCCGAGCATTTCTTCGCGCGGAAACATCATGCCCGCGTCGATGATGATAATATCGTTTCCGTATTCGATCACCGTCATGTTTTTGCCGATCTCGCCGATGCCGCCGAGCGGTATTATTTTTAAGGAAGAAGCCGGTTTTGCATTGTTTTTCTTTTGCTGTTCCGGTTTCTTCGCCTTATGATTATTTTGTTCCAAATGTTTTTCTCTCTTCCTATTTTCACTCATTATACCATAAACACTTCCTAATTCACATTTTCAGGGCCGCACATCTCCGGCTCAAAGGATAAACTTTTGCAGATTCTGGTACTGCTCCTCGTCCTTAAGATGCTCCGTAACATAATTTTCGTCGATTACCACATCTACCGCCGGCTCAATCCCGCTCGCATTGAAAGAAATATCGTTTAAAAGGTTTTCCATGATCGTATGCAGGCGGCGCGCGCCAATATTTTCCGTGCTCTCATTTACGATCTGCGCAAACTCCGCAATCTTTTTAAGGGCGTCCGGCGTAAACTTGAGGTTCACGCCATCCGCAGACAAAAGCGCTTCATACTGCTTGGTGATGGCATTTTTGGGCTGCGTTAAAATTTGTTCGAATTCCTCTTTCGTCAGATTCTCAAGCTCCACCTTGATCGGAAAACGTCCCTGCAGTTCAGGGATCAAATCAGAAATTTTGGCGACATGGAAAGCGCCTGCGGCAATAAAAAGCATGTAGTCTGTTTTGACCGGACCATACTTTGTGACCACCGTACTTCCCTCGACGATAGGAAGAATATCCCTTTGCACGCCTTCGCGCGATATATCGGGACCGTTGCCCATTCCTTTTCCGGCTACCTTGTCGATTTCATCCAGGAAAATAATACCGTCCTGTTCCGCGCGTTCGATCGCCGTCTGCGTTACCTCGTCCATATCGATGAGTTTTTCCGCTTCTTCCTGTTCCAAAATTTTGCGCGCTTCCGGCACGCTCACCTTACGCTTTTTGGTTTTTGCAGGCAAAATACCCGAAAGCAGGTCTCCCATGCTTTCTCCGCCCATACCAGGTATTTCCATACCCATATTCTGCGTTACTTCCACCTCGATCTCAATCATCAGCGTATCGAGCTTACCCGCACGCAGATTGGCGCGCACCTCGTCTCTTCTCGACATCCGTTTCTGTTTTTCCTCATCCGTTTCCGCAGGAGCCGATTCGATCTGCGGCGCGCCAAACAGCATCCCCAACGGATTCGAATTCTGCCGCGCCTGTTTATTGGGCACCAGAATATCCACCAGACGGTCTTCCGCGTTTTGCGCCGCACGGTCTTTTACCGTTTCGAAACGGCTTTGCTTGACCATACGGATCGACGCTTCCACAAGGTCGCGGACCATGGATTCCACATCGCGCCCCACATAGCCGACTTCCGTAAATTTCGTTGCTTCCACCTTTACAAAAGGCGCGTCCATGAGCTTCGACAGCCTGCGTGCAATTTCTGTTTTGCCCACGCCCGTCGGTCCCATCATGATAATATTCTTAGGCGTGATTTCTTCGCGCATCTCGTCATCCAGCTTGCTCCTCCGGTAACGGTTTCGAAGCGCGATCGCCACGGCCCTCTTGGCCTTGTCCTGGCCGATGATATATTTGTCGAGCTGTTCGACGATTTCTTTTGGCGTTAAATATGACATATGATCACCTACACTTCTTCTACTTTGATGTTATCATTGGTATACACGCATATTTCACTTGCTATTTTAAGTCCCTTATATGCGATATCCTTTGCAGACATATCCGTATTCTGCATCAGCGCGCGTGCTGCGGCAAGCGCATAGTTTCCACCAGAACCGATCGCGCATACGCCGTCGTCCGGTTCAATCACTTCCCCCGTTCCGGAGATAATCAGCAGATTTTCCTTGTCTGCGGCGATCAGCATCGCTTCCAATTGCCGCATCGCCTTATCGCTGCGCCATTCCTGCGCAAGCTCTACCGCCGCGCGCTGCAGGCTGCCGCCGTATTCCTCCAGCTTGGCTTCGAATTTTTCGGAAAGCGCAAAGGCGTCTGCCACGCTTCCCGCAAAACCAATTACAACATTATCGCCAAAAATACGGCGCACTTTCGTCGCACTTTTTTTCATGATGACGCTTTCGCCCATCGTAACCTGCCCATCGCCTGCGATCGCACAGGTATCCCCTTTTTTTACCGCTAATATAGTCGTTGCTTTTAACATTGTCGTCCTCCGCTTATACAATTTCAAAATCTTGTATCGTTTGCTCTATTTTTTGAAGCGCGCGCTGTGCAATACGCGTGTTCTTTTCTTCCTTTTTCTTAACCCGCTCCCCCAAGGGACGCATGATACCAAAGTTGATATTCATCGGCTGAAAATTCGCTGTGACCGCTCCCGAAACGTGGCTGCACAGAGCGCCGCTTGCCGTATCATCGGCAAACTCCGGCAGTTTTCTCCCCAGAAGCTCAAACGCTGTGAATATCCCTGCCATAAGGCCGCTGGAAGCGCTTTCCACATACCCTTCAACGCCTGTAATCTGTCCCGCGAACCGTATCGATGGGCTTTTTCTCAAACGGTAATAACGGTCGAGCAGCTTCGGTGAATTTAGAAAAGTATTGCGGTGCATCACGCCATACCGCAAAAATTCCGCATCCTTTAAGGCTGGGATCAGCCCGAACACGCGCGCCTGCTCGGAAAACTTGAGATGCGTCTGGAACCCGACCAGGTTATACATGCTCCCGTTTGCATCCTCACGCCGAAGCTGGACAACCGCAAACGGCTGTTTCCCTGTTTGCGGATCCACCAGTCCCTTTGGTTTTAAAGGGCCGAACAGTATCGTGTCGTGCCCTCGGGACGCCATGGTCTCGATAGGCATACATCCCTCGAACACACCCTCGCGTTCAAATCCGTGCAACTGTGCGCATTCCGCCGCCACCAGTTCACGGTAAAAAACTTCATATTCCTCGCGCGTCATCGGACAATTCACATAATCATCCCCGCCATGCTCATAGCGCGAAGCAAAAAAAGCCCGTTCCATATCGATGCTATGCGCGCTGACAATCGGCGCCGCCGCATCAAAAAAGTGTAAATACTCTTCTCCCGTAAGCCTTTGTATTTCTTCCGTAAGCGCCTCGGACGTGAGTGGCCCGCTTGCAACCACGACGATTTCATCGCCAAAACGCTTAAGATCCGTGACCTCTTCCGCAGCGACTTCAATATTCGCGGTGTTTTTGATCTCCCGCGTCACCGTTTGTGAAAATGCATGCCTGTTAACGGCGAGCGCGCCTCCTGCCGCTACGCTGTTTTCATCCGCAGCGCGCATAATCAGGCTTCCCAGCAGCCGCATTTCCTGTTTTAAGAGCCCTACCGCGTTATGAATCCGGTCAGAGCGCAGCGAATTGCTGCATACCAGCTCCGCAAAACAATCCGAGGAATGCGCCGGCGATTTTTTGTCCGGCTTCATCTCAAAAAGCTTTACGTCAATCCCGCGTCTCGCAAGCTGGTAAGCGCATTCACAGCCCGCCAGCCCTGCGCCGATCACATTAACTGTCTTTTTTTGCATCTGTCTTCTTTTTCTGGTTCGTTTCACACTCGGGATTCGAACATTTCTTATATGCTTTGCCGTACTTATATTTCGCTTCCACCATATAAGCACCGCACTTTTCGCATTTTTCCGCAAGCGGCTTGTCCCATGAAACAAAATCGCAGTTCGGATAGTTTTCGCAGCCGTAAAAGCTCTTTCCTGATTTTCCGGCGCGCTTGATTACAACGTTGCCGCCGCATTTCGGGCAGGGCACATCCAGCTTTTTCACGATTGGTTTCGTATTCTTGCATTCCGGATAATTGGGGCATGCCAAAAATTCACCGAAACGTCCGGTTTTGTATACCATGTTTGCGCCGCACTTTTCGCAAATCACATCCGAGACTTTTTCCGGCAGCTTGATGCGCTCGATATTTTTTTCGCCAAGTTCCAAATCTTTTTCGAACGGGCCATAGAAATTACGGATTACATCTTTCCAGTCCGCGCCGTCCTGTTCGACGTTGTCGAGTTTTTCTTCCATATCTGCCGTAAAAGCAATATCAACGATGTCCGCAAAGTTTTTGGCCATCAAATCCGTAACGATCTCGCCAAGCTCTGTGGGTACAAATGATTTTGCCTCCTTACGCACATATCCCCTGTCCTGTATCGCGGAAATAATAGGCGCATATGTACTCGGGCGGCCGATACCGCGCTCTTCCAAGAATTTAATCAGCGCAGCTTCCGTATAACGCGCGGGCGGCTGCGTAAAGTTCTGTTTGGGCGTAACGTCAATAAGCTCCAGCTTATCGCCTGCCTCCGCCTTAGGCAGCATGCTCTGCTCGTCGTCATCCGTCTTGGAATCGTAGATCGCCAAATGCCCTTTGAAAAGAATGCGGGAACCGCTTGCTTTGAATGTCTGGCCGTTTGCATCAATATCATAACTTAAGGTTTCGAACAACGCGTTCGTCATCTGGCTCGCCAGAAATCTCGTGTATATCAGTTTATAAAGCTTATACTGGTCGTTGGTCAGGTATTTTTTAATTTCATCCGGCGTATTGGTAATGTATGTCGGGCGGATGGCTTCATGCGCATCCTGCGCATTCTTCCGTCCGCGATATGCATTAGGCTTGTCCGGTACATACTCCGCGCCGTATTTTTCCGTCACATACTCGCGCGCTGCTGTCTGCGCTTCGGCGGATACACGCGTGGAGTCCGTTCTCATATAAGTGATAAGACCAGTCGTATTTCCGTCGCCGAGCGGTACGCCCTCGTAGAGCATCTGCGCGAGCATCATCGTCTTTTTTGCCGTAAAACCAAGACGGCCCGCCGCAGCTTGCTGCAGGAAACTTGTCGTAAACGGTGGTAAGGCATTCTTTTTACGCGTTCCGCTGTTTACTTTTTGTACAACAAAATCGGCGCCTTTGACCGCGTCTAAAACCGCCTGTGCATCCTCTTCCTTTTCCAGCTTTGTCTTCTTACCATTCGGTCCGTAATACTTTGCTTCGAATTCCTGGCCGTCTTTTTTCAGGTTTGCGGCAATCGTCCAGAATTCTTCCGGTTTAAATTCCCGAATTTCATTTTCACGGTCTACAATAACTTTCACCGCGACGCTCTGCACGCGTCCGGCCGAGAGTCCCTTTTTTACCTTTTTCCATAGCAACGGACTCAGCTTATAGCCCACCAGCCGATCAAGCACGCGCCGCGCCTGCTGGGCGTCCACGCGGTCCATATCGATCTTCCGCGGCTGTTTGATTGCGTTTGTAACCGCGTCCTTTGTGATCTCGTTAAACTCGATCCTGCACGCGTCCCCTAAATCGATACCAAGCATATTTGCAATATGCCAGGAGATCGCTTCGCCTTCCCTGTCAGGGTCGGTCGCGAGATATACTGTTTTCGATTTTTTTGCTTCGTCTTTAAGCCCTTTTATGAGCTGCGCTTTTCCTCGGATTGTCGTATACTGCGGTTCGAAGTTATTCTCCACATCGACGCCGAACGTACTTTTCGGCAAATCGCGCAAATGTCCGTTAGACGCGCGCACGATATAATTTTTTCCTAAAAACTTCTCAATCGTCTTTGCTTTTGCCGGCGATTCCACGATCACCAGATTTTTATTTGATGCCGCACTCTTCGTCGTTTTCTTTGCGGCCGTTTTTTTCTTAGCCCCAGTCTTCTTTGTTGCTGCCGGTTTTTTGGCGGCAGCCGTCTCGTTTGCCATTATCTTCCTCCAAAATCCTTCTATCTATTATAAACCATTTCAGGCATATTAGCTGTAAATTAACTGTTAATTCTGAACTTATCTCCCGGAAGTCCTTCGATCAGGCCGTTTAATTCCATCACGGTAAGCAGCGTGTTCGCTTCCCTTACTTCAATATCCAATGCCTGCGCAATCTGTTCCGCGCCTGAAACTTCCTTTAAAAGTAAATTGTATATCTGCGCCTGCAATAAATCAAGCTTATTCGTCTCATTTTGTTTTTTTCTTTCCTGTCTGCTGAAAGATACCCTCCATCCTTGATCGTTCATAACATCCGCCGCGCACCGCACAACCATCGCGCCGGCATCCATCAGGTAAAGAGGAAGTTTTGCCATCGGCGATTTCAGATCGCAAGCCACCGTGTATACCTCGCGCCCTTGCATAAGCGCGTCGTCAACAGTGATCCTGGCGCCGCTTCTGTCTCCGCCTTCGCCCGCGATAAGGATACGCGAAAGGCCTGATACAATCCGGTTTCGCTGCGGAAAGAATTGCGCTTTCGGTTCCGTTCCCGGCAAAAATTCCGATATGATCGCGCCATCTTTCAAGATCGCTTCATACAGCTTACGGTTTTCTTTGGGGTAAACCACATCTGCGCCGCATCCGAGTACCGCTACCGTTTTTCCATGTGCATCAAGCGCCCCTGCATGCGCAGCCGTATCAATGCCAAGCGCCATCCCCGAAACGATGACCACCCCCTGCGCCGCAAGTCCCCTTGCAATCTCCCGCGCCGTGTCAAAGCCGTTCCTCGTCGGACGGCGGGAACCCACGATACCACACGACATATCGCCAAACTCCGGAATTTCTCCTTTATAATAAAAAAGCGGCGGCGGATTCTCGATTTCCGCAAGCGTATGCGGATAGTTCTGATTCAGCCGCGTCAGGATACGAATCCCTTTCTTATGGCATAGCGCGAGAATCTGTTCCACATAAGCGTCGTTGGCATTTTCGCGCAATACGGCGGCTTGCTTTTCGCCAATGCCCGGAACAAGGCGCATAATATCCGCGCTGTTTTCCCACGCGTTTTTCAAGTCTTCGAAAGCGTTTAGCACACTGTAAAAACGTACGGGACCTATCCCATCCGATGAAGCGAGCCACAGCCAGTATTTTTCTTCCTGCGTAATCTCAGTCATAGGCAAAGCCCCAGTATTTTTTATCAAGCGAACGGTATTGTACCGCCTCCGCCACATGCGCCGCTTCCACATCATTACTGTGATCCAGATCGGCAATCGTGCGCGCAACCAACAAAATCCGCGTGTAAGAACGTGCGCTCAGTTTCATTTTCTCGAACGCCATACGCAAAAGATCGTGCGCCTGCGCACCGATCCGGCAGTACTCTTTGATTTCCGACGAATTCAATTGTGCGTTACAGTGCTTGCCAATACTTTTATAACGCTCTTGCTGACGCATACGCGCTTCGTTTACGCGCTCACGCACCTGCGCGCTGCTTTCTTGCCTTTGCATGCTGCGAAGCTCGTCATATTTCACACGGCTCATCTCCACATGCAGGTCGATCCGGTCCAAAAGAGGTCCGGATATTTTTGAAAGATAGCGGCTGATCTGCGTAGGGCTGCAACGGCATTCCACATCCTCCGATCCGAAATTTCCGCATGGGCAAGGGTTCATGGATGCGGCAAACATAACGTCTGCCGGATATGTTACCTTACTATTCGCGCGCGATACCGTAATCTTTCCATCCTCCAACGGCTGTCGCAGGGCTTCCAGAATATCCCGCCTGAATTCCGGCAGTTCGTCAAAGTACAATACGCCGCAATGCGCAAGGCTGATTTCACCCGGATGATTTTTACTACCGCCCCCCACAATTGCTGCCGCAGAGCTCATATGATGCGGCCCGCGAAACGGGCGCTTTTTCACAATTCCTCCGCTTAAGTCGTTTAATTCCCCCGCTATGGAATGTATCTTCGTAACTTCCAGCGCCTCTTCAAACGTCAGGTCCGGCAGTATTCCGGGCAGGGCTTTTGCCAGCATACTCTTGCCGGAGCCCGGAGAACCGATCAAAAGGATATTATGCATACCGGCCGCCGCGATTTCCATTGCCCGCTTAGCCTTTTCCTGTCCTTTAATATCTTTAAAATCAATATCCACATCGCCCGTCTCATCCGGCGCCTGCCATAAAGACGGCGGAAAAAATTCTGGCGGCTGCGTTTTGTTAAGGATTGCGGCAATTTCCGAAAGATTCCCTACCGGAAGTATTTTGACATCTTGAATATAGCTTGCTTCCCGTGCGTTTTCCCGCGGAACGACCATCAGATTGAATCCGCGCCGGCGGGCTTCAATCACCATTGGCAGAATGCCGTTCACAGGCCGCACGTCTCCGTTTAAAGAAAGTTCTCCGAACACGACCATATACTTTAGAAAGTCTGGTAAAACCTGTTCACTGGCCGCCAGGAGCCCAAGAGCGATCGCAAGATCATAAAGCGGACCTTCTTTCTTTAAATCCGCAGGGGCAAGGTTGATTGTAATACGCTTCGCAGGGTACTCGAAGCCCGAGTTTTTGATTGCGCTGCGCACACGTTCCTTGCTTTCCTTGATTGCCGTATCGCCAAGTCCCACCAGTTCGTAGGCCGGCAACCCGTTGTATACGTCCGTTTCCACGAGTACCGGATAGCCTTCGATTCCATTGAGGCCAAAACTCAATACCTTTGCTAGCATCCCCATCCCCCTTTAAGACGCTGCTTCATTATCCATAAAACGGCCATGTCGGCAGCCACCGGAGCGCCGCCAGATAATCCGGATTCGCCGGAATCCCCGTGATCACCGGATAAAAGGCAATAAACATACCGATACATGCCGCGATAAATATCCACCCAAACTGTTTGCCATATTTATAATCATGCTCAATATTTTTGAGCCAATAAACAATCAGCAGGATCAGGAAAGGCACTGTGGCAAAATAATGGTAAATGAATACTTCCCGCGAGATAAACCACCACGGCATAAACTGCGAGAGCGCGGCAATCGCCAGGAAAGTAATACCCCAATGCTTGTGTTTTCCTTTGGCGCTGTCAACGATCAGCCATACGCACGCTACGACTCCCGACCACCAGATCAGCGGATTGCCCATTGTCGAAAGTGTGGATACCGTTCCCGTAGCATCGTTGTGCCCGTTGAAGAACAACACCGGCCGCACATCCGCAGGCCAGCTATACCACATGGACGAGAACGGATGCACCGTTGCCGGATCGAGCGTCGAATGGTAATTGAGCATGTAGAATTGATTGCCCACTACGCTGTAATGGTATTTTAAATCATCCCACCGTACCCATTCATACGCCGTACCGCTCGTAACCTGCGTATACGGAATATACGACAACAGGTAAATCACAATCGGTATCAGTATGAAAAAGACTACGCAACTTGCCAGAATGATCGCCACATTGTACTTATATGTTTTTACGATACCATCATAATCAGGCGCACGGCTTTGCCTTGCAAACTTATATTCCCTGCTTCGTTTCCACATCGTAATCAGGAAAATCGCAAGCAGACCTGCCCCAGCGTAAATGCACAGCCATTTTGTAGCCGCCCCGACACCGAAAAACAATCCGCTCAAAAATAACGGCACAATACTTTTCGATAGCTTTTGCTTATTGAAGTTTGCCTGTGTAAACTGGAACATAAACAGGTACATCAGCATGATCCACAATATACTGTAGCTGTCGATCGTACCGATCCTCGTTTGTGCAAAGTGCATAAAGTCCGCAGCAAATAAAATCGTCGCAAAGGCCGCGTACTTCGTTTTTTTCATCAGCATTTTAGCGAACAGGTAAATTACCGGCAGCATGAGTACGCCCGTAAGCGTCCCCATAAAGCGCCAGCCAAACGGGTTCATGCCAAACATCTGGATACCGACGGACAGGATCAGCTTGCCAAGCGGCGGATGCGTAATCTCGTACGGCTGGAGTCCGTTGATATTTTCATAGGCTGTACGGACATGGTATATTTCGTCAAAATAGAAATCCGTCATATAAGTCGACTCTTCAGGTATCAAATCCTGCTCGTCGAACAAATTTTGCGCGTCAGCAGAATTGGATATGATACGCTCCGGCGTAATCCACTCTCCCGCCGCATTTTTAACCGCCAATTCAAGCACGGGCAATTCCCCGCTATCGATTGGCTGAAGCTTCAGGTGCTTCGCGGTAATGTCCGTATCATAGACCTGCCAGCGATACATATTCTTAAACTGATGCTCAATCGAAGTTTGCTCCTCCGTTCCCTTTTTCAAGGTGACCGGAGAATACTGCAAGCCATCCGCCGAATATTGAATATCGAATTTTTCTTCTCCATAGCCAGCATAATACTTGATCTGTGTGACTCGCTCGGGCTGGGAAAATTCTATCGTCACCGACTCGGTCAGCACATTGGATGTTTCCGGTATTTTAAATACGCCCAAGTTGGTAAACGCAACCACTGCATAGATCGCGGTAATCAGAAGCATAATCCACGTATCCTTTTTGGTCATGCTCCTTTTACTTTCCGTGAAACCGTCAAGCCGCATCTGCTCCGGACATTTCGGCCGTTCGCCATTGTTTTCCGTCTCCGGCGACGGCTCCTTATATTTCACACGTCCCAGCGCAATTTGCGTGATCACAAAAGCCGTGAAAACAAAGATCGCCATATTGAGCGCGGACACGGCCACCACCCATCCCTGCGGGATCACGACCTGGTAATAATACAGGGTCAGGCTCTGGTTCAGAAGTAAGGCAATAAACGTTAAGGACGTACATAGAATAAGCCGCCTGTCCTTGATAAAAATATATGCAAAGAGCAGCAGGATCGGCACGGGGAACAAATAGCGTTCGTGCATGCCGTGCCCTAAGGCAAATACACCCATGATGATGAATGCCGCAATAGCAAATAAAAATTCCTTTTTCGGATTCTTCAGGTACAGCCACAGCGCATAGACGCACACCGCTGCAATCAGAATAAATCCCCATACGTTTGCACTCAACCCCAGGAATACAAGGCTGGAAGCGTCCAGATAATTGACGCCCAGCATACCGTACAGGTTAAACGCATTGAGGGTCACCTGCGGGTATTGCCCAATCGTTCCCAACATACGGCTTATAAGCCAGTCCGGTTCCTGTCCTGCGCCGAACGGAAGTGGCACCAGGAAAAACAATCCCACCATAACGCCGATCGAAATAAGCAGGGTTATAACGCCTTTCTTCTTATTTTCGCTGCAAACAATATTGCGGATAAACACATAAAGCAAAAGCGGAGCGAGCATAACCGCCTGCGGCTTCAAAAGGAACGCAAGCATAAATACCGCGCTTGCCCAGACCAGCCTGTCTTTTACCAGCAGCCAGATCATCAGCACAAGCATAAGCGTCAGCATAATATCCATTTGGCCCCAGGCGCTGGAATTAAAAATCACCGCAGGATTTAACAATAAAAACATGCTCAGGAAAAGCGCCGTCGTATTGCCGAGTTTCTTGCGTGCAATCCGGTAGACGGCATAGGCCGCCACAATATCGCAAATCATGGCCGGCAGCCGTATCATCATCGCAAACAGCGGCGATGTGATGTCGACCGAGAAAGCGTCCCGCAAAAATCCCAGAAAATAAAGCGCATAAATATAAAGCGGCGGATAATCCGCAAAGAAATCGCTGGTGTAGAAATTGGAAAGGCCGCCCTCATACGAATAATTCGCCCACGCCTTAAAGCAGTCCATATCCGTCATATACCCAGGGAGCGAATACGCGATCGCAAGGCGTATCACAAAGGCGATCGCAGCGAAGATAATAAACGCACTGGCAGCGGATAATTGCTTTTGAAAGGGATTCGGCTGTTTTTTCGCATGATACAGATATACCATCAGCATCAAAAAAATCACGCCTAAAACAGTAAACCAGACAATAAATTCATTCTGTACTTTCAGTTGTTCTTCCATTCCTGCTTTGTTTCACTCAGACGCCGAATGCATTTTTGATATAATTCACCGACATATCCTTGCCGGATGCAGATACCTCTGCAACGTCAAAGCGAACGTTGAACTCCTTTACGTTATTCTGCATGATGTACCACTGCGCAGTTTTTATGATCATCTGTTGCTTCCTGTACGTAACGGCCTGTCCCGCCGTTCCGTATAGATCCGAAGAGCGCGTTTTCACCTCTATGAAAACAAGGTCCGCCCCGTCCTGCGCGACTATGTCGATCTCGCCTTTTTTCGCGCGGTAATTGCGCGCCAGCACCTTAACCCCATGCTTTTTAAGATAATCGCAGGTAAAATCTTCCCCTGCTTTGCCCAGCGCCAGCTTATCCATCACTCACCTAAAATCTTCTTTAAAAAAGTTTTTCTGTGAATATCGAGTATACCGTACTTGCGTATTGCATCATAATGTACCTTGGTGCCGTAGCCCTTATGCTTTTCAAACGCATACTGCGGATACTTCTCGGCATATTCACGCATCATCCGGTCCCTTGTCACTTTGGCGAGGATCGACGCCGCAGCGATCGTATACACCTTTGCGTCGCCCTTGATAAGCGGCGTATACGAAATATCCGTCTTAATAGCCATTGCATCCGTATAAACATGCTCCGGACGCGCTTTGAGCCCGTTTAACGCGTTTTCAAAAGCCATCCGCGCCGCATTCAGGATATTGATTTCATCTATTACTTTATTATCTATCACACTTACGGAATAATCAACCGCTTTTTCTACTATTATATCATACAGTATCTCGCGGCGTTTTTCGGATATTTTCTTGGAATCGTCTATGCCTAAGATAAGGTCGTCACTGGGCATGATGACACACGCAGCCACAACAGGCCCCGCAAGCGGTCCTCTGCCTGCCTCGTCGATACCGGCAATAAAATATTGTCCCCGCTGCCAGTGCTGCTGTTCATACTGCGTCATTATTCCGAGCTTTTCCCGTTGCTGCTCTTCCCGTTTTCCCATATTTATACGCGCTCCGGTTTTTCTAAAGATATTCTGCCCATTTTTCCGTTTTTAAATTCGTCAAGCAGCGTCTTGGCGCCGCGTTCCGTATCGAATACACCGCCTCTTAAGAGAAATCCCCGCGCCTTACATATATCGCAAAGGATCTCGTAAGAATCTTTCTTAAGATCCGTAAGCTTATAGCGTTCCGAAAGCATTTTGGGCGCGGAAACTTTGAGCAGGGAAATCAGGTGGAACGCCAATGCTTCTTCATCCAGTATATCCAGCTTCACACTGCCGATCAGCGCAACGACCGCGCCGGTATTTTCATCCTTGAATTTGGGCCACAGCAAGCCTGGAGTATCCATGATCTCCAAATGATTGTCGATCTTCGCCCACTGCAGGGAGCGCGTTACGCCTGGCTTGTTCCCTTCCAGCAGCTTTTTTCCGCCTGCGAGGCGGTTCAGAATCGCTGATTTTCCTACATTGGGAATTCCCGCTACCATACAACGAAGCGTTTTGTTCATTCCCCGTTCGCTGTATCTTTTAAGAATATCCTGCGCACAATGCAGAATTTCTTTCTTGAGCATTTGTGTATTTCCCTTTGTTGCGGAAAAAGCAACCGCCTGTATGCCTTTCTTGGCAAAGAAAGAAATCCAATTTTTTGTGATATTATCATCCGCAAGGTCTGCTTTATTTAAAATATAAAATCTCGTCTTTTGGGAAAATAGATCGTCGAAGTCCGGATTCAACGAGCTTTGGGGCGCACGCGCATCCAATACCTCGATGACCATATCAATCAATTTCAGCTTATCCCGTAACTGCCTGCGGGCCTTTGTCATATGCCCCGGATACCATTGAATATCCATGTGTCCGCTTCCTCCAAAATCATCACCAGTCCCCCCGTCTGCCTTGCAGCGCAAAACGTTCTAGAAGAGCTTGCATATAAAAAACAAAGGGGCTTAAATGATTTTAAGCCCCCGCCTTAACTTGCTTATTTCTCTCTGATCTTAGCAGCCTTACCTACTCTGTCACGCAGATAGAAAAGCTTTGCTCTGCGAACCTGACCGTGCCGCAGCACTTCGATCTTATCGATACGAGGTGAATGGATCGGGAACGTTCTTTCTACGCCAATGCCGTAAGATACCCTGCGAACGGTGATCGTCTCGGAAAGACCGCCGCCCTTTTTCGCGATTAAATATCCCTCAAAAGCCTGTAATCTCTCTCTCGTACCCTCGACAACCTTTACATAGACCTTTACTGTGTCGCCGACCGTCAGTACCGGTACGTCGCTTTTTAACTGTTCTGCCTCTACTGCCTTAATAATATCATTCATTTTTTGAAGCCTCCTTCCCCTGCAGACGTTCTTACCCGCACATTCGGGCAGCGGACCATCCTAATTCAAAAAACATTAAAAGTTTATCATAACTTGGCCAAAGAATCAAGTTTGATTTTCCAATTCCGCAAGAATTTTCCTGTCCTGGTCGCTAAGCTCCGCCCTTTCAAGGAGATCCGGCCGGTTCTTCAGTGTTTTCATAAGCGACTGCTCTCTTTGCCATGCCGCAATATTTTTGTGATGGCCCGACAAAAGCACATCCGGTACGTCCATTCCCCGAAAGGACGATGGACGCGTATACTGCGGATATTCCAGCAAATCTTTGCTGAAGCTTTCCTCATTTATGGACGCATCGTTTGAGAGCACTCCCGGAACATAGCGCATAACGCAATCCATAAGCACCATTGCCGGCAGCTCTCCGCCTGTCAGGACATAATCCCCAATGGAAATTTCTTCATCGATACAATGATCGAGCACACGCTGGTCGACCCCCTCGTAATGGCCGCACAAAATGCTGAGCACCTCATAACCGGCAAGCTGTTCCGCCGTTTTCTGATCCAGCGTTTTTCCCGCCGGCGACATATAAATATTAGCGCACCGTTTGCCGCCGTACTTTTTACCCAGCATTGCGAAGCTGTCAAAAAGCGGCTGCGGCATCAGGAGCATGCCCGCGCCGCCGCCAAAGGGATAATCGTCCACGCGATTGTGCTTATCATCCGTATAATCCCGAAAATTGACTGTATTGACTTCAATCAGGCGCTTTGCTATCGCTTTTTCACAAAGGCTGCTGCCCGTAAAACCGGAAAACATCTCCGGAAAGATCGTCAGGCAATTAAATATCATCATATACGCAAACCTCTGAAAGCCTTTTTGCATTTACGACAATCCTGCCGTTTCCGACATCCTTTTTAAGAACGACCTCTGGAATCGCGGGAAACATACACAGCTTTCCGGATTTTTCTACTGTGTAAACGTCGGCTGCCCCGTTCTGAAGAATATCTTTCAGAATACCGAGTTTGTTGCCCTCGTCGTCCTCTACCGCAAGTCCTAAAAGGTCGCATACGTAATACGCTCCCTCCGGCAGCCTGGCAGCATGCGCCCTATCAATGTAAAGCAGCGTGCCGCGCAAAGCCTCCGCCGCGTTCCTGTCGTCATAGCCTTTCAGCTTTAAATACGCGTAACGCGCGTCCACGCGGGCCGCCTCTACCTCTACCGGTTCATAGTTTCCGCCTTTTCGAAAAAACGCCTGCTTCAAATAAGAAAACCGCGAAAGATCATCGGTGAACGCATCAAATTTGACCTCTCCTTTTATGCCCTGCGGCTTTAGGATCTGCCCCAGCTCAAAAAAATCCGTCATATGATCTCAACAATATATTTCTTTGATGCTTTGGATGTCGCCGCTTTCACAACAGTACGGATCGCCTTTGCGATCCTGCCCTGCTTGCCGATCACCTTGCCCATATCGTCCGGCGCAACGCTTAACTCCAGAACGTAAGCATTTTCTTCCTCACGCTCCACCACTTTTACAGCGTCCGGATCGTCCACAAGGTTCCTGGCGATGTATTCTACCAATTCACGCATTCGTATTCACCCTTTGTTAGTTGATGGCGCCGCTCTTTTTCAGGAGTGCACGCGCCGTATCAGTCGGCTGTGCGCCGTTGCTGATCCATCCCTGTGCCTTTTCATTGTCAAGCTTCAAATCCTTTGTAAGCGGATTATAGTAACCCAGCTCTTCGATGTAACGTCCGTCGCGGGGCGCTCTTTCGTCCGCCACAACCATCCTGTAAAAAGGATTTTTCTTGGAACCCATTCTCTTTAATCTGATTTTTACTGACATAATAACCTCCAAAATAATTTCTTGCAATAATATTATCCACCGCCACGCGGTTACGATCTGCGATTTTACATGCCAAATGGCATCCTGCCCATCATGCCGCGCTTTTTCCCGCCCTTTCCGGAAAACTGCTTGAGCATCTTCTTCATCTGATCAAACTGGTTTAAAAGCCGGTTGACTTCCTGCACTGTCGTACCGCTTCCCGCGCTGATCCTCCTCCGGCGCGACGCATTGATCACCTGCGGATTACGGCGTTCCTCGATCGTCATCGAACGCACGATCGCCTTGGTACGCTCCAACTGCTTTTCGTCCAGCGTCATCCCTTTAAGCTTATTTCCACCCGGCATCATTGCCAGAATATCGCTTAAAGATCCCATATCCTGTAGCTGCTCCATCTGATCTAGAAAATCTTCCAATGTCATCTGGTCCTTTGATATTTTCTTTTGCAGCTCCAGGGCGCTCTTTTCTTCAAAGGCTGTTTCCGCTTTCTCGATCAGCGTCAGTACGTCGCCCATGCCAAGAATACGCGACGCCATACGGTCCGGATAAAAAGGCTCAATATCCGTCAATTTTTCGCCTACGCCCACAAATTTGATGGGTTTTCCCGTCACCGCGCGTACAGACATTGCCGCGCCGCCGCGGGTGTCGCCGTCGATTTTTGTCAGGATCACGCCGTCGATACCGATATTGTCGTTAAAGGTTGTCGCGGCGTTGACCGCATCCTGTCCTGTCATCGCGTCTAAAACAAGCAGCGTCTCCGTCGGGTTGGCGGTTGCTTTCAGATCTTTAAGCTCCGCCATCATGTCGTCGTCGATATGCAGCCGCCCCGCCGTATCTACGATAATGATGTCACATCCGAGCTTATTGGCCTGTTTCAATGCTTCCCTGTAAATTTTCGAAGCATTATCCTGCCCCATATCGAAAACGTCCACGCCCACTTGTTCGCCCACTACATGGAGCTGCTTGATCGCCGCAGGCCGGTAGATGTCACACGCTACCAGTAACGGTTTTTTGTTTTGTTTTTTA
This sequence comes from Christensenellaceae bacterium, assembly GCA_022846035.1. Taxonomy (NCBI): domain Bacteria; kingdom Bacillati; phylum Bacillota; class Clostridia; order Christensenellales; family Christensenellaceae; species Christensenellaceae bacterium. The sequence continues at coordinate 1,355,081 of AP025580.1, forward strand.
TAATATCCTGCCAGCTTCGCGCAGAACGTCGTTTTACCTGCGCCCTGCAACCCCATCATCATAATCACGGTGGGCGGGCTGCCTGCGAGCTTAATATCTGCCTGCTTTCCACCCAGAAGTTCCGTCAGTTCGTCGCGCACCAGCTTGATGACCTGCTGCCCCGGCGTGAGGCTTTCCAGTATCCCCGAGCCAATCGCTTTTTCTGAAAGTTCCTTAATAAATTTTTTGACGACGAGAAAGTTTACATCCGCTTCCAAAAGCACGAGCTTCACTTCGCGCATCGCCGCTTTAATATCGCTCTCCGAGAGTTTTCCCCGCGAAGTCAATTTCCGAAATACGTTTTGCAGTTTTTCCGCAATTCCTTCAAACGCCATTTATTTCTCTCCTAAAAGCTGCTTTTTCACCAAACCGAGTTTTTGCTCCATATCCTCCAGCTTTGCCTGCGCGCGTTTTAGGGTATCGAGCACCCCCTGCCGCGTAACGCCGCATTCCTGCGCGATTTCCGCCAGCGAATAATCGTCGTTATAATAAAGTTCGAACACCTTTGCCTGTTTGTCCGTCAAAAAGCTGCCGTAAAAATCATAGTACAGGCTCAGTCCCAAATCCTTTTCACTCTTCATAGCCTTACCGCCTATCAAAAAACAGGTGCATGGCAATTGCCTTTACACCTGTTTGATTATAAACGTTTTGCTTGCATGTGTCAAGTATAAAGCCTTTACACCGAAGCCGCATAAACGCAAAAAGATAATTTTGCCGTTATTCCAGGATCGCCTTTGCAAATTCTTTGGCGTCAAACGGCTGCAGGTCGTCCGCGCCTTCGCCCACGCCGATAAAGCGCACCGGCACGCCCGTCATGTCCTTAACCGCGCATACTACGCCGCCCTTTGCCGTTCCATCAAGCTTTGTCAAAATGATCCCCGTCAATTTCACGCTCTCGTTGAATACCTCTGTCTGCGAAATCGCGTTTTGGCCGGTCGTAGCGTCCACCACCAAAAAGGTTTCACGTTCTGCTTCCGGATAGGATTTATCGACTACGCGGTTGATCTTTTCAAGCTCGCTCATCAGATTTTTCTTATTGTGCAGCCGCCCCGCCGTATCGACAATGAGCAGGTCAATATCCGCATGCTTTCCCGCATCGATCGCGTCATATACGACAGCTGCCGGATCCGCCCCCTCCGCATATTTAATCACACGTGTATTTGTCCGCTCGCCCCAGATAGAAAGCTGCTCTGCCGCCGCCGCACGAAAGGTGTCCGCCGCCGCCAGCATGACTTTCTTGCCCTGCTGTCCATAATAATGGGACAGCTTTCCGATCGCGGTCGTTTTCCCCACGCCATTGACGCCCACAATCAGCATCACCGTTGGCTTCTTGATAGTAAGAGGCGGCGCGCTCATATAATCGGCGAGGATGTCGATCAGTATTTCTTTAATTTCCGCCGAATCCGATATTTTATTTTCTTTTACCGTATCGCGCAGCGATTCAATAATCTTATCCGTGGTAGCATAGCCAATATCCGAAAGAATAAGGGCTTCTTCCAACTCTTCAAAAAACTCTTCATCCACTTTCCTGAAATTTTTAATGACATTGTTTACTTTCGCGGAAATATTGTCCCGCGTTTTATTGACACGCTCTTTTAATTTATCAAAAAATCCCATTTCATAGCCTCTCTCTCTGTTAAAATTGTACGGACACGATGTCCGATACGCCTTTTTCCTGCATCGCCACGCCGTACAGCGTATCGCATATCGCCATCGAAGGCTTTCTGTGCGTAATCACAATAAACTGCAGATCGCTGGACAGCTTTTTCAGGTATTCGGAGAAACGGATCACGTTCGCATCGTCAAGCGGCGCATCGATCTCATCCAGCAGGCAGATAGGCGAGGGATTGATACCCAGCATCGCAAACAAGAGCGCGATTGCCGTAAGCGCCTTTTCCCCTCCCGATAAAAGCTGGATGTTCTGCAGCTTCTTTCCCGGCGGCTCTGCGATGATTTCCACGCCGCATTCCATGATGTCTTCCTCGTCCAAAAGTTCAAGCTGTGCATACCCGCCGCCAAAAAGCTCCTGGAAAACCTGTTTGAAATTCTCGTTGATCTGCGTAAATTTGGCGCGGAAGCTTTCTTTCATGCTCGAGAGCAGGTTATCGATCACGATCTGAAGATCGTCTCCCGCCTTGATCAGGTCTTCCCTTTGCACCGTAAGGTTGTCAAACCGTTCGCGCACACGCGTATAATCCTCGATCGCATTCGGGTTCACAGCGCCCATATCGCGAATCCGCTCCCTGATCTCATCAATTTCCCTGGTGGACGACTGGAATGCAAACTCCGTTTTAAAGGCCAGCGCGTTTGCATAGGTAAGCCCATAATCATCCCATAATTTATTCTGGTACGTTTCCTTGGAAACCTCCATTTTCTCTTTGCCCGCAATCAATTTATACTTGCTTTCGATCAGCGCCGACTTTTGCGTCGAAAGCTGCTCTGCGGCCTGCTCTGTTTCTTCAAGCTGCCTGTTCAGCCGGTCGCGCAGGCCGAGTTTTTCCTGTGAGTCCTGCCCCGCCTGCCGCACACGCTCCAAAATATCGTCCATTTGCGCGCGCAGTTCCGCTTTCTGATGGGTAATTCCTTTGAGCTCCGCCGTCAGCGTCTCATTCTGGCGCAGCATATTGTGAAGTTCCTGCTTTGCCTGCGCAGCGGCATTGCGTACATGCTCAGCCTCGCTCAAAAGCATATTTTTCTGGTTGTTAAGCTGCGTTTGTTCGAGCTCAAGCGCCGACAGGTTATCTTTGATCGCCGACGTTTCCAGCGCGCTCTGCACGGCCGCACTTTCCATCTCCGCCAGCGTTTTCGTAAGGGTATCGAAGTCTCCGCGCGCCTTGATAATATCCTTTTGCAGTTCGTCAATCTGCTGCCGCGCGTTCTTGATGTCCTGCTCAAGGTTTTGCGCATTGTCATTGAGCTCTGCTGCTATCCTGTCGCGGTCCCCAAGCTGCTGCTGCGCCGATTTTAATGCCTGTTTGGCTGCAGCCGCACGCACTTCCAGTGAGCGCAGTTCGTCGAGCGCCTGTTTTTGCGCTGCCTGCGCCTTTTCTATCCTGGGGTCGATTTCCGAAAGCTTCTCGCTCTGCCGCTCAAACTCCCTGCGGTTTTCCGCGACATTTTTTTCGAGCTCCTGCGCCATGCGCTTGCGCGACAAAAGTCCGGTCTTGGTATTTTTCAGGCTGCCGCCGGTAATTACGCCGCCCGGCTTGATAAAATCGCCGTCCATCGTCACGGCGCGAAACGCGTAATCAGCCGCGCGCATCACCCTGACCGCGCTGTCCATATCGCGCACAATCACCGTACGCCCAAGCAGAAAATCGACCGCCGGCCTTACTTCTGCGCTGCACTCGATGGCCTCGCTGGCAATACACTCCACACCGTCCATGCCAAGGCATTTCTTCTCCTCGTCCTGCAAGTAACGCACCTTTAGTGCCTGCGTCGGCAAAAAGGTCACGCGCCCAAGGTTATGTTTCCTGAGATGGGCGATCAGGTCTTTTGCATCCGTGTCAGTCTCCACAACGACGTTTTGCAAAGCATTGCCCAAAATCACCTCGACGGGCGTTTCGTACTTTTTAGGCACTTCTATGATCTCCGCCAGCACACCCTTTATTTTGCGGGCCACTTCCGGCGCTTCCTTTGCGCTTTTTAAAAGGGAACGCACGCTGTCAAAATAGCCCTCATATTCCTCGCGCATATCGTTTAACAATTTCATACGCGATTCGTCCTCGCTCAGCTTTCGTGCAATCTCCGCCAGTTTTCCGGATTTCGCCTGTTTCTCATTTTGCAAATCGGCTGCCGCCTGTGCCGACTCGTTCATCAAATTGCGTAGTTTCGCACCTTTCTCGTCATATTCTTTGACTTCTTTTTCGAGCGCTTGCGTCGTATTCTTGATCTCATTGATATATTGGTCGTGCTTTTCGCGTTGTTGCCGCGCTTCCGCCAGCTTTTGCCCCAGCACTTCTTCCTTTACCTGTTTTTCGCTGAGCGCGATCGACATCGTTTGCAGGGCGGTGCGCGCGCTTTCAACCTCGCGCTTCACGTCCTCGATACCGCTCTGCACATCACCGGAACGCCCGGCCATTTTTTCTGCGGACTGGCGCATTTCCAGAATATGCGCATATTTTGCATCTAAAACGGTGTTCAGCTCGCTGATCTGGCCATTGATTTCTTCCAATTTTTGTGCGCTTTGTTCAATCGATGTATTTAAACCGTCCCGTTTTTGCGCATTCTCATGCAGCGTGTGAACGTGCGTTTGTTCTTTTTCCTCCATAAGATTCAGTTGGCCACGTAAACGTTCCTGTTCGCTCATCTGTTGCCCAAGGGCCACATTCTGCTGCTCGATTTCTTCCTGCACGACCTGCAGTTGTTTTTTTACATCAGAAACAAATGCGGTCTTTGCGGCGATTTGCTCAGTTATGTCCTCAAATTCCTGCTCGTTTTCCAATATCTGCGCCTCGAGCTTCGCCATCCGTTCATCTGTCCGGTCACATTGATACAGGTACAGGTTGATTTCCAATTCTTTCAGGCGGTCGCGCAGGGAAAGATAATCCTTTGCCTCATTCATCTGCTTTTCCAGCGGTTCGATCTGCGCGGAAAGTTCGGACAGGATGTCGTCCATACGCGTGATATTCTCTTTTGTCTTTTGCAGGTTGCGTTCCGCTTCTTCCTTGCGCACGCGGTATTTCATGATACCCGCCGCTTCCTCGAACACTTTACGGCGCTGGGTCGCCTTACTCGTCAAGAGCTCGTCGATTTTTCCCTGTCCGATGATCGAGTATCCTTCCTTGCCGATGCCCGTGTCGCGAAACAACTCCAGAATATCCTTTAAGCGGCAGCCACTATTGTTGATATAATATTCACTCTCTCCCGAGCGGTACATTTTACGCCTGACGGAGATTTCCGTATAGTCCGTCTTGATACGCATATCCGAATTGTCGAAAATCAGGCATACCTCGCAGTAATTTTTTTTGCTGCGGCTTTGCGTACCGTTAAAAATGACGTCCTGCATGCTGCTTCCGCGCAGGTTTTTTGAGCTCTGCTCCCCTAAAACCCAACGCAAAGCATCGGCAATGTTGCTTTTGCCGCTGCCGTTCGGACCAACTACGCCCGTGATCCCTTTATTGATAATGATGTCCTTTTTGTTACAAAAGGATTTAAAGCCGTTTACTTCGATTCTTTTTAAGAACACTTATCCCCAGGCTCACTTTCATCCAATATTCTTACCATTGTATAGACCTTGGCAAATTTTTTCTTAAAATAGGGATTCAATAACTTCAGTACCAAAAAAGCGGCTGCAGCAAAGACGATTCCCAAAATTGCCGCCAGCGCGTCCTTTACCGGAAAAACGTCCTGCGGGATCACATACCCCAGCCATACGCCCGCAAACAGCATAATCAGAGGAAAAATATAGGCGATTGCCGACGACATTAAAGCGTTTTTTGTGGTAAAGTGTACCTCTACCCGCTCGCCCAACGCTGCGTGCAGCGTATTGTCGACGCTCACGGTAATATCGTTTTGCCCTGCGATCATGCCGCAGGCCCCGCACTTGGCACAGGCCGAAGTACGGTTAAATTTCAGATATGCCGTGTTTCCCTCGATCTTCGTGACCAAACCCGCTTCTTTCATTCTTTTACTCCCGCAAGATGACGCAGGGCTACGCCCGCCATCAAAAGTCCGCACACAGACGGTACGAACGATATGCTTGCCGGCACGCGCTTTCCGTCCTCTTCCGCCGCCGACGAAAGCGGCGGCTCGTCTGAACATACGACTGTCAGTCTGTCAATCCCACAGCTTCTGAGCTGCTTGCGCAGTATCCTTGCAATCGGATCGCATGTCGTTTGATAAAGATCCATCACGCCAAACCGCTCCGGATACAGCTTATTGCCCGCTCCCATGGCGGAAACGATCTCGATGTTCCGCTTTTTGCATTCACAGACGAGCGATACTTTGGATGGGAGACTGTCTATCGCGTCTACAACGTAGTCGATATGCTGCCTTAAAAAAATACGATCCGACGTTTGCGCGTCATAAAATACGTCATGCGCAATTACCGTGGCGTCTTTGTTAATATCTAAAATCCGCTCACGCATCACGTGCGTCTTGCGTCTCCCGACCGTAGATTTAAGCGCCACCAACTGGCGGTTGCAGTTGGACGGTTTGACAACGTCATTATCCACCAGCACAATCGTTCCCACGCCCGCGCGGGCGATTGCTTCCGCCGCAAACGAACCGACGCCGCCCACGCCAAAAATAGCTACCGTACTGTTTTTCAACCGATCTACCGCCTGCTCGCCGAGCAGCGCAATCGTACGCGAGGCATCCATCTTAGTCTTCTTCCACTCTGATATGCAGTTCCCGCAACTGCTTTTTATCCACCACATCCGGCGCTTTGGACATCAGATCCGATGCGTTCTGTACCTTTGGGAAAGCGATCACGTCGCGGATAGAATCCACGCCCGCCATCAGCATTGCCAAACGGTCAAGCCCATACGCGAGCCCGCCATGCGGCGGCGTTCCATATTTGAGCGCTTCCAGCAGGAATCCAAAACGGTTCCACGCTTCTTCCCTCGAGAAACCGAGCGCTTCGAGCATCTTTTCCTGCAGTTCCGTGCTATGTATCCTGATGCTGCCGCCGCCGATCTCGTTTCCATTGAGGACAATATCGTATGCCTTGGCACGGGCATTCGCCGGATCGGAAACCACCTTATCCACATCTTCGTCCATCGGCGAGGTAAACGGATGGTGCTTGGCCACGTAACGTTTTTCTTCCTCACTGTACTCGAACAGCGGGAACTCCGTGACCCACAAAAGGTCCCAGGTATTCGGCTCGATCAGCTCGAGCTTTTCCGCGAGTTTTAAACGCAACGCGCCCAGCGAATCGTACACGACTGCGTTTTTGTCGCCTACAAAGAACAGAATATCGCCTACCTGTCCGTCCAATCGCTTCATAATCGCGTCGATCTCTTCGCTCGTCATGAATTTGGTAATGGGCGAATTAAGGCCATCCTCGCGGATAGATATCCACGCCATGCCTTTCGCACCGTAAATCTTGACAAAATCGACCAGCGCATCGATCTCGCGGCGGGCAAGAATATTCGCACAACCCTTGGCATTGATCGCACGCACGCTGCCACCGTTTTTTACCACCGAACTAAACACCTTGAATTCGCTGCCGGCAACGATGTCGCTCACATCCTTAAGTTCCAGCCCGAAACGCGTATCCGGCTTATCGCTGCCAAAACGGTCCATTGCTTCCTGGTATGTCAGGCGCTTTAAGGGCAACTGGATGTCAATATCCATCACTTCCTTGAACACACGCTGCATCAGGCCTTCGTGCACGCTCATGACGTCGTCTGCTTCCACAAACGACATCTCCGTATCAATCTGCGTGAATTCCGGCTGGCGGTCTGCGCGCAGGTCTTCATCGCGGAAACATTTTGTAATCTGGAAATACCGGTCATAGCCGGAAATCATCAATATCTGTTTAAAAAGCTGGGGAGACTGCGGTAGTGCGTAAAAGCATCCCGCGTGGATACGCGACGGAACAAGGTAATCGCGCGCGCCCTCCGGCGTGCTCTTTTGCAGCATTGGCGTTTCAATATCCAAGAATCCGTTTTCGGCAAGATAGTTGCGCGCTACATTGGCGATCTTATTCCTGAGCATCAGGTTCCTCTGCATCTGGGGACGGCGCAGGTCAAGGTAACGGTATTTCAGGCGCAGCTCCTCGCGCACCTTGCTTCCGTCCTCGATCTCGAACGGCGGCGTTTCCGCCTTACTTAAAATCTTAAGTTCGCGCACCTTGACTTCGATCAGGCCTGTCGGCAGCTTCGGATTGACCGTATCCTCAGAACGTTTGACGATCTCTCCTTTTACGGCCAATACAAACTCGCTGCGTATGCTTCCAACCTTATCAAAGTCGCCCTCAAAGGCCGATTCATTAAACACCACCTGCATAATGCCCGAACGGTCGCGCAGATCGACAAATACAAGGCCGCCAAGGTCGCGGCGCGTATCCGCCCATCCCATCAGCGTCACTTCCCTGCCAATATCGTCCGTCGTAAATTCCGCACAAAGCGCAGTCCTTTTCCAATCCTGCAAAAACTCTCCCATTGCTTACTCTCCCATCAATCTAAAAATCATACTAAGAATATTTTTATTTCATCTTGTTTGACGGCTCGCTCTTCGCCTGTTTCCATTGTCTTTAACACCGCCGTGCCGTTTTCCATCTCTTCTTCGCCGATCACGATCACCGTTTTTGCACCGATCTTATCCGCATACTTAAACTGTGCCTTAATACTGCGCGCACAGTGATCCATATCTGCTTTAATACCGCTTTCGCGCAACTCGCGCGTCAGGGCGATCGCCTTAAGACGCGCCTGCTCGCCATGCGTACACACAAACACATCCGTGATGGGCGGCTCCGGTATCCTGATCCCTTCGCTTTCCATAACCAGCAACAGACGCTCGATACCTAGTCCAAAACCGATGCCCGGCATATCCGGCCCGCCGATCTGCTTCAATAGCTTATCATACCTGCCGCCGCCGCATACCGTACCCTGCGAGCCTATGCTATCCGAAATGATCTCGAATACTGTCTTTGTATAATAATCGAGCCCGCGCACAATCAGCGGATTCACCGAATACTCGATCCCCAGAGCGCCAAGATACTTTTTCAGGGCGGCAAAATGCGCCTCGCATTCCTCACATAAGTGGTCGATCATCTTCGGGGCCTGCGCAACGATTTTCCGGCAGCTATCGTCCTTGCAGTCGAGGACACGCAGAGGATTGCGCTCCATGCGTTCCCTGCACGTTTCGCACAGCTCGCTTTCGTGCTCCTTTAAATAAGCTTTCAGCGTTTCGTTATACTGCGGCCTGCACTGATCGCAGCCGATACTGTTGATATTGAGTTGGAGCTCTTTTAGCCCCACCGTTTCAAACAGGGTAAGCGCAAGGTTGATGACCTCCGCGTCGATACTCGCGTCCGCCGCGCCAAAGACCTCCACGCCAAACTGATGGTGCTCGCGCAGACGGCCGGACTGTGGTTTTTCATAGCGGAATACGGGCGCACTCAGATAATACATTTTCGTCGGCTGCGCGTTGCTCGGCAATCCGCCTTCAATAAACGCACGCACCACGCCCGCAGTACCTTCCGGCCTTAAAGTAATCGAGCGGTCTCCCTTGTCCATAAACGTATACATCTCTTTTTGTACGATGTCCGTCGTGTCGCCGACCCCGCGCAAAAAAAGCTCTGTATGCTCGAAAATCGGCGTGCGTATCTCGCGGTATCCCGCAAGCGCGGTTAATTTCCTGACGATATTTTCAATATAATGCCACTTGTAGCTGTCCTGCGGCAAAACGTCTTTTGTGCCTTTCGGCGCCTTTACTGCCAATTTTATTTCCTCCAAACTGATTTGAAAAACAAAAAACCTCGCCCAACAAAAGGGACGAAGTCATAAAAAAACCCGCGGTACCACCCACATTGAAAGCCGATCCGGCTTTCCGCTCTCGCCTTTAACGCAGGCCTGCGCCCATAGCTAATTGCCAATGCTTTCACCACAAGAGCTCTCCGGTGTTCTTCCCTATATCTTAAACGCACAGCCGCTCTCAGCCACGACGGCCATTCTCTTATCCGCAAGGCATATAGGTACTCTCCGTGTCATCGCCTTTTCCAATAGGTATATTATATCCGCAAAATGAAAACGTGTCAACAAACCGACGTCTTGCCGCACTCTTTAAAACAGCTCTTTTTTCCGCTCCGCCATCTCGCATGTGCGCTCGATGTAATTGGGAATATCCTTGACGTTGGCCGCGCGCTTTAAAAGATTTTCCTGCGGGTACAGCTTTTTTGATATTCCGCCGGCACCAAACGCCATTACACTTACCGTTTCTTCCATAATGTCGATATTATAGACGGACTCTTTTCCCTGCTTTGAAAACCCGACATTTTCCATGTTGCCGCTCATGTATTTCTGGCGGTAGAGATAATAGGGCAAATATCCCGCTTCGCTCAAAAAGTGCTGCGATTGCTCTACCATTTCCGTAACCATTCGGCTATCCAATAAATCCTGGTTTTCCAATGCAAAATCCGAAGCGTTTTTTAGCGCCAGCGTGTGTACCGTCACGTTTTCCGGTTCAAACCGTGTCACATCCGCCAGCGTACGCAGCGTATCTTCCGGCGTTTCTAAGGGTAGGCCAAGAATAATATCCGTATTGATGCTGTCAAAACCATATGTTTTTGCAAGCTCAAACGCGCGGAAAAACTCTTCGGCGCTGTGCCTACGTCCGATCCGCAACAGCGTATCGTCATTCGTTGTCTGCGCGTTGATACTGATACGGCCCGCTCCCGCATTTTTTATCATATCCAGCTTTTCCTTTGTGATCGTATCCGGACGGCCTGCCTCCACCGTAAATTCCCGTGGATTCGGAAAATGTTCCCTTACTGCACGCAGCAGCTTTGCAAACGCGGGATCGTCAAGAGCGGTCGGCGTTCCACCGCCAATATATACGGCGCGCACATGGTAGGTATCCAGCACAGGGCGCAGAAGCGAAAGCTCCCGCAGCAGGTGTTCCATATATTCGTCTTTCAGTTTTGCATTGAATTGAATGTCGCGTGATATGAACGAGCAGTATTTACAGCGCGATATACAAAACGGAATACCGATATAAATATCGAGATCCCGTTCACCAATATCCTCCATGTACGGTTTTTGCCGCCTTACAATCGTTCGGGCAAGGGAAATTTTAGGTTCAGAGACAAAATATGTTTCACGGAAGATTCGTTTTGCTTCTTCCATTCCATGTTTTTTTTCAAGCTCATGCATCAGCTTTGTCGGGCGTATGCCCGTCAGGGAGCCCCACGGCTTGTCTTCACCGTACCACGCCCTCAAGGCGGCATAGACGATCCCTTTTACATGATGCTTTTTCAGCTTTTTCGCCAGCAACGTAGGCCGCGTAATATCGACCGGCCGTCCATCCTCGCAAAAATCCGGTTTCATCACCGTCTTTTGCTTGATCTCGCCATCGATACAGTACTCCACCTTTCCGTTCCATCCGGTTTCATCGCACCAAAAAAAATGCCGCAGGCAATGTCCGGCACCGATCTCGTCCTTATTTACAAGAGCGATCTTTTTTTCATTTACGAAAAGACGTATCTCCTCGCAAATGTCATTATAAAATTCCGGCGTATCGGTATATAGTGAAAACATATGTTACCTTTGCATAAACGGATTGGTCCGCTTTTCCCGTTCCAGGGTAGTGGCCTCGCCGTGCCCCGGGTACACGGTATAGTCTTTCTGCAAATTTTTCAGCAAAGCAAGGGAATGCGACATCTCATCCCAGTCGCTGCCCGGAAAATCTGTACGTCCGATCGAACCGGCAAAAAGCGTGTCGCCTGAAAACATCACATCATCCGCAATATAGCATATCCCGCCATGCGTATGCCCCGGCGTATGCATTACGCGAAACGAGAGCCCGCCCGCGTCCACTACGTCGCCATCATCCAAAAGAATATCGGCCTCTCCAAGATTTACATCGCACCCCAAGAAAGCGCACAAATTCCTGGACGGATGGCTGAGCATGTCCGCGTCTTCCGTATGGATTGCTATTTTTGCTCCATACCGCTCTCTGAGCGCGCCCGCAGCCGCCATATGGTCGGCATGCCCGTGCGTGAGCAAAATATGGCTAACGTCGAGCCCCAGCTTATCAAGCTGTGTCATGATCGCCTGTTCTCCGTTGCCCGGATCGATCACCGCCGCACTGCTTTCGCCAGCGTTGTGCACAATATAACAATTTTCAAAAAGCCCGCTTTCGCGGCCCGTAATTACCGTATCAATCAACATCTCTTAAAATTCCTTTTTACTGTCCAGCAGGATCGTCACCGGCCCGTCGTTTACAAGCGCCACATCCATCATTGCCTGAAACTGACCTGTCTGTATCTTCGGCCACCTTTGCCGGAACACTTCCACACATTCCAAAAACATATCCCGCGCAAGATCCGGCGGCGCGGCATGGATATAACTTGGTCTTCTTCCCTTGCGCGCATCTCCGTAGAGCGTAAACTGCGAAACCAGTAAAAGCTCTCCCTCAATATCCTCAAGAGACAGGTTCATCACATCCCTTTCGTCCTCAAAGATCCGCAGATGGATACACTTATCCGCAATATACTCCATATCGGCGCGAATATCGTTGGCGCTGATCCCAACCAATACCAAAAGCCCCGTGCCAATGCTGCTTATGGTATTGCCATCCACGGTGACGGAAGCATTTTTTACCCTCTGTACAACAGCTCTCATACATTTAATAATTGACGCGGAACACGTCTTTCACTCCTTTTAGGTTTTTCAGCTTATTGATCAGATCATTCAGGTCGTCCACGGAAGTGATGTTTGACCGCAGCGAGATATTGGCCATCCCGTTTTTAGCGGAATGCGCGTTGATCGCCGTTATATCCCTGTTCGCGTTATACATGGCCTGCGATATTTCTACCATCAGTCCTGGACGGTCGCTTGCTATGATCTGTACTTCCACATTATAACTCGCGGTCTGGTCGGCCGCCCATGCCACATCGATCAGCCTGTCCTTGTCAACGCTCATTTCCTTAAGGTTCTTACAATCCCGCGTATGCACGCATACGCCGCGTCCGCGCGTAATATATCCGATAATATCGTCCCCCGGTACCGGATTACAGCATTTTGCAAAGCGTACGGCAAGTCCCGTACTGCCCTTGACCGTAATATCGTCCTCCGAGCCTTTTCCCGTTCTCTTGACGATTTTCAGTTCATCGCTGCCCGTATCGATTTTATTGGCGATTTTATACTGCTCAATCAACTTTAACAGTATTTGGTTGACCGTTATAGAACCGTATCCGACCGCCGCAAACATATCGTCCTGTGAATTCAGGGTAAACCGTTTATAAAGAACGCTCAGCCAGTCGTTATTGAGAAGCTCATGCAACTGGTATCCCTGCCGCTTCGCTTCCTTTTCCAACATCTCGCGGCCCTTGATGATATTTTCTTCCTTGAGCTGCTTTTTAAACCACTGCTTGATCTTACTGCGCGCCTGCGTCGTCTTGACAAATTTCAGCCAATCCCGACTGGGCGTAGCCGTATTGGATGTCAGTATCTCGATAATGTCGCCTGTGCGCATCTGGTAATCGAGCGGCACCAGCTTTCCGTTGGCCTTTGCCCCCACACACTTATTGCCGATCGCGCTATGAATGCTGTAGGCAAAATCAAGCGGCGTCGATCCGTTGACAAAATCCTTAACGTCTCCTTTGGGCGTAAAAACAAATACGTTGTCCGCAAAAATATCGACTTTCAGGGTCTCCATAAATTCCCGGGAGTCTTTCATGTCGTTTTGCCATTCCATCAGCTCCCGCAGCCACGAAAGCTTGGCGTCAATATCGTTTCCGCCTTTACTTCCTTCCTTATACTTCCAGTGCGCGGCAATACCATATTCTGCCGTACGGTGCATATCATATGTCCTGATCTGCACCTCAAACGGCTTTCCGTCGTCCCCTAAAAGCGTCGTATGCAGCGACTGGTACATGTTTTGCTTAGGAACAGCAATATAATCCTTAAAACGCAGCGGTATGGGCTTCCACATGGTGTGTACCAGCCCAAGTACGCCATAACAGTCTTTGACGCTGGAAACGATAATGCGTATCGCGATCAGATCGTACACCTCTTCAAAGACCTTGTTTTTATTCTTCATTTTTTTGTATATGCTGTAAATATGCTTGGGGCGGCCCTCAATCTCTGCCTTGATTTTCATTTCCACAAGCTTGTCTTCCAGCTTGGCAATAACGGAATTAATCTGTTTTTCCCGCTCCAGCCGCGTCGAGGCAATCTTATTGGCGATCTCAAAATATTCGTCCGGATGCAAAAATTTCAGCGATAAGTCCTCAAGCTCCCATTTAATGGCGCTGATACCCAGGCGATGTGCAAGCGGCGCATAAATTTCCAGCGTCTCCGTCGCTTTTTCGATCTGCTTGTTTTCCGACTGGTATTTGAGCGTGCGCATATTGTGCAGCCTGTCCGCCAGCTTGATAATAACGACGCGAATATCCGAGGCCATTGCCAGGAACATCTTGCGCAGGCTTTCCCACTGCTGCTCCTCGCGTGTTTTGAAATCATAGTTTTTAAGCTTAGTCACGCCGTCCACAAGCTTGGCGATTTCGGGATTGAATTCCCTGCCAATATCCTCCGTCGTCAGCGCTGTGTCTTCCACCGCATCGTGTAGGATTGTGGCGATAATCGTCGTATTGTCAAGGCCAAGGTCGGCAACAATATCCGCAACAGCAAGGGGATGTGTAAAAAAAGGCTCGCCAGAATGCCGGAACTGCCCTTCGTGCGCCTGTTCCGCTATCTTAAACGCTTTCTCCACTTCCGCATCGTATTCTAATTTATGCCGTCTTAAAAAATCCTTATAATAGTCCGACACCCAAAACTTCCCCTTTGTTTTCCTCAGTATTGTACCTGGGAATATACATTGTAGCCCTTAAGCGCCTCGCGTCCGCCAAGGTCCGTAAGCTCTATAACAAAATTGAGCGAGGATACCTTCGCTCCCGCCATTTCCACCAAATCGCATGCCGCTTTCGCCGTACCGCCGGTTGCCAGCAAATCGTCGAAAATCGCAACGCGCATACCCGGCTTAACTGCGTCCGTATGCATTTCAAATTTATCCGTGCCGTATTCCAACCTGAATTCCACATGGAAAGCGTCATACGGCAGCTTTCCCGCTTTCCTGACCGGCACAATGCCCTTTTTCAGTTTGTAGGCCACCGGCGACCCGAATAAGAAGCCTCTGGCGTCCAGAACCACAAGCATATCCACATTTTCGTCCTTTACATGATCCGCAAAGTCGTCCGTAACAAAGGCAAATGCGTCCGCGTCCTTGATCAGGGTCGTAATATCCCTGAAGACAACTCCCGGTTCCGGAAAGTCGTTGATATTTCTTATTTTTTCTTTCAGATCCATGGCCAGCTTCTCCTTTAAGCAAACTTTGTATAAATCGCGCTCTTAGAAAGATCACGCTTTTCGTTTTTTACCATAATGTGTATTCTATCACTTTTTTTCATTTCTAGCAATCCGATCTCGCCCAGCACCGACACGGCAAAAGCAACCTTGCCCGCGCTGATCCCGTCAACGTACTTTTTCAGGAAAGCTACGAACGCCCCCATATCCGCAAAGGTTATCTTCTGATCGCTGATTCCTTTCAAAATAACAAACAGCTCCAACAGCTTTTCCCGTGGACAAAAATATGTCTCCTTGTCATGCGCCGTGGAGGCGATACATTCCGCGATATACCTTTCCGCTTTCTCGTATTGCTGCCTTAAGGTTTCTTCAAACGAAAAAATCCCTACAATCATTTGCGGTTTATTGTCAAAGGTATTAATATTTAAAACGCCTACAATGTCGGCTTCCTTGGGAACGTCCGCCGCCTGCATACCGAAAACAACGCCGTTCACCGCTTTTTTGTATCCCTCCACATGGAATTTCGCATGTTTATCTTCGCCAATCGGACGGATGTCTTTCATGTGCGCGCGCCTGATCAAAGCCTCCACCTGTTCGTTTTTATGTCCGAACGGCCTGAGGCGGTCAAATTCCTGTATCAGACGGTTATTGATGTCGCCGACCCTGACTTCCATGTCATAATATTTGACAGGGCGGAAAGTTTCCTCCGTATAGTGCTCGTCCATATAAGAGTTCAGGCGCGACGCAAGCTGCTTTAAATGTTCTTCCCTGATCGTCAGTCCTGCCGCTCCGGCATGTCCGCCAAACTTCTCATAAAATTCTGATTGCGACTTGAGCGCATCGTAAATATTTACACCGTCGATACTGCGTGCCGAACCGGTGTATAACCCGTCTTCCTCCGTACCCCCTAAAAGCACGGTCGGCCTTACAAATGCTTCTGCAATTTTTGAAGCCGCCAGTCCTACGATGCCGATATCCCAGTCCTTTTTATACAGCAGTATAATTTTATTTTCTTTGCTGCCGCCGACCATCCGCATCGCTTCTTCAACGACTTTCTCCTGCCTTTTTTGACGATCCGTATTCAGTTCGCACAACTGTTTTGCCAATTGTTCCAGCTTGCTTTCATTGCTATCGCTTAATAATTCGAATGCGGTCCGCGCCGTCGAAATTCTTCCGGCCGCATTGATACGCGGCGCCAAAACAAACGCCACCGTCTGTGCGTCGATCTCGTTTTTTTTAGGGCATGCCTGCGCGGCCAGCGCGGCAATGCCCGGGTTCGGGTCCTTGTTGATTTTTTTAAGGCCCAGCGCGGCGATCACGCGGTTTTCCTTTACGAGCGGCACAATATCTGCAATCGTGGCAAACGCCGCCAGGTCGATATACGAGAAGGCTTCTTTCCCCAGTAAGGCCTGCGCAATTTTAAACGCTACGCCCGCCCCGCATAAATCTGAAAACGGATAACTTTCATACGGGCACTTCGGATTAATGATAAAATCAGCTTTGGGCAGCACATCCGGACATTCGTGATGGTCTGTAACGATCGTCTTCATGCCCAGCTTATGCGCGTGCGCAATCTCCGCAACGTTGGTAATACCGCAATCCACAGTAATGAGCAGCGACGTCCCTTTCAGCCTATCGATACTTTCAATCGAAAGCCCGTACCCGTGCTCCATGCGGTCGGGCAGGAAGCATTCGACTTCCGCCTGCATTTTTTTAAGCGCCTGAAACAAGATCGCACAGGCGGAAGTACCGTCCGCATCATAATCGCCATATATACAGATTCTTCCTTTCACGGCAATCGTATGCTTGATCATGCTGACCACGTCGCGCATATCGCGGAACAAAAAAGGATCGTTTAATTGGCTAATATCCGGATTCAAAAAAGTACGCGCTTCTTCAACGGTAGCGATCCCACGGGCGCACAAAAGCTGTGCTGTCAGCCTGGAGACCGAAAGCTCCCTGCTCAATTGTCCGATCAGCGCCGGATCATTTTTGATTTGCGGTTTTTGTTTGAGCACGTACTTCATCGTTTACAAATCCTTTTCTTTTCAAAAAAGACCCTCTCGTGTAAGAAGGTCTTTTCTTTCTCATGCTTTTACCGTCTTTTTGTTCGTCTTCTTCTGTGTCTTTTTCTTCGCCCCGCTCTTGCCTTGCTTCTGTTTCTTCTTATCAAACTTATCCGCCATCAGCGCCCACAGTGGAGCCGAAATCAATACGGACGAATATACGCCCGCCAGCAGTCCGACAATAATCGGGAAAGCAAATTCCTTGATTGTTTCCACGCCGAAAATATAAAGCGCGAGAATCATAATCAGCGTCGTCACAGAAGTATTGATTGTTCGCGTAAGGGTCTCTTTGATACTCTTATTGGCAATCTCGCTGCGCGTATGCTGCTTTAAGCCCATCGTCTTGAGGTTATCCCTGACTCTGTCAAACACAACGATCGTATTATTGATCGAATATCCGATAATCGTCAGGCACGCCGCAATAAACGCGCTGTTGATCTGTATGCGCAGGATACACACGATCGCGATCATGATTACCACATCGTGCGCCAGCGTGATAACGGCGCTGATTCCGTTGAATAGCTCAAACCGAATCCAAATATAAATGAGCATCAGTCCGCAGGCTATCGCCACCGCCAAAAACGCGTTCCGTATCAGCTCGCTGCTGGTAACACCGCCCACACGGTCGACAGAAGCGATCGTTGCATCGGGATAGGTTTGTTGTATTTGCGCAATAATAGCCGAGTTCACATCCGCCTGTTGCGTTTCGTCCGCCATAAGCCGCATGCGGATCTGCGCCTGCGTATAATTATCGCCTGTCTGCACAATCGGCGAATCCCCCATGCCGTTATCGTCAAGCGCCTGTTTTACAACATTCGTATCAAACTCTCCGCCGAACTCGATCGTTGTAATGTTACCGCCCGTAAAATCAACGCCGAGGTTAAGCCCGCCGTTAAGAGCACCAAAGAGAATGCCGACGATGATGATGACGATTGGGATAAGCACAAACCATTTAAAGTTTTTTGTAAACACTATGCCATCCCCCTTTCCCTTTTCGCCTTGGCTTCGGCCCTGATCTGCTTTGCCTTGGCCATAAATACATTCGGATTTTTAATATTCAGGTTCACAAACATCTTCAGTATGCCTCTTGTGATGAGAAGCGCAGAAATCATGGAGACAATGATACTGATGATGAGCGTATAAGCGAAGCTCTTGAGCGTTCCCGTTCCAAAGACCGCCAAAACGATCGCGCAGATAAGCGTCGTAATGTTGGAGTCAAGGATCGTAATAAACGCTTTCTTGAATCCCGCGTCAACCGATGTTCGCAGTGTTTTCCCTGTTCGGAACTCTTCCTTGAAGCGTTCGAAAATAATGACATTGGCGTCGACCGCCATACCGATACCAAGAATGATACCGGCTATACCCGGCAAGGTTAGCTGTACCCCCGGCACGCTGCCCAGCAGCAGCATGACAAAGCACACGTAAACCACCAGCGCCATACAGGCTACAAGCCCTGGCAAACGGTAGATGATCAGCATGAAGATAAACAGGATCGCAAGACCGACCAGTCCCGCCATGATACTGTTCTGCAATGCACCCACGCCCAGCGTCGCGCTCATCGAGCGTACTTCTATCTCGTTCAAATCAAGCGGCAGGGCGCCACTTTCGATCTGTAACGCAAGGTTGTTTGCATCGTCGTATTCAAATCCTGTCGCCCCAGTAATAATACCTGAGCCTCCGGCAATCTGCTGCTCTACTGTCGGCGAGGAAATGGTTTCGCCATCGAGCGTAATGGAAATATTCTTTCCAACAAACTTTTTTGTCGCCTCAGAAAAAGCGGTTGCCCCATCTTCGTTCAATTCAAAAGAAACCGCATATTTCAAGCTGTTTTTAGGATCATTTGTTACGCCTGCGCTCTTGATCTGTTCTCCCTCGAGTATCGTATTTCCGTCCGGATCCACGAAAGCCAGCTTGGCTGGCGTTCCGATGAACTTTGATACTTCGTTCGGATCTTTTACCTCACTGCTTTCATTGATCGGAATTTCTACCCTGATCTTATCTGTTCCCTGCTTGGTAATCGTCGCTTCCGTATATCCCTTCGCATCAAGACGCTGCCTTAGCACAAGCATCGCCCCATCCATTTTTTGATCGAAGTTCTCTACTGATGTATCATCCGCCTGATACACGACATACACGCCGCCCGTCAGGTCAAGGCCCTGCTGAATGCCGCTTAGGGGCTTCACATCATAAATTCCGGCAGAAAACCCATTGACAACAAAAAGGCACAGCAAAGCAATTAAAACAAATGTAACGATAATGCCAACTACGCTTCGCTTCTTCATCCATCGTTCCTCCCACTTTTAGTATTACCATAAACGTTTGAAAACGCCGTTTCTTCGTCAATGGTGAAAAACGGAACTGCCCGTGCCGGAACATTTGCACAAAGCAATTCCACATGAAAACTCACTAATACATTATATAGCCGCAGGGCGTAATAGTCAATTGAAAATCAATGGGATTACAAATCGAAAAGGCTTAGCTGGTTTGTTTCCGTGAGGCCCGTAAGCGTACCCATTTTTTGCATTTCTTCTATTACGGATGCAGAGACCTTGGCCCGCTTGCGCAAATCCTCGATCGACAGGAACTCGGCTTTCTCACGTTCCTGCGCAATGTTCGCCGCTACGGAAAGACCCAGTTTGGGCACGGATAAAAACGGCAGCCGCAGCCCGTCCTCTTCAATCAAAAACTTATCGACATCGGATTTTTTCAGGTCAACAGGCAGAAAATGGATACCGCGTAGATACATTTCACACGCCACTTCCAGCATTGTCGCCATATTCTTTTCATTAGCCGTGGCGCCTTTCCCCTTGTTTTCAAGCATTTGCCAATTCTTTTTGATGTCGTCCAGCCCTCCCGTCACATAAGAAGCGTCAAACTCTCCCGAACGGACGGTAAAGTAGGAGGCATAAAACGCCTCCGGATGATGGACCTTACAGTAAGCGATACGGTAAGCCATAATAACATATGCCGCCGCGTGCGCCTTGGGGAACATATATTTGATCTTTTTACAGGACTCGATAAACCACTGGGCGATATGCGCGTCGTCCAGCGCCTTTTGCATATCCTCAGAAAAGCCGTTTTTGGCGATCTTGCCCTTTCTCGTCGCTTCCATAATAAAGAAAGCGGTGCGTTTTTCCACGCCGTGGTCGACCAGATAGTTCATAATATCGTCACGGGTACAGATCGCTTCTTTTAAGGTGCACGTTCCCGCTTTGATCAGATCCTGCGCATTCCCCAGCCATACGTCCGTGCCATGGGAAAGCCCACTGATACGGATAATTTCCGCCATACTGGTCGGCTTGGTATCCATCAGCATCTGACGTACAAATTTTGTACCGAACTCTGGTATCCCCAGTGTTCCCGTCTGTATTCCGAGCAAATCCGCCGGTTTTATTTTCAGGGGCTTCAGGCCCGAAAACAATTCCATCGTCTGTTTGTCGTCAAGCGGGATCGTCAGCGGATCGATACCCGTCATATCCTGCAGCAGCCTTATGATGGTCGGAACATCATGGCCCAGTATATCCAGCTTGATCAGAATATCGTGCATGGAGTTAAAATCAAAATGCGTGGTTACCCATTCAGCGTCCGCCTTGTCAGCCGGATGCTGCACAGGCGTAAAATCGTATATTTCTCGGTCCTGCGGTACAATAACGATACCGCCGGGGTGCTGGCCCGTCGTCTTTTTGACGCCGGAAACGCCTTGCACCAGCCGGTTGATTTCCGCTTCGTTGGCGTATGTTCCCGTTTGTTCCAGAAATTTCTTCACGTAACCATATGCGATTTTGTCCTGGACCGCGCTGATCGTTCCCGCACGAAAAACATGCCCCTCGCCGAACAGCACCTCTGTATATTTATGCGCGACCGGCTGGTATTCCCCTGAAAAGTTAAGGTCAATATCAGGCACCTTATCTGCGTCGATCCCCAAAAACACCTCGAACGGTATATCATAGCCGTCTTTCAGATACTTCGTTCCGCATATCGGACAGTTTTTATCCGGAAGATCGACCCCTACCGCATAGCTTTCCTTATCCACATCAAAATCCGAATGCTTACAATGGGGGCAAACATAGTGCGGCGGAAGCGGATTGACCTCCGTAATCCCCGTCATCGTAGCCGCCAGGCTTGATCCGACCGACCCTCTGGAGCCAACCAGGTATCCGTCTTCATTTGATTTTTTAACCAACCTGTGCGCGCTGTAATACAGCACGGAAAAACCGTGGCCTACAATCGAGTCCAGCTCCCGCTTTAGTCTTGCTTCGATCAGTTCAGGCAGTGGATCTCCGTATTTTTCCTTTGCCGTCTTAAAGGCGAGTTCGGTAATCTTTTCCGCCGCGCCCTCAATGCTTGGCATCGCCGTCTCCGACTGGAAAAGCTCAATCTCTTCCGTCATATCGGCAATCTTGTTGGAGTTAGTCACCACCACCTCATATGCCGTCTCCTCTCCGAGGTAAGCAAATTCTTTTAGCATTTCATCAGTGGTGCGCAAATATAAAGGGGCCTGCTCTGTATCGTCATACCCTTGTACCTGGAAAATGATACGCCGGAAATATTCATCCTGCGGATCGAGAAAATGTACGTCGCACGTTGCTACCACCGGTTTACCGAGCTTTTTACCCAACTTTACGATCCTGCGGTTGCAATTCCTGATGTCCTCTTCGCTTGCAAGGATCCCCTGCTTTACCATAAAGGCGTTGTTGCCCGTCGGCTGTATTTCCAGATAATCGTAAAAAGACGCGATCTCTTCGAGTTTCTTTTGGCCTGCTCCCGCCAGAATCGCCTGATAAAGCTCTCCCGCCTCACAGGCGGAACCGATAATAATCCCCTCCCGATGTTCCTCGATCAGGCTTTTCGGCATACGCGGCTTCCTGTAAAAATGCTCCAGATGCGCATGCGAAATCAACTGATACAGGTTGCGCAGGCCTCGTTTGTTTTTACAAAGAATAATCGTGTGGTATGCCCGCGCGTTTTTACCGCCAGCATGCTCCGAAAACAGCCGGTTTACGCCCTGCATGTCCCGTGCGCCGTTTTTCTCAAATTCTTCAAAGCAGTGAAGCATGATTTCCGCCGTGCAAACCGCATCATTAATCGCGCGGTGATGGTCCAGCGGAATACGCAAATGCGCCGCCACCGTATTAAGCTTATGGTTTTTAAGCTTAGAAAAAGCGAGCCTGCACAGCGCAAGCGAGTCCACGACCTTATTATGGTATTCTATCCCAAACTGTTTGGATTTATGGAAAATAAACTTAGTATCAAAATCCGAGTTATGTGCTACTAAAACAGCCTCTTCCCCGCAAAATTCTTTAAAGGCGCGCAAGGCTTCTTCCGGTGTCGGCGCGTCCTTTACCATATCGTCCGTAATTCCTGTCAGGGAAACGATTTTTGGCGGTATGGGCTTTAGCGGCTTCACGAAAGTTTGAAAACGATCCGCCAATTCGCCGTTTTTCACGCGCACCGCCCCGATTTCCGTAATATCACAATTAATATGCGAAAGTCCCGTCGTTTCAATATCGAATACGACATATTCGTCTGAAAACGCCTTTGCGGAATTTGAATCATATATTTTCTTGGTATCGTCGATCATATACGCTTCCACGCCGTAAATCACGCGAATGCCGTTTTGTTTCGCCGCATTGGCCGCATCAGGAAAGGCTTGCACGACCCCATGATCGGTAATCGCAATCGCTTTGTGTCCCCATTTGGCCGCCCGTTTGATAATATCCCGCACATCCGAAACGCCGTCCTGTGCTGACATTTGCGTATGCGTATGGAGTTCTACACGTTTTTCTTCCGCCGTATCCTCCCGTTCTTTATGGTTGGAAGGTTCAATCTTTTGCACCTTGATTGTTTTTTCATGCTCGTACGGGTCGTCACTGCACATACCCGTAACAACGATCCACTGGCCCGTCTTTGGCGCAACCAGCTTTGTCTTATATTTGCTGCTTTCAAGGAAAAAGCACGTAATGCTTGCGCTGTAATCGCATACGACAAATTTGTGCTTGATCAGCTCCCCATCCTTTAATTCCTTATCTTCCGTAAAGACGACTTCCCCTTCGATGGTGCATTTTTCATCCGCCCGCAGGTTGCATACCTGTGTCGTAAATGCCGGAGCCGCCGTTTCGCGCTCCGCGCGCGGCGCGGCATTTTCTTCTCTCCTCCCCGCCGTTCTTGGTTCCGTATCCGCAAGCTCTATATGCGCCAGTCTTTTTACGGGTTCTTCCGGCTTTTTCTCTTCCGTTAATATTTTTCGTACGTCGTCGCCCGGTTCATATTCGCCCGCCGCGTCCTGCGCAATTCCCGACTTAACGATCACTTTGATCCCATAGGTATCCTGCAAGTATTTTTCGATCGTGTCCTTAATCCCCATCGACAAAAAAATACCCTCGCCCATATCGCTGTCGAAAAGGATATGCAGGAGGTTGTCCTTAAGCTTAACCGATGCGGTTTTCACAAAAGGCAGGACCGTTGGCTGCAGCAGGACGCTAAGGTCTTTGATATATTTCTCAACCGTATCGTCCGCCCTGCAAAATTCGTCTTTAAAATCCGACTGGTCAAGCAGGACGCCCACCCCTGCGCCGCATGATGCGAGAAGCTCCCTTTTCAGCTTTAAAAACTGTGCGGGCGGCAGATGCGACGACGTTTTAAAAAAAGCCTCCAACTCCCCTGCTTGCTCTGAGTACTCTACCCTGTCAAAACGCACGGCTTCATGAAAACGCGTATCACTGTTTATTTTATCAAGAATTTTTGCAAGGTCCTTGATTTGAGCGTTCAATGCTGCTTCCTTTCCTCTGCCAGTTCCAGTATCATTCGCCGAAGCTCCGGCAGGATATTAAACTCGTCGATTTTCCGTATAATCTCGCCGTGCGCAAACAGCAATCCCTCTCCTTTGCCGCCGGCGATTCCGAGATCCGCTTCCCGCGCTTCGCCTGGGCCGTTTACCTCGCATCCCATAACCGCTACCTTGATGGGAGCAGTGATGTCCTGCGTAAATTTCTCAATGCTCGAGACGATCTTTTCAATATCGATGGTACATCTCGCGCATGTAGGGCACGAAATAATCTCCACGCCCGTTTTAATGAGTCCGCAGCTTTTTAAGATGTCGCGCGCGGCGTATACTTCCTGTACCGGATCGCCCGTGATGGAAACGCGTATCGTATCCCCTATGCCGTCCAGCAAAAGAGCGCCCAGTCCCACGGATGATTTTACAATCGCGCTGTTATACGTTCCCGCTTCCGTTACGCCCAAATGCAGGGGGTACGGAATCAGCTTGGCGATTCCCCTGTAGGATTTCACACATACAGGCACGCTTGAAGACTTTATCGAAACGACAATATTATCAAATTTTGCTTTTTCCAATATTCGTATATTGGCAAGCGCGCTCTCGATCAGCGCTTCCGGCGTCGGACCGCCGAACCGGTCCAGTATATCCCTGGAAAGAGAGCCGGCATTCGCTCCCACACGTATCGGCGTGCCATGCGCCTTAGCGGCATCCACCACGCGCATCACTTTTTCTTCGCTTCCGATATTTCCAGGATTGATACGGATCTTGCTTACACCGTTTTCGATTGCAGCTACCGCGATATTGGCGTCAAAATGTACGTCAGCGACAAAAGGAATATGTATTTGCTTCATGATCCGCGGAATACATCCGGCGCATTCTTCATCATAGATTGCACTGCGCACAATATCACATCCGGCCTGTTCCAGCCTGAGGATCTGCCCCACCGTTTCCCGCACATTCTTCGTGTCGCTTGTGGTCATGGATTGTATCGCTACCTTATTTTCCCCACCAATCCTGACGCCGCCAACATTGATTTCCCTTGTCTTCATACTTTCATCTTCCCTCACGTCTCTATCCCATCAATCTGGACACGTCTTGGAACACCAGAAAGATCGCCAGTCCAAAAACCAACACCATCCCAATCAGGTTTAATATCCCCTCAACCTTAACCGGAGCCGGTTTTTTACGTATCCATTCCACTATGTACAACACAATTTTACCGCCGTCAAGCGCCGGTATCGGCAATAAATTAATAATTGCCAGATTGACGCTCAAGAGCGCAGACAACGTCAATACGCTTACAAGGCCGTACGGAATAACCTGCCCTACGATCTGTACAACGCCTACGATGCCCGCCATGTTTGAAAGCCCCTGCCCCGTAAAGAACAGTTGTCCCAGCGCGCTGAACATTTGTCCCATCATCAGGAACAGCCACTGGAAACTCATGCCAATCGCTTCAAAAAAATTATATTTCACAGGCTCGGCCTGCACATTCATCCCAATCAGCCGGCCCCCGCTTTCCGATTGTTCCAAAAAGGGTACGCTCAGCGTTATTTCATTGCCGTCGCGTACAAGCACCACGGTCCTTGCCTGCCCGCTGTCCGCGTTAATAGCTTCGTTCCAGCTCACATTATCATGTATCTCGATACCGTTCATGCTCTTTACGATGTCTCCGGGCAGAATCCCGCTTGCTTCGGCCGGAGATCCCTGTTCCGTACTCTGTACCTGAACCGTAAACTGTGGATTCGGGTTAATCTGAAAGTCGCCCGCAGTCATCAGGACAGCCGTGGACAGCACGATCGCCAATATGATATTCATTGCCGGACCAGCGATGATCGTCAGCATCCTGCTTTTGATCGATGCCGCCCGAAAATCGCCCGGCGCCGGATCTTTTTCCTCATCGTCGGCAAACTTGTTAAACCCGCCGATAAAAAACGGCCGGATGGAAAATTCCGTTCCGTTACGATACCATTTGATCAGCTTCGGTCCAAAGCCAATCGCGAACTCCGATACTTTAATCCCATTTTTCTTCGCCACGATGTAGTGCCCGAACTCGTGCGCTACTACGAGCGCCGTAAGCACCAGAAGCGTAACGATAATACTAACTACTATCTGCAATAAAATTCCTCCAAAACCGCTTTTCTACAGTATGTCCATCACATACTCCCTGATCGCGGTGTCCATGGACAATATTTCCTCGATGCTCTGCGGGTTTTTCCCGCAAAATTTATGCATACTGTCCTCTATGATTTCCGGTATCCTGCCAAAGCATATCCGGTCTTTAAGGTACAGATCAACCGCCGCTTCGTTTGCAGTATTGAATACCGCCGTTGTTTGTGTCTCCATTGCGTCATACGCCAGCTTAAGACAGGGGAAACGCCGCATGTCCGGCTCGATAAAATCCAGCCTGCTAATCTCGTAAAAATCGAGCGGTGCAAAGCAGCGGCTCTCCATCATTCGCGGATACAAAAGCGCTTTTTGAATAGGCATTTTCATATCCACAGGGCCCATCTGCGCCAGCAGTGAGTAATCGGCAAACTCCACCATCGAATGTACCATGCTCTGCGGGTGCACCAGAACCTTAATATCCTGCGGATCGATACGATACATATAGTGCGCTTCAATCGCTTCTAATCCCTTGTTGGCAAGGGACGCAGAATCGATCGTGATCTTCTGTCCCATATCCCATCGCGGATGTTTGAGCGCGCTTTCCTTAGGCGCGCTGTATATCCGTTCTTTTTCCCACTCGAGGAACGGGCCGCCGGACGCCGTAACCCATATCCTGCGGATTCCATCCACATGGTATTTTTGCCCCAGGCACTGAAAAATAGCCGAATGTTCGCTGTCCACGGGCAAAACAAGCGTTCCCGTTTCATCGATCATCTTTTTGGTTACTTCTCCGCCGCAAACAAGAGATTCCTTATTTGCCAGCGCCACCGTAATACGGTTTTTCAGACATTCTTCGAACGCCGGAAGCCCTGCGATCCCAAGCACGGAAAGAGCCACCAGATCCGGCTCTCCCAGCGTACAGGCAAGCTTAAGCGCATCTTTTCCGCTGACGACCTTTGCGTCATATGTAAGCGACGACTTTAACTTGTCCACATCGCCTTTACCCGTAAGCACCACATATTCGGGTTTTGCCGCATTCGCCAGTTCAGCCAGCTCTTCTGCATGCGTGTGCGCGGAGATACATACGACTTTTATTTCTTCGGGATACGCGAGCGCCACTTCCAGCGTCTGTCTTCCTACCGATCCCGTTACTCCCAATATTGCAATTTTTTTCAAATAGTTTCTCCTGTCAGATGATTGTCATCGTCATCAAAAGATAGACCACCGGAATACAGAACAACACGCTGTCTATCCTGTCCAGTACGCCGCCATGCCCCGGCAACAATTTCCCGAAATCCTTGATCCCGAGCGACCGCTTTAAAAATGACGCCGACAAATCTCCCAATTGCGAGATCGCCGCCAATATTCCGCCGGCAACCGCATAATTTACAAGCGGCCCCATTTCAATATAACGCCCGCTTAAATAAACCATATTGTCAAACACAAGCCAGATCAGCAGCGCTGCTACTACGCCGCCGATAATGCCCGCCACGCATCCCGCCACCGTCTTTTTGGGACTGATCTGCGGGCATAACTTGCGCTTGCCAAACGCCATGCCAAAGAAATAGGCAAACGTATCGGAAAACATCGCGGGAAGAAATACCATCAGCAGCATAATCAACTGGCCGACGTACGGCCCGTCGTAGCTATTTGCAACACTGAACCAGTCATGCACATAGCTTGGATAGCCCACTGTCAATATCAAAGCATAGAACAACACCATGATCAGCTGCGGATAGACAAGGGTCAACACAGTGTTACTCACGCTTTGCGCCGTGTGGCGCTTCGAAAACATAGCCGTAACAAAGGTTGCCATCGTCAATATGACAAAAAGCGTCAGCACTGCCCCGGGCGTAAAATAAGACTGTGTAAATTGACCGTACGCCTGCCGGCTTCCAAAAGCAAGCAGAAACAATACCGCCAATATCCCCGCGAACAAAAAACTAACTGTCCTGACAACCGGCTTGCCGTTGCCATCCATCGCGCGCACGATCTCAAACTGCGCCAGTAAGGCAAGCGCGACCGCGAATATCGCGAGTACCCAGCCCTGTACAAATAGCGCGAGGGCAACAATGATAACAATCGGTATCGCGACCAATATCCTCTTTAACATACCCTACCCCTTAAGTCCGCCGTATCTTC
Organism: Christensenellaceae bacterium; assembly: GCA_022846035.1. Lineage (NCBI taxonomy): Bacteria > Bacillati > Bacillota > Clostridia > Christensenellales > Christensenellaceae > Christensenellaceae bacterium. Next base: position 1,383,187 of record AP025580.1, read on the forward strand.
TCTGTCGTCCCTGATATTCTATCAGCGCTTTCTCATACTCCGCTTCATCGAAATCAGGCCAATATACGGGCGTAAAATAAAATTCCGCATATGCGAGCTGGTACAGAAGATAGTTGGATAATCTTTCTTCGCCGCTCGTACGAATCATATAATCCGGATCGGGCTGACCTGCTGTTTCCAGATGATCGGATATTGTCTGCGTATCAATTTCCTCCACCCTAAGCCTGCCGTCCTTTACCTTTTGCGCGATTTTCCCGACCGCTTCCGCGATCTCCGCACGCGAACCGTAATTAAGCGCAATATTGAGAGTCATTCCCGTGTTGTTTTTCGTCTTTTCCTTGGCGTTTTCCAGCACCGCGATGACTTCCTGCGGCAGTTTCGTAATATCCCCTATGGTATTGAATATTACATTTTTTTCGTGCATCTCGTCAAGTTCTTTCTGTAAATATTCTATTAACAATCCCATGAGCGCCCCAACCTCTTCTTGGGGGCGTTTCCAGTTCTCAGTGGAAAATGCATAAAGCGTCAAATACTTAATGCCAATATCGCTGCTCATGCGGATGATCGTTTTTACTTTTCCCATTCCGGCGCGATGTCCCGCTACGCGCGGCATCATACGTTTTTTTGCCCACCTGCCGTTGCCGTCCATGATAATCGCAACATGGGTTGGCAGATTGTTCATATCAAGATGCGTAAGCTCCGCTTTTCTTTTTTTTGCAAAAAAGCCCAATACTGATTCACTCCCTGCGTTTTAAAAAATGAAATCCCAAAGCATCACAAGCCTTGGGATCTCTCATCAATTTCTGTTTTAAATTCACCTACTACCAGCTCATATGTATTTTCCAGCTTCCGGACGCGCAGCACGCGCACAGAATCCGCGTTTTCGTATGGTTTATATGACCGGTAATAGACCACCTGAAAAGGAATCCCTTCCCCATCCAGCATTTTAGAAACTTGATCAAGAGGTAGCCCCAAAAGCCGCATCATATCTCAAGAATTTCCTTTTCCTTTGCCTGCAATATTTCCTCTACCTTTTTGATCTTTTTATCCGTCAGATCCTGGATTTCTTTTTCCAGTATGTTGTAATCGTCCTCTGTCAGCGTACTTGATTTCTTTTCTTTCTTGAATATTTCATTCGCGTCCCTGCGGATCGCGCGGATCGCTATCTTGGAATCTTCCGCTTTTTTCTTGGCAAGCTTCACCAGCTCCTGACGCTTTTCTCCCGTGACTTCAGGGAACGCCAAACGAATCACCTTGCCGTCGTTTGCAGGATTGATCCCCAGATCCGAAGCCTGGATCGCTTTTTCCACTTCATGCAATATGCTTGCATCCCACAGAGAAATGACGAGCAGCCTCGGTTCAGGTGCGGAAATATTACCGACCTGGCTGATCGGCGTAGGCGTCCCGTAATAATCTACCATAATACCGTCAAGGAGCTGTGCGTTTGCCCTCCCCGCACGGATGCTAACCAGTTCTTTTTTAAGAACGTTCAGCGTTTTCTCCATTTTTTCGTCCGCTACGTTTAGTGCGTTATGTTCCAGTTGCATATCAAAATCCATTCCTTTCATCATTTTTCAGATTGCATAAAAATGGTCTTCATTTTCTACATTATATTGTATCTCAAAACACCATAAAACACAATGCTAACTTAGCCCGATTCTTATATGAAACGCTCTGTCGTATTATTTGATCGTCGTACCGATTTCTTCTCCGTTTACCACACGCTGGATACTGTCCTTTTCATTGACGCCAAATACGATGATCGGAATATGGTTGTCCATGCACAGCGTAATCGCCGTATTGTCCATGACAGACAGCCCCTTATTGATGACGTCCATATAAGAAATGTATTCAAATTTTTGCGCGTCCGGATTCGTCTTTGGATCGCTGTCATATACCGCATCCACATTCTTTGCCAGCATAATAAGGTCAACTTCCATTTCAGCCGCACGCAGCGCCGCCGCCGTATCCGTCGAAAAATACGGATTGCCTGTACCGCAGGCAAAAATCACTACCCTGCCCTTTTCCAGGTGCTTCATTGCCTTTCTGCGGATATACGGCTCGGCAATCTGGCGCATTTCGATGGCCGTCTGCACGCGCGTCTGCAGTCCTTTTTCCTCCAGGGCGTCCTGCAGGGCAAGCGCGTTTATCACCGTAGCGAGCATGCCCATATAGTCGGCGGTCGTCCGGTCCATATGCGCGCCTACCCGCGCGCCGCGCCAGATATTGCCGCCGCCTACAATAATGCCGACTTCTACTCCCTGCTGCGCTATGGCGATGATCTGGTCCGCAACGTTTCCGACGATCTCAAAATCAAGCGGATGGTTCTTCTCCGAGCACAATGCCTCTCCGCTTATTTTCATGATTACTCTTTTATATTTTGGTTCCATGATTTTCTCCCCGTCATATTTTGTTAAAAAAAAGAGAACACGAAAGTGTTCTCTTCTTTAAAGTCTTAAAGACCAGCTTGCTCCATAACTTCTTTCTGGAAATCATCCTGCCGCTTTTCAAGTCCCTCGCCCATTTCATATCTTGTGAAACGACGAATGGAAATCTTTTCACCGATCTTTCCAACCTGCTCATTGAGCAAATCCTGTATCGTTTTATCCGGATCCTTTACAAACGGCTGGTCCAGAAGGCAAATTTCCTTTTTATATTTCTTGATCCTGCCCTCTACCATTTTCTCAACTACATTGGCGGGTTTCCCCTCATTGATGGCCTGTGCTGTCAGGATTTCCTTTTCTTTTTCCAGAACCGCCGGATCCACTTCCTCTTCGGAAACATAAAGCGGGTTGGACGCTGCGATATGCATCGCAATATCCTTTACCAGCGCCTGAAAATCATCCGTTTTGGCAACAAAGTCCGTCTCGCAGTTCACTTCCACGAGCACGCCGATCTTACCGCCCATATGGATGTAGGAACCGACGACACCCTCGGCGGCGATTCTGCCAGCTTTTTTAACAGCAGCAGCAAGGCCTTTTTCCCTTAAAATCTCGCTTGCCTTTTCAATGTCGCCGTTCGCTTCGCTAAGCGCATTTTTGCAATCCATCATCCCTGCGCCAGATCTCTCGCGCAGTGTCTTTACATCACTTGCTGAAACCATGGATATTACCTCCAAATTATAAAACTATTATTTTTCTTCCAAAACTTCTGCCGCAGCCGCCTGAATATCATCAGCGATTTCTTCCACAGGCATATCCTGCGTCTCTTCTTCGACCTTGCCCTCTTCTTCCTCAACCTCTACTTCCTGCTGGGGAAGAATTTCTTTGGCAATATCATCGGCAATCTCCTCTGCCGCAGCCGCTTCGATCTCTTCATCCGTCGCGACCGCCGCTTCTTCCTCGGCAGCTTCGTCTTCCATCTGCTCGCCCTGCTTGCCTTCCAGCACAGCGTCGGCCATCTTGGAAGCGATCAGCTTGACCGCACGGATCGCATCATCATTGCCCGGGATCGGATAATCCACTTCGTCAGGATCGCAGTTCGTGTCAACGATCGCCACAACCGGAATACCCAGATTTCTTGCTTCCGCAATCGCGATCCTCTCTTTTCTCGGATCTACGATAAAGAGCGCGCCCGGCAGGTCTTTCATTTCACGGATACCGCCAAGGTTTTTCAACAGTTTCTCTTTTTCATGCATGAGCTGGATAACTTCTTTCTTGGGCAGAAGCTCCATATCTCCGTTCGTTTCCATTTCTTCGATCTTATTGAGCCTTGCCACACGGCTTCTCATGGTCTTGAAGTTCGTGAGCATACCGCCCAGCCATCTGTTGGCCACATAAAACTGGCCGCAACGTTTTGCTTCAGACTCTATCGAATCCTGCGCCTGTTTTTTTGTACCGACAAAAAGCACCGACTTGTTATCCATAGCGATGTCGCGGACAAAATAATATGCTTTTTCTACTTCTTTGACTGTTTTCTGAAGGTCGATGATGTAGATACCGTTTCTTTCCGTGAAGATAAAACGCTTCATCTTCGGGTTCCAACGGCGTGTTTGGTGTCCGAAATGAACACCCGCTTCCAAAAGTTGTTTCATTGAAATAACTGACATGATAAATAAACCTCCTCGTTTATGCCTCCCCGGGCTTTAGCTTCAGCGTCACCGTTTCCGGCACGAGTGCTGAAATCCGCTCCAGGTGCGTTATCGCTTGATATTATATCATAAAGAAAGTATGGAATGCAAGAATATTATTCCTTGCCGTCCTCGTCTTCTTCATCATCTTCATAATAAAGCTGCTGAAAAATATTCCAAAGCTCGTCCAATTCCTCTTCCGTTTCGATGGGAACGTATAGATCTCCGTCGTCGCCTTCTTCAATCCGCATAATCAAAACTTCGCCGACATCGAATTCTTCCATTTTTTCGACGGGCGTGAAAGCGACGTAAAAATTATCGTCCACTTCAAAAGTCAGCAGGTGCTCAAACTGCAATACGTTGCCGTCCTCATCCTGCATTTCGATCAAATTCAATTCTTCACTCATAACTTTATTCCTTTCGGCTCATTTCATATTGATATGCTGTCCATATATCCTTGCAGGATATACACCGCAGCAATTTTATCCACTACCTGTTTGCGTTTTTTGCGGCTCATATCAGCCTCGATAAGCGTTCTGTGCGCGCTCTTGGTCGTCAGTCGCTCGTCCCAGTAAATCAGTTCTTTCCCGCTCGCTGTTTTCAGCTTCTCTGCAAAATCCTGTACTTTTTCCGCCTGCTCGCCCAGCGTCCCGTTCATATTTTTAGGCAGCCCGCATACGATCCGGTCGACATCGTTTTTTTCTATCAGGCCCGTCAGATAATCGATGTCCTTTTCGACGTCTTGCGTCCGCGTATACGTTTCCAGCCCCTGCGCCGTGATCATCAGCAGGTCCGACAGAGCGACGCCGATCCGCTTGTCGCCGACGTCCAATCCAATAATTCTTCCCAAATGATTCTCTCCTATTCAAAAAATCACGCCCAGACACCATACGGACGTGATCTTTATGCTTATATTTGCTTGATATAAAAGCTGACCAGTTCTTCCAGAAGCTCATCCCGATCTACGCTCGCGATCAGCGAACGCGCGTTTTTATATCCCGTGATATACGTCGGATCTCCGGATACGATATAGCCGATCAACTGGTTAACCGGATCATACCCTTTCTCGCGCATCGCTTCGCTGACAATACGAATAATCCCGCGAACCGGATTTTCAAGCTCTTTATCAAAATTAAACTGCATGGTTTTATCTAAATCAGACATTTCCCCGCCTCCAACGATTTTCTGCTGAAATAAAGACTAGTTCTTTTTTCATTATAGCTTACTTCTTCAGATCTGTAAATCAATATTATTGCCTTATGTGGCCATTTTTGCCGTTGCGTCCATCTCGTCCGCACGTTGGTGAAGCTCCTTTAACTGCCCTATCACATAGTCTATCTGTTCCTTTGTCGTCGTTTCTCCCATTGTAAAGCGAAGCGCGCATTTCGTTTCATCCAACGGCTTCCCCATCGCGCGCAGCACATGCGACGGTTCAAGCGACCCGCTCGTGCACGCGGATCCGCTCGAGCACTCCACCCCCGCGAGGTCAAGGCTCACAAGCGCCGCCTCGGACTGTATCCCGCCCAGGGAAAGATTGACGTTGTTCGCCAGCCGCCTGCTTGGATGGCCATGCAGGATCGCGCGCGGCAATTCCCTTTTTATTCGGTCCATCATATAATCGCGCAACGCGCAAAGCCGTTCTGTTTCCGTCTGCATATTGCCCGCGGCCAGCTCGAGCGCCTTTGCCATACCGACAATCTCCGGCACATTTTCGGTTCCCGCCCGCTTTTTGCGTTCCTGCGCTCCGCCGTACAACAGCGGATCGATCGCAACGCCGTCGCGCACATATAAAACGCCCACGCCCTTTGGCCCATAGAATTTATGAGCCGACAGCGAGAGTAAATCAACGCCTGCAGCCTGCACGTCAATTGGCAGACTGCCCGCAGCCTGCACGGCATCCGTATGAAAAAGGACGCCCGCTTTCTTGGTGACCTCGCCAATTTCCTGAATCGGATTAATTGTGCCTACCTCATTATTCGCATAAATCACGGAAACAAGTACGGTGTCTGCGCGCAAGGCTTCTTTCACCTGCGCCGCGCTGACCGCCCCATATTCGTCCACCGGCAGAACGCTAACTTCATAACCACACTTTTCCAGGTAACCGCACGTATTCAGTACCGCATGATGTTCAGCCGCAGTGGTAATCATGTGCTTTCCCTTGTGGACGTTCGCTTCCATCGCGCCTACAAGCGCCCAATTATCGCTCTCTGTTCCGCATGACGTAAAATATATTTCGTTTTTGGACGCCGCGTGCAGGTTCCTTGCAATACTCGAGCGCGCCCGCATTACTTCGTCGCCCGCTTCCCTACCTCTGCTGTAAAGACTGGACGGATTACCAAAACGCGCTTTGAAACAGGGCGTCATCGCCTCCAGCACTTCGTCTTTCACATATGTGGTAGCAGCATAATCTAAATATATTCTGTCCATTTCATATTCTCTTAATCTTAAAAATCAGCCGAACGCAATAAAAGACCCCATCGCTCCCGTCTTTCCGCGATCCCGCCGGTGCGAAAAGAAAAGGTCTTCACGGCAATAGGTACACAGGTCGGCGCAGGTAATGTTCTCCGCAGACATACCGCCTATTTCCATCTGCATTAGCAATGCATGCTGTAAATCCACATACATCTTCCCATCCCCGCGTTTTATTACCTGATCGCCGAATTTCTCACGGAACGGGCGGGCAACGTCATCCTGTACCTCAAAACAGCATTTCATAATATGCGGGCCGATTCCGGCCAGTATATTTTCCGGCCTGCTGCCGCATTTCTCCACGAACATCCTGAGGATATTCAGTGTGATACCATAATACACCCCGCGCCATCCCGCATGACTCACGCACGCCGCCTTTTTGACCGGATCCAAAAAGAAAAGCGGCACGCAATCCGCATGCAACGTAACCGCCGTAATCCCGCTCTCCCGTATCACGAGCGCGTCGCACGGCGGTAAATCCGTAGCCCGCGTAATCCCTTTACCCGCTTCGTCCTTTCCTGCCATATACACGCCGTCTCCGTGCGCATAATTGACAAGCGTCAGGCTCTCATACGGCACATCCAAAGCGCGGCACACGCGCCTGTAATTTTCTTCTTTGTTCTCAGGATTGTTTTCGCGCGTCCTGCTTAAATTAAGCGACGCGTATGCGCCCTCGCTCACGCCGCCGATCCGCGTTGTAAAACAGTGCTTTTCCACGCCTGCCCCAAGGAAAGACGGAATCACAAAGTATTTTACTCCATTTTTTTCCTTTTTCTCAAATCCGTGCTGCACGCGCTTCAAAAAGTCTGTCATCTATTTCTCCGTCAAAAGTTTATTGAGCTCTTCCTTGAAAGTATTAATATCCTTAAACTGCCTGTATACCGATGCAAAGCGCACATACGCTACTTCATCCAGCTTTCGAAGACCGTCCATAACAATCTCTCCAACCTCGTGCGAGGTAATCTCCTGCTTTGGTGAATTGTAGACAATACGTTCAATCTCATTGATCAGCATTTCGATCTCGTCATATGAGACCTCGCGTTTTTCGCAGGCTTTCACCACGCCCTTTTTGATTTTTTCAATATCAAACGCTTCGCGCTTTCCATCTTTTTTCACGACAAATACTGGCAGGCTTTCCACCTTTTCATATGTGGTAAACCGCTTGCCGCAGCGCAGGCATTCACGGCGTCGGCGAATGGATGTTCCATCGTCTACCGGACGCGAATCCACAACCTTACTCTCGGCAAAATCACAATAAATACACTTCAACCTTTTTCCCTCCATACATCTTGAGAAGAATGTGATTACAATTCTTTATATTATACCATATTTAGTAATAAAAAGCACCTTTTTCAGGTGCTTTGGTGTGTATTGATTTTGCTGCGCATGGATGCAAGGATCTTCTTTTCTACTTTTGATATGTAAGATTGGGATACTCCCAGTAAATGTGCAACTTCCTTTTGCGTTTTCTCCGGATACCCTTTGAGGCCAAACCGGTAATTGACAATCTCCTGCTGCTGTGGCGGCAAGTACAAAAGCATAGCCTCCAATATTTTACGGTTTTCTTCTCTTTCCACGACATTCCAGACAGTATCAGCGTCCGTGCCCAGTATTCCATCCAACTTAAGATCGTTGTTTTCTTCCTCCATCGTCGTCATCCGTTGATCCAATGACACTTCTCGGGACGCGTATGCATTGCTGCGAAGATACATCAACATCTCATTTTTGATGCAGGTAGACGCATATGTACTGAACTTCACATTTTTACTTTCGTCAAAACTTTCGACAGCTTTGATAAGACCAATGCTACCCACAGAGACTAAATCCTCCTGCCTTGTACGATGATTGGCATATTTGCGGGCAAGCATCGTCACAAGATCGAGGTTATCTTCAATCATTTCATCTTTTACATTAGTTCCGGATTTTTCTTTTTCCGGCTCTTCCGTTTTTCGGGAAATGACAGAAACTTCTTTCATGCTTTAACAAATGCTCCATTTCATTTATCTGATATAATCATATCATGCGATATTTGCATTATTTTGTCGTTTTATGTCGTATGTTTTAATGAATAAGCATTTATTTTAATGAAATCAATTGATTTTTGCACAACAAAAAAACTTCCCATACTCATGGGAAGTTTTTTCATTCATAGCTTTAATAATCACTGCGGTTCCTTCTGGGTTTCTTTTTCAGGAAAGACGGGATCTCCAAATCCTCGTCGCCAAACATATCCAGTCCGCTGCTGTCGGCATTGCTGCCAGACCCCATTGACTGCGGCTCGGGAACATCAAACGAAGGCTTTCTTCTGCTTGCCGGCGAAGAAAACGGCTCTACATCGAGCGGTTCATCATCTGTAAAACTGATCGTTTCTTTCAGCTTCGGCTTGCCGGATGCGTCGATCCTGTTATCCGCAGAAACATTTCCCGCTTCCTGCGGCTGCGCGTCAAAACCCGTAGCGATAACGGTAATGCGCACTTCATCGTCCAGCGACGGATCGATGCACACGCCGAAAAATACATCTGCCTCAGGATCCGCACTTTCCTGAATAATCTTGGCAGCTTCCTGAATTTCGTACATTCCCAGCGACGGGTCGCCCGTCACATTAAAGATGATCCCGCGCGCTCCCTCAATCGTCGTATCGAGAAGCGGGCTGTTAATTGCCTGTTTCGCGGCTTCCACGGTTTTGTTCTCGCCGTAGCCGATTCCGATACCCATATGGGCAACGCCGCGAAGCGTCATTACTTTCTTCACATCGGCGAAGTCCAGATTAATAAGCGCCGGTTTGCCGATCAGGTCAATAATGCCCTGAATTCCCTGACGCAGCACATCGTCCGCCACGCGGAACGCGTCCACAAGCGGCGTATCCTTGCCCACCGTATTGAGCAGCTTATCGTTCGGTATCGTGACAATCGTATCCACTACCGATTTCAGCGTTTCAAAACCAGCCTCTGCCGCTTTTGCCCTCGGATGCCCCTCAAACCAAAACGGCTTGGTCACAAATCCGATGGTAAGCGCGTTGGTCTCTTTCGCGATCTCCGCGACTACAGGCGCGGCGCCCGTGCCCGTGCCGCCGCCAAGGCCGCAGGAAACGAAAACAAGGTCAGAGCCCTTTACAGCCTGCTCCAGTTCTTCACGGCTTTCCTCCGCCGCCTTTCTGCCCGTCTCCGGATCCGCGCCCGATCCGAGGCCTTTGGTCAGCTTTTCGCCGATCTGGATTTTCTGATCCGCCTTGGACAAGAAAAGCGCCTGTTTATCCGTATTGACGGCAATCAGCTCTGCACCTTTCACGCCAAATTCTATCATGCGGTTCACAGCGTTATTGCCGGCACCGCCTACACCAAAAACGCGTATTTTTGCGAAATTCTCACTGTTATTGTCAAATTCGAGTGACATCTATCTTCCTCCTTGAGTGTGAATAAATTATTCAAACAGTATATCCTGGCCCTTACTGAACAGTCCTTTTTTTCTTGTCGGGGGCTTGCTTTGGATATATCCATCGTACGCATATTGCATAAGCGCATACGCCGAATGCATATCCGGCGGCATGAGCTTTGTATTAGGCACCTTGATCAGGTTGACCGATCTTCCGGCTACTGCCCGGAAAAAGCTATCGAAGCCTTTCATGAATGCCAGTCCGCCGCCTGTCAGGTAAATTTCAATTTTTCTGCCGATATTGCTTTCCAGCCTAGACATCACTTTGCCGATGTGCAAAATCAGATGTTCTACCCTGGAATCAATAATTTCCTTTAACAGATCATACGGATATTTTTTTAATTTCCCGTCCGAATTCTTAGCGAACAACTGCGAAATACTGTTGTTATCCGAGAGCCCGAACGTATATCTTCTCTTTAACTGCTCCGCCGTATCCCCTTCCACTTTCATCGCGTAGGCAATATCGCTGGCAATATGCCCGCCGCCCATCGGGATTGTCGTAAAAAACAAGAGCGAATCCCCATAAACAAGCGATACATTGGTACTATAATAACCGATATCGACCAAAACCGCAAGGGAATCGCGTTTGTCTTCAGGCAGCAGGTACAACGCCTCGGCAAGCGGTTCCGGTATAAAATAATCCACACGTACGCCCAAATGATTTAACAGGTCCATTGCGTCGTTCAGAAAAAATTTATTTGCAAGCGTAAAGGATACGCACCCGCGCAGCCGTTTGGAGGGAACGTCATAAGGTTCCAGATAGACGTTATTATCGTCAAGCAAGAACCACGCCGGCCACTCGTGAACCAGCGTCAAGTCCGACATAATATCGAAATTTCTTGCCTTTTCAATCAATAAATCAATATCGCGTTCCGCAACGCGCCCCTTAACCGGCACCTGCGCTTTTCTGTTAATCACTTTAATAAAGGCGCCCGGAATTCCAACGTCCGCATTCCTGATACGAAATCCTGCCTGCCTTTCGCAGGATTCCAGCGCCTGCTCGACAGCGCCGATCACTTCCTTGGAATCTACCCAGTTCGTCTTTTTGATACCGGCATAAGGAATTTGGGAATAACCAAGAACTTCCAGCCCCATACGCTGCTTTTTCTCAGCAACCACACATGCTATTTTAGAAGTTCCAAACTCAATTACCGTTTTGAAATCTCTCATTCAAAAACCAACCTTCAGGCATTCTTTTCCTGCAGCTTATAAATCGCCATTTTTTTTATCATATCACAATTCAAAAAAAAACAAAACACTTTTATATAATATATGTCATAATTTCGTTGCAATTTTGCAATCAAAGAACAAATATCAACAACAGTATTTTGCTTCTTTCCTTTTATTCCTGTATTTCCGGCGACGCTGTCGTATCCGGTTCGCTTGTCGGTTCAGTCGGTGCGCCCGTACCTGCGGTTTGCGCCGCCGTACCGTCCGTCATCCGGTAAGTGCCGTTCGTGCCGCTCGTCACGTCATAAACGCCGCTTGTATTCCCATCGGATGCCAGTTTTGGCAGCATTTTTTTGATCCATTTCATTTTATCGCTTATCTTATCCGATTGTCCGAACTTGATCGTCATCCCGTCATAGGACTGCATTTTAATATTGTTAATGTCCGAAAGGTCGATCGTCGAAATCGTTGCAAACAGCTCCTTCGTTTCCATTTCTTTCAGAAGATCCGATAATACCGATATTTTAAAGGTGTCCTCTGTATCGATCATTTTTCCCAAATTGACCGAGTTGATCGTGATTCCGCTCACCACAGGATACTGTTGTTCTGGCTGCTCATCCAGAATCTCCAGCACGTTTGCCTCGCCGTCGACCAGCAAATACTTATCCGCATAAAGAATCAGCGCCTTTGGCGTACGCTCCGTTACGTTGATCACCAGAGTTTTGGGATACGCCTTAACAATGCCGTCCACCTGCAGATATGGCTCCGCCTCGATATTCTCCTTAATTTGCTCCGTGTCTACCAGAAACATATGCGTCTTGGGCGGAACGTCCGCTAGCTTCACGACATAACTTACGTCATATTGGGCGGTTCCTTTCACTTCGACATCCTCAACCTGAAAATAAACATAAATAAAGTAACCTGCCCCCGCAAGTATCAATATTGTCAAAACAACTGCCAAAATAGTTTTTCCCACGCTGTGTTTGTGTTGTTTCTTCATCCTTTACTCTTACTCCTCTGCCCTTTTGGCCATCATAATACGCCGCGATTGTTTTGATATATTAAGCATGATTCCTATCATACTCATAAAGATCACAAGCGATGAACTTCCATAACTGATAAACGGCAGCGAGACCCCCGTAGGCGGCAGCGAAGCCGTTACAACCCCTACATTAATGATTACCTGCAGCGCAATTACCGTTGTGACCCCCGTCGCGAGCATCGTTCCAAAAAGGTCCGGCGCTTGCGCGGCAGTCTTGATTCCCCGATAAACCAGGAAAACAAACAGTGCCAGCAATATAATCGCACCGATCAGGCCCAATTCTTCGGCTATAATCGCAAAAATGAAATCTGATTCCCCATACGGAAGCCAGGAAAGCTTTTGCGTGCCATTGCCGATCCCCTGCCCGAACAATCCGCCCGCACCGATCCCATAAAGCGATTGCACGACCTGGTATCCGCCTCCTGAAGCATTCTGCCACGGGTCGAGGAAAGTCGTGATTCGGTCCACGCGATAATCTTTCATCATCATGAGCGCAAAACCGCCGGCAACGCCTACGCCGCCCAGCGCCAGCAAATGCCACGCTTTCGCTCCCCCTACAAATATCATAATAAACGTCAGCGCGCAAAGCACGATGATCGCCGAAAAATTCGGCTGCAAATAAAGCAGGATACAAATGGGTATCAGGGCCAAAAGCGGCGGTATCACGCCGTAACGAAAAGTATTCATTCTGTTGCGGTTCACATAAATCGCCGAAGAAATAAAAACAATGAGCGCCACCTTTGCGATTTCCGCGGGCTGCAGGCTGGGAAGCGGCCCGATTTCTATCCACCGCGAAGAACCGTTGATGTTCTTGCCAATCCCCGGAATAAAAACCGCCACAAGGCACAGCCCAGCAACCACCAGCAATAGGTACTTGAACTTTATGAGCTTCTTATAATCAAAGAGCATAAAGAAAATCATAAAAACCAGCCCAATCGCCGCGCCGATCAATTGCTTTTTGAACAAAGCAAGCCCGTCATAGCCGTATAGCGATGACGACTGCGCCATATAATAGCTTGCGCTGAAAACCATCAGCAAACCGTATGCGATTAAGATCAGTGTCACGATCAATAATGAATAATCAATCGACCCCTTCTGCAGGAGATTCGTTTTCCGCATTCTATAAACCTTTCACGATTTCCTTGAACACACGTCCCCGCTGCTCAAAGTTCTCAAACATATCCCAACTCGCGCAGGCCGGTGAAAGCAAGACGTTATCGCCCGGCTCGGCAATGCTGTAAGCCTTTAGCACCGCATCCTCAAACCCATTCGCCTTGATATAATTCTCATAACCGCAGGCGCGCGCCGCGTCGATAATCTTCTGCGCCGTATCTCCCAGCACCAAAACGGCTTTAATCATAGGAGTAAATTCCATAAATAAAGGCACAAAATCATTCTTTTTATCATAACCGCCTAAAATCAGCACCGTAGGCTCCGTCATCGCGTGGATGGCGTTGATCGTCGCATCCGGATTCGTTCCTTTCGAATCGTTGATAAAGGATACGCCGTTTACCTTGCGCACAAACTCGATGCGATGCTCTACTCCTGGGAAAGTACGCAGCGTGTCCGCTACCACCTCTGTCGAAATACCGTAAAGACACGCGAGCGCGGTGGCTGCCAGCGCGTTTTCAAGATTATGCTTGCCGGGGATATGCAATTCTTTGGCCGGCATAATTACTCTTTCCACGCCGTCTACCGCAAAGCAAATGCTCCCGTCCCGCAGGTAAGCGCCGTTTTGCAGTATCTCCTCTGTGCTAAACCAGAAAACACGCGCCTTGATCGCATCCGCTAATTCCCGCACAATCTTATTGTCATAATTGAGCACGCAAAAATCCTCAGCCCTTTGATTTTTGAAAATCTTCGCCTTGGCCGCAATATAATTTTCCATGGTACCGTAACGGTCCAGGTGGTCTTCCGTAATATTGAGAATCGCGCTCTCTTTCGGCTGGTACGTATCAATCGTATCCAGTTGCAGCGCCGCCGTCTCGGCGACAACAACATCGCCCGGATGCGTCTTAAGTGCTTCCTGTGTGATCGGCACGCCTATATTCCCCAGCACATGCGTATGGATGCCCGCGTTTTTAAATATCTCGCCGGTGAGCGCAGTCGTCGTCGTTTTCCCGTTGGTACCCGTTATCGCAATGAAATCCGCTTTTGAGACGGAAAAACCCAGCTCGATCTCCGCAATCACAGGTTTATGAAGCTCATAGGCCCGTTTAATGAACGGAAGACCGAGCGGCACGCCCGGACTCAGAACGAGCATATCCATTTCTGCCACTTTATCGGTCGGGTCGATCCCCAGCATATCGTGATACTGGTAACCGTCCAGCTCTTTTAATAATTCGGCAGGGATGTCCTCGCGCCGCTTTACGTCATAAATCGTTACATCCGCGCCCAAAGCGCACAAAAGCGCCGCAGAAGAAACGCCGCTTTTTGCCATCCCTATCACCAGGACTTTTTTATCTTTGTATTCCATTCCAGCCTCCTCCAAAGTCACGCAAAGAATAACAATAGACTTCCCACGCTAAAGAGCATCGTTGCAATCATGTATCCTGCGACAACTTTCGTTTCGTGGGCGCCCGCCAACTCAAAATGATGGTGCAAGGGAGCCATACGGAACACACGCTTGCCGCGCAGTTTAAACGATCCTACCTGAATGATGACGGAAATTGCCGACAATACAAACATAAAGCCCATGATAGGCAGGAACAACTGCATTTCCGTCGCAATGCCCATTGCGGTTAATGCGGCTCCCAAAAGGAAAGAGCCGGTATCTCCCATAAACACTTTGGCCGGATAGGCATTGAAGCACAAAAAAGCGATACACGTGCCCATCACCGCCGCCGCGAACATAGTCATATTGGACATATCCGCTTGTATTTCCGGACTGATCATCGCCGCTCCCAGTACGCTGAAAATAAAAATCAGCAGGAAAGTTGCAGAATTGATCAGGGTAATCCCCGTGGCAAGACCGTCAAGCCCATCCGTCAAATTCACGCTGTTCACCATGGCAATCAGCACAAACATCGTGAAAGGTATAAACCCTGCTCCAAGCTGCCATTCCGTTCCGGCGATCGGTAAATAGATCGTTTTGATGTCCAGCCAAAAATATGCCATGCATGAAATCACGGCAGCCGCGACAAGCTGAAACACAATCTTCTGCCACGCGCGCAATCCCAATGAACGTTTTTTAAAAAGCTTTAAGCCGTCATCCAAAAAACCGATCACCGCAAAGGCCAGTACCGTCACGATCGCAAAGACGGTATAGCGCATATCTCCCGACGAAAAAACAAAGCTTCCACAGACAATGCCGATCATCATAATCACGCCGCCCATTGTCGGCGTGCCTTCCTTTACCAGATGTGTCTGCGGCCCGTCATCCCTTACGTGCTGCCCTGCTTTTGCTTTTCTCAAAAGCGGTATTATTATTTTAGCCGCAACGAATGTTATTGCAAACGAAATCAGTATTGTGAATAACATGTTTATCATGAAGTCCATAAAGCCTTATTCCTTTTCGTCTTCCTTTTTTCTTTAAATCCCAGTTCATCCAGGATTTCCGACACAACGACCCTTTCATCAAAATCATGTTTCGCGCCTTTGATTTCCTGATAATCTTCATGCCCTTTTCCCGCCAGCAAGATGATGTCTTTGGGCTGTGCATGCCTGATCGCCCATTTGATCGCTTCTCTGCGGTCCTCAATACGCGTATATTCGCCGCCCGATTCTTTCATCCCTTCTTCGATCTGATCGATGATAGCCGCAGGCTCTTCAAAACGGGGATTATCGGATGTCAGTACGGTAAAATCAGAGTAATCCCCCGCTATCCTGCCCATGATCGGACGTTTGCCAGCATCCCTGTTGCCGCCACATCCTACAATCGTAACGATGCGCCCCGGCGCAAAGCTTTTGATCGTAGACAAAGCATTTTTTAAGCTATCCGGCGTATGGGCATAATCAAGGATAATACCGAAATCCTGCCCGCGCGTATTTAAAGGCTGGAAACGTCCTGCAACCGGTTGCATCTCCTTTAAACCCTGCTCGATGTAATGGGGATTAATCCCCAGCGCATATGCCGCGACGATTGCGCCCAGCGCATTGTATACGGTAAACTGTCCGGGAATGGCGATTTCTATCTTGAGGGTATTGGACCCCATATCCACCGAAAAGCTTGTTCCCTCGTGAGAAATCTCGATTTCCTTGGCCATGTATTGCACAGGCTGCATCACGCTGTATTTGATGACCTCGCTTTTCGCCGCCGCCATCATGTTTGCGGCGCTGTCGTCGTCTATGTTGATAACCGATTTCTGCGACTGTTCGAAAAGCAGGCTTTTAGCATGTATGTAGTTATCCCATGTTTTATGGAAATCCAGATGATCCTGCGTCAAATTCGTAAAAATGCCCACGTCAAAGGCGATCCCAAAAACACGCTTTAATTCGAGGGAATGCGAAGA
Organism: Christensenellaceae bacterium; assembly: GCA_022846035.1. Taxonomy (NCBI): domain Bacteria; kingdom Bacillati; phylum Bacillota; class Clostridia; order Christensenellales; family Christensenellaceae; species Christensenellaceae bacterium. The sequence goes on from AP025580.1 coordinate 1,399,820, forward strand.
CACTTCCATTACGACAATTTCGCAATGGTTGTCCGCCATTTTCTTTAACAGCCTTTGCAGATCAATGGATTCCGGCGTGGTGCGTTCCGTATGCAATTCCCGCTCGCCGATCATATTGACGATTGTGCCGATAAGCCCTACCTTATATCCCGCATGCTCCGCAATCGACTTCAGCATATACGTCGTTGTCGTTTTTCCGTTTGTTCCTGTAACGCCCACCATCGTCATACGCCTTGCGGGATGTCCGAAAAAATTGCATGCCGCAAGCGCCATTGCCTCACGGTCGTTTTTTACAATGACCTGTGGGATTTTCAGTTCCGGCTGGTACTCCATCACCACTACCGCAGCCGCGCCTTTGCGTACGGCGTCCGGCGCGTATTTATGTCCATCCTCCGCGAAGCCGGCGATACAGAAAAAAAGGTCGCCGCGCTTCACGGTACGGGAGTCATATTTCAGGTCTTTTATATCAATATCTTCGTTGCTTCTTATGTCACATCTGATACCGCGAAATATTTCAGACAGTCTCATTTTTCGTGACCTCCTCTATAAACAAAAAGTATTATACCACAAAATATTGTATCCCGCTACTGCGCCGTGTCTATTTGTAGTTTGAACTCAACCGTTACCGTCGCGCCCTTTTCCACCTGTAAACCCGCTATCGGCTTCTGGCTCTGCGCCCTGCCGTCTCCGAGCGCCACAAATTTTAATCCCGCGCCGATCGCTGCATCGCGCGCTTCGTTTATGTTCATTCCCGTAAAATCAGGAACGGTCACCATTTCGGCATTCGGAGTCGCTTCCGATTTCGTTTCCATGTTGAGCGTTACGGTCGAACCCGCGTATACTTCCTCGTCCGAAGCGGGTATCTGACTTAATACACTGCCGCTGCCGTCAAGTTTTACCGACAAACCTGCATTTGCCAATGTATCTTTTGCTGTCTGCATATCCATACCAACGACATTGGGAACCGCGACTTTCTGCGCGCTGCGCGCCGCCTCGTCGTCAGGCGCGATGTTGTTGTTTTTCAATATGTCTTCCAGTACCTTTTTTGCATATGGCGCGCACACCGTTTCGTCGTTATCTCCTGCCGAGATACCGTTTGCAGTGACCATCACCAGGTATCTGGGGCTGTCTGCCGGCGCAAAGGCAAAGAAAGAGGAGACTACTTTGTCCTGCACGGGCACATCACCATCGTACAGCATGGAAGATCCGCTGATACCGCCTACCGAATAACCCGCGATCTGCGCTTCGCCGCCGTCTCCGCTCTGGATATAGTCCAACATCATCGTTTTAAGCTGCGAGGCAACGTCAGCGGTTACCGTCTGTCCTTTTACTTCCGCGTCATACTGCTCAACGATATTACCGTTGCCGTCCGCAAGTCCCAACACCAGTCTGGGCGTATACAGCGTTCCGCCGTTCAACAGTGACGACAGTGCATCGGCCATCTGGATTTGCGATACTTTCATGTTTTCGCCCGCACCCATCAGCGCAACGTCCGCCTGCCGCGCATATTTCTTTTCCATGACGTCGCCAAGCGTATCCGTCGCAAAATCGATCCCTGTTTTTTCACCGAATCCGAAAGCTTTCAGATACTGGTAGAAAGTATCCTTTCCCAGTGCATTTGCCTGCTGGGCCGCAGCGATACTACAATGGTTTTGTACCGCTTGCAGCATATTCTGTGTGCCATGCACCGCGCTGCACGATATTTTTTCCCCGTCAATGACATCCGAACCATTGCACGTATATTCTCCCGTGGCGCTTTCGTTTAGCGCTGCTGCCGTAGTGAAGATTCCAAAAATACTCCCGGGTTCATACGGCGTTGCAGTAATCGTATTGACTGATAGAGCCGCAAGCGCAGACGCATCGTCGCGCGGCGGATCGTTAAGGTCGAACTGCGGGATATTGGCCATCGCCAGTATTTCCCCCGTGGTAACGTCCATTACGAGTCCTTGTACGCTGTTTGGCGCGTGGTCCGTATATAAGGCGTTGCAATAGTCCTCAAGAATGCTTTGCGCCATCTCATCGATCGTCAATACCACGCTCTGGCCATCCTGTGGATCGATAATCATTTCCTGTCCGTTCGGTACGCCGCTGCCATCTTTTGCCGTTTCCGTTACCTGGCGGCCCTGGCGCCCTTCCAGAATGCTGTTATAACGCTTTTCAATGCCGGTCTGTCCTACGCCGTCCTGTGTCGTATAGCCGATTACCTGTGATGCAAAATCCTTATTCAGATAAAACCTCTTTACATCGTCAATCAGGCTCACGCCTTTCAGCTTCAGATTCTCAATCTCTTCAGACTGTTCTGTTGTGATCTGCCGTTTCAGCCATATTTCCTTTTTCTCAGTGTTGGTCGCCTTTGCGTATACGTCCTCGCGCGGCATATCGAGTATCCGCGACAGTTCCTCCGCCACCTGATCCGCATTGCCTGCTTTCGCGATTGCCTCCGGCTGGATTGCCACCGTATAGGCTGCGGCGCTCTGTGCCAGCACATACATGTTGCGGTCATAAATCGACCCGCGTTTTGCATCCACCTCAACATCGCGCGTCCATTGTTTCTGTGCTTTTTCCTGCAACCATTCGCCCTTCAATAAAGACCAATATCCCACTCGGCACATGAGCAGGATAATAAGTACAGACAATATAATTAGTATGACCAGTAACCTTTTTCTGGTTATGAGTACTCGTGACGTTGACAATGTTTACTCCTGTTTAATTCTGGAACCATCCCTTGATCATATCCAGAATTGTATTGATAAAGCCGCCAAATCCGCTTGCAGTATCATTTGACTGCGTATCCACCGCGCCTGTTTGCGTCAGGTCGGCGCTCCCCTCTGCCGTGACCGAATCCTGCGGCGCAGAAGCATCCACACTATCCTGTACGTCCGGCTCCACAAACACGATCTGATCATCCTTGGGCTCGGACATCCCCATGGCCGCCGCCTGCTGGCGGATACTGCTCAGGTCTTCTTTCAGCGAAACTTCCATTTTCGCTTTATCAAGGTCCTGCGTAAGCGATTGAATACGCGATTCTATCTGTGCATTTTGGTAGTTTAAGTTGCTGATCTGCGAATAACGGATCAGGATTCCCGCCAAAACCGCGAAAACCACAGCGATAAGGATAATCGTTGAAACAACGCCTTTCCTTTTGGGGGCTTCATATTCTACCGCGATCGGCTTTACGCCGTTATATGCGCTTGTGTCTGCCGTTTCCACCATGTCAAAGCCGTGGATAGGCTTTCTTCTCGGCTGTACAGGGCGGGATACCGGACGTTCGTACGCTGTTCTTTCATAGCGTCCATACGCCGGAGCATAGGCTGTCCTCTGCTGTGCGTAGCCATATCCGCTTCTTGGATTCTGGCGCGGACGCGGGCTGCGCTCACGTACGGTTTCGCGGTACCCGTAATTTCCTGCAGGCACGCTGACTTCATATGCCGGCGTCAGCTTTCTGCCGCCGACGACGTTTTTGACGCCTGTCTGGCGAACCTGTTCACGCGTATCATAAACCTCGCGCCGCTGCTGCACCGGACGGGCCGCCTGCTTACGCTGCTGTTGTTTCGCGCGTTCATACTCCATACGTTCTTCGTATGCTTTTTTTCTCTGCAGAGCGATTTTCTGCATATTATAAGCCTGCATGTCGGTAATCCGCCCCATGCGTTGCTGTGCATTTCTGTTCGTCGAACTGTTGCGCGGTATTTGTATTCTTTCGTAATTGTGCGCTTTTTGCGGTATCGCGTTCATGATACAGTTCCTCTCCTATCGCTTTTCAACCACACGCAGTTTCGCACTGCGCGCTCTTGGATTTTCGTTTAATTCCTTTTCTGCAGGCACGACCGGTTTTCGTGTGACCAGCTTTATCTGACTTTTCTTCCCGCATACGCAAATCGGGAAATCCTTGGGGCATTCGCACGGGTCAAACAGCCTTTTGAAAGTTTGCTTTACGATTCTGTCTTCCAGCGAATGGAAAGTAATCACCGCCAGCCTGCCGCCGCTTCTGAGCGCCTGCACATAAGCTTCAAGCGCGTCGCCCAGCCCTTTCAGTTCGCCGTTGACTTCTATCCGGATCGCCTGGAAGCTCCGTTTCGCGGGATGCGGACCCTCGCGCCTCGCACCTGCCGGTATCGCTTCCTTAATGATCTGCGCAAGTTCGCCCGTCGTCTCTATCGCCTTATCGGTCCGCGCCTTTGCAATGAACTTCGCGATACGGGCCGCCCATTTTTCTTCACCATACTCGCGCAGGATATGCGTCAGTTCATTTTCAGTATATTCGTTGACGACCTCTTTTGCGCTCAGTTCATTCTCCTGGTTCATCCGCATATCGAGCGGAGCATCTTTCTGGTAAGAGAATCCGCGTTCTCTCTCGTCAAGCTGGAAAGATGAAACGCCTAAATCCAGCACCGCGCCATCTATCTCTTTAATCCCGTTCTCTTCAAGAATATTTTTGATATTCTTGAAGTCGTCATGTACAAATAGAATATTTTTTTCAAGCGCATGCAACCGCTTCTTACAGCGCCGGACCGCCGCCGTGTCCTTGTCAATACCGACCAGCCGTCCGTCCGGCATGATCCTTTCAAGGATACCCTGCGAATGTCCGCCGCCGCCCATCGTCCCGTCCACTATCGTCTGTCCGTTTTCAAGACAAAGGGCATCGATCGTTTCCATATACAACACTGGAATGTGGCTGCCCTGCGTGATCATATTCCCAGCTCCGCCAGCTTCGCCAGTGTTTCCTCGTAATCCTTGTATGCGCTGTCGTTATATTCTGCCCAGCCCTCTTTGGACCAGATTTCGGCCCTGGTCATCACGCCGATAATCACTGTCTCCTTGACCGCGCCAATATGGTCTCTTAGGCGTTGCGGTAAAAGGATTCTTCCCTGTTTGTCCCCTTCACATTCACACGCGCTTGCAAATAACATACGCGTAAAACTCTGAGCGGCAACATCCGAAACCGGTAGGTCTTTCAGCTTGCCAGCAAAATTTTCCCACTCTGTTTTGGAGAATACAAACAAACATTTTCCCACGCCTTTCGTAACGATAAAGCTTTCGCCCAGATCGTCGCGAAACTTCGCAGGCATGAAAACTCTGCCTTTTGCATCTAAATTGTGCGAATATTCTCCGATCAGCATTTTCGCGGCAAACTCCTTTCCACCACATTTAACCACATTTCACCACTTGTAATCAAATTTTAACACTATCCCCCCCATTATGCAAGCATTTTTGATTAAAACAACAAAAAAACGCAAAAAATATTTTTGCGTTTTTTCTGCGTCGTTATCGGTTTTTTCGGGTGTTGGTTCAGATGATTTTCTTCAACTTGAAATCAAGGTAATCGGCAGATACCAAATTATAATTTACATCGTTAATTTTAAAGTCCGTCAAATGAAGATTTTTCAAAATATCGCCGTGAAGATGTCCGAACACGACTTCCCGCACATCATATTCCTGTATGATCTGATGAAATTCCGTATTCCGGATATTTTCATAAACCGGCGGATAATGCATCATGACAATTTTAATTTTATCCCCTTGCTTTTCGGCGCTGTCCAGCGACATTTTTAAACGTATTTTTTCGCGTTCGTAAATTTTCCGGTCGCTTTCTCCAAAACTGTTATCCTGCGGGAACATCCATCCCCGCGTGCCGCAAAAGACATAATCCCCCACTGCAAGGCTGTTGTTTTGCAAAATAAAGGTATTGCCATGCAGCAGGGAGTTTACCTGCGTCATAGAGCCCCACCAGTAATCGTGATTCCCTTTTATGAGGATTTTTGTTCCCGGCAGTGCACACACCGCTTCAAGGTCGGGCCGCGCGTCTTCAAGCTTCATCGCCCAACTGATGTCCCCCGGAACGAGCACCACGTCTTCTTCCGTTACGCGCGCGCTCCAGTCCACGCTGATTTTCTCAAAATGGTTTTTCCAATGTTCGCCGAATATGTCCATCGCTTTCGGCTGAGCGTTCGATAAATGCAGATCCCCAATCGCATATACGTTCATGCAGGCTCTCCCCCCGCAATCATCTTTTCCATATATGCCGCAATCTCTTCTTTCCCCTTTTTGTCCGTCGAGCTTACAGGAACAATTGAAATATCCATATCAATATCCAAAATCCCGTCGATATACCTTGCCATCTGCATCACATAATGAAAGCGTTTGGATTTCGCGATCTTGTCAGCTTTTGTAGCGGCAATCATGAACGGTATCCGGTAATGCGCCGCCCACTCGATCATCATAATATCGTCCTGTGTCGGTTTGTGCCGGATGTCGATGAGGATTATCAACGCCTTGAGGCTTTTGGCCACAGCAAAGTAGTCCTCCATCATTTCCGCCCACGACTCCTGCTCCGCCTTGGAAACGCGGGCGAAACCATAACCTGGAAGATCCACAAGATAAAAGGCATCGTTCATCAAAAAATAATTGATAAGCCTTGTCTTGCCGGGCTGTTTGCTGACATATGCCAGCTTTGAATTATTGGCGATATAATTGATAAGCGAAGATTTTCCAACATTAGATTTCCCCGCGAAAGCGATCTCAGGCCGATCGCCCCCTGGATAATCCACGCTCTTTTTCATACTTTTATAGAAAACCGCTTTTTTGATTTCCACTACTTCTTCTCCGCCACAATTGCATTTTTAAGCACGTCGTCTATCTTTGTTGCAAAAACAAAGGTAAGCTGGTCACGTACGGACTGCGGCAGCTCTTCCAAGTCACCCTGATTATCTTTTGGCAGAATGATTGTATGAATCCCTGCCCGCAATGCCGCCAGTGCTTTTTCCTTGATCCCGCCGATCTTAAGCACCCTGCCCGTAAGGGTGATCTCTCCCGTCATCGCAATATCATGACGCACAGGGCGCTTTGTAAGCGCCGACACAAGCGCCGTCACCATTGTTACGCCTGCCGACGGGCCGTCTTTGGGGATCGCTCCCTCTGGGACATGGATATGCAGGTCCGTCTTTTCATTAATATCGAGCGGCAATTTAAGCTTACTCATCATCGCGCGCACAACGGAAATACCCGTTTTGGCCGATTCTTTCATGACGTCCCCGAGCTGCCCTGTAAGCTCTACCTTGCCCGTTCCCGGAATCACAGACGCTTCCACCGGCATCGTCTGCCCGCCAACCGCCGTCCACGCAAGGCCCGTCACAACGCCGACCGTATCCTGCTTCAGCATATCGTTTTCACTGCGGCGCGGATGTCCCAGGAACTCCCGCAGGTTTTTTTGCGATACGGAGATTTTCTCCGCGCCCGTCTCCACGATTTTCACAGCAGCCTTACGCATAATTGCAGCCAGCTCGCGCTCTAAGCTGCGCACGCCGCTTTCCGCAGTATATAAGTGGATAATATCCATAATCGCCGCATCGGAGACCTTTACCTGAGACGGCTTTAATCCATGCGCTTTCGCCTGCTTGGGCATCAGGTGTTTTTTGGCAATATTCAGCTTTTCCACGTCGGTATAGCTGTCGATCTGTATGATCTCCATTCTGTCGTAAAGCGGACGCGGTATCGTGCTAATATCGTTAGCCGTCGTGATAAACATAACTTTGGAAAGATCGAAATCAATATCCAGATAATGGTCGCGGAACGTATTGTTGATTTCCGGATCCAGTACTTCCAGCATCGCCGAAGCCGGATCACCCCTGAAATCGCTGGACATTTTGTCTATCTCATCCAGCAGGAACAGTGGGTTTAAACTGTCCGCCTGTTTGATCGACGAAATAATCCGCCCGGGGATCGCGCCGATATATGTTCTCCGATGTCCGCGGATTTCTGCTTCATCCCGCACGCCGCCCAGTGACATCCTGACAAAATGCTTATCCAACGCACGCGCGATCGAACGCGCGATCGAGGTTTTTCCCACGCCAGGCGGTCCCGCGAGGCACAGAATCGGCCCGCGCATATCATTTTTCAACTTGCGTACCGCCAGAAATTCAATGATCCGGTCCTTGACCTTTTCCAGTCCGTAATGGTCCGCGTCCAAAATCTTACGCGCATTTTGCAAGTCTAAATTATCTACCGTATATTTTCCCCACGGCAGACTGACGATCCAGTCGATATAGCTTCGTATCACACTGATCTCCGGTGATCCGGGAGCCATCTTCACCATACGCGACAGTTCTTTTTCCGCTTTTGCGCGTGCCTCGTCGCTTAACGGCAGCTCCTTTATCTTTCTCCGAAGCTCATCCACCTCGTCTTCATCATTTTCTGTTTCCCCCAGTTCTTTCTGGATAACTTTCATTTGTTCACGCAGGAAATATTCCCTCTGCGATTTATCGATCTGCTGTTTGACAGACGACGCGATTTCTTTGTCGATCTCCAAAATATCTATCTCTTTTTGCAGGATGTCCGCCACAAGCTGCAAACGTTTCAGTTCGTCTATGCAATCCAGTACGCTCTGTTTGTCGTCAAGCTTAATCGCCACGTTGGACGCGATCATATCAGCAAACTTACCCGGTTCCTCTATCTCGCTGATCGTAAAGAGTGTTTCGCCCGGCACCCGTGCGCCAAGCGATGCAAAACGCTCAAACAGGTCCGTGATGCGGCGCATGTATGCTTCTTTCAGGACATTTTGCGCCCTGTCTATATGCTCCTCGTCTGGAATCGGCTGTACCTCTGCTTTGATATATGGTTCCTTTTCCACGTAAGAAAGGATACGCGCACGGCGTTCTCCCTCGACCAATACGCGCAACGTATCGCCCGGGAGCTTCAAAACCTGCTTTACCTTTGCTATCGTACCAATTTCATGCACATCCGCAAGCTCCGGCGATTCAATTTTCAAATCCTTTTGTGTGACCAAAAAAATATCCCGCCCCTGCACAACGCATTCCTCGACAGCGGCGACGGACGTTTCCCTCCCCACGTCAAAATGCAATACCATATAAGGGAAAATCACAAGCCCCCGCAAAGCCACCATGGGCATAATTACTTTTTCCAACTTCTATCTGCTCCTTTATTCTGCATTATCTTTTAAATTATACCTTATATCCTTTCTCATTTCAAACGCATTACTTTTGTTTTCGTGTGACATTAAATAATGATACCCCCTGCTTTCAATACAATAACAATAATACTGAACGGAAAAAAGACGCGCTATATTCATAGCGCGTCTTCTGGTTAAGTTACCTGTACTTATTTGGATTTTACAACCGCGTGTGCAGCAGCCAGTCTCGCGATCGGTACGCGGAACGGCGAGCAGGATACGTAGTTGAGGCCAAGGCTGTCGCAGAATTCAACAGTGGACGGGTCGCCGCCGTGCTCACCGCAGATCCCAAGCTTGATGTCGGGTCTTGTCTTTCTGCCCAGTTCAACGGCCATCTTCACGAGCTTGCCTACGCCGTCCTGATCCAGTTTCGCAAATGGATCGGATTCATAGATCTTCTTCGTGTAGTAGTCGTCGAGGAACTTGCCAGCGTCGTCACGGCTGAAGCCAAACGTCATCTGTGTCAAGTCGTTCGTACCAAACGAGAAGAATTCAGCTTCCTCGGCAATCTCGTCAGCCGTTACAGCAGCTCTCGGCACTTCGATCATCGTACCGACTTTATAATCGATCTTCTTGCCTTTTTCTGCCATGACCTTTTCAGCCGTTTCAACGACAAAGTCCTTGACATACTTCAGTTCTTTCTTATCGCCAACGAGCGGGATCATAATTTCCGGAACAATATCGTAACCTGTTTCCTCAATCGTTTCGATCGCAGCTTCTATAACCGCTCTCGTCTGCATAACAGCGATTTCCGGGAATGTAACCGCCAGACGGCAGCCACGGTGTCCGAGCATCGGGTTGAACTCGTGCAAGCTGTCAATGATGGCCTGCAGGTCGTCTACGCTCATATTCATCTCTTTTGCCAGAGCAGCGATGTCGTCAGCAGCCGTGGGCAGGAACTCGTGCAGCGGCGGATCCAGGAAGCGGATCGTAACCGGATTGCCCTTCATCGCTTTATAGATACCTTTGAAGTCTTCTTTCTGCATCGGCAAAAGCTTACTGAGAGCTTTTTCCCTCTGCTCAACCGTCTTGGAGACGATCATTTCACGCATAGCAGCGATCCTGTCTTCCGCGAAGAACATGTGCTCCGTACGGCACAGGCCGATACCTTCCGCACCAAATTCGATCGCCTGCTCCGCATCGTGCGGCGTGTCGGCATTCGTTCTTACTTTCAGTCTCCTGATCGAGTCGGCCCAACCCATTACCGTAGCAAAATCGCCTGTAACCTGGGCTTCCTGTGTTTCGATCGCTTCACCGTATACGTTACCTGTGGAACCGTCCAATGAGATATAATCTCCTTCTTTGTAAACCGTGCCATCCGCAGTCGTCATTGTCTTAGCAGATTCCACGATTTTCAGTTCGCCGCATCCGGCTACGCAGCATGTACCCATACCACGCGCAACCACGGCAGCGTGGGACGTCATACCACCACGGGCTGTCAGGATACCCTCGGAAGCATACATACCTTCAATATCTTCCGGAGAGGTTTCCTGTCTTGCGAGGACTACTTTTTCGCCTTTCGCAGCAGCAGCCGTAGCATCGTCAGCCGTGAAATATAATTTACCGCAAGCCGCGCCCGGGGATGCCGGAAGGCCTTTTGCGATCGGTTTTGCTTTCTTAAGGGCGTCCGCGTTGAACATCGGATGCAGCAGGGAATCGAGCTGCTTCGGCTCAACCTTGAGGATCGCTTCTTCTTTCGTGAGTTTGCCTTCGTTTACGAGGTCAACGGCAATTTTAAGAGCTGCCGGAGCGGTTCTCTTACCGTTTCTTGTCTGCAGCATGTACAGCTTGCCGCCTTCGATCGTAAACTCCATGTCCTGCATGTCTCTGTAGTGATCTTCCAAAGACTGCGCAATCTTTACAAACTGGTTGTATACTTCAGGCATCTGGTCCTGCAGGTGCGAGATCGGCTGCGGTGTTCTGATACCGGCAACAACGTCTTCGCCCTGTGCGTTCATCAGATATTCGCCATACAGCTTCTTTTCGCCTGTGGACGGGTTTCTCGTAAATGCAACGCCCGTGCCGCAATCGTCGCCCATGTTACCAAATACCATCGCCTGTACGTTAACCGCCGTACCCCAGCTGGCCGGAATATCGTTCATGCGGCGGTAGACGATCGCTCTCGGGTTATCCCACGAACGGAACACTGCCGTAACGGACTCAAGCAATTGCTCTTTTGCATCCTGCGGGAACTCTTTGCCCATTTCCTGCTTATAAATTTCTTTGTATTTCTTCACAAGTTCTTTCAGGTCGTCAGCGTCGAGCTCCGTATCGAGTTTCACGCCTTTTGCATCTTTCATAGCCTGCAGCTCGTCTTCGAATTTCTCTTTGTCGATGCACATAACAACATCGGAGAACATCTGGATAAATCTTCTGTAGCTGTCATAAGCAAAACGCGGGTTGCCGGACTTCTTCGCCACACCTTCAACTGCGACATCGTTAAGGCCGAGGTTCAGAATCGTGTCCATCATGCCCGGCATGGAAGCGCGAGCGCCGCTGCGAACGGATACGAGGAACGGGTTTTCCGGATCACCAAACTTCTTTCCCGTGACTTCTTCCGTCTTCGCCATTGCATCGTAAATCTGGTTTACCACTTCGTCGGCAATCACTTTGCCGTCTTCATAGTACTTCGTGCAAGCTTCCGTAGAAACAATAAAACCTTGAGGAACCGGCAGGCCTAAATTGGTCATTTCCGCCAAGTTTGCGCCTTTGCCGCCCAAAAGGTTTCTCATGGAAGCGTCACCTTCTTTAAAAAGGTATACATACTTGTTAGACATTCTTAAAACTCCTCCTGAACAATAATATTATTTGAAATTTTTTCACAAAACAATGTAGCTATTAACAGAATCCAACGTTTATTATACATGAAGAATCGGGATAAAACAACAACTTTACAAAGAATTTTCAGGCAAACATTTCATCGTTTTCAGGCGAATTTCCATCATGGAATCAAGATATTTCGATAAAAGATTGATCGCCCCCTTGGCATCCCTTTCTAAGGTCCTGATTTCGGATACCTGCTTTGGCTTTAATACGCTCAGTTCCCGTATGCTTGTAAGCACGCTGCGCGGCACTTTGACCGTCCTTAAATGCGGCGCGCAGGACGCACAGATCTCTCCGCCTTCGGAAAAAGAAAACCAGGCCGGATTGCCTGCGGCCTTATCCCCGCAGGTCGCGCATTCCCCAATCGTCGGAAAAATGCCCATCAGCTCCGTAATGCGCGCAAAAAAATACGCAAGGGCCGCCGAAGCCGAAAGCTGCTCTGTTTCCATTGCGTACAGCGCATAAATCAGCGTCAAAAACAAATCCTCGTATTCCGTCGTATGCATCAGCAGCTTATCTGATAATTCAAGCATCACGCACGCCGAAGCATATGCGTCATAATCATTTTGTACGCGAAAGAATTCCTGCCGCAAAAGCGCATTCGTCAGAAACAGCCTGTCTCCCTTTTTATAAAATTCATATTCCCCGCACGATAGCGGCTGCGCCGCAGAAGCAATTTCGCTCTTCATCCTGCGCGCTCCCCTCGCCTGCGCGTCGATCCTGCCGCCGCTGCGCGAAAAAAGCGTAAGAATTTTATCGTAATCCTTATAATCCGTCGTGCGCAGCACGATTGCATAATGCTTCTCCATTTATACGTCCTGATAACCGAGCGTACGCAGTACGGAAATTTTATTTCTCCAGTCTGGCTTTACCTTGACCCACACCTGCAAAAATACCTTGGAATCAAACAGCATTTGCATATCCTCCCGCGCCGCAGAAGCAATTTTTTTGAGCATTCTGCCTCCCGCGCCGATAATGATCCCCTTATGAGAATCCTTTTCGCAGTATATGACCGCATCGATATTGAGAATCTCTTTTTCTTCATCGTACTGCAGCTTTTCGATTTCCACGCCAATGCCGTGGGGTATTTCCTTGCCAATACTTTTTAATGCCTTTTCACGGATCAGCTCCGCAGCGATCACGCGTTCAGGCTGGTCGGATACCATATCCGCCGGATAGTACATCGGTCCGTCCACCAGATACGCTTTCAACGCTTCCATGAGTAGATCGAGCCCCAATCCCTGCGCTGCCGAAATGCGTATGATTTTTTTATCAAAATGCTTCAACGAATCTTCGACTTCCTCGATCCTTGTCCCGTCTACCGCGTCTATCTTATTGATGGCGATAATAAGCGGAATATCTTTTTGCCGCGTAAGCTTATCAAGGATTTCCATGTCGCGTTCCCGCGCGCCTGCCTTTGCATCCACCACAAAAAGCACAGCATCCACGTCGCGGGCAGCCTGCTCCGCCGTTTTAACCATAAATTCCCCAAGCTTATTCTTAGGTGTATGCAACCCCGGCGTATCCATAAAAATCATCTGGAAGTCTTCGCGCGTTACCACGCCTGTGATACGGTTGCGCGTGGTCTGCGGTTTTTTGGATACAATTGCGATTTTAGTTCCTACCAGTGCGTTTAAAAGCGTTGATTTGCCAACGTTCGGACTGCCGAGCAATGCGATAAATCCTGATTTGAATTCCATTTGATTCCTTTCCTAAAACACAAATAGTTCTGCAAGTTCAAACACAATAACCGTGATGCCGATCCCCATAAACGCCCCCACCAGCACTTCCGCAAAGGTATGTACCTTTGTTTCCATCCGGCTTTCGGCGACGATCAGCGCCAGCACCGCCGCAAACGTCGACGACACAGGATCGCCCGATACAAAGGCGATTGCCGTAAACAACGCGAAAGCAAAGGCTGTATGGCCGCTGGGCATGCCTCCCTGCACATAATTTCCGCCCTTTTTCATGGAACGGGACTTTAGAATTATCACGGCAATGAATACCAATACCAGAGCAGCAAAGGTAATATAGCCAGAAATATTGTTGAGGTAGTTTACGGACAGGTACGAATAGGTATACAGCTTGCGGAAAAATACCAAATAGCCGATCACAAGCGCGCTCATCGCCGCGACAAATACCGCGCCTGCCGCGACATCTTTCGCCACCCTTGCCAGCTCGTTATATTCGCCGCGCGAAGCAATATCCACCGCCGCCTCAATCGCCGTGTTGAACAATTCCGCAAAAAATACGAAAGCAATGGAAATCGTAAGCGCCATCATTTCAAAACGCGTAACCTGTGTGAGCAGAGCCGCGACGATAACCACAACTGCCAGCGCGACATGGATTTTCATATTGCGTTCCATTTTAAAAGACTGCAAAAAACCATTGATCGCATGGTTGAAGCTACTCATCAATGATTTCTTCGGTCTGTATTTTTTACCCGCTTCTTTCTCTTCCATCTGCCTACCTGCCAATGTGCGCCGCATCCAGTATTTCTTTTTGTTTGCCGGTCATGCTTTCTTCATCTTCAGGCGTCATATGGTCATATCCCAACAGATGAAGCGTACCGTGCAAGGCTAAAAATGCCGTTTCCCGTACAAGCGAATGTCCGTATTCTGCCGCCTGCGCCTGCGCGCGCTCCAGCGAGATCGCAATATCCCCTAAAAAGACATAGCCATCCAGCATCTCCAGTTCCAGTCTTTGTGCGCATTCCGAAAACAAGCCGTCCAGCTCATAGGCCGGAAAAGAAAGCACATCAGTCGACCTGTCAATGTTGCGGAATTCCCGATTGAGAGCGCATATCCCCTCATCGTCTGTAAACAGGATATTCAGGCAGCACGGCATAGGCGCCTCTGCCTGCGCGGCTAAAAGCGCCGTCTTTACAGCTTCGCTGATCTCGCCGGTCAGCATAACCTTTTTCTGTTCGTCAAAGAATGTTATCTTCATCTTCCGCTCCGTGTATCTTGATCTCCGGATACTTGATTCTCTGGTGGTAAACGCCGTCAAAAATATTGATAAACGCTTCCGCAATATCGCGCAAATCGCGCCTGTTGAGAGGCGCGCGGTCCAAAAGGCCTTCATCGTAGCGCGCCTTGATCAGCTTATGCACCATGTCTGAAATTTCTTCCCTGCTCGGATCATCGAGGCTGCGGACCGCAGCTTCTACAATATCCGCCAGCATCACAATCGCGCCTTCTTTGGTATCCGGCGGGTTGCCTGCATAACGGTAATCCTCAATATCGGTATTTTCATCCTGCTTCAGCGCCTCGTAATAAAAATATCCTACCGTGCCGTCCCCATGATGATTGCGCACAATATCAATGATTTCTCCCGGCATCTTATACTTTTTAAGCATCGCCACGCCGTCCGGCACATGTTTGCGGATAATAGCTGCGCTTTCCTTGGGTTCCAGCCTGTCGTGGGGATTGATATTGTTCCTCTGGTTTTCCTTAAAATACAAAGGATTGTTCACCTTACCCACATCATGAAAATATGCCCCCACACGCGCAAGCAGAGCAAAGCCTCCCACCGCATTACATCCCGCTTCGGCGAGGTTTGCCACCAGAATGCTGTGATGGTACGTGCCCGGCGCTTCAATCATCAGCCGCTTTGTAAGCGGATGCGTCGGGTCCGAAAGCTCCAAAAGCTTGGTCGGCGTCGTAAGCTTGAACGCGTTCTCGAGCAACGGCAATACGCCGATGCTTATAATACCGCACATGATCCCGCTGATCGCGATCATGGCCATGCTGTTCAGCATCTGCTGTATGCTGGGCGCCTGTTCCCCCATCATCGGCACCTGCAGCATCCAGACAATGAGCACCACAACCGCTCCCGGGATCGCCGCCGCAAGTCCGCCCAAAACCAGCCTTGAGCGATAGCGCATGTCCTTAAGCGTATAAACGGCAAAGAAGCTCCCCATCATAGTGACGAGCAGCATCATAAGCGACGCCTCGCTGAACATATCCTGTCCGCCCGTAGTCACGCTTACAAGCAGCAACGATAAAAACACGCTGTATATCAGTGCGTTTTTGGGCGACAATAATACCGCACCCAAAATAACAAACAGAAAAACAGGGAAAATATGGATCGCCACTAATTGCGTCAGGGTTGCTACGCCATACGCAACAGCCGTCAGAATTGCCAGTATCGCAATCTTTTTGGTGTTCATCAAAAGCCGCCTGTTGAACACCGCCAAAAATACGGCATACAGCACATAAGTCAGGATAATATAGGAAACAATGCCAAGGTATGGCCTTATGGAAGTCGATTCCGAGCTCAAAAGCCCCAGCGACTTAAGGACATTATATTCCGCATCGCCCACGATCTCGCCTTTAACAACGATATTCTGCCCGCTTTTATATATCTTGGGCGTAACCAGGGCGGCCGCCTTATCCCTCGCTTCTTTGGTAGCGACCTCGTCAAAGACGACGTTGGCCGTTAGGTCGTTCGATATGACCGCAACCATCAGGCTGCGCATTGTTTCCGTGAGGTCCATCTTCTCCTCGATCGTCTGCACCGCGTCGTTTTTCATCGCCTCCAGCTCGTCGCTGGCAATGCCCTTGGAAAGCAGGTCCTCCACCTCTTTGGACACAGCTTCCTGCAAATTGGAAAGCTGCTTGCCCGTAAGGCTGATGATATGGTATAGCTGGGTGTTATCAATATAATCGGGCAAAAGGTCTTTCAGCCCAGTAATCTGCTCCTGAGTCAGGATTGTCTCCCATTGTCCGTCGGCCGGATCAAAGGCCGTCGCAGCATACGGCGTAGGTACCGGCGCCGGCGTGACCGCAGGGTCAGTGATTCCCGCGTTTGCCTGTTCGATTTGGCCGATCTCTTCGAGGGACGCGTCTACCTTTTCCTGCTCTTTCTGTTTAAATATACCCTCAGCCTGCGCGCGCGCCTTTTCAAAGGCTGCAAAATCCTCGCTGATCTTTTTATTCGTCTGCTGGGTAATATCCGCGTCCTTTTTATAGGATGGCCCGACCTGCGCCTGCGCTTCCTCGACCTTTGCTTGCGTCGTGACTTCGTCAACCACATCCTTGGGCGCAGTAATCGTTTGCGGCGAAATTTCGCCTACCGTAATATCATAGGTTTGCGGCGTGATGGCAACCAGCGCGATCGCAATACAAACGCCGAGCGACCCTACCGCCATCAACAAATTCACAAATGCCTTTTTATTTCTTTCGCTTTTAAAAGCCATAAAATCCCCTTACCGCTTTTTATACGATTGTGCTTCCCCGTCTGTTCTCGTATTTTTCGAATGCCTTTACGATGCTTTTTACGAGCGGATGACGGACCACGTCCTTGTTTGTCAGGCTTACGATACCGATATGATCGATATTCTTCAAAATGCCCGTTACTTTTTTAAGTCCTGACGAGCGTTCTTTGGGCAGGTCGATCTGCGTGACATCTCCCGTTACGACAACCTTGGAATTCTCGCCGAAACGCGTCAAAAACATTTTCATCTGCTCCATCGTACAGTTCTGCGCCTCGTCTAGAATGATAAAAGCGTCGTTTAACGTCCGCCCGCGCATATACGCAAGCGGCGCCACCTCGATCGCGCCCTTTTCCGAAAGCCGCGCGTATGCTTCCGCGCCCATGAAGTCATAAAGCGCGTCATAAAGGGGACGCAGATACGGATCCACCTTATTTTGCATATCCCCCGGAAGAAATCCTAGCTTTTCTCCCGCTTCCACTGCCGGCCGCGTGAGGATAATACGGGATACCTGTTTATTTTTGAGCGCGACCACCGCCATTGCCATCGCCAGGTAAGTTTTTCCCGTTCCCGCCGGTCCTACGCATACTACCACCGTATTTTCTTTGATCGCCCTAATATATTCCTTTTGGCCGTACGATTTACACTTGATCTGTTTGCCGCGTGCCGTAATCGCTACCACATCCGACATCATCTCGCCGACCATTTCCTGATGCCCATCGCGCACCAGCTCCATCGCATAACTGATCGTACTTTCCCCAATATTCTCATTTTTGTTGTACATCTTTTTCAGCACTTCTATAATATCCGCCGCTTCCTGCGCCGCTTTGTGCGTTCCGGAAATACAGATCCCATGCTCCGTCGCACGGATCGCCGTTCCTGTCTGCGCTGAAATGATGTTGATATTCTCGTCAAAGCTGCCAAAAACCCCTGACATCTGATCCACACTGTCGAATGAAACGTCAATATTCGTTTGCTTTTCCGTCAAGCTATTCGTCCTCCATTTATGTTTATCCATAAAACCGCTAGGATAACATATAAATCATATCATATTTTCCTGTAAAACACCAACAAAAAACGGACCCCGTAAATGGAGCCCGTCTTGATTCACAGCTTAATGTTTTCTTTTTCTTGCGGCCTCAGCCTTTTTCTTTCTCTTTACGCTGGGTTTTTCATAATGCTCACGTTTCCTGATCTCGGCCAGAACTCCGGCTCTTGCACATTTGCGCTTGAATCTCCGAAGAGCACTTTCCAGTGTTTCGTTTTCGCCTACGCGTATCTCAGACATTATCTCCCCTCCTCCCGTACTCTGTCCCTGTCCTAAAACAAGAACTGGGAGTTATTTCATACCACTGTATTATAGTAAAATCCGCTTCTTCTGTCAACTGCTATTTCAAAGGCTTCAAAACCATTTTCAGGATCAGACCTGTAAATTTACCAAAAATCCGGCCGAGCATCACGCGCAGCGTCGCAATATCCATATCCGCTCCGTCCGACAGCATTTCAAATTTGTCGCCGAACATCTGATAACGCAAACTCGTTTCCACAAGCCCGTTTCGCAGGTAAAACGCCTTTCGCTTTTTTCGCTGCTCCTTGTTGGGGGCCTCCGATACCGCAAGCTCAATGTCCAAGAAAAGCTCCTTGCCGCGGATACGCTCTTTTAAAAGGGCAAGCGCGCTGCTTCCGTAGCCCTTTCCCCTGCGCGTGCCGTCGATTGCGAAATAATTCAGCAAAACGCGGCCTTCATATTCGGCGGTGATCATCAGTCCCACGAACGTTCCATTATCCACAAGAGAAAGAAATTCGACGCTCCCCTTGCGATACCTTTTCAGCAAAATATCAAAAGGAAATTGCTCGTTTTTAGGAAACGCCTCCTCATAAAGCGCCCGATATGCCGCTATGTGCTCCTCCGGCGTCCTGATAAGCCGTACCCTGTCCTTATCCATTGTCAGTCAACCGGGCGGCCATTCCATACTTCTTCCGCCGAGCAGGTGCATATGTAAATGCGGAACGGTTTGTCCCCCGCTTTTTCCCGTATTGAACACCAGTCGGAAGCCGTCCTCCGCCAGTCCCTTTTCCCTGGCAATCTTCTGCGCAGCCTGCATCATACAGTCAACGTATTTAAAATCTTCCCCACTCACAGCGAGAATGCTCTCAAAATGTTTTTTGGGAATAATCAGGATGTGCTCGGGCGCCTGCGGGTCAATATCGCAAAACGCATAAACCATGTCGTCCTCATATACTTTGCCCGACGGGATTTCTCCCGCAATAATCTTACAAAATAAACAATCTGCCATTGTTATGCCCTCCTGTCTTGTTTACTTTCCGTATAGTATACCATCTTTATAAGCATTGAGCAAAACCGGCTCTATTGTGTTGAGCATTCCTTGTGCGCGCACACGCAGGTAGCGGTCGGTATATCCTTCGCATAAACCTTCCTTTGTTTCCTGCTCAAACAGGACGTCCTGCGCCGTTCCCAGAAACTGCGCGGCATATTCCCGCTCCATTTCTTTCCCAGCCTCGATCAGCCTGTTTGCCCGCTCGCGGCGCACATGCATTGGTACTGCGCCGGCCATTGTTGCCGCCGGCGTACCTTCGCGCTGCGAATAAGGAAACACATGCATACGCGCGAACTCCAACCGCCGCGCAAAGCGTACCGTTGCTTCAAAATCTTCATCCGTTTCTCCGGGGAATCCGGTAATCACATCCGTCGTGATAGCCGGTCTCTCATATACTTCCCTGATATTTTGAATATAAGCCGCAAACTCCCGCGAGGTATATTTCCTGTTCATCTTTTTCAGTATACTGTCGCAACCGCTTTGCAGCGAGACATGGAAATGCGGACATATTTTTTGAAGCCCGCGCAGCTTACTTAAAAAAGGCTTTTGCAAAATATGCGGCTCCAGCGAGCCCAGACGGATACGCCGTACTCCCTCTACCGCGTTCAGCTCACTGAGCATTTCAAGGAGCGATGCGCCCGTATCCTGTCCGTATGAAGAAATATGAATGCCGGTCAGCACGATCTCCAAAGCGCCGTTTCCGGCAAGGGCGTGCGCCTCTTTTAAAATGCTTTGTTTACTGCGCGAGCGTACTCGCCCCCGCACATAAGGGATGATACAATAGCTGCAAAAATTGTTGCAGCCCTCCTGTATCTTGATATATCCGCGTGTAAGCTCTCCGCTTGTATGTACGCTCAGCTCCTCGAAAGGTTCTTGCGCCCCAAGCTCACGCGCGCCGCGTGCCTGTACCCCATTCAGGCAATCTTTTACGATGGCGACGATATTCCCCCTGTCTTCTGTTCCCACTACCGCTCCTACGCCTTCCATTGCAAGGATTCCCTCGCTGTCGCGCTGGGAAAGGCATCCGCAGACACAGATGGCAGCTTCCGGATACCGGCTATGGATACGCCGGATCATATTTCGCGATTTTTTATCGGCCATGTTGGTGACCGTACACGTATTGATCAGGTATACGTCCGCCTGCCGGCCGAACTCCACCTGCCGGAAACCCGCCGCCCTCAGCAGTTCCATCATCGCGTTAGTATCGTATTGATTGACTTTGCATCCGAGCGTATATGCCGCGACTTTCATACCCGCGCCTCCATCAGGTGATACTGTATCATTGCTGTCGCCGCAAGGCCCGCCGTTTCGCTGCGCAAAATCAAAGCTCCAAGACTGCATACTTTCGCCCCCGCGTGAATCAGGCTTCCGACTTCCTGCTTCGTAAAGCCGCCTTCCGGCCCGATCACCACAAAAATGTCCCGCGTCTTTTTTTCTTGTTGCAGTACATCCTTGATCATAAGATTTTTTTCATTTTCATACGCCAATAAAATAAGAGCGTCCGTCTCTTCCAGTTTCGCCGCAAGCTCTTTAAACCGCACAATTTCGCCGACTGCCGGTACGCGTGACCGCCCACACTGTTTGGCCGCTTCAAGGGCAATGCGCCGCTCCCGTTGCACCAATTTTGCTGCGGACTTTTCGTCCGGCCGTTTAACGCACCGTTCGCTTATGAAAGGTATAAAATCATATACGCCCATTTCGCTGCATTTTTGCACCACATAATCCAAATGGTCGCTTTTTATGACCGCCTGACAGATATGGATATGCGCCGGCGGTTCAGACTTTGACTCGATTTTCTCAATGATTTCTATATGGACGCCGTCTTCGGCGATTTTTGTTATCCTGCCCGCATAATCGATACCGCTGCCGTCAAACAGGATCAGACTATCGCCTGTATCCATGCGCAGGACGCGCGCCATATGCTTTGCTTCCTGCCCGCATACAACAACCTCACCATCTGTAATCCGCTCAATAAAAAACCTCCTCATCCCCTATACTTACAGGCGAGCGCACGCCATTCTCCATCCTGCAGTATCTGTATCACCTTATATCCTTCCTGTTCAATGGATTTTCTTACGTCATCGAGACGTGAATCGATGATACCCGAGCAGATATACATACCGCCTACTTTCAGGTAACGCTTGGCAATGCTGTTTAAGCTGATTACAACGTCCGCAATGATATTTGCGACGATAATATCCGCTTTTTCCTGCTCTGGAACTTCTGAAAGCAGGTCGGATTTTTGCGCGCTGATTACGCTTTCGCACGCATTGAGCGCCGCGTTTTCATTCGTTACCTTTACCGCCACAGGATCGAGATCAAGCGAATAAACCTTTTTCGCTCCCAGTTTGGCAGCGGCGATCGAAAGAATCCCACTGCCGCAGCCTGCGTCGATCACCGTCATATCCGGCTCCATATACTCTTCCAGCAAATGTACGCACATACGCGTTGTCTCATGATTCCCCGTTCCAAACGCCATGCCCGGATCAATTTCTATGACGATCTCATCCTTTTTGGCTTCATACGTTTCCCATGTTGGCTTGATCACAAAAAAATCAGATATTTTTACCGGCTTAAAATACGCTTTCCACGCGTTTTCCCAGTCCTGTTCGCGGACGATGTCTGTTTTCACCTCCAGCGTACCCAGCGGAACGCCGAGCTCCATCTCACGCACGTCCCCAAGACGGTGGCGGATCTCTTCCACAAAAGTACCCTCGTTCCCATCACATGGAAAAAACGCCGCTACACAAAACGGCACCTTACGCAGGACTTCGTCGGATAAATAATCCCACGGCAGTCCGCCTTTGGCACACGCCTCGTTGTCGCCCTCAATGGATACGCCGTGCGCGCCGGCTTCCATCAGTACTGCGGAAATAATCTCTTCCGCTTCCTTTTGCGTAAAGACGCTGACCTTTAACCAATCCATGCAAAGCTCTCCTAACAATATTTCTTCGTCATATTATACCCATAAACCGGCCTTGAATGCAAATATGTATCTCTTTTCACAGATCACAAAAAAGCCCTGCCAAAATGGCAGAGCTTTTCGTTGCTGCAAGTTTTGTGCAAATGATTACATCATTGCTCCCATCATTGTTCCAACCAGCGCTGCAGCCAATACAGCTGTTACGATAATCGAAATGATTGCCAGAATTGTGATAATCATACCGATGATCTTACCAGCTTTCGCTTTTCCGTCGGTCGGATCCGCCTTAACCGCTTTTGCGCCAAGCACCCATGCAATGATTGCAAGTACCAATCCTACAAAGCCTAAGAACGAAACTGCTGGAATAAAGGAAAGGCCCGTGCAAATTGCTGCTATGATTCCGAGAATTAATGCTGTCATAAATACAATACCTCCTGTTTCTTTATTAGTCACGTATGAGACCAAATACATTATATCCAAGTTTCATGAAACTGTCAATTAAAAAAACACAATATCTTGCGATTTTTGCACTTTTTCCGTATTTTTCTCCCGCTACTAAAAAAAAGAAAGAATCCGCAGTGGATTCTTTCTTTTTAAAATGCATCCTTAGGTTTGCTGAACTCAACGTCGCGGTCCTTTGCCTTGACCTTGTCTTCAAAATCCCGCAATACTTTCTTCTGCTTTTCGCTCAGTTTTTTGGGAATCTGTACGTTTGCACGCACATAGAGGTCGCCTGTCCTGTTGCCGTTTAAGTATTTGATGCCCTTTCCTTTCAGCCGGAATACCGTTCCCGGCTGGGTTCCCGCTTCGACTTTATAGCGTACCTTGCCGTCCAGTACCGGAACCTCGATTTCGGCGCCGAGCGCAGCCTGCATCATGCTGACATTCATATCCAGATACAGGTCGTATCCCAGCCGTTCAAACAACTTATGAGGCTTTACGGAAATCACAATTTGCAGGTCTCCGGCTGGCCCGCCGCGTTTACCCGCGTTGCCCTCGCCGCGCATCGTAAGAACCTGCCCGTTATCAATACCGGCCGGAACATTGATCATAATCGTACGCTGCTTTTGCCGCGTACCTTTGCCCTTGCAATCCTCGCACGGCGAATCCACGATCGTTCCCTCGCCGCCGCACGTCGGACATGTCTGAACGTTCACAAAATTACCAAACATCGTCTGCTGCTGTACCCTTTGCTGTCCCGTTCCGTTGCACGTCGGGCATGTGCGTCTGTCCGTTCCCGGCTTTGCGCCCGTGCCACTGCAGGTATCGCACTTTTCCAGACGGCTTATTGTAATTTCCTGTTTTACACCCTCGGCCGCCTGCTCAAAGCTGATACGCATATTGACACGGATGTCGCTGCCGCGCTGCGGTCCGTTCGGCTGCTGGCGCATACCTCCCCCGCCAAAAATATTCTCGAAAATATCGCCGAAGCCGCCAAACCCCTCAAAGCCGCCGAAACCACCCTGGCCAAATCCGCCCGCGCCGTTAAAATCCGCGTTGCCATAAGTATCGTATTGCTGGCGCTTCTGGTCGTCGCTTAAAACCTGATACGCTTCGTTGACTTCCTTGAACTTTTGCGCAGCCGCCTCATCACCTTTGTTCATATCCGGATGATATTGCTTTGCCAGCTTCCTGTATGCACTTTTTATCTCGTCCGCACTCGCGCTCTTATCAACGCCGAGTGTTTCATAATAGTCCTTAGCCAAGTGTCATATACCTCTCCCCAAAGATTCTGTAACCCCCGAAAAGCCAAAGCATGACGCTCTGGCTTTTTAGGGACGTTTCTTTACCTGTTGATCCGGTCAGTCTTTTTTCTCGTCGTCCTTTTTGTCGTCGTCGACTACTTCGTAGTCCGCGTCTACGACATTATCGTCTTTCTTCGCATCCGCGCCGCTGTTCGGGTTATAGTTGGGATCGAAACCCGCGCCGCCTGCCGCAGCGTTCGGATCTCCGCCCGCCTGCTGATAAATCTTGCCGAACGTTTCAAACGATACGTTCTGCAGTTTTTCCGTAGCGGATTTGATTTGATCGATATTCGTTGTCTTGAGGGCTTCTTTTGTCGCCGCTACTTCGTCCTCGATCTTTTTCTTGTCGTCTGCCGATACCTTGTCGCCCAAATCTTTGAGCGTCTTTTCCGTCTGGTATACGAGAGAATCCGCATTGTTACGCGCTTCAACCTCTGCCTTGCGGTCCTTGTCTTCCTGCGCGAACTGTTCCGCTTCCTTGACCGCCTTGTCAATATCTTCATCCGACAGGTTTGTAGATGCCGTGATCGTGATCTTCTGCTCCTTGCCCGTGCCCATATCTTTAGCGGATACGTTTACGATACCGTTTGCGTCGATGTCGAACGTAACTTCGATCTGCGGTACGCCTCTGGGAGCCGGCGCGATACCTGTAAGCTGGAACTTGCCGAGCGTCTTATTATAAGCCGCCATTTCACGCTCGCCCTGCAGTACGTGAATTTCCACGCTTGTCTGCCCGTCCGCAGCCGTGGAGAATACCTGACTCTTCTTTGCCGGAATGGTCGTATTCCTGTCGATCAGCTTGGTGAATACGCCGCCCATCGTCTCGATTCCGAGGGAAAGCGGTGTAACATCCAAAAGCAACACGTCTTTTACTTCGCCGCCTAAAACACCTGCCTGGATCGCGGCGCCCATCGCTACGCACTCGTCCGGATTGATTCCCTTAAACGGCTCTTTACCTGTGATACGCTTGACCATGTCCTGTACTGCCGGAATACGGGATGAACCGCCGACCAAAAGCACCTTATCGATTTCAGAACTCTGGATTCCCGCATCCTTAATCGCGCTGGACGTGGGGCCCTCCGTCGCTGCAACAAGATCTGCCGTCAGTTCGTCGAATTTCGAGCGCGTCAGGTTAAGGTCCAAATGCTTAGGACCTGATGCGTCCGCCGTGATAAACGGCAGGTTGATGTTGGTCTGCATCACGCCGGAAAGCTCGATCTTCGCTTTTTCCGCCGCTTCCTTTAATCGCTGCAGTGCGATCTTGTCGTTTCCAAGGTCGATACCGTCGCTCTTCTTGAATTCGTCTACCATCCATTTTACGATCTTATCGTCAAAATCGTCGCCGCCAAGACGGTTATTACCGCTCGTTGCCAGCACTTCGATAACGCCGTCGCCAATCTCCAGCAGGGATACGTCGAACGTACCGCCGCCCAGGTCGTATACCAGAATTTTCTGGTTGTGATCCTTTTCAAGGCCGTATGCAAGCGCTGCAGCCGTCGGTTCGTTGACAATACGCAGTACCTCGAGACCCGCGATTTTACCGGAGTCTTTCGTAGCCTGCCGTTGTGCATCCGAAAAATATGCCGGTACCGTAATAACGGCCTGCGTCACTGTTTCGCCCAGATACGCTTCCGCATCCGATTTCAGCTTTTGCAGGATCATCGCGGAAATCTCCTGCGGGGAATAGGTTTTTCCTTCGATTGTGATCTTCCTGTCCGTGCCCATGTCGCGTTTGATGGACATTACCGTGTGGTCCGGATTGGTAACAGCCTGGCGCTTAGCCACCTGTCCTACGAGTCTTTCCCCTGTATTCGAAAATGCCACAACGGATGCCGTCGTCCTGCCGCCCTCCGCGTTAGGGATTACGACGGCTTCGCCGCCTTCCATAACCGCTACGCAGGAGTTTGTTGTTCCTAAATCGATTCCAATTACTTTGCCCATTTATTTCGTCCTCCTAAATATGTTTTCCAGTTTTACAATTTTTATCGTAAAGCGCGTATTGCGCTTTGCTCTTCGCTTTATTTTGCAACCTTGACCATCGAGTGGCGGAGCACTTTGCCTTTTAAGCTGTATCCCTTTTGCAGCACTTCCACAATGCTGTTCGGCTCGCACCCATCTTCTTCCACCTGCATCACCGCATTGTGGAACTCCGGATTAAACTGCCCCTTTGCTTCGATTTCTTCCACGCCCAGATTTTTAAGAGCTTCCCGCAGTTGCCGCATAATCATGCCCACGCCGTCGTAAAAGGCCTGGTCGGCGCATTCCGCGGTAAGGGCGCGTTCAAAGTTATCGAGAATCGGCAGCATCGCCATCGCGGCGTCCGCCACGCCGTTCTGGTAAGAATTGGCCGAAAGGTCCGCATTCCTCTTTTTGTAATTTTCAAAATCGGCCCGTTCGCGGATCAGAGCGTTCACATATTCTTCCTTTTCCGCTTCCAACGCCTTAAGCTGCTCGCCTAACTGCGCCGATTCCGTATTTTCGGTCTCGCACGCTTCACTGGTCTGCTGCTTTTCTTCCGGCTCTTTTTCCGTTTCTTCTTCTGTTATATCCGGATCTTTCTTCGTTTCTTCCTGCTTTTTTTCTTCTGCATGTTTCTTTTGTGCCAATTTTCTTTACCTGCCTTATTTATTTCTTATCGTCTGTTTCAAGCAGACATGATAGAATATCGCTCAGACTCATACCTACGTAATTGAGGACGGAAAGCACGCGCGCATAATCCATACGCGTCGGCCCGATTACGCCGAACGAACCGATCTTTTCCCCGCCGATTTTGTATGTCGCAGTTACGATGCTCATATCCTTGAAATCATCGTAGGGATTTTCCCTGCCGATGCGGACCGAAAATTCCAGATCCGCCGCGTTTGACATCACTTGGTAGAGCATGTCTTTCGTCTCCAAAAGCTGCAGGAAATGCTGCGCCTTACTAACGTCCTTATATTCCGGATAATTGAAAATATTCTGCGCGCCGCCGATTGCAAGTTCTTTTTTTTCGCGGTTCATGTTAATCGCGTCCAGTACCTCGCCCATAATCAGCTTCTGCTCGTTGAGCGCATCCATACACGAACTCTTTATAATCTCCTCCGCTTCCTTTAATGATGTGCTTTGCACCCTGTCTGTCAGCATATTGGAGAGTATCTCCAGTTGATGCGCATCCATAGCGGCGGGAATATGGATCATCTTATCCTGCACAAGGCCATTATCCGTAACAAACACGAGCAGCGCCTTTGTTTCCGTGATCTTCACGATCTGGATCCGCCGCAGCTTCGCCCCTTTTAAGGTAGGGGCCGTTACCATGGAGATATGCTTGGTCATATCCGAAAGGGCTTTCGCAGCCGATTCCAAAACCTCGCCGATCTCCCCGATCCGCGTATCGAAATAATTGCGGATAAAGAGCGCTTCGTCCTTTGTCACACGGCCGATATGCATCATCCGGTCCACGTAGAGACGGTATGCCTTATCGCTGGGCGTCCTGCCCGCAGAAGTATGCGGCTGGTCTAAAAAACCCATCTCCTCAAGGTCCGCCATTTCGTTGCGGATCGTCGCGGGACTGTAATCCAGGTCCGGTTTTTTGGAAAGCGTACGCGAACCGACAGGAATGCCCGTATCGATATAATCATCGATAATGGCTTTTAAGATTTTCAATTTTCTGTCTGACAATTCCACGTCGAAACTCGCCTCTCTGGTTTATTTTTGGGAGATCTCCTTTTTGGAGAACACGCCTTCCTTATTTGTATACACAAAAAACCGGCCTCAAACCGATTTGTTAGCACTCACTAGAGTCGAGTGCTAATTCCTTGATATAAAGATACCACCGCGTGCGGTGGTTGTCAAGTTCGATTGATAAAATTATAGCGGACGTTCATGAACTTATTGTGAATGGATATTAGAGATTCGCGATGAGTATGGAGACAAGCTGGTTTTGCAGGTCAAAGCCTTTTTTGGTAGGCAGCACACAGTCGTTTTGCACCACACACAGTCCTTCGCCGCACGCTTTTTCGATCTCCGGCGCGTATTCCGTTAGGAAATCCGTACCAAAACGCCTTTTGTAATCATACAAAAGAAATCCTTTCTTCAGGCGCAGCTTGAGCATGATATATTCGATCTTTCGTTCCGTATCGCCGATAAAATCCGATTGCTCATAGCGCAACCTGCCCTTGCCCATATTTTCAATGTACTCATGTATGTCGCCCGTATTCGCAAAGCGCAGGCGGTCGATACACGAATGCGCGGATACGCCCAATCCGATGTAGTCTTTCAGGTTCCAGTATTTCAGATTATGGGCGCACTCATAGCCGTTGATCGCAAAATTGGATATTTCGTAATTGTCGTAGCCCTTATTATCGAGAATCGCCTGCGCCATGTGGTACATACGCACATCCATCTCTTCATCCACAGGCGTGATCTCTCCTGCCGCCGCCATCCGCGCCATCGGCGTTCCTTCTTCTATCTTCAGAGCATATGCGGAAATGTGTTCTGGCTTTTTGTGTAGCGCGTGGAAAAGCGTTTCCTCCCATTCGCGGACGGTCTGCCCCGGGAGCGCATATATCATGTCGATATTAATATTTTCAAACCCCGCTTCCCGCGCGAGGTCAAAGGCGTTGTCGAACATCGCCACGTTGTGCTGCCGCCCCAGCGTTTTTAAGTGGCTGTCCTGCGCTGCCTGCAAGCCGATACTCAGGCGGTTTATGCCTGCGTCGCGGTAAGCATACACCTTTTCCCTGCTCAAAGAGCATGGATTCGCTTCCAATGTCACCTCGGCGTCCGCAGCAAACTTAAAGTCTCGGCGGACGGTATTCATGATCCGCCGGATGTATGCCTCATCAATGAACGAAGGCGTACCGCCGCCAAAAAACACGGAATCAACGGCCTTGTTATACATACCGCCGACGATTTCCGTTTCTTTTTGCAGCGCGTGCATATACGGAGCGATCAGCGATTGCCGCTCCGTTGAGACAAAATCGCAATATGCACATTTTTTGACGCAAAACGGTATGTGAAAATAAAGTCCCAGCATAAGATTCTAATCCATTTTCAGAACGCTCATAAACGCCTCGGACGGAACTTCTACGCTTCCCACCTGCCGCATGCGTTTTTTACCCTCTTTCTGCTTTTCCAGCAGCTTCTTCTTGCGCGATATGTCGCCGCCGTAGCACTTGGCGAGCACGTCCTTACGCAACGCTTTAACCGTCTCGCGCGCGATGATTTTTCCACCGATCGCCGCCTGGATGGGTATTTCGAACATCTGGCGCGGAATGACCTCTTTCAGCTTTTCTGCGATCGCCCTGCCGCGCGCATAGGCGCGGTCCTTGTGCACAATCAGCGAAAGCGCGTCGCACATATCCCCGTTCAGCAATATATCCAGCTTCACAAGGTCGCTCTTTTCATAGCCCTTAATCTCATAATCCATAGACGCATACCCGCGCGTCCGTGATTTTAAGTTGTCAAAAAAGTCGTAAATAATCTCATTCAGCGGGATCTCGTAATGCAGCAGCACGCGCGTCGCTTCAATATATTCCATGTTTTTGAAAGTTCCGCGTTTTTCCTGGCATAACTCCATCACTGCGCCCACATAAGTATCCGGCGTCATCACGCTCACTTTGGCAACCGGTTCTTCCATGTATTCAATCATAGAAACATCCGGCAGATTGGTCGGGTTTTCGATCTCGATTTCTTCCCCGCTCATCAGGTGCACGCGGTAAGAAACGCTGGGCGCCGTTGTCACAAGGTCCAAGTCAAATTCCCGTTCCAAACGCTCCTGGATGATCTCCATATGCAGCAATCCCAAAAATCCGCAGCGAAATCCAAAGCCGAGCGCCACGGAAACCTCCGGGTCATAAAGCAGCGAAGCGTCGTTTAGCTGGAGCTTTTCCAACGCATCGCGCAAGTCGTCATATTTCGCGCCATCTGCCGGATAAATACCGCAATATACCATAGGCGTAATCTTCTTATAGCCGGGCAGCGGCTCCCTGGCGGGGTTCATAACGTCCGTTACCGTATCGCCTACGCGCGTATCCGCAACGTTTTTGATACTCGCTGCAATATATCCTACGTCGCCCGCTTTCAGTTCCTTGGTAGGAATAAGGGAGGGGGCGAACACGCCTACTTCTGTCGCGTCGAACGTTTTGCCCGAAGCCATGAATTTGATCTTAGTCCCCTCGGACACCTTTCCGTCCATAACGCGGACATAACTGATTGCGCCTTTATAATTATCGTAGTACGAATCGAATACCAGCGCCTTTAAAGGAGCGTTCTCATCCCCTGATGGCGGCGGCAGCTTGTCTACGATGGCCTCTAAAACCTGCTCCACGTTCTCGCCGCTTTTCGCGCTCACACGCGGCGCGTCCGAAGCGTCTATGCCCAGCACGTCCTCGATTTCGGCGGCGATCTCATCCGGCCGCGCGCTGGGAAGATCGACTTTGTTGATCACCGGAATGATTTCCAGGTCGTTATCCATCGCCAGATAGACGTTGGCCAGTGTCTGCGCCTCAATCCCCTGACTTGCGTCCACCACCAGCACAGCGCCCTCGCATGCCGCCAGCGACCGTGAAACCTCATAGGTAAAATCCACATGGCCGGGCGTATCGATCAGGTTGAGCTCATACTCCTGTCCGTCTTTTTTATATAGCATGCGCACCGCCTGCGACTTGATCGTAATGCCACGCTCACGCTCCAAATCCATCGTATCGAGCAGCTGTTCTTTTAGGTCCCTGCTCGCGACCGTGCCCGTCATCTCGATCAGCCGGTCCGAAAGCGTGGACTTGCCGTGATCGATGTGTGCTATAATACAAAAGTTCCGTATATGTTTTTGATAGTCGTTGCTCATTTATCCACCTCAATAGTATTCCAAAATATATCATACGAAAATACGGCTTAAAATGCAATAAAATTCCTGCGCATTTACAAATTGAAATATGCTATAATGAAAAAAGAATCATTGAAAGCGAGGCGCTTTGTTATGGGCCAATACGACGAACTGATTGCTCTTTTGAATCATAAAGGATTCCATGCCCGATTTTTTGAAGATTCGGCTTCTGCCAAAGACGAAGTTTTAAAATTACTTTCCGGCGTGAAGTCCGTCGGTATCGGCGGCAGTATGACGCTTAACGAAACGGGTATTTTCGATTCGGTTATAAACAGCGGCAAAACGATATATTCCCATGCGCTTGAGCGGCAAAAAGAAAATCCGGACGTGAAATCCGTATGGCGCGGCGCTTTGCTCGCCGATGCATACCTTACCTCTACTAATGCCCTCACACAGCAGGGCGACCTCATCAACATTGATGGAAACGGCAACCGCGCGGCGGCTATGTTCTTCGGACCGGACAAGGTGATTGTCGTATGCGGCGTCAACAAGATCACAAAAGGGCCGCACGATGCCATCGCGCGGATCAAAAAAGACGCATGTCCCAAAAACGCGCAGCGTCTCGGCCTTGAAACGCCATGCGCCTTAAAGGGCAAATGCGAGGAATGCTCTGTGGAACAGCGCATGTGCAATGTAACGGTGCGTATCCAGTATCCGCCCAAGGATAAAGAAATACATATCCTTTTAATTAACGAAAATTTGGGTTATTAATAACCGATTAAAATACTTTGGGAGGACCCCTACTATGACATATCAGGAAAGCTATGAACAGTGGAAAGACGCCCTTGCGGGCAGCGAATACGAAGCAGAGCTTGCGGCTATGGCGTCGGACGCCGATAACCTGCAGGACAGTTTTTATAAGGAAATGGAATTCGGTACGGCCGGTATGCGCGGTATCATCGGCCTTGGACGCAACCGCATGAATATTTTTACGGTCAGGCGCGCAACGCAGGCCCTCGCCAACAATATACTCAAAAACGGCGATCCTGAGGCGGGCGTTGCCATTGCCTATGATACCAGGAAAAACAGCGACCTCTTTGCGCGTGAAACGGCGGGCGTGCTGTGTAAAAACGGTATTAACGTATTCATGTATGATACGCCGCACAGCGTTCCCCAGCTTTCGTTTACCATTCTCGAACTTAAAACCACGGCAGGCGTAGTCATTACCGCCAGCCATAATCCGCCGGAATATAACGGATATAAGGTATACGGCGAAGACGGCGGACAGTGTCCTGTTGCGGACTCCGACCGTATTACAGAATATATCGGACAGATCGGCGATATGTTCCGCATTGATTCTATGCCTCTGGACGAGGCGGAGCGCGCAGGTCTTTTGACCTACATTGGCCGCGAGCTTGATGAAATTTATTTCAAAAAGGTGGAAGATCTGTGCCTGATCCCCAATATCGTGAGACAACAGGCGGATACACTGAATATCGTTTATACGCCCCTGCACGGCACAGGCAATATTCCCGTACGGCGCGTTTTAAAGGACCTCGGATATAAAAATATCCATGTCGTACCCGAGCAGGAAAATCCTGATCCGGCATTTTCCACGGTAAAAGCGCCCAATCCGGAAGAGCGGCAGTGTTTTGATCTCGCGATGGCGCTTGCAAATAAAAAAAACGCCAACCTGATCCTTGCGACAGACCCTGACAGCGACCGTCTCGGCGTTGCCGTGCGCAATGACGAAAACGACTTCACGATCCTTTCCGGAAACGAGATCGGCTGCCTGCTGATGGATTATGTCCTCTCCCAGAAGCAGCCGTCTTTCACCGGTGACGAATTCGTCGTCAAGTCCATCGTATCCACGGACCTTGCAGACGTGATCGCCGCGCATTACGGTGTGGAGCTACGCAGCGTATTCACCGGTTTTAAATTTATCGCCGAGCAGATTAAGCTTTCCGAGCAAACGGGCAAAGGAAAATTTGTGTTCGGCTACGAGGAAAGCTACGGCTTTTTGCAAGGGGCGTTCGTGCGCGATAAAGACGCGGTGCAGGCGGCGATGATGGTTGCGGAAGCCGCATGCTGGTATGCTTCCAAGGGAATGACGTTATACCAGGCGGTAAGAGCCATGTACGAAAAATACGGATGGTTTAAAGAGCTGGTCGTATCCAAAACGCTGTACGGCAAGGAAGGCATTGAGAAAATCCAGAATGCGGTGAAAACGCTTCGTGCGGATTATCCGACGAAAATCGGCGACTTTGACGTACTGGCTGTGCGGGATTATTTAAAGCAGGAACGTACAGATATGCACAGCGGCAAAAAAACGCCCATTCCGATGGAAACCTCCAATGTGTTATACTTTGAACTGGACGGCGCGCGCTTCATCATCCGTCCGTCAGGCACCGAACCAAAATTGAAATCCTACCTGTCCGCATTCTCTGCCGACAGGAAAGAAGCGGAATATCTTCTTGGCAAGTTAAAAACAGACGCTGTCGCTCTTATCGAAAAGCTGACGGATTAAGGAGGAAAAGTATGGAAGCAGCAATAAGGCATATGGTGGTTTTCAGTCTGAAATACCCAAAGGACGATCCCCGCACCGCTGATTTTTTCAAGACGGCCAAACGGATATTTTCCAATATCCCGATTGCCAAAAATTTCATGATGTGCAGCGAGATCAGCCCTAAGAATGGTTATGACTATGGATTTTCATTTGATTTCATGACGCAGGCCGATTACGATGCCTACAACCAAATCCCCGAGCACCTCGCCTTTATAGAGGAACGCTGGAACAAAGAAGTGTCCGATTTTATGGAGATCGACTTTAAGGAACAATGAGCATAAAAAGAGCCGCCCTTTGGGGCGGTTCTTTTTATGCTGCTTTCAGTCTTTTTTCAGGCGCACCTTAAATTCACTTCCCACTCCCAGCTCGCTGCTGACGGTGATTTCGCCTTCGTATAGCGACACAATATGTTTGGCGATGGCAAGCCCCAGTCCGGTTCCGCTGATCGTAGAGCCGCCTGAATTCTTCGCCCTGTAGAATCGCTCGAAAATACGTTCCACCTCATCTTGCGGAATGCCGATTCCGTTGTCTTTCACACGGATATACGCATTCTGTTTATCCTCACTCAGGGCGATCTTAACCTGCCCGTCTCTTTTGCTATATTTAACGGCATTGTCGCACAGATTCAGGATCAGCTCTTTCATCCGCGCCCTATTCGCTTTGATGGAGGCCTTTCCGCTTATTTGCACATCCAGCCCGTCCTTTTCGATTTTGCTTTCCAGCAGATGAACGACGTCATGCGCCACACTTTCAAGATTTACCCGTTCTACGCACTCGTCGATGGCAATCTGCTCCAGCTCCGATAATTGCAGCGTATCGTTTATGAGCCCCATCAGGCGGTCGGATTCTTCCGTGATCCGCCTCGCATATTCGATCATCTTTTGCTTATCGCCTACCATGTCATTTTCGATGAGTTGTGCAAAACCGTTGATGGACGTAAGCGGCGTTTTCAGCTCGTGAGAGACGTTCGCCGCAAAATCGCGCCGGATACGTTCGGATTTTTCGATCTCCGTCACATCGCTGATCAATACGAGCATACCGCACCCATTGTTTTGGTCCACAAAAGAGCTGTCCGCTACGATACTGGTATAAAAGCGATAGATTCTTCCGCTTATTTCATCCCGCACCTCAAAATGCTTGTTTTTCTTTTGTGTCATCGACTTCTCAAGC
Organism: Christensenellaceae bacterium; assembly: GCA_022846035.1. Taxonomy (NCBI): domain Bacteria; kingdom Bacillati; phylum Bacillota; class Clostridia; order Christensenellales; family Christensenellaceae; species Christensenellaceae bacterium. The sequence goes on from AP025580.1 coordinate 1,434,368, forward strand.
TTTCCCAAAACGTCCTGCCTGCGGATAAAGTGCAGGATATTTTCATTTTCCACATCATCCGGCGCGCCCAGGATTTCCCTGGCGGCCGCATTGATCAGCAGAACGTTCATTTTTTCATCAACGATCAGCAGTCCTTCGCTCAAGCTGTCAATGATGATTGCCGTCTTTTTATTTTCCGTCTTAACCCTCTCGATATAACGGTTCAGCCGCTCTGCGAGCCGTGTGAACGCCCGTGTTATATCGCTGAATTCCGGATAGGCGATTTCCGCAGCGAGTTTGCCGCTTTTCCCACTGACATACGCCTGCATAGAATCGTAAAGTTTATTGAATGGGTTTAATATGCTTTGCGCAAAGCGGCCTGAAAAGATTACCGCGATCACTACCAGTACCGCGAACATCAATATAATAAGAGGCAACGTACGGTTGATGATCGCCGCCACATTAGCCATCGGCATCGCATTGCGCACGATAACGCCGTCCGGAAGTTGCTTAGCCACATAGATCATCTCGTATCCCTTGGTCGCCGAATACCTGACCTCATGCCCAAAAGCGCCGCTTAAAGCCTCTTTGATCTCCGGACGGTCAAGGTGGTTGGTATACGTCTCATTTTCCTCGGGCGCGTCCGCGAGCACAGTCCCGTCCGGCGCGATGAAAGTCACACGGTTATTCTGTCCGTAAGCCTGCTGGTATTCCGTGGCAATTTTCTGGTAATCTGGATTTTGCTCATCCCCTGCCGCCAGCGCGATCGCGTTCACATTTCCTTTCAGCACTTCCACCATATCGTCCGTATATGTGCTCCGAAAGCTGAGCGTCGATCCCAATACCGCCACGACAAGCGCGATCACCAACATGCAGGTCGTAAATAATATAATTTTTTTCTTCACATTTTATACCTCAAAACGGTATCCTACGCCGCGTACAGTCTTAATATACCCGCCGCGGTTTCCCAGTTTCTTTCTCAGCGTCTTGATATGCATATCCACGGTGCGCGTTTCAATATCTGTTTCGATCCCCCATATCTTGTTGAGCAGCATTTCGCGCGTCAGCACCATTCCCGCATTTATCATAAAGTAACGCAACATCTCGAATTCTTTAAACGTAAGTTCCGTTTTTTCGCCGTCCACATACAAAATATGTCCGGCGGTATCCATCGCTAGTCCTCCCTGCGTGATCGTCTCCTCCGCCGCTTTTCCGGCGCTCTTGCCCGCGCGCCTGATGACCGCGTTGACTCGGGCAATAAGCTCCAGTACGCCGAACGGCTTGGTAATATAATCGTCCGCGCCCAAATTGAGGCCGGATACCTTATCCACTTCCGTCGTCCGCGCGGTAAGGAAAATCGCCGGAACATCAAAGTTTTCCTTTTCATTCAATCTGTGGAATACTTCGAAACCGTCGATACCGGGAAGCATAATATCGAGCAATACAGCCTGCGGTTTTTCCTGCCGTTCATAGTCCTTGAGCATATCCTCGCCGCATTCGTATGCAAGCACGTCGAATCCCGCCGACTTGAGCGTACAGGTAATCAGCTCCCGCACCGCCGCATCATCTTCTACTACAGATATAAAAGCCATAAGCGATTCACCTCGGTTTTATTATATCACAACCTCACAAAATACGTTTGTCCTTATGTACGCCCGTTTCGGAAAACATAGCCCATTCCGCGATATTTTCCGCATGGTCGCCGATACGTTCCAGATACTTGGCGATCATCAGGAAATCGACAATCTGGTCGATCTTTTCCTTATCCTTGATCGCCATATTGAACAGTTCTGTTTTTACCACGTCATACAGGCGGTCCACCTCGTTATCCAGGTCAATTACCTGCTCTGCCATAACCATGTCGCGGTGTACATAAGAATCCACCGCCATATGCACCATCTGTGCCGCCCGCTTTCCCATCTTCTGGATATGCTGCGGACGCCTGGTCGTCAAATTCTTGCAAATACTAAGCGTAATTTCCGAAATGTCCGCCGCCTGGTCGCAAATGCGTTCAATGTCCGTAATCATTTTGAGCGCCGTAGAAATCATACGCAAATCTTTGGCGACCGGCTGTTGTTTCATGATCAGCTTCATGGAACGGCTTTCGATCTGGCGCGCCATCGCGTCCACCACATCGTCGTCGTCAATAATCTCTCGCGCGCCCGTGGTATCGCATTCCTCGATGACGCGCAGCACCTTGGTAATCGTCTCCTCCGCCATCGCCGCCATGCGTATCAGGTCAAGGTTCAGGTTTTCAAGCTCTATGTCAAACTTATTCCTCATATCGGCTGCCCTCTTTTCTTTCCATTATTTATCCAAAACGTCCGGTGATGTAGTCCTCTGTCCGTTTGTCCTTTGGCATGCTGAACAGGTCTTCCGTTTTTGCATATTCCACCATCTCGCCCAAGAGAAAAAATGCCGTGCGGTCCGAGATGCGTACCGCCTGCTGCATATTATGCGTGACGATAACGACCGTATACCGTCTTTTCAGCTCGCTCATCAGGTCCTCGATCTTGGTTGTGGAAATCGGGTCCAGCGCCGAGGTCGGCTCATCCATCAAAATCACCTCGGGCGATACCGCGATCGCACGCGCGATACAAAGCCTCTGCTGCTGTCCTCCCGACAGCCCGAGCGCGCTTTTTTTAAGCCGGTCTCGGACCTCCTCCCACAACGCCGCTCCTTTCAGGCTGTTTTCCACGATTTCGTCAAGATCACCTCGGTTTTTGATCCCATGGATACGCGGGCCATAGGCAATGTTGTCGTAAATACTCATAGGAAAGGGATTTGGTTTTTGGAACACCATGCCTACCTTTTTCCGCAGGATCGTCACATCTACTTTGGGGTCATAGATATTTTCGCCGTCCAGCAGGATCTCGCCTGTGATTTTTACTCCTTCGGTCAGGTCGTTCATGCGGTTAAGCGTTTTCAGGTATGTCGATTTTCCACATCCAGAAGGGCCGATGAGCGCGGTGATCTTCCCTTCCTCCATATCCATATTAATATTTTTCAGGGCGTGGTTCTGCCCATAATATAAATCCAGATTTTTTGTTTCGATTTTTATACTCAAAGCTTCGTCCCCCGTCATTTATTCCTACTGGAAAAACGCTTGCTCAGGTAATTCGTCAGCAGGTTGATCGTCAGTACGATCACCACCAATACAGCCGCAATACCAAATGCCGCATCATTCTGACCTTTTGCCGCATAAGTATAGAGCTGTACGGTAAGTGTTGCTCCCGATTCCATCACATGTCCAAAGAAATGATTGGGCATATTGGTACCGATACCGGATGTAAATAGCAGCGCCGCCGATTCCCCGACGATCCTCCCAATTGCAAGGATAATTGCAGTAATGATCCCCGGGACCGCGCCGGGCAGGATGATCGTACGAATCATATGCCATTTTGTCGTACCGATTCCCAGCGCTCCCTCCCTGTATTCGTCAGGAACGGTCTTGATCGCTTCCTGCGTAGTACGCACGATGACCGGCAGGATCATGAGCACAAGCGTAAGTGCGCCCGCAAGGATAGAATAGCCGAGCTGCAAAGTCACTCCAAAAAATACCGCACCGAACAGTCCATACAGCACGGACGGAATGCCCGCCAGCGTTTCCGTCGTGAATTCGATTACGCGCACGATCTTTCCGCGCTTTGCGTATTCGTTCAGGTAGATCGCCGCTCCCACGCCGATGGGTGTCGCAATCAGCAGCGTGATGCCGATCATGTAAAGCGTATTCAATATACTCGGCAGGATGCCGACCGTCTTATTGAGCGCGCTGGGTGCCGTCGATAAAAAACTCCAGTTTACCTGCGGCAGGCCGCGTATCATGATGTATATAAGCAGGTAAAACAGGATCGCCACGGTAAGGATCGCGCAGGCATAGATCGCAAAGATCTGCGCGCCGTCTTTGGGGCGGCTTTTTTTCTTCATGAGGCTAATATCATTGGAAAGCTTGTCCAGGCTATTTCCCATTACCCGCCGCCTCCTTTTTTGAGCATCGTATTCAGCAGAACATTGATAATCATGATAAAGACAAAGAGGACAAGGCCGATTGAAAAAAGCGCTTCCCTGTGCAATCCCGAAGCATAGCTCATCTCGGATACGATACCCGTCGTCAAAAAGCGTACGCTGTTAAAAAGCCCCGGCATATTGACCACGTTACCGGATACGAGTATGATAGCCATCGCTTCACCGAGCGCGCGTCCGATCCCCAGCACTATGCCCGTGATGATCCCCGATTTCGCCGCCGGAATCTGCACCTTGAAAATCGTCTGCATTTTGGTCGCCCCCGTGGCAAGAGACGCTTCCATATATTCACGCGGAACCACACGCAGCGACGTAATGCTGATATTCACCACCGTCGGCAGGATCATGATCGTGAGTACAATGATCCCCGAAAGCATGTTTGCGCCGCCGGTAAAGGTATGCGCCGGATCGTTTGCATATAAAAGCGTTTCCAGCTTGGAAATCTGCGGTACCAGCAAAATCATGCCCAGCAGCCCGTATACCACCGACGGGATTCCTGCCAAAAGCTCAATTGCGGGTTTTACCACGCCGGCCAGCTTTACCGGCGCCACCTCGGAAACGAACACCGCTGCCATAAGTGCAATAGGTACGCCGATCAGTATGGTGATACCCGTGCCTACCAGGGACGTTAAAATCATTGGCAGGATACCGAACTTCGGATCGGACGCAGTCGGGGCCCATTGCGTCCCGAACAGGAAATCCTTGAAACCGATGGTGAACATCGCCGGCGCGCCGGAAATGATCATATAGACCGTAATCACCAGAACCGCTACCACTGCAAAGGCGCCGCATACGATAAAAACGCCTTTCATTGTTCTTTCAAGGGCGTTTTTTGTTTTCCTGCCGCCCATGATCGTCATAGTATTGTTCATAAATACTCCTTTCCATAACCGCTCAAAGAGGCGCGGGTTGTTCCTGCGCCTCTTTAAGAAAAATCTCAGAGGAAAAGCTTATGAAACTGTGATCAACTTGTTATCGGCGACAACCTGTTGTCCTTCCGGTCCCATGACGAAATCGAGGAACGCCTGTACTTCAGGGCGCGGCGTTTCTCCATCCCTGGTAACCATCAGAAATGGTCTTGAAAGCGGATAGCTTCCATCCTTAATCGCTTCTTCCGTTGCCGGAGCGCCGTCGACATTGAGAGCTATCACCGTATCGTCAAGAGCCTCAAGCGATACATAGCCGATCGCCGCGGGCGTAGCGGACACTGCTGTTTTGACCGCGCCGGTTTCGTTCAGTTCCTGCGCATATTGGCACTTATCTTCCACTTCAAGGAGTTCTTCGAAAGCGCCGCGTGTTCCTGAAGACGCTTCCCTGCCAATTACAACGATCGGCTGATCGACACCGCCAAGTTCTTTCCAGTTCTTGATCTGGCCGGTATATACCTGCGCAAGCTGTTCGAATGTGATCTCGGTTACTTTGTTTGCTGGATTGACCACGATTGCAATGCCGTCGATCGCCATCTTGTTTTCCTTAAGACCGCTTTCTTCCGCTTTCAGTTCTCTGGAAACGTTTCCAATATCGGATTTCCCCTCCTGCACATCTTTCACGCCCACCGACGATCCGCCAAGCTGTACATCCACCGTTACATCAGGATACTTTGCCATAAAGGCTTCCTTTAAAGCGTTGGCAATCGTTTCCATGGATGTAGAGCCTGACAGCTGTACCTTGCCCGAGAGCGCCTCATCTGAGGGCTGCGCGGATTCGGAAACTGCGGCCGATTCCGCAGAAGCTGCCGACACGGATTCGCTTGCCGCCTGCGAGGGTTCCTGTGCCGCCGGATTGCCGCCGCAGCCGACAAGAGCAAACACCATACTGAGCGCGAGCATTGTTACCATGACTGTTTTTTTCATTTTCATTCTCCTTATGTTAAATTTTTAAAAGATTAACTGTTTGAGTACATTCGCATTATAAGTCGTCAATGTAAAATCACAGCGCACGTTTTGTAAAATGCATGTAAAAAAGACCGTTGCTTTTTAAACAACGGTCTTTTTCCATAAAACATTTATATTGTTTTGATAATCTTGTTGTAGCTTTCTTCCATCAGGTTTTCGATTGCCGCCGTCCAGGACGAGGACTGTTCGCAATACCGGCGGGCGACATCCCTGGCCGTCTTACCGGAATAAAGCCGTCCGCCATCCGTCAGGTACTTAGTTCCCAGCAGGCTTGCCATATATTCCACACAGTCGGCCTTGCTGTCAAAAGTCATATACCCGCCGCGCCCGTTTTTCAGGCCGCCCAGATTGTTTTGCCGGCGCGCGAGGGAGCTTGAGCCGTTCCCGCTTTCCTGCTTTGTAATGCTGATCAAAAACAGTGCGTTTACACCATACTTACTTTCCATTTCCGCAAACGTCTCGCCAAGGCCCGCGAGGCCCGTTCCCTGCAGAACGATTTCGAGGCGATCCGCGCCGTATGCCGTTAGCCGCGTCAAATCCGAACCATATTTATATTCGTAGGCAGGAGCCGTTGCTGCCGTGGATTCTGCGGGAATATAACTGATTTCACCATCATCCATCAGGATCGCGTTCCAGTCCTTGCTTACGCCTGTCATATAAACATGAACCATCGCCCCCGATTTCAGGGTCAATACCGTTTCCCCGTTCTCCGCCGGAATGTCTTTCACTTCCGTCTCCATAACCAACATGCTTTGCTGCGTTTCAATCGTTTGTCCTTCCACATGCCCTTCCTCCGTTGCTGTTTCTGCCGTTTCCGGCAGTTCTTCCGCATAGGCGGGATGCGCCATGCCCAACACCAGAATCGTGATCAAGAAGAATGTTGACAAAAGAATCAATCCATTCTTCATCCATTTTGTGGTACTCAACAAATCACCAGTCTTTCTATATTCAAATTTTTGTCCGTCGGCCCCGAAAACAGGCCAACGCGTTTGATTCTACCACAAAAGGTAATATTTGTAAAGTTTTCTTAGCTTTACTTTAATATTTTGTTTATTTTTTGGCATTCATTCCCCACTTTTAAATAAGACTTCTCGGGTCTTATTTTCCGCATTGCAGTCAGCAAAAAAGGACCATCCACAGGATGGTCCTTTCCTTTGTTTTTATAATCTGCCTATTCTTCTTCCAGCGTGACTTTCTCGATCACAATATCGGCAAGCGGTTTATCGGAGAAATCCGTTTTCATGGAAGCGATCTCGTCCACAATGTCCATTCCCTCGGTCACCTTGCCAAACGCCGCATATTGGCCGTCCAGATGGGGCGCATCCGCATGCATGATGAAAAACTGGGAACCAGCCGAATTCGGATCCATGCTGCGCGCCATGGAAATTACGCCGCGCTTATGCTTTAAAGGATTTTCGATACCGTTGGAAGAAAACTCTCCTTCGATCGAGTAACCAGGACCGCCCGTTCCCGTTCCGTTCGGACAGCCGCCCTGTATCATAAATCCCTTGATGACCCTGTGGAATTTAAGGCCGTCATAGAATCCCTCGGATACGAGTTTTTTAAAATTTTCCACTGTCTTCGGGGCAGCATGCTCGTCGAGTTTGATTTTAATCGTCCCGCCGCCTTTGATTTTCATAAGAACCATAGTTCTCTGCCTCCCGCTTTCCGGATGCCAGCTTCCGCATCCGATTTATGCCATCATTATAAGGCATTCCGTTACATTTGTAAACCGCGCGCCTGCAATTTTAAACATTTGTTTACCAAATGACGCGGTCCAGCATGGAATTCAGAAACGCAATGGCCACGCCAAAATTCGTAATCGGGACTTTCTCCTTTTGTGCATGAGCGATCTTGGAAAGCATGTTTTTTCGATTGATCATACAGCCTCCGCAGTGGACGATCAGCTTATATCCCTTAAGGTCGTCCGGAAAGCCATGCCCCGCGGTGTTTTCAAATACCAGCCCGCCTCCCGCGTAGTCATTGAGCCACTTGGGCAATTTTTCCCGCGCGATGTCGCCTTTCTGGGCGTGGTGCGTACACGATTCCGCGATCAATACGTGGTCTCCCGGTCGCAGATCCGCAATGGCGCGCGCACCTTTTACAAACGCCTCAATGTCTCCCTTATACTTCGCCATCAGCATGGAAAAGGAAGTCAGCGCAATCTCTTTGGGCAAATGCTCGTTTACGTATTTGAACACCTGCGAATCCGTGATTACCAGCCTGGGGAGATGTTTAAGCTCTCCCAGCATGGATTCAAGATCCTCCGTCTTGATCGAAACCACCCTGCACCCGTTGTCCAGCAAATCCCGTGTGACCTGCACCTGCGGCAATATAAGCCTGCCTTTGGGTGCCTGAATATCCTGCGGCATAACGAGTACAACAATATCCCCCGCGCTTACCATATCGCCTGTGATCGTCGGCTGTTCATAATCCTGCGCATTATCGATAATCAACTGTTTTAGCGCGTCAATCCCCTCGCCTGTTTTAGCGTTGATCACAACCGTTTTTTCACCGATGGGCGCGGCCGCACAAGCCCCGTTTTCTTCAAATATATTATATGCGGTGAGGACCGGCGTATGCTTTTTTGCAAGGCGCGCCATATATTCACGTTCCTTGGACAATTCCGTATCGCCGCCGCGTATTACAAACACAGCAATATCTGTTTTGTCTAATACCTCGTCTGTTTTTTTGAGGCGCGCCTCTCCCAGTTCGCTCGTATCGTCAAAGCCGGCGGTATCGATAAACACCACAGGTCCTGCGGGCAAAAGCTCCATCGCCTTATAGACGGGGTCGGTCGTCGTACCCGCGACGTCTGATACCAGGGCAATATCCTGCCCCGTGATCGCATTGATCACGCTTGATTTTCCCGCGTTTGTCTTGCCGAAAAACGCGATATGCAGCCGGTTCGCGCGCGGCGTTTCATTTAATCCAGACATCATATTCTCCTTAGAATCGAAAATCACGTTCGCCCGCTTCGATCTTCGCGATATATTCACGAGCCTTTTCACGCACCGTATCGTTTGGTATCTGCTTCAACTGCTGCTCAATCAACTCATTTGCCATCTGCTTAAACTCATCGTCGCCGTAATCCGTCGCATATTCTTTCAGTGTGATGAGCGCGTTCGGCTGGCAGATATTACTGATCTGCCCCGTCTTCGCAAGGCGCATAAAGCGGTCGCCTGTCCGGCCCTGGCGGTAGCATGCCGTGCAGAAGCTGGGGATATAACCGTCGCGGATCAGTTCTTTGGTCATTTCGATGGGCGTGCGGTGGTCTTCGATTTCAAACTGCGGCTGCTGCGTTCCCATTGTGTAGCCGCCCACGCCTGTGGCGCTGCCTGCGCTCACCTGGGAAATCCCCAGCTTGATAACGCTGTCCCTGAACTTTCCTCCCTCCCGCGTGGAAAGGATCATACCCGTATATGGTACGGTCATACGCAGGATCGCCACAATTTTTTTGAAATCATCGTCGCTGACCGCGTGCTCATAATCTGTTTTCTTCACATCACCCGCGTCGCGGATACGCAGCATGGAGAGCGTGTGCGGTCCTACGCCGAATACCGCTTCTAAGTGCTCCGCGTGCATGATCTGTCCCACAAGGTCGTAATGCCAGTCGTAAAGCCCATATAAAACGCCCAGCCCTACATCGTCAATCCCCGCCTCCATCGCGCGGTCATGCGCCGTCGTATGATATTCGTAATTGCTTTTCGGCCCCTTGGGATGCTGGTATTCGTACGTCGGTTTGTGGTACGTTTCCTGGAACAGGATATACGTGCCGATACCCGCTTCTTTAAGCTTTTTATAGTTTTCCACCGTCGTTGCCGCAATATTGACGTTCACGCGGCGAATGGCGCCGTTGTCAAAATGGATGGAATAAATGGTTTTGATACTTTCCAGCAAATATTCCATCGTATTGTGCACCGGATCTTCGCCCGTTTCCAGCGCAAGCCGTTTATGACCCATCTTTTCGAGCGCCTTTACTTCCTGCACGATTTCTTCCTGCGTCAGCTTTTTGCGCTCCATGCAGGACGAATGGTGATACCCGCAATACCGGCATTCGTTCACGCAGTAATCCGATAAATAAAGCGGCGCAAACATCACGATACGATTGCCGTATATATGTTTTTTGATCTCCATCGCAACGGCAAACATCTCCTCTAACAGCTCTTTGTCCGTAACAAAGCTTAAGACGGACGCTTCTTCATGCGTCAATCCTTTAAATTCTTGCGCCTTAGCGATGATGCGTTTGACCTCTTCTTTGTCCTGTGCCTTTTCTTTTGCCGCGGCAAGCGTGCGCTCGATCTCATCCTGATCCATAAACTCCGCCGCCGTCATACCTTTTCTGTCGTAAGCCATTTTACTCTCCCCTCATTCCGCGCGGAGCCCAAGCCCCGCAAGCCTTTGCTTAAGTTCCTCAAATTGTTCCGTAAGCGGTACGTCCTTTGCGTCCCTGCCCGGATAAATATCATAAAGCTCCCTATATTCAGAAGGCGTTGCTTTCTGCATAATGACGTTCGCCCCACACAACAACGCGTCGCGCATGCCGCCTTTTACATTGAGCGCCGTCGTCGACGGCAAATGGCACCGAGGCAGCAAAAGCCGCGCGAGCGCGAGCACCTTTAAAGTCTTGTGCGCGTCTCCGTCTTCCGCCTGCCCTACCGCCGTATCCGGATGGGCGATAAACGGCCCGATTCCCGCCATCTCTACGCCCTCGCGCCGAAGCGTCAATAAATCCTGCGCCAAAACCGCATCCGTCTGTCCTGGAAGCCCTACCATAAACCCGCCGCCCAGCTCAAATCCCAGTGCTTTTAACATGCGCTGCGCCTGCAGCCTGCTATCAAGCGGTACGCCGTGCAGGGATTGGTAAAGCGCAGCGTCCGCCGTTTCATGTTTCAATAAAAAACGGTCCGCGCCCGCTTCGCGCATCAATTTATATTCAGCAAGCGTACGCTCTCCGATGGAAAGCGTCACCGCGCAGTTCACGCGCGCTTTGATACGCGCTACGATGTCCGCGAGCATATCCGCTGTGTAGTAAAAGTCCTCGCCGCTTTGCAAAATCACCGTGCGGTATACCTGCGCTGTTTTCACAGCGGTATCCACCAACTCATCCGGAGACATGCGGTAACGCTTCAGGTGCATACCGGCATTGAGGCCGCAATATGCGCATTTGCAGCGGCAGTAGTTGGAAAACTCAATGATTCCGCGCACAAACACAAGGTTTCCGTACTCCCTCGTTTTCACCTCGTTTGCCGATGCAAAAAGCGCGTTATCAATCTTGTCGTCCGCCAATATTCCGGCGATAGATGCCGTATCCGGACTTTCGGTATCCAGCATATGTTTTCCAAATTCATACTTTGTCATGCGCTCTCCCCAACTAAAAATGCTGTTCTTTTGAACGCAAAAGAACAGCACAAAACTCTCGTCCTATAAGCCGTCCTTCCGTTCAGAACTATTCCTTGCGGTCAGAAGTCTCTTCTATTTTATATAAATACCCACTTTTACGCGCCGGTAATCCGGAATTTACCTGGATAATCCCGCGATCGCGCAGCCCTTGAGCACTGCAAGGTCCACAGAAATCACATCCGCCTCGATCCCCCTTGCCAGAAGAAAAGGCAACAGGTTTTTAAGCGCCTCATGCTTTAACCCGAACATCTTTTCATACGTCGTCCCTTCGATCGTCATACACACGCGGTTGTTGCTTTTGCAGGCTTTCACTGCCATTGCCGCCATTTGCAACGCGAGCAGCCGTCCCGCCCGCTTGGTCAGGTTTAACAATATGTCATACGCAGCCCGCGCGTCGCTTTCTTCCGTGAAATATTCGGCGATCACGCCCGTTTGGTCCGTCAGGAACTCATTGACCTGCATGGTATTGAGCTGCTGGTCAAACGGCTTTTGAAAAACGCCTTCCGCACTGGCCGCGCGCAGGGTAAACCCACACAAATTTCCTAGGTATCCGCCGCTCGTCATCTTTTCGAATACGCCTACGCCCGGGTTTTGCAGGCTTTCATCAAAGGCAATATCGATGTCGCTGCGCGGCACCTTGTTATAGCTGCCCGCTTCTGCGTTGACTACCGTCACGCCATCCGCGTCATATCCGTTCATTTTTTTAATGTTGCCAATCGTTTCCATATAGCAGCTGTTACTGCCCGTGCCGAGTATCGTGCCCGTAAAGGAGCCGTACCCCTCCACCAGCTTTTCCGCTTTGCCCGCGAGAGCCGTCGCCACCGAATCGTTTAATACAATCACGCTGCAGTCATGCGCTCCCAAGGCGGCAAGGCTGGCGCATATCTCTTTGCCAAGCTGCTTTCCCTCCGCGCCCTTTACTTTGACTTCCTTTGTAATGTCCACGATTTCGCTGTCAATGTTTGGGAGCGTCCGCGCCCGGTATGCAAACGAGATCACAATATCTTTGGTGATACGTGTAAGCGGGAATATCAGCTCTGCCAGCGTATCAAAAAACTCCTGCGCGCTCAGTTCTTTTTCCACGCCCGGCATGATATAGCGGAAGATTTCCTCTGTACAAAAACTTCCGTCGCTTAAAAATTTCGCCACCGCAATGCGCAGGTTCGTTCCCCCCGCGTCCACGCACAGCACCGGTTTTTCACGCTGCACGTCGTTTTGAAGGGCAAGATAGGACGGCAGCATTAACAGCGAGCTCGGTTCGCCGCACAATCCCTTTTTCATTTCATCGATATATTCGTCAATCTCGTTTTCCAGAACGATCGTATCGTATCCCATCCGGTGTTTTGCCAAAAATTCTTTTGCTTTCAAACTCATACTCCCTTTTCAATATTCTGCTTCTTTTATTATACCGAAAACCTATGTATTTGCAATGCCATATCCCTTAGTTCCTCTTTTTTTATACACGCCTTGAGCCTTTTTTCTTTTTCTGCTATAATACATAAGGTTTATTCCAAAAAAGCGTATTTCGATTTGATACGTAAAAAAGGTGGGAAATTTTATGTCTAGATTAGTAGGAACCATTTCACGGGGCATCCGTACTCCGATTATTCGCCAGGGAGACGACCTTGCGCAGATGGTTGCCGATTCGGTACTGGAAGCGGCAAACGCTTTTGACGGCGGATTTGCGATCCACGACCGCGACGTCATCGCGGTGACGGAAGCCGTCGTCGCGCGCGCGCAGGGAAACTATGCGTCTGTCGACGATATTGCCGCCGACATCCACGAAAAATTCGGCGATGAGACGATCGGCCTTATCTTCCCGATTACCAGCCGTAACCGCTTTGCGATCTGCCTGCGCGGGATCGCGCGCGGTGCAAAAAAAATCGTTATGATGCTCTCTTATCCATCCGACGAGGTAGGCAATCACCTGATTTCGCTTGACCAGCTTGATGAAAAAGGCGTCAATCCGTGGACAGACGTTCTCGATCTCAAAAAATACCGCGAGTTATTCGGCGTGAACCTGCATCCTTTCACAGGTATGGATTATGTCGAATATTATGCTTCTGTAATCAACGAAGAAGGGGCTGAAGTCGAATTCGTATTTGCCAACAATCCGACAGTGATCCTCGATTATACGAAAAACGTTTTGTGCTGCGATATTCATACGCGCGAACGCAGCAAGCGCAAGCTGCTCGAAGCGGGCGCGCAAAAAGTATATACGCTATGCGACATCTTAAATAAGCCTGTAAACACGGGCGGCTACAACCCCGATTACGGCCTGCTCGGTTCCAACAAATCCACAGAAACGACCGTAAAGCTGTTCCCGCGCGATTGCGACCAGTTCGTTGCCAGCGTACAGCAGAAGATCAAGGAAGCGACAGGCAAGACGGTTGAAGTCATGGTATACGGCGACGGCGCCTTTAAAGATCCGGTCGGAAAAATCTGGGAGCTTGCGGATCCTGTCGTATCCCCCGGCTATACATCCGGCCTTGAGGGAGTTCCCAACGAGCTCAAGCTGAAATATCTGGCGGATAACGATTTTGCCGGCCTTTCCGGCGAGGAACTGCAAAAAGCGATCACCGCGCACATCCAGAAAAAGGATGAGGACCTCAAGGGCTCCATGGCTTCGCAGGGTACGACTCCCCGCCGCCTTACCGACCTGATCGGTTCGCTTTGCGACCTTACCTCGGGCAGTGGAGACAAGGGTACCCCCGTCGTGTTGGTTCAAGGCTATTTCGACAATTATTCCGACGAGGTATAAAACAAACGCTTAAAGCGCGGTTTGCTTATGCGGGCCGCGTTTTTTGTCGCCATATTATTTCTCCGGTTACCCCTTTACTAATTTAGCACAATGAATTATAATATCATTATTGTGATAAAATTTATAATCAGGAGAGGAAATGTTATGAAGAAAATATTGCTTTTTGTCCTTGTTGCTGTTTTTGCTGTGGCGTGTCTCGTTGGCTGCGCTCCTCAGGCAGAAACCCCCAGTGAATCCGCGTCGGCTTCTGATACGGCCAGCCCCTCTGCGTCTGCGGATGAAAGCGCGGCAGCCGCCAGCGACGATTCCCTGCAGAAGATCAAAGACAAAGGCGAGTTTATTATGGGTATGGACGTCAGCTTCCCGCCCATGGGCTTTAAGGACGAAAGCGGAAACATCACCGGCTTTGATGTGGAAATGGCGCAGGCCGTTGCCGATCACATGGGTGTGAAAGTAGTGTTTCAGCCCATCGACTGGAGCTCCAATATCATGGAACTGAGCTCGGGAACCGTCGATTTGCTTTGGAATGGGTTCACAATCACGGATGAGCGCAAGGAAAAGCTTTTGATGAGCGAACCTTACATGGAAAATACGCAGGTTGTCGTTGTTACGGCTGATTCCCCCATCAAGAAGCTTACGGACCTCGCGGGCAAGAAGCTTGCCGTGCAGGATGGTTCTTCCGCGCAAATCGCGATCGCTGAAAATAAAGAGCTTTCCGACTCCATCGGCGAACAGGTTGATTTCAAAGATAATGTGACGGCGCTCATGGACGTGAAAACCGGCGCGGTTGACGCTCTTGCGGTAGATTCCGTAGTAGCAAATTATTATCTTGCCAAAACACCCGGCGAATATGTTATACTGGAAGAAACACTTGCGCCGGAAGAATATGGCATTGGTTTTCGAAAAGGCGAAGAATCTTTCATGAACGCGGTTATGGACGCTCTGAAAGAAATGAAAGAAGACGGTACGGCCGCCCAGATTAGCGAAAAATGGTTCGGCAAGGACGTTACCACTTTCTAAACAGACTGGTTTTTAAAAAAACGGGCAGTGTTTGATATACTGCCCGATTTTTTGTTATTATTCAATAATCAGGAGTCATTACCTATGGAAAAAGTATTGAGTTTATCTGCCGAGCTTGCACAGGGCCTTGGTATTACGCTCGCCCTCTTTGCCCTGACGCTCGTCATCTCTATCCCCCTCGGGTTTCTGGGATCGCAGGTCAGCCTGTATGCCAAAAACAGATTTGGCCGGGGAGTCTACAACGTTTATCTCATCATAATGCGCGGTACACCGCTCATATTGCAGGTCGCTTTTTTGTATTTCGGCATCAATCTGCTGCTTACGAGTTTAGGCATTCCCGCCAGCGTATTTCGTCTGGGCCGTTTCGAATCCGCCCTGATTTCCTTTGCACTCAATTATACCGCGTATTTCAGCGAAATTTTCCGTGGCGGCGTTCAGTCTCTAAACCGTGGACAATATGAAGCGGCGTCCGTGCTGGGACTTTCTAAAGGCGTTACCATGCGCAAGATCGTAGTTCCACAGGTGTTTAAAATCGTCATGCCCTCCCTTGGCAACGAGGTCATCACTCTCGTTAAAGACACCGCGCTTGTCAGCATAATTGCCCTGGGCGACCTCTTGCAAATTGCCTACTCGGCGTCCACGCGCGAAGTATCCATCATGCCTTTGGTGGTGGCAATGGTGTTCTATTTAATCATCAACGCGATTGTTTCCCTCATACTTCAGAAAATCGAAAAACGCATGGATTATTACAGGATATAGGGTGAATGCAAATGAGCATATTGGAAGTTAAAAATCTATATAAAAGCTTCGGTAAAACCGAAGTGCTGAAGAATATCGACCTTTCCCTTGAAAAAGGCGAAACGACAGCGATCATCGGTCCGTCCGGCTCCGGAAAAAGCACGCTGCTGCGGTGCATCAACTGCCTGGAACGCGCGGAAAAAGGAACGATCATTTTAGACGGAATCACGATCGCCGAAGAAAAAAACGGCTCGACGGTTTACCTGCCCGAAGAGGAGCTGACGACAGCGCGCCTGCATCTTGGCATGGTATTTCAGAACTTCAATCTGTTCCCCCATCTTAACGTACTGCAAAACTTAACGCTTGCGCCGATGAGCGTAGATAAAAAATCAAAAGAACAGGCTGAGGCCGAAGCCTTTGAATTGCTGGGCAAGGTAGGACTTAAGGACCGCTCGCAAGCTTATCCCTGCGAGCTTTCAGGCGGGCAAAGCCAGCGCGTCGCGATTGCGCGGGCGCTCGCTATGGATCCCGATATTCTCTGCTTTGACGAGCCGACTTCCGCACTCGATCCCGAGCTTACGGGCGAGGTGCTGCAGGTCATCAAGGAGCTTGCGGCAGAGCATATGACCATGCTCATCGTTACGCATGAGATGGGGTTTGCCAAAGAGGTCGCGAGCAGCGTGGTATTCATGGACGACGGACGTGTCCTTGACCGTGGTACGCCCGAAGAGCTTCTTCTGAATCCGAAAGAGGAGCGAATCAAGGCATTTCTCAATAAATTGTTGAGCGTGTGAGGTAAACAGTCTATGAAAGTGTTGAATTTCGGTTCCCTGAATGTGGATTACGTGTATGATGTTCCCCACTTTGTTATGCCCGGCGAAACCATCACTTCTTTTGCACGCGCTATTTTTGCGGGCGGCAAGGGCCTGAACCAGTCCATCGCTGCAAAAAAGGCCGGTGTGGACATCTACCATGCGGGCAGCGTGGGCAGCGACGGGGATATTCTCCTGAATGCCCTGCGGGAAGCGAATGTAAACAGCGATTTTGTGTTAAAGCGCGAAGACATGCCCTCGGGCCATACGGTCATTCAGGTCGATCCGGACGGGCAGAACTGTATCATTGTCTTTGGCGGCACCAACCGCCAGATCCCTAAAAAGCAGATGGACGAAACGCTCGCTTATTTTGAAGCCGGCGATTTTCTCCTCCTGCAAAACGAGCTTAACGACATTGCCTATCTCATCGATAAAGCCTACGAAAAGGGTATGCAAATCGTTTTAAACCCGTCCCCTATCGATGCTTCGATCAATGGTCTTCCCTTGGAAAAGGTAAAATATTTTATCGTTAACGAGATCGAGGGGGCGCAGATTGCCGGCACGGATGTGATCGACGAGATTATCCCTGCGATCGCGCAAAAGTATCCGCATGCCAACATCCTGATGACGCTTGGTTCACAGGGCGCGCGTTATTACGACGGTCACAAGACCTATACGCAGGGCGTCTTCCCTGTCAAAGCTGTGGATACGACGGCCGCAGGCGACACGTTCCTCGGATACTTTGTCTATGGCGTCTCCACCGGTCTTCCCATAGAGGATACGCTGAGACTCGCGGCCCGCGCGTCGTCGATTACGGTCTCCAAAAAAGGCGCGGCAGCTTCAATCCCTACTCTTAATATAGTCCTCGCGCAAGAAAAATAACAATGATCCATTATGCGAAAGGCGGTTTTTTATCCGTCTTTTGTTTTCTTTTCTTTTTTGAAGTGTTAAGATATTACTAACGAAAAAAGATTGGCTGAAATGCTCGGAGGACTTGCCATGCTTACAAAGCTAGAACAGGAATACACGATTCGCGCGCTCGATGTGGATTTAAAAGGCGTATGGCGGCCGTCCGCCGTCCTGACGCGCATGCAGGAGATCGCCGAGGACCACGCGATCGCCGTTGGCGCCGGACGCGCAGACCTTGTGGACGAAAAAGGCCTCGCCTGGATGCTTACGCGCCTGCACCTTCAAATGACGAAATATCCTGCCCTCACGGAAAACATCAGGGTTGTGACATGGCCTGGCAAACCGACCAAACTGTTTTTTATCCGCCATACGATGTTTTTTAACGAGGCCGGCGAAGAACTGGGGCGCGCGACTTCCCTGTGGGTGCTCTTCAATATCCGTGAACGGTACTTATGCCGCACGGGCGAGATCGGCGCAAACTATCCCTATGACCTATCGCACGGTATCGCCCTTTCCGAACCGGCCAAAATCAAAATGCCGGACGATATGGAACATCTTGCACGCCGCACAGTCATGTACAGCGACACGGATATGAACGGCCACATGAATAACGCCAAATATGCCGATTGGGTATGCGAGCTTTTTGAGCCAGATACGCTCAAAAACGACCAGATGGCAGATTTGCGTATCAATTACATAGCGGAAACATATATAGACGATACCGTCGATATATATGGCAAGCAGGCGGAAAACACTTTTTTTGTGTGCGGCAAACGCAATGGCGATACTGTGTTTGATGCGGCAATCGAGTGGAAAAATAATATTGGGGGGATCAGAAAGTGACAAAACGCATCGGTATCCTGACAAGCGGCGGCGACTGTCCCGGACTTAACGCGGCGATCCGTGGCGTGGCAAAAGCGGCCTACGAACGCATGGAAAATGTCGAAATCATTGGTATCATGGACGGTTTTTCCGGCCTGATAGGCGGGCAATACCGACTGATGAAGCAGGAAGAATTTTCCGGCATCTTAACATTGGGCGGCACCATACTAGGTACGGTGCGCACGCCTTTCAAGGATATGCGTAAAATCGGCGACGACAAGGTGGACAAGGTCGCGAATATGGTCCGTAATTACGAGATGATGAAGCTCGACTGCCTGTGCACACTAGGCGGAAACGGCACGCATAAGACGGCCAACCTTTTGTCGGAGGAGGGCCTCAATGTCATCGGTCTTCCCAAAACGATCGATAACGACATCTGGGGAACGGACGTTACTTTCGGCTTCCATACCGCCGTGGATATTGGAACGGACGTGATCGACCGTGTCCATACGACGGCCGCAAGTCATGGCCGCGTCATGATCGTAGAAATCATGGGGAACAAAGCCGGCTGGCTTACCCTCTATACCGGCATTGCGGGCGGCGCAGACGTTGTACTGATTCCTGAAATGCCGTACGACCGCGGGGCGGTCATCGAGGCGGTTACCAAGCGCGCTGAACGCGGAAAGGCATTTTCCATTATTGCCCTTGCCGAAGGCGCAATGCGCAGCGACGAAGCGGGTATGAAACGCAAAGAGATCGCCAAAAAGCTGGCAGAGGAAGGCTACCGCAGCGTTTCCGACCGGCTGGCCCATGCCATCGAATCCGCCACCGGAGCGGAAACGCGTGTGGTTGTTCCCGGACATATCCAGCGCGGCGGCAGCCCTAGCGCATACGACCGTATTCTCGCCACACAGTTTGGCGTACAGGCGGCGGAGCTCATTTACCAGAAAAAATTCGGTTATACGGTCGCGATGCAAAAAAGTAAATTGACCCAGAATCCGTTAAAAGATGTCGCCGGCAAAACCAAACTCGTCTCCCCCACGGATGATATGGTGCGTATTGCTAAAAACATGGGGCTTTGCTTCGGCGGCTGAGCGGTATGTTAAAAAAGCCTTTCCCATATATGGAAAAGGCTTTTCTTTTGCTTTTTTATACCAATAGCGCGCCATAAGCCGCCGCCTGCCGGTCCACAACGCCCGCGCGGCCTGCATAACAGCGCAAAAACGCGGTTACAAGTTCCCTATTTTCCGCCTTGACGATCACCGGCTTTTTGACGAACATGGAAAGCGTGGATACAAAATTCCACATATCGAAATCAAAATCCATACTGCGAAAATCCAACGCCACAACGTCCGCTTCCGCTTCATCTGCGGGAATAGCGTCCATCAGGCAGTAATAATCCCCGCCTCGGATCCCCGATACCACCGCGTCCGTGCATACGTCCATGCTTGCGATCCGGACATTTCCGTTCCATGCTATGCTCATATAAGAGGATGCCAAATACTGCTGTTCTTCTCCCCGCACCGCCGGAATGTCCGCCTTGTCTATCGCTTTTCTGAGCGCGGCAATATGTTTTTCGCTGCTGCCGCAGCAGCCGCCTAAAAGCCTCACTCCGCAATCGACAAATCCCTGCGCCATCCGCGCGAAATCCTGCGGCGTTTGCTGAAAGACCGCAACGCCCGATTCCATTTCCGGCAGACCCGCATTGGGCTTTGCGCACAGCATCGGCGCGATCTTCCCCATTGCTTTTATAGGTCCCAGCAGGCTCTCAGGGCCGCCCGAACAGTTTGCCCCGACCAGCGTCGCTCCCAATGCGCTCAAGACGGCAGCGCACACGTCCGGCGTATTTCCGGACATCGTGTACCCGTTCTCATACGTCATATTGGCGATGATTTCCAGACCGCCAAGCTCGCATGCCGCTACTATGCCCGCGCGCATTTCATTTAGATCCGTAAATGTTTCAAAGTTAACGATACCGATCCCCGCATCCTTTAGCGGCTTTAACTGTTGTTTGAAGTATCCCACCGCCGTCTCGAATTTCATCTCTCCCGCAGGCTCAAAAAACAGTCCAGTGGGCCCGAGCGACGCGGCCACCAAGACCTCCCTGCCCTTAGCGCACGCAAGCGCCAGCTTCGCGCCTTCATAGTTGATCTCGTAAAGCTGGTCGTCCAGTCCGTGCGACAAAAGCTGCGGACCGTTGCCGCAGAAAGTATTCGTCTGGATCACATCCGATCCCGCATCGATATAGCTCATATATACGTCGCGCACCTTGTCCGGTTCGCTTAAATTCCATTCTTCCGCGCTCTGTCCGCCCGAAAGTCCCCTTTGCTGGAGCATCACTCCCTTGGAACCGTCATACAGCAAAACTTTCTTTTTACATTGATCGGCCAGTTTTCCCATTATTCTCTCCTTATGCTATGCTGATAGTATTCACAATTTTATTATATCTTAATTCTTTTTCCATTGCTACGATAATCCTGAATAAACGGCGTTTAAAATGTGTATTAATGAACTATCACAAAAAAGGAGGACTCATCCATGAACTACCTGTCTCGCGACCATGACCGTCATCTTTTGCGCTATGAGATCATTGGGACCATCGTCGTATGTGTTCTCGCGCCGGTCTTTCATTTCCTGTTTGCCTGGTCCGGCAACAACCATTTTGTAGGCATATTTGCCGCCGTCAATGAAAGCGTCTGGGAACACACAAAAATCGTTTATTTTCCGTTTTTATTTTTTACAATCGCCGAATACTTTATCGTCAAACCGGATTTCAGGCGTTTTTTTGCCGCCAAAACAATTTCCATGTCCCTGATTCTTCTTCTTATGATCACGTTTTTTTATACCTACTCCGGCATGCTGGGAATAGAATCGCTGACTGTGGATATTGTCTTTACTTTTGTGCTGACAATCCTCGTTTTTTATATCTCGTACCGGCTGTACCGCTCAGGGCGTGATTTTGACCAATTGTTTTTTGTTATCATGGTTTTATTCGCTGCCGTACTTCTGATGGAGTTGGCGTTTACGCTGGCCCCGCCGCACATTCCCCTGTTCCAGGATTCTGAAACGGGCACTTTCGGCTTCCCCATATCATAAAACGGAATAATTTAGAAAATATTGGAATATTTTGTTTGCCTTGTGCATATAGATATATAAGAGGTTTTTTATGTGTACCTCTGAATGTCTATACCGAAAAGCAAAAAACCGGCTTTCTTCTTCCAAAGATGCCGGTTTTTTGCATGAAAAATTTGTTAATGCGTTTTTATGCTTTCCACAAACCATGCAGGTTACAGTAAGCAAATACTTCGAACTCATCTCCGTCTACGGTGAATTCTGCACGCGGCGCTTCGCCCGGTTCAAGAACGTGCCTCTGCATCAGCTTGGGCGTTTCTACGGCGATCCATTCAATATAGTGTTCTTCTGTCATCGGGTGCTCTACGCTGCCGATCTGTACCTTTAATTTATTGCCGTCTTTCTCATAAACCGGAACGTGCTTCTCCTGTGCCGCATCCACAGTATTCGGCGTCAGCTTTACCATCGGCTTGCCGCAGCAAACAAGCTGACCGCCGCCGTCCTTGATGAGCTCCACAATATTACCACACAACTCACATCTGTAGAAATTCGCTTTTTCTTTCATAACACTCACCTCTTATAATATTCAAAATATAGAACGTGCAGAATCCGAGGATTCAACTTATGCTATTATTAAACGCCGGATATTGTCATTAAACGCTATTTCTTATTTCTCTGCGAAAAATAGGACTGGTAATGCAGCTTCTGCTTTCCCGGAAAAAGGTATTCGTACAAGTCCATGAAATAATCGTCCGTCATGCTCGCGATATAATCCACGACAATCTGGTTTGGTTCTTCTTCCAGATACTGCTTCTTCAAACCTGCCGCACGCGAAAAGCCGCTGAAAACATGGTTGATATGATGCCGGAAAATCGGCGAACGCTCATCACCGCTTACAAAGTCTTCCAGCAGCTTCTCGTAAATCTGCTCAAACATTTTGCGGATGGTCGGATATGGCTCGTTTTTGTCCTGCGGTGCATAAATGCGCTTGAAGTTAACCTGCTTTTCGTATGCAAGCGCGTCCGCATATTCCTCGTCAAGCTTGATATACGGCTTTTCATAGCTGTTCGAGACTACGTTGGTAATGATGTTATTGATAAAATCCGAATTGGTGGAACCGAGCACATCGTTTTCCGAAAACGGTTCATGCACGCCGATTTTCAGGATTTGCGCGTCCTGTCTGTCCTTGCCCAGATAGGCGATTACGTCTGCAAGACGCACCACACAGCCCTCCAGCGTAGCCGGTACCAGCTTGCCGGTAGCCGCTTCGTCCGTATAGCACCGCTCCATCTGGCGGTCAAATTCTAAGAACATCCCATCCTTATCCGCAGCTTCATAAGGACGCGGCCGATATTCCCCGCTTACCTTTTCCCCGTTATGGCACAGAATGCCGTTTAAGACCTGCAGGCTCAGATTTAATGAAAGCACTTTATCCAGAATGCGCGCGCTGTGAACGTTGTGGTTAAAATACCTACCTGTATTTTCGTGGTATATCCTCGACAGGAAACGCTCGCCCGCATGTCCGAACGGCGTATGCCCGAGGTCATGCCCGAGGGCGATCGCCTCGATCAGATCAAGGTTTAAATTGAGCATGCGCCCGATATTGCGCGCAATGCGCGACACCAACTGAACGTGCAGGATCCGTCGGGTAATATCGTCGTTTTTATATAAGGAAAAAACCTGCGTTTTATCCGCATAGCGGTTGAAAAAACGGCAATATAAAATACGCTCGCAGTCTTTGGCAAAGTTCGGCCTCTGGATGCGGAATTTCTCCGGCTCGCGCCGAACCGAGCTTCTGTCCCTCGTCGCATACTTTTGCATCTCGTCCTGTTTTTTCTTGAGATCCTCAAAAATTGCTTTTTCCACCGCAGGATCAAGATCAAGATACTTTTTTTCACGATTATTTCCCATGATACCGCCGTCCTTTTCGGTTTTATTATAGCATAGCCGCCGCTTGCTGTCAGCGTTTTCCATTGTTTTCGTTTGGCGGATATGCGGTATGTGTATAAATATATTACAATATTATATGGATGGAGGATATGATTTTCATGAAAAAGAATATTCTGGGAACATTGGCGATCGCCTTTGGTTCTATATTTATTTTCGCGGCATGCACCGCCGTGCCCGCTTCCCCTCCTCAAACGGAGAGCAGCGATCTGATTCTGGCTGCGAAAGGTGAAATCACCAATATCGAAACGGACGGCGATACCGCCAGCCTGACGATAGACGGCAGCGGTGTCGAATCCGACGCGGCCTATCAGCTCCTGATCGTACATCCGACAAACGAAACGCCCCTCATCGAAAACGGGAACGCTTCGGCCTATGAGCCGGCTTCGCTTCAGGTCGGTGACAAAATTGCTGTCTTTCTTTCCCCCAACGCTCCCGTAACCGCTTCTGAGCCGCCGCAGGCGACGCCGGAAAAAATTGTCGTTACAGAGCGCGCGGCCCAAGGTGCGGGAACGGAAAGCTCCGCATCTGCCGATGTAAAAACGGAATACGAAGGCAGTATTACCGAAATCACACCGGACGGCGATTATTACCTTGTATACCTCCAGAAAGAAGAAAACGGTGAACCCGCGCACGACCTGCGGGCGGTTGTTTCCAGCGACACAGAGATCGTTTCCGAAAAACGCGAGGCGAGCGGCCTTGCGCCTAACGAACTTAAAATCGGCGATAAGGTGACCGTTACCACCAACGGTATCGCCACTTTCTCGATTCCGCCGCAGGCTTCCGCACAAAAAATCGTGATTCACGATGCGCAGGAAAAATAGCGCATATTCTCCAAAAGCTCCGGCATACCGCCGGAGTTTTTTTATGTCTGCAGCCCGAATTTCGTTTTGATCCGCTTAAGCTTTTTCCCCCAGGCCGCGAGGATCAGAACCAAAAAGACCACTGTAGAGATACAATGCGCCAGGTTAAAAGGAATCCCCGCCAAATATGCCGCCAGCGCGCCCTGCCAGGTGATAGGCGATACAAAACCGACGATATACCACGAATCCATGATAAAGCCGAACAAAAACGAGGACAGCGCGCCATACATGTAAATCAAAAAATCTTTTTTGAAAAGCCCCCGCTCATTGAGCAGCCCCGCCAAAAAGCCGACTATCCCCCACGCGTACATTTGCCACGGCGTCCATGCCCCCTGCCCGAAAAACAGGTTTGACGCAAGCGCGGCGAGCGCCCCCGCCAAAAAACCGCTTTGTCGCCCAAAACAAACGGCAGTAACGATTACGATTGCGGAAACAGGCGTAAAGTTGGGAAAGGGCGCAAAGACAATACGCCCTGCGACAGCGATCGCCGATAGCACCGCAACGGGCATCATATCCCGTGGCCGTGGTTTTTTCATCTCGAAACGCAGGAAGAAAGGCAGCAGCGCGCATACCGCCACGGCGATACTGAGCAATGCCGTATTCTCTGCCGCAAAATACGCGCATAAAAACAGTACAACCGGAACGGCTATGAGCGATATTGGCTCCATCCATTTGAGCGCATTATACATATCTCAGCACATCCTTTACCGTGACACAGTCCGAAAGGATACCTCGCGTCATCCTGTTTACCGCCGTCGTATAAAAGCTATTTCCCAAGAAAAACGACCTGCCTTCATCCGAACAGATCACATTCCCGTCAAAAAGCATAGAACAGCGCTGGGCATGCGAAGCGGCAAATTCAAGGTCATGCGTCACTATGACCACCGCCATCCCGCTCGCGGCCAGTTGCTTTAGCAGATACGCCAACTCGTCTTTTGCCATGGCGTCCATGCCTTTGGTCGGTTCATCAAGAAGCAGTACGTTTGGCTGCAAAAGCAGCAGCTTTGCTATCGCCGCTTTTTGCATCTCGCCGCCGCTCAAGTCGTAAGGGTGCTTTTCAAGGTGCGGTAATAGCCCAAAAGTCCGCGCCATATCCTCCATGTCCCGCCTCGCATAATGAAACGCCTTTGCGTTTTCCATCAACTCCGCCCGCAGCGTATCGCAGACAAACATCGTTTTGGGGCTTTGCATTAGCAAGGCCGTCCGCATCTCTTCTGCGCGGCGCACCGTTCCCCGCGACGGTTTCAGCAATCCGCAAAGCACGCCGAGCAGAGTGCTTTTCCCGCTTCCGTTCCCGCCCAATATGCAATGCATTTCACCCTGCCGGATCTGGATTGCCAGTCCCTTTAATACGAAATCGCCTTTCCTGTCGTAGCGAAACCAAATATCCTTTACGCCGATTGCCGCCGGTTTTGCGGATACTTCTTCCTTGCGCGGCGCAGGCGGGTGCGGCTTCCGCCGGTGTGCGGCGAGCATCCTCCTGCCCTCTTTTACGCCGAGCGGAATATCTGCTGTTATTCCCATCCCCTCAGCAAGCCGAACGGCTGCAGGCAGCGACGGAATAAACGCTTCTTCTCTCTTGCGGATACACCATCCCGCAAACTCTTCCGGCGTTCCATAAAAACGCCTTTGCGCTTTGGATAAGTAAAGTACGCTGTCCGCGATGGGAAGCACGTCGTCGAGCCTGTGTTCCGACAGGATGACCGTTTTTCCAAGCTCTTCATTAACACGCCTTAACGTCTGCAGGAATTCCTTTGCCGCGATCGGGTCAAGCTGCGCGGTCGGCTCGTCCAAGATAATTACATCCGGCTGCATTGCCATAACCGCCGCCAGGTTGAGTATTTGCTTTTGCCCGCCGGAAAGTTCGTTTACACTCTTTTCGAACCACGGCCCGATTCCAAAAAAATGCGCCGTTTCCGCAACGCGACGGCGTATCACACCCGTGGGAACTCCCAGGTTTTCCAGCCCGAACGCCAGTTCGTGCCATACCGTATCCGTCACGATCTGGTTTTCGGGATTTTGCATTACAAAACCGATCGTTGCCGCCGATTCCGGCGGTGCAACATCGTCTATCCCACATCCGTCGACAAGAATGCGTCCCCTTTTCTCGCCATACGGCGCAATTTCTTTTTTCAGGCAGCGCAGCAGCGTCGTTTTACCACAGCCCGAACGCCCGCACACCAACAGAAAGGACCCTTTTTCAACTGCAAACGTAATATCCTTAAGAGCATCGTCCGTTGCTGTGGGATAACGGAACGAAAGCTTTTCTACCGTAATTTTTTCCATGCGAGCCGTTCCTTTCCCTCCAGGATCAGGGGATAAAAAAGCAGGAGCCCATATGGAATATAGGCCCATATATTTTCTTCGATCCCCGCAAGATATGGATAATACATAAATGTTCCGCCAATCACGAGGATACTGGCGACGCTCAGTCCGGCCAAGCCGCATATGACGGCCAGCGATAAAATATCGTGCCGTTCCAGCTTGAACGGGGAAAACGTCGTCCGCTTTTTGGCGCCATATCCGCGTGCGCGCATAGAATCCGCCGTTTCAACGCTATCCTCCATGCTCCATCCCATCAGAACCGAAGCGGTGCGCACAGCATTTTTGAAACGCTGCTTTTTCTTTTCCTGCCGCATGTTCATCCCGTCCTGCGCATTCATCACGCACCGCGCCCTGTATGCCGTCTGCGGGATCAGCTTCAAAGTCATGGATACCATCAGCGCCGTCGTGGGCAATATCCTGCCGAACAAATAAAGGAACTTATCGTTTGTCATCAGCGCCGCATAGCACGAAAACCAAATGAATACACTGAGCAGCTTCAGTCCTGCGCATAGCCCATAGACGAAAGCTTCCAGCGTGACCGGTTCGTCAAACAAATAAAACAGTACCGTAAGCCCGCGATGGTTAAAAAGCGGGTTTAGCAGCGCGATGACGGCAAACATCATGAGCAGGAACGAAAGCGAAGAAAAGTATTTACGCGCCCCACCCAGATAGACCGCATACATACTTCCCGCTAGAAAAGAAATCAAAAGATAGACCGGCTGCATGCTGAACATCGTGCACACGAGCACAGCCGCCAGATACAGGAAAATGACGCTCGGATGGTAGATCGTAAAAATATGCCGCATACGTTACGCCCCAATATCCGCTCCCATGTCACACGTATACCGCCATCTGATGTTATCGCCGTCCGACAGCGTATATTTGGTGCAGCCAACGCTCGGATAATCTCCGTTCACACTGTACATCCAGCCGCTTCCCGAGCCGCAGTCCCCCTCGCCGATCGAATTGATGGACGAAATATAACTCTTGCCGCTGAATGTGATACCTGTCGCTTTGAGCGCGTCATAGACGGTCGCTTCGGGGCCCAGCGTCACCCTCTTGCTTTCCAGGATCGTCCCAGATGAGGAAACCGCGTTTGCCAGATCCGGATCCACATTGAGCGCCGCTGCGCAGTCGATAGAAATCGTACAGGTAATTGTTTTTGCCTGCTGCGGTGTGGATTCAGGCGTATTTGCCGTCTCCTGCGGAACTGCAGCGCCGCTTTCCGTATTACTCCCCGCAAAACGATTACCCGTTTCCCTGGGCGCGGCCGAGCCGTCCGATTTTTCTTTTACCCGCGCAGATACACTTGCGGAGGGTTCCTCCGTTACCTGTGCGCCCGCGCTTTCAGGCGCGGATGACGTCGGGCTTACGGACGCGCTTGCGGGTGCAGATGTCTGCAAAGCTTCCCCCGTCGTCATGTCCGGCGATTCGCTCGGTTGCTCAGCCGGCGCGCAGCCTGCCAGCAGGCCCAGGCAAAGCAGGCCTGCCAGCAATATGGTCCATAGTCTTTTCATCGTTTCTCTCCGTCGTACTCTCTGTTTACTGTTCCCTGCGCCGCCTGCGGTTTAAGGCCAGCGTTATGCATGCCGCTGCGGCAGCCGCGAAAAGCAGGACGACGTATCCGCCGATCTCCCGCGTATCCCCCGTCTTTGCCGCGGACGTTTTCGACGTTGTTCCCGTATTTTCCGCCGCGCCTGTGCTTTGCGCCTTTTCCGCCAGTGCATACAGGCTGAAATGGTCGGTCTCAAAATAGGCCATGTTTCCTTCCACGGTCACTGTGTATTCCACACGGCTTCCATCCGCATCGATACGGTAAACGACCAGCCTCGTCTTATCAAAACCGTCCGGAATCGGGATACCGATCCTCACCTTGCCGTTCGGCTGTACCGGATTGCCATTAGGATCCGAAAGGCTGATCTCAAACAGCACGAATTTTGCACTGTCCTTGCCGATTGTTTTTTGCGTCAGCTCAAAGCCCGCGCCGGATTCCACCTTTTCGGTTTTTAAAATAGTTCCTTTCGGCACCACCGTCGTATCCGTGTCGATCGTGACGCCCGTACTGTTGTCCGTATCCCGCACTGGCTTCATCCATTCCTCGAGCGAGCCGCCAACGCGGTAAATATTGTAGCCCGACGCGCTTAGGCGGCTGTACGCGATCAGCGCGCGGAACCCCTGTTCCGTTGCCAGCGCGTCCGCCGCAGCATTATCCGTATATCCAAAACGGTTATCCTGCGTTACAAAGCTCATCAGGTTTTGGTATACGCTGTTGCCGTTTTTGACGAACCTGCCATCCGTATTCGCGTCGATCCCCAGCGAAGTCAGCGCGATTACGACCATCGCCGCGTCATTGCTGTTCTCCGCACCATAGTAAACGTAGCCGCCATTTGCAGACTGCGCCGCAGCAAGGTAATCAAGTCCGCTTGTAACGGCGGACGCTACGCCCGCCCTGTCCTGATAAGGCGCAAGCGCCGAAAGGACGATTGCCGTCATGCTCGCTTCGGACTCGCCCGGCATATAGGACCAGCCGCCGTCCGCGTTCTTATTGGCGAGCAGATATTCAATCGCTTTTTCGCGTGTGTTTTCCGCGCCGGAGGGCAGCGTATAATTGCCCGAATCGTAGGCCAGCAATGCAAACGCCTGCGCGTTTACCGTATTAAGGCGTGCCACCGGTAATTGCGCGAGTACATCCACATATTGCCGCGCATCCATGCCGAGCGCGCTCATCGTCATGATCAGGCGTTCATAATCCGTCGCGTTGTTTGTACGGAGATGCGCGATCGATTCCTTGATGAAATTTACCTTTGCCGCCCGCGTGGCGAACGCTTGATCCGCCCCCGCATAAACGGCCAGGTCAAAAGCTGCCCAGTCGGATGTGGAATCCTCATAAGGCAGGTTCGTATAGTCTTTGGCGATCGTGCTCATGAGATCGCTTGCCGAGGCATTGCTCTTCGCGCCCATAAGCTGTACGGTAACAGGCTGCGCAACCGTCTCGCCGCCCTGTGTAAACAGCAGCATGACCTGTTCTTCCACCGCGCCGAACGAAGTGTTTTTGCGTGCCAGCTTATACTGGCCAAGCGGTTGTCCCGCGCTCGTTACATAGCTATTTTCTCCCGCCTCGCGGCAGAGAACTTCAATGTTTTCATCCGGCGTCGCGCCGTCTTTCAGCTTCGCAACGAGCGGCGTTACGTTCGCATTTTCTTCCACCGTGTTGGGGATCGTTACATAGCTTTCATACTTGGCAGCTTCCTGCCTGAGCGCCGTTTTATCAGCCTCTTCCTTGGCCTGCGCCGCCAACATCTCCGTAAGCTTTGCCGCCGCCTGCTCCTTGGTAAGCGCCGTCCTGGCGGCAGCCGCGTCCGTCGCTTCATGCGTACCGCCAATATAATTCCCCAGCCCCTTGATTTTGGTTCCCAGGCTGGTTTCGCTGTTCCCATAGCACTCCCGCAAGGTAAGCAGGTCGTCATTATAGGACCAAACCGTTCCGTCGAACGCGCCCGCAAAACCGCCGTTATAGCTCCATCCCGGCGTCAGTGTACCCGTGCTCACGCATTCCTTTAGCATACCCGAGACGGACCCCGCAAAACCGCCAAAATAGTAACCATAGCCGTCCTCTATCGCTACGACATTGCCTGTCGCATAGCAACGCTCCGCCGACGTTCCCATTCCGATGCTTCCGGCAAAGCCGCCCGTAGTATAGCCGCCCACAACGTTACCTGTCGCATGGCTCTTATAGATATTGGCGTATCCGTAGTTGCCGCCCACAAAGCCGCCTGTGGAGTTGCCGCCAAACACGTTTCCCGTCGCTTCGCACTGCAAGATATTTCCTTTGTTCCAGCCCACGAGACCGCCGACATGTCCGGATTCCGTGTTGTCCGCTCCGCCTGTGCTCGCTGTTACTTCAACGCTGGAAGAACAGTTGTCAATTGCGCTGAACGCCGATTTTCCGTCCTTGCTTCCGCCGTCGTTAAGGCCGACGAGGCCGCCCGCGTCCGTTTGCTTGATATATACTGTGCCCAATGCATTCAGCTTTCCGGACACATGGCAATTTCCGATCAGATTTGCCTTTTCGCTTGCAATATCCGCGCGCGCGTTTCCCACCAGCACGCCGATCCTGCTGCCTCCCGTTACGGATGCGTTTTCCACGGTCAGGTTCAGGATGGACGCTCCCTCGATCACGCCGAACAGCCCGATGTTCTGGCTTCCTACGCTCTTTTCTATTTTCAAATTTTTTATTTTATATCCTGCGCCGTCGAAAATTCCACTAAAGGGAACCGTTTCGCTGCCGATGGGCAAGGCCGTAACGCCTGAAAGATCGATATTGGCTGTCAGTTTATAATTCTTCGCCCAGTCTGCCGCCTGATTTGTGCTGTTCATGAGCGCAACCAACTGTTCCCTTGTGCTGATCGTTTCATATTGCAGCGGAACAGGCGCTGTCATTTCCGCCCATGTCGGCGCTTTATATCCGTTTGCCGTCGTACCCTCATACCAAAGGATTTTATCCCCAGACTTGATTTGGGCCGCGCTTACTCCCACCGGCGACTGTTTATCGTTAATCGTAAACATCCAGCCATCGGGTGCTTCCAGCGTTTTATCGTTGATCGTTTTTATAAATGTTCCCGTGGAGCTTTGCTCCGCCGCATACGTCATCTGTCCCGCCGCCTGCGCCGCGCTCATCACCTGCTCCGCCGTAATATCTTCTCCTGCGGCTTTGACGGTGAAAGGTTGCTCCGATTTTATAAACCGATAGCTTACATTATCCCAGTTTGCAACCAGAATCTGTACGCTGATCTCCTCCGCTACAGGCGCATTCGCCGCAGGCGCTGCGTTCACCAGATAAGGATAGCCGTTGTTGACGATCCTGCCGTCCGCACCGGCGTCTACCCTCCACGCGCCGCCCAGCAAGGAAGCAAACGCCGCCGTCTTCATCTCCGATGCTGTTTTAGCCGTTGCCGCAACTGTTACGGCCTGTGTATCCGGTCTTAATTTGCCGGAGTTATAATACCCGTTTACAACGCTGCCGACACTGTCAAAGGAAAATCCTTTTCCCCCCACAAGCGCCCCGCCTGTGCCCACAGAAGCATTTACATCATTGGCTGCGTATACATTTGTGAGCGTCGAAGGATCTGCAAGCATCCCTGCAAAACCGCCCAGTTCATTGTTTCCCGTCACAAGACCCATCGCGTAGCAATCGGTGACCGTTCCCTTTTCCACACCGCCGGCAAAACCGCCAACCCATTTATAGCCGGAAACGCTCGCAGACGAGAAACTCTCGCTCACCGATCCGCTCGCCGCAATTCTTCCAACCAAGCCGCCTGTCATCGTGCCCGTACCCTGATAGGTTACGCTTCCGCCTGACACGCCACATTGCCTGACCAGCCCCTCATTGTTCCCTATAAGGCCGCCCGTCCGCGTATTAAACTTTGATACGACTGTCGAGCCGACGGAGTAACACTTTTCCACCGTTCCTTTGTTATTGGAAACCAGCGCCGCAGGATAATGACTGCTGCTGCTTACCGTGTCCTCGATCGCCGCGTTTTCAAGCGTCAGGTTGCGGATAATGCCGTCTGTACCGACATAGCCGAACAAAGCCTCCCCCGCGATGGAAAGATTCTTGATCGCGTGACCGCCGCCGTCAAAAACGCCCGTAAAGACTTTTTCGCCCGACGCGCCATTGTTGTATTTACCGATCACTTTTCCGGCTTGTCCGGCCATGTCGATGTCGTTTGCCAGCTTATAATTTTTCGTCAGGTCCGCATTGGTCTTTGCAAGCGCGAGCAACTCATCCGGCGTAGAAATCAGAATAAATTCCTGATCGTCTTTTTTTACAAACTGGTAAGCCGCACTGCGCGAAGATTCCTTGCCTGTAATATAATCCGCGCTTGCTTCCGGCGCAACCGCCTGCACCGTGAAAAAGTAATCCCCCGTTTCCGTGATAACCGCCTTAAAGTCCTTGGATGTTCCCGTAATATTTGCATAGGTATCAACAAGCGTATCCGTATTTTTGTAAAGCTTTACCGTATACGACTCCGCTCCTGTTACCGCGTTCCATGAAGCGGTCGCGTCCGTCCACGCAAGGCCCGAAGGCTGCGCGAGCTCTGCCGGACCGGACGGTTCCCCGCTTCCTTCGGGCGCCTGTACGTTGACAAGATACGGGTAACCGTTGTTCTTGCCGTCATCCTGCGTCCATGCGGACCCCAGCGTTCCCGCAAGCGCCTTTAATTCATCCCCTGTTTTCGCCAGCAGGTAGCTTCCCTGGCTTTTTTCTGTTCCGTTTCCACTAACGGAAGCCGTAGAAAGGTAAAACGCTTTTGATACATAACTGCTCATGAAAAAGCCGTCGCCAAAGAATTTTCCAAAATAATTATTCGTACCGGTAGAAACAACGGATGCAACAGTATAGCAATTTGTATATTTCGCGCTATCTTCCGAGCCTACAAAGCCGCCGACATATTTCGCGCCCGTTACGCCGCCCGCAGAAAAGCAGTTTTCCATCGTTCCGCTATATCCAAATCCTACGAAGCCGCCGGCCTGTTCGCTTTCAGAAACGACAGCAGCCGTTGTATAGCATTCGCCGATCTTGCCCGGAGAATAACAATAACCCACGAAGCCGCCTACGCCTTTTCCTTTACCGGCAGCCGTTTGCGAAACGCTTCCCTGATCCACGAAACATCGCGTAATATCGCCTTTGCTGTAACCGGCAAACCCGCCGATATACCCCATTGTCTGTGTGCACGCAGAAGATACCGCGGTATTCTTTACCGCGCATCCCTGCACCGTTCCCGCATGATAGCCGATTATTCCGCCAACGTACTGGTCGCCGGAAATATCGCTGTCCGCAAGCGTCACATTTTCTGCCGTGCCTGTCAGCTTACCAAACAAGCCGACATAGTTTCCAGACGATGTGATCGTCAGGTTACTGATGGTCTGGCCGTTCCCGTCGAAAGTGCCTGAAAACGGCGTTGAACTGTTTCCCATCGGCTGCGCCGCAGTTACGCCGCTCATATCGATAGGCGCCGTTACTTTCAGTTGTTTATCCCAATAGGCAGGATCGTTCATTACCGCCAGTAAATCATCAGGCGAGCTGATCAATATTTCATCGCCCTCGGTTGTAAGCGGCAACGCGTCAATTCCAGTCTTCTCATCCAGCGCCATGACCGCCGTATCCAAAGCCTCGCTTTGCGCCGCTTGCGCCGACGATGGAGCAGGCGTAACAGATGGGTCCGGACTCGCCGATGGGCTGGCCGACGGCGTCTCTGCCGAAATCAGCGTCTCCTGAAACGTATCCGTTGCCGCAGGCGTTTCGGCTGCGGCGGGCATATCTGCCGCCATAGACGCGCCCGCGATGCTGAATATCATGATTACCGCCAATAACACCGCTGAAATTCTTTTTCTGCTCTTCATTTTGTTCTTCCTTTCGCTAACCTTTTGGCGGCAACAAAAAAGCTCCCGCCCTCTCGGCAGAAGCATACATTTGCGTGTCAAAAAAGCGCAAACAAAAAAGCCCGTCCTTCCCGCCGAAAGACTCACAATATCATCATTCAGGCAGGTCTTCCGACTTTGGGGTCTTCTGCTCTTTACGCCTTCCCAACAAATCTGTCAGTGGCATTTTGTAAAAAGCATCTCCCATTACGGCAGCGGGGGCTGTGCCGGACTTACACCGGCTTCCCTATTGATCCTTGCGGAACCTAAACAATATATATCAATTTATATTCAGCATATCATAGAATTCTTAAGAAAACAACAAAAAAGGCGGAAAAACCGCCTTTTAAATGTTTCGCAGCTTTTGTTTAATCGCCCATCAACTTTACCATCACGGCTTTTTGCGCATGCATACGGTTTTCCGCTTCATCAAAAATTTCCTGCGCGTGCGCTTCGAATACTTCCGCAGTGATCTCCTCTTCCCTGTGCGCGGGCAAACAGTGCTGTACCATTGCATCCGGCTTCGCGACAGCCATTACTTCCGCGTTGACCTGGATCCCCTGGAAAGCCTTTTTCCGCGCTTCCACCTGCGCCTCATGACCCATAGAAGCCCACACGTCCGTAAACACTACGTCCGCATCTTTCGCCGCAGCATAAACGTCTTCCGAAATGGAAAATTTCGGGTTCCCCTGCGCAAATTCCAACACCGCAGAATCCGGCGAATAGTCCTTGGGGACCGCGCAGGCAACTTCCATACCCACGGTAAGACCGCCTACAATCAGGGAATTTGCCATATTGTTTCCATCTCCGATGTACGCCATTTTAAGGCCGTCAAAGCTCTTCTTATATTCGCGGATCGTCATCAGGTCTGCGAGCACCTGGCATGGATGCGCATAGTCAGTCAGTCCGTTGATGATCGGAATACTGCCGTATTCGGCTAAGTCTTCCACCTCTTTTTGCGCGTAGGTACGGATCATGATACCATCCAAATAACGCGACAGCACGCGCGCCGTGTCCTGTACAGGCTCGCCCCTGCCGATCTGCAAATCGTTCGACGACAAAAACAGCGGGTATCCGCCCAACTGGTACATGCCTACCTCAAAGGATACACGCGTACGCGTGGATGATTTCTGGAAAATCATTCCCAGCGTTTTCCCCGCAAGAATGGGATGCTTGATCCCTTTTTTATTGTCATCCTTAAGCTTGTCCGCGAGGTCCAGTATCCCGATGATCTCTTCCTTTGAAAGATCGCTCATTTTCAGCAAATGTTTCATATTTACACCTCATATTTCATTTCAATAGCATAATTATACAGCAAAATGAATATTTATGCAATATATTTTTATTACCTTTCCGCCTGCTGTTCGCAGTATGCGCAGCGGTATACGCCGCGTTCCTTGTCCGTCAGTTTAAAAACGTGCGGCAATTCCTGCTCTACCGCCGTAATACAGCGCGGATTTTTGCATTTTACGATATTGACGACGCGCTCCGGAAGCGTCAGATTCATCTTCTTGATAATTTTTCCGCCGTCAATAATATTGACCGTAATATTGGGGTCGATAAACCCCAGCATATCAAGGTCAGTTTCAATTTCATCCTCGATCTTGATAATGTCTTTCTTGCCCATGCGGTTGCTCTTTACATTTTTGATGATCGCAACGGCGCAATCCAGCTTATCCAGTCCCAGGTAGTTATAGATACTCATTGCCTTTCCAGCTTTGATATGGTCGATGACCACGCCTCTTTCCACACTATCGATACTAAGCATTATGCATTTACCCCCAACATCGTCATAATAAGAGCCATCCGGACAAACTTTCCAAACCGCGCCTGTTTAAAGTAGGCCGCGCGCGGGTCCTTATCCACTTCCACGGAAATTTCGTTTACTCTGGGAAGCGGATGCATGACAATCATATCGTCTTTCGCTTTTTTCATTTTTTCTGCATCGAGGATATAACTGTCGCGCAGGCGGATATAATCCTCTTCATTGAAAAAACGCTCGCGCTGCACGCGCGTCATATACAGAATATCAAGGTCAGAAATGATCTCTTCCAGCCGTTCATACTGCACATACGTCACATTTTCATTGTTTTTCAGCACGTCTTCCTTTACATAGCGCGGTACTTTAAGCTCTACAGGAGAAATGAGCACAAATTTAATATTTTTGTAACGGGACAGGGCACGGATCAGCGAATGCACCGTCCTGCCGAACTTTAAGTCGCCGCACAGGCCGATCGTCAGGCCTTCGAGCCGCCCCTTTAAGGAACGGATCGTCATCAGGTCCGTTAGGGTCTGCGTCGGATGCTGGTGCCCGCCGTCACCCGCATTGATGATCGGGATTTCTACGTTCTGCGAAGCCACCATCGCCGCGCCTTCCTTGGGATGGCGCATTGCAATGATGTCCGCGTAGCATTCGACCGTGCGTACGGTATCCGCCACGCTTTCCCCTTTGGAGGCCGAACTGTTGTCCGCTCCCGCAAAGCCGATCACGGCTCCCCCCAACTCGTGCATAGCCGCTTCAAAGCTTAAGCGCGTGCGCGTAGAAGGTTCAAAAAAAAGTGTAGCCAGTTTTTTATACCGACACACTTCCCTGTATTTTTCCGGATTCGCAATAATATCGTCCGCCAGATCGAGCAGCTCGTCGATCTCTTCTACCGTAATGTCCATTGGATCAAGTAAATGTTTCATGATTGCTTCTGTTCCTTTCCTGTTTGCATAAAAAAACGTCTTCCTGTACTGACAGAAAGACGGAATCACGGCAATACGATATGTCCAAACCTTATCAGCCTCTCTGTACTAATTTAAAGGTTCTTATGCTTTCATTATTTTACTACACATCAAGAGCGATAGCAATATAAAATCGGCAAATATTTTTGAGTTTTAATGTTTATATCGGCCGTATCGGGTCTACATTAAATATAACGAACGTGCCTAGACACTATAGAAAGGAAGTGACCGCAATGGTAGCTAAAATGGTCAGACAGTTTATTGCGCTAGGAGCTGTGATCGCTCTTGGAATATCGATACTTGCTTTTGGATTTGGCACCGCGCCACTTTCCGTACAGGTATTCAGGGACAACTTCGCGAGCCAAAGTGAATTAGTAAAATAGCTTTTTCTTTTCTCTCCACTTTTTATGAAAGACGCTTCCTGTTTTCGGACAGGAAGCGTCTTTGCTTTACATGAGCGGCGCGAATACACGCAAGACCGCTTGCATCAGACGCACATACCATTTCCGTCTGCGCACCGCCTCATATGAAATCTCCTGGCATATCGGCATCGTATTTAAGAAATCTTCTTTTACTTTCATGACCGCCGACGTCTTATACATCCAAACGCCGCATTCATAATGCAGGAACAGGCTGCGGTAATCGAGGTTCACCGTTCCCACAATCGCGAGCTCATCGTCGCACACAAACGTCTTGGAGTGGATAAATCCGGGCGTATATTCATAAATGCGCACGCCCGCTTCCAAAAGCTGTTCGTAATACGCGCGCGTTACCATAAACACCATCTTCTTATCCGGCACATGCGGCGTCGTAATACGTACGTCCACGCCGCTCTTGGAAGCGTTAGTAAGCGCCGCCATAAGCTCGTTATCGAGTATCAGGTACGGCGTATTAATATAAAGATAACGCTCTGCCCGCGTGATCATGTTCAGATATACGTTCTCGCTGACATATTCACTGTCCATCGGATCGTCGGCATAAGGCTGCACATAACCGTCCGACACATATTCCTTAATAAACCGTTCCTCCGGCCGGAATGCGGAACAATCGGCATCCTCCTGCGTCATAAAATTCCACGATTGCAAAAACATCATCGTCAAAGACCACGCGCCTTCGCCTTTCAGCATCACGGCAGCGTCTTTCCAGCGTCCGAAACGGCTGATCGCATTGATATATTCATCCGCCAGATTCGCTCCGCCGCAAAAAGCCGTATGCCCGTCGATGGCGGTGATCTTCCTGTGGTCGCGATTATTGAAAATAGACGAAAGCTCCGGCTTTAAGGTATTGAACACCACGCATTTAATACCCATTTCGCGCAGTTTCTTATAATACCGGAACGGCAGCGTGCGCGCGCAGCCCATGTCGTCATACATAAAGCGCACGTCCACTCCCTGTTCGACTTTTCGTTTCAGTATCTCAAGGATACTGTCCCACATCACGCCCTTTTGCACGATGAAATATTCCATGAAAATATAACGTTCCGCCTTTTCAAGTTCCTCTTTCAAGCGCACATAAAAATCCTCGCCCATGGCGAAATATTCCGCTTGCGTCCGGTCGTAAAGCGGGTACATACTTGCGTTACGGATATAATCAGTCTGCCGCGCAGCGCCCAGGCTCTCCTCGCAGAGCCGTTTGCTGATCGCCTCGTCCTGCTGCAGCAGGCAATTTGTCGTTTCATAGATTTCCCGCGCCTTTTGCCTTGTCTTACGCGAAAGCTTGCGCTGGCTGAAAAAGACGTACAGCAAAATACCCAACAGAGGAAGCACCAGAATTGGAATGATCCACGCCAGCTTATAAGATGAGTTCTGCCGTTTGTTGACAATATACAACGCCATAACGAGACTGAGCGCAAAAAAAATGTTCCGCAATACCTGC
Source organism: Christensenellaceae bacterium (assembly GCA_022846035.1). NCBI lineage: Bacteria > Bacillati > Bacillota > Clostridia > Christensenellales > Christensenellaceae > Christensenellaceae bacterium. The sequence goes on from AP025580.1 coordinate 1,472,961, forward strand.
GATCCGTCGTCGAAATAATATAAAAGACTGATAATAATGAACGCCTGTACGCCGATCAGCGCGAATACAATAAACAGACGGCTGGTAAAAAAGCTCAACAATTTCTTCATGTCATTCCCACCCTTTCGGTGTCCTTGCTGTAACCCATTTTACGACAAAACGCCGCTCTTTGCAATGCAAACAAAAAGGCTTCCTCATAATAGACGGCAGGCATAAAACACGTTAGGCCGCTCGTGATATTTTAGAGGAACGAGGGCTTTCCATTCTATAACAAAAGATAGGAGTCACCTCTGTTTGTGTCTCCTATCTTTATATCATTTCATGAGCGCGCCAAATTTTATTGCTTCTATTCAGGCAAACAATCCCGGGTTGTACTGGTAAAGCGAGCATGGCCGCCCGCCCGTACTGTAATCCATATTCTGGATCAGTTCATTGTTTGCATGCAGGTATTGGAGGTATCTTTGTACCGTGATACGAGAGAGCTTGACCGTTCCCACGATGTCTTCACAAGAAAAACAGGTTTTGGGGCTGCTGTTGAATACCGCGCGGATCATGTTGAGCGTCTTGCGCTGCAGACCCTTTGGAAGTTCGAGCTCCATGCACCCCGCGCCGCTCAGATACGCATCAACCGTCTTTTGGCTAAGCGCCTCCTCTTCCTGCCACAACTGTGCGCGGTACAAAAAACGCTCTACCGCCTGATTGAAACGGTCTGTATCAAGCGGGTCGACAAGACAGTCGAGCACGCCCAGCTTAAGGACAGCCCTTAACGTGTCGCAGTCGTTACGCGCGATATAGGCGATCATCTCGGTGCGCGCCCCTGCCAGACGCAAAGAACGCATCAGCGAGAGTCCTATTTCCGGATCCGTACACACATCCACCACCAGCAGGTCTACCGGACGGCTGATAAACCAGTCCGCAGAAATATCCTTATCAAGGGGCATTACCTCGATCCTGAAACGGTTGTCTTTTATACTTCCGATCACATGGTTATACGGTTTTTGATATTCTCTTTTCAGCACCGTCATCCGATACATAAAACAAGACTCCCCGTCAATAAAGTTTACTGTAAATTTCGTATACCTTATCCCTGTCTAAAACAACATAGTTGTTCGCCATCAGGCGACCCTGTTTTTCCATCACGTTATCCGTGAACGTATCGAGTTCTTCCTGTTTCACTCCATACTCATGCAGCGGCTTGCATTGGATGATCTGGTTTAAGAGCTTTTCCATCTCATCATAAACCACGTCTTCCTTGCAGCCAAGAATATCTGCAATGAATCGGTTCATTTTCTTAATCTTTCCGTTGGGATCGATTTCCATATAGGCTTTGAACACGCCGATCAGCAGGGCATAATTTGCTTCCCCGTGCGGAACATGGTATGTGCCGCCAAGAGGATAGCTCATCGCGTGCACAGCCGCGCAGCCCGCGTTACCAAAGGCGATCCCCGCATAGTTGCTCGCAATCAGGAAATCCTTTAAGAGCGGAATACGCGCCTCCTGCCCGTTCTTCGCGATTTCCTGATAACCCTTGAGGATCATCTCGATCGCCTTATACCCGAACATCTCCGTATACGGCGTCGCTTTGGGCGACAGGCTGGATTCCAGGGCGTGGATCAGCGCGTCGATGGAGCTGGTGGCGAAAAACTTAAAGGGCAGCCCTTTCAAAAGCTCCGGAATGAGCACCGCGCTGTCCGCGTACATTTCGTCAACCGCGAGGCCGAGCTTCGTGTGGCGGCTTTTGAGCTCCAGAATGGCAATATTCGTCACCTCGCTGCCCGTGCCGCATGTCGTCGGCACCAATACAAGCTCCTTGTCCTTGATAATATCCACTTTCCTGTCATAAAGGTCGAGGATCGGGCTCACGTTTTTCAGCGCAAATATCTTGGAAATATCGATAATCGTACCGCCGCCGATCGCGATAATTCGTTTATAATCGCCTTTCATATCGGCGTACATCGCCTCCGCCATTTCGTCAGACGGCTCGCCCATACCGTATTTTTCCTGGTACAGTACGTCGGCTTTGATTCCCAGATCCGTAAAATACGGATTAAAAATATACTCGTTTGTGATGATAAGGTCCCCTTCGCCGACTTTGTACTCCTCGCAGAATTCCTTACAGGTATCGAACGAGAATATTTCCGGTTTAATTGATAATTCTTTCATAATTTTTCTCCTTAGTCCTGATCCTCATATTTACAGCAAAACTTCTTTTCAAAAAACTCAATGAGCTGCGGGCGGAAGTCCGGATGCGCGATACGGATCAGGCGCACAGCGCGCTCGCGCAGCGTGATACCCCGCAGGTCCGCAATACCATATTCCGTAACGACATACTGTACGTCATAACGCGACGTTGTGACCGCCGCTCCCTCGTCAATGATACTCACAATTTTGGAAACCGCGCCTTTGGCAGCCGTGGAAGGCATCGCCATAATGCTCCTGCCGTTTTTACTCATCGTGGCGCCCCGTACAAAGTCAACCTGTCCGCCGACACCGGAGATCTGCTTATGGCCGACCGACGTGGATACCACCTGGCCCATAAGGTCAACCTGTACGCAGGAGTTGATGGATACCATGTTGTCGTTCTGCGCGATCACAAGCGGATCGTTCACATAATCCACCGGATAGATACCCACCGCCGGATTATCGTCCAGATAATCATACAGCCTGCGCGTGCCCATAGCAAAGGTCAGGATACTCTTCCCTGGATGTAAATTCTTTTTCTTGTTTGTGATGACGCCCGCTTCCACAAGCTCCACCACACCGTCCGAGATCATTTCGCTGTGGATACCGAGGTCCTTTTTGTCCTTTAAGAACAAAAGCACCGCGTCCGGAATCGCGCCGATCCCCAGTTGCAGACAGTCCCCGTCGTTGATCAGCGATGCGCAATAACGGCCGATCTCGCGTTCCACATCCGTGATTTTAGGATTCGGCAGTTCCAAAATCGGTTCGTCGAATTCTACAAAATCCGAGATTTCCGAGACATGCACAAAGGAATCCCCGTGGATACGCGGCATATTCTTATTGACCTGCGCGATAACCACTTCCGCCTGCTTGACCGCTTCCATCGTATAATCAACGGAAATGCCGAGGCTGACAAAGCCGTGCTCGTCCGGCGGACTCACCTGTACCAGCGCTACGTCCGGCTTGCAGTTCGTACGCAGAAGCTCCGGCTCCTTTGAGAAGTAAACGGGCGTAATATCCGCGCGTCCTTCCGCACACGCCGCACGTGTCGTTCCCCCAATAAAAAACGAATTGTGGCGGAAATGCTTTTCCATTCCCGGTGCGCAATAAGCGGATTTCCCCATTGAAACCATGTGGATAATTTCCACATTTTCGTAGTTTTCCGCATTCGCAACCATTGCGTCCGTGATATGAACCGGTTCCCCCGTTGCATGTGCAATCACGACACGGTCGCCGGACTTGATTTTTTTCACCGCCTGCTCCGCAGTCGTCAGTCTGGACTTATATTGTTCTTTCCAATCCATCGGCTATTTCTCCCCTCTTATTCCAATCAGTTTATTTGATTTATTTCCTTTTTCACGCGGTCAAGTTCCTCTTTCAAAGACGCGTAACCGCTTGCTTCTGTCAGTATGATTTTTCCATAGCGGCCTTCTATCGTATCATGCAGGGCGCATGCGCTTGCACATCCGCATATGATGACCGCATAATCGACCTCTTCCGTTCCCGCAACCACAATCCTGCTGTCGGGAAAATCTTTCTTTAAGTTCCGCGCAATTTCCGTCCGCTCATAATGCTGGTTGCAGCCGCCGCAATATTTGATTCCTATCGTCATTTCTTCTCTCGTCCGGCCCGCCTTTGCGCAAGGATGCTGCGCGCCATATCCCATGTTTCGTCGCTGACGCCTGTCACCAGGACAACGTCCTCAATTTCCGGTATTTCCTCTTTGACCGCCTCTGCGACGATCGATTCCAGAGTCAAAGAAGCAGAGGGACAGTTGCTGCAATTGCCTAAAAAACGCACCTTGAGCACACCATCTTTCATATCGACAACCTCGATACCTCCCTGGTGCTCGCCCATTGCAGGCCGCACTTTATCGCGCAATACCTGTTCGATTCTCTCAAGCAATTCCTTTTGCATCAGCCGTTCCCTCTGCTCTTTCCTGCTCTGATTAATTTTTATTCTTCGATGTGCGCAATCGCTTTTGCCAGTTCTTTCTTCATCGCAAGGTTACCCTGACGCGCGATCATGATACGCTGTGCCTGCGGGCTGCCCGCGCCGTGCATGGATTCCGTACGGTAACCAACCGCCGCCGTGCCCAGCGCCAGGTTCTCGATCAGGCGCAGGATACGCAGGCGATTTTCCGTGGAAACGCTGTCTACGCCCTTCAAATATTTTTCAACATATTTACCCAGCTTCGGGTCGCGGAAATCCTTTTCGGAAGGAGCCGTCACCATAATACCGCCGGCAATATCCTCAGCAAGGCGTACAATTTCATACGGGAACCGCGTTACGTTCTGCTTACATACGTTCGCCAGCAGCAGGTCGATGATGTAGTTGCCCGACTCCGTCTGGCTTCCCTCTGCCGAGCAGGCGATACCGCATGCATACAGCGTCTCGTTTAAGTGCGTCATTTCGATGAGCTTGTCCTTGATGTGCGAAGCCTTGGCAGCGCCGTTGTAATCTGCCGCAACCGCAGCCGCGCCGATCAATACGTCGCCCACGCCTACTTTACATCCGCCGTAGCTCTGGCGGTGATAACCGGCAAACCTCTCTACCAGCATGCCCGCGAATTCCGTTTCCCCATTGAGGAATATACGGTCGTTGGGAACAAATACGTCGTCGAAAATCGTCAGCGCTTCCACGCCGCCGAATTCGGCGTTTCCGACGTCAAGCTCGCTGCCTTCCAGCTTGCGCGTATCGCAGGACTGGCGGCCGATGATCATGAACAGACCGGGGGCGTCCAGCGGAACCGCGAACGAAACCGCATAGTCTTTGTCTTCCGGACGCATAGCGACCGTCGGCATAACGATAACCTCATGAGAGTTAAGCATACCTGTCTGGTGCGCTTTTGCGCCGCGTACAACGATACCGTCCGGCCGTCTTTCCACCACGCGCAGATACATATCCGGATCTGCCTGTGCGTGCGGCGCCAAGGAGCGGTCTCCCTTGGGGTCTGTCATCGCGCCGTCGATTGTCAGGTCGTTGTCCTGGCAATATTTCATGTATTTCACAAAGTTCTCGTGATAGTTCGTTCCGCACGCTTTATCCGTTTCAAATGTTGTGCTGTAAACAGCGTTGAAAGCGTCCATACCAACGCAGCGTTGGAAACAGGCCGCCGTTTTTTGTCCCAGCAGTCTCTGCATTTTTACCTTTTTGATCAGGTCGTCTGTATTTCTGTGAATGTTCGTGAAACGGTTGATTTTCCGCCCGTCGTCCAGCGTAACCGTCATCAGGTCCTCATACTCAGGCATTTGCGCCAGATCGTATGTCATACGGACCGAGTTCAGCGAAGGACGAAGGATCGGATCGTCAACGGGATTCTCGATCCTCTTCCCAAACATGTAAACTTCCATATTGATTTTGCGAATACTCTCGATGTATTCTTCACCAGTCATAAGTGCCATAATTCTGTTTTCCTTTCTTTTTTCGAGTCAATTTGGGTTGACCGCCGGAACACCGAACGGCCTTTGTCCATAAAAAACCTCTTCACTATATTTATATGCAAATATCGTGCCAACATATGTTAAATATATCACAATTGCGTAAAAAATGCACTACTTTTCCTTTATTTTGCAGACAATTTAAAAAAAAATTCAAAAAAGCGCCATCGAACGCGATTTTCGATGACACTTTTATCCTTTGCTTTTCCTTTTTACCAAGAAAATAGCTGGTTTTCTATTTTTTGTTTCATTTTTGCAACATTCGCTGATTTTTTATTTTTCCAAATATCTGTTTCGCCCCTAAATATGTGATTTTTTTATCAGTATTCTATTTTTGTTTCATTTTTGCAACTTGTTTCATTTTTGCAACCGCATATGTTTTTGCTGATACTTTTTACGCTTGCGTACAAAGGTCGCCGCATCCATACGCAGGCTTTTTGCCGCGTCGCGCACATTGCCCCATTTCTGGTAAGCATGGTTGATATAGTCTAGTTCCATGCGTTCCACCACGGACTTTAAGTCGATGGCCTCGCCGCTTAATAAAAGCTGCGCTTCTGCGGAAGCCACATGCAAAAACAGGTTCCCCACTGTGATCTCGTCCGAGCTGCTCATAATCATCGCGCGCTCCACCACATTTTTTAACTCGCGCACGTTCCCCGGCCATCGGTATTCCAGGAGCACGTCCTCTGCGGCCGGCGTCAGGCGTTTATTCATCCCATACTTATGGTTAAGCTCCTCTAGGAAACGCTGTGCAAGCGGCAATATATCTTCTTTTCTTTCCCTGAGCGGCGGGATCGTCACCGGAAAAACATTGAGGCGGTAATAAAGATCCGCGCGAAACGTTTTGTCTTTCAGCATCTCTTCCAGATTCCTGTTGGTCGCGGCAATCACGCGCACGTCCACCTTGATCGGTTTATTAGAGCCGATACGCTCTATTTCCTGTTCCTGCAGCACACGCAGCAGCTTCACCTGCATATCCGGCGGCAATTCGCCGATCTCGTCCAAAAAGATCGTTCCATTGTCCGCTACCTCAAACAGCCCCATCTTTCCTTCTTTGTTGGCGCCTGTGAAAGCGCCGCGCTCATATCCGAACAGTTCGCTTTCGATAAGCGTTGCCGGAATCGCCCCGCAATTGACCTTGATAAAACGTTCCTTTGACCGGTTGCTTTCTTTATAAATATACGATGCGATCCTGTCCTTGCCGACGCCGGTTTCCCCTGTCAGCAAAACCGTCGTATCCAGCTTGCATACACGGTCTACCATTTTCATGACGGCCAGCATGGAATGGTCGTATACCACAAGCTCGCTGTCTCCCAAAAGCTCTCTGCGCATCGCTTCCAGCTCCGAGACATTGGCTTCGTTTTCGCGCAGGCGCAGGCGCAGCTCATGAAGCTCCGTGATGTCTCGCACATTCGTCATGACCATCACAACCTCGCCCGTTTCATCAAGCGTGGGTGTGCTGGTGATCACCGCGCGTTTACCCGTCTGGAATACCTGCTCGAGCGTCACGCTTTGCCGCGTACGGATCGCTTCCAAGGTCCCCGACTGGTTTATAATATCGTGCGCCACTAGGTCGCGCATATTCTTGCCAATCACTTGCTCCCGCTTGAGTCCGGAAATAATCTCATAGGAAGTATTTGCCATTAGGGTATTGGCGTCCCCGTCCGTCATATAAATACCGTCGTAAGAGCCTTCGATCACCACCTGAAGAATATTGCGCGCCTTGTTCAGATCGCTCAGCAGGTTGGTACGGCCGCCGTTTTCATAGTATGCGGGTTCCCTTGTCTTCACTTGCGTTTCCTCCTGTCATGGCAGCCGGTATACGATACGCGGATGGCCGCCTGTCTGGTAATCAATATCCGAAATGACCCGTCCCGCATCATTTAATCGCTTTAAATAGCGCCTGACCGTTACCACCGAGACCTGAAGCCCGTCTGCGAGCTCCTTGGCAGTAAAATCACGTCCCTGCCCGCCTGCCATATCTTCCAAAATCCTGCGTTCTATATCGCTGCCCGCCACCATACCTTTTGCGGCACCCGTATCTTTCGCATCCGGCGCATGCAGCAGGTAATCCACCGTTTCCTGGTCCGCCAGCCGCAGTCCCTCCACTGTCTTTGTGTAATCAATATACTTATCCAGAGCTTTAAGCAGCCGCTTATAAGAGAATGGCTTGACCAGATAATCGATTGCGCCGAGATGCATCGCACGGTACAGCGAAGCCGCGTCCCTGGCGGCCGTTACCAGAATCAATTCCGTCTTATTGCCCGTTTTATAAAGTTCCCCAAGCAACGCCCTTTCATGATAATCCGGCAAACAAAAATCAAGGATCATAAGCCCTGCATCATTTTGCCTTAAAAAAGCAAGCGCGCTCTCCATCTCCTGGAATTCTCCCACAACTTCAAAACGCCCGTCGCATTCCAAATATTCGCGGATCAGGTACGAAACCATCGGGTCCTGGTCAACAATCATCGCTTTATGCATACCCGTTCCTCCAGCATACTATCATTGTAAAAGATTTCATATTTACTGTCAATCAACCTGCACATATACAAAAAAACGCATCCCCCGCGGGATGCGTCATACTTCCAGGCCGAACGTTCATTCCTTATAGCTAATCGGTTCAAACGGCATTTTCGTATATTTTCTAAGCGGCTCATCCCAAATCCAATGGACCGGATGCATATCTGCTGCATGTCCTGCCGTATCCTGCATAGAATCTTGCCGCAAAGACGAATAATCGCCTGCTATGATCTTTGCATCTGCCATCCCAAATAACGAAAACTGAACCATGATCTTTCACCGTGCTTTCTGCAATAAATCCCTGCCCTTAAAGACGGACACTGTTTATTAAACTATCATAAAGCGTACCGGAATTCAATATTATTTTTTCTCACCTTTGTCTTTTTCTCATGCTCAAAACAAGGCAAAGCCCGTCTGCCAAAGCGTTTTCATTCCACAGAAAATTTTATGGTCCCGTCCTGTTTCAGTCATGGCCTGCAAGCAGGAGGTAACAAAAAAGCACGGGGATTATTCCTTTCCGTTCCAGCAGTAGGTGCACATTTTGCATGGATCTATACCTACCGAAGCCTGCAGGTCGTCCAAACGGTGATAACGCAGAGAGGTAAGATGGAGTTTCTTACACACCTGCTCGGTAAGCTCTGCATGGCGCGTACTGTCCGGATCGGCGTATTCCTGCAATATCTCCATGGAAACGTCTCCCTCTTTCTGCTCGATCAACTTACGCGCAATGAGATCAAGGTCCGAGGTGGAGCGGGAAAAGCTCAAATATTTGCATCCGAAGAGAATCGGCGGACAGGCCGAGCGTACATGTACCTCTTTTGCGCCGCTCTCATATAAGAACTCAATTGTTTCACGCATTTGCGTGCCGCGAACAATGGAATCATCTATCATCAGCAGCTTTTTGCCTTGGATCAGTCCCTTGACGGGAATCAGCTTCATATGGGCGATCAGATTGCGCAAATCCTGTTTTTGCGGCATAAATGAACGCGGCCATGTGGGCGTATATTTGATGAACGGGCGCGCAAAAGGAATACCCGAATAGTTGGCATATCCGATGGCGTACGCCGTACCCGAATCCGGTACGCCCGCTACCATATCCGGCTGTACGCAGTCGTGGGATGCCAAAAGCCGTCCGCTTGCATAGCGCATTTGTTCTACGTTTACCCCCTCATAACAAGTGGTGGGATAACCGTAATATGTCCAAAGAAAACTGCAGATTTTCATTTTCTCCTTGGGCGGCAGCACATCCTGGATTCCCTCAGGCGTAATCAGCACGACCTCAGCAGGGCCTAATTCCCGCACATCATGGTATCCAAGGTTTAAATAAGAAAAACTTTCGGATGCTACGCAGTAGCCGTCCTCCGTCTCCCCCAGCACCAGCGAGGTGCGTCCTACATTGTCCCGCGCGGCATAAATGCCGTCCTTAGTCAGCACCAGCATGGTCATGGAACCGTCAATATGTTCCTGCGCATAGCGGATCCCCTCCGCAAGCGTTGCCTGGCTTCCCACCAGGGCTGCCACCAATTCCGTCGGATTTAATTTGCCATTTCCCATTTCGGAAAACTGTGCAAAACTGTTCCTGAAACATTTTCGAATAATTTCATCGGCGTTATTAATGCGCCCAACCGTGGCGACGGCATACGTTCCCAGATGGGAGCGCACCGTTAAAGGTTGCGGCGCGGTATCCGAGATGCTTCCGATACCCATGGGACCGGTCAGGTCCTCCACATCACTTTCGAACTTTGTACGGAAAGGAGAATTTTCGATTCCGTGGATCGCCCGCAGGAACCGTCCCTCCGAATACACCGTCATCCCTCCACGATACGTACCCAAATGCGAATGGTAATCCGTTCCGAAAAACAGATCATATGCGCAATTCCCCTTTTTTGCTACACCGAATACACCGCCCAATTAACTGATCCTCCGTTTTCGATTTCTTTTACCCAACAATTATATCATTTTCCGCAATCAGGTACTACAAAAAATTATGTTAAAAGCTATTACCAAAGTAAAAACCCGCCCTCAGGACGGGTATACAATAGTGCTCTATTTCATTAAGCGCCGGCTCTTTCGCCTTTCCGGAATATCTGTGCGTCAATATCCGCTATGGTGATGCTTTCCAGCCTCTGTTTACAAACCCTGTCAAGATCAGCATAAACGTCATCCATTACCTGCGCCATACCGGATGCAATCAGGCATTTCATATCAGAGCCGCCCGACCGCCATCCTGCCGCCACCAGCGGTTCTTCCAGCGCGTCGCTTACCATGCGCAGCGACACCGCTTCAGGCGGCAACGTAAAATCATATCCGCCGTCCGCCCCTTCCTTGGTTGTCAGCAGCCCCGCTTTTTTAAGCTTGGCCATCACCTTACGGATCCGCGCCGGATGGGTACAAACATTTTTGGCCAGCTCATCGCTGCTCAGCATTTTTTGTTTGTGGTTCAGGTAAACCAAGGCATGCACCGCTATGGTAAATTCGCCGCTCATAAACATTCCTTTCCAACTGTTTTCCAACAATGCCATCATAAATGATACGTATTCAAAATGCAAGCTTTCTCAATCCGCTTCCTTTTATCCGGCCGCTCTTATCGTCCATCGGCGCAGATTACGCTTACGCCGCCGGTTCATTTGGCATGGAAGCAAGCAGGCTGTCTATGATTTCTTTCCACGCGGCTTTGTCGCGCGCTCCCTTGTAGGACGGGCCTACCTGGTTTCCATGTTCATCCACAAAGACCGTCTCCGGAACAACGCTTATACTCCCGAGCTTATCCTCAACTAGCTCCTTTGACGGAAGAATATGCGGATAATCGGCGCCTGTTTTCTCTGCGATCTCGTTGACCAGGTCCACCTGCTCCTGATCAATTGTTCCCGCCTGATCCATCACGTCGGTCGGCATTCCCACGACCTGGAAGCCCTGGTCCTGGTATTCTTGATTCAATTCCCCCAGTTCAGGCATCTCGCGCAGGCAGGGGCCGCAGAATGTCGCCCAAATATTGACCATCGTCAGCTTATGTCCGGCAAAAATATCCTGCGTTACCTCGTTGCCGTTCGAATCCTGCGTTATAAATTCTCCAAACAACGGCGATATTTCCAGTGTTTCAGTCTGCGCCTGAGTCTGTGCGGCTCCCGCCGCTTGTTCCGTCTGTTCTGCTGTCGCGGTATTTCCACATGCCGTTGCCAGCAATGCCGCCGCTATCAATATTGTTATCAGTATTATCTTTCCCTGTTTTTTCATACAATGTCTCCTTTTTCATTTATAGTTTCATAGGGCCAATCATTGATTCCACCCATATCAAACACATTGGTATATCCCATTGCGACTAGCTTGTCGGATGCCTGTTTGCTTCGTATACCCGTACGGCAATATACGATCAACCTGGCATCCTTATCCGCCAGTTTTTCAGGCGGAGTATCCGCGATCTCTTCATTGGGTACGTTAAGAGCGTTTTCAAGATGTCTTTCCGCATACTCACCGGGCGTTCTTACGTCCACAATCGTAACATCTCCCTCGTCGATCATCCTCTTGGCTTCTTTTGCATCGATTTTATGATAAGTCATCTCCTGTTCACCACTTTCCAGCGCGGCCTGCCTTATTTGGGCGCAGCCCGCAAGAATAGCCGCCGCTATAACGCCGACTATTATTAATACCATCCATCTGCGTTTCATATTCAATCTCCAACTGTAATTTATTTTATATCAGTTTACTGTTATTTTATTACTAACAGTTCGCGTTGTCAAGAACTATCTTTTTTTCCGCATTTATCACGCTGAGCGTGTTCATAATAAAAAGCCCGCGCATATGCACAGGCTTTTTCATCTGCAGCTATTTTTTTGTCAATAGAGGCTTTTATAAATTTCGTATACCTTATCCCTGTCTAAAACAACATAGTTGTTCGCCATCAGGCGACCCTGTTTTTCCATCACGTTATCCGTGAACGTATCGAGTTCTTCCTGTTTCACGCCATACTCATGCAGCGGCTTGCATTGGATGATCTGGTTTAAGAGCTTTTCCATCTCATCATAAACCACGTCTTCCTTGCAGCCAAGAATATCCGCAATGAATCGGTTCATTTTCTTAATCTTTCCGTTGGGATCGATTTCCATATAGGCTTTGAACACGCCGATCAGCAGGGCATAATTTGCTTCCCCGTGCGGAACATGGTATGTGCCGCCAAGTGGATAGCTCATCGCGTGCACGGCCGCGCAGCCCGCGTTACCAAAGGCGATCCCCGCATAGTTGCTCGCAATCAGGAAATCCTTTAAGAGCGGAATACGCGCCTCCTGCCCGTTCTTCGCGATTTCCTGATAACCCTTGAGGATCATCTCGATCGCCTTATACCCGAACATCTCCGTATACGGCGTCGCTTTGGGCGACAGGCTGGATTCCAGGGCGTGGATCAGCGCGTCGATGGAACTGGTGGCGAAAAACTTAAAGGGCAGCCCTTTCAAAAGCTCCGGAATGAGCACCGCGCTGTCCGCGTACATTTCGTCAACCGCGAGGCCGAGCTTCGTGTGGCGGCTTTTGAGCTCCAGAATGGCAATATTCGTTACCTCGCTGCCCGTGCCGCATGTCGTCGGCACCAATACAAGCTCCTTATCCTTGATAATATCCACTTTCCTGTCGTAAAGGTCGAGGATCGGGCTCACGTTTTTCAGCGCGAATATCTTGGAAATATCGATAATCGTGCCGCCGCCGATCGCGATAATTCGTTTATAATCGCCTTTCATATCGGCGTACATCGCCTCCGCCATTTCGTCAGACGGCTCGCCCATACCGTATTTTTCCTGGTACAGTACGTCGGCTTTGATTCCCAGATCCGTAAAATACGGATTAAAAATATACTCGTTTGTGATGATAAGGTCCCCTTCGCCGACTTTGTACTCCTCGCAGAATTCCTTACAGGTATCGAACGAGAATATTTCCGGCCTGATCGCCAATTCTTTCATGTTCGTGCTCCTTTCTTTCGTTTTGTTCTTCATATTGATAGATCTTGTTGTTTTTTACCATGACCGCCCTATGGATATTCTTTGCCGCAATCAGTTTTAAAAATTCCTTATCGGCGTCCGCAAGATTCATTTTACTGTCCATATCGTTTTTCCTCTTGTCTCCCCGCCGCTTTACCGGTACCAATCCGGAAAATGCAGATATTGCTCGTCTTCCTTTAAATCATGGGAGAAAATCATTTTTGCATCATACTGTTTTTCCAGGGCGCGCAACTTTTTTATGCACCGCTCAAATCCAAGCGAGTCATAAATAATGCCGGGTAATTTTGCCGGCGGCCCGTAATTCAGCCTTGAGCCGCACGCATCGTTCGGAAACAGGTAATTCCCGCCCTCAAGTTCCAGCATCATTCCCATAACACCCGGCGTATGTCCTTCCAGTAAAAACAGTTTGACCCCTGGGAACAACTCCGTATCTTCTTCGATGAAATGGTAGGTGATCTCCGGCTCGGTAAAAATGCTTCTCCAATAGGCCGAACTTGTCTTCGATTCGTCCGGTTCCGCAAAAGCAACCGCACATCCCTGCTGGAAATCCGCCTTGGAAACATAAACGTTCCTGCCCGCTTTCGTACCGGAGAAAAATTTCAGTCCGTTCGCATGGTCGCAGTGCATATGTGAAATAATGATCGCGGAAATGTCATCGACCGTCAGTCCCGCCCGCTTAAGCTGTCCGTCAAGAAAATCTTCCCTTTTGGCTTCCAGCGCAAAATACTCGTCCCAGAACTCCGGACGCTTGGTATCGCCCGCTTTGTCCGCGGGATATTCGCCTACGTCGTAGAGGATGTAGCTTGCCTGCGGATGCCTGATCAAAATCATCGAACAGGGAAACTTCCCATAGACGGGCGTTTTTGCCTGGCACGATTTGGAAACCGGATCCGGAAGCGCGACGTTCCACCCCAAATCGTTATAAAGATAACCATACCGCAAAATCGCAAATTCCAATCCCTTCATTTTTTTCCCTTTCCTTCCTGATATTCAAAAAAACCGCTCCCCGCTTTTTTTCCTAATTTTCCCGCGCGCACCATTTTTCGGAGCAGTGGATGCGGCCTGTATTTGTCGTCTCCCGTTTCGCTTTGAAGCACTTCCATAATATCAAGGACAATGTCCAGTCCAATCAGGTCTCCCAAAGCAAGCGGCCCCATCGGATGATTTGCTCCCAGCTTCATCGCCGTATCAATATCCTCGGCGCTCGCCACTCCCTCCGCATATACCGCGATCCCCTCGTTGACCATCGGGATCAGAATACGGTTAACTACAAAGCCCGCGCTTTCCATCGCTTTCACCGGCGTTTTTCCGATCTCTTTTATGATCCCGATCGCCTGCTCCGTATATTTGGGATCGGTATTTTCTCCACTGATGACTTCCACCAGCTTCATGACGGTAGCCGGATTAAAGAAGTGCATACCCATAAATCTTTCTTTTCGTTTGAGCGCGCTGCCGATCTCCGTAATAGACAGACTGGACGTATTCGTTACCAGGATAGCCTCCCTGTCCACCGCATCCTCAAGCGAAGAAAAAATGCCCCGTTTGATGTCCATGCGCTCCGCCACCGCCTCTACGACAATATTACATCCGGCGCATTGTTCCAAAGACCCCACAGGCGTTATCCTGCCCGCAACCGCCTCTGCTTCCGCCTCTGTTATCCTGCTTTTTTGCAGCAGCTGCTTAAGATTCCTGCAGATTTTTTCCTTTCCGTTCTGTGCCAGCTCCACAGAAATATCGGCTAAAACCGTTTCGTAGCCTGCCGCCGCAAATACCTGCGCGATCGACGTACCCATCGTACCCGATCCTACTATCCCAGCTTTCTTCATTTCTCCCTATTTCCCCTCAAAATATTCCGTTTTACGTTTGCGGTTAAAATTTCTCATTCCCGTCCTTTGATCCTGCGTCAGAAAAAGCTTCCCGAACAACTCTTCGCACGCCTTTCCATCCTTTCGCATACTATATTTCGCATAACGGATACCAACAGGCGCATTCCTGCAAATCGACTCGGCGACTGCGGTTATTTCTTTTGTAAAGGTGTCTATAGGAAATATTTCGTTTACAATCCCGCATTCCCTGGCTCTTTTGGCCGTAACCGCTTTTCCGGTAAAAACGAGTTCACAGGCCTGTCCGTAGCCTGCCACACGCGCGAGCCTCCTGCTCCCGTCCCATCCGGGCATGATTCCCAGCGTCACTTCCGGCAATCCCAGCTTTGCATCTTCCCGTGCGAAACGAAAATCGCAGGCCAGCGCGACCTCCAGGCCGCCGCCGAATGCAAACCCGTTGATCGCCGCGATCGTCGGCATGGCAAGGTTTTCAATCCGATCCATCAATTGCCTGCCATTCCTGGAAAACGCCTCTGCCGACTCGCAGGACATGTTCTCCATCGCCTTAATATCCGCGCCGGCGGCAAACGCTTTCTCTCCCTCGCCCGTAAAAATAACGCAGCGGTATGTGTTATCGCGCTCCACAGCGTCCAGAACCTCCCCCAGCTCTGCAATCATTTCCTCATTCAATGCATTGAGCTGCTGCGGACGCGAAAGGTATATCCATAAAATTTCTTTTTCATTTTGTATCCGTACGGTGTTCATCCTAAATCCTCATTTACATAATGCGTCGCGTTCAAAAATCGCCGCTTCTCCCATGCCGCCGCCGATGCATAACGTGGAAAGCCCATATTTGCTGCCCCGCCTGTGCATCTCGTGCAGAAGCGTCACCGTAATTCGTGCGCCGGAAGCGCCTATCGGATGCCCCAAGGCAATCGCGCCCCCATTTACATTGACCTTTTCTTCATCCGCGCCGATCCCGCGCATGACGGCGATCGCCTGCGCAGCAAACGCTTCATTGGCTTCCAGCAGGTCGATATTTTCTATTTGCATATCCGCCAGACGCAACGCTTTTTTTACAGTGCTGATAGGACCGATGCCCATAACGGACGGATCCACGCCGCAGGACGCTCCGCAAATCCATCTTGCCTGGGGCGCGAGCTTTCTTTTCCTGACAAAGCTTTCCGACGCGATCACCATTGCCGCCGCCCCGTCGTTAATGCCGGATGCATTCCCTGCCGTAACCGTTCCGTCTTTGCGGAAAGCCGGACGCAGTTTTCCAAGTGCTTCTATCGAAGCGTCCGTACGCACATGCTCATCCCTGTCAAAACAGATCGCTTCTCCTTTGCGCTGCGGAACATAAACCGGAACGATTTCATCCTTAAAACGTCCGTTTTGTATCGCTGCCGTTGCTTTTCGCTGCGATTTCAAAGAGAATTCGTCCTGTTCCTGCCGCGTGATCCCGTACTTTTGGGCGACATTTTCCGCCGTTATTCCCATATGGTAGTCGTTGAAAACGTCCCATAATCCCTCTTGTATCATGGAGTCCCGCAGTGTTGCATTGCCCATTTTCTGTCCCCAGCGCATTTGCAGCGTATGCGGCGCGCGCGACATGTTCTCCATGCCCCCGATAAGCACGCATTCCTCCTGTCCGGACGCGACCAACGCCGCCGCAAGGTTTACAGCATATAATCCCGAACCGCATACCTTGTTGAGCGTAACGGCGGGCACAGTCACCGGAATATCCGCAAAGACCGCCGCCTGCCGCGCCGGATTCTGTCCCTGCCCTGCCTGTAATACGTTGCCCATCACGACCTGGCCTACCTCTGTCCCCTCTACTCCCGACCGGACCAATGCTTCACGCAGCACCGCCTCGCCCAGCTTTGCCGCCCCGACCTCTTTTAACGCGCCGCCCAGGCTCCCGATAGCCGTTCTGCATGCGCCCAACACATATATTTTTTCCATTCGTTCCCGCCCCTCGTTTTCGTTACTTTCGCGTAAAAATACATTCGTTTCGCTCTTTGCCCCAGCACTGGTTGCATGCCCTGCATTTCATCTCATATTCCGCATCACTTTTCCACTTGTTCACGATGTCCGGTTCACAAAGAAACGGCCGTGACAGGGAAAAATATTCTATTTCGGTTTCGTTGAGTATTTCCGTCATCAGCTTCGGTTTCCGGTTTCCGCCCACCAGCGCAACCTTGGCGTGTTTTACGCGCGACGCGGCCTGTGCCGCCGCCGCCCTGAAATAGGATTGTTTTTCCCTGTCCGCAATATCCTTACGTGCGGAACGCTCAAAGGAACCAATGAGCGAGGTGTTGCCGCCGCTGACTTCGATCAGGTCGACCTCCATCTCATCCAGCCGCACAAAAACTTTCATTGCTTCTTCCATCGTCAGGTATTGACTACCCATCACAAGATCGCTGCAATTCATTTTGATCATAAGCGGAAAATCATTGCCCACACGCGCCCGTATCTCTTCGCATATCTCATAAATAATCCGCGCGCGGTTGTGGATACTGCCCCCATATTCGTCTATCCGGCGGTTGAAATAGGGCGTGAGCCACTGACTCAACAGGTATCCGTGCGCCGCATGGACCTGCACTCCGTCCATCCCTGCTTTTTGCGCGCGGACTGCGGCCTGCCCGAAGTCTTCCACCAATGTTTGAATGTCTTTTTTGGTCGCTTCCCTAGGCGTGACGTCCGTATACGCGTTATATACTGCTGACGCGCCTATAATATCCATGCTTTTTGCGTCCGGATGCGTACACTGCGAACCTCCGTACGCAATTTGCAGCGCGATCAAGCTTCCGTGGCGATGGGCAATGTCGGCGAGCTTTTCGAAATCTTTGATAAAACTGTCGTCATATGCTCCCAGCATTCTCGGATTCGGCTGCTCCCCTTGCGAAACAAAAGCGTAGCCTGTCATGATCAGTCCCGCGCCGCCCTTAGAAAGTTCCTCGTAAGAGCGCAGAACGTCATCGCTTATATGCCCGTCGCGATGCGCGCGCCGCAGCCATGTGGCAGAGCGGATGAACCTGTTTTTCAGACGCATCCCTTTTATTTCCGTATTGTCGAATAAACTTTTCATTTCTTATCAGTCCCCGATCGCCGTTCTGTTGCCTGATACCATCATGAACTCCCGCATCAATTCCGCGCGGAGTATTTTTTCCTTTTGCAGCGCCTCATGGATGTCCTCGTCAATGACCGTATCGTTACGCACTCCGGTTACCCTGCCGCCGATTCCGCGAAACAGCAATTCTGCCGCATGGATGCCCAGTCTTGTCGCCAGCAGGCGGTCGCGCATGGTGGGCGCGCCGCCCCTTTGAATATATCCCAGCACGATCGCCTTGGCATCGACTCCCCCTTGCATGGACAAGTATCGCGCAATATCGGCGCCTTTGCCCGCGCCTTCCGCCACCAAGATCAGGCTGGTCATTTTACCGCGTATCCGGTCACGCAGTACTTTTTCCAAAATGTCTTCCAGCCGCGACTCGTATTCCGGGATCACAATATGCTCCGCGCCGCCGGCAATGCCGGCAAAAAGCGCAATATCCCCGCATTTGTTTCCCATAACCTCGATCACGCCGACACGCTCATGGGATAGCATCGTATCTCTTATCTTGGACATTTCATCTACGACGCAGTTGACTGCCGTATCAAAACCGATTGTGTAATCGGTATATGCCAGATCATTGTCGATCGTGCCGGGGATACC
Source organism: Christensenellaceae bacterium (assembly GCA_022846035.1). NCBI lineage: Bacteria > Bacillati > Bacillota > Clostridia > Christensenellales > Christensenellaceae > Christensenellaceae bacterium. The sequence goes on from AP025580.1 coordinate 1,491,628, forward strand.
GACTGCCGGAACTCCCAGATCGGTCAGCGCCTGCGCTCCTGCAAAACTGCCGTCGCCGCCAATCACAGCAAGCTCCGTGATACCAAACGCCCGCAATGTTTTCAGCGCCTGTTGCTGCCCTTCGGCGGTCAGGAAAGCCGGACACCGCGCCGTCTTCAGGATCGTCCCTCCCAGGCCCTCGATCCCGTCTATATCCTCCGGCTTTAAGCGAACGGCCCTCCCGTCTATCAGGCCCGCATACCCCTTTTCGATACCCATAACCGACATGCCGTGCGAATCCGCCGCCATCACAACAGCCTTGATCGCCGCATTCATCGCGGGCGTATCTCCGCCGCTCGTCAGTACGCCGATTTTTTTCCTCATGCTGTATATTCTCCTTACGCCTGCGGGTTTTTTACGGTTTCAGAAGAACCTTGAAATGCTCCTGGTCTTCAATGCTGAAACGAATGGCTTCTTCGATGTCCTGCAGGGCAAAAATATGCGTCACCATCTTTTCCAGTTTGTCGTTGATCGTTCCCTTGTTGACGATTTCCACCGCCTTGTCAAAGTCATACTGCGGATGGATACGCACGCCCGTCATTCGCAGCTCCTGCGCCAGAAAAGCTCCGGTATCCACCGGATAAGGGTCTTTTGGCACGCCCACCACGACGATCATTCCACGCTGCGCGGCCACCTTGGTCATCAGCTCCGCACCCGCCTTGCTGCCGGAAGCCTCAAATACGACGTCAAATCCATGTCCGCCGGATGCCTCTTTTAGCTTTTTTTCGAAACCCTCCTGCGCCGGATTCAAGACCGTAAAGCCAAGTTCCTTTGCAAAAGCGATGCGGTATTCGTTCATTTCGCTTAAAACAACGTTATTCGCTCCGCACATTTTCGCCACGATACCAATCAGAAGACCAATGGGTCCGGCACTGATCACAAAAGCGTTGTCGCCCCGCTTAAGGCCGCTTAAGCGTACGTCGTGCACGGCCACGGCAAGCGGTTCGATCATGGCCGCGATTTCCGGTTTTACCTTAGGATCGATTTTGATGATCTTCTGTACCGGAACCTTGAAATACTCGGCAAAACATCCGTCCGCGTGGATACCGTAAATTTCCAGCGACTCGCAGACGTTCTCATTTCCCGTCAGGCAGGGAACACAACGTCCGCAATTGTTGAGCGGATGAGACGTCACGTAATCCCCAGCTTTCAGTTCCGGAAAACGTTTCGAATTGATTTTTTCAATAACCCCGCAGTATTCATGTCCTAGCACGCGCGGAATCGTCGCGCTTTTGTGGTTGTGCAGGTAGATATGTACGTCCGTACCGCAAATCCCTGCGTATATCAGCTTAATCAGCGCTTCTTCCTCGCCGATCTCCGGAAGTTCTTCGTCAAGTACCTCCAGCTTCTTCCAATCTGTTAAAACTGTCTTTTTCATATTCTCACCTCATACTGGTAATTGTTCTCCGCTCGTAATCCACCCAAGCTCTTCGAGCTGCTTTGTCTGTGCGAAATCGTGGCCAAACACCATATAAGCCCCCGTATCCTGCTGCAGTTTCTTAAGGACCGCAAGCTGCCGGTAGAATTCGTCGTCCGTCTTGTTGATGGAGCCGCCGGGCGGCAGTTCTTTTTCATAGGACTCTCTCGTATATACAGTATCGCAGCAGAAAATCATCGGCATGCCGTCATTCAGGCGGATAATCATGCCGACCACACCGGGCGTATGGCAATGCTGTACAAACAGCGTGATTCCCTCTGCAAGCTCTGAAATCCCCGTTACAGTACGGTAGGTTACGCTTTTTAGATTATGGAACAGCGACGGGATGTGCGCCGGGCCCAGCTTTGCAGGATCCGCTATGGTCTGGAAAAAGACCGCTTTTGCTTCTTCCTCCGAAACGATCACATCCTTTTCAGCCTTTTTCCCTACAAACTTTTTGAGGCCGCCGGCATGGTCAAAGTGAAGGTGCGAAAGGATAATCTGGTTAATATCATCCAGCTTTACGCCGCACTCTTCCAGCTTGTCCTCCAGCAGGATATGCTCCTTTAAAGGATAACGCTGCTGGAGCGGCTGCGGATATGCGTCCTGCCAGTCGTCGGCGTCACCGGTATCATATAGTACATAACCGAGCGTCGGATGGTCGATGAGCACCGCCATACGCGGCGACAGGATCTGTTCCGTATCGCTGTCCGTCTTTACGAGCTCAAACTTTCCGTGCTCGCATCGTCCCAGGTATAAAACTTTCAGTCTGAGTCCGTTCATATGTTTTTCCTCTTTTCAGCTATTTTCTTGCGTGTGCTTTTTTAACCGCTTCCACGATATATTTTTCCGTCAGTCCGAAACGGTCTGCCAGATAGTCAAGCGGACCGACCTCGCCAAACGAATCCTGTACGCCCACCATTTCCATAGGTACAAGGCTGTTTTTGACTATAACGTCCGATACTGCACTGCCCAGCCCATTGATCACATTATGATTTTCCGCCGTTACGATCGCGCCCGTTTCATTGGCCGCTTTGATGATCGCCTGCTCGTCGATCGGCTTCCATGTAAACATATTAATAACGCGCGCGCTGATCCCAATTTTTTCCAGCTCCTGTGCCGCCTGGAGCGCTTGCGCCACGCAAAATCCGCTGGCGATAATCGTCGCGTCTTTGCCGTCGCGCAGCATAACGGATTTGCCGATTTCAAAGTCGCTGCCTTCACGGAAAATACCTGTGACATTTTTTCGTACAAGACGCATATAATAAACGCCGTACTTGTCGGCGATTTTAGGAATCAGGTTTTTGAGCATCACCGTATCCGTGGGCTCGATTACCGTTACCGTAGGCATCAGCCGCATAATCCCCATGTCCTCGAACGGCATATGCGTGCCGCCGTTCAGCGCGGCTGTGACTCCGGGATCCGATCCCACAAGCTTCACGTTTAGACGCGCGTAATCCGCCGACATGAAAATCTGGTCGCAGGCGCGGCGCGTCAGGAACGGAGCAAAAGTGTGCGCGAAAGGAATCTTCCCCCGGGCCGAAAGCCCTGCCGCTACGCCAACCATATTCGCTTCCTGTATCCCGCAGTCAATCGTTTGTTCGGGAAACTCTTTTTGGAACGGCTTCATTCCCATCGCGCCCATAAGGTCTGCATCCAGCGCGACGATATTCCTGTTTTCCCGCGCAAGCCCTATCATCGTTTCACCGTATGCCTGCCTCATTTCCTGTTTTTCAGGCGCGAATTCCTCTCTGATCATAACATTCATCTTCTTTATTCCCCCTGTATCTCGTCGATTTCAGCCTGCATCTCAAACAGCGCTTCTTCCATCTGCTCCTTTGTTATGGGCATGTTGTGGCAGGACGCATTTCCCGCGATCGCGCTCCATCCATTTCCTTTTATCGTATTAAGAACGATCACGCATGGCTTCCCCTTATGCTGCTTTGCAGTATCGATCGCCTGGTCAATCGCTTCCACATCATGGCCGTCGACATCCTGCGCAAACCATCCAAACGCTTCGAACTTGCCCGCGACATCACCCAGCGCACAAATTTCTTCAGTCGGCCCATCAAGCTGCAGCTTGTTATAGTCTACAAAGGCGATCAGGTGGTCAAGCTTCCTGTGCGCGGCAAAAAGCGCCATCTCCCATACCTGCCCCTCGTCGATCTCCCCGTCTCCCAAAATGAGGTAAGTATAATTGTCCTTGCCGTCCATACGGAAAGAAAGCGCCACGCCCGCCGCCGTGGAAGCGCCCTGTCCTAACGATCCTGTCGTCATGTCGATTCCCGTCGTCAGATTCATATCACAGTGACTGGGCAGCTTTGTTCCCGGCCTGTTGAGCGTTTTTAATTGTTCCATGTCCATAAATCCCCGCAACGCCAGCGCGGAATATACCGCCGGACCCGCATGGCCCTTGGAAACCACCAGCCAATCTCTGTCCTCCCATTTCGGATTCTTCGGGTCATGCCTTAGCTGTTTCCCATAAAGAACCGCAAGCACGTGCGCCACGGACAGCGCGCCGCCAATATGTCCGATTCCAAGGTCGCCTATCGTTTTGACTGTCTCCATCTGGATTTCTTTGGCAAATATTTTCATTTCTTTTATATTCATCGTCTTCATCTCCTTACTCCCCGTCTAACATCAGGAAAACTTTGAAGCCTTCCTTGCGCTGCACTATATCAAAAGCTTCTTTCCAATTCCTGAGCGGGATTTTATCGCTGATCAGTTTTTCGAGCCGCAGATTCCCCTGCGCCAGCAACCGCAGTACGATTTCCCATGAGCTGCGCTCGGATGCATAGCTGTTTACTATGTGGATTTCTTTTTTAAGGGCCAGATCGTGATCAAAAGGTACTTTTTTCCCGTATAAACCGACCTGCCCGTATTGTCCGGTCTTCTTTAACACCTCCAGGCAAGTCTGTGCGGACGGCGCCGCACCCGCGCACTCAAACGCCACGTCAAATCCCCGTCCGCCGGTGATTTCCATAGCACGCTCATGGATATTTTCCTGCATTACGTTGACCGTTTCGTCCACTCCCAGCTCTTTCGCCATTTTCAGGCGGTCAATATCCTGATCCGTGCCTCCCACCGTCACATGCGCGCCGCTTGCCTTAGCGACCTGCGCCGCAAGCTGGCCGATTGCTCCCGGGCCGGATACATAAACGCAGTCGCCCGCTTTGACGTTCGCCATCTCCACAACGCCGCGCACCACGCAGGCCAGCGGCTCGGAAAGCGCCGCCACATCCATGGAAACGTTATCCGGAATATGAAAGGCCAGCTTTGCCGGAATACGCATATATTCCGTAAATGCGCCGTCCACTCCCGATCCGATGGATTTTCTCTGCGGACACAGCATAAGCAGTCCCTGCCTGCAATAATCACACTGCCCGCATGTCACCGCCGCCGTCATGGAGATAATACGGTCGCCGACCTGAAAGCCTTCCACATTGTCGCCAATTTCGGCAACCGTTCCGCTGTATTCATGGCCCATCACCACTGGGTAATTTGCCTCATATTCGTCGTTTAAGATATGGATGTCCGTTCCGCAGATTCCGCCGGCATAAATTTTTACCAGCAGCTCTCCTTCGCCCGGCGACGGCTTTTCAACATCCCTTAATTCGACGCCGTCTACGCCTTTTTCAAATTTTACCAATGCTTTCATGTCTTTTCTTTCCTTTCGCTGTCAGTCTTTTTTCAACCCGTTAATGAGCAGGGCCGCGAGGATGATTACGCCTTGCACGATACTCTGGTCCCCCGCGCTCATATTAAGCGCCGCGATCAGGCTGAGCATCACGACGATAAACAAGCCTGCCAGAATCGTTCCCGGTATACTTCCCTTGCCGCCGCTGAAAGCCGCTCCGCCAAGAAGAGCAACCGCGATGGACTGCATCTGGTAATCGACTCCCAGTTCGAGTACGCCCGTACCGATATACGCTGCGATCTGAAGCCCTGCAAGCGCCGACAGCAGGCCGCACATCATATAGCAAAGAAGTTTGATGTTAACCGGATTGATGCCCGACTGGTATACCGCTCTTTCGTTTACGCCTGTGGCGACGATATACCGCCCGATCGGAAACAGCTTCAGTACGACGATCACAATCGCCGCAATAATCACCCAGACAAACAATGCCATAGGCAACGGGCCGACAAAGCCTACGCCCAGCGTGCGGAATTCATTGGGAATGGAACCGCCCGGAGCGCCCTGACAATAGATCAGCATAATGCCCTGCAACAAAATGCTCATACCAAGTGTCACGATAAAGGATGGCATCCTCAGTTTTGCACACATTATGCCGTTCAAAAGGCCGATGAGGATTCCTACGCCCACGCAGGCCAGTACGGCAGGTCCGATTTTCGTCGGGTCGTTCTGCATCAGTTGCGCCGCCATAACGTCGATCAGGATAATGACCGCGCCTACCGACAGGTCCAACCCGCCGATCAGCAAAACGATGGTCTGTCCGATCCCCGCGATGATAAGCGGGGCCGCCTGCCGCGTGAAATCCAGCAGATGTGCAGGCTGCACCGAGTTTGGGGAAACAAACCCCAAGATTATGATTAGTCCGATAAGGCCCCACAGGATAATGGGAATATCCTTAAGCGTACTTTTTTTTGTTTTTTGCAAAATTGTATCGCTTTTTACGTTCATGCTACTTCCCCCACTTCCTTGCCTTTCAGGTCCTTGAGCGAGAAAATCATAACCGTAACCAGCATGATCAGTCCTTTAAAGACATACTGGTAGTACGAGGATACTCCCGCCATATTGAGGATATTGCTAAGCAGGCACAGGATAAACGTTGCGGCAAACAGGCCCACGATATTTCCCCTGCCGCCAAACAGGCTGATACCGCCCAAAACGCATACGGTAATGGAATCCATGGCATACATGCTGCCCAGGGTTGCATCTCCGGTTCCTACCCTCGAGGTCAGGTATATGCCGCCCACTGCGGCCAGCATACTGCACATAACGTGGCAGCTTATCGTTGTTTTTTGTACTGAAATTCCGGAAAGCGCCGCCGTATTCGGATTGCCGCCCACTGCGTAAACCGCGCGGCCAAAACGCGTCCGCTTGAGTAGCAGCGCAAAGATCACGGCGATCACCGCCCAAAGGATCACGGCATGTGTAATCACGCCGAACCTTCCATTCAATAAATCCATGAATTCATACGGTACGGACCCTCCGGGAATCGGCCGGATCTTCAGGGCTACGCCGTTAACGATACACATCGTCGCCAGCGTCATAATAAACGGCGGGATTTTGAGTTTTGCAACGCCTACGCCGTTGAACAGCCCAACCGCAATCCCCACCGCCAATGCGATGACAATATTGATGATCAGTCCGTATGGAGAGGCCGCCATCTCGTAAGAGAGAATCGTCGTCGTCACACTGACTACCGCCCCCGCGGAAAGATCGATGCCCCCCAGCAGGATTACCATCATTTGGCCGATGGCCACGATACCCAGAGCCGTCGCCTGTTCGATGACATTGCCGATATTTGCGGGATTGAAGAAGCGGTCTGATGCAAATCCCCCAATCACCAGTACGACGGCAAGGATGATATATACAATGAGCACTTCATCGTTCTTTTTTACAAATTGTTTGATATTCACGCCCCTACCCCCGCTTGTATATTTGTCGCAATCCGCATGATTCCTTCCTCTGTTGCTTCCCTGCCGTCCATTTCACCGTTGATACGGCCGTCGTATACGACAAGAATGCGGTCGCTGACGTTGATGACTTCCATAAGGTCGCTGGAGACCATAATGATCGATATTTTCTCTTCCCGCGACAATTTCCTCAGCAAGTTGTATATTTCTACTTTGGCCGCCACATCGATGCCTCTCGTCGGTTCGTGCACAATCAGTATCCGTGGTTTATTTGCCAGGCATTTCGCCAGCAGCACCTTTTGCTGGTTACCGCCGGATAGCGTTTTAACCGTCTGGGCGCAGGATGTCGCCTTGATATTGATATTTTTCATATACTGCTGCGTTTCCGCCTGTTCGTAAGAACTTAGAATCATTCCCCTGCGTTTTAATTTCCTGATAATCGGTAAGGATATGTTGCTGTAAATCGGCAGCCCCAAGCAGAGACCCTCTATCTTGCGGTCGTCTGTCAGGAATGAAATCCCTTGCTTCATGGCTGCCTTTGTGGAATTGATTTTAACCGGCTTCCCATCGATACTAACCGTTCCGTCAAGGGCGCGGTGCAGCCCAAATAGTACCCGTACCAGCTCCCTTTGCCCCTGTCCTTCGAGGCCGGTAATACCAAGAATTTCTCCCTCTTTCAGAGTGAACGTAAAACCGTCCTGTCCCTCTTTGATCCGCAGCCCGTCCACTGCCAATACCGGCTGCGTAAACGTCATGCCGTCGCGCTCAGGAAAGATATTCCCCATTTGGCGGCCCACCATCATATTGACGACTTCTTCCTTAGTCGTGTCTTCCACGCGGGTCGTTCCCATGGTCGCGCCGTCCTTTAAGACGGTCACGCGGTCGGAAATTTCAAACACCTCGTTTAACCTGTGTGAAATATAGATAATGGTTTTGCCCTCAGCTTTTAGCTTGCGCGTCATCTTGAACAGCGCCTCCACCTCTACCAATGTCAGCGCCGCCGTCGGCTCGTCCATAATGATAATCTGCGTTTCCAGATTGATGGCTTTCATAATTTCGAGCATCTGCTGTTGGGCGACCGTCAGGTCCTTTACACGCATATCCGGATCCAGTTCCACTTCCATTTTTTCCGCAAGCTCTTTTGTTTGTTTGCGCATTTGCGCAATGTCTGTAAGACCATTTTTTTGAGTCAGCAGTCTTCCCAAGAACATATTTTCATACACCGTGAGGTATGGAACGAGATTGAATTCCTGATGAATAATGCTAACTCCCGCTTCCTGCGCCTGCAGGGTGGTATCAAAATCCATTTTTTCTCCATTGATGTAAAATTCACCCGATGTTTGCTTATGGACTCCGGATATGATTTTCATAAGCGTTGATTTACCAGCGCCGTTTTCGCCCACCAGCGTATGTATTTCACCTGCCACGCAGGAAAAATTTACGTTTTCCAGAACCTTGTTGTCATAAAAGGATTTGCAGATGTTTTTTGTTTCCAGAACAACTTTTTCCAAAAAAATTCCCCCTTTTTGAAAGGAGTAACCAATTTGACTCAGTTACTCCCTCCAATGGCTATATCAGTTGGTATGCTGATTACTATTTTTCAGTTGGTATGTTTATTTTTCCAGATAGAGTTCATCTGCCTTTTCCTTGGACAGTTTGGAACTGCACCAGTAAGCGTCGGAGTATTCCGGTTTTACATATTCCGCCAGATTATCGTTGGTGATAACCGGTACTGCAATATAGTTGTCTTTTAAGACCGGTTTTCCCGCCAGTGCGTCCAGCGCCGTTTCAAGCGCTACAACGCTTTCCCATGTGGGATCGCTGGTGGCGATACTGGTAAAGCCAGTAGGCAGCAGATCGTTCCACATTTTCAGGTAACCGTTATTGTCTTCGCCTGTGATCGGTACGAGATCGCGGCCTGCCGCCTGGAAAGCTTCGATTACGCCCTGGGACATTGCGCCGCCCTGGGACCATACCGCGTCGATGTCCGGATACGCCGCAAGCGCCTGCTCCGCACTCTGTTTTCCTTTGTCGTACGCCCAGTCCGCGTAATAGGTTGCAAGGATATTGACGTTCTCGCCGCCGTCAGGCAGTTCTTCCAGCGCCTTTTTCAATCCCTCTTCGCGCAGCGTGCTGGTCGAGTTTCCTGCAATACCGTTGAGCACAATGATATTTCCTTCGCCGCCGATTTCATTGAGCAGCCATTTCGCGGTAATATAACCGAAGTCTACGTTGTTGGAGCCTACATAACCGGTATAAGCGTCAGGATCGTCCACCTCTGCGTTGATCATAAATACAGGGATTCCCTGTTGGATCGCCTGCCTTGTCACAGAGTTGGTCGCCGTTGTGGATCCCGGCGCGACGAGCAATGCGTCAATCCCTTTTGCAATCAGGTCCTGAATATCCGAAACCTGTTTGGATGTGTCGCCGCCGGCATCTGTTGTATATAATGTCACGCCATGTTCTTCTGCGGCAGCCTCCAGTTCATTATGCATTTGCGCGCGCCACGTATTGACTACCTGGATGTCGGAAAAGCCGATGGTGTACGGGCCATCCTTTTTGAAAGCCTGTGTATCTACCATGTCTTCGCCCACTGCTTCCGCGGACGCCTCTCCGGTTTCCGCAGACGCGCTTTCTGCGGCTGCCGTTTGCGTTGCCGGCGTGGTCTGCTCCGCAGATGTGCTTTCGCTTGGCGTTTCCGGAGCCGCGCTGCAAGCTGCGAGTGCAAATACCATGAGCGCCGCCAGAACCAATGCTAACAATTTACCTTTTTTCATGTCGTTCCCCCTTAAAATAAAAAGATTACTCATTCGAGTAACCCCATTATAAATTTACTGGCCATGAAATACATAGCCAGTATCTTATCATAATATTTCGTATATTCCTGCATATCTATGACGTAAAAGGTATGTTTTTTTATCGGAAAATAACATAAATGTCCGCCGATCCCTTTCATGCCTGAGGATCTTCGCTTGCTTGCGCCTGTTCTTTGCACGCCTTACGGTACGCGCCCGGCGTCATCCCCGTATACTTTTTAAATACATAACAGAAGTAATGCGGTTCGCTGTAACCGATCCGGAATGTAATATCATTTAAATTGAGATTCGTATCGCAAAGCAGTTGCTTGCTCTTCTCCACCCTGTAGCGTATCAGGTATTCAATAAAAGTAACGCCCATCTGCTGCGAAAATACGGTACTGAAATGATTGGGGCTGAAGCCGACCGCGCTCGCTACCGTATGCAGCGACAGCCCCTCGTCAGAATAATGTTCCTTGATATATTGCCGGGCAATTTTGATTTCTTCACTGTAAGGAATTTGTTTTTGTTCTTCCCGATAGCGGATCACATCCGTAAGGAAACTCCTCGCGTACTCGCATGTTTTTTCATAAGACACCGCATACTCGAACAATTGCGCGTTGTTCATTTTTTCCTGCAGGCGCTTGCCGCCTTCGTCTGCGCCCATTTCTTTTAATAAACGGATGGATGTCACAATCAGGTCCACAAACAGATAATAACGGTACAGGACGCTTGCATTCTCCTCTTCTCTGGTCACAATAAACTGATTTTCCACCAGTTTGTCTACGTCTGCCAGTTCCGCATGACGTAATTTTTCCGCAAGCGGCGCGGATTCGGAAATATCGATCGGCAGGACGGCATTTTCTTCTTCTGCCAGGATCCTGATCAGGTGATTTTCAGGGTTTTCATCGCCATAGTCCCTCATATTTCTGATCTTATGGAACGATTTCGCCACATCGCTGATTCGTTCCACCGCCGTTCCAATATCCGCGGAAAGTTCTGCCCCTAAAATCCGTTCCGCTTCATGCTTGAGCATTTGTACCGCCTCACAGGCGCTTTCCATGGTTTTCTCCGCAGAATTTCCCTTTACCAGCAGCATATAACTGTCCGCGTAACGAAAACCGCAAATTTCTTTCCTGTCTTCGATCAGCCTCGCAAAAAATGTCCGCAGTTTTTCCAGGTCCATCTTCTGGTCGGCGGAGATATAGCACAGCACATAATCCTGGGCAATGATGTCGATCCCCAGTTCTTCTGCTTTCCGGTATATTTCAGAGGAATCGATCGTGCCGTTTACCAGCTCGTTAAAAAAGAAATCCAATATCGTATTACGGTTTTTTTCTTCTCTTTTGCGGCGTGAAAGCGTTTCCAGCACCTCTTTTCGTTCCGCTTCAATACGCGTTACAATCTTGGACAGGCTTTCCCTGAGCTCCTCTGCCAAAACCGGTTTTAAGACATAACTGTCCACCCCGATTTCAATTGCCTTTTGTGCATAGCTGAATTCGTCATATCCGCTCAGAATCAGGATATGCATCCACGGCATGGTTTTCTTTAAAATCGAAGCAAGTTTAAGGCCGTCTACAAACGGCATACAGATGTCCGTTATCAGAATATCCGGCCTCATTTCCTGGATCATAGGCAGAGCCAGCTCACCGTCGGCCGCTTCCCCACATACAGAGTAAGTTTCCCCCTCGCTTTCCAGCATCTCGCGGATACCCTCGCGAATCGTATCCTCATCATCAGCAATAAATACCCGATACATATTTATATCTCCTTATACGGTATCGTAAATCGAACCGTGGTCCCCACGTTATATGCGCTTTCAATCGAGAGCCCGTCATTTTCATAATAAAGAGAGATTCTTTTATTGACGTTGTATAGTCCATAGGTGCTGTCACGCAATCCCACGTCGTTTTTCATAGAAGTAAGCACTTTCTTAAAGCGTTCTTCCGTCATGCCGATTCCGTTGTCGCTGACGGAAAACGTCATTGTGCGGTCCTGGTTTTTTACGCCCCTGACCTCGATTTTTCCCGCGCCTCGTTTTTGTTTCACGCCGTGGTAGAGCGCGTTTTCCACCAAAGGCTGCAACAATAATTTCAAAATCCCGTATCCATAAAGCTGCGGGTCAATATCGACTACGTATTTGATTTTGCCCCGATAACGGAACTGCTGGATTTTCAGATAGCTTTCCACATGCCCTATTTCCTGTTCCACCGTAATCCAGTCGTTTCCTTTACTCAGTGAAATTCGCAGGAATTTGGTCAGCGCCATGGTAATACCGATCACATCCTCTGTTTTTTTCTTTTGCGCCATCCACACGATGGTGTCCAGCGTATTATAAATAAAATGCGGCGTAATCTGCTCCTGCAGGGTGCGCAGCTCTGCTTTGCGCAGGTTTTTTTGATCCTGTACGCGGCTGTCGATCAGTTCTTCCAGCTTATGCGCCATGGAATTCAGGCTTTGCGTCAATACGTCAAGTTCTTCGAGCGCAGAAGCGGGAGAACGCGCGGACAATTCCCCCTTGGCCAGCCGAACCGACATTTTTTCCAGACGGGCGATCGGTTGTTGTATGGAATCGCGCGCGCTTTGATAACAGCGTATGGCAAACCAGATCACCAGCCCCATCAAAACGCCTGTCAGTAAAATATTGAGGGTCGTAATATTCAGGATATTTGAATTGATGACGGATATTTCATCGATTTCCGCGTATATGTATTCTATCATTACATCCTTAAGGGACGAGGAAACCCTGCGGATTTCGCGCAGTAACTGTTCGTTGCTGGAAACCGCCACATTACGGCGGATTTGCACGCCCAGTTCATCGCAGTAAGAACGAATGCTGTCCAGCATCTCCATCGCGCCCACAATATACCTCTGGTTGTCGTTATGAATATTCCCTTTAAGCTGCTTTAAAATATCCTGCGCGCTGTCCAGAAGCTCATATTGTTTCCCGTCTCCGAAATCCTTTTTCCCTGCGACAATATCCCAGATTTCCTTTTCAAGCTGCCTGTCGGTCACCTCGATCACCTCGCTGGCCCGCCGCACATAACCAATCATATCGCTGTAACGCTGGTTCATCGCTGGAATAAATATACTGAGTACGATCGTCGGTACAGCCATCATGATAATGATGAGGATATAAGACGTTTTCAGATACCGGCTGATACTTGCTTTTTCCTTGTTCATCATTTCGCCTCGCTGAGCATCAGGGAACTGTTCAGATAGGTCGTATCCGAAACCATGCCACCGTTTTTAAGCTCCATGGCGGTTTCCACTACCTTTTTCCCCATGCCTTCCAGGTCGCATTCGGCCATGTAGGATATTTTCCCCGCATCGAACATCTCCTGTGCGTCGGCTCCGCCGCCAAACGTAACGATCTGCACGTCAATCCCGGGTCTGAGGCCGTTTTTCTCCAGGGCGTCGATCACGCCTAAGGCCATGCCGTCATTGTGCGTGATAACAACGTCCATTTCATATTCATTGCGCAGCAGGCCGTTCACCATTTCCTTGGCGCGCGACCGCATGTAATCCGCATTCGCACTATAGTTTATTTTGTATCCGGCGCTGTTTTCCAGCGCCGTACGTATCCCTTCCGAAATTTCCTCCGATACCGTCGAGCCTATCGCGCCCCGCAGCTCAAGGATTTTCAGCTCCGATTTATCGACGTCATGCTCCCTCGCCGTTTCTAAAAACGCATCCGTTACCGCCGCGCCAATACTCTTATAGTCATAGGTGACACAGGTTATCATGCCGTCCACCTCCGTATTCACCTTTTCGTTGACCGTAATAATGGGAATTTGGGCGTCCGCCGCTTCCTTAAGCACATAGTCCCAGCCGTTGTTCATGACCGGAGAAAAAACAATCACATCAACGCCGTATACGATGAACGAGCGGATCGCGTTGATTTGTGCGGATTGCGTCCTGTCCGTCTCGATCGTCATTACATTAATGCCGGCGGCACTCGCGGACTGCTTGATTTGCGTTATCATCTCCATTCTCCAGCTATCTTCAGAATCCGTTTCAATGAGGCCGATACTGATACTTTCCCTTGGTTGAAATTTTTCTTTCGGCAGCATGGAAAGCGAGACCAGGATGATACAGACAACCGTTGCCACAATAGCTATAATTAGAAATCTGAACTTGGAAATCAACATATATGTATCCTTTCAGAGGCATGGCCAAAGACGGCCAAAATCGCAGGCTGAAAAATAAGTCGCCAAAAAACGACCGAACAATGTGTTAGGTTTAAAACTGAAAATATAGAATTTAATACCAACTGAATTGTATATTTTCGGGTAAACACGAAAATCTATTAAGAATTGTATAAAATAACCGATTGCTTGTCAATGCCTTTCGGTGCAAATTAATCTATACGCTTTTCAGGCGAATACAAAAAAGCCTGCAAATGCAGGCTTTTTGATGGTGGGACTAGCTGGACTCGAACCAGTGACCCCCTCGATGTCAACGAGATACTCTAACCATCTGAGCTATAGTCCCATATTCCAATATGTAACAGTAAATCCTTACTTTTATAAACCTCGTACAAACCCGAACTCTTATTATTATACTGATTTCCTTAAAAAAGACAATACTTTCTTTAGAAACTTTTGTGCATATGCTATAATATTATCGAGGTGGAATCATGCAAATAAGGCCAAAACAAACACTAGCAAACAACAAATTATTGTTATTATATCTTCTGCATAAAAGCGACATTGCGCTTTCTGAACTGCAGATCGTACGGATTTTAAGCGAGCTTTCTTTTATGAGTTATTTCGATCTCAAGGAATGTATGTTCGAACTTTCCGAGGGTGGGCACATTTATTCAAAGGCAACGCCTCAAAACGTGCTTTACGGTATCACCGAAAAAGGCGCGCAGATGCTCTTGATTTTAGAAGCCGATTTGCGCCGCTCTTTCCGCGACCGTATCGACAGCTACTTAAAGGAGCACGCCACGGAGCTTAAAATGGAATCCCAGCTCGTAGGGGAATTTATCAAGCTCTCGGACGGCGAGTACCGCGTGATTTTAAAAGTACTGGAGGACGACCGTACCATCTTTGAGTTAAGCTGTATCGTCTATTCCAAGGAAGAAGCGCAGCGTATGACCGGAAACTGGCGCAGCAATGCGATTTCGTTATATAAGGACGTCGTCACGCGTCTGGGCTAACATGGCAAGCACATGTGCCGCGAGATAAAAAGAGCCGCATACCACGAGTATGCCTTTTTTTTGTTTGGCGATGCGTTCCGCTTCCATAAAAGCATTTTCCGGATCCTCATTGGCTGTCGCGCAGGGAAAATAATTTTTTAATTCCCTGGCGCTAAGCCCCCTTGTTTTATTCGCGCAGGTGCATACGACCTGATCCGCGAAACCGGCTATCTCATTCGTTATTTCAAGAATATCCTTATCGCGCATGACGGCGATGAGCGCCGTGACGTTCCTGCCGCTAAAATATTTGTCGACAGACCGCCGGAGTTCTTTTAGCGCAGCCGGATTATGCGCCCCGTCGATCACAATATCCCCGCATACCTGTACACGGGCGGAAATCTTCGTGTTCGCCAGTCCCTCTTTCATATCCTCTTCCGAGATCCCTAACTCTGCCGCAGCAATCAACGCCACGCACGCGTTAAGGGCCTGCATCGGCGACGCCGCGTGGATCCGTAAATCGCGATACCTGTAACCCTCGTATGTAAAATCAAAGCACTGCCCCATAACGCCGCTGCTGTGAACATGGACTGCGCGCTCATCAAGCACGATCAGCCGCGCGTTTTTCGAACGGCATGTGCTTTCAATGACGCGCATCGCTTCTTTTACCTGCGGATGGGAGATCACCACGGAATCTGGTTTTATGATTCCGCATTTTTCCCGCGCGATTTCGGTAAGCGTATTGCCAAGAAGCGCCATATGATCGTAGCTGATGGGCGTTATGATCTGCAGCTTCGCCGGTACGATATTGGTTGGATCGAGCCGGCCGCCCAGCCCCGTCTCGATGACCGCGTATTCGACCCGCCTGTCCGCAAACCATGAAAGGGCCGCATCCACCCAGACGGAAAAGAGGTGAGAATGCTTTTCACCCCTTGCCTTTTCCATATATTTTTCATATTCCTGTTCCGAAATATTTTCCCCGTTGATGTTCATCCTCTCGCATGGCGAGAGGATATGCGGGGACGTAAACAATCCGCATTGATGACTCTGCGATAATATTCCTGCAATATACTGCGCCGTGGAGCCCTTAGCGTTGGTTCCCGCCAGATGCACATACTCCATTTACTTCATGTCCTTTAAGAACGCAAGCCTTTCTTTCAGCTTGTCGCGCATCTCGATGTAAGTATTCAGCTTGGAACGTTCCTCTTCCACTACATGCGCAGGCGCCTTATCAGTGAAGCCCTTATTTGCAAGCTTTCCCTGCGCACGCTTGATTTCCCCCTCATTCTTTTCCGCTTCCTTGGCAAGGCGCTGGATCTCTTTTTCAATATCGATAAGCTCCGCAAGCGGCATGAACGCCTCGCCCACCGCGCATACGGCGGATACGCTGTTTTCGGGTATCTGTGTTTTTTCCGTTATCACCTGCACCTCGCTTGCATACGCCAGCTTCTTCAAATACTCCGCGCACGCGCCAATGGCGTCGCCGTGCTTGGTAAGGATCGTCAGCTTTACCCTCACGCTCGGCGGCACATTCATTTCCGCGCGCACATTGCGGATAGAGCGGATCATGTCCATCACGCCGTTCATCATTTCGGCCTGTTGTTGTCCGCTTTCAAATTCGACAGCCGGCCATGCGCTGAGCATAATCGTCTCGTCTGCATCCGGCAGGTTTGTATAGATCTCCTCCGTGATAAAAGGCATGAACGGGTGCAGCAGCTTCAATGTGTTTTTCAGAACATACACGAGTACGCTGATCGTTGCCGCCTTTACATCCTCGTCCTCGCCGTAAAGCCGTGGCTTTGCCATCTCGATATACCAATCGCAAAACTCGCTCCACGCAAAATCATATATCTTTTGCGCGGCAAGACCGAGATCGTATTTTTCCATATTATCCGTACATTCCCTGATCGCATCGTTGAGCTTACCGAGAATCCACTGGTCCGCAATGTCCAGCTTTCTTTCGTCTACCGGTTGTACTTCTCCCTTGATATTCATCATCACAAAACGTGACGCGTTCCATACCTTGTTCGCAAAATTACGGGCGGCTTCCACTTTTTCCCAGTAAAAACGCATATCGTTTCCGGGGCTTACGCCCATCGCAAGCGAAAACCTGAGCGCATCCGCGCCGTATTTGTCGATTACTTCGAGCGGATCGATACCGTTGTTTAAAGACTTGGACATCTTCCGCCCCTCGCTATCGCGGACGATCCCGTGAATATCCACCGTATGGAAAGGGATTTCCCCCATGATCTCCAGCCCGAACATAATCATGCGCGCCACCCAGAAGAAAATAATATCGTATCCCGTCACCAGCACGTCCGTCGGATAGAAATATTCAAGTTCGCTTGTCTGCTCCGGCCAGCCGAGCGTGGAAAAAGGCCACAGCCCCGAAGAGAACCACGTATCGAGCACGTCCTCTTCCTGCACAAATTCCATGCCACCGCAATCCGGACAAACGTCCGGCATATCAAGCGCCACGACCAGCTTTCCGCACTTTTTACATGTATAGGCAGGAATCCTGTGCCCCCACCAAAGCTGACGGGAAATACACCAGTCGCGGATATTATACAACCAATTGAAATAAATCTTGGAAAAGCGTTCGGGCACAAATTTGATTCGTCCCTCCTCCACTGCCTTGATAGCCGGCTCCGCCAGTCCTTTCATCTTAACAAACCATTGCTTGGAGATGATCGGCTCGATCACCGTATGACAGCGATAGCAATGCCCTACGTTATGCGTATAGTCCTCGATTTTCACCATTGCGCCGAGCTGCTCCAAATCGGCTACGATTTGTCTGCGCGCCTCGTTTCGGTCAAGTCCCGCATATTTTCCGGCGTTATCCGCCATCGTTCCGTCATCGTTCATCACGCGGACAATAGGCAGGTCGTGGCGTACGCCCACTTCATAATCGTTCGGGTCGTGCGCCGGCGTAATTTTCACCGCGCCGGTGCCGAACTCCATATCCACGTATTCGTCCGCCACCACCGGAATCGGCTTATCCAGCAACGGTAAAATCACGTTTTTACCGATCAAATCCTTGTAGCGTTCGTCAGCCGGATTGACGGCTACCGCCGTATCGCCGAGCATCGTTTCCGGCCTGGTTGTTGCGACCACAATGCCCTCGCCGCCGTCCTCCGCCCGGTAACGCATATACCAAAGGTGCGATGCCTGCTCCTCATACTCTACCTCAGCGTCCGAAAGCGCGGTCATACAATCCGGACACCAGTTGATGATACGGCTGCCCTGGTAAATGAGCCCTTTCTCGTAAAGGCGCACAAATACCTCGCGCACGGCACGGTTACATCCCTCGTCCATAGTAAACCGCTCGCGCTGCCAGTCGAGCGACGAGCCGAGTTTTTTCAATTGCTCTACAATGCGTCCGCCGTATTTCGCTTTCCATTCCCATGCGCGCTCTAAAAAACCGTCGCGCCCGAGTTCTTCCTTGGAAATTCCTTCTTCGCGCAGCGCATCCACGATCTTTACTTCCGTTGCGATACTCGCATGGTCCGTTCCCGGCATCCAAAGCGCGGAATATCCCTGCATCCGTTTGGTACGGATGATCGCGTCCTGCAGCATATTGTCAAGCGCGTGACCCATGTGGAGCTGGCCCGTGATGTTCGGCGGCGGGATTACAATCGTAAACGGCTTTTTATCCGGATCAATTACCGCGTGGAAATATCCCTTTTCCATCCACTTCTCATACAGCTTTGTTTCCGTTTGTTTTGGGTCGTACGTTGTGCTCAGTTCTTTTGTCATCGTCTCTCCTCCAAAAAATGATTAGATGAAAACAAGCAGGAATCCGGCAACCGCGCATCCCAGCCCGATAAATTTCCATACCATGTCCGCATGTCCATACGAAAAATGTTTCGCGATCCGTCCCGCGGTAAACGTGATCACCGCGCCTATGGCCAGCAGCACCAAGGCAAAGATTTGCAGTGATGTAATATTTGCAAAAAAACCCATATCCTCTTCCGTTTCATTCAAAAAATTATTTGCCGATATATTATAGCATAAAAGCAGCTTAAAATGAATGCTTCACGCTCTGTAAAATTTTTGGTCTTCCATGTTTTTATGCCGAATTTCGTTTATAATAATATTATGACAAATAATTCGAGGTAATTCCATGGGCGAAAACAAATACAAGCACCTGATAAACCGTGACTTGAGCTGGTTAAAATTCAACGAGCGCGTTCTCGAAGAAGCCGAGGATAAATCAAATCCTTTGTTCGAGCGCCTGAATTTTGTGTCTATCTACCACAGTAACCTGACCGAGTTTTTGATGGTGCGCGTGGGTAGCCTGCATGACCGCCTCCTGCTCAAAAAGGACTCCATTGACGAGATGTCCGGAATGACCACCAGCGAGCAGCTGCGCAGTATCTATAAGGAGATACGCCGCCTGACTCCACGCAAAAATAGGGCATTGATCGTAATATTGGACGCCCTTGAGAATTACGGTATCTTTTACAAGGCCGGCAAACACCTGACCAAATATGAAGAGCGGTTTTTAGAGCGTTATTTCGAGCGGAATGTGCTGCCGCTTTTATCGCCGCATATCATTGACAAACATCATCCCTTTCCCTTTCTTATGAATAATATGGTGCATATCGCCGTATTGCTTAAATCAAAGGAAGGCACCCAGCTTGGCATTATTCCCGCAAGCGGTTATTTCGAGCGTTTGCTTCTTATGCCCAGCAAGTATGTCAAATTCACCCTGATCGAGGATTTGATTTTTTATTTTGCTTCTAAAATTTTCCCCAAGCACAAGGTTGTCGCCAAGAGTATTTTTTCGATTACCCGCAATGCCGATATAGACGCGGACGAAGCGTTTTTCGATTACGATATGTCTTATCGTGACATCATGGAGATCATCGTCAAAAAGCGTAAAAAGCTGGAGCCGGTGCGCCTCGATATCTCACGCGGCCAAAACGATGAGATTACCAGGCTGCTTATGAAGCATTTAAAACTCACAAACGATGAGGTTTTCTTTAACGAAATGCCTACTATCCTGTCTTTTGTATCGGATCTGCGGGATCAGCTCACGGACGCGAAGTTTGCCCCGCTTTTTTACCCGCCCCTCGTTCCCCAGCCCTCTTCGCAGCTTCATCTCGCGCAGCCGTTGATTCCGCAGATCAGGAAAAAAGACGTCCTGCTGTCTTATCCCTATCAGGATATGAAACCGTTTGTGCGTCTTTTGGAAGAAGCGGCCTCCGACCCTAAGGTGATTTCCATCAAAATCACGCTCTACCGTGTAGCGCGCCATTCCAAGGTGATCGATGCCCTGATCCGCGCCGCCGAGAACGGCAAGGAAGTAATTGCCGTCGTCGAGCTGCGCGCGCGTTTTGACGAGGAGAACAATATCGACTGGTCTAAGCGTTTGCAGGATGCCGGCGCTTCCGTTATTTATGGGATTGAGGATTATAAGGTTCATTCCAAACTGCTTCTGATTACGCGCAAGGAAAAAAAAGGCCTCAGCTTTATTACGCAGGTCGGCACCGGCAATTATAACGAATCCACAGCAAAGCTGTATACGGACCTTTCCCTTTTCACATCGAACGAAGATATGGCCCTGGGCGCGCAGGATGTCTTTAAAAATTTATGTATGGGCAGTCTGGTCGAAAATTCCGACCTTTTGATGGTTTCGCCGCTGACGCTGAAGCCCGCAGTACTGCGGGCCATTGACCGCGAAACTGCCCTCGCCAGGGCCGGCGCGCCCGCGCAGCTCATCTTCAAGCTCAACTCTTTAAACGATCTCGACATTATACGTAAGCTGATCAAGGCTTCGGATGCCGGCGTCAAGATCCAGATGCTCATTCGCGGTATTTGCTGCCTCAATGTGGAAAAAACCGGACCAACCCGCAATATCGAAGTGATTAGTATCGTCGGCCGCTTCTTAGAACATTCGCGCGTCTACATGTTCGGTACGCCGGAACGCCGGAAAATTTATATTTCCTCAGCCGATTTCATGTCGCGCAATACGGAGCGCCGTGTGGAGGTCGCCGCTCCTGTCAGCGATCCCGCGCTGAAAGCGGAAATCAGCAGCCTCATAGAGCTGCAGCTAAACGATAACGTCAAAGCGCGCCGTCAAGTCGGTAAAGGCGTTTATAAGAAGCTTCCGCTCGAGCCGTTTGCAACCCGCGTCGACAGTCAAGTCGAGCTATTCAGACGCGCTTATATCAGGGCAGGTACTCCCCTTCCGGAATGGCTACAGAAATAAATAAACCGCATTACGGAAAACGCTTGACATATCAAGCGCTTTTCTTTATCTTATTACTTGATATGTCAACGATTATGTAGGTGGTATCTATGCGTAACCAGCACGTCGAGAAGATAGGTAAACAGATCTCCATATTGTACCGTCAGATACAAAAATACATCAACAGGAAAATGCAGCCTTACGGGCTTACATACTCCGACCATGCTTTCCTTATGCATATTTCGAAAAATCCGGGAATCAACCAACGTCAATTGGCGCAATTTTTAACGATAGACGAGGCTGTGGTGACGCGGGTCCTAAAAAAACTGGATGAGGGCGGATTTGTACAGCGTGCGCGCGATCCGGAGGATATGCGCTCTTTTTGCCTGTACTTAACGCCGCAGGGCCGGCAGCTCATTCCCGCGCTGCTCAAAACGTTCAAAGAGCTCGATCAGATGTTGGCGGGCGGCTTTGATGTGACAGAACTTACCACGCTATGTTCAGGACTTGAGAAAATGACCGGCAATGCCTGTATCGCGAACAAGGAGGAAAATTAACAGATGGAACAAGCGGTGAAAAATCCTCTGGGGACAGAAAAAATCAGCAAATTACTGGTAAAATTTGCAGTCCCAAGTATCATTGCCATGCTCGTAAGCGCACTTTATAACATCGTCGACCAGATTTTCATCGGCCAAAGCGTCGGTATGCTGGGGAACGCCGCGACAAACGTAGCTTTTCCCCTCTCTACGGTCTGCACGGCCATCGCCCTTTTGTTCGGTATCGGCGGAGCGGCAAACTTCAACCTGTCCATGGGCGCCAAACAGGAAAAGCAGGCGGCTTCCTATGCGGGCAACGCCATTTTGATGCTCGTAATATGCGGCGTTGTCCTTATGATAATCGTCCGCTCTTGTCTGCAGCCTATGATGGTCGCTTTCGGCGCGACCCTGGGCGTACTGGAGCATGCGGTCACGTATACCGGTATCACATCATTCGGATTCCCTTTCCTGATTTTTGCGACAGGCGCGAGCAACCTGGTTCGCGCGGACGGCAGCCCTAAATTTTCCATGGCCTGTGTGCTTACTGGCGCGGTCATCAATACGATCCTCGACCCTCTTTTTATTTTCGGATTCAATATGGGTATGGCCGGCGCCGCGCTTGCGACCATCCTCGGACAAATTGCTTCTGCGGCTATGGCGGCATACTATTTGGTTTTTCGTTTTCATACGGTTAAGCTCGACAGATCCATCCTGCGCGTGCGCGCCGGAAATACCCGCGCGATCATGGGCCTGGGCGCCGCCGCGTGCTTCAACCAGCTTGCCATGATGGTCGTACAAATCGTCCTCAATAACGTGCTCACCTATTACGGAGCGTTATCCGTCTATGGCAGCGAGATTCCTCTGGCGGTCGTCGGTATCATTATGAAAGTCAACATGATCTATATGTCCGTCATCATCGGGATCGCGCAGGGATTACAGCCCATCTCCAGCTTTAATTACGGCGCTCGGAAATACGGACGCGTCCGCGAGACATACTGGAAAGCAATCATTGTCGCCACGATTATTTCCATAATCGCTTTCCTCGCGTTCCAACTGTTTCCGCGCGAAATCATCGGCATATTTGGCTCGGGCAGCGAGGAATATTTCCATTTTGCCGAACGCTGCTTCCGTATCTTCCTGTTGTTTACTTTCCTCAACGGATTGCAGCCTGTTTCCTCGAACTTCTTTTCGTCCATCGGAAAGGCAACGCGCGGCATCTGGTTATCCCTCACGCGGCAGATTATATTCCTGCTGCCATTGGTTCTGATCCTGCCTGCGCTTATGGGCATTGACGGCGTCATGTACGCAGGACCTGTTGCGGATGGCATGGCGGCATTGGTGGCGATTCTGCTCGTCAGTCATGAAATGAAGATACTGAAACGTTTAGAGCAGGATACGGTCCCCATTTCCTCATAAGGCGATCCGGCGTAGGCCTTATTCCTTGTTTGCCCTTTTATATTCATCCAGTTTCGCGTTCATGGCCTGCCATTTCTTTTTGTTGATACGGAAAAACGCGATCCAGATCACGATATATGCGGCGATAAACCCCGCGTAGTAGATCGCCAGCCATTGACTGGGAGGCAACCAGCCGAACCATACCATGAGCAGCGTACAACCTGTGATCAAAATAATAAAATGAATGATCGTGCGTATCAGGTAGGTTCTGTTATTTTGGTCCGATCCTATCCAGATCAACTGCACAAGGCCGATAAACACCGCCAGCAGCACATCGTTGCGCAGCTCCTTAAGCGGCAGCGCTTCTGCCCCGATCATGACCGCTATTATCGTCGAAATGGTTACCGCTATCAGAAACGCGATGCTGAATACCATAAAAAACAAGGCTACGACACCCTTTGTATTTCTTTTTCCCATAACCGTTACTTCTCCAATCCCAGCTTTTCTTTGAGCGCCGGCGCATATTGCCTTGAAATGATCTGCTTTTCGCCATTTTCGAGTTCCACCTCGATTTTCCCATTCAAAATCGGGTTAAGCTTCCGTACCTTTGCCAAATTAATGATCGTCGATTTATTGGCGCGCAAAAAACTTGTGTTTTTAAACCGTTCTTCGATTTCATAAAGCCGCAGCGCGCAGTTAAGGACCTTATCCTCGGTATAGATAAATACCTTATCGTCCACGCTTTCAAAGTAATATACTTCGCTCGGATTGAGGACAAAAGTCTGGCGGTCGATGCTGCCGATCACCTTTTTTTGCGCGCTGTTTGCGAGCGATACGATTTTCAAAAGCTCGTCGTTCATTTCCGCGCATCGGATCACGATCTCGTCCTGCTTGTATTTTGGATCAATATCCAAGATCACTTTCATCGGCTTCCCCTCTTTCCGTTGGCCCAGATTCGAATCTGCTTTCAGTATAATGGAAATAAAAAACGCGCGTCAACGCCTTTTCGGTAAGCTGCACGACGCGCGCGCTATGTTGCAAAATAAATCTCTTAACATGTGCTTATTTCAGCAGGAAGTTCTCCAGTGCCGCGACATCCTGCGCGACATAGCGGCACTTGAAGCTGGACACGTCCTGCATCGTTTCAAAGCCGAAGCCCCAAAGCACCGCGCAAAAATCGACTCCGGCTTCGCCTGAACCGACCGCGTCGTAATCACTGTCCCCCACCATCAGGCATTCTTCCCTGCGGGAATCCGTACGCAATGCCGCGTCCTCTATGATGTGCCCCTTGGTCTTGATATTGATGTCGCCCGACGCGCCGCAGATTGCCGCAAATTCATTTGCCAGATTAAGATGTGTCAGCGTCTGCCGCACGATCTGCTCCCTCTTTACGGAAGCGACCGCGCAGGTTATGCCCGCCGCATTGAGCTTTTGCAGCAGCTCCCGTATACCCGGATATACGTCGATCTCGAACATACCGCCCGCCGCATATTTCTCCCTGTAGATACGCACAGCCTCGCTTGCCGTTTCCTCGTCCATCCCGCACGCGTTGACAAAGGAAAGCTTCAACGGCGGTCCGATAAATTTCTTCAGCATTTCCTTGCCTGGCATGGGCCGTCCCATATCGGCGAGCGTCAGGCGCGCGCTGTTTAGAATTCCCCTGCTGGAATCCACCAGCGTTCCGTCAAAATCAAAAAGTACCGTTTTGTATTTCATATCCAGTTAATCTCCAAAATTTTCATGCTTCGCGGCGCAAGCTCAAGGCTTATCATCCCCTCATTGATTTCATATTCTTCCCCATCCAAAAGGCATGATACGGTCTTAAACTCAAGTTCGCGGAAAGTTTCCTGCATCTTCATATCCATCAATTGTTCCTGCGCAAACAGATCGACGGCGACCGCGCGCCGTTCTTCGCAGCGGTTAACGAGCGTCAGATACATCCCGTCCTCCGCCACGTTTTCAAAAGCATCTTTTCCGTCCACACAAAACCGCAGGATACCGATCACGTCTTCGCCCTGCCTGTAAAAAACGCAATGTCCCGTTTTAAGCGCGTCCGTTTTTTGGCGAAGATTAGAAAGCTGTTTATAATATTCCTGCATCGCTTTGTCTTTTTCGCGGAAAGTTCCCCTGTTAAACGGATCGAGAAGCCCGTTTAAGCCCATCTCGTCCCCATAGTAGATACATGGCGTGCCCGGCAGGGAAAACTGGATTGCCGCCGCCATTTTCTGCAGCTTTGCTCCGGCCTCGTCCTGGTCTTCGCTCACCACAAAATGCGCCTGCTGCTCCCGCGTCAGGCAGTGCGGATCGATCCTTGTGCCGAGTATGGTCCGGATACGCGCAATATCGTGACTGGAAAGCAGGTTCATGAGCGCATAATACATTTCCTTGGGATAATTTTCATGTTGGGATACTAAAAATTGTTTCAGGCCCCGCGCGCCTTGCCTCCCCAACAGGAAATCGATGATCGCGTTTGTAAGCGGATAATTCATCACGCTGTCAAGGCCCCGCCCCAGCGCATACCTGCGCGCCTTGCCGTAGCTTTGCTTGGTGGTCGCGTCTTCCCATACTTCACCGATCAGCGCATTGTCCTGCGCGATATGCTTTATTTCGCTGCGCATACGCTCGATCGTTTCGTCCGGCAGCTCGTCTGCAACGTCCAGACGATAACCGGCGGCTCCACGCGCAAGCCATGTATCCATCACGCTTTCTTCGCCTTCGATTACGTAATCGATCCAGTCCTGCTGCGTTTCCTGCACTTCCGGCAGAGTCGTAAAGCCCCACCAGCTTTTATATTTTTCCGGATACTCGTCGAACTGATACCAATGATAAAAAGGCGATTCCTGACTTTGGTATGCGCCCAGCGAGTCGTAACTGCCATATTTGTTGAAATAAATGCTATCATCCCCCGTATGCGAAAAAACGCCGTCAAGGATCAGCCGGATCCCATGCTGGCGCGCCGCTTTTGCCAGCTCCTCGAACTGCTCTGCTGTTCCCAGCACCGGATCGATATTCTTGTAGTCTCCGGTATTATAGCGGTGGTTGGATGCGGCTTCCACAACCGGATTCAGATACAGGACCGTAATTCCCATGTCGCGCAGATAACCGAGCGCATCCAGAATCCCTCCCAGGTTGCCGCCGTAATAATCGCACGGCTGGTAATATTCCTTGTCCGGCAGCGCAGTATATACCGGCGGCTCGTCCCAGCTTTCATGCACATACACGTCCCTGCCTTTTTTTCTGTGAAATGCGATACCGCGTTCAAAGGTTCCGTCGTCTCTTCTTTTAAAGCGGTCGGGAAATATCTGGTACATGTTGGCACATTTCAGCCAGTTTGGCGTTGTGAACGCTTCGTCATGCACCGTCAGCTGAAAGGCAGGCGGTTCGTTCCAATAGGTCATGCCCACGCCGCACGTCTGGCCGCTGCGCGCGCCGTAATAGATCTTCGCCCCATCTCCCAGTTTGATACAAAACCAGTACCAAAGCACTCCCGGCTCGCTCGGAACCGTGTAATCGGCCGCCCATACGCCCTCCTGCAGGCGCATTTCGATGGTCTGCGTATCCTGCCCGTTTATTACAACCAGATAAACTGTTTGCAAATAAACATCCTTAAGGGCCAGCGCAAGCCGGACCGTAGTATTGCAGGGCAAAGCGCCGGTTGGGCTGCGAAACCTTTCCTGCGCGGAATCATGTATCATTTGTTTTGAAAAATCAATATTTGCCATGTCACATTTCTTTCAGGTGCCAGATTTTATCGTTATATTCGCGGATGGTCCGGTCGGACGAAAAACGTCCCGACTTTGCCGTGTTCATAGCCGCCATCCTCCTCCACTCATCCTTTACGCGGTAAACAGACACCATATTTTCATACGCCTGCACATATGGTTCAAAATCATACAGCAGGTAATACCTGTCCGCCCTGTCCATGTCGCCAAACAGCAGCGAATGGTAAAGATCTGAAAACTGCCTGCCCTCGGCTACGGGCAATGTTCCGTCGATCATGGCGTTGAGCGCACATCGCAGGTCCGTATTCTGCTCGTAATATTCACCCGGCCGATACGTTCCGTAACGTTCCATCTTGGCAATATCTTTTTCCGTGGCTCCAAAGATGAAGATGTTGTCCATGCCAACCGCCTCTGCGATCTCCACGTTGGCACCGTCCATCGTACCGATCGTCACCGCGCCGTTCATCATAAATTTCATGTTTCCCGTGCCCGAGGCCTCGAATCCCGCCGTCGAAATCTGTTCGCTCAGGTCGGCGGCCGGAATCAACACCTCAGCCTCGGAGACGCCATAGTTTTCAATAAAGACCACGCGCAGAATATCCCTGGTGTCCGGATCGTTATTGACAAGCTTCGCGACTGCCAGAATCAGGCGGATAATATTCTTCGCCCGCGCATATCCGGGCGAAGCCTTGGCCGCAAAGAGAAAAGTCGTCGGCTCGATATTCACCTGCGGATTTGATTTTTTTAGGTGATACAGATGCAGAATATGCAGCGCCTTTAAAAGCTGCCTTTTATATTCGTGCAGGCGCTTGGCGTGCACATCAAAAAGCGTATCCACATTGATTTCCATGTGCTGCGTCTTTTTCAGGTGCGCCGCCAGCCGTTCTTTATTCCGCTTTTTGACATACATAAAATCATCCAGAAATTTCGGATCGCCCAGCAAATCCTCGATCCGGTCCATCTCACGGTAGTCTTTCAAAAAGCCGTCGCCAATGTGGTCGGCAAGCAACGCCGTCAGCGTTTGGTTTGCCTTGGCCAGCCACCTGCGGTGGGTAACGCCGTTTGTAATCCCCAAAAACTTATCCGGAAACACCGTATAAAAATCACGGAACGTCCTCGTTTTGAGGATTTTCCCATGCAGCGCGGAAACGCCGTTTACTTTGCCGCACACAGCAATACATAAATTCGCCATGCGTATCTCGTTATATGCGATAATCGCCATATTGCTGATTTTATCCCATTGTCCCGGATAGACCTGCCAAAGCTGGTCGCAGAACTTCTCATTTAAAACCTGTATGATCTGGTAAATACGCGGCAGCAGCCCTTTAAACAGTTCCTCGTTCCAGCATTCAAGCCCTTCGACCAGCACCGTATGATTCGTATAATTGAACATACGCGAAGCAATGTCCATTGCTTCGTCCCAGCCCATGCCCTCTTCGTCCATCAAAATACGCAGCAGCTCGGGAATCGCGAGCGTTGGGTGCGTATCGTTGATCTGCACCGTGAAATAGTTCGGCAGCGTATGCAGGTCCCCATAATTTTGTTTATGCTTCCGCACGATATGCTGCATGGTCGCCGAGGTAAAGAAATAAAACTGTTTTAAACGCAGCTGCCTGCCCTGTTCGTGGTTGGCCTCCGGATACAGCACCTTGGATATGACCTCGGCCAGTTCGCGCTCCTGCATTGCCTGCGCGTAATCGCCACGATTAAAATACTGCATGTCGATACCTGTTTTCGCCTTTGCGCTCCACAGGCGAAGCGTTGCCGGCATCGTGCTCATATAGCCGATCACCGGATAATCGTACGGAATTGCGAGCACACTGTAACTGTTTTTGTAATGGATCTTAAGTCCCGTGTTCGTCCACACTTCCTCGATCTCGCCGCCAAAGCGGACTTCTACCTGTTCTTCCAGCCGCGGGATTTCCCACACGTTCCCCGACTCCAGCCAGTTGTCATCCACTTCGACCTGCTCGCCGTCCAATATCCTTTGCTTAAACAGGCCGTATTCGTAACGAATACTGCAGCCCGTCACCGGAAAGTCGAGTGTGGAAAGAGAATCCAAAAAACAGGCGGCCAGTCTTCCAAGCCCGCCGTTTCCAAGCCCCGCGTCGCGTTCCTGCTCCTCGATTTCGTCAAGCTCAATGCCCATTTCGCTGAGCACATCCCTATATTCCCGCAGAAGATGAAGATTAACCATATTGTTGACCAGCGCGCGTCCCATCAGAAATTCGGCGGATAAATAATAAAGACGCTTCAGGCCCTGGTTGAGCATCTGTTTGTTTGCGTCTGTCCACCGCTCCACAATATTGTCGCGCAGGCAAAGCGCGCATGACTTATAAATTTGGTCCTTTGTCGCTTCTTCCAGCGTCTTGCCGAAATGCCGCTTCAGTTTCCCCAGGATCCCTTCTTTGATGTCCGCTTGTGACAATTCACACCCCATATCGCTCCTCCATACTCCCACAAAGAGCTGCCGCCCGTTTCATCAGGCGGCAGCTTTCTATCTTTATTCGTCTTTCCTGTCGTAACGGCCAAGCTCACTGCGCAGGATTTCTTCCGTTTCTTCTTCCGGTTCGGGCAGATTCATATCCAATACCGCAAAAATATCCTGCTCTTCTTCCTCGCGGGGCTGTATATCTTCTATATCCGGCACTGTGTAATCGCTTATGTGGCTTGCCTCGTCTACCGTTTCTTCCGCGCCTGCCGTATGCTGTTCGTCAATCTCCTCCGCGATTTGCTGGATCGCTTCTTTCTTCTCTTCCATCAAATATCCGTGTTCCTCCGTGACTTTTATAAAAGGCTTCTGTACAGCGCCGCGTATTCCCCTGCGGATTTTGAAAAGCTGTTGTCGCTTTCCATCGCGGATTTGATCAGCTTTGCAAGCGCGGGCTTGTCCTCGTGCACCGTGAGCGCAAACCGAATGACGTTTAGCATGTCATGCGCGTTGTAGTTGGAAAAGGAAAAACCGTTCCCCTCCTGCGAGTAAATATTATACGGTCGGACCGTATCCACAAGGCCGCCTGTTTCGCGGACGATGGGAAGCGTGCCATAGCGCTGCGCGATCATTTGCGAAATGCCGCACGGTTCAAACATTGAAGGCATCAGTAAAAAGTCGCTTCCCGCATAAATCCGGTGCGCGAGAGAGTCGCTGTAACCAAGGCAAATCGCCGTCTTGTCCGGATAACGGCCCGCGATATATTTAAAGTAATTTTCGTATTGCTGCTCGCCGCTTCCCAAAAGGACGAAAGCGACGTTTTCGAACAACACTTCCTCGAGTACCGCGCGCACCAAATCAAGCCCTTTTTGTTCCGTAAGCCGCGTCACCATACCGATTACCGGTGTCCCCGCCCCCACATGAATATCCAGCTCTTTGAGCAGCGCGCTTTGGTCCTCATACTTTCCGGTCATATCATCTTTCGAATATTTGGTTTGGATATAAGGGTCGCGGTACGGATCGAATTCCTTGGTGTCAATGCCATTAAGAATCCCTACCAGGTCTTTCTTGCGCATATTTAAGATACCCTCCATACCGCGTCCATAGTACGGGTCCAATATCTCCCGCGCATAGGTCGGGCTGACGGTCGTAATCTTATCCGCGAACAAAAGGCCCGCTTTCATCATATTGGCGCTGCCATAGGCTTCCAGGCACTCCGATGTAAAATACCGATCGTCCACCTGCAAAATATCGCGTGCCAGATCGAAAGAGATCTGTCCCTGGTATTGCAGGTTATGGATCGTCAATATCGTTTTCGCCCTGCCCTGCGGCGTATCCGGATACTGCGTCCGCAAAAGGAAAGGAATGATCGCCGTATGCCAGTCGTTTACATGGATCACGTCCGGTACAAAATCAAAATACGGAATTGCTTCCACAACCGCGCGGCAAAAATAAGCGTATTGCTCAGCCTCGGCCTCTCCGCCCTTATAAATACAATCCCCAAAATAGTATTCGTTATCGATAAAATAGTAAATAACGCCGTCTTTCTCAAGCGTCTCGATCCCCAGATAGAGCGTACGCCACCCCATGGAAATGTTCATCGTCGCAATGACTTTCAGTTCACTGCCGTAATTCTGCTTAATGATTCCATGCTTGGGAAGCACCACGCGTACGTCCACGCCCTGCCCGATCAACGCGCGCGGCAAAGCGCCGATCACGTCGGCCAGCCCGCCCGTCTTTGCAAAGGGAGTCGCCTCCGCCCCTACGATCAGGACCTTTGGCCCGTTCACACAATCGCCCCCTTCCGGATGACTACGGGAAACACCTCGTCTCCGATCAGCCGCCGTCCCTGACGGATATTTACGGATTTGTCAAGTATCACATACTCAAGGTCAGAATTATTATATACCTCGCTGTTCTGCATGATAATACTGTTTTTGATCTTCGTTCCCTTGCCGACATATACGCCGCGGAACAGAACGCTGTTTTCGACCTCTCCCTCGATGATACAGCCGTTGGCGACCAGCGAATTTTTCACGTTCGAAGTTTTCGCGTATTTCGCGGGAACCTCGTCCTTGATCTTTGTATAAATCTGGTTATCGCCGTAAAACAGGTCCTTTTGGATGTCCGTATTCAAAAAATCCATATTCAGCTTGTAATATGAAGCAACGGAATGCAGCCTCCCGACATATCCGCCGTGCTTATATCCCATGATCTTGATCCGGTTTAAGTTGTTCATCAAAAGATCGCTTACGAAATTATATTTTCCGCGCGACATACAGTCCTCCACCAGATACTCGAGCAAATCTTTGCGGATCACATACGTATCCATGCCGACTTTTTTGGAATCGCTGAGCGCGGCGTTGATCTCGAGATCGATAAGACGCCCTTCGTCGTTCAGGTGCAGGCGCACGTCGTTAAAGCGTTCTCCCCTGAAGTCGTCCGATTCCTCTTCATTGTACAGCATGGTGATGTCCGCGCCCGTATCAAGGTGATAACGCACCATGTCGTCAAAGGCCATGTTATAAATCGTATACGAACCGGAAAACACGCAGTATTGCTGCTTGGAACGTGAAATATAGCTCATCACGCCCTTGATCGCATCAACGATACCTCGGTAAGAACCCATGTTTTCCGCGCTGGAAAACGGCGGCAGGATAAACAAACCGTCGTTCTTGCGCGACAGGTCCCATTCTTTCCCGCTGCCAAGGTGGTCCATCAGGGAATGATAGCTGCGCTGAGCGATTACGCCGACGTTGCGTATTCCCGAATTTACCATATTGGATAATATAAAATCAATTGCGCGGTACCTGCCTCCCACCGGAAGCGCGCCTACCGTACGCAGATATACGAGCTCGCGCAGATTGATATTTTGCTCTCCCGCATATATGAGGCCAAATGTATCCCTTAACATTCCGCGTCACCTCCCGTCAGATTTTTCACCACACGCTTGGCGGGAACGCTCTCCCCCGCCTCTACACTGGCGCCCGCGCGAATAACGGCCTTTGTGCCGATGACCGCGATGTCGCCCCCGCCGCCCACGCTCGCGCAGCGTTCGATTTTTACCTCTTCATCCACAATGCTCATGATGACCCTGCTTTTTTCGCCGACTACCGTATCCTGCATGATAATACTGTCGCGCACCACCGCGCCCTTTTCAATCGTTACGCCTGCCGACAGGATACTGTTTTCCACCGTGCCGTAAATGTAGCAGCCCTCGGAGATCAGGCTGTTTTTGATTTTGGCGCCCCTGTCCACAAAGTGCGGCGGCTTATTGGGATTGCGCGAAAAAATACGCCATGGATCGTCGTACAAGTCGAGTTCAGGATCATCGTGCAGAAGCTCCATATTGGCTTCCCACAGCGAGGTGATCGTTCCAACGTCTTTCCAATATCCCTTGAAAGGATAAGCGTACAGCTTCTCGCCTGCATGAAGCATTTTGGGGATGATATTCTTCCCAAAATCATTAGACGATTTCTCATCTTTGGAATCCGCCACCAGATATTCCCGTACTTTTTTCCAGTTGAATACATAAACCCCCATAGAGGCCATATTGCTTTTCGGCTTTTTGGGTTTTTCCTCAAACTCCATGATCCTGAGATTCTCATCCGCATTCATGATCCCGAAACGCGACGCTTCCTCCATCGGTACCTCGATGACCGCGATCGTCGCGTCCGCTCCGTTTGCTTCGTGGAAAGAGATCATCTCGCTGTAATCCATCTTATAGATATGATCGCCGGAAAGCACGACGATATATTCCGGACTATAGCGTTCGATAAAATAAATATTCTGATAAATCGCATTGGCGGTGCCGGAGTACCACTCTCCGCGTTCCCCCTTGACGTACGGCGGCAGTACAAACGCTCCGCCCGTCATACTGTCAAGGTCCCACGAGGCGCCTGTACCAATGTATGCGTTTAATTCCAGCGGTTCGTATTGCGTTAGTACGCCTACCGTATCAATGCCGGAATGGATACAGTTGGAAAGCGGAAAATCAATGATGCGGTACTTTCCCCCATACGTTACCGCCGGCTTTGCCCTATGCTTTGTAAGCACTCCCAGCCGGCTGCCCTGGCCCCCTGCCAAAAGCATTGCAACTACTTTTTTCTTTTTAATCATATCGCGTCATCCCCTTTTCCCCTTCATTTGCGGTAAATTCGTAATAGAGCGCGCCAAGCGGCGGCAACGTTACGGCCGCGCTGTATTCAAAACCGTTGATTCTTTCCCTGCGCGCGCTGCATTTTTTAGGTACGGTAACCCCGCTTCCGCCATACGCTTTATCGTCGCTGTTCAGCAAAAGCTTGAGCTGCCCGTATTGCGGCAGTGCCACCCAATAATTTTCACGCACAACCGGCGTGAAATTAACGATACATACGACATGCCTATCGCCTGCGTTACGCATAAAAGCATATACGCTTTTTTCGTTGTCGTCCACATTGAGCCACGTAAAGCCGTCCCAGCTATCGTCTATTTCGTAAAGGGCATTCTTCTTTTGATAAATCTTATTCAGCTTTTTCACATATTGCTGCATTCCCGCATGAGAATCGTAGTCCAGCAGGAACCAGTCCAGCTGCTTCTTATAATCCCACTCGATAAACTGCGCAAACTCGTCGCCCATAAACATCAGTTTTTTACCCGGATGTGCAAACATAAACGCATAAAGCGCCCGCAACGCCGCAAACTTCTGCCAGTAATCGCCGAACATTTTATCGATCATGGACTTTTTACCGTGCACCACTTCGTCATGGGAATACGCAAGGATATAATTTTCCGAAAACGCATAGTACATCGAAAAGCTCATTTTGTTGTGCTCAAACTGGCGGAAATAGTGATCCATTTTCATATAGGCAAGCGTGTCGTGCATAAAACCCATGTTCCATTTGAAAGTAAAGCCCAATCCCCCGTCGTAAGGCGGCTTGGTAATCATCGGATAGGCCGTGCTCTCTTCCGCAATAGTCATCGTGCCCGCATAGTTTGTGAGGACCACGCTATTTACTTTTTTCAGGAATTCAACCGCGTGCAGATCGATGTTTCCGCCTTCTTCATTGGGTATAAAATACCCGTCGCGCGCGTAATTTAAATATAGCATGGATGTCACCGCGTCCACGCGCAATCCGTCGATATGGTATTGATCCATAAAGAACATCGCGTTGGAAACAAGGAAGCTCACGACTTCCGGCCGTCCGTAATTGAAGATAAGCGTTCCCCATTGCGGGTGCTCGCGCTGCAAGACGTTTTCATGCTCGTAAAGATGCGTACCGTCGAATTTGGCGAGTCCGTGCTCGTCCTTGGGAAAATGTCCCGGAACCCAGTCCATGATCACGCCGATTCCGCGCGCATGTAATTTATCGACGAAATACATGAAATCCTGCGGCGTGCCATAGCGGGACGTAACCGCGTAAAAAGCCGTAATCTGGTAACCCCATGAACCGTCGTAAGGGTACTCCGCCACTGGCATGATCTCCACGTGCGTATAGCCCATGTCGCATACATAATCAGCCAACTCGTCCGCTATCTCGCGGAAACTCGGAAAACGGTAGCCTTCCTTTGTGCGCCATGAACCAATATGCAATTCATAGATGGAGATGGCGTCGCGCAGAGGGTTTTTCTTGATACGCTTACGCATATACTCGGAATCGTGCCATTCATACCCACCAAGATCCCATACTTTGGATGCAGTCTGCGGCCGGACCTCACAGTGGAAAGCGAACGGGTCGCCTTTCAGCACGCGGCTGCCGTCGTAACCGAAAACCGCATATTTATAATTTTCTCCGTCTTTGAGGCCGGGAACAAAGGCGATCCATACGCCATTTTTCCAAAGCTCCATCGGCGTTGCTTCTATATTCCACTCATTGAAATCGCCTACCACGCTTAAGGCGCGGGCATTAGGGGCCCACACGCAAAAACGGTGCATTTTGAGTTCTTCAATATAGTGGCAGCCAAAAAAGCCATATGCCTTTTGCGCTTCGCCTATGTTGAATAAATATATGTCGTGCTCCGGCAAATATTTTTTCCATGCTTCCTGCATATGTCCACCTTCCCGTTTTGTAGGGAGCGCGTCCGTTAATACCCATAACATATGGCGCGCAGCCCTGACGCAAAGCGCCAAAGGCTGCGGTAATCATCAACGAACAAAGCTCTTACACGTTATAGATAAACTGATTGTCCTTGCTTGAAGCCTGATTTAATTCTTTCGCCTTTTCCTCATATCCTTCCCTGCCCATCAAAGCAAAGGTAGCGATCTTTCCTTCTTCCACGCCCGGCTGGTCGAAAGCGTTGATTTCGAGCAATTCCCCTGCCGCAGCCGTAGCCATTTCCAGCAAAAAGAACAGCGCGCCGATTTCGTGCGCATCCATTTTGGGAAGCGTGATACGCATATTCATCTTTCCGGATTTCGTAACCGCATATTCGGTCGCCCGCATTTCCGAAGCAATCAGCTTATTGACCGTTTGTCCCTGCAGATAGGCTGCGTCCATCACATCGATCGGAGCCGTCGGGATCGTAAGCTGCGTATTGAAATTCTCCACATCCACAAAGGCGATAATCTTATCAAAGGGTCCTTCCGTATAAAGCTGGACCTGGGAATGCTGGTCGGTAACGCCCAGGGCGCGTACGGGCGTTTGTCCCGTATATACCTCTCCGCCGTCATTGCCGTAATGCTTGCCTAGGGATTCCGCCCAAAGCTGCGCATACCATTCCGCCATATTCAGAAGCCCGTCCGCATACGGCATCATCACGGAGATATTCACACCGTTCTTCATAGCCGCGCAGTAAAGAAGCGCATACATATAAGCCGGATTTTCCCACAGGCTTTCCTTGCTGCACGCCTCGTCCATCGCCGCCGCGCCGCCGAGGAGGCCGTCTATATCGATATTGAGTACGGCTGCGGATAAAAGCCCGACAGGACACAATACGGAAAAGCGTCCGCCTACGCCATCCGGCACAGTGTAGGTCTTAAAGCCGTACTGGTTGGATATTTTCTTCATGATCCCGTTTTCTTTGTCAGTGGTGATCACGATATTATCTTTGTAATTGCCGCCCAGTTCTTCTTGCAGCTTTGCAAGAACGATCATAAACTGAGACATCGTTTCGACCGTGTTTCCGCTTTTGGTGATGACATGGAAGCACGTCTTTTTGACATCGATTACGTCGAGCAAGGCGTTAATGCCGTCCGGATCCACGTTATCGACCACGTAAAACCGCGCGCCGCCGCGTTTGTCACGCGAAATTTCGTTATACTTAAGATGCTTCGTGCCTGTAAACAGCGCCTTGGAACCGAGCGCGCTGCCGCCGATCCCGAGTACCACAAAATTTTCGAAATCCGCGTTAATGCGCTTTGCTTCCGCTTTCATATCCTCCACGATTTCTTTTTGGTTATAAGGCAAAGCCCGCCATGCCATAGCGGCTTTTTTTTCGTTCATGCTGCGATGTACCATCGGGATTTTTTCCGCCATCTTTTGGACCTGCTCGCCCGTAAGTCCGTGCGCTCCCACATTTTTCGCCAACATGTTGTTAAAATCAATTTTCATTGCTCGTTCCTCCATCACATTTTTTCTAAATTCAAACGGCTTTTAACGGCCGGTCTTTACTCTTCTGTTTCACATGCACGTCCATATGTTTCGGTCATATCCCGCAGGCCGGCGATCAACTTATCGTTAAACGCGCCCGGCTTCATACGCCATTTCCAGTAGCCAAGCGCACGCCCCGGATAATTCATGCGCGCGGACGGCCCGAGATTTAACAGGTCCTGCATCGGTATAATACAGAGATCCGCTACGCTCATCATCGCCAGACGTTCCAGCTCTTCCGCGGCTTCGTTCTTAGTGCATTCATGCCCAAGATATGCAAACAACCGTTCTTTGCTTTCTTCGTCCAGCCGCGAAAACCATCCCTTGACCGTATCGTTGTCGTGCGTTCCCGTATATACCACGCAATGACGCGGGTAGTTGTGCGGCAGGAATTCGCTGTTTGGCGTATCAAAGGCGAACTGCAGCACCTTGTTGCCCGGGAAGCCGCATTGCCCGAGAAAATCGCGTACCTCCTGCGTGATATGCCCCAAATCCTCCGCGATAATTGCAGGATAAGGAATTTCCCTCTTGATCGCTTCAAACAGGTCGTGCCCCGGTCCTTTTATCCAATGCCCGTCCTTGGGTTTTTTATCCCGTGGGATCGCATAAAACGCTTCAAACCCCCTGAAATGATCGATACGGATAATATCAAAAAAAGCAAAACACCGTTTGACGCGGTCGACCCACCATCTAAAGCCGTGTGCCTTCATATAATCCCAGTCGTAGAGCGGATTTTCCCAAAACTGCCCCTGTTTGCTGAATTTGTCGGGCGGCGTTCCCGCCACCATATCATCCGGCATAAACAGCTCCGGATGCGCCCATGTCTCCGCCGAGTCCGGCGCAACATAGATGGGAATATCGCCAATCAGGCTGATACCCTTTTTATTCGCATATTCCTTGAGAGCAAACCACTGCTTTTCAAATAAGAATTGCGCAAAACGTACCGCTTCAATTTCTTCCTCGTGCTCCTGCGCCAGCTTCATAACCGCCGCCTGATCGCGAAACGCTACCCGCTTGTCCCAGTCAAAATAACCCTGCGAGCCAAACTGTTTGCGGAATACCGCAAAAAGCGAATAGTCAAACAGCCAGCTTGCGTTCGTATATTTATAACCCGTAAATTCGTCTTTATACTTTTTTATTCCTCGGCGGTAGGCCTTTTTTAAAATTTCGTCTTTATATTTAAGCTGTTCTTTGAAGAGGGCGACGCCCTGCCCAGCCCCTGCGAGCGGCGCGACGTCATCCTCATGCAGCAGCCCCTCTTCGATTAAAAAGTCAAGGTCTATAAGATACGGATTATTGGCAAACGCGCTAAGCCCCTGGTATGGGCTATCCGCATAACCGGTAGGCGGCGTGGGCAGCATTTGCCAGTACGACTGCCTGGCCGCATAAAGCGCGTCTACAAAGTCGTATGCCGCTTTGCCAATAGTACCGATTCCATACGGAGACGGTAAGGATGTGATATGTAAAAGAACCCCGCTTCCCCTTTTCATAAGCCATTCTCCATCGCTTGATTGGTTACTATTATTATATAGTTATCCCCGCTAAAAGTATAGGTTTTTTCACAAACTTTACATACGGACTCTTATTTGACATTCGTAAAAAAACGAGGCGCCCGCCTTAACGCAGGACGCCCCGAATTTATGCAAAATAACTATTTTAAGCGATCTCCAGTCCATCCCTGCTGTGATCTTTGACAAC
The DNA here is from genome assembly GCA_022846035.1 of Christensenellaceae bacterium. NCBI lineage: Bacteria > Bacillati > Bacillota > Clostridia > Christensenellales > Christensenellaceae > Christensenellaceae bacterium. The sequence goes on from AP025580.1 coordinate 1,530,163, forward strand.
ATATAACGCCGCGTCCGCTTTTTTATATATTTCCGTAAAATCCTGTCCTTTTCCGGCGAAAGCCGCACCCACGCTCACCGTTATAACACGGCCCTCAAGCTGTATTGCATTGCGCATTTTCTCCCGTATCTCTTCATACTTTTTCCGCACCATAGCCTTTTTGCCGGCGCCCTTGATAAAAATACAAAATTCGTCGCCTCCCAGCCGGCCGACCACGTCGTCCTCACGGAAAACCGACTTCAAAACTGCCGCCGTCTTGATCAGCACCTGGTCGCCCATGTAATGTCCGTATTTGTCGTTTATGCTCTTGAAGTGATCAATATCCAGCACCAACAAGGCGCCGCCTTTTTCATCCTCATCCTGCTTAAGATATTCATCCACCTTTTCCCGGCAGGCCGCCGCATTGTAGATGTTTGTCAGGCTGTCGTTTTGCGCCTGTGCAACCAGACGGTCTTTTTCTTCCCGTTCCTGCTGCACATCCATAATTTTACCGAGCGCCATAATCGGCTTACCCGCCTGGTCGTAAACAGCCTTAGCCGTGATCCGCAGCCAGTGCAGCTTCTCATCCGGCATTTTGATCTGTATGTCCTCCACGATACTGCCTTCTTTTTTCAGTTTTTGAAAAATCCGGTCTATATCCTGCCCTTCCCCCAAGTCTGTTTCCAACAGCGAAAGGGAATCCTTTACCACCCGTTCCGAATGAAAAAGCTGGGCGCTTTTTTCAGAGAGGATTATCTCATCCCGCTCAAAATTGTATTCAAAAATATATTCGTTTGATAAGTCGTATAATTGCTGGTACCGCTCATTTTCAAGCGCAAGCTTCCGTCCCAGGCGCACACGCCGCCTGGAAAAAATAGCCAGCAGCACGATTACGACCGCCGCCATCACGATGACTGCCGCAAGCACCTCCCACGGGTTAGATTCCACATATTCCGTCCACGTGACTTTGTCCTGCGGCCGGATTGTATTGCTGTTCATGATAGACTGCATCGTTTCCGTCGGAGTGCTGCGCACCGCTTTGTTTACCGTTGACAGCAAATTTGCGTCGGCAGGCTTTACGACGCCGAAGCACAGCTTTTGCGTTTGGTCGGACTGCGGAATGAGGACGACATTTTCATAGCGCGACTGATTGATATAGTACTGTACGGCATAGCCGTCCCCATAGGTATAGTCTGCTTCTCCCTTATTGACCGCTTCAATGCATGCTTCCGGCGTAGCATACCATAAAATTTCTACTCTTTCCTCATATCCCTCCGGCAGGACTGTGCCCTCCACCATCGCCATCTTTTTGCCGTTTAAGTCTCCGTCGCCTGTCTTTTTATTGAGCACGAGCACAGATTGCGAAGTTATGAACGGCCGCGTTAACGCCGCGCCATATTCCGCAGCGGTATCGTAATCGTATTTCATGCCGGCAATCATATCCACGTCGCCGTTATTCACGAGTTGCATCAGTTCATCATAATCCGATGCGGTCACGATCTGGAAAGAAAGCCCCGTATTTTCTGAAATATAATCCAATAGATCAATGCAAATCCCCTTTACCTCGCCGGTTTGTCCGTCCACATACTGAAAGGGCGCCCTGCCCGTCGTAACTCCCACACGAATGGTTCCGGCATTCTGCACATACTCCTGTTCTTCATCCGAAAGGTATAGCTTACTCGTATTATCCTTGAAATATTTCTCGTAGAGCGTCGTCGCGAAATACGGATCGGTATCGTTGATTTTCAGAATCGCCGCGTTAAGAGCATTGATGATCTCCGTATCGCCTTTGGTGGCGATAAAATAGTAAGGCTTGGGTGCAAAATTCGCGATACTGCGCATACCCTCCACAGGTGTCAGGTCGTTACCGATCATCGCATCCGCCTGTCCGTCACGTACCGCGTCTTCCGCCCCCTTAAGCGAATCAAAGGAAATAATCTCGGGAGAAAGTCCGTTGGCCTCGCAAAATTGCTGCAGCTCGGCATTGCGCTTGGCCGCTTTCTCATACACTGCAATCCTGATATTATCCAGTGTTTTCAGGTTGGTCTCATTGATCTTCGTATTGTCTTCCAATACATTCAACGTCGTATAGGCCGTTCCATAGCCGTAACTCGGGTAATCATACGTCTTTGCAAGCTCTTCGTTAAAAACCGTGCCGCCCATCAAATCAACTTCACCGGCCTCCACCGCCGCCATCGCGCTCATGAGCTGCTCGTCAATATCGCCTTTAAACTGCACAAATTCAAGATCCCAGCCGGTATACTGCGCGATTTCCTGTAAATATTCATAGGTATATCCGCTGTAATTTCCCTCTTCGTCAATTTCGGTAAGGCCATACTGTATAGGATACGCGACACGTATGGTATTTTTTTGCTGCGCATAACCCTCCGCTGGAAACAGCACGCACATGAAGAATACCAACGCCGCAACATACGCAAATACGGTTTGTAATTTTTTCCGGAAATATAAGTGTCTCAACGGTTGGTCACCTCAAAGCGGATACCACTTTCCTTTTCTATCCCTCGCGCCCGGCGATATATACACATCGGGGCATCTGCGGTATTGTATATTATATCTTATGTAAGCCAAAAACGCAATTTGCGCGTTGCTTTTTTACATTTTAATATGGGGAGAGATTTCGCCCCGATTCATCCAATAAAAAACGGTTTCGCTTCCGCGAAACCGTTTTTTCACTTATTACGGAATCATATTCCCCGCCGCCATATATAACTCGTACCATTCCTGCTTCGTAAGTGGTATGTTCGAGCCCTTGCAGCAATCGGAAAGGCGCGTCGGCTTTGTCGTTCCGGTGATCACCTGCATATTCGCCGGATGGCGCGTGATCCACGCGACGGCGATCGCCGTATCCGGCACCTCATACTTTTTCGCCAGGCGGTCGATCACCCGGTTAAGCTCCGCGTAATGTTCCATATCTCCCAAAAACGGGCCGTCAAAAAAGCCTTTCTGGAAAGGCGACCATGCCTGCAACGTAACGTCGTTTAACCTGCAGTATTCAAGGATACTGCCGTCGCGCTCAGTACTCTGGTCAAGCTTCATGTTGACTGCCATCCCAGCATCGATCATCGGCGTATGTGCCAGGCTTAGCTGGAGCTGGTTAAATACCAGCTTTTGCTTCACTGCCCTTTGGATGAGCTTCATCTGCATCGGGTTTTGGTTCGAAACGCCAAAGTAACGCACCATACCCTTGGAATGCAGGTAATCAAACGCTTCGGCGATCTCTTCCGGCTCCATAAGCGCGTCCGGCCTGTGCAGCAGCAAGACATCCAGATAGTCAGTCTTCAAACGTTTCAGGCTGCCTTTGACCGCTTCTAAAATATGCTTCCTGGAAAAATCATAATATGCCCACTTGCCCTCAACTTCCACAATACCGCATTTGCTCTGGATGATCATCCGTTCCCGCTTATCGTCGTTCATTTCGACCGCGTCCGCAAAAAGCGCTTCACATTCGCCGTTATCGTATTTATCGGCATGATCGAAGAAGTTGACGCCCTGCCCTATCGCCGTTTCGATGAGCCTGCGCGCGTCCGCTTTGCTAAGTTCCGTTAAGTGCATACACCCCATCACAACGTTGGATACTTCAAGGTTCGTATTTGGTACTTTAAAATACTTCATCTTTGTTACATCCTTTCAGTTGCGGGCCATTTGGCACACATGCCTTATTTTCCGCAGCACTTCTTATATTTTTTTCCGCTCCCACACGGGCACGGGTCGTTCCTGCCCACTGTTTTCTCGCTCCTGGCCTGGCCTGCCTGACGCCACTGCCGCGTGATCTCGTCGCGCTTTTCCCGGCTCAGCACGCCATCCCATTCTTTTAGCGTATATAACCACTTGGCTTTCGCGTCGTTCATATTGTAAAAAAGTTTCTCAAAATCGATGTCCAGCTTAATAGGGGAATCTTCCTCCAGCTTTTCCACATCAACCTCTTTTTTCAGGCTGGTATTGATCCCATCCATAAAACCGCAGAATACCACCGGCTCCATATCGAATTTTGCCGCGACTTCTTTGAGCGAGCCTTCGTATACCACGCCCGTATCCGCTAGAATCGTTTTATAAACCTGCGTTTCCGCCGCAAAATAATCGTCCCAAAACGCCTGTTGCTGCTGCGGCGTCTGCGCCATCTGCGCAAGCTGCTGCCATTGTTCGTACAGTTTCATTGCTTTTTAACCCCTCAATTCCTCATCCAGCCTCTTTGCTACTTCTTTGATGAAGCTTTCCGTATTGACGACTGTCTTTTCTTCCTTTTCCCACAAGAGCGCCAAATCCTTGGTCATAACGCCCTCTTCGATCGTGCGGATGGATGCGCGCTCAAGCGCGTCTCCAAAGTCCGCAAGTTCCTTGTTGCCGTCCAGCTCGCCGCGTTTTTTCAGAGCGCCCGACCACGCGAAGATCGTCGCCATGGAGTTGGTGGACGTTTCTTCCCCGTCAAGATGCTTGTAATAGTGGCGGGTCACCGTCCCGTGCGCCGCTTCGTATTCGTAGTTGCCGTCCGGCGAAACGAGCACGGACGTCATCATGGCGAGGCTGCCGAACGCCGTTGCCACCATATCGCTCATCACATCGCCGTCGTAATTTTTGCACGCCCAGATATAGCCGCCTTGCGAACGGATTACGCGTGCGACAGCGTCGTCAATCAGCGTATAAAAATATTCGATACCTAGCTCTTCGAATTTTTCCTTGTATTCGCTGTCATAAATCTCCTGGAAAATATCCTTGAACGTATGGTCATAGATTTTGGAAATCGTATCTTTCGTCGCGAACCAGAGGTCTTGTTTTGTATCGAGCGCGTAGTTAAAGCAGCTTCGCGCAAAGCTGCCGATAGATTTATCCGTGTTGTACATGCCCTGCGCGACCCCGCCGCCCTCGTATTCGAATACGGGCAGCCGCGTTTCCTTGCCGTCTGTTTCAAATACCATCTCGAATTTCGTATTTGCGCCCACACGATATTCCGTGTTGCGGTATACGTCGCCGTATGCGTGGCGCGCAATGGTAATGGGCTTTTTCCATGTTTTGACCGACGGGGAAATGCCGTCGACAACGATAGGCGCGCGGAACACCGTTCCGTCGAGGATCGCACGGATGGTACCGTTGGGGCTCTTATGCATTTCCTTAAGCTTATATTCGTCTACACGCTGTGCGTTGGGCGTAATCGTCGCGCATTTCACGCCCACACCATATTTCTTGATTGCATTCGCCGCGTCATACGTCACCTGGTCGTTCGTCTCGTCCCTATAAGGAAGCCCTAAGTCGTAATACTCGGTATTCAGGTCGATATAGGGAGTAAGTAAATCTTTTTTGATCATATCCCAGATGATTCTTGTCATTTCGTCGCCGTCCATCTCCACGAGAGGTACGGCCATTTGAATTTTCTGCATTCTATTTTCCTCCTGTTCCTATGCCAGCGGCTTACTTTTTGATCCCTTTTAATCCGCCCTGTTTCATCTTGTCTAGTATGTTGGAATCAAACGCATAGCTGTTATCGTGCTTATCGCGCATTTGTAGTTCCGCACAGCGCACGCACTCGTCGATCAGCTCCCTGAAAGAAATGCCCATCGGTTCGTACAAATAGTATGCGAACGATCCCGGGATCGTATTGACTTCGTTGACGTAAACCGTATTCGTATCTTTATCGATAATGTAATCGATGCGTACCACGCCCTTTAAATCAAGCGTGGTGAAAACCGCTTTGGACATTTCCACGATTTTATCCGTCTGCTCCTTTTCAATAGGCGCCGGAATCTGCCGCGCGAGGGATTTCATCCCTTTGGACGCCCCTTCGCTGCGCAGGTATTTCTCTTCAAAATTCAAAAATCCCTGCCAGGAAATCGGCTGCTCCAAAAGGCTCACCTTGACGTCGCCGCCGTAACCGAGGACAGCGCTGTTGATCTCTACCAGATTTTCCACCGCATGCTCGGCAAGCACGCGCCTATCGTAAGAAAACGCCACTTCAAAAGCGTCCTCCAGTTCCTGCGCGTTTGTCGCCTTGGAAATTCCAATCGAGGACCCGAGATTGGCGGGCTTGACGAATACCGGATACCCGATCTCCTCTTCGGTCCTTCTTATCACCGCCTGCCTGTCGCTGCGGAACGCGCTGCGCTCAAAATGCACCGCCGGCAATACCGGAAGACCCGCTCCCCTAAAGGCGCACTTCATGACGATCTTGTCCATGCCTGTCGCGCTGCCCGTTACGCCCGCGCTGGAATATGGAATGTCCGCAAGCTCCATCAGGCCCTGCAGCGTGCCGTCCTCCCCGTGCATACCGTGCATGGCGAGCATCGCCACATCAATCTCGGCGAATACTTTCGTTCCGAATTTAGTCGCATATTTCAGTTCCTTTGTCGGATGCGGTTCCAGATAGACCCTGGTCAGTTTTTTATCGTTCGGATCAAAATCCTTATAATACTGCGTGTCGCGCAGCACGTCACCGCAAAACCACTGTCCGTCGCGCGCAATATAAACGGGAAACACGTTATATTTTTCCTTGTCTGCATTTTCGATGATCTGGTTTCCGGTGATGATGGAAACGTCGTGCTCTACGCTCCTGCCTCCAAAAAACACCGCCATGTTTTTTTTCATATATTGATTACCTCTCAGCAAATTTTATCGTATGTTATTCATTATAATGGTCGGGCAGGTCATTTTCAAACAAAATCACATCACCCGGCTTTGTCAGGTGCCCCATGACGTTCGTCGCCTCGCTAAGCGTCCTCGCCACATAAATATTATCTTCTGCAAATCCGCTACGCACCAATCCTTCGTAAATCGGGCGCGTATGTTTAGGACCAATCAGGAACACATACGTCGCTGCCTGCGCCATCGCTCCCCCGAATTCATAGTTTTCCTGTGCCTCCCTCTCGCCCAGCTCCACCATACCTGGCGTTACCACAAACTTCTGGCCATCAAAGCATTTCAATACTTCAAGCGCAGCGCGCGTTCCGGCCGGATTGGAATTAAACGCATCGTCGATTACCGTGACGCCGTTGTTTGTGGGCACGATCTGCAGCCGGTGCTCTACCGGCGGCGCCTGCTGCACGCCCTGCTGTATCTGCCCTGCCGTAAGCCCAAGCTCCAGCGCGACCGCAATACAGCCGCAAATATTGAGGATATTATGCCGTCCCAATAGCTTTGTCGTACAGGTAAACTCGCCCTGTGCGCATTCCACCGTAAACGTGCTTCCCTGCGCGGAAAACGCAATATTCTTCGCACGCACGTCCGCTTCGCCCTCATAATCCATTGCATATAATATCTTCTTATGGATTTCCGTTTTTTCATAAAGAGCACGGCAAATCTCATCGTCGCCATTAAAGAATGCAACGCCCGTGTCCTTGGGAAGACCTGCGATCAGTTCGTATTTAGTTTTTGCAATATTTTCGATGCTGCGGAAAGTTTCCAGGTGCTGCGGCCCGACCGACGTCAATATCCCCATCTGCGGGTGGACAAGGTCGACCAGCTCCGCGATGTCGCCTACATGGCGCGCGCCCATCTCGGCAATAAATACTTCATTGTCGTCCGTCATCTGCTCGCGGATCACACGCGTTAAGCCCATCGGCGTGTTGTAACTCTGCGGCGGCACCAGCGTGTTATATTTTTGCTTTAGGATCGTTCCCAAAATAAACTTTACGCTTGTCTTGCCATAGCTCCCCGTTATGCCAATCTTTTTCAGGTCCCCGCGCGCCTCTATTTTGCGCTTGGCCTCATTCAAAAATTTCTTTTTCACGCCGTTTTCAACAGGATACATGATCGCGTTTGAAAGCGGCGTCATCAGCGGCACCAATACCATGAAAATGAGATAACCGAACGGCGGCAGGAAAAAATTCACATACGGCACAAACACAATCAGGCAGTAAAACGCAACGTATAAAATGATCTCGCACGCGATCAGCCGCTTAACCCGCGCCGTGAAAACGAGCGGTTTTTTGGTTTCCTTTGTTTTCGACTGTACAATATGCAGGATTGTCAGGAAAACCGCGACGCCATAGCAGGCGATAAAAGCGATAAAAAAGCCAATATTCGCCTCGCCGGCCGTAGCCAGTAGCGACCAGAAATAATATCCGACGAGCGCGCTCCAACCTGCGATCAACGGAAGCAGGAGCGCCTTTTTGCGGTTTGCTTTCAGCCAGTTTGAAAATCCTGCGTTCTGGTAACTCTCGAGTTGCATCACATGGATGTAGCGAAACTGCGCAACCATAGACAGTACCGCGCCCACAATGATAAAGCCAAATACGATATATGTCGAAACCACTACCCATGTCATATACATTACATCCATATTGCGTTACCCCGTTATTCTTTGAAAAAGCTGTTGATGACCGCCATAAACTGCCCAAACTGATCCAAATAGGAAAAATGCCCTGCGTTTTTAAGCACCACTAGCCCTGCGTCCGGAATCTCTTTTTCCATGGTCTGCGCCATATAAAGCGGCGTATCCGTATCGTTTTCCCCATAAATCAAAAGCGAGGGCGACTTGATGTTTTTAAGATAAGGCGTCAAATCCTCGTTGACCACGTTGACAAACGTTTTTTTCATGCAATCCGGCAGGTTTTTGTAATCATCGCTGCCCGCATTTTTTACCCGCCTATCCACATCGATCCCAAAAAACATCGCCGTCTTTTTGGCGCCCTGGTTTTGGGCGATCTTTTTACACAACTTATAAGTATATACCTTGGCGTAGTATTTTGCGCCACGCCTCGGTTTCACGCCCGCCGCGTCCACAAAGGCGATCTTGCCTATGAGCTCCGGATGTTCGGACGCCAGCAGTATCGTTACGCGCCCGCCAAATGAATGGCAAATCACATCCGTTTTCGCAAGGCCTGTTTCACGCATCCATTTCGCGGTCAGCTCCGCGTAATCATAGACCGTCATTTCTTTTTGCGGCGCTTCGCTTTGCCCGAACCCCGAAAAATCCAGAGCGATCACGCGCCTGCGTGTCTTAAGGGCTCCTATAACAGGCGCGAAGCTTTCGATGCGCGCGCCCCAGCCGTGCAGCAGCAAGATGTCCCTGCCCGATCCCTCGATTTCATAATGGATCTTAAGACCGTCAATTTCCGCAAACATCTCAGTAGCCCTCCAGTCCCGGGCCGCGCTCCGTCCACATGACATAAGCGTCCTCGCCGTTGTTGGAATAATATCGCTTGCGGATACCGTGGATGGTAAATCCACATTTCTTATAAAGCTTTAAAGCCGCTTTATTGGATACGCGTACCTCAAGGGACATCGCGTCCGCCCCGTGCTCCTTGGCCGTGCCGATCAGCGCCGTCATCAGGGAATACGCATAGCCATTGCCCCGATATTCGGGCAAAATACACACGTTTGTAATATGCGCTTCGTCAAAAATAATCCACATTCCGCCGTAACCGATGATTTTTCCGTCGAACTCTACCACCAGGTATACAGTGTTTTCATTCTCTATAATGTCGTCATACAGCATCGCATACGACCACGGAAGTTCAAAACTCGTGTTCTCGCAATAATGGATCTGTTCCAGATCCCCTATCTCTGCGCGCCGTATCGTCAGATCGCTATTTGCCAATTTTCTCTTTCCTCAATCTTTCCGCCTGACTCTCCCGCAGATAACGCGGCCTAACCTCGTCATATCGCAATAGTACACCATCCCTTGCCTGCCCATAGGCAAGGGCGCATACAGACGAGGCGCGCTGCATGATAAACTGCGCCGGCAAAAAACTGCTTCGGGGATTTGCTTCCCGTATCGTATCCTCAAATTTAAGCGCCGCATCGCCCACAAAGACGACTTCTTCCTGCGGCAGCAATTCCGTAACCAGCTTCTTTAGAGGCACGGCGCATTCTTCCACGATATACTCTCCATTGCGCCTCGCGGCAGTATAGACCTCTTCCCTGCGCGCGTCCATGACGGCGCATACGATCGTTTCATCCCTGCGCGCGTTTTCCATCAGCGCATCAAGCGTACTGATCGCCGCGACAGGCCTTTCTGCCGCATGGGCCATTGCCGCGCAGGCGGCCACGCCGATACGGATACCTGTGAAAGATCCCGGCCCTACGCATACCCCGAATACGTCAATATCCGAAATATCCTTTTCCGCCGCCCGCAGCACATGATCTACCGCAAGCATCAATGTCTGCGAGTGTTTCTTTCCGGAATCGATATACAATTCCGACAACAGTCTCCCATCCTCGCTGAGCGCAACGCTGAGCGTCGTACCGGTGGTGTCCATCCCAAGTATGTTCATGCCGCCCCCACCTCTTCCAAGGTAATCCTGCGCATATCCACTCCCGCGCGCTCAATCCTGATGTCAAACCGCTTCTCCGGCAGCGCATCCGGTATCAAATCCGCCCATTCGCACACGCATACCCCGTCACCCGACGCATATTCGTCAAAGCCGATCTCAAAAAGCTCGTCCTCGCATCCGATACGGTATACGTCAAAATGATAGAGCGGCAGGGAGCCGCTTTCATACGCACGCAAAATGGTAAACGTCGGGCTCACCACCGGCTCGCTGACACAAAGGCCCTCGGCCAGCCCTTTTACAAACGCCGTTTTCCCCGCGCCCAGATCTCCATAAACGGCAAGAAAGCTGCCTTTTACCAAACGGGAAGCCAGCTTTTTTGCAAAATCTTTTGTACTTTGTTCGCTATCGCTAAAGAACTCCTGCATGAGCGCATTTCTTTCCTTATATTACATCTAAAAAATACTCTTTCTATAATATAGTAAAAACGCTGATTATGCAAGATGGAGGACGTTTTCTTTCCGCCATGCGTTTATTTTTTCATTCATGCAACTTTACTTTTCGCCATAGATGTTTCCTGCACACGGAAGAGTTTTCCAATCGACTTATACAAAGCGAAAGTAACCGTCGCGTTGATACCCGCCTTAAGCAGGTTAAAGGGCAGGATCGCCGGTACGATCAGCGTCAGCACCTGTTCGCGCGGAACGCCCATAAATATTGGCGTGAAAATAATATTCCACAATATCATGAGCACCGTCCATACTCCTATGCCCGCGACAAGGGCAACGATTGCATTTTTCCTTGTCTTGTTACGCTTATAAATATTTCCCGCCACCAGGACAAACGATCCTGTAGCAAGAATGTGCATTAAGATACCAATGATACCCGAAGAAGCGCTTACCGTAAGTCCCTGCAACACAGATACGACAACCGTCAAAACCAGTCCCGCTACCGGTCCAAAGGCAAACGTTGTGATAAAGATCGGAATATCTGCCGGATCGTACTCCAAAAAAGGCAGGAACATCGGTATCCGGATCAGATACACCAGCACGATCGAAAGCGCCGCCATTACCGCCAGAGACGTAATATTACGCGTTGTGAGCTTTGGTTTACTTTTGTTTTCCAGTGTTTTCATCATGATAAATGACCTCCAATAAAAAATTTCCGCGAATGAAACCATCCCCGGAAATCCTATTGAAAACAATTATTTTCTTCTCTCATCCAGACTATAACTGTCGGCTGCGGAATTCCACCGCATCGGCTTCCATCAGGAAGTTCGCAGGCTATACTGCCGGTAGGGATTTACGCCCTGCCCCGAAGACTTCATTCACTTTTAAAATTATCATACCGCATCGCCTGATTCCTGTCAAGGCGCTATAATTGACATAAAAAAGCCTTATGTTGTAAAATAAATCCATATTTAGGTCAAAAAAATCATATGTGGGGGTTTTTATGACATTTTCTGAAATTTTGGGAAGTATCAACGATTTTGTTTGGGGTCCTGTGATGCTTGTGCTTTTGGTTGGTACAGGCGTTTTTTTAATGATACGCCTGCGCTTTCGTCCCCTGCGCAATTTGGGGTATGCCATACGGCAGGTCTTTTCCAAACATAGTATCAGTAAGACGGATAATACGGATACCGGAGACATCTCTCCCTTTCAGTCGTTGATGACCGCCCTGGCCGCTACCATCGGCACGGGAAATATTGTGGGCGTCGCCACGGCCATGACCTTAGGCGGTGCCGGCGCGCTTTTCTGGATGTGGGTCTCCGCCGTGTTCGGTCTTGCCACCAAGTACGGGGAATCCGTACTGGCTGTCTATTACCGTGAAAAAAACGCCAAAGGCGAAATGTCCGGCGGCCCTATGTTTTCCATCAAAAACGGTTTCAAAATAAAATGGCTGGGAACGATCCTTTCCACGGCCTTTGCCGTATTTGCCGTCATCGCTTCTTTCGGCATCGGCAACCTGACTCAAATCAACTCCATTGCCGAAGCCGTCTTTAATACCTTTTCCATACCTGCATGGATCACCGGTATAGTGATTGCCGTTTTGGTCGGCGTCGTGCTTTTAGGCGGGATCAAGTCCATCGGAAACGTTTCTTCTAAGGTCGTTCCTATTATGGCGGTTTTTTACGCAGTCGGCTGTCTTGTCATCATCATCTCGAATATCGGCAATCTCCCTGTGGGTTTTGCGCAGATTATGAAAAGCGCGTTTGCACCGCGCTCCGTCCTGGGCGGGGTCGCCGGATTTACCTTTGCCACAGCGCTCCGGTTCGGCGTCGCGCGCGGCGTGTTTTCCAATGAGGCCGGCCTTGGCAGCGCGCCCATTGCGGCTGCGGCCGCAAAGACAGACCATCCGTGCAGACAGGGTTATATCAACATGACTGGCACCTTTTTTGATACGATCATCGTTTGTACGCTTACCGGTCTTGCTATCGCGTGCTCCGGCGTACTGGGAACGCTTGACGCAAACGGCGAACTTATCACAGGCGCTTCCCTTACGATCCTTGCTTTTGACAGCGTGATGGGGCCTGCCGGAAGCTGGATCGTTACGGTCGGCCTTATCCTATTTGCCTTTTCTACGATCCTGGGCTGGAGCTATTATGGTGAAAAAAGCCTGGAGTTTCTCATCCCCTCCCTGAAAGCAAAATACGTCTACCGCATTATTTTTGCGGTGGTCGTTTTTATCGGCGCCATAACGACGCTCAAAGTCGTCTGGGATTTTTCCGATACTGCCAACGGGCTTATGGCGATCCCTAACCTGATCTGCCTGCTGGTACTTTCGGGGATCATCGTCTCCCAGACCAAGGATTTTGACAATAGATTCCTGCAGTATGAAAAACACAATAGAAAAAAGCTGTGAGCAATTGAAAACAGACCCTGCTTATACTATAATGAGTATCAGGTTACTTAAGATATGACCCAAACAGGAGGCACTGTCTTGAAGAAATTTATTGTTTTCATGGCGCTTTTTATGACGCTTATGGTTCCGGTTTGCGCGTTCGCGTTTCCCTACAGCGATCCCGCAGGAGATTTCACTATGGAAATACCGGAAGATACCGGCGTTTATTACTATACGCCCGGCGGCACAAATATGTCGGAGGAGCTGCTTGCCTCCATCCAAAACCAAAACGAAAATCTTGCTTTGATGATCGCTTCATATGCCGCCGATAATTCGCTTTCTTATTCCCTGGGTATTACCGAAACGCCGCTTACCATAAGCGCCGTGCCCGAAGGTACCGGCGCTTCCAGCGATCTTTCCGCGCCGTCGGTACCGGCAAATGTTTTGGATGTTACGGATTTTTCCATATTAAACGAGCAGCAGATACAATATCTTGTCCGGCAGAAAGAGGCTGAATTTGGCGCCGATTACGTTTTCGATCCCTATTCGCTTGAAACAATCAACGGCAAAACCGCCATCGTCTTCTCCGGACGGCTGGCGGAGGATAACGGTTATACGTCAAAAATATATATGGTCGCACAGAATAATACAAATTTCTGCATCACCATTATGTATAAAAACGACAGCGCCGACACCTATCTCAACCAGGCGTTGCTGGTATTAAATTCCCTGCAGTTCAGCACGGCGGGGACGGCTGCGGCTACCGCCTCCCCCAGCGCGGATCCGGCAGCTTCCGCCGCGGTAACGCCCGAGCCAACCGCCCTGCCTACAATAGAGCCTACGCCTACTCCCGCGACCGGCGTCGCTGGTTTTTTTACGGATCTGGGCGGCAAGATACAAAACGCATATTATAGCGATCCGAACTTTGTATTTTATGTGATCGGCATTGCCGTCATCATAGCGGTCGTTATTATCTTAATCCTGCTTTTAAAGAGCCGTAAACGGAAAAAACAGAACGGAGACGGCGGCAAGCCTCCCCTTCCGGAGGACCATGTCGGGCCTTCATCCGGTTCTGATACCCCTGGAGCTCCCAAAAATAACATAGAAGAATTCAATGACCGTTACCAGGCCGACATCAGCCGTTACACGCAGCAGCCGGATGGATATGACCTTTCGGACGTCAGCCGCTACACGCAGCAGCCAAACGGTTATAATGCGCAAAAAACCGACCCCCAGAAGCCGGGCGGTTATGATATTTCGGACATCAGCCGTTATACACAGCAGCCAAGCGGGCAGGACCTTTCGGACGTCAGCCGTTATACACAGCAGCCGAAAGGTTACCAAAAAAGTACCGCCGAGCTTTCCGGCTCCCAAACGCCGAAGATTCCGGATCAGTATCTAAACCGTACTCCCGTTTCTGCAAACGCCTCAAAAGCGGAGCCTCCGCGAGACTCCAACAGCCCCAAAGTCGGCTCTCGGGCGGCGCGGCACAGGAAAAAATAAAGAGCGCAAAGAGCGGTAGAAAAATGCCGCTCTTTTTCTTTGGTAATGCTTGACTTCGCTTTTAAGGTATACTATAATATTTCTTGCGCTTCACTATTTATGCGGTAGTGCTGGAATCGGCAGACAGGCACGTTTGAGGGGCGTGTGTCCATGACGTATGGGTTCAAGTCCCATCTACCGCACCACCCACAAAAACCGCTTAACGGCGGTTTTTTGCTTTTGTATAGCGGAATTATCAATATTTTATCGCTTTAGCCCTATAAGTCAGCATGGATTCTTTCATATATATCAAGCTGTCATATGTGCATTACTTTTCCATTGACATTCTTTTGTGAAAAACCTAGTATAGTGGATATAGGAAGTAGCATATCATGAGAAAAACATTTGTCATACTCTTTTGCAGCTTAATAGCGTTTATGGTCATTTACAGTTCTGTGGCGCCCAGAACCGGATCGTCGCGGCCTGAGATTGCTTCCGCCCTCTATCCGGCGTATAAGGCGGGCGACGTCGTCAGTTCTTGGGGCGGCAGTACCTGTCCTGTTTGCGGTCAGCCGTGTTACACAACAGAAGAAACGATCAACGGCGGACTTCAGCGGGTGGTCACGTGGTATTGCGGGACCAACGGCGGCGACGGGACGGCGTCATGTTCCAATAACCGCGCGCAACGCATCATCGGTCGGGTGATCGAATGGAACGAGAGCAGATAAAAACAAGCAGGCTGTTGCCTGCTTGTTTTTTAAATACCGGCTTTCCAGTTTCAGTTTTTTTGCAGAATTTCCTCAATCTCTGCGATATAAAGCGTGTGGTAATCTTTCTGGGGATACCACTGCTGATCGATCGTTTGGTCGATGAAGCAGGCCGGATCATACGGCTGCGCAAATAATTTTTTAGCAATGATCGCCACGTCCGCTTCCTCAAAATAGGGCGTTCCCCCTTCCCGTACGACGGTCAGCTCCGTTTTTGCGATCTTATCCTCGTCGCGTCCGGAAACCGTTCCCAGGTAATTCAGCTTTTCGCGGTAACCGTTGCTTAAAAAGGACAGTGAAAGCGTCTGCGACGCGTCCACAAACTCTTTGGTATATCGCTGCGGACGGATTACGACAAACACGACGTTCTTGCCCCACATCACTCCCATACCGCCCCAGGACGCGGTCATGGTATTCACCTTGCCGTTCTTTTCTGCCGCAACCAGCATCCAGTCTCTGCCGATCATCTGAAATACACTTCGTTCAAATTCTTCCGGTTTCATTTTTTTGAAATCTGCCATATCTTTTTCCTCTTTCCAATAAACTTATCCTATTTTACGGCGCGTAGGCGAAGATTCTCCGTTGCGGCTCAGCTCTTGCAGAATTTCCCGTTTCATTTCCTGCGTCGCTTCCATTGCCTGTTCTTCGCTTTCCCGTTCTTCCGCTTCGGCTGTCTCGTCGCGAACAAGCTCTCTTTGCTCCTGCTCCAGTTCCTCTTCTTCTGCAATCAGCGCCTTATCATGCTCTTCGGCCGGTTCGTCCATATATTTTTCCAAGAATGCAGGAGATGCCTCCTCCTCCCCGTCCTGTTCCAAAAACCTCTGCGGTTCGCCTGTAAACAATTCTTCGCGTTCCGCCTCTTCCGTTTCCAATGCTTCCTCATTCAAGGGAAAATCAGACGTTTCCGCTTCATCCAAAGAGTCCGAAGTCTTTTTCTGAACAGTATCCGCTTCTATATAGTCTACCAGCATTTCCTCGATGGCCGCGCCGATATAATTGACCGTATCCATAGGCGTCATGGAATACTCGCCCTGCTGCTCCGCCGCGTACTCGCCCGCCATTCCGGCGACATAGACGCCCATCAGGGCCGCCTCATACGCATCCTTGCCCTGCGCGGCAAAACCGGCGATCACGCCTGTCAGCACGTCCCCGCTGCCTCCTTTGGCCATACCGGGACTTCCGGCGCAAACCAGCGACGCATTTCCGAACGGATCCGCCACCACCGTCGTACTCCCCTTGAGTACCAAAACCACTTCATGCTCCACAGCAAATTTTACCGCGTATCTAAGAGGATCATTCAAAATCTCATCTACAGGCAGCCCGCAAAGCATGGAAAATTCCTTGGGATGCGGCGTCAAAATGACATCGCCCCTCTTTTGTTCAAGAATTTCCAGGTTATCATGAAGCGCATATAACGCGTCCGCGTCGATAACTTTCGTTACGGCATGGTTCAAAACAACTTCCTCGATCAACTCCGTTTCAGCACTGCCGCGCCCGAGACCCGGCCCTATTGCAATCGCTGTTTTTCCCTGTCCGAGTTCCTCGATTTCCGCCGCCGCAAGGCTTGAGAGCCTGCCGTCGATTCCGCCCGGGAACATATGACAGATGGCTTCCGGTACATTGCCTTGCAATACTCCTACTGTTGATTCCGTCGACGCCGCGACAACCAACCCCGCCCCTGCACGCGATGCCGCGCGGGCGGCAAGGACCGCAGCGCCAGACATTCCCGTGCTGCCCGCAATCAGCAGCAGGCGGCCATAACTGCCTTTATTGGTACCCCTCGCCCTTTGCCCAAGGCACATATCCTCGTCATCGCTTTCATAGGCGCATACGGTAGCCTGGAGCGGAATATCGCATCCATCGTCCACGCCAATTTTTACAACGGCTACCTCTCCCGCATATTCCCTGCCCGGAAACATGAAATGCCCGATTTTCGGATATTGGAAAGTAACCGTGATCTCTGCCCTGACCGCCATACCCATCACCGCGCCCGTTTGTGCATTGACGCCCGAGGGAATATCTACGCTGACTACCAGCGCGTCCTGCTCATTGATATGCCGGATCGCCGCCGCGTATAAGCCCTCAACAGGCCGTGACAGGCCGGTGCCGAAAAGCGCATCCACATATACCTCGGCCGGCGCCAGTTCGTCAAGTTCCTCTTCATTTGCCAGCCATAACGGTTTTTCGTCCTGCGACTCAAAAAACGCATAGTTGATTTGCGCGTCGCCGCTTAAATCTCCCTGCTTTCCAATCATCACGACCTGCACGTCGTATCCATTGCTAAGAAGAATGCGCGCGGCAGCTAGGCCGTCGCCGCCATTATTGCCGGTACCGCAGAAAACCTGTACCGAGCAAGGCTCCATCTCGGCGCGTATGCTGTCAAAAACGCCGTATGCCGCGTTTTCCATGAGCAGGATTCCCGGTATTTTCTTCACTTCGATCATGTATTTGTCTACCGCCCGCATCTGCGCGGGAGTTAGTGCGATATGCATGCTTTATTCCTCTCTTTCCCATACAGTGAATGCGCTCGCATATTCCCTGGTATGTGTGATGCTTAAAAAAAAGCGTCCGCCTTTTTCGCCAATTTTTCCGTACACTTTCAGATAAGGCGCGCCGCTTTTTTCGTGCAGTACCTCGATGTCTTTTAGGGGCACATCCGTAATTCCAAGTCCGACCGCCTTGAGCACGGCTTCTTTCGCACAAAATATGCCTGCCGCGCTTTGCGCCGCCATTCCCTTTTCTTCCAGGTATGCCCGCTCATTTTCCGTGAATACGCGCTTTAAAAAAGCTTCGCGCGCAATCGCTTTTTCTACCCTGGCGATTTCTAAGCTGTCAATGCCAATACCCGCGATCATTTGCCCATCCCCGCCAGTACGGCGTTGATCACCGCCCGCCGTACCGCTTCCGCCGTTGCAGTGATCAGCGCGTTAATATCCAGCTGCTTGCTGCCGTAGGAAAGCGCGAACATCGTATCTCCATCAAGCATCGTATGGATTGGATCGATGGATTTTGCAAGCCCGTCATGCGCAACCTGCGCCAGCTTTGTCGCCTCGTCCTTTGTAAGGGCAACGTTAGTCGCAACCGCGCCGATCGTCGTGTTCTGTCCCATCATTTTTCCAAGGTCTACCGCGTGTTCCATCAAATACTGCGAGGTACCGATGTGCGTACCGTTTCGGTGTGCTCCGGCGAGCACCTCGCCCCGTTCCACAACATCGCCAAACGCGTTCACGCATACAAGCGCACCCACGACAACCCCTTTCGGTAAAATAATGCTTGCCGTTCCTATGCCGCCTTTCTGGGCAGAAGTCATACCGAGCACTTTCCCGACTGTCGCGCCCATACCCGCGCCGATGCTGCCCTGCTGCACCTTGCTTCCGGCATTGATACACGCCGCGTAGCCCATACCCGCGTTCGGCCGAATATCGCTCCTGCCAAAGCCGAGATCATAAATAACCGCCGCCGGTACGATAGGCACCACCGCTTCTGCGGTATGTACGCCCATCTTCTGCTGCTCGCAATAGATCATCACGCCGTCCGCAGCCGCAAGCCCATAGGCGCTGCCGCCCGCGAGCAAGACCGCCTGTACCTGCTGCACAGCCTTTGCCTGTCCCAAAAGATCTGTTTCGCGCGTTCCCGGCGCGCTGCCGCGCACATCTACGCCGCACACCGCGCCGTTTGGCGCAAGCACGACGCTGACTCCCGTCATTCCTATCGTATCCTGCGCGTGGCCTACCAACAGCCCCTGCACGTCCGTTATACTTCCACTATACATAAGATGCCTTTCCCCCACTTGCTTTCGGGGCAATTTTATCTTCACTCAAATATAAACCCCCGCACCCCTTATTGATACTTCGCCGGCGCAAAACTCCCGCAGTCCTTGCTCTGTGCGTACGACGATCGAGCCGTCCTCCGAAAAACCTTCGCACACGCCTGTCATTTCCTCGCTTCCGCAGAGGATAAGTATCTCTTTTCCTATTATAACACTATTTTTGCAATATTCGTCAAAAATACAGCCGATTCCCTCTTCGATATACCGTTCGCAATACATAAAAACATCATGGATCAAGGCCGCGCTTATCTCTTGCCTGTCAAGCCGCTCTCCCGTGATCATGCGCAGCGATATTGCCCGCTCTTTCACGCCGTCCGGAAAATCTTTCTGGTTGACGTTAAGCCCCATCCCGCAGACGATGTATTCCACATGGTCCATATCCGACGACATTTCCGTCAAAATGCCGCATAATTTCTTCCCCTCATAGACTATATCATTCGGCCATTTAATCTGTGCCTTTACCCCGCAAATCCGCTTCACCGCGCTCAGTAGGCCAAGCGCCGCCGCAAAGGTGATGGCAGGCGCTTTATTGGGCGCAAACCGTGGTCGCAGCAATACTGACATTTCAACTGCTTCTCCGCGCTGGGAGTCCCATCCCCTGCCCAGTCTTCCCTTGCCGCGCGTCTGGTGCTCCGCAACAAATACGCTTTTTTCGGGCGCGCCGTCACGCGCCGCGCGCTTTGCTTCTTCATTGGTGGAATCCGTTTCCTCCATCCATACGAAATGAACGTCCGGCAGCTTCTCATATAGCTCCACATACTCCGGTTTTAGCAGGTCCGGCAGCCGTTTCAGGCGGTACCCGCGCCTCGTATGCGCCTCGATTTCCCCGCCCTCGGCCCGCAGCTCTTTGATATGTTTCCAAACCGCCGCACGCGATACGTTAAGCTTTTCACTCAGCTCTTCGCCGGAAACAAAATCCTGCGCGCAATACAGCAGCTTTACAATTTTTTCTCTCACTCTTCCATCTCCCTGCCAAGCGCCCGCTTGATGTCTTCGTAATCGAACCCTTTGTTCATCAACGCACGTATCATCTTTTGTTTCCGCTTATCCGGCTGCTCCTCGCGGTATCTTTGGCGCAGGCGCTCTACCAGTCCTGCAAGAACATCCTGCGGCTGTTCCTGCTCGCCGACCACTCGCTGCGCAAGTTCTCTTTCGATCCCTTTCTCAACCAGCTTGCTTACCGCAACGCGTCCGCCAAACTTCTGCAGCAACTCCTGCGCGTAAAGGCGCGCGTAGTTTTCATCGTTGATATAGCCATATCCTTTCAACTGTTCCACGGCGCGTTCGATCGAATCCGCATCGATTTCCTTTGTCTTCAATTTATTGCGCACTTCGCGCTCGGTGCGCATTTTGTAAGACAGAAACTCCATCGCGATGCCGGCCGCATATTTATCCCCGTCCTCACGCTTCATTTGCGCGAATTCTTCCTCGGAGAGCTCTGCCCCTGTTTTAAGGCGGCAGGCAATCGCCGTATCCAAATATACGGCCGTTAAAAAGCCGTCCTCCGTATACAGGTTCACCCTGTTTTTGTTGCGCGCACATTCTTTTATATCGGTAATTTTTATCATAGTCATATTATACCGGAAACCCGATGTCTTGAGAACCGATTTGCAATTTTTATTTTTTTTCGGTAAAATAGAGCATTATGAGAAAGATTATTTGTTTTTTACTGCTTAGCCTGTTTGTGCTCGCGCCCGCGCTTGGCATGGCGGCGGATAACGTCATATCACAAAACGACCGTGGCGATAAAGTCGCGCTCGTGCAGCAGCGTCTGCGGGACCTCGGCTACTTGAATTACCGCCCGACGGGTAAGTTCAGCGAACTGACCGTGGCTGCCGTACAAAGTTTCCAGCAGCAAAACGGTATTGCTCCTGACGGGCAGATCGGTTCGGACACCTACAATCTGCTGTTTTCGGACACAGCTAAAAAAGCGCCGGCAAATTCAAGGATCAAAAAGGTCGCAGGTCCGGCTTATAACGGCTCCGTAAAAACGCACGGCACGCTGGGCTCCTGGGATGCGGTGAAGTCGTCCATCCCAGAAGGCAGCGATATTGCGATTACGGATTACAACACCGGCGCTACCTATACCATGCAGCGCGTCGGCGGCGTAAACTGCGCCCAGGTCGCGGCCAAAACCTCCGCCGATTACGCGGCGTATCTCCAGTCTTTTGGCGGCGATGCGACGTGGGAGCACCGTGGCGTGCTTGTCACCATTGGTTCGCAGACCTATGCCGCATCCCTGTTCGGCATGCCCACCGGCGGCGAAGACATCAACAATAGCGGCATGAAAGGACATACTTTCCTTTATTTCAATAACGGGAAAACGGATATTTTCTCGCTTTCCGACGATGAACACGTTATCGCGCTTAACAGTGCGGCAGGCGTGTAATTTATCCCTCTTCCGGAGCTTTTACCCATACGGAAACAGAGCCGTCGTTTACAAAGAAATCGGCTGTACCGTCTTCCCCGATGATGATTTCATCGGGATGGTTTTGCGTGCAGTCGTAAAACCGGCTTCCGGCGAATTTTTCTCCTACATACATATGCTTGGTTCCGCCTTGGCCGTTTGTAAGCAAAACGGCGAGGCCTGAATTCCCATGCGTCTCGTCGCCTTCCCGTGTCCATCCGATCACGTTTGGATCGTCAAAATAATCGTGCTGCTTGCCATAAGCATACTGCCGCCGCGCCGCGATCAGCGGTTTTAGCTTATCACGCATCGGCGCTATATCATCGTGCGGTATCCCATAATAATCGCCATAGAAAACGCACGGGTATCCCTCGGTGCGCAGCAGGATCAACGCATAGGCCAGAGGCTTAAACCACTCTGGTATCCACGACTGCAGCGATTGTCCCGGCTGCGTATCGTGGTTGTCCACAAAGGTAACCGATTTCAGGGGATTGTTCTGCGTCAGCGTATCATCGAAAATCGTCCTCATATCAAATGCTCCGTTGCTGGTCGCAGCATCAAAAAACCGGAAATGGAGCGGCACGTCAAAAAGGGACATCGCGCCCTCCGTCGTATCGATATAATTTTTCAGCGCGGCCAAATCGCCGTTCCAATACTCGCCGACCGAAAACAGCTCCCTGTTTTTTTCATTGCGCAGGGTATCCAGCCAATCGCTGTAAAAGGAAAAACGCATATGCTTGACGGCATCCATGCGAAAACCGTTCACCGGCACCGTATCCAGATACCAGCTTCCCCATTTTTTCAGTTCTTCCACTACCTCAGGATTGCTCAAATCCACGTCCGCGCCCATCAGGTAGTCGAAGTTTCCCTTTTCGTCGTCTACTTCATCCTCCCAATGTTTGCCGTGGAATTTAAACACGCCTTTTTCCTGCGCCTGCTCGTCCCAGTCTATCCCTCCGAAGTGCGTATGGTTCCATTCAAAATCCGAGTACTGGCCGCCCCTGCCGGGAAATGTAAATTTTGTCCATACGGAAACCTCGCGGTCTTCGCCGAGACTTTCATTCCTGTTTTCCGGATTATATTTGCGCGCTACCACCGTTTCCAGTTCGTCCGCGCCCATCATATGGTCGAGTACAACATCCGCATAAACCTGGATTCCCTGGTCGTGCAGCGCATTTACCGCATTGACATATTCTTCTTTGGTGCCATATTTGGTGGCGACCGATCCTTTCTGGTCAAATTCTCCAAGATCGTAACGGTCGTATACGGCGTACCCGACGTCGTCCGCGCCCCCGCTTCCCTTATAAGCGGGCGGCAGCCATACCGCCGTAATCCCCTCTTCCTTAAGCTGCGGCGCTTGGGCTGTCACCTGGTTCCACAGCATGCCGGACGGAAGATACCATTCAAAATATTGCATCATTGTTCCGTTATCTTGATTTTCCATAGAGCTTCCTTCCTTTTTCATATTCTGTTCCATAAATAAACAAAAAGGCACCTGCTCAAGCAAAAATCATCCATTTTGAATCACAGCCCACTGATCGATACTGCCAAAAACCGTATTCTGGCGCACGCCGGTAATACCCGTGATCGCCTCGTCGCAGATAATAGAATTCATGCGGTAATAAAGGCCGATCTGCGGAACGCGCTCCATCAGGACCTTTTGCAGCTCGCTGTAGGCCGCCTGAACACTTTCTTCTGTAAAGGCGTTTCCCGCCGCGGCAATCGCGTCCGTCAGTTCCTGATTGGATACGCCGTTATAATTCCCCGTTCCTCCGCTATTGAACATAAAAGAAAGGTCCGGATTCTCATCTAGATAATAGCTTACGAACGCGAGCTGGTAATCCTTGGCGTTCAGCTTCCCTAAAAACTCCTCGGGTGTCAGTTCTTCGATCGTGATCTCCACGCCCACCCTTTTCAGTTGTTTTTTAATCGCTTTCGCCGCTTCTACACGATAGGAAGCGTCACGGTCTGCAGGAACCATAAGCGTCAGCTCCAGCGTGCTGCCTTCCGCATCCTCATCCGTCCTATAACCGGCTGCATGCAGGTATTCGCGCGCCGTCTTCAGGTCGTCGTCCTGCTTGTACTTGGAATCATACGCGTAAAAATCCGGAGCGATAGGCATGTTGGCCGGAACCGCATGGTTTAAAAGCACAGTCGAAATGATCTCACGCCTGTCGATCGCATACGAAATCGCCTGCCTGACGTTAATATCGTCAAGTACGCTCAAGCCTAAATTCGGCACGATGCAATCGTAATAATTGGTCATGTAATCCACCACCTGCGTTTTTCCCGCAAGCTTGTATTTGCCAGCATAAAGCACGTCCGTCGTGATAAAATCAAGGATACTCGATTCCACTTTTTCGATCTTCTGGTCCGAACCGCTCACCGCGTTGGCGACGATCTTTTCGATATATGGGCGCTTTCCCCACCAGCCGTCGTTGATGCTCAATGTCATCCTGGAATCAGGCTCGTACCCGTCCACCTTGTACGCTCCCGTACCGACCGGACTGCCGCCCTCCTCAAAAAGCGTCGCGCTTACCACTGGGAACGTCATCATATAAAGCGCTTCACGGCCCGGCTTGCTCATCGTAAGCTTAAGCGTATAATCGTCCACCCGTTCGTAATTTGACAGCAGGCTGTTGTACTGCGCGTAACGATTTCTTTGCGGAAGTTCCACCTGTCCGCCCCCACTTTCGGTGGGACTCGGACTGGGCGAAGAAGTGGTCTGGGGAGCACGGCTGCTCTCCGGCTCGCCGCTTCCTTCCGGAGAAACGCTGCTTTCCGGCTGCGGCGCGGCCGGATCCGCCGTTCCGTCCGCCGCCAGTACGCGCTGCAAACTGTAAATCACATCGTCGACATTAAAAGGCGTTGTTCCATCCTGAAACGTCAGTCCCTGACGAAAGTGGAAAGTATATACCGTACCCGTTTCGTCAACTTCCCATGATTCCGCGAGTCCCGCCTGTGGCTCGCTCCCTTCTCCCAAGCGTACGGGCGTATCATAAATCAGGCCGAGTAAATTGATCAGGTCCTCGTTCGTTGCAGTCAGCGGGTCCAGGTCCGTTATACCCTGAGGCATGGCTATAAAAAGCTCGCCCCCGCTTTGTTTTTGCACCTCTGCAGAAGCGGACGCGCTGGGCGCGGCGCTCTGTGACGCCGAAGCGTTTCCGCTCAGGTTCGCGCACGCGCACAATAAAACGGTCAGCGACGCGAGTCCCGCCGCTGCAAGCCTCTTAGCCCAGTTCATAATGCTTTTTGTATTCCTCATATGCTTTTGCTACCTTTTTTACGTAATGATCCGTTTCCTTGAAAGGAATGCTTGTAAGCGTTTTCCCATCAGCCGAATATTGCGGGTCCGAAAGCCATTCCTGTACCTTTCCGTGTCCTGCGTTATATGCCGCCATCACGATTTCTTCGCTGGGGAACCGCTCCTGTAAAAAGCTTAAGTACCAGCACCCCATCTCGATGTTCGTTTCCGGCTCCAGCAGCATATCCCTGGAAAAATCGTCTATTCCAAGTTTTCCGGCGATCCATTCTCCCGTTTCCGGCATGACCTGCATGAGGCCCATCGCTCCCGCGTTGGATACGGCCTGCGCATCGAACCCGCTTTCCGTATTGATCACTGCCGCCACGAAATACGGATCGAGGTCGTATTGATCCGCATATTTCACGATAGTCTCTTCGTATTTCAGAGGATATTTCTCTTTCCAGTTCAAATCGCCAAACACATACAGTCCACCCAGCACCAAGGCTGCCGCCACGATGACGCAAACAATGACAACCACAGTTTTCTTAGACCTGCTTCTGTTTCCCCTACCCATAGTATTTCCTTACCCGCTCAAACAACTCGTCAAGCGTTCCTTTATTTTCGAGCACAACATCCGCGTATCGTTTCAATTCTTTTTCCGGCAACTGACTTTTCAGGCGGTTTTCCGCATGTTCGCTTGAAAGGTTGTCCCGATTTTTGATCCGCTCCAGCTTGCTTTTCCGCGCGGCCGAAACGAGCCAGACCTCATCGGCCAGTTTATCAAGCCCCACATCCACGAGCAGCGCGCAATCGATTACAATCGTTTTCTCTCCCGCGCGGCCGATTTCTTCGTTCACCTTTTGCAGGACGAGCGGGTGCAGCAGTCCGTTTAAGCGTTTTAACTCACCGGGGCGTGCAAAGACATATTCTCCCAGCTTATGACGGTCAAGAGTCCCATCCCCATGAAAAAACGCTTCGCCAAACCCCTGCTTAACCGCGCGCCATCCGGCCTGGCCCGGCTTACTTAAATCCCGCGCTATCTGGTCGGCGTCTACGATCCGCGCTCCCATCCGTTTTAAGTAGGCGGCAACCGTACTTTTGCCCGACCCGCTGTTTCCCATCAGGCCGATGATACGCTTTTTTACTTCGCTTCCGCCCATGTTTTTCCTTTCGCCACATTCACATCCAGCGGCACGCTTAATTTCACGGCGTTTTCCATACAATCACGCAGCAACTTTATTACTTCGTCCGTTTCTTCATTTTCAGCGTACAAAATCAGCTCATCATGCACCTGCAACACAAGCCTGGACGCAAACTTTCCCTCTTTGAGCGCGGCCGCCACACGGTTCATCGCAATTTTAATAATGTCCGCCGCGCTGCCCTGGATGGGCGTGTTAAGCGCCGCGCGTTCTCCAAACGAACGGATGTTATAGTTACCGGAAGCAAGCTCCGGAATATAACGGATACGCCCGAAAAGCGTACGTACAAAGCCATCCTTGTGCGCTTGCGCGATGATTTCGTCCATATATGCGCGTACACCGCGAAACTCTTCAAAATAACGCGCAATATAATTCGCCGCTTTTTTACGCGTGATTCCTAAATTACGCGCCAGCCCGAAATCGCTGATTCCATAGACGATGCCGAAATTGACCGCCTTGGCGCTGGCACGCTCCTGCCCTGTAATCTCATCGATATTCTTGCCCAGTACTTCCGCCGCCGTCCGCGCGTGAATGTCCTGCCCTTTCAAAAACGCATCTTTCAGATGCGTATCATCCGCAATATCCGCCAGAATACGCAGCTCAATCTGCGAATAGTCCGCCGAAACGATCGTATAACCCTCAGGCGCAGTAAACGCCCTACGAATATCGCTGGCCATTGCCGATTTAATGGGGATATTTTGCAGATTCGGCTCCACGCTGGACAGCCGCCCCGTCGCGGTCGCGGTCTGCAGAAACGTTGTATGGATCATCCCGTCACGTATCAGGTTCCTGATCCCGTCCACATACGTTCCTTTGAGCTTGGTAAGCGTACGGTATTCCATGATATAAGAGATGATCGGATGCTTATTTTCCAATTTTTCCAGCACCTCTACGTCTGTGGAATATCCCGTTTTCGTCTTTTTGACGACCGGCAGGGCAAGCTTTTCAAACAGCACCTCCGCAAGCTGCTTGGTAGAACTGATATTGAACTGCGTTCCCGCCAGCTCGTAGATACGTTGCGTAAGCTTTGCGATCTGCGCGTCATACTGCAGGCCGAGGGCTTTTAATTCCTCGTCCGATACCTGCACGCCCGTTTTTTCCATATGGTAAAGCACCTTTAAAAGCGGCAGCTCGATCTCGTAATATACCTTGTCCAATTCGTTTTCCTCAAGTTCCCGCCTCTGTTTTTCCGCCAGCGTAAACAAGCTTACCGCACAAACCGGCAGGTCGTTTCTTGAAAGGACGCTTTCCAGATCGTACTTGGAATGCGATGGATTTAGCACCCAGTCCGCAAGCATGGTGTCATAATAGCTGCCGTCCGTAAGACGTCCGTTCCCCGCGAAATGTTCCATCGCTTTCACATCATGCGCAATCACACTCTTATCCGCCAATAAGGGAAATACCGTTTTTAAAATATCCGCCAGGTCGTACCCGTCGTCAAGCAACGTCTCCTTTTGCGGAATCAGGTATTCGGTCTGCCCGTCTACTGCAAAGTGCAGTCCGTCTTTTAGGTAGAACGCAATCTCTACCGCGTCCTTAAGCACCTCAAGCCCGTCGAGCGCCAAGGACTTAGGAACGATTTCCTTGCTCGGTTCTTCCTGCATGGCAAAACGCTTCAGGAACGATCCGAAACTGTATTTCTCACTCATGGCGCGCAGGCCGTCCATATCAAATCCGCCAAATTCAAAATCTTTAAGTTTGGCTTTTAAGGGCATCTCCCGATGTATTGTCGCCAGTTGCTTGGAAAGAAACGCCGAATCTTTTCCGGCCTTTAATTTTTCGTAAAGTTTATTTTTAGGCAGCTCTTCGATATGTTCATACAGGTTTTCTACCGTGCCATATTCTAAAAGCAATTTAAGCGCGGTCTTTTCCCCTACTCCGGCGACCCCCGGGATATTGTCGGACGCGTCGCCCATCAGCCCTTTCAGGTCAGTGATCTGCCCGGGCGTAAGTCCCAGCTCTTCCATGAGCGTCTTAAGCGTCATCAGCTTCGTTTCGGTCACGCCTTTTTTGGTGAGCACGACGCTTACCCTATCGCTGATCAATTGAAGCTCGTCGCGGTCCCCTGTAAAAATATACGATTCCATATTCTGCGCGTCCGCTTCTTTGGTGAGCGCGCCCAGAATATCGTCCGCCTCGAAGCTCTCCTGCTCCGTATACTTGATCCCCACCATTTGAAGCGCGTCTTTGAGCATGGGAAATTGCTCATTTAGCTCTTCCGGCGTTTTACGCCTTCCTGCTTTATATTCTGCAAAAACATCGTGCCGGAACGTCTTCTCTTTCCTATCGAAAGCGACGGCGATATGCGTGGGCTGGTATTCGTCCACGATTCGAAAAAGCATCGTGAAAAAACCATATACCGCGTTGGTATGCCTTTTTTCCTTATCCATCATTGTTGTGGGCAATGCCCAGTATGCCCTGTGCACCAGGCTGTTCCCATCAATCGCCAGCAACTTATCCGCCATGTTTTTTCTCTTCCTTCCAAACCGTTAGCCGTTCCATTATTTTACCATGGCCAGGGCCTAAAATCAAACCATGCGCCCGCTTGTTAATCATTTGTTCTTATTCTTTTAACAAAGAAAAAAGCCCGTGTTTCCACAGACTTTCCATATCCTTTTTATGCATTTTGACTCAGCCGATCACCATCGCGAAAATGACGGTCAATATTCCCGCAACACCAATAGCCAGGCCGCTCATCGCGCCTTCCACTTCGCCGATCTCCAGCGCCTTTGTCGTTCCCAGCGCGTGCGAGCACGTACCGATCGCCACACCGGACGCCACCGGATTTTTGATACGGAACAATCTGATCATACCCGGCGCGGCAATCGCCCCAATGATCCCCGTTATGACCACTGCCGCAACCGTAATAGAAGGCGTTCCTCCAAGCTGCGTTGAAAGATCCATGGCAATGGGAGTCGTAACAGATTTGGGGAGCAGAGAATATGTCATGACCTCCTCGACGTGAAACAACCGGCACAGTCCGTATACGCTGCCCATGGACGCGAGCGAGCCTGCGGCGCAGCCGACGAGCACAGGCACCAGGTTTTTCTTAAGCAGCCACAACTGCCGGTAGATCGCGAGCGCCAGCGACGCCGTAGCCGGTACGAGGAAAAAACTGATGAAATCCCCGCCTTGATTGTATACCTCAAGCGGAATGTGGAAAACCTCCAGCACGACGATCACCAGTATAATCGCAATCATCAACGGATTGGCAATCGGCGATTTCGTTTTCCTGTTGATCCATACGCCGATCGCGTACATCCCTACGGAAAGTACTACTCCAAAGAAAGGGGAAGACAAAAACTCATTCATCGTACGTCCCTCGCTTTAGCTTTTTTTGCAGCGCCATCACGCCTTTGACCGTATATGCCGTGACCGCAAAGGTCACTACGGTAGAAATACAGCAGATTGCCAGAAAAGGAAGCAGATTATCTTTCAATAAATCAAACTGTTCCATGACCGCCACACCTGACGGAATAAAAAAGAAAGCCATATTTTTCAGTAAAAAATCTCCAAACTGTTCAATATGCCGTATTTTGATGATCTTTGCCAGCAAAAGGATAAAGAGCAGAATCATACTCAATACGCTGGTTGGTATCGGCAGGGGGATGACGAGCTTTAAAAGTTCCCCTAACAGGCATACCGCCAGCACGATACCGATTTGAAACAGGCTTTTCACATTACTTTCCTCTGATCTGTTAAAATTCCATACGTATGATTATAAACTTCCTTCCCCGCCACGGCAACCATTCTGCATAAAAAAGAGCTGCCTGCGCAGCTCTTTTTGATATATTTCTCTTTTTATTGAATAAGATAAGTTCCCGACACCGTGGCCGATACCTCGATCTCCTGCGGCGTAACCTGCGTTGCCGCACCATCGGCCGCCGACGCCGTATCATAAAAGCCGCTTTCCCGATACGGCATTACGCCGCTGTCTGCGCCAGATTCCGTGATTGAAAGCGGTCGGGTAATCGTATAGCCGCCCGCCATCGCCATTGCCTTGGCCTTTGTTCCCACCGACTCCATCGCCTTTGACAGCGCCTGCATATAGACCGTGTCTCGGTCCTGTACATCAAAGGTCAGCGAATAAGTATAATTTGCGCCCGCCCCTGTGGCGGCGTCAATGACAGCGCCTACGGAACCGACGTTTTTTACGGTAATTTTATAGGTGTTCTCCATCACCGTCTTTTTGGCGTCGTCATAATCCTGGTAAACGTTGATATTCTGCGTCTGCATGTCGTCTTTTAAAACGCCCTGTTCCTCCACCGCCTTTAAAAAGGCGTCCGTGATTCGCGCATTTTCCTGCTGTGCCTGCTCGGCGCTGTTTCCCGTTGTTTTCACGCCGATGAAAATGTACGCGACGTCCGGCGCGACCTTGACCGTTTCCGTCGCGCTTAATGTGAGCGTGCTTTCGTTTTCCTGCTTTTCTTCCGCCGAAAGAGACGCGGACGCAGCCTGCGGCGCTTCGCTCTCAATCACCTGCGGCGAGCCAGCCGCACACCCTGTAATCGCGAAAATGCCGACGCACAAAAACGCGGCGGCAATAACCAAACTCTTTTTCATCATGATCCCTCCTAAAGTGCTTTTCTTATTAGACGCACCCGGTGGATATTATGTTCCCCTTTTATATAACCTGTTTTTCTTCCAGAATTTTGCGCAGCTTTTCGCGCGCGCGAAAAAGCCTTGATTTGACCGTGCCCGGCGTGATAGAAAGGATTTCCGCCACCTCTTCGTATTTCAGGCCCTCCATGTCCTTTAGTACCAAAACCGAGCGGTATTTCTCGCTCAGCTCCTCTACCGCCGTCCGGATCCCCCTCCCAAGCTCGCTGTTTTCCGCCTGTTCGTCTGGATTCCCTTCACGGCTCACCGCCGCATCGCTGTATTCCTCCATAGGCACGGACGGCCTGCGGGCGCGCAGCGCATCCAGGCAGGTATTCGCCACTACGCGGTACATCCATGTAGAAAAAGCAGACTGGAACGAAAATTTCCGGATACTTCGGTACATTTTTATAATCGCGTCCTGCGCCGCATCCTGTGCGTCAAAGCTGTTCTGCATGAATTTATACGCTATATTGTATATTTTATTTTCATACTTACCGATCAATGCGCAAAAAGCGTCGCCGTCTCCTTTTTGCGCCATCAGTATCCATTCTCTTTCCTGCATAACCGCCCTTATTTCAAACCGGATCAATTCATGAAATGAACGTACCTGTTGTAATGTCAAAGTATCCGCCGAAAAAGAGGCGGACACCTATATAATTATAACATGGCAAATATAAAATATCAAAGTCATGTGGGTGAGAAATGTGCCTTTTTAAAGGCATAGAAAATCGCTTACTTTCTCCCGCTCTCCGGTAAGGATATAGTATCCCGCCCTTGTCGAGCTGTCCACAACTCCCGCAGGGTCCACTTTCCCGACCGGACTTTCCTCCGCGATAATGCCGGGAGCGATACGCCGGATCTGTTCTAACGCGTCAATATCTGCCTGTGAAAATACAAAACGTATTCCTGCGGCGCTGTTTTCATGCGTTTTTGCACAGCCCGGTTCCTTTCCGCACGCAACGTCAATCACCATCTTCAGAAAATCATATCCGGTTGAAAGCGGCACGAGGTGCGAGCCGATACAATCACCGCCCATACGCGCGCCTATTTCTATGACCCTTACTTCCCCCTCCGGCGTAAGCTTGAATTCCGTATGCGAGGCACCCGCTTCGATCCCTAAAGCATCCAGCGCGCAAAACACGGCCGCCCTGATCTCATCGCTTTTTTCTTGCGCAATATCGGCAGGCTGCATGTGCCCCGTCTCGATGTAATGCGGTACGCCCGTGGTAAACTTTTGGGTGAGCGCAAGCATCGTGTGACGGCCGCCAAAAGAAATGCATTCGCAGCTATATTCCTCGCCTTCTATAAATTCTTCCACAATAGCCTTTTGCTCAAATGAATACGCCATGGCCGTATCGACCGCCCCCGCAAGTCCGGCTTCCGACTCCACCCTCATAATTCCCCTGCTTCCCGAACGGTCCGTCGGTTTGACAATCACCGGATAGCGCATTTCTTTCGGCAGCGTTTTCCGGTATGCATCCGCAAGGAAAAAACGCGGCGTGGGCACTCCCGCCGCTAAAAATGCCTCCCGCATCAGAAATTTATTGGTGGTATGCAGTGTGCATTGCCTGCTGTTACAGGCAAGTCCCAGTTCCTCGGCGATATAATTTACCGTCAAGGTAGCAAGGTCGGAAGCAATGGATACAATGCCCTCCGGCTGCATTGCGCGGCATACTTCCAATATCTGTACCTTTTCCACAATGCTGACCGGATAGAAGAAATCCGCCGTTTTCTCTCCCGGCGCATCGCATTTCCAGGCAAACACATGCGTTTCATAACCCATTTCTTTCGCTTTGCGGATAAGCGGATCCTGGAACTCGCCCGCTCCGATAATCGCAAGTCTTTTCATTTTACAGCACCCTTATGATAATAGAATTCATAGATATTACGTATCACGTACTCAATGTCGTCGCTATTCATCCCATAGTAAAGCGGCAGACGAACAATCCTCTCACTTTCTTTGGTCGTGTAATTATCTTCTCCACAAAAGCGCGCAAACCGTTTTCCGGCGGGAGCGCTGTGCAGCGGGATATAATGGAAAACCGCCTCAATATATTTGCTTCGTAAAAAAGCAATCAGTTCCGTGCGTTCCTCAAGGTCCTTTGTCTTTAAGTAATACATATGCGCATTGTGCATGCAGCCTTCCGGAATGTTCGGACGTTCGACCAGCCCCTCTTCACTTAATTTCCTAAACCCTACATGGTACTGGTTCCAGCTCTTAAGCCTATTGTCGAGAATTTTCCTGGCCCGTTCAAGCTGTGCCAAAAGATACGCGGCGTTAATATCGCTGGGCAGATAAGAGGATCCGCAGTCCACCCAGGTATATTTATCCGTTTGTCCACGGAAAAACTTACTGCGGTTCGTTCCCTTTTCCCTGACAACCTCCGCTCTTTCGGCATATACCGCATCGCGGAACAATATGGCCCCGCCTTCGCCCATACTGAAATTCTTGGTCTCATGAAAGCTGAAACAGCCGAAATCTCCTATCGTCCCCAGCATTCTGCCCTTATAGGAAGAAAGAACCGCCTGCGCAGCGTCTTCCACGACAAGCAGGCCATGCTTTTTGGCAATACGGTTTATTTCATCCATTTCGCATGCAATGCCTGCATAATGCACGGGAACGATCGCTTTCGTTTTTTCCGTAATCGCATCTTCGATCAGCTTTTCATCGATATTCATCGTATCCGGACGAATATCCACAAAAACAATCTTTGCACCGCGCAATACGAAAGCATCCGCCGTCGAAACGAATGTATAGGAGGGCATGATGATCTCGTCTTCCGGACTGATATTGCACAAAAGCGCCGCCATCTCAAGCGCGTGCGTACAGGACGTCGTCAAAAACACATTTGGTACCTTGCAATTCATTTTCAGCCATTGACTGCATCTTTGCGTAAATTCTCCGTCGCCGCATATCTGATGATTCTCTATCGCCTTTTTGACATATTGTAGGCTTTTGGGCGCGCAAGGCGGAACGTTAAAACTAATCATATATTATCTCCTTATTCTTATTGATATGCCGGTAAAAACACGCCGAAACAGCAATAAAGCGTTATCGCTATGATCGCGGTTGCCAGCACGGCTACCAATACGGTTGTTGTCTTTTTATTTTTACACAGCTTATCCAATACCGTTTTGATCCCTGCCGTTACAAAAAGCATCAGGGGCAGCAGGCAGGAAAGGACGTATCTGCCCTGCGGCTGATAATCGCTCGCATAGGAATAGTACATACTTAAGAGGACCGGAATAACGATCGCAAACGCCATACATATCCCCAGCAGCCATTTTTTCTTTTTTCCTGCTATGTGCTTACTTTTTACAAAGGTAACGAACGCCGTCAAACAGCCCGCAAATCCGGCTGCAAAAATCACAGTATACACAAGATATATCCAAATTGGTAGCCAAATATCCATCGAGCCAAAGCATCCGATCATACTCAAATAAGTACTTTTCAGCCATCCCATGGGCAGCAACATCCCCGCAATCGAAACCCCCTGCCGTTCCACTGTCTGCATCTGCGAAGACTTCAGGGCATCGGCAGCGTACATTTCCTGGTAATGTTCCGTAGTCGCAAAACCAAGGACATCCCCGTCATAGATCATATAATTGCGGATAAACCACCACGCCGCGATGGCAAGGAATAAACCTGCAGCCACATAAATTTTTCTACGAAACTCCCTTTCCCTGAAATGCCGCCTGTCCATCAGCAGGTTGGACACAAAAAAGAGGATGGCGCTCAGGAGCAGGAAGCCGTATGCATTGTAATAGGAAAGCGCACAAAGCCCCATGCCGATCCCCAGGATGACGCAGCTTTTAAGCGGCCATTTTTCCTTTAATCCCATCACCCATGCAAGCATAATCAGCGAGGTTGAAAAAATCGCCATCATATCATTGTTGATATATGTGCCGAGAAAAACGAACTGCGGCAAAAACGCCACCAGGATCACAAACAGCCATCTGTATACTTTCTGCCGGAATAGGTATGCCGCAATTTTAAAGCACACCCATACCGTGAGCGTGGCAAAAATGACGTTTACAAGACGCGCCGCCATAAAAAGAATGTAGGGGTCGCCTGTAAAAAGCCCCGCAATTTTCATGAAAGCCACGCCTATGATCTGTGAAAAGTATGGCGCGAACCCGTAGGAAATCCCCCACTGGGGATTGCGAATCTCTTCCTCCGCGCCATGCGGCAGATATCCATTCTGGAAGATGAACTGCGGAATCTGGTAACGCATGGCTTCATCCGGCGCGGCAAACGGGGGCTGCGCAAGGTTCCAGAAAAAATAGAATAAAAAAACAAGAGCCAGAAAGACGATATGTTCCCGCTTTAAAACATCCCAAATTGCTTTTTTTCCTATCCCTGCATCCATTCTATCCGTAACCTTTTCGCCTCGCGCCATTACGCTGTGCCCGACCCTGTTCCTATCCTAAAATGCAATTGTATCCTGTATGTATCATACGCTGTTTCAGGTATTGCTAATCCAGAATTTTTTCATACCTGCTAAAGCCTATCACAAAGCTTACGTTTCCGCAACGAAATACATACGCTTTTAGAAAATGTTAAAGAAAATTTAAAAAACAAGAAAGAGTTGCGCAAAACGCCCCCGATAACCAGGAGCAGAAACAAGCTATTGGAACGCTAAACACAATGTTGTCAGAAAATAAAAATCAGTCGTTGAAAAAATGGCGCCTATTCCGCATAAAAATCAAAAAAACCTCTAACCCGTATAGTTAAAGGCTTTTTCTCTGGTGCCGAAGGTGGGAATCGAACCCACACGGTATCGCTACCACAGGATTTTGAGTCCAGCGCGTCTGCCAGTTCCACCACTTCGGCTTTAATAATCGACTTACAAATAATAGCATACGCCCTCAAAAAAGTCAATGCGGAAAACGTCCTCCCGCCCGCTAAGATTAAGGCTCCTTTCACTTGCTTTTCATATAGTTTTCACATACGGGCTTCATAATAAACATACGATCAAAATCAAAAACGTTCAGGAGGCGTTATGAGTACAACTAAGAAGAAAAAAAAGATGACTAAGAAAAAACTGGCGCTAATCATTGCCATTGTTGTTGCGGCGGCTTTGCTCGTAGTCTTTTTATTGCCCAACTTTTTCCGCGATAATTCCCTTTCCATGACCTCCGTCATGCGGACGGCTACCGTTACAAAAGGTACGATCGAGACAACCGTCGTAGGCTCTGGAAATCTGACCGCGCAAAATACCGTTGATGTGATGATCCCAACGGATATAACGGTGGAAAGCGTGCTCGTCGAAGAAGGCGATACGGTCAACGAAGGCGACACCCTCGCCACACTGGACGCCGTATCCCTGCAAACAGCCCTTACCAGCGTACAGTCGCAGCTTTCTTCCCTTGATTCGGAAATCAACAGCGCAAAGGACGATACCTCATCTAAATACATCACAACGTCCGTTTCTGGCCGCGTAAAACAGATTTTCGCTGAATCCGGCACGGAAACGCAGGCCACCATTTCCGATAACGGTTCGCTTCTGGTACTGTCCATAGACGGTAAAATGAAAGTCGCTTTCCAACCTGCTTTTACTGACGGGCTTTCCGCAGGCAGCGAGGTTACGGTCACGCTTTCTGATGGAAGTACGGTAACGGGCAGCGTCGTATCCGTTTCTGCGGATTCCTGCGTCGTAACGATGACGGACAACGGTCCTGCCTGCGGCGATTCGGTAACAGTTTCAAACTCGGACGGCGCCCAGATTGGTTCGGGCACGCTGGAAATCAACACGCCTATCGAAATTCTTGGAAATGCGGGCGTTGTTTCGAGCGTCGACGTTTCCTTAAATGAAAGCGTCAGCAGCGGCAGCACATTGATCACGCTGACCGAAGCAGGCGTTTCCCAGGAATATGTTTCACTCCTTTCACAGCGTAAGCAGTATGAGGACGTACTGCGTATCTTGTTAAAATGTGCCCAGACGAATACGGTTACCGCCGAAACAAGCGGCACCATCGGCAGTGTTTCTATAAGCGGTACGGCAGACCCCTCCTCTTCTTCCGGCAGTTCACTCTCCCAGTCCTCGACGCAAGCAGCGTCCGCTATGGCTGCCGTATCTGGCTCCTTGCCTGAATCCGGTAGCTCCATCAGCCTGCTTTCAGAGAGCCTCAAAAACGATACCACGCCAGCAACTATAACGCCTATTACCGGTATCACAGAAATTTATATCGATCATCCGGTCACAGGCAATACGCCGCAAACGACAATTATGTCCGGAAACGGGTATACCGGCAGCATCCAGTGGAATCCGTCCGACGCTGAGTTTGTTGCGGATACCTCGTATACTGCGCTCGTTACGCTGACCGCAGACAGTGATCATCAATTTGCTGCGGATGCAGCGCTAAATGTCGCGGGAGCACAGATCGACCCGCAGAGCATTGCCGTGAGCGACGAAGCACAGGGGAATACGTTGACGTTCAGCGCCGTCTTCCCTGCAACATCCAAGGCGGATACCGCTCAGGTCTCGGATGCGGGCGGCGATTCGTCCGTTTCCATGTTCGCAGGCGGATCATCCGGCGCCTCTGCCTCCATGCCATCGGGTGGCTCCGTTTCCACGACCATATCCACAACATCTTCATCTGATACTTCTACAAGTGAAAGTTCGCTGCTGCAATCGGCATTTACGATTTCTACAGGCAAAGCGGACACGCTTACGGTAAATATCGATGAACTGGATATTATGTCCGTGCAGACAGATCAGGACGTTACCATCGTTTTGGATGCGCTTCCCGACGATACTTTCCATGGAAAGGTCGTCAAAATATCGGCCTCTGGCAATATACAGTCTGGCGTTACCACCTATCCCGTAACGATTGCGTTGACGGATGCAGGCGACGCCAGCATCATGGCCGGCATGAACGCTACTGCCACCATTTCTATCGCCACCAGCGAGGACGTCTTGCTGATTCCGCTCGACGCGCTTCAGGAGTCCGGCAACGAACAGTTTGTACTGATTGCCGGAGATACGCCGATCAGCGAAGAAAGCGGCATGGGCGAACGCCGCACCGTAGAAACAGGCCTTTCGGATGGTACTAACGTTGAAATTATATCCGGTCTTTCCGAGGGTGAACAGATCATATATGCGGAATCTGCTTCCACAGATTCATCAGAAACGCAATCCGGCTTTCCGGGTGGTATGGGTGGCAACATGAGCGGCGGTATGCCCGGCGAAATGCCTGGCGGCCCCATGGGCGGCTAAGGAGGACAGCTTATGATTCAAATGACAGACGTTTCCAAGGTATACGAGATCGGCAACGAAAAACTATACGCCTTAAACCACGCGACCCTCAGGATAGAGGACGGCGAGTTCGTGGCCATCATCGGCCCTTCAGGCAGTGGTAAATCAACGCTTATGAACATCATTGGCTGCCTCGATACTGCTGACAGCGGCGAATATATGCTGGACGGCCAGGCCATCGATGACTATTCTGAGGATGAGCTCACGCGCGTACGCAATTTCAAGATCGGTTTTGTTTTTCAAAACTTTAACCTGCTGAGCAAGCTAAGCGCTCTTGAAAATGTAGAGCTCCCCCTGATTTACCAGGGCCTGCAAAAAAAAGAATACCACCAGCGCGCAATCGATGCGCTGGCGCGTATGGGACTTTCGGAACGTATCCGCCATAAACCCTCCGAACTTTCCGGCGGTCAGCAGCAGCGCGTTGCCATTGCGCGCGCGCTGGTCACCAACCCTTCGTTGATTTTGGCGGACGAACCTACCGGAAACCTCGACCACAAAACGGGAGCGGAAATACTGGAACTCTTTTCTGAATTGCATAAAAACGGCAATACCATTGTTCTGATCACGCACGACGACGGAATCGCCCGACAGGCGCAGCGTCGGATCAGGATATTGGACGGCAGGGTTATGGAGGGCGCATAAGTATGATATTACAATCTTTTCGTATGGCTTTTTCCTCCATATGGGGCAACAAAATGCGTTCTTTCCTGACAATGCTCGGCATCATCATCGGCATTATGGCTGTGGTCGTACTGGTATCCATCGTGTCGAGCGCCACCGCTTCCGTTTCCTCGGCGCTTGAAAACCTGGGAGCGAGTACCATCAGCGTGTCCGTCACCAGCTCACGCTACCAGCCCTTGACGCTCTCAGAAGTCAGCGCGTTTGCCGACGAATATGACAGCATCAGTTCTTCGGCTGCTTCGACTACGCAAAGCGCAACGCTTAAGGCCGGCGATACCTCTGCTACTGCCAGCGTCGTGGGTACCGTCCCCGCTTATGCCGAGATCAACGATCTTTCCCTCCAATCAGGGCGCTTTATCAAGTCGCCGGATGTGGATAACAATTCTGCTGTCGCGGTCATCGGCACGGACCTTGCGGACGATCTGTTCGGCAGGACGGATATTGTCGGCGAGACCATTTCCGTCGACGGACGCAGTTTCCTTGTTGTCGGCGTACTGGCGGATGCAGGCGAAAGCCTGATGGGTTCGGAAAATAGCAATATCATCATTCCCTACTCAACCGCGCAGCGTATCTTTTATATATCCGGCGTGACCTCTTTTACGGTCGCGGCCAGCGATTCCACGGTTGTCGGCCAGGCGGAAGACGACATCACCGCCGCCCTGATGGCGAAATTCAAGGATGAAGATGCGTTTACGATCATGAACCAGTCCACCATCTTGGAATCCATGGACGACATTACCAATACGATGGCGCTCATGTTCGGCGGGATTGCGGGCATCTCCTTGCTCGTCGGCGGAATCGGGATCATGAACATCATGCTCGTATCCGTCGCCGAACGCACGCGCGAAATCGGTATCCGCAAGGCTATCGGCGCAGGCCGCAAGAGAATCCTGCTACAGTTTTTGATCGAGGCGCTCGTTGTGAGTACCATCGGCGGACTGATTGGCCTTGCAGCCTCCTGGGGATTACTCGCAGTCCTCTCGCTGGCGCTTGGGCAGGCGTACGCTATGTCCGGCGGCGTCGCGCTCCTCGCGGTTCTCTTTTCGATGGCGATTGGCGTCATTTTCGGCATCAATCCCGCTAATAAGGCGGCAAAGATGGCGCCTATCGACGCACTCAGAACAGAATAAACGCAAACAAGCAAAAAAAGGCATGCTCCGTGCAAAACAACAGCGCATGCCTTTTTTCTTTATGCTATACTGGAAAAAACAGATAGGAAAATCAAAATGGAACAACTCCCAACTATGAAACAGGTAAAAATCACAGTACTGAAAACAATGCTCAACCAGGAACTGGCCGCTGAATACGGCGTCGACGGCCTGGGCCCCTGCCCCATGCTCAAGGCGGGACAGGTTTTTTATGCGGATTACGCCAAGCCGGACGGATTGTGCGACGAAGCATGGAAAGCTATCTATCAATATGTGTTCGCGCTCGCCCACGGCGCCGAAAATTTCCGTTTTTATTACGGCGATTGGATCAAGACGCCCGGCGTCGCGATCGTGAGCTGCAACGACGGCCTGCGGCCTGTTATCTTCAAACTGGAGGCCACTGATAAAACATCCGTTCCACCAACTGAATAAGCCGACTTTTCATACAAAATAATAGTTGGTGTCCCATGCCGGAATGTATGGAAAATGCCGCAGAAACACCTTGTAATCGCCCTGTATCCCTGCTATAAGCTGTGGAATGCAAAATAGGTCGTCGTTTCTGTGGTAGGCGGACACAAGCAGCTTTGGCTTGTAGTTTGCGATCGTCTCCCGCGCGCCCCAAAGCGCCGTGGCTTCCTGCCCTTCCACATCCAGCTTGATATACGTTGCCGCTTTCCCCGCGAGAATATCGTCAATGCGCCGTGCGCGCACCGGTTTTCCTTTCTTTCTGATTGCCGAATTACGCCCGCCGCGCGTATCAAAACTGATTTCCGTATCCTTATCATAGGCCGCGCAATGGTGCAGGGCGAGGCCGTGTATTCCCTGTGTGTTTTTTTCGAGCCTGGCGAAATTCTTTTCATCAGGTTCTATGGCGACGATCCCGCGATACGATCCCGCATACCGCAGGAATTCCGTTACCGTATCCCCTGTATACGCTCCCGCGTCCACATAAAATTCATCATCCCCGAGCCTTAAAAGATTCCGGTAGGCTTCGTCCGCGCTGCTCTCGCAGTCAAACAAATACTCCAGTTTCCCACTCAGTTTATAATCGATCATATCCGTAAACGTCCGCTTTGACAGCTCGTCGCCCAGCAAATCGTATACGGCCTGCAACCGATCCATATTTTCTTGCAAAAACGTTTCGTCAAACACCGTTTCGCCGCCTGCCAGAGGAACATCCGGCGCATATGTTTCCTGCTGCGACGCGATCCGTTTTATCCTGTCTATAATCTCAGGACGCTGCGTACCGAAAGCGACCAGCACCACCATCTCGCCAAAGCGTTCCTTTGCCTGCGCGTAATTCATCACGCCAAACCCACGGAATAGCTGCCCACGGCAAAATTCGTCGCTTGCAAATACGCCCGCCGCGTTGATTTTCCGCCGCTCAAGCTCGTTTAATATCTTATCCGCGCCGTCGCCCATGCCGTAAAGCACAATCGGCTTTTTTGCCTCCCGCAATTTCCGCCAGAGGCTGACCGTTTCTTTTAGCTTCATGTTGTCCCCTGTTAAATTAATATGTCTATTTTAACATATCCGCCCATTTTATGGTATAATGGACAAACTTGGGTAAAAAAATGGTAATTGGAGTAAATAATGATAACAGTAACAAATTTAAGTCTTAATTTTAGCGGAACAAACCTGTTTTCAGGAGTAAACCTTAAGTTTACGCCCGGAAACTGTTATGGTATTATCGGCGCGAACGGCGCGGGGAAGTCGACCTTTTTGCGTATTTTGTCGGGCGATCTGGAATCCACGACCGGCGATGTGCATATCCAGGAAGATACGCGCATGTCCGTATTAAAACAGGACCACTTTGCTTTCGACGAATATACGGTGCTTGAAACGATCATCATGGGGAATCCCCGCCTTGCGGAAATTGCCAAGGAAAAGGACGCGCTGTATGCAAAACCCGACTTTTCAGACGAGGACGGTATCCGTGCCGGTGAGCTGGAGGGCGAATTTGCCGAGCTCAATGGTTGGGAAGCGGAATCGGACGCCTCCAAGCTGATTCAGGGTCTCGGGCTTTCTGAAGATATATTATACCAACCGATGTCCTCCCTGCCCGATAATGAAAAAATCAAGGTGCTGCTCGCGCAAGCCTTGTTCGGCAAGCCGGACATCATCCTTTTGGACGAGCCGACCAACCATTTGGACGTTGCAAGCGTGCACTGGCTGGAGGATTTCCTGATGGATTACGAAGGTACGCTGATTATCGTATCGCATGACCGCCATTTCCTGAATACGGTATGTACGCATATGGTGGACATCGACTATGGTAAAATCAAAATGTACGTAGGCAACTATGAATTCTGGTACGAATCCAGTCAGCTGATCCAGAAAATGACGCGCGACCAGAACAAGAAAAACGAAGAAAAGGCCAAAGAACTGCAAGCCTTTATCCAGCGTTTCTCGGCCAATAAATCAAAATCGCGCCAGGCCACCTCGCGTAAAAAGCTTTTGGAAAAACTCGAGTTTGAGGAAATGCCCGCTTCTTCCCGCCGTTATCCTTTCGTCGGTTTTGCGCCCGACCGCGAGATCGGCAAAGAGGTATTGACTGTTGAAAACCTTTCCAAAACGATCGACGGCGAAAAGGTGTTAAATAACGTCAGCTTTGTCATGGGGCGCGAGGATAAAATTGCGTTTCTGGGCGATACGGAGATCGCCGCGACCACTCTGTTCCAAATTTTGATGGGCGAGATGGAGAGCGACGAAGGAACTTTCAAATGGGGCGGCACCACCACGCAGTCCTATTTTCCCAAGGACAATTCCGCGTTCTTCGATGATTGCGACCTTACGATTCTCGACTGGCTGCGGCAATATTCCAAGGACACCACTGAGACTTACCTGCGCGGCTTTTGCGGACGCATGCTTTTTTCAGGAGAAGATGTTTTCAAGCCGGTAAACGTCCTGTCGGGCGGCGAACGCGTACGCTGTATGCTCTCGCGCATGATGATGTTCGGCTCTAACGTCCTTGTGCTGGACCAGCCCACCAATCATCTGGACCTAGAGTCTATCACCGCCGTCAATAACGGACTGGTGGATTTCAAAGGAGCGGTGCTGTTTGCGTCGCACGATCATGAGTTTATCGATACCATCGCCAACCGTATCATCCGCTTCACCCCGGACGGTATCATCGACAAAGCGTGTACGTATGAGGAGTTCATCGAGGAGTACGGCGGAAATATTTATTAAATAAAAAAACGCCTTGTACAGAAGGATGCTCCCGATAAGAAAACATCGTGAGGAAAGAGAGAACGGTATAGCTTCGGCTGTACCGTTTTCTCATTTTTCCATTGGTGCCGTGACTTTTGACATTTCCAAGGCCCCGATGCCCTTGTAGTAAATATCGATCTCCTGCGTCCGGTTCTTGCCCTTCGGGTCGCTGGCCGCATGGACGATGATTTTCTCCACGAACTCATGGAGGATGCAGGGCGTGAGTTCCGGGATATCCGTATACCTCTCCACAACGGAGAGAAAACGATCTACATCCGCCGATTTGCTTTCCTCCAGCTCCACTTCTTTCCGAAGGGAGCTTGCCAGCACCTTGAGCTCCTGTTCTTCCTTCTCGTAGTCCGCAGAGAGCTTCTGAAAGCGTTCATCGGAGAGCTTGCCCGAAATGTTGTCCTCATAGATCCGCTTGAAGATAGCATCCAGCTCAGTGATCCGCTTCTCGGAATCGGCAAGCTGCCGTTTCCGCTTTGCAAGATCCCGGTCGCGCTGCCGCAGGTCACTGTCCATGACCAGCCTCACAAAGTCGTCCTTACTGCGGGAGGCGAAGGAAACGATCTCCCGCAGGTTTTCCAGAATCAATTCCTCCAAGATCACCGTGCGGATGGAATGAGTCTGACCGCAGAAGTCACGGCTCTTTCGGTAGCCGGCGCACAGGTAGTATTCCTGCTCGCGCCGAAAGTTGGTGGCCCTGCATTGATACATGACAGATCCGCAGTCCGCGCAGAACATCATGCCAGAGAACATCCCCATTTCTCCCATTTTTGTAGGACGCCGGCGCGTCTGCCTTGCTGCTCTCGCGGCGTCTGCGATTGCCTCCGTCCAGATCGGGTCATGGGTGTTCTCAAAGATCATCCACTCACTTTCCGGATTATGGATGACCTTTTTGCTCTTGTAGGACTTCTTCCTTGTCTTGAAATTGACCGTGTGCCCCAGGTACTCCCGCCAGCGGTCCATGATATCCGCTACGGTGGAGGCATCCCATGCGTAGGGCAAACCCCGCTTGATATTGCTTGCTTTCCGGCCCCTGCTGGCATAATAGGCGGCCGGGGTCAAGATCCTTCGCTCTGTCAGCTTTCTTGCAATCTGGGACGGTCCGAAACCGTCCATCACATCACATATAGGCCGATCTCATAGACCACCGCTGCGGCTTCTTCGTCCCTGACCCACAGCTTTTTGTTGTCAGGAGACTTCATGTAGCCATAGGGCGGCAGGGTCGTCAGATGCTCGCCGGCGTTGCCCTTGACCTTCATCACGGCACGGATCTTTTTGCTGGTGTCCTTCGCATACCACTCATTGATGATGTTCCGAAAAGGAGTGAACTCATTATCACCCTGGGTGCTGTCCACACCATCGTTGACAGCAATAAAGTGAATGTCATGCTCCGGGAACATGATCTCGGTATACATGCCCACTTGCAGATAATCACGGCCCAGGCGTGACATATCCTTGATAATGACCCGCTTGACA
Source organism: Christensenellaceae bacterium (assembly GCA_022846035.1). NCBI lineage: Bacteria > Bacillati > Bacillota > Clostridia > Christensenellales > Christensenellaceae > Christensenellaceae bacterium. Next base: position 1,574,519 of record AP025580.1, read on the forward strand.
AGGCCAGCTTCGATATCCGCAATCATTTGCTGGAAGCCAGGGCGGTTGAATAATGAGGTGTGATAGCGATAGCGGCAAAAAGCTAATAAAATCAATGGTTTTGCGGACAGCGGATAGACAGGGAATGTGTTAAAAACTGAATACGCACACAAGCGGCGTTACCTTAACCCCTTTTGGGGAGAAAGTAACGCCGTTTTTTTATGCCCGCAGGAAAGGAGGTACAGCCGGAATGTATTTCATAAAAGGCAAGCAGCGGGCATTTGAACTGCTCATGCAGCAGAAGCCGGGATTTGACCGCTATCAATCCGGTTGTGCCGGAGATGATGAAGATTGCGGCACTTGCCGTTTCTACCGCCCCGGGTGGAAATATGAGTTTTGCGTTTTCAAAGAGTGTCCCTATTGCCCCGGCAAAAGGACGCGGAAAACGCCCGCCAGCATGGACAAATAGACGGGCAAAAGCCCTTGTGTCATGCGGCTTTGCAGACGCGAAAACGGCAAAGGGCATATTGCAATACCAAAACAGCCGAAAACGGCTTTCTAATTGTCCACGCAGACCAAGAGAGGAAGTGAGGAAAAATGGCAGTTTTCAGAGTGGAGCGAAATACGGGATATACCGTTATGAGCAACCACCACTTGCGAAACAAGGAATTGTCCTTAAAAGCAAAAGGCTTGCTTTCGCAAATGCTGTCCTTGCCGGAGGATTGGGATTATACCCTTGCGGGCTTATCCCATATCAACCGGGAGAAGATCGACGCAATCCGCGAAGCGGTAAAGGAACTCGAAAAAGCCGGATATATCGTGCGCAGCCGGGAACGCGACGAAAAGGGACGCTTGCGGGGCGCGGATTACGTCATATACGAGCAGCCGCAGCCGCGAGAGCCGGAAGCAGCTACCAGCGTCGGACAGCCGCCTATATTGGATTTACCTGCGTTGGAAAATCCAACATTGGAAAATCCAACGTTGGAAAAACCTACGCAGGAAAAACCTACGTTGGAAAATCCAACGCAATTAAATAAAGATATATCAAGTAAAGAAAAATCAATTACTGATTTATCAAGTACCCATTCCTTTCCATTCCATTCCCTAAATCCCTTGCCCTTTGAGCAGGGCGAAGCGGCTTCGCCGCCGGAAAGGAAAAGAACGGAAGCGAAAAGCAATAGCGCAGTAGAGATTTACAGGGAGATTATCAAGGACAATATCGAGTATGACATTCTCATTCAAGACCCCAAAATGGACAAAGACCGCCTAAATGAGATTGTTGACCTCATGCTGGAAACCGTCTGCACAGCGCGAAAGACAATCCGTATTGCCGGGGACGACTACCCCGCCGAACTGGTGAAATCCAAATTTTTGAAGCTGAACAGCAGCCATATTGAGTTTGTTTTGGATTGCATGAGGGAGAACACAACCAAAGTGCGCAACATCAAGCAGTATCTAAAAGCGGTGCTGTTCAACGCGCCGAGTACCATTGACAGCTACTATACCGCCCTTGTCAATCACGACTTATACGGCGGCGAATGAGCATAGCCGCATTTTACCGGGAAAGGAGTTGATACCTTGCAGGAGGAAGTAACCCAAAAAACGATTGCCCTATACGTCAAAGTGGGAAAAGGCGCGGCGCGGCTTACCGAACAGGCGTTGCAGAAAGCAATCCAAAAGTTTTTGGAGCAGAAAAGCAAGCCCGCGCATGGGAAACAGACCATGCGGCAGCTTATGAAGCAGAACGCGGGTGTTTCCAACATCGAGATCACCGACAGCAATATTAAAGCCTTTGAGAGTACGGCGAAGAAATACAACATAGATTTTTCGCTGAAAAAGGTTAAGGGCGAGCAGACCCGCTACCTTGTGTTTTTCAAAGGCCGGGACGCAGACGTTATGACCGCAGCGTTTCAAGAGTTTTCCGCAAAGAAGCTGAACAGGGAGAAAAAGCCCTCTATCCGCAAAGCCCTTGCCGCTGCAAAGGACAAGGCAAAGCAGCTTAACGCCGCCCGCGACAAGGTAAAGAAAATGGACAGGGGGCGCGAGATATGAAGCAGATTAACTACAAAAAGCTAATACTTCCGAATATCCCCTATGTGTTCTTTGTCTATCTCTTTGATAAAGTCGGACAGGCGGTGCGGCTTGCCCCCGGCGCGGATATTTCCGCAAAGATACTGAATATCACGCAGGGATTTTCCGCAGCCTTTGAAAGTGCCTTGCCGAGCATTTACCCGCTGGATTTGCTTGTCGGCATTGTCGGCGCGGTGATTATCCGCTTGATTGTCTATGTCAAAGGGAAAAACGCGAAGAAATACCGCAAGGGCGCGGAGTACGGCTCTGCCCGATGGGGAAACGCCGAAGATATTAAGCCCTACATAGACCCGGAGTTTCAAAACAACATCATTTTGACACAGACGGAACGCCTTACCATGAACAGCCGCCCGAAGCAGCCGAAGTACGCAAGAAATAAGAACGTCGTCGTGATCGGCGGCAGCGGCAGCGGAAAAACAAGGTTTTTCGTCAAGCCGAATTTAATGCAGCTTCATTCCTCTTACGTCTTGACAGACCCGAAAGGTACGGTTTTGATTGAGTGCGGGAAGCTGCTGCAACGGGCGGGCTACCGCATTAAGGTACTGAATACGATTAACTTCAAAAAATCTATGCACTACAACCCCTTTGTGTATATCCGCAGCGAGAAAGATATTTTGAAGCTGGTAAACACGTTGATAGCGAATACCAAAGGCGAGGGAGAAAAAAGTGCGGAGGATTTTTGGGTAAAAGCGGAAAGGTTATTGTATTGCGCATTGGTTGGCTACATCTGGTATGAAGCCCCCGCCGAGGAAATGAACTTTATTACCCTGTTGGAACTTATCAACGCCAGCGAAGCCCGCGAGGACGACGAGGAATATCAAAGCCCCGTCGATCTGCTGTTTGCCGACTTGGAAGAACGCGACCCCGACCATTTCGCGGTGAAGCAGTACCGAAAATATAAATTGGCGGCGGGCAAAACAGCAAAATCAATCCTCATTTCTTGCGGTGCGAGGCTTGCGCCTTTTGATATTAAGGAATTGCGCGATCTCATGTCCTACGACGAATTAGAACTTGACACGTTAGGCGACAGAAAGAGCGCACTTTTCCTCATAATGAGCGATACGGACAGCACGTTTAATTTTGTTATCGCTATGCTGCAATCGCAGCTTTTCAATTTGCTTTGCGACAAAGCGGACGACGAATATAACGGCAAATTGCCTGTTCACGTCCGCTTTTTGCTTGACGAGTTTGCGAACATCGGACAGATACCCCGATTTGATAAACTGATTGCCACAATCCGCAGCCGGGAAATGTCCGCTTCTATCATTCTGCAATCGCAGAGCCAGCTAAAAGCCATTTACAAGGACGCGGCAGAAATCATACTTGATAATGCCGACAGCACCTTGTTTTTGGGAGGACGTGGGAAAAATGCAAAGGATATTTCGGATAACTTGGGACGGGAAACAATTGACAGTTTCAACACTTCCGAAAATCGCGGCACGCAGGTTTCTCATGGACTTACTTATCAAAAATTAGGAAAGGAGTTGATGACACAGGACGAAATAGCAGTTATGGACGGTGGGAAATGTATTTTGCAGCTACGCGGTGTACGTCCCTTTTTAAGCGACAAATACGATATAACGAAACACCCGAACTACAAATACCTTTCCGACTTCGACAAGAAAAACGCTTTTGATGTGGAACGGTATATGTCTACCCGCCCGGCAATAGTAAAGCCCGATGAAGCCTTTGACATATACGAAATAGATTTGTCCGACGAGGACGCAGCCGCCGAGGAATAACGGCGGCATTTTCATTTTCAACAACATTTTTTGAGCCGCAAAGCGGCAGAAAGCGAGGTTTATATGGATTTCTTTAACAGCGCAGTTGGTGTATTGCAGACTTTGGTTATCGCGCTTGGCGCAGGTCTTGGCATTTGGGGGGCTATCAACCTCATGGAGGGTTACGGCAACGACAATCCGGGCGCAAAGAGCCAGGGCATGAAGCAGCTTATGGCGGGCGGTGGCGTCGCGTTGATCGGCGGCACCCTTGTTCCGCTTCTTTCCAAACTTTTTGGATAATGCCTAAAACAAATACCACCCGCCGCGCCCTCTCGGAAACGGGAGGGCGCGGGAAAGGAGGGATTAACTTTTGATATGGCAGATGATTGAAGATTGGTTTCGCGGCATTTTGACAGACGGGATTTTATCGAACCTCTCCGGCTTGTTTGACAGCGTAAATACAGAGGTTGGAGAAATTGCAACGCAAGTCGGCACGACCCCCGCCGGGTGGAACGCGGGCATATTCAACATGATACGCAGCCTTTCGGAAAACGTCATTGTACCGATTGCGGGCGTTATCATTACCTTTGTCATGTGTTATGAACTAATCCAGCTTGTAATTGAAAAAAACAATCTGCACGATCTCGACACTTGGATTTTTTTCAAATGGATTTTCAAAACCTTTGTTGCGGTGCTGCTGGTAACAAACACTTGGAACATCGTCATGGGAGTTTTCGACGTTACGCAGAGCGTCGTCAATCAGAGCGCGGGGGTTATCATATCCGATACAAGCATAGACGTTACCACCGTCATTACCGACATTGAAGCAAAACTCGACGCTATGAGCGTGGGCGGTCTTTTGGGGTTATGGTTTCAATCCCTCTTTGTAGGGCTTACCATGAAAGCCCTGTCAATCTGCATTATGCTTGTGGTGTATGGGCGCATGATTGAAATATATCTTGTAACGAGCGTTGCCCCTATCCCGATGGCAACAATGGTAAATCACGAATGGGGCAGCATGGGACAGAATTACTTAAAATCTTTGCTTGCGCTTGGTTTTCAGGCGTTTCTGATCTTGGTGTGTGTCGGCATTTATGCGGTGTTGATACAAACAATCGCAGCGACCGACGACATTTCCGGCGCGATCTGGGCTTGCATGGGCTATACCGTCCTCTTGTGCTTTACGCTTTTCAAAACGGGAAGCCTTGCAAAGAGCGTCTTTTCGGCACATTAAGGGGGTGAGTTATGATTTGAAAATCGGTTTAATCGACGTTGACAGCCATAATTTCCCCAACCTCTGCTTGATGAAGCTATCCGCGTATCATAAAGCAAAGGGGCATACGGTGGAATGGTGGAACGCAAAGGGGCGGTACGACCTTGTATATAAAAGCCGCGTCTTTACGGACACCTATTCCAAAGACACGATAACCGTTACCAACGCGGAACAAGTTATTTTCGGCGGTACGGGCTACGACACGAAAAACCGCTTGCCGCCGGAAGTGGAACACAGTTACCCGGATTATTCTATCTACCCGCAGTTTTTCGGGATTGCCTACGGCTTTTTAAGCCGGGGTTGTCCAAGAAATTGCGGGTTTTGCATTGTCAGCAGTAAAGAGGGACGCAAAAGTGTTAAGGTTGCGGATTTGTCCGAGTTTTGGAAATGGCAGCCGGAAATAAAAATCATGGACGCTAATCTGCTTGCCTGTCCCGACCATGAAAATCTCATTGAGCAGCTTATACGAAGCCGCGCATGGGTGGATTTTTCGCAAGGGCTGGATATTCGCCTTGTGAACAGGGATAATGTCAGCCTGTTAAATCGGGTACGGATAAAAGCGGTACATTTTGCATGGGATAATCCCGACGAGGACTTAACCGGGTATTTCCAACGTTTTTTGGATTTGACCGCCATTAAGAGCAGCCGCCAGCGGCGCGTGTATGTTCTTACCAACTACGGCAGCACTCACGAACAGGATTTATACCGCGTGAACACCTTGCGGGCTATGGGCTTTGACCCGTATGTGATGATTTACGAGCGTCCAACCGCCCCGCCTGTTACCCGCCATTTGCAACGGTGGGTAAATAACAAACGGCTTTTCTATGCTGTCCCCCGTTTTGAAGATTACATTCCGGGCAGAAAGGAGGTTTGAAATGGCGTATGTAACCGTCCCAAAGGACTTAACAAAAATCAAAAGCAAGGTAATGTTCAACCTTACGAAACGACAGCTAATTTGTTTCAGCGCGGCGGTAGCAATCGGACTGCCGCTGTTCTTTTTGGTAAAAGACAGCGTTGGAACAACCACAGCGGCATTGTGCATGGTGCTTGCCATGCTGCCTATGTTTTTGCTTGCCATGTACGAGAAAAACGGGCAACCGCTGGAAGTGATTATTCGGCAATTTGTGGAAGTGAAGTTTCTTCGCCCCAAAGAGCGACCTTATCAGACCAACAATTTTTATGCCGCCCTTGCGCGGCAAGAGCGATTAGATAAGGAGGTACGGGCGATTGTCAAAGGAAAAGGGAAAGACCCAAAACGAAAAGCGTAAACTTACGCGGCAGGAAAAGAAACAGATCGACGCGCTTATCCGGCAGGCAAAGGGCGACGGGAAGCCCCATACGGCGCAGGACAGCATACCGTTTGAGCGAATGTATAAGGACGGGATTTGCCGCCTTGCAAACGGGCGGTATTCCAAGTGCATTGAGTTTGAGGACATCAACTATCAGCTTGCGCAGCCGGACGACAAAACCGCCATTTTTGAAGCCCTTTGCGATATGTATAACTCGTTCGACGCTTCTATCAGCGTGCAGCTTTCCCTAATCAGCCGCCATGCGAACAAGGACGATTTCAAGAACAGTATCACGATTGCGCCGCAGAATGATGACTTCGACAGTATCAGAGCAGAATACACCGAAATGCTTAGAACGCAGCTTGAACGCGGAAACAACGGGCTTATCAAGACCAAGTTTCTCACCTTTACCGTTGAAGCAAAGGACATTAGATCGGCGCGGGCAAGGTTTTCCCGCATCGAGGCGGACACCCTGAACCGCTTCAAGGTCATGGGCGCGGCGGCAAAGGTGCTGGACGGCAAGGAGCGGCTGGCGCTGCTGCACGGCCTCCTCCATCCCAAAGGGGAGCCCTTCGCCTTTGAATGGGACTGGCTGGCGCCCTCCGGCCTGTCCGTGAAGGATTTTATCGCGCCGTCCTCTTTCCGATTTGGCGACGGGCGAATGTTTCAAATGGGCGGCAAGTTTGGCGCAGTTTCCTTTTTGCAGATCGTCGCGCCGGAACTCTCCGACCGTATGCTTGCCGACTTCATGGACGCGGAAAACGGGATTATCGTCAATCTGCACATTCAGAGTATCGACCACAACGAAGCAATCAAGACGATTAAGCGCAAGATTACCGACCTTGACCGTATGAAAATCGAGGAACAGAAAAAAGCAATCCGCAGCGGCTACGACATGGATATTATTCCGTCCGACCTTGCCACCTACGGCGGGGAAGCAAAAAACCTACTCCGCGATTTGCAGAGCCGCAACGAAAGAATGTTTCTGCTTACGCTGCTTGTCTTAAACCTTGCAGATACCAAGCAGAAATTGGATAACGAAGTATTTGGAGCGGCGGCAATCGCGCAGAAATACAACTGCATTTTGACCCGCCTTGACTACCGGCAGGAACAGGGGCTTATGTCCTCTATCCCGTTGGGGGAAAACCTTATCCATATCCAGCGCGGCTTGACGACCAGCAGCACCGCCGTTTTCGTTCCCTTTACGGTGCAAGAGCTGTTCCAAAGCGGCGAAGCATTGTATTACGGCTTAAACGCCCTTTCCAACAACATGATTTTGTGCGACCGAAAGAAGCTGAAAAATCCCAACGGCTTGATACTCGGCACACCGGGCAGTGGCAAAAGTTTTTCTGCAAAACGCGAAATCACAAACGCTTTTCTTATCACGTCCGACGACATTATCATTTGCGACCCCGAAGCCGAAGTGCGACACGAAGTCGCGTAATTGAATTGCTGAACAAGCTGCCCTATCCATTTGGGGTAATCCTACCACAGCCTGCGTCGCTGGTAACGGCGGGGTGGGAAGCCTGTGGGACAACGTGGGAAAGCTGCGAGCCTAACGTAGCCGTACTGCCAGGATAAGTGTGCCATGGAGAACGTAACGTGAATCATCGCAAGGGTCGTTACAGGGAATAGGCGAAATCAGGCTGACACGCCTACACCAAAAGGTGCGGAGGTGGCCGTGGGAACTTTCGCAATCCCCCGGCAAATGGACATCATTCCTCCCGGCTCAAAGATGGCTCCTAAAGCACGCACAATTATTCAATACGCGGAACGTGGTAAACCCTATGTGTTCCTCTAATTCAATGAGAGGTATCGACCCCGTAAGGGGAAGAAATGACACAGAGGGTAGAGGAACGGGATAAAAAGCGAACGGCTCTGCTGTAATGGTGGAGCATAGGGGCTCTGCCCTGACCTGAAAGGGTGCTGACTTATCCCACGGTATTTCATAGCAAGAAAAGGAGGTAAACCTATGAACGGTAATTGTTCAACGACGAAGCGGAAACGCTCTGAGAGATTGCCGAACGCGGCAAAGCTGGCATTCCAGTGGAATCATGTAGATTGGAAAAAAGCCGAGGCCGAGGTTAATAGGCTGCAAGCCCGGATTGCTAAGGCGACCAAAGAAAAGAAATGGAACACAGTAAAACGACTGCAATATCTGCTTACGCATTCGTACTACGCAAAACTGCTGGCGGTCCAAAAAGTAACCACCAACAAAGGGAAAAACACACCCGGTATCGACAAACAACGGTGGAGCACACCTGCGCAAAAGATGTGGGCGGTGTTGTCCCTGACGGATAAGAACTACAAAGCCAGTCCCCTCCGCCGGGTATACATCGACAAGAAGAACAAAAAGGCGAAACGCCCTCTTGGGATTCCCACGATGTATGACCGGGCCATGCAGGCGCTCTATGCGCTGGCACTGGACCCCGTGGCAGAAACGGCGGCAGATCCCCGCTCTTTCGGATTCAGAAAGGGACGGTGCTGTCAGGATGCCTGTGAATATATTTTTGCGGACATGAGCCGCAGAAACGTCAGTCCACAGTGGGTACTGGAAGGTGACATCAAGGGTTGCTTCGACCATATCAGCCATCAGTGGCTGATTGACAACATCCCCATGGACAAGTCAATTTTGAAGCAATTCCTGAAAGCCGGCTTTGTATTTCAGGGTGAGCTGTTTCCCACAGAGGCGGGTACGCCCCAAGGCGGCATTATCTCTCCGATTCTGGCGAATATGGCGCTGGATGGGATGCAAAAGCTGCTCTCCGACCGGTTCCATACCAACCGGCTGGGCAAAGTGGACAATCGGTTCCGCAACGCCCACAAGGTAAATCTGGTGCGGTATGCCGATGATTTTATCGTAACGGCGGCCACAAAGGAAATTGCCGAAGAGGCCAAAGAACTGATTCGTGATTTCCTGAAAACCAGAGGTCTGGAACTGTCTGAGGAGAAAACGCTCATCACCCACATTGATGACGGATTTGATATGCTGGGCTGGACTTTCCGGAAATTTAACGGAAAGCTCATTGTGAAGCCGTCAAAAAAGTCTTTGAAAGCATTCACGGCCAGCTTGTCTGAAACCATCCTTGGACGCGGTAAGGCTTGGAAACAGAACCTTCTGATTGAAAAGCTGAACCAACAAATCCGGGGCTGGACGAACTATCATCGATCGGTCTGTGCCAGTGAGGCGTTTACGCACATCGACTATGTTCTCTATGAACTGCTGTGGAGGTGGGCCAAACGCCGTCACCCCCACAAGGGGAAATGGTGGGTATCCACAAACTACTGGCACCGCAGAGGAAACCGAAACTGGGTATTCTCCACGGAGGACAAAGAACTTCTGCGGGTGGATCACATTCCTATTATCCGACATACAAAAGTACGAATGGACGCCAATCCCTACCTGGAGCCGGAATATTTTCATGCCAGGCAATTCAGCCGCGGCATGAAGCGTTTTACCGGCAGGTTCAAACAGATTTGGAAGAATCAAAACGGATGTTGCCATCATTGTGGGCTTCCGATGGACATTCAGGACGAAAGAGAAATCTTTTTCAAGGTCCCGAAATCCAAAGGCGGCAAAGAGGAGGTGCGCAATATGGCCTATGTCCACAAATACTGTAACCAACTCTACTTTGAGCGCCGCGCGAAAGCGTGATGAAATGCTTGAGCCGTATGAGTGGAAACGCTCACGTACGGTTCTTAGACGGGAAGGGGCGAGTAATCGCCCCGACCTAGTCGACTATTACCCCCTTGTCGGACGTTTGAAAGGACAGGTTATCAAGGTTTCGCAGAACAGCACGCAGTACATTAACCCTATGGATATTAACCTCAATTACAGCGAGGGCGACACGCCCATAGCCTTAAAGAGCGACTTTATCCTTTCCTTTTGCGAACTCATTATGGGCGGCAAAAACGGGCTGGAAGCTGTCGAAAAGACCTTGATTGACCGCGCTGTTATCAGCGTGTACCGCAACTACCTTGCCGACCCGAAGCCGGAGAATATGCCGATTTTGGGCGACCTCTACGACGAGATCAAGAAGCAGCCGGAAAAGGAAGCGCAGCGTATCGCGGCGGCATTGGAACTCTATGTAAACGGCAGCTTGAACATTTTTAACCACAGGACAAACGTTGACATTCATAATCGCCTTGTCTGCTTTGATATTAAGGAACTCGGTACGCAGCTTAAAAAAGTCGGTATGCTTATCGTCCAAGACGTGCGCTTTGTTTCTTGTTAATCTCCATAGAAATATGGAACAAAGCAAGACAGATTTCTAATGAAATCTGAACTCTATATTCGATTTGACAGGGGAAGTTCCTGTCTGACCCGGTGTGACGGGTTACAAAAATTCTAATCTCCGACGTGCATTTCATTGTGACAGGTGAATTGTACGAAGCTCGGTGAAAAGCGGGGAAGAAGCTTGAGACAGCTTGGATAACCGCAAGAAGCTATAAATTAGTCATGTCCAGTATATTTTGTTGCAATCGACAAAAGTCCTGAGTGTAAGGCTCGTAAACGATGGGATGATAACACAGCCATCCTCCCCATGTGGGGTGCTGTCGCCGTTGAAATATGTCTTGGTGGAAAACGGCAGAAAACCGGAATGGTCGAATGTCACTGGCAATCAATCACACAAGCCAGTGATGGCAGCCGGGTCAGAGGGACGGGCTAAAACTAAATGTAAAGCTAGAATATAGGGAACAAAGGAACCGTGGACGGCGCTCCGGTACATGCCGGTGCAAGTAAGGTGTCACCCTTGCCGCACAGGTAGGAAATGACCTGTTAATCCACGGGGCATCAGCCCGTAGTAGTGATGAAGCTCCTGTAATGGGAGTGGAGCGAAGGGGCATAGTCAATATGGATTCGTATGTGAACAGAAAGTCGAGGAAGCCGTAGGCAAACCTGACTAAAACCAGAAACACAACCTCGGAAGTCCAATGGTAATAAATCAAGAGGGTGACACAAGAAAAATTTGAGTAAAACAGTATGGAAACAGCTAAGTAGGCAGCAAAAAGGCAACACCAACCAAAGCCCTGCCCCGGAGTTTTTTGAAACAGGGCCTAAACGTCAGAACGGCAAGCGATATGCTTAGCCCTCCGGCGGGATATACAGGCGGTTGTCCTTCAGCAGCCGAAAGACTAACCGAACCAGTTTTCTGGCAGTTAAAGCGAGTGCGCGTTTGTGCTGGTACTTGTTGACCTCTTTGAATTTGAGGTCATAGTAGCGCCGGAATTCGGAGTCGCATCTTCTCACAGAGTTGGCAGCTTCCAGCAGGTAGTAGCGGAGATATCGGTTGCCGGATTTAATCATTTGGGAATGCTCCGCTTCAAATTCACCGGACTGATTTTTGTGCCAGACAAGACCAGCGAACTTGGCGACAGAGGCTTGGGAATTGAAGCGGCGAATGTCGCCAATCTCGGCGATAATACCGGCGGAATAGACCTTGCCAATGCCAGGGATAGACGTCAGCGTGTTTGGGATAATTTCAAATTGCTGTTCAATAGCCTTATCCAGTACCTTGACCTGCTTTTCCAAAGCCCGCATGGAAGCAATAGAGACTGCCATCGCCTGATTTACAGAATTGTTCACAGTAACAGGCAGGCGGTAGGAATCTCTTGCAGCGGCCCGAATCGCTTTTGCTTTGGCTGCCGGATCAGCAAAGTTCCTGCCCTTTTCATCAAGGAAAGCAGTCAGTTCGTCCAGATCAGCATTCGCCAGGTCATCCACGGTCTCAAAACGCTCCATAAGCGCAATGGTAGTGGCGCTGGTATTTTGAATGTCTTTGTCCTGTGCCATACCGGAGCATTTCAGGAATAAGTAGTTGGCAAACCGCTGCTTCTCTCGGGTCAGATTTTGGATAACGTCAAATCTGGCTCTGGTGAGGGTCTTGAGCGCCTGGTAGCGGTAGTCGTCCATATAGACCTCCTTGGCAATCCTGCCGAAACGGAGATGGTCGGCAATCACAAAGGCGTCCACGAAATCGTTCTTGGGTAGGTCTGGGTAGGCTTCTTTGAACTTCCGTACCTGCTTGGGATTCAGAACATGGATCTTCCGTTGGAACCGGCCAAGGCTGCCATCCTCCCGGAGGGCATAGACAAGGCTATTCCCGTAGATGGAGGTGGCCTCCAGGCCAATCACCACATCGCTGAGCTGCATGGCCTCCAGTGCCGACACGATTCTCTCTGACAACAGTTTAGCACCGCCAAGGTTATTCTGCACGGAAAAGCTGGAGTGCTTGCTGCCGTCCGGTTTCATCAGGTAGGCCACATTGTTTCTGCTGCTCACATCAATGCCTACAAAAAGTGGATTCACAATTTTCACCTCCCCGCATGGAGATTTCAGGCCAGCAGGCTTTGAGATACCCATGATAACCGGAGCATCCGCAACCTCGCGTATCAGAATCATTCCAGAGAAGACCAATGCGATATCCCTCACTGCTGAAAGGGCGGTCTTACCTCTGGCAAACAGCCAATGAGTTTGCAGCTGACTTCCGGAACAGGGGAACGGACTTCCTTTGAAGCAGCCTTGCGGCTCAACTGGAGGTGATAGAACTTGACCCTGCTGTCCTACAGCTATTGTATCACGGGCATCTCTAAGCCTGCTGATACCTGAAACTATTAACTTTGAAACTTATTATACGAGGAGGTGGTGCGTATGGCACAACAATTCGACTGCCCAAAAACTGAAACTGAATTACGCACTTTGTTAGACGAATTGTATCAACAAAGCAGGAAAGCCAGACAGGAAGGAAAATACCCTGCCTTCAAAGGCTTACTGGAAATTATGTCAGCAGAAACAACGATTGTGACTGCAATTCACAATATCAAGAGCAATCATGGGAGTGATACTCCCGGTGTCGATAACAAGACTATGCGGCGGGAATATCTGCAAAAACCCTACCGATGGGTTATTAACGACATCCAGAGAGCTTTTGAAAAGTTTGAAGCACAGAAAATACGCAGGAAATATATTGACAAACCGGGGAAAAAGGAAAAGCGTCCGTTAGGTATTCCTACAATACGGGACCGCATTGTACAGGAATGTATGCGTATCGTGTTGGAACCCATTGTAGAAGCGCTATTCTTTGAACATTCTTATGGTTTCCGCCCAATGAGGGATACGGCAATGGCGCTGGAAAGACTGAATTTCATCACTTTCCACACAGGTTATTACTGGTTTGTGGAAGGAGACATCAGTAAATGTTTCGACTATATCGACCACGCTATACTTCTTCGCAGACTATATCATTTGGGAATTAAAGACCGGCGTGTGCTTCAAATCATCAAACAAATGCTGAAAGCAGGCGTTCTTGATGAATGTGAAGTAAATGAAGAAGGCACTATGCAGGGCGGGATTATCAGCCCTCTGCTTGCAAATGTCTATCTCGACATTATGGATGAATGGGTAACAAAACAGTGGGAACTGAAAAACACCACCCACAAATACAATCAGGATTCCGCAAAAAGAAGGGCATTGAAAAAGACCAGACTGGTGCCGGGATTCCTAGTGAGGTATGCCGACGATTTTGTAATTATTACAGATAGCCGGGAACATGCTGAATTTTGGAAATCATCGTTAAAGGAATTTCTGGAAACAGAGATGAAGCTGACATTATCCAAAGAGAAAACACTGATTACGGATGTAAGAAAGAAACACGCCACATTTCTCGGATACGAGTTTAAGGTAGTAAAGGGGAAAGGCGAACATGGTTATGTTACCAGAACACAGCCGGACAGAGAAAGACTGAAACGCAAAGTTGATGTGATAGCGGATAATATTAAGAAAATCCCACGGGATACAAGCCGTGAAAAGCTGATTGATGAAATCAATCGGATTAACAGCCAGATACGAGGGGTCATCCAGTATTATCAATGCTGCACATGGGTTAGCGTGAGCATGGACAAATATGGCAGAAAGATACAACTTGCAGCGAGCCGCCGGCTCAAAAAGTATAAAGGGAAATGGATTCGAGCCAAAGATACGCAGAACCTTCCCCGAATACACCAGAATTACAGGCAAAAGATACCTTCTGTCAAATACCGTGACATCTATGTTGGAGTTACATCGCTCACGTTCTGTAACTGGCAGGAAACGAGAGGGAAAAATCCAAAAGAAACGCCCTATACTGCCGAAGGACGGGAAATCAATTTCAGGCGCACTAAGAAGAAGCGCATACAAGCCAGATTGGATGATGTGTATTCAGAAAATGCGTCAATCGCTGTCTTAAAGGGTAAATGGGGCTATCTGAACAATTTTGAGTTTGTCATGAATAAGGCATACGCCCTGAACCGTGACCGGCTCAAATGCAGGGTTTGCGGAAAATGGTTGATAGACCATGCTCCATACACCCATAGAATTAACCCATATCTTCCGCTGGATAAAGTAAACCGTGTCAACAACCTTATATCAGTACACAAGAAATGCTATATGGCGATTAACACGCCGGGCATGGACATCAGTGATTATGAAAAACAAGTGCAAAAGAAGATTTTAAGTTATAGGGAAAAACTGGTAGTTTCACATACACGCAACAACTAATCCGTATTGATGGAGCGCCGTGTGCGACGAAAGCCGCACGCACGGTGCGACGTGGGGGAAAATCCGTCCTGACTACCATATCGGGAGATATGGCAAAAGCGGCGGATTACCTATCACAATCAAGTATGGAACAGAGTAACGGTAAACCGCAGCGAGGGCAAGGCGACGCGGTATTACATCGACGAATTTCATTTACTCTTGAAAGAGGAACAGACCGCAGCATACAGCGTCGAGATTTGGAAGCGTTTTAGGAAGTGGGGCGGTATTCCGACAGGTATCACGCAGAACGTCAAAGACCTTTTGACGAGCAGAGAAGTTTCAAATGTTTTTGAAAACAGCGATTTTGTCTATATGCTCAACCAAGCCCAGGGCGACCGGGAAATCCTTGCAAAGCAGCTTAACATTTCGCAGCAGCAAATGACCTATGTAACCCATTCCGAAGCGGGCGAGGGGCTTATTTTCTACGGCAACGTGATTTTGCCCTTTATTGACCGTTTCCCGCAAAATACAGAACTCTATCGCGTCATGACGACCAAACCCGGCGAGGTGTCGGCATGAGGATAGAAACGGACAAAATCTATTGCGGCGACAGCTTGCAGGTACTTCAAACCTTGCCGGATAACTGTATGGATTGTTGCGTAACGTCCCCGCCCTACTATGCTTTGCGCGATTACGGCACAGACGGGCAGATCGGGCGGGAAGCAACGCCGGAGGAATATGTTTCCCGCATTACGGCGGTTTTCCATGAGGTAAAGCGGGTGCTTACGCCGGAGGGTACTTGTTGGCTGAATATCGCGGACACTTATTGCGGCACAGGCAGCAAAGCCGACCACCAAGACCCGAAATACCCCAAAGGCAGGAACGGGCAGCAAGTGGCGGTAAACCACCGCGCCCCCGGCTGCAAGCCGAAAGACCTAATCGGTATTCCGTGGCTTGTAGCCCTTGCCTTGCGGGGCGACGGTTGGTATTTGCGCAGTTCTATCATTTGGCATAAGGGGAACCCCATGCCGGAAAGCACGCGGGACAGGCCGACCCGCTGCTATGAATATGTGTTTCTGCTTACCAAGTCAAAGAAGTATTTTTACGATTGGCAAGCGGTAGCCGAGCCGATAGCCCTCACAACGGCGGGTCGGCTGAAAAGCGGAGTTAGCAAAGGAAACAAGTATAACGTTACTGTTCCGGGGCAAAACCAACCGCAGAAAATCAACCGCCCCCGCGAAAAGGGCGCATACGCCGATGAGTTGATATGCCCCGTCCGCAGCCGCCGCAACGTTTGGCAGATCAACACAGCTTCCTATCGCGGCGGGCATTTCGCAGCTTTCCCGCCGAAACTTGCGGAAACGTGCATTTTGGCGGGCTGTCCCGTCGGCGGGATTGTCCTTGACCCGTTTTTAGGCAGCGGAACCACCGCAGCGGCGGCAAAAAGCCTTGACCGCCGCTATATTGGTATTGAGATCAACCCCGAATACTGTAACCTTGCGAAACAGCGGATTGGAGGTGAAAGCCCATGAGCAAGGAATGGAAAGCCCCGGACAAGGTAACGCAGAAAATGACCCGCGACGGTGCGGTTGCGGAAAACCTCACGACGGGCGAAACGTCCAGTATCAGCGAAAGGCCGCAGGAGGAAAACTATTCAGCCCCCGCAGGCGCGGCAGCGGAAAAGGTTGTGCAGCATATCGGCGCAGAGATTGAGCGACACGCAGCAAAAGGCGCGGAGAAAAAAGCCCTTGACGCGGCGCAGCCTAAAACCCATTCTTCCCGCTTGCAGTTTTCCGAAGCGGAACGGGCAACGCCGGACCTGCAAAAGGCAATCAAAAAATCCGATACGGCGGCTGACCGTTTAGACAAAGCGCGGGCAGCTATCCCCAAACAGACCAAAATCAAGAAAGAGCGCGTTTTTGACGAAGCCAAAGGCAAAGCAAAGACGCGCCTTGCTTTTGAAAAAACGGATAAGCCCCCAAACGGCAAGTTGCGTCATAACCCGTTATCCCGTCCGGCGCAGGAATTGGACGCCGCCGTACATGGAAAAATCTATGAGGTGGAGAAAGAAAACGTCGGTGTGGAAAGCGGACACAGGATAGAACTTGTGGGCGAGAAAGCGGGCGGCATGACGACGCGGGCAGTAAAACGCGGCATACGCAGCCATAAGCTGAAACCTTACCGGGCGGCGGCAGCAGCCGAGAAAAAGGCAGCAAAGGCAAACGCCGATTTTCTCTATCAAAAGGCGCTGCATGATAACCCCGCCCTTGCGCACTCTAACCCGATTTCCCGTTTTTGGCAAAAGCAGCGCATTAAAAAGCAGTATGCAAAGGCGTTGAAAACGGGCGGCAAGGTGAAAAAGACCGCCGAAGCCACCGCAAAGGCAGCAAAGAAAACGGCGCAGGAAACCAAACGGGCGACGTTCTTTGTCGTCCGGCATTGGAAAGGCTGTTTGATCGTGGGCGGGATTGCCTTTATCGTGCTTCTGTTTTTCGGCGGTTTGTCCTCTTGTTCCCTGTTCGGCGGCAACAGCGGAAGCGGCTTGATTGCGTCGTCCTATCTCTCCGAGGACGCGGATATTACAGGCGCAGAAAGCGCGTATGTCGCTATGGAAGCCGAGTTACAGGATATGCTGGATAACATCGAAAGCGAATACCCCGGCTATGACGAATACCGGGTAACGGCTGACGAGATCGAGCATGACCCGTATGTGCTAATCTCTATCCTCTCCGCTTGGCATGAGGGCGTGTTTACTCTCGATGAAGCGCAAAGCACCCTTGAAATGCTCTTTGATAAACAGTATATCTTGACGGTTACGGAGGAAGTCGAGGTACGCTACCGCACCGAAACGCGGACGGACAGCGAGGGCAACGAATACGACGTTGAAGTAGCCTATAACTATTACATTCTCAATGTGGATTTGGAAAACTTCAACCTCTCCCATGTTCCCGTTTACATTATGGGCGAGGAACAGCTATCCATGTACGCTATGTATATGTCGTCGCTTGGGAACAGACCCGACCTTTTCCCGCAATCCGGCTATATTTCAAAATACTATGAAAACCCGCCAGCGGATTATGAAATCCCGCCCGCCTATCTGGAAGATGAACAGTTTGCGCGGCTCATTGAGGAAGCGGAAAAGTATGTCGGTTTTCCTTATGTGTGGGGCGGCAGCAGCCCGGAAACCTCTTTTGATTGCAGCGGTTTTGTTAGCTATGTGCTGACGAACAGCGGCCTATACAATACGGGCAGACTTGGGGCACAGGGGCTTTACAACATTTCAACCCGCGTTTCCAACCCGCAGCCGGGGGATTTGGTTTTCTTTACGGGTACATACGACACACCGGGCGTATCTCATGTGGGTATCTACGTTGGCGAGGACGGGGACGGAAGCCCCGTCATGCTGCATTGTGGCGACCCGATACAATACGCAAAACTTGATACAAGCTATTGGCAATCCCATTTTTACGCCTATGGGCGGCTACATTACAACTGACTTTGAAAGGAGTTTATTTCTATGGCAAACACGAAACTTGACCGTATCGAACGGGATATTGAGAAAACGAGGGCGAAAATCCTTGAATACCAAAAAAGACTGAAAGACCTTGAAGCGCAGAAAATCGAGGAAGAAAATGCGCAGATCGTTCAAATGGTGAAAGCGGTACACCTTGACGGGGCGCAGCTTGCCGCGTTCCTCTCCGCTTACGCCAGCGGCGAAATTGCTTTGCCGCAGCCGGACGCAGACTATACCGACGAACAGGAGGAAACCGAAGATGAAGCATAAAAAACTGTTCCGCAGCGTTACCGCTTTGCTTGCCGCCCTTGTACTCATGGGCGGCTTTTCTGTTACCGCTTTTGCGGGCGGCGGTGACGTGAGCGACGAGCCGCCTACCCCCGTAACCGAAACCGAGCCGGAAGAAACGACGGGCGGCTATGAGCCGCAGCCTTTAACGCCGGAGGGCAACATGAGCCTTGTGGACGACATAACGGGCGAAGCGTCCGGCGATAAGCAGTTTATTACCGTCGTTACGAAAAACGGAAACTATTTTTACATCATCATTGACCGCGCCGAGGACGGAGAAAACACCGTCCATTTCCTCAATCAAGTTGATGAAAAAGACCTTTTGCAGCTTATGGAGGACGAACAGACCGAAGCCCCCGCTTGTAGCTGTACTGAAAAATGCGTTGCCGGAAGCGTCAACACCGATTGCCCCGTTTGCAGCGTCAATATGAGCGAGTGCGCGGGCAAGGAAGCCGAGCCGGAGCCGGAAGAAACCGAGCAGCCGGAGCCGGAGGAAGATAAAGGCGGCGGCATGGGCGGTGCTATTCTGCTTGTCGTGCTGCTTCTTGCCGCAGTAAGCGGCGGCGCGTTCTATTACTTTAAGATTATGAAGCCCAAAAAGGACGCGGCAAAAGGCAGCAGCAACCTTGACGATCTCGATTTTGACGAGGACGACGAGGAAGAATTAGAAACCGAGCAGGAGGACGAGGAAGTATGAAACTTGTAATTGCAGAGAAACCGAGCGTCGGGGCGGCGATTGCCGCCGTTATTGGCGCGAATGAAAAGCGCAGCGGATATTTTGAGGGCAGCGGCTACCTTGTGTCGTGGTGTATCGGGCATTTGATTAGCCTTGCAGACGCGGCAACCTACAACGAGCAGTACCGAAAATGGAAGTATGACGATCTCCCCATTGTCCCGCAGGATTGGCAGTTTACCGTTGCCAGCGGCAAGGAGCAGCAGTTTTCCGTACTCAAAGACCTTATGCAGCGCAGCGACGTTTCCGAGATTGTCAATGCGTGCGACAGCGGGCGCGAGGGAGAACTCATTTTTCGATTTGTCTACGAACAGGTAAATTGCCAAAAGCCCTTTTCCCGCCTTTGGATTAGCAGCATGGAAGAAAGCGCAATCCGCGAGGGCTTTTCAAACCTCAAAGACGGGCGCAGCTATGACAACCTCTATCAATCCGCGCTTTGCAGAGCAAAGGCAGATTGGCTTGTCGGGATTAACGCGACCCGCCTTTTCTCTATCCTCTATCACAAAACGCTGAATGTCGGCAGAGTGCAGACGCCCACCCTTACCATGCTGGTAAACCGCGACTATGCGATCAGCAGCTTTAAGAAAGAAAAATATCATGTTGTCCGTCTGGACGCGGGCGGTGTTTCGGCTTTGTCCGAAAGGCTGAACGAAGAAGCGGCGGCGCAGCAGATGAAAGCGGCTTGCGAGAAATCGCAAGCCGTTTGTACTTCCCTCAAAAAAGAGAAAAAGACCGTTGCACCGCCGAAGCTGTTTGACCTTACCGCGTTGCAGCGCGAAGCCAACCGCCTGTACGGGTTTACGGCGAAACAGACCCTTGATTATGCGCAAGCCCTCTACGAAAAGCGGCTTTTGACCTATCCCCGCACCGACAGCAAATATATCACTTCCGATATGCAGCGCAGCACAAAGGAACTCATTACCGGGCTTTGTTCGCTGCTTCCCTTTATGCGGGACGTGAAGCTGCAAGCAGACCTTACAAGGGTTTGCGACAACAGCAAAGTAACCGACCACCACGCTATTTTGCCGACAGCCGAGTTTTTGAAAACGGGCTTTTCTTCCCTTACCGACAGCGAAACAAAACTTATGACCCTTGTATGCGCGAAGCTGCTTTGCGCCGCAGCCGCGCCCTATGAATATGAAGCGGTTACGGCGGTTATCTCTTGCGGCGGTTATACCTTTACCGCAAAGGGAAAGACGACGCTTTGCGAGGGGTGGCGTGAGATTGAAAAGCTGTCCCGCGCCGCGTCCGAGGAACAGGACGAGGACGCAGAGCCGGAAACCGTTTTGCCGCCGCTTGCCGAGGGGCAGACCTTTGACAATCCGGCAGCGGAGATCTCCGAGCGTTACACGCAGCCCCCAAAGGCATTTACCGAAGATACGCTTCTGTCCGCTATGGAGAACGCGGGCAAGGAAGAAACGCCGGAGGACGCAGAGCGCAAAGGGTTAGGCACTACCGCAACGCGGGCGGGTATCATTGAAAAACTCATTAGCGCGGGCTTTGCCGAGCGCAAGGGCAAAAAGCTAATCCCCACAAAGGACGGGTATAACCTTGCCGCTATCCTGCCCGAAGTCCTTACGTCCCCGCAGCTTACGGCAGAATGGGAAACCCGCCTTACCGGGATTGCCAAAGGCAGCGACAGCCCGGACGATTTCATGCGCAGCATTGAGGAAATGACAGCGGGGCTTGTCAAGACCTATTCCGCGATTTCCGAGGATAAAGCGAAGCTGTTTACCCCGCAGCGGGAAGCAATCGGCACTTGCCCCCGTTGCGGCGCGGCGGTTTACGAGGGCAAGAAAAACTTTTACTGCTCCGACAGGGCTTGCAGCTTTGTGATGTGGAAGAATGACCGCTTTTTTGAGCAGCGCAAAAAGGCTTTCACAAAGGCGATTGCCGCCGCCCTTTTGAAAGACGGAAAGGTAAAAATCAAAGGTATGTACTCGACCAAGACGGGAAAGACCTTTGACGGAGTTGTGCTGCTTGCCGACACAGGCGGCAAGTATGTAAACTTCCGCGTCGAGCAGAACCGAAAATGATAAGGCTTGATGAAAAGCAATACCGCGCCGTAAAGAAAATGACCCGCGCCGCTTGTGCAAACAACGATTGCGGGAATTGTCTGCTGCTGGACGACGGGGAAACTTGCGTTTGTGTGCAGAGTATCAGCTATTCGCTGCTATGCCGCTATTTCCGCGAAGCGGTATTACCCGCCGACAGGCAGCTTTGCGAACAGATCACCCGCAGCGGGGAAACCGATTTGAAGCGTTGCGCGGTATGCGGCAGCACGTTTGCGGCGGGCAGCAACCGGGCGAAATACTGCCCCGATTGCGCGGCAAAGATACGCCGCAGACAGAAAGCCCAAAGCGAGAGAAACAGGCGTTTACGGATAAAAACAACTACATAGCAAGCACAGCAAACGAGTACCCGTTTGCGAGAAATGCCCGCGCTTCCCATAGAGAGCGCGGGCATTTTGCTTGTTGGGATAGTCCCAAACCCTTATATGACCGAGAAAGGACGTGATGAAAGAATATGCCGTATTCCTCATACGACCATGACAAATTGGAAACCGCCGAAACCATGCGGATAGAACGCCGGATATATTTTGAAGCAAAGGACAGGGAGATTGCCCCTTATGCTTCCTTGCCGATTGCGCAGCTACTTTCCATGCGCAGCGAAAGCGCGGCGGCAGAACAGGCGATTTTTGACGACCTTAAAGAACGCGCCGCCGCATGGGAAGAACAGGCGGGAAGAACGCTTTTGCTGGATAAAACACTTGAATATGTGAGAACGCCGCACGTCCAGCACACCGCTAACGAGTGGCAGACCACCGAGCATAACCGCCATATTCGCAGCAACCGGGTATATCAGATGAATTACTACATTTACGAGAATACCCGCTACGACAAAGAAGCGCAGAAATCTATCCCGTATTCATGGACGCTTACATGGAGCGTGCGCACCAACAGCCCAAGCAGAACCCAAGCGAAGATTGCCGGACAAGATAGAAAGGTTTTCACCGACAAGGCAGCTATGGAAAAGTATCTGAATGGGCGTATCAAAGCGTATGACCGTCTGTTTACGGAAATCTCCCCGCCTATCCCGCAGGAGTACGCCGACTATTTCAAAGTAAACGGTATGCTCATGCCGGACTACACCATAGAGGGCGAAGAACCCCCGCAGCAGCAACAGGCGGCAGCTATCCCCGAAAATACCGGGCAGGAAAAGGAGCGTGAACACATGAGCGAACAGTTTTCTATTATGATAGGCAACCGCAGCCGCTTTGACGCGGGCGACCCCGGCGGCTATTGGCTGGATATGCCCGCCACAAAGGAGCAGTTGCACGAAGCTATGCGGAACGTCGGCATTACCGCCGACAACCCGCAGGATTTTTCCATTCGCGGCTATTCCGACGACCCGGAGAAACATATTGCCTTGCCTTATGAAATGGTATGCGCCGCCGACGTGGACGAACTCAATTTTCTTGCGGCGCGGCTCGAACAGCTTGACCCCGCCGAGGTTGGCAAGCTGAACGCAGCCTTGCAGCAGAAAAACGGGCTTGCAAATATTGGACAGGTAATTGACTTCACCTACAACGTGGATTTCTACGTCCATATCCCCGAAGTACATAACTACCACGATTTGGGC
This sequence comes from Christensenellaceae bacterium, assembly GCA_022846035.1. Lineage (NCBI taxonomy): Bacteria > Bacillati > Bacillota > Clostridia > Christensenellales > Christensenellaceae > Christensenellaceae bacterium. The sequence goes on from AP025580.1 coordinate 1,597,564, forward strand.
GACTATTACTTAAATCAATCCGGCATGGTACAAATGCCCGAAGAATGGAAAGGCGGCATTGACCTTTCTACTTTTGGCAGGAACGCTGCCGCGCAGGAAAAAGGCGCGTTTACCGAGTACGGCTATATCGTGGAAAGCGGCGACGAGTGGGAACGGCAGTTTGAGGGGCGCGAAGTGCCGGAAGAATACCGCATTATGAGTTACCCGCAGCCGGAGCGCGGCGAACAGGACAAAGCCTATATGGACGCAGCCGAAACGCAGCAAGCAGACGCACAGGCCGCAGAGCCGCAGCAGCCCCGCCCCGTCGTCCCCATTATCCTTACTTCCGAAAAGCCCGCCGAAAAGGTAAAGGAGATCACCGCGCGTTTGGAACAGGGCGTACAGGCGATTTTTGACAGCGACCGCTACAAAGAGTTTCTTACTGCCATGTCGAAGTTTCACGATTACAGCTTGAATAACACTATCCTAATTGCCATGCAGGGCGGCAATTTGGTAAAGGGCTATTCACAATGGCAGAAAGAGTTTGACCGCCATGTAAAGAAAGGCGAGAAAGGCATTAAAATCTTTGCCCCCGCGCCCTACAAGGTGAAAAAGCTGGTTGATAAAATCGACCCCGAAACGAGAAAGCCCATGCTTGACCGCGAGGGAAAAGTGGTAAAGGAAGAAAAGGAAATCACCGTCCCCGCCTTTAAGGTTATAACCGTCTTTGATATTTCGCAGACCGAGGGCAAGGAGTTTCCCGACCTTTCCGTTAAACCGCTGCTTGCCGATGTGGAGCAGTACGAGGATTTTTTCGCCGCCCTTGAAAAAGCGTCCCCCGTCCCGATTGCATTTGAGCAGATCACAAACGGCGCAAATGGGTATTTCAGTTTGACCGACAAGCGTATTGCAATCAAAGAGGGCGTGAGTGAATTACAGGCGGTAAAGACCGCCATTCACGAAATCGCCCATGCGAAGCTGCACGACGTAGACTTAAACGCCCCGCCGGAGCAGCAAAACCGCGTTGACCGCCATACCTGCGAGGTAGAAGCGGAAAGCGTCGCTTATACGGTTTGCCAGCATTTCGGCCTTGATACTTCCGATTACTCTTTCGGCTATGTGGCTGGTTGGAGCAGCGGCAAGGAAATGACCGAGTTAAAAGCGTCCCTTGAAACAATACAGACCACCGCAAAGGAACTCATTACCGAGATTGAGGGGCATTTTACCGAGTTGCAGCAGCAGCGGCAAGCCGAGCAGGAGCAGGGCGATACCTTTTCCATTTATCAGTTAAAGCGCGGGGACGAAACAAGGGACTTGCGCTTTGAGCCTTATGACCGTCTGCAAGCGGCTGGACTTACCATTGACCGGGTAAATTATGAACTCGTCTATACTGCACCGCTTACAAAGGATATGACGCTGGGCGACATTTGGGAAAGGTTTAATATCGACCACCCCGCCGATTTCAAGGGGCATAGCCTTTCCGTTTCCGACATTGTTGTGCTTCATCAGAACGACGAGGACACCGCCCACTATGTAGACAGTATCGGTTTTCAGCAAGTGCCGGAGTTTTTGCAGGAGCAGCAGACCCCCGTATTTGACAAGCTGCCGCCCGAACAGCAGCAAGCCTTGTCCGACACCGTACAAGACACTTTGCAAATGCTGGTTGACGCAGACAAGCGGATTTATGGCGACGTTACGGGCAAGACCCTTGAAGCAATCGCGGCGCAAGGATATTCCTACAAGGACGGGCAGCTTGAAAAGCAGCAGCCGGAAGCGACCCCCGACAGCCTTTTGACGGGTGAAACCGTCAGAACGCCGAGGGGCAATTTTCATATTACCGATATGAGCCGTGAACAGATCGAAGCGGCGGGATTTGGTTTTCACCATGCGTCGGAGGACGGGAAGTATCTCATTATGGGGAATGGCACACAGGCTTATGCCATAGCCGCCGAGCAGCCGCAGCGGGATAATCCCTTAAAGCACGTCGAGGACACCATAGAGCAGAACGACAACAATTTTGACGGGCTTATCAACAATACGCCGCAAACGCCCACCGTTGCAGATTTTGAGCAGCGGGCAAAGGCGGGGGAAGCGATTTCCGTTACCGACCTTGCAAAAGCGGTAAAAGCCGAGAAACGGGAACAGCCGCAGAAAAAACCGTCCATTTTGAAGAAGCTGGACGAATACAAGAAACAGGCGGCGCAGCAGCCGAAAGATAAACAGAAAGAGCATAAAAAGGATTTGGAGGTTTGATAGCATGAATACCCGCTTTACCATTGAGGAAGAAAACATTGTTGCGATCTACGCCGAGGACAGCCGGGAAACAACGCTTGAAAATATCCTTGCCGCCATGCCCTACATGGACGAGGATATGCGCCAGCTTGCCGCCGCAGCGGTGAACAAGCTGCAAGCCATGACGGACAGCGAGTTTTCCGAAAGGGAGTTTATCTTGACCGACGAGGAATAGCCCATAGAAAACAGGGGCGCGGTTGCCGATTTCCGGCACCGCGCCCCTGTTCTTTTTTTGTCCTTGCGTGGACAATTAGAAAGCCGTTTTTGCGGGTTTGAATATACTTTATCGTCTATGCTGTTTCCCCGCGCTGGAAGCCGCAGAAACACAGGCGTTTTCAGCCCTTAACGTTCCACTTGCCACCCCATGTTTTGCGCCTTATCGCTCCTGCTCCCGCGCCCTGCTTTGGGACGGGTAAAGAATACTATCGACGTTCTTTTTGACAATGCCGTATTCTTGCATTTGCTTTTTCGCTTGGCGGTAATCCTCATACAATTTGCTTTTTCTGTCGTTTAAGCTGCTATACTCCTTGCGCAGCGCGGCGAGATCGGGCAGCTTCTTTATCTGCATTTCCTTTAATGCCCTTGCCGCAGCTTCAAACAGGATAATTTCGCTTTCATGCCCCCGCAGATACTTTTCCTTGTCCCGCGACTTCTTGTATTCCTCGTAAATCGGTTTTAATTGTCGGTATGTGGTCGTGTGCTTGATAAGCAGCGACAAATCAGACATACGCTGCTCTACGTCCTTAACCGCCCTTGCCGCCGCGTCATGGGCGGTCATAATATCGGCTATCTTGCTTTCAAGTTCGCTATAATACTCAATCTTGTTTTCGGTTAGGAAGTTCATGCTTTTAGCAGCCTGTTTCAGATTATGGATTTTTGCCCACCGTTCATAGCCCGCCGACTGTTGGGCTTTGATACTGTTTTCAAGATCGACGACAAGCCGGATTTTCTTATCTTCCCGCAGCGTTTTTGTTTTGGCAACATACACGCCCTTGATACGCTCCTTTATCGCTTCTTCCGTATAGGCCGCGCCGAGCGTCTTTGTGCGGGTAAACCGTTCCTGTCCGGCAGCGCGAAAGGAAATGTATTTGCCCTGTTTGATTTCATACCCCATTTCCTGCAAGCGGCGCAGCAGTTCGTCAAAATCTTTCACTTGGGGAATGAGAGTATCTATCGCCGTTTTCAGCTTTGCTTTGTAGCTTGTCCCTTGCTTTTCGGCGGTGTATTCTGCATAGCTTTTTCCCTTGTCCTGTCCCGGTACGACGACGGATAGCCCATGCTCTTTACATATCCTGTCGCTGGTGCGCCGGATAAAGTGATAGCTTTGCTTGTTGGAATGGTACTTTTTGTAGTCAACGAAGCTAACCGCGTTGAAAATCAAGTGATTATGCAGATGGTCTTTATCGACGTGAGTTGTCAAAACAAACTCATACTTGCCGCCTAATACCGCCCCGGCAAGTTCCATGCCGATTTTGTGCGCTTCTTCCGGTGTGGTTTCTCCCACCGCAAAGGATTGTATCAAGTGCCGCCCTAAATGTGTGCCGCGATCTCCGGCAGCTTCCCGCGTCCATGCAAACTCAATATCGGCGGTTTCCAGCCCGCAGCCGAAAGAGGACGCAAGCAGCTTCCCGTCTGTCTTTTCGGGATTTAAGATATAGTCTATCGCAGCCTTTAAGGTTGATTTAATAGGGTGCGTCTTTGTAACCGCCATATCTCGTCCACCGCCTTTTTAATGTCCTCTATATCCTGCCTGTAAACCGTCCCCGTCGCATTGGCGCGTTTTGCAATCTGGTTGATGTTCCGGCTCACCGCTTGCAGTTCCCGGATATATGCTTTTGTGTCGCTTCGGTCAACGACAAGAATATACCCGTCTATCGCCATTTTACGGAAGTATGCCCCATACTGCTTTATGGGAAGCTGCTTCATCTTCTCGTCGATCAGCCGCTTTTCTTCTTCCGTAACGTAAAACTTCATCTGTATATTTCTCTTTCGGTTTTCCATTTCCGCACCGCCTTTCGGTATAAGGGTTTGGGATTATCCCAACAAGCACTTTTCGCAAACGGGTACTCGTTTGCTGTGCTTGCTATCTACTCCTTATCCCGTTTCAAAGGCAGCGTTTGTTGCACTCTCTTTCTAATTTGGCGCAAAAAAAGATTGCAGCCCCTATGCGCTGCAATCTCCTGCTTCCCATATTGTGAGGTTAGTCCTCTGCTTGTTCGACTTCTGTTATCTCCCTTGCCGTTGCGGTTACAATCCGTATGCCTTTATCGCTCATACCGTCCAGCAGCGCGTCAAGCTGCCGCCGCCCGGTGGATTTCTCCGCATTGCTGTTCGGGAAGAAAAATTGATCTACCGAAATATGATACCGGGTTACAAGGTCATAGAATACCTGTAAACTCGGCTGTTGTCCCTTGTTCTCGATATTCGCAAGGTAGCGCGGGGAAATATATAACTCGTCGCTTACCTTTTTGCGGCTCTCGCCGTATTCATTTCTCGCGGCTTTTATAGCTGCCCCGAAAGCCTTAAAGTCGTACAATGGTACGGGTCTTTTTGCCATTTTCATTCACCCTGTTACATTTTACAGTTCACCTTTCTTTTTGGATATGTCCACACAATTCATATCATTAGGTTAAATACTTCCTGTTGTGTATTGACAGTAGACTGATTTTCTGATAAAATAAAATTTATGTAAAAGGAGGCGGCGTTTATGTTGCATAGCATGCGTATTAGATAAGCATTGAAAAAAAGGATTTTCCCATTTTCAACATGGGCTTTTTTGTCATGCTTATTTTGCGGATGCTATACAAAAAACTAACGACGTATAGATATAGTATAGACATAGTGCAAGCTATGCCTTAGTTTTGTTGTACTGCTCTGTGCATTATAAATGCAGGTCAATGCTCATGTTGAGGATTGACCTGCATTTTTTTGTGTAAAAAGGACGAGTGAAATATAATGCTTAAAAAATATTGGATAAAATGTCCGATTTGTAACGGAAAGACGAGAGTTCAAGTATTTCATAATACTGTATTAAAAGATTTTCCTCTTTTCTGCCCTAAATGCAAATTGACGCATATCATTGATGTAGAAAAATTAGAGATTGTAATCAAAAATACAGAAAAACAAACTTTTATTATTTAGAAGAAAGGATATAAAAATGAAACGTTTACCTAAATATACGCCTGCGGAAGTACGGAATGATCCATACGGATTTACTTACAAAGAAATGTCGGAAGTTATTGGCGAGAATGAAGCAAAAGCCTTATATGAAGAATTATATAAGCAATTACCACGCAAAAAAAATCTATCAATGTTGGTAAAAAATATTTGCAAAAGCAGTGATACTGAAAAGTATGTTTACGAACTGAAAGACAACAAATACATTGAAACGGTTTTTATCAAGCGGCGAGATGGTGGAACTGTTTGCGTGAGCACACAAGTCGGTTGTCCTGTTGGTTGTATTTTTTGTGAGTCCGGGCGAAATGGCTTTGTTCGTAATCTAACATCGTCAGAAATCGTACAACAGATTATATTGTTGCGTCGAAAAGTAAACCGTATCGTTTTTATGGGTATGGGAGAGCCTTTATTCAATTATGACAACTTGATAAAAGCAATCCATATTCTCCGAGATAGATATGGGCTCAACTTTCCAACCGACGGCATTACCATATCAACAGTTGGTCCGGTCGATCAATTAAAAAAATTGCGCGAGGAACATCTTAAAATTCAGTTGACAATATCTTTACACGCAGCAACACAATCTGCAAGAAATCGTATTATTCCTCACATGCGCATATATGCTATTGAAGATGTTGTTAAGCAAGCCTTATCCTATTCTGAAAGGCATAATCGCAAAATTGTCTTTGCGTATTTGCTTTTACCGGGTATAAATGACCGGCCCTCAGATGTAAGACAACTTGCAAAATGGTTTCGGGGCAAAAAAGTTATGATTAACGTGTTACAATACAACCCAACAAGCAATTCAAGAATTAAAGCACCACAGAAACGGGAAATAGTTGCATTCAAACATCAATTAGAGCAAGCAGGACTTGAAGTTACTATGAGAGTTTCTCATGGCAGAGAGATTAACGCGGCTTGTGGACAGTTAGCTAACACATATAATAAATTCAAAAAAAAATGATTAAAAGTGCCAGACGCATAGACGCAGAGCCGATAACGCATTAGGTCAAAAAACCTATGTGTTATCGGCTTTTTTATTTAATATTGCGCAAAAGCCGCTGTTCCCTATTATAGAATGGATTGCGGGTAGTGTATTAAAGTCGCCCTTTTTTAAGGATACGGCGGTATCGGGGAGGTATCGCCGTGTCCATTTTTATTTACTGTAACCCGCCTAATGCTTTGCGGTCAAAAAAAGCTATGCTCCGCAAGCGGGATATTCCGGCTATGAATGTGAACTGTCAATACATTTAGCTACTGCTTACATTTCCTTTGCGCCCGTCCGCGTCTTGCGGACGGGCGCATTTTGCTTTTTTCAACTTTTTTCTGAAAAGCGCACTCAAGAGCCATCTCCCGAACGGGTACGGAGCGAAAGGGGCAGAGAGGACAAGCCCTTAACTCCCGTCCTCTACTCCACGCGGGAAGTCCAATGGTAATAAATCAAGAGGGTGACACAAGAAAAATTTGAGTAAAACAGTATGGAAACAGCTAAGTAGGCAGCAAAAAGGCAACACCAACCAAAGCCCTGCCCCGGAGTTTTTTGAAACAGGGCCTAAACGTCAGAACGGCAAGCGATATGCTTAGCCCTCCGGCGGGATATACAGGCGGTTGTCCTTCAGCAGCCGAAAGACTAACCGAACCAGTTTTCTGGCAGTTAAAGCGAGTGCGCGTTTGTGCTGGTACTTGTTGACCTCTTTGAATTTGAGGTCATAGTAGCGCCGGAATTCGGAGTCGCATCTTCTCACAGAGTTGGCAGCTTCCAGCAGGTAGTAGCGGAGATATCGGTTGCCGGATTTAATCATTTGGGAATGCTCCGCTTCAAATTCACCGGACTGATTTTTGTGCCAGACAAGACCAGCGAACTTGGCGACAGAGGCTTGGGAATTGAAGCGGCGAATGTCGCCAATCTCGGCGATAATACCGGCGGAATAGACCTTGCCAATGCCAGGGATAGACGTCAGCGTGTTTGGGATAATTTCAAATTGCTGTTCAATAGCCTTATCCAGTACCTTGACCTGCTTTTCCAAAGCCCGCATGGAAGCAATAGAGACTGCCATCGCCTGATTTACAGAATTGTTCACAGTAACAGGCAGGCGGTAGGAATCTCTTGCAGCGGCCCGAATCGCTTTTGCTTTGGCTGCCGGATCAGCAAAGTTCCTGCCCTTTTCATCAAGGAAAGCAGTCAGTTCGTCCAGATCAGCATTCGCCAGGTCATCCACGGTCTCAAAACGCTCCATAAGCGCAATGGTAGTGGCGCTGGTATTTTGAATGTCTTTGTCCTGTGCCATACCGGAGCATTTCAGGAATAAGTAGTTGGCAAACCGCTGCTTCTCTCGGGTCAGATTTTGGATAACGTCAAATCTGGCTCTGGTGAGGGTCTTGAGCGCCTGGTAGCGGTAGTCGTCCATATAGACCTCCTTGGCAATCCTGCCGAAACGGAGATGGTCGGCAATCACAAAGGCGTCCACGAAATCGTTCTTGGGTAGGTCTGGGTAGGCTTCTTTGAACTTCCGTACCTGCTTGGGATTCAGAACATGGATCTTCCGTTGGAACCGGCCAAGGCTGCCATCCTCCCGGAGGGCATAGACAAGGCTATTCCCGTAGATGGAGGTGGCCTCCAGGCCAATCACCACATCGCTGAGCTGCATGGCCTCCAGTGCCGACACGATTCTCTCTGACAACAGTTTAGCACCGCCAAGGTTATTCTGCACGGAAAAGCTGGAGTGCTTGCTGCCGTCCGGTTTCATCAGGTAGGCCACATTGTTTCTGCTGCTCACATCAATGCCTACAAAAAGTGGATTCACAATTTTCACCTCCCCGCATGGAGATTTCAGGCCAGCAGGCTTTGAGATACCCATGATAACCGGAGCATCCGCAACCTCGCGTATCAGAATCATTCCAGAGAAGACCAATGCGATATCCCTCACTGCTGAAAGGGCGGTCTTACCTCTGGCAAACAGCCAATGAGTTTGCAGCTGACTTCCGGAACAGGGGAACGGACTTCCTTTGAAGCAGCCTTGCGGCTCAACTGGAGGTGATAGAACTTGACCCTGCTGTCCTACAGCTATTGTATCACGGGCATCTCTAAGCCTGCTGATACCTGAAACTATTAACTTTGAAACTTATTATACGAGGAGGTGAACTCTATGGAGCTATCTTCTTCCGACAAGGAAAGAATACAACATCAGTACGACGCATTAGCAAAGAAAACTTTGGTCGGCGAAGCGAAAAGCCACCGCCGCACTCTTGCGAAACGCGCAGCACGCGAAGTTACTTTTTCGGATTTGAGCGAAAGCGAACTCGCGCAGCTTTTCACAACGGACGAATACGAAAGCGATTATTTCCGTTTTCAAGTGTCCGGCTTTGATGTACTCGTCAAAAATGAACTGCTTGCCGAAGCCCTTAACGCTTTGCCCGAAAGGAAACGCGACATTATCCTTTTGTCCTACTTCTTGGATATGAGCGACGCGGAAATTGGCGAACTGCTGAATGTTGTACGCACGACGGTTTTCCGGCACAGGAAATCCGCGCTTGCGAAAATCAAACAGTATTTGGAGGGAAAAGCAGATGATGAATACCGTTAGGAAGTCTGAAAATCTGTTGCCGTTCCCTGTCATTTCCGCAGCGGCAAACGGCGACACAACCGCCATGTGCGCGATCTTGAAGCACTACGAGGGTTACATAGCGAAACTTTGTACCCGCACGCTGAAAGACGACGCGGGCAATACCTATTCCTATGTGGACGAGGAAATGCGTAACAGGCTGCAAGTGCGCCTTATTACCCGCACCCTTGCTTTTCATGTAGGATAATCTTTTAGCCCATGCGGGGAGCGTGTCCCCTTTCCACGCTTCCCGTTATGGGCTATTTGTCGTTCCGCAAAAGCATATCCGCTGTTGATGTGCTTTTGCAGGCCGACAAAGCCTATTGTTCTTTGACAAAGAAAGCGGCCTTTGGTGCGCAGCATAACAGGCAAACGGGTACATTCCGTCTGTACCGAGCCAGTCGGCGGGTACGCCATGACAGCTTTTCCCCATAGGGGAAAAGCCGAGCGAGAACTACCGCGCCGTAAAACAGGTTTAGCAGCTTGTGGGCGACGACATACAAGGCGGCACAATGATACTCCCGCGTTGAACACCCTCAAAGTATTGCGCGGCGCACCCATAAGCATGGGCCGGGGTGAAACTCCCGTGAGGTTGCAGCTAACAACCGCCCGTTTTTGCCTTTTGACGAATATAGTTTATCCATACAGGAAAAGGAGGTTTTTCTAATGGATAAAAAACAGACAATTACAACCGAACGCAAAATAGGGAAAATCACCTATCTTGTTCAAGCGTTGCCGAGTGAAAAGGCAACCGATACAATCCATAAAAAGATTGAGAAACTCATTGTAAAGGATTTGCAGAAAAAGCCCGGAAATCCGGGATTTTTAGCGTCCGAGTAGTGCATTAGGCGGCGGGATATGGTATAATGATAGCAACACATTATACCTGTTTATTCGGCTGTCGGAAAGGAGGACTAATGTTACAGTCGAATAAAATCACCGCCCTTTACTGCCGTTTAAGTCAAGAGGATATGCAAGCCGGAGAAAGCGGAAGCATACAGCACCAAAAAATGATACTTCAACGCTATGCGGACGAACACCATTTTTTGAACACAAAGTTTTTTGTGGACGACGGATTTTCCGGCGTGAGTTTTGAGCGCGAGGGGCTGCAAGCGATGTTGCAGGAAGTGGAAGCCGGACGAGTGGCGACGGTCATTACCAAAGACCTTTCCCGTCTTGGCAGAAACTATCTGAAAACGGGCGAACTCATAGAGATTGTATTTCCCGAAAACGGAGTACGCTATATCGCGATCAACGACGGAGTTGACACAGCGCGGGAGGATAACGAGTTTACCCCCTTGCGGAACTGGTTTAACGAGTTTTACGCCCGCGACACAAGCAAGAAAATCCGCGCAGTTAAACAGGCACAGGCGCAAAAAGGCGAGCGCGTCAACGGGGAATATCCATACGGCTATATCCCAGACCCGAACAACCGCCACCACCTTATACCCGACCCGGAAACCGCGCCGATTGTCAAACAGGTTTTCGCTATGTTTGTTAGCGGCGTGCGTATGTGCGAAATCCAAAAATGGCTTGCGGAAAACAAAGTCTTGACGATTGGAGCGTTGCGCTATCAGCGTACAGGACAGGCGCGGTATCAGCGGGCAATGATCGCCCCCTATACTTGGCCGGACAAAACGCTCTATGACATATTAGCAAGGCAGGAATATTTAGGGCATACCATAACCGCGAAAACTCACAAGGTATCCTACAAGTCGAAAAAGACCCGGAAGAACGAAGAAGAACAACGCTATTTCTTCCCAAACACCCATGAGCCGCTTGTTGACGAGGAAACCTTTGAACTTGCGCAAAAGCGGATTGCTACCCGCCACCGCCCGACAAAAGCAGCGGAGATTGATATTTTTTCCGGCTTGCTGTTTTGCGCTGGTTGCAGACATAAGATGTATTACCAACAGGGCGTAAATATCGAGCCGCGCAAGTTTTCCTATTCTTGCGGCGCATGGCGCAACAGGGCAAGGACAGGCAGCGAGTGTACCTCTCATTATATCCGCAAAAACGTACTTCTTGATTTAGTGCTGGAAGATATGCGGCGGGTTTTGCGGTATGTTAAGGAACACGAACAGGACTTTATCTGTAAAGCTACCGAGTACGGCGACATGGAAGCGAGAAAGGCATTAGCGCAGCAGCAAAAGGAACTTTTCAAAGCACAGGCGCGTATGACCGAACTTGACACGCTTTTCCGCAAGCTGTATGAGGACAACGCATTAGGCAGACTGACAGATGAACGGTTTGTGTTTCTAACTTCCGGCTATGAGGACGAAAAGAAATCCCTTGCCGCAAGGATAGACGAGTTACAACAGCAGATCGCAACCGTTACCGAGCGAAAAAGGGATATATCAAGGTTTATTCAGATTGTCGGGAAATACAGCGACATACAGGAATTGACCTATGAAAACGTCCATGAGTTTATCGACCGTATTTTGATACATGAATTAGACCGGGAAACCAACACCCGGAAAATCGAAATCCATTATAGCTTTGTCGGACAGGTTGATACCGAGCAGGAGCCGACGCAAGTTGTCAACCATGACCGCCGCAACATGGTAGATGTAAAAAGTATCGCTATCTAACCCCAGCAAACGTCGTACCCGAAATGCCGTCATCAATATAAAAGCGATAGCTTTTGTAGCCGTGGTCAAGTGCGTAGCGTTGAAGGATCTTTTTCTGGTTGATGATACTGTTGCTGTCGCCCTGCAATTCATCGTCACGCGACAATCGGCAGTACAAAGCGGTAACAGCTTCGACGCTCATAGCGCTGTAAGGGGATTGAAGCGCGGCAGCGGTGTTTGACTGATGATACATAGTAACCTCCCATCCGGCAGTCAAACACGGTTTTGAAGTCACCTTCATTATACCGCGTCTTTTTGTCCCTGTCTGCCTGTTTGGGAGAATTAAGTTGTCGCTTCTTTCTGAACGTCCGCTTTCATCAGACGTTCCAGCTTCACGGCAATACTCTCGTCGCTCTTTTCTCGAAAGAAGGAATTGACGATAAAGGTTGTGTTGCCGATCTGTTTTTCGCTCCGCCTCGGCGGGGCGTATTTCTTTTCAGATGAAACGGTTGTTTGCATAGTTAGCCCCTTTCTAATCGTCTGAAAACAAATCATTTTTTTGATAGCTTACAAAGAACAGCAGAAACGGACGGCTGAATGGTCTATCAGCTCCACGGGAATCCCACCCCCGCGCGGTTCTCGCGCGGCCCTGCTCATTGCCTGCGACGCCTCACCGCCTGAATACGGCTGCACGCCCGGACTATGACTGCAAGGGAGTATCGCCCCGCCTGTGCATCGTGGCCCGCGGGCTGCCTTGCCCGCTTTGCGGCCCGGTGGATGTCGCTCACTCCGTGGGAGGTCATGGCGCGCCGGCCGTATGGCTCCGCACAGACGGGAATGTATCCGTCTGCTCTATGCTGCGCCGGGATTTGCCGGGCTTTCTTTGTCAAGGAGCAAAGGACTCAGCCGCGCGGAAAGGGGTACGCACGGTTAAGGCCCGCCTGGGTTCAGTTCAGGTCGAAACTCAGGATGGCGACGATCAGCTTCGTCTCGATCCGGCGGCGGATCTCCTCGTCCACAGCAAGGCAGGGGTTTCCGTTCTGGTCATACCCTCTGCGCATGGACAGTGCCGCTATGTAGCCGGAATAGTGGTCCAGCACACGGTTTACGGCTTCCGGGTCGCCCCGCACGGCGGCGGCGATCACCGGGTAAGGGATCAGGCTGCTTCGCGCGGTTCTGCGCTTACTCATTCGCGTCACCTCCCATCAGCTTTCTCAGCAGCTCGTAGGCCTGCTGCCTGCGGTTGTTGACCGTTTTCCGGGACAGGCTCAGCCTCTCGCCGATCTCCCGGTCTGCCAGCTCCAGGAACCAGTACATCAGGAGGATGTCCCGGAACCTTTTGGGGAGCGTGGTCAGGGCGTCGGCCAGCCGGTCATCCTTAATGAGGATCACATCGCCGTCCACGGGGAAGGATGTGTATTCCCACGGATAGAGGTCGTAGGTCGCAAGCGCCTCGCTGCTCTCCTCTGGCAGATCGTTCAGGGACACGAAGCGGTCCTGCTGAACGCGGATCTGGCGGAAAGCATTGGCAGACTCGTTTCGGATGGTCCTTTTGCAGAACGCATCGAAGGTGTGCTGCTTGTGCCGGTAATGGTGTTCAAGGTCCATTTTCTCACCTCCCTTCGCGCCGGAAGGCAGGTCGTGGTTTCCCCTTTCACCCCTTACTGGTTTTCCAAATGAGCCTTTTGGCCATTTTTTCGGAAATTTCTCAAAAATATTTTTTTCGCGTCTCATGCTGCGCTCCTTTCGTCCTGTTCGGGTGGATGTTCCTTCCAGAACGAAGGGCGGCGGGGAGCGGCAGCCCACGGCGAAAAAGTGCCGGGAACGACAAAAAGCGCCCATACAGGCATAAAAGCCTGCATGGGCGCTTCGGTGCGGTTCAGTATGGAAATTATCGGCGGCTGTCGGAGGGCATAGGTATCCTGCGGTGTCCGGGTATCGCCCGGTTATGCTCCCGGCGCGGCTCGTCGCCGCAGCATTAGCGGCACCTCCTGTGCTCTCCTGTCATACGCATAGGTCCCTTTCATCTGAAAAATGTTGGGACAGCAAAAACAACGGCCGCCCCGTACAGAGCAGCCGCCGTTTTCCCTATACCATACGCTGCTTTTCAGTACCGCAAGGATGGGTGTCCTATTATCGTCGTATTCTGATTTCTTTTAGGGCATTTCAGGATCATCCACAAGAGACACGCTAAACTCCTGTGCGGTTGCGCCCTCCGGCAGCAGCTTCGCCATGACCACCAGCCGTTGGTTGCCGGTATTGGCCTTGTCATACTTCCGGCAGCAGGTGGAAAGGGTCAGGACGGTATCTTCCTCGGAGAAGGTCACACCGTCAAAATCCAGCCAGTTTTTCCGCGCAACCGTCTCAAAGAAGCTGGTTAGGTCATCTCCCGTGGGATTAGGCGCAATATAGTCAAAGCCAATATCCGTGACGAATAGAGCGGTGATCTGGAAAATCATGTCCTCGCCATCCACAGAGAGATAGATATACGGATGCTCCTTTACAAAGTCTGCGTCCATATAACGGTAGAGTTTTGTGAACCGCACACCGTCCGGGTCGCAGTTGCTGGCGGAGTGGCCGAAAACCGTGGTATTTTTGTCCAGCTTATCCCTGCCGCCGATTTCGTTTTCACAATGGGCATAATAGCAGCCCCACATGGCGTACTCGCCGTTTTCATCCAGCTTCAGGTAATAGCCGTTGTCCTCCGCCTGCATCACGGGATCGTCTACCTCCGCACCGGGAATATACAGCCACGCCACGGTGTCGGGATTCTTCGCTCTGGCTTCCGCCAACTCTGCTTGCCTGTCCACCGAGGGGATAACTTCGCCTGCGGGAGTCGCTGATGGCTGAGGCGCAGATGTGCCGGAAGGCGTTCTGCCGGGAATATCGATAGGCCCCGTCTCTTTCAGATAGCAGCCCATGACTGCCGTGGTCATAGCAAAGAGAAGGACGGCCATGCAGATGATCGGACGAATGATTCTTGTGATTCTTTTCATAATGCTGTCTCCTTGCCGCGCTGGGATAGCGGCGCAGCTCAAAATGTCATTGATTTGTTTCTTGTAGCGAAAAGAGAACAGCGCAGCTTCAGGGCGAGATGCCCGTCCGCTGCGCTGTCCGATGTTCGCTTATGGGGTCATGCCAGCGGCTTTGATGTTTAGCCGTATGTCAGCCGTTCACTTCTTGCAGCGCCAGAGGAAGGTCACGATCTGTGCTCTGGTGCAATCCGCGTCGGGGCTGAATGTGGTGTTGGTGGTTCCCTTGGTGATATCCTCCTTGACCGCCCACAGTACAGCGCCTGCATAATAGGCGGTGGACTTCACATCGGCAAAGGGATTGGCTGTACCCACTGCCGGGGACTTCTCAGAACGCCACAGGAAAGTGACGATCTGGGCACGGGAGCAGGTCATGTTGGGGCTGAACGTGGTGTCGCTGGTGCCCTTGGTGATGCCGTTTTCTACCGCCCACAGCACAGCGTCGTAATAGTAGCTGCCCGCGGGGACGTCGATGAAGGGCATGGCGCGGGTTTCGGGTTCGGGACTGCCAGCGGCACGCCACAGGAAGGTCACGGCCTGCGCACGGGTACAGATGCCATCCGGGGAGAAATGGGTATCATCGGTGCCCTTGGTAATGCCGTTTTCCACTGCCCAATCCACAGCGTCCTCATAATAGCTGCCGGTAGCTACATCCACAAACACGCCGGTCTGGGGGTTGCCGTTGGCTTTCATAAAGATGACCTCGATGGTATGGGTTCTACGGACATTCTCAAAGGTGTAGGACTTCACCGCGCCGATGCTCTTGCCGTCGATCTTGACGTTGGCGACAGCATAGCCCTTATCCGGGGTGATGGTGAAGGTCTGATCTCTGCCCTCGCGGACACTGACATTGCCGGAGGGGGAGATAGAGCCGCCAGTTCCGGCAGTTGCCTTGATGGTGTAGTAGCTGTAGCCGCTGCCGCCACCGCTGCCGGTATACGTCCAGTGGGCGTAGACGGTGGTATTTGCAGAGAATACGGTATCCGTCGTGATTTTTGTGCCTCCGCTCTTTTCGGTGTACCAGCCGTCGAAGCTGTAACTGCCGCTTCGGGAGGCGCTGGGCAGAGAGGGCAACTTCTGATTGGTGGTGGTCATGCTGCCGACAGAGGGCGCACCGCCGTTTCCGTCAAAGGTGACGATGAACTCGGTGGGCACAGGAGGTGCGTCCTCCTCGAAGATTGCCTTGACCTCCACATCGCTGTCCGGCATGGTGAACTTGTTGTTGGTGATTACAAGCCCTGCCGGAGATTCGACCTGCCACTCCTTGAAGTGGTAGCCCTTGTTGGGCGTAGCGGTCAGGGCGATCTCCGTGCCGACAACAGCCTTTGCATGAGAGGCGGAAGCTGTGCCGTTTCCGTCCGTTTTCACGGTGATGGTGAACTCGGTGGGAGCAGGAGGTGCATCTTTCTCGAAGATGGCCTTGACCTCCACGTTGTCGTTCGGCATGGTGAACTTATTGTCCTTGATGGTCACGCCGCCGCTGATGATCTGCCACTCCTTGAGGTGGTAGCCGGTGTTTGGCGTGGCGGTCAGGGTGATTGTCGTACCGGCCGCAGCGGTGGAAGGAGCTGCGGTGCCGGTGCCGTTTCCGTCATTGCTGACGGTGACGGTGTAGGTGGTGGGGGTAATAACGCTGTTCTTCCACAGTGCTTTGAGCTCAATATCCCTGTTCACGGTGTAGGAATCTCCCACCTTGTACTCCGTGCCGCCGATCTCCCAAGCCTTGAACTCCTGATCGGCGGGAGCAGTGAAGCCGCAGGCGGGCAGGATGTAATTTGTCCCTGCCTTGACGGTAACAGGCTCCATGCTGCCGCTGCCGCCACCTGCGTTGAAGGTGATTGTGCAATCCGCAAGCGGCGTACCCTCACCCACAGTGACCTCCGCATCGGAGCTGGCAAAGTGGTTGCGATCCTCCGCATAGCGGACGAAGTAATGACCAGCGGACAGGTTCTCAATCTCTGCGCCGCTGCACGGCGTATAGCTGCCTTCGGCTTCCATACGGTATTCCATCTTGTCAGTCACGCCGGTGATTTTGCCGTCGTTGCCACCCTCCTCGGTAGGCGCAAGGCTGTTCAATCCGTTAGGTGCTTCCTGTGTGGCTTTGCCGATGCTCCACGTCGCTGTTACGGCGTCGGTGCTGCTGTCCGCCCATTTTCCCGTTTTGGATGTGACGCTAACGGTGTAGTCGCCCGCATCCGTGGCGGTATTGCCGGAGATGTCCATAGTGGCTGGATCATAGCCGCTCACGGTTGCTGTATGCTCGGAGCCATTGTAGGTGTAGGTTCCGGTGACGCTGATGCTGGGCTTGGCGGGATCGGTAGGCGCAGGTGGTGCATCCTCCTCGAAGATTGCCTTGACCTCTACATTGCTGTCCGGCATGGTGAACTTGTTGTTGGTGATTACAAGTCCTGTCGGAGATTCGACCTGCCACTCCTTGAGGTGATAGCCCTTGTCGGGCGTAGCGGTCAGGGTGATTTCCGTGCCGGCCGCAGCCTTTGCAGGAGATGCAAAAGCCGTTCCGTTGCCCGCTGTGGTCACAGTGACGGTATACTCGGCTGCGGAGGCTTTGGTTATCGTAATAGACAGCTCCTTCGTATCGCTGCCCGCGCTGTTTTCCGCCGTGACGGTGAATTTGGCGGTGCCATCCGCAGTAGGCGTGCCGCTGATCTCGCCGGTGGTTTCTTTCAGCGTCAGGCCATCGGGCAGCGCGCCGCCGCTAATGCTCCATGTGATAGGCTTGGTGCCGGTGGCAGTCAGGGTCTGACTGTACGCCTCGCCCACCTTGCCGTCCGGCAGGGGGTCCGTGGTGATGGTGGGGGCGGAGGCAGCATTTTCGCTGATGGTGAAGTAGTGCTCCGCCTTGCCGCAGTAGTTCCCTGTGCCGTACAGCGTCACCTTGGGGGCTTTTTCCGGGTCAAAGCCCTCATCGTCCGGTTTGAGGGTGTAGGGATGGACGTTGTTGGAATAGATGGCGGTGTAGTCCGTGTTCTCCGTAAGCTGCTTCGTTTCGTTCTCGCCCGTCTGATGGGAAAGCCCCGTCAGCTTCTTTTCGCTGCCGTCATGGGCGCAGTCCGTCAGCCCCTCGAGCGTCAAAAGCCCATGCTCATAGCAGTATCCAAGATCATACTTGTCGCAGAGCGCGCATTTGCCGTACTCGTCAGGGCTATGGTCAATGGTCTTTCCGTTGACGGTGCTGCCGCAGATGGTGATGTTTTCCGCCGGAATACCGGGCAGCTCCTTTGTGTGCAGCTTGTCATAGACATAGTTTGTGCCGTCCTTTTCCTCAAGCCGGAAGGATTCCACCGTGCTGTTCAGAATTTGAATCTTTCCAATCTCTGAAGCTCTGCCAGACGAGTTTTTCCCGATGCCGGGAATATAGTCGGTACCAGACCTCAAATTGCCGCCCTTTGCGGTCACGGTGCTGTTTTCAATAAGAATATTTATCTGGCCTCCACTTGAGCCATACGCCGCGCCGATGGCGGGGCCGAACAATTCATTGCGAACGGACACCTGGCTGTTCGCAATGCGGATACGGCTCTCACCATAGGATTGGGATTGTGTACCGTTGCCGATAACCGCGTTGACTGAAGACCTACTATCGATTTGGCTGTCCTGAATGTCGATGCTGCCAAAGGAAGCCTTTTCGCCGCCGCCAATCGTGCAGCGATTATAGGTGTACTCGTCGTTCAGGCGGATGCTGCTGCCGCGGATCACGATCTCTTCAACGGAAGAATATTCTCCACGAGCGCCGATGATATCGCCCGTCAACACGGTGCTGTCCGTGATCTCCAGCCTTTTCAGTGTCTTTGCGTCATTCGGTGATTTCGCGTTTTCGTCCATAAAAATGCCGTAGGTGTGCAGATCGGAATCCCGAACGGCGATGCTCCCATTGCCGCCGACGCGAATGCTTCTAAAATGCGGCAGCCTGATCTCGCTTTCTTCAATGACGAGCTCGCTGTTGCTGCCCACGCGGATCCCGTCGGTACGAGTGGTGAGTTCGTCCGTGGATGCAACGTGGCAGTTTCGGATGGTGAGCTTCCCGCCCGGCGAGTCTGCGTCCCAGCCGATCAGAATTTTATTGCTGCTGAGAAGCGGAAGCTCTGCGTCCGAAATGGTGATGCTTCCGACGCTTCCGCCGGTGGCAGCGCCGATGCAGGCGCCGTCCTTACTGGAAATGGATTTGATCGCATTGCCGTTGATGGTGATGCTTTTGCAATCCACTCCCCCAATGCTGCCGATGGCTGCGCCGCCGCCCTCGGCGAAAGCGGAGATCTCACCGCCGGTGATGCGGATGTCGCCGGTGCTGCCGATGCCTGCCGCGCTGCCTTTTCCGACCGCATGGATGACGCCGTCGGTGATGGTGACGCTGCTCTTTTGTTTGCTTTTGTCGCCAATGGCGGCGTTATTGCGATTTGCCGTGGTTTCTATATTTCCGCCGTTGATGGTAATGTGCATTTCCGCCGTGTGGTGAACTCCGGCTCCGCCGATGCCAAAGCCATCTCCATCGGAAGATGCCTTGACAGTACCGCCGTTGATGGTGATGCTGCCGCCCTCAAGCGGGCCGATCCCGTTTCCGGGAATCGCGTATAGCGGCTGGTTTTCATAGCGATTGATACCGCCGTGAGCGGTCACATTGCCGCCGTTGATGGTGATGCTGCCGCCCCGGCCGCTACTGATCGCGCTGCTGGAGGCCTCGGCGATGATCGTGCCGCCGTTGATGGTGACGCTGCCGCCATTACCGCCGCATGTGCCGATCCCAAAGCTGTCTGCAGTGTGAGCGCCGCCGCTCGTCCTAAGCTCGGTACAGACGATGCCGCCGTTGATGGTGATGCTGCCGCCTTGCCTGAGATTGCCAGGCGTATCTCTGAACGTGTCAAGTATTCGCAAAGAAAAAATTTCGAGAGCCGAAAAACGGCTTAAATACTAGGTTTTTCGACTTTTTATTCTTTTGAACCTCGAAAAAAAGAGGCTACCCCATGTGTAATTATAGGACAAATTCACCTATTTCTCAACTTTCTACAGCATAATTGCCCCTTTCCAAAAATTACTCCTTATCCGTCGTTTGGAAAAAATCGTTTATCTTCCAAACGATTTTTATTTCCAGGTTAGAATAAACAATCACCTTATCAATCAGTCGGTACATCTCCTTTATCAATTCTTCATCGGGTAATCCCTTAGTAGAAAGAGCATCTTGCATACGCGACATCTGATTGTTATCAGTCTCTCGCTGGTTGAGTAATGTTTCTTCCTGCTTTTGGAGTTCTGCGAGTTCTTCTTCCAGCTTCCTCTTTTTTGAAAACATCCTGTTCTTTTGCTCAAGAAAACTCTCAGCATCAAGTTTTCCGCTTTTATAATCTTCGTATAAATGCAGATTTTGCTCGGATATCAAAGCAATCTCTTTGAGTAAACCTTTCTGGTTCTCCCGGCATTTTTCAAGCGGATTCTGTTTTTTCTGCTTGGTGATTTTTTTATACTGTCTTTCCATAATAGAGAGCTGCGCTCTATACGCCGATAGCACCACTTGCTCCAAATCTGTCCGGCTCCAGCGGATAGCAGAGCATTCTGTATTTTTACGGTAGAGAGGGGTAGCACAAGAGTAGTACTCATCTATTCCAAAGGTTTTTCGCAAGCGTCTGCCACAATGCCCGCAGTAGTAAATACGGTCTGTCCGATCATGTTGGACTGCTTGATGTGCCTTTACCTTGCGTATACGGGCATTTGCCGCTTCATATTCTTCATGGGATACAATCGGTTCATGGCTGTTTTCAACAACAACCCATTCATCTGCTGTTTTCCTTTTCTGTACACGGGCACGAATGGTTTGATTCTCGCATTTGAAATTTACCATGGCTCCCGTATACTTATAATCTTTAATGATACGCAAAACAGCCTGATGGCTCCACATGACCTCATTCTGAATATCCTTACGGGTTAGTTTTTTGTACTCCATCGGTGTAGGAATATGCCTTTCATTCAATGCAGAGGCAATTTCAGTGCTTTTCTTTCCCGCAATCGCCGCCAAAAAAATTTCACGGACAACTGGTGCAGTTACTGGGTCAATAATCATCTTATGTTTTTCTCCAGGAGCCTTTTTATAGCCATACGGGCAGTGTGTAACATATTGCCCTCTTGCCATCTTCATGTGCATAGCAGCTTTTACTTTTTGGGAAAGATCCTGACTATACTGCTGATAGACGAGGTTACGGAAAGCTACATCCACGCCGCCGGTTGTACCAATGTAATCCGCGCTGTCATAATGGTCATTGATGGCAATAAATCGAACACCAAGAAACGGGAAAATATGCTCCAGAAAATCGCCAACCTCTAAATAATTGCGGCCAAACCGAGAGAGGTCTTTTACGACCACACACTGGATTTCGCCGCTGCGTATCAAACTAATCATTTTTTGGAATTGTGGGCGATCAAAATTGGTCCCTGTATAACCATCATCTACAAATTCCATAACCGGACAGCCTGAAAGCTCTGAATGCTCTTGAATATACCTTTGAATCAGTAGTCTTTGGCTACGGATGCTGTTGCTCTCATCTTTGAGTACATTATTTCTTTTATCAACATCCTCTTGCGACAATCGCAGATACATCGCAATATGCAAGACCATTTCCTATGCAACCCCCTTTCTGATTCTCTCGCACTCTTGAAGCAATTCCTCGAATTCGTTCATGTAACGGAATTCTATGGTAATACTGTTGTCGGCATAGAATTGGATTCCTTTCACAAAGGCATTTACCATTTCCTTTGTAAGCCTTTCTTGGTGGTAGTATCGCTCTATCAGCCTGTCCCACTTTTTCTCTCCCGTACTGGCTGCCGTTGCACGCTCATGCACACTGCGAAGTTCTCTTTCTTCCTGTTCCAGCCGCTCTAATTCAGTCTGGTATGTTTCCTTTGCATAAAGATACTCGTCTTGGGATAAAATCCCGTCTTTATAATCCACATATAGTGAAGCAGACATATTGCGTTTTTTTGTTATTTCCGCTTGCAACTTCTGTAGCCTGTCATTTGGAGCCGCTTGTTTTGCCTTGGCTTTTTCCATTGTAATCAGATGCTGCAGAACCCGCTGCCTGTCGATAAAGACTTCCATTTGTTTTCGAATGGTCTCCAGTACAGCTGAATCCAGATCGGCAGCACGAATACTTCTTTGTGGACAGCTTGAAATGCCAAGTTCAATATACCCGGAACATTTGTACGTGTAATAACTTTGGGTTCCACTCTTTTTGCTTGTACTATAAGAACGAATTTGCTTGATAACACGTCCGCAGTCCGCACAGCGTAACAATGAGCCATAGGGGTTTTCTCTTTTAGGGAGATTCCCATATTTTCCATGACTGGCTTTAGCTGCATTTGAAAGAGATTGATTTACTCTTTGAACCTGTTCCCATAAATCCATTGAAATAATAGGTTCATGCGTGTTTTCAGCAATGTCCCATTCGGAAGGATCTGTCCAGTGAAAAGGGATTCCTTTATGCAAACAACTGGTACTTTTCCCTTGGGCCAGGTGTCCGATATAAGCAATATTATAAAGCATATCCGTTAAAACGTGTCTATTCCAAGGGAGAGCCTTCCCTTTTGTATTGTTATTTGTTATAATTCCGCGCTCATAGCGAAGCCTGCCAGGGGAAGGGTATCCTTTCTCGTTCAGTTTGCGTATAATCGTACCCACACCCAGCCCTTCAGCGCGCATAGTAAAAATTTCTACCACAATGGGCGCCGTTTCTGTGTCTACAATCAGATGATTTTTATCCTGTGGATCTTTTAAATAGCCATACGGGGCATAATTGCCAATATATTCTCCTTTTACCCGTTTCATCTTCAATGCGGAGCAAGATTTGCGGGAGATATCTTTAGCATAAATATCGTTTACAACATTTTTCAGAGTTGCCCCCAGATGCTCACCTGATGTGAGAGATGCGCTGTCATAATTGTCATTCACTGCGATAAAGCGAAGATTTAAAAAAGGAAATACTTTTTCAAGATAATTTCCCGCTTCCACATAGTTACGCCCTAACCGTGAAAGGTCTTTGACTACAATGCAATTTATTTTCCCTTTCTGTGCATCCTCCAGCATGCGCTGAAAGGCAGGTCGGTCAAAATCTGTACCGGTCCAGCCATTATCCTCATAAATTTCAATCAATTCTAAATACGGACGATCAGCCACATAGGAAAGCAGAAGTTCTCTTTGGTTGTCCAGTGAATCCGCGTCTTTTTTCCCGTTATCCTCCACAGAAAGACGCAAATAAACCGCTGTGCGGAAAATATCTTTCACATCGGTTCCAGTCTGATTGACATTGCCTTTCTTGCGGGATATACGGGCCATTTATACCACCTCCAACTGGGGAAATATTTGTATCTTTTCAGATTTACCTTCTTGATTTTCCAAAAATTCTTTGATATGAGCAAATTGATCCCGATGTCGAAAAACCACCTCAATTTCGGAACCTTCATATACATTGATTCGTTCCACCAAACTGACAATCAACCGTCGTGTGATAGCTGTAATATTCTCGTATTCACGGAACTGGGCTAGCCAACTTTGCTGTTTGCTTAGGCCGTGTTGAATCTCACTTTTACTGCTAATAAGTTGATCTATCACCATCTTAGCGGTAGCAATCCTTGAAGAGAATTCCTCTTTCAGTGCCATGAACTCTTCTCTGGATAAAATACCGCTTTGAAGATCTTCGTATATTCCTAGTCTGAGATTGTTGTTTTTCTGGATAATCTGATTTTGCACTTCAATATTTGCTTCTATTTTCCTTAGTTCAGTTCTTTCCCAGGACAATGTTTCAATCTGACGTAACGCAGCATCCATATCCAGTGCAATTTCGATTTGACGCTGAATTGTAACAAGTACGGCATCATCCAATATTTCTTCCCGTATGCTGTGTTTACTGCAGGTATGGCTGTCGGCTTTATTGGCTCCGCACACATAATATACATAGCGTTTGCCGTCAGATACTGCTGTTTTACGCACAATAGGGGCGCCACAATCTCCACAAAAGATTCTTCCGCAGTATGGATGCACTGTTGCATTTTCAGCGCTTGCCCTTGTATCCTCCTGCAGAATCTGTTGTACCAAATCAAATTGGGGCCGACTGATAATTGCCTCATGAGTTCCTTCTACTCGAACCCAATCATTCTGATCCTTGTATATAAACTTTTTGGTCTTATGATTCGGGGTTGTCCTCCTTCCCTGAACCATCGTACCGGTATAAATTTCATTTTGTAGGATTCTACGAACCGCAACATGACTCCACTTTGCCTGCGCACCAGTCTTAAACTTTGATTTGTATTTGCTCCCCTGAGACTTTTTATATTCCATGGGGGAAAGTACACCAAGTTGATTCAATCGTAGAGCTATGCTTCCCGGACTATGACCTTCAATAGCCCATTTGAAAATATCCTGTACAATACCAGCAGCATACTCATCCACAACAAGATGATTTTTATTTTCTTTGTCCTTTTTGTATCCATATACCGCAAAATTAGAAATAAATTCGCCCTGCCTACGTTTCACCTCCAAATTACTGCGGACTTTAATAGAAATATCCCGACTATAAGAATCGTTAATCAGATTTTTGAATGGAATTACAATACTGTCTGTACTACTAGAAGACTGTGTATCAAATCCATCATTTAAAGCAATAAATCGAATTCCCAACTGAGGGAATATTTTTTCAATATACTTTCCACATTCAATGTAATCTCTTCCAAAGCGAGATAGATCTTTAACAAGGATGCAATTCACCTTGCCTGCGCGTACATCCTCCATCATGCGGCGGAAATCAGGCCGTTCAAAATTCGTACCGGTCCAACCATCATCTTTATACTCATCATACAGTTCCATTTCAGGGTGCTTTTTCAAATAGGATATCAACAGCTCCCGTTGATTATGGATACTGTTACTCTCTAATTTTTTCGAATCTGAAAAAGAAATGTCGCCATCATCCTTCGATAAACGGAGGTAGATGGCGACATGATACAATTGCATTACATCTTTCATATTTAGCGCCACTCCTGTCTGAATTTTGCGGTCTCACCACAAAACGACCGGAGTATTCGCTGATTTCGTCCACGCCTAGTATAGCATGGATGTACTCCTTTTTCCAGTCGTTTTATCGAATTTTCCGCTGGAAATGTTTTCTGGTCATAGAGTAGAAATCATGTTACAGAAACTGTCGTTCAGGGTTTCGTCCTTTCCCGCATAGGCCACACGAACCTTAACGCCTCCAACACGGAAACAATATGGGTCCTTAACTTGCTGCACATAAGAGCGTATTCGCTCTTCCGGTGGCTGTGCCGGATCAACCTTCACATCCCGGATATCAACCAATGAATCCAAAGTTCTTGGATCATTTTCGTAATTTCGCATCTTAATCACCTCACCCATATCTTTGCCAATATTTGGTCAACCTATTCTTTGAATCAAGCAATCCCCGGCGCCTGTGGCGAACAGGTCCATAGAAATTTCATCTCTCCGCATTCTGATGCCGAGCCGGCCGATGCCGTGACGCGTCCAAGCCGGAAGTACCATGATGGCCCTGCCGGATCGTCGCGTTATATGGGAGCCACCCATATATCAGTGCTCTTGTTCTGTTTGCCAGACAGACGGATAGCCGCTCCTCGGTCAGGGGATGTACCGGGTTTTGCTATGCAGTTGTCAAGGTACCATGAAGGGGGATGCCTTCATAAAGTAAGAACGCTCCGTTTATCTGATCTCTAATGTTCTATCAAAAAATTTTCAAAAAAACTGCCCCGGTTTCCCGGAGCAGTCTTCCTTCAGATTATGAATTTGCTGATACTCAGTGTAATACGGATAAGTATGTACTGTCGGCAATCCTCATCCAACTGTCCGTCGATCATGCTATACCGATTGATCAGCGGCATATAAAGGATGAGTATCTGCTCCACAGCGTCACAGTCTCCTTCAACCGCCCGATGCAGCAATTCACGAAATTCCATGGCCGTCATCCTTTACCACCTTCTTTCTCAAGGAGCTGGCGAAGTTTCTTGAGTGCCAGAGAACGCTGGTTATACACATGCTGCACAGAACAGTTCAGTTTGCAGGCGATTTCTGCCGGGGACAACTCTTCCACGAACAGAAGAACAAGAATCCGTTGGCGCATAAGAGGAAGCTGACTGAATGCTTTTGCCAACCGTTCCTCCTCAAAGTCGAAAGCATCCTTTCTGCGTATTTCTATGGAATCCCTGACAGTCAACATTTCTTCCGGCACGCTTTCCAGTGACGATGTTTCGGGATAACGGCTCATTTTCCTTAAATAGTCTTTCCGCGCATTGCGAACAGAGACCTCCATAAATCGGGTGAACCGGCCGCGCAGTTCATCTCGTTCGGACAAAAAATCGTATTTCATTCCATGCCTCCAAGCCATGCCATCCCAGCCGCCTGGGAGGCATGCCAAGATGGCATGCGTCTTTATCAATTGGTTTCGGGTTACTGAGGTGATTTAACGCACATTGAAGATGTACACGGGACTCACCTCCTTCCCGCAGGCATGAAAAAAGGCCACACTGCAAACAAACGCAATGTGACCTGCAAAAAGAAACCTGTTGATTTATATATGAAAATGCAGCTACTTGTTGAAAGGTAGCTGCATCAAATTGTTGCCGTATTCTTTTTTTGAAACAAACACCTCAATCGGTATTCGTCTGGATTTCTTACTGTCGGGGATAGTCTATTGTTTCGCTTTCCTTCATACCTTAATACCCTCCAAAAAATCAGAATCTGTCAACACGGGCCTGCCGCTGAGGACGTACAAACTTTATGGGGAACCAGGACTTACTCAGCTACGGGTCTTTTCTATGATTTCCAACATATCCTGCAACATCTCACAGGCCAGTATCCTTACCGGCATTGATAATTCCTGAATTCTTTTTTCAATATCCCGCAAATAGACAATCTCCGGGCATTCCAAAGAATCCAATACCAACTGATCCACGGTAGTGTGAAGTGCATTTGCTATGTTGACAATCATCTCCAGACTGGGGATACCCCGATTATTCTCAATCTGGCCGATATGGCTGCTTGAACAACCTACTTTTTCAGCCAGCTCCTCTTGGTTCATTCCCTCCTGAATTCGGTACTTCCGAACATTTTTCCCCAATAGTTGATAGTTCATTGTTATCGTCCCTTTCTGTTATAATTTTAATAAAACCAACAGTACAAGTGAAGTAAGTATAATTCTGATATTCGCACTATAAGTTTTGTTAAGACGTCAAGAGACGATTTTCTCGTATGTTAATTCTGATTTTTGGAATATGAAAGCGGAAATACACAGATTCCTACTGTTGGAAGATGTCCAGATTATCAATCATCCGGGCTACATCTTCTTCCAAGCTATCTGCTGGTATTTCTTGCAACTGTTCTTCATTAGGAACAGCCATGCCGCCAATCTGTTCCCGAACAATCTGACGTATCATATCCTCCAGTTTCTCTTTGCGCAAGGCGTCTGCCTCTTTAATTTGAATGCGAAGCGCTTCCGTCTGCAACTCAGGATGCCGTTCCAAATACTCATTAAGAGCTGGAACAATGACGGAACTCTTTTTATTGCCTAACTTTTCAAGTAGTTCACCTGCCCGGATTTGTTCTGCCGTATCAGCGCTAAACTGTAGATTAAACCGATAGGCTCCATCCTTTTTCATCTCAACCAACTCCCCGCAACTATACCATGCGGCTCAGCTGTTGTCTTGCCATCATCTCATATCCGATTGCATTGGCTTTCGGATCCTCTACATAGCTGGCCTGAGCCACCATAGACGATTGCTCCAGTAACGGACGGAACAAAGAACTTCCTCCACCAATAAAAATAGCGGGGTTGGTCCGCAGATCTACTTGAAGTTCCCTAAGTTGATCCAGAATTTCTTTAGCATGCAGCTGAGCAGATTCACGGATGGTTTTCTTGACATCTTCAGGAAGAATGGTTTCCCGCCCTTGCAGCACGGCACTGATATGCTCGTCCTCAATCTTCATATCATGCTGTGCACTGATTTTCCGGATGATGTCATTGTTCATGGTAATGACCCCGCTCTCCAGACTCCGGCAAAACTGCAAATCGGGTTTTCCATTACGAAGCAAAAGCACGTCTGTTGTGAACCCACCGATGTCTATCACAAATACCCGTAAAGTTTTGAGCAGCTGGCCACTCTGCGGAATCACTGCCGCATATGCCTGCGGATACACCAGCACATGACGAATCACAATACTTAAAGGGCGCTCTTTGTACACAAAGTTAATGGCGCCGCTTCGACGGAAGTATTGGGCAAATTTTTCCCGCAGCATTCCATAATGCTCTGGGGGAAGGCCCACAGCCAAATCGATCTGTTCAAATGCAGTTTGGGCCCCCAGCATCTCAATCTCTCTGGCAATAGCAAACAGGGAAAGAATAAAGAATCGTTCGTCTTTAGTTTTATCTCTCATGTATGGGAGCCTTTTACCAGAGAGCGTCCAGTAGCTGCCGCCAAATTCCAGCACCTCATCTGCCAAAGGCGGTTTGACCGTATGCTCGGAAAGGCCGGAAATAAAAGAAAAATGGGGTGTTTTGATGGCATAATTGCCGTGATCAATTGCTATCAGCATAATTATTACCTCCTGTATTTGTTCTGTAATATTACACAATTGAGAAAACGCATTTACAACCAGAATGCGCTTTTTTCACGAGTTTATACACATAAGAAAAAGGCGGGGAGTTCCCGCCTTTTCCGCTACTGTGACGACTTGCCGCCTTGCAGACAATATTTCCACACATAGTCATCCAATCCGTTATATTCAGGGTTCCAAAGGTACACGCCATATTCATATCCAATCCGGGTAAGCAATGCCTTCAGGTCTTCATATCCATTCTTCACATGTGGATTTTTCAGGAAATCCATGTCGAATGCCGTCATGACCTTTTTTACACCTCGCTCACGAAACGTAAGGAGGGCTTGTTCCAAGTGGGAGAGTGCGTTTACACCCCCAACAGCGACAACGGTCTGGCCAGTCAGCTCATGTACAATATCTGCCTTCATAGGCCCCTCGATGAGAATAATTGTAGAACGCAGCTCGCCGGCAATATGAACCCAGCATTCTGCTTTGCAGCCATCTGCTTTTCCAACGCTGGATACCCAGCGAAATTTTCTCTTAGTTACATTGTCCCTGCGGATTTGTAGGCCCTGAATTCTACCCTCCAAATCACGAAAGGGAATCAGGATGCCTCGCTGCTCACTCACGAACATCCACTGACCATTCTTGCGGTAAAAACCAGGCACTCCAGATAGATAGAATCCCTCCGCCAGCAGTTGTTTCGCAATCACTCCCGTACCGACCACCGGTGTGGTTTTATACCCCAGCCGCTCAATCTGCTCCAGATTTAAACCTCTGGAAAGCAGATTTTCCCGATGATCTGTTGCCAGCGATAGCCGGCTCAACAGAGCACTATAGGTTGCGTGACGATCATCAACATCCGCTAAAGGACACTCCGGAACCTCTTCCACCTTGATGGGTTGGGGTTTAGGAATATCCCCACGTACATCCAGACGCGCAATCAACGCCTCTCTGACGGAATCACGGGAAATGCCTGCATAGTAGGCATACAGATCGAATACTCCACCGGAAAATCCACAGCGAGGGCAGCGAAATACATCTTTCTGTAAATTGATATTCAAATGTTTTTTTCTGGGGTTATCATCACAACAAGGGCAGGGGATATTGTAATTACTGCGACCAGAGGGAGGGTAAGGAATCCCGATTAGCGGTATAATATCCGCCATATGGAATAGTTCCATACAACCTCCTTTCCGAGGGCGGCTTGGCCGCCCTCAATACGTTTTTCACGCTGATACCTGTTGCACAGCATACTCACAGATGAGTTTTGCTGCTGCCCGAATCTCTGGATCTCCGGTAAATTTGGTTGCCACCCAGTTAATTGCATGGGGATCAAGTTTCAATACCTCTCCCAGTGTTTTGCCTCCAAATTTTTGGATGGGGCAAGGCGTATTCTTTGCCTGTTGCAGCTTCTCTTCCGGAGAAAGCTCGCGTGTTTCAGCAACTGGGGCAGAGGAGGCTGGTGACTCCATCTCCGATCCTGGGGGTGTCTCGGGAGCTGCTTCGTCTGTCATGGTACCTAACTCATCCGGAGCAATATCCTCAAAATCATCGCCGGCAGCATTGAACTGCAAGCCAAAACCGGCATTTCGCAGAGCAATCCCCACAGCGGCTGTTTGTGCCCACTCTCTTGGAGAAACAGACGGCTTGGATACATCTAAACTGCGGGAGGCAGTTGCCTCTGCCAAATAACAATCTGAACCATCTTTATAGCTTGGATAGATACGAGCCGTTGCGACAAAACAATCTTTACTTGGCGTCACCTGAACAGCAATGCGCCCTTCCGGGTATTTCAGTCGGAACCAGGCCATCTGGATCATTACCGGGAGCCTCTTTCGAGACTCTCCGGTGTTCAAATCCGTATATTCTACAGCAAACGGGGTTGGATCAAAGCCCTCCACCTGATTGATGCTATTCAACTTGGCCAGCATAGCGGCCTTATCATTCGAGTTATTCTGACTCATGTTCATGTCCTCCTTATTTTTTTATCAGCACATATGTATTCCTGAGTTGGAGCCATACCGGCAGGATTGTGTTCAGCATCGTACTGATGCTGCGTTTATACAGGTCCTGCCCAGAAGGCTGAAAACTGGAAAACCGTCTGCGGCAATCTGCTACAGTTTTTTCCAACGCCTCAGCTGCTACTTTCCGGCTGGCTTTCTCCTTGTCATCCGCCGGCATTCCAAACCTGCGCTCTTTCCCAATACACTGCACATAGGCATCAACCAACTGATAATGGGCAATCAATGCCTTCATCTCCACGGTAATAGGAGCCGTTTTGCAGAGCATCCGGCAGGTCTCCAGAACCCCAATGCGGTACAGTAGTTCCTGATACGTCATAGATTGTTCCAAAGAAACATTTCCTTCGGAAAACTGCTGTGTCATAGTATCTTTCATGCTTTGATAATCATCGAGACAAGTAGCCATGTTTTGTTCTCCTTTCATTTTCGAGGCATCTTCCCCGGTATTTTCAGTGACCATACAGTTCGCTGACCCTTTCTGCCAGCATGGTTTCTCTCTGTTCCGTATCTACACGTTTAATGGCAATGCAAACAGCTCGCCGTTCACCTACCAAAATCACCCGTTTCTTTGCTCGGGTGACTGCTGTATAGAGCAGAGGCCGGACAAGCATCACAGCATGGGCACACTGTAGATTGATAATGACAGACTGGTATTCGCTGCCCTGTGATTTGTGGACGGTGGAAGCATATGCGTGGTCAAGCATTTCAAGATCGCCGCTTTCGTATTCCATTGTCCGTCCATCCCCAAAGTCTACGGTGACATAAGATGTATCGCCGTCCCGACTGATGCCCGTAATATAGCCAACATCGCCGTTATTGACATCCTCAAAATTCTTAACCTGCATCACCTTATCTCCCAGACGGAAGATTCTCTTGCCATGGGATAGTTCCGGCTTTCCTGCCTCCGGCGGATTCACCTTGGATTGCAACCGACTATTGAGAGCGTTGACTCCTGTATCGGTTTTCTGGCGGAAGGGTGTTAAGAGCGTCACATTGTCTACGCCGTAATGTCCTGCTTCCTGAAGATAAATCTCCTCAAGCAGGTTGGCCGATTCCACCAGATCTGAAGATTCAAACAGCTGAAAATCCTCTCCATATTCCAGACCGAGATTTCCGCTGCGAATCAGTTTGGCATTGGTAGCGATACGGCTGCCAAGGGCTTGACGGTACACCTTTTCCAGTCTCACGACAGGGATTTTTCCGCAGTCAATCAACGATTTTAGTACAGCACCCGGCCCAACGGACGGAAGCTGATCCACATCGCCGATCAATACCAGTTGACTCCCTTGAGGAATGGAATAAAGGAGATGACCTGCCAGGTAAATGTCCATCATGGATACCTCATCTACCAGGATTAAGTCTGCTTCCAGCTGTTCTGGTTCGCAGTAATTTCCATCTTCACCAGCAATCAGCCCTAATGCCTTGTGAATTGTCGTGGCTGATACTCCAGTGGATTCCTCCATTCTCCGTGCGGCGCGTCCGGTAGGCGCGCAGCACATAATTTCCCCAGATGGATTTTTGCTGCGGTACAATTCCAGAAACGCACGCTGAATCAGCGTCTTTCCAGTTCCGGGACCGCCGGTGATAATGGAAATGGGGGCAGTCATGGCGGTTGTTACTGCCAATTTCTGTTCTTCATTTAATGTAAGGCGAAGTTTCTTCTCCAGTTCCAGAATGTCTTCTGCCAAATCCCCATAATGGTGTGGCTTGGAAGAATTTTGCAGCCTGTAAATTCGCTCCGCCAGCCTCTGTTCCGCCCTTGCCGCTGTCGGGAGGTACACTCGATTTCGGTATGAAGTAAGGCGCTCTTTGTGAAGAAGATAGGCCGCCCTGTTGGCCGCCATCTCCTCGGTGAGCCCTTCTGTGTCAAGAATTTTCAGTGCCTGTCGGATAAAAGCGTGTTTCTCCATGCAGAGATGCCCCTTCATTTCTGCTTCTATTAAAGTGTAAAGCAGCCCCTCATCCACTCGTTCAGGGGAAAGCTTATTAAATCCCATACTCATGGCAATCTTGTCCGCTGTACGGAATCCTATGCCTGCCATCTCACAGAGCTGGTAAGGATGGTTCCGCACAATGTCCATGGTTTGGTCACCATATTTGAGATAAAGCTTTACTGCCCGGTTAGGGGTAATGCCGTGAGGAACCAGAAAGGCCACTACATCTCGGGCACCACGGGAAGCCAGATAGGACTCCTTAATTTTCATGAGCTTGTTTTTACTGATTCCAGAAATTAGCAGCAGCTTGTCCGGTTCGTTGTCCAGTACCTCCAGCGTTTTCTGGCCGAAGGTATCGTAGATCTTTTCAGCGGTCTTTGGTCCAATACCTTTGATCTGCCCCGACATCAGAAAGGCAATAATGCCTTCTTTGGTCGGTGCGATGATTTCCTGAAAATTCTCTACTTCAAACTGGATTCCGTGCTTGGCATTTCTGCTCCAACGCCCCTTGAAATCATAGCGGAGGTTATCGGCAGTGGGCAGGCAATAGCCCACCGCCTTGACTTCCGAAACCATATTCCCGGCAGAATCCCGTATAGATTCGCAGGGCTTATATAAAGCAATCATATAGCTGCCATCTTCAACAGGCTGGCTGCGCGGGTAAATTAGGCGTTTAAACTGACAAATCAAAGCAGTCGCTCCTTTCTTTAGATGCCTCTATAAGCATCGTGATTCATTGTAAAAAGAAAAAGTCCTCACCATTTCGTTTCTTCCTGAAAGCCATCTCCATCTGTGGCCGTGGGTGGGCCATAACTGGATGGTCTTCGATATAAGAAGCCGAAAACATGGGAGGACGGTTTTGGCGCACAATTTTCTGCACTTCACAGTGCAGGTCTGCGTCAAATACATAAATGGGCTTTCGCAGTGCGGTAGCTTGGACGATCTCGCCAGCCATACCCTTGCTCAGTCGATTTCCGCAGACGAAAACAACCTTGCTTTTCTCCATCAGTTCCATTCCGAATCGCAGTGCAAAATTTCTCTCATCTGCATCGTCATCGCAGAGCAGCAAAGGAAGATAGGCGTGGGGAGCCCTGCTAAGATATCCCATATACTCTTTTGCATAAAACATATAAGCCCGAGCTGCATACAGGTTACACAGATACTGGTGTGTGTCTTCTGCACGCAGTGGAGAACAGATATAAGCTGTTTCTTTTTCCGGATCCGGACGCAAAAACTGCAGAAGCAAGCTGTCCTCCCAATCATTCGTGAATATTTCTTTTGGCATGGTCGCTCCTTTCTCCGGCGGTTATGCCGGCTCAATATGAACTTTCAGCTTCCGGCTTTCCGAGGTCTTCAGCACATCCGCATAGGCTGCTGGATACTTCTCTTTCAAAGCTTTGGAATCTGGCCGTTTACTGGTTTTTGTCACAAAATCAATCAGCAGCTTATCACTGGTAGTCGTAAGGATACCATGTTCGTGTTCCTTCATGATTTCGGCAATTCGCACACTATGTGCTTCAATCTCCTTTTCGTAAGTTTTGATTTCTGCATTGCAGTCGGTGATTTTCCCCTGTAAAAGCGCAATCTGCCGCAGCTGTTTCTCGTATTTAGGCGAAAACTCAACTGTGGGCAGGCCCGCCTGACTCGCTCCATAGATTCTTGCCAGCGACTCCAGCGCCAGCTTTGGCTTTACATCGTCCATGGTAGGCGGTTTATCATTCTCCAAACTCCATATCCACTGATCCAGGCGTTCAAAAATCATATCTTCCTTCGCCTGATCCCTGGTCAGTTCTGGTATGGCAAGATCGTTGTCCGGATTATTCCCCCAAATGCAGGAGAATGCCCCGTGTTTTGTTTCCTCAAAAGATAGATAGAACCGAAGCTGTAATTCATAATACAGAGGGTAGGCATCATCTGCCCAGTCCCCAGCCTTATGATATGTGCAGCTTTTACACTCCAAAATTCCAGGCTCTCCGTCCACCTTTCTGGTATACCGTCGATCCATGTTGGCCAGAGCGTAGGGGTGATCTGCATGCTGATACAGATTCGTATCGTCAAAAACGATATTACCGGTTTTCTTCTGATACCAGTAAGCCGCAATGGGTTCCAGCAAATGCCCCATTTCCAATTGATCCGGATTGGACTTGACAGGTGTTTTCATCCGCCCTTTTTTAATCATCCACAGTTCCAATGGTGTCATCCATGGAGATAATCCGAAAATTGTAGCTACATCACTGCCTCCCACAGTATAGGGGATATCACCTTTAGGACCATGGGCGCGGCATTTCAGCCATTGGTCATTGCTCATACCGGCGCAGTCACAGAGAATAATAGGTTTTTTCATTAGAAACTCACCGCCTTTGGTAGATCATAATCGCTCCAACGCAGTGTGAGCGCCCGGGCCATATTCTCTTCGAGGCGCAACAATTTGTCCTCTGATGTGTGTTCTGCCTTCATGATATAGGGAATTTCCTGCATAGCCATGAATACATCGTGAGCCGTCGATGGCCCATCACCATAGGCCATTTCATACATCGCAATGGCTTCCACTGCCGCTTTTTTCGGAAGTGACAAGCTCTTGCAAACACGGGTCATGGCATTGACAGGGTAAGCCAAAGGGATCTCCAACAGCTTTTTCAGCTTTCCTACAGAATCCTGAAACTGGGCAAACAACTTGCTAAATGCCTCTTCAAAATTCTCAACTTTGGCCTGATTACAATGGTCAACCGCTACACATCCTCCAATATGAATGGGATACTGTGTTCCCATGAGCATAGCAGAGACCTTTGCGGATGCGACACCGGTATCGGACGTTACAAACCTAATACCGGGCATCAATTTCGAGGCCATGGTTGTTTTACCCTGAGCGATCAATACCTTTTCATAGGTATCCAGCAGCTTTTCTTTCTGACCTGGCATTGTCCAAGAAGCACTGGTCAATGCGTGATCGCTATAGCCAGATTGGAATTTACTTCCAGGAAAACGGTCATCCAGTCCTCTCATGAGTGCTTTCAACAACTCATCGATGGGAAGTACAGAATAATCAACTGGGTTCCCGGAATGAGCTGCAGACACCTTCTCATTCCGAATGAGAAGCAGTGCTTCAGAGGAATAAATACTCAGACAGTCGTTAAGTATTCTGGCAAGTTTTTCCCTGCTGAGCTTTGGCAGCACAGTGCCACTGATCTTAGCCCTGGCCAGCAAGCTTTTATAGGCAGTTGTGCGGATAGGATAGTAGTCAGTGCCTATCCGCATAGCGAGGCCCAAATTTTGAGCCGTGTCCTCTACCGCTTCTGCGCTGACCCTTGGGGCAAAAGAAGAGGGGGTTCCATAAAGCGATGACGTCCGATCCAGCGGCTCAATGTGCAATTCATTGATTTTGTATCTGAGCCACTGGCTTCCTAACGTCAAATCCTCATGGTACTTCTGCATATCCTCGAAGGAACAGAAGGTTGTCGAGTAGCTGTCTTCGCATGTTTTTTGCATAATAAATGCTCCTTTCTTTTTTTGCGGTTTTCCGCTGATATAACAAAAGCCAGCAACCCCGAAGGAGTGCTGGCTTATGCCCGAATATTAAATGTTGGCCGGAAACAAAAAAAGTGCCATCTGCAAAATGCAAACGGCACTGTGATAAACTCTGTTCAACTATGTCCAGCCTGATGCTAAACTTGATACTGATGTAAATATTATATCAGAACCTATCACAATAGTCAATCTGCCGGAAAAAGAAAGGAACACCGCGTTATTGCAGACTGGAAAGCTTATTACTGCCCATACACATCTTCAAAGCGACATGTCCGGTTAATCTGTAGCATACACATAATTACTACACCCAGCACCATCCCTAACAGGACGCCGATACCAAAAAATAACCACTCCATAAAAATCACCCCCTTTCTGTGCGTAAAAAAGAGCCGATCAGAATTGTGATCGACTCTATCCTTCTATCCAAAATTACAAATCAAGCAATGCGGCAATCTCATCCACTGTGTCCAGAACCTCATGAAATTCAAGACCTCCAATATAAGGATTGTCTGCGATATAGCGGTCCCAGAGAAGATACATTACCGGTTCTTCCCGGATGTCTTTTAGAATTTCTTTCCAGTCACGAACATCGTCCAGTGAGCCTCTCTTTTCCGCAGTATGTAAAACCGCTCTTCGGAAAATTTCCATACGAACCGTATCCTTGCGTCCAAGATAAAGCATATGCAGGTCATAAAAATCTCTTGCCCTGGTCGTTCCGATATTCCTACGCAAAATGGTCTCATATTTTTCCGCTAATACAGTTTCCAGCGTATATGCCATAACGGATACCGACCTGTCCTCAAACAACAGAGGAAATTCATACTGGACTGCGGATGGCGTAATCACATCTCCAGTTGTAATGTCAATTTTCATAGGGCTGTTGATCTTCCCATACTGAGCGTGCAGGTGTACCCGGAAATTATGATATTCATCCTCTTCCCGGATCGGTTCGATTTTCTGAAATTCAAAAGATATACCGTCTCCTACATCTATAGAGAGAATTTTTTTGACAACCTCAGTAATTTCCGCTTCATCCATCTGGATTCCCCGAACAGTAGTATCCATATCCATAGTCGTGCGTTCACTGATTCCAAGCATAGATGAAATCAATAGACCGCCTTTCAGAATGAAATTTTTCTGATAATCAGACCCAGCCAGCCGGTCTATAATACGCTCAAACAGGAACATCTGCAGCACTTCCTGCGCACGTAGATTTTTCTTTTCTGCCATACTGCGGATTATTCCTTTTAATTGCTCCGGTGTTTTCATCACAATACCTCCATATACATCCTTACTTTATCCTCTATTCCAAACGCCTTGCTATATTTGAGCAACCGCCGGTTATTCGCCCCAGATTTAAAGTAGTCTTTGATTGCCTGGGTATAAAGCTGCAATTCCACCTGCGCCCGGTCACGGATCAAATCACAGATACACCGCTCTCTATCATATAGTTTCACCGTGCCGCCCTGCGGGGAGTTAGTTTCTGTTATCCCTATGTCATAGATATGTGGCTGTACATAGTGGCAGCGAAGGTTCGGATTATCGCGTTTTAGTCTGCTGATGTTGGTCCCGTGCGGAAGAGTAATATCCAGAAAATGCGGCGTCCGATCCGACAACTCCCACAAAAAAAGAGCCGTGCCATAAGAAAAAACGGCCTTGGCGCTCTGTGCCTGAAGTAGTGCGTATTCATCTGCAAGTCCTTCTGAAAGGATATAAAGGCCCTTTCTCACTTGCTCCAATTTTCCTTCATCCACATATTTTCTCAGTACAGGTCTGCTAATTCCCATTTCTTCAATTTGCCCTGTTTTTAAAAATCCGTTGTTATCTTCTGCAATGCTTTTAATGCTCTCCCAAATTTTATCCACTGGCCACACCTCCCAAGCTTCATTTACATTTGCACTTCATATTATACAGTGTTGAAGTTCAAATGTAAATAAAGCTTTGAAATATAGTATGCCCAAAATCCAAATTGTTATAAAAAAGGGATGCCGCCGAAGCGACATCCCCACCTTATATAATACTATGACATAGTTCCGTCCGTTACCTTGATGAAAACATCATACCCTGGGATAACCCCGATACGCCGACCTCCTTCGAATACACAGTGGATAACTGCATGATCATCCACAAGTTCAACAACGCCTTTAGTGCCTTCGGGAAGCGGGTATAGTTTGTTTCGCATTGCAATCATCTTAATTTTTGTGCCTGCCGGATACGTTTTCTTGTAGAATTCCCGGTAAGACCTCCCAGTAAATTCCACCAGACAATCTTTGCGTGTCACATACTGATAGCTAAAGCCGCATTTTCCATCAAAAGGGTAAAACACAGGTCTTCTAAAGATTCGCTCAATCAGATGCCCCGTAACCAAAATATCATCATCATTGTAATAAATCCGTGTCACTTTCATTATATTTCTCCTCTATGCAATTTTACGGTACAGGCTCCAAAGTCCCCGTCCGTCATGATTAAAATATTTTGGATTGCACTGTAGGGTCTGGCGGATTTTTTCTTTCCACCATTTGTTCTTTTGCGCTTTACTGTAGGGTTCAATCTTTTCATATAGATAGGAAAGAGGAACCGCCTCCGGACAGGACTCCAGAACAGCCGCTACAACATCCCGCCATGTGGCTCCTGGCATATCCCGAATATCAATCTCTTTCTTCTGTGACATCATAATGGGATAAAGCGAAGAAGCATCTTTCCTGACAATGAGGAGATATTCATGCAGAATGGGGATAAACCGTCCTGTATACTGGGTATTGTCCGAAAAACAGTTGTGCTGTGCTTTAATGATGACGTTTTCCAGTGTTCCAGGCTTGGTGAGTTCAAAAAGCATGCTGTAGAGCTTGCCTTTTTTCTTGATATCACCTACCAGTACGGCCATGCGGCCCCCTTTTTCGAGAGCGCAAAATTGCTTCATCATGGCGTAGTTCATAGCGGACACAAAAGTGTCCCAATCCGGAATCCGTGATAAATCCAGTGGACGCGGATCAAAGCCGTATTTAGCGCGTACATCTTTTGCGCTATACATTTTATCTGAATACTGGATGATGTTCCAATACGGCGGGTGCCAGAAGACAAAGGACGGTCGCTCAGGAATATCACTGTTCAGCAGGTCAAACCCACTATGCAGATCATAGCAATGGCTGCCGATTCCCATTTTGCTGGCGGCGAAAGCTGTGGTACCGCTGCCGCACATGTAGTCGCAGATTTCCTCCGGCTTAAAGAAGCCTATGAGATCTTCGATCAGTTTTGGGGAGCAATTTCCCCGGTATTTATTGTTGCCGCCTTCTCCACGTTCGGGATAGGAGACGATACTGGTCAGAGGACGGCAAGAAGAAAGATTTAATGCCATGTAAAGTACCTCCTTTTATCCACCGTTTTCGACAGCTTGATAAGCTATTTCCATCGGTTTGTCTGTCAAAACAGATAAATATTTTTGGAAAATGTTCCGGATATCGCTTTCCTGCATCGACCTCTCTTTTTCTCCTGTCTGCCAGGGATATCGAGGTTCATAAACAAGGAAAGTATGTCCGTAAAAATCGTCGCAGGCTGTAAATTCAACCGCCTCTGCCTCCAGTATCACTTCCTTGAGCAGATACGCCAAACCCAGCATGTAATCCTGGTCAAATTCCATATAGTCTTCATATTCCGGGGAAGAAAGGTCAGCCTCCGCCAGCCATTGCTCTATCCGTTTATTCAACTTGGGAGCAAGAGAAAGCAAAGACTGTAGCCTTTTCACATCGGGCTTTTCAGCTTCGATATCTGAAACACAGATACCGTATCCATATGTATGCCATGATTCATAACTCATCGTTCATTGCCCCCTTTTCTTCTGCGGTATATTGTCTGGCAATTTCTTTTATGATCTCATGGATAGTTGCCCAATAGCATTCCCTGTAAGTATCGTTTCTGTCAAGTGCTTTGTGAATCCGCTCCGCTATTGTCGAATCAGAAATCAATTGATGGTATTGTGCGTCTGTAAGATGACTCATTTCCTCGGATTGTGCTACTTGGTCCAGAAAATCCTTTTGGAACGTCTCATTTTGGTAGGCATGTCCCAGTCTTCCGAATCCTCCGGGTGACATCATCAGCGTCTCCAGCTTGATGGAGATTTTATAATGGTTCTCTATGTATTCTCCATCTAACCAGCATTCATAAAAAGAACTCCCGGAATCCACGCAGAACTGAGGCAGATCATCCCAGTTTGACACACAGCCGCTGTCCGCTTCATGGTTCAGCTTTTCTGTAAACTCATTTTTTGCGTCTTTTTCATCGGAAAAGAAGTATTCTTTATGGCCATTCTCACCATTGATCGCCCAATCTTCCGATAGGATATAAAGCGGCAGCCTGTATCTCTGTTCTCTTGCATACTGAACAGGAATAACCATCTCCGGCGCCATAATCACATAATCCAATATAATGTCTTCCAGAGTTTTCGGAAAATCGTACAGGTCAGAAAAGATTTCTTCCAACTGTTTAATATCATAAGGAAGAACTGGCGGGTCAAAGCAACAATAGAAATCCGGGGTAGAATTTTCTGTTCGCTTATCTTCACCATCAGTGATTGCCACGATGCTTCCAATCAAACCCTCATACTCACTTTGTTCCGTGCCGATGATCGGCTCTCCAATTTTATATAAAATCCCATTGTATTGAAACTCGTCTCCAGGTGTTCTAAGAATCATATCTATTCTCCTTTCAAAATGGAGGCGGAGATGAAAATTCCATCTCCGCCGTTTCTTTATGCCCGGATATGCCGCTTGACCACAGCGGTCAGCTTCACAGGCAACTGATTCAGATCGGTAATATCCATAAAGGAATCCCCGTAAATTCGTTCAATGTTCTGCTTATCGTCCCCGATGGCTGCGGCGATGAACAGAATACCTTTCCGCCGGTATTCCTGCTGGATACCTCTAAGGTCTTCCTCAGCGGCACTGCCGCCATAGCCATAGGCTGCCGGCTGACCATCTGACACCAAAATCAGGATTTTGATTTCCTCCGGACGTTTGGATAACTGCTCTGCTACAAACCGAAGCGCGGCGCCATCCCGGTTGCTTGACCGGGCTGCAATGTCCACCATACGATACTTGTCATTCTGGTCAATGGACTCGAACTCAGCATAGGAATATAGCTCAACGTCTCTACAGCCCGTGGAGTGCCCATAAACCATCACCGGTATGCGCAAACTGCGGCAGAAATCATACAGAATGATCGCCGAAGCCCTTGCATAGGTGCAGCGGTCACAGGAACACATAGAGCCTGACTCATCCAGCAAAAGTGCTACCGCCATCTCCGGAACCTCATTGGGTAGGGCATTTTTGTAAAAAACCTTCCCGTCATTCCGGCAAAGGGCATGGGCATCCAACCGCCGGCCCATCATCAGGCCAGTCTGCTTTCCGCCTCGCTGCTTATCTTTGAGCTGCTGTACCAGGCTTTTCTGGAGTTGCCGGGAAATCGCCAGTAATGGTCCTGACATGGCATTGTATTGGTCTACCAGTTCTTCATCCACATCTGCGATTCTATTGACGCAAACGGATACACCAGCATGAATATCCCCATATGAGATACCCTGTGCCACATCGTTAAGTTCCCGAAGGCGCTCATTTTCCAGTTGTACGCAGGCGGCGCGTTCTGCCATCTTCTCTAATAACCGTTCAACATCAGAAGCAGCACCATTATAGTGCTCTCTTTCATAGTTGTCATTGCGCTCAACCGTTCCGCCCATAGGTTCGGACACTCGTTCCGTATGCTGATAGGGGATTCGGCCCTTTTCCTCAGACGAAACTTCCTGTTTCCCTGCATGGATCGTACCGTCATCGGATGCCAGCGGTTCGGCACTGTTGGAAGGTGCACCAGCACTGGTGCTGGCACTTGTTTCAGATTTCTCCTC
This sequence comes from Christensenellaceae bacterium, assembly GCA_022846035.1. NCBI lineage: Bacteria > Bacillati > Bacillota > Clostridia > Christensenellales > Christensenellaceae > Christensenellaceae bacterium. The sequence continues at coordinate 1,639,201 of AP025580.1, forward strand.
CTCAGAGCTAGTCTGGGCGGCAGCCCCTTCCTCAGTTTCATTTTCACCAGACTCATTTTGTTTGGCATCGGCCGCTGTCTGCGCACGCTTTTCAGCATTTGGAGCCGGGCAAGAGGTGGTAGCGTCTGCTACAGGCGTACTTGTTCCTTCTCCGTTACTGGAACTGCCTGCCATAGCCTGCATTCGTTCTGAGAGAGTTTCTGCCATGGCAGAGCTTGCACCGGAGGCTTCGGCCTCTTCCTGTTTCTTTTTACAGAGTTCGATGTAATCCTGGATGTATTCCCAGCACCGAATCAGAACCAGATTGACAACATTCCATCGCGCCTTTCCAGATGGATTGGTGATGGCACTGTCCAATTCCGGAAGTAAATGAAAGATTGTCTGAATTCTTTCATCACTGAGAGGCTCCTCGCCGTATTTGATTTCTCCATACTTGACGTAAGAAAGCATAATCTGCAAAATGCTCTCAAAGATGTGTCCGTCGTCATCCTCAGCTTCTATGAGCTGCGTGACGGTGGGCATATCCGTCCACTGCTGATCGCGCAGTGCCTCTAAGTTATACCTGAGTTTTCCGGGAAACTGGGCCAGCATTCGGCTTTCTACGTATCCGTCTTCCAATATATTGGAGATATGTTGAGATAAAAGCCGCAGCATCTCAAGATTCCGGCTGTCTGCCTTCACATAATCCCAAAGTTCCTGTTCCCTGCGAATATCCGCAGTCAGCATCAGGTTGGGATCATTGGGGTACCATTTATACCTCTGTAGAAAATTATCATAGGTCTGAGCGGACAAAAAATCGGTGAATAGGCAATGTCCCAGCTCATGAGTAAATAATCCGGATACGATTTCATACCTGTTCTCACGAGACCGGTTTTTCGTCACCATTTTGTGCCCTGCATTGATAAATACAGAAAGGTTGTTCGTGCAGGCAATCTGTGAGTTCTTTGGTTTCCAGGAGAGATTGACATGGATGCGGCGGTTATACTTATACCGCCGCGTCTGTGCCATTGCCATATCCTCAAAGTGCAGTGCCAAAATCCGGGATGTAAAAAACTGCCGGTCAGTAATCTTACTGCGCTTCTCACTGAGGAGCTGTTTGACTTTTTTATGATTCACTCTTGCCAAAGAGTAGACCTCCTTCCATTTGTGTTATACCGCCTTACGGCGTTTCGGTGCGAAGATGGGTTCCAGTACGGTACTGATTAAAGCCTCTCGATCTTCCTCATCTGCCGTCGCTTTACTGATGACTGTATACATTGCGGAAGTATAGGGATCTCCGGAAATTTCCGTGCTGATGACCCAATCAATGAGGCTTCGCATACCGCAGGCCCCATCAGTGATACTGTTTTTTCTGCAGTAATCTGCCATGTCATTGACTACCCGAACCATCTGGGACACCTGATATTCGTCCGTTGCACCAGTAACTGCCATAGCTCGCTGTACCATGACCTCTGGCGATGGAAGTTCGATATCTTTAACCAAACTCATACGATCCACCACAGACTGATTCATGTTCCGGCAGCCTTCGTAGCTCACATTGGTCGTAACGACTACAACGGCATCTGGATGGCGCTGAATGATTTCACCTGTTGGCAGCGTGATAGAACCTTCCTGTTCCAGAAGGGAATTGAGCCCTACCAGTACGCCTGGCTGCATGATTGTTGAAGGTTCCTGCACCTCAATCACATAACCGTTCTTCAACGCCTTAATAAAATCCGTCTCCACATAGGTATAGGTCTGCCCGGACGTGTTTGCCTGTTCAGTGCGTGTACTTAGCGCGCGAACCTTGTCAGTTACCTTGTCCAGCACAATTCCCATACAGTCCTGTGAGGTTGCCGCAGCATTTTCCACTCCAGTAAGAGCCTGATAGACACCAGCTGGATCATAGTCCATATCCTCTAAATCCGGTAGATTCATCAGTTTAGCCACATTGGCATAGTTGATACCGCCCATGGATTTGAGCAGTTCACGCTCTTTATCCAGCTGCACATTGCCAGTGGAGATAGAATCTGTTTCAGGGAATACCATGCCGACAAAATCAAAAATTTCTGTTCCAGCAGAGCAGGTATACTTCATATATGGAAGCCCTAATCCTGCAGCGATTGCTTTCGCTCCCATGGTCTTTCCGGTTCCGGCTGGACCTCGAAGCAGAAAATTTCTCATCTGCATGGAACGGCCGGTGGTGGCCTGTGCATGTCGGCAGATGTCCACTACTTCCGATGGTATGATGTACCATTCCGGAAGCTTCGGCACCAGCGACAGTTCCAGGGCTGTCAGCTTCCTGGCCGCATTCAAAGGATACTTCCCAACAAAATCTGTATGCGGGATTTCTTCTGTAGCCTTATGGATCACAGCGGGACCAGTGCTGGCAAAAATAGTGAATTCACCAGCTACTACTGAAGTTGGGGTGAACACGCCGGAATCCAGCTGTGCCTGCGATACCCTCATCAGATTGCCAGACTTGTCCACATTGACAGAAACATGCGCCGGGCAGGTATCGTCTTTGATGCGCCGGTAGGCATTGTCGCAGAGAATAGCCATTGCATTAGTAGCATCCTTCATATCTGGGTATCCGGAATCCATCTGTTTCCTATAGATATCCAGATTCTCACCAAATTCATCATCTGACAGCAAAGCCGGCATCATTGCAAAAAACAATGCGGCACCGTCACGGGCACTGGAATGTGCTGTATACTGTTCCATGACCTCCGTATTTTTATCGTAAACGCTGGCCAAGAGGGCTCCACTGGAAATGTCAAACACCACCAGATGGTACGCATCCGGCCCCATGGAGGATTTATACTCTGCTACGCACTTATTCTCATCCACCATACCTACAGCGCCTTCCGATGTGCCATTTGAACAATGACAGAAAGCATGAACGGCTTTGATGACAGAACCACAAAGCGTAGATTCCGTTTTGTCCGCATACTTTGACGCCACCTTAACCTTTTTATTTGGAAGCGTGTCGAAAGGCGGGGGGAGAGTGCGCGAGTAGTTAAATAAATTTGAAATAGATACGCTCATATGATTTCATTCCTTTCTGCAGGATCCCTGCGTAAGATTGATTTGGATTCCTTCTTCTGTACACTCGCAGTTTTCCATCCCGTTCCGAGAAAGCTCCTGACAAATATCCGGCCAGCTGTCCCGCTCAGGAAGTTCCGAAGGTGTAAGTAGCAGGAAATCCTGTTTTTGTGCGATGTACTCGTTGCAGCGCTCGTTGAGTTCTACTGCATGGGTTTCCACCCATTCAAAAGCAAGAAGTCCATAATTAGGCGCTGGGGGTTCTGACGGCTCCTCTGGTTCCTCGCATGGTTTTTCCATCTCCACAGGGGAATTTTCTGGTTCCACAGGAGGGGGTGCCAGCCTGTCAGCATCTTCTGCCTGTACATATGTCAGGCCAACAACTCTGAGGTTTTGAACATGGATGACCGCTTCCCGGTATCCTCCTGCACGGTTGAGGAGAATTTTGGTGTCTTCCCCCGCAAGAATCTGATCCTTGGCGTGAGAAGACTGCCATACCCATCGTGCCTGGGGATAAGCTCCTGTTACCAGTTCTGTGATTTTCCTCTGGATAACACTGTAGGCCATGTTCTGTACATCCTTTTCTGTTGGATCCTTGGGTGCTGGTGGGGGCATAGGCTGAATCACCTCTACTTTTGTCTGAGAGAGAAACAAAAGCCGAATTGCCGCCACAAAAATTCCAAGGATTACTAAAAGTAAGATGGGCCAAAGCCTGCATACAAACAATAGCAGAGCCAGAACTCCCAAAATGACCAGAACTTCGTAGGCAATTCGCCTTTTGAAATCCCTATCTTTCATGGCTTTCCTTCCTTTCGGGCATAAAAAAACGCACACGAGTGTTCCATAGGTACTCATGTGCGTCATTTATGCGCCTGATTCAAATTTGTTTACCACCTTCCTGAATGGTTATTCGTCGAAGAACGAATTAACCCCACCGAAAGGCTCATAGCCAGTGAAGTTACCATCTCCAGAAGGCTCTGCTATGGGAGTTGCACTTGTTCCTGGTGCCGGGTTGGCTGCCGCCTGCTGGCCAGAGGCCGTTTCTCCTGCTTCCTTCTGTTTGTTTCCTCCGGAAAAGCAGTACTCGATCTCATCAAGAATAACCACCATGGCGCTTCTCTTTTCATGTGTAGTGGGATCTTCCCACACATCCTCGTCCAACCGGCCGACGATGTTGACATAGGAGCTCTCTTTAAGCTGCATCTTTTTAATGCGCTCGCAGACAGTACCGAATGCCTTGACCGCCAGATTGACCCAACGGTAATTATTATTGGCACGAGTGTCATACACCTTCTTGCCAATACGGAACCGGACGCTGTCTCCCTTTTCAGAGAACTTCAGTGCTGGTGCGCCGTCATATCCTTTTGAAATGACGACATCTGTTGCAAAGACTTTTAACATAGAAATACTCCTTTCTTGCAGGGGCTGCCTGCTACATTTTAATTTATTTCAACTCCTTATGGAGCAGAAACCAGAAAACAAAAAAGTGCCAGTCAACACAATTGTGCTAACTGACACTTTGAAAACGCAGATACTTTGGAATCCTCTTTGGAAAATCCCTGATACTTACGTTTTTTATTATAGCATCGCCCCATGTAATAGTCAATCCGCTTTGCAGTTTTCCTGGATACTCTTTTGAATTTCGTATTTTACCAGCTCCAGCGCCAGTTTGACCTTAACAGAATCAAATTGGCATTCTCCATCGGGCCTAATGTTGCCTTCAATCAAAACGCATATTTCCCTCATTAAAGCCTGTATGCTCTCCGCATTAGTCATGGATTCCGCTTCCTTTCTTGATTTCTATGGCAATGTAGCCATTTAGAATCTGACATCCATTTTCTTGATAGACCGGCATATTATCTGATACAAAAACAGCGATATGGTCACCAACGGCGATTTCCTTTAACCTGTGGCGAAGCCGTACTTTGACGACGTATGGCTCCGTTGTAAAATATATGCTTTTTGTTTTCTTTCGGATGGCCGTCTGTTCAATCTGCTGGCAGACTCCTTCAACCAAAACATATCTTCCGGCAAAAGACCGAAAAAGCAGAAGTCCCCCGGCAACTCCAAAAACAGCCCCAAATAGCAAAAAGGATATGCACAGGTATAGATCCCGATATAGCAGTGCCACAACGATCAGCAACAGAAGGCTGAGTACGCTGGCCCCAAACCGAATCAGAATCTGCTTTTGGAGCGCCGGTGGCAGCTTTTGAAACTTTTCTTTCATCATACACCTCACAAAAGCAAAATGCGCTTTTTCTTCAGCAGCGCCATTACCAACTCCACAACGGTGTCTCTTTTACTGGCATGCTCCATCTGTGCCTCCAGAATATTATCAAAAATTGTTTCCTGCGTATAAATGGCCTCTGTCAATGCCTGCCGGTTCTCTTCACTAAGCCAGCGGCTCTCCGGCATCATCCCATGCTCTACGATGAATACCAGCTCTGCCATAGAAAGCCGCAAACCTGCCTCGCAGATCCATTTAAGAAGGTGCTTCTCCTTCTGAGGCAGAGGCGTACATATACCTTTCGGCTTGGCAGGTATGATGACACAGCGGGTTAGCGCTCTGTATTCACCAGCAGTTTCATCCTCCACAGTTTCGATGAGTTCCTGATGCCGCAGTTGCATAGCAGCTTTTATCAAAATGGGATTCCCGTCTTCTGCTTCGGCAAATCCGAAACGGCCGTTCAGCCACAGGACAGTTTGTTCTCCTGTCAACTGAAAATCATAGCCACAGCGCGTCAGACGCAGGATATGTTCCGTTGATCCCTCCACCACGATGCCTTTCGATATATATTTCATCCGTTTCACCTCGTTTTTTTATCTTTACTTATATTACACCGCAGGGAGGGGCTATTTGCAACAATTAAAGTAAGTACAGTGCGGCTATACACAAGCTGATAATTATCAGAACTGCACCGGCAATGACGGCAATCCGCTTCACCAACTCCTTGTCAATCCCTTCTCGTTCCCGATCTATATCCGAGGGAACGATGTCATCGTAATATCCATCGTATCCAAAATCCTCTTGTGTTTCTTTTGGGGGCAGCGTATTATCGGGCTTCTTTCCAAAGCCTTTTTTCATTTTTACAGTTTGCTTTTTCTTTGTCCCCAGCTTTTTCTCATCAGTTTGAGGAGTTTTCTTTTCTTTCTGTGGTACAACTTTTTCAACAGGTTCTTGCAGATTCTTTCCGCATTCCGTACAGAAAGAAGCGGCACCATTTACAAGTTTGGTACCGCAGTAAGGGCAATATTTCATTTTAAATCCTCCTTTGGACATACTACGGCATTCAAGCCATGTCCTATGATCCAAAGAGGGACATTATCATTATAGCACAGCCGGATTTTCAATTCATCGGCGCGAACCTTGCCATTTTATAGGCATTTTGTTTTCAGTTCGCCGAGAGGCTCTGAATAATCATCAATTTTTGCATAATAATGTCAAGTAATCATTTTCCTGAAAATATTTAATCGGTCAACAAAATGAAGTATTCCAATTTTACTTAATTATCTTTATGAAAAAACAACTTCATGTTTGGTCTTTACTTTGTAGTCTTCCCTTGACAAATAAGAATTTTAGATTTACAATTAAAACATCGTTTTGAAACACTGTTTTGAATTAAAAAGGATGGTGAAAAAATGGCAAAGCAGATTGAAGGCGTCTACGAGGCAGTGCTGGAGTGCGCCAAAAAAGAATTTTTGGAAAAGGGCTACAAAGATGCTTCTCTTCGCACGATTGCCCAGGAGGCAAATACCAGCACTGGTTCCATCTACACCCGCTTTGGGGATAAAGAGGGGCTTTTTTGCGCCATTGTGGAACCGGCGGCAAAGGGTCTCAAGCAGATGTTTCTGGAAATTCAGGAGGCGTTCCATTCTTTTGAAAAAGAAGTCCAGCGTGCTGAAATGGGTCAATACACCTCCTTGCACCAAATGGAGATGCTGGACTATATCTATGCCCACTTTGATGCATTCCGGTTGCTTTTGGACTGCGCGGAGGGTACACAGTTTTCCCGCTTTGTAGAGGATCTAGTGGAAATCGAGGTGGACTATACCTATAAATATATGGAGGTTATCGGCTGCGAGAGCGTGAAATCCGGTCTGGTGACGGAAGAATTTGTCCACATCGTAGTCACCGCCTATTTCAATGGTATGTTTGAGGTGGTGCGCCACAATATGGATAAAACATCGGCGGTCAAGTATGTACGCCTGCTAAACCGCTATCACATGCAGGGGTTCTCCACCATTTTCAATGCCACAGAGTTTTAATCCGGTAATCAGGCCGTTTTCTGTTCGGATCCGCAGGCGGCCTTTTTATACAACGATAAGTTTGCGATAACTAACTAAAAAGGAGGAATCACTATGCAAAAACAAAGCCCCATGTTACGTCTGTGGGAACTGGGGAAAAACTACCACGGCGGCCTTATCAAAGCTATCTTTTCCGCTGCCGTAGGCGTACTGTGCGGGCTGTTGCCCTATTTTGCAGCGGCCCAGATCATCATCGGCCTTCTTAGCGGGAACGCAGAGATGCAATTTTATATCCTGTGGTGCGGGCTGGCCTTAGTCGGCTTCCTGCTACGGGCCATCCTCTACTCGCTGGCCCTGTCCATGTCCCACAAGACGACCTTTTCCATTCTGAAAAGCATACGGGAAAGGATTCTCGAAAAACTGCCAAAAATGCCCCTGGGCGCCGTTATGGACACCTCCAGCGGTCAGATGAAGCAAATCATCGTGGACCAGGTGGAGAGTATGGAACGGCCTTTGGCCCACCTGTTGCCGGAGATGACAGCCAATATTTTAGGCCCTGTCAGCATTTTGATTTATCTGTTCGTGCTGGATTGGCGGATGGCGCTGTTATCCCTCGTCTCTATCCCGGTAGGTATGGTTTTTATGATGGCGGTTATGAAAAACTATGGCAAACAGTATGAGGGGTCCGTCAAGGTGACACAGGCCATGAACTCCACAATCGTGGAGTATATCGGCGGTATTGAAGTTATCAAGGCCTTCAACCAAGGCAAAAATTCCTACGCTAAGTTTTCTGACCGGATCAAGGCCAACGCCTCATACTTCTATCACTGGATGAAGAGCTGCCAGATGCCCATCTCGATTTCCCGTGCACTGGCGCCCACCACCATGATTACCATCCTGCCGGTAGGCTGGCTCCTGTATCAAGGCGGAAGTCTCTCTGTGGAAACCTTTATCACTACTATTATTCTTTCACTGGGAATCGCCGGTCCACTGTTGGCCGCCATGGATTTTGTAGACAGCTTAGCCAAGGTAGGGACTATCGTAGGAAGCGTAGATTCCATTCTCGGCGGTGAAGAACAGTATCACGGTACAACGCCTGTCAAGCTGTCCTCTTCAGATATCCAGGTCAATCATGTATCCTTCGGTTACCACAAAGACAAGGAAATTCTGCACGATATATCCCTCTCCATACCGGCGGGCACAATGACCGCCTTTGTAGGACCAAGCGGTTCTGGTAAATCCACCATTGCCAAACTGATCGGCGGCTTCTGGGACGTAAAACAGGGTTCCATCACTCTGGGCGGACATGACCTGAAAGAAATCCCTCTGCCGCAGCTTTATGATCAGGTAGCCTTTGTTTCCCAGGAGAACTACCTGTTTAACGAGAACGTGCGTGAAAATATCCGCATGGGCAATCCCAGTGCAAGCGACGCTGAGGTGGAGGCTGTAGCCAAAGCCGCCGGCTGCGACGGATTTATCCGCAGCCTGGAAAATGGTTATGAGACGGTGGTGGGCGGAGGCGGCACCCATCTTTCCGGAGGAGAACGGCAGCGAATCGCCATTGCCAGAGCCATGCTGAAAAATGCGCCGGTTGTCATTCTCGACGAAGCGACCGCCTACATCGATCCGGAGAACGAGGCGGTTATTCAGCAGGCAGTTGCCCGGCTGGTAGAGGGCAAGACGGTCATTGTCATTGCCCACAGGCTTTCTACCATCACCGATGCCGATCAAATCTTCGTCATTGCGGACGGACGGATTAACGGCAGCGGTACGCATCAGGAGCTTTTAGAACACAGCGAACTATATCAAGAGATGTGGAAGGCCCACATCGGCGCAAAGGATGGTGACGTGGCATGATTGAAGTACTGAAAAAAATCTGGCGTTTTGCGGGAGAAGAACAAAGGAATATCCGCAAGTCTATGGTTGGCGGCTTTTTCTTTGCCATCTTCCACATGTTTCAAATTGCAGCCATCTATGTGATTGTCCTAGCGCTGGTAGACGGTTCCTCATCTACCGCACCCGCATGGCAGGCGCTGGGACTGCTGGTAGTCAGCATTCTAGGGCGAGCTATTGTCAACCGCTTTACGCAGCTTGAACAGACCCACGCCGGTTATTTCATGGTGGCAAATAAGCGGATTACCATCGGTGACAAGCTGAAACGAATCCCCATGGGATATTTTAACGACAAAAGCCTTGGGGAACTGACAGGGATCACGACTACTGTACTGGACGAGGTGGAAAGCACCGGCCCTATGGTATTGGTCGGTATTCTGGGCGGACTGATCAATTCATTGGTGATGCTCCTGTTCATACTGGCATGGGATTGGCGCATTGGACTTTTGGCCTTTCTGGGAATGGTTTTCTATCTGCTGATACTCTCCGCTATGGAAAAACGCTCCGCCCGTATTGCCCCAAAGCGGCAGAAGGCAGAAGCAAAGCTGGTAGAAGCGGTACTGGAACAGCTTCAGGGCATGAGCGTTATCAAGTCCTTCAACCTCACCGGTAAAGGTGACAAGCGGGTACGACAGGCAATGGAAGGCAGCCGCGACAACAATCTGGCCATTGAAAAACTCTTTACCCCATATACTATGGCACAGGAAATGGTTCTCCATCTCTTCAGCATTCTCATTCTTGTGGCGGCAGTGCTCTTTTGCCTGAATAACACTATGTCTCTGGCCAATGCCCTGATGGCAGTGGTGGTCTCTTTCCTGGTTTTTTCCCAGATCCAATCGGCCGGAAGCGGCGTGTCCGCCTTGCGCCTTGTGGGAAGCTCCATTGACCATGCCAATCAAGTGGACAGCATTTCAGAAATGGATGAACATGGGAAAACAACTGTCCCCCAAAAGCATGACATTACTTTTGAACATGTGGATTTCTCCTATGACGCCAAACCCATCCTAAAAGATATTTCCATCACGCTCCCCGACAAGACCACAACGGCGATTGTCGGCCCAAGCGGCTCCGGCAAGACGACTTTGTGCAGCCTGATTGCCCGATTCTGGGATGTGGATCATGGCTCCATACACATTGGTGACACCGATGTGAAGGACTACACCCTGGAATCTCTGATGGACCAGATAAGTATGGTTTTCCAAAAGGTATACCTCTTTGCCGACACCATCGAGAACAACATCAAGTTTGGCCGGCCGGAAGCCACCCATGAGGAAGTGGTAGAAGCGGCGAAAAAAGCCTGCTGTGATGAGTTTATCCGTTCCCTTCCTGCTGGATACAATACTGTAATCGGCGAAGGCGGGGCCACTTTGTCCGGAGGCGAAAAGCAACGGATTTCTATTGCACGGGCTATCCTCAAGGATGCGCCCATTATCATCTTCGACGAGGCGACCGCAAACGTGGATCCAGAGAACGAAGATAAGCTTCAGGAGGCCATGGAAGCTCTAATGCAGGATAAAACGATTATTATGATTGCCCACCGGCTGAAAACCGTGCGGAACGCCGACCAAATTCTGGTGTTGGACAGTGGGCAGATCGTACAAAAGGGCACCCATTCAGAATTAGCAGACCGCCCCGGCCTGTACCGTGATTTTCTCACCACCCGCAGAGAAGCCGCCGGCTGGAAGCTGGTAAAGTAAAAAGAGACAGAGAAGAAGTCTTACAAAATAGAATAGGCCTTGCAGACTTTATTGATCTACAAGGCCTATTCTATTTTGTACAAAGCTAAATTTCTGTTTCCTCAGATTGTGGTAAAAGCTCTGCTATGGTGATGCCTTTAAGAAAGTGAATCAACGCATCGTCCATATATTTATATATTTCATCCAACGGCTTGATGTCCTTGCTCCCTTTATGTTTTTGCGAAATCTGGTAAGCAATCCCGCCCTCCATGGCTGTAATAATATCGTACAGGCTGATTTCATCCGCTGGGCGTTTGATAGAAAAACCTCCACTTGATCCATAAGTTGTTGTTATCAACTCTGCATTTCGTAATTTCGCCCCGATTTGAAGTAAATATCGAGGAGACACCCCAACCTTTCCACTTAGTTTAGCAGAGGACACAACACTTGCTTCTTTAGCCAAGTATATCAGAACACGAATTGCATAATCTGTTGAACAATTAAGCCTCATGTCATATCCTCCTTTAAAATCATGTTTTCAATAATTATAGTTAATTTATGAAAAGCCTTGTTACTGATGGCGTGTTTCATCCGTCACGCCTCCTGCTCAGCTACCTCCGGGCCACATCGAGTTTGTATACCATTCCTTTTTCTTTTTGGAGAGGATTGTTTCTAAATAATTCTCTCCAAACTCATAAAGTTTTATTAACGCCTCCTTATTTTCGTTTTATAACTTCCCAACCACCTGTAGATATAGGAGACTGATTGGAATTATATTGTTCCTTACAGTTTGCAGGCGTGATTACTTTTCGTATATAGCCTTGGTGTTCCAAATACTCAAGTTCTACTTGCACACTATCGATATCCTTGTGCAAAAAGTCTGCTAACTCCTTACTGCTATATGTTTTTCCACTTTGTAGGTAATCTAATAATTGAATCAGCACAATATCTCCTTTCCCTCAGCAAACTATTAACCCATAATAAAAATCCGTACCCCGATTAAAACTAAAATCACACCGCCTAATATTCCGGCCCGGTTTCCTAACCGATCTCCGAAAAAATGTCCAATCCATACGCCAACAAACGCAATTAAGAATGTCGTGGTTCCTATCAGTGCTGCCGAGGGAAGAATTTTTACATTTAAGGCCGCCAGCGTTATGCCGACTGCGAAAGCGTCAATACTTGTAGCAATCGCAGCCGGAATCATAACGGTAAAGCCTAATTCTCCGCTTGTTCCTTTACATTCACCTTTTAGATTTTCACGAATCATGTTGATACCGATTATGCACAAAAGAAGCAGTGCGACATATTTAGAAACCGCCTCAATATACTGGCGAATTGTTCCGCCGCAGATATATCCGAGTGTAGGCATAAGCGCCTGGAATCCGCCAAAATATACTCCTGCGATAAGCCCTGCTTTTGCCGGGTGCTTTTTAGTACTCAAGCCTTTACAGACCGAAACAGCGAAAGCGTCCATTGATAACCCAACAGCAACCAGTAATAGGTCAAGCAGTCCCATCGGTATCCCCTCCTTTACCGGCCTTTCTTTATGCCCCCTTTACAATCCATTTCTTTGCTTTTTCCTGCTCCTGAACCATTTCATAGTAATGGCCCTTTTTCGCAAGCAGCTCCGCATGGGTTCCCATTTCTTCAATGCGTCCCTGATTTAACAAAATAATCTGGTCTGCATTTTGAATGGTATTCAGCCGGTGGGCGATTACAAATACCGTTTTTCCTTTCATCAAGCGGTCTAACGCCTGATTGATTTTTGCCTCGTTATCCGCGTCGAGGGAAGCCGTTGATTCATCCAAAAGTAGAATAGGCGCATTTTTTAGAATGGCCCTTGCGATAGCAATTCTTTGTTTTTCACCGCCGGAAAGCGTATTGCCGCCCTCGGAAAGCCGGGTTCGATACCCCTGTGGCAAATTTTCGATAAACTCGTGACAGTGGGCCGCCTTTGCTGCCTCTATGATTTCTTCCTCTGTCGCGTTCTCCCGGCCAGCCTTGATATTATTATAAATCGTGTCCGACAGAAGCGTATTTTCCTGAAACACCTCGCTGATATAGTGCAGAAGCCCGTCCGGGTTTAAATCTTTTATATCCTTGCCGCCAATGCGGATAGTTCCTTTTGACACATCCCAAAACCGGGCAATCAGATTTGCAACTGTGGATTTCCCGGAGCCAGACGGCCCGATCAGGGCGGTAACGCTATTTTCCTTTGCAAAAAAGCTAATATCCGTCAAAACATCAGCCTGCTTATTATAGGAAAAATCGACGTGTTCAAAGGCAATATCAAAATGCGACAGCTTTACATCTTCTTCCTTGTAAGAAAGCGGCTTCGTGTCATACGCCTGTTCCAGATTGTGTGCCGCCAAGTTCAGGTCTTTCAACAGATTATAAGAGTGTTCAAAAGCAATCAGCAGAGCAGACAGCGCAAGGCTCATCAGCATAAAAGCCACAAGCTGATCGGGGGCAATCGTACCTCCAAGAAACAGATAGCTGCCAACCAACAGAACAAGAGGAAGCAGGAAATTGGCTACAATCGAATACATACTGGTGGGAGCCGCCATTTTTACCTCTGCTTTTACATTTGTCTTGCGAATTGCGTCCAGCGTATCTGTCATTCTGGAAAAGTGGGAGCTTGTCATGTTATGGGATTTAAAAACTTTCATCCCTTTGACATACTCTAAGACAATCGAAATCATTTTTGCGGTGAGATTCCTTTTCTGTGTCCCGTATTTTTCCACAAGACGGTTGCCCCAAGAGAGAACCGGCATAGCAATTAGAAGCACAACACATTCGGCAAGTGCCAGTTTCCAGTTAATAAAGAATGTTCCGATCAGCACCAGAGCCGCCATTACTACGGTCTTTACAATGGACGGGAGTGTATGTGTAATCACAAGTTCAAAATTGGTTAAATCCTTTGTCAGTGTTCCAAGAAGATAGCCGCTGCTGTTCTGGTTGAAATAGCCAAGACTTAATGAGCGATAATGATTGGCAAGGTCAAGCCGCATTTCCCCGCACATTTCTGCGCCTCTTGCGAAGCACAGATAATAGGCGCTCCGATAGATTACCAACCGGGCAATCACACTGATAAAGCAAATCGCCGTGTAGGTAACAATTTTACCTGCCGTAAGCGTGTTGCTTAAAAGCTGAATGACTGTCATATAGAGAACAACATATAAAACGATACTAAGAACAGCGTCCGCGCCCATTAAGGCAATCGGAAACTTAATCTGTTTGCTTTTTGCTCCAAGCAGCTTCCTAATGGTACGCAGCATTTAAACCGCCTCCTTTCCGATAGTGGCCTGTGTATAAATTTCCCACATCCGGCCATATACGCCGCCTTTTTTCACCAACTCCTGATGGGTTCCCTGCTCGGCCACAGTACCGTCCTGAAAAACAACAATTTTATCCGCGTCCCGGATGGTATGGAGCCGGTGGGCGATCATAATTGTGGTTTTTCCTTTCAGAAGATTTTGCAGGGCAAGCTGGATTTTATGTTCATTCTCAATGTCAGAGTAGGAAGTCGCCTCGTCGAAAACGACGATAGGAGCGTCTTTCAAAATTGCTCTTGCAATCGAAATCCGCTGCTGCTGGCCGCCAGAGAGTTTTACACCCTCGTCGCCAATCCGCGTCTGATAGCCTTTCGGCAGGCCCATAATGAAATCGTCAATCTGTGCTGCCCTTGCTGCTTGCCGTACTTCTTCTTCGCTGGCATTGGTTCCCATACGGATATTTTCCAGTAATGTATCTTCCAGAAGAAAAACATCCTGAAAGACGAAAGCTGTCAAATCCATCAGATTTTCCGTTTTTAGGTCGGTAATTGGTACTCCACCTACTTTGATGGTTCCGCCTGTGGTGTCCCAATAGCGCCCAAGAAGCTGAACCGCCGTTGTCTTTCCAGCCCCGGACGGGCCGACAAAGGCGTTGACCGTTCCCGGCTCCAAGTGCAGGTTTACAGAAGTGAGCGCGTCTTTTCCTCCGCCGGTGTAATTGAAAGTTACATCCTCAAAATCAATTCCATAGCAGCCGTCTTTTTTCAGGGTCTTGCTTCCGCTTTTCATTTCGTCCATATCCATAATCTTTTTGATATTGTCCAAACCGCTGCCAAGCTCCATCGACTGCATAACAATCGTAACCAGATTTAGGAACGAAGTGAAAAAGCACATGGTAAGCAAAATAAACAACAGGTAAGAAGCTACTGGCAGAGAGCCTTTTAAGTATAGCCAGCCGCCAAAGGGCAACGTAAAGAGAATGGCGGAATCTAATACTACAAGGGCAATCGACAGAGGATTGCAGGAGGACACGCACATCTTTTTCCAACAGGTCGTATAAAGGTGAAGCGCGTTCCGATACTGCTCGAATTTCTCCGCTGTCAAGTGGTACATTTTGATGACTGGCATGGCCGTGATAAATTCATTGGCAGAAGCATTGAGTTTTTCCGTATCTTCCGCAAGTTCCGCCGACATATCCGGGTAATTCTTAACCATCATCATCGGAACAACAATTCCCAAAATCATAGGAATCAGCATAACAAGGGCCATAACCCAGTGCAGCCGCAGCATGAAAATAAACATCATAAGCGGAACGACAATCGCCTGTGCCAGTTCCAATGTACTGTGCGCTAAAAATTGTTCTACTCTGTCCACATCGTCAAAAAGCGTTGTCTTGATCTGTCCGGGAGAACGTTCCTGAAAAAAGCCCAGGTTGAATCTGGATATATGTTCCAGCACCTTTACTTTGATTTTGTGCATGGTATTGAACGCTGCCACATGGGAGCAGATACCAGCAAAAGACATGAGGATGGCTTGCCCGATGGCTGCCGCAATTCCAATGCAGGCCCACATAGCCATAGCGCCAAACGTCACCTCATTTTGGATAATCAGAAGCAATATCTGATACACCACCAGATAAGGAATCAGCGATAAGGCCGAGCAAAGAACAGCCAACAACATTCCCACGCCCAGCTTTCCACGTTCCCCTCTCGCAAGGGTGAAAACATAGGATAATCCGGTTCGTTTTTGTTCCATAAGAAACGAACCTCCTTTCTCTTTTTTTGAGGTTAGAAATCGCTAACCTTGACACAATTCATTTTACAGGTTAGAATGGAAAAATCAACAGCTATGCTATTTTGGAGTTTCATTTTTGAAAATGGCATAAAACGTCGTATTTCCGCCGTTTTTAAGAGATTTGTAGCTTGATTTTTTATAAAATCGTGACTGATAAAAATTGGATTGTGACCTTTTTTTGAGAAAATGTAGGGAGGAATAAGAAAATGGCTCTTTCGATTGCAGACTACTTATTACAGCTTCCAGAAAATATGCACTTTGCAAAAGTACAGGAATTATCGGGGGAGGATTCGATCTATTATCGTATGCTTTCCGAGTATGGAAGCGGCTCATTTCAGTTGATACGCTTTGAGAATGATCTGCTTATGATTCTGATTGCAGACTACACGCCAAAGGAAACCTTTGAAAAAATCGCAACCATTTCCGAAGAATATATGGAAATCAGCCAGTTTGAAACAGATAGCAGTTCTTTCAAAATCGGGGGACGGAAAACACAGCCCATAGGCAAGGGGATTTATTGCTATGTAAATAGCCAAAAAACTACTTATGTCTACTGTGAAAAAGGGAAGCCGGTAAGATTTACAAAAATCATTTTGACACGAAAGTATTTCGATACCTATTTTCGGGTGCATTATGGAAAGGATTATGAACAATCAAAAGTGGCAAAGGAATACCTGTTGAAAAATCCCAATCTGCCAGAGCTTAACTTTGTTTTTCAGCAGATCAGGGATTGTCAGGCAGTAGGACAAACGCTGCGCTTGTATCTGGAAAGCAAGGTGCTGGAATTACTGTCACTCGTGATTAAAGGGATGGAAAAAAAGGAAAATCATATTTCTGTTAAGTTGGACTATAAAGATATTCGGGGCTTGAAAAAGACGGTCACATATATGAAAAAAGACTTGTCCGCCTATCCATCCGGGGAAGAATTGGCGCAGATCGCTGGAATGAGCCCTGCCCGGTATCAGCTTGCCTTTCGGAAGTATTACGGCACTACTCCCTATGAATATCTGAAAGAAATGCGACTGAATCAGGCGTTATTCCTGTTGAAAAACTCTGATTATGGGATTGCTACGATTGCCGCAAAGGTTGGCTATCACAATTCAGGGCATTTTGCAAAGCTATTTAAAAATGCCTATGGCATGGGTCCGAGAGAATATAGAATGGTACAGGGAATTAAATGATCAAACAGCTTTTATTTCCGAAATAGAAAAAACGCTTCTGAACAGATTGTAAACTTTAAATAAGTTATCTAACTTATCACTGGGGATTATTCAGAATGATATCTGAAGCGGAAAGATACTCCTCAAATATAGAATCGTATTGGAGCGTTAAAAAATGGGCTGCTCCCTGCAATAGAGAGCAGCCCGTTTTATTTACTTTCAGAACATGGCCTTTGCCGGTTCTTCCGATTCCATATGGTTGGATTCGAAAGCAGATATATTTGGCATAGTTTGTTCTGGTTTCAGTGCTTTTGAGGCATAAGTTACAGTCAGCCATGCCTGATAATGGATGCGCGTCATCAGCAGAAACTCACTAAAAGCTTCAAAGGTCATACTGATGGCAACATGGTTTTCTGGATGATTGCCAAACTTGGGAACAATAAGTCCCTTTTCGTTTGTCTCTCCAGGACCACTGTCGGCAATAAACAGAAAATCGGATTTACTTCCCGCGAGAAGCTGAGCCGTTCTGGACAGGCTTTTTCCGTCTTTCCGGGGTCTTCCCGCTTTTGCCAATTTTTCCGCAGAGGTTCCGCCTAAACACTGATACAACGGTGTTTTGTCGTTGTTCTTCTTTTTGGTCTGCAGCAGATACCTCAATTCACCGCACTCCAGTTTTCGGCACAGTTCCAGAATCTCATCCAAATCAATGTAAATATGGATGTTGTTCGTCTGACGCTGACCAGCCGGGCGACTAATATCATAGGTGGCAAATGCGAAGTGCGCCTTCCCAATGGGGAAGGCATCACTCAGGCTTTCTACAAAGCAGCCCCTGGCATCCTTGCGTGTAATCTGATACTGATTTCTTTCTTCATACATGCTTGTTCACCTCTTGACCCGGCAGTTTCCGGATCACCTCCATCAGCTTTCTGGAATTATCCTGGAATTGTGATTCAAATTCCTTTTCCATGTCATAGTTGAGATACAACACACCATAAATCAAGTCCCAGATGAGATTCATTTCTTTTTCTGTACTCGACGGTTCTATTTTATGTATCTTGAGGCTTATTTCAGTAAGGACACTCTGCCAATCCTGAAAAAATGTATCCTCCAGTGGAATCCCGAAGCCGCCGAACCACTCTCTAACGGTATGAGTTTCGGACTGATCGCCACAAAGCGGTTTCTGGAAAAGGTATTCTGTTTTGAGCTTTCCATTCTTTAACGGCTGATCTGTGCGGACATATCTCCCAATAGGAAACATGGCGCAGACAATAGGTTTTGCCGGATGAATGGAACACTTCCTATCGCTCAGAAACGGGCAGCGGTGAACTGATCCCCGCGGTTTTATCCGCACCACTGGAAATCGTGACGAATCTCCAATATATACCTCGCAATAGCGTGCTACTATTCCTTCCATCGTTAATTTCAGAAACTTTGCCATCTTGTAGAGGTCTCTTGGATTTAAAAGAATATCATCCCGATGAATGCAGCACTTACCGCACTGATCGCAGTGGAATTGAAACGGATCGTCCACTCCAATTGTCAACTTGTCTAAATTGTCCGCAAAGTATTTTAGTCTGTCATCCATAAATTTATCTCTCCTTTGAATTGAGAGGAGGTCTTTGCTCAGTTTCCTCCTGATTTTGTCTTGCGACTGATATGTTTATTTTTCTGTTGCCAATGCCTGAAGAGCCATCTGCAGCTTTTCTATATTGATCTGAAACTGCTCTAAAAAGGGGCGTTCCAAGTCATACGCAGAGTACCGATACCATAAAAACAGCGAGACAGCCCGTTTTTTATATTCTTCTGGGACACGACGCATCCATCTGGCAATCCCGGGCACCGTCTGGTAGTCCATGCAGAGAGCTTCCTTTTCCTCCGCAAAGAAAAAGTGGTTCACCCAGCGTTTGACCAAAATCTGAGGTCCGTTAAAATGATGGGGATGTTCTCTACTCACCAGATATTCAAACCCTCCGTTCTCCGCCGGACTCGCAACAAAAGGATAGAGCCGACAAGTTCTCGGTTTTACATCCTGTACCAAGCACTTGTTTCCCTGAAGAAAAACACAAGCGTCATCTTGCCCTTGAACTTTAAGCATAAAGACAAAGAAACCGCACTCATCCAGCAAGGCTGGTTCCGCATAACGAGCTAAAAAATCGTCTGTACTTTTGATAGATGGATCCCTTTCACAGAAGAATTTTGTCATCCGGAATATGTCCAGGCACTCAAGCGGTACGCTTTGCCGCACGTGTCGGCAGCAAGCGCTGCACCTGGTGCATTTGAAAGGAAGACGATCTGAGGTCTCCACTGGTACGGCATTGATTACACTGTCATTCATATTGTTTTACCTCCAAATAGCCAGAGGCGCCGGATCACCGACGCCTCTTTTTGTGTCAAAATGACCTGAAACTCAGTTTGTTTAATCCCATGTATACCGAAATGGCAGAAATTTAACCTGAATGTCCTCGGTAATCGGAATATCCGGTTCACCGTCAAACTCATTCTGGTACTTTGTGCAGATACCAGTTGGCCGCTCAGTGTTAAAAAGTTTGAAAATCTCTTCGAGATCTTGTGTCTGCAGAGTTCCATCGTATACGCAGCCGTAAATCTCAGCTGGTACAATGCCGCCATAATGCTGGCGCATGTCCGCGAAGCCCATGAACTTTATGTGATGGATGTCCAACTCTGGAATGATCTGATAGATTCTCGTTTTCACGACTGCTCACCGCCTTCCCTATACAGAGCATCTGTAGGCAGTTGCTGCAGCTTATATGTTTCCATACAGTTTTCATCCTCTGGGAATACACCATACTTGTCCGGAATGACCACACGCAGCACAGTTCTCCCAGTTTCCTCAAATGCGTCCAGCCGTATTGGGCAGTCCTCATAGATACCAGAAACATAGTCTCCAGCCCGGAAACGTTCTCCATTCTGGACACGCAGCCCCATAGGGTTGAGAATGCGTGCGATTTCATTGGGTGGTAGAAACAGGACTACCTGAAAATCCAAATGCCCGTACCGCTCCATACCATGAGTATGTGCATTGCAGGTATACGGAAGAAATCCATTTTCTTCTTTCCCACACACACTGCAAGTCCTATTGGCCACCAGATGGATGACCCAGTCAATTGTTTTCTTCATTGTGTTCCTCCTCTCGGCGATAAAAATCCAGCATATTATACATAGCAGTACGAAGATCCCGTTCAAAGCTTTCCCAGTCATCTATAAAAACTGACAGGGATTCTTTATCACAAAGCCTCGCATCATCCAGACAAAGCAGTTCATAATCTACTTTATCCGCATCGTCATAGGGCAGGCTCAACACGCCCTCTTTTACAAGGAGAAAAAAGGTGCCAAGATGCTTTCCGTCGGAAATGGGATAGTTCCAGCAAAGCTCATTGTGATACCGTTCCCGGTAATCCTCGCAAAAATCCATCAGTCCAGAATGTGTTGGGCTGTTTTCATGGAGATATGTAACCGCTTCGTCCTTACTCTTCAGATCATCCAGAAAAATCATATCCGACCCTATCTCTACAAACCTTTGATAAAGGATGCGGCGGCATTCCTGCACGTCAACGAGCCACAAGGCAGAAGTATTTATGCTCTCGTGGTCCCAGATCATGTCCAACGTCCGCCCCAGCAAGGCGCGGGAGAGACACAATCCAAGGGAAGCTGAACTACTCCCTTCCAATGGAATTGACTCTCGATACATCTCATCGTCTCCTTTGACATGCTGGATAAGACGGAGGATTTCATCAATCGTAAAATGCTTTTCTTTGGAACAGAACTCCCAATAATCATGGTCTTCATAGCCTGCGGTACCATATACTTTATGCTCCAGGATCTTGCTCACATAATCAGAAAGCAGTTCCGCTACTTCCACCCAGGAAAGCCGGAGGGTGTAACAATAATTTCCTTTATTGTTTCCTTCATTCATGTGTTTCCCTTTCTGCCTCATAGGGCTCATAATAGGTTGTTTCATCGTCATTAGACTGGTATGCCCCGATGCAGACCATATGGCAGGGGCTGCGTTCCGGATTATACTCTACAAAGCAGGCGAGTTGAGGGATCTCCTCCTGCTCAAGGTAAATATTGATGCCGGGGTAGTCATCCTGCTGAAAGGCCACCGCCGTCAGGACGCTATTATCCGGCAATGTCAGAGAAATATGGGGATTGGCCAGTATATCCTGATGCAGATCGCAGGTCTTCGATAACGAAAACCTGCGTTTTTCTGTATAGAATCTCCGGCGTGCCGCATCCAATTCAAACTGAATTGCTGCGAAAATCTCCTCGACCTGTTCCGAATCATACTGGTAGACCGCTTTTCCTGAGCAGTTGCCAAGCAATCGGATCATCTTGATAATCTTGTTGACTCGTGCTTCCGCCAAGCGGCAGAAGCGGGCACTTTTACTTTCTCTCATGTCATGAAGCTCCTTTCTCTACACATCTTATTTCAAAGGTATGGCCTCTGAAGAATGATTCGTTCTGCTCCAGATATTTCTGGGCGGCCTGCTCACTTCTGAACTTTTTTGCGTTCGTCGGTATACCAGAAAAACCTTTAGCGCACCAAAACCTTCTGGAACTCCGTTTTACAAAATACCCATTTTTGTGGAAAAGGACATAATATCGGTCCAGTATGTCGAAGTTAAAGGGGGTACCCCTTTTTCGCAATGGTGGCCGATGCACCTGACGCTCATCCAGAAATGAAACATCGATGCTTTTGCCTTTCATTTCTTCCAGCGTAGCCAGCAACTCTTCTGTTGTCCTGACAGGATGAGGCCGATAGTTATTGCCATAGTCCATGATGATCACGGTATTTCCGTAGGCTGTGTATTCCTCAACAGTATGAGCGTTCCGCATCCCCCCAAGGATCCATTTCCCGAACTCACCCGGTTCAAATGAAGTGTAGCGGCTTTTCTTCGTGCCGCCCCGATTGCTTACATTGATGTCCTCATAAACCTCGGAAAGATGCTTTATTTCCTCTTTACTGAAAACAAAGCGCCCGGGATAGGGGTAATTCAGGACACTCCAGTGTTTCTCCGGAATTTCACGTCTCGTAATGGGATTGAAATCAAAACAATTGGAGGAACCATGGTTGCATATGGGAATAAATTTCTCGTCTATCCGTATGAAGGCCCTGCTGTAAAAAATTTCGCTGCTCATACTGCCGCCTCCTTGGCTACCAGATGCAGCAAATAGTTGGTATTCAGCGTCTCAAAGAAAATCTCCGTCTGGGAGATTTCTTTCACGCTCAGTACCTTGCTTGTTCTTCGTACACCTTCCTGCTCCGAAACGATAGCCGGCATACCAACTGTCACCGGGTACAGAGGCGTACCCTTGATTTCCAACGTCTTTTTATTTTCCATGTGAAACTCCTTTCGTTTTACAAAAACCTGATTTCTAAAGCAACGATTTCTTCGTTCTGTACCGCTGCATATACGCCATAACAACCATCACCATAACCGGAAGAACTGTAAAATCCATCTTCCGTCATCCAGACGTCACCATTGCGAATCTTGTCGCAAAATTCCTGCCAGGCATCGTCATCATAATCAGGCTTGTCATGAAAGAACCCGGCAAGCCCGGCATCCACGCCAATACTCCCGATTTCTTTCATAGCTTTTTGAACCGGGATCACCCCATTTAGATAAATCCCAATGATGCCAACCTGCTTGTAGCAATACGGTTTCCCATCATAGTTGCCTTTATCGGTGTGATACCAGACCACGCAGGTATAATCGCCTTCCTTGATCTTTACATCATTCATCCGGCACCAGGTATCCCTGTCATAGCATGGGTCTGTTATATCCACGCTTCCGTGAAAGTCCATGACTCCGATTTTTTTGCGTCTCATGTGTATCCTCCTGCAAATTAAGAAAAAGCGGAGCCGTATCAACGGCCCCGCCACTGTTGTGCTGCTGTTATTCAGTCAGCATGTCTTCAAATTCCTGTTCTGTCAATGTCTTAACCCCGAGCTGCTGCGCTTTTGCCAGCTTGCTTCCGGCTTTCTCACCGACAATCAGATAATCCGTGTTTTTGCTCACAGAAGATGCCGGTTTGGCGCCGAGCGAGAGCAGCTTCATTTGAATGCCATCCCGTGTGTAACCTTCCAGCTTACCTGTGGCAACGACCGTTTTTCCTGCAAAGGGATTGTTTGTGTTGTTCATCATAGTAGAATCCTCCTTGATAAATGATACTTTCTCCAGCAACGGACGCCAAAGCTTTGCTTCCTCTTCGTCCGCATACCAGGAGTAAATGTTACTGTGCATGGTCTGTCCAAAATCGGGCAGCTGCGTGAAATCAAAGCCTTCCTGAATTGCCTTCTCAAAGGCCTCCCAGGAACCATGAAAATACCGGTCCAAATCCCGGCCGGCGTGTCTGCCTACCATAGGGATGCCCAGACCGGCAATAAATTTGGCCAGGGTACAATGACGGCTCTTTTCAATAGAAGCCTGCAACCGCAGGTAGGATTTTTCCCCAAAGCCCTCTGTCTGTACAATTTCATCGTGGTGCTGCGCCAAGTCATACAGGTCGCCAAAATTGTGGATCCAGCCGTGGCCAATGAATTTCTCCAGCGTAGTCGCTGAAAGCCCTTCAATGTTCATGCGGGTTTTCTCACAAAAATGGGTGAATTTCTGAACCAGCTTCGCAGTACAATAGGGATTTTCACAAAAGAGCTGTCGGGTACCACCTGTTGTTTTTCTGACTGTCAACGGTTCTCCGCAGCAGGGGCAGCACATTGGCAGCTGATAGGTGTTGCTCATGGTTTCGTTCTCAGCAATCTGGGGGATAATCATGTTCGCCTTATAGACCTTGATCTTGTCGCCTACGCCAAACTGAAACGCATCCAGAATATCCAGATTGTGCAGGTAGGCTCGGCTGACGGTAGAGCCGTCAATGGAGACGGGATCGAACAGGCCGGTAATGCTTACCATACCAGTTCTGGTCGTTGCCAGTTCCAGGCCTCGGAACCGGGTTTCATAAAGTTCGTCGTTCCACTTCAGAGCAATAAGCCGGTTTTCGTGATGGCCTGTAGCACCCAAGCTCTTTCCATAGGTAATATCGTCATACTCCATGATAAGGCCGTCCACCGGATAAGCGAAGCCTTTCGGGTCAAAACCTTCAATGGCATCCCGAATCGTATCCTCATCTCGCATAGCGTTCAGGAATACAAAAGGAACGACAGAAAAGCCATTGGCCTGCAGGAATTGCTGCTGTGCCAATTTGCTGTCGGGTTCCAACTGGTCGCTGACCAGCTCAAAAGCCCAAAATTCCAGCATCCTCTTTTTGGCTTCACTGGCATCCAGTTTCCGGACGCTTCCGGCCGCCAAATTTCTGGGGTGGGTATAGTCTCCACCCAGACTGAGATTGACCTTCTCAAAGTTTTTCCATGAGATGACGCCTTCACCGCGAACCTCAAAGGATTCCCGAATCGGTATGGAGAGGGGAACATTCAGGAATGTGCGAACCGTGTGGGTCACATCTTCGCCGATGATCCCTTCCCTTCCGCGGGTGATTGCCTGCTTCAGTTCGCCGTTTTCATAGCGCAGAACCAAAGTAAGCCCGTCCATCTTCCAGCTGAGCAGCACCTTTTGCTTTGACGCAAATCGGATCAGATCTTCCACAGACTTGGTCTTGTCTGCTGACAGCATGGGTTTGGTGTGACGTACCGGCGTCAGCTCCTCCAAGATTTCTCCAGAAACTTTTTGTGTAGGTGATCCGGATAGCACCAGACTGGTTTTCTTTTCGATGTCCTTCAGCTCGTCCATCAAAAGATCATATTCCCGGTCTGACATCATGGGGGCATCATCCCGATAGTAGGCAATATCCGCCTTGTGGAGCTGCTCGATCAGTTCCTGCATACGCTCCAGAGCTGTTTGGTTGTAATTCGCAATCATGCGTGACCTCCTTAATAATCATTTGAAAAATATATTGGACGCTTTCTTTTCCGCTCGGCTGCGAGTTGATCAAGCAGCAGACTTTTTATCTCTATATCGGTTGTATCCAAATCCAGTACTTCTACCGATACGCTGTTCTCCACACTGCTCAAAATCTCAATTACCATTCCATCTTCCACAACAACGGTAATCTCATTCATTCAGATCACCTCCTGTCTGCAAGGAACGGCAATAGCCTCTGAACGCATCGTAGTCTGCCCAATCAGGATTTTCAAAAATCCTCATAGCATGCAGCTCCAGCGCTTGCAGTTCATACTCCTGCTTCGTATGAAGCCAGGGAGTAGTCTGAGATACCCATTGGAATAACAGCTTGTAGAGAAATTCTTCATCTGAACGCCGAATCAAATCTTTCATCAGCATCTTCCATTCCGAAACCTCAATATCTCCAACATCTGTCTGAATACCAGTGCGGTATCCTGTTTTCCTGTCACGGCCCGTTCCGGATATAACATAGCTCCGGCCCGTTCTGAAATGGCAGCGCAGGTCTTCAAACGTGAGCTTTTCAGCATCTAATTCGGCAGCTTTTACTACTTGGTATTTCGTCATGGCGACCTCCTATAGTTCCAGTTCCCGGCTTTTTTCCGGGAAAACCTGGCCAAACATCTCAATGTATCTGCGCATGCCATATTCGTTGAGCGGAGCCCGCAAAGACGCTTCACACCAGCAAATCAGTTCCTCCTCCGGTACTAAGTAGGCATCGGGGATAAACTTTACCCCATCAAAATATGGGGCATGAGGGTTAAAGATTTGCTCCATTTCCTTTTTTGTGCGTGCCTGCACAATCTGTTCGGCTTTCTTTGCAGCCAGAGATGAGAGCAGAGTGGAATCATAATTGCGTTTTTCATATCTTCTAAGCTGCCCATGCAGTCTACAAAGACTATCCCAACGCAGGGTGCGAATTTCATCCGTGATTTCACTTTCTGCAATGACATGTGCCAAATAAGGAATCAGCGCGATCAAATAGTCACCTGACTTCCTGCATATTTCTTTGAGTGTATCCATAGTGACACCCGCCTTTCTATGAGAATATCTATATAAAACGGGTGTGCCGAAAGGCTCCCCGATACAAAGGTTGGGGGAGCCTGAAGGCTCCAATCTATATAAAAAAAGCACGTAAAGAACCATCGTTCCCTACGTGCTCTTGTGGCAAAAAGCCAAGTATTTTTATGAATAGGAGACTGTACTCCCATCTTTTCAATCCTGTGCTTCTATAACAGAAGCAGAAGACATGAAAACAAAAAAAGCGCCTGAAAGAAAACTCTCTCAGACGCTGTGTAACCTGAAAACTGTCACTGCTCATTGGCAATGCTGATACTTACACATTTAGTATACTGGTTTTGCAAACAAAAATCAAGAGTGCATCTGTACTTTTCATCGCCAAAGGTTTTCTGCTGGCTAATCGCTCGCTTCTTCTGAAAATGCCAGCCATTTGGCACCATAGAAGTCCAGATAGAACCGCTGTCCAACTTTATTCTCCACATAGTGTGTTCTAACCTGATACCAGCCCCGCAACTGCTCCCTAAGATAGGTATCCGAAGAAATCGGTTCCACCCAGACCTCATCCAACGAGACAACCTCATTTTTCCCCAAGGGCGGCCTGTCTGGGGGATTGGTAAGCGTATATGCCGGTGGCAGAAGAAATACATTCTTTACATCCGTAACAGGTAATAGACTGCCATCAGCAAAGCGCAGCTGCTTTTCTACTGCATCCACAAAGGCCCATCCCTTTTCCAACACATAGACTGGCGTCTCATGAAGGACTGGAAGAATATCAGGAGCTATCGGACGCAGCCAGTCTGGGCGCGGATCATTGTCAGCAGTCAGCCCCAGCAGGAAATCCGTTGTTACCCCGTAAAACTTTGCCATACGAATCAACCCTCCGATGGAAGGTGTCTTCCGTTCGCTTTCCCATCCGCTGAGTGTGGGTTGCGTAACGCCCAATTCTTTGGCCGCTGCAGTCAGGGCGATCCCTTTCATCTTTCTGGCCAGCTTATATTGCCTTGCCATTTGACCGCCTCCTTTACTTCAATAGAATCCAACTACCCCGCGTAGAACCCTGGCGTTGAATAAAACCTTTTTCTTTCAGCTTTTTCTGTGCCCTTTCTACTGTGGGCTTTGACACACCGATTCTGTCAGCTATGCGCTGCGCAGATAGTTTAGGGGAATTTTTGATTTCATTGAATACGGCAGTCTCAATTTCAGTCAACCCATCATTACCATCACGATTACCATCATTACCATCATGAGCAATCATCTTAGATTTTTCAAAGTCCGGATGAATATAAAGTGTCGTGGAGAAATAGGTGCGTTCCTCATCAGTCTCAAACAGCGGTTCCGGAGATCCATTGTTGTGCAGAGCATTGCGGATTTTCCGGAATCCGGTATTCCGTCCTTCTGTCAGGTGCATTTCCTTTAAAAATTCACCAATACGGCGGTTACGGTACCGGCGGCTGTAGGCCTTGAATTCCCGCAGGCCCTCTGCGCTGATCGACCGGTCCGCACCAGGATGGCTGACGATGATGATCCGATCCGGCTCCACCCGAACCTCGATAGGCTCGCGCTCGTCATAGCCCTTATGATAGACGGCATTGGACAAGGCCTCTTCTACTGCTGCATAGGGATAATTGAAAAAGCGCCTTGCTTCCGCGACTCCATCCACTTTGATAACCTGCTCCTGCAGGATACTGTTCTTTATATAAAGCAACGCTTCCCGCAGCTGCTGGTGTAGAGGGCCTTTGAAGGTCTTTTCCCGGATACTGTCACCGGTATCATCCGGGAATTCTACAACATCAATCTGAGCATAGGGAAAGAAACGCTCCGGCTCCAGACTGAAGAACATCAAACCCACATTTTTCGGTTTCACATATTCCGGCAAAGTGCTGACGATGTTCATGCTCCGGCACAGGTCCACAAATTCCATACTTTTGGATTCCCGGTATAGGGAACTGCCGATTTCTTTCAGATAACTCTGAATCAAGGTGATGTTCAGATCCGTCAGTTCCGCCTCATGGTTCACCCGGTCATCAAAGGGGATGTTGTTGGCTAAATTATAAAGATCCCGCTTCTCAGTCTCGGAGGGAACGATGGTGCTGGACATTTTGCGGATATAGTAAACCCTCTCTTTACTGTCCTTTGCCATTGTCTTCGGAGAGGAATATGGGCGTGCATTGCCGCCAGGTGCCCACACAACAATAAATTTCTTCCCTTCGTAATCTACTACTTCCACAATGGGCATATACTCCGGCTGGATTCGCCTGCATTTATTCAGCATATCCTTCAGGTACCCGTCTATCTTCTCAGCTGGAACGCCCTGCAGGGGAAACTGCGGACGGCCATCCTGTTCCCGGACGCCAATCACCAGGTATCCGCCGCCCCAGTTATCAATATCATTTGCAAAGGCGCAGATGGTTTTCAGCGAAGCCTCTGCGTCCCATGTTTCTTTAAATTCAATCCTGGCCCATTCCACCACGTTGCCAGAGAGCAGGGTTTTGATATTAGTCGGCACTGCCATGTTTTGTTCCCTCCTGATTTTTCTTGATATACTTCCCGCTTTTGATACGGGCATCGGCCGGCTTCTCCGCATCCTCCGGAATAATCCAATTCCGTCCGGCCATCTGTGCGCCGGGAATGCGGTCCTCTTTGCACAGCACGATTACACGCCGTTTCGAGATACCCCATTTTTCACCTGCTTCTGATGTGGACATATACTTCATGCGGACACCTCCCAATTCTCATATTACTATTATATTCACTTGCGGGAATATTATCAAGTCTTTTGCTCTGAAGTCATCCAGTCGTCCATTCCTTTTGCAAATGGGCT
The DNA here is from genome assembly GCA_022846035.1 of Christensenellaceae bacterium. NCBI lineage: Bacteria > Bacillati > Bacillota > Clostridia > Christensenellales > Christensenellaceae > Christensenellaceae bacterium. The sequence goes on from AP025580.1 coordinate 1,668,046, forward strand.
GCATGGATTGTGTAATATAATAAGCCGTAAAGGTAGACCTTTTTGGACAGGCGGATTGCCTGCGGAAATCAGGCTGTTCCCTATCCGAAAAGCACCTGTTTTTATTTATGGATATGTCCAAAATTCCAACCACCTTTACGGACGGTTTTCAGGACAGGAGGACGCCAATGAAAAAGACATATGGATATGCAAGGGTATCTACCAAAGAGCAGCACCTGGACCGCCAGCTCCGTGCATTGCTGGACTGCGGTGTTGACGAACGGGATATTGTAACAGACAAAGCCAGCGGCGCCTCTCTGGAGAGGGACGGCTACCTGGCTCTGAAAAACACCATGCTGCGGGATGGCGATACGTTGGTCATCAAATCACTGGACCGGTTGAGCCGCAACAAAGAACACATTAAACAGGAACTGGAGTATTTTAAGAACCGGCACATCCGCGTGCGGGTCATTGACCTTCCTACTACCATGCTGGAGCTTCCAAAGGGACAGGAATGGGTTTTTGAGATGATTAACAATATCCTGATCGAAGTGCTGGCCAGTATTGCAGAGCAGGAGCGCCTGACCATCCGGCAGCGCCAGGCAGAAGGGATTGCTGCTGCAAAAGAGAACGGAAAGCATATGGGGCGGCCGGCTACTTGCTATCCTCCAAACTGGAACGAAATCTACCAGCAGTGGAAGGCAGGAGAGCTGACAGCAGTCGCTGCCATGAAAAAACTGGGTCTAAAGCGCAGCACCTTCTACAAGCTGGCAAATACATATGGGGAGGAAGATCAATGAAAAAGATCATTTTGATTTTAATATCCTGCTGTTTCCTGATTCTTTTAGGTGTAGGAGGCTGGCAGCTATACCAATACTGGAATGAAAGCCGGCAGGGAAATGAGATGTACACCGGTCTGGAAGATTATATCATTCTGCCTGGAGATCTCCCAGAACGAGTACCGAATGAAGACGAACCTCTTAATGCACAGGAAGCTTCTCCAAACTGGCCCGAGATTGATTTTACAGCGCTGCGTCAGATCAACCCGGATATTGTGGGATGGCTTTATTGTGAGGATACTCCCATCAATTATCCAATTGTCCAGGGGGACGACAACTCTTATTACTTGAAGCACCTTTTCGATGGAACTTACAATGCAAATGGTTGTTTGTTTCTGGACTGCAGGGTAGCAAGTGATTTTTCTGATACCCATTCTATTATTTATGGGCATCATATGCAGAACGGCAGCATGCTCTCTTCTATAGACGGATATAAGAACCAGGACTACTATGAGATACACCCCAGCCTAATGCTGATGACGCCAAATCAAAACTATATGGTTGAGCTTTTCGCGGGCTATGTTGCCAATGTAAAAGATAATGCCTGGGAGGTGGGGACTCGTGATGAATTAACCTGGGAGAGCTGGGTGGCGGCTGCCATAGAGCGTTCCACCTTTACAAGCGATGTCAGTCCAGTTGGCAACGAAAAGATCCTTACTTTATCCACCTGCAGTTATGAGTTCAGCAATGCCCGATTTGTTGTGCTGGGCGTTTTAAATCCGGGGGCCCCTGAATAAACCACGAGAATCCATAAGTTCCTTTGAAAAGGAAATGGGAAGATGCTCTTCTTCAGTTGAAAACACTACATGAAGTAGATCATGCAAAACCTTGAAATCCACGCAAAAAAAGTATATACTTATTCTGTAAGTATCAAAGTTGGTTATCGCCAGTCTACAGTATCAGAGTTTTCACAGTGCCCAGAGGTGTATCGCCTTTGGGCATTTTTTGTTTTATCAGAAATGTCCGAACCACATTAGAAAGTTAACATTGGGGTAATTTCCTCACAAAGCGTTCAGAGATAAGAATCTTTGAACGCTTTTTTTATTGCGGCAACAACAACCGTTTCCTTACGAGATGCGGTTGTTTTTACATAGATGTCTCTGCATGACAGAGGCCCTATCCTGTATCCCGGGCGAGACTGCCCGTTCACATAAAAAACATTGAAACCGAAAGGAGAATCAAAATGAGCCATTTTAATTTGGCGATTTTCACTTTAGACGAGAATCCAAATCTGGATGAAATCATGGAGCCATTTTTCGAGGGGAATCGTGTGGAACCCTATATCGACATGACGAAAAGCGAATTGATTGAAGATGCTCGCCGCCAGATGCAATGTATCTTTGAAACTCGGTATGCAGAATGGAAAGCACACCCCTCCGAATATGAAAAGGGGGTGAATCCTTCTCATATTGAATATCTGAAGAAGCTTCCAGAACTCATGAAGCGATCTGATGAAGAACTCTATCAGGAAGCCATTGAAGGCTATGAGGAAGATGACCTCGACGAAGACGGCAACCTGCTTTCCACATGCAATCCAAACAGCAAATGGGATTGGTATGAGGTGGGCGGACGCTGGCACGGAATGCTTCTTTTAAAACCTGGAAAAACAGGCAGCCGTGGTTCACCTAGGCTGATGACTCCAGCCTCCGGAAACTATGATGCGGCCTATGCAGCTGACATTGATTTTGAGCAGATGAGAAAGCAGAGTATTGCCAAACTCACTCCTTATGAAAAAATGCTCACTTCTGGTCCTTATAAAGAAGAGTATCTGCGCCACTGCTATCCTACAGAACGAGACTATATCCAACAGAACACTTGTTTTCATACCTATGCCGTGCTGACACCGGATGGAGCTTGGCACGCATCAGGTGACATGGGATGGTTTGGTATGTCTTCTGAAACACCGGAAGAAAAGCATAGCTGGGAGCTGGATTATTATGAGCAATTCATAAGGCCGGCCATTACAAACGGCTGGTACATGACGATTGTTGATTGTCATATCTAACTGTGCATAATGACTTAACCTTGCCTTGTTTTTTACAGGAATAACCAAGCGCCGGATTTTTCCGGCGCTATTTTTTTGAAAGGAAGTTATTTATATGGGACAATATTATCAACCTATCATTATTTTTCCGGATGGAAGCAGCGTGACTTTTGACAGCCACCAATATGGATGCGGCATAAAACTAATGGAACACTCATGGATCGGAAATGAGTTCGTGAACGCTGTCTATTCAAAAATTCTGATCAATCCGCGCCGTGTTGCCTGGATTGGCGACTATTCCAACGATGATTATGAAACTTGTAAAGAAAGCTACACCCGGCATTTATCGTTCGAAGAATTCATGAAGTATTATGATGATGTCTGGGGTGAGCAGGAAAAAAAGGAAAAGATTTCGCCATCGTGCTATAACTCCAGCGATCTGAATATCGTAAATCATGAAACGAAAAACCGATTCCTGGTCAACCATGACCAAAAGGAATACCTTGATTTGGGCTGCTACATTGAAAGGTGTACTGTGAAAGAAGGAAACTGGGCTGGTTATTGCGTAAATCCGCTCCCGCTTCTCACGGCCTGCGGCAACGGACGCGGTGGTGGAGATTTTCACAACTCGCCGAATACTGTTGGCTATGAAAACGTAGGAATCTGGGCCTTTGATATGTTGGAACTTTCCAAACAACGACCAGACGGGTATGCTGAGATTTATTATACTTTTATTGAAGGTGCAATATGAAGTGTTATAGATGTAGGTACTACTACAGGACTATGGCTACCAGTTCTGGATATAATCCCAGTCCATTTTGCCACTATTTAGAGGATACTGGCAGGCACCCAAATGTTTTAACTCAGGAATGCTTTCAATCTCGAAAAAAGCATGACATCACTGCCATATCTCACAAGATAAAAAGAAAGCCGTAGGAAGCGTCTAATAAACGTACATTTACATGAAAAGACAGGGTTCCGCCCATAAAGGAGGAACCCTGTCTTTTTCTTATCTTTTCATGAGGCACGGTGCCAAATACCATGTCTCTATAGATTGAGACACCAAGCTTTCAATCGTAATGCTTTTCAGAATATCAACCAAAACCTCACCCATGTATTTGTAAGCGATATTGAGGGCTTGAAAATTTTCCTGTGATACAGTGTCTTCAGTAAAAGGTTTATGGATGATCATTCCTTCCATCACAATAACAATATCATATAGGGTGATTTTAGCCGCAGACAGAAACAAACGGAATCCTCCGTTCCCACCGTATGTAACTTCAATGAGATCGGCATCTCTCAGTTTGGCGCTGATCTGGAGTAAATACCTGGAGGATACACCAATGGCTGCGGACAGTTTAGAGGAGGACACAATTTTCGATTCTTTTGCTAAATAGAGAATCATCCGGATCGCATAATCCGTTGATGTATTAAACTGCATCGCATTGCCTCCTTGTTATCCAAGACACATCTCTGAATGAAGTTGTAAAATACAAGGAAATCTTCAAAAATCTTTTTTCTTCCTCATCCAGCTTCATAATAGCTATTTCTCCGATGGTATTACCGCCTGGGCGTTCATCCAGGCAGCTTCTTTTAGTTTATTGAAACTTGTTTCACTAATAACGTGTTCCAGCCTACAAGCATCTTGTGCTGCAATATCGTGGGGAACACCGGCCTCAATAAGCTGCTTGGTAAAAAACTGGTGTTTTTCATAAATGCACTTAGCGATCTGCTGGCCCTGTTCTGTGAGGGAGAGCGTGCCATCGTCCTTTTTTATCAGGCATTTCTTTTTAGACAATTCTTTGACAGCCCGACTTACTGAAGGTTTTGTGACGCCTAAATGTTCCGCTACATCTACGCAGCGAACATAGCCGTTTTGCTGTTGAAGCACCAGCACAGCCTCCAAATAGTCCTCCATAGAAGATGTTAAGGGCATAATAGCACACCTCCTCTTTAATTACTGCTCCAGTTTCCAACCGATGGCTTCCTGTCTGGCAGATACAAAATCGGCATACAAGCCCTTTTGCTGGATTAGCTCTGCATGAGTGCCGCGCTGGACGATATGGGCATTGTTCAACACAAGGATTTGATCGGCGTTCCGAACGGTTTTTAGCCGGTGGGCAATCATGATGATGGTTTTGTCGTGAGTCAACGCCTCGATAGCTCGTTGCAATTCGTCCTCATTCTCCGGGTCAACACTGCTTGTTGCCTCATCTAAAATAATGATGGGCGCATTTTTCAGCATAGCACGTGCGATAGAAATACGCTGTTTCTCGCCGCCGGACAGAGTACCGCCGCCCTCACCGATCACGGTATCATACCCATCTGGCAGAGTGGAAATGAAGTCATGACAGCAAGCCTTTTTTGCGGCCTCAACCACTTGCTCATGAGTGGCGTCTGGACAGCCAAATTTAATGTTGTTTTCAACCGTATCTGCAAAAAGATACACGCTCTGGAACACCATCGAAATATTTTTCATCAAGCTGTCCAATTTGAAATCCCGTACATCCGTACCTCCAATGGTAATCTTCCCGGCGTTCACATCCCAAAACCGGGCAATCAGATTGCACATTGTGGTCTTACCTGCACCAGAAGGGCCGATAATGGCAGTTGTGGTCTTTTCAGGAATAGCAAAACTGACTTGATCCAATATCTTACGGTCAGCGTAGGAAAAATCCACCTTATCAAACACAATCTCGCTGGACTTTGGCGTAATGTCGCTGCCTTTCTCGTCCATTACCGGAGTATCATCAATGGCGTTTGCCGTGTCCATCGAGGCCGCCAGCATTTGCAGCAGAGAAGCCATGTTTCCGGCATTTTCCAAATCATTGAACACCATAAAAGAAGCGATTACCAAAATCAGACCGTAGGCCAGCGGCAGAGAACCGTCCAGCCAAAACCAAATTGAAGCCAGTAGCAGCAGGACGCTGAACACCCGGACAACCACTTGTTTGATAGCGTCATAGGGTACGCTGGCTTTTGTCAGTTTCAAGTTATCCTGGCAGCTTGCCTGAATAGCACTGCCAATGGATTGTGTGCTGTCCCGTTCCAACCCGAAAGCTTTGACAATCCCCATACCCTGAATGTACTCCAACACGGATTCCACAAGGGATTCTTGTGTGTGCTGACGCACCGAGCTTTGGGCCGCAGACTTTCGGAGAGCCAGTTCCGCCGCTGTAAGGTAAAGCAGGACACCGGCAACAGCCACAAGCCCAATCCGCCAGTCGAATATCAGCAGGACAATGACAAGCGCCACCGAATTAAAAAATCCACCCAGTACAGATACCAAAACACGGGCTGCTGAGTTTTCTACATCTCCTAAAGTAGTAGTAACAATAGCGGTAATGTTTCCGATACTATTCTTGTTGAAATATCCCATCGGGATATAGCGCAGCCGATCCCCGATGTGGATACGCTTTTCCGCTACCATACAATAGCCGGTTTCTGTCTGCTCCATTGTGGAGAAATAAGTCGTGATAATACGCCCAATAAGGGAAACAGCCATAATCCCCAGTGAAATCCAGACAATACTTCCGTCTCGGTTGTCAGATACCAGCGCACCGATCACTACAAAGAGAGCGGCAAACTGCATAGCTGAAAACAGCCCGGACAGGAACGCAAACAATAAGGATTTTTTCAGAATCCCTTTTTTACTGCCTGCAAAAGCAAAGATTTTTTTCAATGTTCCATACATCTGACAACACCCCCTTACATCTGGTCTTTCGCGCCGGTATGCGCCTGCCACATATCCCGGTAAAGGGGACAGATTTCCAACAGTTTCTCATGCGTCCCTTGTGCGTGGACGGTTCCATCCTTCACGACAACAATATTATCCGCACCGACGATGGTAGACAATCTGTGTGCAATCACAATCAATGTCTTGCCAACGGTCAAAGCAGAAATAGCTTTCTGCACCAACGCCTCATTCTCAGGATCGATGTAGGCGGTCGCTTCGTCCAAAATGACAACCGGCGCATTTTTCAGCATAGCGCGGGCGATGGCAATCCGTTGACGTTCCCCTCCGGAAAGATGGGAACCGGCACTGCCGACAACCGTTTCATAGCCATTGTCCAGTCTACGAATAAAGGCGTCGCAACCGCTTTGCCGGGCCGCCTGTTCCACTTCTTCATCTGTGGCATCGGGTCTTCCCATGCGGATATTTTCCCTGATACTGCGGTTAAACAGGTAATTATCCTGCGATACATAAGAAATTTGCTCGGCAAGTTGTGACAACGGAATCTCTGAGAGTTTATGGCCCCCAAAAGTAATGTTTCCACCAGTTATATCCCAATATCCGGCAATCAATTTTGCCACAGTAGATTTACCGGAGCCGGATGGCCCCACAAAGGCAGTCATGGTTCCGGGCCGGATAGCGAGGCTCACATCATGTAAAACCTCTGTCGTTCCATCATAGGAAAATGACACATGATTCAGAGAAATGCCGGTATCTGCCAACTTGACAGGCATATCCTTATGGTGCAGTTCTTCGGCGTTCAGAAGCTGGCTGATTTCTTCCACATTCGTTCCCAACACAGCCAAATCATCCGTAAAGGTAAAAGCCGCAATAATCGGCCCAATCAATCCCAGTGAGAAAATCACAATGGATAAAAAAGCAGAAAGCTCCAGACTGCCGGAGAGCCAGAACGCGAAACCGCAAGGCAGCACACAGATCAGTACCGAGGGCAGAATAGCATTGTAGGCACTCATGGTTTTCTGGTTTTCTCTCATCCACTCCACATAGTAGTTGGCGTTATAGTTTACTGCGTCAGAATACTTTTTGTAGGAACCGGCAGATTGACTAAAAGCTTTGACTACCTCAATACCGCCAATATATTCTACAATGGCGTTTGCCATCTGCTTTCCAGCTTTGACCGCGCCCTCCCATTTGGCAGGATAATTCTTCATACCGGCGGACATAACGACAAGCCCTATCACCAAAGTGACAAGGGACAAAAGCGCCATGCGCCAATCCAAAATAAAAAGATACACGACAATCACAAGCGGCACCAAAACATTTGCGGTCATTTCCGGGATCAGGTGCGCAAAGGTCGGCTCCATTCCCTCTACCCGGTCAACAATCGTCGTTTTATACTGGCCGGATGGAGTATCTAAAATCGTTCCCATCGGAACGCGGGCCAGTTTAGCGGTGATATTCTCCCGTAAATCGCGCAGCGTGTAATAGGTTGCTGTGTGGGAAATGGTAGTAGACAGGTTAGAAAATATGACTTTTCCCAAATAACCGCAAAGCGCAATTACGCAAGCTACTATATAGCGAAAGAAATCTCGCTCTCCAGACAGCATAAGCGTAACAATATGCGCCACACAGAAATAGGGCACCATCTGACAGGCCACGCCTAATACTGCAAGGAAAATGCTGCCGATGAATTTTCCATGATAGGCTTTGCCCCATCCCCATAAGACGCCTATGGGTGATTCTTTCTTTTCTTTGCTCACGTTACAGACACCCCCTTTATGAAATAGTTCCTGATTTTTTCAAGGCCAGCTTCGTCCATTTGGAATTGGTCGATAATGGAGCCATCCTCGAAATGGACAATATCCGTACAACAGTCTAAAATCAACTCAAGATCATGAGTAATGACATACAAAGTAATACCTGTATCTTTGACTTGCCGCAGGACATTTGCAACCTCTTTCATGTGCTTATAATCAAGACCGCTGGTTGGTTCGTCCAAAAATAAAATAGAACGATTAGAAGCGATTGCCGAGGCAATCGCTACCCGTTGTTTTTGGCCACCAGAGAGGGACATAGGGTGTCTGTCTTTGAAATTTGCTAAGTCTAAGTCAGCAAGGATTTTTTCCGCCTGTTCTGGATTTTCTTCCTCCATACTGATTAAGACTTCATCTAATACCGTTTCTGTAAAAAGTTGATGATTAACTTCCTGCATTACCATATAACAGGTATTTAACCTGTCTTTAGGTCGATAGGTTTTGCCATTCCAGATAACTTCACCACAACGCTTTTCCAAACCGCAAAAGCACCGGGAAAAAGTAGATTTTCCTGCTCCATTGTTCCCGATAATTCCTACAATACGATTTGCCGGAATTTTGCTTTTACGAACGTGAAGTGTTTCCGGCCCATTTTTGTAGGAGAAGCGGAAGTTGTGAAGTTCCATTTGTTCTGTGGTCGGCGGCAATGTTTTAGGCGGCAGTAAATTTTCAAGAACAAAGGTGCGCAACCCCAAATCGGCTCTCTGCTGTTCTGTCAGCAGCTCAAATTCTGCGGCGGAGTAATCTTTTTTCACCTCTCCGGCAGTAATATAGATAAAACGATCTGCAAGGCCACGCAGATAGTAAAGCCGGTGTTCCGATATGATAATTGTTTTTCCCTGCGACTTCCAAAACGCAAGCGTAGCTCGCAGATCAAGAATAGAGGAAACGTCAAGGTTGGATGATGGTTCGTCCATAACAAATACATCCGGTTCCATGATCGACACACCAGCGCAGGCAATTTTTTGTTTTTCGCCACCGGAGAGATGAAAAATATTGCGCCCCATCAATTTCTCCAAGCGGAAATCTTGGACGGTTTTTTCTAACCGGTTCCGAATACTTTGTTCCGGCTGGCCGAGATTTTCACAACCGAATGTAATTTCGCTGGTTGTATCCACATTAAAAAATTGAGAACGGGGATTTTGAAATACACTGCCAACCGTTTTTGCAGTATCATAAAGGGGCTGCTCCGAAACTTTTGCCCCGTTTACCCATACTTCCCCGTTCATTTTTCCTTCGTAGTAATGAGGAATTAAACCGTTGATTAGTCGGGTAATTGTCGTTTTTCCGCAGCCACTTTCACCGCAAAGTACGACAAACTGACCGTCCGCTATGTTCAGGTTTATATCCTGAACCCCACCAGCGATCTCATTTTCTCCTCCATAAGAGAACGTCACATGGTCAATCTGTATCACAGGCTCACCCCCCTTAAAACACAATTTGCCGCTGAAACAAAAACAGAATAAAACATAGGATACAAAACAGGATAGCTATCACATCTTGAAAATGAAAACCAATCTGGCATACATTTGTACGTTTGACGGGGGCGCCAAGCCCCCGTGTTAACGCAGCAGCAGAAAGTTCGTCTCCAATCTTCACAACAGATACCATTAAGGGAACAAGCCTGTATTCTACCATCAAAAAAGGATTTTTTCCGCCGAAACGGATTCCCCGCATTTTCATTGCGTCCCGTATTGCCTGATATTCTTCACTGATCGTAGGAAAAAAACGAAAAATTACAGACATGGGAATGACAATTTTTTCTGTAATGTGCATACGTTCCATTGCGGCGATAAACTCACTTACAGAAGTCGATGAAATCAACCAAGCGCCTGTCATAATACCGGGCGCAAAGCGCGTCATGATGGATGTAATCGCGAGTACAATGAAAGAAAGCAATCCACTTAGAACTGTAAGGGCTATCCGTTCCAATACAAAACAGATCGCATATAATAGCAAATACTTTCCTGCTGTTTTGAAACGACGCTCCGACAAGATCAGCACAAAAGGAATAAGGCTTAAACAGGGCTTGACTACGTTCATAATCCCTTCGTTGCTGGTGCTAAACATCAGCGTTGTAATCGTCAGCAGCAGTATGAGTTTTGTGCGAGGATCAAACAATATCCCTTTTCTTTTTTCAGTTGTTGCAAAGAATGATTCCTCGTTCATTACACAATTCCCGCTTTAGCAAAGTGCTTTTTCAACAGTGCCTTACCTAACAGGCCACCCAAAATTGCGAAAACAAAAATTCCGGCAATTACCAGAACAATGCTCCACATGGGCATAACTGCCATCACTTTGTCAGCGTATTCCTCACCGAAGCTGGCCGCAAAACTGGCACGGGAGTCCTCTACCATAAAATACATGGGAATATATGTACCGATGATCCAAATGCTGAATATCGCATAACCAATCAGGCTCTTTTTGACACTTTTATAGTCACCGGATTTCAAAATCAAATCCCCCAGCAAGCCAAAGATTGCGCCCGTTAGTACACCCCAGAATCCCATGCCGGTTAAGCCCATCAGCAGACCACTTAAAATTCCCATGATCGTAACCATGCCGAATTTTTTTACTCTTGTCAGGAACAGCATAAAGGGAATACCGGTAATCAATGCCCACAACGCGCCGAGTATCGGCATGAAAATGGGCACAAATCCAATAGGAATGGCAACGCAGCACCCTATAACAAAATAGAGAACTGTGAATAGACCGAGGTTAATTAAATCTTTTGCTTGCAGCTTGTTACTCATAATGAGTACCTCCATTTATTTTTTAGGTTAGCATTTTCTAACCTCTTTATAAAATACCATAGTTAGCAAGGACTATCTATAACCAATCATCTTTTTAGCTCCAAACAGCAATGAGTTTTCTGCTTGACCGATCACTGTTGCGATTCTATAATATAATTAAAATCCGAAGCAAAAAGATGGGGAATCAAATGACAGGAGTAAGAAATGAAAATTGATGATATTATAAGAAAATGTATTGAAATTCCCGGAATTTCAATACGTCGTAACGATTTTAGTGCGGAACTACTTATGAAAGCAAAAGAAGGGAAAGGCTCCATGACCTTTTTTTCTCTCTTTCCAGGGCTTACTATTGCGTATATCTTTGTAAACTCTCCAGTTTGGGCTGCACCTGATTTCCGTGGAGATGGCTCCATTAAAAAAGGACCATTGCTTTTAAACTACTGTGTAACTGGACGTTGTGAAATTATCTTGAATAACGAAAACTTTGTATATGTAAAGGACGGAGAAATTTCTCTGACAGAGCGTTTTGCTCAAAAGCAATATGTCTATCCTCGACGTATTTATGAGGGACTGGAGTTTTTTATTGATGTTGATATGCTGACAGCACAAAGTACATGGATACAAAAAGAGCTTAACCTTGACTTTCATAAAATCATTACCCGTTTTTGTCCTGACGGCAACACTTATATTTCATCAGTTGTTCCCGAAGTTGAAGAAATATTAATAAAGCTTTGGAGCCTTATTGATTCTCCAATTCCATTTTCAATCTCACAAATGAAAATCTATACCTTGGCACTACTTTCATTATTACAAAATCTTAATGATGTTCCGCCATCACAAACCTGCATATTCTTTACAGAAACGCAGGTAGACATTGCAAAACGGGTAGAAAAAATTATCACTTCCGATCTACGTCAACATCATCCTGCGTGGGAATTAGCGGCACAGTTTTCTGTCAGTGAAACCAGTTTGAAAAATTATTTTCGTGGTGTTTTCGGGCAAAATATATCCATTTATCTACGAGAAATCAGAATGAAGAAAGCCGCAGAATTACTCATTACTACACGGCTGTCCGTAGCAGAAGTAGCAGAGCAAATCGGTTATATAAACCAAAGTAAATTTGCATCGGTTTTCAAAAAGCAGTTTGGGTTATCGCCATTAGAATACCGACGATCAAAAAAACTATCTGAACTCTAAAATCTATGTACCCAGCCGCCTGAGCGGCTGGGCTTTTTCTTTTTTTGGTGGGCTGTTAATGGGCTAGGATGTCGTACCCGTAAATCTCATAGTTATCCTACGGGGTAGCAGTTCTGGCGCACGGAATCATCAGAATTACTCTCCACGGTGTAGACATGGTCATTCGCCACCTTCTCCATAATCCCCACATAGTCGGAAGAACTGTCCCGGCCTCCATCATCCCAATCGAAAAAGATGATGTCGCCGGATGCAGGGCCAGTAGCCCGCCGCATCCGGCGCTTTCTTATGGGCTATTCTTTATTAGGTACGATCCCAAATGCCATTCTTCTACAGACTGAGAGAGCAGACTCTCAATCGTAATGCTTTTCAGAATATCAACCAAAACCTCACCCATGTATTTATACGCGATATTGAGAGCTTTGAATTTCTCCTGCACTACGGTATCTTCAGTGAGAGGTTTATGGATAATCTTTCCTTCCATCACAATGACAATGTCGTATAGGGTAATTTTAGTTGCAGGCTGAAGCAGACTAAATCCACCATTTCCGCCGTATGTAACTTCAATGAGGCCGGCATCTCGGAGCTTTGCACTGATCTGGAGTAAATACCTGGATGATACACCGATGGCTGCGGACAGTTTAGAGGAGGACACAGTTTTCGATTCTTTCGCTAAGCAAAGAACCAGACGGATCGCATAATCTGTCGATGTGTTAAACTGCATCGTATCGCCTCCTCGTACAGTCTGACCATATCTTAGTACTCAAACCGAAATATTTTTTGAATGGGTAAGTCTATCTGAACACCAGTTAAAAGTCACCCAGCTCATTTTTTTGCTTAGATGTAAATGGGCCAATCCACGTAATGCAGACTGGCCCATTTTTCTTCAAGCGATAGATTGGAGGGGGAGAGGAATTCATGCTATTTGAATTCTTGTTCGGTAGCCTCTTTCAACCGCAAAAAACTCTCGGTACTGATAACGTGTTCCATCTGACAGGCATCAGCCTCCGCTGTCCTGGGATCAACCCCAACGGCGATAAGCTGTTCTGTAAAAAAACAGTGGCGCTCGTAAATGGTTGTAGCAACCTCCCGCCCAATGTCTGTCAGGTGAAGAAAGTGGTTTTCATCCATTGTAAGAAAACCTCCATTCCGTAAGGTTGCTACCGCATGGCATACGCTGGGCTTTGATACATCCATATGCCGGGCCACGTCTACGGAACGCACCATGCCTTGTTTCTGCTGAAGCACAAGGATGGCTTCCAAATAATCCTCTCCCGAAGCATAAAGTTTCATCGTTACCTCCTAACAGGAAATGCCTTGTGGTACAAAGAATCTTTCCATGGCGCTAATACATTTTCTGGCCGTTTCAAAATCATAGTTGCAGTAGATAATCTCGAATAAACTTGCCACATACGCTTTCGATAACAGTCGGCAGATACCTTTCTCATAATTGCTACTTGCTTCCAAAATACGATGATAAATGTTTTCTTCTATGGCACTATAAAATTTACTGTAATATGCAGTACATTTACAGCGGATGATTATCTTAAATATATCCAGATGGAGATAAACAAACGCCAAACATGGTTCAGGCATAATCAAAAATGGAGTATCTACCGGCGGACTTTTTAATAATTCCAGTAATTTTTTCGAAATAGGTTCCACAACAGATTTATACAATTCAGCTTTTCCGTAAAAGCGGTGATACAATGCTCCCGTTGTCACACCCGCATGACGGCATATTTCTTTTACTGAAATGCCTTGGTATCCATTTTGTAGAAAGTCATTCTTTGCACACTCTAAAATTTTTAGTGTAGTCTCATTTTGTGTCATATGTTACTACTTATACCAAACTCCATCCAGCAGAATTCTTTCGGATATTGACAAAATCCTGATAAATACCGGGCTGTTTCATCAATTCTTCATGGGTGCCATGCTGCGAGATTTGTCCGTTGTTAATGACCAAAATCTGATCGGCATTCTGGATGGTGTTCAGACGGTGGGCGATGACCAGCAGCGTCTTACCCTTTACCAGTTCGGAGATGGCCTCCTGAATGTAGCTCTCATTATCGGTGTCCACGCTGGCCGTTGCTTCGTCCAAAATCACGATAGGGGCGTCTTTCAGAATACAGCGGGCGATGGAGATGCGCTGTTTCTCACCACCAGAAAGCGTAGCGCCGCCTTCTCCCACCACCGTCTGGAACCCATCGGGCAAAGCCATGATGAAATCATAGCAGCGGGCTTTCTTCGCTGCCGCATAAATTTCTTCCTCTGTGGCATCCGGTTTACCCATACTGATGTTGTTGTAAATCGTGTCCTGGAACAAATATACTCTCTGGAAGACCATGCTGATCTGGTTCATCAGTTCAGACAAAGGTACATCACGAATATCCACACCCCTGATTTTTATGTTGCCGGACCGTACATCCCATAAACGGGCCAACAGGTTTGCAATGGTAGATTTACCGCCGCCAGAGGGACCAACAAGAGCCGTCATAGAATTTTTCTTCATGGCAAAGTTAATATGGTGCAGCACTTCTTTGTCCTGATAGGCGAATGCCACATCATTGAACTGTACTTCCGGCTGTCCCGACTGCGTTTGATCTGGTATATGCTGTTTGCCCGTATCAGAAAGTTCTGGTTCCTCCAATACAGCTTCAATACGATCCAAAGCCGCATTCATCACGGTCAGGCGGGATGCCTCGCCATAGAGCGCCTTGAGCGGACCGAACAGGTCAAAAACGAACAGGAGGACGCCCAGCACATAGGCCAGAGAGAGCGCACCGCTCTGTTCCAAAACAACCGATAGGCCGAAGATTGCCGCTACGCCAATGCCATAGATAACGTTCAACCCCATAGTCCACGGGGTCATCTTCCGTTCAAAAGTAAGGGAGGTATTTCTGGATCGTTTGAAATTTCCGGTCAGTTCTTCCGATTTCTCGCCCAGAAGGTTATAACTCTTGATAACCCCAATGCCTTCAACAAAGGACAATACCGCATCCGTCAGCCGTTCGCTCTGTTCCTGACGTCCTGCCGCTTCCCGAAGAGAAACTTTATTCATCCCCTTGGACACCAGCCATGCCAGGATGGTCACAAGGGCCGCAATCAGTCCCAGCTGCCAATTCAAGTAGAACATAAATGCCAACAGAACCAAAGAGGATAACAAATAACTCATCATATTTCCCAGCGTGCTCATGGCGACTTCTTCAATGAACACCATGTCGGTACTGAGGACAGAACTGATTTTACCGATATTGCCGGAGGTGAAGTAGCCCATGGGAAGTTTTCGAAGATGTCCACCCAACTCCATGCGCTTCTCGGCAAACATCAGGTAGCCCGCCGCGCTCTGGAGGCTGTCGCTGAGATAGTGGACCAGCATTTGAACCAGCACGGCAGCGGCAAGGCCAAGTCCAACATAAAGGCAGGTCTGCCCAGTCAGTGTTCCGGCGGCAAATCCGCTCAACACCACAAAAGCCAGAAAGATTGGCATTTTGGAAAGGATTGATTCCGCAAATGCGCAGACAAAGGCTCCTTGAATCCGTCCTTTATATTGACCGGCAAGTTTCAAAATTCTTGAAAATAGTGCAAACATTTATTTCCCCTCCTTTGCGGTATGTACTTTCCATTCGGCGCTATCCTGCGCTGCTTTCCACAATTTTTGATATTCCGGGCAGGACTGAATCAGCTCCTGATGCTTTCCTGTCGCAACCAGATTGCCGTGGTCTACAACGCAGATCTGATCGGCGTTCATAATGGCGGGCAGTTTGTGGGCAATAACTACCAGGGTTTTTCCCTTCACCAGTTCCGCAATCGCCGCTTCCATCTTTTCCTCGTTCTCGGGGTCAGCGTAGGCGGTCGCCTCATCGAGAACCACAATGGGGGCATCTTTCAGGATAGCACGGGCCAGAGATATGCGCTGACGCTGACCACCGGAGAGCATCTTTCCCGCATCACCCGCCATAGAATGAATCCCTTGGGGCAGTTTTTCCAGAAACTCCATGCACTGAGCCTTGCGCGCCGCCTCCAACACTTCCTCGTCGGTAGCATTTAATCTCCCAATACGGATATTCTCCAGCAGAGAGGTGTTGAACAGATATTGATCCTGAGCCACATAGGAAATACGGCTGTTCAGCGCCTCCAAACTCATGTCGCACAGCTTCTGCCCGCCAATAGAGATACTACCCTTTTGAGAATCGTAGTAGTGGATTAGCAGCTTAGCAAGGGTACTCTTACCGGAACCGGATTCACCAACCAATGCGGTTTTCTGTCCAGCCCTGGCCGTAAAGCTGATGTCGTGGAGTACTTCATCCTCCACCATCATAGGCTTCCCGTCCGGGCCTTGCTGCGTCTTGGTATAGCCAAAGGAAACATGATCGTAAGTGATTGTATCGTCTTTGCCATGGAAGCTGTCCGGTGCCTGCTGAAGCTCCGGCGCGTCCAAAACCTGCTCCAGCGCAGAAATCTTGTAGTTGAGCTGGGGCATGGTGGGAAGGAAACCCAAGGATTTGAGGAGCGGTATCCCAATACTCAGAGAGAGACACAACACTAAAATCAGATCCGGCAGAGCCGACCAACCGGAAAGAACAAACCACGCCCCAAGCGGCAGGGTCAGGATCACAGTGCAAGGCAGAAGGCTGCTGTAAATCGCCATCCAGGGCCACGCCGCCTTGTACCAAGCCAGGGTATAATCCCGGTAATCTGAAACATCTTTGCGAAACCGTTCATAGGAATCCGCATCTTTATTGAATACCTTGACGACCTCCATACCGTTGATGTACTCGATGATGGTGTTGTTCATCTTCTGGCCGGCCATGTAGTAGGGGCCCATTTTCTTCATGCCCACCGAGTACATGGTCATCATGGCGATCAGGCTGATGGGGATGGAAGCCAGGGACAGCAGAGCCAGCTTCCAGTCCACGAAAAACATGGCCACATAGACTGCGATGGGAACCATCAGGTTTGCGATTCCCTCCGGCATGGAGTGAGCCAGCAGGACCTCCAGACTGTCCACATCATCCACGAACAGCTTTTTGACTGTGCCGGTGCCCTTGTCCTGGATCACACCCAAGGGCAGCTTCTCAAAGCGTTTTTGCAGGGCAGTCCGCAGCCGGAGCAGCGTGTCATAGGCGGCCTTGTGTGAAAGATTGAGCCCCCAGCCATAGAGAATCGCCTGCAAAACCAGACAAACCAACACTAAAGCCACCCGCAGGATGATAAACGAAGCGTCAATTTCTGTTCCCATGACCAGCGGAGCGATCACCTGATAGGCCAGCATAAAGGGCAGGACGCCCATCAAAACACTGACCAGCACCACCGCTGTGGCCGCATAGAGGCCCTTTTTATGCGGCCCTGCGTATTCAAATACCTTTTGAAACATAATTACAACCTCCTATCAATTAAAATACTTTTCCGACAGAGTTTTTAATATCTGTGGCGTGAGCCGGTGATTTTGAATGGCCCCCTGGTCGTCCAGCTGAACCACCTCCGTACAGGTCCGGACAATAAACTCGAAATCGTGGGAAACCACAAACACAATTACCCCGGAAGCGGACAACTGCTCAATCAGCCGGCTGACCCGCACCATGGAATCGTAGTCCAAGCCACTGGTGGGCTCGTCAAAGTAAATCACCGGGCTGTCCTTGACGATGGCTGCGCCAATGGTGACCCGCTGCTTTTGCCCACCGGATAGGGCCGCCGGGTGCTGTTCTCGGTATTCGGACAGTTCCAGCGCTTCCAGCGCGGCGTCCACCTTCTCTTTGCAGTCCCCCCGAATCCCCAGCGAGAGTTCTTCCTCCACACTACTGGCAAAGAGCTGGTAATCCGTGTCCTGCATAACCAGGTAGGACAGCGCCCGGCGCTGGCGTGAGGAGAGTTGCCGGCCATCAAAGGTGATATCACCTCCCTGTTGCTTCAAAAGGCCAGTCAGGATGGACAAGAGGGTGGTCTTGCCCGCTCCATTGTGGCCCAGGATACCGATCACATCTCCAGCATGGGCTTCAAAGCTGACGTTCTGGAATACAGCTGGCCCTTTCTTATAAGCGAATGCAAGATCACGAACGGCCAGAAGATGGGAACTGCTGGCAGTGCGTTCTTTTTCCTGGTAATGCTCCGCGTCCCGCTCTGGATATGCAGTCCGCAACCCATAGGAAATGCGTGTTTCCTCCGGTAAGGAACAAAACTGTTCCCTTGTAAATTCCTGTTCGATTTTTCCGTTTTGTATGAGAAATGCCCGGTCAATTAAATCGCGCAGATAATAAAAACGATGCTCCACCACAAAGATGGTGTATCCATCCCGCTTCAATTTTCCCATAATTTCCGCTAGCCGTTTGGTGGCCGCATAGTCCAGATTCGCAGAGGGTTCATCAAAGATATAGACTTTAGGTGAAAGCGCATAGACCGAACCAATGGCGATCTGTTGCTTCTCCCCGCTGGATAGAGCAAAAATGCTTCGGTTTAGATAATCCACCAACTCCAACTCTTTTGCAGCTTTCGCAATACGGTCAATGGTTTCTTCACGGGAAAGCCCCATGTTTTCACATCCAAAAGCCAGTTCCCGCGTGGTATCTGTCATAAAAAACTGGGAGCGCGGGTCCTGAAATACAGTTCCTACCTGCCCAGCCAGCTGTGAGGGCCTCATTTCCAGCAGGGAATGTCCATCCATCACAAGGTCGCCCTGTATTTCACCAGGATAAAAATGTGGAATCAAGCCGTTGAGAGAGCGGATCAGTGTAGTCTTACCACAACCGCTTCGTCCGGTCAGGAGAATAAATTCCCCAGTTTGTACCGTCATATCAATGCCCCGAAGGGTAAAGTCCTTGCTTTCTTCATAGCGAAAGCTGAAATTTTGAAATGAGATCATGTCATACCCTCCACAAGATGATTTCCCCGATCCAGGTCTGGTCCAGAAACAGCAGAGCCGCCAGAAAGAGGAGCCCCAACAGGGACACAAGCATCTCCGGCCAGGAAAAACGAATGGGGCACAGCGCATACCGCTTACACTCCAGTTCCAACCCACGGGTGGTACCGGATGCCGCCAGTTCATCCGTTACCTTCAAACACCGCATCAGCAACGGAATTAGAATATACTCAATGGTCGCAAGGGGATGGGATACTCGTTTCCACAAAGTATCGCTAATCCCCCGAATATCCATTGTACTGCGAATTTGATGATATTCAATGCGCAGGGTGGGGATATAGCGGAACATAACCACAAGAGGGATAGTGACTGCCTGTGGCAGCCGCATCCGCTGGAGTGCCACCAGCAGATCGTCCATGTAGGTGGTCCGCAATATCCAAAGCCCCATCATTACAATGGGAATCAGTTTCAAAAGCGTCACACCAAACACGCTCATGATCACACTCAGTACCGGCACCTGCACATAACGGAGCAAGGCGTTGAGATAGGCGACAATGATATAGATGACTATTATTTTCAAAGCCCATTTCCCGCCATTACCTAACGCAATGAACAGCCCATAGACCAGCATGAGCGCAAGACTGACAACTTCTCCAGCTAAAAAATAGCTGACAAAGCCGATGCAGACTAGGAGAAGGATCTTACAGCGTGGATCCAAGAGCGCAGACCTGCGAAGGGGTTGCCGCTCGATTATTTGTTTGATTTGTGCTTCTTCCATTCCAATGCCTCCCTATCAAAATCAAAGCGCGGGACTTTTGGCCCCGCGCTCTGAAATCAGGCAACCCGTTTGCCTGCGTTTTGTCTGATAAATTTCAAGGGGCCGTATCCTGTTATTTTACCGAAACAAGCCCAGCCTTAATAAAGTGTTTCTTTAACGCTTTCTGTCCAATCAGACCACCAATCAGACCGCCGACCAGACCAGCCGCAACAATGACCACCAGCATGGGAACGGAAGTGATATTTAACATTCCTTCTATGTATTCTGGAGCAATGTTGTTCTTCTCCATGGCGCCTACAAAAGCACTCTGAAGGAATTTGATGGGGCAAATGGCGCTGAAAGCGAAAATAGCGCTGAACAACGCGTAAGCCGTCATCATGGATTTCATTGTGATTTCTTTCCGGCCCATGACAAGGAAATCACAAATCACACCACCGACCACCAGACCAATAGGGATAAACCAGAAAGCACCCACAAGCAGGAACAGAATTGCCTGAATTGCAGAGCAGATTGTAAACACACCCTTTTTCGGTACCTTGGCCAGCAGGAGCATCATCACGATGCCGTTTGGAATGGCAACGAGTGCCGGATAGAACACATTGGTTACTGGTCCTGCAATGCTCATAACCGTACTGATAATCATACAGATGATCCACATGAGGGCGGTCAGAACGCCAATGAGAATAAAATCTTTCGCATTCAACTTTTGTTTCATGCTTTACCTCCTCGCTTTATGGAAAATTAAAATATGGCGTGGTTAGTTTTTGCTAACTACGCCATATAGAATAACAGTTATTTCAGGCTAATCCAACCCAAAACCTGCCCATTTCAACCCAAAAACAGTCAGGATTTACTTTTGGAATTATTAAACCGGCTTTTTGGGTAATTCTTCGGTGCAACACCATATTTTTTCTTGAAAGCTGCCGCAAAATTACTCGGCTTTCCATAACCTACAATCGCAGCAATCTCACTCACATTCCAGTCACTTTCCAAAAGCAGCTGTGCTGCTTGCAGCAAACGCTGTTCAATAATGTATTGATGAATCGGCATACCATAGAACGATGAGAAACATCGTGTCAATTTTGTAACACTTAGGTGAACCAATCGAGAAAGTTCTTCGCACGAGGGGGCAAAGGCAAGCTGGCTATCTATAATCCGTTTAGCCTCCAGAATGGCAGTTCTTTCAGTCCGGGACATGGAAATATTTTTACCCATCAGGATGTCCAATTCAAGTACTTCACCTAAATAAATGGATAACAACTCCAGGAGTTTGCCATCCAAATATAAGTAACCCAAACCACCACGGTATTGAGTAAACTGGCTTGTCTCTGCTAAAATCTGTTCCATCACTGGTGTTACGGGTACTTTGGAAATTCCATTCAGAAGTTTTTTTTCGTAAACAGTAACTTCTTGCCCATCAAAATAGTCAGAAAGAAGCTGCGAAAAATATAAAATTGGGATTTTAATGCTTTTAAATGAAAAGTTACTGTCTTTTTTGTAGCAGATATATTCTGTGCCATCATGTCCTGCATAAATGCAGGACTCGTTTTTCTGTATGGTAATAGAACGATGCTCATTCATCATACTCCAGGAAATTCCGTCGTTCATGCAGAAAATGATTTGTATATATTCTCTGCTGACAGGTCCTTGCACATTCATGTCCGATTGATAGCACATTTGCCAATCGGAAAGGATAATTCCATGCTTAATTTTAGTTTGAGCAATTCTCCCTTGTCCCATATCAGAAGGAATATCCATTGAAATTGTTTGAGGAGAATTTGTTATTAAGTCATTATAAAGTTTACCGAGATACTGATTTCCGTGTGTCATAACGCATCTCACCTCCTCCTAAGTTAGTTGTCGCTAATCATATAATACTTCATGCTTTTCTCTTAGTCAAGGTGTCATGTATGCTATTAGAATTTCAACTGAGCCTATGCTAATACTGCCAAGTTACAGAATCACCCGGTACTCAGGAAAGTCCAAGACTTGAAACCGTATACGAAACATTTTATAGTATGATTATAACTTTTCAAGAAAACGAGGCTCAAATTTATGCTAATAGCCGGGAAATCGTCGTTGTTTCTAAGAACGTCGTTAGAACCTGATTGGCATGTTCATACGCAGCATCCAACAAATCGAATTTTACCGTTGTTTCTCTCCGTACAGACTGAACACCAATCTGTACGATTCCCTCCATTATTACGATAATGTCAAACAAAGTAATTTGTTCAGGACCCTTTGCCAACACATAGCCTCCTGAGTTCCCATAGGAAACACGGACCATTCCTGCATCACGCAACCGGGCACCGATCTGAAGCAGATACCGTGATGAAATTCCAAGGGCTGCAGAGAGTTTGGAAGAGGGAACGGTTTGTGCAGCCTGAGCCAAATATAAAATCATTCGTATCGCATAATCTGTTGACTGGTTAAGCTGCACGTTCCGTTATCCTTTCTCCATTTCATGATTCCTGTGCCTTTTTCACCTTCCGAAAGGATTCCTCACTGATGCCGTGTTCCATCCTACAAGCATCCTTTTCCGCTGTTTGAAGATCAACGCCTGCCGCAAGCAGCTTTTCCCGAAAAAAGCAATGGCGTTCGTAGACGTTTTCAGCAATCTTTTTTCCTGCCATGGTCAGAGAAAGCGTGCCGTCTGCTTCTTTCATCAGGCAATCCGATTTTATCAGTTCCTTTACTGCCCGGCTTACGGAAGGCATAGTGACGCCCATATATTCCGAAATGTCTACGCAGCGGGCATAACCCTGTTTCCGATAAAGGATAAAGATTGTCTTCAGATAGTCCTCCATTGAAGCAGTTAAACACATAAGGGAGCCTCCCTTTCTCAAAATTTTCATCCATTCAGTTCCCAGCGGAAATCACAGCAGGCTTGAATCAGCTCTTCATCATGGGTGATTACCAATATGGTTTTCCCTTCAGCCGCGGCCTCCGCCAGTGAAGAGGCAATTTTCCGCATGTTCCCGCCATCCAGCCCTGACGTCGGTTCGTCGAACAATAAAATTTCTCTGCCGGACAAAAGCCCGCAGGCAATGGAAAGGCGCTGCTTCTGCCCGCCGGACAGAATGGCCGGGTGCGCGTCTTTGTATGGGTAAAGACCAAATTTCTTCAGCAGATTTCTGGCTTTCTCCAGACGCTCCTCCGTTCTGGAAACTCCTAAAAGCAATTCTTCCGTTACACTGTTTGTAAAGAATTGCGCGCCTGTGTTGTTGGAACTGTACCAGCAGCTTTTCCGCCGCTTCGCCGGGCCGGATTTCCGGCTGTGAAGAAAAATGCCGCCCTTGGACGGGCGTTCCAAGCCGGCGACGATTTTTGCCAGTGTTGTTTTTCCCGCCCCGTTGTGTCCGGTGATGGCAATGATCTGCCCCGCCCAGGCCGCAAGGTTTAAATTCTCCCAAATTGTATGATTCCTTCGCTTGCAGGAAAGGCCCCGCAGGGAAAGAATAGGTGTACCTATGCCGATGGGTGGGGAAAGCCTTGTAGACCGATACTGCCACACAGCGCGAAGCTCCAGCTGTTCCAGACTTTCAGAGGAAAGCTTTCGCATTTGTTCGGGTGTGCGCTCCCACTGAACAGCTCCATCCCGGATATACACAAATCGATCCGCTAAATCCATCAGCCAGAAAAGCCGATGTTCCGCAATCAACAGCGTGCAGCCCTCCTGCTTTAAGCTTTGCAGAACCTCACGCAGCTCTTCAATACCTTTCCCATCCAGATTCGCAGTAGGCTCGTCGCAGACATAAACGGGAGGATTCATGGCATAAACAGAGGCCACGGCTGTACGCTGCTTTTCCCCGCTGGAAAGCACATCAAGGGAACGGCTGCGCAATCGCTCCAAATGAAACCGCCGGATAGCCCCGTCGGTTCTCCGAACAATTTGTTCATGAGGGAAACCATAATTTTCACAGCTGAAAGCAACTTCTCCCGGCATTTCAGAGGAGAAAAACTGGCTTCCCGGATCCTGAAACACACTGCCTACTGTTTTTCCACGCTTCCAAAGAGGTTCACCGCTTCTGTCCTTTCCATCAATCTGAATACAACCGGAAAACCGGCCTGTATAAAAGGCGGGAGCAAGACCGTTTATCAGACGGATCAAGGTGGTTTTTCCATTCCCCGAAGGGCCGGTCAGCACCACGCACTCA
This sequence comes from Christensenellaceae bacterium, assembly GCA_022846035.1. Taxonomy (NCBI): domain Bacteria; kingdom Bacillati; phylum Bacillota; class Clostridia; order Christensenellales; family Christensenellaceae; species Christensenellaceae bacterium. Next base: position 1,692,094 of record AP025580.1, read on the forward strand.
CCTTTTCGAACATGCAGACAAATATCCGCGACGCCCGCATCGGAATCAGCATATTGAAAATTCACATGGTCAAACCGGATCACTTTATCCCTCCTATTATGAAAAACAGGATGGTTCCGGTCGTCCATATCCCCAGCCAGAGGAAATCAGCCGGCTGCATCTTTCTGGCATAGTAGCTTCCCCGCACTCCCGGCGCCTGGGCGCCCCGCGCTATGGCCGATACGGAAAGCTGATCTGCGATTTGCAGGCAGCGCAGCAGCAGAGGCACCAGCACATACTCGCAGGTAACGACAGGATGGCGGAGTATCTGCACGGGCCCAGTCAGCCTTCGGTTCTTCATGGACTGCCGAACCCCCTTCAGCTCCGCCTTCATGGTTGGAAAAAACCGAAACACCACCAGCAGCCCTAAGATAACCGGGGTGGGGGTATGGGCTTTCGACAGGGCGGCCGAAAGCTGTCCCGGCGGCGTGGTAATAAGATTCCACGCCGCCAGGAATACCGGCATGAGATTATAAAACATCAGTACATAGAACTCTGAGAAAACCACCATATGCAGACCGTGAAAGCGAATGAAATACAGCAGCAGCGCCAGTACCAGATAAAAAGCGCCGAAGGTCAGGCAAAGCCTCCACCGTCTTTCAAAAACCAACTGGCAGAAAGCAAGCAGCGCAAGAAGACAGGTGAGCAACGTGTTTGCGGTAAGCGATACCCCAAGGATAGCGCAGGCCACCGCCCACGCTTTTACCGGAACGGATAAGGCTGTTTCCCGCATTTACAGAACCCCCGCTTTTTTGAAATGCTTTTGAATCAGCTTCCGTCCGACAAGGCTGCCCAGGAACCCACAGAGCATGGTAAAAATCAGGATAAAAACTACCCAGCCCGGCGCCGTATAATACTGAACATAAGCGTCGATATAGCTTTGTTCCATCCCGCTGGCAACCGCAAAGCTGTAATAGGTATCCCAGAAAAACCATACGGGAAGCAGATTTACCCCGTTGTATAACAGGCTGGAAACCGTCCAGGCGGCCGTCAGGTGGTTTGGCGTAATCTCTTTCCACAGGATGAGTTCCGCAAGGATTCCCACCACGATAAACCACGGGAGCAAAAACCAGTTGCCCATGATCAGAAAGACAAGGCCCAGCAGCGTCATGTATACCAGCGAAACAAACCGTTTATGGATGCGGTTTACCATCAAAAAATAAACAGGCCCGCAGACAACCATGGTGATGCCTACGGAAAGCACCATGCTGACAAAATCGTTTACCATGCAGATCATGTTGATTCCCAGCTGAATGACAATGAGCAGCACAGTCATCAGCGCCAGGGTGATAACGTCCTTTACAGACCATTTCTTTGCGTTTTCCATTTTGATTCTCCTTTAAACTTTTCCAGATTCTTGAAGCTTCCAACCTAATGCCTGTTCACGCAGTCCGACAAACCGCCGGTACAGGCCGTCCTGCTTCATAAGTTCATGATGTGTTCCGCGCTGTACGATCCGCCCCTGCTCCAATACAATGATTTGGTCTGCATTACGGACAGTGGAAAGCCGGTGGGCAATCATGATAATGGTCTTATCCCTTGTCAGCTCAGAGATGGCAGACTGCAGTTCCCGTTCGTTTTCGGGATCTACCGATGCGGTGGCCTCATCTAAAATGATGATAGGGGTGTCCTTCAGGATGGCACGGGCGATGGAGATCCGCTGTTTTTCACCGCCGGAGAGAGAAGCGCCCCCTTCTCCCACCAGCGTTTCATAGCCACTGGGCAGCTTGGAGATGAAATCATGGCACTGGGCCTTTTTTGCCGCTTCCACCACTTGCTCATGCGTCGCCTCCGGGCAACCGAACTTGATGTTATTTTCCACCGTATCTTCAAAGAGGTATACCTTTTGAAAAACAATGGAAAAATTCCTTAATAGGCTGTCGCAGGTGTAATCCCGCACATCATGCCTACCTATGCTGATTTTCCCTTCACGCACATCCCAGAAGCGCGCGATAAGGCTTACCAGTGTGGTCTTGCCGGAGCCGGAGGGTCCGACTACGGCGCAGGTCGTTTTCTCCGGGATTGTCATTGTGATGTCATGCAGCACATCCTCCTGTCCATAAGCAAACGAGACGTTCTGCAGCTCAATATCAAAGCGTTTTGGGGTAATATCCGAGCCATGCTCATCCAGCACGGGGGTATCCATCACGGCTTCCATTCGGTCAAGGGAAGCGTCGATCACCCTGGCGACCGACGCCATGCTGCCCACCAACTCCACACTGGAATAGATCATAAAGCTGGATACCAGCAGGAGCAGGCACTTGACCGGCGTAATCTCTCCGCCCAGAAGCAAGTAAGGCGCGACAACGAGAATGGCGGCTCTGCTCAGCCTGAATACGGTTTGATAAACGCCGGTCAGCGAGGAAAACGTGCTCTCCAAAGCGATATTAGCCTCCGCGCTTTCATGAATCGCCTGATTGACCGCCTTGCCGGAACGCTCCCCCAAGCCGAAAGCTTTCACAACGCCCATGCCCTGTATGTATTCCAAAAAGCAGGTCACAAGATTTGCCTGTGCCGCCTGCCTCCGGGGGGAAAGGCGTTTGGCGGCTCTTTGGATGACGGCATAAACCAGCATGGACACGGCAAGGCCCGTAAACATCAGCAGACCAATATGCCATTCATAAAACAGCAGCCATACCCCGATCACAATGGCGTGGATGAATCCGCCGGCCACCCGTTCCAATACGGCGACCGCATTGTTCTCAATGTCTCCAAGGGTGGTAGTTGCGGCGGCGGCGATTTCGCCCAGCCGGTTTTCGCTGAAATATCCCATGGGGACGCGCTTCATATGCTCGCCAATCTCCAGCCGCTTCTGGGCGCACATAGCAAAGCTGCCCAGGGTCCGCTTGACACAGGACAGGTTGTTAAAGAAAATGCGCCCCGCAATGCTGACAACCATAATACCCAATGAAATCCAAATGGTCGCTGTCGTCATGGCACCGCCCTCCGCTGCGGTGAGAAGAGCGGAAAGGACGGTCAGGATCGCCATAATCGGCAGCATCTCAAAAACAGAATCCAGAAGGCTGAACACAAAGGAGGACAGAAGAGTGTTTCTCTTGCTGCCGGAAAACTTCAGTAACCGTTTTATCATCTCAATCATACCGCCGCCTCCTTTGTATCCTTCGCGCTGATGTGCGCCTCCCACAGTTCCCGATAGAGCGGGCAGTCTTTCAAAAGCGCGTCGTGGGTGCCTTCCGCTTCTACACGCCCATTGTCCATCACCAGGATCTTATCCGCCGCTGTAATGGTGGACAGGCGGTGCGCGATTACAATCAATGTTTTTCCCCGCACCAATTCATTGATGGAAGCTTGGATGACCGCTTCATTCTCCGGGTCGGTGAAGGCTGTGGCCTCATCCAGGATTACCACAGGACTGTTCTTCAAAATGGCGCGTGCAATCGCAATGCGCTGCCGCTCGCCTCCCGACAGGCTGCTTCCGCCTTCCCCCGCCAGGGTATCGTAGCCCTGGGGCAACGCGGAGATAAAATCGTGACAGCTTGCCTGTTTCGCTGCGGCTATGACCTCCTCGTCCGATGCGTCCGGTCTGCCCATACGAATGTTCCCCTTTACAGAAAGATGGAAGAGAAAATTGTCCTGCGATACATAGGACACCATATCCATTACCTGCTTGAGAGGCAGACTGCGCACATCTACGCCTCCGATCTGTACCTCGCCGCTGTCCGCTTCCCAAAAGGAAGCGATCAGGCGCGCTACCGTAGACTTGCCGGAGCCGGAGGGTCCCACAATCGCGGTCATACCGCAAGGGGCCGCGTCAAAGCTGATCCGGTGCAGCACTTCGGCGTCCCCATAGCCAAAGGAGACTTCCCGGAAGGAGATATTGCTGTTTTTCAACGGCACCGGTTCCAGAGGGCGTTTCATCTCTTTTTCCTCTAACATGCAGGCAATCTCTTGAATGGTGGAATCTACCATCGCAAGGCTGTCCGTGTATTGCAGCGCCTGAATGAGCGGCTTCACAAGCCCCAGCGCAAGAATGATGCAGGCGATAAAAACCGGCGCAGTCAGGCTGCCGCTCTGAAAAAGCCACGCTCCCAAGGGAAGCACCCCCAAAAGGCAGGAGGGCATGATGGAAATACCCGCCACATAAAATCCGTTTGTCTGTTTGAACCATGTCGCCTTGGCCGCTTCATTCTCTTTTACAGCATCGGCGTATTTTCCATAGGAGGAACTGCTCTGGTTGAACGCCTTGATGACTTCGATTCCGCCGACATACTCCACAATGGCCGCATCCATGTTCTTTCCTGCGGTTAGAACCCGGCTGTACCGCTTTTCATAGTCCTTCATCATCCCCATATAGCAGAACAGCCCGATGGGAATGGTGATGAGAGAAATCAGGGCAAGCCTCCAGTCCAGTACAAACATATACAGGAGCATCAGCACCGGGATTAAGATGTTGGCGGTCAGTTCCGGGATCATGTGCGCCAGCGGAAGCTCCAGTTTTTCTACGGTATCCACTAACAGCGTCTTAAACTTTCCAGAGGGCGTGTCCAAAATGGTTCCCATAGGTACCCGGGAAAGCTTTGCAGTCAGCTCTGTACGGATATTCTTCAGGATTATAAATGCCGAGCGGTGGCTGAGCATGGTGGAGGCTGTGTTCAGCCAGGTTCCTCCGAGATAGCCCAACAGCGCAAGGAGCGCCAGCAGTCCAATCGGCACCAGTTCATAGTTTCGGCTGAGAAGCCGAATAATAATTTGCGTCACTGCCAGATAAGGCACAACGCCGCAGGCAGAGCCCAGTACGGCCAGCAGCACCGAAGCGGTCAGCCGTCCCCGGCATTGTCCCGCAAAGCGTAAAATCCAGCGGAACGCATTATTTTTCTTCGTCTGTTCCATAGTCAACTCCCATCATTTTCTCCAGGCGGCAAAGCTGGGATACGCCTGGCTTCGTTTCTGTAATGCTTCCGTCCCGCAAAACCAGAACTCGGCTGCAGACGGTTTGGATAAACTCATAATCGTGCGTGATGATGAGCAGATTTTCTCGCATGCCGACAGTTCTCTTGCCAGCCGGTATTCCGCTTCCATGATGTCTGTAACTTATTGTGCTGCTTCATGATAAAACCCCTTTCAAAAGTTAGTTATCGCTAACCTTCATACAAAAATTTAAGGTTCATTTGAACCTTAAAAGGCCGTTCCAGCCGCAGTTGAAAAAAACTGCCAGTTCATTGACATAGCCAATCGCCTGTTCCCGGGTCATATCATGAGCAACTGTTTCAAAAACAGCGGTAAAGTAGGCGCTTGTGATCATATGGTGAAGATCCCGGTTGACCGTACCTTCTAATTTCCCGAGCCGCCGAAGCTGCTGATAGTAATCCTCTGTCTGATTGACTTCAAGCTCCACAAGCTCATGAATATAGTTAGCGTACCGGGTTCCTTCGGAACAGCAGATCACCAGCTTGAACGCGTCGAAATTGTCATAGATGTAATTGATAAAATAATTGAGATAACTGGTAGATAAATCCCGGCTCTGTTCCGCTTTATCCTCTGGAATCAATTCATAATGCGCTTGCTGTGCTTGTTTGAATTGAGCGATCAATTCGTCGGCCGCCGAGGAAACCAGCGCGTCAAACAGTGCTTCCTTGCTGTTGTAGTACCCATAAAAGGCTCCTTTGGTAAAGCCAGCTTCCCTTACAATGGCCCGCAGAGAAGCGTCTTTAAAGCCTTTCTCCAAAAATTCCTGTTTTCCAACTTCAAGAATGCGCTTTTGCGTATCCGTCAGTTCCACGTCTTATTCTCCTTCCATATACCAGCGGTATATACCACTGGTATATTAGCATAAACAGTGTGATTTGTCAACAAGATTTTAAGCAGGCATATGCCGCTTGAGGAACTATTTTTTGCGAAAAACAGCGAATACCTTGCCGAAAGCACCTGATCCAACAGCCTCTGCTGATGTACCCTCTGGCGGCTGTACTCCAGGGTGAATTTGGTCTTCTTCTGATATGAGAAAAGGTGTCTCCAAAGTCAAAAAACCGCTTTAAGACACACTTGCCCTATTTTATTTTCATTTTATGTCTCTATCGATTGTGCTGATGAAACCTTACATTGACTGTAAGTATTATTTTGGGCAAACTTATGATATCCTTGTTAATAGAAAATACAGGAGGTATCAAAATGGAACCCATTCTAAATATTGAAAATTTAACAAAGACTTATGGAAATGTGCCGAATCAAACGAAAGCGTTGAACGGCGTTACCTTTCAGGTCATGCCCGGGGAATTTCTTGGTATTATGGGAAGCAGCGGCTCTGGAAAGTCCACGCTGCTCAACTGTATTGCGACTGTAGTACAGCCCAGCGGCGGCAGTATTATGGTAGAAGGGCGGCCCCTTCATTCTCTCAATGGGGGCGCATTGGCCGAGTACAGAGGGAAAACCGTCGGTTATCTGTTTCAAAGTTTTGAACTGCTGGATAACCTTACCGGTCGGGAAAACATTTTACTGCCCACTTCACTCCACAATGTTTCTGAAAGGGAAAGCCGAGAGCGTTTGAAGCAGCTTGCGGAATATCTAGAAATTATGGACGTGCTGGACAAATTTCCTGCCCAGATGTCCGGCGGCCAGCGGCAGCGCGTGGCCGCTGCCAGAGCCATGATCCTTCATCCCAAAATGATTCTTGCCGATGAGCCTACGGGAGCCTTGGATTCCAAAAATGCAAAAAATGTAATGGAGAAGCTTTCCGGGCTTAACCGTGACGAACAGGCGACGATCCTGATGGTGACACACGATTCTAACGCCGCCAGCTTTTGCAAGCGGATACTGTTTATTCAGGATGGCGTAATTTTTCATGAACTCCGCCGCAGCAACGAAACGCAGTATACTTTTTATGAGCGCATTCTGAAAGTCATGGCGCAATTAGGAGGTGGCAGCTGCAATGTTCTCTAATCTGATTTTACGGAACAGTAAGCGCAGCCGAAAGGAAAACGGGTTGTTTTTCAGTTCGCTGGTCATTTCCATTGTAGCTTTTTATATCATCCTTTCTATTTCCAATCAGGATGTTATGCGCTTCCTGCAGGAAATGGAAAGCGACGCGGTCAATAAATTGCTGCTCCTGATTCCGGTCTTCTATGTGATGACTCTGGGTATCCTGTTTTTTCTGGTCTACTTTGCCTGCAAATATCAGCTACAGCGGCGCAGGCATGAGTTTGGTGTTTATCTGATGATGGGCATGCGCAGAAGCAAGCTCTTTTCTATGCTTTTGGCGGAAGATCTGGTGAGCAGCGTTTTGGCCCTGCTGATAGGACTGCCGGTATCGGTTCTGCTCTCGGAAATAATCAGTCTCGTCACAGCTAAAATGGTTGGTATGGGGATTATTGGACACCGTTTTACTCTTTCTCTGTCGGCCATTGGCCTGACTGTTATCGGCTTTCTGGCAATCAAGCTGGTTGCGTTTCTGATCCTGAGCGGAAATATCAGCCGTCAAGAGATTGGTACTCTTCTGGCCAACTCGTCGCACCAAGAGAAAAAGCAGAAGTCATCTGCATTTTATGGCCTCTTTGCCTTTTTGGGAATCGTTATGCTGGGCGCCGCCTATGCCATGGCGATTCAAGGGATCGCATGGCAGACGGCTCCGATGATGATGCTTACATTGGCGCTCGGATTGTTTGGAACAATCCTTCTTTTTTACGGCATGCGGGCATTCATCGCTCTGCTGGTGAAGACGGGAAAATCCAAAAGAAAACTCTATGTATTCAATTTCCGGCAAATTCAGGAGAACGTCATCCAGCAGTCTACCTCTTTGGCCGTCGGCTCCCTGCTGATTTTAACGGCTCTGTGCTGCTTTGGTGCGGGCATTGGCATCGCCACCACAGGTAGCCAGTTAAATACGCATGTGCTGGATTATACTTTCGAGTGGAATAGCACGGAAGACGAAACGAATCCGGATCAAATTTTCACAAATGTGCAGTCTGCGCTAAACGACGCCGGACTGGACGATAAGTTTTCCTCACTGTTCCAGATGAGGCTGGGGCATATTGCCGCTGCAGACGAACCGGAAAATGTTTTTATCATGGACGCTGTGATGGATTTGCTGCGCAGAATGCCCTCTTCGAAAGACCGCGACATTTTATTGAATAACCTCGGTTATGCGGATTATCCCTATATAATCTGTCTGTCCGATTACAATAAAATGCTGGAGCTGTCCGGCAAGCCCACCTTAACCCTTGCTTCTAACGAAGCCGCTGTCTATCAGGATATGGAGCGTTCAAACACTGAAAGAGTTGACATGATGAATACGGTCCTTGCCGAACGGCCCGAAACAGAATTGAACGGCTCCCCTCTTTATCTGACCGGCGAAGTTCAAACTACCGATGTGGTAACGGACCGTTCTATTTCCCTTAGCTTTGCTCTGATTTTACCTGATGAACAGTTTTTCTATTATACGCAGGGACAGTATAATGTCTACGTGAACGGCATTTTAAATACAGACGTGGTCAACGGTGCCGGACTGATGAACGCCTATTCAGCAATCAATGAACAATTAGACGCCCTTAATGTCAAGGGAGGCAGCCTGGAATATGAAAGCTATCTTCAAAACATGGGCAGACAGCTTTTTTATATGGTGGCCGCCAGTTATATCACCAGCTATCTTGCCATTATCTTCCTAGTGGTGGCTAATACAATCATAGGCGTTCAGTTCCTGATGAACCAGCAGCGAACCGGACGCAGATACCAAACACTGGTACGGCTCGGAGCCACATATAAAACGCTGTGCCGTTCAGCTCGAAAGCAGATCAATTGGTTTATGGGGCTTCCCGTTTTTGTCGCCGCTGTCAGCAGCCTGTTCGGAGTCAGAGCACTGCTCGCCGGCGTTCTCTCCGTGGAAGCACAGGCCGCCCAAAAAGAAATACTCGTGATTTCCGTCATTGTTATTTTGCTGCTCTGTGTGGTAGAATATATTTATATGAGCGTAATCAAGCGTTCCAGCGACCGTTATCTGCTGACGTTGATGCAGCCGCAGAGAGAGGAATAAAACAGAAGGGAGGGGCTGTTATGAAAAAAATCGCAGTTGTGGAAGATGAAGCCTATATGCGGGAAGAACTTTGCAGTATGCTTAAAAAGGCGGGGTATGAAACCGTGGAAATAACCGCGTTTGAAACCGCTGTGAAGGATCTGATAGCCCTCCTTCCTGATCTTGTACTTTTAGATTTGAATCTTCCCGAAATCAGTGGGTTTCAAATTTGCCAGGAGTTAAAACAGAAAACCCCGTTTCCTGTACTTGTATTGACTTCCAGGGATCAGGTACAGGATGAAATTCAGGCACTCCGTTTGGGTGCGGACGAATACCTGACAAAACCTTGCCGCAAAGAGCGGCTCCTTGTACGGATAAATAACATTCTCAAACGATATGAGGGACGTCCCAACCTTCTTGAAGGACAGGATTTCCTGCTGGACCGGGGTACCTATACGCTTTACATTCACAATACCTCGGTAGTCCTTCCCCAAAACCAGGGAAAACTGCTGGAAGCGCTTCTTGCAGGAGAACTGCTGTCTGCGGCAGAACTGTGTGAGATTCTTTGGGGAACAAATGAATTTATTGATGAAAACGCCCTGCAAGTAAATCTTTCCCGGTTGAAAAAGACCATGGCAGCGTTAGATATGAAACAAAAAATCGTGGCTGTCCGTGGAGTAGGGTACCGATTGGAAAGGCAGGAAAAGGGATGAATCGATTTGTCCAGACGGTAAAACGATATGCTCCCTGGCTATTTATAGTGCTGGCCACGAACCTGTTTGCCGCGCTGCTTCTTTGGCTTTCCGATACCCGAGCATTTTGGGCTCTGGTTGGTACGCTTTCATTATGGAGCCTGATTCTTTTCGCGTCCGTGCTGATGTACGCCCATCGAAAGGAACGAAAAAGGCGGGAGTTGTTTTCGGCGTTCCTAACGAATCCGGATGTAATCCATGAGAAACGCCTGCTTCGGGAAATCAGCGAACAGGAAGCGGAACAGATTCGGCTTCTGGCTTTTGTATTACGGGAGCACCAGTTGGCCCTGTGCAACCTTACAGAAGCGCTCCATAATTACGAAGAATATGTAGAAAACTGGGCCCATGAGGCCAAAACTCCCCTGTCCCTGCTCACAATGATTTTAGATAATCGAATAGACGAGCTGCCATCGGATCTCCACACGAAATTAGATTATGTACGCAGTCAAATTCAGGAAGATATTGAACAGATACTCTACTATGCCAGATTAAAAAGCAGCACCAAAGATTATCGGTTTGAGGAAGTATCGCTTCAGGATTCCCTAGAAAAAATTTTGGCAGACTATGCCCCGCTTCTCGAAGAAAAAAAGTTTAGCATTCAAAATGAGTTAGGAACCGAAACTGTTTTTACAGACCGCAGGGGGCTTCAGTTTATGTTAGGGCAAATCATTAGCAATGTTATAAAATATAGCGCCGATACTCCAAAGCTTATTATCTCGTTGGACCGCACGGAGAAGGGAACGATTCTTTCCTTCACAGACAACGGCGTTGGCGTTCAAGATTATGATCTCCCCTACATCTTCCAAAAAGGATTTACCGGTACCTCTGCCGACAGCAGAAATAAAGCCACCGGCATGGGACTATATTTGACTAAAAAAATGGCGGATGACCTTAGTCTGAAGCTGGAGGCAGCGTCCGAATATAACAAATATTTCAGAATATCCATACATTTTCCGAGATGACAGGCATACATTATTTCTTTGAAAAGGTAAATCCACAAGAACAAAAATATATTCAAAACCTTCTGTTGTTGGTTCTTCCAGTTGCGTTAAAGATTTCATTTGTAAAAACCCCCATCCGCACGTTAACGTGTGGATGGGGGCTTCATACTGGTCGTTATTTGCCTAACAGTTCCAAAAGCTGTGAGACATTTTTCTTCCCGAAAGAAACGGTTTCCCCGTCGTCAATCACCAGGCAAGGTACGCTCATTACTTTATACCGCTCTTTCAGATCTGCAAAATGGTTCAGGTCGTATACCTCGGCCGTTACACCGGGATTTTCTGCGGCGACCCGCTGGGCCGCCGTCACCAACTCCGGGCACATGGTACAGGAAAGAGAGACCAGGATCTTCATATGCGCCGGTTTCAGGGATTGTATGCCGCGGAGGATTTCCGCATCCAAAGCTTGTCCTGGTCCAGCCGCGTTATAAAGCCCCAGCACAAAGGAGGTAAACTCGTGCCCGCCGGGTACCCCGTGGAAAGCAAGCCCCGTCCATGAGCCATCCTCCTTGCATACCCGCACGCAGGGACGGTCTTCCAGCGCTTCACTGCTCATTTCCATCGAGAGCTTATCCGTCAGCGCGCAAAGCTCATCCATATATCCCTTCAGTTCCGCAGACAAGGGCGTATCGTCCAAGTAAAGCTTCAGCTTCAGTGGGGAAGCCATTTTTTGAAATACCGCCTCCAGTTGGGACAGCATATCCGGAGTGAACAGCCCATCCGTCTGCCGGCTGCTTTTCGGAGCTGCCGGCGTTTCTTTGGATATGGTCGTAGGCTGTACGGGATATAGGCCGGTCTTTTTCTGCAGAGCCGCAGCATACCGTTCCAGTTCAGTCGCCGCCAGCGCCCCGTCTCCTACCGCCGTTACGACTTGGCGCAGGGGTTTGATGCATACATCCCCGGCGGCATACAAGCCTTCGCAGGTGGTTTTCTGGTTTCGGTCGGTTACAACATACCCCTGAGCATCACAGTCCGCCAGGCCTTTCACCAGGTCGGTTGCAGGCTCGTAACCTGCAAACACGAATACGCCAAAGGGATCGCCATCTGCAGCTCTATATTCTGTAACTTCCCCTGTTTCTGTATTTCGATACCGCAGGAAGCTGAGGCCGTCCTTTCCGGATACCTCTTCCACCTGCGCATGGGTGACCACGGTGATCTTCTCGTGATGAAGCGCCGGTTCAGCGACGGCCGGGGCACAGGTAAACCCATCCTCGCGAATAAGGATGGTCACATGGCGGGCATATTTGGTTAAAAATACGCTTTCCTCTGCGGCCGCAAAACCGCCTCCAACCACAAATACCTCTTTTCCTGTAAAAAATTCTCCATCGCAGGTGGCGCAGTAAGCGACGCCCCTCCCCTTAAACTCTGCCTCCCCGGCAAAGCCCACGCTGCGGGGATGGGCGCCGGTCGCAAGCAACACACCAAAGCTGTGTAGCTCGCCCCGGCTGGTCTGAACCGTCTTTACATCGCCATCCATGGCAAGGCCGGTAACCTCAGCCAGCAGAAATTCTGCGCCAAAGTTTTGGGCCTGCCTGCGCATGGTTTCGGTGAGAACCTTTCCGGAAGTACGCTCTACGCCCGGGAAGTTCACCACTTCATCCGTAATGGTAATCTGCCCGCCGAAATGCTCTTTTTCAACCACAACGACACGATATCTTGCACGGGCCAGATATAGAGCAGCCGTCAATCCAGCCGGTCCGCCGCCGATCACTACGACGTCATAGAGTTCTTTCATATCCTTCATATCTTACAGTTGGCCTACAAGATCAAGGCTCGGCTTCAAAGTCTCCGCACCGGGCTGCCATTTGGCCGGGCACACCTCATCTCCATGCTCATGGACGAACTGGCATGCCTGCAGCTTGCGCAGCAACTCATCGGCGTTGCGTCCTACGTTTCCGGAATTGACTTCATAAGCCACGATTTTCCCCTCGGGATTTACGATAAAGGTACCGCGTTCTGCTACGCCGTCTGCCTCGATATATACTTCAAAATCCTTAGACAGTACATGGGTGGGATCCGCCAGCATGGGATAGCCGATCTTTTTGATCCGGTCAGATGCGTCATGCCACGCCTTGTGGACAAAGTGCGTGTCACAGGAAACGGAATACACCTCGCAGCCAGCCGCCTGGAAATCCGCATACTTATTCGCCAAATCCTCCAGCTCTGTGGGGCAAACAAAGGTAAAGTCCGCTGGATAGAAGAAAAACACAGCCCACTTCCCCAACACATCTGCTTTAGAGACGGCTTTAAAGGCTCCTTCATGATAGGCTTGTACGGTAAATTCTCCGATTTCTTTATTGATGAGAGACATGGATATTCCTCCTTAATTATTTTTAGTTAGCTATAACTAACTAAAAATAATTATACGAGTTTTTCTTCTATTTTGTCAAGAGGGAAAGTGAGAGCGGAATATGATATCTTTTACCTTTGCTAAAAAAGCTTGTACGAATATCCGTCTGAAAAATCATATAGTCCATAGAACCACCCCCTCACATTTTATTTTTCAGGATATCCCCAAAGTCACAGTTCAAAGCATTGCAGATTTTAACCAGTAAATCAAAATTGACATTTTCATTTCGTCCAAGTTTTGCAATAGAGGACCAACTGATGCCAGACATTTCTATTAAGTCTTTCTTCCGAAGCTGACAATCAATTAGTAATTTCCAGAGCTTATTAAAGCATACGGCCATCTTCCTGTACCTCTTCCGATAATATTTTCATTGATATGATAACATTAAACTATATAATCATCAATTTATTATATCTCATAAATATATATTATGATTAAAAAGGAAAGTTTGTTATCCAGAAATCATAACTGCATAGATACAGTCCTTTGATATAAAAGGATCTTCCCAATACCGACTGTCAATCGAAACCGCCGTGTTATCCCCCAGCATGAAATAGCTGTCTTTCGGAACATCCAGCACCCGGGTGGCATTCTCAGTTTCCACATTCACAGAGACTGTGTGCGTTTGGTCTTCCAGATAGACTATATCACCGGGAATCGCCGCAATGCGCTTCACCAGGCAAGTTCCGTTTCTCTCAAAGATAACAATATCACCTCGTTGTAGTTCTCCATAAAGGCGGTTCCCGATAATCAAGCTATCTGTGGATATGGTAGGCTCCATAGAGGCGGAAGGCACATAACCAAGAAACAGGACAAATCGGAAAAGGATAAATACACCCAAGCCGCATAGAAGGGGAACACTTAAAAATTGCATCGTCTTCTTAATCGTCTTCATCTCGTATCTCCTCCTTAGTGCATGTGATCAGCAATGTAATCTTTAACAGAACCATCGTCAAATGTGACTTCCAGCATAAACGGGTGCTTCCATATAGAATACTGCTTGATGCGCACAGAAACCACCTGCAGATGGCTTCTCTCACAAGCTAAGGCTTTTTCTTCCGTAGGATATTCCCTGTTGCACCGTTCACAACGGTAAAATGGAATCGGCATGATCTTCGACCTCCTTGGCATAAACAAAAAAAGCGGCGCCCTCCAAAAAGGAAGGCGCCAAATTTATCTTTATAAAGTTGCATTCTTCAGTTCCGTGAGCTCTGGATTGGATTTTAAGTATTTTCGTGCTTTTGATATCCATGCGGTAACATTGTTCGCACTGGTTTCCATTTGCTCACCGATTTCACGGCTGGTATACCCATCAGCCATCATCCGGAGTGCCCGAATGCCTTTCGCAATGACACCTTCCGTTTGGCTTTCCGCTGTATCCAGCAGGTTTTGCAGCTCTATACTGTCTTCAAAGGCATCTTCTCCATACCTTGCTGGAAATTCCATGACTTCCGGATCCGTCGGCAGTTCCTCTGCGGAACGCCGGGATGCGTAGATGAGGGCATTGCATATCTCATGCCAAATCAACCGATAAGCGTATGTAGAAAAGCAGCCGCCCTTGTCAGTTGCCGCAGCCTTGCATAGGCCGATACAGCCAATTTGAAAAATATCATCATAGGCATAGATCCCCAGCTGGTTTGGGCTATGAACCTTATCCTTGATGACTTTTCCCACCAGACCCATATTGTCTGTGACCAGCTGACTCTGCTTCTGGGTTAGTTTCATGAAGCTGCTGCACCTCCCTGAAAGGCCGGCGTGACGCAGCAGCTATGCCGAATCCGATTTTTCAGCAGCTTCTGACTGGCTGCAATCACCTGCTTACAGTAATATTCACCCAGATATCCTATATGTGCCTGAGAGAGGGGAACCTGCAGGAAATCCGCCAGCCAAAGATAGGCGTCCTGTTTGCTCATCATCCCGCTACGGTAGAGCTGATCGAAATACCGATGTGCCTCATTGCGCAGAGCGCGCAGTTCCCGATTGGCCGGCGTTCCTACCGGTACGGATGTGCCGGGATGGGTCCTCACATAGGTGTCACACTGAGGATAATCCTTGCAGACATAAAGCATGGTGTTTTTGGGATTTTCATGATAAATTCCATCCGCACTGCGCAGAATCAGGGGTTTACCACAATAAGGACAGCGCATACCGGATGGGTTGATTCCTTTCTTCTTTTTTCGTTTCATTCAGTTTCACCTCCGCCTGTAAAATATAAAAAGGCCGGAAAACTGCAAGGAAACGCAAGACGGCAAAGGAGATGTTCCAAATCATCTCCAGCATCTTGTGAATCGTCCAAGCAGCCTTCCGGCCGTAACTTTCAGATGTGGCTTGCGCCGTATGGATCGCTCTGTGCGCAAAATCCGTAACAGTTCCCTTCCCGCGGGGAAGGTCTGACTCCGGGAGCTCTTCCGAAGTACTGAAAGCCTGAGCGCAAGCCCCTGCCACGGTCTTATCATAACACACAGAGCATTTGATGTCAATACTTTTAGGAATGTTTTTATTTATTATTTCAAAAACATTCTCAATATTTTTGTTTTTGATTTTCAGAATCAGTCTGGGAAATCATCATCGTCATCTTTAGGATCGTCATACCCGTTTACACCGCGTTTCTTGACAATGCGCAATGCAATCAGGCTCCCAACGGCCAGTACCAGGCCGCCTCCAAAGAAGATGATGTGTTGAATCGGAATTCCGGCAATCGTGGCCTTTTCATCTTGTGATTGTTCGCCATCCTTCGAATGCTCTTCTGTCTCCGATGTGTCCAAGGAAGCGTCTGCCGCTTCTGAACCTGGCTCTGTTGTGGCAGGGGCCTGCGTAATTTCGTCCGGATCTGGAACTGCTACAGAAGAATTCATGCTGGAAAGGATATATGAGGTGCTGCCTCCAATTTCTGTACGAAGCACACCGGTTTCATCAACAGTGATGACGCCAGGATAGATTCCCGAATCTGTCCGCATTTGGAATTCTACGCCAGCCCATTCAGGCCCAAGCTGAATTTCCAGCTGCGAAGGCTGCGCCACCTGGAGTTCTGTTCCGTCTGTATCGGCGAAGACAGTGCCGGCGGAAAACAGCATGGTGCATAGGGCTGCAACAACAGCTGCCGTTTTCCTTTTCCGTCTGGTATGTTGTTTCATTTCTTTGGCTCCTTTTTTACTTGATTTGCTGCCCGTACGGCATCGAATGAAAGCCCGCACTTTTGGCAAACTTCTTCAGTCCCTGCGAGCTGGCCTCCCTTCTCGGTGTCCAGCTCGGATTTGCGTGTCTTCCATTCTCGATTTCTCGGTTTTGTATGCAGGTTTTTCCCATGGTTTCTCTTCATACGGACCTCCTAAATAAGAGGAAGGGCGCTGTTGGCAGCAGCGCCCCATCTCTTTCTTTACATATTTGTCTTGCTCTTTCTGGAACCACGAACCTTCTTGAAGTAGAAGATAGCGGAGCCGGTTACTCCCACCGCGCCAATGGCTGTGAGTACCAGCCAAAGCACCAGTGGAGAATCATCTCCAGTCTTAGGTACATCCACTGTAATCTTATTGTTGTGGACGTTGACTGTCAGGGTTTCATCAGCCACCAGTGTCACCGTAACAGGGTCCGCAATTTTATAGCCCTTGCTGGCCTCGTTTTCCAGTTCGGTCACTACGTATTCACCAATGCGGAGATTCTCAATAAAAATCTCTCCGTTTTCGTCCGTCGTGAACGTCATATCATAGCCGTTGGCACCCTGCACGCGGAAAGCAAAACCTTCAACTTTTCCGTCATCTGTGGTTTTTACAATCTTGAGCGAGCCTTTCATAGCCTCGTTGAGGAAGCCTTTGCCAGCCTCGTTCTCCACCTCATAGGTCTCCCCATCGGTGTCAATGAAGACGTAATAGGTATTTTCATCCAAGACGAAGCCTTCCGGCGCAACCTTCTCTTTGACAAAGTACCCGTCATAAACCAGGTCCTCCATCCAGTACACGCCGTCTGAGGTTTCTTCCATCTCGCCGATCAGTTCATCCTCATCATCCAATACCCCGTTGCCATTACTATCTCGATAGACCTCAAAAATGGCTCCGGTAAGCTTATTGTCAGGATAATCTGCATCATGTTTGGTCAAGGTAATATTGCCGCGAATCTGTTCGTTCTGAATGGTTATTTCTATGATTTGCTCATCCTCAGAAATTGTCACAGGGAACTGTTCTTCGCTGAGCACAAAGCCTTCCGGCTGCTGGATTTCTCGAAGGATCCAGTTGCCCACAGGAACATTATCAAACCGGAAGGAACCATCCTCCGCAGAAACAGCGGTCATCAGGGCAGTATCTTCTGTGAATTCTTCCGTACCAGGCGCAAACAGGCCAATCAAGGCGCCTTCCAGAGCTTCGCCGTCTTCACCTGTTTTCAATCCTGAAACAGAGCCATACTTCAGCTCGTTGACGATGGCTTCTCCATTGTTTGCGGCAATTTCCACCACGGGAACATCCTGCCCGGCATATTCAAAGGTCACAGGGAACTTCTCGTCTGTCAGCAGGTAATGAGAATCTGTGGCGATTTCCTGCAGATAGTAACTGCCCAGAGGCAAATCACTTTGACAGGAAGCCGTACCGTCCGCATGGACTGCCACAACTTCAATCAGGCCATCCGCCGGGATTTCACTGCCGTCAGCTGCGGTCAGAGTTTCCGCCGCATACAGGCCAAAGGTGACATTGGCAACCTCACCATTGCTGCCGATACCGAACAGCTCGTCTGTCTCCATAAATTTTTCCAAAGAAATGGACACATGCTGCCGTTCATTGTAGAATCCGGCAGAGGTTTCCGTCAGTTCAACCTCCTGGCCTGCATAGACCAGTTCTACCGTCTGAGGCTCTTTATTGAGCGTCATACCGTAGGGCGATTCGACTTCTGTTACCAGATACGAACCAAGGTAAAGTTCTTTACTGGAGGCGGTACCATCCGGCCCGGTGGTAATGGTATCTACGACCTCTCCAGCAGTATAGCGCACTGTACCGTCCGGCGTCACAATGTCTTCCTTGGCCGTGATGGTATAGGTAGCTCCTTCTAAGCCGGCAACTTCATAAACCGGCTGATACAGGTCATCCTCGTGAGCTACGCTGGAAAAGATTTCACCAGTCTTCTTGATGTGGATGATGCCTTTTTGCGGCATATTGCTCTTGGTCACCGTAACCACATCGCTGCTTCCATCTACTGTAAAGGGAACCGGCTCAGAATCCAATACATAACCATAACAGGTTTCCACTTCAATCAGTTCATAGGAGCCCCATGGCAGTTCGTTCGGCAGCATCAGGGTACCGCTGTCATCGGTATAGAACGTGGTAATGGTCACAGGAGAAGGATAGTAAACCGTCTGGGAAACCAGTTCCCCCGTGGACAGATCTCGAATCTGGAAACCAACACCAGCAGCCGGGATGATTTTTCCCGTCTCGGCATCATGTTTTTCCACCCGGATAAAGCTGCTCATCGTCTGGTTATTGAGAATATAGCTGTAAGTCTGGCCATGAGTGCTGATATATACGGTAAAATCCGGAACAAAGGCCTGCCCGTCCATGCCCTCCACCTGATGTACCCGATACGAGCCGTAGGGGAGGTCCTTGGAAATGGCAATGCCATCTGCATCGGTCACCAGCAGATCGCGCTCACTCTCTTTGGCTGTGTCATAGCTGCCCGCGCTGGCAAGGTAAATCTCGAAGACTGCACCTTCCTCCGGCTGTTCAATAACGCCTTCACCACCGGAAGCCTCTATATCTCCTGGATCTACCGGCTCAGGAGCCAGGTCGCTCTCAGATTCTGTTTCAGTCTGAAGTGCACCCTGTGTTTCCGTTCCTACATCTGTACTGGTATCAGAAGAAAGAGTGTTCTCCGAATCCTGTGATACTGTTTCTTCAGATGACGTGGAAACCGTCTCTGGCTGTTCTTCCTCAACACTGCTGGCTTCCGTTTCTTCGATGCTCTCCTCCGGAACGGTTTCCACGTCCTCATCTTCCGCATCAATGTGCTTAATCAACCGGATATTGCCTTTGATAACATCTTCCGTAACATCATTTGAAGTCGTATTGTGTTCAACGACATAAAGCCCAGGATCCGCCCCGACAGGGTGAACCGTTGTATCAAGAAGATAGCCTTCCGACGGTTCGATTTCCTGTACAGTCCAATCGGTATCACAGATGTATTCTTTGGTAGTAAACTGGCCGTTTTCATCCGTATAATAGACATCTTTCAGCTCTCCGCCCTTGTAAATACCATACTTGGCTCCAGCCAGAGAAGCATCGCCCTGCGGCTCGCCGGTTTCAGAATCCGTCTTTGTAACCGTTACGGTGAATTTCTTGAGGATATTGTGGAAACTGCGCTCAGCAACCTGATCCCATTGGATAGAAACCGTCTGTGCATCGGGAATGACATAACGGATAGCAGTATCCACCTCTTCGACGGTATACTGGTTTTCTCCGCTGATCAGAACATTCTCAAAACGGGCCACACCATTTTCATCGGTGACAGCGTACTCATCTACTGCAAGCCCAGCCAGCGAGGTGCCGTAAAGGCGGAAAGTGACGCCTTCCACAAAATTGTCCTCTGAGCTTTTCACAACCTCCAGGGAACCGCGTTTCAAAGTGTTGTTGAATGTGACAGTGGATGTTTGACCACCGATAATGGTAACTTCCTGAGACTCCTGCGGCTCATACCGGTCGATGCTCTGTTCGGTTACGGTATAGGTGCCGGCAATCAAGTCAGAGACATCAATGGTCCCGTCAGACCCAGTCACCACATTTTTGGAAATCCCATTTCCTGTGATAGTAAAGGGAATACCTGAAACTACGCCGTCCTCACTGGTTTTTACCAAGTGCATGGTTCCAACCGCTTCCATCTCCAACAAAAGATAGGCGTTGATTGGATCGGACACGGTTTCCCCGTAGGTAATCACGTCCTGAATGCCACCCTGACCTTTGTTCCCGTCTGTCCATGTGACAAGGCCCGCCCTGGTACCGCCTGCTTTCGAGGCAGAAACCTGGATGGTGCCGATTACCGGCTCGTCTGCCGTAATGGTCAGCTGATTTCCATTCTGAGAGAACCGGACGCCGGGTTCTGAAGAGCTGAAGGAATAGTTGGACAGAACACCATTCGTATCTGTCAGCGTCACACTGTACCCGCTTCCATCATATTTCATCTCATAGGAACTGGCGCTGCCCAAGCTTCTCGCACAAAAGCTGGGAACCTTGGTATGATTCTGTACGCTGGCCACCATGGAATCATAGTGAGACATAATCTGGCTGCGCAGGGGATGATCGTCCCTTACATAACTGAGAACCGCACCGACGCCATAATTAGCGGGGTCTACTTTATTAAAAGATGCATCCCTTTCACCAACGATAGTTTCCCACACCAGAAGCTGGGTTGCTACAGCATGGCTCAGTTTATCCGCATCTTCTGGATTCTGAGAACGCCAGGAAGTAGAAACATTCCCCTGATACCCATACTGCATAATCCGCCCCAGAAGAAGCTTTACCGTATCCGGTGAAATCGTAACATTGTTGCTGGCCGGATAGTTTTCCCAGTATGACTCATCCTGACCCGTCAGGGTATCCCCACTGTGCTGCCCCACACCTGGTTCGATACAATATGCTACTTGCCCTTCGAATGAACCAATGGAGTGAACCGTCGTATAACGATACGCAGTTTGGGACCAGCCGCTCATAAGTTGGGTAGCACCGTGGCCCCAACTGGTTGTGGAGTAGTTGGCATCCCCAGAGCGAGGATAGTCAACCATGTAAGCGTCTACCTGCGTTGCCGCAAAAACCGGCACGCTGACAGACAGCATTGTTGTAAAGCACATGGCCATCGACAGCAGTGCGGAAAGGCCTTTTTTAAACCATTTGCACTTCATAAATATTTCCTCCTTCAATTTGGGCAGAAAAAAAGCGCATCATTTCCGATGCGCTTTCTCCTGCACTGAATTTTTAGGCGTAGCCAATATAAAGATCATAACTCCCGTCATTTCTCGGCTGCGCCCACACACAAAAATATGTCATGCCGTCGGCTGCATACAACTCCAGTCTGGATCGGATGTCGCGTTCCAGATACAAGGACCTGCCACTGGCAATAATCGGGTTATCCCAACAGTCTGTAGCGGTGCTGTCGTAGTTTAACCCCAGACCTTGCCCATAATCCTGCGCATAACTGATCCAAAAATTGATATCAAAATTTTGATCAGCAGGGTGTTCCGGATCTTGTTCCGGCTCAGGTTCTGGAGTAGGTTGGGATTCCACTGCGGGCGGCGTCTCCATTTCTGGAGGCGAAGCTGGAAGGGGTTCTGGGCTTTCTGAAACAGCCGATGGAGCTGTTTGGGTCTGATGGGTGGAATCCGGTGTTTCGGACGGCTTTGACGAAACAGCCGGCGCGGTGGTATTTTGAGCTTGTGCTTCCGGAGATGATGAAGGTCCTTCCAGATCGTCCTGTGATTCTTCAGCTGAAGCTGTATCCCGTTTTGAAGATTCCGGCCTTGAAATGGAAGATGCGGTTCTTTCCTCCTTATGTTCTTCAGCCGATGGTATAGAGAGCGTTTTGGATTCCATGGGTTCCGGCTGCTGCGTCCCACAGGCGCTCAGTAACATAACTACACAAACCAATATACCAATAACAATTTTCTTCATACTGCGTCCTCCTTTTGTATTCTTGTCAAATTACACAAGGAGGCTCTGGGATTTACAACTGAGACATCAGCCCGCTTTCAGTCTGATATAGCCCCGATCTGCTTCATCCGCGCAGCGGTCCAACATTTCAAAAAACCTTTCGGCTGTCAGTTCGGTATCCAGCCAATGGGTGGAACGGTAGGAATAGCACCCCACCTCCTGGTTGATAGCATGGCTGCCCAGAACGCTGTTCAAATTCAGCTGATTGACCATTTGCCGTTTTTTGGTGCTGTCCGGGTTTGGAATGGACTTGGCCAAACAGATAACCACCAGCGGATGCAGCGATGAAAATGAAATCTGCATGTAGTATTCCCGGTAGTAAGTGGTCAGTGATGTTTCATCCTCATCTTCAACCGGAAGATGCTCCAGAATCATCTGGCGCGCATGGTTAGCAATCTGTCTGCGGCGTTGTTGTTCTTCCGTACTAAGTGCGTAATGATCCAAAATTTTTTCTCCTTTCTCAACGGGGCGTTGCGATATGGGTGATAGCGCCCCAAATTCGGTTGCTGTCATGATTGATGCCCAAAATACGAACCGTAACCCGGGCACCTCTGGGCGGGCGCCCCCGTTTTGGATAGCTGCACAGGCAGTCGATGCCGCCATCCAGAGCCACAAAAACACCGGTTGTGTCTACCATACTTACGGTTCCCACATACCGGTTCCCAATGGAATAGCGACGCAAAGCTTTTTCGTAGGGATTTTCTCCTGCCTGTTTGATAGAAGCGCTAACACGGATGTGGTTGCGGTCACTGCGGTCAATGCCCAAGATCTTTACTAAAATGCGCTGCCCTGGCTGGAAACTGGAACTGGCATCCATCATGCGCTGGTAACTCAGTTCCCGCAGGGGGATATACGTTTCTACACCAAACAAATCCACAAAAATGCCTGCCCGGATAACGGATACAACCCGCCCTTCCGCGCAGATCCCCTCATAGAGAAGATTGTTGCCATCCCGGTCTGTACCGAAATAATACTCTTTACGTTTGGCTGCCATGGCCTCCAGACGGCTGGCTGCAGCAATACCCGCTTTCCCGTCAATGCCCTTGATGATGTAATCTACCTCCGCGCCAAGTCGTTTGGTCAGCATGTAGTGCAACACATCCTCCGGCATGCGTCCACGGAAATCTTCGGGCGGTTCTACCGCCTCCTCGGCGGGAATCATAATTTTGAAGTCACCATGGTAAAGGACTGCGAGAGAACGGGAAGGGTTGTCCGACGGCCGTTCTACGCCTTGGATGGTACCGGTGAGAATTCGTCTGGTTTTCATGGACTCTACCAGGTCCAGCAGGGCATCCCGGGCTTTATCCGCATCGGTTTCTACGCCCAGGCGTTCATCAATTGCCACCACGGGGAAAACCGGTCTGACAGAAGAACGTCGGCGGCGAGGAGAAGGAGCCGGCTCGACGCCGTCATCCTCCGGAACTGTTGTAGTTTCATTCTCTGTACCAGACTCAGATTTTTTGGTGCTGGCCCTTCTCGTTCGGCGGGCTTTTGGGCCCTTTTCTAAAGCATTTTCCTCCGATTCAGAATCAGTCTGGGGAGAGAGCGTTAAATTGCTCTCTTCGGCGCCGTCTTCTTCTGAATTCTCTGACTCTGGGCCACTTTCAGAATCAGTCTGGGAGTTTGGGGACTCATCCGGCAAGACGGGCGTCTCTTCAGGAAGGGGTCCCACATCCTGTCGAATTTCTGTTTCAATCTGGGGAATGGGGGTGTCTGACATCTGCGAACCCAGCTCCATTCCTTCTTCCATTGGAAGTTCCGTTTTCTTAGTAGGCATATTGTAATCCTCCTTTAAAAATTGCAACAAAAAAAGCATCTCCTGTTACAGAGATGCTTTTGGGGCCAAATTATTATTCTTTTGGTAAGATTAAATCATAAATCCTACGTTCTGCCTCCTTATAAACAGCTTCATCATCGCGAACGGAGATCACAATCACCCGCATCACATCATTCTGGCAAATCAGCTGATAAACAACTCGGTATCCCAGAGCTTTCAGCTTAATTTTATAATATCCGCTCAACTTGGAGCTGGCATGATTACCCAACGGTTTTCCAATACCGTTGGGTGGAGGCAGCGGTCGTTCTGCTGTTTTTTCAATCGCTTTTAAAATCAACTTGCGATTGTAAGGGTCTAGTCGTTTCAAATCCCGCTGTGCTTCTTTGATATACTCAATTTTCCACTTCATTCGCACAGCTCCTTATTCGATTTCTACGTCCAAATCATCCAGTTCATCCTGCATCACACCGAGAGATGCCATCAGTTCCTCATGACTTACGGTTTCCTGTGGGTTATAATGAGCCATCCGTTCTTCTGCTTCTTCCTGCATGATATAATCCGATAGCATTTCCATCAGCACTTCGTATTTCTCAGGAGACATCAGAACACAAGCCGGGCGATTGTTCTTCATGACAATCTTAGTACCGCTGGATTCAACTTCATCAAAGATTCGGTTGGCTTCTCCTTTGTTAAAACGTGTAATTGGCACAATTGATCTCATCACGCCCATGACAGACATTTCATTCATATCACATTCCTCCTGTCTTTACAGTATAGGATATCTACTTCTGTCTTTATTATACGCTGCGAAATCAAATGTGTCAATGTTTATATCTATATTTTTAACGATATTTTTATCGTTATCAGAAATCGGTAGGCGGTTTAGCTGAGCTATACAGGCTTCGTCGCTTTTGGGCTGGCGGTTTTTCCTCTGGGGGCTGCACCGGTTCCGGTTGTGGTACCGGAGTGAAATCTCCCGCAGGGGTATAATCCATGATACTGGTGCGAACAATCTCTTTGGACATAGGCAGCTGCGTATAATCCAGTTTGTTGAGTTTAAGCAGGTTGTGACCGCGGATGATGACCAGCAATTCCTCATTTGGAAGCCGGAGGACTTCATCCGGTGTGAGCAGTCGGCGCTTTCCCTGGCCCTGCGTCTGCCGGTACTGGGGAATCACCTGTGCCACGGCAATAGTTTGCCGCACCGTCATAGTTGAATTGATCTGAATGCTCATGTCGCCGCTGCGGGCAGAAAAGTATTCAGCGCTGACATCATCTGTACAGCCCAGCATCAGCTGAATGTCTGTATTGCCGATGATCTCTGACCACAAATTGTTCGGATACCGGTTTTGCAGCTGTCCAAGGCTCTGAACCGCCAGCATCACATAGATCCGCCGGCTGCGGATAACCGAGAGTGTGCGTGTAAAATCAGAACCGTCTGCCGCTCCACCCAGCTTACCGATATTGTTGAACTCATCCAGGATGAGGTTTACCGGCACCGCGCACCGCATTTCCGGTGTGCTGTCCGCATAACGAACCAGTTTGATAAACAGGAACGAAAAGAACAGCGATGAGAGAAAAGCCATGGTGGTATCCTGATCGCTGAGTATCACGAAATAGGCACATTTCCGACGGCCGGGCGCAGTGAGATCAATCTCGCTGCGGCTGATGATGCGCCGGACCGCCTCGTTTTGCAGTACTTGCAGCCGGGTTCCCAGCCCCAGTACAATACCCGCCCGAACCGTATCGCTGGCTTGGGCAAACAGGTTATAGGGAGCTCTGGCCGGATGGTCCAATGGCAGTTTTTCAAAGAGCGCCGTGAGCTGACGCTCACTGTTCTGAACCAGCATCTGGTAGACAGAAGCCAGGTTCTTGCTCTCCGGACTGCGGCTGCGGTCCAAATCCACATACAGAATCAGCGCCTTGAGCAAGTTGCCCTCGCCATTATCCCAGAAGTGGTCACCCTTGCCCTCACTGGTATTGCCAATGATAACATTGGTCAGCACCTGAGCAAGGAGAGTATCCCCACCCAAGTCAGACATACAGTTCCAGGAATCACCATGCTGAGGATTGACCAGGTTGAACACCTTAACCTCATACCCGTTTTTCCGGAACAGTTCTGCTGTGTCCGCGTAGAGTTCGGCTTTGCTGTCTGTAATGATTGCCGATTCCCCGCGTTTGATGATATTGAACAATGCCGGACGGATCACGCCTCTGGATTTCATAGTGCCCGAAGCTCCAAATACGGCAATGTGCCGGTTCAGTCTGGTATCGATTGGTAAACAGACGGCACTGCCTTTTCGTTCACCTAGAATAATGCCGTCGGCCTGAGAGAGAGATTTGACCTCCAGCACCTCTTTCATCTCTTTGTCGTCCATCCATGAGGCGGTGCCATAGGTGCCGTCTTTGCTGAGCGTGAATCCGCGGGGATCCAAATTCTTTCCTCCAAACCGGTCGTGGAGCTTTACATAGGCTGTAACCGCTCCGCCAACTAAAAGCAGGATACCAATGCCTTTCAGTCCGGATAGGCTGAAAGCGCTATGGTAACAGGCAGCTGGATTCCAATTTATGGAGGCGATTATGGCCTGTCCGGCCATCCCGCCTGCGCTTTGCCATGCTGCGTAATTTTCCATCAGCTGACCAAGTAGCCCGCCTAAATACAGCAGTGCAGCAAGGCCCAATATGGCGGCCATCACAATACCGATTTTTCTTGTTTTGTCATTCAAAGACACTCCTCCCACTCAGACCCAACGCTTCCTCCACCGAGTTCATGTCGATGGTCTTTAATTTGATAGGTGGGTCCAGATATTCCCGGAGGAGGGGCACCTGGTCCGGGAAGCACAGCACCTCAAGCCTATCGGCCTGAGCATATGCGGCTTCGCGGAAACGAAGCAGTCTGGCAAGATCGCCATCCAGATGCGAGAAAACCATAACGCCATCCACAAGGGCGTCGTATTCTATGATCCCTTTGCCATAAGATCTGCTGTCAGGATCAAACAGCAGATCCAGCAGTTTTTCATTCCAGTCTGGCAGTGTCAGAAGCCGCAAACGTCGGCTCCCAATTTCATCCATCGGGATAAAATACACATGCCGGTAAATCCCATCGAAACGAAATTCCGGACGGCGGCTTCGCTCAGACTCCATCAGGGTAGAAATCGCTGTTTCAGCAGACTCACCCAGTAAAATGGCTGTATCTACCCGTTGAAGATTGGCATTCATGCGGGCAACCTCAATCAGGCTATGAAGAGCTTTAAACTCACCCATACCGCTCCATCGCATGGCCGCGCTGCGCGTATTGTAAACCGCATGGCAGCCGCCTGGGTAGAACAATGTTCCGACCATACGGGTGAACATCGTCTTATTCTGTTCCGCCGGGTTGATTTTCTTGAGGTCCCTGGCCAAATACAGCGAGGGAGTAGAGGAAACAGTCAGTCGTATCTCCCGCATCTGCAGTTTAGGCAAACGATATGGAAATATCTCCACACCGGCCCCCGCACAAAGCGCCAGAGCTTCCGCCACCCGATGGTTCCGATCCCGATGAGCCTGGTCGCCTGGAAAACGATGTTCCCAGAAAGATTCCATGTAGTACCGGTATGCGTCTGGATGAAGCCATTCCAGTATGGGAAGAGCGCCTTTATAAAATCGAATGGATTTCGAGGCCCCCTTCCCAGTCAACTGTAAGAGCTTTGATTCCAGATACTCGCCAGTACTGGGATTTCGTATTCGCTGAGATACCGTCAACCGCCGGACGAGGTCACGCAGTACCCGTTCTTTCCCCAGAAGGTGAAGGGCCCGAATGGGAAATTCACCTGCCACCGAAAGAATCGAAACAAGCCGATGCGCCTGACTGCCGGGCCGCAGCGTCAGCATTGCTTCACACCCTTGAACGAAGGAACTTTCCGACAACAGGACTGCTCTCTTTGTCGGATTTTACCCAAGTAAAATAACCAGGAACCCCTGGTGTTACCGGCTTTTTCTCCCATCGGAAACCTGTGACGTTTTCCGATGGGAAAACTATGGCATTTTGACATACCTTTTGTACAGGCTCATGGTCGGTTATCATAAAGCATCACTCCTTTCTCCGGCATCTCGTTTTCTGCTTTCAGCCACTGGATGAATGCTTCCTCCGGCACCACATAAACCTCTGTCCGTTCTGTCTCTCCGGCTGCACTGCAGTAGTAATGACAACAAAGAGAGGCTCCGTCGTCTTCCATGGTATAAAGTGCAATAATATCGGAAACCATATTGATTTCGATATTATCATGGTCACGTTGCTGTCGTTCCGGCCTCTGTCTGGAGTAAACATGCCGGTAAACCAGTACGCAGTCATGATACCGTACCGGCGTCTTCCCCCGGAAGAAGTTTCTCATGGCAGCATAGAGAAAGGAACGGATATAATCCGCCGATCCATCTTCCTTTTTGG
The DNA here is from genome assembly GCA_022846035.1 of Christensenellaceae bacterium. NCBI lineage: Bacteria > Bacillati > Bacillota > Clostridia > Christensenellales > Christensenellaceae > Christensenellaceae bacterium. The sequence goes on from AP025580.1 coordinate 1,720,070, forward strand.
GAAGAAGCAGAGGCAACCGCACAGAAAACCAGCCTTCAGCCGTAAACCCGATTTCTACAGGTATATTGATCTGTATAAGATTTTCTACTTCATGGGCTGCCAAAGGATGTCCGGTGTAGGCTGGCAGTGCCCGGGCCAGTAGTACTGTGCGCTCTGCAATGTCTGCTACACGCAGTGCCACTTCATAGGTTAATTCCATGTTACCGTATTCGAAAAGTTGTCTCGTATTCGAAAGTGACATATTCATTTTCTTTACCTGGCTCTCCAGCTTAGCCAGCGTCTGGGCAAAAGATTGGGGAATTTCCACGCTGTGACACCTCCTCAGAATAAAACAAGACCTCTGGTTCCTCTTCGCCATGAAATTCTACCGTTGAAAACAGGCAGGGGGCATTTGGCAGTATCAGCTGGGAAGCCATCCGAATATGGGGGAGTACCAAAATATATTTTGTTTCCTCATCCTGCGGCTGCAGTAGTTTGGTTAAATGCTGCTCCCCATCGTACAGTACAACAACTTCGTATCCCACATTTTCCTTCAAAAAGAAAATCTGCGCGGGATAGGTGGCCGGGTAATGCGCCATAGGGTCCACATAGTCGATAAATTTCAGCAACACCCAGACCGCAAGGATAACACGCTGGTCTGGCTTGCACAGATGGTCCAGCCCCAGATAATACCCATCACCTACATCGGCGATCCGCTGTTCCCGTTTGAGGTTACGGATAATTTTTTCCGCTGTATCCGGTGACTTATCCCGCAGCAACCGCAGCACCTGTGTTTTAGGCAGTGCTCCATACTGGGACAGCCATTTGATTACATATTGCTCATCGTTCAACAGCATTCTATTCACCTCCTGATTATGCGTATTTTGTTTGGAAAACGCATTTTAAGCAGAATGCGTTTTCTCTTTTTGCCGTTCCCGAAGGATAGCCTCCAGTTCGGCCCTGTCCGTGGTAATCATTTCTTTCTCAATCTGAGAAGCCTTAATGACTACCGGAACCTTATTGTTGTTGGAGCTGATGAGAGCCTCCCCGCGCTCAAACTGGGTAATGGCCCGCACCTCCGTCCGAGTGAGCTTGAGAGTTTCCTGCACATGCTCCGCTTCATCCGGCTCCAGATTCAGAATAATCTTATTCTTCGAGTTGTTGATGATGGCTCTGCCATACCGTCCGTCCTCCAGACTAAAGAAATCTGAAAGGTCCTGTGTAGCAGAAACAGCCGCGCCGCCAAAACCTCGTATGACTTTGAAAATCTCCAAACAGAACTCTGCTGCCATTCGATTGGAATTGGCGCCGATAAGCTGCCAGATTTCATCAATGAAAATGGCCTTGCGCTTGGTACGGTCCGATTTGATCCTGTCCCATACATAATCCAGCGCGATAAACATCCCCACTGGCAGGAGCTTTCCCTTCAGTTCTGACAGATCCAGAACAATGTATTTATTATCCAGATTTACATTTGTTTCTTGATTAAAACTCTGAGCAGAACCCGTCACAAACCGGCTGACAATGGCTGCCAGCCTTGCCGTCATTGGGTTTTCCTGCAGGTGTTTATGCAGATCACCAAGTATCGGCATCTTTTTCATTTTCGGCGGGGACGCCTCCATATCCTCATAGACAGAGGCATTGTCATGGGTAATCCCGAAATCCGCGTAGGTCTTGATAAGTGCTTCATCCAACATTTGTTCTTCCTCATTGGACATATCCGGCACCAATAGACCGAAAAAGGTCATCAGCTGCTGAATTTTCCTTGCCAGCATGGAATCCATCTCAGCATAGTCCACCTCATCAATGAGTTCCATCTCCGGGGAAATGGTGTGCCGGATTTCCATTACATTGATGCAGTGAGGGGAGCCGGCGGCAATTTTAATGAACTCTCCACCAATTTTGTTGCAGGCCCGACGAAACTCATGTCCTTTGATAGGCGCTAAAATAAAGCACTGAATCCCGCGCATCCGCATTCGAAGCGCCAACAATTGCATGGTGAAGGTTTTTCCGGCACCGGAGGTTCCAAGCAGATTCAGGTTGGCGTTTTTGTGCATCTTAGTATTGAACAGATCCACCACGCACAGGGAATTATTGTGCCGGTTTACCCCCAGCAGGACGCCTGTATCATCCGACATCTCAAAGCTGGTGAACATATAAGTAGAGGCCGCCCCACTGGTAAGCACATTGCGCTGTGCCTTTTTCTCCAGCTGCGGATGAATTTTCAGAAATGGCATCACCGACTGAAGCGCCGCCTCCTGTTGGAAACTGCAGTCGCTCACATACATATCCATGGATTTGAGCAAATCGGTCATCTGCTGCTTACGCCACATCAGTTCCTCGTAACTTTTGGCCGATACCGTCACAAAGACGCTCATGTAAAACAAATCCTCATTGTAGTTGGCAATACCGGATTTGATAAAATAGCCTGCCTGGATGGAGTTGGCCAGTTCCTCATAGTCAGTGCTGGTATCCTGCATCCCTTTGAGTTTGGTCCTGTTGAGCCGGATCCGCTGTGCCACCTTGTCGATGGTTTTGCTGCGGTTTTCCCTGCGCAGATGGACATCCACATCGATTCCTTCACCAGCATTGATAAGGGAAGACATCCAACCGGCCCGCACCCTATTTGGGAATCCGTTGGCGCGGATATATAAAAAGGAGTAGTAAAGCCCATCCATGATGATGTAATTACGGTGTGTGAGGTCAATCCCTCTGGGTGCCAGAAAATGGGCCATTCGGATATGCGGAACCGGATCCACGCCAATTACCTTTTTCCTGGCTGCCATGGTATCTATCACAACCCGGTCTACACGGGAGGCAAAAGGCTCGTCCACACAGGAACGGCGGTTGAAGAACATATATAGAATTTCTGCTGTTGCTTCGTCCGGGTCTTTGGGCTGCACAATACTGTTGCCACACTGGGAAAAATATGCCCTGGCGTTCTGTTCCGCTGTCTGAAGCATCCCATAAATTTTGGCGTAGTCTCCATTTTCGTTCCGGCCCACCGCCTCATATTGGAAAATTAAAAAGAAGCGCCTTGTGAGCGCTTCCCGACTGCCGACATCCTTAATCAACTTGATATAATCCTCACCCATTTCACGGCACTGAGGATTCCCTTCCTGTTCCAGTTCTTTCCGAACCATAGCAATGTGCCTATCTGAATCAGCTTTACGGGTTATGGATTTGAACTGGAGCCGCATGGGCGATATTTTCAACCAGCTTGCAAAGCTGGAAATAATATTAAACTGCTCCTCATCGGAGCGAAGTGTAAAATTGATAGGGTCTACCTCCAGAATTTTGATGTACCGGCCGTCCGCTGTTTCAATGATGCCGTTTTTCAAATCCTTGATAGGGAGATAGTCCTGCACAAATTCAAGCTTTTCGCTTTTTCTTCCTTGTCTTTTTAATTTGCGCCTGGTCATAGTGATATCCTATCCTCCTGAAATGCAGTTTTCGCCGATGAATCCAGAAACGAACAATGTGTCCGAGATACTGGAACAACGAACCGCCATCCACACCCATCACCGAAATCACTGCCAAAGGCAGCAATGTCACTGTCATGACCACAATTCGTATGGTTCCGGGCATGGGAATCAGGAAAAGTTCCGGGTACCCCAACAGTACCAGAAGTAAGACTGTTTCTATCGCGTTTCTGGTATCTATCATACCGCCCAATAGTTTTCCTGAATCCGTATAGTTTGCTGGTATGGCGTAAACATTGTTGTATTCTTTTTCTTCCATTTTCACACCTTCCTTGTTAATTCCAGAGCATCAGCCCATAACCACGGATAACCGAACTGCCAAGTGGATAGCTGTTATAACGGCACATGTCGCCCGAACTATTTCCTTCAACTGTATATACGGTTCCATTTTCCACGCCCACAACAATGCCTACATGGTCCGCATCGCCGGAGCCATCCCAATCAAAGAAAATAGCGTCACCAGGCGCAATATCCGTGTAATTCCGATCTGCCCACTGTCCATGAGACTGAAACCAGCCCATACCGCCGGATGTACATCCAGAAAATTTGGGCTCAGTGGCGCCTGCCTGGGCATAACACCAGGAAACAAAGCATGCGCACCATTCGACCCTGCTATTGAATCCATACCAACGCCAGTAGATTTCACCACCAACATTACCCACCTGTGATAGAGCAATTTCTGCAACAGCCGGATTTCCCCGGCGAGTGCCAGTTCCCGTTGATATTGAAGGAACTGAAGCCTCAAAGTCCACATTAGAGGGGCGTCGGTACTGGGTTACATAGTCCGGTGAGTTGAGTACCACACCAGTGCCACTGGCGCAGTGAACCCACATCTGTTCTCCGTTTTCTCCTTTACCAGCATAAATCAACACATGGTTGACCGGAACCGTGCCGGGTTCTGCCATAAAACCTAAATCACCGGGGAGTAATTCCGACTCAGTGATGGCGTAGGTGTTATCCCATTGGTTCCAAGTGCCTTCGTAAAGAGACACTCCCAACGCGGTTTTATATACCCAATCTGTGAAACCGGAACAGTCCAGACCATAAGGCCGTATTGTTCCAGAGGTACTAGACCCTGATGCAGTAACCAGCTTTGGTGTGTTCCACTCATCATTCCATCCGGCGGCGGATTTGCCACCCCAGAAATAAGGAACTTTTCCTACCAGCGACAAGGCAGTGGTTAAAATATGCTTTCGCGTAGCATTACAATTTTGCTGGTTGACAAAGGCAATCAGCTCCGCATCCGTCAGCGCCACTGTATCTCCACTGCCAAGCGTTCCATACAGCGTCATTTTCAGTGCATTAGCCATATTCTGAATGGCCTCACGGTAGGTAATTTGAAACTGATCGTAAATAGCACTTGGATCTATGGAAAAAGCATCCAGAATGACGCTTTGATCAAAGGGATGGATCGTGCACTCCACATATTTGATGATCTCTGTATCCGGCGTCAGCGTTTCTTCTCCGGCTGCCGTATAGTACGTGGCGTCCTTCATCCCAGAAATGCTTCCCTCGCTGTAAACCGGCACGGAAACAGTTACCTCATTGAAAGCAGGTACCGTTACCGGTTCTGTAGTCGTCACTGTGCCATCCGGTTCATAATACGTCCTGGACTCCGTGGTATAACGGTATTGAGGCACTCCATTGATGGTTCCCGTTTGACTTCTGGATGTTACAACCGTTACCGTGACCTCCCGATAGGTACTGTAAGTCAACGGCACCGTAAGCTCCACTTCTTTTTCTGCAGAAGTGACAGGAAACATGTCATCGGCTACAGCATCCAGCTTCGATAGCATATCCGCCTCGCTGGTACTTTTTTGCCCTAGTGAAGCAGAGTAAGCAGCCAATATGTAGCTGACATCATAGCCTGAAGAACTCTGGGCATAGTTGATGAGTGATTCCATTGAAAGATCATAGTCATAGCCGCCATCCGCAATAATTTGTTCGACTTTTTCCAGTGAGAGTGTGTAACCATCCTGTACGACAGTAGAAATAGACGCTGCCATATCATCGTAAGATTGCTGTATAGTAACAGGATTTTCCATGTCCACCGGTGTACCGTCCAGACCAAACACACTGTTGAGGATGATGGAGGGTAAAGATACAATCATAACAATAATAAGTAGAAAGAACAGGCAAATGCAGACTAAAACTTTAAATAGTGTGTGGCGAAGCGCCCATGCTGCCGACAAAATGGCTCCCCAGGGGCCGCCTGCCGCTGTACCGGCAGCAATCTGCGCTGCTGCTTTCCCACCTTCTACACTTGCCTGGACAACTGCGGCAGAGGCATTGGCAACTGCTTTGGTTCCCGCCGCAGCTGCCTGTTTTGCGCTTTCTTTTCCAACCTGCTTGGCGGCATTCGCCATTTGTTTTGCGGCCTCACCGTAATTGTCAGAACCTTCACCAACCTGCCGCTTATCTGGCTCCGCCATGTATTCACCTCCTCGAAAAAACCCATTTATAAGCAGAAAAAGTAAAGACCGGGAAAATGGATGTTTCCCGGTCTTACGACTTTTGTCTTATCTTTTCTTTTTAGGTGGAGCAATATCAATGTCTCCACGCTGTTTAGGTTCGCCGAACCGGCTGGGGGTACTCTTGTAACGCACCGTTTCCACAGAAACCGTCTTGACGCTTTCTCCATCATAGACTGGTTTCCCATTTTCGTAAACCGGTTTGCGTTCCACTGCCGCCTCTCCGCGAAGAGCATACCATTGCTGGCCCTGAGAATCCTCGTAGACCTGATAATCCCCATGGGGTGCGGCATATCGTGCCGTATCATAAAACGCAGTACCAGAGCCATCCGCATGGCGTACTTCAAAGTGCCCATCCTCACGATGAGAACCATCCACATGAGATACCTGATGTTCATAGCCTGGCATAAATTCCTGAAAAGCGGCCCGGTTGTAGGCGGTTGCTGCTTCACCCTGCTCAAAAGCAGGGGCTTCTGCCTGCTGCTGCATAGCATACCAATCTACGCCGCTGGACGACTGCATAATCGCATGAGGTGCATCCGGTTCGTCATAATAGGCACTGTTGTACCAAAGGGCATTGCCGTTTTCACCAGTCGCTTCGATCACGCCATCACCCACCGTCCGTAAGCTTGTGCCTTCAGCCACCCCCGGGAATGTGGCAGCAACTTGTGCTGCCTCTTCTGAACTGCCAGTGAATTCCGGCACATCGTAAAAAGCGCCCCGGCCTTCGCCACTGGCAACCTGATACCAAGAGCTTCCGTCCGCAGCTGTCACCACGGAATGAGGAACTGAAGGCTTTTCAAACTGGGAAGTACTGTACATTTCGACATTGCTGGACTTTCCATCCGGCCCAGTGGCCGTGGTACTGATGTGCCCGCCGGTGATCTGCGTATTTTTCAGTTTGTGGCCGGCCGTTTGCGGCATATAATTTCCAAGGCTGCGGTCTGCAATATCCCCAGCGATGGTGCCGGAAACCGCTTCTGATTTTGCAGCCACCGAGGCCACCGATTCCGCTGTGAGCGTTGCTCCATTCCTTGCGGCCATTCCGCCAAAAACCCGGCCCACAAAACCAACGCTTCCACCCATCCCCATACGGGTGCCGCCTTCTACAACAGCATCTCTCACATAACTGTTGCCTCTGAACTTGCTGGCAAACCCCGCAGCAAATCCAGTTGCGGCAGAGCCGCCAGCAGTTGCAGTCGAACTTCCGCTGCGGAAAATGCTGCCGGCACTTTTTGCAGAGCCTCCCATACCACTGAGTACACGCGCCGCCATCATGATTTCCATGCCCATACTGGAGCCAGTCTGCGCCACGTTCAGGCCCAATGCCGCCAAATAGCTGTCAAATTTCTGCGCGGTTTTTAAGAAAGCAAGCGCACAGAAAAGCCAAAGGAAGATGGAACCCTGTCCGGTAGACAAGGCTCCTCCATTTCCGATAAACTGGCCCACAGAGCTGTTGAATGCCCGGAGGAACCAGACATTGAGTACCAGCAAAAGGAGCTGAGAGCCCACCATCCTGCACCAGCTTTTGAATACCTGATTGGTTGCTTTGGAACCGCCCATTGCATAAGCCAATGGGCTTGTGTAGCACAGAACACCCACCACAATGTATCTCTCAACCGTTTCCAGCAGGAGCTTGAAGTAGTTCCAACCCAGAGATATTTCCAGAATCAGAACCAGAATGGCGCCAACAATCGAGATAGCTGCCACAATGGTAGTCAAACCATTGGTCAAAACCTGTTCCAACCCTGCAAAAGTGAAATCCTCCGCTGTCATGGTAAGATCCATAAGAGCTGTATACGGTGCTCTGGCAATATCCAGCGCTATAGTGAAGATTGGCTTTGCAAAGCCAATGAGCAGCGCAAACAGCGCGCTGCGGGCAACAAGCTGCCACGGTTCTTCCGCTTCCGTTATCGGTCCGCCAAAAACCCGAAAAAGCTGCCAGACCGTGATGAGAAACAAAATTGCCCATGCAGTATACTGCATCACATCAAATGCCTTTGAGACAAAGGGAAAGTATTCCTCCATGGTGACCATGTCCGTTCCCAGCGCATTCAGAAATAATCCGGATACGGCATCCATCAGCTGGGAGGCTATGCTGGCTACCCATGAAATAATCCCTTCAAAAATCCAATCTAAGATAACCTCTCACCTCCGTTCTGTTGTTCTGTGGTTCTTCTTAGGGCTGGGTATATTGTCCACCGGCAATGAGGGGCTGCAGGTACGCCACGATAAAGCCCAGAGTGTTCAGGACAATCCAGGTTATAACGATGCGCTTCAACCAGCTGGTTGCCTCATCCACCGCCCGCTGATTACGGGAAACCATCCGGACAATCAATGCAATTGCTGCAACAGTTACCGCCACTATGGTACTGATGGCAACAAGCTGTCCATAGATGTCCTGCATGATAGTGGAAAATCGATCCCAAATGGTTTCCGCCATTACCGGCTGCAGCGACAAAATCATGGCGCTGGCAATACCCACCATGGACCAATAAGTTCCATGAAGACGGTGCTTAGCGGAAAGAAGTTGCTTTGACATGTCTTTACCTCCTGTTTTTTGTTCTCCGGACAGTAAAAAACGCCGTTCCTTGAAAGTGTGATTGCTTTCAGAAACAGCGTTTTCCGCCCGGCCCACTATTGGACAATATCAGTATAGCTTTTTTTCGTTTCCATGTCATCGGCGCACGCCTTGCCAATTTTCCGCCATTTTTGTGCCTTTTCATTTTCACTCATAGATTTTCCAGCAGGGTCAGCACCTCCAGCCAGGAATCTACTTCGCTGGCCGGAGCAGACCACAGGCGAATAGACAGAATGGTGATGGCCTGCTGGCGAAGACGGTAATAGTGTCGGGATGAGATGTCCAACCGATATAGGAGGTCCGTATGGCACAATTTATCTGGAGCAAGATAGGTCAGATAGATGAGTTCGTACATTTTTGCACCGTTGTCAGGTTTTTTCTTCAAAACGCTTAAAGCTTCATTGACCCGATCTAACAGCAAACGGGATTTGCGAACACTCTCCAGCCGGCTTTCCAGTTTCTTGTTTCCCATGCCCATCTCCACATCCATCTTCTCCAACAAAAAATCCAGCCCCTCAAAGGGCTGATCAAGTTCTTCCGCTATGGTGTCTGGGAAGCACTCCAGTGCCCAGGCGATATTCCGATAGTGTTCCAGAAGCAGTTGTGTGTTGTGATACATATTGCGCTTTTTCTCCTTCTGCGCCTGCCGGATACGATCATCGTCAATCTGGTGATCCTCCAGAATGCCTCTTTGCGTCAATAGACGGATGAAAGCATCGGACTGGGTGGAAATCTTCTGTTCCTGCTGTTCGTAAAGCGCCTTGGCGCTGGTTTCGTTCTGTTTGCTCATGGAAATTCTCCTTTGCTTGTTCAAAAATTGGGGCACAAGGCCCTCGTATGGTTTTTAACAATACAGGGAATATATCTACATTCCCGCAGTCATAGCTACAATTCTTACAATTCCAACACAGAGAAAGATACGCGCGTAATATGGGGGTAGAAAGTGCAACGCGGTCTTGCGCCTCAGTTTCCAACACATCTTTGCCATCCTGCGCGATGATCTGTCGGCTGAACCAAAGGATCATCTTATTAAGCCGGACATGGTCTGTTCCTGCAATATGTGTATTCCCCGCTATTATGCGCATTTTACCGATTATGCGTTCAATGTCCGCAGGTACCGGCATTGAAACCTCTGCACCTGTGGGATACAGTTTATTAAAAATGAGGCAGCCGAAAGAGCCGGGCAGACGGTACAGAGCGAAGACATCCCCATGCTTTTGAAAAAATCTCCATACCTTTGTCTTTTCCCAACCCCAGCGCTGTCCCAAGGTTTCCAAGGTTAATGCGGCGCCATAGGAGCCATACTGAATAGCCGGCGCCCAAAAAGAAAACGCATTGCGTGGATCCTGCCAAACCGTGTGGCACCAGAGATCCAGCCATGCGTCCGCTTCTTCAAACTGATATTGATTCTCTGTCAACCGCTGTGTAATATTACGGGGAAGGCAGAGAAAACCATAGCCTTCTGTGGTATATACAGCGCCGTTCATGCAACCAGCGCCGGAACACTGAAGCACCCAATCTTTGATAAAGTATTCCAGTTTCTTTGTTGAGGGATTCAGCGTGTATTCAATATAGCCCAAGCGCTTTAAGTCGTCCAAAATCTGTAAAGCCACAGTTTTGCTCTTTACTCCGAGAATGTTCTTGAGGCCAACGATCCCACCGGACCACATACCGGCTGATACCGGATTGGCATATCCGCAGTAATGCGCCTCCCCTTTACGAAATGCCGCTCGTGCCGCCAGTCTGGCCCAGTAGCCCATTACCCCCTTGCCCTGTGGCAAGTGGGCTCTAAGCAACTTGACCCACTGGTATTTGAGCAGGCATTTCATATGAATTTCCTCCTTTCTGGACTCTCTACAAAAAAAGCGACTTCTTTATAACAAAGAAGCCGCTTCATCTGATTGGTATACAATGGATATTACTGATACATCAGTAAGCCATTTTTCCCGTTTGTAACTACCATTTTTTAGTTGCTTACAATTTGTAAGCAGTTGCTCTGCACCATTCCCTTTAATCCTTTTTAGAACGGTTCAATAAGTAATTGCATTAAAAATGCCAATTTTCTTTTTGTTCATCCACACTGTCCAAATCTTCTTATATTCAAGTAACTGAATACAGATTAGATCCGGACTCTCAGCCCGGACAGGATATTCGTTTTGATCCCAACCAAGTACCAGTCATCTGCCATCTCGATTCTGGTGGGAATCCATCGGTTCTGAACAAGGACATCCATAGTAGTGCCGCAGTGCAGGCCTCCGTAATATTCCTCTAAACCGAAACGAATATCCATCCGACCTGACCTCTCATCATAAACCAAAACACCTTGCTTCATCATTCATTCCTCCAATTCTGATATTATTGACATTATTGCCATTTCAAAATTTCTGTAAACAAAAAGAGCCAAGAGAAACTATCCTCTTGACTCCTTTTAGTGGTAGGGCTGTCCTAACAGACACATCTTCGGTTGCCATCAGTTGGCTTTCCTTCTCTCACCTCTCTTTCGAATTAAGTGGCCTTGACCGCCGTGAATTTTCTGCCGATAGCTTGGACGAAATCAGCGAAACCCCAGTGTTTATGCGGCTTTCTGACCTTGTCCTATTATAACGCATTAGTCCGTCGGAGGAAACGTTGCGATCATAATCCGATCCGCCGATGGCGGAGGAGCCCTGCTGTCCTTTGGCGTGGATATTGCCGCCGTTGATGATGATCGTACCCTCGTTTTCATAGTAGTTGTCGTTGGCAGCCCACACGCGCACACCGGCGCCGATGCCGGACAGTCCAGCCACAGGCCACACACTCTTTTCATGATCAGACAGCTCCGGGAGGCACGCCGTCAGCTTGCCCATGGATGCCTCAGCGGTGCTCTGGGCGTATATGGTGAAGGTGTCGCCCTCCTTCACGTTGATGCCCCACGGTACCGTGAGGTGGCAGTCGTCCTTCAAAATCAGATTGACCGCGCCGTGGGTGTCCAAGCGGGGCGTGATGGTCACGTCGCCCTCCACAACATACCAGCCTGCGGGCATATCGTACCACTTGTTGTCGCTATCGAAAAAATCCTCGATAATAACGCTTTCCAGCACCGTGTATTCGGTGCAGAAGCGCTCCTTGCCGTCCGCGTCCAGATAGCGCACGGGGGTTTGCTCGACCGGGTTCCTAATGATAATGCTCAGCGCCCTTGTGTCGCTGCCCTCGCTGTTTTCTGCCTTGACGGTGAAGGTGGCGGTTCCCGCCGCAGTGGGTATGCCGCTGATTTCTCCGGTTTTTTCGTTCAGACGTAAACCGGCAGGCAGAGCGCCTTCATCAATCCTCCATGTAATGGGCGCTGTGCTGATGGCGGTCAGGGTATGGCTGTAAGCCTTGCCTGTCTTGCCATCCGGCAGGGTGTCCGTGGTCACGATGACGGTGTAGGTGTCTGGCACAAACCGCGCCGTGAGCGTGGTTACATCCGCCGGAACGCTTTCACCGGGTGCGTAGAGCTTGCCGTCGCTGCCAAGCCACTTAAAGTAATTGCCTGTAGCTCCCTCCGGGCGGGTCAGACCGTCGCCGCTGGGCGCGGTAAATGCGCTGCCGTTTTTCACGATGATCCGAATGCTGCTTTTATCGCCCAGCTTGCCGCCGCCAAGGTCAAGGGTAACGTCCTTCAGTCCGTCAGGACCTATCGTGCCATGGTTCAAAACCTCAAGGACGGGGCGGAAACCGACCTGCGGGTTTTGGCCCGCAGCGTCGCGGTGGCCACAGAAGCGGCTCGAATAGTGCCCGCGAACCGTACGGCGCCACGACAATCTGATCACAGAATCTTGTCCACACGAAAAAATCCCGTTCCAGTTTTTGATATATCCGTCGTCCTTGTCCAGCAGCCTGTCCCATTCGTTGCTTTGGGGCGTGCCGCGTTCTGAATCACCTGAGCCTGTATAATCACTTCCCTCGGACGGCGCGCGCAGCGTATAGTCCACGCCGCCGGCGGCATAGCCTTTGCCAAAAATCAACCCTGCGGTGTTCAGGTCATTCCAGCTTATCGTATGCGTTACGGTATAGTCCGCCACAAACAGGCTGTGGGCATATTTGTTCTGCTCTGCATACTCCTCGGTGGTTGCCATCTCCGATGTGAGCTTGTAGGCGTCCACTGTCCCGGCGTAGGTAAAGGGGACATAATGCATTGTTTTGTCCGGCAGAGAGCCGTTCGCCGTGCCGGGAATGTTCTCGCCGGAGAGGTCAAAGTAATAGGTGCCGCCGGGGGCAAGGGAGAACTGCTCTGTGAGATCAAACTGTGCCGTCAGCTTGGTTACATTTGGCGGGACGCTTTTACCAGGCGCGTACAGGTTCCCGTCGCTGCCAAGCCACTTAAAGCTGCTGCCGGTATCTCCATCCGGGCGGGTCAGACCTTCGGACGCAGGTGCGGTAAAGCTCTCGCCGGTTTTCACAATGATCTGGATAGTATCCGTGCTGCCGCCCAATTTTCCGCCGCCAAGGTCAAGGGTAACGGCTTTCAGCCCGTTAGAGCCCAGCGTGCCGGGGTTCAGGACTTCAAGGACGGGGCGGAAACCGAGGAACGGGAAGGAGAGCGTAGTATTGGCGCCGGCATATTTGCGGGGCAAATCGTACCGGCCGCGAATCACACGGTTCGATAGCGTATTGGGTAAAGTATCTTGTCCCCAGGAACCTATATTTCTCCAGTTTTTGATATATCCGTCGTCCTTGTCCAGTATCCTGTCCCATTCGTTGCTTTGGGGCGTGCCGCGTTCTAAAGCACCCGAGCCTGTACCACCACTTCCCCCGGACGGCGCACGCAGCGTATAGTCCACGCTGCCGGTGGCGTAGCCTTTGCCAAAAATCAGCCCTTCGGCATTCAGGTTATCCCAGCTTACCGCATGCGTTACGGCATAGTCCGCCACGAACAGGCTATGGGCATATTCGTTCTGCTGTGCATACTCCTCGGTGGTGGCCATCTCTGATGTGAGCTTGTAGGCGTCCACTGTCCCGGCATAGGTAAAGGGGACATAATGCATTGTTTTGTCCGGCAGAGAGCCGTTTGCCGTGCCGGGAATGCTCACGCCGGAGAGGTCAAAGTAATAGACGCCGCCGGGAGTGAGGGTAAACTGCTCATCAAACTGTGCCGTCAGCTTGATTACATCCGCCGGAACGCTATCGCCGGGCGCGTACAGTTTCCCATCGCTGCCAAGCCACTGAAAATAACTGTCGGTATTTCCCTCCGGGCGGGTCAGACCGTCGGACGCAGGCGCGGTAAATTCGCTGCCCTTTTTCACAATGATTTGAATATCCTCAGAGCTGCCGCCCAGCTTGCCGCCGCCAAGGTCAAGGGTAACGGCCTTCAGTCCGTCAGAGCCCAGTGTGCCGGGGTTCAGGATTTCAAGGACGGGGCGGAAACCGACGTACGGACTGGAGCGCGTAGCACGGTTGTAGCCCCAGAAGCGGGCCGAACTGTACCCGCGAACCGCACGGCTCGTCCACGAAGAGCGCGAAATATCCTGCCCCCACGAATGCATCCTGCTCCAGTTTTTGATATATCCGTCGTTCTTATCCAGTATTCTGTCCCATTCGTTGCTTTGGGGCGTGCCGTGTTGGGAATCGCCCGAGCCTGCACTATCGCTTCCCACGGACGGCGCACGCAGCGTATAGCTCACACCGCCGGCGGTGTAGTTCTTGCCGAAAATCAGCCCTTTGGCATTCAGGTTATCCCAGCTTACCTCATGCGTTACGGCAAAATCCGCAATGAATAGGCTGTGGGCATATTTGCTCTGCTGTGCATACTCCTCTGTGGTTGCCATCTCCGACGTGAGCTTGTAGGAGTCCACTGTCCCAGCATAGGTAAAGGGGACATAGCGCATTGTTTTGTCCGGCAGAGCATCGTTCACCGTGCCGGGGATGCCCATTGCCGAGAGGTCAAAGTAATAGGTGCCGCCGGGGGCAAGGGTGAACTGCTCGTCGATTTCACCCGCCGCGAAGGCCGCTGTCGGCAGCAGCGTCAGCACCATGCAGCATAGAAGCAGGATGCTAAGTATTCGTTTCTTCATTGGCTTTTCTCCTCCTGTTCTTGCGGGTCGGGCTTGTCCGTCCCGTCTTTTTTCTGGTTTTCCCTGATTCTGAGCCGGAAGCACAGCGCGGTGATCGCCGCTGCCGCGGCAAAGGAGACAACGGCCACCAGCACATAGCCGCCCGCGTCCTCCCGCAGCAGCATCGCGCCGAACACGCCCCACGCGGCGGTCTGTCCCCGCACTATAAGTGCGTCCGCCGCCCCGGCAAGTGCCGTGAATAACATCAGGCAGAAAGCGGAGAGGCTTATTGCCTCGCGCCGCTGCCTCCGACGGGTGTTTTCCCGCACCCGCTGCTTGACGAGTGCGACCCGCCTTGCGGTATCGTACATTTCGTTTGAACCCCCTTTCCGGTTTGTCTGGAACTGTGATAAAAACCCTTTCACTTATATAGGTACAAAAAATCGAAAAAACTCTCACCCAAAACGCAAAATTTTTCAAAAAAATTTGAGAGCCGCCAAAAAGCAGCTCTCAGGGAGTGATTATTCGGTTATTTCCTCTGCCCGAGGCGAAAAGCGGACAGCAGACAATCTTCCCGCCGCCTTTCCTGACGAATGAAACCGAAAAGGGGCGCGGGGCTATTTGCCCGCGCCCCTAAAGGTGAACCTGTTTACTTTTCGATGATTTGCAGCGCTTCTTCCTCACGCCGCCGCCTGATCTGCCATGTGGTCAGCACAAGGCATCCGGCAAGAGATGTACAGAGGGAGATCCCCCACAAGCCTAACACGCTGCTGTCGCCGGTCTTTGGGAGTTGCAGCCGCTTCGGGTCGATCCAGCCCATCAGGCCGCCGGGAGCCTTGCCCTGCACCAGCTCATACTTCTCAATGAAGCGGTGGAGCATGGCGGCGATCTCAGCGCGGGTGGCCGTGCCCTGCGGGTCAAGCAGATTGCCGGATTTTCCCTTCACAAGACCGCTGCCGACCGCCCATTGCATTGCCGTCTTTGCGTAATCCGTGATCTTGTCCGCATCCTTGAACTTGTCCAGATTTCCCTTGACGGTCAGATCGTAGCCCTTGTAGTCTGCGTAGCGGTAGAAGATGGCTGCAAGCTGTTCGCGGGTGATGGGATCGTCCGGGCCAAATTTGTCTTTTCCGTAGCCCGCAAAAATGCCGTTCTCCGCCGTCCATGTGATCGCGTCAGCGTACCACTTTCCGGCCTCCACATCGGTAAAGCTGTTTTTACCCTTCGGCGCGGGGCTGCCCTCCATGCGCCAGAGAATGGTCGCCATCATGCCGCGCGTCGCCGTCCCATGCGGGCTGAACAGGGTCTTGCTCGTGCCGAGCATCAGTCCGTTTTCGTAGACGAACATCACATCGCCGTAGAACCAGTCCTTTTCAGAAACATCGGTAAAGGGATTCGCGCCTGTGCCCGGATTTTCGTCCACGCGCCAGAGCGCATACACGGTCATATCCTTCGTCAGATAAACACCGGAAACCTTGTTCATCAGGCTGCGTTCGGTGTACCAGCCGATAAAGGTGTGTCCGCGCCAGGTGGGGACATATTGGGTCAGGTCAATGTAGGTATTGTACGTTCCCTGCACGCTGGGAATATCACTGCCGCCGCCTGTTTCAAAGCGCAGCGTGTAGTAGGTGACGGGCGGATTGTAGCCGCCACCGCCGCCGATGTAGGTCCAGTGGGCGTAGACGGTGGTATTTGCATGGAATACGGTATCCTTTGTGATCTTTGTACCGCCGCTCTTTTCGGTGTACCAGCCGTCGAAGCTGTAACTGCCGCTTCGGGAGGCGCTGGGCAGAGAGGTCAGCTTCTGATCGGTGGTGGTCATGCTGCCGACAGAGGGCGTACCGCCGTTGCCGTCAAAGGTGACGATGAACTCGGTAGGTGCAGGAGGTGCATCCTTCTCAAAGATGGCCTTGACCTCCACGTTGTCGTTCGGCATGGTGAACTTATTGTCCTTGATGGTCACGCCGCCGCTGATGATCTGCCACTCCTTGAGGTGGTAGCCGGTGTTTGGCGTGGCGGTCAGGGTGATTGTCGTACCGGCCGCAGCGGTGGAAGGAGCTGCGGTGCCGGTGCCGTTTCCGTCATTGCTGACGGTGACGGTGTAGGTGGTGGGGGTAATAACGCTGTTCTTCCACAGTGCTTTGAGCTCAATATCCCTGTTCACGGTGTAGGAATCTCCCACCTTGTACTCCGTGCCGCCGATCTCCCAAGCCTTGAACTCCTGATCGGCGGGAGCAGTGAAGCCGCAGGCGGGCAGGATGTAATTTGTCCCTGCCTTGACGGTAACAGGCTCCATGCTGCCGCTGCCGCCACCTGCGTTGAAGGTGATTGTGCAATCCGCAAGCGGCGTACCCTCACCCACAGTGACCTCCGCATCGGAGCTGGCAAAGTGGTTGCGATCCTCCGCATAGCGGACGAAGTAATGACCAGCGGACAGGTTCTCAATCTCTGCGCCGCTGCACGGCGTATAGCTGCCTTCGGCTTCCATACGGTATTCCATCTTGTCAGTCACGCCGGTGATTTTGCCGTCGTTGCCACCCTCCTCGGTAGGCGCAAGGCTGTTCAATCCGTTAGGTGCTTCCTGTGTGGCTTTGCCGATGCTCCACGTCGCTGTTACGGCGTCGGTGCTGCTGTCCGCCCATTTTCCCGTTTTGGATGTGACGCTAACGATGTAGTCGCCCGCATCCGTGGCGATGTTGCCAGTGATATTCATAGTGGCGGGATCATAGCCGCTCACGGTCGCGGTATGCACAGAGCCATTGTAGGTGTAGGTTCCGGTGACGCTGATGCTGGGCTTGGCGGGATAGGTAGGCGCAGGTGGTGCATCCTCCTCGAAGATTGCCTTGACCTCCACATTGCTGTCCGGCATGAGGAACTTATTGTTCTCGATGGCCACGCCGCCGCTGATGACTTGCCACTCCTTGAGGTGGTAGCCGGTGTTTGGCTTGGCGGTCAGGGTGATCTCTGTGCCGGCCGCAGCCTTTGCAGGAGATGCGGAAGCCGTTCCGCCGCCCTCTGTGGTGACGGTGATGGTGTACTCGACAGGGGCGGGAGTCGCATCCTCCCACAGCGCCTTGACTGTGATATCGGCGGTGACGGTCACAGGGGCGTTCACCGGATACTCCGTACCGTCTATCTGCCATGCCTTGAACTGCTTTCCTTCGGGCGCAATAAACTCGCACTCCGGCAGATAATATGCGCTGCCGTGCAATATCTTCTTGGCGGGCATTGCGGTGGTGACCTCCTCTGGCAGATCCTCGGGCTCGGAGCCGCCGTTCGCGTCAAACGTGACGGTATGATCGTTGCGCTTTTCAAATGCTGCGGTGATGGTAACATCTCCCTCCGGCTGGGCGAAGGTATAGGTATCCTCCCCAACCGCAACGGTGGCGGGGGTACCGTTGACGGACAGCGTGCTTAGCATATAGCCCTCGTCGGGGGCGATGGAGAGCATGACAGGCTCGTCCTTATAGAACAGCGGCGTACCGTCCTCGGCGGTTTCTGTGGCATTCACCACCGTGACGCTGCCGTTTGCGCTATCCTGCACCGTCACCTTATACTGCGGGTCGCCCTCCACCACGTGGTGCCGCCTGTATGTTCTGACTGTCGCCTTAGTCTCGTTTCCCGCGTTGTCAGTCGCGACCACGGTATATTCCGCTCCCGCATCATTGTTGCCGCCATCCGGCGCGGGGAGACGATAGGTGGGGCCGTCTTGCGGCTCGCCGTTGATGGTCACGGATCTGACGCCGGATGACGTTTCACCGTTCAGCGCCGGGTCGCTCACGGTGAAGGTGTACGCGCCGGGATTTCCATCGATGTTATCCTCGACGGCGTAGCTCTCGCCGTCCTTCAAAACCTCCAGCACCGGCGCCTTTGTGTCCTTTTCCAGTAAATGATCGCACACGGCACAACGCATCTCCTGAACGCCCCAGTCGCCGGGAATGTGTTTGGCGTTTTGTTTGGAATTTTCTGCGGCAGGGTCTCGTGCGCCGCATTTCACACAGGCCCAGATGTGGCAGCCGTCCCTGTCTGTCCAGTCCAATTCATGGCTGCAGGTACGTTTCTCGCAGTGCAGCTCCAGCCTGCCGATCACTCTGCCGTAATTGTAGGCATACGGCAGGCTCAGCCGCTGCAGGTCCACGCGCCCGTATTCGTTGGGGATGAGAAGCTCCGTCGTGGTGCCCCAGCCCCACTCATACGTTCCCTGGCTGCGGCGCCACTGCCACCCTGTCGCGCTCAGCCACACGGACTTCCCGTCCGAGGCTCCGATTTTGATGTTCTCTTCTATATGCATCAGATATTCCTGATTTTGCATCACTGGCATCCAGTGCGTCCGGTCTGAGCCTCTTCCGACCGCGGCTGCAGGCAGATCATGATAACTGGAGTTCGGAAAAAGCGGATATGACTGCGCCGTCAACGTTGTGTCCTTGATCAGAATGTTCCCGCTGTCTCCGTTCATGCCGCCGCCGATGCCCGCGCCCCAGTAGCCTTGCGCTGTCACCACGCCGCCGGTGATGGAAATGTCATGGCCTGAGCTGTATCTTCCGCCGCCGATGCCTGCACCGGCATAATTACTCCACGCGATGACACTTCCGCCGGAAATCTCGATATGATGCGCATCCTCCGACGCGCCCTGCCCGGCGTAATCGCCGCTGCCGATTCCGGCTCCGGCTGACCGGCTGCCGGCATGCACCGTGCCGCCCCTGATATAAATATGGCGTCCGGGGCCGGCCTGACCGCCGCCGATGCCCGCGCCTTGTGAAACGGACACTGCTGTCAGCTTGCCGGAATACACATAAATCTGCTCGCCGACGCCGCCGTTTGCACCGCCGCCGATACCCGCACCGCCTACGCCGCTGGTAGCAAAAATCTCACCGCCATAGATATCCGTCGCCAGAGAGCCGAAATGAAGGTTCACGCCGTATCCCTGCGAGAACTTCTTGATTCCGACCTTTGAGCCGCCGATGCCCGCGGCATGATGGCCGCCCTGACACGTGAGCTTCGTCCCCGTCTGCACCAGAACCCGGAGATAGCCCTCGGTTTTGTTTTTCTGCAGCGCGGCGAAGTTCTCCGCGCCGATCAGCTCGCTGTCCCCGCCGATAAAGTACAGGCAGGCGGAGGCGCCGCCGTAAAGCTCGATGGCAGGGCCGTCCTTGGGCGCCTGAAGGCGGACGCCGTCCAGAAAGATGTGCGGCGTATTGTTCTTACCATCGATTTTGATCCGGTATTGAAAATACCAGTTCGGATCTGTAGAGCCTTTGATCAGATAGGTCTTGCTGTCCGTGATTTTCAATTCTTTGTTCTGCTTCGTAAGGTCCACTGTCTTGTCAAACGTCGTTGGGACGGAAAGCTTGACATCCGGTAGCTCACCCGCAGCAAAGGCCGCTGTCGGCAGCAGCGTCAGCACCACGCAGCATAGAAGCAGGATGCTGAGTATTCGTTTCTTCATTGGCTTTTCTCCTCCTGTTCGTGTCGGTCGTGCTTGTCCGCCCCGCCTTTTTTCTGGTTTTCTCTGTTTCTGAGCCGGAAGCACAGCGCGGTGATCGCCGCCGCCGCGGCAAAGGAGACGACGGCCACCAGCACATAGCCGCCCGCGTCCTCCCGCAGCAGCATCGCGCCGAACACGCCCCACGCGGCGGTCTGCCCCCGCACGATAAGTGCGTCCGCCGCCCCGGCAAGTGCCGTGAATAACATCAGGCAGAAAGCGGAGAGGCGTATTGCCTCGCGCCGCTGCCTCCGGCGGGTGTTTTCCCGCACCCGCTGCTTGACGAGTGCGACCCGTCTTGCGGTATCGTACATTTCGTTTGAGCCCCCTTTCCGGTTTGTCTGGAACTGTGATAAAAACCCTTTCACTTATATAGGTACAAAAAATCAAAAAAACTCTCACCCAAAACGCAAAATTTTTCAAAAAAATTTGAGAGCCGCCAAAAAGCAGCTCTCAGGGAGTGGATATTCGGTTATTTCATCTGCCCGAGGCGGAAAGCGGACAGCTTTCCCGCCGCCACCAGCAGCACCGGCAGGGCGTAGGCCACGTACTGCGCCGCGCCGCCGTGGGCGATGAGCAGATTATAGATGGCGTGGAGGGTGATGGCTGCGCCCAGTAGGCCGCAGGTGCCTGCGATCTTCAGCCATGTCCGCTGCCACGTATATGCAAGCCCGCCGCCGACGATTAAACCGCAGAGGACGTGCATCGCGCCCGTGCCGAAGCCACGGAAGAAGATGAAGGAAAAGCGGTCTGCGCCGTTCTGAATGAGATAGCAGACGTTTTCAAAGGTGGCGAAGGCGAGGGCAATCGTGATGGCGGCGGGCTTGATCTTCTCCCCCTCCGGCTCGAATACCAGAAGATAGAACACCAGCGGCAGCAGCTTCATGATTTCCTCCACCACCGGCGCGATCTCCGCCGTGGCGGCAAGGGCGTCCGCCCGGCATACCGCCGCGAGGAAGGTGTTGATATAGGCCGAAAGCAGGCACACCCCCATTCCGGCAATGCAGAACAGGAAGAAGCGGAGCTGCCGCCTGCCCATGCACAATGCAGCCACCAGCAGGGGAGATACCATGCAGAGAAAGATATTTTCAATATAGGTCATGCGTCCACCGCCTTTCTTGTGGCAGGCAGCAGCCCAAGAATCGCAAGCGTCAGCAGCATATCGCACCAGAAGGTTGGGCTTGCCGGTGAGGTATCCGGCCAGAAGCAGCCCACCGTCCAGAGCAAATACTCCGCAAACGCAAAGCACAGCACGCCGATGTGGAAGTACCGCACATTCTGCGCCGTGCCCGTCTGCGTTTTCGTATAGACAAGCCCCCGAATGGCGCAGAAGGAGAGCCATGTCATCATGCCGCACCAGATCAGGTTGGAGAGGATGTCCCCGAAGGTGCAGTAGAACGCCAGCAGCGGAAGGCCGAACGCAGGCGCGAGCCATGCCCTGCGGCAGCGGAAGGCGCGCTCGTCCTGACTGGTGAGCGTGGCCTGCAAGATCCGCAGGAAAATTACGCTGGCCACCCAGCCAAACTCCGACACATAAAAGACCCGCGGCGTGGTATCGAACAGCAGCAGATACAGCGTCCAGTAGAGCGCGCCGAGGGCAAAGCAGCCGTAGAAGCACAGCAGTAGGAAGTATGCCTGCCTGCCGCTTTTCCGGTATGCGATGCCAGAAAGCAGCGCCCCGACGAACGTGACCAGCAGTTGCAGCAGGTTCTCAATCAGCTCCATGCCGCCCCTCGCTTTCTTTGTTCTGATCGTCCTCGCGGTTCATCTGCCGCAGCCGGAAGCACAAAACGGTCACGCAAGCGCCGAGTAAAAACGCCAGAAGCCCGATGACGATGTATCCCAAGGCCGCGCCGCCGCCATACATGCTGGCTGTCGTTTCGAAGCCGGAATAATCGCCGGTCTGGATGCTTGCGGCAATTCCTGGCATGGCGAGGGACGCGCCGATGAGCAGCACAAGGCACACCGCCACGGCGGAAGCCATGGCGATTTTATTGCGCCGCAGCCGTTTCTCCCGCTCAATTTTGGCGATGCGCCACTTTGTCTCCGCGACCCGTTCCTCATGACTCCGCATTTGTGATTCCCTCCCGTTCCAGCAGCCTTCGCAGGCTCTCTTTTCCGCGATACACCATGTTGGTGATCTGCTTCACCGTTTTTCCCGTGACCTCCGCCGCCTGCGCGTAGCTCATATCTTCAAAATAGGTGAGATACAGCACCTCCCGATAGTCCGGGTTCATTTCGCTCATGCAGAAATGCAGGATGCGGTTTCGCTCCTCCGTCCGGATGACCTCCTCCGCCAGCAGCCGCCCGTCCGGCTCGTCGGTCAGCGCATCGAGGCTGAACAGGGGCTTTCGTTTGCTCTTATGGCGCAGCGCCATGTGCCGTGCCGCCTTATAGAGATACGCCTTGAAGCCGCCGTCCCGGATGCGGGGCTTTTTCGTGAACAGATAGGCGAAAGCATCCAGCATCAGCTCCTCCGCCTCGTGAACGTCGTGCAGATAGCCGTCGATATACAGGGTCAGGGGGTCACCGTATTTCTTCATCAGGGCCTCCAGCCCCGCGTCGTCGCCGCTCAGATATTGGCGGTATAGGGTTTCGTCGCACGTCATGCCGTTCACTTCCTTTTTGCGGATGCTAAAATGCAGAGGGGTATCCGTCAGGTGCTTGTCCTGCCGGAATCGCGGTGCTGTTCCTGAAAGCGCGGGTCGGACGGCTTTTCCGCGTTTTCCGGGATCGCCCATGAGCGCCCGAACCGGGACGCGCCGGGGATCCGCCCCTCGGCGCAATATTGGTTGACCCGCCGCTCTGACACGCCCCAACGGTAGGACGCCTCCCGAATGGAGATATAGCCCTTGATCCCGTTCATACCGCACCTCCGCATGGATAATACTCAACATGATACATTATATACGAATATCCGAAGAAACACAAGGCATCCGGCGAAGTGTTCAGAGAAAAGTTACGGATAAAAGCGGTGTTTTTTGAAAAAATCCTCCGAAACTGGCCAAAACGCCTCGTTGGGATTGTAGTATGGGTAGAGGGGGAAATACGGGGGTACGAAGTAGTCAGCAAGCACAGCAAGCGAGTACCCGCTTGCTGATTTTGCGCTGTTCAGGTCCCTTGCCCGAACAGTCAAAATTGCTTGCTGGGATATCCCAGACCCTTATGAGAAACGGAGGCGGCGCATGGCAAACCGGAAGCGGAACATTCAGATGAAGTTCTATGTGACGGAGGAGGAAAAACGGCTCATAGATGAAAAGATGGCGCAGCTCCCCACACGGCGGTACGGCGCGTATCTGCGGAAGATGGCGATAGACGGGTATATCATCCAGCTTGACACCACGGATATCAAGCGGATGAACGCCGCCCTGTCCGCCATCGGCCGGAACATCAACCAGATCGCCAAGCGGATCAACGCGGGAGGCGGTGCGTACAAAGCGGATATGCGGGAGATACAGGAGAGGCTGGATGAGATATGGCAGTTACAAAGACGCATCCTATCAAGTCAACGCTGAAAGCGGCCATTGACTATATCTGCAACCCGGAAAAGACGGATGGGAAGCTGCTTGTTTCTTCCTATGGCTGTGCCGCCGAAACCGCGGATATCGAATTTGCCTGGACCCGCCGCCACGCCATCGACAAAGGAACGAACCTGGGCCGCCACCTGATCCAAGCCTTTCAGCCTGGGGAGGTCGCGCCGGAGCAGGCCCATGAGATCGGCATGGAGCTTGCAAGGGAGATCCTGGGCGGCAGGTATGAGTTTGTCCTGACCACCCACACAGACCGGGATCACGTCCATAACCACCTGATTTTCAATGCCGTCAGCTTTGCGGATCACAAGCACTACCATTCCAATAAGCGGAGCTATCGCTTCATCCGCCGCACCTCAGACCGGCTTTGCAAGGAACACGGCCTGTCCGTCATCGTTCCCGGACAGGACAAGGGCAAAAGCTACATCGAGCATCAGGCGGAGCGAGCCGACACCAGCTATAAGGCGAAGCTGCGTGCCGCCATCGACCGGCTGCTGCCCGGCTGCCATGACTTAGAGGAGCTGCTGACAAGATTGCAGCGGGAGGGCTATGCGCTCAAGCGGGGCAAGTACATTTCCGTCAGAGCGCCGGGACAGGAGCGGTTCACAAGGCTAAAGACCCTGGGCGCGGACTACGCCGAGGACGCCCTGACCGCACGGATGGCCGGACGCGCCAGACCCTTACGCCAGCCGAAACAGCGCGGAGGCAGGGTCAGCCTGCTCATAGATATCCAGAACAATATCAAGGCCCAGCAGAGCGCGGGCTACCGCCATTGGGCGACCATCGAGAATCTGAAACGCATCGCCGAGACCAGCAACTTCCTGACGGAGCATGGCATCGGCAGCATGGAGGAGCTGACGGAGCGCTGCGAGGCGGCGTCCGCCTCCGCCGCCCGGCTGAAAGCGGAGCTGCGGGAGACCGGGGCGCGGATCGAGGAGCTGACGCTGAAAATGAAGCACGTCGCCGCCTACCGTCAGCTCAAGCCAATCTACGACCGCTATCAGGCGTCGAAGGACAAGGAGAAGTTCCTGCGTGGCTATGAGCGGGAGATCATTCTCTTTGAGGCCGCCGCCAGGGAGTGCAAGCGCCTGGGCGCCGTGCCTCTGCCGTCCGCGGAGCGGATGCAGGCGGAAATGGACGCGCTCACCGCCCGGAGGGCGGCGCTGACCGCCGAGCGTCAGAAGGCGCGGCGGGAGGAGCAGGACTACGCCGCCATGCGCCGGAACGTGGAGGAGTTCCTGTCCCCGCCCCGGCAGGCGCCGGCACGGCAGAAGGATATGGAGCTGGAATGACCCCTGGGACAAACTTTTTGCCGCGATCTTCGTTTTCCCCTGGGCTTTTGCCGAAACGTCAGATATAATGAAGATACAAACGATTTTGAAGGAGGCGAACCCCATGACAAGAGGCGAGGCCTTAAAAGACTTTTTCCGCAAGACCATCCTGCCGGTGGCGTCGGCTGCGCTGCTGTACTGCATCTTCCGCTCCGCCTGCGTAAAGAACGGGGAGCTGGATTATCTCTGGCTCTGGATCCTCTGCGGGCTGCCGTTTGGAATCTGGCGGCTGCGGCTCTGGATCATACCGGGCGGCGGCTCTCTGGGCGGCGGGATCGCCCTGTTCCTTCTGAACTTCGTCTTTGCCGGCCTTATCGGCGGCTGCGTCCTTGTCTTGCGGCTGCTGGTGGCGGCGTGGTATGTGCCGCTGACACTGTACCGCCTGCTGACGGCGGGCTGTGCGTGTATCGGATTAGGCCCGCGCTATGGAACTATGGAAAACGGCCGCTTTGCCGATGGAAAAGCCATTCACCGCCTGATGGAAAAGGACAGGCCTTTCCCACAGGACGGCAAACCGCTTTCCCCCAGCGCCGCCCGGCTTGGCCGTTTGCCCACAGTCCCACAGCGCCTACGACTGCTGCTGCCGCAAAATCGCATTCCTTTATAGAAAAAATTATCATTTCATGGTAGAATGGGGACAACCCATCGAAGGAGGAAAAAGCCCATGGACGAAAACAATTCCATACAGCTTTTTGAAGATAGAAAGATCCGTACCGCCTGGGACGAGGAAAAGGAAGAATGGTACTTCTCCGTGGTGGATGTGATCGCCGTTCTGACCGACCAGCCAACGGCAAGAAACGCCAGCACCTATTGGGCGGTTTTGAAAAAACGTCTGAAAGAGGAGGGCGCAAGTGAACTGCTTACAAATTGTAAGCAGTTGAAAATGCGGGCAACAGACGGAAAGATGCGTCTGACAGATGTTGCCAGCACGGAACAGCTTCTGCGCATCATCCAGTCCATCCCGTCGCCCAAGGCTGAACCCTTTAAGCGCTGGCTGGCACAGGTTGGCCGTGAGCGCATCGAGGAGACCATCGACCCGGAGCAGGCCATCGACCGGGCACTGGAGACCTATCAGAAGAAGGGCTATGATGCCGACTGGATCCACCAGCGCATCCTCTCCATCCGCGTCCGCAACGAGCTCACCGCCGAATGGCAGGCGCGGGGCGTGGAGCAGGGCCGGGAATACGCCATCCTCACCGACGAGATCACAAAGGCCTGGTCCGGCATGACCACCCGGCAATACAAAAACCTGAAAGGTCTCAAAAAGGAAAACCTCCGGGACAACATGAGCACATTGGAGATCGTGCTAAACATGCTGGCCGAAACCACGACCACGGAGCTTTCCAAGGCCCACCAGCCGGAGGGCTTTGAGGAAAGCCGGATCGTCGCCCGGCGCGGCGGCAAGGTGGCGGGAGACGCGCGGCGCGCCATCGAAGCGGACACCGGGCGGCCCGCCGTCACAGCGGAGAACGCCACCCAGCTCAACGCCGTGGTGACGGATGTGATCGAGGGCGTGGCGGAAGCGGACAAGCCCAACGGGGACGAGAAATAAGCAAAAAAAGAAGCGGGGACGCAGCCAACGGATATACCGAAGGCCGCGTCCCCGCTTTCGCTATGGGCGCGGATGGGAAAGTGTCGAAAACCGCTGCTTTCTCGCCGCAGGAGCGCGGAGAAAAGCGCGGATGGGAAATCATAAGGGCATGGTCTGAAAACGCCGCCACGGAGGACTATTTTGCCCGTTTCCCACCCTTATCCACGCCTTTTTTCACGCGCTGGGACTGGAAGTGCGGGCAGTCCAACACCACCGCCCGGAAGCTCTGCTTGCAGGGATGGATACAGCCCTTGCAGAGCCGGTTGTACTGCCGCCTGCCGTTGTTGATCACGCCGTCGATCATGCCGTAGTCGTCCTCCAGCGTCATTTCAGCGGTACGGAGGGAATTGTCCTTTTCCGGTGCATCAGCTCTGACCGCATACGCCTGGGTCCCATTTGCCATAATGAGATATTTTCCATCCTCAGAGGCGTGATGAAAACCGTATCCGTCCGCCTCCATCTGCTCCCTTGTCATGCCGCAGAGA
Organism: Christensenellaceae bacterium; assembly: GCA_022846035.1. Lineage (NCBI taxonomy): Bacteria > Bacillati > Bacillota > Clostridia > Christensenellales > Christensenellaceae > Christensenellaceae bacterium. Next base: position 1,747,013 of record AP025580.1, read on the forward strand.
TAGAAGCTGCCCCTGGGTGTCTGGATGCGCTCGGTGATCTCGCGGCTTTTCTGCGCCGGCTGCAAAAACTCCGGCACTTCGGAAAAGCCAGCGCGGTCGCAGTAATGGGCGGTATCCTTCCCGTCCTGATGCAGCACCACGATATCCGATACCGACAGGGAGTGCCCCGTGAAGTCTGCCGGGCGATCCACATTGAACCGGGTATAAATGCTTTCAAGGTTATCCTTTTCTGTCAGCGGCGCTTCATAGACCAGCTCATAGTTTTCCGGCTTTACGGAAAGACCGTTGCGGTGGATGCTGTCCAGCGGCTCGAAACGATAGTCCAGCGTTTCATTGCCGCCTTTGAGCTGGTAGATGGAGAAGCTGCCCACCGGCTCGCCCCGTGCCGCCCGCGCCTGCTCCACGATAGCAGCGGGGGTCTGCGCATAGGCGGCCGCCTCCGCCGCGTACTCCCGTTCCAATCTTTCCGCGGCGGCCAGCATTTCATCCACACGGGATCTGTCCGGATCCTCCAAAGCCGCCTTGACCTCCGCCGGGTCAAAATCAAGAAATTCTTCATAGCCCGTGGCGTCCTTGAATTTTTCGATCTCGGAGGGAAGATAGTCCTCCTGGGTCTGGCCCAGCACCGCCAGCTTTTCCTCCAGAGCGGAAATACGCCCGGCCATCAGATTTTCGTAAATCGCTTCCTTTGCGGCGTGCGCCTCCGGGTGCTCCGCCGCGTACTGCGGATCGTTCTGACGGAAAAACTCGTCCATGTCAAAGGCGATATCCATAGCCCACTCGGATTTTTCTTCTTCGGGAATATCGTCCTGGAAGGTCATCACCCGGTATTCGTCGGGGATGCTGCCGCGCTCACCATCGTAATACTCGCAGAAGCGGTCCCCCGTATCCCGCACATAGCCCTGCTCCGTAAAGCTGCCGTTTTCGTCCATCGCCACATCCCGGCCGTAGGCCTCATAGTCGATGTAATTTTGCAGGTGCTCCGGCACCTGCATGACCTCCAGCTCCTCGATGTAATAGCGGCCCAGATCGTCATAGTCATGGATGTCAGGATAAACCTCATAACAGTCCAGATTCTCGGTGAGGTTGATGATCTCCTGCAGGCTGCCGCAATGGTCGCCCATTTCCATACCGGCCTGAAACTGCGCGTATTCGCTTTCGCTCATTTCATCCAGCTTCGACGCCAGATAATTCAGCTCGTCCAAACTTTCGTATTCGCCCAGCTTGCTATAAAGGCCATCTACATAGCAGTCATAGTCCGTGATGAACCATTCCTCGTAGGGCTGGCCGAAGTCATCCCTCTGGCCGATGCCGATCCGCTTGAATACCTCCTTCATTTCCTCGGCGGTGGTGGGAAACTTCACCCACTCGCCCACAAGCTCGCCCTCGTTGTACTTGCCAAGATTGGTGATAAAGGCGGCAAAGGGATAATCCTTGTTGTAACTGTAATCCGGCATATACGCTCCTCCTTTAGCTTCGCTTATTTTTGGGAAATTCCAGCTTGAAATCGATGTACCTGCCGCCCGTGTCGTCCAGGATCACCGCAGCGTCATAAGTGGCCTGTTTCTTTTCAGACCACATTCCCTTGACATTGGTACGACCCTTTTTCAGAAGGTCCGTTGCCATCTTCTTTGTCAGTTCCTTCTTGCGGCTCGTCCAGAAGCGGTCATTTTTCCAGAGGACAAAACCGCAGGACCGATCTGAACACGCAAAGTTATTCTTGCCCTCATAGACCGGCTGACCGCAGCGGGGGCAGGTGCCGATTACTTCCTTCTCCGGGGCAAACAGCTTTTTGCCGTCCTCGGAAATACAGGAATAGGTGGACACGATCTCCTGGACCATCGTGTGGATACCGTCCATGAAAGTATCCGGGTCAGCGCCGCCCCTTGCGATCTCCGTTAATTTCTGTTCCCATTCCGCTGTCAGCATGGGAGAGGTCAGCGGCTCCGGCAGGACCGTGACAAGGTTGATACCGGCTTTTGTGGGGATCAGGCTCTTGCCCTTGCGTTCCACAAATCCGGCTGCCACCAGCTTTTCGATGATTGCCGCCCTGGTCGCAGGCGTGCCAAGACCTTTTCGCTCCGCCTCATCGGGGATATCGTCTTTTCCTGCGTTTTCCATAGCGGACAGGAGGGTATCTTCGGTGTAGGGCTTCGGAGGCTGGGTGAAATGCTCGGTAACGGAAACATTCACGCTGTCAAAAGTCTGCCCTTCGATGAAGTCCGGGAGCGTGCCACCGTCCCCGTCCGCAGGCTTTTCTTTCAGAAAAGCACGGAAAATGCGGTCGATCTCCCGCCAGCCTTCGGAGAGGATGCGCTTGCTCTTTGCGGTGAAGGAATGGCCGCCGCAGTCAAAGGTGGCCGTGACCGCCTCATACATATACGACTCCGCCGATGCACACAGCAGCTTGCAGCAGACCATCAGGAACAAATTGCGCTCGCCCAGGGGCAGAGCCTTGATATCCGCTTTTTCAATCTCCATCGTGGGGATAATGGCGTGGTGATCGGATACATCTTTATCGGAGATCATGGCCTCCACCAGCGGAAAGAAGTTGCCGCAGCCATCAAAAGGCGGCAGCTTTACCGCCAGGTGGATCACACAGGAGACCGTTTCCGCCATGTCGGAGGTCAGATAGCGGCTGTCCGTGCGGGGATAGGTCAGCAGCTTTTTTTCGTAGAGGCTCTGGGCGTAGTCTAAGGTCTGCTTCGCCGTATATCCAAACAGGCGGTTTGCCTCCCGCTGCAAGGTGGTAAGGTCATAGAGCTTCGGCGGCTGTTCCTTCTTCTGCTCCTTCGTGACAGAGGTACAGGTGACGGCCGCACCCTTGCACATGGCCGCTGCCTGTTCCGCCTCCGTCGGATCGGTGAACTTCTCTGACACCGCTTCGGCTCCGTCCAGCGTCAGGCGCAGCAGATGATATTTTTCTTTGTGAAACAGCGTGATCTTTGCGTCACGTTCCGCCAGCATTGCCAGAGTGGGTGTCTGAACACGACCCACATTCAGGGTGCGGTGATAGAGAACGGAGAAAAGGCGGGTGGCATTGATCCCCACCAGCCAATCCGCTTTCTGGCGGCAGAGGGCTGATTGATACAGAGCTTCATAATCAGCGCCGGAGCGCAGGTCAGAAAAGCCCTCCCGGATGGCACTGTCCTCCATCGAGGAAATCCAGAGACGAAGGACCGGCTTGCGGCAGCCGGCCATTTCATACACCAGACGGAAGATCAGCTCACCTTCACGCCCGGCGTCGCAGGCGTTGACGATCTCCGTTACGTCCTCCCGCGCCATGAGGCGCTTCACATTGTCCAAAGCCGCCTCCTTGCCGGGGATGGGGGCGTAGCGAAAGGGCTCCGGCAGGATGGGCAGATCCTCATAGCACCATTTTTTGAAGCGTTCGTCATAGCCGCCCGCGTCCAGCGGGGATACCAAATGCCCCACGCACCAGGAAACGATCAGGCCGCTGCCCTCATAAAAGCCATCGGCCCTGGATGAAGCACCCAGGGCCGACGCGATAGATTTTGCCACGCTTGGTTTTTCCGCGATGATCAGCTTACTCATGCTCCGCCTCCGTTTCAGCCTCCGCAGGCTCGTCCTCGTTGATATACTCCTCGTCAGGGAAATCGTACTCGTCGGGATCGGCGCTGACCTTCACGCTGCTGCGGTTCGGCTTGATGAACTTCACATAGGCGAAGGCTCCGCCGCCTGCCAGCACCAGCAGCGCCACCGCGGCCAGCAGGCCGCTGCCGCTCTTTTTCTCCGGCTGCTCCGGTTCTGGGTCCGGCTCCCTGACCTTCTCCCTGCCCGCGCACTCGGCGAGGTTGGTCTTGCAGACCGGACAGGATGTATCCACCGCGCCGGCCACGCATTTTTCCTTACAGGTACACACAGGGGCGGCGGGCGTCTCCTCGTCCATCAGGGCCAGCAGATCGCGCTCGTCTACCTGGTTGAGAAAGTGGACGGTGTTCTCGCCGTCCTCCGCCCGGTCGATGATGATGTAGAAATAGTTGCCGCCTTTTGTGACCACGGTGATGAACTGCTTGTCCCCGGCGCTCTCACCGGCGATATCGTCCACCAGGGTCATGTTGCCCTCCGGGGTCAGGGGCTGGGGCTCATAGCCTCCCGTGGCCTCCTCCCCGGTGTAGTAGGGCTCGCCGTCCCCGCCGCCGGCGAAGGCCACGGTGGAGGTGGCCGCCATGCAGAAAAGCGCCAGGAACACGGCGGCGAAACGGCGAAAAGCTCTGTTACGCTTCATCTTCCGCACCCTCGCTTTCCTCCGTCTCCATCAGCCCGTCCGGCAGGGCGATCATGCCGCTGGCATAGGCGCGCAGGAAGGCGGTCAGCTCCCTGTTGTCCATGCGGACAGCCTTCACCATGCGGACGATCTCCAGGTTCTCCTCCTCCGTGAGCTGGGCTTCCAGCGCGCGAAGCCGCTTCTGCTGCTCCGCGATCTTTTCCCTCGTTTTCTCAATATCCTTGCGAATTTTCTCAGTCGTTGCCATGATTGCATTGCTCCTTTCCAAATCGTTCTTTCCATGAATAATTGCGCCCAAGCCCCCGAACGGTTTTCAGGTTGGCCCGTGCGTTATCCTCCAATGCCAGCGCGCGCCGGAACAGCTCCGGGTAACGCTCCCGCAGGTCGATGATCTCCTCCGCCCGCATACTGGGGCAGAAAAAGCAGGAGGACTTTCCCGGCTGCGGCAGGCCCGCCGCCTCGATTGCCCGGATACACGCCTCCCGGTCCCATCCCCATTCCATCAGGGGATACCATTTGCTGTACTTCGGGTCAGCCAGATCACGCAGAAGGACCTTGTCGCTGCGGTAGTGCTCGCCAGCGTCATAGCCGATGAACTTGACCACCTTTTTCCCTCTGTTCCAGACCTCACGGCATGGAGGATAGTTGTTGCAGAACTTTTCCTGCGGTCCGATTTTGTGTTTCAACGAACACCGCTTGAAGCCGTAGGCGATGGAGGGCAGTGTGCCGCTTTTCAGACATTCGTCCTCCAGGGTCAGCCGCCTGCCGTCCCTTGTGGTCTTATAGACCCGTGTGATCTCCGGCATACCGTGATCCTTCAGCCAGCGATCCATGATATCCAGATAGGCGTAGGTGTGGGGATGCTCGCCGCCCGTATCTGCAAACAGGATCAGATCAACAGGGATATGGTGCTGGTGCAGCCCAACAAGAAGGGCGGTGCTGTTCGCACCGCCGCCATAGGAAACAATATTGATATGCTCACCTCATCTCAAAGCCTTTTCGTATCGGTATTTCATCTGCGCCGGATACAGCGGTTCGGGCGGGCGGCGTCTGCCGGTCCACTCCCGTCCGCCTGCCAGCCCCGCGCATCGCCAGCCGGAGGCACGGAGACTGACGCCGCTCTCCGTGTCCAGAATGTAGGTGACGATCCTATGGTAGCCCAGGACCTTCGCCGCCCGCGCCGCCGCGCCATAGAGGAAACTGCAAGCGTTTTTTGTCCCGTCCGTGCAGAGGCGGTTGACCTCCAGGGTCAGCCCATCGTCCAGGTATCGGCTCACCGGCCGCCCCACGATAGCGACGCCCGCCAGATGGTCGTTCACCATGCAGCCCAGGGAAAACTTATGCCCTCGCACCGGCTTATGGTGGCGGTGGTGCTCTGCGACAAACCTGTTTGCGTCGGCAAGAGACATCGGTTTTACAGTCAGCATCGGCTCTGCCCCCATCAGTTGTACGGCGGTCTGCCGTAGGCATAAAGGTGGGACTGCCAGTAATTTGTGTTGAGACTGGTGTACTGGATGGGATCCCCGCAGTGCAGGAGCATCCCGTCCCCCACATAAAAGCCCACATGGCTGACCCCCGGCGTGTCGTAGGTGCCCACAAAGAACACCAGATCCCCCGGCCGCGGCTCGGATACCGGCGTGGAAATGTTGTAGAGACCCTGCGCCCCCAGCCGCCCGGTATCGCACAGGCCGCTGTTGGTCAGGACATAGCTGACAAAGCCGCTGCAATCAAAGGAGGTGGAAGGGCTGCTGCCGCCCCAGACATAGGGGAAGCCCAGATACTTCTCCGCCTCCGTAATCAGCGTGGCAAAGCGCTCGTCGGACAGGTACTCCGCCGGGATCTCATACTTGGTGGGCGGGTTGGTCACATACTTGGGAACATAGCCGGAGGAAGGGAACAGGTCGGGGCGGTTGCCCAGGGTGGACATATACACGGCGTACATGGAAAGCGTCTCCTGACTCATCATGTAGACCGGCAGATGGGAGAGGTCGAAGTTTTCCAGCTTCACGGTGCAGATATAATAATCGTAATAGACCCGGTAGCTCTCCGTATGGGTGTTGCCCTCCTCGTCCGTCCAGGTATCCGTCTCAATGTAGTACCGCCGTTCCACCTCCACCGTCTCGGTGAGAATGTATTGCCGGTCAAACAGCATTTGAAGGTCGCCCTGCACCTGGTCTATGGTGAAGGTCCCCTCATGGAGCGCCGACAGGATGGACAGCAGCACATAGGGATCGTGCTCGATCTCGTCCAGATCGTAGTGATACTCGTCATAGTCGTGGGTCTGCTCATAGGTATCCAGATATCGCCGCAGCTCGTCCTCCTTGGCGCAGTAGGCGGCCTCCGCCGCCAGCAGGTCAGCATCCTCGGAGAGATAGGAGGAGGCCACAATGTTGGACACGCCTCCGCCGAACATGGAGGAGCAGGATTGCAGCAGGCCCAACAGCAGCACCAGCACAAGGCCGATCCCGCCGATGATAAGGAATACCTTCTTGTGCCGGGCTATGAACTCGCCGGCCTTCTTCGCCGCCTCCGCGCCCTTCTTTGCGCTCCTGGCTGCCGTCTGCGCTGCCGTCTTTGCACCCTCCGCGCCGCGCGACGCCCGGTAGGCCGCCGCGTACTGCCGCTGCATCCGCTTCTTCTGCCAGATACGGGAGATGGGGCTGCCGGATGCAAGCTGGGGGTTATCATGGAGCGCCTTTTGGTAAAGCGCCTCCGCGTTGGCCCTGACCGCCGCCTGCTCCGCCTTTGCCGCGTCCCGCCAGGGCTTCACCTGCCGCTCCGCCCGCCAGTTTTGCAGCTTGCGGTTCCCATAGCCCACGGCTTTTTCCACGCCGCGCTCGGTGAGATGGCCCGCGGCCACGCCGGAGTTCTCCTGCTCCACCTCCCGCACCTTGGCGTGGGCGGTGTGGGCGACCTCCTGCAAAGGCCGCGCCAGCGGGTTTGGCCCCGGCTGCCGAATCGAAGCCGGCTTATCCGTCTCATGGAATACCAGTCTTGTACGCCCGGCGCCGGAAGCCTCGTCAAAGACGCGCTCCGTGCCCAGAATGCGCTTTTTGGGGATGGCGGCTCGTGCCGCGTCCAGCTTGTCCGCCGCCTTGTCAGATTTGCGGATCGCCTGTTGCAGCTCCGGCGCGGCGCGTTCCTCCTCGGTGAATTGCAAACGGGAGGATGGGCGGCTATTTGCCGCCGTACCCTCCCGGTAGGCTTTGCGGCGGTTCCGCCGCTTTTTCTTCTGAGACTTCCGGACGCGCCGGTCATCCAGATGGTGGAGGGCAGTCCTCGCCAGCGCCGTAGAATTGCCGGAGGGGGAATAGTCCTGCTCCGGCGCACGGTCTGAAACATGACTTGCCTCGCCCGTGACCATGTTGACGGAGATGGCTCCGTCGCGGGTCATCTTCTGCGCCTCCTTCTCGGAAGCCTTCCATTCCTTCATGCGTCACCACCTGCCTTTCCGTAGGGACAAATGCTCACGCACTCGCCCGTCTCGATCATGGAGATATACTTGAAAATGGGATATGCCTGGGGCGGGCAGACCGCGTTGCCCAGGGTTTTCAGCCGTAGGGCGCGGTCCGCGGTGTTTTCGGTGATACGGGGGACTCCCTCCGGCTCGGCGGCCCAGAGGATACGTCCGTCCATTTCCGGGGGAAGCCCATGAGCCATTCCACCCAATCCGGGTTCAGCGCCGCCGTCTCGGATAGCGGCCGCTCCTGCCGGATCACCTGGGATGACAGGTTGGCAGACGGGGCGCTGTTCCGAAACGCCGCCGGTTTCAGCGTGGAGCGGTAGCCCTCCGACGCTGCCGGGGTCAGATAGAATACCGCCGCCGACAGGCTCAGACTCCAGATGGCCCCGTTCCGGTTCACCTTGCGGAAGATCCCGTTGTCGGAGAGGTACACATCCAGGTTGGCCGCGTCCCTGCAGGTGTTCTTGTCGGAGGCAAGGGGCGTGGGAAACATCAGCCGCGACGATAAAAGTTCGCTGGCGCTCATGCCATGCGCCGACGCCGCAAGCCGGAAATACGAATGGGAGAACAGCGTATCCCGCTTTTGCCAAGTCAAAGATCGTTTTGTCGAGCCCCATATTGATGAAGCCAGCAACATTTTCCCCAAGCACCCAACGGGGCCGCAGCTCGGTAATAACGCGGCACATTTCCGGCCACAGGTAGCGTTCATCCGCAAAGCCCCTTCGCTGTCCCGCGGTGGAGAAGGGCTGGCAGGGAAAGCCGCCGGAGAGGACGGTAACGGTTTCAAGTCCTGTTTTTTCAAAAAACGCCTCCTTCGTGAAAGTCGTGATATCCCGGAATCTCGGCACCTCCGGCCAGTGCCGTTCCAGAACGGAATAGGGATAGTCCGCCCACTCACATTGACAGACGGTGCGGAAGCCCGCCGCCTCCGCTGCCAGATCAAGCCCGCCGATGCCGGAAAACAGGCTCACATGGGTCAGCTCAGTCATAGTCGTCCTCGCAGGAATGATCTCCGCAGAGGGCGCAGCAGCGGCCGCAGCCGATGCCGTCCTCCGCCGCTTCCTCCGGGTCATAGGGCGTCAGATGCGCGCGCCGCAGCGTTGCCTCCAGAATGTCATAGCAGGTGACGACCTGATCCTCCGCAAAGCCCCACCTGCGGTACATTCTTCGGATGCTCGGATTCTCGCCGGAGAGATTCTTTTGCAGCCGCGCAAGCCGTTTCTCTGTTTTCACTTCTACAACACGGTTGCGGAGAAAGCTGTACTGCGCCAGCAGGTCAAAGATATCGGCCGCCAGCAGACGAAAGGCGCCGCCGGAGATGATGTAGGCGGGATCATCGGCGGTGACGCCGCGCTGCTTTTCCCTGATTTTTGCGTCATGCTCTTTCAGCACGGCGGTCAAGGGCGTGAGCTCCGCCGCTTTCAGCTCGGCAAGGTCCTTCCTGTCCCCAAACACCAGATAGCGGCCGGGGATACGCCAGGCGGCGAACTTTTCCTCCGCGATCTCGCCGTAGCGCTTTGCCGTCTCAACCAGATTTTCCAGATCATTCTCGTCCTTCGCCTTTTCCGCCAGGAACGCAAGCTGATGGAGAAGTCCGTACAGATGCACCTCATCATTGATATGGCTTTCATAGGTCTTGCTGTCGATCACATATTTCATATCTTGTCCCATCCTTTCCTTATCCGGTTTCCCCATCGTGGGAAACCTCGCTGGGCTTTGTCGTGAGAAGTCTGTATAGCTCGGTGGTCTTGGGAAACTCGTCCTTGAAGGGCAGGATCACATTCTGGAAGAACAGAAGGCCGCTGCCGGGGTCCGCGTTGGTCACATAGGCAAGCTGCTCGGCGGAGATGTTCAGCCGCTCCGTCATCAGCTTGCGGTCGCCCGCGGAGAGGTTCAGCAGGTAGATAAAATCGCTGTTTTCCAGAATGTTTTCGATCTCCGGCGAGGAAAGCAGGTCCTTCGGGTTCTGCGTTGCCCCGGTCGGGACGCCGCCCCACTTCCTGAAACGCTTCCAGATCTCGGCGCTGTATGCCGCCGTCTGCTCCTCCTTCAAGAGCAAATGGAACTCATCCACGAAATACCAGGTGGCCCGCCCAATGGAACGATTCACCGTGACGGTGTTCCATACCGCGTCCTGGACAATGAGCATCCCCGGCTTTTTCAGGTTCTTTCCAAGCCCCTTGATGTCGAAGCAGACAAGGCGGTTGCGGATATCCACAGTGGTGCGGTGGTTGAAGAAGTTGAGAGAGCCGTTCACATACAGGTCAAGAGCCTGAGCCACACGGTCCGCCTCCGGGATATGCTGGGCGGTGAGGGCGGCCATGAGATCGGAGAGGATCGGCATATTCTCCGGCCGGGGATCCGCGAAGTACGGCTGATAGATCTTCTGCACGGCACGGTCAATGACGGTTTTCTCGATGGCCTCCAATCCTGTCTTGCTGCCCATGATAAGCTCACAGAAGGACAGCACGAAATCGCTTTTCAGCGCCAGCGGGTTTTCTTCCTCGCTGTAATTGAGGTTGATATCCAGCGGATTCACATAGTCGCGGCTATTGGGCGAAAGCCGGATCACCTGGCCGCCCAGCCGGTTCACCAGCGGGTAATAGTCGACTAGGTCGGGGCGATTACTCGCCCCTTCCCGTCTAAGAACCGTACGTGAGCGTTTCCACTCATACGGCTCAAGCATTTCATCACGCTTTCGCGCGGCGCTCAAAGTAGAGTTGGTTACAGTATTTGTGGACATAGGCCATATTGCGCACCTCCTCTTTGCCGCCTTTGGATTTCGGGACCTTGAAAAAGATTTCTCTTTCGTCCTGAATGTCCATCGGAAGCCCACAATGATGGCAACATCCGTTTTGATTCTTCCAAATCTGTTTGAACCTGCCGGTAAAACGCTTCATGCCGCGGCTGAATTGCCTGGCATGAAAATATTCCGGCTCCAGGTAGGGATTGGCGTCCATTCGTACTTTTGTATGTCGGATAATAGGAATGTGATCCACCCGCAGAAGTTCTTTGTCCTCCGTGGAGAATACCCAGTTTCGGTTTCCTCTGCGGTGCCAGTAGTTTGTGGATACCCACCATTTCCCCTTGTGGGGGTGACGGCGTTTGGCCCACCTCCACAGCAGTTCATAGAGAACATAGTCGATGTGCGTAAACGCCTCACTGGCACAGACCGATCGATGATAGTTCGTCCAGCCCCGGATTTGTTGGTTCAGCTTTTCAATCAGAAGGTTCTGTTTCCAAGCCTTACCGCGTCCAAGGATGGTTTCAGACAAGCTGGCCGTGAATGCTTTCAAAGACTTTTTTGACGGCTTCACAATGAGCTTTCCGTTAAATTTCCGGAAAGTCCAGCCCAGCATATCAAATCCGTCATCAATGTGGGTGATGAGCGTTTTCTCCTCAGACAGTTCCAGACCTCTGGTTTTCAGGAAATCACGAATCAGTTCTTTGGCCTCTTCGGCAATTTCCTTTGTGGCCGCCGTTACGATAAAATCATCGGCATACCGCACCAGATTTACCTTGTGGGCGTTGCGGAACCGATTGTCCACTTTGCCCAGCCGGTTGGTATGGAACCGGTCGGAGAGCAGCTTTTGCATCCCATCCAGCGCCATATTCGCCAGAATCGGAGAGATAATGCCGCCTTGGGGCGTACCCGCCTCTGTGGGAAACAGCTCACCCTGAAATACAAAGCCGGCTTTCAGGAATTGCTTCAAAATTGACTTGTCCATGGGGATGTTGTCAATCAGCCACTGATGGCTGATATGGTCGAAGCAACCCTTGATGTCACCTTCCAGTACCCACTGTGGACTGACGTTTCTGCGGCTCATGTCCGCAAAAATATATTCACAGGCATCCTGACAGCACCGTCCCTTTCTGAATCCGAAAGAGCGGGGATCTGCCGCCGTTTCTGCCACGGGGTCCAGTGCCAGCGCATAGAGCGCCTGCATGGCCCGGTCATACATCGTGGGAATCCCAAGAGGGCGTTTCGCCTTTTTGTTCTTCTTGTCGATGTATACCCGGCGGAGGGGACTGGCTTTGTAGTTCTTATCCGTCAGGGACAACACCGCCCACATCTTTTGCGCAGGTGTGCTCCACCGTTGTTTGTCGATACCGGGTGTGTTTTTCCCTTTGTTGGTGGTTACTTTTTGGACCGCCAGCAGTTTTGCGTAGTACGAATGCGTAAGCAGATATTGCAGTCGTTTTACTGTGTTCCATTTCTTTTCTTTGGTCGCCTTAGCAATCCGGGCTTGCAGCCTATTAACCTCGGCCTCGGCTTTTTTCCAATCTACATGATTCCACTGGAATGCCAGCTTTGCCGCGTTCGGCAATCTCTCAGAGCGTTTCCGCTTCGTCGTTGAACAATTACCGTTCATAGGTTTACCTCCTTTTCTTGCTATGAAATACCGTGGGATAAGTCAGCACCCTTTCAGGTCAGGGCAGAGCCCCTATGCTCCACCATTACAGCAGAGCCGTTCGCTTTTTATCCCGTTCCTCTACCCTCTGTGTCATTTCTTCCCCTTACGGGGTCGATACCTCTCATTGAATTAGAGGAACACATAGGGTTTACCACGTTCCGCGTATTGAATAATTGTGCGTGCTTTAGGAGCCATCTTTGAGCCGGGAGGAATGATGTCCATTTGCCGGGGGATTGCGAAAGTTCCCACGGCCACCTCCGCACCTTTTGGTGTAGGCGTGTCAGCCTGATTTCGCCTATTCCCTGTAACGACCCTTGCGATGATTCACGTTACGTTCTCCATGGCACACTTATCCTGGCAGTACGGCTACGTTAGGCTCGCAGCTTTCCCACGTTGTCCCACAGGCTTCCCACCCCGCCGTTACCAGCGACGCAGGCTGTGGTAGGATTACCCCAAATGGATAGGGCAGCTTGTTCAGCAATTCAATTACGCGACTTCGTGTCGCACTTCATCCTCCGGGTCGCAGATGATGACATTATCCTTCGTGGTCAGCATGACATAGGTGATCTCCCGCTTGCAGCTCATGGACTTGCCGCTGCCCGGCGTGCCGAACACAAGACCGTTGGGGCATCGGGACTGCTTGCGGTCCAGCAGGATCATGTTGCCGGACAGGGCGTTGAGCCCGTAATACATGGCGTCCCCGCCCATGAAAAGCTCCTGCGTGACGAAGGGCACGAACACCGCCAGCGCCGATGTGGTGAGGCTGCGCTCGATCCTGATACGGTTAAGGCCCAGCGGCAGCGAGGACATCAGCCCGTCCTCCTGCTGGAAGTCCAGCCGGGTCAGGATGCAGTTGTGGGTCTGGGCGACGCTGGCCGACTGCGAAACGGCGATCTCCAGCTTTTGCTTCGTGGGCGCCAGATGCAGCATGAGGAAGGTCATATTGAACATTCGCTCGTTGCGGCTCTGTAGATCCTGCAAGAGATTTTTCGCCGCGCCGCCGTAGGTGGAGAGGTCGGAGGGGAGGATATCCAGATCGTAGCCGCTGCGGGCGGCCTTCTTCTGCTCCTGGATCTTCATAGCGTCCAGATCGGTGATCTTGCGCTTGACCATCTTGATGGCCTCGTTCTGGTTGATGCCGCGGACGTGCATGGTGATAAGAAGGTTTCCCTCCACATCCATGAAGTCCGTGAGGATACGGTCCTGGATCTCCGGGGCCAATATCTGCAAGAAGGACACCGCGCCGTACATTTCACCCATGCGAAAGCGCCGCGTCTCCCCAAACTCGAAGGAAGAAGGCGCGATAAAATCCTTCACGGACAGGCCGGAGGGCGCCAGCCAGTCCCATTCAAAGGCGAAGGGCTCCCCTTTGGGATGGAGGAGGCCGTGCAGCAGCGCCAGCCGCTCCTTGCCGTCCAGCACCTTTGCCGCCGCGCCCATGACCTTGAAGCGGTTCAGGGTGTCCGCCTCGATGCGGGAAAACCTTGCCCGCGCCGCCTGGATGCTCTCCGCCTCAATGGTCAGCGTGACATACTTGCTTTTCACATAGCCGTTGCTGCCGCGCTCATACTGTGTTTGCAGGATGCCGGAGGCCTCGGCGCGGATCCCGTCCAGATCGTCCCCCTGGGCCGCCATGCGGAACAGGTCCCCGCCGCCGGCCTTGTGGCTGCTGCTCAGGGTCATTTGCACGCCGATGGAGGGGTCATAGCCGTTATAGAAGTCGCAGAGGCGTTCAAAGATATCCCGCTGATCATCCGGTCCCGCCAGACGGTAGCTGACGTCGGCGTAGGCGATGGTTTTGGAAAAATGCCGGTCGTCCAGACGGCACAGGCCGTCCGGGTGCATATTGCGGAAGGGGAGGCTTGCCTGTACGGTGTGATTCTTGCCGTCCCCCTTGGCCTGCCGGATGACGGCCTCGATCTGCTTTCGCTCCTGCCGGGTGAGCCTGCGCCGGCCCTTGCCTCTTTTCCCCGCGCCGGAGGCGATCCGCCCCACCGTCCGCTCCAGCTCCGCCTGCTTTTCCAAAGCGGAATAGGCATTGTTTGTCTGATAGACACGCTTTTTCGGACGGATGAATTTGCACTGGATCAGATTGCCCAGCAGCGCCTCCGGGGTCTGCCCGTTCTTCTCATACAGGGCAAACAGGAAAAAGGGCAGCATCACAAGGATCATGCACAGCGCCGCCGGCGTCGTACCCATGCTGCCCTTGCTCAAAAAGAAAAGCGGCACTCCCGCAAGCGCCGCCGATCCGAAACACACAAGCTGCCGCTTCGTCAGTCCGAACAGCATCTTGCTCTTGATTTTTGTCAGGTCCTTCGGGACCGTTACGTATGCCAATGGTTCACATCCTTTCCGCAAGCCGGATATCGCTTGCAACTTCATTTCCCCACACATCCCAGCCGGGCGGTGAGGCTCTTGCGAACAGCTCAATGCGGGGCACGTCCCCCCATGAGGGCTTCGATCCGCCGCCGCGCCTCCTCCGGTTTCTGGCTGTGCCGTTCCACATGGGAGAGGATGACCTGCTTCACATCCCGCGCCGCCCGCTTCGGGCGTCCGCGGGTCGCCAGCAGGCAGATCTCCGCGTTGGCCCGCGTCCAGTAGCCCATGCCGGTGAACAGGCCGTCCGACTTCCGGCACTGCTTGATCCAGACGAAGGCCACGGTCTTGAAGGTGAAGCCCCAGGCGTCCATGACGCCCCAGGCCTCCCGCAGCATGGGGAAGGTGATCCAGAGAAACAGGGCGCAGTCCTTGTCCGCCAGTTCCCCCACTGGCAGGGCCTTGATGGCCGCTATGTCCATGGTGGGGTAATGGCTCTCGGCGCTGCGTCCCGCGCCCTTCTTACTCCAGACCTTATAGGCCCAGGGCGGATCCGCGTAGATGACCTTGTATTTTTTCATGGCCGCCTCCCGTCAATGCGCCCCGAACAGGCTCTTTGCGAGGCTGCCGGTGCGAAACAGCGTGTAGCACAGCAGCACCGTATAGCCCAGGCACTCCCAGATCGCCACGGTGATATCATCCCCCACGGCGATATTCTGCACCAGCACCGCGTAGATGCCGACGCAGACCATAATGAGAAACGCCTGGAAGCCCAGGGCCAGCAGGGACTTCAAATAGTTCTGCCCCGTCTGGCCCCACTCCCGGTTGGCCATCGTGGCAAAGGGGATCGGCCCCACGGATACGGTTAAGTACACCTCGATCATTCTTCCGTAGATCACAAGGAAGATGGCGATGGTGAGGATATGGGAGCAGAGGCCCACAAAAATGCTCTGAAACCACAGGCCCAGCAAAGAACCGATGCTCCAGTCCGCCAGGGTCGTTTCCAAATTGCCGACCACGCCGGAAATGTCGATCCCCGCGTCAGAGATGATGACGCCGGCGCTCTGGCTGACCACGCTCTGCGCCACGTCGAATACCGCCATGACGATGTTCCAGGTATTGGTGACGATGAGCACCGCGCAGAAGGTCTTGAAGATCCACTTCCAGAAAAGCCAGGTGTCAAAATCGTGGAGATTATTCTTTTCCACGATGAGCTGGATCAGCTCGTAGCACATGACGAAGGTGAGGATGATGCCGGCGATGGGAACGATGACCGTTTCAGAGAGACCGCGGATCATGTTGAAGATGCCGCCGTTCCAGCCGGCCGGCGTCATGCCCACCTCGCCGGCGATCTCGCCCACCTTCGTATTCACGGTGTCAAAGGTCCCGGAGAGGTTGGAGATGATGCCGTCGATCAGCAGCTCCTTGAACCACTCCTGGATCATTTCAATTATCACGGGTGGTCACACCTCCTTTCGGGGGCTCCCGCCGTGAAACGGGAGCCTCCGGACGGGATGGTCCTGCCGCCGCTCAGCCAAGCAGGCCGGACAGCAGAGGGATCAGGGTCACGCCGATCAGGGCGACGCCGCCGCCCGCGACAAGCTGCTTGACGCCCTGCGATTTGGCCGCGGGGTTATCCTGGCCGTAGCCTTCCAGAAGGTTGATGCCGCCCCACACGCAAAGGCCGCCGCCCAGGGCGATCACGAGGGTCTGTAATACGTCGATGGCACTGTTGAAGAACTCCATAAATCATGTTTCCTTTCGTTTTGTAGAATTGTTGTCGGGTTCGTCTGTCAGGTCTTTTGCGCTCAATTCGTACATATCGAAAGGCTCGTCCGGCTTCACGATGGCCGGTCTGCGCTTCATGTACCGTTCTACGTCAAAGACGTTCTTCTTGTCGGCGTCGGACAGGTATTTGTAGCGGGGATGCTTTGTCAGGTCGTACTTGTCGCTGAAAAACGGGCGCACGCCCCGAAGCTGCAAAATACACTTGCCGCCGTCCATGACCGCGATCTCGTCCTGGGTCATCAACTCCTTTCCCAATTTCTGATAGCTGAGGCCGTGAGAGGTCTGCGCGCCGCGATTTTCGGACTGGTTCAGGCTGTCGATGGTCTCCTTGCCCAGCAGCTCCGAAATCTCTTTCAGCGTGGACTTCTCCTTGCCTCCCAAAAACAAGGTGACGTCGCAGTTGCCGACAATGGTATCTGCCGCGTCCTTGTAGATGGTCTTTAACTGGCTTTGCGACTGCAAAATAATAGAAGCCGATATCTCACGGCTTCGGATGGTGGCGATCAACTTATCAAAGTTCGGTATCTGGCCGATGTTGGCAAACTCGTCCAAGAGACACCGCACATGGACAGGCAGCCGCCCGTTATAGAAGTCGTCCGCCTTGTCGCAGAGCAGGTTGAAAAGCTGGCTTTGCAGCATGGCGATGACGAAATTGAAGGTGGTATCCGTATCGCTCATAATGAGGAACAGCGCCGTTTTCCGGTCGCCCATCGTGTCAAGCTCCAATTCATCCTCCGTCATAATGTCCCGCAGCTCCTTGATATCGAAGGGAGACAGGCGGGCGCCGCAGCTCACCAAAATACTTTTGAGTGTCTTGCCGGCCGCCATTTTGAACTTGACATATTGCTTGACGGCGAAGTGCTCCGGCTGCGCCTGCGCCAGCTCGTCAAAGAGGATATCCACTGGGCTTTTATAGGTCTCGTCGTCCTCTCTGGCCTCGCAGGCGTTGATGAGCTCCAGCAGGGTGATGAGGTTTTTTTCCTCCGGCTCCGCCTCATACCAGATGTAGCCGATCAGGGCGCAGTATAACAGGCGTTCGGCCTTGATCCAAAAATCTTCGGAGGATTTTTCGCCGTCGCCCTTCGTGTTGGCGATGATGACATTGACCAGCTTGAGGATATCCTTCTCGGAGCGCACATAGGCCAGCGGATTATATTTCATGCTCTTGGAAAAGTTGATGGTGTTCAGGACCTTGATGCGGTAGGGCTCATAGACGACCTTGCCGTGCTTATCCCGTACCGGCTTTCCGTTCTCGTCCCGCTTCGGCCCGCCATGCGCCAGGAGTTTTCCCGTCTCCCGAAGGAGCTGCCCTTTGGGATCGGTGACCACATAGGAGCTGTGCATTTGGAGCAGGGACGGCTTGACAAAGAACCTTGTCTTGCCGCTGCCGGAGCCGCCGATGACCAGGATATTTTTGTTTCTCGCCGTTTTCGGATCCTTCGGTCGGCTGGTCATGGTGAGGCTTTCCGTCCGGGTCAGAGGGATGTTCCAATCGGGAACGGGGTCTATGTAGGGCGCGATATCCTCCGGCCGGCCCCATCTCGCGCTGCCGTACTCAACGCCACGGCGATATTTCTTCGCGTTTTTCGCTTTCAGGTACACCGCCAGCCGGACGAGCGCTGCCCCGGCAACGCCCAGCAGCAGGTCCAGAGGATGCAGGCTGAGCCAGAGGGAGGCGAAGGCCTCGGTGAAGCCCTGGGCGATACGAAGCAGCTTTTCCGAAGCGTCCGCCCCCGGTGAGAGCCGGACCGCCTGACAGAGCTTGTCAAAGAGCCAGGCGAACAGCAGATACGGAAAGTTCGGCAGCAGGGCCTTTTTCAGCTTTTCCGTCATCGTTCCAGCCCCCGGTCCCTGTTTTTGACCTTCTCGCCCCGCTCCAGCTCCTGCCGCTTCGTCTGCTCCTTGGCCTTGGTCAGCCGTTTGCGGATGGAGGGCTTTTTCTCCTTCGCCAGATTCTTTGCGGAGAACTCGCGGAAGGCCGCCGTCACCGCGTCGGCGTCCCTGCCCTTGAAGAACACCAGGTAGCGGGGGATCTCCCCGGTGGTATCTTTTTTCAGGGCAAAGTCGATGCCGTACTTCTTCGCCGTGGCGGAGAACGCCTTGATATTCTGATCCGTGATCTCGATATTGGACACGCCGGCCCCATGCTTCATAAGCTGCCGGAGGGTCTGCTTGCCGTGCCGGAGTTGAGGATCATTCTTGTTCTTTTCCATATCCGCCAGCACCTTCTTCATGGCCTGCTGCAAGAGCTGGGCGGTCATTTTTCCGGTCTCCACACAAAGCGCAAGGGTTTTCTGCGTGATTTCTTCCTGCAAGGCGTTCACCTCCGATCTCCGCTGCCGTACAGGTCATGGCTGACAAGGGATGTGTAGTAGCTGTCCATCGTGACCGGCGCGTTATACAGCGCCGCCAGCAGGTACTTCTTGATATTGCGGACATAGGTGGTATTCTCCCGCATCCGTTCCAGCACATACTCAATGTGGGAGCTGTCGATCTTCAAGAACCGGGACTTCACCACCTCGGCGGGGTAGTCGTCCCCGGCGATACGGATCATCTCCCGGTTGGAGCAGACGGTATCCACCATGAGCTCCACCAGCTCGTCCAGGCGGTCCCTGTCCAGCTTTTCATCCTGGGTAAGGATATCGTAGTCGATATTCTCCAAAATGATCTCCCGGCAGCTCTCGCGCTCCCGCATCCTGTCCCGTCCGATCCTGCTTTTTTCTCTGGGGGTAGGGGGACTTGATGGGATAGGACTTGATCCTTGCGTAATTGATAATTCTTTATTTTGTTCTTTAGTATTTAATTGGGCGGGGTTCTCCTGAATTGGGGCATCCAACATTGGCTTCACCTGTATTGGATTTTCCCGTATAGGTTTTTCCCGGATAGGCGCGGGCGTCTGTGCCGGTTCCTTCGGCTGCTCCAAAATGGTGTACTCGATGGAGCCAAGCTGCCCGTTCTCGTTGCGGACGCGCGCCCGGACGAGATAGCCGTGCGCCTCCAGCTCCCGGATCCCGCCGCTGATGCTGTCAATGCCGTCCTTGCAGATGCGGGCAAGCCCCTTCATGGTGTAGTCCCAGTCCTCCGGCAGCGACAGCATGAGGGACAGCAGTCCCTTCGCTTTCAGGGACAGCGACCTGTCCCGCAGGTGGTAGTTGGACATGACCGTGTAATCTCTGGTCTTTTCGATGCGGAAAACTGCCATATCCGGCGCCTCCTTTCTCTGGTTTTGAAAAGTGTTGATTTTGGCGCAAAAAAGCCCCTGTCCTGCCTCTCGGACGCTTCACATGGGAAAACACCCACGCCGCCCTTTAAGCGGCGCTCTGAGAGGAAAAAAACAGAGGTTTTCGCACCCTAATTGATACATTTTTCAGGTGGGTATAGGCACGGATATGAAAAAACGCCATAGGGCGGCTGCCTATGGCGTGAGGGCAGGAAAAGGGCGCTGATGTGAAAATCAGCGCCCTTCGTGCCTGTCAGTATGAGATTTTTTGACTTCGTACCGTGTTCCCTGCCTTTGAAAACATTGATTTTACTGACTTTCTTATGTTTTCTTATTAGGAGGCGAGGGACGCAAGGCGTTTTTTTATTCTTCTTTTTCAAACTGACTGTTGTAAAGCCGCGCGTAAAACCCGTTTTTTTCCAGCAGCTTTCGATGCGTTCCCTGCTCTACGATATGTCCGTCTTTCATGACAAGGATCAGGTCCGCCTCGCGGATCGTCGACAGGCGGTGCGCCACCACAAAGCTCGTCCGCCCCTCCATCAGCTTTTCAAACGCCCTTTGTATTTGCATTTCCGTACGCGTGTCTATGCTGCTCGTCGCTTCGTCCAGGATCAGCATAGGCGGCCTTACGAGCATAACGCGCGCGATACACAAGAGCTGCTTTTGCCCTTGCGAGATATTGCCCCCGTCCTCTGCAATAATGGTGTCGTAACCGTTTTCAAGGCGCATGATAAATCCATGCGCATGCGCCGCTTTGGCGGCGGCAATGATTTCATCTTCCGTTGCCTGCGGTTTTCCATAGGCGATGTTATCGCGCACGCTTCCGGCAAACAGCCACGTTTCCTGCAGCACCATCCCGTACATGCTCCGCATACTGTCGCGCGTGATGGTCCTAATATCCGTTCCGTCAATACTGATCGTTCCCTTGTCCACATCATAAAACCGCATCAGCAGATTGATGATCGTCGTCTTGCCGCTTCCTGTCGGGCCTACGATCGCCACCCGTTCGCCCGATTTCGTAACCAGGCTGAGTCCCTCGATCAGCTTTCGGTCAGGCGTATACGAAAAGGATACGTTTTCAAGGCTTACCCTGCCTTCGCTGGTTTTCAGTACCACCGCATCCGGACTGTCCGGTGTTTCTTCCGGTTCGTCGAGTATCTCAAATACCCGCCTTGCGGATGCAAACGCATTTTGCAGCTCCGTCACTACGCCGGATATTTCGTTAAACGGCTTGGTGTATTGGTTGGCATAAATCAGGAAGCTTGACAATTGCCCGATAGAAATACCGCCGCCAATCGAGCTCAGCGCCCCCGCAATGCCCACCGCCGCATATACGATTGCGTTGACAAACCGCGTGCACGGATTGGTCAGAGAGGAATAAAATTGTGAACGGAGGCCAAAATAATAAAGCCTGCCGTTGATTTCTTCAAACTGCTTTTGCGCCTTATCCTCATATCCGAACGCCTTTACGACTTTCTGGTTGCCGACCATTTCCTCCACGTATGCGCCGATCTCGCCGCGCACTTCCGCCTGCTTGCGGAACATGTTAAAAGAACGCTTGGCAATAAAGGACGCCACAAAGAAAGAGAGCGGCGTGACCAAAATCACCACCAGGGCGATAGGTATGCTGATGGACAGCATAAAGAGCAGCGTTCCCACGATCGTCACAACGCCTGTAAAAAGCTGCGCAAAGCCTTGCAGCAGTCCGTCTGAAATCTGGTCAATGTCGTTGACTACCCTGCTGATCAGGTCCCCGTGCGCCCTGCCGTCAATCGTCCGCAGAGGAACTTTTGTCAGCTTATTGAAAATATCGATACGCAGGTCGCGGACCGTCCTGTAGGTTGCCTGATTCGTGCATAGCGTCATCAGCCACTGGAATAAGACAGATAGCCCGATTGCTACGCCCAGCGTCAATAAAATCGGTACAATCCCCGCAAAATCGACATTTCCCCGCCCCACGACCAGATCGACCGCCCGGCCGATCAACACGGGTGCCCATAAGGTCATCGCTACGTTGACGACCGCGCTGATCACCGCAAATACCAGGAATCCGCGGTACGGCTTTAAATATCTAAGCAAGCGTTTGATCACCGTCTTGTTCATTAGCCCACCTCGCTTTTCTCAAGCTGGGAAAGGCATATCTCGCGGTAAACCTCGTTCGTTTCAAATAATTCGTCATGCGTACCGATTCCGGCTACGCTCCCTTCGTCAAATACGATAATCTTATCCGCATTTCTGATTGTCGCCTGCCTCTGGGAAACCATGATTACCGTAATCCCCCGTCCAAACTGCCGGATCGCTTTCCTTAAAGCCGCGTCCGTCGCAAAATCAAGGGCTGACGCGCTGTCGTCCAGAATTAAAATCTGCGGATCGCCGACCAGCGCCCGCGCAATCGTAAGCCGCTGTTTTTGTCCGCCCGACAGGTTTTGCCCGCCCTGTAATATAGGAGTATCCAGCCCCTGCGGCATCTTTCCTACAAATTCCCAGGCCTGCGCAACTCTGAGCGCCTCGATGATTTCCTCATCCGTCGCCCGATCGTCGCGCCAGCGCATGTTGTCGCGTATCGTTCCCGTGAAAAGCACCGCGCGCTGGGGCACAATCCCGATCATTCCCCGCAAATCAGCAAAGGTATAATCCCGTACGTCTACTCCGTTCACGTACACCTTTCCCTGGGTTGCGTCATAAAAACGCGGAATCAGATTGACAAACGTAGACTTACCGCTTCCCGTACCACCGATCACGCCGATGGTCTGGCCTTTATAAATGCGTACCGAAACGTCCGTCAGCGCCGCCTGGGCCCCGCTCCCGCTATATGCGAACGAAACCCGTTCAAATTCGATCCTGGGAGCGCCCTGCTTTGCAGATACCTCTTTAAACGCGTTCCCGTCGTCGTTTAACGAGCTTTGCGTATCCAGCACCTCATTGACGCGCGCCGCCGAAGCCGAAGCCTTTGTGAAAATAACGACCAGGTTCGCCACCACGATTAAGGCCAGCAGGATCTGCGTCATGTAATTGACGAGCGCTATAATCTGTCCTTGTTCCAAATGCCCTGTATTTACCGCGCCGCCGCCAAACCAGATAATCGCCACGATCCCTAAATTGATGACCAGATACGTAAGAGGATTGAGCAGCGCCGAAATTTTCCCTACACGAATCGCCGCTTCCTTTTGCTCGTCCACCGTTTCCCCAAAACGTTTCTTTTCTTTTTCCTGTTTTGAAAACGCGCGTATGACGCGCGCGCCCGAAAGGTTTTCGCGCGTTAGTAGCGATACTCTGTCAAGAAGCTTCTGGATTGCGCGGTAAAAAGGTACGCTGCGGCTCATGATCAGGTATACGATGACCGCGACAATCACTGCGGCAACGAGGAAAATAATGGACATCTGCGCGTCGATGATCACCGCCATCACCGTTGCGCCGATTACCAAAAACGGCGCGCGGATCACCAGGCGGATGAGCATCGCGACGGCTACCTGCAATTGGTTGATGTCATTGGTAATGCGCGTAACTAAGGAGGGCGTTCCCAGCTTATCGATTTCCGCATGCGATAGGCTTCCAATATGCGCAAACATCGTGTTTCGAAGATCAGTTCCAAAGCCTTGCGAGGCTTTGGCCGCAAAAAACTGGCAGATGAGGGCGCACGTAAGGCCAATAGCCGCAAGCAGTATCATCACTCCGCCCATATGCCATACGTATTCGCTGTCATTGTTTTTAATGCCAATATCAATAATATTCGCCATAATCAGCGGTACAATCAGCTCAAGAACCGCTTCCGTCAGCTTGAATATCGGCCCCAGTATGACTTCTTTTTTGTAGTTTTTCAGGTATTTTGCCAGCTTTTGCATATCTGTATTATACCACACCTGCCACCCCCTTACACATCGCCTTAAAAAATTACCATATTAACAACAAAAGATAAAAACGCTGTCTTTTTTTATGCGTAAAATTATATTGATATTTTTTTAACAAATTGTTTATATATTTATATAGATTATTTTTATGAAAGGATAAGATGATTTATGGCAAGATTTACTTTACCCCGCGATCTGTATTTTGGTCCCGATGCGATTGAGGAGCTTTCCTGCCTGAAAGGCTATAAGAAAGCGATTATTGTCACCGGCGGAAGTTCCATGCAGAAATTTGGTTTTTTGGAAAAACTGGAGGGAATCCTGCATGATGCCGGACTTGAGACAAAACTCTTTGAGGGCGTGGAGCCCGATCCTTCTGTAGAAACGGTATACCGCGGCGCGCAGGCGATGCGTGAATTCGAGCCGGACGTCATCGTCTCCATCGGCGGCGGTTCTCCCATTGACGCGGCTAAGGCGATGTGGGTTTTTTATGAATATCCGGAAAAGACCTTTGACGACATCAAGGAGCCTTTCTCCATGCCGAAGCTCCGCCAAAAGGCAATCTTCGTAGCCATCCCCTCCACTTCGGGCACGGCTACCGAGGTAACCGCTTTTTCTGTAATCACCGACTATAAAACATTGATCAAATATCCTCTGGCAGATTTTGAGATCACGCCGGATATTGCTATCCTCGACAGCAAAATCCCGCTCACCATGCCGAAGTCATTAACGGCTGATACGGGCATGGATGCGCTGACGCACGCGATCGAGGCATATGTAGCGGCGCTTCGCAGTCCGTTTTCTGACGCGCTCGCATTAAAGGCGATCCAGATGATCTATGAAAATATCCTCTCTTCCGTAGACGGCAGCGAGGAAGCAAGAGGAAATATGCATATCGCGCAGTGCATGGCAGGTATGGCCTTTTCCAACGCCCTGCTCGGTATTGCGCATTCTCTGGCGCATAAAACCGGCGCGCAGTTCGATATTCCGCACGGGCGCTGCAACGCAATCCTGCTGCCCTATGTCATTGAATATAACGCGCGGGCAGTTCCCGAAAGAATGGCTGACATCGCGCGCGCTCTCGGCCTTGCCGGCGCTACTTCCCACCAGCTCACAAACTCGCTTGTGGAAGCGATTAAGGAACTCAATAAAAAATTGGGTATCAAGCAATCCTACTGCGAGAACGGCGTATCGGAAGAAAACTTCCTCAAGGTAGCGGATTTTATCGCAGAAAATGCCACCGCCGACCCTTGCACGGGTAGCAACCCGCGTGCAACGGACGCAGCCGCCATGAGAAAAATCCTTGACTGCGCGTATTATGGCAGGGATGTCGAATTCTAAAAAAGCAAAACCTTATCAATCCTCTTTGCCCCCGTTTTGCCGCAATGGCATACGGGGGTTTTTCTATTTTGCTCAAACGGCGTCCGCTATTGACAAACGTATCGGCAAGGGGTATGATTTGTATGAAAAGTATAACTTATATGAATAATCATACAAAGGAGTGGTCGTATGCCAGGAATGAGTATGCCCAAGGGCAGGTATATGGGTACGGTAAAGGTGGGCGAAAAAGGTCAGATTGTTATTCCCAAAACCGCGCGGGATATGTTCGGTATCCAGTCCGGCGATACTTTATTGCTGCTCGCCGACACCAATCGCGGTATCGCTATCATCCGCAACGATACCTTTATGGATCTTACCGACCAGATTTTGGATGTGCAAGGCATGCCGGACGATTCGCCAAAGGACAAGGAGTGAGGCCGGCATGGACGTATTATCCGTACAAAACCTTGCAAAGAAGTATCCCGCTTTTTCACTGCGGGACGTTTCCTTTACCCTCGCCGCAGGCACGATTACCGGTTTTATCGGACGAAACGGCGCAGGAAAATCAACCACGCTCAAATCACTTTTAAACTTCGTTCATCCTGATCGCGGCGATATTCGTTTTTGGGGCAAAACCTTTGCCTCAGACGAGCTCAACATCAAGCAAAAGGTCGGCTTCGTAACCGGCGGTATCGATTATTATCCCAAAAAGAAGTTAAAAGCGATCACCGACGTTACCCGCCGTTTTTATCGCGCATGGGATGATTCCGCTTACCGGAAATATATGCGGATGTTTGCGCTGGATGAAGAAAAAACGCCCGCGCAGCTTTCCGAAGGAATGAAAGTCAAATATCCTCTTGCCCTGGCGCTGTCGCATCATGCGGAGTTGTTGATTCTCGACGAACCGACGAGCGGCCTTGATCCTGTGTCGCGCGACGATCTGCTCGACGTATTCATGGATCTTGTAGAAAACGAGCGCATGAGCATCCTTTTTTCCACGCACATCACCTCTGACCTGGAAAAATGCGCGGACAATATCATCTATATCAAGAACGGCGCGGTGATTGCCTGCGAAGAAACGGACGCTTTCCTTGCCAGGTATAAGGTCGCCGAATTTTCCAGGGACCAGCTCACAGATTCCGTCAAAGCAAAGCTGATCGGCTGTAAGCGTGACCGCCACGGCATGAGCGGCCTTATCCGGGTCAGCGACCTCCCCATCCCAGGCGCCAAAATCCGCGACGCGATCCTGGAAGATATTATGGTGCACATCGAAAAGGAGGATCGTGATGAAAAAACTGTTATATAAAGAATTGAAGCTCGTGCTTCATCCGGTCAATATTATGTTCCTCGCCTTTTCTTCCATGCTGATGATTCCCAGTTATCCGTATTTTATTATTGCCTTTTACGCGTGCCTCGGCATCTTCATGATGAGCATTACTGCGCGCGAAAACAAGGACGACTATTATTCTATGATGCTTCCAATCAAAAAAAGCGAAACCGTCAAAGCGCGTTTTTTGATGGCGACCTTTTTGGAAAGCCTGCAGGTGGTCATCGCCATCCCTTTCGCGCTCATGAATCTTGCCTTATATCCGGCAGGAAACCAGGCCGGTATGGATCCCACTCCCGCTTTCTTCGGTTTTTTGCTGGTCCTGTTCGGCGTTTTCAACCTGATTTTTTTCACCCGCTATTATAAGGATACCAGCAAGGTCGGCGTTCCCTTTCTTTGGGGCTGTATCGGTATCGCCGTACTGATGATACTTATCGAAGGCGTATCCTTTGCAAAAATCATATCGTTTGCTTCCCCGCAAGCCCAACTTACCGCGCTTACCGCCGGTATCATACTTTATAGCCTGCTTACTTTTGCGTCCTATAAAAAATCGGTCAAGTCATTTGAGTGTATGGATTTTTAAACGAATAAAAAGAACCAGCCCACAAAGCCGGTTCTTTTTGATTACTGTGTTTACCGTCCGTAAGGATATTGCGGGATTACCGCGCCCTTAGCTGCTTGCTTGCGGCCAACCTCCGCTTTGGCGTTCAAATATACCTCAAAATAATATGGCAGGAAGAATACGCTCAGGAGTATGGACGCCAGTCCGCCCACCAGCATAAAAAGCGGCAATTCCCACATCAGCGGGCTGAGCACCTGTTCTGCCGTGGCAAATGAATCCAGGTTCATGCCTATATTCATAAAGAACGGCAGGAAAAAGATGACGGCGATCAATCCGACGATCACGAACTGGATTACTCCCGCCAGCAGGATATGCCCCAGGTTTTTCAAAAAATTCCCCCGGTAGATATAGCGGAAACTGCTGAAGAACGCCCTGAATCCCTGCTTTTGTTCCATCCCCGGTATAAAGGAAACAAATGTTTGACTGAACTGATACAGCCATCCGAGGACCGCTGTGACGATAATCGCAGGAAGCATCGCCGAAAAGAGCATTGCCAGCGTTTCCCATGCGTCGGGCGAATATACGGACCAGGCCGTCAGGTTCTGGAAGACCGAAGCAAAGAATACCGCCACCGCGATGATTGCAATCACCATTGCGAAGACAAACGCAAATAAAATTTGCGTCAGCGTGGTCAGCAGGTATTTCATATAATTCGCGCGGGCCGCGCTCCATGCGGCGCGCATAGGCGTCGGCGTTCCAGTGACCGAAGTCCCGCGCAGCACCGCCGTCACAAAACCACTGTACAGTGGCGCCAGAAAAACCGATACGGCGAGCATTGCCAAAGAAATCCATACGGAAACGCCCTGTTGCACATAACCGCCTTGCTCCAAGCGGATTACATTGGTCATTTCGCAGGATGCGTTTATGCTATAAAGCAAAAGCAGAATGCCGACATAAATAACCGTCGGCACAAACAATGCTATAAAGTTCTTTTTCGCCATGCTCCATGCGGAGCTGAAAACTTCGCTCAATGATTTTGTCATTCTGACGTCCTTTCACTTTTGCGGGCATAGTGCTCTGCAGTACAGCTTCAAAATATCTTCCTTAGCGATGGGCTTTGCATTGCGTTTTTTCATCGCCGGTCCTGCTGCAATATCAACAAATTCCCTGATTTCTTCTTCCGTGCAGGTAACCGTTTGTCCAATCAACTCCCGAAGCAATTTTTGAAATCCGCCTATTCCATCCACACCGAGCAGCGCGCACATCGTATCGATCTTTTCCTTTTTCGCATCATATACAAATTCGATATATTCGCCTAAGGTAAGGGCGCACGCGCGGCCATGCGGAATGCCTTTTAAAACAGTGATCGGATAGCCCATCGTATGCACGGCGCTCGTTCCGCCTACGTAAATCGCCAGACCGCCCAAAGTCGCCGTGTAAAGCATGAGCTCCCTCTGTTCGTCCGTGACCTCTCCGCTGATCAGCGCGTCTTTGTACCTTGCAAAATTACGGAACGCCTGCTCCGCGATCATGTCGTTGGACCACGACTCCGCAAGCAGGTACGCTTCCGCGCTGTGGGAAAGCGCATCCAATGCCGTATCCAGCATAACCCGCCTCGGCAGCGTCTTTAAATACCCCGCATCCAAAAACGCTGTCTTGGGAAGAATATCCGGACTGGAAAAGGATTGCTTGGAATCCCCTACCGTAAGAACGGAAACCGCCGTAACCTCGCTGCCCGTACCGCACGTCGTCGGTACCGCGATGATCGGCAACGGCTTATTTTGATATGTCTTTTCATACATTGCTGCCGGCGGTACGTCGTTTACCGCCAGAATCGCCACGCCTTTCGCCGCATCCAGCGCGCTGCCGCCTCCGGCGGCCACCACGAAGTCAAACTCCGGAGCGTAGCCTAAAAGCCCCTGCACGTCCTCTGGCGTGGGATTCGGCGGCACGGATGGGAGTATCTTTGCCTCGATCCCCTGCCGCTTCATAGCGTCCAGAATATCCGCAAGCGTACCGTTCTTTTCCGTAGAATTCGACCGCACGACCAGCGCCTTTTTTCCCAGCTTCGAAAATGCGTCCGCATGCTTTTTAATACATCCTTTACCAACTATGATTTCCGTAGGCACCTGAAATATAAAATCCATTCTGTTCTCCTGTTACTTTATTTAAAAATAACGCCTTTTTTCAAAATGATACAGCTATAGGCGGCATGCTCGCTGGTCGCTACGACAGCAAAACATTTTTTCGCGCGTTCATAAAACGCAAAACGCTCCACCACATCAAAATCTTTGTAGGCATTGCAAAAATCCCTGTTTTTGATAATGGATTCAAATTCATCCCAAACTTCAGGGCGCGGCATGTCTGCCGGATCCACAACCGCAACCGGTTTTTCCACAAAAGTATCTAGCGGAAAAAACTGAAGCACCGCGTCGATCAAATCCGTCACCGTATGGCCGTCCGCGCGGATCACCCTGTTGCCGCTTCCCATAGACTGCGCCGGGAAATTGATGTCGCCAAAACAAATCTCGTCCCCATGTCCCATTTCCATAATCGTTTTCATCAGCTCCGGCGACAAAATTTCCGGTATTCCTTTTAACATGACCCTGCTCCTCCTATGCTTTTTTGATTTCATTATACCACTGATTTCTTTATTTACAAAGCGAGAATGCCGGAAAGCCGGCGCCCGCGATCCCTCGGCGCAAATCAAAAAGCGTTCCGGAGACCGGAGCGCTTTTGTTTTTTCCTTGCTATTTATGCATAAGCTTATCCATCTGGTCATATACCCACCCTTGCTGCTTGCATTCGTAGGGCAACTGCCTCCAGTATTGATCGATCATCGAATAAAATGCGTTTACGGAAGCAAATTCATCCGTCAGCACCCTTACCGACATATCGTTTGACGGATGGAAATACGCTATCGTATTTTCCTTTACCCATATATTCAGGTTTTGGATAAACGGCTCCAATCCCATCGGCCGCAGGCCGACCTCCACCTTTGGATCATTTTTTACCGTCTTCATGAAGTATTCTATCTCCCGCAGCAGGAATTTACTCGGCATTTGCACCGGCCTACCCAGCAGGTAGGAAAATGTCGGTGAATCCATAATCACCCGCTCGCGCAAATCCTTGATATAATCCGCGCTGAAAAGAATGCGCGTCATATTATCCCCTGACAAAAATTTCTTCGTGCTGACCATGCAATTCTGGTAAAACTGCTGTATCTTTTTCACTTCAGTCGGCGAAAGGTCCAACGTCATCAGCACATCGTCTATCGTTTCGCGCGAGAAAGTAATAAACGGCGCGGACTCTGCAATTGCATACTGGTCCATATTGTTGGTCATATACGCGCCCATATCCCCCACGCGAAAATCGGTGCACATATCCCGGCTTTCCAGATGACGCATCAGTTCGCTGAACTTATCCATATGTCTTTCCAGGAACATGTCGAACTGGTGCACCGTCATTGGATCGTCGTACATCGCCGTATACATATTGGCCGGATTGTTGTCAAAGCTGCACCCTACCAGCACCAGCTTTCCCTTGATACTGTAAATATAATCGTAAAAAGGAATATCCACGTCGTACGTATAGTAGGCGTGTGAATTGGTAGACAAAAATATCGGCAGCCAATACTGGAACATATTGTAAATCTGTTCTGCCGGCCGGTTCATGTAAAACATCATGGTGAGCTGGTTGCCCTTCTTTTCTGCCTCGATAAACTTTTTCTGTGAAATGGTGAGGTCGCTGGTAAGCGAATGAAAAATGCGGGAGTCCGCGTCATATCCCCATACAGTTTCCCCCCCCGGCAGCTTCAAAAGCACGTCAAGAAAGTCATGAACCGCGTCACGTTTTCCCGATGGTCCCTTGTAGATTTTGTATGCGGCGGAATACAGGCTTTTACCCGTTTTCTTCTCTTTATATTGGTGCTCGAATTCTTCGGAAAGCAGCCATGAAGCAACAAAGGAATAAAGCTCGCTCCTGCTCTTGATCTCCGTACTGTTGACCGATTCGAAAAAACGCTCCAGCTTCCTTAACCCCTGCTGATCGTTAAAATCCAGGATCGCGTTGACTATATCCTGGAAATAAATCGAATTTGCATGTAATTTTGTACGTCCATTCTTCCATCGGCTGATCACTGTTCGGTCGACATGTACCGCGCCCGCCAGCTTCGTCCCCTGGATATAGAGCATGTCCATCAAATATTCCAAGGACGTCTGAGCATGTTCGCCCATAATTGTTCCCCCTTTAGCGAAGCCCATATGTTTATTAATAAACAATATTGATCCGTTCGAACAATTATTTCCGCATACCCGTCAGCTAATTTGTTCCAGATAGTCGATAATATCCCCGACCGTCAGAAATTGTTTTACCTTGTTCTCGTCGATTTCGATTTTGAATTCTTCTTCAAATGCACAAATCAGGTCGATAAAATCAAATGAATTAATATTCAAATCTTTTAAGAGATACGTATTCCTGTTAAGGGTATCCGCTTTAATACATTCATGATCGGCAATGATTTCAATTACGCGCTGTTCCAGCATTGATCCTTACGCTCCTATATGTTCCCTCTTGATTTTTTTGGTCGTCGTACGCTCAAAATCCGTTTCCCTGATCTTCACGCCGCTCAGCTGCTTGTAGGCGGGAAGCGTCTTATTGAGCGCGTCTATATCCGCATCCAACGTCCCGCGAATATCTGTTATCGCATTTTGCACAAAATAATCGTGATCTAGGTATACCTGCGCAAGAATACGGTCATTTTCGCCATAAACGACGATTTCCTTGATGTATGGTATGGAGCGGAACACTTCTTCTATTTCTTCCGGTGAAATGTTTTTGCCGTTGGAAAGGATGATCAGGTTTTTGATCCTGCCCGTTACATATAAAAAGCCGTCTGCGCTGAGCCTTCCCAGATCTCCCGTCTTATACCAGCCGTTGTCAAAGGATTTTTTGGTTTCTATATCATCCTCGAAATACCCCAGCATGATATTCGCGCCCCGCACAAGAATCTCTCCTTCGCCCGTCTCGTCCGGCCTGTCGATCTTCACTTCGTTGCAAGGCAACACCACGCCCACGCTTCTGTCATTGTAATAATCGTTACGGTTTTCGGCGACGATGGGCGCGCATTCGGTAACGCCGTAGCCGTTCATGATATGAACGCCCAGTTCGCGGAATCCTGCCGCTATTTTTTCATCCAGGAAAGCGCCGCCGCAGATACAAAACTCCAGCTCTCCGCCCAGCGCGTTCAGCACTTCCGCAAACATCTTGCGCCGCAGGTCGATCCGCAGCTTCATCAGCGCATTGCTCACCTTAAGGCCTGTCGTAAGCTTTTTATCCTTACCTGATTTTTTTGCCGTCGTCCACACCTTATGATACATGGATTCTAAGATCATGGGTACGACAAACAGATTCACGGGCCTGAAGTCCTGCATATCCTTGAGCACATTTTTTAAATTATCATTGATAAAAATCGTATATCCCGCAAAGACGCCGCACAACACGTTCGCCGTAAACCCGAATGTATGGTGGAGCGGCAACACTAGCAAAGACCTGCCGGTAAGGTTTATTTTCTGTCTTGCTGCCACAGCGTCCGCCATCAGATTGGCGTGCGAAAGCATAACGCCTTTGCTTTTTCCCGTCGTACCGGACGTATAGACGATCGCCGCCATCTTATGCACGTCAACTGCGTAATCCAAAAAGCTCCGGTCGCCTGCCGCTATCCTCTGTCGGCCCTCTACAACGAGCGCTGCAAAACCGTTTTCATCGCTGCCGCCCATATTCGCGCATAGCTTAAGACCTTTGCCAATCTCTTTTGCGATGTCGCGGTATTTATCAGAATAAACAAGCGCGCTGCAATGACTGCGTGAGAGCACCTCCGCCATTTCCTCTTTTGAAAGGTCTTTATCTACAGGTACGATCACATTTCCGCCGTTCACAACGGCAAAATACGTCACCAGCCACGGGTAGCTGTTCTCGCCCAACACGGCGATATGCGCGCCGCAAAAACCGCGCGAGATAAGCGCAGTACCCAAAGCCTGCGTTTCTTCCTGAAATTCCACATAGCTTTTTGCCGCTACCGACGTCTTTCCGTCGCGAAACATAAAAGCAGCAGCATCACGGTATTCGCGCGCTGCATAGTCTACCAGTTCCCTAAGACTTTTAAGCACCGGCACCTCGTAATCAGGGTAATTCTTCACGGTCAAACTCCTTAATACGATAATCGATTTCATTCACTATATCATATTCCGGCGTTTTCTTCAATTACCACGTTATACTTTTTCATTGAAAGCGGCGTGTGAAAATATCGCTTTCTTTCAGCAGGCTCTCCACCGTTTCGAATCCAAGCCGCTTTAAAAGCTCCACTACATAAGGATTATCGATCGGCGTTTTGTAAGTCGCGCCGGTTCCGTATTCGTCGACGTGTTTTTTTCCGTCTTCGCGGTCGATAATGGCCTTAGGGCCGCCTACACAGCCTCCTACACAGCCCATACCCTCGTAAAAATTGGCCTTTGCCTCTCCCGCTAGAATACTGCCGATCATTGCTTTGCACGCGGGCACGCCGTCCGCGTGCTGCGTATGTACCGTGATCTTTCTTTGGGGGTTCAGCCGCTCTACCGTCTCTTTGACCGCTTCGCTTACTCCGCCGCTTCGCGCATAAATTCTTCCCGCGCGCGAGGAGTGGTCCTTGTAACTTTCTTCCATATCGGCAGGATTGATCCCGAGCGATAAAAACATATCCCTGACCTCTTCAAAGGTCAACACATAATCAACCGCGCCGGCAACATCCTGCTCGCGCGCCTCCGCCTTTTTGGCCAAGCACGGACCAATAAACACGGTCACCGCATCCGGATGCAGCGTTTTGATCGTCCGTCCGCAGGCCACCATCGGGGAAACCGACCCCGGCACATGCGGCATCAGCTCATGATATATCTTACGAATCATCGCGATCCACATCGGGCAGCAGCAGCTTGTAAGCTGGTAATCCGATTCGTTAAGGATATTGTGATCAAACTCCAACGCCTCTTTGAGCGTAAGAATATCGGCGAACAGTGCGACCTCAATCATACCGTCAAAGCCCATCTTCTTAAACGCGCTCCGTAGCTTTCCAGGCGTTACCTCTTCTTCAAACTGGCCCAGAAACGCGGGCGCGATCAACGCGTATACCAGCCCCTCCCGTTCTTGCCGCAATGCCTTTAACACCGCCATAATATCCCTGCTGGCGGTCAGTCGCTTGTCCTTGCAGCGCTCAACGCATGCGCAGCATCCTACGCACACGCGCGGATCGATTTTAATCCCGTCTTCCCGGTTAGGGGAAATGGCCCCGAACGCGCACTCGTCCGCGCACGCGCGCTGTTCTTTAGGCGAGCATTCGCAATTGCTGAATTTCCAAATCACAGGCTGTTTTTCCGGATAAAGCAGACAGTCAAGCTCCGAAAGCCCCTCCCGTTCCCTGCGTATCTTTTCAATCTCCTCTTCGCTTTTTCCCTGCATATTGGCATCAAGCAGCCTTTTATATATCTCGTCAAACGTCGCCATAGTTCTCTCCCCGTTTATTTTCTTTTCTTTACATTAAAACACAAGCGGCCGCCTGAAACAATTATCTTGCGGCCGCTAATCTGCTTTCACATATGCTCGCCATGCTCGCCCGTGAGCGCCACGGCTTTTTCAATATCTTCGATCTTATATTCGCTGCTATGCTCAATCGGCACCCATTCCGTACGCGGATTGAAAATTGCCGCCAATGCAATCACCATCATGGATAACATAAACAACGGATACAGGCAAACCGCCCGCAGCATAGGCCGTATTTTCCGCTTTTCAAGCTTAAGCGTCAAAAACGCCGTCAGCATCGCGGCTCCCCAGTTCACGATCGCCATACCAATCACCGCCGCTATCGAAAACGGCTGCGAAACCGGATTTAAGAACAGCATGGCAACGGTCGCAACATTGAGCGGGATCGCAAGTCCTGTGGCCGGTATAAAAAACAGGTACCACAGCAAGTCAAGCGCCTTGCGGTCACCGCCTCGAATTTTTTTGACGATCTTTGAGAAGTATAGGGGAATACATTGCATGCCGCCGATCATCCAGCGAAAACGTTGCTTGACGGACACGCTCACTGTCGCCGGCTGTTCATCGTAAAACACCGCTTTTCTTGCAGGCAAGATCTTTTTCCCCGCGCAAATCTGCTGGATGGAAAATTCCACGTCCTCCGTGAGGGAATACGTCGTCCATCCCTCCTTGCCCAGCACCTCCAGCTTAAAGGCGAAGCCCGTGCCGCCCACCATACTGGAAAGCCCCAGCTTGTGGCGCGCGCCATGGTAAAAACGCTGCAGCATCAGCCAGTATACCGAATATGCCTCGCTGATCCATGAGTCGTGAATATTTTTTGTATCGCGATAACCAAGCGCCACATCTGCCTGCGAACACAGTGCACGGTTCATTTCCGTTAAAAAATCTTTGGCGGCGAGGTTGTCCGCGTCAAAAACGCATACCGCGTCATAATCTGCCTTGTGCTCGCTGAGCAGCCGCCCCAATCCGAAATGCAGCGCGTATCCCTTGCCGCGTTTTTCCGCATCGAAACGCTCGTAAACCTCGGCGCCATACTCCCGCGCTATGTCCGCCGTCTTATCCGTACAGTTGTCCGCCACCACAAAAATACAGTACCTATCCTCGCCATAGTCCTGCGCACGCAAGCTGGCCAGCAGGTTCCCAATTACGCGCTGTTCGTTGCGCGCACAAATAAGCACCGCAAAACGGTGTCTCTTTTCTTCTTTCTGCTGCAATTCTTTGGATGGAAAAAGCCCCGCGATTACGGTGACCAAAAGCCAGATCATTAACGGCGCCGAAAACACCGACAGGATAATCACAATCCATTGGCAAATGACATACCAAACACTCATACCCGTTTTTCCTTATCATTATTTGGTTCATGACCCATTATACCAGAAAAACAGGCAAAACATTTTAAGAATTCCTTAAATCTGCAGAGATTCCTATTCTTCTTCGATCATATGGTCCACAAACAAAATACCATCCAAATGATCGATCTCATGGCAAAGGCATTTTGCAAGATCGCCCTCGCCTTTTACCGTAATCTCTTTTCCATTTTCGTTAAGCGCGCACACAGTGACGGACTGCGGTCGGAAAGTTTTTCCAAAGCGGTCCGGAACGCTCAGACATCCCTCCTCGCATTCCTGCAAACCAGCTTGCTCCGTTATAACCGGATTGACCAGCTTCATCAGTCCGTTGCCGTCGTGCATGTCAATAACCACCAGCCTTTTTAATACACCAACCTGCAGCGCCGCGAGCCCCAGTCCTTTTTCGGCGTACATCGTCTCCGCCATATCTTCAAGGATCAACCGAATCCTGTCGCTTAGCTCCGTTACTTTCCTGCTCTGCTTACGCAGAATGTCGTCTCCTATGATGCGTAGTTTTCTTTGTGCCACGTTGTTTTCTCCTACTCCTCAAAAAGCGGCGTGCTGAAATAGCGTTCCGCCGTATCCGGCAGCACTGTCACTACCGTTTTTCCTTCTCCCAGTTTTTTGGCAAGCTTCAATGCCGCCGCCACGTTCGTTCCGCTCGATATGCCGCACATCAGGCCTTCGAGCCGCGCTAAATCTTTTGCCGTCCTGATCGCCTCATCGTCCGTCACAATGCACACGTCGTCATAAATCTCCGTATTCAGATTCTCCGGAATCAGTCCGTCGCCAATGCCCATTTGCAAATGCGTTCCAATGCTGCCGCCTGAAAGGATCGCAGCGTTTTCCGGCTCCACCGCCCATATCATCATATCCGGATTCTGTGCCTTTAATACTTCTCCGATCCCGCTGATCGTACCGCCCGTACCGACGCCGCTACAAAATCCATGAATTGGTCCGGACACCTGCTCTAATATCTCGAGAGCCGTATGGTGCCTGTGCACCATTGGGTTCGCAGGATTCACGAACTGCTGCGGAACATATACGCGCGGGTCTTCTTTTGCCATCCGCAGCGCCGTTTTAAGGCATTCATCGATACAGTCGCCGATGTTGCCGTCGTCATGCACCATGATCACTTCCGCGCCATAGTGCCGCACCAGCTTGCGCCGTTCCTCGCTTACGGAGTCCGGCATAATAATAATCGTCCGGTATCCTTTTACCGCTCCCACCAACGCCAGGCCGATGCCCTGGTTGCCGCTTGTAGGCTCCACAATGACCGTATCCTCGTGCAAAAGCCCCTCTTTTTCCGCTTCTTCTATCATATTGAAAGCCGTCCGCGTCTTGATAGAGCCGCCGATATTCAGCCCTTCATATTTCACCAAAACCTGTGCGCCGCCGCATGCCATATGCTTTAAGCGGATTATCGGCGTATGACCAATCGCTTCCAGAACGTTATCGTAGATCATCTTTTCTCCCATCTGCTGCCTATACTTTTGATACCAATTATTATATACTGGTTTCGTTTATTTTGGAACTCTTTTTCCTATTTATGCGCATTGCTTCGCAACAAAAAAAGCTGCGGCGAACCGCAGCTTTTTCCAAAGGGCCTTATACATCCATTGTCAGCGTCAGCAGAACGTCGCTATAGTTTGCCACCTGTTCTAATACCTCTTCTGTCAGCACCGTACCTGCTTTCAGGCTAAAAGCGCCGTCATGGCTCGTTACATCGTTTTTTACGACCTTTCCCAGCAAGTATGCCTTGGATTCCTCTTCCAGCGCGCTCGGCGCAGCCGACGCTGGCTCTTCTTGTTCAACCGGAGCCGCCACCGCTTCGCGCAGCATATCGCCGCCCGTCTGGTCGATGAATACCATCTTGCCTGCGAGCGTCGCAATTTTATCGCCGCCGTATTCCTCGCCGTTATCTAAATAAAGCGTTCCAATCGCGCCCGTTTTTTCATCAAAACTGAAATCCTCAATCCCGCCAATCACGTTGCCAGAGCTGGAAAGCGCCGTCGCCCCCAAAATAAAGAACCCTTTTTCGATCACTTCCAGAATTTCTCTGGATTCGTAGATTTTCTTCGCGTTTTCAATAGTCGGCGTCATAATATAGTCTGTGCCGATTCCCAGAATATCTTTCGTCGCAATGGCCCGAAACCCATATCCGCTGTTATTCTTTAAAATCAGATATTCAACCGTACGTTTGCTTGCATCGATCATAAAATCCTGCGCGGTTCCGTTTTCCAGGCCCTCTTTGATGCCCATTACTTTCAGTCCCAATGTCTCCGATGACTTTTTCATTTTCCTATTCTCCCATCCATATCTTTTATTTGTCTTGCTTATTCGTTCCCTCAAGTACCGTGCCCTTGATTTCATGGAAATAATCGTGCGAAATTTTTTCGCTCTTCACAATCTCGCCGTCTTTCAAATAATTACGGTAAACTTCTACCTCATAGCCCTTGCGGCCGGTGACCGTCGTCTTTCGTTCCCCTGCCGGCATTTCGTCCGTATAAATGATTTCCGGCTTCGGCACATCGATCTCCTCCAGAATGTTGTTTTCGATCTCAATATCATATTCGCTCGGCTGACCGTATATTTCGATAATCACCGAATGCTTATAAAAATCCGCTCCCAGGCACATCGGATATTCGCTCGTGTTTTTAA
This sequence comes from Christensenellaceae bacterium, assembly GCA_022846035.1. Classification (NCBI taxonomy): domain Bacteria; kingdom Bacillati; phylum Bacillota; class Clostridia; order Christensenellales; family Christensenellaceae; species Christensenellaceae bacterium. The sequence continues at coordinate 1,785,097 of AP025580.1, forward strand.
GCTTCAGGTCTTTGTCGTCCCAGTTCAGTGTCGCGTCCAGCCCAATGGGCAGATACGCCGACGGCCAGGAATGGTGCACCCGTTCCACGATTTCCATATCCGCCAGCAAAGCTGCGTTATACAGCGTCCCCGCAACCTGGCAGATTCCTCCCCCAAGTTCATCCGTCAGCTTTTTGCCGTCCGTAATTGCAGGCGCGGCCTTAAACCCTTTTTCGGCAGTACGCTCTCCTACCAGTTCATTGATGGAAAGCGTTTCTCCCGGCTGCAGGATAAGTCCGTTCAGGGCCTTGCACATCAGCTGTATATTGACGTCGCGGTTCGGATTATCCGTGGCGACCGTTTCGCAGCGTCCGATCAGTACTGTATTTTGTTTGAGCTCCTCTTCCGTTATCTCCGGATTAAGGCGTTGTCCGGTTACATTGACGTCTCTATAGTCTCCGTTTTCTAGATTATCTTCGATCTGCGCGCACACGGCTTCCGCGTCTGCCATAGAACCGACCTTGCTTTTTGTATACGTAAATTTGTGCGTAGACAAATCGAATTTTGCTGTTGCTTCTACGGGTTTCGTATCATTCCCGCTGAGAAAAGCCTTAACGTTTTCCTCAAGCACAGCCTTGTCAATGGCGATACCGCTCTGTACTCGTTGTCCCTCGTGCGTACGGTCGTAATCTATAAATACGTTGCCGCTCCGCGAATAATCGAAAGCTTGCCGAAGCACCTCCGCCGCATTGCCGGAAACGCCCAAGTCATCCGCGGTGAACTCTTGGACATCCCCGTTATAGGTGACTTTTATTTTAATATCGTCAAGTTCCCTGCGTTGTTTTTCCAGGACCTGCTCCTGCGCCTGCATGAGCGTCTGCCCCCCAACCTCAAATCCATCCACGACCGTTCCCGACGCGAATACGTCGTTGTCCGTAACCTTGCGCATTCCGCCATATGCCCCCGTAAAGAGCAAAGCGGATACCAAAATAACCACCAGCAGAATATTCAGCGCATATTGCTTTTTACCGTTGCGCGCATTTTTGCGTTTCAGCTTTTCCGACGCCCTCATTTATTTCATCTTCTCTTTCAATGTCATTAATACGAGACGCATCTGCTGTTTTTCCTGCGGCGTCATCAAATATCCTGCATTCAATATTTTAAAGACTTTTTTCAGCGCCTCGTCATAAAGTTCCACTTTGATGAACGCGCGCAATTCTTCAACATCCGCTTTTTTCCGGTCAAAAGGTGTTTCGGCATCCTTTTCCGGCCTGACCGCCGCAGGGACAGCTTCCTCCGGCGTATCTTCCGGTTCCCCGTTCTTCGGCTCCATCAGTATTTGCGTAACTTCCGGTTCCCCGTTCTCCGGCTCCGTCAGTATTTGCGTGTCTTCGGTTCCCTGCGCCGGCTCTGTCTCAACTTCCGGTTTGTTTTCTTCCTCGGCCTCTTCTTCCATAAGGGTTTCTTTCGTCGCCTCTTCCCCTGGTTCTTCTTTCCATTCCATTACCGGATATTCTTCAACAGGTTCGGCCTCTTCCTGCTCCATAGCGGCTATATCGGGCGCTTCCAATGCGGAAAAACGCGCGAAAATCGAAGATGTGGACCTATAGGCAGAAACAGGCAGGCAAAAAAGCATCCGCGAACGGATGCTTTTTTGCTGTGTCTTGTTTTGGTAGTGTGATCATGACTATGAAAAAGTTAATCTTATCATTATATTATGGAAGCAGCTTATGCGCGCCTGCCTTAATCGGCCACGTTTTACACAGCGAAAACACCTCGACATATTCCACGCCGGGCGTACCGCAGGCATTTGCCCAATACTTATCCGTTCTCTCCTTGCCCTCCAGATAATCCACGCCAAACGCGTCCCTGCACCAATCGCCCATTTGCGACGCATGACAGTTGCACATAGCATGTTTCATTTCCGCAGTATCCGTGATGTCCACAAAATATTCCGGATGGAATTCCGGATTGATACCGTGCGGCTGTGTGTAGAAAAGCGGCGGCACACTGGCAGTTTCCTCATATTCCGTTTCAATCAGCTTCACTGTCGCGATCACCCGCGCGACAAACGCGAGGTATCCCGTCATATCGTGATCCTGATTATAATCCTTGAAATACGGCGGCGCGAAAACCACGTCCGGCCGCGCCTTTCGGTACGCGTCCACAAATTTCATACGCGTTTTTTCGGTGTCGAACAAAAATTCGTCCGGTTCGTCGAGCCAGATCAGGTGCGCGCCGATCAGGTCGCACGAGGCCTGCGCTTCTTTATGGCGCACTTCCCTGATTTCGTCTTTTCCCATCTGGAAAGAACCGATATTGCCGTTTGTGGCAATACACATAAAAATTTCATCTCCCCTTGCCGCCATCTTGGCAAGAGTTCCCCCGCACCGGAATTCTATATCGTCCGGATGTGCTCCAAATGCCAATACTCTCATTTTGCTTCTCCTTTTAAATGTTAGCCGGCCTCTTTTCAGTATTACGGTAACAGCTTATGAGGCTCCGCCGCACCGATCGGCCATGTTTTACATAGCTTGAATCCTTCTGCATATTTTATTCCCGATCCGGTCTGGTAAGCAAAATGCTCGCATGTACGTATCATTCCCTTTAACACGTCCACGCCGAAAATATCGCCGCACCATTCCTCGTTCTGGGATTTATGCCGTTTCCACATTGTTATCTTTGTTTCCATCTCTTCCGAGATATTAACATAATAGTCCGGCATGAACTCCATTTGCCCTGTCGGCGGACAAAAGAACATAACCGGTATTTTTTCCGTTGCTTCGTGTTTTGTCTTAATCAGCTTGATGGATGCGTTAATCCTTGCAATAAACGCCATATATCCGTTAATATCGTGGTCCGGATTATAATCGCTCATTTTCCATGTCGTAAAAATAACGTCCGGCCGCGCTTCGCGTACCGCGTCTATAAAAGCGTCCCGTACTTCCCGCGAATCGATCAGGTATTCGTCGTCAAAGCCCATCCAAATAAGTTTTGCCCCAATCACCGCGCATGCGTCAAGCGCCTCTTTGTACCTGATTTGCGCTACTTCATCCTTTGTTTTTGCAGTCATGGAACCAATATTACCGTTGGTAGCAATCGCGATCGTTACTTCATGTCCCATTTTAGCATATTTTGCAAGCGTACCCGCGCAATAATATTCGCAATCATCCGGATGCGCGCCCATAAAGAGTACCCGCATGGCCTTTTTCCTGCCTTTCCTGCCGGAACGGGCGGGCGCTGCGGTATTTCCGCAGCCCGCCGCTCCCGACAGTTTTTTACTACTTGTTCATGTATTCCACAACTTTGGTGATTTGCTCCGCAAACGTCCCGTCAAACTTGTTTTCAAAGAACGCTCCGCCGATCGTGAACGCCCATGCGCCCGTTGCTTTGACTTCGTCAAGGCGCTGGTAACTCTGCACGCTGCCCGCGAGGCAAACCGGCACATCGAGGCTCTTTACAAACTCGTTGTTCAGTTTGACCGCATCGCCTACATAGCGGTAGCCGAGCAGGTCGAATCCCTTAATGCCTTTTTGCGTTACCAGATCCTGCGCCTCCTTGATGATCTCCTCGATCGTACCGTCGAGCACGCTCGGGCGGCCGGAAAGCTTCCCTACAAACGGCATATATTCCATGCCGTTTTTATTGAGCAGGTCACGTACCGAGTCAAAGTACAGCGTTCCCATTACCGCGTCAAACCCGCAATCCACACCAATCTGCGCTCCCGCGAGGCAGCCTTCCTCTGTGTAATCCACGACTTCAAGGAAAGTTTTCTTGCCCGCGTCCTTCATTTTTTGCACAAGAACCTTCATATCGGGAATCGGAAGTCCTACTTCCTTGAATCCCCAATACTTCGCCGGTGCATCCTTCGCCGCCTCGAATACTTCGATTGCGTTCTCTACCGTCCTGTCGTTGTGCGTAAGCATTACGATTAACTCAGGTGCCTTATTCATTTTTCAATTACCTCATTTCAAATTTTGCTTTGCTTTTCCTTACTCCGTTTTGCCGGACATGTACTCTTCCAATGTAACGGTGCTTTCCGGATAGTAATGATCGAACATTTCGTCAACATTGCTTGCGTCCACGAATTTATTTTCATAGAAGATGGCCGCCGGAATATCTTCCACGCCGTTTAAAATGTTGATCATCTGCATCATGCAGGCTTTCGCGCCGGTGATGCTGGAATACGATGCGCTGCCGAGAATCGTGCCTTCCTTGATTCCTGCTAAAATCGCCTTGTCATTGTCGATAGACGTCAGCAACACGTCGCTGTTAGCCGCCTTTTTCGCGTTGTTCATGCCGATTGTTGCAGAGCTGTAGAGTCCCCACGCGCCGATCATGTCCGGATTTGCTAGCAAAGCTCCTTCGAATGCGGTATAATGATCTTCAGGGGATTCTCCGGTAAGCTCGATGAATTCCACATCGGGATAATCCGCGAACGATTCCTTGAAACCTAGTGTGCGGGTGGCGGCATTCGGATGTACGAAGGGAAGCGACTGGTAAACGATTTTCCCTTTGATTTCTTTGCCCTCCGCCTTGAGGGCGTCGATAAGAGCCTGGGCCGCCATCTGACCTTCTTCTACGCAATCGATCATAACGACACTGTCCACATTGCCTGCCAGAGGCGGATTCAGCGTAACAACTGGAATATTCGCTTTTTCAAGCGCGTCCAGCGAAGCCTTTACGCCCGTGAAATCGCACGGAGCGAGGATTACGCCGTCCACTCCCTGCTGGATCCACTGCTCAATCGCCTGGTTTTGCAGATTCTGGTCATAATTGGCGTCGTTCACGAGCAATTCCACGCCGGCCTTTTCCGCTTCCTGTTTCATGGTATCGAGCATCATTGCGCCTACTTCATCCACCGTGTAATACACTGAAAAACCGACTTTGAATTTCTCTTTGGCTTTGGGAACTTCAGTCGTCATTTCATCTTTGACTCTTGCAACGCCGCCGTCTTCACGGACCGTCACATTACATTCCACGCCCAGGGGATTGTAGTAAGAGTTGATGTCGAATACGCCGTCTTTTACATAATCGGCTTCCACATACTCAAAATCCGCCGCGTTCGGGTTGTCCGATGTGCCTGCGGCTGCCGATTCGGCTGCTGCCGCACTAGGGACTTCGCTTGGCACCTCGGCGCTTTGCGAGGGTTCGCTCGAAGCGGCGGGCTCAGACGATGCTGCCGGTGCGGATGCGCATGCTGCAAAGAGCATGAGTACAACCAGTACCAGGGCGATCAATGACATTTTTTTCATTTTCTTTTCCTCCGTTTATTTTTTATTTTGCAGTCCCTGCGGACTCAAATCATATTTCTTTGTCCAAGCGAACGGAGGGGCGTACTTACCTCGCTCAGTTCGCACTCATATATGCTTCCAGAGTGTTGCCCGGATAATAATGCGGGAACATTTCGTCCACGTTTTCCTTTGTAACTAGTTGGTTCTCCTGATAGACAATACCTGGAATCTCTACGCCGTTCAGCAGGTTAATCATCTGGCACAATGCGATCCGCGATCCGTCTACCGCGCTGTAGCACGCACTTCCCAACACTTCTCCCTTAGAGATACCCGCTAGGATCGGCCGGTCGTTATCTACCGATGTGAGCAGGATGTCATCCCTCTTGGCTGCCAGCTTAGCATTGTTCATGCCGATGGTCGCCGAGCTGTAAAGTCCCCATGCGCCCAGCATATCCGGATTCGCCTGGATCGCGCCTTCAAACGCCGTATAGTGTTCCTCCGGCGATTCTCCCGTCAGTTCGATGAGCTCAATATCCGGATATTTTTCAAATACATCCTTAAATCCAAGGATACGGGTGACAGCGTTCGGATGTACGAAAGGCAGCGTATTGTAAACAATTTTTCCTTTCATCTCCGTTCCGTTGTCAACAAGCGCCTGCTCCAGCAGCTCTCCGGCCAGCCTGCCCTGTTCGATACAGTCGTATGTAACAATAGAATCCACATTGCCCGCCTGCGGCGGCGCGTCCAGCGAAACGACCGGAATACCGGCTTTTTCCAGCGCGTCCAGCGACGCTTTCACTCCTGTAAAATCACAAGGTGTCAAGATAACGCCGTCCACGCCCTGCAAAATCCACTGCTCGATCGCCTGATCCTGGGAGTTCTGGTCGTAATCCGCGTCGTTGATCAGCAGTTCAATACCCGCTTCCTCGGCGGCCTCTTTCATCGCTTCCAGATACATGGAACCTACTTCGTCAACCGTGTAGTAGACTGAGAAGCCTATCTTATATTTTTCATTCGGTTTGGGCATTTCCGCGATCGCGCCGTCCTTGATCTTAACGTCTCCGCCCGTACAACGAATATCCACGTTGCAGTCGATCCCAAGGTCGTTATAATATTTGTTAATATCCGATTTCGTTCCCTCTGGATTCACATATTCGAATGTATCCTTATATGAATGTTCCCCGCCTGCCGCAGGGGCGACATCCCCCGTTTCCTGTGGCGCCGCGCTTGTTGCCGCCGTGCCGCTTGCCTGCGGCGCGCCCCCTCCCGCGCAGGCGACAAACATCATGATGCAGACCAAGAGCATTGCGATCAACGATATTTTCTTCATCTTCTTTTTCTCCTTTTTCTTCGCTTATTTTTTGACGTTTTGCGTCAAATTGTAAACATTTTCATTCTATGGAAAAAAGGTAGAAAAAGCGATCCTTTCACGTTATATTCCGTTAAAACAACCGGAAAATGAGGAGAACGAAAACTATTACCTATTCTTTCGCGGCAGTGACTTCGGAAGAACTCTTGACCGGTTTTGCTTTCAGTTTGTCAGGGCTCAATACATTCTGCATCAGTACCGCCAGAATAATCACCAGGCCTTTGACCAGAATAATCACCGGAGTCTGTGCGCCCAGGATACTCATGCCGCTATTAAGCGCGCCCATGATCAATACGCCGCCGAGAGTTCCCCATACGGTTCCATAGCCGCCGGCGATGATCGTACCTCCGAGTACGACGGCTGCGATCGCGTCCAGCGCCAGATCCTCGCCAAGATCGGACATTCCTGCATTCATCAACGCCGCAAGGATCAGCCCCGCGACACAGGCGTAAACGCCGTTTAGCGTAAAGGCGATCAACTTGATACCGCCTACGTTAATGCCGGCCACGCGGGCCGCTTCCGGATTTCCTCCGATGGAGCGGACATAGAAGCCGAATTTTGTATGCTTATAGAGGAACAGGGTCAGAATAAAGAATGCTATGATAAGGATGACAGGCGTAGGCAGGAAATCCGCGATCTGCCCGTTTCCAAAGACATCCGCAAAGCCTGCGGCTGTGATCGGGATCGGCCGGCCCTGGGAAAGCGTCATTGCGATTCCTCGGTAAATATTCATCGTTGCCAGCGTAACCAAAAATGCGTTGATCTTGCCTTTTACAATGATGAAACCGTTTAAAAGCCCCATGCCCAGCGCAAGGCCGAACACAATAATGATCGCGAGGATCAAAGGTACGCCCGCGCCTAGCAGCATAGCTAGAACCACGCCCACCAGCGCGCCTATCGATCCGACCGACAAATCGAGGTCCGCCAGCGTGATAACAAACGTCATACCGAAGCCGACCAGCGCCACGTAGCTGGCGCGTTTGAGCATATTCATCAGGTTCGCCGGTACAATAAATACCGGATTCAATATTGTGAAAACCACGATAATCGCGGCCAGGATGATGACCGTTTTGTATTTGATCACGAATCCCATAAAGCTTCTGTTCTTTTCAAGTGTTTCCATCGTTTCCCTCCTGTTATTTCGATTCCATTGTCGCGAGGCTCATGATCAGTTCCTGTGTTGCTTCATTTCTGTCAAGAACGCCTTTCATTACGCCCTCGCGCATGACCATGATCTTATCCGTAACGCTGATCAGTTCGGGAAGCTCCGACGATACCATAACGATCGCCACGCCTTTTTCCGCCAACTCGCCCATAATATTATAAATTTCTGTCTTGGCGCCGATATCGATACCGCGTGTAGGTTCGTCGAATAATACGATAGCCGGATCAAAATCCATCCATTTTGCGAGTGCCACCTTTTGCTGGTTGCCGCCCGAAAGCGTGGATACTTTCTGGTTGATGTTGTTCAGCTTAATATTCAGCAGCTTTTTCTGCCGCTCCGCCGTTTTGGTCATTTCTTTCCAATCGATATAACCAAATTTGGATTTCCTTTGCGCGTTAATCATATTGATATTTTCCATTGTTGGCAGGCATAATACCAACCCCGTCTTCTTTCGATCCTCCGTGACAAACGCAATTTTGTTCTGAATCGCGTCGCGAGGTTCCCTGGGGTTATATTTCTTACCTTTCAGGTACATTTGCCCGCTGGTGATTTTGCGCAGTCCGAAGATCGCTTCCAGTATTTCCGTACGCTTCGCGCCTACAATACCGCCGATCCCGAAAATTTCTCCGGCATGTACTTCAAAGGAAACCTCTTCGAATACCCCCTCGCATTTTACGCGGTCCAGTTTCAAAACGACGTCTCCTAAAGGCACTTCGCGTTTTGGATAGGTATTTGTAATATCGCGCCCAACCATCATAGCGATCAGTTCCTTATCCGTCACATCCTTTTGCTCGACCGTCTTTACCATATTGCCATCGCGCAGCACGGTGATACGGTCTGCGATCTGGCCGATTTCCTGCAGACGATGCGAAATATAGATGACCGTCACGCCTTCATCGCGCAGGTTGCGCACGATTTGCAGCAGCTTATCCGCGTCCTTTTGCGAAATGGACGACGTCGGCTCATCCATGAGCACAATTTTTGCATCCGCCGAAATCGCTTTCGCGATCTCTACCACCTGCTGCTGGGCAATCGAAAGATCGCGCACCAGCGCGTCCGGATTAATCTCCGGCTGTCCCAGCTTTTTAAGCGCGTCCGCCGCGATCCGGCGAAATTCCGCCGTTTTAAGCATTCCGCCCTCAAAACGGTCCTGCTTGTCTATCACGATATTTTCCGCGACCGTCATGTACGGGCACAGCGTCAATTCCTGATAGATCGTGTGGATAGAAGCGTCGATCGCGTCCTTAGGACGCTTGAATTCCATTTCTTTTCCGTCCACTTTGATCGTCCCGCCCTTATCCTGCTTGTGGTAACCGGAAATAATTTTGATCAGCGTAGACTTACCCGCGCCGTTTTCGCCGAGCAGCACATGGACTTCGCCCTTTTTCAACTTCATGTTTACACCGCGCAGCACGTTCACGCCCGTGAAAGTCTTGCCGATGTTGGAAAGTTCCAGTACATATTCTTCCAAGCTTCACTCCTCCTTCTTATAAAATGCCTATCCTGCTGTAACCGTCAAAGGCCATAACCACAGGCTCTTGTGAGAGCTGCACCGCTTTTTTCACGGAGCATACGTAGATACCGTGGTCACATCCGCCCACAACCTCGTCAAGCTCCAGGCTGAAAGCAACGCCCGTTCCCTCGGGTACGGGTACGTCAAAGCCGTCTGGCTCTGTAAGCCGAATATCAAATCCTTTGATTTTGTCCGTTGTCCGTCCGCTTGTCGTGCAGCACTTAAAAATCTTATCCGCGACCTTTTCCGTTACGAAGCACAGGCTCGCCTTTTTCGTCGTCTGCACAACACCGCCGGTATAACCAGAATTCGAGATGCAGAACACCATTTTCGCATCTTTCAGCGACGCAAAGGTGATCCACGAAGCCCCCATGATATTTACCCTGCCACTGCCGTCCTTAGTGACGATCGCCGCAAAGAGATGGGGTGATGTGAGTTTTGCACTTTGTCCGAGCGTTAATTCTTTCATCTTTCTTTCCCCTTTTCATGATTTCACTGACCAAATAAGACAACTTGTATTGTTAAACGGTCCATCTTTGGGTTGTTTTTGGGAGCAACAAGCACACGAGGGCCTGTCCCAAGCATTTTCGATTGTTTTCTGTTCGCCTTGAAGTCCGAATAAAGTGAAAGCCGTTAGTCTTGTTTTAACTGTTCAAACTGATGTATTTTTTGGTTTAACATCTCATAATCTTTGTATGCGACGGCAAATCGTTCTGCCGCCTGTTTGTCCGGCTTGAAAAGTGTTCCCTGTTTTTTGATTTTTCCAAATGCCTGCGCGGGATTTTTGATATACCCCATGGCAACCGCGGCATAGGCCGCCGCCCCCATGGCGGAGGATTCGCTCACCACTCCCTGCTCAATTGCAAGGCCGGTGATATTCGCCTTTAACTGAAGTTGTTTTTTGACTCTCGCGCCGCCGCCTACGGCATACAGCCTTTCTAAGCGGATACCTGCTTTCTCAAAAGCTTCCGTATGCTGCTTGAGTTCGTAGCACAATCCTTCAACGGCTGCGCGTGCAATATCCTCTTTTTTCGTATCTAGGTTAAGCCCATAGATAACGCCCTGCGCGCCGGAATCAAAATGTGGGTTGCCGCTCCCTGAAAAATGCGGGATCAGCATGAGTTTGCCCGGCGTTTGCGGGTCTACGCCGCGCTGGAAAAACTCATAAAAGTTTTCTCCTGTCTTTTTGCAGGACTCCCATCCGTCTTTGTCAAGCACATCGCGGTACCAGCGCACCACGCATCCGGCCGTCACATTGACGCTGAAAGTCACGTATCCGGTAAAGCCCGGATAACAAGGCAGCAGATTCGAGAGCATCTCCTCGCCGGTATTGGCTTTCGGCATCGCCGCGACGATTCCCTCGATCGTACCCGCAATATCCACCGCCGTCGTGCTTTCTTCCTCGTTGAGTCCTGCGCCTACGGCCGCGCATACCATATCGTGTCCGCCGCTTGCCACCTGGACAGGAGCCCGAAAGCCCAGCTTGACGGCCAGTCCTGCATCCATATAACCAAGTTTTGCCGCCGACGGTACGGGCTGCGGCAACTGAGATCTTTTAACGGGCGCCAACTCGAGAATATCCGCCGCCCAGTCCTTTTTACGAATATCCAGCAACATCGTGCGTGCCGCTTCACTTAAGCTGACGGAAGGCGCGAGCCCAAAACGCTCTACAAGAAAATCCTCGTATGTCGCCCATCTGGCCACGTTTGCGAACACGTCTTTTTCGTGTTCCTTGATCCAGAGCATTTTGGCAAGGCTGCCGAGGTATAACGGCGGCATGCCCGTGATTTCGAAAAACTTTTTTGCGCCGCCGAATTCTTCCACAAACGCGTCTATTTCCCGCTTGCCGCGCACGTCGAAATCAACGATGGAATTGCGAATGGCTTTTCCGTCTTTCCCCAGAGGGATGATCACGTCGCCGATCGCGGAGACTGCCAGCGCGTCCACCGGCTCCCCGCAGATCCCGTTTGCTTCGGCAACGACCTCGCAGATCCCATTCCATACGGTTTCCGGATCAAGCTCCAGATAGCCGTCGCCCGGGAAGTGGAGCTGGTATTCGCGGTAGGCTTGCGCCGCCACGTTCCATTCCTCATCGAATATCACGGCTTTGCAGCCGGATGTTCCCATGTCCACTCCCATAAGCAGCATTGTCTTTGTCCTCCGCCAGTAGGTCGTTAAACGTTTTTGTTCCAGAAATCTCCCGATGCCCGAAAGTTCTTATTCTCCGCCGGAAGCGAGGGATACTGCGGTCCCGGGTCCGTTACAACGGGCTGCCCATCCGCGGCCGCTGCGGCCGGGGCCGGCGCGCCGCCAAAGGAAGCGGATGTCGTCTGCCTGCTGACCTCAGGAACGTGCACTGTCGTAAAATTGTTGTCTCCCCTGCCGATCTTGCCTACGCTCATAAACCAGCGCATGCTTTCCTCCGCCGCGTCGGCGAAGCCCGTGTCGATCGAGCCGATCAGGTCCGGAATATCATAGTTGCCCGTATATTCCGGATGATCCTCAACATACTTGATCGCGTTTCTCTTACCCACATGGCACATTTCCGTGTAGATACAGATTTTAACGATACCCATTTCGATGCTGCGCTTGATGTGGTCCTCCGGAATGCCTGTGCCGCCGTGCAGCGTGAGGTAACAGTTCTTTGCCATCAGCGCATAACGGATTTCCTCCAAACGCTTGAAGTCAAGGCTGGGGGTTCCCTTATAGAAGCCGTGCGCGTTGCCGATCGCGACCGCCAGAATATCAACGCCCGTCTTTTCGACAAAGTCTCTTGCCATCGCCGGATCGGTCATGGATTCGGAAACGCTCGCAAACGAACTTCCCAGAGCGCCCAACTCGCCCTCTACGGCACAGCCGTATTTATGGCCGATCTCCACCGCAATGCGCGTGTTAGCTACGTTTTCCTCATACGGGAACTTGGAGCCGTCGTACATTACCGATGTAAAGCCCGCCTTGCACGCGCGCTCAAACTGTTCCAAATCAAGTCCGTGGCTCAGATGAATACCCACCGGAATATCAGTGTCGCGCGCCGCGCGCGCCGTCACATTGACGTAATCTTCAAAATTCACATATTTTTCGATCACGCCGGGAATGACCATCAAAATCGGGGAACGAAGCTGCTGCGCACGCTTTATCAGCGCCTGCGGCTGGTCCAGTCCGTTGATGTTGAACGCGCCTACCGCGTATTTCAGTTCTTCGCAATCTTTTAAAATATCTAATGTCTTTACAAGAGGCATTTTATTCACCTTCCAATCTTGTCGAACACTTCGGGGTTTACGACCGGCTTCGGTCTTCCGCCTGCAAAGTACAACATCAGGTCGTTGACCAGCATAACGGACTGCAGGTAGATAACGTCGCGTCCGGAGCCCGCGATATGCGGCGTCAGGACCACGTTGTCGTAATCAAAATATTCGTCATTGCTTTTGATCGGTTCCTGATGGAATACGTCGAGCGCCAGGCCGCCGAGCTTGCCCGAACGCAGAGCCGCGCGCAGCGCGTTTTCGTCCATCAGTCCCGCTCGTGCATTGTTGACGATATAAACGCCGTCTTTCATCATGGCAAATTGCTTTTCGCCGATCATGCCCTTATTGTCGTCCGTGATCTTCGCATGGAAAGAGATAATATCCGACGAGCGAAGCAACTGTTCGAGTTCCGCTTTCTGCGCGCCGCCCTGCTCGATACGCGCCGCATCCTGATAAGGATCGTACACGATTACTTTCATGCCAAAGCTTTTCGCACGCTTTGCCACCTCACGCCCGACGGTACCAAAACCGATGAGGCCGATGGTCTTTCCCTGCATCTCGATGCCTTTGCGCGCCTGCCACGGTCCTTCGGGCGTCATATCCCAGATAACGTCCTTTTCACTGCCGTATTCCATATCCGGCGCTGCGAACACACCGCGCCGAAGCTCCCTGTCCGCCCGTGCGATCTTTCTCGTGACTGCCAGTATCTGCCCGATCGTAAAGTCCGCTACCGGAATCGCTTCCCGCCCGAACGTATAGAACACCGGAATCCCGCGCTCCGTCGCGTAGTCCACGTCGATGTTGGCCCTCGGGCCGCCACGGATAGATGAAATTGCTTTCAAATTGGTATTCTCCAACACTTTCCGCGATACTTCTTCATATCCGACGATCAAAACGTCGGCGTTTCCAATCTGCTGAATGAGTTGATCTTCCGTCAGGATATGCTCCTCAAAGCCCCAGCCGCCGGTGCGCACCGTATGTCCCGCAACCTTGAGCATTTCAATCCCATCCTGGCTGAAATCAGCGCAAATGTATATCTCCAAATGGCTCGCCTCCAAACTTATACTGTGTTTCTGTTGTGTTTTGTGTTAGTCTTCCGGATAAAGTATGACCTTGACCGCCTGCTGCGAGCGCAGCAAATCAAGCGCCTTATCAAATTCCGATATTTTCAGTTTATGTGTAATTGCTGTATGAAGAGTGAATTTTCCGGCGACTACCAGGTTCATCACGTTTCTCCATGATACCCAGTCGTAACCGAAATGTCCTTTTAACTGGATGGCGCGTCCGACAATATCGTCTAATGAGAAGCCCAGCGGTTTCGCGTCGTAGCCGATTTTGATGATCACACCGGTTGTGCGCACTATTTCGATCGCCTGCCTGAGTACCGCCGCGACGCCCGCGCAGTCTATGACCGCCGCGACGCCTTCCCCGTTTGTGATACGCTTTACCTGCGCGATGGCGTCCTCCTGGTCCGAGATGACGATGTCCGTCGCCCCGTGCTCTTTGGCCATCTCAAAGCGTTCCTTGTCCTGCGAAAGTCCGATCACAATGATCTTAGAAGCGCCTGCCGCCCTTGCGGCCTGGATGGAAAACTGCCCCAACGCGCCGACGCCGAACACCGCCACGTATTCCCCCGGCATTACCTTTGCTTCCTGCACCACCGCCATATAGGCGTTGCACGCAGGATCGAGGATCGCCGCTTCCTCAAATGAGATACTGTCCGGCAGCCTCATGAGGGAATTCGGGAACTTCTTGAGCGTTTCCCCGTATATCTTGCAGTACTTGGCGAATCCGCCGTCAAGGCCGTAACCAAGCCCCAGTCGTTCGGGGCACGAAAGGTAATCCGCCGTGGAGCATGCGTAGCATTCGCCGCACACCTTGCCGGTGTTGTCCGAAACCACGCGGTCTCCTACTTTCCATTTTGTAACGTTCTTTCCAACTTTGGCCACAACGCCCGAGAACTCATGTCCCAGTATGACGGGCGGAAACAGGATATCCGCATGGTGTCCGTTCGCAAACGCGAGGTCCGATCCACACAATCCCGCAGCCTTTACTTCCAGTAAAACATCGTCGTCCCCGATTTCGGGAACAGGTACGTCGCGTAACTCGATACCGTCTTTTCCCTGCTGATATTTTACAACCGCTTTCAAATTTCTACCTCCACCTGTGAATCAGGAATTTGAAGTTGTCGACCCGTAAATATTCGTTGGAGTAGATAAGCGGGGTTCCGTATGCGTCGTTCACCATCATCTTGAACTTTAAGAGCACGTCGCCCTCGGAAAGCTCAAGCATTTTGGCGATCTCCCCTTCCGCTTTCATAGGCACCAGTTCCGCGATGCAAAGGCCCATTTCAATGCCGGCCTGGTTTTCGATGAATTTGTAAAGCGAGACGTTCTCATCCGTTACGGAAAGAAAATCTTCCACCAGGCGCGGCGCCAGGTAGTCTTCCGAATAGACCACCGGACGGCCGTCCGCCGTACGGATACGCGCGCACATGACGAGCGTCGTTCCCTCGTTGACGTTGAGTTTGTCCGCGATTTCACCTTCCGCGCGCACCAGTTCCTTTTTAAAGGACTGTACGCCCGCCGTGTAACCGCTGAGCTCGATCATCTCCGTGACACTCAGATTGTTATTCAGTGTATCTGCGATCTGGTCCATATTACAGGAAACAAACGTTCCCTTTCCCTGCACGGAATAAACCACACCCTCGTTTTTCAGGGCGTTAACCGCTTCGCGCAGCGTCAGACGGCTCACGCCTAAAAGCTCGGAAAGCTGTGTTTCGGAAGGCAATTTATCGCCCACCTTCAGCTTATTCGCCTTGATATACTTGAATAATTTGTTTTTCGTGTCAACATACGCCAACATTGCTTTTTTCTCCATTTCAGTTTTTTACTGAGCCGGCCGCTTACGTTAGGTCACATAACTCGACATAACCCTCGTTGCGCCCTGTGGCAACGCCGTAATGCCGCCGCCCAATACGGCCACATCCGCCTTGCCCGCGCAAGCTGCGATTACCTCTGCAATCACGCCGGAATCTGCCTTTGCATTGCTCATTACAAATGATAATACAATATGCTTGATTCCGCAATCACAAATCATTTTCACCGCTTCCCTCAAAGCGTCTGTACAAGCGATTCCCGCTTCCAAAAGCGCCCTTACGCACACGCCGTCCGTTGAAGCGGCAGTGATCATCGCCGTCTCCAGATCGTTACGCGCGTCGCTTAGCCGGTTTTCTTTCACCAAGTCCATATTGACAGGAATCGTAATCTCGTTCGCGCCGTTCTTAACCGCTTCATTGACCTCCGCGTACTTTGCGTACGTGGAAGTGGTGCCGCCCGGCAGGCTGATGATGGTGTCCACCTTTGCACTGCCATGAAGCTTTTCCGCCGCGAGGTTTACGAACCATTGCGGTACGCACAGCGCCGTATATCCTTTGCTCCTGACCGCCGCGCATGCCTGTTCAAGGTCGCCGACCGTTGCGTGCGGATCCATCTTCACCAGTTCGTACGAACCCGCCGCACAGGCGCCTCCCATAGACGGGGCCGCCTGCATGCCGCCCTGCATTGCGGAAAGGTTTCTATATACTTCCTCGGTAATCTTCTTGATGATGTCTTCCATTTCCAATTTCAATCACTCGCTTTCCGTAAATCCGTTATTTTGATGCAGTGACCGCCTGGTTTTACTTCCCCGGCAGGATATTTTCGACATCGTCATGGGGACGCGGAATGATATGCATTCCAAACAGTTCTCCTACGCGCTTCGCCGCCGATGCGCCCGCTTCCACCGCCGCGCGTACCGCGCCGACGTCGCCGCGAACCACAACGGTCACAAGGCCGCTGCCGATCTGTTCTTTACCTGTCAGTTCCACGTTCGCCGCTTTGACCATTGCGTCAGCAGCTTCGATCGCGCCGATCAGACCTTTGGTCTCCACCAATCCAAGAGCCTGTTTTTCCATTTCTGTATCCTCCATATTATCTAATGATTATGATGTGATGTATTATATTTATATATATATCATCTGATGACTTGAGTGTCAATGTTTTTCTATGGTTTTATGCGATAAAATACAAGTTTTTTATTTCATAAAACCTATGTGGTTTTGATCATCCGGCCGTCGATGGTGACGCTGTCGATTACGCCGCATACCGTGAGGTCTCCGATCATTTCTTCGTCGCCGAACATCCGCTTGGCGGCGTCCCCCTCCGAATTGACGAGCACGATGTCGCCCGTACCCGCTCCCGCCGCGTCAAATGCGATGACGCGCGGTCCTTTTTTTTCAAGCTTATCATTGAGCCATTCGATAATGACCAGTTTTTTCGCCGTAAACGATTCGTCTTTTACCGTGGAAACGACGTTTCCCACCACTCTGGCGATTTTCATACTTCGTCCTCACGTTACATCAGTTCGTTATACGAGTCGATAAACCCGCAAACAGATGCGTCGGCCGGCGTATTTTCGCGGCGCAAAAGAAGACCCGCTTCCTTGGATTCCATAATGAAAACATAATCGCCTACCCCCGCCTGCTTGGTCGCGTCCGCCGCCACGATCGCCTCCGCCGGCAGTCCGTCGTTCAGGATTTGCACAACGAGCAGCTTAATTCCGGTCAGATTTTCATTTTTGACAGTGGAAACCACATTACCGACGACTCTTCCCGTGCGCATCTCTTACTCCATATGCGGCAGAATCGTTTCCGTATCGTTATGCGGACGCGGGATGACATGTACGCCGTACAGCTCGCCGACGCGCTTGGCAGCGGCAGCGCCTGCGTCAACGGCGGCTTTTACCGCGCCTACGTCGCCGCGAACCATGACCGTAACAAGGCCGGAGCCGATACGTTCCTTACCGATCAGCTTTACGTTAGCCGCTTTGACCATTGCGTCGGCAGCTTCGATCGAACCGATCAAACCTTTTGTTTCTACCATTCCCAAAGCTTCTTTTTCCATTTTCATTACTCCTTTTTTATAATTTGAGTATTATATCAGTCGGCCTATAAGAGCGAGCCAACCAGGTCACGATGCAAAGAAGGGATTACTACGCACTGCGAAAGCAGGCCTTGTATTTCCTCGGTTTCCTTAACGGCGGCAACCGCAGCCTCTGCCGCCGCGACGTCTCCTGTCAGCACCACGAAAGATTTCCCGCCGAGGCCCCGCCCGAGACGCACTTCTATCAGGTCGATATTCGCCGTTTTCACCGCCGTATCGGCAGCGATCACCGCCGCGCACAGAGAGAAAGTTTCGACAATGCCTACCGCGTCCACCCTGCCGATTTCGCTGGCCGCGCCCACCGCGCGCAATACCTGCTCGTGCACGTTTGGGATCACCAGGCTGTCCACCAATTTATCCACGGCGTTCTCGCAGCCCGCCTGTACGGACGAGCGCACCGCCATTACGTCGCCTGCGACGATCGCAATGTATTTCCCCGCGCATACCGGCTGTGCGCTTACAAGCCTTACGTCCGCCGTTTTAAGCATCGCGTCCGCGGATTCGATCCCCACCGGTATGTTATTGAGTTCTATCATTCCAAGTGCATTCACTTACTTTTCCTCCCGTGTCTTTTACATTGTGATCTCAATGAAGTCGCCGACTGCGCTCACGATGCCGGATATGCTTGCGTGTATCTTAGAACCGAGCGCGTTTTCGCGAATATCCGCGATGAGGTCCCCTGCGTTCACGCTGTCGCCCACCGCGACGACCGGCGTCGACGGTGCGCCAATACTCATCTTAAGCGGTATCCTGACTTGATTGACGTTCATCAGCTCGTCCTCGAGCGGCGCGGGAACGTCGTATTTGCTAAGCCCCAAGCGCGCGATCATACGGGAAACGGGAATCCGTTTGCCGTCTATGTCCGGATCGGGCGCAAATGGCACTTCCTTTTGCGGCTTGACGCCCTGTGCCATCATACCCGATTTCAAACGCTGCATGATCTTTGAAGGCGACAGCCCGAAGTTGCACGCGTAATAGGTGCAAATGCCGCAATCGCAGCATGAAAACACTGAATTTGCCGTTCCGAGCAAAGCTCCTGAACCCTGGGAAACGGCGCGCATCGCTTTGTGCGGCTGCACGTTTAAGCCAAGCGCGTTTCGCGGACACATCTGCGTGCACATGCTGCAGTTGCAGCATACCGCCTTTGCCAGACGAATATCGCGCTCGATATTGTCCTGTTTTTTAGCGAGTAGCGGATGGTCGTCCGGAATAACCAGCAGGCCTCCCGTTGTCTTAGTCACCGGCGTGCTTAAATCTTTGGTAAGCTTACCCATGCACGGCCCGCCGATCACGACCGTGTAACCGTCCATATTTTCCGGCGCGCCCGCCCTTTGAAGCAGCAGAGATATGGGCGTGCCAATGGGCACGCGCAGCGTCACCGGCTGTTTTACGTGCGCTCCCACCGTCACCATTTTGTCTGTGACCGGTTTTCCCTTGAGCGCGTTGGCAATGTTTACCAGTGTGCTTACGTTACACACAACCGCTCCCACGTCCAGTGGAAGCCCTCCCGTGGGAATAACCCGTCCCGTTACTTCAAACACCATCTGCTGTTCGTCTCCGGCGGGATAATAGCTCTTGAACAACTTAACGCTTACCCCTTGCGAGCGTGCCGCCTTTTTCAGCGCCGCTACCGCGTCATGGTAATGCTCCTTAAGGCAGATGACTGCTTTTTTAGCCCCCACCTGTTCTTTTACAGCCGCGATTCCCGCGACAACGTCCTCTGCATACCTTGCCATCAGTTGTTGGTCAACGCGCAGCAATGGTTCGCATTCCGCGCCGTTGCCGATCACGTATTCCGCCTGGCAGCCGATCTTTACATGTGTGGGAAAACCAGCGCCGCCCGCGCCGATGATCCCCGCTTCCCTCACGCTGTCAATCAAACTCATACCCATACCTCGTTAAATAATCCTCAAATCGCCCTGCAGTACGCATCTTCTTGTGCGCGTAAATGTCCGCGCGCTCGTTTGTCCCTCGCCGGTGGGGGTGGCGATCGTCATGGTCGCGAATCCCTCTCCCCCGAACCCGTTGCCTGCATAGGACGGTCCGTTTTTCACAAAAATCGTTGTATTGAGAGCTGCCGCCGCCATCGACAGGTGGCGCACGTTCATCGAATGGATCACCGCCGAATGCTTGCAGTTCTTTTCCGCCATCAGCGCGCTGGCGATTGCATCGTCAATATCCCGCACCCTGGCCACGCCCAGCACAGGCATCAGCATTTCTGTCATAATGAACGGATGCGTGCGCTCCACTTCCGCAATAATAATACGCGGTTCGCCTGAAAAAGCGACGCCTGCGTTACGCAGGATTACCGCCGCATCCTTTCCCACGTATTTACGGTTGATGACATAATTGCCGTTTTTCTCGATCAACGTGGTTTTCATCACCTTATCAATATCCGCGCCATATATCCTGGCAGCGCCGTTTTTGCACATCTCGTCCATAAGCTGTTCCGCGATGTTCTCAAAAGCAAAAACTTCTTTTTCCGAGATACACATCACGTTATTGTCAAAACTCGCCCCGTCGATAATATCCTTGGCGGCCTTTTGAATATCCGCCGTATCGTCCACGATTGCGGGCGGGTTGCCCGGTCCTGCGGCGATTACTCTTTTCCCTGTTTTCATAGCCACCGCGACCACCGCTTCGCCGCCTGTTACCGACAATAACGTAATATCTCGGTGTTCCATCATTTTTTGCCCGCTCTCCATCGTCGGTTCTTTGACCGTCGTCACCAGCGTCTGCGGGCCGCCTGCCGAAGCTACCGCTTCGTTTACGATACGCATCGCTTCCTGTGAGCACTTCTTTGCCGCCGGATGTGGATTGAATACCACCGCGTTGCCTGCGGCGATCATACTGATCGCATTGTTGAGCACCGAACTGGTCGGATTGGTAGAGGGGATGATGGAACCGATCACACCAAACGGCGCATGTTCAATGAGCGTCAGTCCTTCGTCGCCTGAAACCGCGCGGGTTTCGATGTCCTCGGTTCCCGGCGTGCTTTCCGCGAGCAGCACGTTTTTAAACGCTTTCTGGTCCGCGTGGCCGTAACCCGTTTCCTCGTGCGCCAGCTTCCCCAGATAGTCGGCGTTTTTTACGCCCGCCGTACGGATCGCTTCAATAATACGTTTGCGCTGCTTAAGCGTCATTGCCGCCAGTTGCCTTTGCGCCAGCTTGGCGTTTTCCACCGCTTCGTCCATATCGTCGCACAACCATCGCGCCGTATTACCGGCTGCATGGGTAAGCAGGCCGCTTACCGTACTGGCGATGAGTTTTTTAAGCTGTTCTTCCGTCATTTGCATCTTTCTGCCCCCCGCGGACCCTTATTTCTTCTTATGCCTTGCGCTTCGTTTTGCGTTGCTGCTTTTATATTGGTTCGGCGGCTTTTGCACCGCTTTTTGCTGCGGCAGCCCTGCCGTATCCTGTGCGGGCGGTTTTACTTCCGCCGCCGGTTTTTCCTCTCGTTTCGTTCTGCCCAGCGCTTTATCAAAAACGCGCCCGTTTTCAATATCTACGCTGTCTATGATCGCCACAATGGTGGAATCCGTCGGTTTATCGGACATCGTGTCCGTCATGCGCGCGCTGCTTCCGTTCACCAGCATAACGACCTCGCCCGCGCCCGCGCCCACCGTATCAAGGCTCGCTACCGCGCGGCCGCTTTCCTCAAATGTCAATACGTCGAGGGGCTGTACGATCAATATTTTGATGCCGTCGAGGCGGTGCGCCTTTTTGGTACTGACAACCTGCCCTTTTACGATCCCAAGCTGCATCCTGCTTCCCCCCTATTTTTTATACTTCTCAAAAATGACTTTTCCGTTTTCTTCAATGGAATCGAGCACGGCCACGGCCGTATAATCAATAGGGTAGTTCTCCAGCCCGTCGACCTTGCGCGAGCTGCTGCCCCGACAGCACATGACAACCTCGCTTTCGCCCGCGTCCACAGCGTCCACAACGACTTCGAGTTCTCCCGTTTCCACAAGCGTGTCCGGATCTAGCCCGCCGACGATCAGCAGCTTAAGCCCGTTTAAGTGTTCACTTTTTGTACTGCTGACGACCGTTCCCCGAACCTTTCCTATTAGCATTCCCTTACTCCCATACCGATTCGATGAGCCTGAGCCCCGTCTCCTTGAGCGCCTCGCGCCCTAGCGGCGTGACGATGGCGTTTTTCATGCATTCTATAGTATCGGCTCCCGCCTTTTGCGCGTCGTATACGTCGCGCTCCGTTACCAGCGACAGCTTGTTTTCATTCTTTTGCTCCCGGCACCGGTATTCCAGTATTTCTATGTCCATCGCCCGCAGCGCGTCCACCGTATCCACGATTTTCTCAAAGAAAGTATTGCGTGCAAAGCGGGGCGGAACAAAATCCAATACCACGCTGATCTTCGCTCCCCAAAGCAGAGAACGCAGGATCGCCCGCGAGACCAGGCATTCGTCCTCCCCCTGGGCAATTCGCTTCATAAGCGCCACGCCCGGCGCAACCAGCGCAATCTTCTCCGCCCGCTCCAGCCGCTTAAAGAGCGCTTCCTCCTGCGCTTCCATGCGCACTGGGAAAAGTTCCGCCCCTGAAAAATCACAGTCATGGAAGAGCAGGCAATCAATACCGTTGCCAAAGGTTTTTATGAGGAGTTCTCTGCATTTTTCAGGAGCGGGTACATAACCGGTCACGACCGCAACGGCCGCGCCGTCCTCGCTTTGGAGTCCCGACAGGGGCTTATATTCCTCTTGTATAGCCTGCGTTACTTTTTTTACAATCGCAGCGATGTCGATACTTCCTATATCCATCTTGCCGCCTATCTGACGATTTCGAGCAAGTCGCCGTTTAAAATGCGTCCTGCGTTCGCTTCATCCGTATCGATATGTAATTCCAGTTCAAAATCCTCATGCACGCGCACCGCCACGTTTTCCATGCACAGCGCCCGTTGCCCTCCCTGCCGCAACCGGATCACATCCCTGTCACAAAGCCCAAGCAGGCTTGCCTGCGCCGGAGAGGCATGCAAGTGCCGCGCGGCCACGATTACGCCGTATGGAAACTCAATCTGTCCTTTCGGGCCGATCAAAGTGCCGCCGGGCGTACCGTCAAGTTCGCCGGACATCCTGATGACAGGTTCCACGCCTGTCTTAAAACAATCTGTCAGCGAAAGTTCTACCTGCGTTTGGCTGCGTATCGGTCCCAATACGCGGATTTTTTCAATGCTTCCCTTTTTACCCTGGAATGTGAGCGTCTCTTCGCATGCATACTGTCCGTGCTGCATCAAAGGTTTTACCGGATGAAGCCGGTATCCCCTGCCGAAAAGCGTCATGACGTCTTCGGTGTTCAAATGGATGTGCCTGGCTGAAACCGCAGCCGGAACATAAAATTTGCCGTAAAGGCTTGCCACCGCTAAGGCAGCCGAGATCCGGATATGTGATTTCAGCTCTGCATAGTCCATTATCATCTAACCTCGCAATATAGTTATAATCTTTTTATAATAAGTCATCTGATGATTTTAATTAGATATTAAATGATCCCTCTTATTTTGTCAATGGCTTTTTGAAAAAACCCTACAAAAAAACGCGTACATTTTGTACGCGTTTTTGATATTTTAAAAGAATTACTTCCATACGTGCATTCGTTTCAGAACTTGTACGATCTTCTTTCCGCCGCGGATCTGCAGCATTTCCCGTTCGTTTACCGCTTTTACGAGCACCAGCATAATGATGTATACGAGCAGGCCGACCACCACGCACGCCAGCACGCCGACCGCATTCGAATACGGCGCAATCAGCGAATAAACCAGATAGGCGGCCGCCGCCATGACCGCCGTCGCCGCGATCGGCTTTAGCAGGTGCTCCCCCCACTTGATACGCACACCCGTATATTTGCGTACGAACAGGTAATTCATAACCGCCGCGATAATATAGCACATTACGGTTCCGATGACCGCGCCGTAGATGTTGATCTGCGGAATACTCATCAAAAATAAACTCAGCCCGATCTTGACGCCCGCTCCCACCGCGAGAGCAACAGGCGGCAGGTTTTGTTTGCCAATTCCCTGCAAAACGCCCGTCATGGTCTGCATGAACGGCAGGAATACCGCCACCGAGCACATGGTCATCAAAAGTCCGGTCGCCAGCTCATGCTGCGCCGGTGTGGAACTCGGATACAGGAAAGAAAAAATCGGCGAGGCAAAAACAAAGAAAGCTACCGTCACGGGAATCCCTTCCAGAAATGCAAACTTGATACCGTGCAGCACATTGGCCTTTACCCGTTCATTATCACCCAGCTTGAGCGCCTCGCTGATCGCGGGCACGACGCTCATTTGCAAAGCCTGCGAAACGATTGCCGCCAGGTTGATAATCGTCAGTACACCGCCTGAAAGCGTTCCGTACATGCTGCGCACGGCGGCGCTCTCATATCCGAGCGCCAGCAGGCTGCGCGGGATAATCACCGAATCGACAAAGGCCACGATCGGCATGACCAGACCCGCCACCGTAACCGGCAGCGCCAGTACCAGCACCTTACCCAGCAACGGCTTGATCTCCGCCCGCGTAAGTCTGCTTTTGTAAGCGCGCATCATCTCCTCGGTCATCTGCCGCTTTTGCCTGCCGTACGCGCCCATCGTGTAAAGAAGCGCAACCGCTTCGGAAATCGTAATGCCAAGAAGCGCGCCCATTGCGCCGAACTCCATGCGGCCCGTCCACTTGAGCAGCAAATACGCGAGCGCAAGCCCCGCCGCCACCTTGATGAACTGTTCGATAATCTGCGAAAGCGCGGTCGGCTTCATATTCTGCAGCCCTTGGAAATAACCGCGGTATGCGCACATCACGGATACGAAGAACAGCGCGGGCGCAAGGGCCATCAGCGAATATTGTCCGCCGGGCAGCGCCTGGAGTTGTGTAATCGGCCCTGAGAGGCAAAACATGGCGACGGACGTTCCCACGCCAACCAAAACGAGGAACATACGCGACGTTTTGAAAACGGCGTACGCTCCCCTATAGTCTCCTGTTGTCACACGCTCGGAAACGAGCTTGGAAATAGCGATGGGCAGCCCCACCGTAGAAATAATGAGCAGTGCGGAATATACCGGAAACGCCTGCTGGTAATAGCTCATTCCTTCAAGGGAAATGAACTCTGCGAGGACGATCCTGTAGAGCGCGCCTACGATCTTGACGATCACGCCGGCCGCGCCTAATATCAACGTGCTTTTAATAAGGCTTTTTGTCGTGCTTGACATAGCATACCCCTATCATGTTTTTTGCGGAACACGCCGCATACATACGGGGTATATTATAGCACGGAACCTAAAAAGGGGAAAGCCTATTTATTCAGCGATCCCGCAGGCGCTTTTCCATCCACATCACGTCATGCCACTTTGTAAAAAAAGGCCGCGCGCCTTAAGGGTGCGCGGTCCTGCAACGCAATCCTGCGGCAGCTTTTCCGCCAGTACTTCGTTGTTATCCTAAACTTTCGCAAAAAGCGGCCCCTGCGGACCGCTTTTATACGTTTTTCCTCAAACCGCTTTCAGCGTTACTTCGATATTGCCGCGCGTGGCCTTGGAATAAGGGCAAACCTGATGCGCCTTTTCCAGCAGCTCCTGTGTTTTCTCCGCCGACTGTCCCTCCACATGTCCCTCAATGTCTGCGCCGATCTGGTAATCAAATGGTTCCTTTTCATAAAGCGAAACGACAATGGCAACCGTGCTTTTCGCCTTGATTCCCTCTCTTTGCATTACCA
Organism: Christensenellaceae bacterium; assembly: GCA_022846035.1. Classification (NCBI taxonomy): domain Bacteria; kingdom Bacillati; phylum Bacillota; class Clostridia; order Christensenellales; family Christensenellaceae; species Christensenellaceae bacterium. The sequence goes on from AP025580.1 coordinate 1,810,292, forward strand.
GTTCGAGCGCGCTGTTAAAGCATGCGCTGTAGCCTGCCGCAAACAGTTGTTCCGGATTCGTCGCGCCTGCCTGCTTGCTGCCCGGTGCTGCAATCTTCAGGTCAAGCGAATGATCGTCCGAGAAAACCTCCCCCGCGCGTCCGCCGGTATTGGTCATTTTAACAGAATAAATCTTTTTCATGGTTATGATTCCTTTCCGCGTGATTTTGCATTAGTAATAACCAAAATCACGATCTATCAAACGCTTTCATCAGAAAATCTTTCTTTCAAAAGAATCGTAAAAGGCGCCGGTTGCTTTATAAGGCCGGGGCACAATAGAAAAAAAGGCAATAAAATGAAGACGCCCTGCAGTTGCCTCAGCGATATAGGCTGTGTGGTCTGCTGATCGTCGTATACGTCTTTAACAAGGCCAATCAGATATTTATCCGTTTCTTATACGAAAATTGCTGCCAATGCCGTCAAAGCAATGACAAAAAGAGTCAAATATGATATGATTTAGACGAAGATAAATATCATTTGCGAGGTATGCTTTGTATAATAATTTGTTGACCATCGGCCCCGTCACAGTACACGGCTACGGACTGATGATAGCGGTCGGCATCATATGCGCGCTTCTTATAGCTATATATCGGGGCAAAAAAAGAAAGATGGATACGGACGCCATCATAACCCTTTGTATTTTTGCCGTTGTATTTGGTTTTCTGGGCGGGAAACTGCTTTATGTCATCCAGGATTTCCAGAATTTTCTGGCCAATCCTATGGAAATACTTTCCGGCAGTGGTTTTGTTGTTTACGGCGGTATCATCCTTGCCATCGTTGCCGCCATTCTGTATTGCCGCAAAAAGAAATACAGCTTCATGGAATATTTTGATCTTTTTATGCCATCTGTCGCAGTAGCGCAGGGGTTTGGGCGCATCGGCTGTTTTCTGGCCGGATGTTGCTATGGAGCGGAAACCTCGTGCGCGCTGGGCGTCGTTTTTCCGGCAGGTTCGCTTGCGCCAAGCGGCGTGAGCCTGCTGCCCACGCAATTGTTTTCCGCAGCAGGAGATTTTCTGCTCGCGTTGGTGCTTATTCTGTACGCCCGCAAACAGCGGCGCGCGGGGCGCGTGGGCGCATTATACCTGATCCTGTACGGAATCGGCCGGTCGATCATTGAAATCTTCCGCGCGGATTTCCGTGGCGAAATCGGGATCTTTTCCACATCCCAATTCATTTCCATATTTATTGTCATCGCCGGCGTAGCGTTGTTTTTGCCCAAGGCGCTGTCTTCGCGCAAAACATCCGGTTCCTGACGCAAAGGTCGTTTTCCTGTGCGTTTATTCGCTTGCATGATGTCGGCCGTGTTCATTGCCGCCGTCATGTTGTCCGCTTCCCTCCGGCGCATGATCATTCGCCTGCTGTTCTCCGGACGCATGGTTTTCTGACTCATGGTTTCCCGAGCATTCGTCGATTTTGGTTTTCATCTCGTGCATACTCATATGGTGGCCTTCCTCTATCGTTACCGACGGGTCAAGCTCCTGCAGCTCAAGGTAGGTCTGATATTTGCCCGCCGACATCCCGTGTTCGTGGGCCTGTTCCCTCGTTTCCTCGCTGACCGACATACACTCCGTCTGGGCTTCCCCGTGGTGTGCGTCGGCGCATTCCTGCGTTCCCGCCATCAGTTCCTGCTCCTGCGCGGGATCGTTGCTCTGTACCGCAAATACAATATAAGCGTTTTCTCCCAAATAGCCCAGCTTAAATTCTTGATCCATAATTTCATCGATGGCGTCCTCATAATAAAGTCCCTTTAAATCAAGGTCCTCAAGGATAGCTTCCCCGTCGCGGTTATGCGCCTGCACGCCAACTACCGTATTTGCCCTGTTCAGCACCAGTTCAATACTCGGGTTCACGTCCACGCTGATATATGCCGACGGCTGCATATACATGCCGTAGCCGCCAAGCGCAAGGACAAATACCGCCGCAAATGCCGCCAGCGCCATAATCAGTCGTGGTTTCTTTTTTTCCGGTCTGACCGCTCCCAGCGCGGCTGCAACCGTTTTTTTCTTCAATTCGTCCGAAGCTGTAACCGCTTCAAACGCATCTTTAATATCTTTATCGCGCATCCGCTTCATCCTCCAGCTTCATTTTAAGCATTCCCCGCGCACGTCCCAGCCACGTATAAACCGTATTTGTGTTTTTATGAATCAGCTTGCCAATTTCGGGGGCTGTGTATCCTTCGTAATAATGCAGGTATGTCACCGTCCTATACTCTTCCGGCAGGCAGGCGACTGCTTCCAGTACCTCCCGCCTGCCGTCGTTTTCTTCCAGCGCCACTCCGCAGATCTCTTCCAAGGGCCGGTCGTGCCGCGCGGATCGCTTGAGCCAATCCTTACAACGGTTAATGCTGACGCGCAGGATCCAGGCCTTTAAATGCTCGCTGCTGCTAAACCGCTTATTGCAGGTCGCATATTTGATAAAGACGTCCTGAAAAACATCCTCGCAGTCTTCATAGTTTTTCAGGTATACAAAACAAACCCTGCGCACCATATCCGAATAGGTTTCCACCGTATTCCGTATTTCATCCTCGCTCTTCATTCCCCGCCCCAGTCTGGTTTAGTGGTGTCTTTCACTGTGATGCTTTTCTTCCCCGTTGTGATGTCCGCCATGTCCATCGTGCCCGTTCTCACTGTGGAGATCGCTTTCATCGTGATGCCCATGGTCGTAATCGTGGCCGCTTTCTGCGTGGTGACTGTCTTGCCCGTAATGAATACCATCCTCATGGCGGCCGCTTCCGGTCATGCAATATCCGTCATGCCGCGGACATGTTCCGGTACTATAGTCGTACGAGCTGCAGCCCGCGCCACCATTATACCACATACAGTCGTCAGGGCAATCCGCTCCATGCTGCGGACATCCCGCATTACTTTGCGCCGCCGTTGCCTGCGTGGGCTGCGGCGTCGGTTGTGATGTCGGCGGCGGAGCAGTACTCGGAGTTGCTTCTTCCGCAGCCGCCTGTTCCGGTTGCGCCCCTTGCTGCACATACTGCTGCACCGTATGCTGTCGGCGAACAGAATGTTGCCGTTCTGCCGCCATTGCTGTTCCCGCGGCCATTACCACTGTGGAAACCGCCGCTACGATTAGTACGATCCATCTTTTTTTCATTTTTTTCTTTCCTCCCGGATTTGTTTTCATTATCAATACGATTCAGAAGCCATAATCCGTTCAAAAAACGCAAAAAATTCTCAGAATTAAAAAACAGACAAATCCAATTCATGAGTTTGTCTGTTTTATATCATTTTAACAGTGCGCTGACCGTACGTATCCTTGAGAAAACTAAACACCGGCCTCTTCGGCGATTCGTCTGGCAGCTTCTTCGATCCCCTCATAGCGTAGTTGCGCTTTTTTCGGGTAACCAAGAGAATAATCATACCCATAGGATGCCTCTTCAAAGGAGCCGTAAGACGGATTCGGTATCATAATATATTTTATGCCGAATTCTTCGCTGTTTTCTGTTACAATGCCCCGCCGCTCACCATTGCTTTTACGATACGTATCAATGGGAAAATCATTCAATGTATCGCCTACATACATGACAATGTCGTATTGTTCGCCAATCCTGTCAAACCGCTCCTGCTTGTCCGAATGTTCTTCTTTTAAGAAGATATGCTCCCTGTCAGCATTGGGCAAGTCGTATTTTTTAAGGTTCTCCACCGTAACGTCCGCATGCTCAAAAAGGCGGTTGGTCACATAAAAAATCTCAAATCCAAATTCGTCCGCGCGTTGCAGAAATTTCGCCGCGCCCTCTATTGGAACCGCTTTTCCCTCTGCCACCCATGCCTGGAACGCTTCGTCGGAATAACCCTTTCCATTCAAATATATCTCCGCAATAAAGTCATAGTTATTGAGCACCGTTTCGTCAATATCTAAAACCACCGCTTTTGGTTTTTCCCCCTCGCGTGCCGCCCCCAGCTCTTCCAGGGCGTCCGTAGCGGCCGCATATGCCTGATACCGTTCGGCCGTGCATTCCCCGCTATTCAAAATCCACTCGGCGGCAAGCGCGCTGCCCTCCACATAATCATGCGTTCCCGCCGACACGCCACAGCACAGGAACCATCCCAATAAAAATCCAGCCGCGAGAAAAACGCCCGCTATTCCAATGATTTTCTTTTTCATATAAGGTCTGTCCCTTTCACAAGTAATGACTATCTCATTATATCATATACAAAATAGATGTACAGGTAAATGGGGCCCCGCAAAGGTGATAGTGACCGAAGGGAACGTGCCTTTGTGGGGAAGAGGAGCGATGGACTTCGCGACGTGTAATATCTCGACAAAAAAGATGCCAAAAAAATGAGGGGCCCCCGCGAAAGCCCAATGGAGCATGGCGAAATGGGTTTCGCGGGGATAAAGGAGCAGCAACGGTGCATACGAAAAAGTTCCGCTTTCGCGGAACTTTGAAGTGCAGCGTAGTTTGCTGCGACGTGGTGGAGACATTGCTTTCAAATCCGAACCGTAGGCGGCCTCGACATCCTTGAGTGTGATTGTTTCCGTGCCGCCTTTGAAGTTGTAGGTGATGACGAGCCTGTCATCAAACAGGTACAGGGAGTTGACGAAAGTGTCTATGATACGTTTTTGGTATTCCCGGCTGTTTACGTCGCCGTATTTGAATTGCCCGATCCATCTCACGATCTGCTCTTTGGTGTACTTGGGCTTTTGAAGCTCCGCTTGCAGGACGGCTATCTTCAGGTTGTCCCTTTGCTTTTCCAGAGCCTCCAAACGTTCTTTTGTGGAACTGGTCAGTACGCCCTGCTGGATGGCGTTCAGCATATTCTCTATTCCGCGCTCCGTGTCGGCAAGCTGTTTTTTCAGCGCCGGGATGGTGGTGTCCTCGCTGTTTTGCAAGGCAAGGATACCGTCGGCGATCCGGTCTATTTCCTCGTCTTTCAGAACTCGGTTGACAGTCAGGACAACAGCGGCTCGTTCGATAAAATCTTTCTTGGCCGATTTCTTCTTGCAGCCCAGCTTTCGCTTTGCCCCGGCGCACTTGTAGTAGTAATGCTTATCTCCCGTGTGGCTCGTGCCGCTTTCGCCTATCATCATGCGCTCACAGAGTCCGCAAAACAATTTAGTTGTCAACAGGTAGTCAACGTCCGCTTTTGCCGTTGCCGGCGCACGTTTGTTTTTCTCCAGCCGCGCCTGCACCCGGTAGAATAGATCGTCCGATAAGATCGCGGGAACGCCGCCGGGGATAACGACGTCCTGATATTGATATTCGCCGATATACTTGCGGTTTTTCAAAATGCGGTTGAAGCTGTTGGGAGAGAATGGCTTGCCGTTTTTCGTTTTCAGCCCCCTCCTGTTGAAGTCCTCCACGATGGTGCGGACGATCTCACCGTCGGCATATCTTTGAAATATCTCCCGTACTATCGGAGCCGTAACCGGGTCGAGGACAAGCTTCTGCTCATCGCCCAGCAGATAGCCGAGAGGGATTCCGCCGCCGTTATTCCTGCCCTTTAAGGCGTTCTCCTTTTGCCCTCTATGGATTTTTTCGGACAGCTCGGCGGAGTAATATTCGGCATAGCCTTCAAGCATGGATTCCAGTATTATCCCCTCCGGCCCGTCGGAGATGTTTTCCTTTACGGAGATGACCTTGACGCCGTTCTTTTTGAGAATCCGTTTATAGTGGGCGCTGTCGTAGCGGTCGCGGGAGAAACGATCAAGCTTCCATATCAGCACCACATCGAACAGCTTGCGCTCACTGTCCTTTATCATGTTCTGGAACTCCGGCCTGTCCGCGGTTCTGGCGGACAAGGCTCTGTCGATGTAACTGCGGAGGACGGTGATGCCGTTTCTTTCGGCATACTCCGTACACTCGCGGAGCTGACCTTCAATGCTTTCTTCTCGCTGGCTGTCCGAGGAATAGCGGGCGTAGATCACGGCTTTCATTTCGCATCCACCTCCGAGAGCATCTGCACAAGCGTTGCCTTCAATCGTTCGTTCATAGCCGAGCCGGGGTCGAAGCACATTTCCACGAACCGCGCCATTTCGGGATTGTTCAGGCCGAGCTTCACACAGTTGTTGTAGATCATGCCGTGTGGATCGTCCGTCCTGCCGAAAATGTAGTCTAGCGATACGTCAAAGTAGTCGGCGTATTTCAGAAAAACCTCCGGGGAGGGCGTGGAATCGTCGATTTCATACCGGGCAAGGGCGGATTGGGAAACGTCAAATTCCTTTGCCAGCTTTGCCTGCGAGAGCCTGACGCTTTCGCGCAAACCTCGCAGCCGTTCACCGATGATTTTCAAGGCTGCGTCACCTCCTTTTCTGTTTCAAATATACCCGAAAACAGAGAACATGTCAATGACATATTCACATAACGCCGCGATTCTCTGACGCGCCGCAGGCGAAGAAAGCTCCGCAGGAGCGCAGCCGATTTTGCAAAAATCGTTCAAAGGGGCTTGGGGACAAATCTCCCCAACAAGCGAAAAGTGGCTCCAGGCCGCCTTGCTTGCCAGTCCGTTTTCCGTTCTGCAAAGGCACACTATTTTTAATCGAGGGCGCGCCCGGCAGAATACGATCAAGGACAGAACCCCGCGATTCCGTGCAACATTAAGATAGCGCAACAGACAAGACAGGCAAGCACAAGCTGTGCCTGCCCGCCCTGATCTCAGATTGATTTGTTATTGTGTCTTTCTGCGCTTCTGAGCGAAAACAGCGATTCCCACAAGAGCGCCGCCGCTGACAAGCAGGAGTGCAAGCCAGAGGGTCGTGTTGCTGTTGTCTCCAGTTTGCGGCGGTTTAATCATGGGAGGAACGGGTGTGGGATTGGGATGGTAATGGCCACCACCGCCACCGCCGACATACGTCCATTGTGCAACATAGGTGACGTTGCCGGTTACGGTGGCGCTCCATACGGGCTTCCAGCCGTCAAAGCGATAGCCATAGCGATAGGTGCTTCCCTTAAATGCGGGGGTAGTATCTCCGGCCTTGAGGTCAGCATAATTCTCGGTAGCAAATATACTGCCGTTCATACCATCGCTGTAAGTGACGGTGTAGCGGGTCTGAACCTCATGATTGTCGCAGACGACCCAAATACCCATCTGCTTGACTTCCTCCACGGGCATCCACATTTTCTTTTCAGGGTCATACTTTACCTTGAAAGACAATCCCTCTGTGGTCTGCGTGGAGAGTACCCTGTGCATAATGCCCGTGTCGGTGCTGAACTGATTGCAATATACAGAGGGAATAAGGGTAATGGTACTCTCGTACATGCCATCATTAAGTTTGGGCTCCGTAGAGGTAAAGCCTCCGTTGAGCAAACCGTAATATCTGCCGGATTGCTGACCGGCGGGAACGTTTGTGCAGAGTACCGCAACAATTTTATCATTCAGACCACTGATATTGTCGGTCGTGGGGTGGTCGGGCTTTGGCATCAGATGGTTACCATCGCAGGTAAAGTGTAGAGCTTTATTTTTGGGCATCGCACCGTCAAGCATCCACTTGTTTCCTTCATATTTCAGCTTGAACTGAATCGGTGTAGTGAAGTCAGTAGAGTGAGTCATATCTGGGGTATGTGTGCTACCCGTGTCCTTGTCAAATTGATCTTTATAGGCGGATTTCTCGACAGAAATAATAACCGTCCAGACCTCCCCTTCCTTTATAACTTTAGAAGCGGAAAAGCCGTTTGGCAGTTGGCCGTACTGCTTGCTCTCGTTGGTCGTTGTGCAGGTGCAAGTGACCAAATCGTCGGGAATCGTAATGCCCTCTAAATCCTTTGTCAGGTCAAAGGTTGGCGCCCCCTCCGCGGTTGGCGCCCCATCCGCCAGCGCCAAGCCCGGCAGCATGCAAACTGCCAAGGCAAGCACAAGTAAGAATGCAAGTGATTTTTTCATTGGTTATCCCCTTTCGCATTTTTTATTTTATAAACAACACAAAAAATACCGCTTCGGTGCTTTACGCCGCAGCGGTATTCAATGTATGCTTATGTACTTTTGAACAACCCAAAAAGGCGGGGTTAGTCGCCTGCCTGCCTGCCTGCCAAAATTATAGTAGTGGCGGTCATAGTGCTGTCAAGTCCTTTCCGCACAATTTATCCGCAAGCCTTTATGATTATGCAGATATTTATATTATACGGACAGGGCATAAAATTTACGTTAAGCAGCGGAAAATAACGGCATGAGGTTGAAAAATGCGGCAATGAAATGAGTGTCATACACCCCAAGCAAAACAAGCGGAAAGATTTCAATAGTTTCCCATATATCAAGAATATATTTTTTAAGAACGGTTTGCATGACAAGCCGTTTTTTCGCGCCCTTTTTCAAAAATTTATCCTCAATCTTTGGCAAAACGCGCTTGTCTGGCTTTGTAGGTAGTAGCGGGGGAAATCAGCGGCTTTACGGCGGGGGCAGAGCGTGAGCTGTCAGAGCAAGATTCTACCGAGGTTCCATAATTCGCCGTCCGCTCATTCTGTCCCATCGGAATCTTGTTGGGGAGTGCCTTCCCCAAACCCTGCTTCACGCAAACTCTCCCGCGCCGCCACCATACGAAGATAGACAGCAAACGACAGCGTCGGGTACGCCTTAAAGCAGGGCGCACCCGACTACAACTCCGGTTGAAAATCCAATATCTACAATCGCCAGAATGTGTATGGGCGGGCAGGCACAAGCTGTGCCTGCCCGCCTTGTCTGCCAAAAAGCGCGGCGGGCGGCAGCAGTCAATGGCGCGAAGCGTTCATCTTGACCATTGACGGCTGGCGGCTGCTGCGCTACGGCCCTTGCCAATCTGCAAGCCACAGAACAATTTCGGTAGCCGCTGCCCAAATTACGCTGTCAGCCGCTCCGTTCCCGTGGTATTGACGTGCAGCATCGCCGCTGCTATAATAAAAGCACAATTTCAGACACAGGACACCATGCAGACACCGCAAGCCTTGCTTGATAGCGTGTCTGCTTTTCATTTCAAAAAGGGAGCGGCTGTTCTCGGAAAGGAGAAGAAGCGAAGCGATGTCAACATTCAGCGGTCGGAAAAACAGTGGCATGGAGATCCCGGATTACGCCATTGAACGCATCGCCCGCTGCCTGTTGCCCATGATCCAAGCGTATTATGAAAGCGGCGAAGGGCAGGCGGAGCTGGCGGCGTGGAATGAAAAGAAAGACGCTGAAGACGCAAGAGAACACGAAATACAGACGGCATGAAAAAGTGAGGGAGTGCGCCGGGCGCACTCCCTTTTGCGTATTCAGTTTTCGTAGGGCTTGTACTCCGTGACGGCGTTCAGATACGCCTCGACGTCGCCATTCAGAATAAGTTCGGCATAGGCCAGCGGGTCGTTGTAGATGAGGTAGTCCAACTCAGAGCGCTGGAAGAGGTTGTCCGCCACCTCGTTCTCCACGGCGGTGCAATTTATGGAGTAAATACTCCCATCCGTGAAGTGAAGTTCCACGCAGGCGGTATCTATATTGAACGCACAGCTTATGAGCTTTTCCATGGGTATATCCTCCTGAATTTGATGTTATTCTATCCCGAAACTAAACTTCAATATCCTTGATAAAAACAAGAAATCCGAACCCCTGACCGATTGGTCTAAGGTTCGGATTATCTTGCATTGGTGGAGGCGGCGGGAGTCGAACCCGCGTCCGAAAGCCTGCCCGACCAAATTTCTACAAGCTTATTGACTTTTGTTAAATTCCCTCTTTTAGGCCCCCAGTCACAAAAACCGTAAGAGGTAGCTTCATAAAATCCGTATTGCCGCAAAGCTTTGGCAATATAGTACCCTGTTTTGAATTTGCTCCCGATTCTCTCCCAAACAGGAAAGGAGAGATCGGAAGGCTGCTATTTAATTAAGCAGCGAGCAGAGCGGGAGAACCCACCTCTGCAGTTTTGTTTGTTTTAGCATTTGTATTTAAGTCAGATTTTTTAACGCAGAACTTCTGAAACTGCGGCTTGCTTATCGGCCTCACAAATGCCCCCGTCGAAACCATTTACGCCCCCATATGCAGTTGTATTTTAAATGCCTTTACACCCTTCTTTCCATATCCCTCTTAATCGCTTTTTCCTTAAGATCGTGCCGTTTATCATAAAGATGTTTGCCACGGCATACGCCGATCTCCAGCTTGACCTTACCCGCTTTCAGATACATTTTCAGTGGAATGAGCGTCAGCCCTTTCTGGGATGTGAGCCCCAAAAGCTTCATGATTTCGCGCTTATGGAGCAGCAGCTTGCGCGCCCTAAGTGGATCGCGGTTGAAAATATTCCCTTTCTCATATGGGCTGATGTGCATATTATTTACAAACGCTTCGCCGTTTTTTACCTGCACATACGAATCCCGCAGGTTCACCTTCGCCATACGGCACGATTTGACCTCCGTGCCTACAAGCTCAATGCCCGCTTCGTATTTATCGTCTATGAAATAATCGTGCCACGCTTTCTTGTTTTGCGCGAGCAGCTTTTCCCCGCTCATAAATCTTTCCTTTTCCTTAGGGTACTGTTCCTATTATACCTTAACTTTATGCAAACGTAAATTCAATTTTTGATGCCGCTACATCTGCCGAAACCACGCGTATCATGACCTTGTCGCCCAGCGTGATACGCTTCTTGGTGTGCTGCCCGATCACGCAGTACTCCTTTTCATAATAAACGTAATAATCATCTTTCAAACTGCCGAGGGGGATCATCCCTTCGATCGTATTCGCCAGTTCCGCAAAGATGCCGAACCGCGTTACCCCTGACACAACCGCCGGAAATACCTGCCCGACAAAACGCGTCATATATTCCGTCATTTTTAGGTCGGTTGCAGCGCGCTCCGCCTCGATCGCGTTGCGTTCCCGCGCGCTTGTCTGCGCCGCCACCTCCGGCAGTATTTTATTCAGGTGCCGGATATAACCATCGTCCATCCGCCCGTCTAAAACCGCCTTTATGATACGGTGTATCTGCAAATCCGGATAGCGCCTAATCGGCGAGGTAAAATGGCAATACCGGTCCGCCGCCAGTCCGAAATGTGAAATCGGCTCCGTCGCGTATTTTGCTTTTTTCAGCGCACGCAGCGTCACGCGGTTCACGATCGCCGCCTCATCCGTTCCCTCCACTTGCTCAAGCACATCCTCGATGGCGTGCGGATGGATATTTTGAAAACCTTTGAGCCTGATACCAAAATTGCCGAGGAACACCGCAAGCTCTTTCATCCTGTCGCCGTCCGGCTGCTCATGGATACGGTATAAAAACGGCAGTTCCATATAATAATATTGCTCTGCCACCGTAATATTCGCGCACAGCATAAATTCCTCGATCAGCTTTTCCGCGTCACCGCGGTTGCGGATACGTACATCCACCGGCATGCCCCGGTCGTTTAAAATAATGTCCGCCTCGTCGATATTGAAGTCAATGCTTCCTTTTTCGAAACGGCGTTTACGCAACTGTTTTGCCAGCGCGTTCATTTGCCTGAGCGTTTCCGCGATTTTTGCGTAATTCTTTGTTTCCTCCGCGTCCCCCTCAAGGATACGGTTCACGCCGTCGTAGGTCAAGCGGTAGGATGAACGGATCACCGTATTCTCAATCGTATGCGAAACCGTCTCGCCTTTTCCGTTTAGCTCCATGATACAGGAAAGCGTCAGCTTATCTTCGCCCGCATTCAGCGAACACAGGTCGTTGGACAACTCCTCCGGCAGCATAGGAACAACTCTATCCACCATGTATACGCTGGTGCCGCGTTTTAGCGCCTCCTTGTCAAGCGGCGTAGACTCCCGCACGTAATGGCTCACGTCGGCAATATGCACCCCGAGCTCATAGTTCCCATTATCAAGTATCCGCAGGGAGACCGCGTCGTCCAGATCCTTGGCGTCTGCGCCGTCGATGGTAAAGACCACCCGATCCCGCAGGTCGAGTCTTCCGGCCATGTCCTGCTTTTCACGAGTCAGCTCCTGCGCCTGCTGCCTGCATGGCTTATCAAACTCCGCTATCAGGCCAAACCTGCGCGCATAGCTAAGAATATCGACTCCCACATCCCCCGCGCGGCCCAACACTTCCGTTACCTTACCTTCCGCGCTCTTGCCGCGCAGAGCGCGGCGCGTGATCGATACGACTACTTTCTGGCCGCTTTTCAGTCCTTTGGACCTTTCCTTGGGGATATATATATCATCCACATTACGGTCGTCGCTTACCACAAAGACCGTGCTGTTTTTTTTCACCACCGTGCCCACTGTGGTGATGGGCAGCTGCGAGAATATCTTGACTACCGCTCCCTCAAGGCTCTTACCTGCTTCCTGGCGTTTTGCAAGCTTCACAAGCACATCCTCGCCGTTCATCGCGCCATTCTTTTTTGACGGCGGAATGAAGATGTCGTCCATCCAGTCGGGCGTGCGCAAAAAGGCAAAGCCGCCCTGCTTGCAATTGATCTGCCCTCGGAAAAGCCCTACGGTAGACGCAAGCGTATATTTCCCATGCTTTGTTTTTGCGATCCGGTATTCTTCTTCCAATTCACCGAGCACTGGCATAAGCGTTTCCAGCGGAACATCCAGCTCATGCGCTAAATCCTCCGGTGTACTATATATTTTATTTTCTATGACCTCTAAAGCCTGTTCTCGTATATCCAAATATTTTCCTTTCCTCATCAAAAAAGCACCCTTATTGCGGGTGCTTTCTACGTTCTCTCTTTTCTTACATCCAGTATTTCTGCAACACGCAGAGAAATACGGACAAAATCATGAAGCCGACTGCAGCGAACTTGGTCAGGCGCTTAAGCGTCGCATCCAGGCCGCGTGCTTTCTTTTTGCCCCACATTACTTCCGCACCGCCGCCGATTGCCCCCGGAACGCCTGTTTTCGCGCCGGACTGGAGCAGTACTACTACGATCAAAAAGACCGAGAAAGCTACCAACACTATTTTAATTATCAGAGACAGAATCTCCATAACGATACCTCCATATAGAATACGTAACAGCAATATATTAGCACACAGGAACGCTAAAAGCAACTACTTTTTTAATTCATGCAGCAGCAATTCCTCAAGCTGCGCGTATGTCGCGACCCGCACAAGTCGCTCCCTGATCCTTGCCGCGCCGCGTATTCCCTTGATATAATCCGCGGCATGCGTACGCATTTGTCTGAGGGCCAACGCCTCGCCTTTGTTTTGAACGGCAATGCGCGCCTGCAGCAGGCACGTATCGACGCGCTCCTGCTCCGTAGGTACGGTGCTTATCTTGCCATTTTCCAAAAGTTCGCGTATCTGTGTAAACAGGAAAGGATTCCCGCGCGCGCCGCGCGCCACCATCACGGCGTCGCAGCCGGTATACGCCAACATATCCGCCGCGTCCTGCGCGCAAAAAATATCGCCATTGCCGATCACGGGAATCTTTACCGCCTCCTTAACCTGGCGAATCATATCCCAGTCCGCCTTGCCGCTATAGTATTGCTCGCGCGTTCGGCCGTGCACAGTAAGGGTATCCGCTCCCGCGTCTTCTGCCATCCTTGCGAACGCTGCCGCATTGCGGTCTTTTTCCGAAAATCCGGAGCGGAACTTGACGCTTACGGGAACGCTTACCGCTTTTTTCAGCGCCGAAATAATCTTTCCCGCTAATACGGGGTCTTTCATCAGCGCGCTGCCCTCGCCGTTTTTGACGATTTTGGGCGCGGGGCACCCCATATTCACATCAATACCGAAAAGGCGCTCTTCCAGCTTGCTTTGCACCTGCTTCGCGGTGTCCGCAATCACCTCCGGCTCCTTGCCGAAAAGCTGGACGATCGCGCGCTGCTCGAGTCCGCTCAATTCAAGAAGCTCGTTGGTATGCGTATTTTTATAGGCGATGCCTTTTGCACTCACCATTTCCGTAAACGTCATCTGCGCGCCGCAGCGTATGCATACTTCGCGCATGGCGGCGTCCGTTACCCCCGCCATAGGGGCAAGGTAAACTTTCGGCCTCATAATATCCTTCCAAAAAAACAGGCGCATTCCCTGTTCCTGCGCCTGTGTCGTTATTCTTTTGTGCTCCCCGCAGTAGTTTCATCCGCAGGCTGCGTATCTTCAGGCCCGCTCGATGCGGAATCGTCCGGCGATGCGCCGGCGCTCGGCTGAAGCGTTCCCGTGGGTTCCGGCTCGACTTCCTTAATCAGCTTCTGGCTGTCGATCATCCAGGTGTTGCCGTTTTTCACAAGTTTCACCTCGTATTGGCCGTTTTCCCATTCCGGCGGTTTTTTCGACGTTCCCTCAGACGAGATAATCGTCCCGTCCTCTGCGATCATATCAAGGGGCGTACCCGATATTTCCGATACAATATCCGTGACCTTGGCAGTAGCCGTATTCTCCCACGGCCATACGATCAGCGGGTCAATATCCGTACGCTGGTAATAATTCAGTATATCAAATTCCTGATACTTGCCCCCGTTAAGCTCCGTATCGGCGTTTAAAAAATCCTGTGTAAAAAGGCGTTGCAAAACCTCTCGGTCGTCGCCGTCCTTTGATGGGAGCAACACAGCCTTGGCACGCGCGGTATACGCGTCCTTTAAGACCATCTCCACATTCATGGTGTGCATCGCCGTATAAAAAGCAACCACCGCGACCACCGCCACAACGATAACGATCGCAATCCGCGAAAGCACGTACAGGATCCCCTTTGCAGTTTTAATACCGCCTTCTTTTGACATCTATTTGCTTTCCTTTGGTTTCATCGTCGGGACGAAAGCAGACTCCCTTTTACAAGCTACGGATTTCAACGAGAGCCTTCTATATCTCGCTAAAATCAAAATCTTCAATTCAAGGTTACAGCAGGTTTCCGCTCTTATACGGATTGAAATGTGTAAGATTTGATGTAGTTGATGTAGTCAGCTCGTCCAGCCAATGCAACCGATATATACAATAAATTCGGGTGTGCCGATATTCCTTTATGGAAATCCAACACACCCGATATTTTACACTGTTTTGAAGTAAAAATCAAGACCTTCAAATTCTGAGCGCTTCAGTTCCTTTGTAACATCCGTATAAATGTTCAGCGTTGTCGAAATATCCTTATGTCCAAGCGTATCCTGAATGACTTTGACATTGACGCCCGCTTCGCACATTCTCGTCGTGAATGTGTGCCTGAGTGAATGACAACTAAAATGCGGAAGCAGCACATAAGGATTTTCGTCTTTCAAGAACTGTTCGTCGTTGCAGTCACGGATAATCCGGCGAATCGCCTTATTCAATGTGGACTGGTGCTGCGGCTGTCCAAAGCGGTTGATAAAAATAAAGTCCGTGTATCCGTCAACCGTTGCTTCACAATGTAAATCCAGCATTTCCTGTCGTTCCTTTTCCATCTTGAAAGCTTCTTTTACAAAGTCAAGCATAGGTACCTGCCTGTTTCCGGCTTCGGTCTTTGGCGTATTCACATTGAAGTAACATCCCCTCTTACCCTCAGAAGTCCTATGGTCGTAATAGACCAGAGTATGATTCACATCTATAATGCCTTCCTCTAAATCAATATCGCACCAACGGAGTCCCGTGAGTTCCCCTACTCGAAGTCCTGTCCCTGTCATTACCGCAAAGACCGAATACCAATTTTGATATTTTGGCGTATCTCTCAGATAAGAAAGGAACAGCTCTTGCTCCGGTCGTGTCAAACCCCTGCGCTTTTCTGTTTTGAATATATGGGATTGTTTTAACTCCTTAAGAACATTGTTGGACGGATTATTTCGGATATAGTCATCGTCAACCGCCATATCCAAAATCTGATGGAGTACCGTGTGAATGCTGTCGATCGTCGAGGCTTTCAAGCCCCTTTCATCGGCAAGGTAGTTATAAAACCTCTTAATATCCGATTTTTTCAGCATTGCAATTCGCTTACTCCCTATTTGCTGGCGGACAAAAGTTTCATACATATATTTATAGTTTTCAAAGGTATTATTTTTCAGCCCCCGTTTCAGGTCTTTCCATAAAGCGTACAGCTCATCAATAGTCGTATACCGGGCTTCCGCCTTAATCCCATCGCTGATGTCCTTTGCTATCTGCGCCTCCTTTTCCCGCAGATTATCAAGAGACTTGGAATACACATATCGGCGTTTCTTATTCTTATCCGTCCAAGAATACTGGTATGTACCGTCTTTTCTCTGAAGTTCGCCGACACGAAGTACCACTCTTGATTTGTCTTTTCTCCTTGTGCTTGCCATTCTAATCCACCTCACTTAAATTCGCTTTCGCCCTTTTAGATAAGCGTCAAACTTTTCCCGTACAATGAGTATCTGATTGCCAATCGGCATTGAAAACGAGCATTTTTTCTGCCGTACCAATGCTCTTAACTTTGTTCGTCCGATACCTGTATACTCAGCAGCTTCTTCTATCGTCAAACACGCTTTTTCCCATATAGGCGTTTGCGCCGTTCGTTCTTCCAGCCTCTGCTTATACCTTAAAATTTCATCGTCCATAACGATACCTCCTAAATCGAGTACGCTTTGCTGATGTACTCGTCAAATTCTTTTCTTTTTATCAATCGCCGACTTTCAACCCATAGGACAAAAGGACAATCCTCTCTATTCGTCATTTCATAAAGCTTTGCTCTGCCAATGCCAGAGTATTTTGCCGCTTCTTCTATGGATAAGTTCAGCTTATGCCATATCGGGACATCGAATCGTACATTTCTTTCTTCCATACTGTTTCAGCACCTCCGCTCTCAAATGGAATACACTTTAAGAATGTACTCGTCAAACGCTTGCCTTTTGATCAAGCGCTTGCTTCCGTTCCAAAGAATAAACGGGCAGTCCTCACGATTGGTCATTTCTCTGAGTTTGTCCCTTCCTATCCCTGTATAAACCATTGCTTCTTCCATTGAAAGAGCAGCTTTATGCCAAATAGGGACTTGGTATGACCTGCTTGTATTGTTTTCGTTCTTCATTGCTGTAACCTCCTTGTGTTTTGTGGTTACAGCATAATGCAAGTGCGGCGATAAGCCAATTATGCGAATCGACCTATCGCACACTTGACAAAACAACTCATATCGAGTACATCTTGGCAATATACTCGTCAAAGACCTGCCTTTTTATTAGCCTGCGATTCCCGATCCATAAAACAAACGGACAATCGTCACGGTTTGTCATCTCATATAATTTATCTCTGCTGATTCCCGTGTATGCCGTAGCTTCTTCAATCGACAAATTGCTTTTATGCCATAAAGGTACTTCATATTTCGGCGTCTTTCTTTTTACATTGTTCTCGCTCATTTCTGCACCCCCTTATCTCTCAGGGCGCTGCGCTTATCAAAGATGATGTAATCCCATCCTGTGTTATTGCATTTATCGCACCTGTCTTTTTCAGAAGCAAACGGATCAAGCCTCCTGACAATATAGTTTGGATTGTTCATATAGTCCTTCAGGCATTTACTGCAAAGGCAACGAATATCGCCAGTTCTCTGCAAACTATAAAACCAAAGCCCAAAGGTTTGTTTAATAGCTGCATTGATCTGTTTCCAGATTCTTTCATCTTCAACAAATCCAATGTAATCCGTTAAAGAGGATTTGTTTATCGTCTGTATTTGCTCTAAAAGCACCATTGACGGTTTCTCCAATCCAAAGCGGTCGCCTAAAATAATGTGCGACGGTAAATAGCGCTTCTTGATTACCGTAGTAATGGACGCTACAATCACCGTAGGTGCTTTTTCATTAAAATTGTCTGCCTGTATAACCAAAACAGGTCTGCGACCGCTTTGAATTGATCCTTCAGTAATTCCAAAATCGTAGGAATAGATTTCTCCACGCCTTATTGTTTTCATATCTTTAGGTTGCATATATAAGCCCTCGCTTTCCAAAATGTGAGGGGGATTATGTCCGGACTAAATAACCCCTTCACTTATTTGGAATTGAAATGCCAAAACGCAACCTATTTTCTAAAAAAACTTCCGAAAATTTTTTCAAACTTCCTGATTGCTGTCTGAGCGTTCTTCCGCACAGCCTGTTCCGAAATCCCCTCCTCTCTTGCAATTTCAACCGATGTTTTTCCCTCTACATACCGCATAAGCAGATGTCTGCGCTGCTTTTCCGTAAGGCTTGCCATTGCTTGAGCAAATAGTTGTTGTTTCAGTTCTTCTCGCCGTTGGCAATATTCCTCATCCTCCTGCTGCTTCACAAAGTCTGGCACAATGGCTTCGGTATGTAAATTCTCCGTCAGTCCCTCGCTGTAACCAAAATAGTCCTCATTGTTTATACTGCGTTTCCTATGCTTGTCCTCATTTGCTTTGAAATCGCTAATGACCGTTCCTTGTTCAACGGATAGTAAAACAAAAGGGCTATACCGCCGCATTTCATCGGGGTACAGCCCAAATAGTTCTTTTTCGGACAGTTCGGATATGATCGCCCATTTTTCGCCTCCATCATATCCTTCATACTCATATTTCAGGTTGATAACCTTATACTTCTTATCGTCTTGACCTTTTTTGTTGTTTGATGTAATAGCCATCTCGTAATCTCCTTAAATTTGGAATTTTTGATATACAAGGTTGAAATCAAAAATTCGGAGATCACGGATACCTACATACAAACGCCTGCCATACTGTGATAGACATAAAGCTCCCTTTCCGCTTGACAAAAGCGAAAAGGGCGTAAAAAAAGCAGCTATAACATTCAAGCCCGAAGGCTGAAAGCTATAACTGCTTCTTCAAAACACATATTCAATTCGTTTTGCCTAAGCTGCTGTATAGCCGCCTAAAAGATGTTGAATCAGCATTTGAAAATCAAGAAAATTTTTCAAAGCTTTAGGCATACTAATTGTAGCAGATTTGTTTTTTCACATCATCGGCAAAACTGCGCCAATTTTCCGCCATTTTGTTTTCAGCCCTCGTTCCGTAAACGAAAGCCGTTCTTCGGGCAGCATACACAGTGTAGCATACGCAAGGTCGGACATTCAGTAGGGATTTCGTCGGACTTTAGTCGGACAAGCCTTTATTTGAAAAAATCGGGAATATCGCCGCTTTCATCAACCCCCTTTATATTAAAGATTCCTCTGAAGCTCGGAATCGCATATCCCCACAAGGATACGCCGAGAAGTAAAATTGCCTCTTTTTTTCGGTCATAAAATGTGCTGCGCTCCATATTCAAGAGATCGAGCAGCTCGCTCTCCGAATATCGAAACATAGTCAAATAGCTTTTCGATATAATCTCGTGGTACAGTCTGCCGTTATTGTGGTAGTCATACATTTTCGCCATAGCGGTATCAATCAGGTCAACCATCCACTTGTTTTCAAACAAGGCGCTGACACGGCTCTCAAACTCCTGCTTCTCGGTATCCGGCGCAAACAGCTCCAAATAGACAAGGGCGCTGTCCAATTCTTCCCCGTAATATGCCAGTTCTTCATTTACACGGGCAGACTCGCTCAGCGTGATCCAAACAACATCACGGTATACGCTGAGAAGCAATTTTGTTTTCGAGAATATATCCGATTGATTCAAATTAAGCTGCTCGTACATTTTCTGAATGCTTTTCGCAGCGAGCGTATCCTTTCGTCCCATCTGTTCTCCTCAATTCGTAAATAGGGTATCATTTGCTTGCGGATAAAAGTTCAAGTATTTTTTTGAACTGCCTTGACAAAATACGCAAGTTAAGGTATTATATATACGCAACTTACTTGCATGTTTGTATTATACGAAATTAACTTGCGTTTGTCAATATGGGTACGCAAGATATTTTCAAATCAGTTCAAATAATTTGGAGGTCAGATGAAATGAAATTCTGTGAGAAAGTAAAAGAAGCCCGCACAAAGGCAGGCTTAACGCAAGATGAGTTTGCAAAAGCAATCGGCGTTTCTTTGCGAACGGTATCAAATTATGAGGCTGGCACTCGCTACCCGAAAAAAAGGGAAACCTATTATAAGATAGCGAAAGTCCTGAAGGTTGATGTCAACTATCTGCTTACCGATGACGAGGAATTTCTGCTGAATGCTGAATCCAAATACGGAAGCAAAGGCGCAAGACAGGCAAAGGAGCTTATGGCAGAGGTTACGGGGCTTTTTGCCGGCGGCGAGCTTGCCGATGAGGATTTGGATGAGATGATGAAAGGCATTCAGGAAGCGTACTGGATCGCCAAAGAGAAGAATAAGAAGTACACCCCCAAAAAATACCGTAAATAACGCTTGATGTCCTCTTTTTCGGACAGTGCATTTGATAAGATATACTTACCACAGTAGAATGGGGGTGTTTACTCTTGGATATTCAGACTTTGGAGATTGTCAGAAAGGCGAATCGGCTGACAAATGACCTTTGCACGAGAGATCCGCATAGAATCGCACGGGAGCTTGGAATAGAAGTCATCCCGTTATCGTTCCAAAAACAGCGAGGCGCATACAAAGTTTTAATGCGAAACCGTTTTATCTTTATAAAAGACGATCTGCACCCTGTAATGGAGCGTATCGTAATGCTGCACGAGATCGGACACGACGCCTTACATAGAGAAGAAGCGGTCAAGGCTGGCGGCTTCAAGGAATTTAATATTTTCGATATGCGGCAAAGCCGAATGGAATATGAGGCAAACATCTTTGCTTCCCAAATTTCCCTGCCTGACGATGAAATATTGGAATATATCGAAAATGGGTATGATATTCAGCAGATCGCACGGGCAATGCGCTCGGACATAAACTTGGTCGCATTAAAAACGGATACGCTGATTGCACAGGGCTACCGTTTCCGCCATCAGGAATACCGCAATCAATTTTTGAAATAAAGCAACAGATTGGAGCTGTCTATATATGAAATATTCGCTTGAAGAATTATGTACGAAAAAGGAAGATCAAGTCTTTGACCGCAAAAGCGCAAGAAAAGACGCTAAGGGATTATCCAATCATATCGTAGCCTTCGCCAACGCAGATGGTGGTACGCTTGTGATCGGTGTTGAGGACAACGGTGATGTAACTGGAATCGACGCATATACCAACAATGTCAATGATATTCTTCGTGTTCCCTTTGATTACTGCAATCCATCGGTAAGAGTAACAACCGAAACTGTTGCGTGTAAGGATAAGGACGGTAAGCCAAACCATATTCTGATTATGACAATTCCTCAAAGTTCCGAACTTCACGCCAATCAGCAGGACGAGGTTTATTACCGAATGGGAGACAAATCAAAGAAGCTGAACTTTGATGAACGCTTGCAGCTTATGTATGCCAAAGGCTCCCGCTATTTTGAAGATGAGCCTGTGTTCCGGTCTACATTAGATGATATTGATATGGATTTTGTCAATGAATACTGTAAGAAAATCGGTTATACGAAATCCGCCGAGGAATACATCAGGCAAAATAAGGATTACATTGTCCGGCACGATGGTAGAGAAGAAATGAGCGGAGCTGCGCTTCTTCTTTTCGGGAAAGAGCCGCAGCGTTTCTTTCCGAGGGCAAGAGTGCGCTTTATCCGCTATGACGGAACTGAGGCAAAGGTCGGTACAGAAATGAATGTAGTCAAGGATAAGATGTTCGAGGGAAAAATTCTTGATATGGTGCGGCAGTCTCTTGATTTTGTAGGAGATCAGATCAAGGAGCGCACTCGGCTCGGAAACGATGGCAGATTTCACACGACGCCGGAATACCCTGAGTTCGTTTGGAAAGAGATCATCATCAACGCCATCGCTCATCGTGATTACAGCATTAAAGGAACGGATATTCAGATAAAAATGTTTGACGATCATATTACCGTAGAGAGTCCCGGCACTCTCCCCGGCATTGTTCGTTTGAGCAATATTCGCACCGTTCATTTTTCAAGGAATCCAAAAATCGCCCGTTTCCTGCAAGAGTATGATTATGTGAAAGAGTTTGGCGAAGGCGTTGACCGTATGTTTAAGGAAATGTCTGACGCCGGACTTCCCGCACCGGAATATAATGATAACGCTTTTATGCTCAATGCGACAATACGGAATGGCAAAGCAAGCGGCGAATTAAACGGCGAATTAAACAATGACAATGGCGAAATAAATGGCGAATTAAATCCAGCTCTGCTTTATCTGAACAAAAGCGAGTTAGCGGTTTATCATCTCATTGAAAAGGCTCCGCAAAATTCTCGTCAAGAAATTGCCGACCAACTCAACATATCTACGAGAACAGTAGATAGAGCTATTAAAGTTCTTATCCAAAAAGGTCTAATTGTTCGTAAAGGTTCCAAGAAAACCGGACATTGGAGTACTATAAAGTAAGCAAAAGACCGCCAGTCATTTTTTGATTGACGGTCTCATTTATTACTTATAAATACTCCCTTTGCAGTTGTAAATTATCATTGCTTTTTCTTTTACCAAACGAAAAGCGAATTGATGACAAAACAAGCTAATAAAACAAGTACAATGCCTGCTCCAATTCCAGCAATGAGGCTGTCTTCATTTCAGCAGATCAATCTCATTTTGCAAGTTTTTCAAAAACGCACCTGCGTGAGCACCGTCCATCTGCGTATGATGGAACTGGAAAGAGATGGGCAGGTAATACCGAAACCATTTCTTTTTGTATCTGCCCCAAATAATAAAGGGATTATTGAAAATGCCACTGTTCATACCAACAGCTCCGTCAATTTCCGTATCTATGATAGCGGAAGTGCCGATGACCATACTATTTTCGGATAAGTCCCTGTCCTGACAACTTGCAGCGACCTGTGCCGTATATTTCAAGTATTCCTCGTTGAATTGATTTAGCTCGGCTTTATAGGAAAGGTCGCAGGAGCTGACTTCGCCTTCTTTGTTTTTCACAATGGTATTGACCGCTACGGTGTCATACTGTATGAGCTTATCGCCGACCGGAAGAATATAAAACTCCTTTACTTTGACGGCGGCTCTGCCGATACAATAGTCAAGCAGCATATTGAATTTCAAATTTCTTTTCCTGCTAACCTTGATCAGATTCGTCACATCAAAGGTCTTAAAAAAAGTTACCATAGGATTCGGTGCTTTCATCCAAAGCTCATATGCCGCAGCTCGTGCGGTATCTTGGGGATTTACTTCTTTTGGCATAATATATCCTCCGTTTACTCAGCTTTCCGGATCGGGTGGCGCACCACCGTTTTCAATCTGCTCACATCACATTTTCTCGGATCGCTCAGATAGATTTCGTGATGGTATCTTGTATCCGTAATATCCAGTTCGTACCCACTTGCTTTCATATAGTCGTGCATTAAATCAACGGTGGCAGGCTCATCATCATAAGAGCCAATGTGCATACACTGAACGCACAAACCCTCGTCATAAGGGAAAAACTCAACTTTTGAAAAATCCTGTTTTTTCTTTTTCGTTGCTTCCTGAACCGCCCACTCAAAATCTTCCTTTGTTACAAAGTCCGGCAAGCGAATCATAGAGATAAAGTGCATATCTTCTTTTCTGGCATAGTCAAGTCCCTGCGTATTTTCCTGCCACCAAAGTCCTTCGAGGGGCGGCACTACATACTCAAAAAATCCCTCGATCTTATGCGTACCCTTGTAGCTCATCTTTATGGTAAAGGCGATGCCGTACAGCAAGCCGATTGAGTTTTTGTATTCTCCGTTTTCCTCGTTAGGATTGCCTTTTCCCCGGACGGCGATATAGTTCATTTTCGGAATCTCTATAATTCCGGGCTTGTTCTTCGGCATATAAAATTCCTTGTATTCTTTCTTGTAATCAAAAGCCATTTCTCTACTCCTCATCCGATAAATTCGATAACTTAGACTTTTATTAAATATTTTCTACTATATGTCTTAAGGAATGAAAGTCAACAAAGTCTACTTTTGAGTTGAAGGTTTCTATCATTGCCTTCACCTCAGCGGTTTTCCTATCTTCCGGCAATTTTTTTGCTTTATTATATAAAAGAGTCATCATTGTTCTATGCTTAAAAGACAGCTTTTGATAATCAATTCCACCTCTTAAATGAAAGACAGCTGACATATTCAGTAGATGTTCCGGCACTTGTTTTCTTATAGAGCTTCTGATATTCCTTATATTTTCTTCATCACATACATCTGCTAATCCGACTGTCACGATAACCAGCTTTACATTTGGAGATAATTTCTTAACGGTATTCTTTAGACCTTTAACACCGCCTGCGTATAATCCGCCAAAATAGACGACTCTGTCATATTCTGTCAATCCGTTTATATTATCATAGCCGACAACCGGAAAATGTGTCATTTCTGCAAACTTTTCCGCATATCGTTTTGTCGTTCCGTACTGGCTGCCATATATGATTAAAGTTTTCATATCCCATTTCCTCTACGACTTATCATTACTGTTCTATATATTTATCCTTTCAAATTCTCCAAAGCGGACGGATTGTTTTCGAGGATCGCCCCAACAGTGGGGCAGGTTTCCAATTCAGAACAATCGCCGCAGGTGGAAACTCCTTTATTTAACGCACACTTACGAATCCCACACAGACTGTCGCAGAATACCGTTTTCACTCCGTTCCTACGGCAGCCCTCGCAATTGATATGTTCCGGCAGAATGGGAGCGTTATTTAACTCTGCCCACAGCTTCGCCGTTTTCTCCCGCAAAGCCTGATTGTCGTTGACGGTTGCTATGTATGCGTCGCATTTTTCGCAGTCCAGTCCGCAGTATCCGATCATATCTTTCATAGTTTATACGCCTCCCGTCTGTTATTCTCCATCATCTGGGATAAAGTATATTGAATAGCCATTGATATTGATTGGCAGTGTAGGAATTTCTGAGCCATCATAATATTCTGTTGGGGATACAGTAGCATAACCAGTTACTCCGTCAATGATAATCTCATAATCCGTTCCCTTTGGCGTTTTCTGCTGCACCTCATAAGTCCCGCTGTATGTTTTGTTGTTTGTGGTATCCGTTATCGTAATTTCGCCGTCTTTGGCGATCAAAGTTAAATCCACGATCTCAGCTTCAGGGTATAACTCGTCGGCTTCCCCTACGGCGATAACAAGCTCGTCTGGTTTTTGAGCGTCCTCCATAGCATTGCTCGCAACCGTTCTCATTTTCCATTCGTAATCTTCAATCGCAACAACATCGCCGCCGCAAGCGGAAAAAGTAAATACAATGAGCGACATCAAAAACACAGATAAAATCTTTTTCATTTCACAGCCTCCATATACAGTTACAGCTTCTCTACATCTTCCACATAGATGGAAACCTCGCCGCACTTCGGGCAGATTGCCACTTTCGGTTTTCCGATTCTGCCGCCGAACAGCTTGTTTTCGTCCGATGACATTACAATCCCGTAGCCTGCGCCTTCTACCTTGACGGCGCAGTTTTCTTTCATTTCCGTTCCACATCTGAGACATTCTCTCATAGAACAAACACCTCCGTCCGTTCTTTCTTGATTACTATGATTTTGTGCCAACGAAAAACCAGCCAATTATGTTCTCAGCCGAAATGTTTTCGGCGCAAGGCGGTACACCAAAACGCTGGCGACAATACTGTAAAGCACACAGAAAACAATCGTCATGATTCCAAATATCATAATCGGCATACGAAGCTGCATGAAAGCAAAGCAGATGAAATAGGTTACGGTCAGGACAATCCGGTAAGTGCCGCTTTTCAATTCCGTCCCTGCGTTGTAAGGCTGGAGCAGATAATAAATCGTCAGGTAATGAATCGAGAAAAACAGGCTCATACACAGGATGGAAACAATCAGCACCACATAATTGAGCGGATTGTCCGTTCCTCCGGTCGCAAACAGGATCAGCGCCAGCCCGCCGCCAATGACCAGCGCCGGGACTGCGTTGATTTTCATAATCTCACGCAGGCGGATCTGAAACAGCCGCAGGATACATTTCGGCTGCTTATAAAACGAATAGGTCAGCAGGCTGTGATCGCAGTTCATAAAAAGAGCCTGCGTAAAATTCGTACCACGGTTAATGGCATACATAATAAACACAAAGTACGGAAGCCAAGTCATCACAATTTTATTGATGTCGGCTTTTTCCTCCGGCAACAGGTAAACAATCACCAGCACAGCGGCAACAAGGAAAGCGCACACATAGGAAATCTTCTTCGTAGAGTTCCAGAGTATCTTTTTGTGCCTTTTGATAAACAGCTCATTCAGGTACTCAAAACCTTTGCGGCTGCTGGTAATGGAAGTATCCGTGGATATTTTTTTCTCATTGACCTGCTTGACAAGCTTCGTCTGTGCCGTGCTGTCCATCTGATTGGTAAGACCTGCCAGCAGTTCCTTGTTGATAGCATAGTAATCACGGAAAATTAATACCTTTTTCAGCCCGATTGCTCCCAGCGGAATACAAGCCAAAAAGAGAATCATTGACACCGTTTCCGGTACGGCAAATCCAAAGGCGGGCGGCGCATAGGCAGCGGCTAAAAGCAGGGCGATACAGCCCCACACGTATTTCGACAGCTTATTTTCGTTGTAGCCAAAGCCCCGTTTCTCATAATCCCACAGGGTAACAGCCGCCGCAAACAGCTTCATTCCCGCTATACAAAACGGCAAAAGCAGGCAGAACCACAAAGGCACGCCCCTGTCCATACCGAACAGAACCGTAAGCGGAAGAAACCCCACAACAACCTTCAGTATGGCGTAGAAATAGTTTACCAGCGTATATTCCCGTGCGTCCATCCGCATCAGGATCATCGCATAATATTTATCCTTTGTTGGATTGAAAAGGTGGGTGTTCATAAAGCTGCCGATCACAGTCAGAATCAGCAGGATATGCAGGAACACCTGATTTTGGGGTAAAGCCTTATAGAGAATGCCAATCCCGCAAACCATCGTAACAAAGTAAAGAAACTTGCCGAGGAATACAGAAACGATTTCCCACAGTACAGACAAAATATTTGCAAAAATTTTAAGTCCCTTTACCTTGTAAAGCGTTGCCGGAAGCAGCCGCTTTAAGAGCGGAATCTGCTTTAGGGAAAACAGGATACCGTTTACACTGTATGTATTTTTCAGGGAAAAAGAGATTTTGAGCGTCTTATTCATTTTCTTCCTCCCTGAGTGCCGCAATAATTTTATCCTTAAACTCCTTGCTGTCCAAATCTGTTTTTTCTACAACCTCCAGCTCACCGTGATGGAGCAGTACAATCTCGTCGCAGAGGTCCAGCGCCAAATCCATAATATGGGTGGAGAAAATGGTAATGCGGTCTTGCTTCAGTGAACGGAGAAGTTGTTTCATTTCTTCTGCCACCACGACATCAAGGGATGTTAAAGGCTCGTCCAGCAGCAGGATATTCGGCTGGGCGATGATATTGATGAGCATTTGCATTTTATTTTTCATACCGTGGGAGTAGTCCTTGAGCAGCTTATCCCTGTCCTCCGGCTCAATACTCATATAGTCAAAATACTCGTCAATGCTTTTCGGATTTTTAATAGACTTCTCGTTGATGTCCATAAAGAACTTCAAAAACTCCCTGCCTGTAAGAAACTCCGGCACAGTAGGAGTAGAGAGTACATATCCAATATCCTCTGCGGCTACCTCACGGCGGACGCCGTTTTCCTCTTCTATATAGAAATTCCCATTGTCTGCCTTCAGATCCCTATTCAGGCAGTTAAACAGCGTTGTTTTACCCGCTCCGTTTCTGCCGAGCAGCCCGTAAATTTTCCCTTCGTCGAAGGTAAAATCAATATCTCTTAAAACTTCCTTTTTCTCGAAGCTCTTTGATAAATGTTCAATAACAAATTTCATAATTTCCTCCGTCACATTCTGCGTTGATAGTATGCCATCAAAACAAGATCCAAAATAGTTTTTAACAAGAATGTTCCCACAAGCAAAAGCGTTACCCATAGCGGGGCGTCAATCACTATGCAGATCCAAGCCCCAGCCATCAGAATCCAATGAAATATTTCACCGCAAAGTGCCTGTGCTTTCAGACGGATAAACTGATTGCGTTCATCATTTGCTTCAATCTCATTTTGCTTCATAAGCTCAGGATTTTTTTCGCTCCAACGACCAAAGCACCATTTTGAAATTCCAAAACCGAACAAGCCGGCTCCGATGCCAATCATTGCTCCGCTTTGTGAGGCACTCAAATAGTCCTGTAAAAGGAACCTTACGCTCAGAGCCAAAGCAATGCCTATCATACCGATCACAAGATACACTCCGGTTTTCTTTTTCATTGCTTTCCCTCCTCGTAAATGAAAACGGACTGTAAAGTTAAATGAAAGTTGAGGACCCGTCAGCCCTTCTGGTACAATGGTTTTACCACAAACCCACGTACCTCCCGAAAGGAGACGAGTCCTCATGGCAAAATTATACCAAGTATGCTGCCCGAAGTGCAACAACAAAACGGACTTTTATCGCTACGGAAAAGATGCTCATGGTCATCAAAAGTATCAGTGCAAAAAGTGTTGGCATCAGTGGGCGCCTGAGACACCTGAGCGCGTTTACACACGAACGATGAATTACCCTGCTTGCCCAGTTTGCGGGAAAGCTACCTTCCTGCACCACGACAGAGAACATTACACCCACTATACCTGCTCCGACAAAAAATGCCGCCATTCCGTGTTCGTACCAAAGCCTACGGCCATTTCTGCCCCATCCATGTCCAAACTGTTCGGTAAGACGGATTTCAAGCGGATGCGCTATCCCGTCCATGTAATCCTCATGGCCTTATCCATGTTCTATCTGGGCAAAAACTCGTTCCGCAACATCGCCTTGATTCTGCGTACCGTGATGAATGTCCAGGTATCTCACACGACCATCAGTAACTGGTGTACTAACTTCGCCCCGATGTTCCAAAACATGGCTATACAGCTCATTCCGGCGCTCAATTTCAACTCTGACGAGTGGCACGCCGATGAAACTGTTGTGAAGATACTGGGCGAGAAATACTACCTCTGGCTCATTTTGGACAGTGAGACCCGCTTTGTCCTCGGTTTCCATTTAGACCGCCACAGGGATAGTCCACAGGCTTTTACCATACTGGAAGCCGTGAAGCCTTTAGGCTCACCGGGGGCCATTGTCAGCGACCGTTACTTCGCCTACCAGATGCCTGTCAAGACGCTGCGTGGGGTTCAGCACATCCGCGTGGAGAGCTTCCACGACGACATTACCAACAACCTCATTGAGTGCTTCAACAAGCAGTTCAAGGCTTGGTACAAAACCAAACAGGGCTTTTCGTCCTTTGCTTCTGCCAACAACCTCATTTCCATGTTCATCTTTTTCTACAACTTCGTCCGCCCTCACTCCGCCTTGAATGGCCTTACCCCGGCCCAGTGTGCCGGCCTTCAACTGTCCAAAAAGCGTAAGCGCGAGCTTCTGCTCGTTGCGTAGTGCTTTTCTGTGCTTTCGGGTTCTACTTTTTCATTTTTACTTTACAGTGCCAATGAAAATATCTTCAATGCTCATATCAAAATACCGTGCAAGCTTAAATGCCAATGTAATCGAAGGATTGTATCGTCCGTTTTCCAACGAGCCAATGGTCTGCCGGGACACTTCCAGTGCGGCGGCAAGTTCTTCCTGCTTGATTCCCCGTTCTTTCCGGATTTCTTCTAAACGGTTTTTCACGGTGCGCCTCCTTTCTATGGAAAGCCAGCTTTCCATATCTCTATTATAGCAAAGAAGACACAAATGTCAAGTACGCTTTCCATTTAGAAATAAACTTTTTTCAATCCTCCCATTCTTTACCTCTATTGAGCAGCTAAGTTTATCACTTGCACATTGTTTTGCCGAGCATAATTTACCGTATACGCAGTCCCGCCTTTCTCCTGTGTTAAATAGGCAATACAGACGCTGCTGCCATCTACCAAACGGCGGTTTCTTTTGAACATACAGCCCCGAAAATAATCGTGAGAAGTATATACTACCTTGTCCGCCTGACTTTTGATTTCCTCATAAACCACTATATCATCTTTGTTCCAGCCTTTTGTCTGTGTAGTACACGGCAGGACTAAAATCAGCTTGATATGCGGATACTGTTTTTTCAAGGATAAAACGCATTGAGCAGCCAGCGTGTCAAAGCCCAATGCTCCGCCTGCGCTAAAGTACATATATCCTTCTTCTATCAGTCGAAGCAAGGTGTTTTTTAACCGCAGAGAGAGTTCCGATATGCTCTCCGGCGGTATTTTTCTATGTCCGGTAAAGCAAGCCGTTTTTGTCCTCATTAAAAATCGCCAGCCAATCCAAAGCCTAAAAGCACAAAAAATCTAATTATAATGCTTATAGTATATCAAAGTCGACAATAAATATCAATAGTCTGTGGAACTGCGGAAACAATATTTATAGACTATGAATGGAGGCTGGAACTATGAGTGAAATTGCAAAAACAATCGGGCAGCGTGTCCGCAATTATAGAATCGAAAAGGGATTAAGCCAAGAGAAGCTCGCCGAACTGTCCGGCTGCCACCCTACTTATATCGGGCAAGTTGAACGAGGGGAAAAGAACGCTACTCTTGAAAGTATCGAAAAGATCGCTTCAGCTATGAATGTCTCGCTTGCTCGGCTTTTTGAAAAAATAGGTGAAGATAGCGCCGACAGCTATCCTATGAAATGCTACGAGCTGGTCGCAGCAAAAAGTAAATCCGAGCAGGAACATCTATATAAGATGTTAGTTGAAATGGATAAATATAAAAATCAATAAAAGCGGCAAAAAAATACGGTGTTACCCAAAGCGGGCAGCACCGTATTTTTGTATATTATGATATAGTTTTATCTTAATTCCGTGCGCCGGATTACGGCATATGAGCCGATTCCAAAAATCACTCCGATTACAAGAAATGATAGGATCGGAAAGAAAAGATTTACTGTACCATCACTCATAAGTCCTATTGCTTTCATCGTCAATTCCGCAGCCCTGCTCACAATTTCGTCTGAGAATACAAACTGGAACAGCGCAATAACAAGAAGAATGATTCCAGAAATTCCAACTCCAATCAAAAGAGAGATTATTTTTCCAACTCTATTAATAACTAAAACCGCAAAGTAGAAAAGGATGCAAAACATCAAATATAAAGCAGTAAGCCACAGCCAGTTTACAAAAACATTCCCATATCCGTAAACACCACCATATAAAGTAAAATAGTTATCATTAAAATAATGAAGGGAGTTTCCGATTATGGTATCAATAAGCGCCAATGTACCCGCCAGCAATGTAAACATACAAATAGTCGCCCCAAAAATATATTTTCGGGTGTATCCATTTTGGAGCAGTGCTTTGAAATCTTCTTTATAGCCTAATACTCCTATCACACTGACAAAAACAACGGAACTAAATTCTAAAGCATTCGATCCAATTTCATCTCCTTCCGTACAAATTGCAATAATCATAAAAATGAGAGCGACAATCAAATACTGGATCAAATAGAAAATTCCTACCGCCCTTATTTTCGTGGAGTATTCATATAAAACAGCAGATCTTAATTTAGTCATTTTCGCCGCCACCTTTCTCTGTCATCTTGACAAACAACTTTTGCAGATTCATCGCCGTAACTTGCAGATTGCTTCCTTGAGGCAAAGCCGATTTCTCTCCTAATATATAGGCAATTTTTAAGCCGCCCAATTCATCGTATCCGATTACATTTCTGCCTTCACAATAACGGTCAACCTCCTGAGCCACTCCGGAAATGCTGTATCCTTTCTCCAACAGTTCCTCAACGGTTTCCTGAACAAGAATCTTTCCTTTATCAATCAAAACAACTTCTTCAATGATATTGGAAACTTCCTCAATCAAGTGTGTCGCAATAATAAGCGTCCGCTCATTATTCTCAAACTCTTTCAGAAGCAGGCTGTAAAACAACTCCCTATGATTTGCGTCAAGCCCTAATACCGGCTCGTCAAAGATCACATACGGAACATTGAGTGATAACGCAATAATCAGCTTGAAAATGGACTGATACCCTTTTGATAACGCCTTGAATCTTTTGTTCGTATCAAGGTTAAACTTTTTGGAAAGCGCAAAGGCTTTCTTCAAATCAAAGTCACTATAAAAGCGATTTGTCCATTTGAAATGTTCCTTAACCTTCAAATCTCTATCATATAAATCGGCTTCACTCATACAAAAAATTTTTTCGTGAACCCCCATATTTTCTTTAGCGGGAATCCCGTCAATCAGAATTTCGCCCTGATCCGCAAAAATGCGATTCGCAATAATATTGATGAGCGTCGTTTTTCCGGCGCCGTTTCTTCCTAAAAATCCGTATATTTTCCCGAACTCAAAGGAGAAAGAAACATCGTCAAGCGCTGTAACATCTTTGTATCTTTTTGTTATATTCTTAATTTGAATGGCGTTCATTATCATAGCCCCTTTCTATCAGAGAAATTATATCTTCTTTGGACATTTGCAATTTCATCGCTTCGCTGATTAAAGCCTCTACATACTGCTCGTAAAATTGACTTTGCCTCTTTTGCCGTATTTTTTCCACCGCTCCTTCTTTTACAAACATACCAAGACCTCTTTTCTTGTAGATGATTTCCTCATCAACCAACACATTCATTCCTTTCAGGACAGTGTGCGGATTGATACTGAGCAGCGCAGCGATTTCATTTGTAGATGGGATTTGTGTTTCTTCAGGAAATACCCCCGTAAATATAGAATCTTCAAGCTGCTCCGCAATCTGAATGAAGATGGGTTTATCTATATTTGGATTTACATTCAATCATAGCACCTCCTATATATGTTTGCCTGTTTGTTAGTCGAGTAACTAACTACATCACAAGCAAAGTATAGTCAAAAATGCTGTGTTTGTCAATACCTTTTTCAAAAATTCTGAAATGTAAACAAGCCGCCTACATTTCTGCAAGCGGCTCAGATTTTTAATAAGCAGGCGCACCGTAGCCGAGGATTTCATAATATCCAACCGGATAGCTGTTCTGACGAACGGAATCGCCGGAGTTGCCTTCTACTGTATAAACTCTGCCATTTTCTACCTTTTGGACGATACCCGTATGATCAGATTGTCCGTCCTGACCGCTTTCGCCCGCCCAATCAAAGAAGATAATCATACCCGGCGTAGGCTCGGCGCTGTTATCCAGCCATTGTCCACGCTCCTTAAACCAGTTGACGCCGTTGACGCAGCCTGCGTATTTCGGAATCACGCCGGCGTCGATATACCCGCACTCATTCGCACACCACGAAACAAAGCAGGCGCACCACTCTACACGGGAGTTAAAGCCATACCACGACCAGTACGGCTCGCCGCCCATATTTCCAATCTGAGAGAGGGCGACGGTTACAATCTGATCGTCCGTACCAGTAATCCCGTAGAGTACCTGCGACCACAGGGAATTGTTTTCATCGGCAAGCAGTTCAGCGAGATAACTTTTCTGTTCCTCGTTAAAGCCGTACTGCACCGCCATTTCTTCGGCGGTCTTATGGCTTACCGTGATATATAGATAGGTTTGCGTGACCGTGTTTTCTGTCTCAACGATGTTGCCGTGACCGTCATCGGTTTCGGTTATTACCGTCTCTGTTTTTGTTTCTGTTCGAGAGGATATTTCATTCATCTCCCAAAAGACGTCCTTCAGAAGCTGCTTTTTCGATTCGTCCATCGTAGCGACTTCCTGCGGATTATCGGGATCGGTGTTGACCTTAACGGAATATACCGACAGCACCTCTTTCCAAACGGCTCGGCTTCCGCTCATTTCAAGGACATCATAAGATACCGAGTTTTTTTCATCCTGCAATTTGGTATCGTATTCGGTATTGATCTCCTGCACAACGGTCGGCATACTCATACCCGTGCCGGAATCCTCGCCGGAGAAAAAGATACCGAATACCGAGCCGAGAAGCATACCAATCAGGCAAATGACAATAATGACCACAACCGCTACCCAACCGCCTGCGGCTATGGCGGCGATCAGCGCCTTTGTTCCGGCTATAATCGCCTTGACCGCAAGAGCGATTGCTTTTGCGATTGCCTTCGCTGTAACCACGGCGGCACGGGCAGCCGCCCTTGCTGTCTGGACTGCCCGTTGAGAAGCTTTGACCGTAGCCTGTGCTGTTTTCTGCGCCGCCTTTGCGGTACGCTGCGCTGTCTTAACGGTCGTTTTAGCGGTGCGCTCTGCGGTTTTTACCGTTTTTTGCGCTGTTTTCGCAGAGCCTTTCCCGACCGTCTTAATTGTCTTTTTTCCTGCGGAACGGGCTGACTCTTTTACTGCCTTCTTCGGCTGTTCCACCGCCTTGACACTCTGGCTGACGCTTTTTTGTGGAGCTGCCGCCTGCGCCTGCTTTTGAAGCGACTGTGCCGCCCGCTTTTCCTTGAATTTCTGAATACCGTCCTTTGCCTTGACGATATTCTGCTTCGTCGCCTGAACGCCTTTTCGCCCCTGCTTGTCAAACTGGTGGACGGCTTCGTGGGAAACTCGGTCGATGCCGTT
This sequence comes from Christensenellaceae bacterium, assembly GCA_022846035.1. NCBI lineage: Bacteria > Bacillati > Bacillota > Clostridia > Christensenellales > Christensenellaceae > Christensenellaceae bacterium. The sequence continues at coordinate 1,844,441 of AP025580.1, forward strand.
TTCCAAGCGGTTGGAAGCATATTCTTCCACACTGCTTTCAGGGACATCAACAGAATGTTCCGCTTTTTCTTTCGTCTGGATAAAGGCGGATTTCATACGCTCGGCGGCGACCGCCGATTTGTCTATCGTTTTAATCGTGCCTTTGACCTTATCTCTCGTCTTAATATCCGCCATAGAAAACCTCCTTTCCGAGCGTCCTGTCACGCTCTGTAATAAAAAAAGAAGGGCAAAGGTAGAAACACCTTACCCCTCAAAGTGCGAGGGCTGAAAAGCCGCTTAAATCAAGAACTTTTTACCCTCTATTTTTCGATTCTGCACGCTTTTTCCTTGCGTACTCTGCCTGCTGCCTTTTGTATGCGATACCGGCGCATTTCTCACAATACTTTTTCCTGTTGCCACGCTTGATAATGGGAGCGCCGCAGGAAACGCACCTGTCAGGGTGTGTTCCGAGTATCTCCGCCTCAAGTGACGGATCTGCCGGAAGCACCGCATTGCGGAAATACCTGCACAAAAGCGAATAGGATATGCTCTGCACACAGACACAGCCTTCCCCTTCATCAAGAATCAGGCAGTTTCCGTCATCATAATTAGCGCACAGCTTCTTTATCAGGGCGTTAGCTCGGTATCTCTGCCGCCCCGTCATTTGCGGGAGCATTGACATCACTGCTTTCTGTAATTTTCTTCGCCACCACAACAAGCCTTCCGTTGGTACGAGAGTATTCGCAGGTAGAAAGGGTAATCAGCTTATCGCCGTACTCTGCCGATACGCCCGTATCATAAAAAGAAAACTCCTTGCATTTAGCCACAAAAGCCTGAAATTCCTCCGGCGACTGAGCGTCCGTAAACCGGTAATATCGGAAGGAGTCAGGACTGTCGGTGTAAACTACGGTTTTGAAAGCCGCAAGGATTTCATACTCGTTTTTGTCCGTCAGAGTATGAAACGCAATCGTCCTGTGTTCTCTCCAAAAATCCTTACTCTTAAATTTTTCAAGGTCGGCGAACATTGCGCCATTGTTCATATGATGACCGTAAATCACCACATTGTCCGAAGGCTTCAAAACATCGCAGTCCTCCTGCACATAAGGACAGCCATAGGAAGAATATTCTTTGTCAAACCCACGCTTCAGATAGTAATTGGGATTATCCGTTGTCTGCATAACGGGATAATTGATGTTTGTATCTTCCACGCAAATCCAGCCGATCAAATCATTGTTTTGCCGGTACAGCTCGGTAAGCTCCGGCAGTATCGTCTTATCTTCCGAATAGGGAATCGGCTCGGCAGGCTCGGCTTGGCTGTCCTCTACGATCTGTACGAGAGAATCGTACATCTGCGCCTGATGTTCCGCCTCCCTGTAATGGTCGATAATGAAATAGCTGCTGACGCCGAGCAGGACGGCAAACGTCACCATCAGCGCAATACAAATCTTTTTTCTCATTGTCATTTCCTTTCTGAAACAAGGGGCGGGAGCTTATGCGCTCTCGCCCGGTTTCGTTGTCATCAGCTTATACAGCTTCGTATTTTTCGGGAATTTATTTGCAAACGGCACGAGGGAGCTTCCCACCTTGATAAGCCCGTGTCCGGCTTCCACATTCGTAATATACGACATCTGAAGATCGGAGATATTTAAGAGCTTCGCAAGCTCCAGCCTGTCCGTGGAAGCCTGATTGAGCATAATGATAAATTCAGAGTTTGCGAGCATTGTCCTTGCCGTATGGCTCTGCAAAAGGTCGTCCACATTCTGCGTGATACCCGTCGCATACGCCCCGTATTTACGCACACGCTTCCAAAGGGTAAAAAGGAAGTTTGCAGAATACTCGTGCTGGAACAGCAGATAAATCTCATCAATGAAGATGAAGGTGTTTCTGCCTTTTGCCCTGTTCTGCGTAATGCGGTTTAAGATAGAGTCGAGAACGACCAGCATACCGATAGGCATAAGCTGCTTTCCGAGGTCTAAGATGTCATAGCAGATCAGGCGGTTATTGGTATCCACATTCGTATGCTTCGCAAAGGTGTTCAAACTGCCGTTTGTAAACAGCTCGATGGCAAGGGCGATTTCCTGCGCCTCCGGCTCGTCCTGCTTGAGAAGCTCCGCCCTGAAATCCTGCAAGGTCGGTACTTCGCCCTGATAGTTGTTCTGCTGATAGGTGCGGTACACGCCGGCGGTGCAGCGGTCGATAATGGATTTCTGCTTTGCGCCGAGGTTGCTGCCGCCGATGAGCTGTTCACACAGGGACATAATAAACTCGGATTTCAAAATAACCGGATTCGCCCCGTCGCCGTATTCTTTTGTCATATCCATAGCATTGATGTGATTTTGGGAAGTAGCGGAGATATGGATCACCTCGCCGCCGAGCGCCTTCACAAGCTGTGAATATTCCCGCTCCGGATCAATGATGATAACATCGGAATCCGAAGAAAGAATCACATTCTCAATCTCGCCCTTTGCGGCAAAGGACTTGCCGCCGCCCGATACACCAAGGATAAAGGAATTACCGTTGAGGAGCTGCTTGCGGTCGGCGATAATCATATTTTTGCTGATCACATTCTGCCCGTAATAAATCCCATTCTCGTGGAAAATATCCTGTACTCTGAATGGAATAAATACGGCAAGCGATTCCGTGGTAAGGGTGCGGAAGGTATCAATCTTTCTCACGCCGAACGGTATAGCAGTATTCAGTCCGTCCACCTGCTGGAATTTCAACACGCCGAACTGACAAAGGTGCTTTCTCGCCGTGGTAAGCAGCGCTTCCGTGTCGTTATCAAGCTGTTCTTTGGAATCCGCCGTATGCACAAAGGTAATCACGGCGAACATCATTCGCTGATCTCTCGTAGTCAGGTCATCGAGAAATTCCTTCATTTCCTTTTTCTGCTGCTCCATATCATAGGGAACGGTCGCCGAAAAGTTATTGTTGGAATTTTGCCGCCTCTGCCAGTTGGTAATATTCGTCTCCACGCCGAGCAGACGGTTTTCCGCTTCCCGTACCGCTTCATCCGTCGGCACAGGTACGACATCAATGGACATCATCAGATTGCGGTTGAGGTCTGTCAGCTCCGCCACCATACTGTCCTTGATATAGGAAGCGTACTCACGCAGAAAAAGGACTCTCCCGTAACGGTCGCCCATTTTGAAGTAGTCCTTTTCAAATTCCATAGAATCAGGGCAGATATAGTCCTTGAAACTGTGTCCCTTTTTGCGGGTTTCCTTTATATCAAAGTGGAAAGAGGATTCCTCGCCCACACGATAAAAGTCGTGGAAGATACGCAGCCTTTCATCGGTTTCCAGCTCCACGCACTTGCTGCCGAGCCTGCCGAAGTGGGCGATCAGGTCAGCGCCCACACGGGCAAAATAATTCCTTGCGTCCTCAATATTCTTCTTGTTGACGGAAATCGTCATATACTTATCCTGCACGATAGCGTTTGCGCCCGTCGCTTTCTCCAAAAGGATTTTATTATATTCCTCACGGTATTCATCGAGGCTGTCGCCTTTCATCGGGATAAGGATGTTGTTCTCAAAGTCCAGACGGTTTAGGCGGCGGTTGTTGATCGTGATTTTTGTCGTTGCGCCGGAGTCGAGGGAATTGAGCAGCTCCGAGTATTCGAGGAACATCGCTTCCTTGTCCTCACGGCTGGCAACGGCATAGTTAATATCGGAAAATTTATAGGTCTTGGAAAACTTGTCTTTCCCAATCTGAAAAATACCGTCATCATAGATGGCGATAATGGGGATCACATCCTGAACGCCCTTCGGCACGACAAACTTTTCCTTTTCCTGCTTGCGGAGATTGGTAAGTGTTTTAATCATTCGATTTCATAGCCTCCTTTGCTTTTGCTTCGATACTCGGCTTGAACAGCTCGTAGTAGGTATTCGTTGAACGGAAAGTGAGCTTCTTCGGCATTAAAAACTCCGATTTGATCCACGCATAGATGAATTTCTCTGCGGTCATTCCGTTATATTTAATAAAACCGAGAGCCGCAAAGGGTGCGGCTCCCAAAATGCACATCCACGATACGGTTTCCGTGCCAACATAGGGTTTGAGCAGGAAATAGATACCTACCGCCACAACACAGGCGCAGGCAGAAAAAATGAACTGCCTGAGTGACAGTCCAAAAAACATCGCTTCTGTGTAATTCCTGATTTCTCTATTGATTTTGACTTCCATTTAGGAACTCCTTTCTTTTTTTCGCCTGCCGGATTTCATCGGCGCAGACGCACCCGTCCGCAAGGCAAATAATCTTGCCTTTTCGCCGCCCTCCGTAATACAGGCAATATCTGCAATCGCAGTCCTCAAGGGTATAGCCCTTGAATTTGTTGTATATTCGTTTCATTTCTGTTCTCCTTAAAGTCCCATCATCTCTCGGATAATCCGGTCGCTCATTCGTACAGAGCCGACCAAAACGAGCATATTAAAAAGCAGCTCGCCGATATATGACCAAACCTGTGTAACCGCCGCAGCGTTCGTATCAACCACAGGCGGGGAAGAAGCGAACAGTGAGAAGATAATGCAGGCTAAAACGATCACTGCACCTTCAAGACACACGGCGCAGTAGCTTTTGATAAACGATTTGCCCACATTCTGACTCGGCTCTCCCGCAAAGGTGGAAAGTGGAATCGGGGCGAGCGCCGTATACAGTAGGGTAAGCGCCCAGCGCCTTGCCGCATTCCTGCGGTAGGTTTCCAAACGCTCCCCTCCAAACCGGACGTACACCTCTCGATGTATCCGGCTTTCCAGATATCAGTCTAATGTGCCATTGTGCAGCTTTACATGGCAGGAATGGCACAGAGCCATTGTCTTGCGTTTACGTGCAATCATATGGCGTTCCCATTCCGCCTTACCACTCAAATCTTTCAGTTTCCGGACATGATGAATTTCAATATCCTCTGTTTCGGCTCCGCAGAACTCGCATACATGGCCTTGCAATCGGTCTGTCAGACTTGTATAGCGGCGATTCTCGTTCGCTCTACCAATGATGTCTGGGTTTTTCGACACAACGATTTTGTCGCTATGACGCATTCCCTGATTGTAGAACACCACGGATTTTGTCCCGTTTTTCGTCGGATACGATACGGTAAAATCTCCGTTGTGGCAGTATTTGCGAATGATTTTCCGCATGCTCGTCCGATATTTCCCGGCAAAGGTCTTGTACATACTGAACTTCATCACATAGAGGAAGGAGTTCAGCACCGTTGCGTTGTTCGCCAGCCGATAATAGTTGTACATTCCCCGCACTTCTGCATTGTACTGGTTCATAATCTCGATATCATCCAGGCGTATCAGCCCCGGACGTCTCACCGGTTCCCATACCTCTTTGTTCCCATGGGCTTTGTCGTAGCTGATTTTCAGTGCGCCATAGGATAGTAGGCGGTTCAGCCATTTCTCTTTGGGCACATAAAGTTTAACCTTGCCGGAGTAAATGCGCTGGACAGTGCCCTTTGAGGTACGGATACAGTTTCGGTCTTGACTGATTGTAATCAGATATCCGAGGAAGTGAGCGAAGTCATTGCCGTGGGTGATGAGCGTTTTCTCTGGGGACATCTCCAGATGAAGGTGCTCCCTGATGAACTCTCCCACATCGGACTTGACCTGCCTTGCGTCCTCTTTGCTTCCAATCACGCCAATCAGAAAATCATCGGCGTAGCGGACATAGACAACCCGCTTGTATTCCGTATCCATGGGGTCGCTGTAAGGGACCGAGCGCAGATAACTGTTAAGTTCCTGTATCTGCGCCATAACCTCCCGGCGCTTCTCTTCACTGATTTTCGTTTCATTGCGTTTCAGCCATTCCTGTTTACCGCGCCGGATATCTAACGGCTTCTTGTAAACCGGGTTGATTTTCCGTTTTATACCGCAGTTAAAGGACTCCGCATAAGACGCCATGAACACGTCCAGTTCATTGAGGTAAATATTCGCCAGGATTGGGCTAATCAGCGACCCTTGCGGGGTGCCAGAATAGGTGTTGTAATACACCCAATTTTCCATATATCCTGCTTTCAGGAATTTCCAAATCAGGCCGATAAAATGCTCGTCCGCAATGCGTCTGCGTAGTATCTGTACCAGCACATGATGGTCAACATGGTCAAAGCACCCTTTGATGTCGCCTTCGACAAACCATTTGACCCCGGTGTAATTCCGCTTAATATATTGCAAAGCTGTGTGACAGCTCCGCTTTGGGCGAAATCCATGGGAAGTGATGCTAAAGGTAGGTTCATAGATACTTTCCAGTATCATGCGCACCACCTCTTGCACCAACTTGTCATCAAAGGACGGGATACCAAGAGGGCGCGTTTTACCGTTTGCTTTTGGGATATACGTTCTTCTGGCTGGTTTCGGCTGATAGCTGAAATCTTTCAATTTTTCAATGAGGGATTCAACTCGCTTCATACTCATGCCGTCGATTGTTTTCCCATCGCTCCCGGCTGTCATGTTCCCAGGCTTGGCCTGGATACGTTCATATGCCAGCAGAAAAAATGCAGGGTTATACAGGTTTCGATAGAGCCGCCTGTAGTGGTAATCTTTGTTTGCTGCTTTTGATGTCAGACTTTCCAAAACGTTCTTTGGACTTCTCATAGTGCCTCACGCACCTTTCCATTGATATTTTGGTTGATATCCTGCCGCCCTTCGCCATGTGCAAGGCTTTCCCTTGCTCGGACTACTACGGCGGCTCCGTTGCCATACCGGATTTTCAGGTTCCAAAAACCATAGCCTTTGGGGGCGTTCCGGGTTAAGCAATCCCCGGTTAGACAATTTGAGACAGCTTATTGTGATGTCGGAATGGGTTTTCGTCCGTTACCCGCTTACTGCGGTTGGCTGCCGTGGGTATCTCGCAATCAGCGTGTACCTGTCACCGATTGCCACGGCATGCGGCGATTTCAACTATCCTGCGCCGCCGGCTCAAGTATGCCGCCTTGGACTGCCCTTCAAGCAATCCAGCTTTATTCCTCATTCACAACGTTTCACCTTGCCGTTCAGTAGTGGTTCGATAGTTTCCCAACTTACGACGTTGCCGATATGCTACACTCCCCATTGGGTTTCCCCTCCGGATAAATCGGCTGGTGATAGGGTAATTTGCACCTCCTTTCGGAATACCTTTTCCTACTGCCGCGCTACTGGCAGAATCCCAAATTACCCGCAGGCTGCTTTGGCTTACGCCGCAGCCTTTCCGGGCGCACTATATAACTTAAAAAATCTCCCGTACACCGTCATAATAAGCAGGAATGACATTACCGTGATGAACAAGCCGCCGATGAGCGTAACCGCCCATAACGGGATACTCTCGAAAAAGCCGCAGCTTTCAATCGTGTCAATCATTTCCTGCGGCAAGGTTGTCTGCTGTGCGGAAGTAAAGCCTGCGGCGGTCATAATCGTGCCGATTGTCCCCTGCACGATATTGAACAGGGCAAGCATTAACTCCATACCGTAAGTGATCCCCGCCTTTGCGAGCGCAAAACGGATAAACAGTTTTAATGCGTGTTCCGGTTTCTTGACATCGCTGAAGCTGCCGCAGGTGCGTACCATACCGACCACAAAAAACAGTACCAAAAGCGCAAGCCCTATTGCCTGCACAGCGCCGTTGATATTGACGATAACCGCCCATATCCCGCCGCCTTTGAAAGTCTGCGGCGTGGTCGTAATAAGCTGCCATATCTCAGCGAGTTTTTCATTCCAAGTTTCGAGGGCGTTCTGGAGATTCTGAACTACCCAGTTATCACTCAATTTCGTAGCACCTCCTTAAAAAGAAAAAATGGGGGCGTCCCTGAATTGTTTTTCAGGAACGCCCCTGAGTGTCGTTTGCGTAAAGGATTAGCCCGTAATCAGAGTGAGGATTTCTTTCGCAAAAACGATAATGATACCGCCCGCCAGCGTCAGAAATCCGTTTGCTCGCTGCGAAGGATCGTGGGATTTCAGGGAAAGACCTACCTGAACGATACCAAAACCGAGCAGGATCAGACCAATCGCACGAATAAAGCCGAAAATGAAATCGGACAGGTTATTGACAACGGTAAGCGGATCGCCTGCGGCAAAAGCCGTTGTAGACATTGCAAAAACAGCGGTCAGGCTTAAAACCGCCATACAGTAGTAACGAAAGCCTTTCTTTACCTTTCCGGTCATCGGCAGTTTGCGGGTTTCTTTCTTCTGCGTCTTATGAAAAATGTTCATTTATGTTTTCCTCCAATCAATTTGTTAAATTTTCAAAGTCCTCATCGGACAACAGCTCGTAAGTCGTTTCCGAAAGCTCCATTTCGGGAACGCTGTCGAGATCAACATACAGGGTTTCAATGGTCGCCACATTTTTTGTGACTTCGCCGTGCTGATACACGCCGCCTTTCCCGTCTGCGGTATACGCCACATTCGGGTGCTTCAAAATGTCGTACTTCAAATCCATTACCGGAAGCTCGCCACGGATAAACAAAATAGCGTAGCGGTTGTCGAGCATTCTCACTTCGTCAGGGGTAAGCAGCTCACGACCGGAAATCTGATAATTGGTCGAGTAACTTCCGCTTCGTCCCTCACTTTTCCCGTAGGTGTTTGTATCAATCGTTTCCTTGCCTAAAAGCTCGGACACATACTTGTGCGTACTCTGCTCATTGCCGCCGAGATAGAGAAATTCATCGCAGTTGCCTACGATACTTTCCCATTGTTTCTCAAACAAAGCCTTTAACTGCGCCAGATTTTGCAGAATGATAGATACGGACACACCTCTTGAACGCATAACGGAAAGTATTTTGTCAAAGTCATCGGGCAGCGAAACATTTGCGAACTCGTCCATTATAAAATGACAATGGACAGGCAGGCTTCCGCCGTACTTGTGGTCGGCAAGGTAGAAAAGCTGTTGGAATAGCTGCGTGTATAAAATCGACACAAGGAAATTAAAACTCGTATCGTTGTCGGGAATGAGAGCGAACAAAGCAACTTTCTTTTCGCCCAACGAGGAAAGGTCAAGCTCATCGGTGGCGGTAAGCCCCGCAAGGCTTTCAAGGTTAAATTTTTCAAGTCGTGCGGCAAGGGTAATCTGGATACTCTTTAAGGTCTTAGCCGAGCCGGAGTGGTAGGATCGGTAGTATTTCAGGGCGATATGGTCGGGATTATCCATTTCCAAATCGGCAAACAGGTTATCAAGGGGAGAAGGGCGGTTGTCCTCCTCGTCCTCAATCGCCGCCGCCCTGAGCATTTCCATTACCATTGCGAAGTTCTGTTCCTCCTCCGGCGCTTCATAGTGCAGATAAAAAATAAGGGCGAGTAGAAGCATACTCGCCGCAGTATCCCAAAAAGGATCGTTGGATTGAGAGCCTTTCGGGGTGGTACTCTTAAAAAGGTTGGTCACAAGGCGCTGAATATCGTTGTCGTTCCTGAGATAGACAAATGGGTTGTAACAATGGCTTTTCTCCATTGAAATCAAGTCCAGCACCTTGATCTCATAGCCTGCTTTTTCAAGCAGATTGCCGACATCACGCAAAATTTCCCCTTTTGGATCTAAAATTACCTGAGAGGAATTGCTTGTCTGCATTAAGTTCGGCTTGCAATAGAATCTCGTCTTACCTGCGCCGGAGCCGCCGCACACCAAAGTATTGAGATTGCGGCGGTGCTTTTTCGCATTGAGTCCGATCCGGACATTCTGCGTCATCAGCTTGTTTTCCGAGGGCGGGCTTTGACGGTACTTTTTATCAATGGCTTTTGCGCTGCCCCATTTCGCAGAGCCGTGTTCCTCACGCCTGCGGTAGTTCCTCCGTGTGGACAGATAAATCCCAATCCCCGTTCCGTAGAGCAAAAGCAGAACGAGGACAGTCTTTAAGCTGTCCCCGCAAAGCTCGATATGGAACGGATCATTGAATACCGTCAAAAGGCTCGGCAGTATCTCCGGCAGACCGCCTTTAACAGACGGTGCTATCAATAAGCCGAGCCACACAACGGGAAGAATCCCAATAACCGCAAGGATAATCGCAGACTGCCTGTTGCTATCTCGATTCACGGCAGGATTCCTTTTCTACCACTTTGAACTTGCGTCTTGGGGCGTGACCGATTTTGATAATCAGATCGTCAACGGCGTCGGTGGATTTGCCCTCTTTTTTGAGGTCGGTCTTTTTATCGTTCAGCGAACGGATCACAACGCCGTGTTCATAATCGTCCAAAGCGATATGGTAGAGTTCTTCTTTCATCACAGTTACCTCCGTTTATCTCTCCTGTTCCTTTGAGCGTTCCGCCCGCTGGCGGTACAGCTCGTCGGAAACACGGGCGGTAATTTCCTTAAATGCCTTCTGCGTCTTGCCGAGTTCGGTTTTGATGTCCTTCGGTTCTTTATTTTTCAATTCATCGGGGATACGGTCAATCGCAAAGTTCTGCGTATCGACACCGTATTTCTTGCAGAGCATATATCCAATGCACACCGCCTGAAATCCCATATCCCTGCGGCTGTAAACCTCGCTGTTCATAGAAAGCTCGGCGTGACCGAGTTCCTGAGCGACGCACTGGCAGAGGGCAACGCTGTCGCCGATGTCCCGCTTCACATAAAGCGTCTGATCTTCGTTTTTATAGAAAGCGCCCATATCGGGATAAGGCAGCTCATTGGTGCTTTCAATGTTGATCGGGGCGCTGTCGAGCATAACCGCCACCAGCTTTCTCGGATCACGGTTAGCGGTCGGTGCGGCAGGGCGCTTGCCGTTGGTCTGTGAGACATCCAGCACTCTTTTCAAGTTGAAATCAATGCCGATTGTCCCGTCTTTCTTGGTGTACTCGTAGGGATCAAGGATAATAAAGGTCTTGGAGCCTTTATTGACCTTTACGCCCTCAGCCGCCCAATCGTCAAACTCCTTGATCTGGCTTGCCTGCGGGAACTGCTTATACATCAGCAGCGCATTGTTCGCTGTGTACCTGTCCATACGGCTCTGCACATCAAGGTAGGCTTTGAATTTTTCCGGCGACTGCACCACTTCCAAAGCGGTATTGTCGAGCAGTTGATAAATGGCTTCTTTCTCTGCCTTTTTCTTGGCGGCGTATTCCTCCGGCGAAAGTCTCGGCGGTCTTGCGCCGCTGCTTTGCTTATTCTTAAAATCGTTGGTCATATCTTTTTACCTCTCTTTTGATAGATTTGATTTGTGCGGGTGCGGGACGCTAATCTGCCCCAACGCCTGTGCTGTGCGGTTTTCTTCTTTGGAAGCGGTCGGCTCGCTGCGCTCTGTTCCTTTTTCAGCCCTTGCCACCGCCCTGTATCTGCTGAGATTTTCTTTTACAGACGATTTCACACGGGAAACTCTGAGCTTATCCGCCATATCCATCGCCTTTTGCTCCAAAGACGCAAATCCTTTCTGTGCTTTTTCAAATAAACGGGACAGCCTTGATAAAACGCCTTTATCCGTTTTGGAATGTTCCGCTTCCTTTGCGGCTTTCCCCATAAACAGCAGCCCCATATTTTTCAAATGTCCCTTTGCGCCCTGAAGCTCCGTCTGCATAGCGGACAGCTTCTTTGTATCCTGCGCCATCTCCTTCGACATTCTGCCGAACATAGCAGACAGCTTATCCAGCGCTTCGGGGATTTTCATTGCCCTGACCGACTCGGCGAGGGCGTCCCTGCCTCTTTCCCGGAACGCCCGCACAGCGTTCCCGGCTGACTGGATCAGATTATCCTTCATCTTTTTGACTGCGGAAAATCCCTGACGGATTTTGCCCTCCGTTTTTTCCACAAGGGTATGGCACTTGCTCCGCAGCGTATTGTTGTGGATCAGATTGATTTCACGGCGCATATCCTGAAGCTCGCCGAGCATTCCTGTCAGCGTTTCTTCCATACCGCCGATATAGCTTACCAGCGACTGCACCTCGCTTTTCTCTTTCATCAAGCCGTTTTTATCGAGCGTGTCTAACAGCTCCACGATCTGCGGGTGTTCCTTCAGTTGATCCATTTCGCTCACCTCTCTTTCGGCTTCTTGGATTTCTTCGGCTGCCTGTGAACGGTCTGCCGATTGCCTTCAGGGGTTTTCGGCTTCTCTTTGGAAGCCTCCGGCATAGTACGCTCTGCTTCCTTTTCCGCTTTGGCAGCCGCCTTGTATCGGTCGAGCTTTTCCTTGACCGAAGGCTTTTTATCCGCCGCCTTTGCGACACCCTTATCAGTGTGCGTACCTGTCGTTTCTAAGTCTCGCTCGGACAGAGGGCTTTTGTCCGTCTTTGCGACCGAGGGGTTTTGGTGAGAATTTCCCTCCTTCTGCATTGGCTTTCCCATCGCTTCCTCCACGATGATCTCGCCTCTTGATTTCGTAGGCGCTTCATTGGCAGCCGCTTCACGGTCTGCCACATCCTTTTCCGCTTCGGAAACAATGGAAGCCTTATCGACTTTACCAAGTTCAAAGCGGTCGGAAATGCGCTGGATTTTCGCAGCGTCCTCCGCACGGGCGATAATATCAACCATCGCCGTATCGCTCTTGGTGTTTTTATCACGCAGAACGCAGTAAAGGACGCCGTACCGCTTTGCCTGCTCGGTAAACTTTTGCAAATCCTTTTGCTGGAAAGAAAAGACCTTCAGTTCCTTGCCGGACTTAATCATATTGGTAAGTCTTGCCTTTCCCCGTGTTTTATTCGACTGGCTGATTTCCTGCTTCAGCACGGAAGCTAACAGAATAGCGATATTCTTCGCCGCCGAGCCTGTGAGCCGGACAGCCACTTCAAATCCTTCAAGCGAAAGCCTGACGATTTGTTCTGCTGCGTCACCGCCGTTGTTCATAATTTCGGGACTCCTTTCTTTGAGATTTTTCTTCCTCTGCCTTTACTTGCGAAAGGGTATCGGCAATCAAGCCTGACCTTTCTGCAATCCCGTCGCAGAGCTTTACTTCTTTGCGAAGCTCTTTTAAGCGTTCGGAGATAGCAGAGATCTTCGCCTTTGCCGCCGACAGCCGTTCATCTGTAATATCTACTTTTCGTATTTCGTTTCGGAGATGTGTTCTGTCGGCGGTGAGAGCTTTGATTTCATCCTCAACCGACCGCTTATATGAAAATAGCTGCTCGTCCGTACCGATGTGGTGCCTGCCGAGCAGCGTTATCTGTTTGGTGAGTTCGTCCATCTTCATCAAATCGTCTTTGAGAAGATAATGAAGCCTCGCCGTATTCTGTTGTTTCTGATTGTGCTTCGGAAGGTAGCCGAGCCGATAGCAGTAGTAAAGATACAAGCCGTAAAGTCCGCCGACCTTTTGGATTTTGTGTTCTCTTGTGGACAGGCGGTACTGCCGGACGATATATGTCTTTGGCTGGAACGGCTTGAACACGATATTATCCCTGTTGGCGATAAGCCGTTCAAGGATTTTCTCTTTGGTGTATTCCTCGCCGAGCCGGTAAGTCCGTATCGGTTTTTCACTGCCTTTCGGCGTGACCGTCGCATATTTGCGGTTGGGACTGAAATTCGAGTGATAGCCCATCACGCCTAACTCATACTGGAACTGCCGCAGATTGCGGCTCATCGCAATCGCTTCGTCAATCGCTTTTTTGGCGTTGTTGTATCGGGTGGGCATACCCGCCTCGTCCTTCTTGGTAAGATAGGCGGGCGATCTGTGCAGCTCCGGCTTTTCCACAATGGACAGCTTGTGTTCCAAGCAGATCTCATCGGCGATATGCCGGAAGTAGTACCAAGACTTTTCTTTGTCTTTAAGCCGCTTCCCATCTGCGAAGGAAACAGAGTTGATGACAAAATGGCAGTGGAGATGTTTCGTATTCAGGTGGGTAGTGACGACCACCTGAAACCGCTTGCCCCACATCTTTCTTGCAAACTCCATTCCGATCTGCTGCGCCTGTTCGGGCGTGACCTCGTTTTCCTTGAAGCTCAGATACCCGTGATATGCCTGAATCCCGTCCGTCTTACCGAACTGTTCCTTGACGGTAATGAACTGGTCACGAGCCATCGCCACATTGCAGTTGATCCCGTCGCAGAAAAACTCGTGTTCCGTTTTCTCCTCGTCCTTCGCATAGGCAAGCACATCTTTGAGCGCCTGATAATCTTCGGCAGAATATTCGGGGTTGGCGGTCTTTTCAGGATTGGTCGTATAGTCGAGTACCTGACCGATCCGGACGCTTACCTTCCAAAGCTTTGTTACCGCCATTTCAATCCGCTTTTTTCAGGACGCAGAAATTCACGCTCAATCGCCGCCTGAAACTTGTGCCACCTCAGCGCCTCGTTCTTCAGCATTTGCGAGTCCACAAAGCCGAGGGCGTTCGCTTTAATGGCAAGCTGATTGATGTTGTTGCCGATAGCGGAAAGCTCCCGCATAGCGTCATAAAATCTCTCGTCCGGTTTTTCTCTCGGCTCATAGCCACGAATCAGCAAACGGATCAGCGCCGCTTCGGTCAGGCAGGCTTTCTTTGCTTTCTTCTGCAAATCCTGAGCTTCCTGACGGTCAAACCAAATATGTTTGTCTACATTCCGTTTCCTCATTTCTCATAATCCTCCTTTCGGGCGTTAGAGCCGCCGTGGATTCGGTTGATCTGCATAAGGCACATTATCGAGATACCGACAACGCCGCCGAGCAGGAAGCCTATCATAAAGAATATAAATTCGTGCATAGTCAAAATCCTTTCCTGTATTGGGGTATTAGGGGCAGCCCCTGACGAGCTTTTACTGTTTGAATCCCGTTTGGGGATACAAACAGTCTGCTCGCTAAGCTAACGCAGACCTGTCGGGCTGCCCCGTATTTTCCTGAAACTTATCGTTCTTTGTCCGCCCTGTCGGGCTTAAACGGCTCGATCTCAATCCCGTGTGCGGTTTCGTGGAATCGCTCAGGATACTGAAAAAGCCGTTTGTATTTCAGTAGTTGTTCGCTCGATAAGCTGCTGTATTTCTCATCGCCGACATTGGAACGGGCAATAAAAAAATCGCCGTGAATGATGTCGGCGACCTCTCTTGTTTTTTCTTTATATACCGCCCGATTCATCGGCAGCTTTTCCTGTTTCCCGTCACGGTTGCAAACGATAGCGGCGTCATCTTCAAAGGGCATATACTCGTCTAAGCCGCCTCCGCCGACCAGTTCTTTCATCGCTTCATAGGTGTTCGGTATCTCCTTTACAATCGGAGATTTACCCACCGGAACGAGCAGTACGGAGATTTTCTCCTGCTCTGCAAGCGATAAGCAATGGTCGCTGATCTGCGTCTTTTCAGGCTCAAAGGAAACGGTCTGAAATCCGAAGCTGTCGCAATATCCGAAGTAGCTTTTCCCTGTATTCCCGTCAACAATCTCTACTACATCGGACACGGACATAGACCGCCCTATATATCCTGCGGGATGTTCCAGATTGAAAATTTGATAAAGCTTTTCCAGCGTGAAGCAGTTTACTTCTCCCTCAAACACCTTGTCGTAAAGGCTGCTGTCGATCTCTGAGCTGCCTTGAAATTTGGGCAGGCTCTCATAATTCATAAAGGCGACATTGTTGGCGTCACGCTTCATATTGATCTGATAAATTCGTACATTCAACGCTCATAGCTCCTTTCTTTGGATTTGTAAATTCCAAGCTGTATGCAGAGGTAATCGTTATAGTCCTTGCCTTTCTTCGGCGGCTCGTTAAAGACCTCGTACCGCTTTGGCAAGATGATTTTCAGCGCCTTAGCCGCTTTTCTTCCTGCGCTGTCGTTATCAAAATGGATATGAATTTGCCGGATATGCGGCTTTTCTTCAAGGTATCGCACAAGGGCGGCGGGGGTAGTGCTGTCCTCGATTTTCTCTTTCGGAAGGTAAACGCCCGCAAGGGAAACAAGGTTTTCCTGCCGCCAGTCCCTGCCGGACAGCTTGGAAAGTGTTGCGTAGGAAAGCAGGTCAATGGCACATTCAAAAAGGTGTACCTCGCTGCTTGCACTGTCTGCTAACCGAAAAGAATAGTGCTTATCGCTGCCGGAGCAGTCGCCCAAAATACGGCGGCTGTTGGTCGCACGGAAAGCGGCGTATTTCGGTTTTTGCTTTTCATCAAAGCCTACGAAAACAATGTTATGGTAGGGCAGGCTCTCAAAGATAACGCCTTTTTTGATACATTCATCAGTAATTGTTCCGTCAATCCCTCTGCTAAAAAGGTAGTCCCTGATTTTATCGGTCGTTTTGCTTTTTTCGGGCAGTAGGAGAATTTTCGGCTTTTCCTCCCGCTTTGGTCTGACGGTCAACGTAGGCATAACCGCCGCCTTGCCCATCAATGTCTCAACCGCCTCCACAAAAGAAATGCCCCTGACTTTCACAAGATAGTCAAGGGCGTTATATCCGCCGATCCGCTGCGACCACCACATCCATTTGCCGTTTGAAATCTTTAAGCTGTCGTGGGTACGGGTAGTGTAGTTGTTGCCTGAAATCCGTACCAGCTCGTGCGGCTCACAGTTTTGCAGATAGGTCAAAAGGTCAATCTGCCGAGCCTGCTCGATTACCTCCGGTGCTATATATGGCACAAGATCACCTGCTTTCTCTGCTTTTATCCCGCTTGAGTACATCATTTGCCCGTGTTTCAATGGAATCACGGATGGTATCCATATGCTCCACTTCTCTGTCCCTAAACTCTTTATAGACATCATCAAGCGGACACGGGGAGCGTAGCAAAGCCTTTGCCTGTTTCGGAGAAAGCTCCATTTCTTCCATACACATCACGATGTCCTCTCTCATCGTGTACTCGTAGGTATGATTCAGAATTTCCTCCGGCGGCTGAGCAAGCAGCCAATCTCTGTACTTGTCCTGCTCGGCTTTCATCTTGTCGTAGAGCAGGGCGTTGTAGTCTGTTTCGCCCATAAGCGAACACCTCCTTAAACAAAAATATAGCCGCCTGATTTTTTCTAAAACCAAGCGGCTATGTAACGGTATTTGTTATTTGATAATGCCTTGCTATACTTGTTTGACGAACGCAATAAAGGTAAATACGTCCAGTTTTTTTATCATCTACTATATATTTCCTTTATTAAATTCGTGACAGAAATCTGCCACGATAATCAACATATCAAAACCAATTTGCCTTTTCATCTCTAAATCGAGGTTGATCGCCATATTGATACGGATTATAGTTATTACGGTTGCAGCCAAATTCTTTTAAAGACTTAATTTTGTTATCATCCGTCCACTCTACAAGTGAAATGCCGTCAAATTCTTCTACGCTTCCAGAATTCATTTCATTTTTGAAGTACCATTCCACGATAGTCTGATTACCTTTATGGAAAAACTGCTTAATGTCCCAAATAAGGACTTTGCCCCGTGTATTCCACTCATCAAACCAATGCTTAACAGTTTTTCGATCCTGATATTTTGGACTCCAGCTTTCTGTATAAACCACATCTTCTGTAAAAATATCGTCTATGCCCAAGTTCTGTTGTTTCAGCCACATATCAAACCATTTACGGATAATGTTTTCCCTCTCATTCATTATTAAAAACCTCATCTCTATCTTTCTGCCCAAAAGTTTTGTAAAATACTGACCAACTCATTCGGATTATCTTTGTTGACTTCGTGACCGGAATCATCTACAATGACCAGCTTACTGTTTTTCATTGATTCGTGAAACCTCTTTGCGCTCTCCATATTCGTTTTATCCTTTGCACCGCAAAGAATAAGGGCAGGACACTCAAGTGCCGCCGACTCCATAAAATTGAGATTAGCCATTGATTTGCTCAAACGAATAAAGTCTTTTTTACTTACGCCCATATTTTGAAATACAGATTTGGGCATAAACTTAAACACAAAGTTTTGGAGCTTCAGAAATCCTTTAGGTATTTCATACGGCGTTCCAATCAGGACAAGAGAGTTTATTTTCTTCGGATGCTCAATAGCATAATTGAGCGCAAGCAATCCCCCAAGCGAAAGCCCACAAAGATTTAGTTTGTCTTTGAAAGACTCGCACAGCTCGCTAAACACCTGATATACTATGGGATAGTTTAATTCCCTGCCTTTTGCAAGGTCAAATAAATCAGGAGCGATAGAGGAAATTTCCCTCGTTTCCAACTCGTTTTTAATGGTATCCCAATCCTTGCTGTTTTGTCCCAAGCCGTGAATCAAAATATTTTTCATAGGCAAATAACCTCAGCTTTCTTGACATTGACTCTCAAAGAGCCACTTTATTATATCACTTTACTCTGTCTTTTTCCACCATGCCGTGATAGATATAGCCGCCTGATTTTTTGTAAAACCAAGCGGCTATGTAAAAGTTATTCAGTTCAACAAACTGGGATTTATCTAACGGGCGTATAACTGATTTTTGAGATTTCTTCTGTTGCTTCTAACTTGAAGATAACAGGTCTTAATCCGTCATTACAACTACAAATTGCAACACCGGGTTTTCTAATCCAATCTCCGTAATAAAATAAATCATTATCTGCTCCATGTGCCAAGGCAAACACATACTGATAAATAGCTTTCCATGCTTCATCACAAAAGCCTTCAGGTTTTGCGTAATCCGCATAGAATATCTGTCCCTCTTTCATCATTGGGCAAGCGGTTAATCCGACTGCCCCATATTCTTCAACTAATTCTTTGTCTAAAGTTGTTTTTAACACTGTGATTTTTACTTTTTTCACTGGCATATCGTCCTTTCCTGCAAATTTTTTCTTCCAACTTATCTCATATAAACGTTTTCATAACTTCTAATTTGTTATTTTTAGTTATTATATCACAGCAATATGAAGATTTCCACCTTGCCGTGATATGTAAAGGCGGTATGAGATTCTCCCATACCGCAAAAAGAGGTTAGCGCTCATAAACCTTTGCTTTTGGAACAGGAAGGCTGTCGCCCTCGTCGGGCGCACCGTCCACAAGCTCATTTTCCCGTTTGTCCACATTGAGCAAACCGTTCAGGACATTGAGACGATTTGTTTTTTCGGTCAGTTCTTCTTCCTTATCAAATGGCTTTTCAACCTCTTTTTTCGCAGTTGCGAACTGCTGCTCGACATTTTTTAGCTCCTGTTTTTTCTCCTCCAGCCGTTCGGGGATTTTCTCAATGGCATTGTCGATTCGGGTGATGTTTCCCACAGCGTCCGTACCCAAAGAAACAGTACGGGTAATGCTGCCCTTGATTTTTACCTGATAAGCCTTTTCAAAAGGCTCAAAGGAAAGCTCCAAATCAAAGCCTCTGTACTTGCCGAGCGGGACAGGATCGGGAGAGGTCATTTCTTTGCAGGCGTCGATGATTTTCTGTCCGCCTTTTGCCTTTTCGGTATAAGAAACACCCTTGACCTCAATGCCGACAAAGGTATCGTCAAGAGGCTTCGGGTGTTCTTTTGCAATCAATATATCCTTTTCCAGTCCCGCAATCGTCTCTTTCGTCCGAGCGATTGTTTTCGGGTAGTATTTAATGATTTTATCCTCCAACTCGTATTTTTCAGACAGATAATTGGACTTCAAAAGCCGCAGTTTCTGCACTTGAATATCCAAATCCATCTTTTCCTTGATGTGCGGATTGTCCGCCGCAAGCATTTTAATTTCCGCATAGGAGAGGGCAGTAGCGTCCACATCTTCACAGGAACGCACGGGCGATTTGCTCGTCATAATCTGACTTGCAAACTTCTGCTTTCCCTCTACGAGCTGCCAGCAGTATGCGTCAAAAGTGCCTTCCGTAACATATCGGTACAAACCAACCTTTGGGTTTTCGTTGCCCTGCCGCACCGTCCGTCCGGCTCGCTGCTCCAGATCGGCAGGTCGCCACGGACAGTCAAGGTCGTGGGAAGCGATAATCTTATTCTGCACATTCGTGCCTGCGCCCATTTTCTGCGTGCTGCCCATCAGGATTCGCACTTCGCCACGGCGCACCTTTTTGAAAAGCTCCTGCTTCTTCGTTTCGGTATCCGCCTCGTGGATAAACTTGATTTCCGATTCAGGAATACCTCGCTCAATCAGCTTCTTTCGTATGTCCGTGTAAACGGAAAACTCGCCTGCCGATTTTGGGGTGGAGAGGTCGCAAAAAAGAAGCTGCGTCAGCTTTTTATCGCTGTTTTCTTTCCATATACGGAACACTTCGTTTACGCAGGCGTTGACTTTACTGCCTTCCTCATCGGGCAGCATAGGATTCATCATTCGCTGGTCAAGAGCGAGTTTTCGCCCGTCGTTTGTAACTTTCAGCATATTATCCACGCTGGAATCCACACCGCCGCCCCTTATTTTTTCGGCTCGTTCGCCGAGAGAGACGACCATTTCTTTTTGTATCTGTGACGGCTTCACAGCGATATTGTGGTATTCCACTTCCGGTACGGGAAGATCGAGCATATCCGCCGTTTTAATATCCGCCACTTCTTTGAACATCGCCATCAGTTCGGGCAGGTTATTGAATTTCGCAAAGCGTGTTTTTGCTCGGTATCCTGTTCCTTCGGGTGTAAGCTCCACCGCCGTAACCGTCTCGCCGAAGCTCGAAGCCCAAGCGTCAAAGTGCTGTAAATCGTGGTCTTGCAGCGTTTTGTACTGCAAATACCGCTGGATGGTATAAAGCTCCACCATACTGTTTGAAATCGGCGTACCCGTTGCAAATACAACGCCACGACCTCCGGTAATCTCGTCCAGATAGCGGCACTTCATAAAGAGGTCGGAAGATTTCTGCGCTTCCGTTTGGGCAATGCCGCCCACATTCCGCATTTTCGTGTAGAGATACAAATTCTTATAGTAGTGAGATTCGTCGATAAAAAGACGGTCTATGCCCAGTTCTTCAAAGGTTACCACATCATCCTTTCTTGATTGATCGTTGAGCTTTTGCAGCTTTGTCTCCAGCGAACGCTTTGTCTTTTCAAGCTGTTTGACGGAAAAACGGTCGCCACGGTTGTGCTTCATATCCGCAATTCCTAAGACAATATCGTCAAGCTGCTGCTGCAAAACGGCTCTCTGCCGTTCAATGCTCATCGGGATTTTCTCAAACTGCGAGTGACCGATAATCACAGCGTCATAATCGCCTGTGGCAATCCTGCCGCAGAAGCGTTTGCGGTTTTTCATCTCAAAATCTTTTTTGGTAGCGACCAAGATATTCGCCGCAGGATAAAGCTGCAAGAACTCCGCCGCCCACTGCTCCGTCAGATGATTGGGTACAACAAAGAGGGATTTATTGCACAGTCCGAGCCGTTTTGACTCCATAGCGGCGGCGGTCATTTCAAAGGATAGCGATAGGTAATCCTTTGGTCGGGATATGCAGCCGTAGGCTGCATATCCGTTCCTCCAGATTTTCCCCCGCTCCAAACCGTGCGTGACAGTTTCCCATCACACGGCTTTCCATCGTCAGCACTTTTTATGACGATCTATACATCAAACAGATTCACCCTTTAGAAAGCGAGTTCCGGCATTTCTGCCATCACACGAAGTTTGTTGAGTTTAGCCAACTGCTTTTTGTCTGGCTTTAACACTTCCAGATATTTTCGGATGGTACGCTCATTACTGGTATGGATGAGAATATGAACTACATCGGAAACAATAATCAGGTTTTGGTAGCTATCATTACCACCCAACACCAACGGCTTTTTGTGGTGACAGTCCACCTGATTTGCTTCCAGTTCCACACCGGACACTGCACATTTCCCTTTCTGCGCAACATGGAGCGCAATGCGGTTGTCGTTATACTCCACACTCTGCTTACCGCACGGGTTATTCATCAGGTGATAGAGCACTGCCATATTGACGCCTACAAGATTCTTATGAATCTCAACCCGTCCTTCTGGCGTGTACTTGTTTACCCGACTTTTCTTGTCCATGGGTACTCTATGCTGAACATAGGCAATCGGGACGATGGCGTGACCGTTCAGATAACGCACCTCCCGGCTTGTGCCGTACTTTTCCTTAATATACCTGTTTGTGATTTGACCGTTCTTTTGCAGTCTGTGCTTTAATCTGTTGTAAAGGCTCTTTTTGACATCGAAAGCGATTTTATGAAAGTCGATATTCACATGAGTTGCTATGCTGTAATAGTTATGAACGCCTATGACATAGGAGTTGTACTTCTGTATCAGACGATATTCCATTCCAGGGTCATAGGTCTGCCGTATCTGCCCAATGATTTCTTTGCTTTTTTCCCGGATTTTCAGCAATGCCTTATCCTTGATATGCGCTTCTACTACATACCGCGGCTGTCCATCTGGCTTTTTCCCCTTTGTTCGGACTTTCAGCTTAAAGCCCAGAAACTCCGAGTAGTGGCGTTTCAGGTTCACGATTTTTGACTTCTCCGGGCTGATTTCCAGTCCCAGACGATCCAAAAGCCATTGTTTTGTCGCCTCAAACAGCTTGACTGCATCTGACCGCTTTTTGCAGAAAATTTTAAAATCGTCTGCATAGCGGACAACATAGCATTCTTTCAGATTCGTGTAGCTGCGCAGGGTACGGATGGTACTGCTTTTGTCTGGAGTTCCGTTTGCATATACCCTGTGTACATAGTTCCTGTGGGTGGGCATTTCTTCCCATTGGTTGACAATCCACCAGTCCAGTTCATTCAGGACGATGTTTGACAGCAGAGGGGAAATGATACCGCCCTGCGGCGTACCTTTTTCGGGGAAGCCGATTCCTGCCACCTCTGTCTTTAGCATGGCAGAAATGATGGACAACAGCTTTTTATCCCGGATGCCGAGCGTCCACATCTGTTTCAGCAGTTTTCCGTGGTTCACATTGTCAAAGAAGGACTTAATATCTATATCAATGACATAGTGACAACCGACGTTCTGTATCATTCTTTCTGCTTGGGCGATGGCATTTTCCGCACTGTGGTTTGGTCTGAAGCCATTGCTGCGCTTGAAGAATTTTGCTTCACAGATAGGTTCTAATACTTGCAGAATACATTGCTGAATGAGCCTGTCCATAATCGTAGGGATTCCGAGAGGACGGGTTTTTCCGTTATCCTTTGGAATTTCCACTCTGCGGACAGCATTGGGAATATACCAGTCCAGCTTGCGCTGAACATGGGCAACCAAGGCATTTTCGTTCCATTTGTTCAAATCACTTATTGTCTTGTTATCCACGCCCGCCGTCCGACTGCCGCTGTTTTTTCGGATATTTCTATATGCCAGCTTGATGTTTTCAGGACGCTGTATCAGTTCCACGAGATTGCAGAACCGCTGCCCCTTGACACTTGCGGCATACAGTTCATCGAAAACGAGCTGCATATCGTAGTATTCGGAGTTGCGGATTTTCTGTTTCTTTAAGGGTTTCTTCTTGTTAGCCAAAGTCAGGTACTTTCCTCCTTATGAGAGGATTTCGCTTTTCTTAGTCATACTCGAACCTTTGTGTCTGTATAGTTTTCAATTTATTGATTGCTGACGACTAATGGCCATCCCTCCGCCGTGTTTCTACGGCTTCATCGGTACTGTGCCATCTCTCTCAACTGGATAAAGGATTGTTATACGCAAGGCGATTTCCAATCCAACACCTCATAGCCTGTAACCGGCTCCGTGTTCCAGCCTTTCCACGTTCCAATATTCCTATCTGTACATATCTGCCCTTAGGTGTCCCTCTGAGCCTGTATGCTGGGCGATGCCTGTAACACCGCAAGGACTTTCATAGTAAAAATTCTTACTCATCCTCACATACTTCCGTAATCGGAAAGGAACATTTCTGCTCCTGCGCCTTTTAGACCCGTACATTCGGGATTTCGTCAGTCATCCATGACATTCTGACCATAGGCAGTTTATAGACCTCCGGCGTATCATACGCATACCTCACCTCTGAGGCACTTTTCACAGCTTGACCTGTTTGGGCATACTTCCGCCGACTTTGGCGAGCGTTACACCGCAGCCCCTGTTACATAGAGCTGCCGCATATCGCAGTTTGTAAGGTAGGCGTTTCAGGGCGTTACCCCATCATTCCACCTATCAGAATATTAGTTCTCCAAGTCTGTTTCAGGGACTCCTTTCCAGTTCCCAATTCTATTGTTAGCTGACTTGTGCGTAACCTTTTCAGTTACGAACGTGTCGCACTCTTGCCTGCACCCACGGCGTGCGCCAAGAGGGTGTTGCCGCCGTAAAGGATATGGGCGACCGCATTTTTCTGATGTTTCCGAAGCTCAATTTCAGGATTCATACCGCTGAAAACAATATGGCTCCCATCATACTCACGGGGACGGATACTGTTGAACTTGTCGTTATACAGCCGCACCAGCTTTTCCCGTCTTGCCGGATCACGCCACACCCAGTCCTGAAAGCCCTGCTTGATAAGCTCCTGCTTGGATTGAGCGATAGCGGTTTCCTTTTTATTGAGAACAGCTTTCTTTTTCCCCTCATCGTCCTCGATATAGTCGAAAACACGAACATCTTTCATATTGAGCGTTTCTTCGATAATCTTGTAGGCGTTTACCCGTTTTGTGCCGTAGGTGTTGTAGGCTTTCAGATTGCCACGGTCATAGGATTTACCCTCTACATTCCATTCGCCCGTCAGTTTCGAGTAGTGGACTTTGATGTTCCACCTCGCATAAACGGGTGTATCCAAAAACTCGTACATAAACTGCTGTGCGATTTCTTCCGGCAGCCAAGTCGTGCCGAGCTGCACGAAAATCTCGCTGGCGGTCAGGTCTTTCGGCTGCACCTTTTCCAGCGCCTCCACATTGATTTTGTAATCTTCGGGATAGACTTCGGCGGATTTTTTCGCCCAAGCGAGCTTTTCCCGCACATTGCCGGAGAGATATTCGTCCGCCATCAGGTACTTTTGCTCATCGCTGTTGCCGTAGCCGTACATCGGGTTTAGGAAAATAACGTCCTTCAATTCCTCGTAGATTTCCTGCTCAGGCTTGCCTGTAAGGGAACACATATATTCCATATCCACGCACGCTTTTTCTCCCATAGATACGGCAAGCGCCTCACTGGCGGTATCCACCGAAGTAACGGGGGTGTGCGGTTTGATCGTCCGTTTTGTGAACATATCCGCCTTGCGCTCCAGCTCGCCGTTTTCGTCCAGCACCTCCAGTGCGGAAAGCAGGGCAAAGGAGCTGTCCTGCGAAAAAGCGGATATATTCGCACGGGAATTGATCAGTCCGTATTTCTTAGAGAAGGTGTCGTAAAGCGTATTGAGCTTTTGTTGTTCTCTTTCGACTTCATAATCGGGATAACCTGCGGTCTGCATTTCAATCAGACTGCGAACGCTGTCCCGTATGGCAATCATACCCTTAATGCGGTTTTCCGCCGTAGCCGAACACTCTACCGGAGCCATTCGGGAGTTTTCACGGTAATAAATCTTATCGTCCACAACCGTATAGGAAAAGTTGCGGACTTCAGGATCGGCTGGAATAGAGTTGTCTTCTTCGGTCAGTTCCTCGTCCAGCTCATAATCGGTAATCTCGGCGTGGATATTGGAAATCGCTTCGTCCAAAAGCGCCGAAAGGTCAGCGTTCTCATAGGGTACGACCGTGTTTTCCTCACCGAATCTACCGGATACGGTTTTCCAAACGCCCAGTACCATTTCTGGGTGATCGACAAAATAGGAATTCATTTTTACACCGTTTTCATCGGTATTTAAGTGTACCCAATCCGGCTCAAGGTCGATGAGCCTGTCCCGTTTTTGCAAAATGAGAATATCCGAAACGACCTCCGTTCCGGCGTTTCCCTTAAAGGTGTTGTTCGGCAGACGGATTGCGCCGAGTAGATCGGCTCTCTGTGCGATATACCTCCGCACGGCGGGATTTTCCTTATCCATCGTGCCTTTGCTTGTAATCAGCGCCATCACGCCGCCCGGTCTGAGCTTATCCAGCGACTTCGCAAAAAAGTAGTCGTGGATTAAAAAATTATGCTTGTTATACCTTCTGTCATTGACTCGAATATCCCCAAACGGCACATTGCCGATTACAGCGTCAAAAAAGCTGTCGGGAATCACCGCTTCCTCAAACGGCTGCGCTGCTATCGAGGTTTTCTGGTAAAGCTGCTGTGCGATCCCCGCCGAAATCTTATCAATCTCCACGCCGTAAATCTTGCTGTCTTTCATCGTATCGGGCAGCATACCGATAAAATTGCCGATCCCGCAGGACGGCTCTAAGATGTTGCCCTCCTTAAATCCCATCTGCTCCATTGCCTTGTAGATCGAGGAAATGACAACAGGCGGGGTATAGAAAGCGGTCAGGGTGCTTGCCCTTGCGCTTTCGTACTCATCGGGTGAAAGGGCGGCGTAAAGCTCGGTAAACTCGTCCGCCCACGAGGAATTATTTTCGTCAAAGGCTTCGGGAATACCGCCCCAACCGACATACTGCGAAAGGATTTCCTGTTCTTCGGGCGTCGCAAAGCGGTTCTCAAACTCACATTCTTTCAGTACCCTGATAGCCTCCATATTCCTGCGGAAGCGTTCTTTTTTCCCTGCCTCCGGCACCTCGTGGGAAGCAAGGTCAAAGGTGTGCCGCTCGGACATAGGCACATCAGGGTGCAGATCAAAACTCTGTACCCGTGGGCGCTTCGGCTGCTTAAACGCAGGCGTTAGCGGCTCCGCCTCTTGATTTTTTATTTCAGGCGGATTGTCAGGCGTATCTTGCTTTGCCCGTTCCACATAAAGCCATTCGGCAGCTTCCTTTTCGGAAACAGATTTCTTGACCTGTTCCAAGTAGTCGTTTGCCTGCCACTCGCTCTTAAACTCCTCGCTGACGCCCTCGTCGTCGATATAGATCGCTTCCGTCAAATCGTCCCAAATAGCATAGCCTTCATCGGTTTCAATGACGAAAAATCTCTCGTCGGGCGGGAGTGTATTTTCTGCCGCAATCTGCTCCGCCTGTCTGAGCATTTCATCTGCTCTATCGTTTGCAAGATAGGGAGAATCCATGATTTCTATGCCCTGCGGCGGCGGATCAAGATGTTCGGCAAAATCCCGTGATATGGTATTGCCTTCCTTGTCTTTATAAAAAATTACCTTGAAAGGCACACCGTAATACGCTTCTTCCCGAATATCAGTTGCAAACTGATACGGGCTTGTGTATTCAACGCTTTCCCGCACCGTTCCGTCCGTGTGCAGATAATCAATCCTGCCGACTGGCTGCGACTGCACCGGATCTTCCTTATTGCTTGATATGAGGTTTTTGGTAACACGCTGCCCGTTTTCAATGGAAGAAACCGCCACATCAAAGCCACGGTCAAGCAGCATATTGACATAGGTTTCCAAGCGGTTTGCCGGAAAGCCGCACATCTGTGTTCGCTGATTGTTTCCAATAAAGCGAGAGGTCAGATTCAGCTCCAACGCTTCGCTGACAGTCTGTGCATCCTCTCCGTAGGCTTCAAAGAAATCGCCCATTTGATACAGCACAAGGCTGTCGGGATTTTCCTGCTTGATTTCGCTGTACTCACGGTAAGCCCCCGTAAAGCGGCTGTTTTCCTTTTCCCGTTCGGCAGCCCGTTCAATCTGAGAAATTACATCTTCAGGCAGACCGTCCGCATAGTAGTGGATTTCGCCCCCGTTACTGATATGGGCGATAGTTTGATAATCGCCGTTTTCTTCCACGGCTCTGTTCCAAACGGTAAGACCGTTGCCGAGATACCCCATACCGATGTCAAAAGCCGGAGCTTCGTCTGCTTTTTCTTCGGTTGGTAAGTCTTTGACCTTCAGATGGTCGTTCATCGGGTTTTCCCGCACCTTGCGGTCGAACTCGGCTCTATCCATTTCCTTTTGGAACAACGGGTACTGCATATCGTGAAGCACAACACGCTCATCGTCAAAGGCAAGGATTTCATATTCGTCAGCGCCCATATACACCGTGTCACCGAGATGATAGGCATACTGCGCTTCCTGCTGCGGCTCGCTTTCAGCCGCCCGTTCCGATTCCTGTTCAGGCGGAGCAGAGGAGAGGATTTCACGGTTTCTCCGTTCTTCGGCAAGCTCGGCTCGCCGTTCCTCCTGCTTTTCAAGCCACTGCGGATAAATTTCTTTTTCTTTCGGGTTGAGATAACGGTCAAGGCGTATCAGCTCTTTTATCCGCTTTTCAACCTGAGTCCAATTCAGCCGGATATGGGGTTTATCGTCCCCGATACCCTTAGAAATCAGTATTCCTTTTCCGTCGTGCTGCTCGTCAATGCCTGCGCCGATTATTACAGGATAAGCGCCGCCCCAACCGTATTCATTTTTCAAGAAATCGGCGTTTTCCTTAGCCGACAGGCTCTTTTCAAACTGCTCATAGATACGGAATTTTCCCTCGGATATACCGCTTCCACGAGTTAAAACAGCGTCGATGATCTCTTGAGAAAAAGAAAAGGCAGAGGTTTTTTCCTCTGCCAAAGCGTTAAACATTTCCATTTGACCGTCAACAGACGGTAAAGGTTTCATTGTATCCTGCAATTCGCCGAGCAGCCGCATTGCTTCAAAATACTGTGCGATCACGCCCCAATCATAGAAGCTCTGCTTTGTACGGGAAGAATAACTGCCCTCCCAAAGCTGAAGCACATTCTGATAGGTTTTGTACCCGACTCGCCGCCCGTCATTCAAGATTACCTCGGTATAATCATTATTGAAAATGCCCTTGATATATTCGGTGCGGGCGGCGTCATCGGGATTGCTCTCATAAAAGGCTCTGATTTCATCTTTTGAAGCCTTCAGGTGCGGCGTTGTGCCGAGGATTTCACGGATGGTATCATCCTCGCCGAAAAACGGTAGGCTGGTATCTTCGTGGCTCCTGTCATAATAGTCTAAGCGAAGATTACTTCCGCTTTCACGATCTCCTGTACTCTGTTCTTCAGATTGTTCATTTCCTGCACCCACTTCATCATATCCGCCGCTTTCAGGCTCTCTGTCAAGCCCTCCTGCGCCGCCATCTGCTTCATCAGGGTTTCTTCCAGTTCCATCGCCCGCTGCTCGACCTCCGCCAGATGCTGTGTCAGGGTGCAGCTCGTCAGAAGATTGTAGTACCGGATTTTGTGGTGTTCCCTCAGAAATTTCCGTCTCATCTGAGCGTACCTGCCCAAAGTCACTTCCGGCTGCTGCGGTATTGTTAAGTTCGGCAGGTTGTAATCGCCCTGCATTGTGTATGTGATTTCGTTCATCGCCAAAGCTCCTTTCGCTTTTAGTTTCAGCCCTATTGTAATCGGGTTTTTCTCTGTCTGCAATGATGCGATTTTGTCTGTCGTGGGCAAGAATGGTGCGGGAGATTTCCCCAAGCCCCATCTCCGCTATATCGCTTGCCGCAATACCGAGAGCGTTTAAGGCTTCCGGCGTATTGAAATTTGTAACGACGGTAAAATCCTCCGGTTCAAAAAAAGGCTCGGTATCTATCCCAAGCCTTGTCATCATCATATACGCCACGCTGTTTGTTACCGCTTTTTTATACACAGAGGCAATCATATCCTCCGAAAGACCGTAGAGGAAGCTATCGTCTGCGGCATACATCAGATCGCTCAAATAATCGGGTATATTATCCTCCACGGCGTTTTTAGCGGCGCTCATTACTGCGTCCGCAAGGCTATCTGTATTTTCCAGCTCTCCGAAGGTGTTTTCAAGTGTCTCAATCACATCGTCCGTATATTCCGGCTTCATATTCCAAATCGGGACGGGGCGGGAATAGCGGCTCCCGTGGGTATCGGAAATATCAAAGTAATGGATTAAGCGCTGTGTGTTTCGGTCAGCATCCTCAAATACGGCGATTCCCTTTGCACCACGGTTTACCCATCGACCGAATTTGCCATACCACCGCTCAATTTCCAAAACCGCCGTTGCGTCCGGTCTTTGGGCGTAGATGAGAAGCTGCTCGTCAAAACGCAGACGATAGTTCCGGCAGGCACAGCGCAGAAAGGCTTGCCAGTTCTCCACATCGGACACAACAGCGTGTGCAGTACGGCGGTACAGCTCGGAAATCAGGTCGTACTTTCGTGCCATCGGTTATGCACCTCCTATCTTTCATAGTCTTTCTGTTTCGGTTTTACGGGAATACCGTTTTTATCATAACTTTTCGGATCGGCGGCAGGGGTATCCCAACCGAACATTGAGCCTGCCTTCATCGCCTCTGCCTGTCCTTTTGACAAGCCAAGCTTTTCGTTTCTCTCATTCACAAGGGCGTTTGTTTCACTGGGCTTTCCGCCCCGAATATCCGTGCGGTAAAATCCGCTTTCGCCCTTTTTGACAATGCCGACGCAGTTTTCCGTCTGCACGAACACATAGCACTGCTCCGGCAGAGATGAACGGAGCGGAATCACGGTATTGCCGTTTTGCTCCATCCGTTCGGCGAACTCGCAGATATGATAGAGGTTACTGCCAACCTCTAAATGATAGTCGTCAATATATCGGCAGGTGCGGTCAAGCTGTTCTCCATCGCTCAGGATAATGCGAATTTTATCCCCGTCGGGGATTCGGAACTTTTCTTTGTAATCCGGCGTGATAAAGCGGATTCCACGGCTTGCTTTTTCCATATGGCGGTCGAGCCATTCCCGCACATAGCAGTAGCAGTAAAAATTGTAGTCCCCACGGGTAGGATTGCACCGTACCAAGAAAGCGTGTTTTTCGGTATCGGCACGAAATCCGTACTCTGTCGCATAATTGCCCTGAAAAGCGCTGTCGGGATATTTCCCCGCATACTGCGCCATAGCCGTGCGGCTCTTTAACATCCCGTATTCTTCCGAACGCAGGGCGTTGATAACTTCGTCCAGCTCGCTTTTGAACTCGTCCGTTTTCAAATCCCGCCTGTGGTCAAACCAAGAGGAAAAGAACTCTTTGCCGCCTGCGCCGAAGTCGCCACGAAGATACCCAATGCTTCCGGTCTGTCCCTCGATCTGCGTACTCTGCCTGTAAGTGTATTTCTGCTCGTCAGAATAAAGCGGTCGAATTGTAAAAGCCATTTCTGTCTGCTCCTTTCCTTTGCCTAAATCGTGTTTTCCTCTGACTTCTGCTCATCATCAGCACCTCCCAAATAGGAAAAGAGCCTGTTTTTTGTGATCTGCT
Organism: Christensenellaceae bacterium; assembly: GCA_022846035.1. Classification (NCBI taxonomy): domain Bacteria; kingdom Bacillati; phylum Bacillota; class Clostridia; order Christensenellales; family Christensenellaceae; species Christensenellaceae bacterium. The sequence goes on from AP025580.1 coordinate 1,875,196, forward strand.
CCTGAAGCTCTGTGATAACCGTCATATCGGGAACAGATATATCGGGGATTTTCAAAATGCTTTGCAGGCTCAGCGCCTTCAAATCCTTTTCTGTTTTACAGCCGGAATCATAGAGCTTCGCCAGCACCTTTACTTTCTGCTGCAAAGCGGCGTTTGCGCTTTTCTTCGCTGCCATTTTCTTTTACCTCCCATCTTAGGTTTTAGCGTAGTCGGAATAGACACGCTGCATTTTGTGCCTTGCCCTGCGTACTTCGGGGGAACAGCCGAGTTCAGGATATTTCGCCTGAATCTTCTGTCTTGTCCTTCGGATACTCTCAAAGCAGGGGATACCGTAAGCCTTGTAATTGCTCATCACATCTTCAAAGCTGAAATGGTTGATACCGTGGGTATCATAAATACACGCCTTGCTGACGAGCAGATACAGCTTCATATCGTCATTTCGTGCTTCGGGGTGTTCCTTTAACACCGCAAGCACTCGGTTTTCAATCGTTTTAAGGTTTCTCATTTAAGCCTCCCAAAATAGAAAAAGGGGCGGAGTTTTTATCCTCCGCCCCAAGCAGTTACTTTTTCTTTCTGTTTCGGATCTGCAAAAAAATAAAGCCGCCTACGATAAAGGCGACCAAAGCAATTCCGATGATCGCTTTCAGTTCCATCAGTTATCCTCCTTTTTCTTCTTTCTCTTAAAGCCGAGAATGCCGCAGGCTGCTATGCCGGCTGCCGATACGCCCGCAAGAGCAAGCCAAAGACCGAGTTTGCTGTTATCTCCGGTTTTCGGCGTATCCCTCAGCTCGTTGTGCATTTCCACGACCGTGGTAGAGCCTGTTTTTACAGTTGCCTCCTTATCGGCAGGCAGGATATACATAGCGGAAGCGGAATTGCTCACTTCGGAAATCTGGTACTCGCCGATCCGCAGCCCCTCAAGGAAAATCTCGCCGTTTTCGTCCGTTTCGAGGGTAACATCATAGCCGTTTGCTCCGGTAATGCGGAAAGCGAAGCCTTCCACCTTTCCGTCAGTTGATGTTTTTACGATTTTCAGGTTTCCACGCATAGGCTCGTTTGCAAAGCCTTTGCCCTCCGTGTTTTCGACCTGATAGGTCTTTCCGTCGGTGTCAATAAACACTTCATACACGCCTTCGTCCGGCGTGAAGCCCTCCGGCGCTTTTGTCTCTTTCACAAAATAGCGTCCGTAGAGCAGATCTTTCATTTCATACTGTCCGACTTCCTTTTCGGTCAGTGTGCCGATCAGCTCGTCCTCGCTGTCCAGCTCGCCGTTATCGTTGGAATCTTTGTAAACCTCAAACACAGCGCCCGTCAACTTCGTATCGGTATATTCAGCGTCCACCTTTGTAAGAGCGATATTGCCACGCACCAGTTTATTGACAATTTCAATCTCAACGATTTGTTCATTCTCGGAGATGTTCACATCGTAGACGGTTTCATCCAGCACGAAGCCTGTCGGCTGCTCGATCTCACGGATATACCAGTTCCCGTAAGGCACATTCTCAAAGGAGAAGCTGCCATCCTCGCCGGATACGGCGGTCATCAGGGCGTTTTCTTCGGTAAATTCCACATCATCGCTCTTAAACAGACCAATGAGCGCACCGCCGAGTCCCTCGCCGTTCTCGTCCACCTTTTTGCCGGAAACCGAGCCATAGATCAGCTTGTTTTCCATCGGCTCTCCGTCATTGACGGCAATCACAACCGTTGCGGCTTCCTGTCCCGCATACTCAAATACAACGGGATATTTCTCGCCGCTGAGCTGATAATGCTCGTCTGTCGCCAACTCTTTTACATAATAGCTGCCCAAAGGCAGGTCAGTCCCTACGGTCGCTCTGCCGTTTTCATCAAGCGTGATGATTTCAAGCAGACCGTCTTTCGGAATGGAAGTGCCGCTTGCGGACACAAGCTCCTCATCGGCGAACAAGCCGAAGCTGATATTTTTGATTTCTCCATTATTGCCGATACCAAACAGTTCGTTTGTCTCCAGCGCTTTTTCAAGGCTTACCTCAACCTTCTGCCGCTCGTTAACAAAGGAAGTCGCCGTTTCGGTCACGGCTACATCCTGTCCGGCGTAAATCAGTTCTACGGTATGGACTTCATCGCTTAATACCATCCCATAGCCCGCCTTAACCTCTTTTACCTCGTATTTTCCGAGGTAGAGTTCCTTGCTCTTTGCAAAACCGCTTTCATCGGTCGTAACCGTATCGACCAGCTCGCCCTTACTGTAACGGAGCGTACCGTCGGGTGTTACCACATTTTCGGCGGCACGGATTTCATAAACGGTATCCGGCAGTCCCTGTGTTTCATAAACCGGCTGATAGAGTACGGGAAGCTCCTGCCCGTTTTCATCTGTTCCGCCGCTTACCGAAACGCCGAAGAACACCTCGCCCGTTTTTTCAATGCTGATCGTGCCTTTCTGCGGCATATTTGTTTTCTCTACTTTAATCACTGTTACCCCGCTTTCCTCAGAAGAATTTTCTTCCGCTACATCAAAATAGACGGGTGTGGAATCAAGGACATAACCATAAGGGCTCTGCACCTCAACGATAGAAAATCCCTGACCGTATGGCAGCTTTTCCGGCGTGACGAGCGAGCCGTTCGAGTCGGTATAGAAAGTATCAACGGTCGTCGGGGTAGGATAGGTAAACTGCATTGTTACAAGATTGCCGGACGGATCATAAATCTGGAATCCTGCGCCCGCATAGGGGATGGTCTTGCCCGTTTCTGCGTCCACCTTGACCACTTGGATATAGCTTTCAAAATTGCTGTTGTTAATCAGGTAGCGGTAGGTCTGAGCGTCCTTTGCGATGAACACATCAAAATCGTCCATAAGCTCTCTGCCTTCCCAGCCGGATACCTGATGGACGGTATATGTGCCGTAAGGCATATCCTTTGTCTGTGCAAAGCCATTCTCATCACAGATGAGCGTATCACGCTCGGATTCCTTTGCGTTCGCAAAAGAGCCTGCGGATTTGAGATACACTTCAAAAACTGCGCCTTCTTCGGGCGTTTCAATCTGTGTTTCGCCATCGTCCGTATGTTTGATAATGGCGATATTGCCCTTGACGACCTGTTCGTTTACATCATTTGCGGTCTGATTATGCTCGATGGTATAAAGCTCCGGCTCTGCGCCGACCTTATGGACGGTCGGATCGAGCAAATAACCTTCGCTCGGCTCCAGTTCCTTGATTGTCCAGTCCGCACCGCAGACATATTCTTTCGTGGTAAACTGCCCGTTTTCATCGGTGTAGTATTCGTCAATAAGCTGTTCGCCTTTGAAAATCCCGTATTTTGCGCCTGCAAGCGAGGCGTTTCCCTGCGCCGTTCCCGTTTCGGCGTCACTCTTGGTCACGGTAACGGTAAACTTTTTCAGGATATTGGTGAAATTGCGGGTAGTAACCTCATTCCATTTGACGGGTGCGGTCTGATCTTCGGGTATGACATAACGGATTGCGGTATCCACTTCCTCAATGGTGTACGGCGCTGTGCCGCTGATCAGAACATCCTCAAAGGTCGCCACACCGTTTTTATCTGTAACGGCATACTCGTCCACGGCAATACCGGAGAGCGATGTGCCGTAAAGGTGAAAGGTCACGCCCTCATTGAAGTTATCCTCCGAGGATTTGATAACCTCAATATCTCCACGCTTGAGCGTGTTGTTGAAATTTACCGTTGCGACCTGTCCTGCGACAACGGTAACTCGGCGTGTTTCCTGCGGCTCATAGCGGTCGTATTCCTGCTCGGTTACGGTATATACCCCCGGCATTAGGTTATCCACCTGAATCTGACCGCCGTTTTCTGTTTTAACGGTTTTATCAATGCCGTTGCCCTGAATACGGAAGGAGATACCGTCCACCTTTCCGTCCTCGCTGGTTTTCACAATCTTCGCCGAGCCGTAGGATACCTTCAGCTTGACAAATCCCTTGACCGGATCGTTGACAGTCTGTGCATAGGTTACGGTATCCTGCACACCGCCGTTCGGTCCATAGATACCGTCTGTCCAAGTGATAACGCCTTTTCTCTGCGCCGTTTTCTCTGCGGTAATCGTCAGCCCGTCGCTCGGCGCTTTTTCGGCAGTAATCGTCAGCTTGTTTCCGCTTACGGAGAACTGAACGCCCGAATCATTGGACGAAAACTTATATCCCGAAAGGACATTGTTGCTGTCCGTCAGCGTAACCGTGTACTTAGAGCCATCCCATTCAAGCTCGATTTCCTGTGCGCTTCCCGGCGTTTTGGAAAGGAAGCTCGGCAGCTTGGAGTGCTTCTGCACACTTGCCGCCATTGAGTTGTAGTAGCTCATAATCTTGTCATAAAGCGGGTGACTGCGGCTGATCTGATCCAAAACAGCGTCCTTGCCGCCTGTGCTGACCTTGTTAAAGTTCTCATCACGCTCGCCGATGACGGTTTCCCAAATGAGAAGCTGTGTAGCGACTGCGTGAGCCAGCTTATCGCCGCCCTCGTTCTGAGAACGCCACGAGGTTGAGATTGTTCCCGTGTAGCCGTACTGGAAGATACGACCGATGAACAGCTTAATATCGTCAGGAGAAATGGTGCTGTTATAGGACGAAGGGTAGTTGTCCCAAAAATCCTCGCCCTTTTTGGTAAAGCTGTCTCCGGTTTGCTGCGGGACGCCGATCTCAATACAGTAGCAGATATTTCCGTTGTACGATCCCATCGCACGGACGGTTGTAAAACGGGAATTGCCTGTTTTCCAGCCGTTCATAAAGGTAAGGCTGCCGTGTCCCCATTCAGCGTTGTAATTCGAGTCCCCGTCACGGGGATATGAGATAAGGTACACATCGTCCGTTTCCTCTGCGGCATAGGCAGTCGTACCAATCCCTACAAGGGAAGTCACGCACATCAGCGCCGCAAGAAACAGCGACATAATGCGCTTTGGTTTCTTAATTTTCATCTGAAATCCTCCTTGAAAATGAAAAAACGCACCGTTTTTTTCGGTGCGTCCTCAAAATGGAATATTAAATTTAAGCATAGCCGATATAAATGTCATAGATTCCGTCAGAGACTTCCTCCGCCCAAATCCATACGGCTGTGATTTCTTCATCAGCCTTGTACCGATCCAAGCGGCTGTGAATATCCCTTGCAAGATATTTACAGTGCGCTCCGGCACGGATCGGATTATCCCAACAATAAATTGCCTCGCTGTCTAACAGAAGCCCCACGCTCTGAGCGTAACCTTTTGCAAAGGAAATCCAGTAGTCAATGTCAAAGTCAGTTTCGGTTTCGCTCGTCGTTTCTTCCGTTTCAGGCGGCGCAGGCGTTTCGCTTTCCTTTGGAATATCCGGCTGTGGTGTGGATACGGAATGTTCGGTCTTGTCCGCTTTATCGGATTGTTCGGCGGGCTGTGCCGCCTGCCCGGTTTCAGAAACAGTCTGAGGCTGTTCGGAGCTGACCGTATCCGTTTCCGTCGTTACTTCCTGCACGGCTTCAGGCGTTGTTTCAACCTCCTTGCTTTCCTTTCCCGCAGGCGTTTCGGATTCGGGAGCGCTTTGATTACTCTCCGAAAAAGAAAACGGCTGCGGCTCATCTTGATTCGGCGGGGCATTGTTGCAGCCTGCAAGCACAATCAGCATAAAAGCCGCTAAAACAGGAATTGCTTTTAATTTCATCTGCGCTTCACTCCTTTGCTTTTCTGCCGCTATTGTAAAGCGAAACAGCGCCTTAGACAAAGGTGCGAAACAAAGGGTAATCTTAAATCATAAGGCATACCTCCTGTACTTTGGAATGGTGCGTTTCTTGAGATAGATTGAGTTAGATGAGATAGCTGTAATCAGGAGAGATAGATTTATTCTTTCGGATAGTCAGGTAGTTTCAGGGGTTGGAGTGTGAGGAAGGGGAAGAAGAAAAACACACTCCGCCTTACCTGCTGTCACGCTCAGCACGGTTTCGCAAAAACCTGTTGTAATGCTCCAGCGCCTTGCAGACATACTCCTCCGTTTGGTTAATGGGGATATTTTTCGGGATCAGGCTTCGCACCCTGTCCCCACGCAAAACAATCTTCTCACGCTGATTCGGCTTTTCCTCGCTCATAATCGCAGAAATAGCTTCGGTTGTCAGCTTGCCTTCTTCAAAAAACTTCCGCATACGGATTGCCTGATCGTGGGACGGGGTACAGTCGTTTAAGTCGATTTCGTCTACCAAATCCCTTTGGCAGTCCTCGTTCAGATAGGACAGCTCAACGGCAGGGCGCATTTTGATTCTGCCCTCGTCCACAAATTCAAGCAGCTCAGGCACAAGGTTTGTAAGGCGGATATATTTTCTGATTTGTTCGTGACTTTCTCCGCTTTCTGCGGCGAGAATTTCACGACTTTTTTTACCTTGTAAATGGGGCAACACTGTTGCACCATTTTCTTTTCTCGGTCTGCCTGCCTGTCTTTTCATAGCGTCAAGCCGCATTTTATATGCGTGGGCTTTCTCCGAGGGAAGTATCTGCGACCGTTGGAAGTTGCTTTCGACCATTAAAATTGTCGCTTCATCACGGTCGAGGTCTACCACCTCACATCTGAGCGTTTCAAATCCGGCAAGCTCGCAAGCCTTTTTTCGCCTGTGTCCTGAGACAAGCTCGTATCTGCCGTCCTCCTTCTGCCTTACGGTAGCGGGAGTAATCACGCCACGCTCTTTGATACTTTCCACAAGCTGAAACATATCCTCATCTTCCCGCACCTGAAACGGGTGGTCGGGGAAATCGTCGATTTCCTCAAGCGGAATATCCCTGATTTTTGACAGCTTCGCTTCGTTCCTTTCCTCCTGAGATGAGAACAATTCATCGAGCGTGTTCGTGGGCAGCGTGAAGTCGCTCTTTCTGCCTGCCATCGGCTAACACCTCCTTTGTGAAATTGGCGTAAGCCTTAGACACCGGACTGTTCGGCTCATAGGCGTAGATACTTGTGCCTTTAGAAGATACCTCTGCGGCTTTTACGGCTGCCGGAATCATTGATCTATATATCCTGATATGGCTGCCGAAATTCTCCCTGAGCGCTTCCACTGTGCTTTTCGCAAGATTTGTCCTTCCGTCCACAAGCGTCAGCAGAATACCGTCGATTTTCAAATCGGTGTTTGTATGTTTCCTCACTTTCGCAATCGTCCCCAAAAGCTGCGTCATTCCCTTAGCGGGAAGATACTGCGCCTGAACGGGGATAATCACGCTGTCCGCCGCCGTTAGAGCGTTGAAGGTAATCATACCCAAGCTCGGCATACAGTCAATAAGGACATAATCGTACTTGTCTTTTACAAGGCTCAGATAGTCCTTCAGGACACGCTCACGGCTCATCGCCGTTACAAGCGTCATTTCCAATGAAGATAGGCTGAGATTGGACGGTACAAGGTCTACTTTTTCTTTATGTTGCAGAATACCGTCAAAGGGATTTTGCTCCTGCTCTGATATGATCGTCTGTAATTTCTCTGTCAGCGTTACGGAAAGGATGTCGGTATCCCTCCAGCCGAGGCAGGTCGTTAAATCGCCCTGCGGATCAGCGTCAACCAGAAGCACCTTTTTCCCTTGCATAGCAAGTCCGACGCCCAAATTGACCGTAGTCGTGGTCTTGCCCACACCGCCTTTTTGATTGCATACCGCAATCGTTTTGCAGTTTGACATCTCCGGCTTTACCTCCTTTCATAGATTTCACAGCCTGCCTCAATAAGAGACGGCTATGTAAAGACCGCAGTATTTGTTCTCAACGCCCCCTGCGGAAAGCGATTCACTTTGTACGGGAAGCGCTAAGGTTACAGTTTGCGAAACCGTATCATAGGAATCTCACCTCTGCCGGGTACTCCGCCAGCTCCGTAGAGAAGTATCATTATCATTCTGACTGTCATCGCCGTTTCAGTAGCAAGCTGAATTTCAGGTCGGGGATTCTCGCTGCGTCGTCGCAAGTTTCATATCGCTCGTTTCCGTGTAAACACGAAAAGCTCACTCATTACACTGCTCCTCCTTTTCCCAAAAAGTCTAACGACTTTTCGGGAACCCTAAGAGGCAACGGTCACGGCGTACCCACCTTCGGGCTATTCATCAGAACTAATGTCCTTAGCGCCTGTATATTCAATTTTCAAGGTACTGTGAAGGGGGAAATCCCTTGCGGAGAAATAACCCCTTCACTTATTTGGAATTGGAGTGCCAAAACGCAACCTGTTTTGACCAAAAAAAATGAAAAAAATTTTTTTGACCTTGAAAATTGCTATGAAAACGAAAAAAAGCCGCCTGCTTCTCCGTAGAGAAACAAGCGGCTGCGCTGCGTATTATTTAATTGTAGTGAACGGTTATTTTTTTCTTCCTTGCCTTCGTTATTTTAATGAGGACATCATTTACTGCGTCCGTATATCTGCCTTGTGCTGTAAGACTGTTCTTGAGTTCAATAAGAGATTGGATCACTGCAAAGCGTTCCTGTTCGCTTAAATAGATATGGTACTTATCGTTCTTCATTGGGCAGCCTCCTTTATTTTCTCTGTTCTTTTCTCCACTCGAAAAACCTCTGCCGGATAAACGCTGTATCTTCATCTTCATTCGAGGTTATGAAAATATGTAAGCTGCGAAACGCCTTTTTGATTTTCATAGCGAAGTCGATTTCGCTGCTTTCTAATGTATATGGGATTTTAATCAGTTTGATCTCCCGTTTCCTGCAAAGGTATGCTTTCAAGGTTTCTACATTCTCTGTCTGACTAACCGTTTCAATCACTGCTTTTTCTTCAGGCAAATACATTTCAAGCGGTATGCCGATAATCTTATCCGTATCCGTCTGTACCTTTATGCGCTTCTTCGCTGCATAATACATAACAGCCAGCTTCGGAAAAACCGTCAGATAGTCTTTTTCGCACACCTTACAACCTTTTCCTTCAATCGTTCTTTCTGAAACTTTTGCTTTCCAAGAATGTCCAAGTGAACATTTCCACCACACGCTCTGCATTGAGTGCCTTGATATTTTGTTTGGGGAAATATCTTTGTTCTTTTCGTAGTCCCATTCCGAAAGAAGATGTGCGTCCGTCGTTGCTAAATCATTATACCCTTCCATAACCGCCCGATCCGCACAAACAGGGCATACCGTTCCTTTTACACGAGAATAGACAACAGACTGCCACTCATACCCGCACTCTCTACACTTCCACCAGACATTTCTGTGGGACTTTTCGTTTATCATATCAGGCGTAAGGGGCAGATTCCGATCCGACCATTCCTGTGCAAGCTGAGGGTGTGTCGTAGCGAAATCATTAAATCCTTTCAGCAGAAGTTGACCGCTGCAATAAGGGCACCCGCTTCCGCCTGAACGAGTGGAAATGAGGGTGTTCCATTCGTGACCTTTGCTGCACCGCCACCACACTTTCCGATTTGCAAAAACTGTAACCATATCAGGCTTTAGCGGATAATTTCTTTCAGACCATTCAGAAGCGATTTCAGGGCGCTGTGAGGCAAGATCATTAAATCCAACTAAAATTTTATTATGAGAGCAATACGGGCAGCCTGTGCCGCTTATAGCCCTGCTTTTAACCGTTGCCGTCCATTCGTGACCATATTTATCTTGCCAAATCACTTTCTTATGAGAGCCTATTGTTACCATTGTCGGTTTTAGCGGATCGTTCTTACTCGACCATTCATCAGCCAGCTCCGGCTTCAGCGTTGCCAAATCATTGATACCCACTATCACTCTTGCACCTGAGCAGATTGGACAGTTTTCGCCGTTTGAACGAGCCTTAACACTCGTCTGCCATCTGTGACCGCAAGCGCCTTTCCACCAAACTACTTTGTTTGAGCCATATGTAATCTTGTCAGGTGTAAGCGGAAGATTTTTATCCGACCACTCTGAAATAAGCTCAGGATGTACCTCTGATAAAAGATTGCTCATATCAAATCCCCTCCTCGTATAATAAGTTTCAAAGTTAATAGTTTCAGGTATCAGCAGGCTTAGAGATGCCCGTGATACAATAGCTGTAGGACAGCAGGGTCAAGTTCTATCACCTCCAGTTGAGCCGCAAGGCTGCTTCAAAGGAAGTCCGTTCCCCTGTTCCGGAAGTCAGCTGCAAACTCATTGGCTGTTTGCCAGAGGTAAGACCGCCCTTTCAGCAGTGAGGGATATCGCATTGGTCTTCTCTGGAATGATTCTGATACGCGAGGTTGCGGATGCTCCGGTTATCATGGGTATCTCAAAGCCTGCTGGCCTGAAATCTCCATGCGGGGAGGTGAAAATTGTGAATCCACTTTTTGTAGGCATTGATGTGAGCAGCAGAAACAATGTGGCCTACCTGATGAAACCGGACGGCAGCAAGCACTCCAGCTTTTCCGTGCAGAATAACCTTGGCGGTGCTAAACTGTTGTCAGAGAGAATCGTGTCGGCACTGGAGGCCATGCAGCTCAGCGATGTGGTGATTGGCCTGGAGGCCACCTCCATCTACGGGAATAGCCTTGTCTATGCCCTCCGGGAGGATGGCAGCCTTGGCCGGTTCCAACGGAAGATCCATGTTCTGAATCCCAAGCAGGTACGGAAGTTCAAAGAAGCCTACCCAGACCTACCCAAGAACGATTTCGTGGACGCCTTTGTGATTGCCGACCATCTCCGTTTCGGCAGGATTGCCAAGGAGGTCTATATGGACGACTACCGCTACCAGGCGCTCAAGACCCTCACCAGAGCCAGATTTGACGTTATCCAAAATCTGACCCGAGAGAAGCAGCGGTTTGCCAACTACTTATTCCTGAAATGCTCCGGTATGGCACAGGACAAAGACATTCAAAATACCAGCGCCACTACCATTGCGCTTATGGAGCGTTTTGAGACCGTGGATGACCTGGCGAATGCTGATCTGGACGAACTGACTGCTTTCCTTGATGAAAAGGGCAGGAACTTTGCTGATCCGGCAGCCAAAGCAAAAGCGATTCGGGCCGCTGCAAGAGATTCCTACCGCCTGCCTGTTACTGTGAACAATTCTGTAAATCAGGCGATGGCAGTCTCTATTGCTTCCATGCGGGCTTTGGAAAAGCAGGTCAAGGTACTGGATAAGGCTATTGAACAGCAATTTGAAATTATCCCAAACACGCTGACGTCTATCCCTGGCATTGGCAAGGTCTATTCCGCCGGTATTATCGCCGAGATTGGCGACATTCGCCGCTTCAATTCCCAAGCCTCTGTCGCCAAGTTCGCTGGTCTTGTCTGGCACAAAAATCAGTCCGGTGAATTTGAAGCGGAGCATTCCCAAATGATTAAATCCGGCAACCGATATCTCCGCTACTACCTGCTGGAAGCTGCCAACTCTGTGAGAAGATGCGACTCCGAATTCCGGCGCTACTATGACCTCAAATTCAAAGAGGTCAACAAGTACCAGCACAAACGCGCACTCGCTTTAACTGCCAGAAAACTGGTTCGGTTAGTCTTTCGGCTGCTGAAGGACAACCGCCTGTATATCCCGCCGGAGGGCTAAGCATATCGCTTGCCGTTCTGACGTTTAGGCCCTGTTTCAAAAAACTCCGGGGCAGGGCTTTGGTTGGTGTTGCCTTTTTGCTGCCTACTTAGCTGTTTCCATACTGTTTTACTCAAATTTTTCTTGTGTCACCCTCTTGATTTATTACCATTGGACTTCCTTTGTTTTTATTATATGAAGAAAAAGTACTTGTCCCAAGTTTGCGAATAAGCGTGTAAAAAAATCCCTTTAAGAAAGGTTGTTCCTCTCTCAAAGGGTAATTAAACTTTTACTTAGAATTATCCTTTTTTATAACTAAGTTGTAGTTGCTATCATAATGCAGACCAAGTTCTCTACACATTCTATCATTCACCTTATCTAATGCTTCCTTATATTCTGCATACTGCGGAGATAGCGCCATCAAGTTAGGAATAAATATATCGTTATATCCTTTATCTTGGAACTCTTTCTGCATTTTTCTCTGTGCAACAAACGACGGGTGATATTTCATAATGCCAGTTTTTATTTTAGCACCTTTCAATACCATTTCTTTTAATCTTTCATATTCGCTTTCACTCATATCACGATAATAGGAAATCATTTCCTCTGCGGTTCTTGTTTCTTGAACAATCCCGTGCGCCATCTTCACACCTAATCCCATAATAAAAGGAACTTTCAATGTTGTATTATCACAATACTCTAAGATATTCCGTAAGGCTTGCTTCTGCTCCGGAGTCTTTAACCTTACATTAAGAAATGGTTTGAAATGACTTTTTAAATATTCTCCCCATTCCTTTCCCGGTAGCAAAGACTCAATCGCATTTTCAACTGTTTGATAATCAAGTAACTCATTTGCTTTGTCCGCATTACCATCATCTATAAATTGCTTCAAAGCTTCGAGTTCTGAGTCTTGTAAAACTTTTTCCTGCAATTTTTCTTGATAAATACGAAGAAGAATGCTTTTATCGCCAGTTTTCAAAAGGCTCTGTATGTCTTTAATACCAATACCGAGTTTTCTATATACTGAAATCTTTTTTAAAGTTTCAACATCTTGTGCAGAGTAGTTACGATAACCATTGCTATCTTTATCTACTGACAACAATCCTTTTTCTTCATAATACTTAACTGCACGCTTAGTCATTCCGACTTCATTTATAATCTCATTCAATAACATCGGATACACCTCCCTGTGATGATAGTATAAGCGTGTACGCTGCGTACAGGTCAAGAGTTTTTTCGTATTTCTTCTAAAAATGGACAATCCCCATTTAAGGGATTGCCCATTTATTCCGTTAACTATGCGATTTTTTAGGCACTGCATACTTTCCTGCACCAAATGATGTAAATTTGATGTAAAAGTGTACTTTTGAGGCTTTTTCCGACTATGAAGTACATCCCGTTTTGCAACCCAAAACGGTACATCTTAATATAGCTTTGCGCCTGCCGGAATGTGATTGTCCACCATCAGAAGATGGAGCTTTTCTTTGCCTTCCTCACTGTGTACTGCCGAAATCAGCATACCGCAGGAGTCGATGCCCATCATCGGTCTTGGCGGCAGGTTGACGATTGCGATACAGGTCTTGCCGACCAGCTCCTCCGGCTCATAATAGGCGTGGATACCGCTTAAAATAACCCTTTCTTCGCCTGTACCGTCGTCCAGCGTGAACTTCAAAAGCTTTTTTGACTTCGGCACAACTTCGCAGGCAAGTACCTTGACTGCTCTGAAATCAGACTTACTGAAAGTCTCAAAATCCACGAAATCCTTGAACAAAGGCTCGATTTCCACTTTGGAAAAGTCGATCTTTTCAGGCTCTGCCTTTACATCATTTGAGACGGTTTCAGGAGTATTATTTACTACATCATTTCCCGCATTTACATCTTTCAAGGGTTTCATTGTGGGGATTTTCGTGACCAGTCTTAGATAAGCTCCGCTTAGCGTCTATAAGTCCCGACCGGCATCTACTCATTTGAAGCTGGGGTAAGCTCAGTTACGCCTAATTCAGATGGCGGAAAATCTAATGGCGTAAGCCGTGGAGTAAGCTGGCGTAAGGTGGCTTCATTTTTTTGAAAACAAGCCGTGTGCTATACTGAAACTAATCGCTAAAACAGTATAACACACGGCTTAACAAAACTCAATATTTTCCGTTCAGTTCACAAACATTTCGATTTTTCCATTCTAAAAACCTCTCTCGAAGCACTTGAACATCGTGCTCGGAATCCGTATGGAGGTAGATATGATTGCGGATAAATAGCGTTTTGATTTCCGCCGCCATTTGCGAAGTATCCGTAGTTCTTTTAATAAGGTAGTAACTCAGCCGGTTACTTTGACATATGTGAGCTTTCACGCTTTGCTCTCTTTTCTCTGTCACGGTTGCTCCGGCAATATCGACCGCACAATGTAATTCAGGGAGGTATGCAACAAGTCGCATTCCAAGCTCCGAGTCGCTATTGCTTTTGACCGTAATGCCGTTCTGTGCTCCATACATCATTATCAGCATCTGCGGGAGAGCCTGTTGAAACTCCGCTTCACATTGAGGGCAACCCTTTTGCTCAATAGTTCTATCTGTGATTTTGGCACGGTAAGAGTGTCCTGCCCCGCATTTCCACCAAACGACCTTCATTGAGTTTCTCGATACATTGCTCGGTGTCCACTTGGCGTTCTTTTCATAGTCCCATTCTGAGAGTAAGTGAGGATCAGTTGTTCCAAAATCATTATAGCCTTGCAGAACGGCTCTCTCAGCACAAACAGGACACATACCGCCTTTGACCCGTGCTTTGACGACGGCTTTCCATTCATAGCCGCAGGTATTGCATTTCCACCAAACATTCTTAGTTGACTTCTCATTGACCGCATCGGGAGTTAACGGCAGGTTTTTATCCGACCACTCTATGGCAAGCGACGGGAACTTCGTTTGCAGGTCATTAAAGCCTTTGAGTAGCTTTATCCCACTACAATAGGGACACTGACTTCCTCCTGCACGGGTTGAAATCAATGTGTTCCATTCGTGACCCAAGTGACATTTCCACCAAACTTTAATATTCTTGAAAGCCGTAACCTGATCCGGCGTCAGCGGAAGATTGCGCTCTGACCACTCCGCAGCGATTTCAGGGAAACGGCTTGCCAAGTCGTTGAAGCCCGGTAGCACAAAGTTGTGTGAGCAGTAGGGACAACCCGTACCGTTCACCGTCCGGCTTTTCACGGATGCCGTCCATTCGTGTCCGAGCTTGCACTGCCATATTACCTTCCTGTGCGTAGCCGCTGTAATCATCGACGGTCTTAGCGGCTCATTCTTGGGCGACCATTCCTTCGCAAGCTCAGGGAACTTACTTTCAAAGTCGTTATAACCTCGAAGCACCCTCGCTCCCGAACATATTGGACATTGCTCGCCTGCGGAGCGAGCTTTAATGCTTGTCTGCCATTCGTGACCGCAAACCCCTTTCCACCACACAGTTTTATTAGACCCAAAGGTCACTGTATCAGGAGTCAACGGGAAGTTCTTTTCTGACCATTCTGATACAAGATGCGGTCGCATCCTGCTTAAACTATTCTCCATATCTGAACGCTCCATTTCTCATTACTGCTTATAGTATAATTTCCATCCTCAGTTTTGAGAAATGTGCGAAAAAGGGAAAGCACTCTGCGAATTACTCACAGAGTGCTTTCCCTTCAAGTTTCCAGCTTGGTTGTCATATAGTCGTCAAAGGCGGTGATCTCTTTCTTTTTCAGAGCGTCGGTCACATCAACATAGATATTCATCGTCGTCGATACATCAGCGTGTCCCAAGATGCTCTGAATGAATTTGAGGTTTGCTCCCGACTCACATAGCCTTGTTGCGAATGTGTGCCGGAGAATGTGGCAACTGAACTGTGGCAGCAGAACCGGATCAGAGTCTGCTCCATATTTTTCGAGGATTTCATCATTACAATCTCGCATCATACGACGGAGTGCTTTGTTGAGGTTTCCTTGATTTTGAACATCCCCGTAACGGTTGACAAAAATAAAGTCGTCATAGCCGTCCACTCGGCTCTTGCTGCTGATTTCAGCCTGAGATTGAAACTCTCGCTCCATTAAGAAGGCTTGTTTCACCCCCTCTGTCATCGGGATTTCTCGCTCACCGGCTTTTGTCTTGGGCGTGTTGATGGAGAAGTAGCAGCCCTTTTCGTCACGGTGATTATAATAGACAAGCGTGTGGTTGACTCGGATAATGCCCTTTTTCAAGTCAATGTCGCTCCAGCGAAGCCCGGTGATCTCACCAACTCGCATCCCCGTGTTTGCCATAACATAGAACACGGGATACCAATGGGTGTCTTTGGGGTGGCTGAGCATATAGTCAAAGAACAATTTCTGCTGAGCCACGGTCAATGCCTCTTTCTTCTCACGCTCAAAGCCGTGGGAGAGCTTCAGTTCTTTGAGCATATTGTCTGTTGGGTTTTGTCGAATCATTCCATCATCGACTGCCACTTGAAAGACTTGATGGAGTACATTATGGACATTATCTATCGTGGCAATCTTCAGAACCTTGCCGTCAGCAAGGGAGTTGTAGAACTTCCGCACATCAGACTTTTTTACTTGGACAAGTCGGTTCTTTCCGAAAGACGGTTTTACAAACAGCTCATACATATAAATATAATTCTTGAATGTGCTATCCTTGATTCCCCTTTTGAGCTGACACCAAAGATCGAACATCTCATTTACAGTGATGCTTTTGACATCCGACCGTATTCCGTCGTGCTTGTCCACGATGATCTGTTCTTCCTGCTCTCTTAGCTTTTCCAGCGTCGGAGCATAAATAGAATGCCTTTTTCCGTCAGGCGTTGACCAACGGTACGCATAAGTGCCGTTGGGACGCTGGGTTTCTCCTGTTTTAAGTCGGGTACGGTTGCTGTCGAACCTTACGCCGACCTGTTTCTTTTTAGTCATAGTAACCTCCTGTTTTAGATTGAGAAGCTCTTAATCAGGAACTCCTCTAATTGCTTGCGCTTTAGAAGCCTTTTTGTACCGACCCATAGAACGAAGTCACACGACTCACGATTCGACAACTCACGAAGTTTATCCGTTCCGATACCAGTGTAAGCGGCGGCTTCTTCTAAAGTCAGGTTCATTCTCTCCCAAAGGGGAACTCGGTTATCTTTTTCCTGCTTGGTCATATCGGTTTCCTCCTTCATTTTCGTTTGGCTTTAGGATACCGATAACCACCGTTTGGGACAACGATGCGATTTTGCGAATCGCATCGTTGATTATTAGATTGAATATGCTCTTTCCAAAAACTCATCGAGCTTTTTCCTTTTGATGAGCCGCTTTGTGCCGTTCCACAAGACAAACTCGCAATCCTCTCTATCGGACAGCTCTCGTAGCTTATCTGCTCCAATCCCTGAGTAGGCTGCCGCTTCATAAACGGTGAGGTTTGTTTTTTCCCAAAGAGGAACGGCATAGTCCTTACTGGGCTTTCCCATTCGTGCCGCCCTCCTTATGCTTCATAGCCTTGCGTAACTCCGAAAGGTTTGAATAACGATATTCTCGACTGTTGTACTCATCGGATTTGTAGAAAGCTGCGGTGACTCCATCAAAAATTCGAAGTAAAGCACCCTCATTCAGATCTTCGGTTGCAAGGATTTCCCTTACGGTCACTCCACTTAAAGGCTGGTGTTTCTTTTTCCATTCCCGATACGAGAAATACTGGTCGATCTCGTCGTTATAAATACCTTCGTCAATCCGTCTGTCCGGCTGGAGAAGGTGGTAAATACAAAGAAGCATTTCTTCAGCCCTATTATTATTGATGCGGCTAATGTTCAGCAGGTCGAATACACGCAAGTCAACGACATCCTTGACCTGACGAAAACCGACATCAACAAACGGGTTTGCGACCTTATACTCATCAACCTTTCTCCATTTTGGAGAGTCGAATTTGACCATCATTACTTGTTTCATTATCTATGCTCCTATCTGTTTGCGTTTTTTGCTCTCTACTAACCAACTGGGAAATTTTTTTCGATTTGTACGAAGCAAATTTTAATTTGGGAGCATTTTTTTGAGTTTTTTCAGGGCAACAGTCAGTTGATGATTAATTGTCGTTACAGCTACTCCGTGGCGCCGTGCATATTCTCGCTGTCCTATGGGGTCATCACAAAGATATAAACTGGTCATCAAGTTAATCTCGGCAGGTGACAATTTTGCCACGGCTGCGTAGAGGGTGCTTTTCTCCTCCTTTTTGAGAATGGCATCAATGACGGAACAATCTTGATCCACCAGCAGTTCCTCGCCAGACATATCATCTTCTGTGGTTGTCTGTGTGTTATAGGAAAACACCGTCATCCCGGACTGTTTCTCGATTGACGCAAGATAATCGTGTCTATCCTTTTCAGATCGCCACTGTTTTGCGGTTTCGGTTCCACATTCTGCGATGATGATCACATCGTCAACAGAGCAAGCGTCTAACTGCCCAAAACGATCTCTTCGTTTCTGCCCTTCCGGGGTCTGAATGAAGTTCATAAACTCGAAGCTGTTCATTACGAGCCAGTTATTGCCGTCAGCGGGCAGTTCGGGGTTCTTTTTGACAAGGTATATTTTTCTCATTACCGTAATCTCCTTTGAATTTTGAATTTGGTGTTCGGGTTCAAAATTCGGAGATCACGGATATTCAGCGATATAGCAGAGCCACTTGTTCAACATAGAAAAAGGCTTCCTTTCAGAGATTTCTCTGCCGGAAGCCCTTGGTCGGTTGTTCTTGCCGAAAAAAAGAAGCCACCGGCAAGACAGGGTAAGCCTATGGCTTACTGTCTTGTCGGTGGCCTCTCATATCTGCATAGCAAGTTTGGTTTAACCAACCGAAGTGTTCAAAGCAAGTGACCTGGAGATGGAATTACGCAGTCTGTTTCACCTCAACCATTCCGTCGTTTTGCCGTATTCAGTTTTTAGCCGATCAATAGTATCGGATTTGCCCTTCCGGGGCATAGAGGTCAATCTTGTCGTGTCGTCGTCCTTTTTGGACTCGAACCGCTATGGTTCCGCACCTTTTGCACTCATACTTGATTTTCCCCTCATCATTTCTATAACCGTAAAGTAATTCTCCGCAGTTGGAGCAGTACATCGGTATAGGTGTCCAATTATCATTTGTCACGCACATCACCTCATTAAGTTCCTTGACGCTCTCAGGGCTGATGAATGGTGGCATCCTTAGAGAACTGCTCTTTTCTTGCCTTCTACAAACCACTTTCCGTTTTCTTCATCGAAAAGGAAGGTTTCCGTGCCGCATATCATCACCGTGTAACGAAGCCCTGTTCCACCGACCTTGGTCGATGCCGCACGACAGCAGTGCCTTACACGGTCAATCTCGTAGACCTCACCATCTTCAAATTTGATTTTTCGGGGTCGAGCCGTTCCATCCGTCTTATGGGTAACATCGACTTCCACATATACCTTGCGCCGTTCTTCTTCCATCCTTACACCTCATAATTCTTCATACTGGCAACCAGCCTACCAAAATGACGGTAGCCATCCAATGGCTTGTCAGAAACTTTGAACTTAGGACGATCATCGCCGGAATTGTTCAGATAGCAGGAAAGGTGTCCGTCCTTAAAATCTTTGCTGACATCAAAGATAAGAAACATTCCCTCATAAATACCGTAGTGGGTGAAATGGTTTCCTCCATCTGCACGGAAAATAATCAGATCATTACTGCACCCCTGCAACAAACAGGACGGCATCGAAACATAGGTTTCGATCTCATCGGGCACAACAATTTCATCAATCTTGTTACTGCTTGTACTAATCATACTGACCTCCTTAACAAAGCACCCCGGTCGGCATAGTAATCTCAGGCTTTTCACTCGGCATCCGGAGATTTTGAAAAAGAATGCCGTTGCGGATGCTGTTCTTGCCGAACCGCTGGCGAATGGTTTCAATGCACTGGTCGAGCCTTTCTGCTTTCTCAATCTTTTCGATATTCATAAACAAATCGACTTGTCGGGGCGTGTCCTGTGGCACCAAGTTGATTGCCTGAATCGTGACTGAGCGAATCGGGTTCCTCCAGTCGTATCTTTTTTCAAAGAGGGCAAAAGCCGCTTTTGCGATCAGCATTGGGGATTGTGTGGGCATATCCAATGCCGTTTGCCATTGCTTTGAAAAAAGTGTGTTGTCCCGTATGTGAATGGCGACTCCATCCGCACACTTTTTGTGGACACGGAGTTTATGTCCGATGTCCTGCGTCAATTCAAGAAAGACGGGCCACACCTGCTCGTCGTTCTCCAAATCTTCGATGGTAGTAATTCCGTGTCCCACGCTCTTAACCGGAGAAACAAAGTCGGCGTTCATAACACGGGATCGGTCATTACCGTTTGCATACTGCCAAAGGGCAATTCCGTTTTTACCGAGCCGTCGGTTCAGAAAGTCAGGATCGGTCTTAGCTAAATCGCCAATGGTTCTAATGCAATAGCTATCTAATACACGCTGCGTTGCCCGTCCCACACCGAGCAAGTCCGCTGCGGGGAGTCCCCATATTTTGTCTCGGAAAGTGTCTTTCGGTATGACCGTCACAGCATCCGGCTTTTTCATATCCGAGCCGAGTTTGGCAAATATCTTATTGAAAGACACGCCGACTGAGATGGTCAACCCCAGCTCAAACTTGATTGTTTCTCTTATGTCATTTGCCACCTTTTCAGGGGAACCAAAGGTGTAGTCTGTTCCGCTGATGTCAAGCCAGCACTCATCCATCCCATACGGCTCAACTTGATCTGTGTAGCGCTGGTAGACATTTCTTGCCAGCTTGGAATATTTGATGTACTCCTCAAAGTGCGGAGGCACAACAACAAGATTTCTGCACTTCTGCTTCGCTTGCCACACTGCATCACCTGTTTTTACATCAAATGCTTTGGCGGCATAGTTTTTGGCGAGGACTATACCGTGCCTTTCTTCCACCGAGCCGCAGACAGCGACCGGATACTTTCTCAAAGCTGGGTCGAGCATACATTCAACGCTGGCATAGAAGTTATTCATATCACAATGCAGTATTGATCTGCTCAACTAAATCACCTTATTTCTTGGAAATTCTGCGAAACCTCTTGACAAACCAAAGTGTCGTGTTGTATCATATGAACACGACATAAGTGTCGTTGTTGTGATTCAGATTATAGCACGACACCAATGTCGTGTCAATAAGAAGTGACGAAAAAAGTGTCGTGTTGCTAAAAATAGAAATCTTATGGAGGGAATTGATAATGAAGTTCAGCGACAGATTAAAAGGGCTGAGAGAAAAAAATGATATGACGCAGGAGCAGCTTGCAAAGGTTTCCGGTGTTTCCCCCCGTACCATACAGAGATACGAATGTGGAACCTCTCGTCCTCGCTTGGATGCAGCGGAGAAGCTGGCAATGGCACTTAATATTTCCGTGGATCAGCTTCTCGGTACGGATGGTTTGCTCGTTGCTCAGGCTGCGGAGCAGTATGGCGCACGAGGTGCCAAGCAAGCGCAACAGCTCACAGATGAAGTAACCGGTTTGTTTACCGGCGGCGAGTTGGCACAGGATGATATGGATGTTATGATGCAAGCCATTATGGATGCCTATTGGCTTGCGAAAGAGAAAAACAAAAAGTACACCCCAAAAAAGTACCGTTCTAAGGGCAAGCAGGACTGAGTCCCGTTTATAGGACACATTGTATGTTAGAATGGAAACAGGAACAAGCTGAAAAGGGGTGAAGCCGATGTATGTAAGCACTTCGGAAATCGTACAAAAAGCAAACTCCATCGTTGCTCAATGCGGAACCCGTGATCCTCTCAGAATAGCAAGGGACTTAGGAATCGAGGTAATGTATTATCCGTTCAATGAACAGCGTGGAGCATATAAAGTCTTGATGCGTAATCGCTTCATCTTTATCAAAAATGATCTGCATCCGGTTATGGAGAACATCGTGCTACTTCACGAATTAGGGCACGATGCTTTACACCGGGAGGAAGCCACGAAAGTCGGTGGCTTCAAAGAGTTTGAGATCTTCAATATGCGGGACAACCGTATGGAGTACGAAGCCAATCTCTTTGCCGCACAGATTTCCCTATCAGATGAGGACTTCCTTGAACTTGCGGAAAGAGGATACGACACGCAGCAAATCGCACGGACATTGAATTCAGATATTAACCTTGTCGCTCTAAAAGCCGATACGCTGATTTCTCAGGGCTACCGTTTGCGCCAGCAGGAACACTGTAACGATTTTCTAAGATACGACAAATAACTAAGATGCCACCCTTTCGGATGGCATCTTTTTTATCACCTTTAATCAGCGTAAGCCGGTTTTGTTTTTTTAGCTCAAACCCGAAAGAGAGCGCATCACCAAGTCGATGTCTTTGTTTTCAAGTTCCTGAATGATGTGCAGGTAGGTTTTTTGCGAGGCAGCGAAAAAGTGCGGCGTTCATAGAAAAGACACAGGGCGGTAAGATAATTGTGCTTGACAAGTTTACTTGGCATTGATATAATAATGACAAGAAAACTTGGAAAGGAGCGATTCTGTTCAATGAATAAAGAGAAGATTTTGGAAAGCAGCCGCAGAGAGAACAAAAACAGGGATTTGGCGGAGATGGAAGTAACCGCGCAGGCAGGAAACAGTGCCGGTCGTGTCGGTGCTGCGGTCTGCGTTGTTCTCACGCTTATCTTTCGTATCTTTACAAAAACATACTTTCTGAGTCCGTGGGTTGTTTATTTCAGCATTCTTACCACCCACACTCTTGTAAAGTATGCAAGGCTAAAGAGAAAAACCGACTTGATCCTCGGTATTCTCTATTTAGCGATGTGCCTTACATTTCTTGCCTTTTTTGTCCTGCGGCTTGTGGAGGTCAAGGGATGAATGACGAACTGAAATTGAAAAACAACCTCAAGGAAGCACGCACAGAGAAAAAGCTATCCCAAACACAACTGGCGGAAATGATTGGTGTATCGAGAAACACAATCAGTTCCATTGAAACGGGGCAATTCAATCCAACCGCAAAGCTGGCATTGATCCTCTGCATTGCTCTGGACAAGAAATTTGAAGAACTGTTTTATTTTTAAGGAGGAAGCGAATGGATAATATCGCTCTGTTGATCTTAGGCATATTCATCTCCGTTATTGGAATCGTGAATATGACTGGAAATATCAGCACAATACATTCCTACAACCGAAGAAAGGTCAAGGAAGAAGATGTACCGAAGTATGGGAGAGCCGTCGGCACAGGTACGCTTATCATCGGTGTATCTTTGATAGCGGCATTTGTCACAACTTTCTGGAGCGAAAAGGCAATGTCTTTCATTGTTATTCCGGCGCTCGTCATCGGCTTGGGCTTTATCTTGTATGCACAGTTCAAGTACAATAAGGGAATCTTCTAACTCATTTTTTTGAAAACCTATTGACTGGCACCTTGGGGGATAGCTTATCCTATATGTGGAGGTGAGAACAATGCTCATAAATGAAGTATGCAAAGAATGTAACCTGACCAAAAAAGCAGTTGAGTATTACACAGAACAGGGACTAATCCAGCCAAGGATAAAAGAAAACGGGTATCGGCAGTTCTCCGAGACAGATACTTTGAAGCTCAAGCGAATTGCAGTTTTGCGCGGGCTTGGCTTTTCCGTTCCAGAGATTCGCACAATTCTTGAGAATGATAGCCGTACAGCAATTTACGATGTCCTCAACAGGAAAGAGATTGAAATCGTCGAGCTGCAAACAAAGCAGGCATTGATAAAACAACTTGCGGAAAGCGGCGATTGGGAGCAAATTGAAGGACAAGTGGAGGCGCTTCAAAACAAGCAATCCATATTGAACCGTATCCTTGATAAGTTTCCGGGCTTCTATGGAAAATTCGTATGCTTGCACTTCGCTCCGTTTTTGAGCGAAGCAATCACAACGGATGAGCAGAGGGAAGCGTTTGAAACGATCATCCGATACTTGGACGGCATTTCAATAGCCGTTCCCAGCGATGTGCAGCAGTATCTTGATGAGATTAGAGAAAATGCTGATGCTGCTGTGACGCAAAGCGCATCTGCTGCACTTGCGGCAGCTATGGCAGACCCGGAAAAGTATATTCACGACAACAAGGAAATGCTCAAACAATATCGAACAGTTGCGGAATCGGAGGAATATAAGGCATCTCCCGCCTACCGGCTGCAAGAGTATCTAAAGCAATTCCAAAGGGAGAGCGGCTATAACGATGTATTCATTCCCGCAATGCAGAGGCTTAGCCCCGCTTACTGCGAGTATCACAAATCCCTGCAAGCAGCGAATGAAGTTTTCCTGCGACACTTTCTTTAATGTGTATCGCTTGCGCCAGCAGGAACACTGTAACGAGTTTCTTAGATATGACAAGTAAAAAAGCACCTGCGCTCAAATTGAAGCGCAGGTGCTTTCGCGTCCACAGATTGCTACCTTTAATTGGATTCCATCAGCAAGGATAACCCTATTGTTCGCCAATAGGGTTATCCTTTCCCACCTGTATTTTCACTTTGTTTTGTTGCACGATACACGTAATATGCTTTTGAAATGTGTTACTCCACCACGAACGGAATTCCATACTCCTTGGCAAAGGATTCAATATAGCTGTCTGCCGAACCGTAGATGGTGAGGTTGTCGCAACCGTAAAAATTTTCTTCGTCATCAATACTGGTTAGTGCATCTGTAAAGTGGAGTTCCATTAACCGGCAGCAGTTGGTAAATGTACCAATACCTACTAATTCCTGCACATTCTCGCCGAGAATGACTTGACACAGGTTAGAGCAATCCCCAAAAGTCAGTCCTCTGAATATGGTTACACCCTCACAGATTACAAGTTCCACTGATTCATTGAGCGTAAATACTTGTTCTAATTCTTTTACGCTTTCCGGGATCAATACCGCACGCACAGGGTTATCGTTAGCAAAAACGTAATCATAGAAACCCGTAACCGGCTTGCCCTCAATCTCTTCAGGGATGACAACAACGGTATCGCTGCCCGTATAGCTTCTGATTTTGATACCATCATCCTCTACATCATAGGTGAAGTCTTCTGCCGGAGCGACTGCATGGTTGCGAAGCATTTCTTCGGTGATTGGGGAATTAGGGTCAACCTTGGTGTTCTGCGTCTTGTGATCTTCCTCTTCTGCGGTCACAGTGTTGTCCGTACTGCCGGTCGTGCCATCCGTGGTCTTGCCGCCGCAGGCCGTCATACCCAGCACCAGAACAAGTGTCAGAAACAGCACTGGAAGCTTCTTATTCATTTTGCTCATGATATTTTCTCCTTTTTGGGATAAGTTTTAAAAAATCAGGAAACACCGCAAATAGGGCCAGAAAACGTTCGATCCAATTACATCTTCCGAAATTCTTGCACCTCCGTTCCAAAGTAACCGGATAAATAATAACGCCAGCTGAAAATAGTTTTGTCGGGATCATTCATTAAATATTCCCAGTATAGGCTCCAAATTACCCACGACGCTTCTTCCGATTCGTTGCGTTTGTTAATGCAGATTACGCACAACATGCATTAGATTTGCAACTTCCATATCCGCTCTCAGATACGCATCCGTCATAAATGCAGGCAAATCTCTGTAGCACTGGTAAATGTACGGGGTGGAGAGTCCACATCAATACGCCGATTTCAAAAAATATGTCAATATTTTTTGCAGAGTTTGCCACTCTATGTGAGAGCCTGACTGCTATACTCGAAAACATTATAGCATTTGGATGGACAAAAATCAATATCAACTAATAGAAAAAATGAAAGAAAAATCCGAAATTCGTCGTCATATCATACTTTCGTGTGTCTTGGAGCGACACATTTCTCCACAGTGCATATATCAGCGCTGTCAAATACGCAGTCAACAATGGATTTACCAATCAAGTAAAATAGGTTAGATCGATATGTCCACGCATCTATGGAACTAAAGTGAGCGAATATGAGCAAGCTGGCTGCGGCGGGGTTTTAATCTCCGCAGTCAAACTTGTGTGCCTATCTAGCTCTCCAGCGCCGGTTTTCCTTTGTAATACAAGCATTTACAATTTCCTTGTAGCAGAGTGGCAAACTCTGCGAAAAGTGATATAAAATAAAGGTGCCATCTCGCGCATGCAAGATGGCACCTTTTTTAATATTGAGGCACTCCGTATCCGAGGATTTCGTAGTGACCTACGCTGTACTGGTTTACCCGACAGCTATCACCGGAGTTTCCCTCAACGGTATAAACGATACCGTTTTCTACTTTTTGAACAATACCGGTGTGGTCGGATTGTCCGTCCTGCGGACCGGAGCTGCCTATGTTATCCCAATCGAAGAAAATGATCATTCCGGGGACAGGCTCGGCAGAGCCGTCTATCCACTGTCCACGATCTTTAAACCACTGGACGCCGTTCACGCAGCCCGCATATTTCGGAACAACCCCAGTGTCGATATAGCCGCACTGATCGGCACACCAGCTTACAAAACAAGCACACCATTCCACACGGCTTCCGAAACCATACCAAGACCAGTACGGTTCGCCGCCTATATTGCCGACCTGTGAAAGTGCCACGGTGACGATCTGATCGTCGCTGTATCGGATACCGTAAAGTACCGCTGCCCAAATAGAGTTGTTCTCATCCTTGAGCAGCTCGGCAAGATACTCCCGCTGTTCTGCGTCAAAGCCGTATAGGTCAGCCATTTCGTCCACCGTCAAATGAGAAACGGTGATATAAAGCGTTGTCTTTGTAACCGTCGTTTCCGTCTGAACAATGTTGCCGTTTCCGTCGTCCGTTTCGGTGATCTCCGTTTCCGAGTGGCTTTCACTGCGGGAAGATATGGAGTTCATCTCCCAAAAGATGTCCGAGAGGATCTGCTTCTTGCTCTCGTCCATCGTGGCAACCTCCTGCGGATTGTTCTTGTCGGTGTTCGTCTTGACTGCATAGACCGCAAGCACATCCTTCCACACGGCTCGACCGCCGCTGATCTCCATATTATCATAAGCTACCGAGTTTTTCTCCGCTTCCATCTTGGCATCGTAATCAGCATTGATTTCCTGCACGGCTGTCTGCATCGACATTCCTGTGCCGGAATCCTCACCGGAAAAGAATATCCCGAAAACCGAGCCGCAAATCAGGGCAATCAGGCAAATCACGACAATGACCGCAACGGCAACCCAGCCGCCTGCGGCGATAGCAGCGACCAATGCTTTGGTCGCCGCTATGATTGCTTTGACTGCGGCAATCGTTGCTTTAACGGCAGCTTTTACACCGGCAACCGCTGCCTTGGCTGTGGCTTTGGCGGCTTGTGCAGCTTTTTGCGATGCTTTCACCGTAGCCTGTGCGGTTTTCTGCGCCGTCTTTGCAGCCTGCTGCGTGGTCTTGATTGCCGTTTTCGTGGTCTTGACCGACCTCTGTGCGGCTTTGGCTGCACCTTTCCCGGCAGTCTTGATGGTTTTCTTACCGGCAGACCTGGCAGACTGTTTGATCGTCTTTTCCGTTTGCTCGACCGCCTTGATGGTCTTATTCCCGGAGGTACGGACAGTCTGCCTTTTTATCGACTCAGCCGCCCGCTTTTCCCGGAACCTCTGAACACCGTCCTTTGCTTTGGACACATTCCGTTTCGTTTCTTCCAGCCCCTTGCGCCCCTGCTTATCAAACTGGTGCGCCGCTTCGTGCGTGATACGGTCAACGCCGCCTTCCACTCGGTCAGAGGCGTACTCCTCGGCATTATGCTCATCCGGGTGCGTTGTGTGTTCTGCCTTTTCCTTCGCCTGCACATAGGCGGAGCGCATACGGTCTGCGGCGATTGCCGCTTTGTCGATCTTCTTGATTGTGCCTTTCACGACATCTCTCGTTTTAATATCAGCCATTGAACCCTCCTTTCCGGGGCGTACCAAAACACCCCTAAATTAAAAATGAGGGGTAAAGGTATAAACACCTTACCCCTCAAAGTGCGGGAGCTGAAAAGCCTTGATATTGCTGGCTTTTTCAGCGCCTATTTTTCGACTCTGCCCGTTTTCTTCTTGCGTACTCTGCCTGCTGAGCTTTGTAAGCTCTTTGAGCGCACTTCTCGCAATATTTCTTTCGGTTGCCCTTCTTGATAATAGGCGCACCGCAGGACACGCACTTTTCAAAGCGTGTGCCAAGAATATCCGCTTCCAGCAAAGGCTCTGCCGGCAAAACAGCTTTGCGGAAATACTTGCAGAGAAGTGAGTATGAGATGCTCTGCACACAGGCGCAGGGTTCTCCGTCATCCAGCGCAAGGCAGTTGCCGTTGTCATAATTGGCACAAAGGCGCTTAATTAGGGCGTTCGCCCTCTGCCGTTGCTTCGGCGTGAGGCTTGGCAGCATCTGCACCACCGTCCTCCGTTATGTGCTTCGCCACGACCACAAGACGGCTGTTGTTGCGGCTGTACTCACAGGTAGACAGCGTAATGAGCTTATCGCCGTATTCGGCGGTCACGCCGGTATCATAGAAAGACAGCTCCTTGCACTTGGCAATGAAGTCGTCAAACTCATTGGCACTCTCTGCGTCTATAAAGCGATAAAACTTGAATGCTTCGGGACTGTCGGTGTAGACCACCGTGCGGAATACGGCAACGATCTCATACTCCTGCCTATCCGTCAGTGTGTTGAAGGTGATCATCCGATGCTCGCTCCAAAAGTCTTTGCTCTTGAATTTTTCAAGGTGGGCAAACATCGAACCGTTGGACATATGGTGTCCATAGATGACAAGATTGTCGGACGGCTCCTGCACATCGCAATCCTCCTGCACATAGGGACAGCCATAGTCGGAGTATTCCTTATCAAAGCCGTGCTTTAGATAGAAATTCGGCTCATTCACCGACTGCATTACGGGATAATTGATGTTGGTATCTGCAATGCTGATCCAGCCCACCAAATCGCCGTTCTGCTGATAAAGCTCTGCAAGCTCCGGCAGAAGCATCTTTTCCTCGGAGTATGGAATCTGCTCCGTCGGTTCCGTTGCAGCATCCGTCTGTGCCGCAGCGTCTACAAGTTCAGCCAGCTCGCCATAAAGCGCAGCTTGCTTATTCGACTCCTTGTAGTGATCGATAATAAAATAGGTGCTTGTGCCGAGAACAGCTACAAGCACCGCAACAAGAATCATACAGATTTTCTTTTTCATTGAATTTCCTTTCTTGACGCCAAAGGCGAGGGTTAAGCACCCTCGCCCGGTTTGGTGGTCATCAGCTTATAGAGCTTCGTGTTCTTGGGGAATTTATTGGCAAACGGTACAAGGCTGGAGCCGACCTTGATCAGTCCGTGACCGGCATCCACATTGGTGATATAGGAAAGCTGGGTGTCCGAGATGTTCAGCAGTTTTGCAAGCTCCAATCTGTCCGTGGATGCCTGATTGAGCATAACAATGAACTCGGAGTTTGCCAGCATCGTTCTTGCCGTGTGGGACTGAAGCAGGTCGTCCACATTCTGCGTGATGCCCGTGGCATAAGCACCGTACTTTCGCACACGCTTCCAAAGGGTGAACAGGAAGTTTGCGCTGTACTCGTGCTGGAACAGAAGGTAGATTTCATCAATGAAGATGAAGGTGTTCTTGCCCTTAGCTCGGTTCTGCGTAATACGGTTCAGAATAGAGTCGAGGACGACCAGCATACCGATGGGCATAAGCTGCTTGCCGAGGTCAAGGATGTCATAGCAGATCAGGCGGTTATCCGTGTCCACATTGGTTTTCTTTGCAAAGGTGTTCAGAGAGCCGTTTGTAAACAGCTCAATGGCAAGAGCGATTTCCTGCGCTTCGGGTTCGGATTGCTTGAGAAGCTCCGCTCGGAAGTCCTGCAAAGTCGGCACCTCGCCGGTGTAGTTGTTCTGCTGATAGGCGCGGTAGACGCTTGCCGTACAGCGGTCAATGATAGACTTCTGCACTGCGCCGAGGTTGTTGCCGCCGATGAGCTGCTCGCACAGGGACATAATAAACTCGGATTTCAGAATAACAGGGTTTGCTCCGTCACCGTATTCCCGGTTCATATCCATCGCATTGATATGGGTGGGAGAAGTGGCAGAGATGTTGATGATCTCGCCGCCAAGTGCTCGAACAAGGGGCAAATATTCTCGCTCCGGGTCAATGATAATGATGTCTGCGTTGCCGGCAAGCACCTGATTGATGACCTCGCCTTTTGCGGTAAAGGACTTACCACCACCCGAAACACCGAGAATAAACTCGTTGCCGTTGAGGAGCTGTCTGCGGTCTGCGATGATCATATTCTTGGAAATAACATTCTGACCGTAGTAAACGCCGTTGGTATGGCAAATATCCTGCACTCGGAACGGGATAAAGACCGCAAGGCTCTCTGTGGTCAGAGTACGGAACGACTCAATCTTGCGGACACCGAAAGGCATCGCCGTATTCAGCCCATCAAGCTGCTGAAACTTGAGAACACCGAACTGACACAGGTGCTTTCTTGCCGTAGTGAGCAGAGCCTCAGTGTCGTTGTCAAGCTGCTCCTTGGTGTCCGCCGTGTGAACCATCGTCAGAACGGCAAACATCATTCGCTGGTCACGGGTCGTCAGGTCATCAAGGAACTCCTTCATTTCCTTGCGCTGTTGTTCAATGTCGTAGGGAAGCTGGGCAGAAAAGTTGTTGTTGGCGTTCTGCCGACGCTGCCAGTTGGTCGCATTGGTTTCCACGCCGAGCAAACGGCTTTCAGCTTCCCTCACGGCTTCATCCGTGGGTACGGGGATAACATCAATGGACATCATCAGATTGCGGTTGAGATCGGTCATTTCGGCAACCATACTGTCCTTGATATAGGAAGCGTACTCCCGCAGGAACAGCACTCTGCCGTATCGCTCACCGATCTTGAAATAGTCGCCCGTGAACTCCATCGAATCAGGGCAGATGAAATCCTTGAAGTCGTGACCCTTTCTGCGGGTTTCCTTGATGTCGAAGCGAAACTCCGTTTCTTCACCGGCACGGTAAAAGTCGTGGAAAATGCGGAGCCGTTCGTCCGGCTCCAGCTCCACGCACTTACTGCCGAGTCGCCCGAAGTGGGCGATCAGGTCAGCACCCACACGGGCAAAGTAGTTTCTCGCTTCCTCCACATTCTTCTTGCATACCGAAATGGTGATGTACTTCTCCTGAATGATAGCGTTTGCGCCGGTTGCTTTATCAAGGAGCATTCGATTGTACTCCTCACGGTACTCGTCAAGAGCATCGCCCTTCAGGGGGAGAAGAATGGTTTTCTCAAAGTTTACACGGTTCAAACGACGGTTGTTAATGGTGATCTTGGTGGTTGCGCCGCTGTCAAGGCTGTTGAGCAGCTCCGAATATTCAAGGAACATAGCTTCCTTATCCTCACGACTGGCGACAGCATAGTTGATGTCGCTGAACTTATAGGTCTTGGAGAACTTATCTCTGCCCACCTGAAAAATACCGTCGTCGTAAATCGCCTTGATGGGGATTACATCCTGGACGCCCCTCGGCACAACAAATCGTTCTTTATCCTGCTTGAGCAGGTTGCGAAGCGTTTTAATCATTGGCTTTTGATACCTCCTTCTGCTTGTGTTCCATTCCCGGCTTCATCATCTCGTAGTAGGTGTTGGTAGAACGGAAGGTCAGTTTCTTTGGCATCAGAAACTCGGATTTGAACCAAGCCCATACGAACTTTTCTGCCGTCATTCCGTTGTATTTGATAAAGCCGAGAGCCGCAAAGGGTGTGGCTCCCAAAATGCACATCCACGATACGGTTTCCGTGCCGACATATGGCTTGAGCAGGAAATAGAGTCCCACTGCCACCACGCAGGCGCAGGCAGAAAAAATGAACTGTCGCATAGACAGTCCAAAGAACATTGCCTCCGTATAGTTGCGGATTTCTCGGTTGATTTTAACTTCCATTGAAGCTCCTTTCTCTGCGATAGCTTTCCTTTGCCTGACGGATTTCCTCGACACAGACGCATTCATCCGCAAGGCAATTCACCTTGCCTTTGCGTCTACCGCCATAGTACAGGCAATACCGGCAATCGCAGTCCTCAAAGGTGAACCCCTTGAAGCGGTTATAGATTTTGGTGTTGTTTTTCATAGTGCGCTCCTTACAGTCCCATCATCTCTCGGATAATGCGGTCGCTCATCTTGACCGAGCCAACGAGAACGAGCATATTAAAGAGCAGTTCGCCTATATAACTCCACACCTGCGTGACCGCCGCCGCATCGGGGTTTACTACGGGCGGTGAAGACGCAAAGAGCGAGAAGATGATGCAGGACAGCACGATCACTGCCCCCTCCAAGCAAACGGCGCAGTAGCTTTTGATGAAGGACTTGCCCACATTCTGACTCGGTTCACCGGCGAAGGTGGAAAGCGGAATGGGCGCAAGTGCCGTATACATATAGAGCTTGAAGAACCGCCCATACACGGTCATTATCAGGATGAATGACATTACGGTGATGAACAGCCCTCCGATGAGCGTGACCGCCCACAACGGGATGGACTCAAAGAAGCCGCAGTCCTCGATGGTCGTTATCATTTCAGCCGGTAGAACCGTCTGTTGCGGTGAACCGAAGCCTGCCGAACTCATAATTGTCGAAATCGTTCCCTGCACAATATTGAACAGGGCAAGCATCAGCTCCATACCATAAGTGATAGCCCCCTTGGCAATGGCGAAGCGAACGAACAGCTTCAGAGCGTGTTCCGGTTTCTTGACTTCTGTGAACGAGCCGCAGGTTTTGACCATACCGGCAACAAAGAACAGCACAAGGAGTGCAAGTCCGATAGACTGCACTGCGCCGTTGATGTTGACGATCACGCCCCATATCCCACCGCCTTTGAAGTCCTGCGGCGTTGTCGTGATAAGCTGCCAAATCTCAGCCAGCTTCTCGTTCCAAGTTTCCAGTGCGTTTTGAAGATTTTGTACGACCCAGTTGTCGCTCACGAAAAGCACCTCCTTTCAAAGAATAAGGGGTGCTCCCGATTTTTCGGGAACACCCCTCGGTGTGAAATTTCTTAGCCGACAATCAGGTCAAGGATTTCCTTTGCAAAGGTGATGATGACGCCGCCCGCAAGGGTCAGGAAACCGTTTGCTCGCTGAGAGGGGTCGTGGGACTTCAGGGACAGACCGACCTGCACAACGCCAAAGCCCAGCAGGATGAGTCCAATCGCACGGATCAGACCAAAAATAAAGGTGGACAGGTTATTGATAACGGTAATGGGGTCGTTGGCGGCAAAAGCCGTGACCGAAGTACCGAGGACGAGTGCTGCACCCATAATGGCAGTGCAGTAAATGCGGAAGCCCTTCTTGACCTTGCCGGTCATAGGCAGCTTTTCGGTATGCTTCTCGTTTTTCTTCTTGAAAATGTTCATATTAGTTACCTCCGTAATTTTGTTGTATTGTTGTTCGTTTCCGAGTTGAAATCCTCATCGGACAGCAGCTCATAGGTGGTTTCCGATACCTTTGTATCCGGCAGAGTATCGGGGTCGAGGTACTGCACCTCAATGGTCGCAACATTACTTGTGACCTTGCCGTGCTGATAGACGCCGCCTTTTCCGTCGGCAGTCAGGTCAACGGCGGGGTGCTTGAGAATGTCGTATTTTAAGTCCATCACGGGGAGTTCCCCTCGGATGAACAGAATGGCGTAGCGGTTATCAAGCATACGAACCTCATCGGGAGTCAGAAGCTCTCGACCGCTGATTTGATAGTTGGTGGAATAGTTTCCGCTTCGCCCGGAACTCTTTCCGTAAGTGTTCGTGTCGATGGTTTCCTTGCCCAGCAATTCGCTTACATACTTATGGGTGGACTGCTCGTTGCCACCCAAGTAGAGGAACTCATCGCAGTTGCCGACGATAGATTCCCACTGCTTTTCAAACAGTGCCTTGAGCTGTGCCAAGTTCTGAAGAATGATGGACACAAACACGCCACGGGAACGCATAACGGAAAGGATCTTATCGAAGTCGTCCGGCAGGCTGACATTGGCGAACTCGTCCATTAGGAAGTGAACGGGAATTGGCAATGCGCCGCCGTGAATATGGTCAGCGGAAAAGAAAAGCTGCTGAAATAGCTGGGTATAAAGGATGCTGACCAAGAAATTGAAGCTCGAATCATTGTCCGGGATAATAGCGAACAGTGCCACTTTCCTTTCGCCCATAGAGGCAAGATCAAGCTCATCGGTACAGGTCAGTGCCGCCAAGCTCTCCAAGTTGAACTTTTCAAGCCTTGCGGCAAGGGTGATCTGAATGGATTTCAGCGTCTTTGCCGAACCAGTGTGGTAAGACCGATAGTATTTCAGAGCGATGTGGTCGGGTCTGTCCAACTCCAAATCGGCAAACAGACAGTCCAGCGGCGAGGGTCGTGGATCTTCCTCATTGTCGATGGCGGCAGCTTGCAGCATCTCCATTACCATTGCAAAGTTCTGCTCATCCTCCGGTGCTTCGTAGTGAAGATAGTAGACGAGAGCAGACAGCAGCATTGAAGCCGATGTATCCCAAAAAGGGTCGTTACTTTGTGACCCCTTTGGCGTTGTGCTCTTGAACAGATTTGTCACAAGCCGTTGCACATCGTTGTCCGAATGGAGATAGACAAACGGGTTGTAGCAGTGGCTCTTTTCCATTGAGATCAAGTCGAGAACTCTGATCTCATAGCCCTTTTTCTCCAGCAGATTTCCCACATCCCGGACGATCTCGCCCTTTGGGTCAAGAATCACGAAGCTGGTGTTTGCCTGCATCAGATTCGGCTTACAGTAAAAGCGGGTCTTACCGGCACCGGAACCGCCGCAGACAAGGGTGTTCAGATTGCGGCGGTGTTTCTTGCCGTTGAGCCCGATACGGACTGCCTGCGTCATCAGCTTGTTTTCGGAGGGTGGGTTCTGCCGGTATTTCTTGTCCACGGCTTTGGCATTGCCCCATTTTGCGCTGCCGTGTTCCTCCCGGCGTCGGTAGTTCCTGCGTGTAGAGAAGTAGATACCGATGCCCATTCCATAGCATAGAAGCAAAACGAGGACAGTTTTTACGCTGTCCTCGCAAAGCTCTATATGAAACGGGTCGCTCATCACATTCATCAAGCTCGGCAGTATCTCCGGCAAGCCACCCTTAACGGATGGTGCAATGAGAAGTCCGAGCCACACAATCGGCAGGATGCCGAGTACGGCGAGAATGATGGAGGTCTGTCTGTCGTTATCTCGATTCACGACAGGAGCAGTCCTTTCTTTCCACTACCTTGAACTTTTTC
This sequence comes from Christensenellaceae bacterium, assembly GCA_022846035.1. Lineage (NCBI taxonomy): Bacteria > Bacillati > Bacillota > Clostridia > Christensenellales > Christensenellaceae > Christensenellaceae bacterium. Next base: position 1,909,708 of record AP025580.1, read on the forward strand.
TTTGGGGCATACCCGACCTTGATGATAAGATCGTCCACAACATCGGTGGATTTACCCTCATTCATCAGTTCGGTTTTGGTATCGTTCAAAGCTCGAATCACTACGCCGTGTTCATAATCGTCCAAGGCGATGTGATAGCGTTCCTCTTTCATCGCTCACACCTCATCTTTCCTGTTCCTTGTTTCTGTCAGCACGGCGACGGTAGATTTCCTCCGACACACGGGAGCCAATCTCGCTCATCGCAGAACGGGTCTTGGAAAGCTCCGCACGAATTTCCTTGGGGGACTTGCCCGCCAGCTCCTCCGGGATACGGTCAATGGCGAAGCTCTTCGCATCCACTCCGAACTTGCGGCAGAGCATATAACCGACGCAAACGGCAGAGAAGCCCATATCCCTGCGGCTGTATGCTTCGCAGTTCATTGCAAGCTGAGCGTGACCAAGTTCCTGTGCCACGCACTGGCAGAGTGCCACGCTGTCCCCAATGTCCCGCTTGATATAGAGGGTCTGATCCTCGTTCTTATAGAACGCCCCCATATTGGGAGAAGGAAGTTCCTCCACGGTCGTCACATCAATGGGAGCCGTGTCAAGCATAATGGCAACGAGCTTTCGGGGGTCACGGTCAAGGGTCGGTGCGGCAGGCTTCTTTCCACTGGTCTGCGCCACATCGAATACTTTCTTGACATTGTAGGCAATGCCGGTAGAACCGTCATTCTTTGTGTATTCCACAGGTTCAAGAATGGACAGGCTCTTAGCACCCTTGTTGACCTTCACGCCGTCCTCCTGCCAATCACGAAAATCCTTGAGTTGCGTCGCCTGCGGCTGCTGCTTATAAATGAGCAGAGCGTTGGCGGCAGAGTAGCGATCCATTCGTGCCTGCGTATCGAGATATGCCCTGAACTTGTCGGGGTCGCTGACGATCTCGGTTGCGGTATCGTCGATCATCTGATACACGGCATCCTTCTCCGCCTTTTTCTTGGCGGCGTATTCCTCCGGGGAGAGCTGCGGACGAGCCGAAGTCCCGGACTTCTTGGGAGTGAAATTGTTAGTCATAGCTGATTACCTCTCTTTCGATTTCTTATGCTTTTTCGGCTGGGTGTGAACCGTCTGACGGTTCGGTTCTGGAGTCTTGCTTTTCTCCTTGGAAAGCGCAGGCTCGGCACGGTCTGCTTCCTTGTCAGCTTTTGCAGCAGTCTTGTAGCGCTCCAGCTTTTCTCTCACGGAAGGCTTCTTGTCTGCCTGCTTTGCTGTACCCCGGTCAGTAACCGTACCGCTGATCTCGGAGCTTCGCTCGGACGGAGGGCTTTTTTCCGTCTTTGCGACCATAGGGTTTTCGTGGGACTGACCTTCTTTCTGCAAAGGCTTTCCCATTGCTTCCTCCACGATGATCTCGCCCTTGGTTTTGGTCGGCACTTCCAGTGCCACCGCTTCACGGTCAGCTTTGTCCTGCTCCGCCTGCGTGATAACGCCTGCCTTATCGACCTTGCCGATCTCGAAGCGTTCCACAATGCGCTGAATTTTGGAAGCGTCCTCTGCACGGGCGATAATATCCACGGGTACATCATCTCCCTTGGCGCTCTTATCTCTCAGTACACAATAGAGAACGCCATAGCGTTTTGCCTGTTTGGTGAACTGTGCCAAGTCCTTGTTCGGGATAGAAAAGACTTTCAGTTCCTTGCCGGACTTGATCATATTGGTGAGCCGTGCCTTGCCTTTGGTCTGTTGTTCCTGCTTCAGCACGGACACGAGAAGCAGGGCGACATTCTTTGCCGCCGAGCCTGTAAGTTTTGCGGCAACTTCAAAGCCTTCAAGCGAGAGCCTGACGACCTGCTCAGCCGCATCACCGCCGTTGTTCATAGTTGCGGTTCTCCTTTCGTTTTGATTTTTCTTCCTCTGCTCGGACTGCATCCACCTTTTCCTCGATAACCTTGGAACGGACAGCGATGTCCTGACAGAGTTTGACCTCCTTGCGGAGTTCTTTCAACTTCTCGCCGAGAAGCGAGATACTTGCCTTTGCCTGTGACAGCTCTGCATCTGTGATGTTCACTTTTCGTATTTCATTTCGGAGGTGCGTTCTGTCGGCAGTTAAGGTCTTGATTTGCTCCTCGACCGAGTGCTGATATGAAAAAAGCTGCTCGTCTGTACCGATGTGGTGCTTGCCGAGCAGCATGACTTGTTTGGTGAGTTCATCTATCTTCATCAGATCTTCTTTGAAAAGGTAGTGGACTCGTGCGTGATTCTGTTGTCCTGCCTTGTACTTCGGCAGATAGCCGAGCCGGTAGCAGTAGTAAAGGTACAGCCCATACAGACCGCCGACTTTTCCAATTCTGTCGCTCCGTGTTCTGAGCCGGTATTGCTTCGGTCGGTAGGTTTTAGGCTGAAGCGGCTCGAAGTCGATGTTATCACGGTTTTCAATGAGGCGCTGTGTAATGCGCTCTTTGGTGTATTCCTCACCGAGCCTGTGCAATCGGATCGGGCGTTCATCACCCTTGCCCCTAATTGTCCAATACTTCCGCTTGGGATTGGAGCCGAGGGTGTATCCCATCTCAGACAGATGATATTCAAGCTGTCGAATATTGTGGCTCATTGCGATGGCTTCATCTAAGGCGGCACGGGCGAGGTTGTAGCGTGTAGGCATCCCGGCTTTATCCTTTTGCGTCAGGATGCGGGGTGACTGATAGGCTTCCGGGTTCTGTACCACGGACAGTCCGTGCTCCAAGCAGACCTCATCGGCAATATGGCGGAAGTACCACCACGCTTTCTCTTTGTTCTGCAATCGCTTGCCGTCCCTGAACGAAACGGAGTTCACAACGAAGTGGCAGTGAAGATGCTCCGTATTCAGGTGAGTGGTCACAAGGACTTGAAAACGGTCGCCCCACATTCTTTCTGCGAACGCCATACCGACCTGCTGTGCAAGCTCCGGTGTGATGTCGGTTTCCTCAAAGCTGAGATAACCGTGATAGGCTTGGATGCCATCCGGCTTGTCGAATTGCTCTTTCACCGTGATGAACTGCTCACGGGCAGTTTGCGGGTTACAGTGGATGCCCTCACAAAATAACTCTCGTTCTGTTTTCTCTCCATCCTTTGCATAGGCGACTACATCACGGAGTGCTTGATAATCGGCGTCGCTGTACTTCGACTTTGACTTTGTGGTTTTCTCAGGATTGGAAGCGTAGTCGAGAACGGTCGCAAGGCGAACCGTGACCGGCCACAGCTTACTTACTGCCATTTCAGGTTGCTCTCGCCGGGTCGAAGAAACTGACGCTCCATATCTGCCTGAAACTTGTGCAGACGATCCAACTCACTGTTCAGATTCTGCGTGTCGATAAAGCCGAGGGCGTTTGCCTTAACGGAGATCTGATGGATGTTATTGCCGATTGCGGAGAACTCCCGCATCGCATCGTAGAAACGGTCATCGGGCTTCTCCTTCGGCTCATATCCACGGAGCAGCAGACGGACGAGTGCCGCTTCAGACAGGCAGGTTTTCTTTGCTTTCTTCTGCAAGTCCTGCGCTTCGTCACGGGAAAACCAAAACTGCTTCTTGATCGTTCTTTTCATAAATGGATTTCATCCTTTCTCTTGAAATGTGTGGTGCTTCTTGCACGGGGTATTAGGGGGTTCCCCTAACGAGCGATTTACTGTTTTTGCCCGGTAGGAGTAAAAACAGTCTGCTCGTTAAGATAATACAGAGCGTTCGGGGGAACCCCGTTCTCATTGAGATCAGCGTTCTTTGTCCGCCCTGACGGGCTTAAAAGACACAGCTACGATCTCATTGTTGACTCTCATAAAGCGTTCGGGGTATTTGAATTTCTCACGGTATTTCTCCGCAAGGTCAGGCGGGAGGGACTGGAACCTCTCTGCATCGAAAGGTGCGTAAGTAATGAAAAACTTCCCGCAGATAATGTCCAGCATCTCACGGGAAGGCTCAATCATATAGCACTTTTCAATTTTCCAAGCGTTCTCGCCAAACATATAACCGTCCAGTCTGACGCACGGGTCAGTTCCGTCAAGGCACGACCCGAAGATGGAATAGCCACCCATTCCAGCCTGAAACGCCTTGTTGTTGGAGCTGACGCCATAGGTTCTTGACCTCTCATCGTATGGCTTGTCAAAGCTGTCCTGCGTGAAAACGATATAGCCGGAAAGGTGTTCTTTGCCCTCATTTTCCGCTTCACAAAAGCGGCTACGCATCTCGGCAAAGGTCATTTCAACGGCTTGTGGCTCTCCATAAACCGCCCGATTCGGGGTCAGCCCATTGACCTTGCCCTCCTCATTGCAGATGATGGCGACCTCATCTTCAAAAGGCATATATTCCTCAATATCGCCGCCGACCACCTCCTGCATCGCTTCCAAGGTGTCATCGATCTCTATCATCTTGGGGTACTTGTTCGGCTCAAGAAGCAGGACGGAAATCTTTCCGTCGCTTGCTTTCACCGGCTCCTTGCAGAGTGATTTGTCGAAAGAAATCGACTTGAACCCGATACTGTCCACGAAGTAGAAGCCGGGATTCAGGGTGTCGCTCTCCCTGATTTCGACTACATCCGATACGGAAAGAGAGCGTCCCTTGTAGTCGGCAGGATGGTCAACATTGAACTTCTGATAGATGTTTTCGAGGGAGATGCAGTCCATTTTGCCGTCATAAACTCTGTCGTAAGCGGCTGCGTTGACTTCCTTAGTGCCTTTGATTTTTTCGAGGGATTCCATTCCGATGAAGCACACATTGGCGGTATCCCTGTCCACATTGATCTGATAAATGCTAAACTCAGTCATCGTTCATTCGTCCTTTCTTTGGTTTTGTTGCGGTGGATACCGAGCTGGAAACAAAGAAAGTCATTGTAGTCCTTGCCGCAGGGCGGAGGGCTGTCAATGACTTCATACTTGCTCGGCAATATGGTTTTCAGCGCAAGGCTGGCTTTTCTTCCGGCATTGTCGTTGTCGAAGTGCAGGAAGATTTTCTTGATCTGCGGCTTCTCATCGAGGTACTTCACAAGAGCCGCAGGGGTAGTGCTGTCCTCGATTCTCTCCTTGGGCAGATACACACCGGCGAGAGAAACGAGGTTGTCTTTCCGCCAATCCCTGCCCGCCATCTTTTCAAGCGTCGCATAGGAAAGCAGGTCAATGGCGCACTCAAAAAGGTGTACCGTGCCGCTGTCGCTGTCAGCGATCCGAAAAGAATAGTGCTTGTCACTGCCGGAACAGTCACCCAAAACACGGCGGTCATTGGTCGCTCGGTAGGACGCATAGCGAGGGGTATTTTTCTCATCAAATCCTACGCACACAAGATTGTGATACGGTAGGCTCTCAAAAATCAGCCCCTTGTCAATGCAGTATTGGATGATGGTATAGTCGATGCCCCTGCCGAAAAGATACTCTGTAATTCTTTCTGTGGAAGCACTTTTATCCGGCAGAAGCAAGATCTTCGGCTCCGTTTTCTGCTTGGGTTTGACCGTCACCGACGGCATCACCGCCGCTTTTCCCATCAGCGTTTCGACCGCCTCTACAAAAGAACAGCCCTTGACTTTCACAAGATAGTCAAGGGCATTGTAGCCGCCGATGCGCTGTGACCACCACATCCACTTGCCGTTAGAAATCTTCAGGCTGTCGTGAGTGCGGGTGGTATAATTGTTGCCGGAAATGCGGACAAGCTCCTGCGGCTCACAGCTTTGCAGATAGGTCAGCAGGTCGATTTGCCGTGCCTGTTCCACCACCTCCGGTGGGATATACGGCATAAAATCACCTGCTTTCCCGGTGCTGTTTCTTCTCCTGCCGTTGCAGGCTCTTATCCGCTTCCGTTTCGATGGAGTCCCGGATGGTATCCATATGCTCGGTTTCTCTGTCCCGGAACTCCTTATACACATCACTCAGAGGACAAGGGGAACGAAGCAAAGCCCTTGCCTTTTCCGGCTCAAGCTCCAGCTCCTCCATACACATTATCCGCCCACTCGTTTTCACCAGCGTGCCGCGGAAAGCAACGATGGCCTTTCCGTCCGGCTTGACAAAACAGATGGCTTTCGTTTTTCCCGCGTCTCCGCCGTGCATGGCGGTACTCTCTCTGTCAATTTTCAGGGAGCAAAGGTTCGGATTATTCTTCATGCTCTGGATCATGGCAGCCCACTCATATCCACTCGTCAAGCCGCCGTCAACCGTCTGATCGCCGCATTGTATCAGCTTATCCATGACCTCCGGTGTGAATTGATCCAGCATCTGTCCGACCGTTTTATAGCTGGCAATATCCAGGTCTTTTCCGATGGCTTCTCTGAAATTACTGTCAATATATGTCAAGTTTTCGAGCAGGAGGAGTTCTTCTACTGATATATCCATGCTATCACTCTTTTCTGTTCAAAACATCTTTCATTCTCTCAGACGATATCCACCGTCCCGCCTGTGCTCACCGTGCAGTGATATTGCAGCGTATATGTGTCCTCATTCAAATAGCTGTACTGATTGAATTCGGAGATTTCCTCCAATTTTTCCGAAGATTCCACCAACGTCACCAGATGGTCGCCGGAGTAACCATTTTCCGCACACCACGCACCGAACGCTTCGCAGAATTCTTTCATTTTTTCATCCGTCAGATTCAGATAAAAGTAAATATGACAGCTTCCGCTGCAGTTTCCGGCGATCTTTCCGGCTGCCGCGTCATCCGTGCTTTCGAGCGTTGTTTTTACGGAATCCGGCCCGATGACCAGCACATTTCCCGACTGAAAATAGTCCTTTACATATTGCGCAATTGCTTCCTCATAATAAGGACGCACATATACTCCGATATAATTATCCGTAAACGTTCCATTTTCGTTATAACCCGCCGGACGCACCGTAACGATGTCCCTGCTGGAGGAACCGCCGCGAGGGTACACGGACAGCCACTCGGTATCAAAATAGCCCGCCGAATACTCCAGATAGCGGAACTCCACGCCGGGGTATTTTTCATCCAGATAGCACAGCATCTTTTCCATACGGCAAATCGCGCGCTTCTGCGTCTGTGTCAATTTGTCGTATTCCTGCGGCAGGTTCTCCTTTTTCAGAATCTCCCGCTGGCGCTCGGAGAGCTCCAGATGCTCCGGCGGTAAGTCCAGTCTGTTTGTCTTTGTATCCTCACGGTTATCCATTCTTCCGCTGCACCCCCATAATCCAAATAGGATAAGCCCTGCGCAGAAAAGCGCAAGCACTTTTTTATAATATCTCATCGCGTCAATATACCTCCCTTCGTTCGCCCGACCACAGGTGCTGTCAACCCTTCCAGTCCTTTGCCGCACCGTTATCCGCCTGTTCAAACAGCAGGCTACCGGTTCGGATGGCCTGTGCCGTCCTTTCAAACAGCTCTGCCATCGCCTCACCGAGCTTCTGCATATCTTCAGCGGCAGTCTGAAGCTCCTGCACCATTGCGCCCCTGGAGCTTGAAAGGGAAAGAGACAGCGTTCTGCAGCGAACCTGCCGGCTCATTTTTGCGCTTTGTATTTCTCTGAACCGGAATGGAGAGCAGCTCTCTTGTACGCTCTCCAAGTTGTTTTTCAATGGCTGTCAGCCGTTCTTCCGGCAAATTGAGGGACGGATGACGGGTGAACTTGAAGTCCACCATTCGCCGCAGCTGCGCTTTCTGCTTTGCACCCATTACCTCTTTGCACACATCCTCATAGGAAATGCGGTAGGGATTGGAACGGGTCTTTGCATACGCACTCAGGTTCTTGAAATCATCCGGCATTGCATAGTTGAACAGCGACAAGCCGTTATCGAAGATGGGTGCAGGGGCGATAATTTCACCCGTGTGATTGTTCCGCAGCAAGCCGAAGTTGCCGAAGTGTCTGTCCTCGTTGTAAATCAGGGCATCGAAAACCAGCATACTGCAAAGCTGCTCGTAGAACTCGTCGCCCAAGGTCTTGTAGTAATCCAGGCAGGCTTTCAGCGTCGTCTTGCGGAGAATACGCCCGATAGGGACGAAAGAGGTATCAATATCCGTGAACAGCCGGCACTTGGAAGCAAGAATGCCTTTCCAGTTTTCCAAGTCGTACTGTACGCAGCCGATGCCCATCTTGTCTGCGATCTGACAGGCATAATACTCGCTGTACGGCTCGTTTCCGGTGTTCGCAGCACCCTCCGTGCCGCCCTTATACAGATAGATGCCGTCGCCCTCCACAAAGCGCCAAGCCTTCCGCAGCATACCGTTGGTAGTCAGCTCCGGTGAGGTGGAGAATGCCTCCCGACTGCCGCCAACGCCGGTATAAGCCACCAGTGACAGCGCTTCGGAGAAGCGGTTTTCGTAAAGGTTGTAATCGGCATACTTGCCGTCAAAGTCGGCGGGGACGACCCAATAGCTGTCGTTGAGGGACAGCCCCATACAGACATCAATGATGCCCTTCGTGTTGTTTACGCTCAGCCCCAGCGTCTTTAAGATTTCATCTACAAACTGCCGGTTCTTCGGAATCACCCGTCGTTCCAGCCACTTCACAACGCCCTCGTTTGTCAGCTCCAAGTCGAGGGGAAACAGCTTTTGCTTTGCCGTTTCGGTGTGAAGAATTGTCGCCTGCAAGCCCTCCAAGCCTCTTTCCTCCAGCGTGAAGGTCAGCAGTGTTTCATCATAAAGGCGCAGGCTATATACTTTTTCCATTGTGCTGCTCCTTTCCTCAAGCATTACGGACACATCCTTGTCAAGTGCCTCTGCGATCTTGAGCATCAGGTCAAGGGAGAGGTTTTGCGTTCCTTTTTCAATGCGGCAGATGTTGGAACGCTGGGTTCCGATGCACTTTGCAAGCTGCTCCTGCGACAATCCTTTTTCCAGTCTTGCCTGCGTCAGCTTCTGCACAATGCTTTGCCTTGCCGCCAACAGTTCCTTTTCGGTCATACAAAACCCTCCCTTCCTATCCATTATAATGTTATCATATATGATAACGATTGTCAAGGGGTTCGGCTATCTTTCCAAGTCCCTCGGCTTCCTTCCGGGCGGTTCTTCACCCTCGTCGGGTTCACCGCCGACGATTTCATTCTCACGCTTATCCACATTGAGCAGGGCGTTGAGTTCGTTAAGCCGGTCGGTCTTGGCTTTCAATTCTTCCTCCTGCGGGAACGGTCTTTCCACATCGACCTTCGCAGTTTCAAACTGCTTTTTGATGTTGTCAAGCTCCATTTCGTTCATCTCCAAACGCTTTGGAAGCCCCTCCAGCGCATTATCCAAGCGGGTGATATTACCGAAGGTGTCCGTGCCGAGGGTTACGGGATAGCCAAGCTCACCCTTGAGCCGCACCTTGTATTCTCTTGCTTCAAAGTACAGCTCCATCGTAAAGCCACGGTACTCACCGAGGGGGATGGGGTCGGGATTTGTCATTGCCTTACACTCCTCCAAAATGGCGTTGCCGGCATCCGCTTTCTCTGAATAGAAAGCACCCTTGACCGTCATACCCACAAAGGTTTCATCAGACGGCTTCGGGTGCTCTGCCACTCTTTCAATATCGGATTTTAAGCCCGCAATTACATCCGCCCGCCGTGCGATCTCCTGCGGATAGAACTTGATGATCTTATCCTCCAAAGCATATTTTTCGGAGAGGAAGCTGGACTTTAAGAGCCGGAGCTTCTGAACCTGAATATCCAAGTCCATCTTCTCCTTGATGTGGGGATTGCCGGTCGCAAGCATCTTGATTTCAGCATAGGACAGTGCGGTTTCGTCAATATCCTCGCAGGAACGCACCGGCGATTTGCTGGTCATTATCTGCGAAGCAAACTTCTGCTTGCCCTCCACGAGCTGATACAAATAGGCATCAAAGGTTTCTTCCGTTACGAAACGGTAGATGTGAACCTCTGTATTTTCGTTGCCTTGCCGGATACTTCTGCCGAGCCGCTGCTCCAAGTCAGAGGGTCGCCACGGGCAATCGAGATCGGAGGATGCGGCAAGTTTGTTCTGCACATTCGTACCGGCTCCCATCTTCTGCGTACTGCCCATCAGGATGCGGACATCCCCTCGGCGTACCTTCTTGAACAGCTCCAGCTTCTTTGCTTCGGTATCTGCTTCGTGGATAAACTTTATCTCATCGGCGGGAACGCCACGGGCAATCAGCTTCTGCCGGATGTCATCATAAACATTGAAAGAGCCGTCGTTTTTCGGCGTAGAAAGGTCGCAGAAGAATAGCTGGGTCAGCCGCTTTTCACTGCCACGCTCCCAAGTTTCAAACATAGCGTCCACGCAGGCGTTGAGCTTGCTGTCCTCAAAATCAGGGAGCAACGGATTGATAAGCCGCTGATCAAGAGCCAGCTTTCTGCCGTCGTTGGTGATCTTGAGCATATTATCTTCCTTGGCGTCAACCATACCGTTTCGTACCCTTTCGGCTCTCTCGGCAAGCTCGGCTACCATCTGCTTTTGGATTTCAGAGGGCTTCACCGAGATATTGTGAAAGACTGCTTTCGGCACTGGCAAGTCGAGCATATCCGCTGTTTTGATGTCTGCGATTTCCTTAAACATCGCCATCAGCTCCGGTAAATTGTAGAAACGGGCAAAGCGTGTTTTGGCTCGGTATCCCGTTCCTTCGGGTGTAAGTTCTACTGCCGTAATGGTTTCTCCGAAGGTTGATGCCCAGGCATCGAAGTGCTGCAAGTTGTTCTGAACAAGGGTGTTGTACTGCAAGTATCGCTGAATGGTGTAAAGCTCCACCATAGAATTGGAGATTGGCGTTCCGGTTGCAAACACCGTACCACGACCGCCCGTAATCTCGTCAAGGTAGCGGCACTTCATAAAAAGGTCGCTGGATTTCTGTGCTTCGGTCTGTGCGATACCTCCGACATTCCTCATTTTGGTATAGAGGAAAAGGTTCTTGTAGTAGTGGCTCTCATCAATGAAAAGCCTGTCCACACCAAGTTCCTCAAAGGTCACAACATCGTCCTTTTTGGACTGGTCGTTGAGCTTATCGAGCTTCTGCTTGACAGATTTCTTTGTGCGCTCCAGTTGTTTTACGGAGAAGTTATCTCCACGGTTCTTTTTCAGTTCCGAAATGCCCTCCGTAACTTCATCAAGCTGCTGCTCAAGGATCGCCCGCTGCCGTTCAATGGACATTGGTATTTTCTCGAACTGCGAATGCCCGATAATGATGGCATCGTAATCACCGGTGGCAATTCTGCCGCAGAACTTTTTGCGGTTCTTGGTTTCAAAGTCTTTCTTCGTTGCCACCAAAATGTTGGCAGAGGGATAGAGCTGCAAGAACTCCGATGCCCACTGCTCGGTGAGGTGATTGGGTACGACAAACAGGGATTTACTGCACAATCCGAGCCGTTTGGACTCCATCGCCGCCGAAACCATCTCGAAGGTTTTACCTGCGCCCACGGCGTGTGCGAGCAGCGTGTTCCCGCCGTAAAGGATGTGTGCCACCGCATTTCTTTGGTGTTCCCGAAGCTCGATTTCCGGGTTCATACCGCTGAAAACGATGTGGCTTCCATCGTACTCACGAGGACGCAGGCTGTTGAATTTCTCGTTGTAAAGGATGCAAAGCTGTTCTCTGCGTTCGGGGTCAGACCATACCCAATCCTGAAAGCCCTGCTTGATAAGCTCCTGCTTTGCCTGTGCGATTGCCGTTTCCTTCTTGTTCAGAATGGCTTTCTTTTTGCCGTCTGCGTCCTCTACATAGTCGAAGATGCGGACATCCTTCAGATTCAGGGTTTCCTCGATGATCTTGTAGGCGTTGATGCGCCCCGTACCGTAGGTGCTGTATGCCTTCACATTGCTGCGGTCATAGGACTTGCCCTCAATATTCCACTCACCGGTATAGGCAGAGAAATGAACCTTGATGTTCCACTGTGCGTACCTCGGTGTACCCAAGAACTCAAACATAAACTGTTCGACAATTTCGGTCGGCAACCAAGTAGCACCGAGCCGAACGGCGATCTCGCTGGCGGTCAGGTCTTTGGGCTGCACCCGTTCCAGTGCTTCCACATTGACGGTGTAATCTTCGGGGTAAAGCTCCGCCGACTTTCGGGCGAGTGCCAACTTTTCACGCACATTGCCGGAGAGGTATTCATCTGCCATCAGGTACTTTGCCTGTGCGGAATTGCCGTACCCGTGCATCGGATTCAGAAAGATAACACCCTTCAGGTCTGCAAAGATTTCTTCCTCGGTCTTACCGGTCAGTTCGCACATATAATCCATATCCACACGGGCTTTTTCGCCCACAGAAACGGCAAGTGCTTCGCTGGAGGTATCTACGGAAGTGACCGGTGTGTGTGGCTTGATGGTTCGCTTGTAGAATATATCCGCCTTGCGTTCAAGTTGCCCTTCATCGCCCAAGACCTCAAGAGCCGAGAGCAGAGAAAAGGAGCTGTCCTGCGAAAATGCGGAGATGTTGGCACGGCTGTTGATGAGTCCGTACTGCTTGGAAAAGGCATCATAAAGAGCGTTTAATCGCTCCTGCTCCGCTTTAATTTCCAAGTCGGGGTAATCTTCCGTCTGCAATTCAATCAGCTTTCTGACCGAATCACGGATGCGGATCATACCCTTTATGCGGTTCTCTGCGGTAGCGGATACCTCCACCGGAGCCATACGGCTGTTTTCTCGGAAGTAGATTTTATCGTCCAGCACCGTATAGGAGAAGTTACGGACGGTGGGATCTGCGGGAATGGAATTATCCTCCTCTGCAAGCTCATCCTCCACCTCATATGCAGTCAGCTCACCGTGAATATTGGAAACGGCTTCGCTGAGTTGCTCGGCAAGGTCTGCTCCCTCGTAAGGGACGCAAGTGGCTTCGATACCGAAACGCCCCGACACCATTCTCATCTCTCCGAGTATCATTTCGGGATGCTCAACAAAGTAGCTGTTCATCAGGATACCGTTTTCATCCGTGCCAAGCTGTACCCAATCCGGCTCTATATCCACAATGCGGTCACGCTTTTGCAGAATAAGAATGTCCGAAACGACCTCCGTTCCGGCGTTACCCTTAAAGGTGTTGTTCGGCAAACGGATAGCACCAAGCAGGTCAGCTCGCTGAGCAATATACTTTCGGACAGCGGAGTTTTCCTTATCCATCGTTCCCTTGCTGGTGATGAGCGCCATTACGCCGCCCGGACGGAGCTTGTCCAAGGATTTGGCGAAGAAGTAGTCGTGAATGAGGAACTTGTGCTTGTCGTAACGCTTGTCAGGAACCTTGAAATCCCCGAAGGGTACATTCCCCACAACGGCATCAAAGAAGCTGTCGGGGAGGTTGGTTCCCTCAAAGCCCTGTGCGGCGATAGAGGACTTTTGATATAACTGCTGTGCGATACCGGCAGAAATTGTGTCCAGTTCTACACCGTAGATCTTGCTTTCCTTCATTTCTTCGGGAAGCATACCGATAAAATGCCCGATGCCGCAGGACGGTTCCAAGATGTTGCCCTCACGGAAGCCAAGCTGTTTCATCACCTTATACACGGCATTGATAACCGTTGGCGGCGTGTAGAAAGCGGTCAGAGTGCTTTCTCTTGCGGAAGCGTATTCCTCCGGTGTCAGGATGTTTTTCAGCATCCCGAACTCTGTCTGCCAAGAAACGGCTCTCTCATCAAAGGCTTCGGGAATACCGCCCCAGCCAACATACTTGGAAAGAATGATCTGCTCGTCCGGTGTGGCGAAGCGGTTTTCTTCCTGACACCTTTTCAGAACGGTGATCGCCGCATAGTTGCGGTGGAAGCGTTCTTTCTTGTTGACCTCCTCGACCTCGTGAGAAGCAAGGTCAAAGGTATGCCGGTCTGCCATTGGGATTTCGGGATGAATATCAAAGGTCTGCACCCGGCTTTTCTTCGGCTGCTCCCAAACAGGGGTAAGGGGTGCTTCCACCCGTGCCAGTTCTTCCTCGGAGAGATAAACAAGGTCGTCAAAGGACAGTGCTTGCAGTCCTTTTTCGGTCAGTTCTTCAAGGGATGCATACTGTTCACTGCGGACGACTTTTCCATCCACAAGGGTTTCGATGCGAAAATCCACAAGATTGACCCTTGCCTGTATTTCGTGCTTGTCATCCTCGGTGGTGGTATAGGCGATCTCAACATTGGAAGGGTCGGAATAATCCGCACCATCCTCACGCTGATACTCCTCACGGCAAAAATCGTCAATGAGATGCTTCGCCTTGTCCAGAGGATTTTCCGGCAGATACGGGCTGTCGATGATCTCAAAGCCCTTGGGCGGTGGGTCAAGCTGGGTGATAAAACTGTGCGGAATGGTGTTGCCGTCCTTGTCCTTATACAGAACAATACTCATCGGCACACCGTAGTAGTTTTCCTCCTTGATGTCCTTCTCAAACTGATAAGGACTGGTGTACTCGATGCTTTCACCGACCTTGCCGTCCGTGCCGAGATAGTCGATCCTGCCGATGGGTTTGGACTCCACCGGGTCTTCCTTATTGGTGGAAACCACGGTGCGGGTAATGCGTTTACCATCCTCCAAAGCATTGACCGCTACATCGTACCCTCTGTCGGTCAGCATTGTAAGGTAGGTTTCCAAGCGGTGCTGCGAAAATCCCACCATAGGGACACGGGTGTTGTGATCGACGGCACGGGTAGTCTGTCTCAACTCAAGGGCTGTCCCGACGACCTCTGCGTCATCAGCATAGGCTTCAAAGAAATCTCCCATCTGATACAGTACAAGGCTACTCGGATTGTCTGCTTTGGTTTTAAGATACGCCTGATAGAACTCCGGCAAAGCAGCATCCTTTGGCTTTTCTCTTTCTGCCGCCTGTTCGATACGCTCCACAACGCTTTGCGGTAAGTCCTGCACAAAGAAGGTGATCTCACCTTCGGGGGAGATGTGGGCAATGTTCTGATAGTCCCCATTGACCTCCACGGCACGGTTCCAAACGGTCAGTCCGTTGCCGAGATAGCCCATCCCGATGTCATACTCGACCGCCTTTTCTTCGGACTGTTTATTAGCGACCTTCAAATGGTCATTCAGTGGGTTCTCCTGCACCTTGCTGTCGAATTCAGCTCTCGTCATTTCCTTGTTGAAAAGCGGAAACTGCGTATCATAGAGCATCACACGCTCATCATCAAAGGACAGGATTTCATACTCGTTTGCGCCGAGATAGACGGTGCTACCGAGATGGTATTCGTATCGCTCGTTTTCCGGCTCCGTCTTTTCGGACGGTGCGGTAGACAAGATTTCTCTGTTCCTTCGTTCCTCGGCAAGTGCTGCACGGCGTTCCTCCTGCCTTTGCAGCCACTCAGGGTACTGTGCCTTTTCCTTGGGGTTCAGGTAACGGTCGAGTTTTATCAGCTCGGCAATACGCTTCTCCACCTGACTCCATTTCAGGTCGATATGAGGTTTATCGCTTCCGATACCTTTAGAAATACGGATGCCCTTGCCGTCGTGCTGCTCATCAACACCGGCTCCGACGATTACGGGATAAGCACCGCCCCAGCCGTATTCATTTTTCAGAAAGTCGGCATTTTCCTTTGCAGACAGGCTCTTGTGGAACTGCTCATAGATTCGCATTTTTCCCTCTGAAATGCCGCTGCCACGGGTGAGAACAGCATCAATGATCTCCTGAGAGAAAGTAAAAGCAGAGGGCTTTCGTTCCTCTGCTTCTGCTGTCATCAAGCTCAACTGCCCGTCAATGGACGGCAGCGGCTTCATCGTGTCCTGCAACTCCCCAAGCAGTCGCATCGCTTCAAAGTGCTGGGCAATTACGCCCCAATCATAGAAGCTCTGCGCTGTACGGGAGAGATAGCTGCCCTCCCAAAGCTGCAACACATTCTGATAGGTCTTGTAGCCCACACGCCGTCCATCGCTCAGAATGACCTCGGTATAGTCGTTGTTGAAAATGCTCTTGATATAAGAAATACGGGCGTCCTCATCAGCGATTGCTTCAAAGAATGCCCGTATCTCGTCTTTACTTGCTTTCAGGTGCGGCGTAGTGCCGAGGATTTCACGAACGGTATCGTCACCGCCGAAGAACGGCAGGCTTTTATCCTCGTGGCTTCGGTCGTAATAGTCTAAGCGAAGATTACCTCTGCCATCACGATCTCCTGAACCTGGCTCCGGATACTGTTCATCTTCCGAACCCAGCTCATCATATCCGTCGCTTTCAGATTCTCCGTCACGCCCTCCGACGCTGCCATCTGCTCCGTCAGCATCTGTTCCAGCTCGTTCGCTCTGCGCTCCGTGTCGTTCAGATGCTCGTTCAGGGCGCAGCTCGTCAGCAGGTTGTAGTAGCGTACCTTGTGATGCTCCTTCAGGAACTTCTTCCGCATCCGGGCGTACCTGCCCATCGACAGCTCCGGCTGCTCCGGCATTGTCAGATCGGGGAGCAGATAATCCCCCTGCATCGTGTAAGTGATCTCGTTCATCGTCAGGACTCCTTTCGGTTTTTTCTTTGCCTACATTGTAATCGGCTTTGGTTTTCTCTGCAATTATGCGATTTTGACGGTCGAGGGCAAGAATGGTACGGGAAATCTCCGCAAGTCCCATCTCCGCAATATCGCTGGTGGCATAGCCGAGGGCGTTCAGCGTGGCAGGCGTCGTAAAATTCACCACATCCCGAAGATCATCGGGTTCAAAGTATTCTCCGGCTTCAATGCCCAGGCGGGTCATCGTCATATAGGCGACGCTATTTCGCACCGCCGTTTTGAAAATGTGGGTGATTTCTTCTTCGGATACGCCGTCCAGGAAGCTGTCTTTCACGCTGTAGATCAGATCGGAGAGATAGTCGGGGATGTTGTCCTCTACGGCGTTTCTTGCCGCCGACTCGATGGCAACGGCAAGGGTTTCCTTGTCGTTCAACTCTCCGAAGGTGCTTTCCAGCGTGTCGATCACTTCTGCCGTGTATTCGTCCCGCATTTGCCAAATGGGAACTCTGCGGGAAAAGCGGCTGGGATGCGTGTCGGAAATATCGAAGTAGTGGACAAGCCGCTGGCGGCGTTGATCGGCATCCTCAAAAACGGCAATGCCGTGCGCCCCACGATTGACCCATCGCCCAAACTTTTGGTTCCAGTCGTCGATCTGAAGAACGGCTGTGGCGTCCGGTCGCTGTGCGTGTACCAAAAGCTGCTCGTCAAAGCGCAGACGGTAGTTGTAGCAGGCAGAGCGCAGAAACGCTTCCCAGCTTGCGGGGTTTGCAACGACCGTTTTGCAGGTTCGGTTATACAGCTCCGAGATGAAGTCGTATTTTCGTGCCATCGGCGGACACCTCCTTATCGTTCATAGTCTTTTGGCTTGATGGCTTTGCCGTTCTCGTCATAGCTCTTGGGTTTGGCGGCAATGGAGTCCCACCGGATCATAGAACCTGCAAGCATCGCCTGCTCCTGTGCCTTGCTGACACCCAGCTTTTCATTGAACTTGTCTTTGATTGCTTCGTTCTCCGCACGGTTCCCGTCGTTAAAACTTGTGGCGGTATAGCCCTTTTGCCAGCGGTCGATTTGAATGACTTCTCCGGTTGACGGGAGTATGGAATAGCACATCGGAGGCAAGGGAGGCTCCATAGGAGCGTAGGTACAGCCGCCTTGCTCCATACGCTCGGCAAACTCGCAAATGTGAAAGAGATTGCGTCCGACCTCTGTGTGATAGTTGTCAATATAGCGGCAGGGATAGCTTTCCGTCTTACCGTCACGGTCGGTCACAATGATGCGCTCTCCGTCCGGAATACGGAACAGCTCTTTATAGTGGCTGTCAATAAAGCGAATATCCCGGTTGGCTTCTTCGATGTGCTTGTCCAGCAATTCCTTTACATAGCAGAGGCAGTAGAAGTTATAGTCGCCCCTCGTTGGATTACAGCGAAGCACGAACGCATATTTCTCGGTATCTGCTC
Organism: Christensenellaceae bacterium; assembly: GCA_022846035.1. Taxonomy (NCBI): domain Bacteria; kingdom Bacillati; phylum Bacillota; class Clostridia; order Christensenellales; family Christensenellaceae; species Christensenellaceae bacterium. Next base: position 1,927,440 of record AP025580.1, read on the forward strand.
GGAAGCCGAACTCAGTGGTATAAGCACCCTGCATTTCGCTTTCCTTGTTCTCACGCCCATAACGCACCATCTGAGAACGGCTTTGAAGCAGTCCGTACTCCTCGGAGCGCAGGGCGTTTATTACATCATCCAAGTCCCGCTTGAACTCATTGCTTTTCCATTGCGGTCGGGTATCAAACCAAGTGGTATAAAACTGATTGCCGCTTGAGCCGAAGTCCCCACGCAGATAACCGATATTGCCTGTCTGCCCTTGAAGCTGCGAGCTTTGAGCGTAGGTGTATTTGCGTTCGGGAACGGTCAGCGGTCGCAGTGTGAAATCTGTCATTATCTTGCGCCCCTTTCTTGCGGTGTTCGTTGTTTTGGGATGTCAAAGCCGTAAACGGCGGCGATCTCATCCCCAAGTCGCCGGGTCAGCCGGGTAATATCGGCTCGTGTGGCTTTGCCGTGATAGATTTTATCTCTCAGGTTCTCCATCTGTGTTTCGGAAACACCGTCTTTGAACACACGGTAGAGATAGTGATTTGTGCCGTCGTGGTGAGTTGCATCGGCACGAAGATCGCCGTATTTATCTACATACCATTCGGCATAGTCGGTGTCGGCATACAGGCAATCTCGGATGTTGCCGGAGGGGATGTCCTTGTAGCCCATCACTCTGCCGTTCCATCTGCCGATGTCGCCAATGACAATGATCGGCTGGGAAAGCTGAACATTCAGGTTGACTCGCTCATCGGAGAGGTAGTCGTAATTGGTTTCCTCCATCCACTCATAGAGCGCCTGCTCATCATTCGGGTCGTCGTCCAGCTCGTTGGCTTCAAGGAACTCCTTGTAGTCCTCTCGCCAGTCGTCCACATCAAGGTTTTGGTTGCTCCAAATGATGTGGCGGTCATTCGGTCGTGTCGCTTGGCTCATCTGTTCCACCTCCCAAGTATGAGAAAAGACGATTCTTTGCGACCTGCTCCTGAAGCTCGGTGATGACCGTCATATCCGGAACGGTCACATCGGGGATTTTCAGGATCGTCGGCAAGGTCAGCGCCTTCAAGTCTTTTTCGGTTTTACAGCCTGCGTCAAAGAGCTTTGCCAGCACCTTCATTTTCTGCTGCAAGCCCTGTTCGGCTGCGGTTTTCTTTGTTGCCATAGTAATCTGCCTCCTTATCGCTCGTGGTCTTTTCCTTGAATTGTGCGGCTAAAAGCAGCCGCTTTTTCTTTTGCCCAATCAGGCATACGCTCCGGCTTTACTTCACCCAGCACATCCATACGCTCATAACGGGTATTCTTGCCATCATAGAGATTTTTGCAAAATACGGCGCTGCCACGGGCATTTGCTGAAGCGCCGAAGCCACCGGTCACATAATAGAGTTGCCGGTCAGATCGTTGATACTCCGGCTTGAGGATTGCTGGGTTGATGGCGATGATTTTGCCGTTGATGTCGTTCTTGTAGTGGTCGGGGATGCAGTCCGCTTGGGTGATTACCGTCACGGGAATATCCAGATTTTCAACCTCTGCCCGAAACCTCTCGGCGTCTTGCTTGATGCGCTCTGCAAAGAACAGCGCTGCATCAATATAATCGTCACCAACAGCACACTCGGTAAACTTTTCAAATATGTCGTTGCGCTCTCCGTAGCAGCAGAGGAAGCGTTCTCCATTGCTATCCTGCTCATTCTCGGCAAGAATGATTTCACGGGAACCGATATTCACGGCGCAGAGGACGGTGTAATCACCGACCTTTCTCTTTTCATTTTCCATAGCCGTTACCTCAGAGAATGCCGATGATGATAACCATACTGTCATCGTCAGGGTTGGCGCTGCGGGAATATTCAGGGAAAAGTGACTGCACACGCTGCCTTGCCCTGCGGATGGTTTCAAAGCACGGCAGTCCGTAGACTTTGTAGTTGAATGCAAGGGCATTGAGAGGCAGTTCACCGGCTCTGAGATAAGTCGCATAGCGGTTGTAGTAGTGCATAATAAGGATCATATCGTCGAACCTTGCTCTCGGACAGTCCTTCAAAATGGAGAGCACACGGCTTTCCACGGTATTCTGTTGATTCATTGAATCCCTCCTTCGGGTAGTAGAAAAGGGGCGGAGTTTTTGCTCCGCCCCTTGGATAATCAGCTCACTTCTTGTTTTTCGATCTAATCTGCAAGAAGATAAATCCGCCGATGATAAAGGCTACCAGAACGATAGCCACGATGGTTTTAGGTTCCATTAGTTACGATCCTCCTTTTTCTTTTTCTTGAATCCGATAACGCCGCACACAGCGATGCCCACTGCGGACAGTCCTACAAGGGTATAGAGCAGTGGCAGATTGGTGGTATCGCCGGTCTTAGGCGTATCACGCAGAACATTGTGCATCTCCACAATGGTTGTGGAGCCGAGCTTGACCGTTGCCTTCTTGTCGGCAGGCAGGACATACATCGAAGAAGCCGAGTTGCTTACCTCAGAAATGGTGTAGTCCCCGATGCGAAGCCCATCAATGAAGATCTCACCCTTGTCGTTGGTTTCAAGGATAATGTCATAGCCATTTGCTCCGGTAATGCGGAAAGCGAAGCCCTTAACCTTGCCGTCAGAGGAGGTCTTGACAATTTTCAGGTTGCCACGCATAGCATCATTGACGAAGCCGACACCTGCCTTGTTCTCCACCTCGTAGGTCTTGCCGTTGGTGTCGATCATCACTTCATACACGCCGGTATCGAGGACAAACGCCTCCGGGGCTTTGGTTTCCTTGACGAAGTAGCGACCGTGGAACAAGTCGTTCATACTGTATTCGCCCTTTTCCTTTTCGGTCAGTGTGCCGAGCAGTTCATCACCGTCGTCCAGCTTGCCGGTTGCGTTACTGTCCTTATAGACCTCAAAGGTCGCTCCGGTCAGCTTATTATCGGGATATTCGGAATCCACCTTGGTCAGATGGATGTTTCCACGGACATATGTGTTGACGATCTTGATCTCCACGACCTGACCGTCTGCACCAATCGTCACGGGATAGACGGTATCGTCCAGCACAAAGCCGGCGGGCTGTTCGATTTCACGGACATACCAAGTGCCGTAAGGAATATTCTCAAAAGAAAAACTGCCATCTTCAGCAGAAGTGGCAGTCAGCAGAGCGTTTTCCTTTGTAAACTCGCCGTCATCCGTGCGGAACAGTCCAATCAGCGCACCGCCGAGGGAATCGCCGTTTTCATCGACCTTCTTACCGGAAACAGAACCGTAGATAAGATCATTTTCGATTGCCTTGCCGTCATTGGCGGCAATCTTTACAACTGCCGTATCCTGATCGGCATACCCAAAGGTAACGGGATACTTGGTATCGGAGAGCTTGTAGTGACTGTCGGTAGCAAGCTCCTGCACATAGTAGCTTCCAAAAGGAAGCTCGGTCTTAACCTTTGCCGTTCCGTCCTCATTCAGAGAGATGATCTCAACAAGACCATTTGCGGGAATGGAAGTGCCGCTGGCAGATACGATTTCCTCGGCGGCGAACAGCCCAAAGGAAATGTTCTTCATTTCACCGTTTGTGCCAATGCCGAAGCGCTCATTCTGCTCGATGGACTTTACAAGGCTGATTTCCACCTTCTGACGCTCGTTCTCGAACGAAGTCGCCGTTTCTGTTACGGCAACATTCTGACCGGCGTAGACAAGCTCGACGCAGTGAGGTTCCGGGTTTAGCACCATCCCGTCGGGTGCTGTGATCTCACGAACCTCGTATTTGCCGAGGTAGAGTTCACGGCTCACCGCTGTTCCGGTTTCATCGGTTGTAACGGTGTCTACAACCTCACCCTTGTGATTTCGTGCAGTGCCGTCCGGCGTGACAATATCCTCTGCGGCTACGATCTCATATACCGCACCGGGAAGTCCACGCTTTTCATACTGCGGCTGATAGATGGTTGGCAATTCGTTTCCGCTTTCATCTACGCCGCCGATGACGGAAACGCCGAAGAACACCTCGCCGATTTTTTCCACGGTGATGGTGCCTTTCTGTGCCATATTGGGCTTATCCACTTTTACTACCGTAACCCCGCTTTCTTCTGTGGAATTATCCTCCGTGACATCGAAGTACACGGGCGTTTCGTCGAGGACATAGCCGTAGGGAGCCTGCACCTCGACAATAGAGTACCCCTTTCCAAAGGACAGCTTTTCCGGCGTAACAAGAGAACCTTCTGCATTGGTGTAGAACACATCAATGGTGGTGGGCGTCGGGTAAGTGAAGGTCATTGTTACGGGGTTGCCATCCGGGTCATAAATCTTAAATCCCGCACCGGCGTAAGGAATGGTCTTTCCGGTTTCTGCGTCCTGCTTCACGATTTTGATGAAGCTGTTAAAGGGTGCATTGTTGATAAGGTAGCGATAAGTCGCCCCGTTTTGAGAGATGAACACATCAAAGTCGGGCATCAGCTCGCTGCCCTCCCACCCGGACACCTGATGGACGGTGTAAATGCCGTAAGGCATATCCTTGGTCTGAGCAAAGCCGTTTTCGTCACAGGTGAGATAATCACGCTCGGAAGCCTTTGCGCTATCATAGGAGCCAGCGGCTTTCAGATGCACCGCAAACTCGGCACCATTTTCGGGTGTTTCGATCTGCGTATCACCGTTATCGGTGTGCTTGATGATGGCGATATTGCCCTTTGCGACCTGCTCGGTCACATCATTTGCCGTCTGATTATGCTCCACGGTATAAAGCTGCGGCTCTGCACCGATCTTATGAACGGTGGCATCAAGCAGATAGCCCTCGGAGGGTGTGATTTCTCGCACCGTCCAGTCGTTATCGCAGATATACTCCTTGGTAACGAACTGCCCGTTTTTGTCAGTGGTGTAGGTATCCACAAGGGTTTCGCCCTTATAGATGCCGTAAACAGCACCGGCAAGAGAAGCATCACCCTGCGCCGTGCCGGTTTCGGCATCGCTCTTGGTGACGGTCACGGAAAACTTCTTCAAAATATTGAGGAAGCTACGGTTCGTGACCTCGTTCCAGTTGATAGGCGCAGACTGCGCTTCGGGAACAACATAGCGAACAGCAGTGTCCACTTCCTCCACGGTATAAGGTGTGGAACCGGAAATGAGGACATCTTCAAAGGTCGCCACGCCGTTTGCATCGGTTGCGGCATACTCGTCTACGGCAATGCCGGAGAGTGAAGTGCCGTAAAGGTGGAAGGTCACGCCCTCGTTGAGATTATCCTCCGAGGACTTCACGATCTGCAAATCTCCACGCTTGAGCTTGTTGTTGAAGGTCACGGTAGAAACCTGACCGGAAACTACCGTCACACGGCGGGACTCCTGCGGCTCATACTTGTCGTAATCCATCTCGGTCACGGTATAGACACCGGGCATCAGGTTGTCGATCTGAATTTCACCTCTTGCATTGGTCTTGACCGTCTGATTGACCCCGTTGCCGGTGACGGTAAAGGTGAGGTTGTCCACCTTGCCGTCCTCGCTCGTTTTGACGATCTTGGCAGAGCCGTAGGACACCTTCAGATTGAGGAACGCCTGCACGGGGTCACTGACCGACTGTGCGTAGGTGATGACATCCTGCTTGCCGCTTCCCTGATTGAATGTTCCGTCCGTCCAGGTGATGACACCACGACGGGACGAGCCAACCTTATTGGCGGTAATTCTTACGCTGTCAGAAGGAGCATCCGTTGCTGTGATAACAAGCTGGTTTCCGCTGACGCTGAAAGAAACGCCATCCTCATTCGCAGAAAAGCTGTAATCGGAAAGCACTCGGTTGTGGTCTGTCAGGGTAGCGGTGTAACCGCTACCGTCCCATTCCAGTTCCACGCTCTGCGCTCTGTTCGGGTTTTTGGACATAAAGCTGGGGATGGCGGAGTGACGCTGAACGCTTGCTTCAATGCTGTCATAGTAATCGCAAAACAGGTCATACAGCGGATGGGCAGTGCTGATAATGCCCTTAACAGCATCGTAGCTACCGGGGCTTACATAATCGAAGTCCTCGTCACGCTCACCGACAACGGTTTCCCAAATGAGAACCTGTGTTGCCATAGCTTCCGCCAGCGTTGCGGCATCAGCAGGGTTCTGTGAACGCCACGAGGTGCTGATGGGTCCCGTGTAACCGTACTGCATAATACGCCCGATGAACAGCTTCATATCATAGGGGGAAATAGTGCTGTTGATGTCTGAGGGCAGGTTGTCCCAAAAGGTTTCGTCCTTACTGGTATAAGTGTCGCCGGTATCCTGCCGCACTCCCGGCTCAATGCAGTAACAGATGTTACCGTCATACGAGTGCATTGCTCGAATGGTAGTGTACTTGGACTCACCGGAATGCCAGCCGTTCATATACCGGAGATTGGGATGCCCCCAAGTGCCGCTGTAATCAATATTAGCATCGCCGCTTCTCGGAAAAGAAACAAGGTAGACCTCTGCTCTTTCTCCTGCGGCATAGGCAGTGGTTGTGCCAATCCCCACAAGGGCTGTCAGGCACATCACGAGGGAAAGCAGTCCCGCCATCCCTCGCTTGAAAAGGTTCTTTTTCATTGTGTTTGTTACCTCCTTGAAAACGAAAAACGCACCGTACAATGACGATGCGTTTCGGGTGAAATGTGTTTTGTTGTTATGCGTAGCCGATATAGATTTCATAAGAGCCGCTTCCGGTCTGCTCATACCAAATCCACACATCGGTGATGTCGCCGTCCTTGGCATATCGGTCGAGATAGCCACGAATATCCCGTTCGGTGTATTTGCATTTTACACCTGCGGCGATGGGGTTATCCCAGCAATACACGGCTCCGCTGTCGAGCGCAAGTCCGATGCTCTCAGCGTAGCTCTTGGCAAAGCTGATCCAGTAGTCAATGTCAAAAACCGGCTCAGTAGGTTCTTCTTTCGGCGGTTCCGGTGGCGTCGATTCCTCAGTTGCCGGAGGTGTGGGCTGTTCTTTTTCTGTCGGGGCAGCGGTTTCCGGTCGGCGTTCGGACTCGTCTGTTTTCTTTTCAGGTTCGCTCGGCTGTGGCAGCACTGCCGTGCTGTGGTCAGCCTGATCGGGAACCTCTGTTGTTTGGGTGTCACTTTCCGATACGCTTGCCGGGAACTCTGCGACACGGTTTTCTGTTTGTGATTCTGTGCTTTGGGGACGGTCAACCTCCGTTTTCTTTTCTGCCTGAGCCGTTTCTGATTCGCTGGGGACGATGTTACTGTCCGAAGAAGAAATGGGGTCAGGCGTTTCTGCAATATGCGAGGCGTTGTTGCATCCCGTAGTCAGACACAGAAACACTGCGAGTAGAATAACTGCGATTTTGGATTTCATACGCTTCACTCCCTTCGACAACATTCTACCCGATGAGAACTGCTCCGACAAAGGTACGTTTTGAAGCGCAACTTTTCATCATACCGCCAAAACGCAGTTTTCCGAATTGTGCGAACTCCGTTTGCTCTTAGATAGATTTAACTTAGAGAGATTAAGATAAATCAGGAGATAGTTTATTTCGGATAGTCTGGAAGTTCTCAGGGGTTGGAGTGTGAGGAAGGGGACAGCAGAAAAAATCCTCCGTGTGTCTATCGGCTGTCACGCTCTGCCCGCTGACGAAGAAAACGGCTGTAATGCTCCAGTGCTTTGACCACATAATCCTCCGTTTGGCTTACGGGGATATTTTTCGGGATCAGACTTCGCACTTTGTCCCCACGCAGGACGATCTTCTCACGCTGATTTGGTTTTTCCTCGCCCATAATGGCGGACACCACCTCCGGCGTGAGTTTTCCATCTGTGAAGAACTTCCGCATACGAATGGTCTGATCGTGGGACGGGGTGCATTGGTTCAGGTCGATTTCATCAACCACCGCCCGCTGGCTGTCCTCGTCCAAATAGGAAAGCTCCACCGCAGGACGCATTTTAATTTTGCCCTCGTCCACAAGGTCAAGAAGCTCCGGCACAAGGTTTGTCAGACGGATATAGCGCTGGATCTGCGTTTGGCTTTCACCACTCTGTTCGGAAAGCTCGACCCGTGAAAAATTTAGTCCCACTGGGACTAAATTATCTTTGCTCGGTCTGCCAGCTTGTCGCTTCATAGCCTCAAGCCTCATTTTATAGGCAAACGCCTTTTCCGAGGGAAGTATCTGCGACCGCTGGTAATTGCTCTCCACCATAAGGACGGTGGCGGCGTCACGGTCAAGGTCTACGACCTCGCAACGGAGTGCTTCAAACCCGGCAAGCTCACAAGCCCGTTTTCGCCTGTGACCGGAAATCAGCTCATACCTACCGTCCTCTTTCTGACGGACGGTAGCCGGAGTAATGACTCCTCGCTCCTTGACGCTCTCCACAAGCTGTATCATATCCTCGTCGTCCCGTACCTTAAATGGATGGTCGGGAAAATCGTCGATCAGCTCAAGGGGAATATCTCGGATTTTACTGAGCTTGGCATCGTCCCGAAGCTCCTGTGTAGAAAACAGGTCATCGAGCGTCGGCAGAGTGAAGTCGCTCTTTCTTCCTGCCATCGGCAGACACCTCCTTTGCGAACTCAGCATAAGCCTTTGCAACAGGACTGCTCGGCTCATACTTGTAGATGCTTACGCCCTTGGAGGCAACCTCTGCGGCTTTCACTGCCATAGGAATGGAGGAACGGTATATCTTAATAACGCTCCCAAAGTTCTTTCGCAGTGCGTCGGCAGTGCTTTTTGCGAGGTTGGTGCGGTTATCTACGATGTTCAATAGGATACCGTCGATTCGCAGGCTCGGATTGATGTACTGCCTGACCTTTCCAATGGTCTGCATCAGTTGGGTCATTCCCTTTGCCGGAAGATATTGCGCCTGCACGGGAATGATTACGCTATCTGCCGCCGCCAAAGCATTCAGAGTTACCATACCGAGCGAAGGCATACAATCAATCAGTACATAATCATAATTGTCTTTGACCTTGCTCAGATAGCTTCTCAGAATGGTTTCACGGCTCATTGCGGTGACAAGCATCATTTCCATAGCAGACAGCTCGATGTTGGCAGGGAGCAGATCGACATTTTCCTCGTGATGCAGAATGCCGCTTCGTGGGTCTGTATGATCTTCACGGATAACCCCGGATAGCTTATCGGTAATGGTCGTCGTAAGACTGTCATTATCTCGCCATCCGAGGCAAGTCGTAAGGTCGCCCTGCGGGTCGGCATCTACAAGGAGTACCTTCTTGCCGAGTCGTGCAAGCCCGACACCCAAATTGACCGTTGTGGTCGTTTTGCCTGTGCCGCCTTTCTGATTGCAGATAGCAATGGCTTTACAGTTTGGCATTTCGCTTTTCCTCCTTCTTATTAGATTTGGATCGCTCGATCCACCAAAACACAGGAAACTTGTCCTGTGCTTTGGTGGTCGCATTTAGCTCGATCTCATCCCCCAAATGCGTAAAAGGAAATCAACAGGCGTTCGGCTGCTGACCGAACTCATAGGAATCTCACCTCTGCCGGGTACTCCGCCAGCCCCATAGGGAAGTATCATTGTCCCTGATTCGTTTCATCGCCTTATCCGTTGCAAGCGGATATTTCAGAATGGTTCGGAATCGCTACCAACCTTGCTTTCCGTGATAACCCCTGTGGGCAGGAAGTTCGTGGCGCACCTTCATTCGGCTGGGGCTTTCGCCCCCGATCAGGAATGTACCTGTTGAATGTCTATTCGATTTTCAAGGTTCGTGAGGTTTTTGCCCTCACTAACCAACTGGGAAATTTTTTTCGATTTGTACGAAGTTTTTTTGAGATTTTTCAAAAAAATTTTTCGACCACCTTTCAGGAGCAAAAAAAGCCCCTATCACATCACAAAAATGTAATAGGGGCAGAAATAGAAAAAGCCCGCTGATTGAAATCAGCGGGTTTAAATCATATGAAATTATCGTATGCTATCGGAACTTGTCTGCAATCGCAAAATTCCAAACGCATTTTTGGCGTAAGCTCGGAGTAAATTGGCGTAAGTTGTGGCGTAAGCACCGACAATTTAGGGTCAATCAATAGAGCTTTGCGCCTGCCGGAATGTGAGGATCGACCATCAGCAAATGCAACTTTTCTTCACCGTTTTCGTGATGCACGGCTGAGATCAACATACCGCAGGAGTCGATACCCATCATCGCTCTTGGAGGCAGATTGGTGATTGCAATGCAGGTCTTACCAACCAGTTCTTCCGGCTCATAATATTCGTGAATTCCACTCAAAATGACCCTATCTACGCCGGTTCCGTCGTCCAAAACGAACTTTAAGAGCTTTTTGGACTTCTTCACGGCTTCGCATTCCTTGACCTTTACGGCACGGAAATCGCTCTTGGAGAAGGTGTCAAAATCGACCTGATCCTGGAACAGTGGCTCGATCTGAACATTGGAAAAATCAATTTTTTCTTCCACAACGGGAGCAGTCTGAGCAGCCTCCGCAGGAGCAGAAACTTCCTTGGAAACCTTCTTGTCAGAGTCCAACGGCTTCATTGTCGGGAACAGCAGTACGTCACGGATGGAAAAGCAATCCGTCAGTAGCATAACCAGGCGGTCTACGCCAATACCCATACCGCCTGTGGGCGGCATCGCGTACTTAAGCGCGGTGACAAAATCCTCGTCCATCATATTGGCTTCCTCGTCGCCCTCCGCACGCTTTCTGGCCTGCTCTAAAAACCGCTCGCGCTGGTCGTCCGGATCGTTGAGCTCCGAAAAGGCATTTGCCAGCTCCCGTCCTGTAATAAACAGTTCAAACCGCTCCGTGAGCCAGTCGCTGCCCGGCTTTTTCTTTGCGAGCGGCGATACCTCGATCGGATAATCGTAAATAAAGGTCGGCTGGATAATGTTCTCCTCCACTTTCTGCTCGAAAGCCTCGTTTAAAAGCATGCCCCGCGTCAGCGTTCCTTCGAAGTCGATCCCCGCCTTTTTGGCAAGCTCGCGCGCCTGCTCGTCCGATTCGCATGACGCAAAATCCACACCCGCGTATTCCTTGACCGCTTCATTCATCGTAAGACGCTTCCACGGGCTGCCGAGGTCGATTTCCGTTCCCTGGTATGTGATTACATCGCTGCCGTTTACCTGCCGCGAGCAATAGCGGAACAACTCCTCGCACAAATTCATCATGCCTTGATAATCCGTATATGCCTGGTAAAGCTCAACCGTCGTAAATTCCGGATTGTGCTTGGGGTCCATGCCCTCGTTGCGGAAGATACGGCCGATCTCGTATACGCGTTCAAAACCGCCTACGATAAGGCGTTTTAAGTGCAGTTCGGTGGCGATACGCAAATACATATCAATATCAAGCGTATTGTGGTGCGTGATAAACGGCCGCGCCGCCGCGCCGCCCGCGCTCGTCTGCAGCACCGGCGTCTCCACCTCGATGTATCCCTGTTCGTCCAGGAAATCGCGGATACCCTTGATAATCTTGGAGCGCGCATAAAATACGTTTTTCGCCTCCGGATTTACGATCAGGTCCACATAACGCTGGCGGTACCGAAGATCCGTATCCTTAAGGCCGTGCCATTTCTCCGGCAGGGGCAAAAGCGATTTGGAAAGCAGCTTCACCGTATGGGACTTAATGGAAATTTCACCTGCGTTCGTTTTGAATACTTCGCCCGTAATGCCTACAATATCGCCAATATCGAATTTCTTGTATTCCGCATAGGGTTCGTCGCCCATCACGTCGCGCCGCGCGTAGATCTGTATTTTCCCACGGCCGTCCATAATATGGAAAAAGCTTGCTTTACCCATCACACGCTTGGAAATGATCCTCCCTGCAACGCAGACTTCTTTCCCCTCAAGCGTATCGAAGTTGTTCAGAATGTCCTCCGAGGAATAATTCTTTTCAAATACCGTGACTTCGTAAGGATCGCGTCCGTCGTCCTTTAACGCCTGCAGCTTTTCCCGCCGCACGCGCAATATTTCGGACATTTCCTGCTGCGTCTTTTGTTCCTGTTCCGCCATTTTCCGCTCCTTCTTATCTGTGGATATCGAGAATCTTCAGCTTAACGGTGCCTCCCGGCGTTTCCACTTTAACCGTGTTGCCCACTTTTTTGCCCAGCAACGCGCGTCCCACGGGTGATTCGTTGGAGATTTTGTTCTGGCTCATATTCGCTTCCGCAGAGCCTACGATCATATATTCGACCTCTTCGTCAAACTCTTTATCATAAACCTTTACCGTTGTGCCTACGTTGACGCGCTGTACATCCACGTCGTCCTGGTCGACGACCGTAGCGTTCCTGAGCATCTTTTCGAGCATAACGATCTCGCCTTCGATCTTGGCCTGTTCGTTTTTCGCTTCATCGTATTCCGCATTCTCCGAAAGGTCGCCGAAAGCGCGCGCTGTTTTGATCTCTTCCGCGATCTCCAGGCGCCGTACCGTTTTCAAATACTCCAGCTTTTCCTCGAGTTCCTTTACCCCTTGATGCGTCAAGACTACATCGTCATTTGCCATTCGTTATATCCTCCTGTTGAGCGCTCTAAAAGCGCACAAATTTCCATTTTTTACATGACATCTATTATATAGAAATTCTATACTTTGTCAAGTTTTGGGCCGGGCGGCGTCAAGGAACTTATCGATCTTTCCCTTGGCCCTCTGGAGCGCATTATCAATGGATTTTTCATGTCTTCCCATGGTCTTGGCGATCTCCTGGTACGACTGCCCCTGCAGGTAATAGCCCAGCACCCGCTTCTCTAAGCCCGAGAGCATTTTTGTGATTTCTTCCTCGATACTGGCGTAATCTTCCTTATCGATGATGATCTCTTCCGGATTCGTAATCTTGGTCGCCGCAATCAGATCCACCAGCGTACGCTCAGATTCTTCGTCGTATACCGGCTTGTTTAAGGATACATATGAATTGAGAGGCTTATGCTTTTGCCTTGTAGCCGTCTTGATGGCCGTGATGATCTGCCGCGTCACGCACAGTTCAGCAAAGGCGCGAAAGGACGCCTTTTTATCTGCGTCGTAATCGCGCACCGCCTTATAAAGACCGATCATACCCTCCTGTACAATATCTTCCTTATCCGCGCCGATCAAAAAATAAGAGCGCGCCTTGGAGCGCACAAAATTTTTATATTTATGCAGGATAAATTCGAGGGCGTCCGGTTCTTTATCCGCCAGCCCCACGATTTCTTCGTCGCTCAAAGCCGCATACCGCTCAAGCCCCCGATGCTCTTCATCCAATTCCGTCTCGTCTAACCGTTTGTCTTCGCCAAACTGCAACTGCCTGTTCTCCTCATTTCGCCGCAAGGTCCTGCCGGCGTTTTTCGTACATCATAATGCTTGCCGCGCAGGACGCGTTCAGAGATGTGGTACGGCCCTCCATCTCGATCTTAACGACCACGTCGCACAATTCCTTTGTCAGCCGTGCGACACCCTCGGATTCCCCGCCGATAACCAGCGCGTACGCGCCTTTCAGGTCCGTTCCTGAAAGGGGCTGCCCGTCCATATCCGCTGCCGCCGTCCAGATGTTCTGTTTTTTCAGATCCTCGATCGTATGGTTGATATTCGTGACCTTGACAATCGGGATATACTGTGCTGCGCCGCAGGACACCTTGAATGCCGCCGTTGTCAGCGACGCCGCGCGGCGCTTGCCAATGATAACGCCATGCGCGCCCAACGCTTCCGCGCTCCTGATGATTGCGCCCAGGTTATGCGGATCCTGTATGCTGTCCAATATCACGATAAACGGCTCCTCCCCCCGCATACGCGCCAACGCAAAAATATCGTCCATATCACTGTATTTAAAGGCCGGCACCTGCGCCACGACTCCCTGGTGGTTGCCGATATGCCCGTCCGCTCCCATCCCTGCGCACAGCTCGTCGAGCTTGGCGCGCGGCACCTCCACAATCACCAGTTTACTGCCGCGGGCGAGCATCAATAACTCGCGTATACTTCCATCCACAAGTCCCTGCTGGAAAAAGATCTTATCGATCTGTTCCCCAGAGCGGAGCGCCTCGCGCACGCTGTTGCGTCCGATGATGAATTCCCTCTGTTCATCCATGGGTAACGTCCTCCATCAATTTTTTTTGTTTTGCACGTATTTCTTCCATTTTCCCACAACTCTTACGCCCCTCCGCGCATTTACCGCCTACGCACGACGGTCCCGCGTTTTTGAACAATGCCGGCGCGACTTCCATCACCAGCGCCAGCATCTGCCACGCCAGCTCGCGGATTTCCCACTGCGCTCTATTGCAGCACCGCAGCTCAAAGAAATGCAGCAACTCGCGCGCGTTCATGGTAATAATCATCTTGGTTTCGCACGCGTTGGGCAGTACGAAACGCGCGTCTTCATTGGATTTTTCTCCGTTTGCCCCGAGCGCCAGCACCCACTGCTCATACCATTTCTGCATAGTCTCCATCTGCTTTTCAAACCTTGCTACCGCATCTGGCCCCAGCGCCTCGATACTCGGCGGGATGATATAGGAAAATTCGCCCTTTTTCTTGCTCTGGTTTACATAACGCTGCGACTGTACGGAAAAACTCGCCAGGCGGTGGCGCGTAATTTGAGCGAGCAGGGCGCGCGACACGCCTTCCACGCCAAATGAAAACGACGCGTGCTCGATGGGCGACAAATGCCCCATCTGCGTCAGCCTGTCGATAAACTCCTCGCTTTTGGCGGTCTCCTTAAGCTGCTCAATATCCGCGTGCGAATAACAAAGCTTCGCCCCCATGGAAACGATCAGCTCCGGATCGGGCGTAGTCATCAGAAGCACTGTCTTTAATGTCGTTTTTGGCATATCTGTATCCTCTTTTCTCAAGGGTTATAAATCGAATTCCATCGTTCCCAGTATATCGCTTATACGCTGCGACTGCCCGCTCAGGTATAAATAACCGATCACCGCTTCCATCGCCGTCGCGTATTTGTAATCCGCAACGCTCATATTTTTGGGCACGGTCTGGCTTTTGGCGTTGCGTCCGCGCATAAAAACCTCTTTTTCCGCAGCGGTGAATTGTTCCATCCACCGGCGCGCAAACGCCGCCTGCGAGCGCGCATTAACAAGCCTGATACTCATGGCGTGCAGCTTGCCAGCGTTCTTTTGGCTGTTTAAAGCGTATTTGGTACGCACATACAGATCGAACACGCTGTCGCCGATATACGCTAACGTGAGCGGCGCTAGCTGCGCGGCCTTTTCCTCGCTCAATACATATTCGTCCTGCAATCTACCCAGCATTCGCTTTACTCCACTCGAAATATTTGATTCCGTCTACGATCGCCTCTGTCACCTGATCCTGATAGGATGAATCCTGCAGCTTTTTTTCTTCTTCCGGATTGGTAAAAAAACCGCATTCCACCGTCACGCTCGGCTGCTTGCCCGGCGTAAGCAGCCGGTATCTGCCGCAGTTTTTCTTGCGCGGCTCCTTGGGATCGAGCCGCTCGTTCATCACCGTTTGGATACATCCGGCGAGCATCGCGCCCATATTGGAGTCCGTATGGTAGAAAATCTGCGGACCCGAGGCATTTTCGTCTTCAAAGCTGTTTTGGTGCACGCCGACATACATATCGGCGTTTGCGTCTGTGATAATTTGCTCGCGTTTCTGCATATCCGCTTCCTTGCGTTTGGCAATATCCGTTTCGTCCGCCGCCGCGATCGGCTCGTCCGTCTCCCGCGTCATGATCACGGTAACGCCCTCCTTTTCAAGGGCGGACTTTAGCTTTAGGGCTATCTCTAGATTGACTTCCTTTTCGTATCTGCCCGTCGAAACGCCGATTGTTCCCACATCCGTATCTCCGTGCCCCGCATCGACGATAATCTTAAGCCCCTCAAGACTCACGCCGGAAAGATCAGGCAAACCTGCACTGGTTTCCTTTGCTTCTTCCCCGCCGCACGATGTAAGCGTAAACAGCATAGCTCCCGCAAGGAGCAACAAAACGAGCCTTTTCAGTAGCATTTACGCCTCTCTTTCTAATGCGTTATAATTCCATAACGGGCTGCGCGTTCAAATCAAGTCCGGCCCGCGTTCCTTTCTCATATTCAAAATAAGCGCATGACGCGATCATTGCCGCATTGTCCGTGCAATATCCGGCCTCAGGAAAATACAAAGCTATCCCCGCTTCTCCGGCCTTTTTTTCAAACGCCATACGTATCTGCTCGTTTGCCGATACGCCGCCTGCGACCGCCAGTATCTTCGCACCCGTGCGCCGCGCGGCCTCAAAGGTATTTTTCGTCAGCGTATCTGCCACATTTCTCAAAAATGACGCGGCCACATCCGCCTTGTTATATACCTCGTCCTTTTGGTCGAATCCATGCAGCAGATTGATCACCGCCGTTTTTAGGCCGCTGAACGAAAAGTCCAGGTGGTCCTCGCCGCGAAAGCTGCGCGGAAAACGGTATTTGTTCTCATCGCCTTGTTTTGCCAGCTCCTGCAGGTTTGGCCCGCCCGGATACGCAAGACCTAAAACGCGTGCGACCTTGTCGATCGCTTCTCCCGCCGCGTCGTCGCGCGTACGTCCCAGCGTTTCATAAGTCGTTTCATCCTTGGCCCATACGATCTGCGTATGCCCGCCCGATACCACGAGACATAAAAAGGGCGGTTTTAAGTCCGCGTGAGAAATGTAATTCGCGCAGATATGGCCGGCAATATGGTTCACGGGCACAAGCGGCTTTTTAGCCGCGTACGCCAAGCCCTTGGCATAGGAGACTCCAGTCAAAAGAGCGCCCACAAGCCCCGGTCCGCTCGTTACGGCGATGGCGTCTATGTTGTCCATCCCGCCCGCGCCGTCGATCGCCGCTTCTACTACCTGCGGCAACTTCACCACATGGTTGCGCGAAGCGATTTCCGGCACTACGCCGCCAAATTCCTTATGGATCGAAATCTGCGTGTACAAGGCCTGCGAAACGACCTGCCGTCCGTTTTTGACAACCGCCGCCGCCGTCTCGTCGCACGAGGTTTCAATCGCCAGTATATTAACGCCTTTCATGCTTCGCCATCCTTTTATTAATGATTCCCGCCGCCGCCATCGCGCCAATCACGACCGCCAGGAAGACGGCCAGTATACGCGCCACCAGGTCGGCGAACAGCTGTTCTTCGAACATGACGATCATACGGGACGTTCGCGGATCGAGTATCCACAAGTCGTTGGTAAAAAACACATGATGGAAGCTGATCCAGAAATGATTGAAATCAACCGCCGCCCATACGCCGATGCACACGAAAAAAACAAGCACGCCTACCGTCGCCCAGAAATACGTTTGCAGCGTCTGCCGCAAATAGCTGCGTTTTTTATACAGCATGCTCAAGGCAAGCAGCACACCGCCCACGGAAAAGCCGACGGCCATGAAAGTAAGCGCGTGCTCGTAGAGCGCCTTTACGTCTACCATATGCGCTTTTTCACGCTCGTTGTAATATTCGTCTTCCCCATTCGTTCCCAT
Source organism: Christensenellaceae bacterium (assembly GCA_022846035.1). Lineage (NCBI taxonomy): Bacteria > Bacillati > Bacillota > Clostridia > Christensenellales > Christensenellaceae > Christensenellaceae bacterium. The sequence goes on from AP025580.1 coordinate 1,944,699, forward strand.
AACCAGGCCGAGGTTTTCTTCCTTGCCCTGCAGGTAACCAAGAAGCTGGTCGGTCGCGCGGTCTAAGTTTGCCGCGCCCGCGTTATCCAGTTTCTTTGCCGTACCAAGGCTTTGGTATTCGCGTTTATAAAAAGAGGAATCGAACGCGATCCCTTTGACGCAGGCAACAAGTGTCGAAAATACGATCAGCACCGTCGCAATAGCGGCGAAGACGCGCGTAAGCACGCTTCCCTTTCGCGTCCACGATTCCCCCATCTCATTTATTCTCCTATTCCCTCGATCAGGCAGGCGCGAATCGGCGACCCGTCCGTATCGATTTTCAACGGCAATGCGCACAGGAAATATTCTCCCGGTGTCACACGGTTCAATTTCAGGGATTCCAGGATACACACCTCTTCTGAAAGCAGGATCGTATGCACCGCATCGTTGCCGATGGAAAGCGCATCCGTGCCGATGATGCGGATACCCGCGTCCACAAGGATCCGCGCGTGGCGCTCGGATATACGCGCCTCGCCCTTTTCCGATCCCTTGATAATCAGCCGTTTCGTGCCATTGGGGATCGTGATTTCCGATTTTTCCACCACAAGGCACTCTCCGACCAGGTCGGTAAGGGGGATCTCACGCACTGTCTTCCCTCCGCTGATAACGTGCGCAGGCGCGTCGATATGCGTTCCGCTATGCGAGCCCATACTCAGCTTAGAGACCGCATACCCGTAATTATCCACTGTGAAAAACTTTTCCAGGCGGATATGCGGATCGCCCTCATATATCTTTGTGTCTTTTCCCAGTTCCTGGGTAATATCAATAATCCTAATTTTCTTGCACCTCATATATCATAATCTATACCGAATATATAGTATCTTTTATTATAATAATTTTCATCTTTGTTTTCAACCGTTGCATAAATTATTAACAAAAGGACAGTCATACGACTGTCCTTTTGCAGCTTCGCGTCTCTGATCCTTTAAAGCGTTTTTTCGACGATTGCCGCCGCGCATTCCACAAGATCCGCGCATGGCCGTTTTTTATAATATTCTGCCGTACGTTCCGCCGGATTTGCTTCTTTCGGTTTTGCAGTAAGGCCCAAGAGTTCCTTGCATACGATAGAACCATTCTTTTCCCTGAATTTTGCCGCAAGGTCCTGTATACGCTGATAATGCGCTTTTTTGCTTACCTTGTCCGTTGGCGAGGTATAGCCATGCTTCATACCCTCCACGATAAACATACCCGTTACCGCACCGCACACTTCCCTAAGCTGGCCCATTCCGCCGCCAAACGAAGCCGCGATCTTTAGCGCTGTTTCCTGATCGAGTCCGACCTCCTCAGCGTATGTTAGTACGACTGCCTGGCAGCAGTTATATCCTTCCTCAAAATATGCCTTGGCCCGCATCGACTTTTCACTCATTTTTACTCCCCCTTTTGATAAGCGGCAACTACGTCCGCCGCCTCATCCAGCCACTTTCCCTCTATCTCTTCGATTTTGCCCTCGTCCGCCGCCTGCGCGATGTGCGGATCGATAGGTATTCTGCCCAAAACAGGCAGATTGTATTTTTGGGATGTTTCCTCGATATGACTCTCGCCGAACACCTTGATTTCTTTTCCGCAATCCGGACATGAGAGATAACTCATATTTTCCACCAGTCCGATAATCGGGATATTCATCATATTTGCCATCGAAACCGCCTTGCCTACGATCATAGATACCAGCTCCTGCGGCGATGTAACCACAATGATACCGTCTACCGGCAGGGACTGGAACACCGTCAGGGGCACGTCGCCCGTTCCCGGCGGCATATCCACGAACAGGCAGTCAACGTCCGTCCATACCGTATCCGTCCAAAACTGCTTGACCGTCGCGCCGATAACCGGTCCGCGCCAAACGACAGGCGTCGTTTCCTCTGGCAGCAGCAGGTTCACGGACATGATCTGTATGCCGTCCTTAGTATAAATGGGAAAGATCGTTTCTCCCGCGCCCGTCGCTTTTTCCTTAACGCCGAACATTTTAGGAATGGACGGTCCGGTAATATCTGCGTCCAAAATTGCCGTTACCAGGCCTTTTTTGCGCAGCTTGACCGCCATCATGGCTGTTACCAGCGATTTTCCCACGCCGCCTTTGCCGCTGACTACGCCGATCACTTTCTTAACGGTGCTCAGTTCGTGCGGCTTTTCGATAAAGTCATTCGGGTCTGCCTGCCGCGAAGCGCAGCTTTCGCCGCAGCTCGAGCAGTCATGCGTACAATTTTCACTCATTTTCTTCGTCTTCTTTCTTTATAAATATCCAGGCCATTACTGGCCTTTATGCGTTTTGATCATATCCGATTCGCGGATTTCCTTGTTCAGGAAGTAAGAGATCACGGTACGGATTGCTACAATAGCCGCAAGGCGGACGATGTCCTCCAGCGTTGGCTTGACGATCGTGTCGATAATGTCTGCCACGATCAGGATTTCAAGGCTCAAAAGAATATAGCCGCCAAGGCTGTTTTTGGTATCCTGCAGCCTTACGAGCCGCTCCGCCTTATCCCTGCTGCGCACATGCGCAACCAGATAATCTTTTACGCTCAGGATAACGCCCCACACCAAAATAATGACGGATACAAGATTCAGGCACGTCGTAACGACGTCCAGTACCGGCGCGAACGCTGCCATAGCCCTTTTTCTCCTTACGTTTGATTTTTCGTTCCTGCTTGCTTATAAACAAAAAAACGCAACCAAAAACGCTGCGTCTTTTTTTCGCCTGCTATTTTTTGGGTACATTTTTACGCGGATCGCGCAGGTATTCCCTGAAACGGACTTTGAAAACGATGAAATACCACACCACGCAAGCAAGGATATACACGATGCTGATGATACCCCAGATGGACGAAATCCCCTGGCCTGCCGTGTATTCGAGTACGGAGAGGACCAGCAGCGGTATGCCCGCGATCCAGCAGAATTTGCGCAACAATTTGGCGTGCGGCTCTTTCATCTCCGCCGGATAATCGTTTTCATATACCTTTCCCGTACCTTTAATCGCGTAATAGAGCAGATAAATCGCGATAAAGATATTAAACAATATCATAAAACTAAAAGCGCCATCCATTTAAAAACGTTCCCCCTAAATCTTGTTTATTTTTACGCCGTCCGGCGTATCCTTTAATTCGTATCCCAATGCTTTCAATTCGTCGCGCAGGCGGTCTGCCTCCGTCCAGTTCTTTTCCGCACGCGCGGCCTGGCGTTTTTCAGCCATTTCCACGATTTCCTGCGGAATGCTTTCTTCTTCATCCGGCTCGATGCCGAGCACGTCAAGAAGCGTATCCAGCGTCTTAAGGGCCGCCTGCGCATCCTGTGCGCGACCGCCGTCTTCAAACATCGTATTAAGTTCCTTGACATATTCAAAAATCCCGCCGATCGCGTCCGCGGTATTCAGGTCGTCGTCCATAGCGGCGTTAAATTTCTCCATCACCGTGTCGATCGCCTTTTGTACATCCGCCGGCGCATCTTTGGGATTAGCGATGACAAATTTTAAGTTCGCGCGGCAGTTAAGTATCCTGTCGTATGCGCTTTCCGCCTGCTTAAGCAGCTCGCGCGAAAAATTGATCGGATTTGAATAGTGCGCGTTCAACATGAAAAGGCGCACCGCGCTCCCACGGAACTCTTTTAATATATCGCGTACGGTAAAAAAATTCCCCGCCGATTTGGACATCTTTTTGTTATCGATATTGATGTAACCGTTGTGCATCCAATAGTTGGCAAACGGTTTACCCGTCGCCGCCTCGCTCTGCGCGATCTCGTTTTCGTGGTGCGGGAACTTCAGGTCCTGTCCGCCTCCATGAATATCGAGCGTATCGCCAAGGTATTTCATGCTCATCGCCGAGCATTCGATGTGCCAGCCCGGGCGTCCCTTGCCCCACGGGCTGTCCCAGGCGATCTCGCCGTCTTTCTGCGCTTTCCACAAGGCAAAATCCATCGGACTTTTTTTGTTTTCGTTGATGTCGATACGCGCGCCCAGCTCCAGCTCCGATAAATCCTGACCGGAAAGCTTACCGTACTCCGGAAAGCTCTGCGTATCGAAATACACATCGCCCCCAAGCTCATAGGCATGCCCGCTGTCCACAAGTTTTTTTACCAATGCGATAATATCGCCGATATGTTCCGTAGCTTTGGGATGTACGGTCGCCTTGCGGATATGAAGCGCTTTCGCGTCCTTGAAATACTCGGCGATAAAGCGGTCGCCAAGCTCCTTGACCGTGATTCCCTCTTCTGCCGCCACGCGGATCATTTTATCGTCCACGTCCGTAAAATTCTGTACGAAATTCACCTTGTAGCCCCGATATTCCAGATAGCGGCGCAAGGTATCGAATATAATGAAAGGCCGCGCGTTTCCGATATGGAAATAATTATAGACTGTCGGACCGCACGCATAGATGTTAAACTGCCCTGGTACCAGTGGGTTTAACTCTTCTTTTTTTCCTGTCATCGAGTTGAAGATTTTCAAATTCTTTTCACCTTTTTCCTTATCGCAATCCATTCTATTATAATATATCCACAGGCAAGTAGCAACACAATAAACTAAATTTCATGGCATACGAAAACCCCGGAGGTATGCGGCCGGGGTCTTCTGAGGTCGTTATGAACATCCCAAAAATTAGGGGAGGTAACCAATTAATAACTCATGATCGTTTTTCCGTTCAATATAAGCTCGTCAAACGCACATTTGCAGTCCCGATAGCTTGCAAAAAGCTTTTGCGCTTTCCGTTTTCCGGCATACACTTTCCACGGTCCTGCAAGCTTGTAGTTCTTGCCCCGATGCCGGATGAAGCCGAGTACGTCGCTTAGGGGATAGCCCAAAAACAGACCGATCTCATGCGGGAATTTCTCACATTCCCGCACACGCAGTGCCAAATGCCTGAGCATCGCCTCAAAGGATGTTTCCTTATAACCGCAGCCATAAAGGTACGCGCGCACGTTTGGTTTGCGCAGCGTTCTTTTAAGCAATTTTTCATGGTAAACGAGTACCAGCATGCGGTCTTTGCAGTCACATAGCTCATAAAAGCGCAAGCCGCGCTTTTCCATTCCCCTCGTATACCAGAAAAGCCATTTTTCCGCCTCCACCCTCGTCGTGTTAAACGATACCAGGCTTGCGGGTTTTTTCCCCGCGAGCGTGGGGGCGCAGTGCCGTGCCAATATCATTTCAAACTCTTTGTGCGTACCCATTATTGCTTGCTACTCCTATCGCTCATTAGGTTAGCAATAGCTAACTATCCTCTAAAAAAGAAAGAGAACTTTTTCCTCTCTTTTTAAGTTAGCGTTCGCTAACCAATATCATAATATACGATTCCCTCTGACTTGTCAACCCTTAATTTTGATTTTCCGTATCCAGCTTCATCCATTCTTCAAAACACGCGTCATAGCGCGCTTTGAGTGCTTCCAGTTTGGCACAGTTGGCGCTCAGCAGTTCATAATCCGCCGGATTTTGGGCAATCTCTTCATTCAGGCGTTTCTCCTGCTCATCGAGTTCTCTGAGTTCTTTTTCGAGTGCAGAAAGCTGCTGGCGACGTTTTGCCTCTTCCGCGCGGCGCTGCCTGGGGTTCACGCTTAATCGCGTCTCGTCTTCCTGTTTGGCCTGCATTTTTGGGTTCTGCTGTCCATCGTTTTGCTGCGCAGCCTCCTTTACGTTTTGATATTCGTCGAACGTTCCTATGAATTCGCTCACCTTGCAGTCCGCGATTTCGTAAATCTTTTCCGCCAGCGCGTTGATGAAATACCTGTCGTGCGATACGAAAAGCAGCGTGCCTTTATATTCCTTGAGCGCCCGCTCGAGCGCCTCACGCGCGGGCAGGTCAAGATGGTTGGTCGGCTCATCCAAAAGCAACACGTTAAAATTCCCGCACATCAGCAACGCAAGCCCGACCTTGGCGCGTTCACCGCCCGATAAGTCTCCTACCCGTTTAAAGACCGCTTCCCCCGTAAGGAGTACGCGCCCGAGCATGGAGCGCGCTCCGTACTCGAGCAAGGACGGATAAGCGTCCCATACTTCGCTCAACACTGTTTTTGTGGGCGTCATGTTTCTATTTTCCTGGTCGTAATAGCCGACAATAGTATTTTTTCCAAATACAATATGCTCGTCCGCCGGCTTGCCCGCCTGCTGCATGAGCAATTTGATGAGCGTGGATTTTCCCGTTCCGTTGTCGCCGATGACGGCGGCCTTTTGGCCGCGCCTCAGTTCCATATTCACTTCGCGCGCGAGCACCTTTTTTTCTTCGCCTACAGCGATCGTAAGATCGTTTACGGTCAGGACGTCGCCTGCCGGACGCACGGAAAAATCAAAAGAAAAACTGGGCGCGCTCACATGCGTCCTCGGCTTGCTGATCCTCTCCATGCTGCTCAGCTTTTTGACGCGGCTTTGCGCGCTTTTCGCCGTCGAAGCGCGCGCCAGATTCCGCGCGACATAGTCCTCCATGTGCGCGATCTGGCGGGACTGCTTCTCGTATTCCTTTAACTGGAATGAAATATATTCCGCCTTAAGCTGCTTATACTGCGTATAGTTTCCCGTATATTCCGTGAGCTCATGGTCTTCCACTTCCCAGATACGCTGTGCAAGCCTGTCCAGGAAATACCTGTCGTGCGACACGATAAGTACCGCGCCTTTATAGCCGCGTAAATATTCTTCCAGCCACATAAGCGTTTTAAAATCGAGATGGTTGGTCGGCTCGTCTAAAATCAGCAGCTCCGGATCCATAAGCAGCAGCCGCGCGATCGCAAGGCGCGTCTTTTCACCGCCTGAAAGCGTGGCAATACTTGTATTATATGCCTTATCCGAAAAGCCCATACCGTTCAGTATCTTTTTGATATTGACCTCGATCTGGTAGCCGTCCTGCGCGTCAAAGACCGCCTGCGCGCGCGCGTAATCGCGCTGCAGTCCCTGTTCGTTCGGATGCGCGTTCATCTCGCGCTCTAAACGGCGCATTTCCTCCTTGGCGGCAAGCGCCTCATGAAATACCGAGCGCATTTCCGCGATAATCGTGTTTTCTCCATTAAGGCCGCTGTTCTGCTCCAGATACCCGATGGAAAGGCCGGATTTATGGGTCACGCTGCCCGATTCCGGAAGAGTCCGCTTCACGAGGGTATTAAGCAGTGTGGTCTTCCCCGCGCCGTTTGCGCCAATGAGGCCAATCTTATCTCCGGCGCTTAAATTTGCCGAGATGTTTTTCAATATAATTGCGTCGCCGTAGGCGACGGTCACGTCCGTAAATGATACCAGCATTGCTTAAGTATATCACAACAGATCGCGCCCTTCAAACCTTTCTCTACTTGTGCGGCGCTCCCGTCTTTTGTATAATAAAAGAAAAAACGCCGGAGAATTTTATATGCCTGATACCGCCCTTAAAAACGACATCAATACGCTGTGCCGCTTCCTTGCAAAGCGCGACATCCGTTCGCTTTCGTCCGCCGCCTTGTACGAAGCATGCGGCCATCACCATGTGGACGTACTCTTTGTATTCGGGTGTGAGGTCTTAAGCGTGATCGAGTGCGCCGCGCATGCCGCCGCGCTGCATTTGTGTACCAACGTCGTTTTCAGCGGTGGGATCGGCCATTCCACCGAGAACCTTGTCCGCAATGTGCGCAAAATGTTCGGCCGGACCTGTAACGGCATGTCCGAAGCCGAGATCATGGCCTTTGTGGCGACAAAATTTTATGATATGAATCCTTCGATGATCCTGATGGAGGGAAAGTCCACCAATTCCGGTGAAAATTCGCGTTTTTCGCTGGAACTCCTGGAAAGGCGTGGCATTCACTTCCAAAACGCCGTCCTGCTGCAAGACCCGTTCATGCAGTTGCGCAGCCACTATACGCTTCACAAATACCTCGATCCGTCCATCCCGCTCTTAAGTTACGCCCCTTTCATTCCTTATGCCGGAATGGAATGCGGCAGCAGGAAAGGCTTGTGGAGCAAGGACCGTTTCCGCGAATTTTTACTGCGGGAAATCCCCCGTATCCGTGACGATGAGAACGGCTACGGGCCGAACGGCGCGGGTTTTATGGAACATGTCGATATTCCGCCGGAGGTTGAGGAAAGCTACCGGCATATCTGCCGCGCATACGAACAATAAGCCGCGATTGCGCTTCGGCGGACGTACATCTTGTACGTCCTGCTTTTTATTTCACCTCGATCAGCGTACCGCTTTTCCCCTCGAGAGCCAGAGGTGCCTTTTCCAGCGAACCGATGATCGCTTTCCTGCCCTCTCTGCTCTTAGCAAATTCGCATGCAGCTTGTACCTTAGGCAGCATACTGCCCGCCGCGAACTGATTCTCGTCCATATACGCCTGCGCCTCTTTTGGCGTCATCCGAATGATTTCCTTTTGGTCCGGTTTGCCGAAATTGATACATACGCGGTCTACCGCCGTCAATATAAACAGGTATTCCGCGTGCACGAGTTCTGCCAGTTTTTCTGCGGCAAAGTCCTTGTCCACAACCGCCGCCACGCCTTTATAGCCATCTTTTGTATGAATAACCGGAATACCGCCCCCGCCGCCCGCGATGATAACTTCGCGCGCGCTGATCAGCGTGTCAAGAGTCATATACTCGTAAATGCTGACCGGCTTTGGCGATGCGACTACACGCCGCCAGCCTCGCCCTGCGTCTTCCACATATTTGCATCCTGTTTCCGCCATCAGTTTCTTCGCCGTTTCCTCGTCATAAAAGGCCCCGATCGGCTTGGTCGGGTTTTTAAAAGCGGGGTCGTTTTCGTCAACGATGACCTGCGTGAGCATCGTGATTACGGGCGTATCGTCGCTGCCGTTGCGGACAAGCTCCGCATCTATGGCCTGCTGCAAATGGTAGCCGATGTATCCCTGACTCATGGCCGTACATTCCGCAAGCGGCATCATGGGCGTATAACCGCCCTCGAATCCTTTTTCAAACGCCAGGTTGATCATGCCGACCTGCGGCCCGTTCCCGTGGCATACGATAATATCGTTGCCCGCAAGAATGAGTGGCACAATCGACTTTGCCGCAAATTTTACTTTTTCCATCTGTTCCTCGGGCGTATTGCCGAGCGCATTGCCCCCGAGCGCGATTACCATTCTGCACATAATTGTTTACCGCCTTTTCCGGTTTTTTGATAGCGAAACCAAAAGCGGATCAAAAATCCGTTTTAAAGCCGCGTCAATACAATTTCCCCAATGGATTTTCGCGCGCCGGCCGCGCGGGGCCTTAGTGCCCCGCCGCCCGCGCTGTTCGTTATAAGGTCTATCACGCGGGACGCTTTCCCGCGCAAACGTGAGAGTTAAAGTTGCTTTTTACCTGAAGGCTGCTGCTGCGTAATGCAGTGGACATTCCCGCCGCCCAGCAGGATTTCCCGCGCGGGGATCTGTACGATCTCGCGGTCTGGGAAACATTCCCTAAGTGTTGCCACCGCTTTTTCGTCGTTCGGGTCGCCAAAGCCCGGCACCACGATGCCGCCGTTCGCGATATAGAAATTGACGTACGATGCCGCCAGACGGTCTCCCTCCAGCCTCGGCAGCGTGCCGTCCACCGCGTCTACGCCCTCTTCTTCTTCCTTTGTTATCGTAATAGGCGCAGGTACATACAGTTTGACGACCTCAAGCTTCCTGCCTTTTGCGTCCGTCTCCGCTTCGAGAATATCAAGGTTTTCCTTGCTGATCGCGTACTGCGGGTCGCTTTCATCGTCCGTCCACGCGAGCAATACCTTTCCCGGCTTGACGAAGCAGCAGATATTGTCCACATGCCCGTTCGTTTCGTCGAGGTAAATACCGTTTTTCAGCCAGATGACCTTGTCCGCGCCGAGGTAATCGCACAGTACCTGCGTGATCTCCTCTTTTGTAAGATCTGGATTCCGGCCCTCGGAAAGCAGGCATTCCTCCGTCACTATCACGGTGCCATCGCCGTCCGAATGGATGCTGCCTCCCTCGAGTACGAAATCGTTGAGGCGGTAACGCCCCTTGCGTTCAATATCGCACATCTTACGCGCTACCTCGTCGTCCTTGTCCCACGGGAAGTAAAGGCCATCCACCAGGCCGCCCCAGGAGTTGAACGTCCAGTCTACGCCGCGCACCTCGCCCGCGTCGTTTACAACAAACGTTGCACCGCAGTCGCGGATCCACGAGTCGTTGTTGGACATTTCCACTACGCGGATCTCCTCTGGGAGCATGCCGCGCGCATTTTCGTACTGGTCCTCGTTCACGCCCACTGTGACAGGCTCGAATTTATTAATCGCCTTTGCGACTTCCACGAACACTTTCTGCGCGGGTTTGCCGCCCAGGCGCCAGTTATCCGGACGCTGCGGCCACAGAATCCAGCAGCCGTCGTGAGGTTCAAATTCTCCCGGCATCCGAAATCCGTCAGCCTTTGGTTTTGAATCGTAATTAATCATGATAATACATCGCCTTTCTTTGTTTTTTAACTTACCGTATAAGTCTGAAGCGTCTTATTGTTTTTTCTGTTCCAGCGCTTCCTGTTTATCTTTCTTTCCCGCGCAAACCGCAGCGATAATTTCGCCCAGCACCACGGAGATCACCACGCCGATGATCAGTACCACATCCGGCTCCAGCATCCCGGTATCCGCATTATAGGGGAACAGCAGGAAGAAGATCGCCAGGATGAGCAGCGCGAACGGTACCCATGTCATGATTCCGATCATGCCCTTTTTGCCCGGCACCTTGTATGGACGTTCCCTGTCGGGATCTTTCTTGCGCAGTTTTTGGAAAGCCGGAAACATAAAGATATAGGAGGCAAGCAGCGTAACAACGTTGAGGGCAAACAAAGTCCAGAAAGAATCCACTGCGTCCGGATTGACCTGCCCTAAAATGGCCGCGACCACGACGATCACGGTCGCCACCACCCCGTTGATGATATTTGCGCTGGACGGAACCTCGTCCTTGTTTTCTTTCTCGAACACTTTAGGCATCGCATGGTCGCGCGCCGCGTACATCGCGACGTAATTCACGCCGAACGACCACGAGGAGAGGTTGGCGATCAGTGAGAACATAAAGAGGATGCCGATAATCGTGAGGATGATACCCGGCGCTCCTGCAAGCAGGATACCCGCCGCGTCCATAAAGCCGCTGTCCACGGAAAGCTCATTATACGGGATTGCCGCGCTGACGCCGAACGCGCCGAACAGGTAAAATACCGCGATCAGGATACCGCCGACTACGATCGCTTTCGGGATTTCCTTTTTGGGGTTCTGCATATCGCCCGCAAAGGTAGTAACGACCTCAAAGCCCATGAAGTTAAAGAGAATGATCGAAATGAACGAAATACCCATCAGCGGCGAGATATCCGCCAAGGAACCGGAGTTCGCGAAACCGTTTACAACCGCGCCGTAAATCCCCAGGACGCCCATCGCGACAATCAGTATGACCTTGACGATGGTGCCGATATTGATCAGCCACTTACTTTGACTGACACGGTAATTGCTGATGAGAATTACCACCCAGATAAAAACGAGCTGTATCACGAGTGTCAAAATCCAGTTGATCTCGATTCCGGCCGCCGCCATCAGAATATCTGTGAAAAGCACCGCGAGGGACGCCATCCACAGGGGGAAGTTTACCCAGTAATACCATGCGACGCGCGAGCCGTTGCGCCGCCCGAACGCGCGCTTTACCCAGTCGTAAAGACCTCCCTCGTCGTCGTACGTCGTACCGAGCTCTGCTGAAATCATGCCGTACGGCAGGAAGAATGCAATGAGCATAATCGCCCACCAAATGTACTGCCATGGGCCGATCGCCGCCGCCGGCGCTACCGCTTCGACAACAAGCACGATACATACCGCAGCCAGCACCGCGTCAAAAAGTTTGAATTTTTTCTTTGTAGTCATCATCTACCAAATCCCTCCTTTTCAGTTGTGTCGGGAAAGGGAAATTGCCTCCCTTTCCCATGCCCTGATTTTTTCAGATCAGCTTGATTTCTTTCATATATGCTTCAAGGCCCGCTTTGGACGCGTCCCTGGCCACAATATCCACCGGTTTTTCCGGATACATAAAGTATACAAGCAGGCTGCGCATCGCGCTCAGGCGGTTTTCCGCCTCGTCGATGACGATGGAATACGGCGCGTCGATGACTTCGTCCGTCACTTCTTCGCCGCGCGTAGCTGGCAGGCAGTGCATAAACTTCACCGTCGGCGCCGCCTTGCCGATCATTTCAGCGTCTACCTGGTATTTGGGATAGAAGATACGCATGCGGTCTTCCTTGGAAAGTTCCGCTTCGTAAAGGCCGTACCAAACGTCCGTATAAATAAAGTCCGCATCCTTGACCGCTTCGTCCTCGTCTTCCGTAAGCAGGAACGAACCGCCCGAAACCTTGCAGTTTTCTTCGCAAATCTTCCGGAAGTTTTCTTTGAGCTGGAAATCCTTGGGCCCGAACTGTACGAATTTCATGCCCAGCTTCGTGGTGAGCATGGCGAGGGATGCGCACACCTGCGTAGCGTCGCCCACGAATACGACCTTGCAGTCCTCCATCTTCTTGCCCTCCGGCAGGTGTTCTTTCATGGTGATGGCGTCGCCCATTTCCTGCGTTGGATGGTTATAATCGCTCATGCCGTTGATGACAGGAATGGAAGCGCCCTCCGCCATTTCCAGGATCGTCTGGTGGCGCTCCACCCGCGCCATCAGGATGTCCACCAGGCGAGACAGAACGCGTACCGTATCGCCTACAGATTCGTGTTTGCCCATCTGTATCTGCCCCGGGGCCAGATATTGCGCGTGCCCGCCCATTTGCGCCATCGCCGTTTCAAAGGAAACGCGCGTACGCGTCGAGGACTGTTCAAAAATCATCCCCAGCACTTTATTTTTCATCAACTGCGGATAATACCCCAGCTTGATGCATTTCTTGATCGCGATCCCCAGATCGATGATCTCCATTAATTCTTTCTTGGTAAAATCGGTGGTGTCGACAAAGTCTTTGATACGAGCCATAATTAGCATCCTCCTTGATAAATGAATTGTTTATGTGACCGAAATCTTCTTCGGCAGTCCGGCGTTTGAATGTTTCGCATTTGTTTTTTGCAAAATTTTACAGATGCGGCGCATATCCTTTTTCAGGCTTCGTTTGTCTCTTTTTTGCGTAAACGTTCTTGCCTGCGCTTTTGCGCACGCGCATATTCCTTTTTCTCGTTTTCTGTCTTTGGAACAAAGGCCTCTACCTCAATCGGTTTTCCGTCGTAACCAAGCGCCACAAAAACCAGATAAGCCGTGTTGGTACGTATTTTTTCATCCGTAGTACATTTTTCGCTGTAAACATCCACACGCACCTCAAGCGAAGTTCGTCCACTCCATGTCACGTATGCCTTTAGCGTGACAATACCGCCGAGCGGCACCGGATGCTTAAAATCCATACTGTCGAGGACTGCCGTCGTGACGATACGGCGGGTATGCCGCGTCGCTGCCACTGCGCCGATGATGTCTACCCACTGCATGAGCGTGCCGCCATGCAGATTCCCGAGCTGGTTGATATTCTCGGACATCACGATATGCGTCGTTTCCGCATATCCTTTTCCACTGTATTCCATTTTTATCCCCCCCCTAAAGGCCTGTTATATTCCTACTTATACCCCGCTTTATTTGTTTTATGCAAAAATCCTAATTCTTTTTTGCATATCCCGCCTGTTTTTGTTTATCTATAATGCGTCAAACCATGGTCTTTAAATAGGAATAAAGGATATTAAGCAACATGAAAAAAATCGGCTTTTTACAATTGATGTTTTTGACGATGGCGTTTTTCGCTTCGATCCGGCGTGTTCCCAATATTGCATATGCGGGATGGGAATCCGTTTCCTTTATGATTTTTGCCATTGTCATGTTTGTGATCCCCGTATCTTTCGTTTCGGCGGAGCTTGCCACGGCAATGCCCGTCGACGGAGGGCTTCCCGTATGGATCAGCAAAGCGCTTTCTCCGCGCTGGGGTTTTGTCGCGGCCTGGTTGGTATGGATACAGATGTGCTTCGGTATGGTCACCGTCGGCGCCGCCTTTGCGGATATGCTGGCCACTATGCTGGGCGCCAAGGATCTTTTGAGTAACAACATCTTCATCGGCATTGTCGTAATCGCCGTCTTTTGGCTGATCACGCTGCTGATCATCAAAGGAGTCCCCATCACGGCTATCAGCACCTACGGAACGATCTTCGGGCTTTTTGTTCCCCTTGCCGTACTGCTCATCTGCGGCACGGTATTTGCCGCCGCTAACGACGCGGCAGCCTTTACGCCGCCGCCCGTCTCGCAAATCATTCCCAACGCTTCGAACTTTGATACGCTGTCCCGCCTTTCGGGCATTATCTTCCTCTTTGCCGGAATGGAGCAGGCTTCCAGTTTTGCCAACCGCATCGACAACCCGCGTAAGAATTACCCGCGCGCCATTATTTTGGCGACAGGATTCGTGGCCGTCCTTTTCACCTACGCCGGCATCGTGACAGACGCGATCGTCAAACAATCCGGGGTGGCGCTTGCCGACCCCGCTCAGGCTTTTTCCGTTATGTTCGACCATTGGGGCCTCGGCTGGATCACCACCATCATCGCCGTGATGATCGCGCTTTCATGCGTTACCGAAATCTCGGCCTGGACTTCCGGTCCTTCACGCAGTATGCTCCGGTGCGCCAACGCGGGTAATCTCCCGCCCGTGTTCCAAAAAGTCAATAAGCACGATATTCCCGTTCCGATCATGATTTTGCAAGCTTTCATCGTCACCGGCGTGGCGCTGATCTTCGTCTTCATCCCCGGTACAAACGGTGTATTCAATACCATCCTCACGATGGCTGTCGTACTTTACTGTATCGTCTACATCATGATCCTTTTATCCGGCATCATTTTCCGCCGCAGGCATCCGCGTGACTTACACGCTTTTAAGATTCCCGGCGGCATGCCCGGCATGTGGATTTTTTCCATCATCGGTTTTATCGGTATCGCTTTCGTGATTTTCACCAGCTTTATCCCTCCCGCTTCGCTGCGGACGGATACGGCCTCAATTACCGGCTATATCCTCTTTATCCTCATCGGTTCCATTGTTTTGACAGTCATCCCGCTCCTGATTTACAAATTCCGTAAAAAGGAATGGCGCAACGCGCAACAAACAGGCGGCGCACAGCAGTAAGAAATTAAAAAGGGCTGCGCACTTACGCGCGCAGCCCTTTTTAATCGCCTGTTCCTTTTAAATATATCTCCGCTCATATTCTTCAATCGGAATCGGACGGCTGAACAGATAGCCCTGCGCCTGTTCGCAGCCGATTTTGCTTAAAATATCGAACTGTTCCTCTGTTTCCACGCCCTCCACGACCATACGAATATCCATCTTGCGGCAGATGCCCGCTATGGATTCAACGACCATTTGCGCCTTACGGTTATCCTGTATGTTTTCCGCGAGGCTTTTGTCGATCTTCAGCACGTCGAAATTAACGGACGTAAACAACGACAGGTTTGCATAATTAACGCCAAAATCGTCGATAGAGATCGCAAAGCCCTCTTCTTTGATTTTGTCGATCAGGCGGATCATATCGATACCCTCCGTACCCTTAACGCTTTCGGTGATCTCGATCTCCACCATCTTTTTGTCAATATCGTACTTCCCACAGATCTCCTTAAGCCGTGAAAGGAAATCTTTTTCCGCGAGTGTATACCGCGAAAAATTGACGGATACCGGCACAACTTTCTTCCCTTCCCTGACCCATTGCGCAATTTTGCCGCAGGCATAATCAAAGACAAAAAAATCCAGCATGCCGATGATCTTGGCGTCTTCGAGGACGGATAAAAACTGTCCCGGCTCTAAGATGACATCGTCCGCTATCTGGTAGCGCACCAGCGCCTCGGCGCCAATCAGCGAGCGATCAGAAAATGATACTTTCGGCTGCAGGTATACTTTAAAGTGTCCATCATCCAGCAGTTGCTTAAGCTTGCCCTTTTTGGTCAGGCCGAGCACATCATCGTTATAATGACGGTAACGGTCGCTGGATAGGTTTTTGCGGTAAAACTGCTTCTTATCCTCATACATCATCGCATCCGCCGTGAAAATCAGGCGCTGTATATCGTCTGCCGTCTCCGTCCATTGGTAACCGATCGCAGCCTGGCACCGTTCGCTCACCGCAAACTGATTCTTGAGCTCGCGTATATCCTGATAAAACCGTTCTTTCGATATACCTGCGCAAATCACCACAAACTCATCCCCGCCCAGCCGGTAAAAATCGCTTTCCTCAAAGACCTGTTCGATGATGTGCGTGCATTCGACCAGAATATCGTCCCCATACGAATGCCCGAATTCGTCATTCAACTTCTTAAGGCCGTTTATATCAATATACACGATTCCCACCTGCTTGGCTCCGGAAAACGTGGCGAGGTCCTGGATATAGCGGTTGCGGTTATAAAAGCCCGTTAGCATATCCTCGAAGCTCAATTGCACAAGCATCCTCTCATCCTCCACCCTGCGGATGGTGGACATCAGAAAATAACGCAGAGTATGGAAAAGGGGCACAATATTGCGTACTTTTTCACTGGGCGGATTATCTACGCCGAAATAACCGATCAGCCTGCCGTCCTGCTCAAGCGGGGCAGTCACAAGGCTTGTAATCCCCTGCATGCTGAGAATATCATATTCTTCCCTGCTGCTGTCTTTAATCTGTTCAACATCTTCCACGACGACGCATTCGCACTGGTCAAACTTCTCCCGCCACCTGTCAATCAGCGAAAGGTCAATCCCTTGCAGCTTATCGATTTCGGGCGTGACATGTTCCGCGCACCATTCGTACGTATTGTATAGTTTATCCCCGTGGATCTCAAAAACATACGTCCTGTCCGCATGCAAAAACAAACCGATCTTCCTGAGCACATAATTGATCGCTTCGCCTAAATTCTCTGTTTCATAAAGCTTACGTACACAGTCCTTGATGACAATTTCGGCATTTAGCGCATTTTTGAGCGCGATTTTTTCCTGCTGGCTTTCCGTTATATCCGTGGCGATCTCCATACGTGCTATACGGCCGTTCCAGTCCACAAGCTTGTCTTTCAACAAAAAATGCCTGCCGACCATCTCGTTTGTAAACTCCCATGAATAAACTTTATCAAACGTTAATTTATCGTTGGTACAAAAAGAGCAGGGTTCGTCAAGTCCCTGCAACACTTTGTAACATTTTGCGTTCCCAAGAGTGCTGATTCCAAATTTTTCCTGTCCGGCCGAATTGATGTATAAAAGCTCGTGCGTCTCAACGTCCGCGACGTACACCAGTTCCAGCATCTGATCGAGCAGGTCCATTAACACGTTCTGCAAAAAAAATCCCTCCCAGTTCTCCCTGAACCATGACGCTTATGACGGGCATACTATTTTTATGGCATTACTATTATCATAGACCTTTTTTACGAAAATGGGAAGCATAAAAATATTTTTTAATCCGGAACTTCAATGTACGTTAAAAAGGCCCTGCCCATGTAGACGGAACCCGGAAGAACGGACAAAGAAAAAAGGGGCTATCGCAGGAAAGCTAAAGATTACACGGTCATACTCCTGATTTCAAAAGGAGTGTGACCGTTCTTCGTTTGGATACGTTCAAAATTATAAAAATGTATGTATTCATGTATCAACATTTTTGCGTCTTTCATTGTTTGGATTTTTTGGCGGCGAATCCACTCGCTTTTGAGCATACCGAAAAAGTTCTCAGCCGGCGCGTTATCAAGCGGCGTTCCAGGTCTTGACATAGACGGCGTAATAGAATATTGTTTAAGTAGGTTTGAATACCCGTGGGACGTGTATTGGAACCCCTGGTCGCTGTGGAGGATGAGTCCATCAGCGACCTTTTTCTTTCCGCAAGGTAGGCTTCGCACTGCTTTTTGGATCGTTCTGTAGACAAGCGCGTTGTCCTGCACGGTACCCATATCATATGACACAATGAAATGATCATACAAATCTTTGATCATAGATAGATACAACGTTCCCTCTTTGGTTTTGATATAGCTGATGTCGGTCACCCATTTCTGATTTGGCTGTTCAGCCGAGAAGTGACGGTTAAGGCGATTTGCATATACCATCATCTGCCGTTGCCTTTGGTATAGCGGCCTCGGCCTGCGGATTACCGCAAGCAATCCATATTTGCGCATCACACGCAGTACAGCCTTGTGGTTTATGCAAAGACCGTGCTCCCGCTTAAGCCATAATCTTACGCGCCTATACCCATAGGTCTGTTTGGTTTGCTGCTGACATTGTTGTATCAGTCGTCCAATCACAGCGTCCCGATCAGTATCGCCTTGGCGGGAACGCCAACTGTAATATCCGCTGCGCGAAACCTCAAAGAAACGGCACATCAGCTTCACGGAATATTTGTTATGATGCTTTTCGATCGCTGCATACTTTACCTTTGCACTCACATCCTTCCAGCAGCTTGAAGAAAAGACCGATACAGTTCCACTTCCATTTCTAATTGCTTAATCCTATCTCGATACTCTGCTTCGGTTGATATTGGACGTATTCGTGGACGTCCACGTTTTTTCGGCATGTTCCATATTCTGTTTTTTCTATTGTATCGTTCTACTAATTTTTTAATTTGTGTCTTGCTTAATCCATACTCTTCTCCTATTTCACGGTGTGTCAGTCCTTGCTCCTTTTTCTTCATTACAGTTTCTATGATCTGCTTTCCATAGTGCTTTCCCATACAAAAAACCTCCTATCGTTATTATCCTACGATAGGAGGCCTTTTTTCTCAATGTCCTTTTTTGGGGGGGCCGTCTACATAACGCAGGGCCTTTTTTTTATAAATTTTCCTTGTAGCTTTCATAGATAGTCCGGCAGTTATCGCCCACCAGCTTGAGCGTCTCCGTCATCACCGGCGAAAACTTCTGAGCTTCGGCCGCCATCAGAGTACGCAGCGCCTGTTCATGGTTGCCGCCATATTTGCACATCAGCTCGTCGTATTGATGCGCAAGCGCCACCGCCTGCGCACAAATCGGAATATTGTCGCCCGAAAGTTTGTCCGGATAACCGCTTCCATCCCACCGTTCATGATGATACCGGCAGATATTGTAGCAATAATTTGCATATAATTCGTTTTCCAAGTTCTTAAGCGGATCGATAAGACGGCATCCTTTGATCGTATGCGTCATGAAGATCGCTTCTTCCTCCGGCGACAGCTTGTCCCGCTTGTTGACAATTGCCTCCGGCAGCATCAGTTCCCCTACGTCGTGCAGGATCGCCGCCATTCCCATCATTTCTATGGTTTGCGGCGTTAAGCTGTAGTTGTCGTCATAATACTCATAAATATACCTGAGGATTTCCTTGGTATACAGGCGGATACGCTGGATATGCTCTTTTGTCTCCATGGTCTTGGTTTCCATAACGGATGTCAAGACAGCGACGATCATCTCATTAATATCCGAGAGGACCTCCGTCTTTTCCTCGATCGCCTCTTCCAGATGGTTCTGGTATTTGTAAAGATCCATAAGCGTACGCACGCGGCGTTTGACAATGCCCGGGGCAAACGGCTTGCGGATATAATCCACCGCGCCCCGCTCAAGTCCTTTTTCTTCCATCTCGTCCGAGCCCGCAGCCGTGATCAAGATAACCGGAATATCCCGCAGAATATTGTGGAAACCCATATAATCCAGCACGTCATAACCGTTGACATCCGGCATAATAACGTCTAATAGCACCATGGATATTTCATCTCTCTGCTTTTCTAAAATCTCCACCGCCTGCTGTCCGCCGTCAGCAGTCAAAATCTCGTATTCTTCTTTCAAAAGCTCCTGTAACATTTCGCGGTTGCTGTCAATATCGTCAACCACTAATATCTTATTCGCCATCCTGCCCCCCCTCAGTCTAACTCTTTGATAATATCAATTGCCTTCTGATAGGCCCGATCAAGCCCGTCCGTATCAATATCCTGCTTTCCCTGCCGCAGCTTATCCACTGCCTGTGCACTTTGCTCATAAAGCGTGCGCAGCCCTAAATTCCCCGCAAGCCCCTTGAGCGTATGGACGCTGAACTCTGCCTTCTCCCTGTCTCCCTGCTTTTGCGCCTCGCAAAACGCCTCATAATGCGGATCATCCAGAAATCTGTTAAGGAATTTCAGGTAAAGCTCCTCGTTTCCGCACATTCGTTTCAACGCGTTTTCTACATCAATATCCTGCGGATACTTTTGGCCCGCCTCATCAATCGTCATGTTTTCTCCCTCCCGCCATCCGGCTCCGCTTTCATTATATCAAAAAATCCCTCAATACCGCAAAGACCACTTTCGCATCGATGGGCTTTGCTACGTGCGCGTTCATACCGTTTTTGATGGACTCGGCTATGTCTTCCCGAAAAGCGTTTGCCGTCATTGCCACAATAACAATACTTTTGGCGTCGCGCTTCCCGCTTGCGCGAATGGCGCGCGTCGCCTCGTATCCATCCATAACGGGCATTTGTACATCCATCATGATCACGTCGTAATATCCCTCCGGCGCGTTTCGGTACATATCGAGCGCTTGCTGTCCGTCGCCTGCCGTTTCCACCGTAAAGCCCACATGTTCGCTTAAGGCCTGCCCGATTTCCCTGTTAATATCGCTGTCGTCCACCATCAACATTCGTTTTCCCGTGAAATCAAACGCCTCTTTTTCTTCTTCCCTGCCGCCTGAACCCTCGCCGTACATCTCTCCCAATATCCGGTAGACGTCCTCGCGCAGCACAGGTTTCTTTAAAAAGCTTGTAACGCCCGCGTCGCGCGCTTCCTGTTCTACGCGCTTGTAATCATACGCCGACACCAACACAATCATAATCTTATTCCCGGCTTCATTCCTGATCCATTCCGCGGTGCGGATTCCGTCTACATCCGGCATATAAAGATCGACAAAGGCAATATCGAACGGTTCTTCCGAGTTTTTGAGGATATGCACGGCTTCCGCGCCCGAGGACGCGCTCTGCGTTTCAATGCCGAGTTGCTCGCACATCAGCTTCAGGTGCTCGCGCATTTCAATCTCGTCGTCCACCAACAGCACGCGCAGGCTCCTGAACCTATCCGGCGTCTTAAGCGGCGCGTCCGCAAAGGGAAGCCACAGGTCAAAAGAGAACTTACTGCCTTTCCCTGCTACGCTTTCAACATAAATGCTGCCGCCCATCGTTTCCACAAACGATTTAGAAAGTGCCATCCCAAGGCCCGAGCCGCCGAACTTGCGCGATATGGTTTCATCCGCCTGTTCAAACGGCTGGAATATCCTGTCCGTAAACTCCGGCTCCATGCCCATCCCGTTATCCGTGACCGAAAAGTTCAGACAGGCCGCGTTTCCGCGCTGCGCCATCTGGCGAATCACAAGCTTGATTTTCCCGCCCTCCGGCGTAAACTTGACGGCATTCGAAAGGAAATTCAGCAGCACTTGCCTGATTCGCAGCTCCGCCCCGATAAAATTATCGCTCGCAACATCGCGCAGCATAACGTCAAAAACCTGGCGCTTTTCTTCCGCTTTCGGTCCCATAATCATCGATATTTCAGAAAGCATGACGTTTAAGCTGAATTCCCGTTGCTCGAATTCCATCTTTCCGCTTTCGATCTTGGACGTATCCAGAAGATCGTTAATAAGTTCCAAAAGATGCTGGGCGGCAATATTGATCTTCCGCAAGTCTTCCTTGTTTTTCCTTTGGTCTCCGGAGTCGTTTTTCATGACTTCCACAAGTCCGATGATCGTGTTTAGGGGCGTACGAATTTCGTGACTCATGCGCGATAAGAACTGCCGTTTTGCTTCGTTGGCCCTCTGCGCGGTGTCGACCGCCGATTCGAGCATCTTTTGCGAGGCCTTGACCGCCGTCATATCGCTGGTCACAAACACCTGCTTAATAACCCGCCCGTTATCGCAAATAGGATATATCTTACTGCGCAGCTCACGCTCTTCTCCAGTACGGGGATTGCGCAGCACAAAATCGTATGCCCCGATCTCTTTTTGCTCGCCAAGCGCCAACGAATTGCATATCCTCATGAAATCGTCGTCGCTCAGGTAAGAACGCGCGATCCACATGTTATGCTTATAGTCCTCCGCAGGCAAGCCCAGGATGCGCTCGGCATTGTCGCTCAAATATTCCACCCGCTCACCCACGCAATCATAGATCATGAATACATCGTCCACATTTTCCGAAATAATCTGGAACAGCATATCGTTATGGTAAATATCCTCGTTCTTTTTCGAAATCGTCCGTACGCTAAGGATGGACAGCAGCAGCGTCAGCGCAATGAGTACGCTGCCCCATACGAGCGCCATCAAATTGGTACGCTCGTTAAGGTCCGTGGTAAGCTTCACATAATCCGCAATGTTCTGCTGTGAATCTTCCAGTACCTGCGCGATAATATCGTCCGCTTCCTGGTAGACCGGATAGGCTTCGCCGTAGAGGATCGCCTGCGCTTCATCCACCTTTCCCTGATTGATCAGTTCGATGCATTCGTCGTGCAGTGCACGCAATTTTTCAAAATCGTCGACCAGCGTTGTGATCATTTGAGGATCGCCCTGATACTGTTCCCGGAGCGTACGCTCGATCGCTATCTGCGTTTTTCGGTATTCATGCATTATTTCCAGGTTTTTCTGCTGGTTGTCCCGATAATTGCTGTCTGTCAGCATGTTGAGCATTGTATTGCGCGCGAACAAAATCTGCATACGCATATTCCACGCCGCTTCGTTAACGGCATATGGTTCCTGATATATTTCATTTGCGTACCGCGCTAAATTATCCGTATTCATAATCGTCATGCCTGTAAACGCAGCCACGCCGATAGAAATGATCAAGACGGCCACTACAAGAATTGTATTGATATTCTTAAGCTTCCATCTCTTCTTGTTCCCCATAACATACCCCTACTTATATTATATGCTGAACGCCGAAAAAATATTCTCGGGAATATAAGAACATCACTTTATATGTATTCGATACCTGCGTGCCTTTTCCCTGTTGTTTTTGGCCTGAATCCAAAACAAATTATGCTGTAAATACCTTTAGCCATTATATATTTCTTTTTCGGTAATATTTATATAATATAACCCAATACCGTTTCCCTGTAACAGCCTTTTCGCTTTTTCCAAATCAAAAGGCGCGGACATGTCCGCGCCTTTTTCTCAGATAGCTGCACTTTTACGCATAAAACGCTCCGCTCGGCGGATATTCACCCAAAAAGAGTCCAAAGGCTATTTTCCAGTGTGACGGCGTGGCAGCAAAATACGCCGTATATGGTTTTATCACATGTCCACGATCGCGATTTCTTCTCGCGGATTCGTGATGCCGATAAACTTTTTATAATAGCTGATCTTTTTCGCGCCGGCACGCAGGGGAACGCTTTCTGCCAGCTTCCACTTTTCCACCAACTGCGCGATATATTCATAAAAGCCGTCCACTGCTTCGCGCGTATAATCCGTTTCGTAGCGAATATCGAGCATTTCGTTTGTAAACGTAATACGTCCATGCTTTATGCTCGCCTTAAAGGGCAGCAGCGAACCGCCGTATTTCCTTAAACGCTGCGCGGCGTTCAGCGCGCCCACGCGCTCGATTTCCCCTGTATACCCACACCGGATACACATGAATTTATCGTGCATGAAACGGTTTTTCATGGTATGCACGCCGCAGCGCGGACAGGTATAAAAAAGTCCGCGCGGGCTCACCGCGACCGGCTTTTTAAGCCCCGCAAGCTCTGCCTTGTAGGTAATCATCGCGTTTAACTTATTAAACTGTCCGGCTGTCAGGGCCGCCAGGCAATTATCCCGTGAAAGCTGATCCCCCAGGCTGCCCAGATGATAACTGACAATCCGGCTTTCATACTGCCGCGCGATACCGACAATACTTTTTGCCGCAATATGAAAATCATTTTTCTCCGGCGGCTGCGGCATCATAAGTTCGCGCTCCAAAAGCACCGCGCCCTCCCCGTCCGTCACCGTATAACGCGCCGCGCATGAAATGCCGCGTACGATCCCCAGCGTTGTTCTGCCTGGAATTCTCTCCGTTGTATTGACCGCAACGCTCACCAGCAGGTAATATTCCCCGTTCTTTTCCTTGAGGCGCGCCGTTTTGAACATAGTCGGGTCCTTGCGCCCCTGCTCCAGCACCTCTTTTTGCTTTTTCCCAAACGAGAGGGGCACCACCAGGTAGCGTTCACGCTTATTATCCTCGGCCAGGTAACCGCCGTCCTTTGAAATATAGGCCAGCCTGTTGCCGCCGCGCTTCAGTCCGCCGCGCCGGTCCTCATCCTTGACGCTCATCAGGTACAGCTTTGCATAGTATCTGCCGCTTTGTTCGTCGTAAAGCAGGCAATAGTCCCTGTTTTTCGCATAACGCCCGAAAAGCACGGGCTTTTTCATGCGCAAGCCCTCGTAAAGCTTTTTTAGCTGCAGCCCCAGCAGGCGGCGGGAAAGGCCGCCGTTCCCGTACCGTTCGACCAATGCATAAAACGCGTCGTCAAATTTCTTCCCGTCCCTTACGACCTGTGGATAGCCTGCATGCTGCGTCCGCCTGAGCGCAAGGTAAGCGATCATAGTCATCGCATAATCCAGTTTCAGGGAATCCTTAAAGGGTTGTACGCCAAACACATTGAGCGCATCCATCAGGTCCTTTGAAAGAAGCGAGGTGATCCTGCGCGACAAAAAACTCCCGCCGCTGTGCATCTCGCTCTCGATCTCCGGAATATTGTCTTTGGTATGCTCAAACAGATAACCGATCGCGTCGTTGTAACGCTCTATCGCGCGGTCCAGCACCCGCTTTTTTTCAGCAGTCGGTTTATGCAGTTTCAATACGAGCGTCTTGATTACCATTCAGCAATACTCAATCTCTACGTCTTTTCCCATCGCGCGCATGATCTGCACGATATCCTTTACCAGCCGCAGTTTCAGGCTCAGGTCAATGGGAAGATCGGGGTTCTGGTGGGCGGGATTTAAGGCCCTTCCCACGATAAAGTGCGCGCGGGTGCAATCCTCCAGCAATATCTTAGCCAGCCGCGATGCGCCGTCGTCCTTGTATAAATTGAAAATATCGTCCATATCGCTGGCAGACGACATATACTTTTGCATAATCTCCATCGTCTTTGCCAGCGTCACAACGCCCTCCGTCACAAGGTCTATCCCGTCGATAATGCCAACCGGCGGCACGCCCGGATCCTTATAATCAATCTTCACCTTTAAATCCCTGCCCGAAATCCGGCTCACAATCTGGGAGGTCGTCCCGCCGCAGATAACTTTCAGGCCGTCCACACACAGCAGGCGCCTGACGATCTCTTCATCGCGCGCACTGTCTACCGGCGGTCCCACCATGATGTGGGCGGGGCGCGACTTGCGTATTTTCGTAGTCACAAACGTGGTATCATCGCCCGGCTTTTCGTCGTAAAGCGAATCACACGCGGACAAAAGCAGCTTCGTCATCGCGCGGGCGGGCATATCTTTCTTATAGGCGCGGCACGCATATTCCACGATGTTTTCGCGCTGCCAGCCAAAATTCAAAAGCTGACCTACGCCCGCATGGATAGCGCCGTCCGAAAACGCGATGCACATATCGCCCTCTTTCATCTCAAAACGGCTTTCGAGAATTTTCTTGTCGCCGATCTCAATCTCTTCCTTTTCGATCGAGACTTCTTTCCCGTCCCGCACGAGAATCACCTGCGGATTGTCAAACTCCACAAGGTGCGCCTGCCCCGACTGACCTACGCGCAAAATCGTAAACGTGCAATAGGCAAGCCCGCGCACGCTGCATACAGGAAGCGTAGACGCCACCGTCTCTACCGTCTCATATATATCCGCGCCGTCGGCGAGCATGGTCGCGGCGATCTTCGAGGTGAGCGTCGAGAGTATGTTGGCCTTGACCCCGCTTCCGAGGCCGTCCGCGAGGACGATGGTAACAACGTCACCTTTACGTACGATTTCTACCTTATCGCCGCAAAGCTCCTCGCCAAATTTAAAAAGGCTATCGTTGCTCGTCTCAATAAATACGCTCATCTTCGCTCTCCTGGATATATTTCTTAAGGTTCGTGAGCGCGATCTTGGTTTCCGCCGTCGTTTCCCCCAGCAGGCTTGCGATCTCCTGCGCCACGCGCATCTGCTTGTCGATGACCTTTTGCGTGACCTCCACCGTCTCCGCGCGCATTTCATTCATCTTCTGCTGCTGGTGCTCGTCCTCCGTAATATCCTTGATCAGCAGCAGGTAAATGGAGTTTTCTTTGATGAAGATAGTGGACTGCTCCACCGTAATATCAAGGTCTCTATAATATACCTTACGGTCGTAGATATTTTCTCCCGTTTCCTTTACCTCGTCGATGTCGTCGCAGTCGATAATCATGGAAATCGGCCTGCCCACATAATTTTTTTTGTTGAGTTTAAAAAGATCTGCCGCCGCGCTGTTATATTCCATAAGATTGAAATCGCCGTCCAAAATAACGATGGCATTGGGCGTGTTGTCCAGCACCACATTGGAAATACTTTCCGCTTTTTCGCGCATGAACGGCAGGCACATGCGCATATCCGCCTTGCCCTGCAATACCGCGATTGCTTTGTCCCGACAAGTCGAATAGCCACAGCCGCCGCAATTCAGTATCTTATCGTCGCTTGTTTTTCCCATACGCAAAAACACCTGTTGGATCTCTTCCTCGGTAGGCTCGTGCCGCTTAGGAACGCGGTTTTCGTACTGCCAATGAAGATCGAGCCGCGTATCCTCCGATACCGGCGCGAGCTTGCCGCTGCGGTTTTTCACATATTTGAGCGTATTGTCTTTGGACTGCAAATATGCCGGACTGCATTCCTTAAGGCCCGGCCCTCCAAGGCAGCTTCCCGGGCATGCGTTCATCTCAAGGAAATAGTTCGTGATTTCCCCGTCCTTTAAGGAGTCCAGTATTTCCACGCAGCGGTCGATACCGTCAATGGCGACGCATTTATAATTAGCGCGCGCCTGCTTGTCCAGTGTCTGGATAATACCGCCTGGAATAGGATACAAGCGGTTGATCGTGGCTTTCATCTCACGCACGTCTCCGTCTTCCTGCTCTAAATCGATACCCTCTTCTTTCAGCCAGTTCATCACTTCGTCAAAGAGCAGCACCGCGTCGATCGCGCCGCCGCCTTTTTCTTCCTGCGCCTCGTGTATTTTTGAGATACACGGACCGATGAAAACTGTTTTAATACGGTTTCCGTATACTTCTTTCATCATCTTGCCGTGCGCCGTCATGGGGGCGGCTACAGGCGCCAGATACTTGATCAGCTCCGGATAGTATTTTTCTACCAGCAGCACAAGCGTCGGGCAGCAGGTCGTGATGATATTGCCCATCTTATGCTCTTTCATCAACTCTTCAAAGTTACGGCTTACCTGCGCCGCGCCGATCGACGTTTCCTCTACGCCCGTAAAGCCCAGTTTTTTGAGAGCTGCCGAAATTTTGGGGAACGTCGCGTCCTTATAGCAGCTTGCAAAGGACGGCGCCACGGATACATACACCTTCTCGCCGTTTTTGATATATCCCTTTACAATATCAAGGCTGGAGTTGATGAATTTCGCGTTCTGCGGGCAGGCAAGGAAGCAATGTCCGCACAAAATACACTCCCTTTCGGTGATCTCCGCCTGCTCGTTTCTGAAAGCGATGGATTTCACCTGGCAGCTCCTGATACATTTATAACAGTTTTTGCAATTTGCTTCTTTGAATTGAATGATACTCATACTTTACCTCTTTTTACACCGATTCCGCCTCACACCCTGGCGAGCACCTGGTTTTTGAAGAACTCGCCCACGTTGTCCGAATTGACGGAGAATACTTCCTCGCCGATTTGTACGGAAACCGCGTCCGTGCAGTGTCCGAGACAGAATACGCCCGTAAGCTCCACCTCGTCGCCCAGTTTATGCTCCTCGATCATCTCCTGCAGCTCGCTCACCACGTTGTAAGACCCTTTCAGGTGGCATGCGCTCCCGATACATACGCTGATTGTCATCATGATTTTGTTCCCTCCCCTTTTGTGTAATTAACGTGCAGCAGTTCGTGCACCTTATTTTTCAAAATCCCACTATACAGTGACATCATAACCGGATTTTCTTCCGAACGCTTGACCTGGCATAGCTTGTCCGCGTCGTACAGCCCCCTTGAGCGTTCCTGTTTTCCCTCCTGGCGGGCAAATGGCTGCCCCGCGCCCGCAATACAGCCGCCCGGACATGCCATAACTTCCACAAAGTCGTAGCTTGCCTTGCCGCTTTTGATCTTCCCGATCAGCCGCTCCGCGTTTAAAAGGCCGTTTACAACCGCGATCTTTATGCGTTTATCCTCGCCAAACGGAATATTCGCTTCTTTTGTACCGTCAAGGCCGCGCACGCCCGTATAGGCAATGTTGTGCAGCATGTTATTGCTCTTGTCGTCCACCACACGGCGGATAACCGCTTCCGCCACGCCGCCCGTCACACCAAAGATGACGCCCGCGCCGGACGTAATGCCAAACGGCATGTCCGCAGCCTCCGGCTCGATGTCCTCGAACACGATGCCCGCCTGTTTTAAGATACTGGCAAATTCCTGTGTGGTGATAACGCCGTCCGTATCCCGCGATCCGTCTGCATGGATAAATTCCGGCCGTACCTGCTCATCCTTTTTGGCCGTGCACGGCATGATGGCAAACACGACCGTTTCCTTGCCGTCCACTTCTTTCACCTGCTCAAAATGCTCCTTGATCACAGCCGAGAAAATCTGCATGGGCGATTTGCATGTAGACACCTGTCCCATCAGCTCGGGGTGCGTATTTTCCGCATATTTGACCCATGCGGGACAGCAGGACGTAAACAACGGCAACTGCGTTCCCTCTTTATATTTCTTCAAAAACTCTTTCGACTCCTCCATGACCGTCAAATCTGCGCCCATCGTCGTATCGTAAACCTCGTCCACGCCCATCTTCCTAAGCGCGCCTACAATTTTTCCGGCAACGTTTACGCCCGGTTCCAGCCCAAACTCGTCGCCCAGCGCCACGCGTACGGCAGGCGCAAACTGTACGACCACGCGCTTGGTGTCGTCATAAAGCGCGTCCCAGAATTTCTGCGTGCAGTTGCGGATAACGATCGCGCCCGTCGGGCATACCGACGCACACTGTCCGCAGTTGACGCAGTTTGTTTGCGCAAGCGGCTTGCCCCACGCTGTCGAAACCGTCATATTGGAACCACGGTGCGCAAAGTCGATCGCTCCTACATTCTGAATTTCCGAGCACATGCGCACACAGTCGCCGCATAGGATACACTTGGATTCATCGCGGATGATAGACAACGCCGAATCGTCTACCCGCGCTTCTTTTTTGGTGTTTTCAAAGCGCACGCTGTCGATACCGAAGCGAAGCGCCAGTTCCTGCAGGCGGCACTTGCCGTTTTTGGGACACGTCGTACAATCGCGGCAGTGGCTTGCCAGCAGCAGCTCCAAAATCATCTTGCGGTGGCGAAATAGCTGCGGCGTATTGGTCTTAATTTTCATTTTATCGCGCGGCGGCGTGGAGCACGAGGCGATAACGCCGCCCCATTCGTCCTCCACCACGCACATACGGCACGCCCCGTAAATGGACAGATCGGAATAGTAACAGAACGTGGGCAGCTCGATACCCGCCTTGCGGATGACCGCCAAAATATTCTGCTCGTCATCATAATTTACGATCTGTCCGTCTATAATCATATGCTTTTTATCAGTCATCATAATCCTCCGTTAAAACTGCTCGGTGACAGCGCCAAAGCTGCAAGCGTCAGCGCACGCGCCGCACTTAATACATTTATCCTGGTCAATGATATAAGGCTTCTTGATCTCACCCGCAATCGCCCCCACCGGACACGCTCGCGCACATTTGCTGCATCCTTTGCACTGCTCACTTACAATCACGTACCTCTTCATCGCCTGGCAGTTTTTCGCCGGACATTTTTTATCCACGACGTGCTTAAGGTACTCGTCTTCAAAATATTTGAGCGTACTGATAACAGGCGATGGCGCCGTCTTTCCGAGGCCGCACAGCGCGGTCTTGGAGATGGTATCCGCCAGCTCGCGCAGCATATCAAGGTCTTCCTCTTCTCCCTTGCCCGCGACGATACGTTCCAAAATCTCCAGCATACGCATCGTACCCTCGCGGCACGGTACGCATTTGCCGCATGATTCGTTTTGTGTGAAGTTCATAAAAAAGCGCGCCACTTCGACCATGCAGGTATCCTCGTCCATAACGACGAGGCCCCCCGAGCCGATCATCGCTCCCGCTTTTTTGAGCGAGTCAAAGTCAAGCGGCAGGTCAAGATGTTCTTTGGTAAGGCATCCGCCCGAGGGGCCGCCGATCTGCACCGCTTTGAATTCCTTTCCGTTTTTAACGCCGCCACCAATATCGAAAATGATCTCGCGCAGCGTCGTGCCCATCGGCACTTCGATAAGGCCTGTGTTGTTGACGTTGCCCGTTAAGGCGAAAGCCTTGGTTCCCGGGCTTGATTCCGTTCCCATCCCGCGATACCAATCAGAGCCGTTTAGAATAATCATTGGGATGTTGGCGTATGTTTCTACATTGGAAAGCACCGTCGGCTTGCCGAACAACCCCTGCTCCACCGTACGCGGGGGTTTGACGCGCGGCATGCCACGGTTTCCTTCAATGGAAGCCGTCAGCGCGCTGCCCTCTCCGCATACGAATGCGCCCGCGCCCTGGTTAATCCTGAGGTCAAAGGCAAAGCCGCTCCCGAGAATGTTCTCTCCCAAAAGGCCCTCTTTACGCGCGGCAGCGATAGCCGTCTGCAACCGCTTGACTGCCAACGGATATTCCGCCCGCACATAAATATAGCCTTCGTGGGCGCCTGTCGCGATACCCGCGATCATCATCCCCTCGATCATACGGTGTGAATCGCCCTCCATGATGCTCCTGTCCATAAACGCGCCCGGGTCGCCTTCGTCGCCGTTGCACACCACATATTTCATAGGCTCCGCCTGCCGCGCGACCTGCTGCAGCTTGCGTCCTGTAGGAAAACCGCCGCCTCCGCGTCCGCGCAGGCCGCAGTCGAGGATTTCCTGCACAATAGCCTCCGGCTGCATATCGAAAAGCGCCTTTGCAACCGCCTGGTAGCCGCCGCGCGCGATATATTCCATCAAAGATTCCGTATCCGTATGCCCGCAGTTGGAAAGCACCATCCGAGTCTGCTTACTGTAAAAGGGA
Organism: Christensenellaceae bacterium; assembly: GCA_022846035.1. Classification (NCBI taxonomy): domain Bacteria; kingdom Bacillati; phylum Bacillota; class Clostridia; order Christensenellales; family Christensenellaceae; species Christensenellaceae bacterium. Next base: position 1,975,767 of record AP025580.1, read on the forward strand.
ATGTCCTCCTGTGCGGCATACGCCTTGCCGTCCTGCGTAAACAGCAGGCGCTCCACCGGTTCGCTGCCCACAAGGCTCTTTTCCAGAATCTCTTCGCAATCTTCCGGCGCCACCTTGACGTACAGCCAGCCGTGCGGCTCAATGCGCAGCAACGGTCCCATTTCGCAAAATCCGTGACAGCCGCTCTTCTTAAAAGCGATCTCCTCGTGCGGCTCCGCTTTCAGTTCCACCGACACAGGGAGGCCTTTTTGTTCTGCGAGTTCCTTTAGACACTCATAGATTTCCAGCGATCCGCCCGCCACACAGCCTGTGCCCGCACAAACCAGCACTTTCTTATATTGCGCGTCAAGCGATTTTTTGTATTGCTCTTTCGTTTGATTCAGCTCTGTTATATTTTGTATCATACCGTTATATTCTCTCCTAAGCGGTTTATTTCAGCGTGTCCAGCAACTCGCACGCCGATTCGGGTGTCATGGCCGGATAGACCTTGTCATTGACTGTTAAAACAGGCGCGAGGCCGCACGCTCCCAGGCATGAAACCGTTTCCACCGTATAAAGCATGTCTTCTGTCGTTTTCTTTTTATCTGTTAAATGCAGCTTTTTGCGGAGCGCGTCTAAAATCGGTATGGACTTACGCACATGGCACGCTGTACCGTCGCAGATCTTGATTACGTATTTTCCCTTGGGTTCTAATGAAAAGTTTTCATAAAAGGTGGCAATGGAGTAGACTTTTGCTTCGCCGACGTTCAGCATTTTCGCGACATACGAAAGCGCTTCTTTGGGCAGATAGCGGTAATTCTTCTGTATATCCTGCAGAATCGGAATGATTTCCGACCGTTTGTTGTGCTCGCTCAAAATCTCGTCGAGCTTTTGCTTCATCTCAAGGTCCACGTTTTAACTCCTCCTGTTTTTCCGCACATTCCGCGGCATATTGTTAAATTATTAACATACGGTTCTATTTTATATGATTTCATACTATTAGGCAACATAGGATATGGTTTTTTGATAAAAACTTTTTGTAAATAAAAAGAAGCACAGCATGTGCTTCTTTACTTCAAAGATATGCGTATATTTTCTCTTACACGATCTCCACTCCCGCCCCCATCGCATAGCGCAGCGCATCCTTATTCAGCCCTCCGTCCGAAACAAGGACGCTGATGTCCTCTATCTGCGCGAAAGTAAAGGGCAATACCTTATCCATCTTGGTGCTGTCCATCAGTATGATGACCCGCCGCGCGCGTCCCAGCACTTCTTTTTTGATTTCCGCTTCCGTATATGTACCCGTAGTAAAGCCGTTTTCGACGGAAAATCCACTGGCCGCCAAAAAGGCGGTGTCGATGTTTACTTCCTGTATAAAGCGCGTACAGTTCGTACCCGAAACGGCCACCGTGTTACGGTTCACCTGCCCGCCGATCAGCGTCACGCTCACTTTCGTTTTTTTGATCAGTTCAAGGGCGATGTTGACCCCGGAAGTGAGCACGGAAAGATATTCGTCCGGCATCTCCTTTACAAACTGCATCATCGTAGAACCCGCGTCAATAAAGATAGATCGTCCGGGTTCTATATAATTAAGAGCCTTTTGTGCGATTTGGCACTTTTCGTCCACACACTCGGTTGCGCGGCGCGAATATATATTTTCCGCTTCCAGGGAAAGCGCGTGCAGCGCGACAGCTCCGCCGTGTGTCCGTTTGAGCGCGCCCTGCTCCTCCAGAAACTTCAGGTCGCGGCGCAGCGTAACGCCTGAGCTTTCGGGGAACTTCTCCTCCAGCTCTTTTAGGGTGATTTCCCCACGGTCCTTAAGCAGCTCTTTGATTTCCTCTCGTCTTTTCATCGCCGACAATCCCCGCTCTTTTTCTTCTCATTATGCATGTATTATACCATTTACGGTACCGTTATGTAAATTCTCATGACAAATCTTACTATCATATAGAAAAATTTTTAAATTTTTTTATATTTGAACATTTTTTGAATAAATTCCGCAAATGCGAAGATATCGCATTTTTTAAATGAACGCACGTTCACAGAGTGTCCATTTTATCCTCAAAAGCCCATTAAAAAGCCTTTTTTGCCTTGACTTTTTCATTTTGAAATCGTACTATATACATTAAATGAACTGCGTTCATATAAGATTTTTCAGAGATATGTCGCAAAAAGCACATTAGGATTTATTTGGAGGTTTTATTATTATGGCAAGTGTAAAAGACGCAATTAAAGGCGCGGGCGCAAACGTTGCTTTCTCGGCAGCCTTTAAGTATCTGGAAAAAGATCCGGTAAAAAATCTTCCCAAGCTTCTGAAATGGGCCGACAATTTTACCAAGGGTAACCAGTGGAACAAATCTGTAAAGAATTTCCAGGATTGGTGGGATCAGCAGACATGGCAGGGCGTACTGATGAAACGCGTACTGACCGACGTAAACGTGAATTACCTCAAACGTTTCATCCTGAACTTTTTCCTCAACTCCGGCGTAAAGGGCATGCCCATCGCGCAGGCCAAGGGTAAAGAAATGGGCGTTCAGGTTCCGTGGGCGATCCTCATGGATCCGACATCTGCCTGTAACCTGAAATGTATCGGTTGCTGGGCTGCTGAATACGGCAAGCACTACAACCTGACTTATGAAAAAATGGACGAGATCATCGAGCAGGGTAAAGAACTGGGTATCTATGTATACCTGTTCTCCGGCGGCGAGCCGCTCGTCCGTAAAAAAGACCTGATCCGCCTCGCGGAAAAACATTCGGACTGCGCGTTCGGCGCGTTCACGAACGCTACGTTGATCGACGAAGACTTTGTGCAGGACCTGCTGCGTGTCGGTAACTTCACGTTTATGATTTCCGTAGAAGGTACGCCGGAAGAAACAGACGCACGTCGCGGTCAGGGTACGTATGACAAGGTTATGAAAGCGATGAAACTCTTAAAGGACGCAGGCATTCCGTTTGGTTACTCCGCTTGCTACCACAGCAAGAACTACAAGACGATCGCCAGCGACGAATGGAACAATACGATGATCGAAGCAGGCTGCCTGTTCGGTTGGCTGTTCACTTACATGCCCATCGGCAAGGACGCTGTTATGGACCTGTGCGTAACGCCTGAGCAGCGCGCTTACATGTATCAGCGCGTTCGCGAAATGCGCGAATACAAGCCGATCTTCATCCTCGACTTCTGGAACGACGGCGAGTATGTCGGCGGATGTATCGCAGGCGGACGCCGTTATTTCCACATCAACTCCAACGGCGACTGCGAACCGTGCGCGTTCATCCATTACGCGACGCACAATATCAACGAATGCACGCTTGAAGAAGCTCTTGGCAGCCCGCTCTTCCGTAAATACCAGGAGGGCCAGCCCTTCTCCGATAACCTGCTGCGTCCGTGCCCGCTTCTTGACAATCCGGAAGGACTCAGAAAAGCGGTCAACGAATCCGGTGCCCATCCGACGCAGGACTTAGACCTTGAGGGCGTTGACGTGCTGACGGCGAAGACAGACAAAATCGCTGAAAACTGGAAAGTCAAAGCGGATGAAATCTGGGCTTGCGGCCACTTCCCTTTCAACGGTATCATTAACCACGCAATGGACAAGAGGGTGGATACGACAAACGGCCAGGGCGCTGCTGCCTGCGGCAACTGCGGACATGTTCCGTGCGACCGTGCGACAGAAAAGCCCGCCGGACTCGACTAATCAACATAAATCAAAAAGGCATCCGCATTGGATGCCTTTTTTGTATTTTGTTATTTATACCAGTTTCTCGATGAACTTCGCGAGCATTTCCGCGCTGTCCTTTTTCCCCCATTTTTTTTGCGCGCTTTTCATTTCGCCAAACTTTAAATCATTCAGGCGCATCTGCCTTAACACCATACTAAGCGGCTGGTAGTCGTTCGCGTGTGCGGCCAGCGAATTATTGAGCAGGAATGCGAGATTCATATTTTCAACGCCTGGCATAGGCTTGGTAAGTATCATAGGCTTGCCCTTGGCGATGGTTTCGGAAGTGGAAAGCCCGCCCGGTTTAGTGATTACCATATCCGACGCGTCGATATATTCATCCATATTGTCAACAAAACCCATGATATGCACCGGATTATTGAATTCCATTGCCAACAGTTTGTTTTTCAGCCGCGTATTAGTCCCGCATATGGCCACGACCTGCGTTTCCTCTACCGTATCAATATCCCGCAGCACGGGCACAAGACCTGCAAACCCCATGCCGCCCGAGGCCATAAGCACGGTGAACATATCCGGATCCAATCCCAGCTTTTCGCGTGCTTCTTTCTGCGGGATCGAGCGCGCGAATTTAGGCGCGATCGGGATGCCTGTCGGCAGTATCTTGTTTTCGGCGATGCCCCGGGACGTAAACTCCGGAATCAGCAATTCGTTCGCCGCTACAAAATAATCCATGACCGTATATTCCCAGAAAGGATGCAGCGAATAGTCCGTCACGATCCCAATACTCTTGATATTGGGATCGATCATCCCCGCTTCCTTGAGCGACGTAATCAATATCGCCGTCATCACGATCGAGCAAACGATCACATCCGGCTTTGTCTCATCAATATATTTCTGCATTTTGCTTTTGGTGAGGTTGGCAAACGCCCATGGAAAATACATCTTCATATCCGCCCTGCCGCTGGCCTTCTCCGCCGCCTTATAGATGTTTTCGTTGAGTTTGGGCACAAACCGCCCCATTGCCGTATATCCTTTGTCAAAACCAAGGCCGATCGCCTTGTTCAGGAATTTATAAGTATCCAGTATTTCACAGGTGTGCCCCCGTTTTTCAAGGCACGCACGCAGTGCTTTGCTTGTCGAATTATGTCCCTGCCCCACTGTCATGCTCAAAACCAATACTCTCATAGTAAAACCTCTTTATACCGCGTTTTTAACAAATTTAATATATCATAGATAACCACTTCATTCAATGTCATAACTATGAAACCTTTCTTAAGATTCCTTTTACAAATCGCACTATTGCGGCGCGCGGCGCGTTGTGCTATGATAGATGTTAGCCTTTTTTGCATTTTTCTGCTGTCTTTACAGGTCAGCAAGGCTTATCGGAGAGGTATATTGTTTATGGAAAATCAAAAGAAAACGATCATACTTACGGGAGGCGGCAGCGCGGGACACGTCACGCCCAACTTAGCGCTTGTACCCGGTCTGCTGAGCCATGATATAGACGTACATTATGTCGGTACCGCAGACGGTATCGAAAAAACGCTGGTGCATGATATTCCTTTTCACGCCATCAGCGCCGGAAAGATGCGCCGTTACGCGAGCGTTAAAAACGTGACGGATATTTTCAAAATATTCAAAGGCGTCAAGGAGGCCAAACGGATTTTAAAGGAACTAAAACCAGACCTTGTTTTTGCCAAAGGCGGCTTTGTCTCCGTACCTGTTGTGTGGGCTGCGGCGAAGCTGAAAATTCCCGTCATCCTGCACGAGAGCGATTATACGCCCGGCCTTGCCAACAGGCTGTGTATCAAAAAAGCGCAAAAAATATGCTTGTCCTTTGATACGGACGATCAGCGCAGCGGGCGCAGTATTTTGACTGGTTCTCCCATCCGCCGCGACCTGCTTGGCGGCGACCGCGCCTCAGGACTTATGCGTCTAAAGTTTAACGGTAGCAAACCTGTGTTATTAATAATGGGAGGCTCCCTGGGAGCCCAGGCAATAAACGACGTGGTGGACGCGGCGATCGCCCCTTTGTGCGAGCGTTACGACATTGTCCATTTGCGCGGAAAAGGCAAGCTCAATCCTGAGCTGGAAAGCAATGAGAGTTACAGGCAATATGAATATATGGAAGATGGGCTTCCCGACGTGTTTGCGGCGGCGGATATCGCCCTTTCCCGTTCGGGTGCAAACGCCATTTTTGAGTTTCTGGCGCTGCGTCTGCCCGCTTTGCTTGTTCCGCTTCCGCTTTCCGCGAGCCGCGGCGACCAGATCCTGAACGCGCAGTACTTTGCAAAGCGTGGATATGCGCGTGTTTTGGAGCAGGAAAACTTAACCGCGCAATCCCTTCCAGACGCGCTTTTTAGCCTCGATGCGCATAGGAACGAAATGATAGAGGCAATGAGAAACAGTAAAGAGGCTGACGGCACTGCCAACGTACTAAGCGTTATCCTTGAAAGCATGGGAGTTAAATGAAAGTAGCAGAAATCACGGAATTTGTAAAAAACTATAACGACCTTCCGGCAGCTGATCGTAAGGAGGGCATCGCCGAGTTGTTGAAAAAGGGCGATCTCCAAAAGGTTTACGCGCAGATCAAAAGTGGAAATGCGCGTGCTGTGCTGCGCATCTTCGCGGACATGGGGCCGCGCGCGAGGGAAGTCGTACTGAACAATATTGACGGCCTTTTAAAGCTGCTGCGCGATGCCGATCCCAAGGTGCGTATGCTGGCGGCACAGGTCATCGGCAATACCTGCGCGGCGGATTACCTGGACGAACTGATCGAAGGCGTGATGCATGAGCAGACCGTGTTTGCTCTGCCCTCTTACCTGCTTGCCATCGGGCGGGCCAAATCTGACCGTGCCAAGCGTTTTTTGGAATCATACCAGTTGCGCAGCGATTTAGAAAAACACCGCGACGAGGAAAACGCGGCTCTTAATAAGGCGCTTGCCAACTTCGTCATGCGCACCAAGGCGCGCGTGCGCGTTCTCCCCTCGGATGTGATCGTGCTCGCATCCCCCAATTTGAACGTAACGTATTCCCAGTGCAGGGAAGCGGGACTTAAGCCCCGTAAATTCGGCAAATATATCGCCGTTACTTCCCTTGCCGATTTTTATGACATCTATAAGCTGCGCGCCTATACGGATGCATATATTTACCTCGGTTCCTCGCCCGTCAGCGATCTGCCCGCGTTTCTTTCTCAGCGTGAGGCGGCGGTCATGCAGCGCACGGGCGTAACGGGCTACCGGCTCGAAGTACGCAGCGTGGCGCACGAAGTGCGCATCGACATCATCAAAAAGTGCGTAGCGGCTATGAACAAGCTGGTTAACACACCGTCCTCGTATTCGGTGGAAATCATGATCGAAATCGACGGAGACAGCGCGCAGGTGTTCTTAAATCCCCTCACGGATAATCGCTTTGACTATCGTAAAAAGGCTATCTCGGCAAGTATCAATCCGGGCGTAGCGGCCAGCGTATGTGCATACGCCAGTGAGTTTTTCAATCCGGACGCGCGTGTGCTCGATAACTTCTGCGGCAGCGGCACCATGCTTTACGAGCGCGGTTTTTATCCGCATCACTCTCTGACGGGAGCGGACATCAACGTGACGGCTATCGAAGCGGCCAAGGAAAACAGCCGCTATGCGCATGTGCATCCGCAGTTCCACTACATCGACGCGCTGAAATTCACAGCCAAAAAATACGATGAAATCATCGTCAACATGCCTTTCGGGCTTCGTGTGGGAAACCATTCGCATAACGAACGGCTGTATAAGGCATATTTCCGTATCCTGCCGGAAATCCTGACGGACAAGGGCATTGCGGTTTTGTATACGCATGAAAAAAACCTGACGGAAAACCTGATCAAAAATGGAAGCAGCTTTGAGGTTTTAAAGCGCGCGACGTTCGATGCGGGCGGACTGTATCCGGCGGTGTACGTTCTGAGGAAAAAGGGGTAACGACGCACAAAGCCCATTGCTTATCATGATTCTATCTTCCCCTGAAAACCGGCACTTTAGGATCACCGCCACATCAACACTTTCGAGTACTCCCGCATCCTTTTGCATTTCCGCGAAAGTAAACGGCGGCGCGCTGCTGTCGTTGGAATAGACGAGCGCCATCAGGACCGTGTCCACTCATTCGACACCCCAATATTCTACCAGGGAGATTGTCCGTTCTTTGACAGAAGATCGTTCCCGTTTTTCTTTCATTGTTCTTTTTTATAAAGGTCCACCTGCGGCTCGCCGACACTTTTGTATATCCGCATCAGGTACGTCGTAGTCCGACAAACGGCTGTCAAGCGGGATCATTTGCGGCAAGCGGCTTGTATGCTGTCAGTATTTTGCACGCACGGCAGTATCCAGCTTAAAACAGAAAAGGCTGTGAGGTTATTATCACAGCCTTTTGCGTATTTGTTGTACATGAATACATTTTTTAATTTGACGAAACCCGTTCGGCGATCCACTGTACAAGCCCAACGATCGAGAAAATGATCAGGATAATTCCGAAGATCGCGCCGATCGCATTGCCGCCTGCTATCATACTGATAATGATAATAACGCCCAGCGCCAGAATAATTGCCGCAAGAATCATTTTAGCCATCCAGTTACCGCCGGAATTTTTGATCTTAAAGGCCTTCGAAAGACTGATTACACCTTGGATAATCGCCCAGATTCCTACGATCAACGGGAGAATGATCCCTGCGGTCGGCCCGTTGAAGAGTATCAACAGGATACCGAGTATCAGCAATACCACTGGCAGTACATAGGCGCTGCCCGTTTTGATGTGACGCGAATAATCCATGATAATGTTAACTGCGCCATAAACGATCAGGGCAATCCCCAGAATAATAACGATCGTCTGCATTCCTCCTACGGGATTTGCCAGCAGCGCGATTCCGATCACTAAAAGTACGATAAACAGAATCAGATTAAATAGATTATTTGATTTTACCCCTTCGCTTTTTTGTGTCATTTCAACCATTTTTAAACACTCCTTTTTAATGATTTATATTCTTTCTCTGCACATTTTATTTGTGAATTTGTGTAACATAAATACACGCGCAAAGGTTCCGTAAACAAAATATTTCAAGACGTATGGAATTTTAATGTTCCCTGCGCAAGGGAATTTTTTTACAAAAAAAGAAGCCGTATATATAATTTGTAGATACTCATTTTCAATCCGTTGCAGACATGAAATTACATGAAGATTCGTGCATATTTTAATATAAAAAAACAACTCGAATTCGTTTATTTAAAATTTCTGTGGTTAAAATATTGTCACGATAACATTGCACTGCAGGACAGTGTAAAAAAACGAAAGGAAGTGTAACATATGTCCAGAGAGGATAAGATCGCAAGATTGCAAGAGGACCTTATAGAAGAAAAAAAGAGGGCCGACGAAAAGTTAGAAAAAATCAACTCCAAATTAAAGGTCGAGGAGCTTAGAACTGAGAAAAAGCTTACAAAACTCGAAAACCAGAGGGATGTTGAAATGAAAAAGACGCAACTCGAGAGTGCAAAAATTGAAAACAACACACGAGTCGAGCAAAAGGCGCAGGAAAAGGACACCGCCAAGGATATCCGGCAGAATATCAGATAACCTAAGGCTAAAAAACCGGCTGTACGTACAGGCACAGCCTTTAAAAAGGAGATGTTAAAAAATGGCACAAACACAACAAAAATCGACCGCAAAAGGCGTAGGGGCGGTGCTCGGCGACGTATTGAACCAGGCCAAGGAAGGAATCATGTCCTTTGGCGAAACCGTTGCGAGTAAATCCAAAGAAGTGATGGACAACACCAGGCTGACTACACAAAAGGCGCAAATCAAAGGCGAAAACGATATGTATTATCAAAAGCTCGGCCAGCTCGTCCGTGAAAAAAAGGAATATACCGATGAAATGGACAGTATCGTAGAGAAAATCGCCGATAATGAAAAGCGTTTGGAAGAGGTGGACTCTCAGCTCAATGACTTAAAAGGCGACGGAGATTCATCCGATAACGCTCAGGACAAAAAGTCCGAAAACAATAATTCTCGGAGCGAAAGTACGTCTTCTCACAGTAGCTCCGCTAGCAATAGTAACAGTTCGTCCAGTGGAGACACAAAAAGCCAGAGCAATCGGAATCAGAGCGGCGGCTCCACATCCGGAAAGCAGAAAACTGTAGAAAAGGAAACGACAAAAAGCAGTTCCGGAGCGGACTCTCATAAAGAAACCAAAAAAACTGTCAGTAAAAAATCCTGATAGTTAAAACATTGGATACAAAAAATTTAGGAGGAAATCATTATGGAAACAAAGAAAACAACAAAATCAACACCGCATAAGACGGTAGAAAAAAAGGTTAACAAACATGCGGACGGCAGTAAGCGCGTTGAGAAAACGACGGCCAAGAAAACCGCAAGCGGCGCAAAAAAAGTAGAACATAAAGTAAAGAACAAATAACCAAGGCGGCCAATATGCCCCTCAAAGGACCGGGCTTTGCATTGCAAAGAGCCTGGTCCTTTGTATTTAAATCAACTATATCCCAATTACCGATAAATTTTCTCTGTAGCACTCCTCTATCATATCCTTTATAGAGATTTCCCGCATTTTTGCTTGCATCGTCTGCCCCAAAGTATAAAAGAAAGTACGCAGATAGATTTCTTCTTTTCCAGCCGGCGCATCTCCCTCCGCCGGTTGGTAGAGATTGATCTCCCCCTCTACCGCACAAAACACCTGATACAAGGAAATATCTTCCGCCTTTCTTGCCAAGTGGTATCCGCCATAACGTCCCTGTTCAGATATAACCATATCCTTATCACGCAGTATTTTAATAATCTTCATCAAATACAGGTATGTAATGTCCGTTTTCTCAGACAGCTCTGCCGCCGTAATTGGTTTTCCTCTCCCCTTGTACAAAACTCCCAATATCTTTATCGCATATACGATTGATGATTGAACCCTTAACATAACCTTTCTTCACCCCATGCCGTTCGTCAGACGGAAGAAGATCTATCATAAAGCAAGACTTCCTGAAGTTTTTCTTCCGTACTACGAATATATTCCTCCATATATTTCCTTTTATTTTTGTCCGACTTTTTTCGCCAAATCTATGTGCTGCATCATAAACCGTCAGGCTTTCCTATTTCCTGGCCGTCTATGTATATATCACGAATCGTAATACTTTTAAGAAACGCTTTCTCGCGTTTTTGTATCTCCCGCACCAGTCCGATCATCCGCTCATCCTGCCCGCATTTCTCTTCCCATGAGTCCTGTTTCTCAAATACGCAGACCACATCATACAGGGAAACTTTACACGGGTCTTGCGCCATACGGAATCCGCCTCTGCATCCCTGCTCGGATTCCACCAGTCCCGCATGCCGGATTATATTCATCACTTTAAAGCAATATTGCTCGCTTATTCCGGTTTCCTTTACGAGCTCCTTTGCCCTGACCAGGCAGTTTTTCTTTTCACACATATATCCCAAAATCCGTATCGCATAGATTACGGTCGTATTGATTGTCATAGCCTTATCCTTTACCCAATAAGCCTTCCAAAGGCATAAAAATGTTCTGTCCAGTATGGCGTATCAATTCTGCTGTACCCAATCGGTTTCCCGCAATGCAGCATATAATTATTTCCTACATAGATCGCCACGTGCGTCACCGGCCAGTTTGCGTCGTGTGTTCCCTGGAAAAAGATGAGGTCCCCCGGCCTCGCGTCTTCCCGCGTCACCTTGTTGCACTCATTGTAGATCCCCTGTGCGTTCGTCCGTCCAAGGTCATAAAGCCCTGTCTGGTTGAATACCCAGCATACGTATCCTGAGCAATCAAACGAAGTCTCTGGCGTCGATCCGCCCCACACATACGGCATTCCAATATATTTCTTCGCTTCCACTATCAGTTTCAGATAATTTTTCTCATTATATACTTCGCCCGGGTATCCGTTTTCCCCGCCGTCCGTCTCATAGCCCTCCGGCTTGTCGTCACGTGCAACAGTAGGCGCTGTCACGGAAATCTCGTTCCTGCGAATGTATGCCATAATTCCATCTTCAAGCCGGATCGCGTCAAATTTCTCGTTTACATTGACCGCATAAACTTCCAGCGTCTCGCCGATTCCAACCTGCCCCAAAGTTTCCGCGTCCGCTTCCGGCGCTGCATACAAAACTGTGTCGCACAAAACCGTGCCTGTCACTTTTGTTTTTTTCTGTTGTTCTTTTGCCTCAGCGAGCGTCATCGGCATCTCATACGCCAAAGATTGTATTGGTATCAAGGTTGTTATAAAAAATGCCAACAACAGGGTACATATTCTTCTATACTTCATACTCAAACCTGCTCCTGTGGTCCATAAACGCCATCACAACCATAGGGTCAAACTGCCTGCCTGCGTTTCGTACAAGCTCCGCATAAATTTCCTGTTCCGGCAGCCTGTCACGATAAACGCGCCCCTCTTTCATCACATCGTATGCGTCTGCCAGCGCGCATATCCGCGCCTCCAGGGGTATCCTGTTCCTCTCTTTGCCGTCCGGGTATCCCCCTCCATCCCACCATTCATGATGGCAACGCGCTATTTTCCGCATCCGCTCCCTTGAATCCCGCGTCAGCGGCAGCCCTCCATAGGTTATGGTCTCTTCCTCCCGGAATAACCGATCCCCATATTCCACATGTTTTTTTACAGCCTCATATTCCCTTTCATTCAAGGCTCCGGCTTTGTTTAATAGTTTATGGGACACATATGCTTTTCCTATATCATGGAACTGAGCTGCAAGTCCTACTTCAAAAGCGCCTTCTCTGCCACACATGATCTCCCACAATTTCCTTGTGTACCTGCCTACCCTCACGCAATGCTCCTGTGCATGGACAGGCATGGCCCACATGAGTTTCAACAGGTCTGTCTTTTCCCGCGCCTCCGCCGTTTCCTGTAATTTTGCCGTGGTCAATTCCATGGTTTGTTTCCTCAAATATTCACCGTGAGCTCCAGAAGCATTCCGTCGTGCTTCGCCGCCTGCCCCAGTATATCTTCGTCCAGAACCGTTCCTGCTTCCACCGTAAACGTGCCATCCGCACTTCGTACCGTTTCTTTAAGCACTTTACCCGTTAAAAATCGCACCGTCTCTTCCTCAAACGGCAGCGCCGCTTCCTTTTGTTCCTCTGCCTTGGGTTCTTCAGGCTGCGGTACCTCGGCCTCAGCCGTATGTTCCGCCTCCGCCGTTTCCCTCATCTCCATATCCAAAAACACCATTTCGCCGGCCAGCGTCACGATTTTTCCGCCAGGAAACTCCTCCTGGCTGTCCAGGTACAGTGTCTCAATTACGCCGGTCTTTTCATCAAAGCTAAAATCCTTTACCTGTCCGGCTACGTTTCCGTTGGATACCAACACCGTCGTTCCCAACATCAGGAATCCTTTCTCGATCTTTTCCAGCAATTCCCGCGACTCATAGATTTTTTTTGCGTTTTCCGCGCTCTGCGTCATTACGTAATCCGCACCGATTCCCGCGACATCGGTAATATTCAGCGCTTCATACGCATATCCCCGTCCCGCTTTTAAAATCAGGTATTCGATTCGCTTGGTCTGCGGATCTGCCACAAAGTCTTCCACATAACCGTTTTCCTGCCCTTCCCTGATTCCCAGTACTTTTAACCCCAGTACTTCGCTTGCCTTTTTCATCCTGTTCCTCCATTTGTTTTTCCAGTAATATATTACTTATTTTTCCCCTCCGCGCCACGGAGCACCACGCCTTGCACCTCGTGGAACGTATCCCTTGAGATTTCTTCGCTGGATACTACCTTTCCGTCCAAAAGATAATTGCGCGTCACCACCGCTTCGTAGCCTTTGCGCCCTTTTACTTTCGTCTGCTGCTTGCCTACCGCCAGTTCGTCTGTGTAAATTACCTGGGGCTGCGGCTCCGGATGTTCTTCCAGAATTACGCTCTCGATCTCCACTTCATATTCGCATGGCTGTCCGTAGATCGCCACATCCACTATATGGTCCTCAAGCCGCGCTGAAATGTATATCGGCCATTCCGACCTGTTCTTCACTTTCAGATCCTTATTGTCCCAGTTGAGCGTCGCGTCCAGTCCCACCGGCAAATAGTCCGACGGCCACGAATGGTGTACCCGTTCTACGATCTCCATATCCGCTTTAAGCGCCGCGTTATACAGCGTTCCTGCCAATTGGCAGATACCGCCGCCAAGCTCATCCGTCAAATTCTTCCCATCCGTAATGGCGGGCGCCGGCTTAAAACCCTTTTCCGCAGTTCGTTCGCCTACCAGTTCATTTATGGAGAGCGTTTCCCCCGGCTCCAATACCAGCCCGTTCACCGCTTCGCACATCAGCCGTATGTTCGCATCCCGATTGGCGTTAGATACCGCCCTGGTTGAGCAACGCCCAATCAGTTCCGTATTCTCCTCCAGTTCTTCTAGCGTCACTACAGGCTGCGATTCGTGTACCTGCACCTCTACCGTGCCGCCCGCGCCCTTTTCTATTTTCTCCTTTACTTCAAGCGCCGCAGCTTGTATGTCCGCTTCCTGTCCCGTCTCTTCCGCAGTATATTCAAACGTCCGTGCATACGGATTGAATTCCGCTTTGGCATCCATCGGCTGAACAATCTGCTGTTCCGCAAATCTTCCTATGGTTTCTTCCAAAGCTTTTTCATCTATGGATAATTCCAGTTTATACCGCGCAGGATTTTTTCTTTCGTCAAAATCCGCGAATATATTACCGCTTTTATCCCTGTCATATGCTGCTGCCAGAACCTCGTCTGTATTTGTCGTTGTTCCCAGCTCTTTTGCTGTGTACCGGCGCTCCGCGCCATTACATGTAACCGTTACCTGTATCCCAGACAGCAACTCTTCTTCCGCTTTTTTTATTGCTGCCTTTCCATCCTCATTCCCAAGCCCCCCGATGTTTTGATCCTCGACGACTGTCTCCGGCGCGAATACTCCTGCATCCGTACCGCCGCGCAGCCCGCTATACACTCCGGAAAACAGCATCACAAAACTGCATCCCGCGATCACGGCTATTGTCCCGATCCTGATTTTTGAGATGCTATGGTGCCTGCCATTTCGTCCGTGTTCCTTCATCTTACCTTTTCTTTCAGCAACATCAACGCCGCTTTCAATTGTATTTTTTCTTCCGGCAGCAACAGATAGCCCGCATTCAGGATCGCGAATACCTGCCTCAGCGCCTTTTCGTAATCCCTGTCTGCCACTAGCTTCTTAAGTCTATCTATTGCTTTGTGCTTTGCTTCCAAAATTGTCTGCTTTGCTTCATCTGTGGGCGGCGTCTCCGGTTCGGGTTCTGCCGCAATCATTTTCATTGCGTCCGCTTCTTTCTTTAAAATGGTATCGCTCTGCGGTTTGCTTTCCCATTTCGTTTCTCCGGCCGTATCCTCCGCTTCTTTGGGCGGCATATTTTCTTCTGTTGCCTCTTTCACGTGAGTAACCGGCACCGCGCTTTCCTGCCTTTCCGGAAATGTCCGGCTGTGTATCTCGCAAAACCGCAGCTCCGCGTCCGGCTCTTGCACTTTTGTCTGAGTCTCAGCTTCTTTCCATGACACAGCTTCTTCTTGTTTCTCTGCGTCAGACCTCTGTTTTTCCATCGTCTCCATACCCGATAGCGGATACTTCTTATTGGTCTGTACAAGTGGTGCAGCAGCCTGCCTTTCCACATTGCCGCATGCTTTCATGTCTCCCATTGGTCTCATTCTTGTTCTTACGGCCGCCGGTTTACCTGTGTTCCATACCACCGCAGGAAGTACTGTGCCCAGTACGCCGCATGCCGCCGCTACCGCCACGATTGTCAATATAAGGCTGCCTGTATTCGGAAAATATATGGCGCAGCGTCCAAGCACCGCCGTAAGAGCGCAGCCTGCTCCAAGCGCGACTATTCCGCCAATCTGCCCCCGCGCGTTGCCCCTGTTTAATATCCATACCGCTGTGATTCCGCCGACTGCGACAATGACCGCCGCTGCTTCCATCATATCTGCTCAGTCTTCCTTTGTATTCGCGCTGCGGAACTTCCTCGGTTCCTCCGGCAACGCTTCTAAAATTTCACCAATTGTTTCCGCTTTGCTTTTCTCATACTTTTGTTGTACATCCGCTATTTGCGTAAGCGGTCCCAGCTTTGCTTCCAATATTTGCCGTTGTTCCTGCATAAATTCGCATAACCGCTTCTTGTAGTCATGTATCTGTCCTTCGTATTCCGCTACCTCCCGCTTGATCTTTTCCAGACGCACCTCCGCGCTTTCCACGATCATTCGGGCATTCTCATTCGTCTCTTTCAGGATTTGCCGCGCCGTTTCTTCCGCTTGTTCCACAAGGTCTTCCGTCTTACATGACTGCGTTTCCTGCGTGGCAGCATCAGCCGGCTTGGCCGCTCCGCCTTTCAGCCGTTCGATTTCCTCTTCAAGTTGCTCTATCGTGTATAGTACCTCGTCAAGGAATTCGTCGACTTCCTGCGGATCGTATCCTTTCATCTTTTTTTTGAATTCTTTCTCCAGAATCTCTTGGGCGCTCAGCTTTTTTCTTAATATTTCCATTCTTTCCTCCTACTTCTCGTCCGCATATCCTCTCAGTTCCTCAAGATCCTTGATCAGTTGGAATTTTTCTTCTTCCGTATACCCGTAATCTTTCAGCAGCAGTTGTCGCGCTTTCACATACGCCGCCGCGTATTCTCCCGCAAGTTTCAGGCATTCCACCGTCTTTAGCTCAGAGACATTCCGCACCGCGCTGTCCGTGCTGTTTTTTGCACATTCATGGAATTGTTTCGCCGCCATAATGTAATCTCCGGCATCCATCAGCCAGTATGCCCGTGGCAGCATATCCTGCAGTCCTGGGCCTGGTACCGCCGCCGTATTTGCGTACCCATTCGTATATCCTACGGTATATCCGCGGTGTACCGCTCTTTCCTGCTTCAGCGCATCCTGCCATTCCTCTGACAGCTCTGGCCGCCGGTAACCTTTCTCCTCCGGATACATTCCATTCCGCCTGTTTTGCGGCTGTCCTCCATAGGGTTCCTGCTCCGCCTGCCAACTTTCATTTTTCCGCTTGCGGCTTCTTGTGCGTACTGCCAGGATAACTACTACCGCTACTACTGCCGCCCCGCCGATCATCAGCCACAGATACGGTATCTCCATATCTCCGATCCGCAGACTTCCAAGACCTTTGGACGCTGTTTCTTCCGGCATTGGCTCCATTTCGATGACGGTCGGAACCGACTCCTGTATTGCCGTAGCTTCAGCCGATGCCGTAGGCATAGGCGTAGGTTCTAACGTCGGCTCCGGTGTGGGCTGCGGCATACCGAATGCCAGCGTCCCCAGCTGCTGGTCCGCCAGCGCAAGGTTCGCTCCTTCCCCGCCTGTATCGTAGATTACCGTAACCGTATAGATTTGTCCTCCATACACCAGCGTCCAGAGCTTTTCCTCGTAATTGTCGTAGTCCGCGCTATCTCCTACGGCTGTATCCGCCTGTATACCGCCCAGCGTTTCCTGCGTTGTTTCCCCAAATGTATACTGCTCCGCCTGCGCCGCTTTCACTTCATCCAGCCGCGCGCTGCGCGCCGCCGCTTCGTCTACCGCGCCTGTCTCGTCCGCCGGAGCCGCTTGCGCTTCAATCTTCAGCGAATACAAAAGCGGTCCTCCGTTGCTGTCCCCGTACACGCCCGTTAAAAGCTTGACATTCGTATCTTCCCGCGCTTTCTCCAACATCTCTCCGCTCATGTTTGTCTCGTCCGGCGTATAGTAATAGATATTATCCCCGTCCGGTATATTGATACGAAAATCCGTTCCCGTATATTCCTTTGCAAACGCTGCCAAGGGCAGCACTGCAATTATGAGTGCCGCTACCGTGGCTATAATCCACTTTTTTATTGTTATGTTCATATCCTTACCGCATTACTCTTCCCATTCGTCGGTATCTTCCTGATCTTTCCTGCCCGTCCGTTTTTCCACCACGATCACGAGTATTATCGTTACGCTCGCCACCGTCAGGATAATAATCCATGCCCAGCATGGTAATCCCAGGAACATACACAACACCGTTGGATGCCCAAATATACTTGTCATGATACAAACGGGCTTGCAGATACTTTCTTCCTCGTCCACAAACGGACGGCTGCCATCCGACCAGCCGTCTTTTGTCCGGCCACCTGCATCAGGGTCCGTAATCACAATCCCGTCTTTTGCATCGCTGTCCTTATCCCGGTACCCTTCTCGTACCGCTATAAATTCAATCGTTCCGTCTTCCAAAACCGTGAGTTCCACCACAATGCTCGCCACGCCGTCGCGCACCGTGATCCCCGTACCGCCCGCCAGCAGCAGATTGGTAATCCTGTCGCGGGACAGATCGAACTCCCGGCTGGCCAGTACGCTGTCTTGGTCTTTGATGTAAATGATGTGCCGTCCCATTTCCACATTCGGAAACTCTGCCCAGCCGTCCTGGTCCGTCTTTCCGTATTTCACTCGCGAATGCAGCTCCATATCAAGTCCGGCTGCTGCCGTTCCGTCTTCATAACGCACCAGGAATGCAATATCTACCGGCAGCCCATCGTACTTGCCCGCCGTTGCGCTCGCGCTGGCTGCCGGATTTTTCGACGGCTGTCCTGCCGGCGGCGCAGCATTTCCCTGATCGGTTCCATTTCCATTGCCGCCCTCCGGCTGTTGCGTCGGTCCGGCGCTTGGCTGGGGTTCTTCCCCTGTCTTACTCATCCGGATCGTCAGCGTATTCCCTTCCGACGGAATCGCCGCCGTGCCCGTATATTGCGCGTACCCAGGCACTGTTGCCGTCACCGGATAATTTCCGGCGTACAGCCCTAATATCTCCGCGTATCCATAACCGTCCGTGCGCACCGCCTGGCCGCCCATCGTAACTACTACGTCCGCGACCGGCGCGCCGTTTTCATCCAATACATAAACGCCAGTATCAAACCGCTTGCGCTGCATGACAATGCGTTCCGTATGCGTTGTTTCTTTACTGCTATCGATAGCGACTGTGCCGGTATAATCTTCATGATGTGGATGCGTGGTCTGCACCGTATATATCCCGTCCGCGAGCTCGCATTGTGCAAAACCGTTTTCGTTGCTCATATATGCGTTCATCTGCCGCAGCACAGTATCTCCCACGATAACCTGAGCCGACTCTACCGGCTCGCCGATTTCATTTTCCACCACGAACGTTGTGGGCGTTGTGATCCGCTTCAGTTCCACTTTCACTTCCACAAGGCCCTTGGAGTAAGTAACCGGTATTTCGTCGCTGCTCAAATACCCGACTGCGCTTACCACAAATACATAATCCCGTCCCTGCGTATAGATCGGCTGTTCGCAATAATATTGACCGGCGTCATTGGTTTCCGCCTTTGTCAGGTCCGGCTTTTCTTCCGTCACCAACCGCTCCGTGAACGTCGCCCCCTCAATCGGTTCCCCCGTTTCGGCATCCGTGACCGTGAATAAAATACCGTTTCCTTTCTCGCTCAATTCTATTGTGACAGTACTTTCCGTGTCGTTCGGTTCCCCATACTGCGGGTAATTCCCGTCCGGTTCCATGGGCACTACGCCCGGCCCAACATCCACCGCAAGGCAAACGCTCCCCATACTTACGAGGAGGCATATGATTAAGATGATCGCTATCCCCTTTTTCATGCCAATACTTCCGTTCCGCTCTTTCCACATAAGACCTTAAATGCCGACTAATCCACCGTCAGCTTTTTACCCATATATTAATGCGTACACCCGCTGTGCCTACCTCTGTTTTGCTTTCCGGATCATACGCCGTAAAGATCGCCTTGCATGGATACTGCCCCGCCGGCAGCGCCTTATCGAGTTTCACATACTCCATAAAGTATCCCGGATCAATGAGTCCGCTTTTGTAAATTTCTTCTCCATTGTCCTCCCGCGTAATCGTCACAGTCACCGCGTAACGATTGCCGGGAATATTCTCGATCCGCAGATTCCCCTCCGCTTCCCCGTTATCATATACGGGATTGGGATTGATTCCCACGTTCAGCATTCCTTCCGCCACAATCTCATTGAGGCGCTTTTCCACGTCCTCTTCTTCCATCCCGGGAATGATCCCGAGCTCCGCGTTCTTTTCCGCGATCAACTCCTGCTTCTGCTCCGCCGCGTCGCTTTGCGGCTTATATACAACGATATATCCAACAAGGCCCGCAACGATCACAATCAACAAAATAATGACCACAATAAGCCCTGTCTTCTTTTTCTTTTTTTCTTCTTTCCGTCTCGTTCCCGCCATCTGTCTTTTCCTCGTCTGCTTACTTAACTCTCTGTCCTATATGCCAAAATCCGGCCATATAGTGTTATTTCAATACGTTCAGTGTCACTTTCGCGGCCGCCGTGCCCAGTTCATCGTCCGTTTCCAAATCCACGGCCATAAATACCGCCGTACACGGATACTGTCCTGCGGGCAAAGGCGTCGCCAGCTTCGCTTTCTCAATGTAATACCCCGGGTCGATCAGCTTGCTCTCATATACCACGTCTCCCGTATCGTCCCGCGTGACCCTCACACGAATGCTGTAATGGTTCCCCGGGATGTTCTCTATGTTCCAGTTCCCCTCCGCATCGCCGTTCTCAAACACAGGCTGCGGGTTGATCGTAATATTCAGCATCCCCTCCGCCACTTTCTGGTTCAGTACTGCCTCAATATCCTCCTGGCTTTTTCCCGGGAGCTGTCCCGCGAGCGCCGCGCGGTCACGCTCGGCCCGCGTTGGTGGCGTCAGCACCCCGCTGAAATACAGAGCGGCCGCCGCGGCTATCACAATTAGTATGATAACCAGCACCACTATACCCGTTTTTTTCTTCTTCTTTTCCTCCTGCCGTCTTGATCTCTGTGCCATAAAAATTTCTCCTTTTGCTTTCCTCAAGCCGGATCTGCACGAAGAACATCCCTGTTCTCCCTGCAAAACCGGCTCTGCCGGTTTTGCGTTTACTCCTATGTCCACTTGGACATAGATATAAAGTAAACGATTCTTTCGCTTTACTTAAGCGTGCTGCGCGATGGTGAACTGCACCTTGAAGATGTCAGCCGCTACGCCGTCCTGGAAGTTCGTGTAGTCGCCTACCGCACCGCCTACAGACGCCAGTACGGACAGGTTCGCCGTCGCTCCGCCCTGGATGTTTTCATATCCCGTCGCGATCGTGTCCAGCTGAGATACGCCGCCAACCGCTACGTCGAGATCCGAAAACGTACCGCCGCACAGGCCCAGCTTCAGGTCGTACGCCGCCGCCGGAGTCGTCTTAAGAGACCATTCCGTGCTGCCCGGCGCTACGGATGCGCTGACGTCCGTTACGTCGATCGGCACACCAGTTCCGTCCGCAAGATTCTGGGAGTTGTTGATGATGAAGCAGTCCGTAGGCGCGAACGTGTTTACTTTGCTGTTCGCGTTGTCAAGCTGTACCGCCAGAGGAATGGTGATCGGAACTGTCGCCGAGATGCTGATCGGCGCTGTTTCGCTGATCGCCATTGTAACTGTGGATTCCGCTTTGCCTGCCTGCGCGCCCTGGCCGATGTCGCCCTCCGCCGCAAACGCAATGCTCCCAAGAGAGAGTACCATGATGGCCGCCATCGCGACCGCTACCAATGCCTTTGTTCTTTTCATTTCGATTCTCCTTTCCTGATCAGAACAAATATTTTAGTTGCCCTTAATTAAGGCTGATTCAATATATATTAACGGCGCAACGCGCCGATAATATTCCTCAACTCAATACGTGGATCGTAATTTGAGCGGCGGCTGTCCCCAGTTCTTCATAGGTTTCCGGGTCGATTGCCGTAAATACCGCCGTGCACGGGTATTCTCCTTTGGGCAGTTCCACCGAGAGCTTTGCGTTCTCAATAAACTGCTCCTGCTTGATTCCCTTGCTCTGGTATACCTCTTCGCCCGTGTCGTCCCGCGTGATCCGCACCGTCATATAATACGGATTGTTGGGAACATTTTCGATACGCAGATTTCCCTCGCTCTTTCCGTCCTCGAACACCGGATTGGAGTTGATCGAGATGTTGAACATCCCTTCCTCCACTACCTGATTCAGCAGCGCCTCAATGTCCTCCGGACTCTTGTCCTTGAAAAAACCGTCCTGTGCCATCTCGTCCAAGTCAAACCTGCCGTATTGCTTTCCCGCCACGTTCTGGTAAATGAAATATCCTGCCACCGCGCCGATCGCGATGATGATTACCACCAGAATGACGATCACCTTATTGCTTTTCTTTTTTTCTTCTTTCTGCCTTCGCTCCGCCATATTCCTTCTCCAATTTGCTTTTTATCTGAACCTCATGCCTTCGTGAACAGGAACACCGTATCAAACACCACTTCTTCGCCTTTGTGCACCCGCACCAGAGACGTTTCAAACTGCCCGTCGAACGTGTATTCCGTTCCCATATCCGGCCCCAGCGTTCCCATCGCCACCGGCGAAGTACGGATCGTCGTCACATCCTGGGCCGCAAACCGCGTCACACTGTGCACCGTCGGCTGAATCTGCATCGCTACCTGGTGCTGGCTCAGACGTCCGTCCCATCGGCCTAATGTAACCTCGCTGACGTTTCCCGCCTGCCGGGTGAACGAAGTCATGGATACGGCAACCGACGAATACCTGCTGTTGTTCCACACCGTACCGACGCCCGAGAAAAACCTCTTGTCCGCGCCGTTGTACGTCGCCAGCACCGCTACGTTGAGCGGCACCGTTACGTCTATAATGTCTTCCGGCGGTACCGTAAGGTCTGTTTCGCCGTCTCCATCGACATCCACGGCCCCGCTTCCCGCTCTGCCAAGATAGCCATATACCGGCGCCTCGGCCGTCTGGGTTTTATCCGTTTCTTTCTGCGCCTCCGCCGTCTGCGTCGCCGGAGGATTCTCCGTCCATTCCGGCGCGGCGTACGCCGCCGTTGTCATCAGCAGCACACACAGCGCCGCTATGATACAAGTGATCCGTTTCATCTTCAGTTCTCCACCGTAATCGTAATGGCCGCCGCGTTCTGCCCGATCAGCTCCTGCGTCTGCATATCGTACGCATAGATCATAGCGACCGCCTCATACTCTCCCTTTGGAAGCGGCGTATCCAGCTTATCGCGCACGATACTCGTGCCCGGCGGCAATATGTCCGTCTGGTATACCATGTCCCCGCTATCTTTCATGCTCAGCTCCACGCGCATTCCGTACCGGTTGTGCGCCGGACTTTCGATCACCATTTCTCCTTCCTCATTCCCATTTGCAAATACCATATTGGAATTGATCCGGAAAGAGAACATGCTTTCGTCCACCGCCTTTTGCAGAGCGTCCTGCGCGTTTTCTGCCGTCAACTGCGTCGTGTCCGTCGCCTTGTCGTCTACGACAAACCCCGCCTGCGCGCTCCCGCCGATCACTCCCGTCAAAAACAGGATCGCCATCGCGGCGACTGCCGCCGCGATGATCACAGCGATAACAGGGCCTCTTCTTCTCTTTTTTGGGGTCTTGCTTCTCATCCTGTATAATCCTTTTCAAACAGCAGCGTCATCTGGAATTTCGCGCGCAGCGCCTCCAAAGTCTGAAGCTGCATCAAATTGTATTCCGGAATATCTCCCGCGAAAGTATATTTCCCGTCCGCGCCGTCCGCGCCCGGAACTGCTTTCGCCAGATTTCCAATGGCGAGCCGTTTTTCCATATCGAACCCACCCGGCAGCAGCGCCGTTTTGGAAAGACCGCCGAACGCGCCGCCGGTGTCACCAAGACCGCTTAAATACAGCGTCATCTGGTTTTGCGCCAGCTTCGTTCCCGGAGCGACAAGCTCAAAGCCCTTGCTTGATTCGTCCGCTTCAAAGCCCACCAGGCTTACATTCAGCTTATTGGTCTCACTGTTGTTCGTAACCGTATACTCCGGCGCATAGAACTTCCCGCCGTAAGTATCCGGCAGCGCCGCGAACAACATCTTCACCGGTATACTCACCGAGATCACTCCGGTCTGGTTCACCGCTTCTTTCTCTGCGGCGTTTCCGGCCCAGTCTTCCGCATAAATGTAATGCGCCGTGTTTTCTATGCTGTCGTCCGTCAGGAAGTAATAATGGCTGCCATCCGCATGCTCCGGATCGAGCTGCGCAGCGGTATACTCGCCCTCTTTCCTGCTCTTCCACATTACCGTCTCCGGTTTCACGCCGCTCGCCGGTTCCGGCGCCTTGGCAATATCCTCCACCTTGAACGATACCTTAAAGCGCCCGTCTTCCTGCTGCGTAATCACTATATTCGAGATGTCCGGCGGCGTCGTGTCATACAACGCGCTCACTTCCACCGCTGTGGGCAGGCTCCTGTTGCCGACCGCGTCCACGGCGTACACATAGTATATGCCCAGTCCCAGCAGCTCCTGCGAAACGTACGCGCCGCTGCTGAGCGTCATCTCTTGCAGGCCCGTACCGTCCGCGCTTTGCGACCAGTACATGCTGCCCATGCCGCTTTGCGCGTCCTCCGCCGTCGCATACAGCGTGTTTCCATGCCCCAGTCCGGCCGAGGTAATGGTCGGCGGCGTGGTATCGATCTTCACATCAAACGGCTGCACAGCCGACAGCTTGTTCGTTCCGTCCGTGGCGATCACATACCAGATTCCGCCCGTCTTCACCTGCGTCGTGGAATAGGTCCCGTCCGCATTGGCCGTAAGGGTATATTTCTCTCCGCTGCCGTCCGCGTTCTGCGCGATTTCCAGCTTTTTCTGCGTACAGTTTTCCGCAAACGTCGCTTCCGCCGTGATGGTCTTTTCCTCAGATGCGCCCGTCCAGTCTTCCGGCTGCTGCGTTATCTTGACGATCTTCGGGTTGTCCGGCAGTTTCAGGTCGCTCATCTCAAACTGCAATGGGCTGCACGCGTTGCGTCCCGCCTCGTTCTCGTTCCAAACGTACAACAGGTAATTGCTGTCGCCGACCACGCCCTTGCCGTCCACGTGCGGCAATGAAACGGCCTGTTCTCCGTTCGCCTCAGGGATATTCCCCAGCCGCGCTGTCCACTTCTCGTGCGTCTCTTTATTCACCAGCATGGCACTCAGGTAATTGTCCGCGCCGTGCGAGGCTCCTTCATAGCGAATAATCAGGCTGCCGTCCGACGTCGCCGACGCCGTGATCCGGTTCTCCGGCAGCGCCGCGTTCGTTCCGTCCAGCGTAAATACGCGGTATGTCTGCGCGTTACCCACCGCCGTTCCTGCGTTCTGGATGCGCGCTTCTCCTGCCGAAACCGACTTAAACGCGCCCATAGACCGCACTAACGTCTCGCCGCTTTCCGGCGCGCCGCCGCCCGCCGACGCGGGTACGAAGAACGCCTGCGTATGGTCTAAATATACCTCCGGCCGAATTCCGTAGTTCCCCGTTACCGTATAGCTCTGAACCTGGCCGATCTGGTTGACCGCCCATACACGGCTGGTCGTTTTGTAGCCGGTTCTCGACCACCACGTCAGTCCGGAAGTCGGCGTATCCTTAAGGCCTGCCGCGCGGCTTGTATTCCCTTGCGGGAAGTATGCCGTATTCAAAAGCTCGCTGTCCGTCGTATCCGTTGTGCTCGGCCCGTGGTGCAAGGGATACGCGGTTTGTCCTTTCACATCCACATCCGGCAGGTCGATCGTCCTCAGACCCGGCGTACCGGAAACCGTCTGCGCGAACGTCTCCATCTCCGGCAGCAGCAAGCTGGCCGAATAGTTGGTGCTCGTCCGTCCATGGAACTGCGTCTGCCCGACGAGGTCCTCCGCGAGGTACGCGCCCGTCTCCATTGTTCGGAACAGCGTGCCGCCCATCCATACCAGCGCTTTTGTGCTGTCCATGGCCGCGCCGCTTCCGCCGCCCTGATAATAGGTATCGATCCCGCCGGCTCCCGACGGCCTGATAGGCGTGCCGCCGCCTGTCACAATCGCATCCACGACGACCGCCGCGTTTTTACTCCGGTTGCCCGCCTTATCGTAACAGAACACATAATAGGTCCCCGCCTGCCGCGTTTCCGGCGATACATAGGTTCCGTCGTCCTGCCGCGTGAGCGGTGTGCCTTCCGTGGCGCTCGCGTCGTCTGATGTCAACAGGTACACGCGGTTCTCGTCGATCCCGCTTACCATTTCGCCCTGCCTGCCGGCCGGGTCGTTTGCCGTGGCTACGATCACCTTGCCGTAAGCCGGATCTTCCGGCGACTGTACGCCCGTAATGACCGGCCGCGTCTTATCCGGCTGCGCGTCGATCGTAATCTCCGCCACTGCGCGGTTGCCCGCTTTATCATACGCGATCACATAATATGTCTTTCCCGTTTCAACGCGCGGCGATACATAAGTGTCCGTATCATTCTGCCGCGTCATGATCATGCCCGTTTCGGCGTCTTTGTCCTCTGACAGGTATGCCATACCGACGCCCGAGCCTGTATCCGTAATATCCGCGCTTACCGTGCTGTCGCCGTTTGCCGTCACATTCGTGATTTCCGGCGGGATATGGTCCATATCGTCGAGCTCCGTCAATTCGGACACCGTACGGTTGCCCGCCTTGTCCGCGGCGATCAGGTACAGCTTACCGCCCTCCAGCAGGTATCCGCTGTATTCGTTCTCATCCGCCTTGCTCAGCATAACGCCGCTTTCCGCGTCCGGCGTTTTGGCGACATAAACTTTGTCCATCCCGCTGCCCACGTCCGTTGCGTCTACGCGAACCAGCACGTTTCCTGCTACAATCTCCTGCCGGATATTTTCCATCACCGGCGCGACGAGGTCCGCCCGCAGCGTCACCTTTACGCTGGTCGACGGGTCGTTCCAGTTGCCCGCGTTATCTACGGCGCGCAGGTAATAGATTTCTTCCGCTTCCGTCGGGCTCATGGCGCAGGTAAACGTTCCGTCTTCCTGCTTTGCAAACGTGCCCACGATGTCCACATCAGCCGTGCTGCCCGCCGTCTTCATCAGGTATGCGTAAGCAATATCCGACATCACGTCCGTCTCGCCGCTCACAAGACCCGTCTTCATGACGTCTTCCACGCCCGACGCCGTTACCGTCACAGTCTCCGCGCCAATATGCGCCCACGGCGGCGTTACATCCACCGTGTCTTCGGCGCCTACCACAGGCGCGGTCGTATCGAACACCATGCCGTCCGTTCCGATGTACGTCACGTTGCCCGCGTTGTCCGCAAGCTTCGCGTACACCACATACCGGTCTTCCGGCAACAGCGTAAACGCTGCGTAATCTTTCCAGGACGTTTCCTCCACATCCAGCAATTGCTGGCGTGTCAGCGCTTCGGACGCAATATAATACTGTATGCCCGCGAGGCCGCTGCCGCCCTCGTCCGCAGCGTCGATCACCACCGGCTGCTGCTCATTGAAATAGATTCCAAACGTAATCGCGTTCACAAATGCGCTCCATATGTTATGCTCGCCCACCTTGATACTGCCCGTAGGCGCTGTGGTGTCGCGTTTTGCTACTACGCTCAGTTGCGGGCCAAGGTTCCCCGCCTTATCGATCGCGCGCACATAATAGGTGGTCTGCGCATCCGCCGGAGGCGTAACCGTCACGCTCGCCGTTCCGGTGCGCGGGCTGTAGCTTTCTATTCTCGTACCCGTGGTCGCGTCCGGCGTGGTGCTGTAAAACACCTGCGCTATGCCGCTGCCGCCCAAATCTTCTATGCCTGAAGCTGTGATCGTAAAGCCTGACCCGTTGCTCCAGCCTGTGGGTTCGATCTCTAATTTACTGATCGTCGGCGCGAGGGTATCCCTGAACGCCGTCACTTCTATCGCCCTGCTCAGATTGCCCGCATGATCCTTAATGCGGACATAATAGGAGGTCGCCGCGTTTTCCGGCGGCGTCAGCGTCGCCGTCGCGGTATCTCCTGTCAGCGTCATCGCCGTGCCGGATTCCGCGTTGGCGTCAGTCGCATAGAACACCTCCGCGATCTCGCTGCCGCCCGTATCCAGCACGCCCTCCGCCGTGATCAGGAAGCTGTCGCCGTTGCTCCATACCTCCGGACTGATCGTCGCCTTATTCATGACCGGGGCAACGGTATCCCGTTTGGCCGTAACGCTCAGCTCGTTGCTCAGATTCCCCGCGTTATCCTTAGCGCGTATATAGTATGTCGTCTGCGCGTTGGCCGGGGGCGTCAGCGTCGCTGTCGCGGTATCCCCAGAAAGCGTCATCTTCGTGCCGGAAGTCGCGCCCGAGGTCGTGGAATAGAACACCTCCGCAATCTCGCTGCTGCCCGCGTCCGTAACGCCGGTCGCCGTGATGGTAAAGCTATCAGCGTTGCTCCAATCAGCCGGATCGATACTCGCGCCGGCGATGACCGGAGCGGTCGAATCCCGCTTGGCCTCGGCGCTCATCGGCGTGCTCAGGTTGCCCGCGTTGTCTTTCACAAACACGTAATATGTGGTATGCGCGTTGGCCGGAGGCACAAAGGTCGCCGTAGCCGTGCCGCCTATAAGCGTCATCACCGTGCCGCTCGTTGCGTTTGCGTCCGTCGTATAGAACACTTCTTTCACGCCGCTTCCGCCGAAATCTTCCACGCCCGTCGCCGTCAGCGTATAGGTCGGGGAGCCGCCGTCCGTGTTCCAGCCCGTGGGGCTGATGGTCAGACCCGTCATGGTGGGCAGGCCTGTATCTCGTTTGGCTGTAACGGCTTTTTCCTCGCTTAAGTTGCCCGCGTTATCCCGAACGCGTACATAGTATGTGGTCTGCTTATTCGTATCCGGCGCGACCGTAACCGAAGCGCTGTCCCCGACGACCATCATGCTAATGCCTGATTCCGCGCCGGAAACCGTGGAATAGAACGCTTCTCCAATGCCGCTGCCGCCCGGATCCTGAACGTTCGTCACGTTGATCGTAAACGTCGCGTCAAAGCTCCAGTCCGAAGGATCGATGCTTACATCATATTCGGGAGGAAGCGTATCCTGCCGCGCCGCTACGGTTTTCTGTTCGCTCCAGTTGCCCGCGTTGTCGCGTACGCGAATGTAATAGATCGTTTCCATATTCTGCGGCGGTGCAAACGTCGCCGTCGATGTGCCGCCCGAAAGCGTCATCTTCGTTCCGCCGCTCGTGAAATCCGGTTCCGTGCTGTAATACACGCCCTCCACGTCCGAGCCGCCCATATCCGAAACGCCTTCTACCGTGATGGTATAATTGCTTCCGTTGCTCCAATCCGCCGGATTGATGGAAGCGCCCGTCAACGACGGTATCGTCGTATCCCGCTTGGCCACAATGCTTTTCTCCGCGCTTAAGTTGCCCGCGCCGTCTTTCACGCGCACATAATAGGTGGTCTGCGCGTTGGCAGGCGGCGTTAATGTCAGCGTTGCCGTCGTACCGGAAATGGTCATCCGCGTTCCGGATTCCGCGCCCGAGCTGGTGGAGCAGAATACTTCCGCAACGCCCGAGCCGCCCGTATCCGCGAGCCCCGTCGCCGTCAGCGTAAAGCTTTCCGCGTTGCTCCAGGAAGCGGGATC
Source organism: Christensenellaceae bacterium (assembly GCA_022846035.1). Taxonomy (NCBI): domain Bacteria; kingdom Bacillati; phylum Bacillota; class Clostridia; order Christensenellales; family Christensenellaceae; species Christensenellaceae bacterium. Next base: position 2,004,788 of record AP025580.1, read on the forward strand.
GATGGCAAGGCCCGTAAATGTCGGCGCCTCTTTATCGATGTTCGATACGTTGATCGCATACTGGCTGCGGTTGCCCGCATTATCGTAAGCGACGATATAATACGCGCCGTTGTCCGCAAGGGCGCCCGGCTCCGTCATATATCCGTCGCCCTCCGTCGGCGTCAGCGCCGTACCGCTTGTCGCGCCGTCCGTCGCGCTCCAGAACACGGATTTCAGTCCGCTTCCGCCGCTATCCGTAATGGTCGCGAGGATCTGCCCCGCGTTGTTCTGCACATTCGTTATGGCAGGCGCAGCAGTATCCCTCTTGGCTACCGCGCTTACCTGCGTACTCCAGTTGCCCGCGTTATCTTTCACGCGCACATAATAGGTGGTGCTCGCGTTCACCGGCGGCGTAATGGACGCCGTCGCTGTATTTCCCGTCAGCGCCATCTTTGTACCGCCGCTCGTGAAGTTTTTCGTGGTGCTGTAATACACGCCTTCCACGTTCGAGCCGCCCGTATCCGCGATGCCCGTCGCCGTCAGCGTAAAGCTTTCCGCGTTGCTCCACTCCGCAGGCAGTATGGACGCGCCGCTAACGGTGGGGGCTTCCATATCGATATTGCTGACTACAACCTGCGTCTGTGTCCGGTTGCCCGCGACGTCATACGCGACGATGTAATAAGTACCCGCTTCAGAGAGGTCGCCCGAGGTATACACGTCCCCGTTGTCCATCATCAGGTTGCCCTCGGTCGCGCCGCTGGTCGTCGTCCAGAAGACGTCCGCGAGGCCGCTGCCGCCGCTCGTGAAATTGCTGGTCGTGCTGTAATACACGCCCTCCACGCCCGCGCTGCCCGTATCCGCAACGCCTGTCGCCGTGATGGTAAAGCTGTCCGCGTTGCTCCAGGAATCAGGGCTAATGCTGGCGCCCGTCATAGACGGCGCGGCAAGGTCTATCTTCGTGATCGTGACCGACTGCTGCGACCTGTGACCCGCGTTGTCGTAGGCAACAATGTAATAAGTGCCCTCTTCGTTGATCGCGCCCGAAGTATAGGTAGATCCGGAGGCGGTCATGGCCGTGCCGCTCGTCGCGCCGCTGGTCTTGCTCCAGAACACAGACTTCAGTCCGCTTCCCGTATCCGTCACCGTCGCGCTGATTGTTTTGCTCTCGCCCCACGTATCGGAAGACTGCTTGGCGTTCGTGATACTCGGCGAGGACGAATCCCGCTTTGCCGCCACGCTCTTCTGCGTGCTCCAGTTGCCCGCGTTGTCCTTTACGCGCACATAATAAGTCGTGCTGGCGTTGTCGGGCGGCGTCAGCGTCGCCGTTGCCGTTGAGCCCGAAAGCGTCATCTTCGTGCCGCCGCTCGTGAAGTTGCTGGTCGTACTGTAATACACGCCCTCCACGCCCGAGCCACCCGTATCCGCGACGCCCGTCGCCGTGATGGTAAAGCTGGAGGTGTCGGTCCACGCGCTCGGGTCGATGGACGCGGCCGTCATCGTAGGCGCAGTCGCATCCAAGTTTTTAAGCGTGATCGACGTCTGCGTACGGTTACCGGCATTGTCGTATGCAACGATATAATATGTGCCGGGGCTCGTCAGTGCTTTCGAAGTATACTTATATTTATAGGGAGACGACGAAGAATCATAAGTACTGCCTGACATGGCCGTTCCGCTGGTCGCGCCGCTCGTTTTGCTCCAAAACACCTCTCTGATTCCACTAGAATTAGATCTCGAATACTGGTCCGTATGCGTATCCGGATCCTGCACGACCGCGCTGATCGTCGTGCTGTTGACCCAACCCGTCGTGCTCTGCTCCACATTCGTTATCGTCGGCGCAGCCGGGTCAATATTGCTAATGCTGCGCCAAAGCGGCTCCGGGGCGATGGACGTTTTTCCTTTTCCCTCAGAAGAAGATGCGCCATCAAAGTAAGCGTCAAAATATATCTGCATATTATCCGTAATGTCTGCCGATCCTGTCCACGTCGTCCCGCTTTTCGTCATTGGGATCGTTGTGGTGGCGCTGCTGTCATTCGTACCTCTGACAAAGTTAAACCTTACATTGGTTACATAAGACGCGACATTCGTCGCGACCACATTGACAACTTTTTTTGTCGTTACATATCCGCGCGAAGGCGAAATCGTCGCAGTCAGATTACCATGATTGGTCCGGAATACGAGCGAGGCCTCCAAAGCCGACACCTCAAAAGCCGGCCCCACCAGTCCGGCGCTGTCCACCAGCCTGATGTAATATACAGGCCTGTTTTCCGAATTGGTAAGATATCCGTTCCAATAGCCATATCCCGTGCCGTCCGACCACGACATATTCGTTCCGCTGGTCGCATTCGGGTCAAACGTCATAAAAGCTCCTGTCACCTCAGGCCCTTTTGTCGCTACAAATCCCGCCTTGATTCTTGCCTGTATCGAATGACCGCCCGTCGTGGTGCTCGTATTGATATGAGAGGTTACAGCTACGACCTCTGGCCCGTCAACGCCGGGTTGAACATTTTTTGCAGATACTACCTGCTGCGTGCTCAGGTTGCCCGCGGCGTCTTTCACGCGGATATAATATTTCGTTTCCTGGCTTTTGGGCGCCGTGATGGTCGCCGACGCCGTGCTGCCCGAACGGGACATCGCCGTTCCGCTGGTCGCGTTTTCCGTCGTGGAATAGAACACCTGCGATACGCCGCTTCCGCCCGTATCCGCGATGCCCGTCACACGGATCGTAAAGGTCGTTTGCGTTGTCCACGTATCCGGGCTGATCGTCGCGCCCGACATCGTCGGCGCGGCGGTATCCCGCTTGGCTACCACGCTTCTTGGAGAACTGATATTCCCGCTGCCGTCCACGATATAAAGATAATACGTAGTCTGCGCGTTGGCAGGCGGCGTCAACGTTACCGTCGCCTGCGTTTTGGCGGCGTTCAGCGTCATGGCTGTGCCGCTCACGGCGCTGGAAGACGTGGAATAAAACGCGCTCGCAACGCCGCTGCCACCCGTATCGCTGATGCCGGAGGCAGTGATGGTAAAGCTTGCGCCGTTGCTCCACGCGGACGGGTTAATGCTCGCGCCCGTAAACGTAGGCGCGACAAGGTCGCTCGCGTCTACCCGCGCCTCACTGCGCGCGCCAGCGTTATCGTACGCGACGATATAGTATATCCCTGCGCCGGAAATCTTCGCGGAAGTATAGACGTCTCCGCTCTTTGTCATCGCCGTGCCGCTGGTCGCGCCGGACGTTGTGCTGTAGAACACGCGGTTCACGCCGCTCGCGGCGTCCGTGACCGTGGCCGTCAGGATACCGCCCGACGGACGCGCGCCCGAAATGACCGGCGGCGCTGAATCCCGCTTGGCCACCACGCTGGGAACAGCGTCGCTGAAGTTGCCCGCGCCGTCCTTGACGCGGATATAATAAGTGGTCGTTCCCTCCGCCAGCGCCGTCGTGACCGTCGCCGTGCCATTTGCGGCATTATATTCCATGTTCGTGCCGCTCGTCGCTGTGGCGGACGTCGCCAAAAATACCTGCGCGATGCCGCTGCCACCCGTATCCGCGATGCCGGATACCGTGACGGTATGGTTCCCGTTCGTCCAGCCCGTGGGGGAGATCGTCGCTCCCGTCACGGTCGGTTTATTGACGTCGATCTGATCCACCGCGATGGAAGCCTCCTTGCGGTTGCCCGCCTGGTCGATCGCCACGACATAATAAGTGCCTGTCTTTGATACGGCAGGCGCGGTATATGTGTTGCCCGACCGCGACATTGCCGTGCCGCTCTCCGCGTTCGGCGCCGTCGCCAAAAATACGCTCTTGATCCCGCTTTGTGTGTCTCTCACCGTCGCGCTGACCGTTTTGGCCGCGGCCCAGCCCGCCGGACTCACAGCCGGCGTCACCGTTGGGTCCGTCGTATCCCGTTTGCCCACGACGCTCAGCGTTTTCGCGGCAAAGTTGCCCGCGCCGTCTTTCACGCGCAGGTAATATGTATGGGATCCGTCCAGCAGGTCCGCCGTCAAGGTCGCCGTGCCGGTAGCTTCGTTATACGTCAGGTTCGTGCCGCTCGTCGCCGTGGCCGAAGTGGCATAGAAAACCGCCGCCACGCCGCTGCCGCCCGTGTCGCTGATACCCGTTACCGTAATAGTATGCTTGCCGTTCGTCCAATCCGTAGGCGTAATTGTCGCCGTGCCTGTCACAGTCGGCGGTTCGGTATCGATCCGGTCCAAAGTGACGCGCGCTTCCGAGCGCAGCCCCACTCCGTTGATCGCGACGATATAGTAAGTCCCCTTTGGCAGCTCCTGCGACCGGTAAACGTTGCTGCCCACCGCGGTCATAGCCGTGCCGCTCGTCGCTCCGGAGGTCGTCGCATAGAACACCTGCGTAATTCCGCTCTGCTCGTCCGTCACGGTGGCGCTGATGGCGGCGCTGCTCGCCCAGCCATCGCCGCCGGCGACATCGATGACCGGCGCAGAGGTATCCCTTTTGGCCGTCACGGTTTTTTGCGCACTCCAATTGCCCGCGTTGTCCTTGACGCGGATGTAATAGGTCGTCTGCGCATTGGCAGGCGGCGTCAGCGTTGCCGTTGCGCTGCTGCCGGAAAGGCTCATCTTCGTACCGCCGCTTGTGAAGTTGCTGGTCGTGCTGTAATACACGCCCTCCACGCCGGCGCCACCCGTATCCGCCGCGCCTGTCGCCGTGATGGTAAAGCTGGAGCCACTGCTCCATGCGGACGGACTAATGGACGCGCCCCCAAGCGTAGGCGGCGTTGGATCTATTTTATCTACGACAACCGGTACGTCTCCGCTCTTCCGGTTGCCCACGTTGTCGATCGCGATAATATAATACGTGCCCGGCGTAGTGATCGTGCTTGACGTATACGTGTCGCCGGACTGCGTCATTCTGGATCCGCTCGACGCATTGGGGCTGGTTGCCAGCAGCACCATCTTCACGCCGGCTACGTCCGTGATGGTCGCCTTGATCGTCTTGCTGGGAGCCCAGGAAACCGGATCCTGCGACGCAGATACGGTCGGCGGATCCTTGTCTATGTTGGTTACCTGAACAGGCACGTCGATCCGGTTGCCGAGGTTGTCGATCGCGACAATATAATACGTTCCGTTGGCGCTCACTGTGCCCGTATAGGTATTGCCGGACTTCGTCATGGAATATCCGCTCGTCGCCCCTTCGGACGTCGTATACAGCACCTGCTTGACGCCGCTCTGCGAATCCGTGATGGTCGCGCTGATCTGCCTGGTCCTCGCGTAGTCCGTCGTATTCTGCTTCGCGTTCGTCACGTCGGGCGGAGTCCGGTCTATATTTGTGATGACCACCGGCTTTGTGGTCACGTTGCCCGCATTATCCATTGCCCAAATATAATACGTGCCCGACGCGCCCATATTGCTCGACGTATAGGTGTTTCCAGACGTGTTCGTCATTGTATAGCCGCTCGTCGCGTCCGGAGACGTCATCAGCAGCACCTGCTTGATACCGCTCGCGTCCGTGATGGTCGCGCTGACTGTTTTCACCCGCGCCCAGTCCGCCGTATTCTGCGTCTCGTTGGTAATGGTCGGACCAGTGCGGTCACGGTTGATATTCGTCACCGATACCGCCGTCCTGGAGGAAACCGGGTTGCCCGCTTTATCTATCGCCCAAATATAATATGTGCCCTCGTCAACAATGTCCGGCGAAGTCCACGTGCTGCCTGACGTATTCGTCATCTTATAGCCGCTGGTTCCTGTGGAGGTGGTCATCAGCCACACTTGATCGACGCCGCTCTGCGAATCCGTTACTGTCGCGCTGACCGTCTTGCTCGCAGCCGAAGCGGTAGTGTTTTGCTTCGCGTTGGAAACCGACGGGCCTGTCCGGTCGATGTTAACGACGTTTACCGCCCTTGTCGCCTTATTTCCGGCCTTGTCGAACGCGACGACGTACCACGTTCCCGTGGAGGACACTGTGCCCGTCCACGTGTTGCCGGACTGCGTCATTTGATAACCGCTCGTCGCGTCGGCGGACTCCATCAGCCATACGTCCCTCACGCCGCTCTGCGAATCCGTTACCGTCGCGCTGACGCTCTGACTCTGCGCCCACGCCGTGGAAACCTGGCGCGCGTTGGTAATGCTCGGCAGATTTGTTTCTATCTTCTGTGGGGAAAATGATACGGTATCCACCATCATCCATATTCCACTCGGCGGCCATCCCGAAGGATCGTCGCTCTCCATATAAACTGAACCCCAATAATATGTTCCGGGGGCGCCTACTTTCACGATCCCGCTGCCCTGCCACTTGTTTTCGCTCACTTTGTGGCACATAATGCCGTTGGACTCGTCCATAACGTCGGTTTTGATATTAAAGGAAAGCTGCGCGCATTTATCCGGCACGCCCGTCGCCGTAATGGTAACGACGTACGTTCCGTTCGACCATTCCGAAGCAGACGGCGTGGACGTGACAGTATAGTTGATTGCGTACGGGTCGGTATACGCGGCGCTGCGCGCGGAATACAGCGACGCGGAACGCGAATACACCGTGCCGTCTGCCTGGTCCGCTTCATCCGGCTGCGTCGCCGCGGCGTCAGCTTCACTGACCGCCCTCATTTTCATTTTCGGCTGCACCGCTATATCCGGAATCTGCTCCTCCCCGAGCTCCGGCTGCGCGGGCACGCTCAACACGGGCACCTCCTGCATTTCCGGTTCTTCCGGTGCAGTGCCATCCGGTATGTTCACCTGCTGTGGCTGCGCCGGTTCGGACGGAGGTTGTATGTCAACCATTTGCTGTCCGGATTCATTGTCGCTTCCAAATAAATTAAACGGCAATTCCCATGCGTACGCGAGCGGCGTATACGCAAGCATCATTACGACAACCAGCGTAATCGCCACTACATATATGATTTTGTTTCGTTTCCCTTTCCTGCCCATTTTGCCTTACTCTTCCCGATCTATCTATCCGATCCCGTGCGCGCCGCGCGCACATCCTGTCAAGCTTCTGATGCCGTATGATTCTATATCAATCAAACTCTGCTTATTGCGCGTGGCGTACCGCGCAACGAAACTCTTTGACGTAGTCTTCCTCCGCCGCCGTAAACGTATATTCCCGCTCTGTCGCGCCCGGAATGTCCGTCCACGTTTGTCCGCCGTCCATGCTCTGCTGCCACTGGTACGCAAGGTTTTCCCCTTCCGCTTCGACGCTGAACGTCACGCTCTCGCCTATCTCTCCCGTCTGGTCGTTCGGGTTGCGCGTAATGCTGATCTGCGGTTGTTCCTCCTCAGCTACGCCGTCCTCCGCTCCGATCTGCAAAGGAAACACGCTGTCCTCCGGCATGAGCGGCTGGACGCCGGAAATCTGGTTGGGGAAAATTGGGTCAATCGGCTCCAGCTCTTTCTCTACGCTGATATTCTGTGAAATAATCACCGGCGTGAAAAAGCGCACTTCAGTTTTTTCGCCGTCCGGCCACGTTTTGGCATACACGGCCTCCACGTCTTCCGCGCCCGTCTCTTCCTTGCTCGTAATGGTTACGGCAGCGCCGTCCGCGCTGCCCAGCGCGAGGATCGTTTCGCTGCCCTGCCAGCCCTGGAATGCCAGCCCGAACTGGTTCGCTCTCTGTGTATCCGCCGTGACCCGCGCCTGCTGTCCACCGGTTCCCAGCGTCACATAGGCTGGGTCGGATTTCAGTGTCATCACGCCGTCCGCAGCGTCAATCGGGCTGTCTATCCCAAACGCGCTGCTTGCATACGCGCCGGACCACAGGCAGTTTTCGTAAGCTTCCGCAGCAGCGTCCGCCTTTCCTGCCAGCGCGCCGTCCAGCTTGCCCTCGTTCGGATTATGCACATAAACCTGCACATTCTGAATGTTCTTTGCCTGCCGGATCTCCGCGGCCAGCCCGCCGGATATGCCGTCTTCGCTTTCGTCACGTTTATGAAGCGCTCCTTGCACGCAAATATCGGCAATCTCCGCTTCACCGTCCACCGTGCCAAAGAGGGTTCCCTGGCTGCTGCCGGGGCCGCACTTGACGTCCCTCAGGCTCAGCCCGCTGATGGAGCCGGTAAAATAACCGAATATGCCCGTTCCATGCTCCGGAAGAATCAAAACATTTTTGATCATATGCCCATTCCCGAGGAACGTTCCTGAAAACGGCGCTTCTTCGCTGCCAATAGACGCCCAGCCGATTCCCTGACCGTCGATGTCATTTTCCAGGATATACGTCCCATCAAGCGGATAAGCTTCTTCAACGCCGATACGCCGGAATTCCTCCAGCGTCGTGATACGGATCGCGCCCTCCGCCTGCTCCTTGTCCTCCGCCTGCGTCGGCGAATGGCTGGGCGAAGCCGAGGCTTCCGGTAGTTGCAGCGCGTTATTTGATGGTGATTCCGAAGCCGAGGCTTGCGTGTCTCCCGCCTGCAGCCCTCCTGTCGCGGAGGTCTCCGGCCCTACGTCTGCACTGCCGGGCACTGCATCATTTGATGCAAAAGCGGAAGCAGCAAAACAGAACACCAGTAGTGCGCCGAGTACTGCCGCAAATAATTTATTTTTTTGTTTTGCCTTTACAATTCGGTTTATCTTTTTCATATATAAATGATCCTTTGTAAAATCTTTTTCTAAATTAATCTTTTTAGCAAACAATACCATCCTTGTTTTGTCATATATTGTATATGTAATTGTAGGAGGCTAAAATAAAAAACACAACAAACTATCTGCTTACGTAAGCAGATAGCTTGTTAATTTTAATGTAATAATCGTCAGAAATGTGTGTAAAAATGTACTGTTTTCAATAAAAATACTTTATTTTACTTGATTTGCTCTGTCATGTATTCTTTCTGTTATTTAGTATGTGTCGGAACACCGATCACTCCTCTTTTTCATCCACCGGCTTCCATGCCTTTCCAAACTGGATCTCCTTAAATAACGCCACAAGGCCTGTTATCTGCTTCAGGCGCAATATTTCATCTTTATCCATTCCCAAATGCTTTGCTATCCATGCGTCCGACCTCCCCAGCTCATGGAGCTCTTTTACAATGTTGCTCATAAGGTCCACGTCGTGGCTGCCCCGCGCGCGGTTATGCCTTATCGTACTCGCCATCCTCTGATCGATCGGTTTATCTATCACAGAGACAGGCAGCATCCCTTTCTCCCTTTCATAAATATCCTCATGCTCCATCATGATCCGGTAACGGTGGAAACCGTCTACAATCACATAAATATCTTTTGATTTTACATAATAACACACCACAGGCATTGTATATCCATCCGCCTTGATACTGTCGTAAAGCAGTTTCATCTCAGGCGGCGCAACCGCATTCGGATTATAGGTGTTGGGTTTGACTTTCTCAATCGGGACAGGAAAGACATGATAAACAGGACTTTTATACGCCATTTGTTAATTCCTCTACACTTTTATATTTTTTACGGATAATTTCGATACGTTTCTGCTGTCGCCGTGACAGTCCAAATCCCATGAAACGGCAGGTATGGTCATTCTTCAAGATACAATAACACATCCGCTTCCAGCTTGGAATATCTTTTGTGGATTTTATATCGTCCGTGTGGTCGGGAATCGGACCAATAAAAACGATCCTTGTTTTTTTATTCAGGGTATAATTCGAGACACCGTTCCGCCTGATATGGTATCCGTGTTCCTCGAGTTCCTTGATCGTAACCTCGTCCAGTCCGCCGCCCGTTTCGTGCCAGAAATGGATGGACGTATTGAATTTTTTGATATAGTTATTCCGCATCCTGGCCGGTAATGTATCCAGCAGGAATTTTGTATAAGATTTCCATGTATGCCCCTCCGGAAGGGAAATACTTCGATACCCCATGGCTTTTGTTCGCCCATAGATACAGGCAAAATTAGCTCCCCGCACCCTACCCACCAGCTTGCTCCATATTTCAGGGTCGATAATCCGGTACAGGTTGAGCGAATCCTTGGAATAATCGTTAAACGGCGAAGCTACACGCATTTGCGAAGGCTTCAGCCCCGCTTTGTAATATAGGTCATACAACCCATTATAATCGTACCCAAACAGTCTGTTGGCATGCCATACATCGTTTAGGGTCCAGTCATACATGGGAGAAGCGCACCATACGTCCTTAAATTTCCTGCTAATCCAGCATTCGTCCTTATATCCATATTTCTTATTCAAAAAGCCACTATAGCGCTGCATAGATTCATCCGCGCGCAATCCAAGCAGGCATACGGTTTTCCCGTAATCATGCACCATGCGGTACCATCTGCCAAATTGTTTAGCCAGATCCTCCTGAGGCATTCGGTAGCGGTATGTCGATATTGGATTATTCTGCAAATTGATTACATAGTCTTTTTGCGGCATCTCTCGTACCCAGCTTTCGCGCTTCGTGTCATCCCACGGATACCAGAACATCTCATAGCTGCTGAGTGCCGTTCTTGTCGCCATCGGCAGGCATACCCAATACGGTTCTACCTTTTCTTTCATCCGTTCGAAAGTTCGCTCTATATACTCTGTTGTAACCGTATACTGTGCTTCAAAATCCTGATGGAACAGCCCGATTGTCTTTTCCGGATAATATTGATCCCTGAAATCAAGCGTCAGATTAAGAAGCAGCCCGCTGTCTTTTCCTCCCGAAAAGGAAACATAAATATTATCGAATTCCCTAAAAATGAAATCCAGCCGCTTCTGTAAAGCCTCATATACATTTTCATCTAAAAACTCCCGTATCATTCCGGCTTTTTGTTCCTATCCAAAAATTTTATATATTATAAATACTCATCAAATTTTAATCAATATACTATATGGTTATATATGCAAATAGGTATTGAAAAAACTATACCTTAATATTAGAATAAGATTGAATCATATTGAAGTCAATAATTAATTAAAGGGATAGATAAATGGAGACAAAGGAAACAAAGTTTTCATATGTATATAATCATCTGAAAGAACAAATTGTGAGCGGCCGGCTTGGTCCGGGAAGCCGGCTCCTTTCTTCCCGCCGGTTATGCGAAGAATTCCATGTCGGAATACGCACAATTACGGATGTACTAAATGCCCTGAAAGAGGATGGGTTTATTGAAATCCAGCCCCGCCGTGCACCCGTCGTTTCTTTTACAAAGGAAAGTAGGGATAGTTCGTCGCCTGCGTTGGTAATATTGTCGCAGCGCGATCAGCTATTGCAGGTATATGAAACCATGGCAATGGTTATGCCTCCCCTCTTGGCGTTTTCATCGCGGGAATTCTCTTTGGAGTCGTTGCCCTGTTATGAACAATACCAAAAGGCCCTGCGTAAAAAGACGTCTGCTGGTAAATGGAGGCTGATTTCTTCTATTTATCATGCCGTCCTTGAAAACAGCGGCAATCCATTATTCTGCGATCTATATTCAAAATTTGAATTCTATGGGCAGTTGGGATTTTTTGCGGACGAGTTGCCAAACTATACGGGAATATCGCTCCAAAATTACTTCTCCGGCGATTTTGACTATCTTGCCAACGTACTTGGCACGTCAGACATTACCAGAAAACATCGGCAATTAAAGGATATTTACCAAAAGGTTTATTCCAGCGTTTCCGACAGCCTAGCGCAGCTTGAAAATCTGTTTTCCGGTTCTCCGATCCCTGCCGGCAGGAATACAGGGTTTTCCTGGAATCCCGACCGAGGCCGTGATTATTATTATATGCGGATCGTTCAGGATCTGGAGAGCAAAATCGGCGCAGGCGTCTATCCATACGATTCCTTTCTTCCCCCTGAGGCGGAATTAGCCAAACAATACGGCGTTTCTGTCTCTACGGTCCGTAAAGCGTTATCCGTACTGGAGCAGCGTGGATTAAGCCGGACATTGAACGCAAAAGGAACACAGGTTTTAGTGCCGGACGACTCCGGCGTGCCGCGCAGATTGCAAAACAAAGAGATTCGCCATGCAATTATGAGGTATTTGTATTCGCTCCAATTCATGGCGCTGATCATCCGGCCGTCTGTGTTGCGTGCCGCGCCTTTTTTCCGTGACTCCGATATTGCTTCCCTCGATAAGAAATATGAATCCCAGGACGCTGTTTGGTTTGAAAATATTCTCAGTTGCTTGATCGAGCGTATGGATCTACATCCTATGCGCGTTATTTTAACCGAGGCAAACAGGCTGACACATTGGGGCTATTACCTAACCCTTTACCCCCACAAAAACAAAGCCTATGATATTTTAAATCAACTGGGCCGCAGCGCATACCGGCATTTCCGTAATGATGACCTAGAGGGTTTGGCGAATGGTTTAGCGGATGGTTACTGTCATATTTTGAAAGCGGTGCAAAATTATATGATGGATAAATATCATTTTACAGAAGCTCTGGATGTCCAAATCCCCAGTGTGTGACCACTGTCACCGTTTAAACGTATCTTTCAGCAATCGCAGCATTTCCCGTATTTCAATAGGCTTCGCGATGTGCGCGTTCATCCCTGATTGCAGGCATTTTTTAATATCGTCCGAAAACGCGTCGGCCGTCATGGCGATGATCGGCACGTCCGAGTCCGCCCGATCCATTGCGCGTATGCTCGCCGTCGCTTCGTATCCGGACATAACGGGCATCCTTATGTCCATCAGTATCGCATCAAAGTAACCGACAGGGGATTGCAGGAATTTTTCTACGCAGATGCGTCCGTTTTTTGCCCATTCCAGTTCTACCCCAAATTCGCGCAGCAACCCCTCGGCAATCTCCCAGTTCAATTCATTATCTTCCGCCACAAGAATCCGTTTTCCTTGAAGACCGCATTCTTCCCCTGCGAAATTTTCCACATCTTCACCAACCACGTCCGTGAATGGCTTCAGTCCGTAAAACAAAGTCGATTTAAACAGTGGCTTTGAAATGAATCCGCAGATGCCCGCCTTTCTGGCCTCTTCCTCAATCTCTCCCCAATCATAGGCGGAAATGAGCAGGATCGGAATTGTCTCGTCTAGTTTCTCGCGTATCCTGCGCGCTGTTTCTACCCCGTTCATACCCGGCAGTTTCCAGTCAAGCAATATGATGCGGTAATCGTCGCCCACTTTATGCCGCTTATCCACCAGTTTGATTGCCGATTCTCCATCCAAGGTCCAATCTGCTTTCATACCGATGTCTTTCAATGATGATACCGCCGCCTTACAAAGATAAGCGTCATCATCCACAACCAATACATTCCATTCAGGCAGGACCATATCTATTTCCTGCACGTCCGCTTTTTCAAGGTCTAATGCAACATGGAATTCGCTTCCCTTTCCGACCTCGCTCTTTACTTCAATAAATCCACCCATAGCGTCCACTATATATTTGGTAATTGCCATCCCCAGTCCGACTCCCTCGGTCCTGCGGACATGCGCATTGTTCTCGCGCGCAAATGAATCAAAAATTCTTCCTAAAAATTCCTGAGACATCCCAATTCCACTGTCTTTTACCAAAATATGGACGCGTACATAATCGTCTCCTTTCACGGACGGCTCTTCGCAAAGCGATACCTCGATCAGTCCGCCGTTCGGCGTAAATTTAACTGCATTGGAAAGAAGATTCAACAATACTTGGTTAAGCCGTACGCTATCGCAGCAGACATTTTCAATGAATATATCCTGAATCAGTACACTAAATTTCTGTTCCTTTGCCCTGATCTGCGGTTGTATGATTCCAACGATATTATCCATTAGTTCTCGCAGAGAAACCTGATCCATATTGAGAGTCATTTTTCCGCTCTCAATTTTTGACATATCCAATACATCGTTGATCAATCCAAGCAAATGCTTACTGGATATGCTGATTTTCTTGAGGCAATTTTTTATCTGTTCCCGATCGTCTATTTTTGAGGCGGCGATTGCCGTCATACCTACGATGGCATTCATCGGCGTACGGATATCATGACTCATACTGGAAAGAAATTCACTTTTAGCCTTGTTTGCACGCACAGCCTCCTGCCGCGCTTTATTCAGAGCATTGATTTGTTTATGAGATAATTGGTAATACTTTACAAACATGAAAATCAGCGCAAGTAATACAATCCCACATCCACCCAGCACAAAAAGGATCCATTGGTTACTCAAACCGTTTACTGCCTCGTTTAGTTTTCCAAAGGGCATTTCTGTTATTAAGTACCATTCAGAATAAGGTAGATGCGTGCAGTATACCTGGAGTCTGCTATTGCCGAGGGAAAAAGCATGCGAATAATTTTCATTGCTATTGATCGCTCTCTGCAATTCCGATACATATTGTTCCGCATCCCTGTCCACCATACTTTCGGGACTCTCTTTGATTTTATCAAAGTAGTTCTCACCGTATTCATCATCCCGAATTACAAAGGATCCGTCGCGCCGAATGATATAAGAATTCACCAGGGAATCTTCTTCATCCAAGACAAGCATATCTTTAATATCATTATCCGGAAGTCCGGCCACCAGCGCCGTAGACATACCATTTTCCATAGGATATGCAGCCGAAACACCTAGCAGGATAATCTTATTCCCCTCTACATCCGTGCCAACGGCAACCTTTTTGGCATCGGTATCCACCGATCTTAGCAAGGACTCCGGATTAACTGCCTGAACCGGCTCCCCATAAATTATTTCAGGCTCTCCGTCATTGGAATAAAGAGCTAAATATTCAAAGCCCCGCATTTTTCCATTATTGGCCAATTCATTTTTTATCTCTTGAACATCAGCGTTTTGATCGGCCGGCGTTTCTGCCACAAGTGCATCGGCCTTGCTCAGATAAGAATCCAAAGCGGTTTCAAAATGTTTAGATATCCGCTCGTTTATATTTGACATATAAATTGTGCCGACCTCATTGATGGTCTTTTCACTCTGGCGGTTCATATAGACCGCTAAAAATGCAAAAATAAAGACACATAAGGCTGATATCATGACTATACTAACTATAAGAAACCGCGTTATTTTTTTCTTCATTGTACCGTGATCACTCTTTACCGAGAGCTTAAATAGGTTGTTGCTTAGGTTTCTGCTCTTTTGTACTGCTCTTTGATTTTAATACACTTTTAGCGGTAAATGCGTTATTATTTTATTATAAGGGGGTGTTTATTGCAATATACTATTTGCTTACATATGCAAATAGCTTATTTACGGGTATAGATGTAAAATATATAATGTATCATTAGGGGAGATTTCTAATGGAGCAGCAGAAAACACGTTACTCTTTCGTATATGAAAATCTTAAAAATAGAATCCTCAGCGGTCAGGTCCTTCCTGGTAACCATTTGCCCTCTTCCTTGAGGCTGTGTGATGAATTTAATGTTGGTTTGCCAACAGTCAGGAATGCGCTTAATTCACTGAAAGATGAAGGTTTTATTGAAATCCACCCACGCTGCGCCCCAATTGTGCGCCGGTGTAATGAAGCGGACTTTTTTCAGGGCTCAGAACTTTCGGTTTTGCAGCAACGTGATCATTTATTACAAATTCATCAAACTTTCGCTCTGATTCTTCCGCCCATTATGTCCTTTTCTTCCCATGGCCATAATATAGAGACGTTGCCCCATTACAATGATGCTGCAAAAATCGCAGTGAGTGAAAAAAAGAGCGGCAAATGGCGGATTATGTCGGACTTGGGTCATGACGTTTTAAAATGCAGCGGCAATCCCCTGTTCAACGACTTATTCACAATTTATCTTCAGAATGGAGCTTTCGGCTATTTTACGGAGGGCTGCTCTTTCTTTCGGGATCGTTTTCTTCAGGGCGTCCCCACAGTTTCCGATCGCCTGATTGAAATATTGAAAAGCGACGATCCAACCTATAAAATCAACCAGTTTACAGAGGTTTACGAGTGGTTAAGCGATGCTGTCCTTGCTACGATCAAGCATTTGGAAGCGGAATGCTCCGAGCTTCCGTTACAGTCCGTATCTGATTTTACCTGGGATACGATTCGCGGGCATAACTATTGCTACAGCCGGATCATAAGGGACATTATAAACAAGATCGGCCTGAATGAATATCCTGTTGGGACATTTTTACCTTCCGAGGCCAAATTATCCAAACAGTATGATGTATCGATCTCTACCATCCGGCGGACTTTATCTCAGTTGGAAGAATTAGGCTACAGCCGCACATTAAACGGAAGAGGAACGATTGTTCTGGTTCCGGATCATTCGAATATTACGGCAGCATTGCAGAATCAGGCTTTACGGCGGCAAGCGCTGCATTATCTCCACACCATACAACTGATGGTCCTGATTATTCGTCCCTCTGCTTTGAGGGCAGCCAAAAACTTACAACCTGAGGATTTAAAAATTTTAGCCGCTCATGCTCAAAAACCCGGGACTATACTGATTTCACATATTTTCGATATTCTATTAAAACGGCTCGACCTTGTTCCCCTGCGTACTATTTTGGCAGAAGCAGGCAGACTCACAGAATGGGGTTATTGCCTTTCCCTGTCTCCGGACAAAAAGTATTCACTCTACCTGCTCAACAAAAAAGGAATGCAGGCTTATCATAACCTGTCTAACAATAATTTGAAAGCATTCGCTATGAATCTGGAAGATTGTTATCGCCAGCTACTAAGATTGGTTCGCAAATTTGTAGTTGATCAATGCCATTTTAACGGAGCTCTCGCCGTTCGCATTCCCGATAAGAGATATGTGCCCACACAAACAATTCTGAAGTAATATAAAGCGGGATACCTGCCCTTATTGCAAAAAAGCCTATGATGAAAATCATAGGCTTGTTAACCGCTACCAATCCTCCCACACGGATCCGATTATAAATAAACCACAAACACCGTTTCGCTTCCCTCTTTACTTTCCACTTCAATTGCTCCATTGTGCCGATCCAAAATCATTTTTACAACAGATAATCCGAGTCCGGATCCCGGTATATGCTGGGAGCGCGACGGATCGGCGCGGTAAAACGGTTCGAAAATGTGCCGCAGCGCTTCACTTCCTATACCGATGCCCGTATCTTCTATTCGGATGCTGGCACGTCCTGCCCGCTGCTCCAGTGTAACTGTAACCGCCCCGCCCGGGCGGTTATATTTGATGGCATTTTCTATCAGGTTATAAAAGGTACGGTAAAGAAGGCTGGAATTTCCATTTACAACTATATCTTGCTCTCCCGCAAAAGACAGCTTGATTCCGCTTTCTTTTGCTTTTACAGATAATTCCCGCACCACCTGGTTCAGCAGTGGACGCAGATTCACCCTATCGTTAATAGAAATAGCATTCAGGTTTGCCAGCGCGAGCAAACCATCCACTGTTTTGATGATCCGTTCGAGGCTCTCCTTTGTATCCTGCATGAATTCCCGGTAGTCCGTTTCCTGTGGGCAAGGGTTCATTTCCAGTACCTGTAAGGAGGATTTGATGACCGCAAGTGGTGTTTTCAATTCATGCGCCGCGTTTGACGCGAAGCTTTTCTGCATCAGAAATGCATCCTCAAGGCGGTCCAGCATATGGTTAAAAGATTCCGTAAGCGCCAGCACCTCTCCCTGTGCACCAGGAAACTCCAATCGGCCATTCAGGTTTCGGTCGTCCACCTCCCCGACAGAATCCGTGAGTTCCTTCAGCGGTTTCATTACCCGTCCGGCAGCCCAGTATGTGAGCGCAAGTGCAGCCGCAACGATCAGCAGGAACCCCATCAACGTCTGGTTGGAAAACTTTCGGGACGCATCCCCATAGATTTCGTTTGCACCTGTAATCGGCAAGCCTGCCACATCTTCACCCACTATCGCAGGGTCTGTCTCCGCAAGCCCTTGCTCTACCAAAACGGCATAATCGCCATAGTAGATATTCGCCGCAAACAATGAATTCGCTGTCAAAAATATACAGGCTGCCGCCAGGATAACGCCTACGATCATTGTGATCCGGACCTGCAATGTCCACTTTTTCATACTTGTACCTCCGGGTTTTGAATAAGATAGCCTTGCCCCCGCCGGGTAACGATATATTCTCCCGCGCCTGCGTTCTCCAGCTTTTTGCGCAGGGAATGGATATGGAAACGAAATGAATTGGAGAACAGATCCGTCTCACTGTCCCACGCATGCTCGATCAGCTCTTCCGCGCTCACAACGCGTCCTATATGAGTGAGCAGATATTCCAGCAGCGCATATTCCTTCCGTGTCAACGCGATTTCCGCTTCTCCGCAATACACCTGCCGCGCAGCGGTATCCATACGCAGCTTTCCACAGCGCAGCACCGTATCGCGCGTTGAAAAATCCCTGCGCAGCAGGCTGCGGATACGCGCTTCCAGCTCCGCAAATTCAAACGGTTTGGTCAGATAGTCGTTACTGCCGCCGTCAAGGCCACTGATCTTGTCGTCGAGGGAATTGCGCGCGGATAAAATCAGGATACGAAAATCCTCGTTGTGCGCGCGGATACGCCGCAGCACTTCCATACCGTCGATCTTTGGTAAATTCAGGTCAAGGATCATCAGGTCGTATTCGTTGATATCATATAGATAAAGCGCTTCTTCACCGTCATAAGCGCAATCCACTGCGTAGCCCAGCATGCCAAGGCCTTTTGCAACCAATTTGGACAGTCGCATTTCATCTTCAACCAGCAAAATTTTCATGTACTTTCCTCCCGCTTTCTTTTAGGGTAATGGCCTCACCGCCGCTTGTCAACTGCAAAGGGCCGGCAAATATGCCGACGCTTCCGCCCATTGTTTACCAAATTTCGATCCGGTCTTCCGGCGCGACATACATGCCGTCGCCTGGCTCAATCCCATAGGTATCCGCAAACTCCTGAAAATTTGCAAGTACCCTGTTTGTCCTCAGGTTATTAGGAGCGTGCATATCGCTCGCCGCCAGTTCTGCGAGCGTTTCATGGCTGGCGGCTCGTGCCCATTGCTGGGCAAAGCTACGGAAAAACGTATCATAATCTGGATTTTCCATCGTAGAGAGAATCTCAAGGCCGCATGCTATGCCGCCAATATCCGCAATGTTTTCGCTCAAAGTTTCCTTTCCGTTTACCGGCACCCCGGGCGCCGCTTCGCGTCCGTCATAGAAGGCTTCCGCTTTTTCGCATAGCTCTCGGAAATGTTTGTAGTCTTCTTTTGCCCACCAGTCCCGGACATTGCCGTTTGCGTCGTACTGCGCGCCTCCGTCGTCAAACATATGCGTGATCTCATGGGCGATCGTGGAACCGATTGCCCCAAGATTCTCCTCAAAAGAAGCATTTTGGTCATAAAAAGGCGCTTGTAGGATTCCCGCTGGGAAAATGATCGTATTGGTATTCCTGCTGGCCGCCGCGTTGACGGTGAATGCCGACAGTGCGAACCTACGTGGATCGACCGGTTCCTTAAGGGAGGCCACCACCTTTTCCCACTTTTTCACTTCGGACGCCGCCGTATTGGCAAAATAGCTCCCGCCATCTTCCGCGCTCTTGATCTGCGCATTGTTGAGCTCCCACTCGTCAGGATATCCGATCAGCACCGTAATGGAATCCAGTTTTTTTAGGGCCTCCTGCTTTGTAGTCTCGTCCATCCAGTCGAGCCGGTTGATGCGTGTCTTGAACGCGTCGATCATCTGGCGCACCATCGTTTCGATCTCTGCCTTGGATTCCGATGGAAAATACTTCGCCACATAGAGCTGGCCCAATTCGTCGGACAGAAGACTCTGCACAGCTTCGCTTGCCGCGTCCTCCGCCGGCTGCGCCTGTCCGTAAAGGATCGCTTCGATCTCCGGCGTCAATGCCTTACTGTAGCCCGTGATAAGCGCGATCTTCTGCATGGACTGGAATAGTTCCAAGTTCTCGTCCGTAAAGTATTTTGCGTATGCTTCAAACATCTTCGCATCATAGACCGTCATTTGTGTGTCTGGCGAACGGCCAAGCTCCGCAAACAGCTCCGACGGCTTTGCCTGCGGCATCAGCTCGTCCAAATCCCGCGGGGTATAATAGCTACTGATATTTTTGATTTCCGCAGCCTCTTCCGCGCTCATCATGCTCCCAGCGAGCTCGCGCTCGACGCGCAGGATACCGTCCGCGTGACGCTGCGCGTCTTCCTCGCTTTCCCCCGCGGCCATCAATTGTTTTATCATCGTCTCGCGGTAGCTTTTCAGCGTTTCGTTTTCCGGGTCGTCGTATTCTTCCTGGGATAGCAGCATGGGCGCCATCGTCATCAGCTGCATCACCCGTTTCGTACTGTCGTTCATATCTGTCACGGCAATCATTGGGAAGATGCCGTTTCCGGGATTCCCCAGCTCGCTCACTGCCTGCGCGATTGTTGCATACAGCTCTTGCATCGTTTGAGCGGCATCTGCCGCGTCGAGATATTTGCACAGCGGTTGAATACCCGCGCGTTTGCGTTCTTCCATATCCATAGCGTTATTGTACAGGTTCCGGATTTTCTGCTCCGCGCTTCCGTCAGGATAATCCACTTTGCCGTTTACGATTTCAAGGATCAGGTCGTGCAGCTGTTTTTCCGTATTTTTGGTAACGCTACTCGATCCTCCGGCTGTTTCCTCCCTTGCCCCCGTACTTAAGGTATCAAGGTCATTTTTATTGACAGCCGTATAAAAGTCATCCTTTTGATTCGTACCGTACGCGGCGAATATCCGTGCCGCGAGAATTTCCGCATCCTTTATCGTTACGGTATCATCCATACCCTGTAGCTGGGAATCCTGACCGCCCACAGATTCTTGCGCACCATCCGTATCGTCGGATCCCTCCGATTCGCTGCCGCCTACCGGGGGTACCTCCCCTTGTTCTTGCGGAGCGCTATCGGAATACCGCAGCGCGGGATCGGTCTCCATCTCGTCCATCATTTCCCTGCCGCTTTCCGAAGAATCCTGCTCTGGGCCATCGGCTGATGTCTTTACCACTTGTCCAGACTGGTTGCCTGATTCCGATGCTACGACATCAGGCTGTGCGCCCTCCGGAACCGGTTTTTGACTATTGTCTATCTTTGGTTTTTCGTCAAAATCGCCTGCTGCCTGTTCTGAATTTCCGTTGTCTTCAAAGAGCAGGTCTTCTTGTCCGGATTCACTATTGCCTTCCGTATTTCCGGAAAGTCCTAAATCCGATGCATCAAACACTCCGCCATCCACCAGATTCTGCAGCGCTTCTTTTGCCCATTCCGGTATTCCGGACAGGTCTGCCCTCGGCGGCGCGATTGCCTGCGTATTTCCTGTAGGCGCGGGTAGCTTTCCAAACGTCCGGCTGGCTATCACGTACATTTTCAGCCTCGTCGCAGGTTCTGTTTCATCCATACCCTCCAGCACCGCCGTGCGCTCTGCATCCGGATTGTAATCATCCGCTGCTTTAATAAAGTAATCCGCCAGTTGTCCCAACGTAACTACGGTATTATTTTCTATTTCACTTCCTGACACTGTCGCGGCGCTGCCATTGCTGTTTTGAAATGCACATGCAGTAAACATCATAGCTACGGCTGCCATCATCGCAACCAGTTTCATTATTGTTGTTTTACCCATTTCTGTCTCCTTTCAGTCTTCGCTGCCTTTCGCAGCATAGGTACTGTTGTAAGGATAACAGAACTTATATTAGATTCTTGTTAGTTTTTATATCCGCGCGCTGTTCTTTGTCATCTCTATAGTGGCTATTTGCTATAATTCAAGAAACATCTGATATTTTATTCTAAAATTTTGTACATTTCTTCCAATCTATTGTGGCGAAATGATCTGTAAAAACCAACTCTATTTGTCAGATAGAAGAAAATAATTATTAAAGACTACAATAATGGCAAACAAAAACTCGTTCAGCTATTGAACGAGTTTTTCTAATAGAATCCGGCAGCTACCAATCCTCCCACACCGTTGCCAGTGCAGTACTTTAGGCGTATAAGGGCTTAACTTCTGTGTTCGGAATGGGAACAGGTGGATCCCCTTAGCTATCGCCACCGGAAATGGCTCCCCAGGTTGGGTTTGAACCAACGACCCTTCGGTTAACAGCCGAATGCTCTAGCATGCGAGCTACATTAAACCTTATAAACGCAACTCTATTACATCATGAAATACATATAATACTCTGTTTGAAATATATAATATTTTCCAATTTCTAAGCAATGTGTACTATGACGAAATACCATTATTCTTCATCCTTTTCTTACACGATTTATTCAGTAAGTAGCATTTTACAATATATCCTATTTTAGAGCACAAGTTAACTGCTTTTCAGCAATTTTATATCATCACCCATATCTCGGCAAAACTGTTCATATTCTACATTAAATATGATTTTCACCTCATATCCCCTTTTCAATTCAATTCTTGCAACCAGCTCACATAGAACCGCTCTTTTCTGTTCTAAGGGTAGGCTTTCATATTCTTCAGCCCAGCCCTTGAACCTATCATAAGCAGGCAGAATAGATTGCATTGCCACCGCTTTATTTGCGATTTCTTTTTCCACTTCCCGTAAATTCTTATCATAATGACTGATACGTTCCTTTTGCTCACCAATCAATTTACTGAGGTCGTTGGAATCAAAAACGCTATCCCCGGATAAGCACTTAACTATTTCATATTGCAATTTCTCCAATTTATTTTTTTCTTCTATTATAATGTGTTGTAATTCTGTACCCTTAACTTTCAATCCTCTCATTTTTGATTCATATCTCATTTTGATGACACTCTCTTTAGGACGATCCTTTATTTTTGATAAAAGATCGCGTACCGCATTTTCTATCGCTTCGTCCACAATATTTGCCTTATATGTGGACTGACCATCACAATTACACTTTTTTTGAGTTTTATGATAGCACACATACCGTATTCTCGGTTCCGCGTTCTTACTGGAGCGGTCAAGATTTGATGATAATCTATGCCCACA
Organism: Christensenellaceae bacterium; assembly: GCA_022846035.1. Classification (NCBI taxonomy): domain Bacteria; kingdom Bacillati; phylum Bacillota; class Clostridia; order Christensenellales; family Christensenellaceae; species Christensenellaceae bacterium. Next base: position 2,027,439 of record AP025580.1, read on the forward strand.
GTGTCCGCAAAAAATATTACCGGATAATAAGGCGCTTGCCCGTGCCTGCATATTGATTTGTCGGGATTCGCTTTTTGCATCCGAACGTTGGTTCAGAATATCCTGTACCTTATCAAAGACTGCTTTCTCAATAATACTGCCTCTATATTTTTTATTTCGCAAGATACGCTTGATAGAACTGACGGAGATTGGTTTTCCTTCCGGTCCGGTTATTCCTGCTTCCCGCAGCTCCCGCTCAATGACATATGCTCCATATCCCATTTTAAAAACACGATAGAATATCCTCGTTCTCACCACTTCTCCAAACTCTTTATCTGGAACCAAGTCTGGAATTGGATGTCCCTTCTTATTGATTCTCCCTTTGTGAACTGCTTTAAACCCCAGTGGAATCGGGCCACCAGTATACAATCCTTGTTCTTTCAGTTGCTCCATACGCTGTTTTATTCGGATGGCAGTATTTTTGCTCTCCGTGTCAGCCTGCCAAAAAGTAATATAGTTCACAAGAGTATCCGCACTCGTTTCAAAGACACGCTGCCCCTCTTTCACGCTCCACATCTGGATACCGGCTTCCACTACAAACCATCGCAATAATTGTGGCGTTTCACTTTCAATTCGACCAAGGCGATCAAATTTCCAGACTAATAACACATCAAATTCCTTATTCAGCGCACGTTCTTTCAGGCTTTGGATCGCATCACGATTGACAGCAGATATTTTGCTTCCAGATATGCCTTTTTCATACATCTCATCAATAAGCGTCCAGTTTGGCTTTGTTTTCAAAAATTTATGACAAGCTTCTTTTTGCATTGGAATCTCATCTTTGGACATATCAAAGGAATTTGTTTTATATAATTGCCCTTTGGTTGATACCCTGTACAAAATAATTACACGTAGTATTTTATCAAACCGTTCCATCCTCATTGGCTCCTTCTACTTTTTTCTAATAATGGCTACATATAAATTGTAATAGGCACAACCTAACTACTCAAAAAATCAGCATGAGGAATTTATTCTTTTCTCGTATCCATCGAATATAATTTTGAAAATATTTTGCTTGATATTATTTGTCTCTTTACTATTATCTGTAAATTGTATAATGACTTTATATTCTGCTTTTTTGGCTTTAGTCAGTTCTTTCCTTTCCATGCCCATTCACCACACTTCTATCATGAATAGAAAAGCAGCGGATTTATTCCGGCAAACCGTTTTGTTTCATAATCCGCTGCTTCTCCCATATATTTTAAACGCTATTATTTGACACTACTCCCCATAGCGAACGGGCAATAGCTTGAACTGATCCTGGCAAAGATCATCACTGGAATTCCACCATCCATTTCACCGAACCGCACTCTGGGACTGAACCTCGACTATGCGGGAGTATCATTATAGGCTGTATCAGTTATCGCGTTTCCCCATTGCCAAGTGGAGATTACAGAAGCAACATTTATCGCTCGTACCTTGGATGCGATCCTTATGACGCCGTATGGCGCAGGTAGTCCTGGCGTGTCCCCTGCTTCGCTCGTGATACAGCAACGTATTCAAGCTATTGGTTATGAGCCGTTCATTTTACTGAACGTCTATTTTTCAAGGTGCAGGGAGATAAAAAACTCCCTTCATAAACCAAGAGAAAAAACGGCTAAAACGTGGCACCCTGTATTAAAAATTTTTTCAAATTTTCAAGTGCTCTCTTGATTGAGTGTGAAACAGTGGTTCGGTCAACCCCTTCCTGTTTCGCAATTTGATTGATGCCGAGGCCCAAAAAGTAATGTGCATACAACCGATGCGCCTGTTTTTCCGGCAGCTTTAAAATTGCAGCGTACAGAAGATTGCGATCCAGTCTCTTTATAAGCTGTTCCTCCGCCGATGGAAATGAGAATAATGATGCGTTCTCAATTCCATCGGAATTACGCGAATACAGGCTCTCCTTACGCGAATTGTTATTTGAGCTAAATTTTTCTGGTTTTACTGTAAATCACTATGAGCAAGCCAAAGCTGCATTACAGTTTTGCCGCTGCTTTCATCGCAATAGGATAGGGAATATAGAAGTTCATTGTTAAATCCCTGACGATGTCCGTCCGAACTCGGAATCACATAAAAAAAATCCAGTAGTAAATTATGGATAACATAAAAAGGCCATCCCGAAGAATGGCTTTTGCTTGCTATGAAATTAGTTCTATTATAAATATCTTACAAGTAATTATACCAATAAATTTAATATAGCGGTGAAAAACCACGCTATAGCAGTAATACCAAATACTGAGGAGCTTAACGCAATTACTGTCTTAATTTCTTTTTTAATACCATAGATAAATAAAAGAACTCCTAAAAATGATAATAATATACTAATAACTAAATAAACCATGGGTAAATTAACAATCTGCGATATCTCCTGATTATTATTATTAGGGCCTAAAAAAACAAAAATAGCTCCCATAAGAACAAAGCCAACCAATGCACCGATGATTGTCCACAAAGTGGTGTTGACTTTGGGAAATTGAGTCTTTTTTTTCGCTATTGTACGAATTATTCCGTTTGTAATTAAAACAAAAGCAATAATCAGTAAAATTGCTACAAATGTTGCGCCCATTTAAAGCACCTCCATTCACATTCCATAATAGCAATCAAATTTTTCGATTCAGTATGATTCAGTATTTTGTTGAGAAATATGCAGCCATTTTTCGATACATTTACTTCCAATCTTAACTCCAAGTGAAACTGTTTACTATATCCAATGCAGAATCGAATATAATTTCCGGGTTATTATCAGTATAAGCACTTGCATTTACTAAGCAAACCTTCTTATCTCCTAAAATATAATACATTCTTGCTTCCATATCAGGCAAGGTAATAATATAAACAAATAAGTCATATCCTTTCTCAGTATCAGTACCTGATATTGATACTTCCGCTTTTTCATCCATCTTCTCTATTTGCGAATTTATTGATGCAGTAATACTATCCCGTAACAACAGGCTTTCATCTTGAGTATACTCATGTGGAACAATTTCAACAGAAATATTTGAAACCCTATTTCCGTCAGACTTTTCAACATCTTTATCAATATAATATCTTTTTTCTGCTAAAGATTTCCCTTCCATCTCCGATAGTTCAGGTGCAATACGTATTTCCGCGGGCTCGAAATAACGTCCATCTTCCATTGTAGTAAAGCCGTCATTATCAACAGAATAACTATTTGATTCGGCTGTCGTCATTTTGTTTTCCATATTATCGGCTCCAATATCCACATCTTCTTTTAATCTCTCATTTTTATATAGATAATGAGAACAAGAGCAGAAAACAACAAAACAGATAACCGAAATAGTAATGAAGATAATTTTTTTTAGATATTTCATGCCATTTTTCTCCTACTTTTCAAAGAAATTTTTCACTTTTGCTAATTTAATCCGTAAGGGTCGTAAGTATATGTCAAATCGTATTTTCCTGTATTTGAATTATATACCACGTTACCAAATTCCAAATTTCCTTGCGCAACCCCATCTGTGACACCATTTTTGAGTGCATTAAGAAAATCAAAGTCATCATGTGATATTGTAGTCACCGAATATGTTTCTCTGTACTGAACATGTCCATCGATCGTATAACCATATTGCCACTCAACAGGGACATTGCTATTTGCTTTTCTACTATCGACATTGATAATAGAATTACCATTTTTATCAAATAATGTCAAATTCATATCCATTTTGTCTTCCGGTTCAGCACGTCCATATCCCCAAGTAGGCGTTCCTTCTCCATTTCTATATATTCCTGCTTCAATGCCTGTAACTACGCTGGTTCCTGAAATAACGCTCGGCAGATTTGCCATATAATTACCTTGCCAATGCTGAAATAAGTATTCTTGACCATTGTATTCAAACCTTGATTTACTAGTATTAATATCCACTACTGCTTTTCCCAATACTTCATATACATCACCATATCCTAAGGCCGTATTAATCTTCCCCGGTTGCGAATACCCCTTATTGGATGAAGAATCAAATATTGTGCCATTAAAGATATTAATATTGGGTTTGTCGCTTCCACTGTAATCAATTTCTTTTCCATTAGGGCCAGAGACAACATCCGCTTTGTTTGCTGCAACGTCAGCCCGTGCCTTTTCAAGCTCCTGATTTTTCTTTTCTCTTTCTAAATCGTCCATGCAAGCCTTTATTGCCTGCGCCTGTTCAGGGCTTGTTATCTCAACAAAGGCGCCGTTATACATAATGCCAACCTTGTCCCCGTCATAGGCCACATCATATCCGGGGAAGGCATTCTTTACAACATTGGTCTTTCGCTGTTTTTCTTCCGCCTTTTTCTGTTGTATATAGGCATTGTAAGACGAGCGCGCCTTACTTGCAGCATATCCAACACTTTTGCCTTTGGATATATTGCGGGCAAAGGTACTGATCGCCTTATCCTTTGCCGCACCGGAATTTCGCAGCGTTGTTCTTGCAGATTTTCCGGCATCTGCTATCTGGTTGCCCAAAGCCCTGCTGCTGTTTTTAATATAATCCCCTGCATCCTTGTTAAATACGCCAACGACGCTTCCCGCTATATAACCCGCTCCCTCAACGATCTTTCCGCCAAGCCATGCCGCTCCTTCTGCGATTGCCCCGAAGAAATCCCCTATTTGCTCAAAGAACATCCCGCTTGGATCGCTGAAATTGACGGGGTTGTTCGCCGCATACGCATACCGGTTCATTGCTGCACTTCCTGCGCCCTGCATCTGGATGATATCCTTCTGCGAAAACCGCATCATGTCCGGCTCGTAATAGCGCATCTGAAGATACTGCATCCCTGTTTCAGCGCTGTAGTATTCGCCGTTATAGCCAAAGCCCGTGGCCTTGCCTGTCATCTGTTCCCCAAACGGCGTATAGCGGTGGCCTTTCACCTGCGTATCCTGCGTGAACGGCAGCAGGTAGTTATACCACGCATTGTTGTACGATATTTCCTGCGCCACGCTTCCGCGCCCATCATATACATAGTCTGTCTTGCGTTCCGCAAGCCCCTCCTGTGCGTACATCGAAAGGCGTTCCAGCCCGTATTCATACGAGACCGTCCTGCCGCCCGTGCGCTCCATCAGTACCTGCGCATTCTCTGTATTGATGTCGTTCACATATTCTGTTGTGATCCACTCGTCCGGGTTTTCAGCCTCACTCGTTTCCGTCTCCAGCTTTTCGCCCAGTTCCGCAAGCTCCTCCAGAGTCTTGCGCGCACTGGTTCCCCTGCTTTTCTTTTCAATCCGGTTCCCCGCTGCGTCGTACGTATACTTTTCTTCATATCCGTCGTAACCAAGGTAATCCGTCAGCTTCCCTGCCGCGTCGTAGGCATATGTGCTCGTTTTCCCATTCAGCGTTTTGGCGGTCAGGTTGCCGTTCGCGTCATAAGTATAGTTTACCGCGCCATTCGCGGATGTCAACTTTGTCAGTTGATTCGCCGCATTGTATGCCATCTCGCTCTTCACACCGTTTGCGACCTTCTGTGTCATGTTCCCCGCCGCGTCGTACGTATACTTTTCGCTGTAGTCATTTTCTTTGAAGGAAGTGATCTGTCCGAGCGGATCGTAGCCATAGTCCCGCGTATAAACAGTTTCGCCTTCTGTGCGCGTTTCTCCCGTTATATATCCGTTTTTGTCGTATTCGTATGCAAAAGAAATATCCGTTTCGCCGCTCGCCCTTTGAGATACGACGCGGTTCATCGCGTCATAGCCATATTCGGTTTGGATACCGCCCGACTTTGTTTTGATCCGGTTTCCGTTTGCGTCGTATTCATAGGTGGTTTTCCCGCCGTCAAGCCCCCGCACCTCGACCAGCCGGTCCATTTCGTCGTACCGGTAGGACACCCTGCGTCCGTCCGGGTAGGTGATTTCTGTCTTGCGCCCGTAATCGTCATACGAATATCCGACCACATCACCGGATGCGCCCGAAACAGAGATCAGTTGGGATTGATCGTCGTACTGGTATTTGCTCGTCCCCTCCGGCCCCGTCATTTCGGTGACCAGGCCAAGCTCGTTATAGGTGTGGCTCACCTGTTTTTCGCCGTTATAGTCCTCGCCCGTCATCTGTCCAAGTTCGTCGTAGGTGTATGTCGTGACCGTTCCGTCCGGGTTCGTTATTTTTGTAAGCCACCCCTCCGGCGTATACTCATATTTCTTCACGTTCCCCAGCGCGTCCGTTTCGCTCAGGAGGTTGCCCTGCGAATCGTATTCGTACTCCGTCGCATGGCTGAGCGCATCCGTTACCTTTGTGAGGCTCCCGAGCGCGTCGTATTCATACGAAACAGTATTTCCGAGCGCGTCCGTTGTTTTCGTCACGTTTCCTGCGGCGTCGTATTCAAAGGTCGTTTTTGCGTTTTCCGCATCAGTCTTCTGGATGACGTTCCCGCCAAGGTCATATTTGTTTTCATACGAAGAACCGTCCGCATAGGCAATCTTTTCCGCCCAGTCCATCGCATCGTAAGAAACCTGCGTGACATTGCCAAGCGCGTCTGTCTGCGATACCATATTTCCCGCCGCGTCATAGGCATACGATATTTTTGAACCGTCGGGGTTCACCTTTGCCGTCATATTGCCCATTGCGTCGTACTCATATGTTGTTATACGGTCTCCGTTTTGTTCGGTCAGGATATTTCCTACCGCATCATAGGTATATTGCGTGGGCATCCCCTGCCGCGGCAAAAGAGTTGAGACGCGCCCCAGTTCGTCGTACTTATACTGATCCGAAGTCCCGTCGGGATAAATGATATGCGTCAGGCGGTTTGCCTTGTCGTACTCCATTTTCAATTCGTTGCCTTGCGCGTCCGTGACCGTTTTTACATTGCCGTTTCCGTCATAGGCATATTCCGTCGTTTTGGCGTTCACCGTCTGCGCGGTCACACGGTTCATGGAATCATACGTATATTCTGTGACCAATCCCTGTTCATTTATGGTCTTTAAAAGCCTGCCCGTTTCGTCATATTCATTTTCAATCGATATGCCATTCGGCCCCGTGGTTTTGACCGTATTGCCGAGCGAATCGTACTCCATTGTGACGGAATTCCCCTTCGCGTCCGTAACCTTGGTGGCCTGACCGTTCGCGTTATACTCGTATTGCGTCGAATTACCAAGCGCATCCGTCTGCTTTGTGACACGCCCCGCCCCGTCGTATTCCGTGTGCGTTTTCCCGCCGTTTTTAAGTACAGCGCCCATCTGCTGACCGTTTTCATCATATTCAAAGCGCATGGAATTTTTACGAACGTCTATCGTCTTTATGAGATTTGCCGCCTGATCGTATTCGTATTCTTCCGTGTTACCGAGGGGATCGACTGTCTTTGCAAGCTGTCCTGCCTGATCGTATTCGTAGCGGAACACGCCGCCGTTCTGGTTGGTGACAGAGATGATCTTCCCTGCCGCGTCGTATTCGGTTTGCGTGCTGTTTCCAAGCGCGTCCGTTTCTTTTGTTACATTGCCGTTTGCGTCGTATGCAAAGGTCGTTTTCGCGCCCGTTGCGTCTATCGTCGCGGCAATGCTGCTGTCCGGGTTATATTCGATTGTGGAAACGCCGCCGTTTGCATCTGTCGTTTTCACCGGACGGTTCAAGCTGTCGTATTCCGTTGTAACCGTTGTGCCGTCCGGGTTAATTTGCTTTACCTGGTTGCCGTTCGCGTCATACTGGAATTGCGTCTCATTCCCGTCCGCATCAATGGCTTTCGCAACTTTTCCGGTGAGTTCGTCGTACACATAAACCGTCCTTGCGCCCGCAGCGTTTATTTGCGCGGTCATGCGGTTCATAGAATCATATTCAAATGTTGTCCGGTTCCCCGCAGCGTCCGTCTGTGCAGTCACATTGCCGTTTGCGTCGTATTCATACGTAGCTGTTTCTCCAAGCGCATTGCTTACCTTCTTCACATTCCCGTTGAAGTCGTACTCTGCTTGCTGCACACTCCCATCCGGCAGGATCGTCTTTATAAGCTGATTCATCCCGTCGTATTCCATACGGGTCACCTCGCCCTTCGGATTGACGGCGGCAATCTGGTTCCCCGCGCCGTCGTATTCGTAGGCCATAAATGTCCCGTCCGCAAAAACGATCTTCGTATTGTTCCCTGCCGCGTCGTATTCATATTTCGTTACCATACCGGATGCGTCGATTTTTGACGTCAGGTGCCCGGCAAGATCGTATGCAAGTTTTGTCACGCCGCCCTTTGCGTCAATGGTCTCTACAAGATTTGCGCCCTCGTACCTGTACTCCGTCTCGTTACCAACCGCGTCGATCTCTAGTATCTTCTGTCCGTAGGCGTTATATTGGAATTGAACGACGCTCCCGTCAGGATTGATTTGCTTTGACGGGTTTCCGTTCTCATCGTACTCGTATTTTGTGACATTTCCCGCCTTATCCGTAAATTCTACCGGCAGGTTGTCCTCGTTATATACAAACGATACAAAACTGCCGTCCGGCGATATTTCCTTTGTTTTGTTGCCGTTGCTATCATACTCGTATGCAGTCAACGTTCCATCCGGCTGTGTGATGCCCGATACATTCCCATCTTCATCATACGAAGTCAGGGTTTCGTTTCCCTTCGCGTCTACCTGCTTTACAACGCGCTTTTGATCGTCAAACCAAACCTCTGTCTTTTGCCCCTGCGCATCTGTCGTTATTGTATGATCGGGGGAATATTCCAGATGATACTCTCCGGCCTGCGCGTCTGTCTGGAATACCACACGGTTTTTTTCGTCGTATTCGTTAAATACCTGCTGTACGCCGTTGCCGTCGTACCACTCCGTCATCCGGTGCTGACCGTCGTAAACGTACCGCTTTGTATTCCCGTCCGCATCCGTGAAACTCACAAGGTCGGTTCCGCTGTATTCGTACTGCATAACCGCGCCGCCAGGCAGCGTGATTTCCGTAATATGGCCGCCTGTGTCCATCGTAACGCCCAGCCGCGCGCCTGATGGAGCAATTACAGCGGTCATCAGCCCCTTGCCATCGCGCTCAATTTTGGTGACGTTCGTTTCGTCCGTAATAATAGATTTCAGTAAGCCCGTTGTGGTAAATACCATCGTTTTACCCCGGGGTTCTTCAATGCTGATCTCGTGGTTTATTTCATCAACTGCAAATTTCAGGTAATCGTCATCGTTTCCTGTATATGTCCCGTCTCCGTTCGGCGTGAAGTATACCGTCGCGCCGTTTGCTTTTACATATCCGTAAGATCCATCCTGAAAAAGGATCAAATGCTGCGCGAAATCCGTGTCCCAGCCTCCGCCAAACGGGCCGTCCGTCATTTCAGACTGCGCGTTATAGGTCCGCACAATATTCAGGTTCGCGCTTCCAACGTCGGCATATACAAAATCTGCCTGTTCCATAAAGAAATTGCCGTTATTGAAGTTGATCGGTTCAAAACCAATCGCGCAGTATTTATTCTTACCGAGCAGCTTTTCGTTGAGAAGGCGTTCTCCTTTGGGCGGAGATGGTTCGGTAGAGAACGTATAGTTTCCGCCGTACAGGTCATTCAGGTATTGGGATTGCTCATATTCGTTCGCCGTAAATTCAACCACGTCAAGTTTTTCCGGCGGTGGGATCAGTATCGTTTCGGCTGCTGTTTTAAGACTCTCGTGCGGATAAAGTGTGACTGTATTCCCATCCACCTCGCCATAAATATGCTTTACAGATACTTCGTAAGCCGCGCCTTCTGCATACTCCGGGTCCAGGCAGCTTGTTCCGTTCTCCTCAGGTATTTCGGCAACCAACTTGCCATTTTTGTATACGCTGAAAAATACCGCACACTGGACGGTTTCCGTTTTGGGATTCGTGTTTTCCCACGTCAGGATATAATTCCGCTGCGCCGGATCTTCGTAATATTTTCCATAGTCTGCCGCAGCGACGTTTACAGGCGGCTGCACCAGCCTGACCTCGACATTTTTCTCCGTGCCGGAGAATCCTTCCAGATGCCACGAAACAAGCCTTGCTCCATCCGGTACCTTTGCCCTCAAATATATTTCTTTTGCAGCCTTTGGGAGCGCAACATTATCATTCAGGTCGATGGAAGCCCACGACTTATTATCCAAAGAATATTCGTAGACGATACTGCCTGCATCCGTTTCATCAGCAAGCGCGTCAAGGCGGATCACGTTTACGGGACTGGGCGCTGTGATCTTACCGCTTGTAACTGTCCCCTGCGGAACCGGCATTGCCTGCGCATCGCCCGCGTCCGGTGCGCCGATTGGTTCGTACTCAACCGGAAGGTTTTCACGCAACAAAAGCTGCGTATTCGCCATTCCGCTTGCATAGATAAACCCGTCCTTCGTTTCAGCGAACGCCGTGAGATCATGCTTCGTGCGTTCCTGCGCCTTATATGCTTCGTAGGTAAAGCTGTCCGCGTGAAGGCTCCCATCCTCATAAAGCCACTGATTAACACAATCCGTTTTTGAGAGGTCGGTAGATATCTCTTTAGCCGGCAGCGTTACCGTTTCTGGTTCTGTAATATGAAAAGGCTTTGCTTCGCGCAGCAAATTAGAGAATACCCTTACGGGACTCATCTCGATCACGCCTTCAAGCTGCCATGCGCGCAATACCGGCGACTGTGGGCCGCCACCGTGCAATACGGCTTTTACTGCTACTGATTTTGTCGGCGTTTTAAGCGCGATGTCGGTTTGTGTCGTGATCGGCTCCCATGTATGCCCGCCGTCAATAGAATAGGCATATTCGATTGACGTTCCGCCCGGCGTTTCTTCCGTCGCCTTCAGGCGCAGCGCCATAATTTCTTTCGTGGTACTTGAAAGGACAGAAACAATCTCGCCATCCTGGGACGGATCGGTGAGTTTTGCTTCGGAGGGCGCATAGTCTATATTTGTTTTGTCTGCGGTAAAATCTTCGTTATCGAAAGCATCGGCAAAAAGCATCGCTGCTCCAAGCCCTCCGCTGTAATGAAGCTGCCCGCCGGTATCTTCGGAAATGACCGTTAAGGTGTGCGACGTTCCTTCCGGGTAAGTGATCGCATCAAAATCAAACGACGTCTCATCATCCTTTTCTTCGACAAACACACCGTCAATATAGTAAAGCGCCGTTTTCTGGCTCGCTCCCTGACTTTGTTCGTCTGATCCATCTGGCGTTTCCCCGCTGTCTATCGAATCGCCTGTTTTCGGAAGGTAGTCCGCGGTATATTCCACGCTGGTTCGCGGCACGGTTATTTTATCTCCCTTTTCAGGGGCAGTGATGGTTACGTCGGAAAAGAGCGGCTTCGCGCTTTTATCTACTTCAAGGACAATCCCTTCGATCAGGCTTTCGTTTCCTGCCTGATCCCTGGCAAATAATGTTAGCTCAATCTTCTCATGATCCTCGAACGCACCCGTATTGAGCACACCAATGATCTGCTGATTCTGCTCCTCCGTACTGCGTGCAAGCTCCACGCTCTTGCCGCTGTCTCCCGTCGCGCTCAGCGTCCATTCGTCGAGGGACAGGTCGGAAACACTCCCCCATATTTCGACCATTCCATTTGCAATATCCCCGTCGACGGGTGCAAGAATTTCAATTTCTGGATTTGTCAGGTCGCGGTAAACCGTATTCGTGTAGGTGCGCTGATTTTCAAGTTGATCCGTCACCTTAAATGCGATTTCGTGTTCACCATCCGGCAAACCCGTAAGGTATGCCGTTATGTTGCCCGTTTCACCAAGAGTTGGCGGTGGATCACCGTCTGGATCGGCAAATAATGACAACAACCCTTGTGGATTCGTCATATCTATGAAGGGAATCGGTTGTTGCACGAATTGAAAGGGATCTGCTAAAAGTGAAAATCCATTTTGGTCATCTTCCCCACTCGAAACGTCTCCATGTTCGCCTTCTCCCGGCTCATTGGGATCCGATTCTGGTGGAACATAAGGTGTGAGGACATCATACCAATCCCCACCCGCAACGGAATATTCCGCACGGGCAAGGCCACTGTGTGGATCGCTCAATCCAGTCCATGCAACATCGATTGTATCTGATATTGTCCAGCTATCCGGGTCAACGGTAATGCTTTCCACGGTAGGAGCCGTGGTATCCTTATACAGCTTTACCGTTCCGGCTGCCCCGACGTTTCCGACCACATCCGTAGCGTGGATGCTGACCGTGTGCTCTCCATCTGTAAGGGACGTAATATCTACCGGCAGGCCATTGAATGCTTTATCTGTCTTTCCTGCAGACACCCAGCTTCCGTTATCCAAGCGGTATTCCACCGACTTGAGGTTGTTTAAATCGGTGATGCCACTCCATGAAAGGCCAATCGTATTGTTGTTGGTCCATGAGGCAGGGGTAACAGACAGCACGGGCGCGGTTGGCCCGGTTTTATCCAGATAGAAATATGCGTAGTTATGCACACCGTAATTCCCCGCCGCATCTTTCCCCCTGATGGCAATATAATGCCTGCCATCTTTAAGTCCTGCCGTACTGAATACATAACTGCCGCTGGCAGTATTTTTCCCCGTTGTTTTCCACGCGCCTGCCGGACTGTCGCTGTCGATCAGGTATTCGATCTGCCCGCCGCTGAGCGTTGTTTGTGCGCTGCCGGACGCGTTATTGTAGTCTGTGAGCCCTGACCAGGAAACCGTTATATTCGCCGCGTTTGTGTATGCTGACGGATTCACCGTGACCGCAGACGGTTTATTCGGCGGCATCGTATCCGGCAGTTTCCCGTATGCCTCGCTGAACAGGCCGGGATTTGGGGCCTGCCCCGTACCGTTATGCGGCACTACCTTAAAATAATAATTGAGGTCGTTTGCGTAACTGCTCCCGGGGTTGTTCTTTGCATATAGATGAGCGGGGATCATGGGCAGCTCTGCTCCGCCGCCGCCCAAATGCAATTTACATGAACCCGCGTTAATTTCCGCTGTGGTTGGCCAAATACCTTTTCCCCTCGTTGTAAAGGAAGTCGTATTGCCAACATTCAGGTATTCGTACTCTTTCCCATCCCATATGCCGATATAATACCCGCCCGCGCCTTCCACGCTGTTCCAGTTCACGTCAAAGTAACCGCTCCCGGAATTGACGCCGTTTGTATGCGGCGTAACACGTATTCCCGTATTCGGAATCCCTTCAAAATATGTCATGGAGAATGTCATGCGGTAGGAAGGCGTATCCGCCGAGACAAACTCACGGTAATCCCCATAATCATTTGCATCGCATACAAGGGCAAATCCGCAATTTTCGACCTGATTGAACGTATTAAAATATTCCCCAAACATTTCAGTCAGGTTCCAGCTATACCATCCGCTTCCGTTGACGTATTGCGTATCGTATGCTTTATCTAAAATATGGGGGGAATTGTTCCATGTGATTGTCCTTGAATTCCAACTGCTTTCTACCCGATGGACCGAGAATGTGTTTCCGCTCGTTTTTCCAGATGTTTCATACATATTGACCTGTGCATGCTGAATCAGGATATTACTGCTTTTATTTACAATATCTTCGGGTATCACACATCGGATATATGCCTGGTTGATCGCAATCGTATCATTGCCGACACGAAAGTATTCCCGGTTATAGGTATTGACAGTATCCGGGCTTGTATTGCTGACATAATTGTCTTCTAACCCAAGAGATGCAGCGTCTACAGAATCATAATATACCGATGGATCAACGATCACAGGATATGCACGTTCCGGTGTAAGCCATGAATCGCTTAGCTCATAGCGAATGATATATGAACTCCCATCCTGCCGGATTGATACGGCAATATCTTCACTGTATGCGCCTGCCGCGTCTGTCATGAAAGGCGCTGCGATCCGTGCAATATTGACGCCATTGCTGTCACTTAAAAGGATTTCCTGCCCCTCTTGCCGGGGAACAAGGCCGCCGAGGTTTATCCGGTATTCAAATACATTATTTTCCGTGTATTCATTGATAATGATATCTTCTTTGATCCCATTTTCCCTGGCCTTTAAACGCAAGTCCGTCGAGGGATCAAAAACGCCTTCGTATGTTACGCTTTCAAATGCGCTCCCTGAATATCCTTCCTTACGCAGTTCCGGCTTACTATCTTCTTTCGAGACCGGGACGGCTGTTGGTTCCGATACTTCCGGGGTTGGCGCCGCAGCAGGCGCCTGTTCTGCGGTTGGTTCCGGCGTTGGATTTTCCGCTGCTTCAGCTTCTTGAACCGCTTCCGGCGCGGGAATCGCTTCAATTTCACCATTGGCGGTTGCTTCCGGCGACAGGCTGTTTCCCGCTTCTTCATTTGTTATGTCCGTTAACCCCGCTTCCTGCGTTTCCGGCTGCACGGGATCTTCCGATTCATTTACAGGCATTTCTGGATTCTGTGGCGCAGCACTTTCGGCTTCTTCGCTGCCTGCCAAATCATCGGGCGATTTCGGAATATTTTCTTGCTCAAAATTTGATTCGTCCACAATAGGCGCAATCGAAATACTTGTCCCATCCTTTGCAACGGTAACCAGTTCGTCGTTCTGCTTAAAATCATTGTTGATTTCCGCATCTACGGTTTCACTGGTGCTTATGATAGCGTCCCCCCGATCGACCAGAAGCGCATCACTGTCGTCCGGTTCCATTGCTTCCATCTGTTCGTCCGTGAGCTGCATGGTGAGGGTTTTGCTGCCGTTCCAGTTTTGCCGCACAGTAATCCCTTCGGCGACATTTTCTACCCGGCCCACGCCCGATTCGGCATATGCAACAGCAAACGGCTGCATCATAGTCACGATACAAAAGACCAACGAGACTGAACCGATATAGAATTTAGCTCTCCAATTCTTTTTCATAACACCAACCCCACACTTTTCGCTACGATACTCAACGAATTTTTATGAATAAAAAAGGACACCCTTTAAGTCAGGTATCCTAAATGCAAACTTTCACCATATGCACTTTTATCTTTGCGTTTAACTTTGATTTTCCTAAATTTTTTCTGGACGGATAATGCTTCAGAAGCGAATCCAACCCACTCTTTGGACTCCCCTTGTTCATGACCATACCTACAATTCATTTGTCCTTAATGAAAGTATATCACTGTATCCCGTTTTTGTATAGGTCTCAAAATAAAAATTTGTCCATAGATCATAATCGGTATTTTCATCAATTCGCCGGTGCTAAATGGAAGCAATCTGATACATTCTGGTTTATGGCTTCAATCGATTCTTTCCTTTCCCATGACTATTCACCACACTTTCTCTTATGATAGAAAAGCAGCGGATTTATTTCGGCAAACCGTTTTGTTTCAAAATCCGCTGCTTCCCCCCATATATTTTAAACGCTATTATTCGATACTACTTCCCATAGCGAGCGGGCAATAGCTTGAACTGGTCACGGCTCATGACCATCACCGATATCCCAGCCGCCTCCCCTACGGGCAGATCTTTCTTTAGACGCCTGTTTTTCAAGGTGCCGGAGATAAAAGCCTTCACGTTCAAAAGAAAAACAGGACAGAATATGGTGCTCTACAATAAGAATTTTTTTAGATTTTTAATTGCCCTCCTTATTGAGTGTGAAACAGTAGTCCGGTCAACTCCTTCTTGTTCCGCAATCCGGCTTATGCTTAATCCTAGAAAAAAATGCGCATACACTCGATGCGCCTGTTTTTCCGGCAGCCTTAAAATTGCAGCGTACAAAAGGTTGCGGTCCAGCCTTTGTATAACCTGATCTTCCGGTGAGGGAGATAAGAATAATGATGCGTTCTCAATTCCATCTACCCGGTCAAGTGAATAATACGCTTTGTAATACCGTATCCTCGAATAATGGGATGCTTCTGCACGATACAATTCATCCAACACACATTCAACCGCATCAGGAACTTCAATCCACATATCCTGTTCATGGAAAAGTGGATAATACTTTTTCATATTTATCTTTTTCATGGTAACCTCCGTTTCGAGACTTGAAATAAGTTTCAAAACGGGGATGGTGGTGATCTGCACCTTTTAAAAGGCGCACAAAAAACACCTTTGCGGTTAACGGCTGCAAAGGTGCAAGTTACTAGATATATTTTTTTAAGAAACTATGTTCTTCATTTAAGATACAACAATGCAGTATTGTATCTATTTCACACCTCTTATTCTATCGAACGGATATATTACGGATATCGCACGTCCCACAATTTTGTCATCAGGTATCGGTCCAATCATCGGTTCCCTGCTGTCAGATGAATGATTTCGGTTATCTCCCATCACGAATATACTATTTTCAGGCACTTTTATTGTTGTCATGTCTGGAAAGTTTTTCTCATTTAAATAGGGTTCGTCTATCGCATCTCCATTGACAATAACCATATTGTCCTGTATAGAAATCGTATCGCCTTCCATGCCGATGATACGCTTCACACATTGCAGTCCGTCCGGATAAATAACGATCACAAGATCGCCATGCGATAGTCCTCCGGTATTTTTGGAGATCTTTTCGGTCAGTACAAGTTCTCCGTCCTGCAATGTCGGCAGCATGGATTCACCGCTGATCCATATCCAATCCAGCACGAAAACCCGCAGGCAAATGAGAGCAGCAATTACAAGCAGTAAAACGATCCAAAACCGTTTATCGCTTTTCTTTTTTTTCTCCTGCTGTACTGCCTTTTCCATCATTCACACCTAATTTCCGCTCCTCATGGCCTCGAGCGGACTCATCTTCGTGGCTTTACGCGCGGGGTAGATGCCTGATATGATCCCCACCAGTACCGCAATGCCGATTGCGCCAAGCGCCACCCACGCGGGAATCTCCACCTTCATCCCTTCGGAGAAATACATCCCGAGAAAGCTTGTCTGCTCCGTTCCCGTATTGATGGCAAGCACCACGATATAACTGACCGCAAGACCAATCAACCCGCCAAGCAGACCTATGATCGCCGATTCCGTCAAAAAAAGCTGTCGTATCTTCTTGATCTTCATACCCACGACCTTCATAATGCCAATATCCCGCCGCCGCTCGAGGATCGAAGCATACATTGTGTTGGCAATGCCGATGGCGGAAACAAATAAAGAGATCAGCCCGATGGCAAAGAGCTGGCCCTGCTGCCTGCTTTGCTCCTCCTGCATCTGCGAGATGTATTCCGTCTCGCTGTACGTCTCGTAACCAAGTTTTTTGATTTCGTCCATCACAGACTGCACGTGATCCATATCGTCCACCCGGACGATCACCTGTTGATAGGAATTGACCGGCACTCCCATATAATCAGCAAGCTCCCTGTTATCCATCAGCATCCGTTTGGCAATAGACAAATCCATGTAAATACTGCTGCTGTCCTGTGATTGTGTCTTTTCCGTCAGCCCGGATACCGTCGCGCGGTACATACTGCCCGCCGGGACTTCCGCATCTCCCATGTCCCCCATATCGTAGCCGAACTGCATTTCCATTTCCGTCCCCAGCCAGTCGATTTCCGGTTCATATTTGCTGTATTCCTCATAATCCGCATAATTGGGCGGGTTCTGAGGATCGACAAATTGCTGCACCGCATCCCCGCCTATCACAAGAACGGGCATTGAACCGCTTGTTTGGAACATACTGCCTTCCGCAAATTCAAGGTTCAATACAGCAGGATCGATACCAATCACTTGGGTATTCGCCTCGTATATCCCCGTCCTTATTGTTACTGGAATTGGTATTGTCGGTGATGCCGCCGTGACGTGTTCCATTGCCGCGATGGACTGGACCGTGCTGTCCGTGATGCCCCCACGCCCAGATGTTGACGATGAAGAATAGTCGTTTACTTGGATCTGTGTCAGGCGAGCATTGTCTGTCAGCATATCCGAAAACTGCTTATAGTTGGAATATCCGATAGAAAGCATTAAAACAATACACGCCGTCCCCACGATCACGCCAAGCACGGTGAGGAAGGTGCGCGATTTACGCCTGCTTAAATTAAGCAGGGCCAGTTTGAATAAATCAGGCGTCCTCATGATCTTTCGCTTTCTGCTTTTTGCGTTTCAAGGCGTACCGGATGCCGAAGATTGCGCCAATCACCGCGCCGAGGATGATAACGGATATCCACCACTGGCTTTGCGTCTCCGGCTTTTCTTCTTCTTCCTCCTGCGGGGCGTTGATGATAGGCGGGTTGATATTGGTATTGAATTCAATTTCCTGCGTAGATACCTCACCGAACTCATCCTCATAGGAAAGAGCTATTTTACCTGTTGTCGGGCCATACTTTGCGTCAGAATTGCCGCTTTCTCCCGTATCGAGCGTGCCGACAAATACATACAGGTCGCTTTTTTTCGATGCTCCACTCTCTAAATTACCAAGAAATGCGCTACCCTCCGGCACAAGGCCGGGCGCTTCCAATTCTGCGCGCACGTTGTATACAGTCCCTTTCCCCATGTTCATCACATTCATGGAAATAGACATCGTATCTCCCGCATTGACTTCTTTGGGTATTTCCGGATCATCGTACTCAATACGCATGGGTTGTTTGACCTGAATTACAATGGATTCATCCGAGGTAAAAGCAGTTGCCTTATCTCCCTCGTATTCGATATGCAGCATGATCTTCTGCGGCTTTGGCTCTGCTGTCTGTTGCACCATTAGTTTTGTATTGATTGTCACCGTATCTTTTGTTCCGATCTTTTTGTAATAAAAGGAATTGGTTTCACCCATCGGGATCACATCTGCCGTTTCTCCAGAGATCGTTACCTTGACATTACGCATGGGCTGACTGTCGTTAGTGTTTTGCATGGTAACAGACAGATCAAATTCCTGTCCGGCGAGAACCGGGGAGGGAGTTACGGAATAGCTTGCGATCATTGCCTTGGGCTGCGGCGCGGGTTCTTCTTCGCCGCCCCCGCCGCCTGTTCCGCCCGCATCGCCTCCTGCGGGATCATCCGTAACAGGAGTATCTTGCGTTCCGCCCGTGTCCTGTGGCGCGTTTGGATCAACACCGTCCGTCACTGTCACATACAATGTAAACGCCTGCGTAAACTGCGCCCCACCTTTTACCTGCCCCTGCACATTGATAGTAATTGGATACCGTCCGTTTGTGCGTCCCTGCGTAAGCGGCAGGGAAAGGTCAACGAGATATGCGGATACCTTATCCTTTCCATTGTTGACACTATGCTCGGCTAACTTGATCGTCTGATCGTAATTCTGGAATACAAACGGAGAAGATACCGCATCTCCTAAATTAACCGTCATATTAATACTGTTTCCCTGTAATTCCTGCGAGGAAATAAGGGGAAGAATGATTGATGCTGCTCCGTTTGAGATAGATGGCATATACCCACTGCTGTAGGGCTTATCCATACCCGGGTACAGATTACTGTTATCAATCACAAGAACCGTATTGTCCGTACTTTTTTCCTCTACCACTGACGCCTGGCTTTCACCTGCGGCAAATGCGACTCCCGTGACAGAAAATATGATGATGACCGCAAGTAATCCGCTCAATATCTTTTTCATTTCCTACTCCCTCACTTCCAAGTTGATTTCAATAAAATCGTATTGGCTACTGTAGCAATGACATATGCCACCATCGCACCGAGAGCGATTCCCAATATAATGAGATCCTTATTTGTTTTTTTCTTCAATTCCGACAATCTCCCCGTCCGCAATATGCACGATCCGGTCCGCATACCGCGCTTTCTCCATATCATGCGTGACCATAAGAAGCGTGGTCCCGTTCTCTTTCACAATATCCTGTAAGATTCCCATGATCTGCTCCGCAGTCTCACTGTCAAGGTTTCCCGTTGGTTCATCCGCGAATAATATTTCCGGCTTCGTGATGATTGCCCGCGCTATGGATACTCTTTGCTGCTGTCCCCCTGAAAGCTCATCAGGATCGTGTGCAAGATGCCCTGAAAGCCCAAGCCGTGAAAGAAGTTCCTCCGCCTCTTTGTTCCTTTTTTGTGGCAATATTCCTCGAAGCATTAATGGGAATGCAGCATTTTCAATCGTGGTCAGTGTGTCCATCAGGTTAAAGCTCTGGAAGATAAAGCCGATATGGTTAAGCCTGAATTCCACCAAATCATCCTCCTTCATCTTGTGGATCGGTTTCTCCTTGACGAATATTTTTCCCGCTGTAGGCTTTTCCAGCCCGGCGATCAGATTCAAAAGTGTGGATTTTCCACTCCCGGACGTACCAACCACCGCCACAAATTCGCCGGGATAAATATCCAGATCAATACCGTTCAGGGCTTTAAAGCGCACCTTTTTTGTTTTATATATTTTGACAAGGTTCCTTACCGAAATAATGGGTTCTGTCATATCACCGCACCGCCGTCAATATCCCTGCATCCATCTCACACACCGTATCGCACAATTCATCAATATCTGTTGCATTATGGCTTGCCAGCAGGATTGTTTTTCCCTTATTTCTTAATCCCTTAATCAGTTCGCGCATATCCTTCACACCCTGCTTGTCAAGGCCATTAAACGGCTCGTCCAAAATGAGCAGGGAAGGATCTTCCATAATTGCCTGCGCGATTCCCAGCCGCTGCCGCATCCCCAGCGAATACTTAGCGACGTGCTTTTTCAAATCTGGATCCAGCCCCACCTTTTTGATCGTTTCGCGGATTTCCCGATCCCCGATCTTGCGTTTCAGCGATGCCAAAAGCTGCAAGTTCTTCATTCCTGTGAGCGTAGGCAAAAAGCCCGGCGTCTCAATGATGATCCCCATATCCTCCGGGAAATCCATATCCTTCCCCACTTGCTCATAGTCCACTAATATTTTACCTTTCGATGGAAATAGAAAACCGCAAATACACTTAAAAAGCACCGTCTTGCCTGAACCGTTGTTGCCAATGATACCGTGGATTTTTTCCGTCTCAAAATCATGGTGCACATCCCGCAGCACCTCTTCGCCGTTAAAGTCCTTATATACATGCTGTACGCTGATCGAGATATCCTTCATACGTCGCTCCCCGTAAAGTTAAAGTTATATTTCTTCATTCCACGCAGCGCCGTAACAAACAGCACCGCAATCGCCGAAACAAAAATGAGATATGTCTGCCATAATCGTGGCAACAGGTCGTATCCAAAATTGTGCATATGGTACGTCGCCTGGTTTAAAGGCGACAGCCACCCCACCGCCACATTCGCCTTGTACATCAATTCTTGTGGCAAATGAAACATCTGTCCGAATATCTGCGGATTTAACAAAAGGCCCACAAGACTGAACAAAAAAACACTGACTACGCCCCAGAACTGCCCTTTGCGGATGTTGACCGCCAGCATGATCGACACTAAGAGTAACGTATACAGCAACATCAATAGGAAGATCGTCCCCATGCACGCGTACGGCGTGCTCATCTCAAGTGTTTTCACGAACGCCGGAAGCGCGACCGCTTCTCCCGCGCCCGAATACCCCAGCATCGCCGCCGTCTCGCTCCACTGGTCCCCAATGAACGAATTGTGCGCGCACAGCGCGGAGGTCGCAAAGAGCATGAACGCCATATACAGCGCCGTTGCAAGGCAGATGTATATGATCTGCCCACAAAGCCACGCCGCGCGCGTCGTGCGCATCAGGTAAAATGGCGTCCCCTCGCAGATAAACGGCATGTCTGCAAACAGAAGCACGAGCAGCAATGATGAAATGAGGATATTGTTCGCGTCCCCGAACGTCCACACGAACGCCTCCACAAGCTGCATAATCGTCCCCTGCTCCTGCGCAAAGGCCACCGCCTTGTTCGACAGCAAAAAGCACAGGATAAACGCGAGCGCAAAGGTCACCACGATACGTGGGTTCTTCTTCCACTGCCGGAAGTTATATATTGCTACCGACCATGACTGCCCTATCTTACGCATCTCGTATCCTCCTTTGCATCAAAAAGCCGTAGCAAAGTCCGACAAGAATCACCAGTTCCCCCACAAGCAGTGCTGCTCCCCATATTCCTGCATTCCACAACTCGGACGGATTCAGCCACTCCTGCGGGTTCAGCACATACGCATCTGTGAAGTATCGCTGCGAAAGGATCACGAGGACATAATAAAAGATGAATGGAGAGGCGTATGCCATATACTTGCTCATCGTTAGCGTGGCGAACAGCCCTCCCACGAGCGACCAAAATGCCCCTGACAAAAAGAACAGAAACGCACGGCCCATGAGATCGGTAAATGTAAGCTGCGCGACTACGTCAATCAATTCGCCTGCCGTATCAGTCGCCACGACATTTTCAATTCCCTGTGGGATGAGTTCCAGCGGCGTAAACAGCAGAGCGAATACAAAGCAAACTACAAGTACGCCCAAAAAGAGCACCAGCCCACCTGAAAGCAAAGTTGTCACCACCCGCGAAACAAGATATAGCCGCTTGCCTGCGCGCGGAAGATATTCGCGCAGATAGCGGCTCTTTTGATCGTCCACAAAAGCGGTAGTAAAAGGCAAAGCAGCGAGGATCGGTAACACCAACAGCATCATATCTGTTTGAAGTGACGATATTGAAAGTTGGATAGAATATCCATCTGCAAGACCATCTACCATTTGTCCTTGAAATATCGGCAAAATTTGGTCGAAAACCCCCAAAAATGCTGCGACTGCAATACCAATAATCCCCACTATAAAGCCCCAAGATGTTAAGGAACGTTTTAAATCTGTCTTGAAAGTATCCACATTAGCATATCCTATTCCTTTTTAATATAAGCAATAATATACTTAATATCCTACATTTCGATCAATCCGGCTTCCGTTAATAGCATTGAGTGTAACGGGCCCCCATACTTCAGTGAATCCGCTGTCAAGACGAATAGGGGTTCCATCATCGTCATAAGCTTTTTGTTCACCAAAGGTTTCAACTCCTTCACCCGGCAATGCGGCAGCGGTAATTTTTGAGAAAATATTCCAAACTGGGGAATAATAATACGCTCCGCTATTAGGTTGCTTGATTCGCATGAGACCTAATTCGATTCGTGTGACATCCACTGTAAAATCATCATACATCTCATTTTGTGTCATATAGTCAGTGTTAATTGCATCTAATGCAAGTTTTTCAATTTCATTAAAAGGCACTAGATTGGCCGATTCATTTTCAATAGAATTTATTGTCATTGGACTTTCCCATTTAAAAGAAACAATCCCATTATCATTAACCACAACCATTATTTTCTCATATTTGACAGGAGCAGCATTTGTATCTTCCATATCTTCTCCTATTTCGTTGGATGCGTAAGCCGTGGGAACACCGTTTATACTACGCATAAAAACACAAGCCCATCCCCAATTATCGGTTGAATACTTTGCTTGTCTTGCAGCACAACCAACATAACATAATTCGTAGTCCTGTGTAATTTTTGAAACCAATTCAGATGCCTGCTTTGCGGCATCTTCTTTAGTCGTATTAATGTTATATGGTTCACCTGATGTTGGGGTAAAAGCCCAATCTCCATCATTGATACTCATATAGGTAAGGTATCCAAGCCACCCATTTGCGACCTCGAATATATATCTTTTTCCATCCTTGTTTGTGCTAACAGAAAAGCCTTCGCATTCTCCACCTTCAGAACCGGGAACTACAAAACCATTCTGGAGAATTGGTTCTGCCTCTTTTAAGTTGCTTTCGCTTGGCGCAGATATATATTCGCTCTCAAGCTCATTTATTCTACTATTTAGTTGGTCACGATAAGAGGAGTTTTCAGGAGAATTATCGAGTGTGCTCAATTCCTTTTTTATCGACAGAATATGTGCCTCAATATTTTCTTTTGTTTCGGTACTATATTCATTATACTTGGCATTTTCACCAAAAAATATATTCTTAACAACATCAATATCATCTTGCGTAAAATTTCTCAAATCAGCAGATACAACAGGAATCTCTGTAGTTTCCGGTAAAACAACTTCGGCATTGATGTTAAGAGTCATATGCGAATTATTTGATGTACTTGGTTTATCTAATACCCAACGATCAGGTGCGCCAAGTATTTGAAATAATTGACTATCTGATCCTGTATCTTCATGGGTTGCATTTGAAGAATTATCATTTGTATTCTGCAACTTTCCAACAACTGCTGCTTGCTCTGGTGTAGCCTGACAAGCAGTTGCTAAAAAAACGATACATAGAATGAATATCCCAAAAATCGTATGGCGTTTTGTTTTTAAAGTAATTTTCATGTGGTCATCTCGCTTTCATATACTTGTTTCGGGTTTCTTAAACGCGCAAATTTATTATATACTAGCTAAATATTGGTTAGTTAAGGCGAGCATTATAACCTGCGCAGTTCTTACCATAATCTGATCCAGTCTTATATGTTGTCCAACTGCTCCCATTCCACTTTTGAAGCACCATGTAGGCTCCCAGTTTATCACATAGCGCATTCGCATCAGTATCGGCTTTACAAAGCAAATACCCATTGCCTCTGGAGATTGCTGCATAAGCATATGTAATTGAGCCTGCTGAATAGGGTGTCGGTCCGGTAAATATTTCGCTTTCCGCATAATTGGGATTTGGTGATGGATTGATGCCACTATCATCCGCTGCAAATGCTATACCACATACTGAGAGAACTAATAAAATACAGATAATTAAAGATACTACTTTTCGCATAATATATGCCTCCTTATTATTTTGGTTTCATAATATAGGAGGCATATACGTTCAATTTCCTTGCACTTTTTTATTGAATTCCATCAACGATCTTTAATATTTCTTCACGACTAATATTTGTGGATAACCTTATTTCATACATTTTCATAAAAACAACTGCTGTATACGGAGGGCTTTGTGATAATGCAATTATTTTATCCTCTTTATCAATTCGCTCAAAATCGTTAAAAGAGAATTGCTCTGACCGCGCTTCATCACCATTATATGTTTCAATCATAACCGATATATACTCATCTTCTTTTGTCAACGTATAATTGACAACATAGGTGTCTCCAAAATCTTTATATGAAACATCGCCCATTTCAAACCCAACAGGCAAATATGAAAAAGCGGGGAATACAATTCCTTCTTTTTCGGCTAACTGATCCAATTCTAGAAATTCATAATTATCCTTTGGTGTAAAGAACGAGTTTACTTTTTCGCTGATATCATATCTAAAGGCTTTTATTTCAGGTATATCGGACATTATGAAGGATACAACAAATATAACGCAAACCAAAGCTGCTACAAAACCAATTTTTGATAGGATGCCATTTCGCTTTTTCTTTTTTTTCGGTCCGCTTTCCTTCAAAAAATTCTGCTTTATTTGTTCAAATTCATCTTTATGTGCCTCCACATCTTCTTGATACATCTCTTCAAAACTGTCCTCAAGCATTTTCTTTGTTGCTTTTCTTTCGTCTGTGGGTTCCATAATCGCCCTCCTTCCTCCTTAATTTTCCCTTTATCCGCGAATGCAGAGAATAAAGGGTGCCAGGTTTTGTACTTAATATTCCTGCTATTTCTTCAATGTTTTTTTCTAATTCATAGTAATAATATACAAATACCCTTTCTCTATATGATAATTGCCCAATCTTTTCCCTTGCATCTTTTTTATTTTGATTTCTTAAAATTATTTCCTCAACGTTGCTTTCTTCGTCCCTGAAAACAGTTTGATTTGGATTCGCTTCATATACTTCCTCCAATGAAATTTCGGTATATTTATTTTTTTGAAACTTTTTTCGGATCAAATTCATTGCAATCGCGGCAACCCAAGATTTAAACTTTTTCTCATCGCGTAATTGGTTAAAGGATTTAAAAGCATTATGAAGACACTCCTGATAGATATCTTTCGTATCTTCAGTATTACGAACGTGGGAATATATAAATCGTTTCAGATATTCTTCATGTTCCTCAAAGAGTTCCATAAATTTTTTGGCTTTGTTTGTATCTTTCATATTTACAAACTCCCCTCATAACTATGATAAGCCAATCTTATTTAGTCTGCAATGTTTATGTTTCAGATACTAAAAAAAACAAGATGTGATTTTCTTTTTACCCATAAATCAAATTAGGCATTTTCATCAATTCACCGGGGCTGTCAACCGGAATTTTAGTGTCCTTTATCAGCAGGGCCGGTAAAACCGCGCGTTTGCCAAACCGCTTTTTGATTGATTCTATCGTCTTTTCAAGTATTTCGTTTTTGGCACGCTTTTGCTGGTCATGAAGCAAGGAAAGCTGCTCCGGCTGCGCGGAAGGAACCAAACTAATTGCACGAACCGTCAGAGAACGTATAGGGCTGCTCCACCGATACCGTTTGCAAAAAAGGATAAACGCCTGTTCTGCTATATCGTGCCATGCCTGGGTGACGTATGGAATTTGACCTTGAAACGTCCATGAGTGCAAGTTAATATCCCGTACACTGATCTCAACGCCGCAGGCCGCAAGTCCGTGTTTTCGTAAAGAGTGTGAAATGTTCAGCGAACGGTCAAAAATTACCTTTTTGGCTTCTTCCTGATTGAGCAGATCAGACGTACAAGTGATTCCACTGCTTACGGATTTAACGGGAGGCACATACCCATAAGGAGAAATCGGCTTTTCATCAAGGCCACAAGCCGAATCCCATAATTCACCGCCCACTTTTCCAAACCATGACACAAGGTGTTCCCGCCCGTACTTCGCGATATCCCCTATCTTGTAAAGCCCCTTCCGGTTGAAAGATTTCTTGCGGCGCCTGCCGATACCAAAGAGATCCTCGATGGGGCAAGGCCATACGATATCCCTGAAATTTTCGCGCGTGATTTCCGTGATCGCGGCAGGCTTTTTGTAGTCGCTGCCAAACTTAGCGAATATTTTATTGAAGCTGACGCCGATGCTGACGGTCATCCCTATTTCCCGTTTTACCGTATCCATGATTTGTTGTGCAATATTGACGCCGCTCCCAAAGAGTTTTGCGCTTCCGGTGCAATCGATCCAACACTCGTCAATTCCGTATGGCTCAATAATGCAGGAAAACCGATTATAGATTTCCCGCACACGTTCTGAAATGACAATATATTCTTCCATGTGCGGGGGAACGATCACAAGTCCGTCGCATACCTGATGCGCTTCCCAAAGTGCCTGTCCTGTTTTCACACCAGCCTTTTTTGCCAAGTCGTTTTTAGCATAGATAATACCGTGACGCTCCGAAGTCGAACCGCCGACAGCCATTGGGACATTTCGCAATTCAGGATTTTTCAGGCACTCCACGCTTGCATAAAAACTATTTAGGTCGCTGTGCAATATAATTCTGTCCATTACTTCTCTCCAGGTATTTTGGTTTGAGGGTGTATTGGACATTATATATTCCGTAGCTGCTACATAGCGTTAAAAATGACGAATTTTAATATTAAATTATGGAGAACATGAAAAGGCCATTCCGAAGAATGGCCTTGCTATCTATCAGTCGGTTTTGATTTGCCGTTATTTTACAGCCTTGAATGAATGATCCTCACGATAAGACTTTTCAAGGTTATCCACCCGCATTTCCACATCCGGGATCACTTCTACGGCTTTTTGCATATCCTCCAGCTTTTTGATCTGGAGCGTTTGGTTCTCCGCTATTGTTTGAATGGCAGGCTTAATCACATTCTCATTATCCAGCTTCAAGGCAAGAACGTCATTTTCTAATGAAGCCAGTCTTTCATCTGCTTTACTTAAGCTTTCATCTACTTTATCAAAGCGTTTATCAATACTATCAAACCTTTGGTTCATGCCAACTAAAACATCCATAATATCCTGCATATTCGGTTCGCTCATATCTGTTTCCCCTTCTTACTTTTTATCTACATTTTTGGATTGATGGTAATCGGCATAAGATGACAACAATACTTTTACCGTCGCTTTATCCAAAGAATCAAGGAGATCATATAACTTATTTATGACATCGGCATCATACTTGTCGTTTAACAACTTCACGAGTGACGATGTTGATTTATCTCCGCTATAATCTTCCTTAAAAAATTCTGACAACGTGATTCCAAAATAGTTGCAGAGATCGTACACAATAAGGATTGAGGGAGTATGTTTCTTGGTAAGGAGACGGGTAAGCTGATTTTCGCCATGTCCAATTAAACCGCTCACTGTTTTCTGCGTTGGCGATCCTTTCGCTTTCAGAAGTTCCTTTACCCTATTGGAAATAAACTCTCTTAATTTTTCCTCGCTGTTACTCATATAAATAGTGTAATCTTTATAATCCCCAAGCGATTGACGTGTTTGTTTATTAATTGTATTGTTTTATAATCAAATTTGATGATATAATGAAATTGCGCTCCATTGGGCGCCTGAGTAAACTGGGGTGCGGACGGTGCAGGTCAGCGTAATGAGTTACCCACCTCTTGCTGATCTGCGCCGGTTCGTACCGGTAAACAGGGTTGTCAGATAGAAGGACGAATTACTCTTTTAGAAATATACGGAGCTTGAATACTTTGTAGCCAGGCTCGAATTGGAAACGACCGCATAGATCCGGTACGAGTAACCCCTTGGCGGCGAAACGTATTTTGCGATCAGGCAATCCCCTGTCCCCTGGGCCGTATAAGAAGAATAATTCTGCCACGATCCGTTGCGGTATCGTTGCAGGTAAACGGTTAGGTAGATTCGCTCGTCAGTATTATTACAGATCACCGACGTATAAAGTTTAAGCTGCGAACCGCTTTTACTCAGGGAAACGGATATGTTTGTCAGCAATCGCGGTTGGATCTCCGGCCCTGCCGACGGCGCTTCATTTCCAGCCTGCGCAGCATAGGCAGGTATCGAGCAAACAATGAGCATCAAAGCGATTAGGAACGATATTACTCTTTTTTTCATAACATACTCCTTTATAATAGTGTTTTTTTTGACAGCCCTATATATAAAGACGTATGAAAGGATGGAAATGGGGACACGTATAACCAGGAAATTTGTATGGATTGGGAGCTTTGGCAAAAATATGAGCAATATATCAAACGGTTCATACTTACGATTTCGGATTCCGACGATGACGCAGAGGATATCTTGCAGGAGACGATGCAAAAGGCATGGCGTAGTTACGAAACCCTTGATAATATCGCCGCCTTTGGAAAATGGCTGAAACGGATCGCGCGGAATTGCGCCGCAGACTATTACCGCAGGCCGGATAACGCGGCCTTTCAGTATTACATAAATACGGAGCAGCTTGGAAATGTGACCGGCGACCTCGTTGACGGGAATCTCGAGGATAAAATGATTATCAGGGACATTCTTCGTGAATATATTGCGGAATTGCCGAATGAACGTGGAAAGGCGTTATATCTCAATATCATTGGCGGGTATGGGGCAACGAAAATATCGAGGGCATTAGGACTGAAATATGAAACTGTCAAAAAGTGGCTGTACCGCGATAAGCGGAAGATAAGCGAATTGTTAAGGGTGCATTTGGATGAAACCGGCCGATAAAAAGAGATTAGAACAAAATATCACACCTGACCTCTTTCCAGAAGAAATACGACAGGAAATGGATTCCCTGCTCGAGCAGGAAGCAAGGCAAAAAAAGCGTTTCCGTAATAAATGGCTGGTGGGCGCTGCCTGCTGCGCTGTATCCGCGGCGATGCTCTTTTCAGTTTTTATAACTCCAAGAGTCAACGCTGAAGAACAGGTTATGCAGCGTGTGGCTGAAATGCAGGAAGTCATCCAGAGCGGGGACCTGCCCTGCTATATTATTTCCTCCCCCGATGTACGTTTTGAAGGACGCGAAAGCGTTGCTGATTTCGGCTATGACAAATCCATTTACGATTACAATGGCGAAAGTATTTTCCTTTTTGAACAGGACGATATCCCCACCGGGTATATGGAAAGTGACAGCAAGCCTCGAGCGGAGGGGATCGCGCAAACAATGGATCGGAAGAACGTTGAATACTTTATCGATCAGGACGGATCAACAGGAATCTTCAAATCGGAATACGGCGGCCAGGCTAAAGTGTTTACGATAACGGGACCGCCCATGAATGAGGATATTTTTATCGGGATAGTCAACAGTATTACTTTTATCGGGACGAAATAAGGGAGAAAATGATGGAAGAAACACAATCATGCGGATTTCTAGATGTACGGTCTGATTCGTTCAGGGAACTTGGCGGTGAAACGGATGATTTCCCCTATTACAGCAAACGCATACGCGCCGCGCTTCGCTGCGATATAGAATACCTGTATCAAAAGAATGTCGGCAGCTTCTGCGTTTCTGAGAACAATGATTCGGATATCACGTTTATGTCTTTGGTAGCGGATATACGCGATGATATGAAAAATGATGATATCGGCTCCCTTGTGTATTGTTCGCTCGATCAGGACGATTTCAAAACTTTCATGGGGAAACTGGCCCCATATTCAGGTCTCTTTATGTCTATGAATTCAGACGCTCCGCAAAAGGCTATGCTGCAAAACATAGACTATCTTATTTATATCGATGGGAATAATCGGCGAAGAATGGTCCCTTACGAATATAGAAAGCTGCTGAAAGGCAATTCTGTTATTCATTATTTTGACGGTCTCCTTCTAAATTTTAAGATTGATTATTCCGCACAATGGGGTTGCTTATCTGATTTACCTTTCATAATAAAAACGAAAGATTTATCGCTTATGAAGATATATTTAGAATCTGAAATAGAATGCCGAAAGGATCGGATCCATTCCGCAAAGATCAATACGATTCTTAAAGCGAAGCCAGATGAATTCCCTGAAAAATTTATTGAAGATCAAAAACATAGAATTGACAAACTCTCCCAAGAAGCAGAAGCAGTTCATTTTATGTTGAGTAATAATAAAAACAGCCGCCTTAAACGTCTTTACTGGAAGTGGCAAAGAAAATCCATTCAAGGTATAAATGACTCATCTGATCTTAGAACTGCCTTCTTTGACGCCTTTTTTGAAAAGTGAATATGAAATGTAAAAATCCACCGGCATTTGCTTAGTGGATTTTTACATTTTGAGACCAGATATCCCCATTTGTTGTTGACGTACCACCATAATGGTGGTATTATTAAGATGCAAGATAAAGAAAAGGTCAACTAATCGGCCCGTAAGATAATTGGCGGGAGAAGGAGTTGCAAAATGCCAAGAATTTATAAAACTTTTTATAGCGTAGAATACAGAATATGGGGCAATGATTTCCCATCGACGCAATGGTTTGACAATAAGGAAGATGCCAAAGCCTTTAGTAATCAGGACTATCATGACGATCCCATTCCCCATAGAGCAAGCAAAACGGAGAGAGTCGCGGATTATGAGAATAAATGTGCGGAGACAAGATTCTTCTTGGAAAATGAAAGTGCTCGCCAGTGAAAGGAAGAAGATATGAAATTTCAGTTGTATAGCAAGCTGTATCAGGAAGCACTCACTTATGACGACGTTGATATGTATATCGGCGAAAGAGGGTGGCAGGAGTGGATGGATGACTATGGAGAGGATAACGTACAGCAAATAACAAGCATCCTGAAATCAATATTTAATTTAGCGCACAGCACCATCAAAGAAATGCGAGAGACTCATAAACTTGGAAGGGCGGAGTTTTGTCGCAGATACTTCAAAAAGCTGCGTACAGTTGAGAATTGGGATGCTGGAATAGTGGACACGCCCGAAGATCAAAAAATGATGATTGGGTACAGCTTTTTTATTGAGGATATGCAGAGAAATATATAGACTGATATGATATACGGAGCAATCTATTATGGCGGTGTTTACATCATATGCTCTCGGAATTTTATGGGCGACGTGCAGTAATACAGGCGAAAAATATTTATTAACTAATCAAGATCCTTATTTCGCCAACTTCATACAAAAAATCAATGGTGGTAAAATTTACACACTAACGCACTGTCGCAACGGAACAAAATTATATTGCCTGAGAATAAAAAAATCACTGGAGTCGGAAATAGAGGAAAGCGGATATACCGGCAGAAAGAATACTGACAGGGCAATTCCGCGTGTAGATAATAATGCGGATTTTGTTCGAGCCTATATCCAGTGCCATTCTTCCCTTGGACTAAGGCCATGCAAGACACGCCGTGGTGAGAAAATCAAAACTCCACGATTGCGCCTACATGGTGCATGGATGCTTATGGAATGGATGAGTGAAGTTATCGCCAAAACGGTTGGCGTCGGCGTTAAAAAAGTACAGAAGCACAGCAACAGCGAAATGGGCATATTGCACTACCAATCCTGTGTGGAAATTATAAAAATTTGCGAATGGGTTCTGTCTGAATCACATTCGCAAGCGTTTGAGGCAGCCGTATATTTAACTTTTCAAAATAAAAAAGGGCCGTCCAAAAAGGGACAGCCCTCTTGACGTTAAATAACAATTTTTTTGCTTGATCCCATATTCTGAAATTTAATTGCCTGCTTTTCCTTCGGCTCGCTTGGAATAAATTCATCTGGCTAACTCGTCTGCTATTTGGATCGTCTCATCCGCGTGTTCGCCAGTCCTTTCCAGTTTATCTAATTTATCCTTCACCGATGTTTTCTCTTTGATGATGCCGGACAGATCCGAAATATAATACTGACCAATATCCCAATCAAAATTCGCATGACATTGTACGCCATTGTATTCAGCCAAATAGTCGTTTTCCCCTATTATCCTGATGAGCTTCGCATTTCCCATTTTACCATGCAATGATTGGATACATGCTCGTGTTTCACATATAAATGAATCACTCTTTTCTTCCATATTTTCCTGCCTTTCCATTTTGTTTATCCTTTGCATATGCTGAACTATGTTTTTCACGATCAGTTTTTCAGAATCCCGTGAATAGGTTCCGTAATATAGCCTATTGCCTTTCAGCAGATTTATGATCTCCCTGTCTTTTTCCAGACTCTCTTTTTCGGTGTGGATCCTGCCTGCCTGCTCGAACTGCCTATCCTTTGGGCGCTCAATAAACAGGTTAAAATTGCAATAGGAGTTATACGCCTTGAATGCTTCCCGTTTTAAAT
Organism: Christensenellaceae bacterium; assembly: GCA_022846035.1. Taxonomy (NCBI): domain Bacteria; kingdom Bacillati; phylum Bacillota; class Clostridia; order Christensenellales; family Christensenellaceae; species Christensenellaceae bacterium. The sequence continues at coordinate 2,060,131 of AP025580.1, forward strand.
CCTCGCTCGGATATTTTTGGTAAATCAATCCAAGGATCACCGGCGAATCTGTGACTGCTACATCCACCTTCCCCTGAACGCATTTAAGCCGCCTGTTTTGTTCTTCCAATATCCGCAGTTGATGTGCAAAGCTGCCGTCCAAGAGGTCAAAGCGTTCAGCCCAAACAAGCTCTTTCGCGTATTCTGGAATATATTCGGTCAGAATACCGCCTGTTTTCAGGAGCTTTGCGATCTCCCAGGCTGCGGCGGTTTTTCCCGCGCCAGGACCGCCGAAAAGATTTACAACCAATGTTTTCATTTCCTGATTATCTCCTTCTTACACATACGGCCTGCCGTACATAAACGGCGTTCCCTGTACGGATACTTCTCGGTATACGACGCCGCCTGCCGAGGGTGCGGCTTCTATCATCATTCCGTCACCAACGTAAATAGCGACGTGTCCAATCGCCATAAACCGCTTTTTTACCCTGCTGCTGTTTGGATAAGACCAGAAAATAAGGTCGCCTGCCTGTAACTGGCTCTCGTCGATCACCTTCTCATTATCCACGCAATATTTTGCCTGGTCTGCCGCAGTTGCGGGAAGCTCGATCCCAGCTTGCGCATATGCCCATTGCGTTAAACCGGAACAGTCAATATAGTTTCCCTGTCCGCGCAATTCCATGCTGTAAGGATCCCCTATCCTCGTAAACGCGGCTTCCACAATATCCCCGCCAAGCGTTCCTTTTGGGAGGTTCTTCACAATATCAGATATATTCCCAATTTCGGCGTCCGTCATTCCAAAGTAATCCACTCCCAATTTGCGCCACAAAGGGGCATTCTCGCTGCTCACAAGAAATTTGACCATTTCCTTTTGTTCTTCTGTCAGGTCATACTCATCAAGCATCTGTATATACCGCAGGTTCGTCACATTGAGTTCAGCGTGCATACCTGCCTGCACCGTAGGCGAAGTGGAAGCAAGAACACGGGTACTGCGCTGTGCGTCTGTTGTAGCAGTAGCTTCCGGTTCTTCTGTCCAAATATTTACTGTGATTGGGTTCATTTTGAAATACAAGTCCCGTATCTCCTGAATATCCGCATCGCTGAACCCAATCGGCGCGTTGCTGCTGTCATTTGAGATGACAGCGTAGAGCGCAAGGCAATCCACCCAATTATCTACCCTGCCCCCTTCATCGCCAATATCCGCGCCATAGCTGACGTCAACGGTATACCCCTGAGCCTCATATTCCTGCCGTTTTGCCGCAAGCTCTCCAAACCATTCGTTCCCTACCTGTTCCACAATACTTTTTACCTTATTCGGATTTTCCTCATTATCCGAGAAAAATATCCCCGGTGGAGATGATGAGACCGCGATCATGATGTTCGCAACGATAAATACCAAAAGTACGGCGATCAAGATTGGCAACCCGATAAAGGGTATCTTTGCCACAAAGGATATCCCGCCGCGCACGGTGTTCGCACCGCTTTTCGCAATTTTCTTCGCCGTCTTTTTCGCTGTGTTCTTTGCAGTCTTGACCGCCGCTTTTTGCGTTTCCCTCCTGACAGCCCTTTTTGCCTGCTCCCTACGAACGATTGCTGCGGTTTTTCCTGTGTTCGGCGTATGGGAAGGTGTTTTTGGAGACACAGCAACAGTTTCTTTACTGCTGCCATGTGCTTTGCCAATTTGCCGGGACAATATATCCCGCGCCATTCCGCCTACAGTATTTGCCGCTGCTTTTGTATCTTCCGAAAGCTCTTTCCCCACTGCCTGCTCGGGCGCCAAATCGTAATGCTCCATCGCCATTTTTTTCTTCACAAGGCCGAGGGCGGCCTGCGTATTACGCAAGCCGCCCTTTACCATGCCTTGGGGCCGCATCTTTTGTAGTTCTTCTTCGCGGTTCATGACACTTGGGGAAAGCTGTATATTCCGCGCATGTTTCGCATGGATACCGCGCACGATACGTTTTGCCTGTTCCTGCTTATCCTGCAAATGTATCCACCTCCTCGATCTTGGTTGTCATTGCCTGGTAGAGCTTCGTATCCTTGTCAAACCTGCCGTCAAAGGGTACGACAACCGAGCCGCACCGCATCAACCCGCAGCCTGCTTCCGCGTTTGATAGATAGTCCATTTGCCGTTCGGACAGGTTCAGTAATTCGCCAAGGGCGTTCCGGTCTGATTCGGCTTGCTTGAACAGCATAAGGAATTCCGAATTGGAAATCATATCCCTGCCATATTCAGATTGGATCAGCGATGAAATATTTTGGCTGATCGAACAAATACCGCATCCATATTTTCGCATCCTGCGATACAGGGCGTCCGCCGCTTTTCCTGTATATTCCTGGCGGTACATCCACCAAAATTCGTCAATGTATACCCATGTACGTTTACCGAGCGAACGGTTTAGCGCCACGCGGTTTTGGATCGCGTCCAGTACGATCAGCATTGCAAGCGGTTTCAGCTTTTCCCCAAGGTCGCGGATATCGTAGCAAAGAAGCCGGGATTTCGTATCTACATTGGTCTGCTGCGCAAACATATTGAGCGAACCCAAGACGTACAGTTCCAGACAGGCAGCGAGATCCTGCGCCTCATCCTCCGGCTGCTTTTTAATCAGTTCATACAGGTCCTTTAGCGTAACCTGCTTTTTCCTGCGCCCATTTGCTACGTTTGTCAGCAATCGGCGCGAACACCTGTCTATGATCGTCTGCTGTTTTGGGCTGATGTAGTCTTTGCCAATCGCCATTTCGATCAGCGTCAAAATGAACTCGCACTTGATCGCTACCGGATCATCGCCCTTTTCCACATACTGCATCATATCCAGTGCGTTTATGCGCATTTTTGAACCTGCCGAGAGGTGGATAAACTCTCCTTTCAGCAGTCTCACAAGCGGAAACGCTTCACGTTCCGGATCCAAAATAATCACATCGTCCTCTGTCGTTTTCAGGATCAGGTTAATCACTTCGTTCTTGTAACACATGGATTTTCCGCTCCCCGTGCTGCCAAGATACACGGAATGGGGCGAATTGTTCTTTCTTTTGTCCGCAACAATCAAGTGCTTGGTCATCATGTTCTGCCCGTAGCATATTCCGCCTTTGTCCCATATTTCCTGCGATACGAAGGGCATCAGGGTTGCCGCATTTTCTGTCGTAAGGGTACGCAGCGAATCCATATACCAAAGTCCATAGGGAAGAACCGTATTAAGCCCCTGCTCCTGTCGGTACATGGCGGTCTGGAACCGGCACATATATCCCTGTCCAACCGCAATGAGGGCTTCCGTGTCGTTATCCAGTTCACGCAGCGAATCAGCCATATGGAAAAGGTTGACCTGCGCCCATACGATCCGTTGGTCGTATTCCCGGATCAGCCTGATGATCTCCGTAAGCCCGTTGCGCTTTTCCTCCAGACGGGGCGGGACCGTGGCGTTGTAGTTGCCCTGCTCGTTCGCTTTTTTCGTGGAGCTGCCAATTTCCGTTTCCACGGAAAGCAATTTCCTTTGTACCTGCTGCAAGGAATCCTCCCGGGATTTCGAGATCATATCGATGGAAAGCATCATTTCTTTCGGCAGGTTCATGAGTTCGGTAATAAGCGTATCCCGCAAATACGCGGGGTATTCGCCCAAAAACAGGACGCGTCCGTACCGTTTCCCGATTTTAAAATAGTTGCTGTGAAATTCCATACCGTCCGGCGCAATATAATCCCTCACATTATGTCCCCGTTTTTCGATCAACTCCCGGTCTATATGGAATTGCATTTCCTCTCCCGCGCGGAAAAAATCATAAAAGATTTTCAGGCGGTCCTCTGTACCCACGCGTTCAAAGTTGCTGCCCACCTTGGAAAGCGCGCCTTTGAGGGTGCTTTCCATACGTGTGAACCACGGCTGCGCATCCTCGGCTTTCTTCCTTTGCGTCGTGACCGTGATATATTTCTCCTGCACAATATTGTTTGTTCCTTCCGTCGCGCGCCGCCGGTTTATGCTGTTTATTTCCTCGCGGTATTCATCGAACCCATCGCTTTTGAGCGGCAAAAACATATCCCCATGCAGCGTCGCCTCATTGACCTTTTTGTTTACGAGCGTTATCTTCATCAGCTCGTCGATATCAAAGGACTTTAGAAGCTCCTGGTATCCCGCAAAGATGTATTTCTGTTCCTCCGGTGACGCCGCCTGGTAGTTTACATCCAGAAACCGTCCGGTCATCGAAAAAGTGCCGTTGTGTTCAAAAATACCGTTCTTATGAACGGCCTTGATCGGAATACTTTTTTGTACGGATTTCGGTCTTTTATATACGGGCTTACTCTGCTTTGGTTTCCACTGTGCCATGTGTTTTCTTCTCCTTCTTTTGAGTGTCGTTTTCCGAGATTGCTTCATACAACCTGTTCTCCGAGATGTACCACCGCTTCCTGAAGGACAGCAGTTCGCTCTCCAGCCAGATCATAAGAAATTGTTCAAGCCGCATTTTATGTGGCCGCGCAAAGGCAAACAGGAAGCACGGGAGGCCAAGCCCTATCGCCAAATAGCTTGCGGCCTGCAAAGGCAGGTATTTTGTCACTGTCGTATAGGACAGAATGATAATAATGATCCCTATGATGCTGAGGGCAAGCTGCCTCCCGTTCATCCCCGCAAGTATGTTTTCCTGATATTCGGATATATCTGTAATCACTGTAGTTTCCATATTTTCCTCCTCATACGCCGAGCATTTCCCTGATGAACCTGTTTGCCGACATGACAACAACCACCAGCATCACCGATTGCAGCATGATCTGGAACAGGTAGTTGATAAGGGTATTCCAATAGGTAAAGTTTGGGTTGACGTTTCCTGCTTCCCATGATGGGAAAATGAAAGCGCTGTTTGACGCCATTGCTGTAAATATGACGATGGCAAGCGCGATCACACAGATTTCAAGGCAAACCGCCGCATAAGCCTTGAGGAAATGCTTTCCGGTCTGGCTCGTTTCGGGGCTGCCGAGCGTCGAGAGCGGAACCGGGGCAAGGCAGCTATAGATGAACAAACGGAAAAACCGCAGGTAGGTACAGACCACAAGGCATATACCCGCTGCCCACATGATGACGTTGCCTACAACCGCAAGCAGTCCCATTGGAATACTTTGGAATATTGCTCCTAACCGTTCCCACCAACTCGCGTTTATCATCTGCTGCGCCGCTTCGACTACCTCCGGGGATATTCTCGCAAACTCAAAATCTGTTGCGTTTTGGAAAATGGTATCGTTGATTCCCATTGACACATTGATCGAAAAATTCAAAACCTGTATTCCGTAGTCGATCACGAATTTCACGATCAAAAAGCGCGCGATCCAGCCAATCACCTGTTGGATGGAAAGGTCTTTGAAATTGCTTGTGGTCTTGAAAAAGGTCATCAGGAAAAACAGGACAAGAAGCCCATAGCCAATTCCCTGTATTCCCGTATTGATCTTTACCACCACATCCCATATCGCCCCGCCTGCGTAATCGGCGGGGGCCATCATAAGCAGGTCCTTCACATCCCCAAAACAGTTGTTCAGGAAAGTAAGTCCCATTTGGATCGTCCAAAGTACGCTATACTCCAATTACCCCGCCCCCTTTCTTTGTTGGCGCGGTCATACCGATACTCCAATCGCCTGCAGCACGAACTTGATTCCGACCATAATTGCGCCGCCCGCTAGGAACAGGATCGCATTGGTACGCTGTGAAGCGTCCTGTGATTTCAGCGCAAGCGCGAGCTGCACACCGCCCCATATAAGGGCAATGACGCCCACGACGGTCACGATTGAAAGGATGAAATCCACAAGGTTGTTCATCGCTTCAAGTGGGTCCATCCCCTGTTGAATATCTACTGCAAACGCTGTTTGGGCAAAAAAAATGATGGTCAGCATAACGACCACCATAACAACAATCTTTAAGTTTTTTCTTCTTTTCATGCCGTTTTCTCCTATTCAGTTTTCAAGGTGCGACTGCCATCAGGCAGCTTTGTTTCGATCCCGCCTGTAATAATACGGCGGGGCGCCGCCCTGCTGTGCAAGGCGGATGTTCGGGTGCTTCATCAGGTCGTATTTCCTGTCGATTATGGGTTTTTCATTTGCGATCAGGACGATACAATCTCTGCGGTCAAGCTCCCTTATCTCACCGGGCGTCATAAGCTCGCGCCCCGTGATATTGATATTGGTATTCAGGTTGTTCGCGGATTTCCCAAATGTGTCGTAGCGGATCGTAGCCTTTGATAGTTCCTCGGCTACATACTTATGGGTGCTCTGTTCGTTTCCTCCAAGGTAGAGCATCACGTCACAACATCCTGTGATGTTCTCCCATGTGTCCTTGAACAATCCTTTGAGCTGCGCTATGTTTTGAATCACGATATTCATACTGAAATTCCTGCTGCGGCACGTTGAAAGTACCTTTTGTCCGCCGTCGTTCGACTGCCCGGAGGAAATCGAGATATTGGCGTACTCATCTAAAATGAACCGCACATGGCGGGCAAGCCGTCCGTCCGGCCTGCTGTCCGCAATGTACTCAAGCTCCTGAAACATCTGTGTATAGAGCATACTGGCAAGCCAGTCAAAGGACGGATCGCAGTCTGAGGTAATGCAGAATAGCGCAATCTTTTTTTCCGCGAGGTCACTGAAATGCAGTTCATCCTCCGAAGTCAGGTCAATAACTTCCTCGATCCCAAAGAGGGAAAGCGACACACCCGCCATGACAAGGATCGATTTCGCCGTTTTTCCCGCCGCAAGCTTGTACATATCATATTGACGGCAGGCAATGTGGTTTGGGTTCTTGTGCTTCAATTCCTCAAACAGCATATCCAACGGGCTTTTATGGTTCTCATCCTTTTCACGTACCTCCGCATACCGCAGCATTTCAGCCATCATCGCAAAATTCTGTTCGTTGCTCGGCGCTTCGTACCATAGGTAGAACATAAGGGCTTGAAGCAGCGCGATTTGTGCTTTTTCCCAAAAGGGATCAGAACTGTGCGCATCCTTCGGTGTGGTGTTCTGTATGAAATTCGTTATAAGGGAAATAACGTCGCTGTCCTTTCGTAAGTACCGGAATGGATTGTACCGCATGGAGTTTTTCATATCTATGAGGTTTAACACCCTAACCTCATATCCCATTTTTTCAAGGGCATGGCCCGTACTCCGCAGCGCTTCCCCCTTCGGATCGGAGCAAACGTAGCTTAAATTGGGGGTGCTCGAGATCAATCCCGGTATACAAAATCCCCGTCCTTTCCCGCTTCCGCTCCCGCCCACCACTAAAATATTGAGATTGTGTTGGTGGCGGTACATATCCAATCCAATAGAAAGGTTTTGTGACAGGATGATATTTTCATCCTGAACATATTTGCGCTGCAATTCCCTGAGATTGGCAAACCCCGCGCTGCCATGCTCTTTGCCGTGCATATACAGACCGGCGCGAAAAAGGTAGTTTGACAGCAATACAAGCCATATAACGACCACCACAACTACAAAAGCCGCCGTATGCCCGGCGGCTTTGAAGTAGAATATATTTGCGGCGTTCACCATGAAATTTTGTTTGAACTGTTCAAATGTGATCCCTATCTCATAGCTCATAGCGAGCTTCACGGCGAACCACAACATCCCGCCGAGCAGCACGCCCCACATGATGACCGACGATTTCAGCGTCTTTTTGTCCATCACAGTGTCATCACGTCCATCTCTTTTGTGATCGGAATCATTTCCTTGAGTTCTTTTTTCTTCTCCGCAATATCTTTCAGGACGCTCAACCTGTCTGAGAACAGCTTGCCCGTTTTCTCCACTGGTATTTCATCAAGCTGCGGAAAATCCATGTTCGCGGTATCAAGGCCATACTTGACGGACAGGGCATAGGTAACGCTGTCCGCGCGGAACGAATTATCTTCCCGCGAGTATTTCACCCCCTGCTCCTTAAAACACCGCCCATAGATCGCTTCACGCTGCAACGCCTGGAATTCCTGCTCCGGCGTAAGCCCTTCTTTCAGCAATATCTTTTTTGATTCCGGTGAAAACAAAGCGTCCTGCCCTAGTGTTTCGGAAACCTCCACCGGATATTTTTTCTTGAACCGTTCGTTTACTTCGATAAGCGTTTCCGGCGAGAGTTTTTCAAAATATGCCCCAAATCCTACAGCCTTACCGGACGTGTCCTGTACGTCGTAAACAACCGCATCCACAAATTCCGTTTTCCCATTTTTCTTTTCCGGTCTCTTGATAACGATCTCATCCGCATTTTCCACGATTTCCCGGCCAATCGCCCGCCAACGGGTTTTGGACATGACCATCGTGGCGTCAGGCTTTGTTTCGTAGATGATGTTTTTGTTTTTGCTTGAAAAATCGTATAACACAGCCTGCATCTCAAGATATGCTTTCCAGTTGTCCGGCGTATACGCATCACTGTTGTTTCGGTTGATCTCTCCAATGGTTTCCTGAATCGTCTCGATATCCATATCGCTGATCTTGCAGTTTGATGGGGCAGGCTCCGGCGCATCGAGGATTGCCGCATTGCGCTCCAGCTTTTCCTTCGTGCTGTCGCGCACCTCCGTTACCGTTGCTTCCGCCATTTGATTACTGTCTACGGTGACGCCGATACGTTTAGCGATCTGGTTGAATTTTGCTAAATCCCTTGTGGGGAACATGATATCCACCGCATTCTGCTCCGGGTTATCTACGGCTGCATAGATAAGGCTATACTCCTTGATATGGCTCAAAAATTCTTCCATCCGTTCCTTTGGTATGCTGCCGATCATCACGGGTTCGCCCATACGCAGTATCTTTTTCAGGGATGTTTCCCCCCTGTATATTTTGCGCTTTTTTAACGCTGCGGCAAGGAACACCATAATCTTTCCCGCGCCGCGCCCCATTTGCATGACGATTTCCGTTCCCTGGAATATAAATCTGGCCGCTTCTCCTTCCATTTTCAAACCTCCTTTTAGCGTTCCGGCTCAATGTCCCGCTCTTTTTCGCGATTTTCCAACTCTTGTATCTTTTCTTTCGCCCACTCCGGCATCTTTTCAGGATCGATGATTCCCTCAAAGTCATACCGTTCAAATCGTTCTGTCTGACCGTCAAGTAGGTTCTCTCCATATACTGCCGTCCCCCTGGCATTTGGGGAACATCCAAAGCCGCTTGTTGCTTTGATGATCTGATATTGGGCCGCGCGGTATTCCGGCAAAAGGCTGTCCGCTTTCAAAAGTACATACTCCCCTTTATAATCCAAATCCTGACTTTCAGGAATACATATATCTGCGCTTAGAGAACCTTCTTCAATACCATTTTCTTTACGGAACGCAAGTATATCCGCGATTCTCTCTTTGATTCTATCCGCAAATTTTTGATATGCTTCAAGATATGTCGCATAGCTTTCCATATTTCCATATTCCGGTAAATCCGAAATGTGCCTGCGTTCCAATACCATAAACGGTTCTGCTTTCCCCGGCAATTCTGCAAGCAGGATATGCCTGTCACCAACAGCTACAGTTTCATGCGTGGTGTATTTATTTTTATCCTCAATTTTTATTTCAAACTTCATAATATTCTCCTTTGCAATTTTTTCTTGGCTTAATTGCGTTTTTAAATGTCAAAGTATAATTGACCGTGGGGAGTTCTCGGAATTTTTCCAAGCCACCAAAGATAAACCCCTTCCGGTGACGACCAATTCTCCTTTGTCAAGTCATCCTTTCCGTTTTGCTTTCTCGCCTTGAGCATACGTTCAAAGGCTTTCAGGTAAAGTTCTTTGTATTTTGGATATTGCTCCAGTTCCTGTTCCTGCCTGGTTGACATAGGGCAGCCGATACAGCCGAGCCGCTTATATCCTTCGTCGTATAGTCCACAATACGGAATATTCTCTGCACGAATGAACTCCCATACGTCGGCGTCCGTCCAATCGACGATGGGGTTCAAAATCGTCTTTGAGGTTCGGTAGCACATCTCAACCATGCGCCGTGCTTCGTCGTTATCATCATTCAGCACCAGCCCACGGTTCTTCTTGCTGCCCGTCATTTCTGTGATAACGCCATGCCCCTTTTTTCGGTTCAGGCTTTCATCCCACCTGACGCCGGTAACTGTAAGCCGTCCTTGCCCGCCTGATTCTTTCAATTTCTCGCAGCAATACCGGACTAAACGGGTAGGCGGTATCATCTTTCTCGGTATCAGGTTCCACATGGTAATGGGGCCGCTTCCGTCCTTATAGTGCGGGATATCCATTCTGACCTCCGGTATCGCTTTGATGAATCGTACCAACTCCGGAGGATCGACAGATGTAACATTGTAATGAACCTCATGCTTTACCCTCGCCATCTCCGCAAGACGTTTGATGACGCAGGAATCCTTCCCGCCCGAAAACGCGAGCCAGTATCCTTCCTCCGGCTCGAACGCCTGATACCTTTTGATCGCTTCTTTAACCTTGTTTTTTTCCCAAATAACGTATTTTCGATCAGCATATATACCTCCAAAAAGCCAAAAAAAAAGGCGGCAGACTGTTCCGGTTCACCGATCCGGTTCGTCTGCCGCTAATTGTTCTTTATCCTGCTTTACAGGCAGGATATGTTTATTGTTATCCTTGGGTGGAATCCTTTTCAGTTTTCTGTATCACCTCATCTCTATTATTTGTGAAGAATGCCTTGGTTCCACAACGATACTTGTTCTGTTTCTTCCCTGATCCTCTTATTCGCCAATTTCACGCTTTGGGGGTTCAGTTCAATCCCCAAATAATTGCGTCCATGATTGAATGCCACAAACGCGGTTGTTCCAGATCCTAAGAATGGATCGAGAACCGTTCCACCAACCGGGCAGGACGCTAATATACATTGCCTGGCTAGTTCAGGCGGGAAGGTAGCAAAATGCTCACCGCCAAACGGTTGAGTCGCAATAGTCCACACGGAACGCTTATTGCGCAGCATGTTTGGTTCGCCGCTTTCAGATTGGATACAATATTTTGGAGCAGATGCCTTCATGTTGCCGTTGGTTTTTCCGGGGACTCTCATACTCCCTGTTTGTCGGTCAATGTCTTGGCGTAACCGCATATACGAACTGTTTGCTATAGGTTCGGCAATCGCTTCCGCATCAAAGTAATATCTTCGTGATTTTGATAGCAGGAATACCGTTTCATGGGCTTTAGTGCACCTGTCCCTGACGCTCTCCGGCATCGGATTTACCTTATACCATATGATTTCTTGCCGCAAGTAAAAGCCAGCGTCACGCAAAGCAAAAGCCAGCATCCACGGAATACCAATTAAATCCTTCGGTTTACAGCTTTCGACACCGGTTGTGGGGGCGATATTCCCGATCACAGTACCCATATTGGTACCTTGCTTGTAGTTGTGGACAGTCTCGTTGCGCGTTCCATCCTTGTTCCTTCCCTGATGACTTCCCGCATAGCTATCTCCTATGACAATCCATAGCGTACCATCGTCACGAAGTGTTCTTTTCACCTCACTGAATACCTTAACAAGATTTTGGATATATTCTTTCGGCGTTCGCTCCTTTCCTATCTGGCCCTTTATCCCGTAATCGCGCAGGTTGTAATATGGCGGGGAAGTAACACAGGAATTGATGCAATTCGAGGGCAGAGATTTCAGTACCGTATATGCGTCTCCCTGTAATACTCTGTTCAGTTCAAGCATTTCAATCACAATTCTATTTCATCGTCTGACCGGGTTTGCTGATCTTGCCGCGCCATAATTCCGTCCGTTGCCTGCACTTTTAATTCATGTTCGCACGATCCCCGTTCAAGATTTCGTTCAAACTGCACAAATAGCCGTACCGCTTCTTCTCCCTTAATAACCAGTCGAAAATTTTTTGTTTTGGACAAGAGTTCTATATTTTCCCTGATATTTTCAAGCAATCCTTTTCGCAATTCAGGATCCAGCAGACTTTCGTGAATTGTGGATAATTCCACTTTTTTGATACAATCCGCTATCCCCGCTTCCGAAAGGCAATTCTCATAAAACTTTGTCACACTCTCGGACAACATATTAATATCCGGGTACTGAATTTTAAAGTCATTCAGTGTCCGGTATATGCGTATGCTTTCCACTTGTTCCTTTGGTATCGCTTTGTATATCTCCTTTTTGAGCGCTTCATCCGAATAATTCTTTCCTTTAAAAAATGTATATCCTTTCGGCAAAGAAGATTTAACCTCGACCTTGACATAACATGCGTCCGGGTACTTTTTAATGTCCTTCTTGAATTGCCTTTCATCCTCATAAAAATCATATAGATCGCCGATGAACCATTCATTCAATATCGGATCATGAAAATCACGGGTAGCGCAGCATTGATCGAAATTCTTTGAAATGAACCACTCCACATAAGGCGGTGCGCCCATTCCGGCCTCATGTACCTCGCATATCCGCTTTCCCTCGTAATATATACTGGCGTTATACCCTCCACCATCCGGTGTGTTAAAAGTTTTTACGCCCTTCATTGCATATCCGTTTATGTCCATATGTCATTCTCCCTTCTACTAAAGCCTAAAGTTCAGGTTCATCAGGTGTTTGAATGCCCTCATCCATGCTAAAATCCAGCGTTTTCAAATCCTGTAATAGTAAAAAACCTGTTGCCTGATACATATCGTCTAAATCTGACAGAAGCACTTCCATACTTTCGATCAGGTTTTTGCGTAGTACAGGATTTCTAATCTCTTTCTCTGTCTTGGCAATCAGATCATCCTCTGTTTCACCATATTCCTTTTCCGCCGCAACTTCATAGGGATCAACTTCATTGTAAAAATCAAATATGCGCTGCGCGAAACTCTCAATTTCCTGGTTAATATCACCCTGACCACCTTTTGATTTGTGATTATCATATTCCTCTTTTTCATTATCTATGTCCATATAAACCTCCCTAAAGCATTGATCGTTCCGATTTACCGTACCGGTCCGTCTGCCGTTTTATCCTGTTGCTTCTGCTGCTCCGCAGTCAGAAGATTCCTTTTCATTTCCTTTGCGCACCTGACCACTTCCTCAAGGCTCCGCTTTGCCCGTTTGAGCCGTGAGATTTCTTCCCTGTTTCGGGTAACTGCGCCTAGTATTATGATCCGCGTTTCCCTGATTGCGTTCAGGTTGTTTTCATACCCATTTTTCATAATCACCTCCTTTGCATTTTGCAGCATAACCCGCCGTTCTTCATCCAATTTGTCAGGGATCGCACTGTACCGCTCGTAGATACTGTGTGCGTCAAAAAGGAGTTTAAATTTTTTCTGTGCGCCCCGCAAGCGGTATTTTTCGGCCTGTAGCTGCTTTAGCTGTGCGTTGACTTGTTCCAGCGTGCTTACCACCTCAGATATTTTTGTGAAGTTATTTTGCGCAACAAAAAGAAATTGACGCTTATAGTAATAAAACTTCCTGTATTCGCTGACAGGAATACGGGCCTCGCGTGGATTCTGACGTATTTTCCCAAGTAAATACAGGTAATACAGATATAGTGCTTCAATGCCCGTAAGTTTCCTTCGCGGGAACCGTTTTCTGACATAATATTTCCGGGCAGCCTGCGGCGCTCTTTTTCGTTCCCGGTGGTATATTCGTGCGTTCAGTTCATCCGTCGAATATCCGAGGGTTTCAAGGCGCATAGCCTTTCGTGCGTCCGGTGCCTTGATCTTCGGGTGCATGACCGACGCATCGACCTCATATCCCAAATCCTCGAGCCGAATATATAATTCCTCCAAAGAAAAAGACTTGCCAATGCAAGTCTCGATATCGTCAATGACGATCCCGCGTAGAGTACGGCCCCCGGAATGCCGCCGCAGGTATTCCTCGTATGTCATATTTTTTCCGTCTGTATACTCGATCACCGACAAACCATTCTCGCGGCAAAGCTCGTCGCTGATTCCCCGCAGCTTGCGATAGAAATCCCCACGGCTGATATGGAATTTCTTTCCCGTCACGCAGGATACAGAATTTACGATGATGTGATTGTGCAAATGTTTGTGATCGAGATGTGTTCCAATTACTACTTCAAATTCGCCAAGCCAACGCTGCGCATATTGCTTGCCGATCTCATGCGCAAGCTCCGGTGTGACCTCGCCGGGTAAAAAAGATTGGATGATATGATAGGCAACGCGCCCGTCCTCTTTCCCAAATTTCTTTTTGGTTGCCGTCATAGCTTTGGCCGCTGTTTCGGGGCAGCAATTTATTGCACTGACATAACGCGCTCCATCTACCGTTTTTTCCTCATTGCCTGCATACTCCGTTAAAGTCTCAAGCGTCTTTGTCACATTCGCTGCATAGTTGATCGTGTCTGTCAGATGCCCCAAATTCCTGATATTGATTATTTTTGTATATGCCACCCATCTTGTCACTCCCTTCAAAAGCATACAAAAAAGAGCGCCTGTCATTGCGCCCTTAAAAACAATATGCCGAACGTCTATTCTTATACTTCGGTTTTTATATACTCATCGATGAATTCCATGATTTCCGGAACCCTGTTTTTTGCCACATTCCATATTGCGCCTATATCCAGAGCCTGATATATGAAGCAATATATCCTTACATCTGTTCATATATGATTTTTCCTTCCTCCAATACCGCCTTTGCAAAAGAATCATTTCTAAGGCTTTCGTAGGTAATGATATCTACCGGAATATGCAAGGCGTCCTCGATATCCTGTTTCAATCCGACCATATCCAGTAAATCATATTGCTTCCCAAAAGAAACGACTAAATCAAGGTCGCTGTTTTTTGTTTCTTCATTACGGGCAACCGAACCAAATACTGCCGCTTTTTTAATTCCATATTGGTGAAAGAATGGGATAATAGTTTTAATATCGATATTCGTCATTTTATCACCTTCCTGTGTTTATTATACCCTGAAACACTTGCGCTTATCAACCTGTTTGCTGTCATAGCTGTCTTAGCTTTTCATCATACAACCGCTTGATCTCGTCAAAATATTGTTCGATGCGCCTGATGCTGTGGGCAGGTATTTTCTTATCCGAGTTTGCAATGTGGGCGATCTGGTTCACATTCGAGCCAATTTTATTGAGTTCCGCATAGATACTGCCGATCACCTTCCTGTCGATCACCACAACACGTTCATCCGTCAAACAACATTTGCGGATATATGCCGCCATAGATAATCCCGTCCTTCGCGCGGCTCTTTTAAGCTGTAGGTATTCATTTGTAGTTAATCGTGTTTCTGCTTTTATCCTGCGCTTTAGCACTTTCTCACCACCTTGATTTAACGTAATTAAGCGGCGCAGCCGCTTGGGGTTTTAGGGGCGCAGCCCCTAACAAGCTGCAAAATGCCTGCATTTTGCGATGCTTGCGAGGGATGCGAGGGTAGGGCTTCGCGGGAATTCCATCTTGAAAAAGGTAACTTTCCCGCATCCGGCCTGCTACAGCATCAGCTCCCACCGCTGCTTATTGCATACTGGAGCCGTCGTTTGCCGCGGGCGGCTTGGACAATCCCATGAATGGAAGCATCACACCTGCCAATAGTCCGTTTGCCGTGCAAATGCTCACTTTTTGTCAGCTCCATATTTCAGCCGATAATCCTTTAGAAGCTGCTCCATGTAAGCAAGCGGCTTTTGTACGTCCCTTCGCGCCGTTTCCTCGATTGCTTCAAACACCTCATCGTAGCCGTAGCTTTCAATGAACCCATTCAGCCGGATGCGCTGCGCAAGATTCGGTTTATAAAAGAGATCCGCGAAGTGCTCATATACGTGCTTTGGTAAATAGTATTCGGAAATCTCCCGTGCGCGCGCTTCTTCATCTTCTTCAATATTCTCTTTCTCTTGATCTATCTCTAACTCTATCTCTGTGTCACTCACCGTTACATCTGCGTCACCTTGCGTCACAAGCGCGTCACTTTGTGACAAAAGCCTTTTTTGTGCCTGTATCTCACGGTGTTTTCTCATTCGTGCCGCCGACGCGCTTTCCGATCCGATCATGTGCTGCAATGCAGCCATGTAAAAGGTATCGTTGTCCCATTGCTCTACAAGCCCCATTTTGAGGAACGCCGTAATCGAAAGCGCAACTACCGCTTCCGGTTCGTCAAGGTATAAGGCGAGTTCTTCCGTTGCCGTCGGCAGGATTTTTTCATACTTTATCATCCCCTCATCCCGCAGGCTTTTCAGCAGCATTTTCAGGTAGACTATGACAATGCTGTCCCCCTGCGGGAGTTTCCGTAAATACCGGACGCTCTTTTCATCAAAAAAATCTTCTTTCAGCTTTAGCCAGAAAAAGCGTTTGGCTTCCGTTTTTGGATTCCCCATTTCCACCTCATTTTTCCGCAACAAAAAAGCGCCCATCTCTGAACGCTTCCTGTTGCTATCCACTTTAGTTTATCCGTATCACAACTCTAAATCCTCATGATCCCGATGGCTGCCGCCACCCGATTCTCCGCTATTTTTCTGCAATTTCCCTTTGACGGAAGATTTCACCGCCGCATGGTCGCGCTTCTTTTTCAAGCTGAGTTCCTTGACTTTCGCGGCTGATTCCTGCAATGCGTCGCAAATCAGGTAAATCATCAGGCTTTTATCGCCTTTCGTATCAAACTCTCGAAATGCCTGCCTGTATTTTGACGTATGGCTGATCGCTGCCGGAAGGATCTCATTGTTCATCAGCATTTGATTCAGGACGATACGCCCTGTCCTTCCGTTTCCGTCCATAAACGGATGAATTCGCTCAAACTCAATGTGGTACTCTGCCACCCGTTCGATCACTTCCGCAAAATCCCCGCTATGGCAATCTTCGATCTTCTTCATATGCGCCTGCATCAATTCCGGCACGTTTTCATATTTAGGCGGGTAATATACTGCGCGGGCAGGATTGCCGACAAATACATTTTCCTGCCTGTATTCCCCATATGTACCACAAATGATACCGTCGATCTTTTTGATCCATTCCTCGGAGATCCTGACGCCCTTCGGTGACATTTCTTTGATCGCCCTGAACAGGTTTTTGGCGTCCTGGTATTCGCTGAATTTATGTCCTGCCGATACCTCGTCAAAATCCACAACCGCTATGGTTTCGTCAAGGGAAAGCGTATTCCCTTCAATGCTGTTCGAGGACCAACAAAAACGGTATTGAAACCCTTTATAGAAGGCGTCCCAAACAAGGAAATCCTTTTTGATCTCCCGCACCGAATCCAGTTTCTTTTTGGTCTCCGCTATTTTCTTTTGTATATCACCTATAATCGCCATTTCTTATTGCTCCCTTTGCATGGATTATACCACAACTGACGTTTACGTTTCTACTCCGCATTATTAACTTTGAATATTCGGAATATCTTTATTGTATTGGTTGATGGTTCCGTTGCCAAGCAGATACAAGCTTTTGGCATTCTTCCTTCGTGCGGCGGGAAAGCAACAATAGCCAAAAGCTCCCGTCCTCGCGTTTCCAGATTCGGCGGGAATACGCACGGTCATTTTTATAATACCGTTCATATTCACCTTCGTTCAGCACGCGCCAAAGCCTGTAGCTGCCATTTTTCGCTTTTGAAATTTTATATCCCATCGTAATATCCTCCAATCAGTCCTCAAAAAAATAACAGTGCTTTCTTTTGCACTGTTTTCTATACCGAGAATAAAACCGACACATCCGGCATCCACGTTCTTTTTCTGTTAATACGGCTATCCTGTAATGGCGCGGTATCTCTCCAGCGATCCGCTCGATTTCGCGTCCGCCTTTTATCGTAAAATACATTTCTGCCACCCCTAACGTTCCACAACATCATTGTTCTTATGTTTGGGGGCATATGTTACCGTTTTAGGGATTTTCGCTTTTTCCGCTTTGTCCTTGATATACCTGATCTGTTTCTGTGGTTTATCGCTGCTGTAACCATCCAGTTTATCCCTGATCGATATTTTTTGCGGTGCTTCGTTTTGGCTTATCATTTTCTCCATTTGGAATGTGACCGCTACAAATGGTTCATGCGTATCTTTATCCATTCCTGCCGCAATATTTAACAGATCTTTCATCTGCTGCGGTTTGAGTTTTGGATTGGCAATCTTTTCAAAAACCCACGGGCTTACGGCTTCCGAGTCTGCCGTAAGCATTGCCGCCCTTTGCTCAAAATCCAGTTTTTCAAAAATCCTGCATATCTCGCAGGACCGGATCATTTGCTCCCTTGTGAGTTTTCCTTTCAGGTATTGTCCAACCGTGTAATGGATGAGGTCGCTGTCTACCCCTTCGACAAAATACCGATAGGTGCAGCAGGAATGGTAATCGTGCTTACCGGATTTTATCGCTTCATCAGCGCAGGTCTCCGCCAAATTCAAATTATATGTTTCCTCGATCCACCTTCCCATCAGCTCCATTTTCTCAACGCTGTATCCCATTTTTACATACTGTCCGACAGGCAGGTCCTTTGCTTCCCCATAGTTCACAAGCCTTACGATTCTGTTCATTTCATCCGCAGATAATTTCGGTCTTGCAATGATATGGACATATTGTGGCGGTACGCCGCCCGTAATCACATCTTCAACGACTTTTCGCTGCTCCCTGTTAAAGTTATTAAGGTCAATCATTTCCATCCCTCCAGTAAATTAGAAAAGCGGCGCATCTACTGAGCGCCGCTCCTTCAACCCATCTATTCAGTCCACAAGGGATACCCCGTAGACGATTCCGTATTCAATTTCCTTTTCATCCTCTATGCCCCATGCCGTACCATATTTTGCTTTTAAAAGCTGTGATGCCTCCTTTCCTGCATCAAGGCTTCCAATGATGTATGGCTGCGATGGGCAATACCAGCCGCTACTGTTTGCAAGGCTGTTCCATGCGGAAGTGTCCGGCGTTTCAAACCCAAACGCAATATATTTCTTTGTCTCCAGCCAATTCATATTCCTCCATTCATCATCCGTAAATTCTCTTTCATCCACTACCTCTGGAGCATTGCCTTTTTCAGTAATAGAATCAACGGAAAACATAAGCGGATATTTCCCCGTATTCCTGAATACAAGCGGCGCGGCTGAAAAAGCCTTATTTCCGCTTGTGTCGGATGTAAAGTTGACAGGCTGGTTCGGATTCAATGTAAAGGATACCTGCGCGGGAACAAGGGCTGATATGATCCGAGGGTTCACCGTCAGGGTAGCGGCAGCAGAAGTGACCTGTCCCGCAGCCGTAGATACGACGCAGCGGTATCTGGTTCCGCTGTCCGCATCCTTTACCGCCATTGCGGTATAGGTATTTCCTGTTGCCCCTGAAATATTTTCCCATGTTGTCCCATTTTTGGATTTTTGCCATTGGTAGGCTGATATACTACCATATGCCGAAACGCTAAATACTGCGTTTTCACCATAGTCGGCAGTTTGATTCTGCGGCTGCGTTCCGATCCCGCTGACGCTTAATGTTGCTTCCTGCGATGTAACTGACGCGCCTCCGTAATAACTGGCGTTTGACGCTACCAAACGGAACCGCGCCTGATGATCTGCTTTGCCTGCCGTGATCCGGTAGGTTGCCGCCGTCGCTCCGGCAATGTTTACCCACGTCGAACCATTAAATCGCTGCCACTGGTAGGTGCAGGCAGGATTGGATGACGCCGTGGCAGACAATGTGACTGCATTTCCGCTTATGGTATTCATATTTTGGGGATTTTTGGTTATGGTGGGTGGAATTGCTCGAACCGTTACCGTCGTAGGATTGGATACATTATATCCGTTGTTATTGCTTACAATACACCGCCATTGATAGATTCCCAAATCACTCGCGTCCGGCGTGAAAGTAGCTGTCGGGTTCCACGGTAAGCCGCCCCATGCTCTGTCAATCCACGTTCCGTTAATATTCTTTTGCCACCTGACGGATGTTGATGTCGGATCGCAATCAACAATACTTGCCGTGCGTCCCTGCCACTCAAGCGTCAATGCCTGCCCTATCGTGCCCGCTTTTGCTGTAGGCGTCAGTTTTTCATTTCCCAAATATGGGCCATATGCGATATATATCTTAAATCCTCCTACAAAACTCCCGTCTACATAGCAATCCGCGTACCAATCGCCATATACGTTCCCATAGTTAAAAGCATAAAGATTATAGCTGTAGATATGCCCATATTCGTTATATCCTTCATAATTTGCTTCTACCCAATTCGGCGATCCGCCAGCAGGCCATACAGCCCACTGCACCGTTGCCCCGTCTGAAACTGCCGTCCATAATGTTGCCCCACGCTGCACCCCGCCCGTTTCACTGATCGTATGGTTATTGTGCGGATAATAGTGGAGACCATTGACGGAAGCAGATAGCGGCATAATTCCTATTTCCAAAACCTCCGGTGATTCTGCCTCATCCTTTGGTTCCGGCATTTGAATTTGAGTTGATTCTGGCGTTTCTGTCGGTTCCGGCGTTTCTAACGTCTCCTGCGTAGGTTCGAGTATCGTTATCGGTTCATTCGTAGGCTCAGGTTCCGGCATTACCGTTGTTTCCGCCGTTTCTTTACTTATTGGTGCTTCACTTGATTCCGGCTCAGCCGCCATACCGGACATCAGAAGCAATGCACAAAAAAGCAGAATAACGGCAATGATTTTTCTTGCTATCTTCATCACTTTTTCCTCTCTCATCCGAAAGGGGCGTTAATACGCCCCTGGATCCTGTTACTCCGCTATGGAAACTCCATACGCCACTTCGTAGATAATTGTCGATGTTGATGGATATCCCCATGACATCCCATATTTTGCTTTAAGGCTTGCCTTTACTGTCGAATGCCCAACTGCATCCCCCAGCGGTAAAGCGGTTGCTGGCGAAAACCATGCGTCCTCGTTATCTACTGCCTGCCACTCGTCATAAGAAGGTAAGGTAAAACCAAAGGCAATATTACCATTAGTCTTTGTCCGGTTAAGGTCTTTCCACTCATCATCAGAAAAAGCGTCAGCTTCCACTATTTCCGGCGCATCACCGGATGCCGCCATTGACGAAACCGAAAAAGTAAGCGGGGCATTACATTCGTTTGTAAAGCTGAATTCTGCTGTTGTAAAGGCCTTATTTTCATCCTGTGATGTATTTGTTTCGTAGAACGCAGGTTTATTCGGATCAATCTCAAATACAACGATTGTCGGAACAACCGCAGAAATCATCAAGGGTTGTACCGTCCCTACAATCGTCGCACCTGTTGAAGCCGTTTTTTGTTCTCCTGCCGCGCCTTGCACGATCACTCCTTCATCCGCAGCAAAGGCCGTTCCCGTAAATGCGATACAAAAGGCCACAACCAATATGAATGTTGTCAAAATCCTATATTTTCTTTTCATGTATTTTCTCCTTCGTATTATCAGTCGGCATCGCCAACTGTGAGCGTGATGAATGCGTATCCTTTTCCAACATACTGCAGCTCGCCACCGGATGAATAACCCTTGAAAACAGCGACTGCTTTATGTGCGCCTGATCCAATATCTTTTGTAAGGTACCCGTACCCGTCAAGAACCTCGCCATCCTCGTCTAAACATTCTATGTGCGAAGCAGGCGGCAATAGGGTTTCTGTAGAATAGACGAGGTTATCCGGTTTCACGTCTTGCGCCTCATCGAAGCTGTCCATATTCACATCCTCGTCAAGCAAATATACCTCGACCAAAAGATTTTTGTCGCTGCCGGATGGATTTTCAATGCACAAGTTCACGGGCTGACCGCTCGCCGCACAGTGCGGTGAAGCGTTGATATTCACCGGAATGCTCATCTTCATCATCATCTGTTCCATTTCCTCTACCGTCTTTGAATCCTTCAGGATAAGATCGCCGTTCGACTTTTGGACGCCTAATATTTCTTTCACCGGCTCCTGCAGTCCACAGCAATGCAAAAGCAGGATCAGTATGATAACCGCCGCTATAAGAATTGCAAATAGTATTTTCTTTCGTTTTTTGTTATTCATAGATTTATCTCCTACAATTCAGGTTCATTTTCTTCCATCGGCATCTCACGGGGTATGGGAATTGCTACTGCATCATTTCTTATTACGCTAATTTTGCCGCCGATTTTTATAAATTGTTCAGGGCATTGAAAAAGCTTGCTGTATTTAGCTGCATATTCGCTGTTCAGTGAAATGAAATCTTCATCTCCAAGCCCTACCACAAGAAAATCCCCCGCAATAATATCTGCCATTTCTCCAACTTCGTTGTAGATCGCTCGATTCAGGGGCAAACCATTGATTTTTCCTTCTTCATTGCAGATAATCCCAACATAGTCATCAAAGGGATATGTCGCTTCTATATATCCCCCAACTTCATGCTGCAAGGATTCAAGGCTATCTTCGATTTCAATCATATGAGGGGTTTTCATCGGTTCGATCTTCAATACATTTATTTTTCCCATTGTTCTCTCCCTTCAAAAAAAGGGGCGCCATACTTCGCGCCCCTTACCGATTCATTTATTCCTCTTGCAACAATTCAACCAGTTCCGAATAAAAGTCACTGATTCGTTTTAAAGCCCCTTTTGCTTCATAGAACATTATTTCCGAATCGTGGTTCCTGATCCAATGAATCGCATCATAGGCAAGTAAGGGATTCAGGTCAAGCGCCCATGTGCCGCATTCCGGTTTTGGAAGCTGTACCCACACTTCCGACGCCCATTCCTTGATCTCGTCCGGATAAATAATCCCGTTCTCGATCTGGAGCCTCGCAGTGAGCGCGAGCATATCCCGCATATATCCAATTTCATGTTTTTGCGTAATGAGGTCAAGTATAAGCTCCAAATACCCCTTTTTCCACGCGTGCTCCAGATATGCCCCTTCCATCTCCCGCTTACATCTCCTGATTGCAGGTATATCCTGCTGTGATCCAGTTTGTATTTCCTGTTCTTGCAACTTTTTTCCAAACATACAATTTCTCCTTATCATCTCACGTATTCCGGTTCATAGTCCTGTTCCTCGCTCTGGCTTTCAACGTCCGGTTCTTCCGCAACCACAATCGGCTCATCTTTTTGATCCAGATTGAGTTCAATATTTAACTGCCCGACCTCCTTCATCATATTCTGAAGCTCCTGCTCCTTTTCAAATGGGCGCTCAATTTCAGCCTTTGCATCCTCGATCTGCCTGTTATATTCCTTGATTGCATCCTCACAGGCTTTTATACCGGCAGGAAGGTTCCCAACCAAAGCCGAAATCCGCTCAATATCCTTCACCTCATCTTTCTTAATTTCGCATCCATAGCTACCAGCGCCGTTCAAACTCACAAAATATGCTTTCTCGTATGGCTTGTACCCCATTTTCATATCCAACCCAAGGAATGCGCCTACCGTTATCGCCCCTTCCTCAAATGCAACATTTGGCATGACTTTATGTAGTGCTTTTCCTGCTTCCTTTTTTTCGATATATTCCTTTCCTTGAATGGTCATTTTGAATCCAGACGTAAGGTGTGGCTTGATTGTTTTTATATCTTGTTCATATTGCCGAATCCATTCCCGGTTTCTCGCAATATCGTTTTCAAGACCGGATATTCGGCTCTGGAGCCGAAACCGTTTCGCCTTGTATTGCCGTTTTAAAACCTGCACGCGCATGATTTCCGTATCCAGTTCGGATTTCCGAATTACACGCGGATCGCCGGTCGCAATCGCCTTGATCTGCTTGAGCATCTCACTGACAACATCAACGTCATCCATCCTTCGCGCCGGGGGCTTGTTGCTGATGATCTGGTTTGTGAACCTCTGCTTGTTTTCGAGAAGCTGATAGATGTATGCGTCGAATGAGCGTTCCGTTAAGTACCGCAAAATGCGTACCTCGGGGAACATATTACCCCAACGCAGGATGCGCCCTTCACGCTGCGTAAGGTCTGACGGACGCCAGGGTGCGTCAAGGTGGTGCAGGGCAACCAGCCTGTCCTGTACGTTGGTCCCGGCTCCCATCATAAAGGTTGAGCCGATCAATACGCGAACAGTACCCTTTCGCACTTTGGCAAACAACTTTGCTTTTTTTGCGTCTGAATTCGCTTCATGGATAAACGCGATTTCACGGGCAGGAATCCCTTTCGCAACCAATTTTTCCTTTAAATCCGCATAGATACTGAACGGGATTTCTCCTTTCTCGAACTCACCCTGTTCATTCTTTTTCATCACAATACTTTTCGGGGTGGATTGATCGCAGAAAACAAGCTGCGCCGCGCGGTCCCTTGTTGATTCTTCCCATATTTCAAAGACCTTTTCGGCACAGACGCTAACCTTATTTCCGTCCTCGTCCGGCAGGGAAGGATCATAGCACCTCACGTCTAGCGCGATCTTCCGTCCGTCGTTTGTGACAAGAAGCATATTATCCTCATCCGGCCGCACTAGCTTTTTGCGTATTCTCTCTGTACGCTCTACGCAGGAACCAATCAGCTTTTCACCAAGGACAGACGGCGAAATCACGACATTTTCCGGCTCCCCGCCGCGTATTTTTGGAACGGGAATCTGGATATCCTCCGCTGTCTTAATATCCGCAACGAGGGCAAACATATTGCTGAGTTCCTCAATGTTGTAGTAGGTTGAAAGCCGGGTTTTCAGCCGGAACCCCCGTCCTGACGGCGCCAGTTCCATTGTTGTCCTGACCTCCGCGAACACACTAACCCATGCGTCGAAATAGGTTAGCCCCCTTTCTTCCAGTTCCTCATATTGGAGATATCTTTGGAGCGTATACATCTCCGCTATCGTATTGCTGATCGGTGTTCCTGTTGCAAAGACGACGCCACGGTTCCCGGTGATTTTGTCAAGGTAACGGCATTTCATATACAGGTCGCTTGCGCGTTTCGAGTTCGCTTGCGACACTCCGGCTACGTTGCGCATTTTGGTGTTGAACATGAGGTTTTTGAATTCCTGAGATTCATCGACAACGAGCATATCCACGCCAAGTTCTTCAAAATCCAGAACATTGTCCCGTGGAATGGCGTTGAGCCGTTCAAGGCGTTCTTCAAGGTTTTTGCGCACCCCCTCCATTCGTTTTATACTCCAATGCTCATCATTCCGGGCCTTTGCTTCCGCGATCCCTTCCATGATCTCGTCAATCTGGTCGTTGATGTGTTCTTGTTCCCATTCCTTTGACATGGGAATCTTGGCAAGCTGCGAGTGCCCGATGATGACAGCATCGTATTCACCGGTTGCGATCCGCGCACAAAATTTGCGGCGCCGCTCTTTTTCAAAATCTTTCGCGGTTACAACGATGATGTTTGCGGCAGGATACAGACGCAGGTAGTCGCTCGCCCATTGCATCAGCAGGTGGTTGGGAACGCATATCATGGCCTTATGGCACAGCCCAAGATACTTCTTTTCCTGGACTGCCGCTATGATCTCGTAAGTTTTTCCCGAACCAACCACGTGACCGATCAAGGTATTCCCGCCATAAAGGATTTGCGCGTCAACATTCTTTTGGTAATCGCGCATACTGATTTCAGGGTTCATCCCGTGGTAACGGATATACCTTCCGTCGTATTCGCGCGGTACGATGTTATTCATTTGGTCGTTGTATTTCCGCACAAGGCGTTCCCGCCGTTCCGTGTCCTCAAAAATCCACTCGCGGAATTTTTCCTGAAGCTCGGATTGTTTTGATTGTGCCGCTATCGTATCTTCGGCGTTCAGGACATAGTGTACTTTTCCTTCTTCTTCCTCAACCCTGTCGCGCACCTCGATCAGCCGCAAATTCAAAGCGGCTTCCATGATTTCATAGGCATTCTTGCGGTTTGTGCCAAACACCTCCGAAGAAAGCACTGTTTCAAGCGGCCTTTTCTGTATACGCCAACCGCCGGTCAGTTGTGAATAGTCTACCGACAGCCGCACTCTATCAACACCTTTAAGCTGTAGCGTTTCCAAAATGAATTGCTTATAGTCCTCTGGCGGCACCCAAATACTACCAATCTTCACGTCTATTTCTTCTGCCGGGATATCCTCCGGCTGCACTTGTAATAATGCTTCAATATTCTCCGTAAATTCGGGGTTATGGGCTACTGCTTCCTGCGCATCGGTCAATTTTTTCCGCACATTGCCGGACAGGTATTCATCCTTCAATATCCAGCCCTCCGAAACGGGGTCTTTAAAAATCTGGCCATGTAACTCAGATATGATCTGCTGCCCGTCCTTCCCGTACAATTTCTCCATGTATGGGAAGTCAACACACCCACGTTCCGACATACTTGCAATAAGGGCGTCCTGTGCGGTATCTACCGACGTGATTTCCTTCGGCGGGCGTATGGTACGCCTGGAAAAGAACGCCGCCTTTTCCTTAAATTGATCTTCCTCGTCCAAGACCTCAAGCGAGCAAAGTAGGGGATAATCCGTATCCCCGCGGAACGCAAGGCTATTGCCCCGGCTGTTGATCCTGCCATGCTCTTTCACAAAGCTGTCATAAATATAATTGAGATGCTGCTGCCCTTCCTTGATTTTTTCGTCGGAATGACCGTTCATCTGTGCGTCGATCAATTTCCGAACAACCTCGCGTATTTTGCATAATCCCCTGACACGCGCATCTGTGTTTGCGGAAAAATACATCCGGTGCATTTCTGCATCCTCGCGGTAATATATCTTGCCCTCAAACACCGTATAACAGAAATTCTTTACCGCAGGATCGGCGGGTATCGTGTCTTGCGCCGTATCTTTTCCCTGTTTGACCGGCTCGGCAGGAACGATTTCTCCCTCGATTTTCTGGATCGCTTCTTCAAGCTGCAACGAAAGGTCGGCGCCTTCGATGGGTAAACAGGCCGTATCATTTTTATCACCATACATATTCGCCCAAAATGCCATTTTCCCAAGCACCATTTCGGGATGGTCGGCAAAGTACGAATTGACAGGTATGCCATCCCCTGTTTTATCAAGATGTACCCAATCCGGCTCAATGGAGATACGCCGCTCCCGTTTCTGCAAAAACAGAATATCTATCGTGACCTCTGTTCCAGCATTCGCTTTAAAAGCATTGTTCGGAAGCCGGATCGCGCCAAGAAGCTCCGCCCGCTCCGCAAGGTATTTACGCACCGTCGGATCTCCTTTGTCCAGTGTTCCTTTTGAGGTCAGGAACGCAACCACCCCACCCGGACGCACCTTATCCAGCGCACGGGCAAAAAAATAGTCGTGGATCAGGAAGTTTTCCCTTGCGTATCTCTGATCCGCGACCTTGTAATTGCCAAACGGCACGTTGCCGACAAACACATCGAAAAAATTATCCTCGAAGCCTGTTTTTTCAAATCCGCTTTGCCGGATATCTGACTTTTGGTATAGCTGCTTTGCGATCCGTGCCGTAAGACTATCGAGTTCCACGCCATAGAACTTCGCCCGCTCAAGGCTTTCCGGCACCGCACCGAAAAAGTTTCCGATGCCGCAGGCCGGATCGCATATGTTTCCCCCTTCCAGCCCCATATTTTCCAGCGCCTTATATACAGCGCGGATGACAACGGGCGTCGTGTAATGGGCGTTCAGCACAGACGCCCGTGCACTGTGGTATTCTTCCGGGGATAGCTCGTCCTTTAGCCGTTCGTATTCTTTACTCCACCTCTCGTTATTTTCGTCAAACGCCTGCGGGATCGCGCCCCATCCGGTATACCCTGCAAGGATTTCCTGTTCCTCCGGCGTAGCCAGGCGGTTTTCGTTTTCAACCTCCCGCAGTATAAAGATTGCGTCCATGTTTTTTTCAAACCGCATTTTTGCCGTGGCTTCGCCATAATGTTCATCCGTGATCCTGTAGTTGATCTTTTCCGGCTTTTGTTCCTTTTCGTCGGAAGATGCCAGGTCAATCATCACCTGCGTAACCTCTCCGCCCTCTATAGGCGTCCATATAGGCTCCTGCTGATTATCTGGCTGGGGCTGTTCAGGCTGCGGTTCTGGATTTGTAAGATTTTGCTCATCCCATTGCTGTTCTTCTACATACTGCCGGACAACTTCTATTCTCTCGTGCCGAATAGAAGAATATATATTTCTAAATTCGTGTGATATATCCTCCAAACCCACATCGTTTTGGGCAAAATCCACGGATTCTACAATGTATTCTTTGCCCTCGATATTGAGCTTCATACCTATCGGGATATATTCATCCGCTTTCAGGTGTTTCGTCAGGCTGCGTTCCTTTTCACCGCCATAATATCCATACAGCACAACGTCATTTCCCGCCGCCCACAGTTTTTTGCTTTGCAAAACCCATTGATCCACAGGAAAGCCCGCAGCATTTTCTCCATAGTTTTCTCCAACAATCCCGTGGACGATACATTTCGTCTTGAGAATTTGCGAAACCTTTTCAGCATCATCACCATAAAATGCGTAGTATGCGCCAACCTGAAACCCAAGCAGCGCATCAGGGTATTGATCTCGCAATGGATAATATGCCAATATATCCTCTTGGGAAAGCGTATATAGTTCAAACTCTTTTGCGTCCCTATGCTCCTTTGCTTTATCGTTGATCCTATTTTGCAACGGCTGTGGGAGTTCTTCATAAAAGTTTACGCTGCCGTCATCGCTAATGTGCGCGACTGTCTTATAATCCCCGTGTTCTTCTTCCAGGCGGTTCCAGACAGTAAGCCCATTGCCGAGATAGCCAAATCCTAACTCATACTTCTTTTCCGGCCTGATTGCTGCCGTTTCCTGTTGCTGTTGCTTTATGGCCTGCTTAAATTCTTCCTCGCTGATCTGCTCGTATTCTGCATCCGGCTTTGACTCGTCCAGCCCAAGAAAATTCCGGGCGGCTTCTTCCGTCCGATATTCCGCAAGACGTGTATTCAGGTTCATTTGATCCTGCGCCGCCAGTTCTGTAAATTGCTCCAAATACGGGACAAATTGGCTGAGAATGGATTCCTGCGCTTCTATTTCATCAGATGTAAGATTGTTCCTCAAATGCGGATCATTCAACATCTGCTGCGCATCGGAGCGAAAAATTTCTGTCAGGCTTCCTTGCCCGTCTCCAAAGCTATACCGCGTTTCAAGCAGTTCTTCCTGCCCGTCTATTTCAAGCACCACACTAAACCTTGTTTTGAAATACGGCCAGTTTACTCTCTCTCCGCGTTCTGCCGCGTCCTGTCTCGCCTTGATAATAAGGTTATCCAGTTCGCGGAACAGATACTCCGCTTCGGCTACGGATAGCTTTTCGCCATCCTCAAAAATAGGGTGCTCGCTCCAAACAATACGGACATACGGCGGTGCGGTCAGCTTCCCTTCTGCCGGAATAAAAGGGAATTTGACGATCTTGGTTTCCGGCTCAGCTTCTATTATTTCCTGCTCTCGCTCCGGCATGGCAGGAATAACCGGCTTCCCACTTTCAAACTCGGTGATCTCAACATCCTCGCCGTCTCGCACGATTGTCGCGCGGACCGGCTCGTATCCCTGCTCACCGATATTTTTTAGCCATTGTTTTAAAAAGCTGTTAAGCTCTTTGCGCAGCCGTGGGATATATTTTCCTTCTTCCGGGTATACGTCCTGCCGCAATCCAAATCCGCTTTTCTCAAACGACGCCGCTTCTATCGTTTTTGCTTTATGGTCAACGCGCAGTTCCATACGCGGATCATACATCACATCTCCGTTCTGCTCATAGGTATGTGACAGCGTAATCATGCCATCGCCGTAATTCCCAACATGAAGCGGATCAAAGGCTTCGCCTGCCCCAAATTGCATATACCGGCAGGTTCCGTCCATAATTGCGGGAAATAGTTTTTGCATCTTGCGGTAATTTACATGGGGCGCGTCCATTGGCAGCCTGCTTTTCGGTTTTTCTGTCTGCCCTGTCTGCATATCTGCCTGGCGCTGCCGTTCTTCAAAAGATGTATATGTTTGCTGAAATACATATTGTACGAGACGGTCCCGAAAACTCTCATTCTCATTGAACGCCCGCTGCAATTCTTTCTCGCTTCCCATAGTCGCGGCAATCCGCTTCACCGCCGCCCCACATTCTTCTCTTGCGGCTTCCGCGTCTCTGAACCCCTCGCGGATTTCCATATACTTCTCGTCAAACAGAATTTTGCTGACAAAGAGCGGCGAATATTCATCAAAAATGTCATCCAGTTTTTCAGGAGATAAACTTACGTAGGTGTGCTTTATTCCTTTTATCTCCAGCCACTTCTGAAAAGAGCTTGCCGTCTCCTGATTGATTCCCATCGCTTCAAAATCAGGGAGGTCTTTAAGATCAAGCAGATAATCATTACGCTCATCTTCGGTCAATCGGCTTTTAAGTTCAGCCTGGTCAATAAATATATCTTCATCTTCTGCGGACAAATAGCATTCTGCTCCAAATTTTGATATTTGAAGTTCTGTGCCATTGATATATACCAGGCTGCCGGTTGACAGATTATAACGGTTCAGTGCCTTTGCAAATTCAATCCTTTTTTCTTCTGTCGTCGGCATTGTATGTTCAAAGGTAAGATATAGATTTCCCAACCGTACCCATTCCTCATAATCAGAGATAAGTGCGATTTCAGTTTCAGTCAAATATTTCCCTGCGGCTATGAGACTTTTAATACGTTTCGCTGCGGCAGGCCATTTGAGAAGTGTTTTTATTTCAGGATCAAACTTTTTGATTTCAATGCCTTTGGTGCTACAAGCAAAGACTCCTCTTGATCCGTCGCTGAAATCCCATGTCTGACCGGACCATCCATACTTATCCTTTAGGAACCCTGCATTGTTTTTTATGTTTTTATCATGGGTAAAATGGCTGTAAATATCATATTGCCGGATGCCTGCTTTGGAGCCGCCGCGTAAAACTTCATCAATATCTTCTTGCGTAATTTTTGCTACCGGCTTCTTTTTGTTTTTTTCGTTACCACTGATAAGAGTTTCAAAATCCGGGCGTTCCATGATGCGGACAAGCAGCGGGATTTCAACGTCTCCAACCGTTACTTTTTCTCCTGTAATTTCAAGTACCTTAAAAACCCTGTCATCCTCGAGAAAGACCTCATCGCCTGCCTGATATTTAAAAGAACCGGAAATAGAAAAACCGGAGGATTTTTCTTCCTCCGGTTCTGTACCGTCCTGCCTTATTTTTTCTTCATGGTGATCGTCGGGATCTCCTTGCTGTATACGATCTCCTTTAGCACTATTTCCTCCGCCTGGTGGTCGATCCCGTTCTGATAAGTCACCATTTCCATGAAATCCTCCGTCTCCGGCGGTTTGCTTCCCTCGCGCAAGTCTTTCTTGAGCCGCTCCTTCATATCCTGCGCCCTTGTCTCCACTTCCCTGCAATGACTGTATAGGCTGTCCGTCACCTGCAAGGACAGGTAGACCGCGCTCATCTGTTCCTCCAGAAATTTCTTTCGCATCAATCCGTACTTCGTGAGCGGCAGAATGGTCTGGTGTACTTCGAGCAGGGGCCTCAATGTCCCGTCCGCTTCTTCCATATAATCCAGTTCTATCATGCTTAACACTCCTTTCACTTTTTCTTGCTTCCTTCTCGATTTCGACCAAAACGTCCCTTGCGATTCCACAAGCAGCAATTCCTAAAACACTGATTGTCTGGAGCGTATCAAATTCGTGTATACGGTTAAATTCGATATGCCCCACATCAAAACCGCAGCGTTTGAGCACCATATATGCGGCGGTATCTTCGATGCAGCTCCGCAGCCGGAGATTCACCACTTCTTCGGGTTCTTTCCCAATCCAGCTATTTTCGCAGATCGCCAGGAACTGTTCAAAAACTTCTTGGAACCGTTCGGCAGACAGTAATTCAACTTCCGCCTGCATCCCACCTTTCAATGTCATAGTATCAGTATACTCTGCGTCATGTCCAATTTTGAGCATATCGAGGATATTTTTTTCGTTTTCTTCGGAAATATTCCAATCGGACGCAAGCCGCTTGCCATTGTCCTCTGTGTCGGAAACATCATAAACGTAATCAATCATAAAACCTGTTGCATTTGTCCGCAGCGTACCAATTTGCTTTGCGTCTTTTTTGATATTACGCCCAAACCGTTCCCACTGTTCCTTCGTGCCGCAGGCGGTTACGTCCGGGTTTTGCTCGTAAATGATTATCTGGTTGATAAAATTATGCTTGTATATCCGTGCTGCCGTATCGAGAAAATGCGCCCAGCGCGCTCCGTCTTTTGTGATTGTGTCTATCGCTTCTCCGTACAATGCCATGATATTCGTTGTTTCCATCACTTACCTCCGTCCCATATTAAATTTTCGATATATAAAAAAGCAGCCATTTTCATGACTGCTCATAAAACTGAACTGCTATTTTTATTCTTTTACTTCCAACGCTGATTTATCCTCCCGCAGGCCTTTATATACCGGCTGTTGCAGTCCTCCGTTCGTTCTCCGCATATATTTTATCGTGCAGACCAGCTCCGGCTTTATCCATACTGCGTTGTCGGCTTCCGATGGGATTTTTCCAGTAATCGGATTATATGAAATTTTTGGATAGGCCGAGATAATATCATAGTCCGACCTGGATATTCCAAGAACCACATTCCCTTTATATACAATTTCTCCCTTATTGTTATATTGTCCTAAAATAAGCGAGGTAACATGGGCCGTCTTAGTTATATAGCCGCAAATAATGAAATCATCGTCCGCAAGATTTTTAATCTTGATCCAATCGCTTGTCCGTTTTCCCATATAGTATTTACTGTCTTTCAGTTTCCCAACTATTCCTTCAAGCGCTTCTTTTTTAGCGGCGTCGAAAAGGGCGATCCCCTGCGTCTCGATAAACCTTGATATTGACATCCTTGGGCTTTCGGTTAAATTACGGTATATCAGTTCCTTTCGCTGCATTAAGGGCTTATCCGTTACCTGCTTCGTATCGTAATACAGGATATCATATACAACGAATGTGGCAGGGTGTTCCTGTGATAGCCTCTGGATTTTACGATGATTGCTCATCAATGAACGCTGCTGAATCTTTGAAAAGTCCGGCTTATCGTTTACCGATACGATCAATTCTCCATCGAGGATACATTTCTTTTTGATTTGTTCGTGTATCATACTTAATTCCGGCATCTTTGGAATTTGCAGAACCCCACGTTTATTCATCAAGACGGTATCGTGTCCCAAATACGCTAGGCAGCGCGTACCATCCAGCTTCAATTCAAATATATAATCCTTGCTGTCGAATGCTTCTCCGGTTTTTCCAATCAGCATTGGTTTTGCGCTTCTTTCATCAAAGATATCCATCATCAACTGCCTGTCTTTTTCGTGCGTTTTATCGCTGATTGTTTCTTTTTGCCTTTTTCCGACTGTTCAATACTGGCCTTGAGCGCGTCCATAAGGTTTATAATATTATTCGGTTTTTCCGTGCTTTCAGGCTGAACGATTTCCTGGCCGGATATCTTGGCTTCGATCAGCTTGTTCAGTTTTTCCTGATATTCATTTTTGATTCCGGTCAAATCAAAATCGCCTGACAAAGACTCGATCAGTTTTTCAGCCATGTCAAGCTCATCTTTATTGATAACAGGTCTCACCGTTTCCACAGGCATATCCTTGATTTCTTCTGCAAAATGCAGCGTTTCAGCGATCATACCTTTGTCATCCGGCATGAGCGCCACAATCGTTTCCTTTTGACCGAGCACCGTTTTACCAATCGCAACCTTGTTTTCTTTTAGCATTGCCTGTCGTAGTAGCTCAAACGGTTTTTGCCCTCCGTTTTCACTCGTAACATGATAGCTGCGGTTAAAATAATATGGCGGGATGCTTCCCGCCGGAACGAATTTCAAAATCTGGATCGCACGGTCTTTATCCGTCTTTATCTTCTCAAAATCATCGTCGGTCACAACCACATATTTATCCTTTTCATATTGGAATCCTTTGACAATATCCTTTGGAGTCAGTTCCTTTTTGCATCCATCACAGGTTTTCACATAGCGTACCCGAACCAACTTACCATCCTTGTTTTTCGCAAGCTGGTTAAAGTGAAAATCATTGTCCTGCGTCGCTGTGTAAAGCGATACGGGAATATATACGAGACCAAAAGAGATCGCTCCTTTTTGTGTAGCCATTTTAGATCACCTCGTCTTTAGAGTGTTGTATATAATACACTTTCAGCAGACAACTTAATCATTAAAAGGCCATTATCCTGTCCCCAATGATTAGAGACAGGATAATACTCTTTTACAACTTATCGCAAAGCACAATCCCTTGCATAACATAAACCGCGCAGGGAAGGGCGATCCCGTTTCCCCACATCTTATACTGTGCGCTGTCACTCCCTTCTACACCGGCGCACCACCAATCGGGAAAACCTTGCAACCGGCAGCATTCGATCGGCGTCAGACGTCTAACTGCATATTGGCTCATAAACCCGCCCCATTGCTTGACGAACTGATCGCATCCGAACTTTGCATTATAGCTCGCATCAAGCGTTGGAGCGATCATTATCGGATTTTGGCATCCAAGGCTGTACCCGCCGTTGCCTTTTGCCTGCAACGTGCCGGAAATCTCTGTGCTCCTGTCATTCCGGCAATCTATAGCCATGACAGCATGGCGGTCAACCGTATTGAGCGTATATCCTACATTCTCACTATAGCCCTTGCCATTGCCGCCGTTTTGTATTTGCCGTTCAATGGTATTGCCGGAAATACAGATGCACATATCCGTTTCATTGGCAACCCTATTTGTCCCCGCTCCGCTTGCGTAAAGCGTTCCGGTCACTTTGGGATGCAGCAATACAGGACTGTTCTTCCGGCATCCACTATCCCTGCAATTATGGATGTTGAGCGATACGACGAGATTCCTGCTTCCGCCGCCATAGCTGCCGCCACGCGCCAGCAATGTACCGCCAATGTCCGCTTCGGTAAATTCCGTAAAGTCTTTTTGCAGGTAACATACAACGGGAACCTGGTTCGTGCCGCTTGACGCACCCCGAAGCGTAGGAGATTGTTCCTGCTGATACCCCAAGCTGCGCGCCCTTACGCTTTGTCCGGCTGAGAAGCCCGCGCAAAGAACAGAATTTGGCATAGTGGCTTCCAACGCTGGGGATAATTCCTTAGTATAGGATACCCCCGCGCTCGCGCTTTTGTACCAGTGGAACCCGGCTACATATTGGGATTGCGTGTTGTCTCCTTTTTCAATCTTGACCGTTCGGCCTGACAATGCAACGCAACGGTCAAGATATCCGGCAATTTCTTTCCACGTCCTTCCGCGCGCCGCAGGATGCCAAGACAAGCCCTCTCGCTCAAAAAGTATTTTTCCGGCACGCTGCCCTCTAAAATCTGCGACAAGGTAGATTCTTCTGCGCCGTTGGGGTACTCCCCAAAATTGGGCGTCGAAGGTACGGTAGGCGATACTGTATGTTTCTGCCACGATCTCTCCGCTGCCGTTCCACTTCGCCGCAGATCGAGGAATTGATATTTGGGGATCGGCAATTTGGGCGATTTCCTGCAAGACAATTCGGAAATCTTCTCCTTTGTTGCTGCTGAACGCTCCCGGCACGTTTTCCCATACGATGTATCTTGGATATCTTCCATTCGTTGCACACCTCATTTCTTTAACGATCCTGACTGCTTCTGCAAAAAGGCCGGATTGCTCCCCTCCAAGCCCTGCCCGCTTCCCCGCAATACTAAGGTCCTGGCACGGGCTGCCAAACGTAATAATATCCACGGGCTTGATAGCGGCGCCGTCAATCTCGCGGATATCTCCTAAGTGTTCCATGTTCGGTAAACGTTTTGATGTGACGGCAACGGGGAACTTCTCCACCTCGCTCGCCCATACGGGTGTGATCCCGCAAATAACTCCTGCGAGGGGAAAGCCCCCCGAGCCGTCAAACAAGCTGCCTAATTTCATGTGTTACCTCCTTTGGGGAGGCGGTTAACCTTTAAAACGTTACCTCACATGATTTTAGTTATATATCATCGGCAATGAATGGATTTTGCCGGATATACCCTATCCTTTTTTCTTTGTTTCTATATAACAGGTCATGCCGCGTTTACGGAACTCATCCGCATATTTTTCCGCTATGCTTCGTCCCGCCACATCATCGCCAAAACAAAACGCAATGGTTTTGATTTCGGGATGATTTTTCGTGAAATAATAGATCGGCTCGATACGGAAACCGCCAACCGCAAGGTGATGTTTTCCATCCCATGCGATGCCCGCGCCTTTTTCTTCGCTCATTTTCTGTAACGCGCCAATAGGGTGCTCGAATACCTGAAGCAATTCGCTTTCCCCATTTGCCGGACAAGGCCATGCGACAAACTTATGGCTGCCGGGAATTTCAACGGATACAGGAGCTTTATCTTCTTCGTCCGTTCCGCATACTATGGCATATTTCGCGGTGTCCTCGTCGTAGCCGACGAAAACGCAGGCTCCGTCCTGAGCTTCAAAAATATAATGGGAATCTGCCATATGCTCGATGATACCCGCGTCAATTCCGTTTCCCTGTAAAAATGGCGTTATTTTATCCCTGCTCTTGCTCATCCCCGGCAGAACAAATCCTTTGGGTTTCGTTCTTCTTGCCCGAATATTTTGAACGGCTTCAAATCGTTCGATCTGCTCCGGCCTCATTCTTGGCATCCCCATATCCTGCGGCGCGGTGTAGCTGTTCAGCTTTGCTTTGATACTTGCTTTTTCTTCCATATTCAGATGCCTACCTTTCCAGTTCTTCTATCGCGTGATCCAGTTCATGCTCTTGCCATTTACCCATAGAACCGATTACCATTGCTTCTTCCTGCTCCCTGCTGATTCCCCTAACTTCGTTGCAATGGTCCGCAGTCCTGCGGTTTAACTTAGGATCGTTTGCGGACCATGAACAAGGATAATATCCGCTTTCTTTGCGCTTAACGCAAATCAATTCTCCCGAATCCGGCAGGGTAGTAAAACACAATTCCGGCAGCGTTTCCTCCGGGTGGTCGATCATGTATTTGATACGCATTGGTTTTGCTATCTTCTCGACGTCCGGCGTATATCCCACGATATTGATGTCATTGATCGTATCAAACGCTTGACAACGGATGTACGCAATATAATTCTCTGTTATGGTTTTAAATCCATATAACTCTGCTTCCGCACCCGAAATGCGGATTTCAGGATAAAAAACGGCATATTCTTGTATTGCCTGCGCCCCCTTCAACATCGGCATATCCATGATACTATCAATCAAATCTTTTTCCTTTCCTTCATGCAATATGCGATGTTCCTTCGTCCTCGCCAATATCGCTTCGGACTTCTTTTTTGAGCTATGCCCCACCGCATCGAAAGCATAATATTCATATAGCTTTGATGTGATCTGTAAATATGTTAAATCCAGTTCGCCTACCAAAGGCGTTATTTCCAATTTCATAGGTCTCTCCTTTCCTTCCAATCAAAAAAGACTTGCAGACTGCAAGCCGTTATTGACTTTCATTAAGTTAACCAATACAATAAACATAGGGAATTTCCCTGAAAATTTAAAAACGCAGCAGGCTCGGGGTGGTGAGACACCCCGAAGCCCTGTATCAGGTGCCGTGACACCCTCACAACCCCACTCGGGACACTGCGTTCAAGTATCATTATACAAGCGATTTGCTTGTTGTTCAATGACATTTTGACGCGCGAGGGTATTTGGCGTAAGCCAAGCACCCTGCGCGTTTTTATATTCCACGGGAAATTCCCAACCATTAAAAACAAGGTGGTTGGGAATTTTGGGAAGAATAAGCCACAAAAATATATTGTTGTACGGTCACGTTTTCTACGATCACAGTAGTAAACGTGACCACATTTCCTTCAAAGACATTTTTGGAGAAATATCCCGTCTGCGCAATGAATTCACATCCGCACAAAACACGATTGACAACTATGTCAACCTCATTTTGTATGGCGCGAATTCCGGGTGGAGGGGTGCGGCTAGATCATCAGGCAAGACGTATTGCAACAAATATCTGGAGCATAATAAATCCATCATGATTGTTCCCGATGACAACGGTGAGTCGAAGGGCAAGGGACAAGACGCTATCCTCTCCGATTTATTGATCCTATCCGCAGCGGACCATTATTTCAAAAAAGCATGGGAAAGCTACGCAGGTTTTCTTGAAAAAAATCTTCCTGCTTATTTCGACCTTCCAACCGCAGACAAATACCGTCATGAATTGATCGGCGTGGCGGGGGAAAAAGCCGCGAACAATTTGTTTCTGCAAATGTGGCACGGGTTTTACAGGCAATCGTTCCTGGAAGTTTTTCACGAGGGCTTTACGAGCGTTCTTCTTGATTTAGCCCTCGACATCGACTATGAAGCAGACAAGATCGTTTGGCAGATTCTTCTTGAAAA
This sequence comes from Christensenellaceae bacterium, assembly GCA_022846035.1. NCBI lineage: Bacteria > Bacillati > Bacillota > Clostridia > Christensenellales > Christensenellaceae > Christensenellaceae bacterium. The sequence continues at coordinate 2,098,096 of AP025580.1, forward strand.
CTTTAATCAATAACTGCCGTAACAACATACTTTTGCGGGGCGTGTCCTGAATAGTAAAACGGATAGCAGGTCACGAGAACGAGGGTGCTTTCCTCGGACGCAGCAAAGCGAAGGTCTGAATCGCTTTCCAGTATTTCAATCGACTCGACCTCATAGACGTACTGCTCTTTGTTCGGTGTTTCAAACGTAAGCTGCTCCCCAATTTCAACGTCTTTCAGGATCCTAAATTGTGTGTTGCGGTGTCCCATCAGGACGCACGGCCCGACTTTCGGCGGCAGGGATGAATTATTAAGCCAGCCGATGCTGTTTTTCAAGGTCTGCGCTGTCACGTTATCTATGACAGTAAACGCCTTGTCCCGGATATAGAGTGTGCCGGCCTCATCCTGTTCCGATTGGCCGGATACGCGGGAACCATTGTTTTCGGGCTGAACCGCTTCACCGCCCTGTACGACTTCCATTTCTCCCTGTCCAATAGCGGCGGTTGAACCCAATCTTGTGAAGCTGTGCGATTCTTCCGGTTGTCCTATGTGCTGATCGCCGCCGTATATGGCAATGAAAATCAGCCATGCGGCAAAGACGAGCACACTGATAATTATAATGCCTCTGATGATTATTTTCATGGTAACTCTCATTTCTCAAACGCTCTGCAAAAGGCGGGAATACTCCCGCCTTTTGCATTACTTTTTGTCCTCATCAATCTTGATTTCCCGATTCTTCCTCCGCCTGCGGATGGTGAGCGTTACAAAGAACGCTATTCCTGAGCCGAGCAGGATCAACGCTATGGGACCTGCGTATTGATCCGTATCCAGCCCGAGCTTCACAAAGGGCGCGTTTTCTATCCTGAGTTCAAGCGGCGTAGCATAGGCCGTTTCCTTCGTCACAGTGAACGCCACCGGCGCGGCAGGAAAGTAATTTTCCGGGACAACGGATTCCTCCAGCCAAAAATCGGCAAACGGCAGTTCCGTTATCAGCACCGTTCCATCCTCCCCTACCATCGCCGCAGTTTCCGTCCCGGCACGATCATACCGGTACAGTCCGTCTTTCACCTTGGTAAGCGGCAGGGCATTTTGCAGGAAATCGGACGTCTTGACCGTAAAGCCTGCTCTTGTGAGCGGTTCGCCATTTTCGTCCACCTTTATAACCTTCACGGCAGTTGGCTGGTTGGAGATGCTTATTTCGACAATCTGATGCGTACCGTCGATCACGACAGGATATTCCCGCTCGGACAGGATGAAACCGTCTTTCGTCTCTTTCTCGCGCAGCACATAGTTTGCATAAGGGAGCATTCCGCTTTCTCCATATCCCTGCGCATCGGTTTCAAACACGCTGACTACGATCCCATCCTCATCCACGACCTCAAAAATGATCCCTTGCAGTTTCCGGTTCGCGTCCGCAGCGTCGCTCTTTATAACCGATACCTTCCCGCGATACATCGTATTCAACAATGGTTCCTGCACAAAAGAATCGTCTGTAAAATCGCTGCTCGACTGGTCTGTAGCCGTTACGTCAACCGGATATGTCGCATCGAGGATTTCATACTGCGAATTTACCGCTTTGAGTTCCTTCAAATAGAACCCCGCAAGCGGAATATCCGCGCTCGTCTCGGCAAAGCCATCCGCATCCGTTACTAAAATATCTACAAGCCCGTCTTTCGGGATGATCTCCTGTATTTCTTCCGCAGCGTACAGGCCGAATATAAAGCCTTCCCCTGCTCCCTTGTAGAACAATCCTCCGCTAAAGTGCTCCGCACGTTTTTTAAGCTGCACATGGCCTTTTTGCCTTTGGTTTTCAAGTTCAAGGGTTTCGTTTGTGATCGGTGTCACCTGGTCGGCATAAGATAAAATGACCTCATGCGGCGTCTGATCCAGTACAAAATCCCCTTCGACGGATTCCTCGATCACAAGGTATTTTCCGAGATACAGGGGGACGCTCTCGCCGGTTCCGTTTTCTACAGTGATCTCATCGACCTTTTCCCCTTCTTCATAGTAGACCGTCCCGTCAGGCGTTCCGATGTTTTCCGCAGCATATACGCTGAATACCACGTTAAGCCCTTCGTCGCTGAATTGGGGAATATATTTTGTGCCGTATTCAGTTTCTTCCGTATCCGCGCCGGTCAGGATCTCGCCGTGCTTCTCAATGGTTATTTTGCCTTTGGCAACCTCATTTGCGAACTCTACCGTGATAACGCGGCTGACCGCCTGTTCCTCGGAAACCGTGAAAGGCAGCGGCGTACCGTTGAGCAGGTAGGGTTCCCCCGCTTCCACCTCGTACAGCGTATAATCTCCTTCGGATAACTTACCGGGCAGGTACAAAGTGCCGGATTCGTCCGTGGTAAATTCGCTGATCGAATGCGGCTGCGGATAGAGCATTTCAAACGATACTTCATTTCCTTCGCCATCCTCGATACGGAACGTATTTCCCGCAACCGGAACGCGGTTTCCTGTAACGGAATCCACCTTTACGATCTGGAGCATCAGTTCGATTGCCTTATCTTCAAGAATGTAAGAATAGGTTTTCGTATTCTCCGAAACAAATACGTCGAACGGTTCAACCTTCAGGTAGCCCTCGTTCGCACTCGTTGATCTTTCCGAAACGGTATATGTGCCGTATGGAAGCAATGGGGACGTTGCCTTGCCGTCCGCGTCTGTTTTCATCGTTGCGTAAAGTGCTCCACTGGATTTCAGCCGAATTTCAAACTCCACATTTGCAAGCGGCGGCTTGATGTCAGGATCGGGATCCGCGCCGCCTGTCAGCTCGTGCGAACCGAATTTTACGATGCTGATATACCCCTTTTTCACTTGATCTGTCACAACGACGTCCTTGATTTCCGCTACAATATCCGCATCGGTAAGAGTAACGGTGACAGGGTTCGGGTTAAGGATGTACCCCTCCGGCGCGGGGGATTTCTCATACACTTTGTAGGTTCCAAGCGGAAGCTCCTTTGATGTGGCCGACTGGCTGCCTGCCGCAGACATTGTATCCACAACATTCCCCCCTGAATCCCGTATTTCAAAGCGGGCGTTATACAGGGACGCATCGCCCTGCGGCGTGCCGCCTGTTTCCGCGTCGTGCTTGCTTACCCGTATTTTTGCAAACGCAGGCGTTGAGAAGCTGAACGTTCCCGATCCCGCCGGATGATAACCGCCGCTGCTGATCGAAATGAGGTTCTGCGTTGCGGAATCGTTTGTTACATACAGGAAGATATTCGGCGTGATCCGGTTGTCGATTCCATTCGCGGATAAGCTGATGCTCTTATTCCCGTTGCCGGATGCGGGAATCTTGATTGTCAGGCGGTCTCCGTCCCGTCCTGTAAATCCCTCGACCACCGTTCCGGCAGGCAGCGATTCGCGGTTCAAGGTATATCCGCCGTTGCAGTTTTCGAGGGAAACGCTTGTGCTCCCGACAAAGTACCCGCCTTGATAGTTAAATTCCATATTTGCAGGTGAAAAATGTACTTTATGCTGCATCAGTTCAAGGTTTCTTGCGTGCTCCAGCAATTCATCGGCCCAATCAAGAACCGCCTCGCAGCCTGCCGCCGCCCTGAGATTGCCCGGATTGTCCCGCCTGTTTGTAAATCCCCAAAAATCCGGATCGCCCTGCTCGGACAGCCAAAACCGTATGGCGTTTGCGGTGGCATACCGCGCTTCGTCGTCATTGAGGTTATCCGGCTTGTCGCATGGATATCCATATTCAAGGATGATCTGTAAACCCACAAGCGTCCGTGTATCATACCAATCCGCAAGATCGGCTTCTTCAAAGTCGATCCCACTATGCGGCGATGACATTTTGTGTTGCAGGCAGTACGCGATCTCGCCTGTTTCCACAATGTAATGGCGGGGTGTTTTCAATCCCACCCAATCGCCGCTTCCATTGAGGTATTCAAAATATCTCGGCGTTGCGTCATCTGGATCAGACTCTATCGTAACTCGGTCCATTGCCGATGCTGTAAGTGGTATGAGCATCGACATCAGTATGATGGCCGCCAAAACCAGTGCATATATTCTTTTCTCTATCATATGTTCCTCCTACTACAAATATAAAACGCCCTGTATTTCAGGCGTTTAGAGTTCCTGTTCTTCTGTTTCCAGATCGGGCGGCGGTTCGACTGCGGCTTCCTTGCCAAAATCCCAGCTGTATACCTTCCCTATTTTGTCACCTATCCGTTCCGTATACCATGCGATTTCAGCCGTACAATCCTTTCCCATATATATATCACAGAGCAAGGATTTATACTGATATTCGGTTATACTATCCTTAACTGCACGGTAAAGATAATGGTTCGTACCGTCATGATGGTACGCGTCGCAGCGGAAATCTCCTTTGCTGTCCACATACCATTCGCACATATCGCTTTCATCGTTCAGGCAATCTTTGATCTTTCCACTTTCGATCTCCTTGTATCCCTGGTGCCGCCCATTCCATAGCCCCAAATCCGCTATGACGAGAATACAGGTGTTGAGATTGATATTCAAATTCATGCGCTCATCGTCAAGGTATTCTCTGTTGTTTTCATACATGATTTGTATTCGCTCGTCATCGCTCAAATCTGGATACTGTTCTTCTAAATCTGCCTTCCAATCCCTTTCATAATCCAGATTAACGTTGCTCCATATGATATACCGTTTTTCTGGATCGTCCTGCACTTGTACAGCTTCCGGCATACTATCCCACCTCCATTAAAGAAACATTCATTGTATACTAAGAATTATCTCTCCGGGACTATAATGTCTTTTTCATGATCTGGTTCCTTATGGAAAGCGCAGATTTTTCCGTTGCTGTCATAGATCGGTGTGTAGAGATTATCTGTCCGAAGATACATTCCATCCATTCCCGCCCCTCCGATATATCTTCCTTGTTCGTCTATCTCATCATCAAGTAAAACGGTCCCATCTTCCAGCAGATATCCCGGTATCTTACGTCGGTTCAAATATCCATAGGATATTTCCCGCGATACCACCTTTAAATCTTTTGCCATTGAATAATCCTCCGTATATCCAGACACTAAAAAACGCCCGAAATTTCAGGCGTTTCTATAAGTCTTAACTGTTACCCGACTTCTACGATGGTATATCTTTTTCCATCATACTTTACTGACGCAACATATACTGTGCTGTAATCCCCCTGTCCGATCTCGGAAGCGTGGGTTGCGGAGAATACTCCCATAGATTTTCCTCCGTCGTTTGATTTTGATACCGACCTTCGGCTGCTTGCCCCCCATATGCTTCCTGCACGCGCCATTTCCTGGGCCTCTCCTTCAAGGCCGCCGCTGCCACCGTATTCTAGCGGCGCCATGCCGTACATTTCGCGCACTTCATTTACCCCGCTGCAAACCGCTTGTCCGTAAGAACTCCCTGACCATTCCATTTCCGGTTCGGGTTCGGGTGTCGGTTCCGGCGTTGGAACGGGCGTTGGTTCAGGAGTGGGCGCAGGCGTTGAAGCAGGAGCGGGTTCGGGGACTGATGCTGCCTGCGGCGTATTCCCACCTCCTGCCGATGCGCTACCTGATCTTTGCGGTTTTTCCGATCCGGTTTCCTTTTTACTTCCATTTTCCGGCTTGTTGCCAACATTGCTTTCGCTGGAAGCAGACGCGCTTGGCAAAGCACCCGTGCTTGCCACCGGCGCGGTACTCGCCGCTGCACTTGGAGATGCCGAAGCTGACGGAATAGCGCTTACTTCTGCGCTCGCCGTTGCCGTTGGTTCTTCCGGCTTTTGTTCGACCTTATCGTTTCCGCAAGACGCAAATGTGACCATCGCCCCCGCCGCCATGACCATCGCCAATATTCTGTTCGTATGCTTTTTCATAAAGATATCCTCCTTGTTCTTGATACTCTCATACTAAGGCGGCTGTATTTCTTTTGTCTAATTTTGAGCTTCACAAATTTGATAAATTCCATGTTGAAATTGTGAGCAGGACAGTCAAAACGATCATGAAAATCCCTAAATTCCGGTATCTTTTGACGCCGCATTTCTTAAACCGCAACAACAACAGGCATGACGCGACGATCCCAAGCAGGATCATGAATAGTTGCATTCCCATTTCTTTATCCCTTTCCTGAAATAAAAAATGCGCTTGCTTCTGCAAACGCTTCCCTCACCGGACGAGCTTGATATCGTCCCGTTGATGTTCCTTTTTCCACCCCTCCAGTAATTTTATAATGACCTCCTGCATCTGTTTGGGGGTATAGTCCTTTGGAAAATACTTCTGCAACGTCTGCCCTCTGAGCGTCACCTTCATATCCAACGGCTGCTCGGTACGCATGATTGCTTCAATCGCGCTTTCCGTTAGTGTCCCTTCCTTGCTCATCTGCTTGATGAGGGATGATTGCTTCGTGGTCAAGCCGCCATATTTCTCAAGTGCGCAGCCTACCCATATTTGTTCTTCGTTTTTCAAATACGATATGTCTACCGCAGGCGTAAAAAGAAGCTCTTTATAATCCACCTTATCCAAAAGCGGCTCTATTAGGTACGTGAGACGGATGTATCTTTCAATTTGATTTCTGCTATCCCCTGATTGTTCCGCCATAATATCAGTGGTCCTCATTAAATGTGTCCCATTTTGGGACACATTTTTTGGTAATCGCCCAACTTTTCTTTTTAAAGCATCAAATTTCATCCTGTAAGCAAAAGCTTTCTCACTGAATAACAGATGCGCACGCTGCCCTAAATTGGTGTCCACCATGATGATTGTAGCGGTATCGTCGTCCATAGACGTAACAATGGCAGGAGCCGTTTCCAGTCCTGCCATGATTGCCGCTTGCAGCCGCCTATGCCCCGCGATGGTCTCTACACCCGTTTTGCCCTCGCGTGGTCTTGCCAATATTGGTGTTTGTATCCCGATTCTTTCAACGCTGTCGATAAGTTCCAACATTTCGGGATCGTCCCGTATTTTAAACGGATGTCCTTTGAACGGGTAAAAATCATCGATTGGCAACTCTACGATTTCCCTTTTTTCGCTTGTTTCCGGCAGCGTTGAAGGAAACCAACTGTCCGAATCGATCTTTACTTTCCCGCCGTTCTTGCTCATTCGCAATTACCTCCTTTGCCAGTAATTCATATTGTGCAGCCGCTTTATTGCGGGGACAATGTTTGAGGATGCTGACTCCACTTTTTCCGCACTCCTTCAATTTCACCGTATAAGGGATGCAGGATTCATACACATGATCCGTTCGGCACAATTTGTTTATGATCGAGTCTCGTTCCTGCTTGGTATAGTTGGTCTGGTTATTCATCATCGTGATAAGGATGCCGTCAATTCCCAAAGTAGGGTTGAGGTTGCTTTGCCTGATCTTTTGGAATGTACGTTTAATCTCCATAATGCCCTCAATGCTGTACATTTCCGGCTGTGTGGGAATGATGATACCGTTCGCCGCAGTCAGTACATTGATCGTAAGGATATTGAGGGACGGTTGGCTGTCGATCAATATATAGTCATACAACCCCTTTACCATCTCAATGTACCGCTTCAATAGGTACTCACGCCCAAGTTCATTGATTAAGTTTGCTTCAAAGCCTGCCAGTTTGCGGTTTGTAGGCATAATGTCCATACCCTCGTCATGGTGCAGGATTCCCTCGAAAGGTTCAAAATCTTCTCCGTTTACCAAATCTTCGACGATATCCGTTATAGTGCGTGGAAGCTGCTGCGGTTCCCATCCCAAGCCTTTTGTAAGGTTGCTCTGCGGATCAAAATCGATAAGCAAAACCCTTTTACCATTTTTCACCAGTGCCGCACCCAAATTGATTGCCGTTGTCGTTTTCCCAACTCCGCCCTTTTGATTCGTTATTGATATTACTCTTGACATTGAAATGCCCTCCTTTCTTTGTTACTTCCACTGTAATCCACTATCATCGAAACAGCAAAAAAGCGTGCCCGATGCTGATTTATTGACAAAAAAATGGTATAAAAAAAGCGCTCACCTTTTTATGGCCGCGCCTGCATGTTTCAAATTCAGTTTTTTCTCGATTGTTCCGTCCGCCGAACTTTATTGAGCCGTACATTCCATAGATAGCTTATTCAAAATCTATACCGCTTATCGCATTGTCATATAAAAATTGTATCAGAACTTTTCCATCGCCACTTTCAAGCTCACTTTTGCTGATCTTTGAGAATATCATATTCGCATAATAAATATAATTCAATATTTGAAAAAAAGCCTATGGATATTATCCATAGGCTTTTTTCTAATAGAATCCGGCAGCTACCAATCCTCCCACACCGTTGCCAGTGCAGTACTTTAGGCGTTTAAGGGCTTAACTTCTGTGTTCGGAATGGGAACAGGTGGATCCCCTTAGCTATCGCCACCGGAAATGGCTCCCCAGGTTGGGTTTGAACCAACGACCCTTCGGTTACTTCACCACATTGCTTTCGCATTGTAGTCCGGACTTTGTCTTCACCATTGCTTTCGCTTTAGGTGCCCCGTGTAAAGTCTCTACACATAGAATCTTTGGATTCCTTGCTCGGCGTTGTCATATCCACTGGACTTAGATTTCGCCGACTTAGCGGGGTTTTCACCTGTAAGTTTCCCTACAGGGCTGCTAATTTTGTGCTTTTACAAGCAAACAGCCGAATGCTCTACCGCTGAGCTACTGAGGATCATATACAATTTTCAAAGACGGTATCTTTTGTGGGTTTAATGTAGACCACATGCTCTACCGCTGAGCTACTGAGGATCATATACAATTTTCAAAGACGGTATCTTTTGTGGGTTTAATGTAGACCACATGCTCTACCGCTGAGCTACTGAGGAATATTAAATTGTAATGCGCCAAAGCACATTCAAAACCAGGTAGTAGTGGGAAGACAAAGAAGAATGTCTTAAGTAATTTAGACTGTTTGAATCAACATAATGTTGATCAAGCCCTCGGCCTATTAGTACCGGTCAGCTTAATACATTACTGCACTTACACCTCCGGCCTATCAACCTTGTAGTCTACAAGGGGCCTTACTTCATAAAGAATGGGAAGTCTTATCTTGTGGGGGGCTTCACGCTTAGATGCCTTCAGCGTTTATCCCGTCCGTACGTAGCTACCCAGCCATGCCGTTGGCACGACAACTGGTACACCATTGGTACGTCCATCCCGGTCCTCTCGTACTAAGGACAGCTCCACTCAAACTTCCTGCGCCCACGATGGATAGGGACCGAACTGTCTCACGACGTTCTGAACCCAGCTCGCGTGCCGCTTTAATTGGCGAACAGCCAAACCCTTGGGACCTGCTTCAGCCCCAGGATGCGACGAGCCGACATCGAGGTGCCAAACCTCCCCGTCGATGTGGACTCTTGGGGGAGATAAGCCTGTTATCCCCGAGGTAGCTTTTATCCGTTGAGCGACGGCAATTCCACTCTCATACCGCCGGATCACTAATCCCGACTTTCGTCCCTGCTCGAGGTGTCCCTCTCGCAGTCAAGCTCCCTTATGCATTTGCACTCTAATGAATGATTTCCGACCATTCTGAGGAAACCTTTGGGCGCCTCCGTTACTCTTTCGGAGGCGACCGCCCCAGTCAAACTGCCCACCTGGTACTGTCCAAAAGCCGGATAACGGCCTTTTGTTAGAACCCTAGTATTGGAAGGGTGGTATCCCAACAGCGACTCTGCGCAAACTGGCGTCTACGCTTCAAAGTCTCCCACCTATCCTGTACATCCAATACCAAAATCCAATGCCAAGTTGCAGTAAAGCTCTACGGGGTCTTTCCGTCCTATCGCGGGTAATGAGCATCTTCACTCATACTACAATTTCGCCGGGTACATTGTTGAGACAGTGCCCAAGTCGTTACGCCATTCGTGCGGGTCGGAACTTACCCGACAAGGAATTTCGCTACCTTAGGACCGTTATAGTTACGGCCGCCGTTCACTGGGGCTTAAGTTCCTTGCTTCGCTTGCGCTAACAATTCCCCTTAACCTTCCAGCACTGGGCAGGCGTCAGCCCGTATACTTCATCTCTCGATTTCGCACAGACCTGTGTTTTTGCTAAACAGTCGCTTGGGCCTATTCACTGCGACCTATGTTACTAGGCACTCCTTATCCCGAAGTTACGGAGTCATTTTGCCGAGTTCCTTAACAATGCTTCTCCCGATCGTCTTAGGATTCTCTCCTCGCCTACCTGTGTCGGTTTGCGGTACGGGTACCTACAAAACTCCCTAGCAGCTTTTCTCGCCAGTGTGGATTCACAGACTTCCATACTTGTTTTCTGTCCCCATCACACCTCAGCCTTTGTGGAAACCGTACTTCACTAATTTCCAGCCCCAGTGCTTGGACGCCCTCTACCATCAAGGCGCTTCTGCTATCCTCCTGTGTCACTGCGTCGGTCAAACGCTTTGTCGGTAGTACAGGAATATCAACCTGTTGTCCATCGCCTACGACGATACTGTCCTCGGCTTAGGTCCCGACTTACCCTGGGCGGACGAGCCTTCCCCAGGAAACCTTAGGCTTTCGACGGTGAGGATTCTCACCTCACTCTCGCTACTCATGCCAGCATTCTCTCTCGATTAAAGTCCACCACTCCTCTCGGTATGGCTTCTGCCCTTAATCGATGCTCCTCTACCGCGCGCCTTTTGGCGCACCCATAACTTCGGTGGTAAGTTTTAGCCCCGGACATTTTCGGCGCACAATCACTCGACTAGTGAGCTGTTACGCACTCTTTAAATGAGTGGCTGCTTCTGAGCCAACATCCTAGTTGTCTCTGCAATTCCACATCCTTTTCCACTTAACTTACACTTTGGGACCTTAGTTGATGATCTGGGCTCTTTCCCTTTTGACAATGAAACTTATCTCACACTGTCTGACTCCCGAGTATGTAATATATGGTATTCGGAGTTTGATAAGATTCGGTAAGCCGTGAAGCCCCCTAGTCCATTCAGTGCTCTACCCCCATATATCTTCGCTCGAGGCTAGCCCTAAAGCTATTTCGAGGAGAACCAGCTATCTCCGAGCTCGATTGGAATTTCTCCGCTACCCACAAGTCATCCCCGCATTTTTCAACATACGTGTGGTTCGGTCCTCCACGGTGTTTTACCACCGCTTCAACCTGCTCATGGGTAGGTCGCCCGGTTTCGGGTCTACAGCATGCAACTTAACGCCCTATTAAGACTCGGTCTCCCTTCGGCTCCGCCACTCCAGTGGCTTAACCTTGCTACATACCGTAACTCGCTGGCCCGTTCTACAAAAAGTACGTGGTCACACTTTCTAATAGTGCCCCCACTGCTTGTAAGCACAAGGTTTCAGGTTCTCTTTCACTCCCCTCCCGGGGTGCTTTTCACCTTTCCCTCACGGTACTATTTCGCTATCGGTCATCAAGGAATATTTAGGCTTGGAAGGTGGTCCTCCCGGCTTCCCACGGGGTTTCACGTGCCCCGTGGTACTCTGGTGCTGTCTGCGCTGACTCGTATTTCGGTGACGGGGCTGTTACCCTCTTTGGCGGCACTTTCCAATGCTCTTTACCTATATTCGTCAGATCGCGTGCGACAGTCCTCAACCCCGGATGTCCGAAGACTTCCGGTTTGGCCTCTTCCCATTTCGCTCGCCGCTACTTTGAGAATCACTTTTGTTTTCCTTTCCTCCGGCTACTTAGATGTTTCAGTTCACCGGGTTCCCCCCATATACCTATGGATTCAGTATATGGTAACGCAACGTTACTTGCGCTGAGTTCCCTCATTCGGATATCTGCGGATCAATGTTTGCTTGCAACTCCCCGCAGCTTTTCGCAGCTTGACACGTCCTTCTTCGGTTCTTGATGCCAAGGCATTCACCCTGTGCTCTTGTTAGCTTGATCTTTCGTCTACTTTCTTTCTCCTAAGACATTCTCAAAACGAAATTATATCTCTTACCCTAATTTGATTAGTTTTCGTGATTTTTTATCGCTTCTCTTTGTCTTCTTCTACTATCCAGTTTTCAATGTGCTTTACATACTTTCGTATGTTTGGTGGGCTCAAGTGGACTCGAACCACCGACCTCACGCTTATCAGGCGTGTGCTCTAACCTGCTGAGCTATGAGCCCATACCTCTACAGTTAGCTGCCTTCGGTGTCCTCCGCTTTCTTCCCACTCTTGGTGGAGATGAGCGGAATCGAACCGCTGACCCCCTGCTTGCAAGGCAGGTGCTCTCCCAGCTGAGCTACACCCCCATTTTAAATCGCATATACTCCCGTATATGCTCTTCAAACGGCTTCTATGCAGTTTGCTGTTCTTTTCCCTTTAAAAACATCAGTACCCGAAAAGAAAATCCTCTACTTCGCTTTGCCTCTTTGTTTCTTACACCCTAGAAAGGAGGTGATCCAGCCGCACCTTCCGATACGGCTACCTTGTTACGACTTCACCCCAGTCATTGATCTCACCTTCGACAGCTCTCTCCTTACGGTTAAGCCACTGGCTTCGGGTGCTCCCAACTTCCGTGGTGTGACGGGCGGTGTGTACAAGGCCCGGGAACGCATTCACCGCGACATGCTGATTCGCGATTACTAGCAACTCCGACTTCATGTGGGCGGGTTGCAGCCCACAATCCGAACTGGGACCGGCTTTTTGAGATTCGCTCACCCTTACGGGGTCGCTGCCCTTTGTACCGGCCATTGTAGCACGTGTGTAGCCCAAGACATAAGGGGCATGATGATTTGACGTCGTCCCCACCTTCCTCCGAGTTGTCCCCGGCGGTCTCACTAGAGTTCCCGACTTTACTCGCTGGCAACTAGCAATAAGGGTTGCGCTCGTTGCGGGACTTAACCCAACATCTCACGACACGAGCTGACGACAACCATGCACCACCTGTCTCTCTGCCCCGAAGGGAAACTGTATCTCTACAGTCGTCAGAGGATGTCAAGCCTTGGTAAGGTTCTTCGCGTTGCTTCGAATTAAACCACATGCTCCGCTGCTTGTGCGGGCCCCCGTCAATTCCTTTGAGTTTCAACCTTGCGATCGTACTCCCCAGGCGGGATACTTAATGCGTTTGCTTCGGCACGGAACCCTATCGGGCCCCACACCTAGTATCCATCGTTTACGGCGTGGACTACCAGGGTATCTAATCCTGTTTGCTCCCCACGCTTTCGTGCCTCAGTGTCAGTTACAGTCCAGAAAGTCGCCTTCGCCACTGGTGTTCCTCCTAATATCTACGCATTTCACCGCTACACTAGGAATTCCACTTCCCTCTCCTGTACTCAAGCCACACAGTTTTAAGTGCCGCCCCGGGGTTAAGCCCCGGTCTTTCACACCTAACTTACATGGCCACCTACGCACCCTTTACGCCCAGTAATTCCGGACAACGCTTGCTCCCTACGTATTACCGCGGCTGCTGGCACGTAGTTAGCCGGAGCTTCCTCCTATGGTACCGTCATTTGTTTCGTCCCATAGGACAAAGGTTTACAATCCGAAGACCTTCTTCCCTCACGCGGCGTTGCTGGGTCAGGCTTTCGCCCATTGCCCAATATTCCCCACTGCTGCCTCCCGTAGGAGTCTGGACCGTGTCTCAGTTCCAGTGTGGCCGATCACCCTCTCAGGTCGGCTACCCATCGTTGACTTGGTGAGCCGTTACCTCACCAACTATCTAATGGGACGCGAGCCCATCCTGCATCGAATAAATCCTTTTACCTCAGTTCCATGCGAAACCGTGGTCTCATGCGGTATTAGCAGTCGTTTCCAACTGTTGTCCCCCGTTGCAGGGCAGGTTGCTCACGCGTTACTCACCCGTCCGCCACTCGGTAACAGCATGTTTCCGCCGAAGCTTCAACTCGCTGCACCTCGTTCGACTTGCATGTGTTAAGCACGCCGCCAGCGTTCGTCCTGAGCCAGGATCAAACTCTTAATTAAAATCTTAAATGCATTGCTGCACTTTTTAACTAGATTGATCGTGGCTCCGCTTTTCAAGCATTTCCTTTTCGTTCTTGGTACTGTATGCTTTTTTCAAGGTTCGCCGCGTTTTTTGCGGCTTATTTATAATACCAAACTACCTCTCCTGTGTCAACAGGTTTTTTTAATTTTTTATGTATTTTTTATTCACATGTTATCCACAAAAAAGACGCCTTTTTTATGACGCCTCATGTGGTGCTTTTTATCTGCGAAACCACTATATTTAGAAAAACTTCCGCTTTCTGTCAAAATAATGTCAGCTGTTCTATAGCAGGTTCCTTTTTCTTATAAGCCGCCACGATGTCCTCCATTTTGTAAAGCAATCCATATTTACGGCATCCGGATTCCAATAACGTTCTCAGTTTCTTTGCATTGGGCGATATGCAATAATAATTGCTTCTGTATACACTGCGGTATCTGCGTGCAAGCCCTGGGAAACGCTCATCGAGTTTCTGATAATAATAGTCACGCTGATTCTGCCGCAATGTTACACCGAACATCGAAAAGATAAACCGCGCGCCGTTTTCGTGGGCAAGGCGTACCATTTCCGTTACGTTTTCCTCCGTGTCCGTAATATAAGGAAGCATTGGGGTAAATAACACGCCCGTGAAAATCCCCGCCGCCGACAGCTCACGCATAGCGCGGAACCGCTGCGAGGAAACGCATACATTCGGCTCGATGATCTTTGAAAGGGAATTATTTGTCGTTGTGATAGTCATTTTAACGTTCGCCCCGCTCTTGCGGGAGATCTCCCTGATCAGGTCAATGTCCCGCGTTACCAACGAACTTTTTGTATCAAGCGCCGCCCCAAATCCGAACCGTTCCAGAAGCAAGAGCGCACCGCGCGTCACTTTCTGCTCTTTTTCAAACGGATTGTATGGATCGGACATCGCGCCCATGCCCACGACTCCCTTTTTACGCTTTGTCTTAAGTTCGCGCTCCAATAGTTTAAGCGCATCCTTTTTTAGCCGGACACGGTCGAAATCATCTACATGGTAGCACTCGCTCCTGCTGTCGCAATAAATGCAGCCGTGGCAACACCCACGGTACAGGTTCATATTATAATCGTTGCCGAACCACGAGTCGTCTTTGGGCCTTGTTAAAATCGTTTTCGCAGGCACGAGCTCCATACTAGAAACCTTTTTCTTCCAGAAATTTGATGAATTTCTTTTCGCTCATCATTTCGTTTGTCACAAACGCACCATTATAATATACGGCGTATGTCGTAAAAGGGCATGGGCAGGCCTGTGCTTCTTCCCGTGTGGCGATATGCATAAACGCCGCTTTTATCCCCCGTTCCTTTGCTGCCTCTTTTAATAGCGGAACATATTTTGCGTTCCATGGGCAATGATCCGTATAGGAAATGACTATGCCTTGTTCATCCGTCTTACCCTCTTTTGCGTTTTCCAAAAAGCGCGGCGCTTCCGCCCTTTCTTCAAACGGCAGGTATAATAGTTCAAAATACGGCTGTGCCGTATCCGCCACCAGAAAGCCGCGTTTCTTATAGAACTTCGGATCGGAAAGAAAGGGCCGTTTTTTATCGGAAGAAAGCGCAACCAGCCCCTTTTTTCCCATACGCTTCGCTTCTTTGGTACAGACATTCAAGAGTTGCGTGCCGCAGCCCTTTTTGGCAAACGATCCGGATACCCAAAAGCAATCGATAAACAGGTAGCCGTCCGCGCTGATAGGCGCCCACGCGTTCTCCGCCGGAACGAATTCGATAAACGCCTTGCCCTGTCCGTCCATCTTGTAGAACCGGTAACCGTCTTTCACGCGCTCTTTGAGCCACGTGCGCTTTACCTGAGCGTTCTTTTTATCTGAAATTGCGCAGCACAAATGCTCGCTTTCTATATTGTCCGGCGTTATCGCAATGATATTCATATCAATCCTCAATCCCGATGTAAATATGTATCTCGCCCGTGACCCCATTGCTGCCGATGTATTCCTCAAAATCGCTTTTATAACACCGCTTTAGGGGCAGTTCCCAGACCGTCTTCCATATCGCGTCTACCTCTTTGTTCAAATCACCCTTGGCGACAAACTTCGCATATCTGCCGGCAAATATCTTTCTTGCGGTAAACGCGGGATCATGCTTTCCGTCTGTTTCACATCCCGCAATATATGCATATGGCGCTGAAAAATCATCCTCATAATCCGTATACAGGCCGATATAGTTTTCGCCGATACGTCCTTTGATCAATTCCGCTTTGCCCGATTCGAGAAAATCATTCCACAACGTATAGATGTCCCGTATTGCTTTACCGCCGGCATTTTCTGTATGGATCATGATCCCGTCCACCTGCTTTTCCGCTACATTTACGATTTCGTATTCCATATTGCTTACTCCTTTAATAGTATATTGCAGAATAAGCATAGCATCCTTAATATGACCTCTTATGTCATATTATCATATTGTTTTTTCATTGCGGCGATCCGTTTCCGGACTGCCGCTTTCACCCGTTCCGGACCTAAGACGCGCGCATGCGGCCCAAAAGAAAGGATATAGCCATACAGCCATTCATCTTCGTGCACTGTTAGCGTGACCTCGAAGCCTTGCTCTGCCCTGCGGATATTTTCTTCGCCGAATTCGTCATAAACGCGATAGGAAAACGATTGGTCGATATACATTTTTACCGTGACGCACGAATATGCCGCCGGCTTTTTCGCCACGCCAGGCATACAAGAAGCATCCCTTATAAATGTTTCCTGCGTTATTTTAAGCTCTTTGATACGCGAGAGTTTGAAAATACGGTAATCTCCGCGATCCCGACAAAAGCCCTGCACATACCATGAGCGTCCCTTATAGAGCATGCGCAGGGGCTCCACCGTCCGTTTCGTTTTCTTTCCATTGGCCCCGAAATAATCAAAGAGGATCACGCGTTTTGACAGTACCGCCTCTTTGAGGGATATAAACTTGTCCTTTTCCATACTGCCCCAGTCGGAAAAATCCACCTCAATCCAGTCTATGTCCTTTTGCCTAAACAGGCCGTTGAGTTTGGAAAGAATCTCCTCTGTCTCCGGATAACGAGCGGCCCGCAGGCTTTGCAGCCCGATCAGGATCTGGTTCCGTTCTTTTTCCGTGAGCAGCGATTTTTGCAGCACAAAATCATCCATGAGCGATACCCCGCCGCCTTTGCCCTTCGTCATGTATACGGGTATGCCTGCGAGACTCAGCGCGTCAATATCGCGATAGATGGTGCGCACGGAGACCTCAAATTTGTCGGCCAGTTCGCGCGCCGTTACTTTTTGTTTATTTAATAAGGTATAGAGAATATCAAACAGACGATTATTCTGCATATGTCACAATCTCTGGCAGGCCGGACAGTAATAGATGCTCCCGCCGAGGTAAGCCTCTTTTTTGATCGCCCCGCCGCAGTTAGGGCATACCATTTCCTCGTTGTTCCTGCTCAGTACGGTTTTATACCCGCCCGCTTGGCCATACAAATCCTTTTCCGTATCGCGGCCGCCTTTTTCCGCCATATCCGCAAGTACGTTTTTGACCGCCATGTAAAGTTCTGCGGTCTCCTGTCCGCTCATATCGGCCAGCTTCTTTTTGGGATGTATCCTCGCCGTCCACAGTATATCCTGCAGCACGCCGTTGCCCAGGCCCGGGATTCTTTGCTCCGTCGCCAAAAACGCCTTGGCCGAGGTTTTCTTCTGATCGACGCTGACCATAAGCAAACGAAAATAATCCACATCAAACGCATCCGATAAGGGCGACACCTTTTCGCGCGCCGCAAGGTAATAGGGATTATCGTTGGTTCCCTGAGGGAATGCCGACAGCGCGCCATACATCTGCACTCTCATACTGAGCGCGCTTTTATCGTCGAATAGGATATAAAGCTGGTGCTTTTTCGGTTCCGGCTCTCCGGACGCCAAAAGCTTAAAGGTGATCCCGTCGTTCAAATCCAGCCGGTAGTCTTCAAGCCCAATCTCCACATGTCCGCCGTAGGCTTTTGTTTCTCCAACGACTTTGCCGCGCAGCATCGCGTCATACGCGAGCGGATCTCCGCAGAAAAAGGCAAACCGATGCGGACTTTTTCCTGCCACCACCCGCTTGACGCGCTTTCCCTTGAGTTCCTTGGTCATTTGCCTCGCCAGCGTAATGCTTTCGGGTAATTCGATCATATTCCTTTGATCCTCCTGCCGGTTTTTCTTTTATGATACAAAGATAAACTGACATGTACTGTCATATTCACCGATTTTTAAAATATCACTTCGTCGATCACGCCGCCGCCAAGGCAAATATCGTCCTCGTATAGTACGCAATACTGCCCGGGCGTGACCGCTCTTTGCTTTTCTGCAAATTCTATGCGGTATACACCGTCATCAAGCTTTTCAGCATGCGCCTGCTGGTCGCTTTGCCGGTAACGCGTTTTAGCCCCGCACGCAAATTCCTTTTTTCCGTCGCCGCCGGAAATAAAATTCATCCCACTCATTACCAGCGCCCGTGAATAAAGAAGCTCCGACTCCGCTCCCTGCGATACGACGAGTACATTATGTTCCATGTCCTTTTCCACTACGAACCAGCGCCCGCCGTTACCGTCCTTGCTGCCGCCGAGATTTAGTCCCCGCCGTTGCCCGAGCGTATAGTACATGAGGCCGTCATGCCTGCCGACCACCTTGCCGTCAACCGTTTTCATATCGCCTGGGTTCGCGGGCAGGTAGGTTTGCAGGAATTGCCTGAATTTCCGTTCCCCGATAAAACAGATTCCGGTGGAGTCTTTCTTTTTTGCAACCGCAAGCCCTGCCTCTTCCGCTATTTTCCGCACGTCCGCTTTCTGCATATCCCCGATGGGAAACATCGCCTGCCCCAGCTGCTGCTGGCTGAGCATACAAAGAAAGTAGCTCTGGTCCTTACCCGCATCCAGTCCTTTTTTCAGGCAGGTCACCCCGCCTGTACGCTCAAGACGCGCGTAATGCCCTGTCGCAAGATAGTCCGCGCCCGCTTTTTTCGCGAAATCCAGAAAAGCCGCAAACTTAATCTCTTTGTTGCACAGTACATCCGGATTGGGCGTTCTTCCTCTTTTATATTCTGCCAGAAAATATTGGAACACGCGTTCCCAGTATTCGTTTTCGAAATTAACGGTATAGTAGGGAATCCCGATCTGCCCGCATACGCTGCGCACGTCGTCGTAGTCTGCCTCTGCCGGACATACTTCATCCGGCGCGCTGTCGTCCCAATTTTTCATGAACACGCCGGCCACGTCGTATCCCTGCTCCTTTAAAAGCAAGGCCGCCACTGCCGAATCTACGCCGCCCGACATTCCCACGATCACGCGTTCTTTTTTTTGTGTCATAACCCTTATCTCCCATATGGTCTTCTTATCTTTATTATAGTATAATCTTCTCTAGAATGATATAAGGAGTGCATATGGCCAGAAGAAAAAGAAAGTCATCCGCAGTTCCGTTGATCGTCGTCATCGTATGCCTGCTGATCCTCATAGCGTTCCTATCGTTTGGTTCACAGGGCACGTTTTTAGAAAATTTAGGCGATATCTGGAACAATACCATCAATTACGGCAATGCGCAGCAAAACGTTTCCCAGCTTGTCACACAGGAAGATGCGCAAACCGCCCTGATCCTATACGTCATGGACACGGGAAATTCGGACAGTATGGTACTGCATACGCCGGACGGGCATGCCGTCTTAGTGGACGCCGCCGAAAACGACGACGCAAACCAGATCCTGGAAACGCTCAAGGCGCTAGGCATCAGTAAACTGGACGCGGCGGTCGCCACGCATCCGGACGCAGACCACATCGGCTCTATGGACGACGTTCTTCTGGGGATTCCGGTGGATACCTTATACCGTACTTCCAAAACAGCCGCTACAAAAACTTACGACAACATGGTGAGGGCCGCCGAGGATGAACAGACTCCTGTCGTCTATGTAACGGCGGGCGATACCTTTACCGTAGGCGGTATCGATTTTACGGTGTTAAACCCGCAGGATAAAACCTACGACGATACCAATAATTCCAGCATTGTGCTGCTTGTCCGCTATGGCAATACCTCCTTTTTGTTATCCGGCGATGCTGAAGAAGAGGCGATCGCCGATATGCTCAGTACATTCGCGCCGGAAATGGACATCGACGTACTGAAGATCGGCCATCACGGTTCGCACAACGGCACGACGGAAGAACTGCTCGAAGCGACCACGCCCGAGCTTGCCATCATCACCTGCGGCGAGGACAACGACTACGGCCATCCGCATAAAGAAACGCTCGAACTGCTGCAGGAGGATCGTGTCACGACGCTGCGCACCGATCAGCAGGGCGATATTGCGGTCTTCTCTGACGGAAATGATGTTACATACAAAACGGCGGCATGATTGCCGCCGTTTCTTTTTTCCTGTCTCTATACTGCCATCACATCAGCGATCACATATTTCCAGTCGATCCCATAGGCATTTGCCACCGCCTTGCGGATCGCGTCACTTACCTCGTCTATGCTTTGTCCACTGCTGCCATCCGCCCTCAACCCATCCATGATAATCTGATCCGTCTTATCAATATCGAACAAATTCAGGTCGATCTTCCCGTCCTGCTGATAGTCGATAGATACCTTCGCCGCATAGGGAGAGGTGTCCATATAACAGCGCGAGCTGATAGGGAGCGTATCC
Organism: Christensenellaceae bacterium; assembly: GCA_022846035.1. NCBI lineage: Bacteria > Bacillati > Bacillota > Clostridia > Christensenellales > Christensenellaceae > Christensenellaceae bacterium. Next base: position 2,118,549 of record AP025580.1, read on the forward strand.
TCTTTACTAAAGCAAAACACATAATCCGTACATTCCACAAACACATCCTGGTTGTGGTACTTCACGCGCAATTCATTTTCCAGCCTGGTAAACGCTTTCCGGTCAAGCCCTTTGACACTCTCATTTTCGCGTTTATAGTCATAGCCCATTTTCCGCGCGCCTTGTTCTGCGTTTTCGATCTCATCGATACGCGCAAGCTTTTTGAAGTTTTCTCTGTCCGTTTCGTATGCGTCGGTGATATTGCCCGCCCTGTCGCGTTCAATGATCACAAACGCGCCAATATCTGTATACGCGGAATTCGTTATGGTATTGCAGCCTGCATCATACATTCCGGCAAGGGGCTTGCCGCCGTACCAATTCTCCCCGTTCACTTCGTCATAGGTAATGCCGACCGATTCGTACTCTTTCATGGTATCGCGCGCCAAACGCAGCTCGTCGCTGGCGCCTGCATACACCTCTTCCACCGCAGCCTCGCCGATATTCACCGCTTCACTCAGTAAATTGCCTGCCTCTTCCACCGTTATTTCATGTTTCGCATGCTCCCGAACCCGCGCTACGCTGCGTATCATTTCGCCTACCCTGTTATAAAGCGGCGCACAACTGCACAGTATGCCCGCCATGACCGCGATTGCCGCTACGCACGCTACGATTTTACCTGTAACTTTCTTCATATATACCATCCTCCCCGCATCTTGTTATTTTCATTATAAGCCGTAAAACAAAAAAGTGTTTTACAGCCTGATAAACACTTTCTTAAGAGTATATGAAGTTGGTATGCATAAAAAAATGACGGCGGTACCGCCGTCATTTCTTTCGTGTTCAGTTGGTGATAATCGTCTGTTTATCCGCCATATAAAGGAATATCATTCCCTGAATATCCGACGTAGGCAAAATCTCTTGCGCGAGATTTATTTTCAGTACGTCCCGCATGAACTTCCTGCGGTTTTGTATCCGCTCATAACATTGCGGGGCCATTTTTTTGATTTCATTACGCAGGCTTTCGTCCGCTATGATGATCCCGTCTTCGATATGCGCGCTCATAAACGGCTGCGACGCTCCGGCGATAATATCGCACTGGACCGCCATACCGGACCTGATGGGATGCTGCGAGCCCTCGAAGAAAATACTGTTGATCCATTCGTTGGTATGGATCTGGTGACCCATATTGAGCTGGATACCCATATGGTCGCGCAGCTTACCTACTTCCCGGTAAATATCGCCGCCGGTCCTGCCGATGCCAACCGTTTCGTACCATTTGGTCACCAGCCGGAAATACTGATTGTAGAACTCCTTGCCCTTGCCCGCAGTATATTGCTGGAGCTCTTTTTCGTCCTTGACAAAAAACGCGCTCCGGTGGATCATGGCAAAACGGTAGCCGATTCCTACCGAAACGATGTCTCCTTCCTTAAGGACCGTATCGTAGGTGGAACTTGCAAGCCCCATGCCCACGTTCCTTTCGCCAAAGCTCATCGCAGGATACGTCGTCATCGGCTGGGCCCCGATCCCGAATGCACGCGCCGCGTCCGCTTCCGACATTCCCGTCTCCAGCCCCTGTATCGCCGCGTACACCTGCCGCGACGCGATGGCGTTTATGATCTCTGATTGTATGATTTCGGCGGCGCTCAAGGTGGACCGCACGCCGTAATCGCTGTCCGTAAATAGGTTACACGTGTTAACAATATAATTTTGAGTCACCTGCGATATTGCCTGAACGATGTAATGCGGGACATCCAGAATCGCTTCATCGGCGTATGCTTTCCAGCCTGCAAGCCCTATTTTCATGCCCTCACAGATACCACAATCGCGCAATATATCGGTTAGCTTCTTGCCATCCGACGGCTGGCCCTCCAGCCCGAAATTCGTGTATACATGGCGCTGCACCTCATAAGGAATGATCTGCGAATAATCTTTTCCCTCAAGGGCGACTACCAGCCTGGGCGTTTGTCCCGCGATCAATATGAGCAGCGCCTCTTCAAAGCGCGGGTCATATTTCGTCAAATACTCAAGATTGGAAAAGTGTTCCCTGTCCCCATAAACGATAAGCGCACCCAGCCCTTTTTGCCGCGCAAGTTCCGTCACCGTTTGCACGCGTCCCAAAAGCTCGCCGTCTACGCTGGGGTATTCGCTCAGGTCGATCTCCCCTGTGTTGATGGTTCCCCTGATCTTTGCCTCGTTCATGTCCTGTCTCCTTTTATTTTAATGTAAGCCCGACCGGGCAATGGTCGCTTCCGTAGACGTCTGCATAAATATCCGCGTCTTCAATCCTTTGTTTTAAATCATCGGATACCAGAAAATAGTCGATACGCCAACCTGCATTGTTTTTGCGCGCGTTAAAGCGGTAAGACCACCAGCTATACCGGCCCGTTTCATCCGGATGCAAATAGCGGAACGAATCAATAAAACCCGCGTCCAGAAGCTCCGTCATCTTTTCGCGCTCCTGCGGCGTAAAGCCCGCGTTTTTTACATTTGTCTTGGGATTTTTCAAATCGATCTCCGTATGCGCGACGTTTAAATCTCCGCATACAACAACGCCTTTTTCCGCATGCAGCGAAAGGAGATACGCACGAAAATCGTCTTCCCACCCAAGGCGGTACTCAAGCCGTTTTAGGCCCTCTCCCGAATTGGGAGTATAAACATTCACCAGGTAAAAGTCCTCAATCTCCAGCGTAATCACGCGCCCCTCATGACTATGTTCCTCGATATTAAAATCATAGCTTACGGAAAGCGGTTTTATTTTGCTGAACACAGCCGTTCCCGAATACCCTTTCTTATCCGCGCTGTTCCAGTATTCGTCGTAGTCCTTAAAATCGAACTCCGCCTGTCCCTTTTGCATTTTCGTTTCCTGCACGCACACAATATCCGCGCCGCTCGTATGCAGAAAATCCAGGAACCCTTTTCCCGCGGCCGCCCGCAGGCCGTTTACGTTCCATGAAATCAGTTTCATATTTTCTCCGCCTTATGGTGTTTTGCGATCTTTGCCACTTCCTCCGCCTTGATACGCGCGCGCCGCGCGTCCGCTTCCATCTTCAGGTATTCCTTTTTAAGCTGCGCCACCCGTTTTTCCAGCTTATCCGCCGTTTCCTTTGCTTCGTATACGTCCTTTTCCTTTAAGGACTGCACCGGATCAAAGGCGTCTTCCCTGTACAGCCACAACAACATACAGAAAAGGAAAACGCTGGCGACAATGATTCCCGACATTTCCGTAATGCTTTTCGTACCGAAAATCGACATCTGGGCAATGAGCATCGCCCAGATGATGAGCACAAATACCAACGCCTTTTTGAATAGGATCGAATAATGATTGCGCAGTGTCAATGTAAAAAGCATCAGCGTCACGGCGAGGGATACCGACGATATTTGCGCGAAAAGATTATGCAGTTCCGCAAATCCCGGCAGTGTTTCCGGCAGGAAAGGAAAGATGTTGCCCACCACCAATACGACCGTGGCAAACGTAACAAATCCGCGAATCTTGGAATGCGTATTTTTCGTGAGCATCAGAAGATAACCCATGAAGCTCGCAAAGTAAACGCAAAACACAATCGTCCAGACTACGAACAGCAAATGCATGGAAACGCTCGTGTTGCCCATAGCAGACATGGAGACCGTGAGGATATTATCCTGTGTGCCCATATAAAGAGTAAAAACGGGGATCAGCCCCAGCGATAAGATTCCATACAGGATCAGCCCTCCAACAAGCCTCCTCCGGTAATTCGACATTCCTTTTACGTTCATACCTACCACCCTTTGCACATGCTTATTAACTCCCTCTAAGATACCATAGCTCAGGCTTCTTGACAATCAAAAAGGCCGTTTAGCGGGAAATAACCGCCGTCCGGCCCTGGATAGGTCCCTGCCTTATGAAGCTATATCCTCTATTTGGCGTGCAACCACCACGATTCTTCCGTTTTCCGTTGAATATTCGCAGGTGGAAAGCGTCAGCAGCTTATCCCCAAACATAGGCGTGATCCCCGTATCATAAAGCTCCAGCGCTTTGCAGTTATTGACGTAGTCGTCGAACTGCTCCCTGTCGCCGGCGTCATAAAACTGATAGAACTTAAACACATCCGTCTCGCTCTTTTTATATACCTTTGACAAAAATACCGAGACGATCTCATATTCGTTTTCCTCGTACAGGGTATCGAAGCGAAATGTTTTATGCGCTTTATAAAATTCCTCATCCTTGTAATCGATCAGCGTATGCAGCATAGACCCGTTTTTCATATTATGCCCATGGATCAGAAGATTGGTGCCGCGTGGTTCTACACTGCAATTTTTGTCGATAAAAAGACATCCTTCCCTGCTGGGGTCTTCCTCTTTCTCAAAATTCCGGTACAGGTAGTATTCACCATCGTCCGGCGTATACATGACCGGATAGTCGACTACCGTGCCGTTTATCTTAAGCCATCCGGCAATATCCGGATTTTGCGCATGCAGGTTTGCCATATGGGGAAGCATCTGTTTTACTGCCGGCGACGTTGAAAGACTGGAGGACGGCAGCATGCTGGGAGCCGGCACAGGCGTCGCTTCAATGGGCGACGGCGGCAAAGGCACGGGCTGTGTCGCCAACGGGATGACGACCGCCAGGCATATCGCGGCTATACATACTGCTACAAGCCATTTCCACCGTTTTAAGAAAGCCGCCACGCTGCTGCCTGGTGACGGCGTGTTTTCTCCGCCGACCTTTCTTTTATATTGTCCGTTTTTCTTTTTGTCCATACTATTTCTCCGCAAAAGCAAGCAAGGCGGGAAATTCCCGCCTTGCGTTTTATGTGTCCCTGATGCCTACTTGGAAAGCGCCTTTTTACCTGCCGCAAAAGCAAGTACGCCTGCTGCCGCAATACCGATCGCCGCAAACGGCCATACCGGTATGGATGTATCTCCTGTTTTCGGTACGTCGTCAAGATCGTCAGCGTCAGCGGATGCCGAAGGCTGCGCCGTCGGGTTGCTTGTCGGCTGCGTTGTCGGTTCGGTCGTGGGCTGCTGTGTCGGTTCTTCTGTCGGCGGGGCGGGTTCCTCTACCGTACCTGTCGCCGCAGGAGACGCGCTCCCCGTGTAGGACGCAGGCGTCGCTACTCCATCCACACGTCCGCCGCCGTGGATACTGGAAATTCCCAGCTTCACTGCTTCGCCAGGCTGCGCCGTTACTTTTGCCGTATACACGATCGTTACGCTCTGTCCTGCATTCACAATATTGGTATCGTTCGCCAGCACAATATTGCTGCTGTCGCAGGACTTCGTGAAGAACTGCTGGCCGGACGTCAGGCTTACATCCTGCACGTCGAGTCCACTGGTATTGACCGCCGCGTCAAACGCGCCCATTCCCTCACCGGAATTCACGGTAAATGTTACCGTATATTTGACCGTCTCTCCCTGTTTCACGGACGACGGTCCCTCTACGCTTGCGGTAAAGGACGGTGCATCCGCCGCAAATGCTACGGAATACACTCCCATGACCATTACGATTGACAATACCGCCGCGATGATCATCAATGCTTTTTTTGATTTTCTCATTCTTTCGTGTCCTCCAAAATTCTTATTCACATGAATGTCTTAGTGATTCGCCTTGACCAGCGCTACAACATCCATCAGATCAGCCGACGTGATCGCGTCATTTGCGCTTCCCGTCGTGTTTGCCGCTTTCAGGAACGCGCCTGTCAGCACGCTTGTTCCCTTGATATGTCCTACAATGTCCATCAGGTCTGTGGAATCCACTACGCCGCGCCCTGTTACGTCTCCCTTGACGACAACTATGACTTCCTGGAAAACACCGTCGCCGTTTTTGAGCTGAACGACGCAACCCGTGCCTACCGTAGCCGCCGCATCGAGCGTATTGCCCCGCGCGTCAGTCACTACGATCGCGCCGTCCGGATTATCAAACAACTGGGCTACATCCTGCGCCTTTACAGCGCCTGCGGACGTCCCGTCGCCGATTCCGTTCCCCGAGAGATACTGCTCGCCCGTGCTTGCGTCGGGAACAGAAATTTCCACTTCTTTACCAGGATCGGCCGGCTTTGGCTTCAATTCGCTTCCGCCGTAGGTCGCGCTCACCGTCTCAAGCGTCAGCTTTTCACCGGTGCCATCCTGTGCTGTAAGGGTAACCTTGTATTCGCCCTGCTGATCCGCTTTTGCAATGCCAAGAAAATCGTCATGGCCGTCAAACACCTGTTCGCCCATTGCCGCATTGAAAGTGAACTTGACCGTCTCCCTGGAGGGATCGTTCCACGCCTGGCTCTGTGTCAGGTCAAACGCGCGTTCAAACGTCGCCGCGCCCGCTTCATAGGTATTGCCCGTGGGAACCTGGCTGGTTTTATCTTTGGCGTCCGCCGATATTTTGTCGTTTTCCACTTTCACAGTATAATGGAAGTTTTCCGGATTTTTGATCTCGCTCTTATAAATCACAAACGTGGTTTCTACCCACGGCAGGTCGTTATGGTCAGGATCGAATTCCTCTGTATAATTGCTTTCATCCACGAAATGTATTTCCTGGTTTGCAATCAACGGATTCTTGACCGGCGGAGCCGCCAGCGTCAGGCCGTCCGTATTGAGCGTATACGTCGTATCATTGATTTTTATCGAAACGGGTTTATGCGTTTCCGCGTTATTCCCCATGAATACGATTCCCGTCATATCGCTCTTATCGAGCGCAACATATTCGCCCGTTCCTTTGAACGTTATATCGTCCTCCGCCTTTGCGCCGCTCAGCGTGAACGCGAGGTAATATCCGTTCTGTTCGTCCGCGTTGGAACTAAAGCCCGTATATCCCTCGATATAGTTAAGCGTTCCTGTTACGTTGAACTGGTTTGCCTCTGTTTCGTCCTTTGCAAATGCTACGCCAGTCATTAGGTCTGACGCGCTTTTTCCCAATAAGTCTATGTCCGGCGTCGTCAGCGAGACGTCCGCCGCTTCCTGAGCCGCCAGTGTCAGGTTGTCCGTATTGAGCGTATACGTCGTATCATTGATTTTTATCGAAACGGGTTTATGCGTTTCCGCGTTATTCCCCATGAATACGATTCCCGTCATATCGCTCTTATCGAGCGCAACATATTCGCCCGTTCCTTTGAACGTTATATCGTCCTCCGCCTTTGCGCCGCTCAGCGTGAACGCGAGGTAATATCCGTTCTGTTCGTCCGCGTTGGAACTAAAGCCCGTATATCCCTCGATATAGTTAAGCGTTCCTGTTACGTTGAACTGGTTTGCCTCTGTTTCGTCCTTTGTAAATGCTACGCCAGTCATTAGGTCTGACGCGCTTTTTCCCAATAAGTCTATGTCCGGCGTCGCCAGCGAGACGTCCGCCGCTTCGGGCGGCGTACCTCCGTTCCCATCCTGCGCCATCGCTACTGCGGGCAGCATGGTAACGATCATCAGCGCAGTCAAAAGTAAAGCAATCAGTTTCTTTTTCATTTTCTCTCCTCCTCATAATATGTAATATCGTGACATCATTGGTAAAATGGTCCCTTGCTCAAAAGAGCCTTATTTTTGGCTTGTTTCTCGGAATCTCGTGCCAGTTTTGCATAGGAAAGCATTTTTAATTTGTTTGTGATATTCAGCCGGCAGTAGATTTTCATCATTTCCCGGAACAGATATTCCCTGTTTTCCATATCCTCGCCCTTTCATGAAAATGACCTATACAACGTTATTTTATCACATATTAATTAAAAGTCAAACTGTTTTAATTCGTTTGTGATTATTAGTCGAAAAATTTGTTTTTTCGGCATGCAAATACACATTGGTTTCGCAATTGTTTCCGCCTGCGATTTGTGATAATATTTAATTACACATATCGGAAAGGGTTGTTTGTGTGTATAAACGAATTAAGGAAATCCGCAGGGCCTTGGGCCTGAATCAAATGGAATTTGCAAAGAGGCTTGGCTTAAGTCAATCCTCCCTTGCCATGATCGAGGTTGGACGGCGCAGTTTCAGCGATAAACATATCAAGCTGATCTGTTCCGCGTTCCATATCAATGAAGAGTGGCTGCGCAGCGGCCAGGGTGAAATGTTCCTGACAACATGTTATGACCAGGAATTTATCGACGTATTTGAACAGCTTCTGCCTGAAACGCAGGAGCTTCTTGTCGCAATCGCAAAGGAGCTTTTAGAGACGCAAACAAAGCTTCTGGATAAGTCTAAAAGGGAAAATAATGAATGAGTACAGAAAAAAGGCGCCGCCATGCATGGCAGCGCCTTTTTATTTTAGTTTATACATGACGGATATTGGTATGTTCCGCTATTTCTGAGCTCAGCGTCTCAATATCGTCCACCGAAAGCGCATGAATATCGCAATGGCCCATACACCGCGCAAACGCCCGCAGCTCCTCCGCCGATGCGTTTAAATAATTGGCTACGCGCTGCGCGCCTTTCTCCACCAACAGCCTCGCCCGCAGCTTGGGATCGTGCGTCGCGATCCCCATTGGGCAAGTACCCTTATGGCATACCCGATACCTCTGGCAGGCAAGCGCAATGAGCGCCCCCGAGGCAACCGCTACCGCGTCCGCCCCCATGGCGATCGCCTTGACGAAATCCCTGCTTGTCCTCAGGCCGCCTGTGATGACAAGATCTATGTTCAACCCGTTTTCCCTGAGGAATTTCTTCGCGCGGTAAAGCGCATACACCGTAGGCACACTGCTCGCGTCCTTTAAAAATTTAGGAGAGCTGCCCGTTGCGCCGCCGCGTCCGTCGATCGTTACAAAGTCCGGTTTCGCGGGGATAAGGAACGCCAAATCCTTTTCGATATGTCCTGCCGCAAGTTTAACGCCCACCGGCCGTCCCTCGCTGCGCTCGCGCAATTCATCTACCATTTTCTTTAAATCGTCCGGCGTTTCGAGGCAGGTAAACCGCGACGGGCTCAATATATCCTCTCCTACCGGCTTATTGCGTATTGCCGCAATCTCCGGTCCGACCTTTTCACCCGGCAGATGTCCGCCCATTCCGGGTTTCGTACCCTGCCCGATCTTGATTTCAATCGCATCCGCTTCTTGCAGATTCCGGTCCGTTACGCTGTAAAGGTTGGGCACATATTCGAAGATATACCGATAGGCTGCTTCTTTTTCCTCCGGCAGTATACCGCCCTCTCCGCTGCATACCGCCGTTTTTGCCATTGCGCTTCCTTTAGCAAGGGCCAACTTTGTTTCTTTGGACAGCGCGCCGAAGCTCATATGCGATACATAAACCGGACTCTCCAGCTCCATCGGCTTTTTTGCATTCTTGCCGATCACGGTTTTAAGATTCACCGCTTCGTCCTCTAAAAGCGGCGGGCGCGCAAGCTGAGCGCCCAAGACCACGATCTGCTCGAATCCCGGAACATCCATCTGCGTATTCATGGGCTCGGTGATCGATTTTCCCGTCTCCGCCAGTGTATGTATTTCGTCCAACAGACCGCCGTCGTGATGTACAAACTCCTCCGGCCATGCAAGCGGGTTTGCCGCTTTAGGCTCGTTTTTTGTGATGGGCGCGGCGGTCTGCTCCGGTTCTTCCGTCCCCTTATACATAGATTTTGGTCCCATGCATACGGGACACTCCCAATCATCCGGAAGATCCGCGAATAAAACGCCTTCCGCTTCCTCGTCGTACGTGTTGCCGCACAGTGCGCAGGTAAATGCCGCCATACCGCCTTGCCCCCTTTATTGTAACAAATTAATAGTTTTCCGCTTTGATCTGGAAATATGCCTGCGGGTGCGCGCACACCGGACAGATTTGCGGCGCTTTTTTGCCGATCACGATATGGCCGCAGTTTGCGCACTGCCAGATCATATCCCCGTCGCGCGAGAATACGACGCCGTTTTCAATATTTTCTGCCAGCTTGCGGTATCTTTCCTCGTGCTTCTTCTCGATTTTGCCAACCAATTCGAACAGGAATGCAATTTTGTCGAATCCCTCCTCTTTCGCTTCCTTGGCAAATGTATCGTACATATCCGTCCATTCGTAATTCTCGCCGTCCGCAGCGTCCTTTAAGTTGGTAGCCGTATCCGGAATATCATCCTCATGCAAAAGCTTAAACCAGATTTTCGCATGCTCTTTTTCATTGCCAGCCGTCTCTTCAAAAATATCGGCAATCTGGTTGTAGCCCTCTTTTCTGGCCTTGGACGCATAATACGTATACTTGTTCCGCGCCTGGGATTCTCCCGCGAAAGCCGCCTGTAAGTTCTTTTCTGTTTTTGTTCCCTTTAAATCCGCCATTTTTTACATACCTCTTTTTTTAATTTTACAATCGGGGCAAACCCCGACAAAAACAATTTCATGCGCGTCAATATCAAAGCCGTGTTTGTCTGTGACTTGTTCTTCCAGTCCCTCAAGGTATGGCATATCGACGTCGTAAATCTTTCCGCATTCCCTGCATTTGATATGGTAATGCTTCTCAAGCGTTTTATCGAAGCGGTCCGCGCCGTCCGGCACTTTTACGCGCGCGATCAGGCCTCTTCTTTCCATATTGCCCAGGTTACGGTACACGGTCGCCTTGCTGATCGCCGGATGAATCCTCGCAACCGCGCCATAGACTTCGTCTGCGGTCGGATGGTGCAACCTTTGAACCTGTTCCAATATAATACTTTTTTGAAATGTGTTCCTTGTTTCCATTTTGCAATCCTTATCGATATTAATTCTTAATTAGTATTTTATATCAATAATATTCATATGTCAAGGATTATTGAAAATTTTTTAATGCACGTTTCCCGCCCAATCAACATCCTTTCCATATTGATCGGTTTCCTGTGCAAAATTAAATCCGTACGGTTTTTTATGCCCCTCATGCGTTTATATAGTACGTAATCACATATTTCATAAAAACATTGTCGAAAGCGAGGGTATATAACATGAGCAAAATTGTATTGGTAGGAGCGAACCACGCGGGCACTGCGGCCGCCAACACCATCCTTGACAATTATCCGGACGCGGAACTGGTCATCATCGACCGCAACTCCAACATCAGTTATTTAGGTTGCGGTACGGCACTGTGGGTTGGAAGGCAGATCGACGGCACGGAGGGCCTCTTTTACTGTTCCCAGGACGTCTTTCAGCAAAAGCATGCCAAGGTGTATATGGAGACCGAGGTTACAGACATTGATTATGCCGGCAAGAAAGTTTACGCGCGGACAAAATGCGGCGATCCGGTGGCAGAGGACTACGACAAGCTGATCCTGGCGACGGGCTCTTTGCCCATCATCCCCAAAATCGGCGGGCTTGAACTGGAAAATGTGGACGTCGTCAAGCTGTTCCAGGACGGCGAGAAAATCAATAAGGCGCTGGATGACGAAGGTATCCGCAACGTCGCCGTGGTAGGCGCGGGATATATCGGCGTGGAAATCGCCGAGGCAGTACGCCGTCGCGGCAAAAACGCCATGCTGTTCGAGGCGCAGGACACATCCCTTTCCGGATACTACGATCCGTGGTTTACGCAGGATATGGATCAGGTACTTAAAGATAACGGAATTGAGCTTCATTTTGGCGAAATCGTCAAGGAATTAAAAGGCGAGGGCAAGGTGGAGTCTCTCGTAACAGACAAAGGCGAATATGCGGCGGAGCTTGTGATCCTCGCCATCGGCTTTGTGCCCAACAACAAGCTGGCCAAAGGCAATCTGGAGCTGTTTGCGGGCGGCGCGATCCTTGTGGACAAGCACCAGCAGACAAGTATGCAGGATGTTTACGCAGTCGGCGACTGCGCAACCGTATACAGCAACGCGCTGCGCGCGCCCGCTTATATCGCGCTGGCCACCAACGCCGTACGCAGCGGTATCGTCGCCGCGCACAACGCCTGCGGCACGCCGCTTGAATCCATCGGCGTACAGGGCTCCAACGGTATCAGTATCTACGGGTACCACATGGTTTCCACCGGCCTCAACTTAAGGGCCGCGGAAAAAGCGGGGATGGAAGTATTGTATACTGATTATGAGGACCTGCAGAAGCCGGCTTTCATCCACGATAATCACCGCGTCAAAATACGTATCGTTTACGAAAAGAGCACGCGCCGTATCGTGGGTGCGCAAATCGCGTCTTACGAGGACATCGCTATGGGTATCCATATGTTCTCGCTGGCCATCGAGGAGGGCGTGACCATCGATAAACTAAAGCTTCTGGATATTTTCTTCCTGCCGCACTTCAACCAGCCGTACAACTACATCACCATGGCCGCCTTGGGCGCGGAATAATGAATGAGCGATAACAAAAGACGGACTGCCGCTATTGGCAGTCCGTTTTTTTATGACTTCGGGTTCATTCATCGCCGCTTTTGCTCCAGTCCATAAAATACGTCGCGTACATATCGGCGATCGCAAGGGCGGGCGCGAGTTTATAGGTTCCATAGGCGTTCGACTGCGTGCGGCCGCCGATATAGCTGCGCGCCGCGTCGTCATAGCCGCCCATATGCCAACGGATAGCGATCGCTTCCTCATCCGTCAGCCTTACATGCCGCATTAAGAGATATACGGATTTTTCGCCGTGCCCTATCGGCAGCGTATCTTCGATCACGTATATTTCCTTTTCCGTCCATTCGCGTTTGCCCGGCGTTTTGACGTTGCGCACGCCCTTTTGGTACATATTCACTTTACATACGTCGTGTAAAAGCCCCGCGATGATAAGCGAATCTTCATGCTCGCATTTGATCATTTTATTAAAATTATTCAGTATTTTATAAACGTTCATACTATGCACCAGCAAGCCGCCTTCAAAATCTCCATGATTGCTTGCGCTCGCGGGCGCGGTATAAAAATCCGTTTCCGTTTCCAGCCAATCAAGTAATCCCTGCATATTTTCCCGTCCACAGCCCAGCAGCAGTTCTTTGAATTCCGTTTTCAGTGCGTCCAGTTGTTCCTGCCTGTTCATTTTTTCTTCGCCGCCCCATTTTTTCTTTTACTATATCATATATTTGGGCATAAAAAAATACGGACAGCCGCGAAGACTGCCCGTATCATTCAAAAATGCTATCAATAATTTATTTTACAACCCTTGTAAGAAGACCCTGGAACGCGCAGCCGTGACGCGCCTCGTCTTTCGCCATCTCGTGAACGGTATCATGGATCGCGTCGTAGCCGAGTTCTTTCGCACGCTTTGCAAGCGCCAGTTTGCCTGCCGTAGCGCCGCATTCTGCGTCTGCTCTTAGCTGCAGGTTCTTTTTGGTATCCGCATAAACAACTTCTCCCAGCAGCTCCGCAAACTTCGCAGCATGCTCTGCTTCCTCATAGGCAGCGCGCTTATACGTCTCCGCTACTTCCGGATAACCTTCGCGATCAGCCTGACGCGCCATTGCCAGGTACATGCCAACTTCCGTGCATTCGCCCATGAAGTTCTCCCTTAAGCCCTGGACTACTTCTTCGTCAAGTCCCTGCGCTACGCCGATTTTGTGCTCGTCCGCCCATACGCGCTCGCCCGCGAACTCATCGAATTTCGAACCGTCCGCTCCGCACTGCGGGCATTTTGCCGGCCGTTCGCCCTCTACCGTGTAACCGCATACCTGACATACATACTTTACCATTTCTTTATACCTCCCAATAATTGAATGAACATAAAGTCCGTCAATCAATTATACACTCACGATACTATTTCTAAACAGGATTTTTTAATTTTTAAAAAGAAATTTTTTGCCGCAGGCGTTTCCTGTTCCTGTTTATAACAAAGCGAACCAGTTATATTATATATATTATTAAGAAAACGAGGTTGCTACTATGAGCAAAGCCGAACAGACCGTCCGTGCGCAGCGTGAATATTTTGAATCCAACGCCACGCGTTCCTATTCTTTCCGGTTAGGCGCGCTGAAAAAATTAAAAGACGCGATCATTGCCCGCGAGGGCGAAATCTGCAACGCGCTGCAAAAAGACCTGGGCAAGAGTCACTTTGAGGCCTTTGAAACGGAGATCGGCATGGTGATTGACGAGATCACCTACCAAATCAAGCATTTAAAACGCTTCATGAGGCCGAGCCGCGTACCTACGCCCCTTGCACAGTTTCCGTCAAAAAGTTTTGTTCTCAAAGAGCCTTACGGCGTGACTCTGGTCATGTCGCCGTGGAACTACCCTTTCCAGCTTACGATGGAACCTTTGGCAGGCGCTATTGCAGCGGGCAATACCGTTCTTTTAAAGCCCTCCGACTATTCGCGCAATACCTCGCAGGTCATGGCCGACATGATACATTCCATTTTCCCGCCCGAATATGTGGAAGTTATGCTCGGCGGGCGCGAAGCCAACCAGGATCTTTTGAATCAGCAATTCGACTATATTTTCTTCACGGGCGGCGTGACCGTAGGCCGTTTGGTAATGGAATCCGCCTCCAGGTTTGTAACGCCCGTGACATTGGAGCTCGGCGGCCAAAGTCCGTGCATTGTGGACAGCACCGCCGATCTAAAGGTTGCGGCAAAGCGCATCGCCTGGGGCAAGTTTTTAAACGCCGGACAGACGTGCGTCGCCCCCAATCACCTGTTCGTGCATGAAGCCGTCAAAGACGAGTTTCTTACCCGCCTGAAAGCCTGCATTCGCGAATATTATACGGCCGATCCTTTATCGTGCGGATACCTGCCAAAAATAATCAACGAAAAACATTTCCGCCGCCTTCAAGGGCTTATGGACGGAGTGGAAATTTATTGCGGCGGGCGCATAGACGCCGCGCAAAACAGTATCGAGCCGACGATCATCGACCATGCGACCTACGAGCTTCCGGTGATGGGCGAAGAAATCTTCGGGCCGCTCCTTCCCGTTCTTACCTACCGCAATACAGACGATCTGATCGCCCTTATCCGCTCACATCCACGGCCGCTTGCCCTGTATCTTTTCTCCACCGACAAAGCTATGATCGACCGCATACTCGGTACGGTTCCCTACGGTGGCGGATGTGTAAACGACGTGATCGTGCAGCTTGCCACCTCGCGCATGCCCTTTGGCGGCGTAGGAAATTCCGGCATGGGTAAGTATCACGGCGCGGACAGCTTTGACACTTTCTCTCACCATAAAAGCATTCTCCACAAATCGAACGCTATTGACCTGCCCATCCGTTATATGCCTCCATCGGAGAAAAAACTGAGGCAACTGCGCCGGTTCATCGGCAAAAAATAAGCTATACCCCGTCTACATACCAGGCGTGCAGATACCGCCGTCCTTTATTTGCGGGCGCCATATAGGAGGATGAAAGCGGAATCATGTTGGGTACAAAAGAATTGGAGCGGCAAATCAGCAGGGCGGAAGAACAGTATTCCCGCGTTTACCTTGACTATCCTCGGCCTGATCGTTTGCGCGACCAAATGGAGGATTTGTGGACGCATGCTTATTTGTACCATCTTTCTCCTATTGTTTTGCTGGAGTTCCTGACAGAGCATATTAAGCTTGGCGCGCTGCGGGCAATTTATAAAGTAATCCAGGAAAATTATCATATTGGGCGAAGCGTACCTAAGCTTCTTCGCCATTCGAAAAACAGGTATAACCGCGAAATACAAAGACAGTGCGTACGGGCGGCTGAAGCTTTGATAAACAACGATCCCGACGCTTTTGCAAAAGAGACCGCAAAAATGTTTCATGATACGCGCTACTTCATTATCGGCGAGTGTAAGCGTTTGAAATATTGGCAGCCCGCCATGCGGGTATATGACGGTTCTCTTTTATGGAAATAGGCATGTTGTTTTATTCCGCTTCGGGCGAATTTTCGCCTTGTTCTTGCTCCCTGTACTCCGGAAAAGAGATAATGACCTTGAATAAATCGCCGTCGATCTCGATGGAAAAAAGCCCGTTCATCAGCTGCATAAAGTTTTTAGCAATGGAAAGCCCCAGTCCGCTTCCTTCCGTATGACGCGATTCATCCCCGCGCTTAAAGCGCTCCATGAGCTCGTCTTCCGTCATATTGAGCTCGTCGCGCGACACATTCTTCACGATAATGCAGATATTGCTGAGCACACGTTTGATGGTGATATATACGCGCGACTGCTCCGCCGCGTATTTCAGCGCGTTTTCCAGCACATTGCCGATCACGCGCCACAGCAGCCTCCCGTCCGCGCTCACATACATCTGTTCGTCCGGCAGTTCAGTAACAAACGTTAAAGTAGACGCCTCAATCTTATCCGAAAGCTCTCCTAAGGCCTGTTCCATGAACTGTATAAGCTCGATACGTGTCATCTCAACGTTCATATCCCCGCTGGTTGCCTTAGCGGCCTCAAAAAGATCGTCTGTCAGGGACTTTAACCGTTTGGATTTCATATCCAGCACGTCTAAATATTTAGGTCCGTTGGGGCTTGAAAGCCCTTCTTTTTTCAGCAAGTCGACATATGTCAGGATAGAAGTCAGGGGCGTTTTTATATCGTGCGATACGTTGGTAATCAGCTCGGTTTTCATACGCTCTGCTTTTACCTCATGCTGCACCGCCGCATTGAGTCCTTCCGCAATATGCTCGATACCTGTCGCGATTTTATCGAGGTCCGCGCCGCCGCCTTTGCGGATCGGATAGGTCAGCTCCCCGTCCTTGATCTTTTCTACGCCAATGGAAATATCCCTGACCGCCGCCGCTTTTTTCAGGATATATTTCACCGAGGCGATCACATAAACCGTGAGCAATGCAAGGCCGATGATCACGCCGAACACGTTGATCACAAATCCTAAGAATACCATCAGTAAAATGAGGAGCAGTCCGCCGATCAGATACCAGATGATCGCGCCGACGCCCTTGGAGCCAACTCCACTCCGGTCATAGGCATTTCTGATTCCGCCAGCTACCGTTGCAACCAGCGTATAGCTTTCCTTTCGCTTAATCCTGCGCGCCAGCGACATGCTCCACATCAGGCACAGCGCCACCGCGATGGAGACAAGCGAACATATCTGCACCACCTGCAGCGCGCCGTACGTGCTGCCCGACCATTCCGCAAGCGCGTCCACTCCCGCGCCCAGAAAGATCACGATAATGAGGAGAATGATCCCGCCAATATCGAGGTAGATGGAATCCATAAAGGTGACTTTGACCTGATTATTTTCCGGCGAACGTCCCGCCGTATACATCAGCCACAAAAATGCCGCCGAGAAAACCGCGACGCATACCAGCACAAGGATAAACAGCCTTAAATAACTGGTATACAGGGCATTATATTCCGCCTGGTTCTGTTCGAAAGTCTCGTTCGACATCCCGATATAAACCTGCACGCCGTCCATATTCTGCTGGCGTGTAAATTCGGAAATGCCCGAGCCCTGCTCCGTGTTGAAAATCCCCGGCGTACCGCCGTCCCAATTATATTTTTGGTTTGCCTCTAGTTTCTGTATCAAATCGACGGCTGCCGCCGAATCGCCGGCCTGCGTGTTCGTATAAAGCAAATTCCCGTTTTGCAGGACCGCAAAATAAAAATTCTTCTGCCCCTCCACGTCTGCTTTTGCCTGCTCGCCCTTTTGCTCCACGTTCCGCGCGACATACGCCTCCGCGTTATTGAAAAGCTCCGCATATTTACTGTTGACCGTATCCAGCTGTTTTTTTACATACGGGTCCACGCCAGGCACGCTTTCGCCTGCTGTGTCGGCTGCTTCCGCAACGCTGCTGATTATAAAATCAGACAGGCTTTGATCCTCTTCTCCCACCGTTTCTGACGTTTCTGCGCCCGACGCATCTTCATTGCCGCCCATTTGCGCTTCATATTCTTGCATATATTCATAATAATAACCTCCTAACCCTGCTGATTCCAGGATTTCCCTGATTTCTTGTTCGTGTCCTTGTTTGAGCTCTCCCAGATAATCCCTCAGCTCATCCTTGAGCGTTTCGTCTCCATACCCGAAATAGGCTTTTTCCACTTCGCCCAGGTATCCTTCCACCTGATACAAATAATCGCGCGAATCGATGTACTGCCCGCTCGTTACGACAGTGGAGACATTCTGCCGCATCATGCCCGACAAAATAAGCGTCGCGCCGCAGGCCGAAGCGATACAGAGAATCCAAGCTATGAATTTAAACCAAATGTTAAACCTTGAGCTTGTCGATTTTGTACCCAATACCCCACACCACCTTCAAATATTTCGGTTCTTTCGGATTGATCTCGATCTTTTCACGTATTCTCCTGATGTGCACCGCGATCGTGTTCTCCGCGCCGACTGCCTTCTCGTCCCATACGCTTTCATATATCTGTGTCGTGGACAAAACCATCTCCATGTTCTGCATGAGGTAGCGCAGTATCTTATATTCCATAGGCGTCAGCTTTACGCCCTCGCCGTCTACCGTAACGGTCTTTTTCATGTCGTCAAGGACAAGGCCGCCCGTCTGGTAAACCCCCTGCGTTTCCGTCATGCTTCCAAGGGACGTATACCGCCTTAGCTGCGATTTTACCCTTGCCACAAGTTCAAGCGGATTAAAAGGCTTTGTCAGGTAATCATCCGCGCCCGCGTTGAGCCCCAGGATCTTGTCATTATCTTCCGATTTCGCGCTCAGCATAATCACAGGAACGTTCGCATATTCGCGCAGTTTCATTGTCGCCCGAATTCCGTCCATCCCCGGCATCATGATGTCCATGATGATGAGATGTACTTCGTTTTCCTCAACAAGGCGGATCGCCTGCGCACCGTCATAGGCCTTTAAGATTTCATATCCCTCGTTCACAAGGTAGATTTCTATTGCCTCCACGATTTCCTTGTCATCGTCGCAGACCAATATTTTCATGGTGCATTACCTCCGCTTTTTATCAGGTACATTATATCATACCCACCTTGCTTTTACCTTAATCTTATGATATACAGGAATTATTAAGATAAAAGGTCATAAAAAATTAAGACTTTATGAAGCGCCTGTGAAAACGGAACTTTTTTCATGAAATGGAAGTCTAAAAGATAACAAGTACTCGGAGGTATCGATTATGAAAAAGACTTTAACCGTATTTTTATGTATTTTGATGTGCGTATGTCTGCTTTTGGGCGCATGCGCGGCCGCTCCGCAAAACACCTCTGCCGATTCGGCGCCCCAGGCTACCAGCGTACCTGCCGACACCAAAGCGGAAATTGCAGCCGGCGCGCAGGACGTCGAAGCTGCCGCCGCCGAGGAAGCGGGCACCGGCGACCTCGGCAACCTGACCAACGCCGCCCTGCCGGAGACAAACCGCAAGCTTACCTATTCCGCTTCCTTTGACATCTCCACCAAGCAATACGACAGCGACTACAACATCATTAACGCCGAACTGGGCGCGGTCGGAGGGTATATCGAATACGAGTCATCCACCGCCGACGTTTCCTACAGCAGCAACGTCACCGGACGTTATACGACGATGACCATGCGCGTTCCAGTGGACAAATACAACGAGTTCTTAGACAAACTTTCGGGGATCGGCGAGGTGACCAGCAAGCAAAAAAACACCGAGGATTTTTCCGACCAATATTATGATACCGAATCCCGCATCGAGCTTTTGGAAGGCCAGAAAACAAGATTGATGGGCCATCTGGCAAACGCGACCAATACGGAAGACATCATCGCGCTCGAGCAGGAAATTACCGACGTAATCTACGAGTTAGACCAGCTCCAGGGCAACATGCGCAGGATGGATAACCTCGTTGAATATGCGACGGTTTCCATTACGCTTACCGAGCTTATTACGCCTGAAACGATCGGCAGCGACGGACAGCCCCTCGGCGACCGCGCCAGCGAGGCTTTCTTGCTTTCCATGACGGGCGTAGGCGAATTCCTGGAAAACTTCGCCGTTGGCTTTATGGCGGCGCTGCCGGCCATCATCCTGATCGTGATTGTCATCGTGGTCGTATTGCTCGTAATCAAACTGGCGCGCGTCCTGATGGGCAAGTACCGTATCAAACATCCCAAAACGGCAGCCGCGCCACAGTATCACGGCCAGACATACCATCCACAGCCGCCATACGCGCCGCAGTACCAGCAGCCGGCCGCACCCGAAGAAGAAGCAAACAATGCACAGGCGACGGACACGGAAAATAAGACGGATCAAAACTAGACCAGTAAAAAAGGAGCCGCGCTGCGGCTCCTTTGATTTTCTCAAACCGTGTTTTTTTCACTTTTCTTTTTTGCATGGATCCATTGTTCGAAAGTGGATTCGATCGCGCCGTGCGGGCACGCCTTTTTACACGCGCCGCAACGAATACATTCTATGCTGTTCGGATTCTCAAACACCTTAATATCCAGCTTGCACGCCTTTTCGCACGCACCGCAACGGACGCATTTGTTTTCATCCACATGCAGCCTGTAAAGCGATACCTTATTGAACAAGCCGTATACCGCCCCAAGAGGGCACACATAACGGCAAAACGGACGGTATACCGCGATGGAAAGGAAAATAAGGCCCGCTAGCAGGCTGACTTTCCACACAAACAGGCCGCCTGCCGCCTGCTGTAATCCCGCATTTGCCGCCACCAGCGGCAGTCCCGCCATCAGCGTGCCCGACGGACAGATGTATTCGCAGAACCACGGCTGCCCCTGTCCGATAATATCCACCGCCAGCGAGGGCAACAAGATAACGAAGCCTATCAGGATACCATATTTTAAGAATTTTAACCATTTATCGCCCGGCAAAGCCCGCAGCTTTTTCACAAACGGTATTTTAAAAATCAAATCCTGCACCAACCCAAAGGGGCACAGCCACCCGCATACCAGCCGCCCCAGCAACGCGCCTGTGGCAAGCAAAAATCCGGCAATATAAAAAGTAAATTTGTGATCTCGGCTGCCCAGCACCGCCTGCAGCGCGCCAATCGGGCAGGACGCAAGCGCGCCCGGACAGGAATAGCAATTAAGGCCGGGAACGCACGCGAACTTTGTCGCGCCCGTAAAAATCGTTCCCTTGGTAAAGCCCGCCATGTATCCGTTTGTCAGCAATGTAAAAGCAACCTGCACCGCCAGCCTGACGTGCGTGGCGATCCACGTAAAAACCCTAACCAATTCCAATACACTCCAGACATATATTAACCGCCTTCGTAAAGACGACCTGCGCTTCTCCCCGCATGACACCCACCACAATAAATACAGCGCCAATGGCCAAAAGCATAATCCACCATTTACTTCGCGTTCCTCTTTTCATCTTGCCGATCTCCGCTTCCTTAAACTTTAGCTGATTTCCTCGCGCTCTTTATACCATAGTCTATAGAGTCATATAATAAGGGTCAAGTATTTTTCCATATAAAAACGGCATACCAGTAAATGATACGCCGTTTTTTGATTTTTTAGGCAGTGAGTGAATATCCCTGTCTCCTGAAGGTTTTGATCAGTTTCTTCGTATGCCCGTCGTCAATCTTGGCCCGAAGGAACCTGATATATACATCCACAACGTTGGAAAAGCAATCGTAATCGCAATCCCATACGTGTTCTAATAGCTCTGCACGCGAAACAATTTTATCCTTATGCAGCGCCAGATACTTTAATACCTCGTACTCTTTCGCGGTAAGAGTAATTTCCTCGTCGCCGCGAGATACGGAACGGTTGTCGATATCCACTGCCAGGTTATCAACCATAATACGCATATGTGTCTCATCCTTTCTTTTTAATATTGGCCCATATCGTATATACGTCCGTATTATTAATAAGCTATTTTCATGAATTGTAATCAAAAAAAGAGCATTCAATTTGTAAACAATGCATGAATGCTCTTTTTCTTTTATTTTGCCTTTTTTCGCCGGTTTAACATAATTTCGCCGATCCGCGGAACATCCCGTCAAAGGCCAGCAGCGCAGGCGGCGCCTGTTATCTTTTCAAACGCCTATTCGCAGGTGAGCTGTTCTGACAAACGCTCGACATACTCATCTGTCGGATGACGGACCACCTCGTCCGGATCTCCTTCCTGCACCAGCTTTCCCTCGTTAAGAATCACCAGCCGCGTTCCCAGCCGTACCGCTTCGCGCAGGTCGTGCGTGACAAAAACGATCGTCGTTCCCGTTTTCCGGAAAATATCGCTGATGGCGTCCTGAAGCTGCTTACGCGTGATACCGTCCACCGCGCCAAACGGCTCGTCCATGAGGATGAGCCGGGGCTGCGCCGCAAGCGCACGCGCAATACCGACGCGCTGCTGCTGCCCTCCGGAAAGCTCGTTTACGTTTCGTTCGCCGAGATCCTCGCTTAAGGCCACCAGGTCCATAAGTTCACGCAGGCGCTGCGCGCTCAGCTTTCTCTTTTGGAGCCTGGGAACATATTCGATATTCTCCCGCATATTCAGGTGCGGAAACAACGCTCCGCCCTGTATCACATAACCGATTTGCCGCCGCAGCGCAATCAGGTCCGTATGCATGGTATCCTCGCCGTTTACGGTGACGCTGCCCTCATCCGGCAAAATCAGTCCGTTGATCAGCTTGAGCATCGTCGTTTTCCCGCCGCCGCTTCCGCCCACGACAGTGACGAACTCTTCTTCCCTGATCTTAAGGTCAAGACCGCCGAGCGCATATTTTTCGTCATAGCGTTTTTTTACGCCGTCAAAAACGATCATTTCCCCGCCGCTCATAAAAGACCTTTCTGCGCAAGGAAATCCCGCGCAACTTCTTTCTCGTCTTCCTTATTGTTTTCCACGCGGTAATTGAGTTTCGCCATTTCCTCATCCGTCAATATCCCGTCCATCTTCATCAATACCGCTTCCAGCTCAGGGTGCTCCTTGAGCGTATCCTGGCGCACGATCGTACCGCAATAATACGAAGGGAAGAAGTTTTTATCGTCCTTTAACGTTTTCAGGTCGTATACATTGAGCATACCGTCCGTGGTAAACGCATTAATCACCTGCACGTCTCCGTTTCCGATGGCCTGGTATTTCATACCGATGTCAATATCTTTCGTATCCTTGAAAGAAAGGCCGTATATTTCGGTGAGCGGCGTGTAACCATCCTCACGCTCATAAAAATCATACTCTGCGCCAAACGTGAGTTCAGGCGCGTAGGCGGCGAGATCTGAAAAACTCTGTATATTGTTTTGTTCCGCAAAATCGCTTTTCACCGCCAGCGTATATGTGTTATTGAAGCCATAAAGGCCTACCCATGTCATGCCAAACTGCTCTTCGTACTGCTCCTTGAGCTTCTCGTACATAACATCCGCGTCGTTTTCCATGTCGTTTTTCAGTACGTCCGACCACGCTGTACCCGTATATTCCGGATACAGATCGAACTCTCCCTTGACAATCGCAGGATGGATATTCCCTGTGCCGCCGGCAATACCTTTGGTGATTTCCACCTCAAGGTCCGTGTCTTTCTCGATGAGCGCCGCAAGCATTTCACTCAATATAAATTGCTCCGTCATCGGTTTGGTTGCGATCTTGATTGTATTGTCGCCGCCGCCTGCGCATCCTGTGAGGGCAAAGACCCCCAGTATACAAACTGCCATAACCAGTGCTATCATTTTCTTCATTTCGTTTTTCTCCCATTGATTTTTCGGTAAACGCGCTTTTCAAAGATTCCCGCTACAAAGTCCGCGAGCAGCGCCAAGGCGGCGATCAACAGGCTTCCCGCTACCGTCATCGCCAGATTGTTGGTCGTGATGCCGCGGTAGATGGCCACGCCAAGGCCTCCCGCGCCTACAAAGGAAGCGATACCGCACAACGCTATGGTCATAACGATCATATTGCGAGCGCCCGCCAGAATAACGGGCAGGGCAAGCGGCATTTTTACCTTGAATAAAAGCTGCATATTCGTGCTTCCCATCCCCCGCCCCGCTTCGATGATAGACGGAGAAATATTCATGATCCCTGTATGCGTATTCCGTACCATCGGCAACAGGCCGTAGATCGTCAGCGCAATGACCGCCGTCAGGTCGCCGATACCCGTCGCCGGAATCAAAAAGCCAAATAAGGCGATCGATGGAATGGTATAAATAAGATTTGTCACCCCGAGCACAGGAAATGAAAGGCGGGCGTGCTCCGAAATGAGGATCCCAAAAAATATACCAATAACAGACGCTAATAGAATAGAGATCAGAGAAATTTGTAGATGCTGCCAGATTAGGTCCGCAAAGAAATCCCATCTGGTTGCATAAAGCTGAAATACTTCCGCAAACATTATTTGCCTTTCCTTATACGCAAAAATTTACTTCGCATTTTTAATAAACCAATTTAATGTTACTATACCGTAAAATTTTTGAAGTGTAAAGCCGCAGGCTTTGCGGCGCCCTTTTTCGTATGCTAAAGGATATGGGCTACTGATCAGGCGTATCGCCTCAATTTGGATGGCAAAATCTAAAATCTGTTGGTTAAATTTTCAAATCCATCTGTACTATATAATATAACACAGCATGAAAAACAGCGATAACATGGGCTTATCCGCTGTTTTTTGTTTGCCTGCCGGTTTTGTCGCGCTTCCCGCTTTCATTGACAGTTTTTAGGTAAACCAGTATGATATAAGAGGTAGATTTAAAAAGGAGAAACGGTGTTTTTATGAACAATGGAATGTTTGATACAAGCGTTCAGGAACTAAAATATAAAATTTTGAAGGAAGTTGCCAATCTTGCGTATGACGATAAGCTGGAAGAGGGACTGCTGCACATCGCGGAAAAGATTATTCCCGGTCCCCAGCCGACCATGCGCTGCTGCATCTACAAGGAACGCGCCATCGTAGGCGAACGCCTGAAGCTTGCGCTGGGCGGCAACCCGCAAAATGAGAATGTCGTCGAGGTTTTGGATATTGCCTGCGACGAATGTCCTGTCGACGGTATCCGCGTGACGCAGGCCTGCCGTGGGTGCATTGCCCATCGCTGTCAGAACGTATGCCCGACGGGCGCGATCCGTATTGAGAACCTGAAAGCGCGTATCGACACCAAAAAATGCGTGGAATGCGGCAAGTGCCTGGCAGCTTGTCCTTATAACGCGATCGCCAAATCCGTCCGTCCGTGTGAAAACGCCTGCAAGGTGGGGGCGATCAGCATGGACGACGACAAAAAGGCCGTCATCGACAACGAAAAATGTATTGCCTGCGGCGCATGCGTTTACCAATGCCCGTTCGGCGCGATTTCCGCGAAGTCGTATATGCTGGAAGCGATCCGCCTTTTAAAAGGTTCTGAAAACAACAGCAAATATAAGGTTTACGCGGTTGTCGCCCCCTCCATTTCCAGTCAGTTCGGACACGTATCCGTAGAGCAGGTGGTATCCGGCATTAAGCACCTTGGTTTTTTCAGCGTCGTGGAGGCGGCTCTCGGCGCGGACATGGCCGCAGATAAGGAAGCGGACGAGCTTTATGAAAAAGGCTTTTTAACAACGTCCTGTTGTCCTGCTTTTGTAAATTATGTGAAGAAAAATTTCCCTGACCTTGCAGCGCATATCTCCCATAACGTATCGCCCATGGAACAAATATCGATTTATCTGAAGAAAGTAGACCCCACCGCAAAAGTCGTATTCATTGGGCCGTGTATTGCCAAAAAAATGGAATTTCAACAGCCTGAAGTCGCGGGGATCGTGGATTGCGTCATTACTTTCGAAGAACTTCTCGCCCTACTCGACAGTCGTGAGATCGACCTTTCGCAAATGCCGTTCGAGCCCCTTGACAACGCCTCTTATTATGGCCGCATCTTTGCCCGCAGCGGCGGCGTCGCAACGGCGGTCGGCCAGGCCTTGAAAGAGCACGGTAAGGACGACTTTGCATATAATCCCGTTTCCTGTAACGGTATCGAGGAATGCCGGATCGCCCTTTTGAAGAAAACTAAGGGCGTACTGCCAAACAACTTTATCGAAGGTATGGCCTGTATCGACGGCTGCATTGGCGGTGCGGCATGCCTGACGCACGGCCCCAAGGACAAAAGCCAGGTGGATAAATACGGAAACGAGGCCAAGGAAAAAACCATCGGCCAGGCGGTGGGTATCCTGCACCAATTCCGCGATTAAGCAAACGACCAATGCCAGTGGGCGATAAACCCCACTGGCATTTTTTATTTGCCATGTTATAATGGACAAAAGCGGTTCTTTGTTAGCCTATGCCGTTTTTATGGTATCTTTATACTATAATATAAAAAACAGGAGGATATTATGATGTCAATGTCGCCTTATCACTATTACAGCGCGCCTTTCTTCCTCGCAGGCGGACTTCTCGCCTTTTGGATTATTCTCGCGGCTGTATTCTATGTTTTCTTTGCTTTGGGGCTATATACGATGGCCAAACGGCGCGGTCTGGAAAATCCCTGGCTCGCCTGGATTCCCGTAGTGTACCTGTACGTGATCGGCAAGCTCGCGGATACCTACGCCGCAAAGCATATGAACAAGAAAACGAACTATGCCGTTCTGCTTTTGGGTCTTATAATCGGCGTAGTCGTGCTCGCCATCGTCACTGTTTGCCTTTCAATATTCGGCGGGTTCCGTATGTATGCTATCTGGCCTGTTTTTATCGTTATCCTGATTCTCTTTATTGCGGCTATGATCGTATACGCAGTCTTCTATTATATTTCGCTGTACCGCATCTACAACTGGCACTCGGAGAGCGCAACCGTGCTTTTGGTGCTGTCCATCCTTTTCAGCGTGATCGTGCCTTTCGTTCTGTTTGCGCTGAGGAATGGCGATAACCGTTACCTTTATCCGCCGCAGCAACCGGGCGGCGGGCAGTACTATGCTCCTCAGCAGCCGTATCAGCAGGCACAATATCCGCAGCAGCAGCCACCGCAGGATACCCCGCCTGGCAATGGAAACGCGCAATAACCAATACCAAAAAACAAGGGCCCGGGAGTTATAGAAAATCTTCCGGGCCCCTGTCGGTTAAGGCTAATAAACAGGGATTTTTATTTTGCAGCGTTATAGCAATC
Organism: Christensenellaceae bacterium; assembly: GCA_022846035.1. Taxonomy (NCBI): domain Bacteria; kingdom Bacillati; phylum Bacillota; class Clostridia; order Christensenellales; family Christensenellaceae; species Christensenellaceae bacterium. The sequence goes on from AP025580.1 coordinate 2,145,174, forward strand.
CGTCATTACACCAATGCTCTTTACGATCTCGCTTACCGGTCCCCGCGCGTACTCCAGTACCAGCCGCGCTTCCGGAGAATACTTTTTGTAATCTTCAAAAAATTTCGTCCAGTCTGTAGGGCCTTCCCCCACCTTCAGATGAGTATCCCCGTCCCCGAAATTATCGTGTACGTGATAAGCCCGTATCCTGTCTTTCAATGTGCCCAGCACCTCCGTCATATTCCATTTATTCAGGATCGCATGTCCGGTATCGATCAAAAATCTCAAATGCTTCTGCGGCTCAAAAGTTTTCAAAAAAGCTTCCTGATCCATCAATTGGTCTGTGAAAGGCATATTCTCCACCAACAATTCAATGTCTCTTTTTCGCGCCATTTCGTCCAGTTCCAGTGTCCGCTCCAGCGCCCGTTTATGGCCGTCCGCTAGATTGAAGCCGACATAATCCGGTATCCTCCCGTGCGGATGCAGTACGCAATGCACCGCATGGTAATGGTTTACTAGGTCAAATGTCCTGCAATAACTCTTTTTTACTTCTTCAAAATCACACTCCTCGGATGCCAGGTTTATTTCGTTGAAAGGGCCGTGTACACTCAGCTTTCCCGATCGCCCCGTCATGATTTTTTTGAGTTGACATTCCCAATAAAAATCGTCGCCGTATTCCGCAAAAATTTCCATACCGTATTGCTTCGGTACCTCCGCCATATTGTAAATATCGTATCCGATGTAAGGCAGATGACTGATAATAATATCCATGTTTTCTCTCCTCGTTTTTATGCCGATGCGACCATGCCGCGTATCCAGTCCGCGCTCTCTTCTATTTCAGCCGTCGGTACGTTCAGGTATTCGATCACCAGGCGTTTACCATTGCAATATCGGTTGTACGCGTCAAAGAACACCTCTGAGTCCAATATCCCGTCGCCCAGCTTTACATGAAGGTCTGTAATCCCATCGTTGTCGTCAATATGAAAAGCGTCGATTTTATGTCCCATATCTTTCATCAATCGATGAAAATCCCACTTTTTAATCAGCGCGTGTCCTACGTCGATCAGCGATTGCACGTTCGGTATCTCGTCGAACAGGGCCACATATTCCTCCTGGTCGAACAGAATTTTAGGATAACACATATTTTCTACCAACAGGTTTGCATGGTATTCCTCCGCCAGCTCCGCAAGCCGATGTATGCGCTCAATGCATAAAGCCCTGCGGTCTTCCCTGCTTTGGCTTTCATAGTCTTTGATAAAGCCGTGCGGATGCAAAACGCAATGTTGCGCATTATACTTATTGTAATATTCAAAGGTCCACTTATAGTTTTCGATTACCTCGTCAAATTTACATTCCTTTGATGAAAGATCCATAAACAAGAAAGGGCCATGTATGGTAAACTGGCTCGGCCTGTCGTTAAGCAATACCTCGAACGCACGCCTCCAGCAATGATCATTTGCATTTTCTATCAGAGCTTCCACTCCTAGGTCTCTCCTTAGATCCTGCATACCCACAATATTAAATGCGAGGTATGCCGATGTGCTTACTACGATATCCACCATATTATTTTCTCCTTAAGCTTTCTGCTTTATGATTCCGGATAACCGATATTGTCCGATGTTTCCACATCAAAAAAATGCATCTTATCCCAGTCAAAGTTCATATACATATTGTCCGCCGTTTCAAAATGCGCCTCTGCCGTCGCCATCATCATCCTTTCCGCGAGCTGGAATGCGATTGATTTCTTATCTCCATGATTTTCAACGTATACGATACGCGCCGCAGCGTCGCTTGGTTCCTTTTGCAAAAGAACATGTTCCGGCCGAATACCGAATTTGACCTTTTTTCTGTTGCCGATCCGCTTTAACCAACGTTCCGGAACCCTGATGCGGGACTGTCCGACAATGAGTTCATTCCCCTCGATCGCCGCAGCGTCCACATTCATACTCGGCGCACCGATAAACTTGGCCACGAATACATTCTTTGGCTGGTTATAAATCACGTCCGGCGAATCGTATTGCTGGATGATTCCGTCATGCAGCACAACGATTTTTTGTCCGATTGTCATGGCCTCTACCTGATCGTGCGTCACATATACGAAAGTTGGCGAATACGCTTTGTGCATTTTTACTAGTTCCGCCCGCGCCATTGTCCGCAGTTGCGCATCGAGATTCGATAGCGGCTCGTCTAAAAGGAAGAACGGCGCTTTTTTCACCAGCGCCCGACACAGCGCAACACGCTGCCTCTGCCCGCCCGACAGCTCTTTTGGATAACGCGTACGATAAGGCGTAAGTCCCAGCATATCCAGCGCCCAGATAAGCCTTTGTTCCCGTTCCTCTTTGGGAACTTTCGCAATTTCAAGACCGAACAAAATGTTTTTTTCGACTGTCATATGCGGGTACAGCGCATAATTCTGGAACACCATCGATACGTTCCTGTCGCCCGGTTCCACATCGTTTACAATCCGCTCGCCCATCCAAAGCTCGCCGCCCGATATTCGTTCCAGTCCCGATATCATCCGCAGCAGCGTCGTCTTGCCACAGCCGGACGGTCCCAGCAGGATCGTCCTTTGCCCGGATGGAATCAGCAGGTTGATTCCTTTTATAATATCCGTTTTCCCATCATAACTTTTATGAACATTTTTAAATTCAATTGCGTTCACTGTTTTGCTCCTTTCGACGTAGCTATTATTCTTTCACGCCAGATTGCATAAACGTTCCTACAATCTTACGCTGTGCAATGATATATAGGACCAGCGGCACCAATGTTGCAATCGTCGCCAGCGCCATAGAAGATCCCCATGCGCTGCCGGATTCCGCATCCAGGAAAGTCTGGAGGGCCAGCGTAATCGTATACATCTCCTGCTGTTTTAAGATCAGCATCGGCCATACGAACTCGTTCCAGGAATTGATGAAGAAAAAGATGATCATAGCGATAATCGCTGGTTTCACCAATGGGATCACAATCTTGCGCATGACTGTAAAATGGCCTATTCCGTCGACGCGCGCCGCTTCCACCAGTGATTTATTGATCGTCCTCATGGACTGCCGTATCCTGTATATTCCCATGGCATCCGCAAGCTGCGGCAATGCCACGCCGATCAGGGTATTATTGAGGCCCATCGCGCTCAGCGAGAGATAGTTTGGTATCATGATAACTGAAAAAGGAATAAACATGGATATGGTAAACAGGCTAAAAATCAGGGATGAATGCTTCATATCCATAAAGCACAACGCGTAAGAAGCCAGCACGCTTGTAACGATCTTGCTGACCGTAACAATGGCCGCAATGATCAGCGAATTCAGCAGGAAACGCCCGACTTCAAGGGAATCAAATACCGTCGTATAGTTGGATGTCATCGGTTCCTGCGGGATCGGGTTCACTCCGGAAGAAAAAATCTCCGGCAGCGTTTTGAAAGACGTTCCTACCATATAAATAAGAGGATAGATCATGATCGCCAGCGCAAGCAGTAATATCAAATGATATTTCCATTCTCCCTTGCCGCCGATCGCCAATCTTTCGTGATTCTTAATTTTCATAATGAACCCTCTTTTCTAACCGTTTTTGTAAGAACAGAACGACCAGGAATATAATCAATGATATGATGGCGACAGCCGCCGCGCGTCCTGTTTGGAAAAATTGGAAACCATATTGATAAATCAGATATACGAGGTTTGTACTCGCCATGTTCGGTCCGCCCTTTGTGATCATCTGTATGGGAGTAAATACATACTGCAGCCCGAATACAAAAGTAATAATAAAGACATACAGCGCCGTCGGCGAAGTAAGCGGAACGATAATTTTCCAGAATATCTTCCAGTTGGAAGCGCCCTCCAGTTTGGCCGCCTCAATCAGCTCCAACGGAACTTCCACAATCGCTCCCAGAAAAACAATCAGGTTGTATCCGAAGCATCTCCATGCCGTCATAATGGACAGCACGACAATGACATATCCTTCCGTGGTAAACCATTGCGGGGATTCCCTGCCAAAGGCCCGGAAAATTTCGGCCACAGGTCCCGCCACAGAATTAAACAGCCACATGAAAACGATTGCTGCAACCGCCAGGGATAAAAGGCTGGGAAAAAACATCAGCGCCCGGTAGACCTTATCTCCTTTCGAAATAAGTTTGCCCATGATGTATGAAAAGAAATACGGTACCACAAAACAGAAAGCCATCATGAGCACAACATACAGCCCCGTGTTTCCTAACGCTTTCAGAAAAGCCGGTTCCTGAAGGACATTAATATAGTTATCAAAGCCTACAAACGTTTGGGTCGGCGATACCATATTCCATTCCATCGTGCTTAAATAGAGGTTATAAACAATCGGCCATACCATAAAGACGGAAAAAATAACGATCGCAGGCAATAAATATAAAAATTTCTCCAGTTTCTTCTTTTTTCGGAAAAATCCCGACTGTAGCGTACGTTCTTGCTTCACAATTTGTAGCCTCCTTTCTTTACCCTGCCCCTCAAAAGGAGGGGCAGGGCTATTACCTTGCCTAAAAGCTTGCGTCAACACAAATTATTTCAGCATGCCGTTAATCGTATCTTGCGCGCCGCTTAACGCTTCCGTTGGGTCAACGTAATTGGAAATGATGGAATCACGCATATCGACGAGGATCTGGTCGATGTTCATGCCGTTGGGGCCCGGCCAGCTCGGCCATGCGCGCGCATCTGTCCACGTCTCGATCGAGGCCTGCATCAGTGAATTTTCATCCAGGAATTTTTTCAGTCTTTCATTGTCTGCGGCAGTCTTGGTCACGGGCAGGTATCCCGTTCCGATTACCCAGTCTGCCATATTTTCGTCCTCATACAGGAACTTCATAAATTCCCAGCAGGCACGTACTTCGTCTTCCTTTTCGGCGAAGCACGCGAGCATATTGCCGCCTACGCATACCGTATAATCTTCTTCGCTTCCCGTTCTTGGGAAGGGCGCAGTCCGCAGGTCAAAATCGCAGCTATCCTGCATATATCCCAGTTTTCCGATCGTAACAATTTGCGTAGCCATCTTCCCTGCCGCAAAAGCCCCGAGGGCTTCTTCCGAACCTAAACTGATGCAGGCGCCGTTTTTAAATCCATCCTGCCATTTCTGGAAGAGCTCCGCCACCTGCGGCGTATTAAAGGTCGCGGTCGCCTGACCGCTGCCATCCACGGTATACATATTCGCGCCTGTCCCCATGATCATCGGACTCAGCGTATAAGTATTCGGTATAATCTCGTAATAAAGGCCTTCAAGTCCCGTCTTATCCTTTATCGTCTGGCCGGCAGCCAACCATTCGTCAAATGTTTCCGGAGGATTATCCGGATCTAGTCCCGCCTGTTTGAATATATCTGCGTTATAGAACACCACCGGCGTGGAAGCGGCATAGGGAAGCCCCAGCATTTCGCCGTTTACAGCCGTGCCCAGCTCAATAATATTCGGTTCCAGCATTTCTTCCAGATACCCCGCGTCTTCCGGCGCATACTGTTCAATAATCTTTTTCGGTCCCATATACTGCGGGAAGTTTTCCGCGAAATAGTTCAGATAGTTATATCCTACCTGTACTACACCCGGATAGTTGCCAATCGCGAGCTCTGCCTGCAGATTCTGTGCAACGCCCTGATAGGCGTTTGCATTAAATTTGCCTACTACCGTGATATTTTTTCCATTTGTTTCATTGAATTTCTTAATCAGTTCTTCGACAACCGGTCCGCCCTGTGTTTCGCTGTTAATATGCCAATACTCTATCGTTACCGCCGGATATTCCTCCGCAGCCACTGCTTCTCCATCGGACGATACCGCCTGCGTCGCTTCTTTGCTTACCTGGACCGCAGGCGCCGTGCCTGAGCCGCAGGACACCAAAGCGATGCACATCGCTATCATCAATACAACGCATACCATTTTTCTCATCATACTGCTGTGAGGCTTTTTACTCTTTTTCATTTTCATTATTACCTCCAATAACTTGACAAATTCAACTTCAAAGCGTTTACTTCGCGACCTTTTACTTTTCACCCCCTTTCATTTTCTGCAATTTTTTTGTGATGTTTCTATGGAAGCATCCTTTTCCGGATATTTGAGATTTATAATATTGGTGTCCAAATGTGCCGCACCGATAAGATACGTGATCCAAGTACGGTTCATAGATTTTTTCCAAAACCATTTAAGTAATAAAAATTTCGTATGATAATAAAAATCTGGTTGAATAATGGATAAATTTGTAGTTGTGCGATAAAAGCTAATTTTCGTTGAATTTTTTATTAATATTATGATATATTAATTACTTCGCTTCGTCAAGTATTTTTGAATTCATTTTCATTTAAATAATATATTAATTAGTTCACATTTGTGCATTTCTTTTATTTTATCTCTATTTAAAGCATTTTCTATTCATTTTATCTAAGTTTCCAATATCAATCATTAAAGTGTTATAAATAATATTATTAATATTTCATCATTATTTTATTAATAATATTGTAAAAAATACTGGTATATTGTTTGATACAATGATATAATGAATAAAATCTTTAAAAAATTATTGTATAATAAAAAGAATCTTAAACTAGAAGATAAGGGAAATTGATATGAAAAAAAGAATCACAATGGCAGACATCGCTGCCGAAGTCGGGGTTTCACAATCCGCCGTTTCCATTATATTAAGCGGGAGAAAAGACATCAGCTTTGCCGATGAGACGATAGACAAGGTTCATGCAGCATGCAGCAAGCTTGGATATAAGTCCGCCCGTTCTCTATCCCGTATCAATTCCAAAACGATTATGATCATGAGTGAGAATCTGACGATCCCTTATTATGCCCTGCTCACGCAGCAGATCGAGAATACTGCGCATCTTCACGGTTATAAATCCTTTATATGCAATACCAACCGGAACAAAGACTTTGAAATCGCCTACCTTGAGATGGCGACCAAAATGGATGTCGCGGGGATTATTTGCCTTACCCATCCGCACTGCCCTGAGAAATTCAGCGAAGTCTCCAAAAAAATACCCGTGATCGCGGTATGCGACAGGGTTGAAAATCTTTCCGTAGACATTGTGGAAATGGATAACTATAAGGCGTCTATCCTTTTGATCGATCATCTGGTGGAATTGGGGCATAAAAAAATCATGCTGCTTACCGCCTCGCCCGATATTAACATAGGCAGGCAATTCCGCTTAAAAGGGCTTAAACACCAGATGACCCATTATGGGCTTGCCGATTCTTTTGCCATGCGGGTCAAGGATGTCGATTGGAAAAGCGAAATGGCGGGATTGGTGGACGACTACACAATCGGCTATGAGCTTATGCAGGATCCTGCCATTTTAAAGGAGGGTTTCACCGCCTTTATCGGCATGTCGGACCTTGTGTCCCGTGGAATTGCCGACGCCCTCATCGAAAAAGGCAAGCGGATTCCCGAGGATTTTTCGATCTGCGGGTACGATAATCTGCTTTACGCCCGTTTACTGCCCGTTTCTCTTACAACCATCGATCATCATATCGAACAAAAGGGGCTGTTGGCATTTGAACTCTTGCAGCGCCAGATGAAAATCCTCAACAACAGGGAAGATATGGATTTTCAGGAAGCGCGCATTAAACTCGAGCATCCGCCCGTACTCGTGGTTCGTAAATCCACAGGTCCCGCGCCCAGATGACAGATTATTCCCTGTCCTGCTTTTGCAGCGCAGCCGCGATAAACGCGCGAAACAGGGGGTGTGCCTTATTCGGACGGCTTTTAAACTCCGGATGAAATTGGACGCCGACAAAAAAATCATTTTCCAAAAGCTCTACTGCCTCTACAAGCTTGCCGTCAGGCGACATCCCGCAAATTTTCAGTCCGTGTTTTTCCATTTCCCGCCTGAACTCGTTATTGAACTCATAGCGGTGACGGTGGCGCTCGGAAACCTCATCTTTTCCATATGCTTTTTGCAGGATGGAATCCGGCACGATCTTACACGGATATGCCCCCAGACGCATCGTGCCTCCCTTTTTTTCCACACCGTATTGATCGGGCATCAGATCGATGACGGCATGTGCCGTCTCTTCGTTGAATTCGCCGGAGTCGGCGTCGGCGTAGCCAAGCACATGGCGCGCATACTCGATCACCGCAACCTGCATGCCTAAGCATATCCCCAGAAAGGGAACATTTTTTTCCCGCGCATACCGCGCGGCATGAATTTTCCCTTCGACTCCCCTGCTGCCAAAGCCGCCCGGCACCAAAATTCCATTGCATGCCGCAAGCTTTTCTTGTACATTGTCCGGTGTAAGTTTTTCAGAATCGATCCATTCTATTTCTACTTTCGCGCCGTTTTCATATCCGCCGTGCGCAAGCGCCTCCGCTACGGAAAGATACGCGTCGTGCAACTGTACGTATTTTCCCACCAGCGCGATTTTTACCTGCCGACGGCTGTGTTTCATCCTATCCAGCATTTGCTCCCAGTCCGAAAGATCGGGGGCGGTACATTTCAGGCCCAGTTCGCGGCACACAATATTTGCCAGCCCGTTTTGCTCAAGCATGAGCGGCGCTTCATAGAGTACGGGCAGCGTCCGGTTTTCAATGACGCAATCCGGTTTTACGTTGCAGAACAGCGCGATTTTCTGGCGTATCGCCTCGCCCGTCGGTTCGTCGCTGCGCATGACGATAATATCCGGCATAATACCAAAGGACTGCAGTTCCTTGACGGAATGCTGCGTCGGCTTTGATTTATGCTCGCCTGAGCTTTTCAGGTAGGGCACCAGCGTCACATGCAAAAACAGGCAATTTTCCCTGCCCGCTTCGTGTGATACCTGCCTGATCGCTTCCAAAAACGGCTGGCTTTCAATATCGCCTGTCGTACCGCCGATTTCCGTGATGACAATATCTGCGTCCGTCTTTTTGCCCACGGCATAAATAAAGCTTTTGATCTCATTGGTGATATGCGGGATCACCTGCACCGTTTCCCCCAGATATTCACCCTTTCGTTCCTTATCGAGCACATTGGCGTATACCCTGCCCGTCGTAAGGTTGGAGAACCTGTTCAGGTCTTCGTCGATAAACCGTTCGTAATGTCCCAAATCGAGGTCTGTTTCCGCGCCGTCATCCGTTACGAAAACCTCGCCGTGCTGGTAAGGGCTCATCGTGCCCGGGTCAATGTTGATATACGGGTCCAGTTTTTGCGCCATGACCTTTAATCCGCGCGCTTTCAGAAGCCTGCCGAGCGAAGCCGCCGTAATTCCTTTTCCAAGCCCCGATACCACGCCGCCCGTTACGAAAATATACTTTGCCATTCCTTTCTCCCCTCCGTTACTCATACGTTTCCAACAGCTTCTCCGCGACCTGCCGGCGCGTCATCCGTAGGTCCATCGCCTGTCTTTCAATATATCTGTGCGCTTGCGCCTCCGTCATGCCCAATACCTCGATCAAAATACATTTTGCGCGGCTGACAACGCCAATATCTTCAATTTTGCGCTCCAGTTTCACTTTTTCTTTCTGGAATTGCGCAATGCGCGTCCTGCATGCGAGCGCCAGCCGGAACGCACGGTAAAAAAACTTCTGACTGACCGGCGTCCTGATGACGAGCGCTCCCAGTTTTTCCATGCGGATCACATCGCGTTCATCCACTTCGTTTCCCATCACCATCATAATGCCGCAGGAAAAATTCTGCGCCGCGTGCGCCGCGAGCCGTCCGGTTTTTCCGTCCGCGTGCGGGGCGTTTACGATCAAAAGTTCCGGATCGTATAACTGCAGGATTTCTTTAGCCCGCGTACTATCGTCCGCCGTGAAAATTTCATGTTCGCCATATTTCAGGATCAGAGACTCGAAAAAATCCCTGCCCTTTGCCGACTCTGATACGATCAATATGCGACTCATGACGCTTTCCTTTCTAATTTTGCGTATACAACAATCTATATGGATTTTTGCTGTCCGGCCTCAGCACATAAAAAGTACTGTCCATAATTTCCGCTTCCATATGCCCGAACATTTTGCAAAATTCTTTTACGTAACCCCGTATATCCTGAAGATCCTTTTCTCCCGCCTTTTGCATGGCGACCTGCGGCGGCAGGTTTTGCGGCGCCTGATCGCATCTTAAGTATATTTTGCCGCCGTGCATCCCTACCCCGCAAAAATTTCCGATAGGGTCCGCATGATAAAGGCCGAGCACAAGGATCGTTCCGCCCGCCTGGTATTCCCCAAGAAAGCTTCCCGCCGATCCGCCGACCACCAGCAACGGACTTTTTCCCTCGTATTCTTTCATATGGATACCCGCCCGATACCCCACGTCTCCGTTTACAAAAATCTTGCCTCCGCGCATGGCGTAACCAGTTGCATCGCCCGATGTGCCGGCGATATAGATCGCGCCGTCGTTCATGGTGTCGCCCGCCTGGTCCTGGGCGTTCCCGTTGACCAGGATCGTGCTCCCGTCAAGGTATGCCCCCAACGCGTTTCCCGGCGTTCCGTTGATCACGATATGCTTGCCGGAAAGGCCGCTCCCAATATAACGTTGTCCCATACAGTGGTCGATTATTACTTCTTGATCCGCTTCCCTGATCTTTTCGTTCAATGTCTTAAAGTGCATACCCCTTGCGTCTATTTTCATACCTTGCTTCCTCCCAGCTTCTGCTTTCTCTGCGCCCTCGAAAAAGCCATCAATTGCGGCTTTTGCCTGATCAGTTCATAATCGATGGTACTAAGCGGCGTCTGTTCCCTGATCAGGGCGGTATAAATTCCCGCACGCGCAATATCTCCGACAAGGATGTACCCTGCAAGCTTTCCGTCCTTTGAAACCAGCTTTTTGTAATCCTTGCCATCCTGCACTGTAAACGCCTCGCCTTCATAGCTTCCCGCCGTGATCATATGCAGGCCGAAAAAACCGATCGCATTCATGGGAATAGCCTTGCCATACGGCTTTACCCCGCCCGCCATATTGATTCCGGCACATTCTCCCTGCATATATGCGTTCGGCAGCAATGCAAGCGGCCGCTTTATTCCTGTCGTAATATCAAGGCTTTCGCTGCAATCCCCCGCCGCGAAGATGTCCGGCGCGGAGGTAGCGCACCGCTCGTCTGTTTCAATCCCTTTTTGTACTGCGATCCCCGCTTCCCGCGCGAGCTCGGTGTTCGGCCGTACGCCTATCGCAATGACCAATATGTCAAACCCAATGCGCCCGCCGCTTTCCAGTACCGCAACATTTCCTTCAAAGCGTTTCACTGCGTTGCGCAAATGCAATACGATCCCCTGATCCTCGATATGTTCCTGTACGATTTTGGCCGCAGCCTCGTCAAGAATGCTGGGCAGTATCCTGTCTGCAAGGTCTACGACCTCTATGGACTTTACCTTATGCGCGATTCCCTCCGCGCACTTTAAACCGATCAGCCCCGCGCCCATGATCAGCACTCTGCTGTTTGCATGCAGCGCCTCATCCAGTTCTTTCGCGTCGTCAAGCGACATAAAGGTATATTGTTTTCCTACATTTTCAAGGCCCTCGATCTTTGGCACAAACGGGCGCGACCCTGTTGCGATCAGCAGCCTGTCGTAATCCACAACCGTTCCGTCATCAAGGAACAGCCACTTTTCGCTTTCTTCGATTTTGGTGACGCTTCTGCCAAATATCGTTTGACAGCGCATTTTTTTATAAAAATCATCCGGCCGGTATTTCATCTGCTGCTCCGTTGTCTTTCCGCATAGCAAATAGGAAATCGCAGGACGCGAATAGGTATGGTACGGTTCTTTTGAAATAACTGTGATTTTCCCGCTTGGGTCCTGCTGCCGGATTCCCTCGATACAGCCTATCGCGGCAGCCGAATTTCCGATGATTACATATTTCATGCTTCCCTCTCCTCAAACACAATCGCCCGATTGGGGCAGCCTTTTACGCACGCGGGTTCTCCTTCCGCGTTTTCCATACACAATTCGCATTTTTGCATCACGCCTGTCCCCGCCGGCATAACCGCCCCGTAAGGACACATCAGGATACACGTGCAGCAGCCGACGCATTTATCCTGATCAATGACGATCACGCCGTTCGTTATGCTGATCGCGCCCATAATACAACCACGGGCGCACAGTGGTTCGGCGCAATGCCTGCATGATACTGCAAAGCATATGTCTCCCGCCTCTTCAATGCGGATACGCGGATTGATGTGCACGTCTTTCAACGCTTTTACCATGTCCGTTTCATCCGAATTAGAAAACGCACAGTTATATTCGCACAAGTGGCATCCAAGGCACCATTTTTCGTCTACATAGATCCGTTTCATGTCCCTATTCTCCCGCGTATTTCACGCCCAATATGGTAAGTTCTTTCTCGTTAAGCCCGATACCGCGCAGCATGAGCCGGTTGCCCCGCAGCGCCTCGATGGAGTTGATCCCCATGCCGCCCATCATTTCCTTGATCTCGTGTCCCCACGCGCGCACGAGATTGACAAGCCGCTCGCTTCCAATATCCGGATTAAGGCGTTTTACAAGCGTCGGCTCCTGCGTCGCAATGCCCCAGTTACACTTGCCCGTCTGGCAGCTTCTGCACAGATGACAGCCGAGGGCCAATAGCGCGCCTGTGGCGATATATACCGCGTCCGCGCCTAGGGCAATCGCTTTGACAACGTCGGCGCTGTTACGAATGCTGCCGCCGGCGATGATGGATACGCTGTTACGGATCCCCTCTTCACGCAGCCGTTGATCCACGCTCGCGAGCGCGAGCTCAATCGGGATACCCACATTGTCGCGGATCCGTGTGGGCGCTGCGCCTGTTCCGCCGCGAAAGCCGTCGATCGCAATGATGTCCGCCCCGCTGCGCGCAATCCCCGAAGCGATCGCCGCCACATTGTGTACCGCCGCAATTTTAACGATTACCGGTTTTTTGTAATCCGTCGCTTCCTTGAGCGAATAGACAAGCTGCCGCAAATCTTCGATGGAATAAATATCATGGTGCGGCGCGGGCGAAATCGCGTCGCTCCCCTCGGGAATCATACGCGTGCGCGAAACGTCTCCCACAATTTTCTTGCCCGGCAAATGCCCGCCGATTCCAGGTTTTGCACCCTGTCCCATTTTGATCTCGATCGCCGCGCCCGCACTTAAATAGTCCTTGTGCACGCCGAACCTGCCCGAAGCTACCTGCACGATCGTGTTCGCGCTGTATTCGTAAAAGTCCTCGTGCAGGCCGCCCTCGCCTGTGTTATAAAGCGTATTGAGCTTACGCGCCGCACGCGCAAGGCTCGCATGCGCGTTATAGCTGATAGAGCCGTACGACATTGCCGAAAACAGTATGGGAACATCCAGTTCCAACTGCGGTGGCAGGTTATTGATTATATTGCCATTCCTGTCCCGTTCTATGCATTCAGGCTTTTTCCCCAAATAGGTCCGCGTCTCCATCGGCTCTCGCAAGGGGTCGATGGACGGATTCGTGACCTGGGAAGCATTGATCAGCAGCTTGTCCCAATATACGGGATAGGGCTTGGGATTGCCCATAGAGGAGAGCAGCACGCCGCCCGTTCCTGCCTGCCGGTAAAGCTCCTTGATGTTTTCTCCCGCCCAGTTCGCATTTTCCTTAAAAGTGTGGTCCGTCTTTATGATTTTCAGCGCGCGCGTTGGGCAAAGCGAAACGCACCTGTGGCAGTTGACGCACTTGCTGTCGTCGCTTTTCATCAGATTCAATTCCTCATCGTAACGATGTACCTCGTTTGCACACTGCCTTTCACACACACGGCATGCAATGCATTTGGCGGTATCGCGCACCACCTCATGATCCGGATATATAAAATTGATAGGCATATTACGCACTCTCCTTTGAGTTTTTTGCCTGGTCCTTGTCGTAAAGCGTAGCGATGACCGGTTCACCGCCCCTGGGAGACCATACCCTTTGCAGATCGTTTTGCACGGTACGTATCGCGCACTCCTCGCTTGCCACAAACAGCATATCGTCTTTTTCCGCCGCTACCATCGAGCGCAGCTTCAGCCTGTCGTTTAAGGCCATCATTCCGCCTTCAAAACCGAGCAATATCGAAAAAGGCCCCGTCACCAGCATACTGGCGAACATATTGCGCAGGTAACTTGCCCGCGCTTTTTTTGCTGCGGGCATATGCTCGATCGTGCTCCAAAACGGCGCCGCGATCACCTGCGCGATCTCCTCAAAGCCGAGGCCCTGCCGCCTGTTCAGGTAATCGATCATATAAGTTATGACCTCCGTATCCGTCAGCAGCGTGCATTTATAACCGAACATCTCGATATACCGCCTGTTTGCGTCATAGGAAGATATTTCCCCATTGTGCACGACGGAATAATCCAGCATCGCGAAAGGATGCGCGCCGCCCCACCAGCCCGGCGTATTAGTCGGATACCTTCCATGCGCCGTCCAGCAATAGCCCTGATATTCCTCCAGCCTGTAAAACTCTCCCACATCCTCCGGAAAGCCCGCCGCCTTGAACACGCCCATGTTCTTCCCGCTGGAAAAAACATAAGCGCCCCTGATTTTCGTATTGATCCTGATTACGCAACGCGCTGTATACTCCCGTTCGTCAAGCTGGCTGTCCGTAAGCCTGACGTGCAACGGACTTAAGAAATACCGCCAGATAAGCGGCTCGTCCTTGATGCGCGGATGTTTGCGCGTAGGAATCTTGGAAAGATTGATAATATCGAAATGGTTTTCCAGGAATTCCTCGCATTCCCGTTTTGCTTCCTTATCATCATAAAATACATGAAACGCGTAATAGTCCTTATACTCCGGATATATTCCGTATCCGGCAAAACCGCCGCCCAGGCCGTTGGAACGGTCGTGCATGACCGCGATCGACCGGATGATCGCGCTTCCGTCCATCCTTTGTCCGCTTTTTGAAAACATACCTGAAATCGCGCAGCCGGACGGTATCCTTATTTGCCCCTCTTTTTGCATTCTGTATTCTCTCCCTTTCCGCATCTTTTTAACATGGTTTATCATACGCCCCCTTGATATTGCATGTCAAGCATAAAATGAAATATTTTAATTATTTCTTGCAATTTATTGCTATTTTTAACTTATTTAATGCCGTTTAAATCAAATTATTGCAATTAGCAATAAAAAACATTTCATTTTTTCATCAAAACCACTTGACAATGTTTGTCCGTGATTTTATAATTAAGGACATGGACAGCAAGGGCGCTGCGGAAACGAAAACCATTCCGGCAGCGTTCTTTCTATTTTATCAAGGCATAGCCGCGCAACGGACGCGTGGTGAAAGCAATGCCGGGGAAGGATGGATCACAATGACAAAAACAACGGAACTGTTTGGCAGTATGGTGTTCGGCGATACCGTCATGAAACAACGGCTTCCAAAGGAAACGTACCGCGCCCTAAAGAAGACCATCGAAGACGGTAAGGACCTCGATATTGGCGTGGCTAATGTCGTTGCCAACGCCATGAAAGACTGGGCCGTGGAGCATGGAGTCACACACTTTACCCACTGGTTCCAGCCCATGACCGGAACAACGGCGGAAAAGCACGACAGTTTTATTTCGCCCACGCCTGACGGACATGTCATCATGGAATTTTCCGGCAAGGAACTTATCAAGGGCGAACCCGACGCATCGAGCTTTCCGTCCGGCGGCCTGCGCGCGACCTTTGAAGCGCGGGGATATACCGCCTGGGACCCCACCTCTTACGCATTCATCAAGGACGGTATTTTGTGCATTCCCACTGCTTTCTGCTCATACGGCGGCGAAGCGCTGGACAAGAAAACGCCTCTGCTGCGTTCCATGGAAACGCTTTCGGACCAGGCTCTGCGCATTTTGCGGCTTTTTGGCAACACACAAGCGACGCGCGTGCTTTCTACAGTCGGTCCCGAGCAGGAATATTTTCTCATCGACCGCGGTCTTTATGAGCAGCGCAAGGATTTGAAATACTGTAACCGTACGCTCTTTGGCGCCCGGCCGCCCAAGGGACAGCAGCTAGACGATCATTACTTCGGCGCGATCCGTCCACGTGTTTCCGCCTTTATGAAAGAGTTGGACGAGGAATTATGGAAGCTGGGGGTGCTCGCCAAAACCAAACACAATGAGGTTGCGCCCGCGCAGCACGAACTCGCGCCCATCTTTACGACGACGAACATCGCGACGGACCATAACCAGATTACGATGGAGTTAATGCGGCGTATCGCCTACAAGCACGGTCTTGCCTGCCTGCTGCATGAAAAGCCGTTTGCCGGCGTAAACGGGAGCGGCAAGCATAACAACTGGTCTATTTCCACCAACACGGGAGAAAACCTGTTGGAACCGACCAGCGATCCGCACGGCAACCTGCAATTCCTCTTGTTTTTATGCGCCGTCATCAAGGCGGTGGACGAATACCAGGATTTGTTGCGCGTGTCTGTCGCAAGCGCGGGAAACGATCACCGCTTAGGCGCAAACGAGGCGCCGCCCGCGATCATTTCCATGTTCCTGGGCGACGAGCTCACAGACGTGCTCACGTGTATCGAAACGGACAGCGACTATATCGACCGTGTGAAATGCGATATGGAAATGGGCGTGCATGTGCTGCCGAATTTTAAAAAGGATACCACGGACCGCAACCGTACGTCGCCATTCGCCTTTACGGGCAACAAGTTCGAATTTCGTATGCTGGGATCCGCGCTTTCCATCGCCGGACCGAATATCGTGCTCAATACGATCGTAGCCGAAGAATTGCGGCAGTTTGCCGACGTCCTGGAAAAAGGCGCGGACTTTGAAAAGGATGTGCTCGCCTTGATCAAAAAAACGCTCAAGGAGCACAAGCGCATTGTCTTTAACGGCAATAACTACTCGGACGAGTGGATAGAAGAAGCGGAAAAACGCGGCCTGCTGAACCTGAAATCGACTGCGGACTGCCTACCGTATTTTATCCATCCGAAGAATGTGGAGCTTTTCACCAGCCACCACATCTTTACGGAAAAGGAGATGCATTCCCGTTTCGAGATTCTTCTGGATTCATATTGCAAGACGATCAATATCGAAGCGGTGACCATGCTGCAAATGGCCAAAAAGAGTATTATGCCCGCCGTCATCGCCTATACGCGCGAACTGACGGAAACGGCGCTTGCCAAAGAGCAGCTTGGCGTAAACGCAGATACGGAAAAGCGGCTC
Organism: Christensenellaceae bacterium; assembly: GCA_022846035.1. NCBI lineage: Bacteria > Bacillati > Bacillota > Clostridia > Christensenellales > Christensenellaceae > Christensenellaceae bacterium. The sequence goes on from AP025580.1 coordinate 2,162,194, forward strand.
TCATCCGAGCTTTCTTCCCTGCTGTCGTGCTTTATCAGCGCCATCGACCGGCTCGACCAGGCGATGATCAATGTGAAAGATACCGGCGACATCGCCCAGCAGGCCAGCGATTACCGCGAGCATGTATTTGCCGCTATGCAAGAGGTGCGCGGCGTTTCCGACAGGATGGAGACCATCGTCAGCAAAAAATACTGGCCCTGGCCGACATACGGCGACCTGCTTTTCAGCGTATAACAAATTTCATACCGTAACACAAAGGCGTGTATCCGATCTGATTAAACTGACAGGATACGCGCCTTTTAAATTTTTATGAGGGGGCTTACATTATGTTTTCAGCAGTTGACACAGTATGGGTTCTTCTGGGCGCAGCCATGGTATTCTTTATGCAGGCTGGGTTTGCTATGGTCGAGACGGGTTTGACCCGTGCAAAAAACGCCGGCAATATCGTCATGAAAAACCTCATGGATTTCTCGCTTGGTTCTATCGTTTTCTGGATCGTCGGATTTGGCCTGATGTTCGGCGTGTCCGCATCCGGCCTTATCGGTACGCCGGATTTCTTCGTGCAGGGAGATTACGCGACGGGGGACATCCCCTCTTATGCGTTCTTCATCTTCCAGACGATGTTCTGCGCGACGGCGGCGACCATCGTTTCGGGCGCCATGGCCGAACGTACTAAGTTTTCTTCCTACTGCATTTACAGTATTATCATCAGCGCCGTCATCTACCCGATTTCCGGTCACTGGATTTGGGGCGGCGGCTGGCTTGCAGGCCTGGGCTTCCACGATTTCGCCGGTTCGACCGCGGTACATATGGTCGGCGGCGTGGCGGCGCTCGTAGGCGCAAAAATCCTCGGCGCGCGCATTGGCAAATACGACAAGGACGGAAAGCCCAAAGCCATCCTTGGACACAGCATCACGCTGGCCGCGCTGGGCGTATTCATCCTCTGGTTTGCATGGTTCGGCTTTAACGGCTGTTCCACCCTTTCCGCTTCGGGCGACGCGACGCCCCTGATGGGCAAGATCTTCACGACTACCAGTATTTCCGCTGCAACGGCTTCCATCGGCGCCATGTTAATCACCTGGCTGCGCTATAAGAAGCCGGACGTCTCCATGACTTTGAACGGCGCGCTTGCCGGTCTGGTGGCCATTACCGCCGGTTGCGATATGGTGGAACCGTGGGCTGCTGCCATAATCGGGCTGATTGCCGCTTTCGTCGTTGTATTCGGTGTGGAATTCGTAGATAAGAAGCTGAAAGTCGACGATCCGGTAGGCGCGGTAGCCGTACATGGCTTCTGCGGCGCGGTGGGAACCATACTGGTCGGTGTTTTTGCCACGGAGGGCGGTCTTCTTTACACCGGCGACGCATCTTTCCTCGGCGTACAGGCGCTGGGCGTCGTGTGTGTTGCCGCCTGGGTCGCCGTTACCATGGCCATCGTATTCCAGATCCTCAAGCATACGAACGGCCTGCGCGTTTCCAAGGAGGAAGAACTTGCGGGGCTTGATATTGAAGAACATGGCCTTGCAAGCGGTTATGCGGATTTCATGCCCGCCGTAAGCACAGATTTCATCGTAACCAACGACGTGGTTGACGGTCATGCGGCCATCGGCTATACGGACGCCGCGCACGTTACGCCTGCGCAGGCGGTACCCGTAAACCATATGCCGTCCGCCGCGTCGGAAACTGCGGCGTCCGACGTCAAGATGACCAAGCTAGTCGTCGTTGCCAACCAGAGCCGGTTTGGCGCTCTGAAAACCGCGCTTGAAAACATTGGTATCACCGGTATTACGGTAACACAGGTCATGGGGGCCGGTATGCAGAAAGGACATTCCAAATATTATCGCGGCATTCCTGTGGATATTAACCTGCTTCCCAAGGTCAAGATCGAGGTAGTGGTATGTAAGATACCCGTCGATACCGTGGTCGGGGCCATCAAGGAAGCCTTATATACAGGGCATATCGGCGACGGAAAAATATTCGTGTACGACGTTGAAAACGTTATCAAGGTCCGTACCGGTGAAGAGGGCTACGACGCTTTGCAGGACGAAGCGTAAGTATCAGTATCCATCCATACGTAAGACGCTAAAAAGGAACGGGTATCCCGTTCCTTTTTGGCTTATACCTTTTGTTATGGTATACTGGTAGCATTCAAATATACAGGAGTCAAGCATGAAACGAATTTATTCCATAATAACCGCCGCCCTGCTTCTCGCGGCATTGCTGCTTGCGGGATGCGCCGCGCCGGCGGTACCGGCGCCTAGCGCTTCTCCGTCTGTGGCAGCTACCAAAACGCCGAGCCCCACGTCCGCGCCGACGATAGCGCCGTCTCCCAGCCCCACTCCCACGCCCGCGCCGACGATGGCGCCAACGCCGACTCCCGAGCCGACCAAAACGCCGATTGAGGAAATTTCAATTGATTACGCGACTCTCGAGGCCCTTGACGGCACAAAAGACGGATGGGGGCAGGGGTTGGAAAAAGACGCGCTCAACCGGCCGACCGGCTCTTTGGACGCGCAGGAAAAATACGGGAAGTATGACGCCCTGTTCATTATGCCTGAGGAACAGAAATTCTATCTGACGCTTGACGAGGGCTACGAGAATGGTTGTACTGCCGATATTCTTAACGTCCTCAAGGAAAAAGAGCAGCAGGCAACGTTCTTCGTGACCTATTCTTATGTACATGAAAATCCGCAGCTCGTGCAGCGCATGATCGACGAGGGACACGTGATCGGCAACCACAGCGTTACTCACCGCTCTATGCCGGACCTGACGCTGCAGGATGCGCGGGACGAAATCGTTAAACTGCACCAGTATATGCGCGATACTTACGGTATCGAAATGACGGTCTTCCGGCCGCCGATGGGCGAATATTCGGAGCAGACCCTGGCCTTAACGCAGATGCTTGGATACAAGAGCGCGTTTTGGAGTTTCGCATATTACGACTACGAACCTGACGACCAGATGGCGCCAGACGACGCCCTCCAAAAAATCACGGCTAATATCCATCCCGGCGCGCTTTATCTTCTGCACGCCGTATCCAGCACCAATGCGCAAATTTTAGGCGGCTTCATCGACGCGGTGCGCTCTCAGGGATATGAAATTTTACCCCTGCGGTAAATATAAAAAAGCACATGCAGCTTGCACGTGCTTTTTTTATTGTTTTCTTAACAGCCGCGTTCTTCGGTTGCGCTGTCAATCAGCTTGATCAACTCGAGCGCGCTCCGGAAGCTTCTGGCCTCGTTTTTCTCCGACCAGATCATTTGTCCCTGCCATGTGGCGTTTTGACGGTACTGTACCTTAACCACAAACGTCGCCTTTTTCCCAGAAGCATGTTTTTCAATCGCCTGCGCCATGATTTTATCCCTTTTTTTCCTGTGTGCCGCTTTTTTTCTTTCTTTCGCCAAATACCCGTTGCTCCGTAGACGCAGCCGGATATTCGATCTTGTCAAAGATCTCCTCGATTTTCAATAACAGTTGGCTGATACTGAAAAACGGCGACGGTCCTGTAAAACTCCCGTGGTATATCCTGCCGGAAATATCTGTGCCGTTGCGGTCATCGACGCATATGTCTATTGCATTTTGCATCAGAATGCCTGCTCTTCCCGGTCGAGCGCGCTTTCCATTAGTTTGATCAACTCAAGCTCGCTGCGAAACCTCTGTGTTTCCTTTTTTTCCGACCAAACGATCTCTCCCTGCCATGTAGCGTTCTGCTTACACTGTATCTGGATGATAAACGTAGCCTTATTCCTCTCCACCGCCAATCATCCTCCGTTACTTATAATTTTTCTTTTATTGTACTATTTCGCAGTCACAGTTGTGGTCACAAGTTTAGCTGCAAGGCCATTTTTCACCATTTTTCACTGTTTTGGGATTGCTGAGTGCCCATCATCTGGTCCATATCCGCCGCGGAGATACTTTTGCATACAAAGCGCATCTGGTTGTTGGCCTTGGAAGACTTATAAAAATTATAACGAAGGCGGTCCGCTACGATATTACAATTCTCCTGCTTGATCTCCATCAGCATCACGAGAAACTGTGAGGGGCTGTACCGCGTATAGGCGTCGCCACGGCGCAGCGATTCCTTGATCGCTTTTTGGACGTTATCCATGACCTTTTTCGTTTTATCCCCGTTTTCCGGCTTCGCGCCGTCAAGGTCGGTCACCGTGCACAGCATCAGAAAGACCGACTGTCCGCTGCGTTCCATGTGCCTGACCACGAACCGGTAAAGATTCTCAAATACTTCCAGATTGCAATAAAACGCGCCGTTTTCATATTCCGGTTCCCTGATTTCGCTGCGCACGTCCGCAATGGAAAGGTTCACCTCGTTCCTGCTTCCCGAAATCCGCCCAAATAACTCCCTCATTTGGTCCGAAGGCCCGATCCCCAGATCATCGAACAGCCGCGCCGTTACCGCCTCATAGGCCTCGACAGCTTCTTTTACGCGGTTTAGCTCGTACAGGCTGTTGATATATATAAGCGTAAGGTCTTCTTCGTATGGGTAAACGGACACCGCCTGGCTCAATTGATCGACCAGCCCGTCATACCGTCCTGTCCTGCCAGCAATATGGTATGCACGCCGGAAACAATTGCAGTATTGCTCCTGCAGGCGTACCGCAAGCCCCATGACCCATGGCTCGCCCGTCGTTTTGGGCAGGAATCCCGTTTTGTAAATCCCGATTGCCTGCATGCAGGTTGCAAAAACGGCTTTATCGCCTGGTTCATCCGTCATGGCCTGCTCCGTCAGCACGGCGAACTCCTCTATATCAATCCGGCACGGCATCTCCCCCGTAAATCCGTAAGCTCCTTTCCGGTAACCGATACATTCCCTGTCCACGCCGCTCGCTTCGAGCCGCGTGCGCAAGCGGTAAACAAGGTTTTTAAGGGTTCCTACCGGATTTTCGCATTCCTCGTCGTTTAAAAGCACGTGAATGAGCTCATCCTGCGACACCATCCTGCTACGGTTGCACAGCAAATATTCGAACAGCATCAATACTTTGCTGTTCCTGCTTTCCCGTGAGACAGCCACCTGGCCGCCATACGCTACCTGGAATCCGCCGAACATTTCAATTTCCAATGCCTTTTCTTCCATGGTTTTTTCCTCAATCATATATTCAGCTTCTTTTTCATCACATCCGGCTGTATGCTGTGCATCAATACTTCTTCCGCCGTTACTGTTCCGCTTTCATACAGCTTTAACAGGCTGCTGTCCATCGTGACCATGCCCTCGGCCGCAGATGAAAAAATAGCCGTTTCGATCTGGTGCGTTTTGGATTCCCGTATCATATTGCGGATGGCAGTGTTACACATCATAATTTCAAAGGCCGGCGTGATTCCGCCGTCTGTCGTTTTTAAAAGCTGCTGAGAAACAACGGCCTGCAGCACCATTGAAAGCTGTACCCGTATCTGCGCCTGCTGGGTGGGCGGGAAAACGTCAATAATCCTGTCGATGGTATTGACGGCCCCTAAGGTATGCAGGGTAGAAATAACCAGATGTCCCGTTTCCGCCGCCGTCATCGCCACACTGATCGTTTCATGGTCGCGCATTTCCCCCAACAATACGACGTCCGGCGCCTGCCGCAGTGCAGCGCGCAGCGCAACCTCATAGCTTTGCGTATCCGTTGAAATTTCCCGTTGGCTGATAATGCTTTTATCATGCCTGTGCAGGTATTCGATGGGGTCTTCCAGCGTCACCACATGGCTGTTGCGCGTTTTATTGATCCGGTCTATCATGCAGGCCAGCGTCGTCGATTTTCCGCTTCCCGCCGGACCTGTCACCAGAATCAAACCCTTTGGCCTGCTCCCCAGATTAAGTATGATCTCGGGAATCCCCAGCTCGCCCGGGTCCGGAAGCTCAAACGCGATCACGCGCACGACAGCCGCAAGCGAACCACGCTGGCGGTATACGCTCGCGCGGTAACGCGACACGCCTTTTAAGGAGAACGAAAAATCGTCGTCGCCCGTTTCAAGCATACACTCCGGATTTCTCGCTCCCAGCGCGTATATCTCACGAACCAGGCGGTCCGTCGTTTCCGGCTTTAAAAATTCTTCGCCCAGGCATTCAATCCTGTTGTTGATTTTGAACGAAACCGGCCTCCCGACTATGATAAAAATATCTGATGCCTTAAGCTTTGTTGCTTCTCTTAAAATTTGTTCTGCGTCCATGCCTGTTCTCCCATTATTTCAATACATGCAGCTCTTCATCCACCGCATCATCCGTTTCCTCGAACTGTGTTTTCCAGCTCTCCGCTTCCCACGTTCCTGTCGGTACCCCGTCCTGATTTAGCGCCAGGTTTATCTGCGCGTACAAATTCCTGTTTTCGCTGACGCCGACAGCAAACGTTACCACCGCGCTGTTTTCCCCTTTTACTACCGTATATCCCTTGCCCGCCAGGTCGGCTTCAAAATCCGCATTGCCTTTTGCAAGGGCAAGGATGTCCGCTACGGCATACTCGCAGCGTGTATCCGCCTCATAATACTGCTGCTGCGAAAGCGCTGCCTTTTGCGCGAGGCGGTAGTCCGCCTGCGCCGAAGTAAACGCCAGCGCCGCCAGCGTTGTCAGACACAATATGACAAAAACCGCCAAGATCGAGACGCCGCCTATTCCGATGCTCATTCCACCTTGTTTTCTATTCATATATCCTGCCTCAAACGCCCATGTATCGGGCCGCCTCCAGACTGTAAATCTGGTTTTGCGATTTGCTCATGGTAATAACGGCGCTTTTTACGTCCCCTTGCTCCTCAAAAGAAATTTCCATCCGGTATACAGCCGCCGCGTCTTTTTCAGGCTTCTTGAATCCGTTTCCGTAATCGATATACAGCTCATCTTTGGAGCGCGACGCGCCCAGCATATCCGCCATTACATCCTCGTCTCCGGCCGTACCCTTGAATATTTCCGCCGCCTGCTGGCACAGGGCGGCCGACACGGTGAGCTCCGTACTTTTTTTGCTATAGAGCTTCCCCTGCGCAAATATATTCATACAGACCGCGCTTGTGATCGCAAAAAACAGTATGATGATAATCAGTTCGATTAAAAAAAGCTTGCTTTTTGACTGCTGCATCCTTTATTTCCCGCTTTCTGTACTGCGCAGGAAAACCGCGCTTTCAAAGGTGTTCCCCTGTATGTCCGTTATTTCCATTTGAATCAGGCCCTCGCCCGTTTCCCTAAGCCGCAGGCGCGAAAGATCCATAATTTCCTGCCCGTCCCCCGGCGTAATCTTTTTGCCTGCCGCGACCGTCACCTCCCGCAGCTTTTTTCCCTGCGCATAGATCCAGGTTTCATAGCTGTCATCCTCTGCCTGCTGTGTCAGCACCAGCGCGTCGTTTCCGCCAACATCGCGTATCTCCACACTGCCCGCGCCGTCGTTTTGCCGCACCTTTTCGCTCAGGTAGGCGACCGACGTACGCACATTGTAATTAGCGTCCATATCGCCGGCGATATTCCGGTATACGTTCGCTCCCAGTACTACGACGAAAAGCGCGAGCACCGCAAATACACAAAATAAGGACAGCACAAATACAATGTCCGTAACATGCTGCTGTCCCCGCTTCATCACGCTCTCCTTTCGCAGTGCCGATTAATCGGCATGAAATATGAAAATTTCCGGCATCAGGTTTGCCCCCAGCCGTTCGTAGTGATAGACGTATTTCTCTTTATCCAGAATCAGGCCATAGTTGTCCGCCAGATAATCGAGGCTTTGAGGATACCTCCCCTCGATGGCATAGCACTGTACTACGGATCGTCGTACAGCTTGTTCCATGACTTTCAACTGCTCGTCCCTGCCAGATTGCAAGACGTTATTCACTCCCACGAGGATGACGGCCACGATCAGTATAAAGACAAGCACCGGTATTAAAACCTGCAGGAACGCTCTATTCCGTTTCGTTTGCCTTACAAACGCTTTTCCCCTCATGCCGTTCCCCTTATTATCCGATCGCGGACATCACGCCCATAAGCGGCAGCATGACCGACAGCAAGATCAGTCCCACGATCAGCGACAGCACCGCCACCAGCGTCGGCTCCAGCGCCGACAATATCCCGTTCATCTTGCGGTCCGCTTCTTCCTCATAATGCTGCGCGATACGCTTCATCACGCTTGGCAGCGTTCCTGTTCTGAATCCTATGGTGATCATTTTCCCGTAAAGGCCGGAAAACAAGCCCACGCCTGCGACCGCTTCCGCGAAGCCTTCTCCGCTTTCCATACGCTGCCTGACCGCCGTTACTTTTTGTCGGGTGCTGTGGTTATCAATGAGTTCCAGCGTCATGTCGAGCGCCTGATCGACATCCATTCCGCTTCCCAACATCAACGCCATCGCCGAGGCAAAACGGCCGGAAGCAACCGCGAGCGATGTTTTCCTGAACAGCCGCTCATAAACCGCCGCTAAAAAGCGTTTGCCGCCCCTGGTCCGGCGCAGGATAAAAAACAAAACAATGACCGCCGCCGCCACCGCCACGATCACCACCGCGTACCGGCTTACGGCGCCGCCGAATTGCATAACGCCTGATACAAAACCCGACATTTCGCTTCCAAGCTGTGCAAATACGTTGGCAAATACAGGAAGAACCTCAATGATCACTACCAAGATGACCGCGATCATCATCGCGATCATCACAAGCGGATAAGTCACCGCGCTTTTGATACTGCGGGCGATGTTTTCCTGCCGCTCGTAATAGGCGCACAGGGAAGAAAGTACGTCCTCAAGCTTTCCGGACGCTTCGCCGATTTCCACCATATTCACCATATAGCGTGGAAAAGCATCCGTAGCGCGCAGGGCGCAGGCCAGCGACCCGCCTTGTTCCACCGTATCCAGCAGCGTGAGCGTAACCTGCGCTCCGATTTCGCTGCTTTCTTCCTCTCCCAGCAGCATCAAGCCTTCCTGAAGCGATATTCCCGACTTGATCATGTATGCGAGCTGCTCGCAAAAGGCTGAAAGCTCTGCATCGGAAAGTTTGTATTTCCCTTTAATAGACGTACATTTCATGATATTCGCTTCCATCCCCCGTATATTTTTCCTGCTGCCTGCTTGTCGCGGCCATCGTTGGATCCATCCTCGTCCATTGCGTACCGTCAAAATAAATAATGTTGTCGATCCAGCCCTGCCCCTCGATATAGACGCTGATCCATGCATGGTAGAGCTCGCCCACATAGCCGATCACAAGGCGGGTCGGCACGCCCTGGGAACGCAGCATCGCCGTCATAAGGGCCGCGTAATCAAAACAGATTCCCTTTTTTGTCGCAAGCGTCTCGTCAACCACCGGCAGGTATCCTTTTGCTACATTGTCCGCCTTGTCGTAATCATAGCTGATATTGTCCACCACATAATTATATATTGTTTCCACCAAACCGAGGTCGTCCGCCGCATCCTTTGCCAGTTCCTCTCCTTGTTTTACCGCCGCGCTCGACGGTGTAAAGTTTACATATTGATTCGGATACAAAAAAGGCAGAAACTCATTTTCCAGCGTCCCGTCAAACCGTTCGCTGAAAAGCTCATGGTAAGAATCCCCCTGCGTGTTTTCAAACACGCCGATCCAGTAGTTTCCGTTACCTTGCGTAAGCGGAAAAACAGCCGCCGCGCCTTTTTGCAGATTGTAGGTATATTTTTCGCCGTCATTGCACGACATCTGTAATTTCACATTATCGTTATCACCGGAGTATGTGACCGTAACATAACCTCGCGAGGCATTGGAAATATCTATCATAACCGTATCGTTGCCCATTGTCTTAGTTCCCGGCGCTTCAGGCACCAAGACGCCCGCCGCAGAGTTTTGCGCGGACGTTTCTTCCGTCTCTGCCGACTTCTCCGGCACAATTTTCCGTTCCCCGCAGCCTACAGCAAAAAATATGGCGCCAAAACAGACAGTCGCTATTATGAAATTTCTAAAGACCTTAAAAAAACGCCTTTGTCCGCTCATCTTTTTTGCAGAAGCACCTCGCTGTTTATTTCCTCTAAGTATAATAAACTTAATCATACTTGTAAAGTATAGGAAAAGCCACGGATTTCTTTTATAATGCGGCTTTTATCCTGTTTTCCGCTCCGGTCACACCTGAGACCTGTCTTTGCACGCTCCGTAATACAAATAAAAACCCGTCTGCTCTTTCCTGACAGACGGGTTTTTATGACAGAAACACCCTCTACTTACCGCTCTTGCCATGGTCCCTGCGGGCCTTTTTGCTGATGGCCGTGGCATTTCCCGCGCGCGGCCCCGCCGCTATGACACCCGCCATGACGCGTTTCTCCGCCGTCGTGACCGTGATGGCAGCCGCCCTGTTCCCCCGCAGACGGCGGCCTATGGCGCTGGCAGCTGCCCGATCCGCACTCATGAGGCATACCGCCCGGAAATGGCGGCCTCTCAAATCCAAAACCAAAACCGGAAATATCCGCCTCCTTGAGTTTTGGCTCAAGCTCGGCAATAATGTGCTCCAGCGCGCTGGAAAGCTGATGTTTTTCTTCATCGCTGAGAAAATCCAACACCTTTCCGAAGTCTTCCTGCTGTTTTTCCGTCTCATCCGCCGCTTCTTTTCCGGCGTCCGTCAGTTTAATTTCCATCACACGGCGATCCTGTTCGGACGGCGCGCGCGTGATATAGCCGTTTTTCTCCAACTTTGCGAGCAGCTCGCCCAAGGACTGCGAACGCATATCCAGTAAATAAGAAAGCTCCTTTTGACTGATTTCCGGCTGTAACTTCAGCAAAGAGAGAACCCTCCCCTGTCCTCGGTGAATGTGGCCCGGGCATCCCCTACGCATAGCGTCCAAATGCTGATGTCTGTGAAGCAGTCCGTATGCCTGCATCAATTGTTCCACTAATGTTTTATCTTCCATCCTGCTTGACTCCTTTCAAAATAAAAAGGTACCTTTCTATATCGGATATTATACAGGTACCTTTTCATTTTGTCAATTTTTTATTTCGAAAAATTTTTCAGTTCCCGCCGTGAGCATTCTCCCGCATGGGTTGGTGAATAACATGCTTTATGAAGACCTTTTGATTGAATTCTTTGTCGTTTTTTCAAACATTGCGTCGCGTAACACAACGTTACGCACCTGTTTATAGACCGGCAGGCTTTTATTGATTTTCGCCATATCTTCCTGCAAACGCGATAACGCCTCCTCATCGCCCATGTTTTGCCGAAACGCTTCGTCGAGAAACACTTCTGCGCAAAGCTGGTCTTTTTGTTCGTCGTTTTCCCGTGCAAATACGACGATTTCTTTCAGGTATTCTATCCCTTTGAAATATTCCTCTATTTCCTCCGGATAAATGTTTTTTCCGTTGGAAAAAACGATCAAGTTCTTTTTCCGGCCTGTAATAAAAAGATAGCCGTCCTGGTCTAAATGCCCTAGGTCTCCCGTGTCAAACCAGTTATCCCTGATTGCCTGGGCGGTCGCTTCTTCATTATGATAATACCCAAGCATCACATTTTCTCCCCTGACCCAAATTTCGCCTTCGCCGTTTCCGTCGATATTGCGTATCTCCACTTCGTTGCAGGGAATCGGGAGTCCTACGGAGCCGTCTTTATAATATCGGTTGCCATTTACCGCGACCAACGGTGAGCACTCCGTTAATCCATATCCGTTAACAAGAGGTATCCCCCAATCCCTGAACCGTTTCATGGTTTCCGCCGGCAGGTGCGCGCCGCCGCACAGCAACAATTCAAGGCGTCCGCCGAATATTTTATTGATCTCTCCAAAATACTCTTTTCGTAAATCATGTCCTTTTTCCCGTTCTGCCGCGCTTTTTGCCATGAGCGCTCTGAGAGCTTCTTCTTTTCCTGCCGCCTGTGCCTTTTTCCACACCAGGCGTTCCATATGTTCCACAAATGCCGGAACCAGGAAAGCCGCGTTCGGTTGAAATAAAAGCATATCCTCCATAAAATATCGGAGCCCACGCCCTATGCTGATTGTCGTTCCATTTTGCATCATCATCACAATACCGTGCGAGAACTCCAGCGAATGATGTATGGGAAGAACGGAAAGGCAAACATCTCCAATATCCAAAAGCGTAAGACCTCCGGCTGTAACGCTCAGAATATTCCGTGGGCAAAGCATGACTCCCTTACTTTGACCGGTAGTGCCGGATGTATAAAGAATGGTTGACAGTGTCTCTTCGTTTTGCGGTATCGTTTTATATTCTGCTGCCGCTTTATCAGGTATGCTTTGGATCAACCGGTCAAAGGAACGATAATTTGGGCCGTCCTCACGTTCGTCCATGCCTATCAAGTATTGCAAATCGCTGACGCTTTTCTCCAATATCTCCGCCTCACGGCACATGGCGGAAGAATAGACTAGAGCCTTTGCCCCACTGTCCCTTAGTATATTTGCCATTTCATCGACGGGTAGTTCCTTATCTACCGGAACGATTACCGCGCCGCCGCATACGGCGGCAAAATAAGTCGCGATCCATTTCACGCTTGTCTCTCCGACCACGGCAATCCTGCTGCCGTCCAGTAAGCCAAGCGCCCCGAATGCCGCGCCCAGCCGCTCCACCGTCAAGATAAACGCGTTACAACTGACGTCTTGGACGCTCCCGCCTGTCGTTGTTCTAAAAAGCGGCCTTTCCTTATATTGTGTTGTACATCCATCTAATAATTCTCTGAAATTTTTATATTCCGTGACCGGATACTTTTTAAATTCTTTCATGCTTCTCCCTTTTCGTGATAAATAAAAAATCAACCTGTGCGGTTGATTCATCCCATGGCAAATTGATTGTCACAATTGTACTCTTGCAGATGCCTTAGCAGGCTATTTCTATATCTGATAAACTTGTCCTCACAACTTTCCTGTCTCCCAACAATTATTTTAGCTATATCTTCAGTATAACACAAATTATGCGCAATAACTGGTTTTTATTGATTATTCACAGAAAAGATTTATTTGACAAAGCTGCATGGATGTGTTAAGGTTACAACATATTCAAAGTAATTGATAGACCTCGTATTTGTACAAATCGAAGTTTACGGTTTGTAGAGATATGAGGTTTTTTCTATGCTTAGGGTAAATAAATTCAGGAGGTACCAATCATGCATACTGGTACTGTAAAATGGTTCAATTCGGAAAAGGGCTTCGGCTTTATCACAAACGACGACGGCAGCGAGGATGTATTCGTACATTTTTCGGCAATTATCTCTCAGGACGGATACAAATCCTTGCAGGAGGGCCAATCGGTTACGTTTGACGTAGAAGCCGATCCCAAAAACAGCAGTAAGTTCCGCGCATCTAATGTGAAAGCCGCTTGACCAGAACCGCCCGCAAGAACCGTCCGTCTTTATAAGGCGGGCGGTTTTTGGTGGAAGAAAGCATCTTACACGCGGCGAATTTACGAGGCGTTTCCTGTCGTTTATAAAGGCGAACGCAGATAGCCTAATTCGGCTGCCCTTTTAACCGCATCTTTTACATCCACCTTGCGGGGACCATTGCGCGTTATTTTCATCGTAACGGTATCTTCCGGCCCAAAAGTCATTTCACGTTCGCCGTCGAGCGCCACCGTGCCGCTATATCTTGGTTGCAGCACAAGCTTATCCCTAATACCAACGCTGCGGACGTCGTCCGCTCCAAAACGCGTAAGCATACCTGTAGCAATTGCGGCTATATAGGTGTTGTCCTGCCAGTTAAGTTTTGCGTATATTCCTATATCGTCGTCGGGAGATACAGAATGAATCGATCCTACCAGACCGGAAAAACCTATATTAGCCGGATGAGCCTGCGTCACAAAGATCGCATCAATATCTTCTTCTTTTGTGATGGCCCGCGCGCCAATATAACTTTTTTTGGATAAAACCGCGTCAACCAGGGCAATATCTCGCTGCCCGTTGGTGATGCTCACCTCAATCAATTTCCCATGTGGAAATTCTTCCCGCCTGAGAACATTTTCCGCGACTGCAGAAGCAGCCATCGCCACGGCAGTTCCCTCGATAAACACCGGATATACGTTGTTGGTTCCCGTTGAAACGGGGATTATCGGCACATCGCCAATCGTCTTAGCCGCAACCCTGCTTGTCCCGTCGCCCCCAAGGACAATAACAACGTCTGCATGTTCTGTTTCCGTGACATATTTTACAAAATTGCTGGTATCCTTTGCCTCACCGGAAACATAAGAGTCTGGTATCGTCACGCTTTTTTTGACATCGGGATTATTCATGCCGTCCACGGCATCGTCGCTTAAATGATTGTCGTCCGGCATAATGTAAATACGGTGATTGCCAAGTTCGCATATCCCAGACAAAATCCGCCTTATTATACTGATTTTCTCCTGATTATCAAACGAGGTCGCATATGTTACAATTCGCCTGACATCTTTTCCCGAGTAGGGGTTTACAACAATTCCGATCGTTCCCATCTTTTGTACCTGCTTTCTTTATGATTCCGAAACAGAAAAAGCACCGCACTTTGCACGATGCTTTTCTTATATGGCGGAGAGGGTGGGATTCGAACCCACGTGCCCGTTAAGACAAACGCATTTCGAGGGGTATTTTTTCAAAATAAGCCCTTATATCTTTCCAAAACCTACCATATCTTACTACCGAAAAACCTTTAATCTAAAGGATTCTTAAATAACTTCACATAAGACGTTATAAAGCCTTAAATCATTACTTTACACGGTCGGGCAACAAAAGGGCAACACGGCAACAAATTTAAAACTGCTAAATAGCTAACTTCGTATGAAGAAAGGAGCAAAATAAGATGCAAGAAAACCCTTTAATCGCTAAAGGTATTATACAGCAAGACGGCGAGATTTGCAAAGACAAGATCAATCTTGTTTCGGGGGCTATCACGCCACCATTTGCTGAAACAATTTGGACGTTCACAGGCGGGGACATGGACACGATCAACCGCTTAACTCATATCTTTTTAGATATGAACACAGAACAAGACAGAGAACAGCTATTCAACCTCATTCGCGTTATTTATGGTCTTATGGGCTTACAGTTTTCAGATGAAGCCGTTCCGATAGCATCACACCCACAAGCATTGGAATATTTCGTTTTTTCATTCCTTGCGGATTTTGGCGAGGTTATCCAAGAACTACGCGACGAAGAAATAGCATAGCCCATTTACTTTAAACGTCTGTCTCTGACAGGCGTATTTTTTTACCCCAAAACGAAAGGAGCAAAAACCAATCATGAAAAAAGGACAAAGGCTAATTGCCTTTATTGTACTACTTGTAACGGTGCTTGTGGCTTTTCCGCTTTCGGCGTTCGCGCTGGATAGCGGGGCAACATTCCATTACACACATCATAGTCAATATAAATACACGTTCGGTTCGAGTTTCCCGCCCCCGTTTAACGTGACGGACGGATATTATAAAGAATGGTCTACATTCCATATGACGACCGATGCGGGCGACACAAAAATTGCGTATTGCCTACAATACGGCGTGACGGTCGCGCAAGGCAGTAAATATGATTGTTCCGACGATTACAGCGACCTTGCGGATTGGCAAAAGGAACTAATTCAACGAACGCTGGTCTTAGGGTATAACGATCATACGGGCGCACTTTACGGCGGCGATTGGCTGGATAACGCAATGGCGACGCAGGGTCTTATTTGGATTATTGCGTCCGGGCAGTACGACCAAAGCGACGAGGATTATATTATCAATCAAATGTTTGAAGCTAATCCAACCGCAATAGACATTTACCATGAGTTGCGCGACATGGTGAGTAATTACACGACGAAACCTAGTTTTGACAGCAACGAGATTGAATTAAAATATAATCCAGTAAACAAACGTTTTGAAACGACGATCAACGACGCTAACGGCGTGTTGCGGTATTATGATTTTTCTGCAAGTGGCGTGAACTTCACACGCAGCGGAAACACGCTGCATATTTCCACGGCAAATATGTTTGATGATGTGCAAGCAACGGCAACAAAAGAGTTGCCGACCGACGAATTACCCTCAATAATTAACGGTTCCCCGGAATACTGGATTCATAGCAAATATCAAAACCTTGTTTCGCTTTCCCCTGTATCAGAGGGCGGCGAAACAATGTCCGTCACTTCATCCTTTAAGTTGAAAACGGAAAAGATCGGTAATATCCGAGTTGTGAAGCGTTCCGAGGACGGCGCGGTTGCGGGAATGCAATTCCGCATAACGGGCAACGGTGTTGATCGAACTGTTACGACCGGGAGCGGTGGAGAGATAACGACCGAGGGGCTTTTGGCAAATTTGGACTATATGGTTACAGAGATTGGGACAGCAAACCGATATGTGCAGCCCGCCGCGCAAACCGTCCGAGTATTGCCAGGACAAACAAGCAACGTCACATTTTCCAACGTCTTAAAGAAATTTAACATTGTTGTGACAAAATCAGACGCAGAAACGGGAACGCCAAAGGACACGGACGCGACGCTTGACGGCGCGGAATATGCCCTATACGATAGCGCGGGACGGCTTATAGATTACATCGTCGCAAGCGGACGCACGGCGACCAGTAAACTCATTCCATTACAGACGGTAAAAGTAATCGAGAAGAAGCCGCCGACAGGATATAATCTTAATTCAAATCCTTACACAGTTACGCCTGATTTTGCGGGGCAGACCGTAGAAATCGGACGGGCTGATGTGGGCGTGACCGATACAGTTATCAAGGGACAGGCGGCATTTGTAAAATTTGCGGACGTACCGCTTACCGGGGACAGCGACGACGGTGGGATAAAACAGCCTTTGCCGAATGTGGAATTTAAGCTGTCCCTTGTTTCCACGGGAAAAGAGATTTGCAAGGTTAAGACCGACGAAAACGGTTATTGCATTACTCCCATGCTTAAATATGGGCGGTACTTGTGCGAGGAAATCCCCAGCGACGCAAACGCAGGGTATAAGCTGATAGAGCCGTTTGAAATCGAGATCACGACACAAGGCAAAATTTATCGCTATATTTTGGAAAATGAAGCCTACAACAGCGAAGTAAAGATTATCAAACGAGACGCAGAAACCGGGCAGCCCGTACAAGCTGAAACGAAGTTTAAAATTATGGATAGTACGGATAATTGGGTTGTCCAAAACATCAACTACCCTACGCCGACCCAGATTGACATATTCACAACAGCCCTTGACGGTTCTCTTGTACTTCCAGAACCATTGCGACCCGGTGATTTTGAACTATACGAAGTTGAAGCTCCCAACGGGTACACGATTAGCACCGACCCCATACCATTTACGATCACGGCAGAAAACCACGCCGCAATATTGGAGGTAGAAAGTCACAACGAACCCGTGAAAGGCACGATCACAGTTTTAAAACAAGGTGAAAGCCTAGCGGGATTTACGCAAACCGAGGACGAGGAATACGGCACGATTTACAGCCCTGTTTATTCCCTTATTGGGATTTCTGACACGGTGTATGACGTTGTGGCGGCAGAAGATATTATAACCCCGGACGGGACGACAAGGGCGAACGCTGGGGACATTTTGGACACGATCACAACAGGCGAGGACGGACGGGCAACGTCAAACGAGTTATTGTATATTGGCAGCTACCAGCTTATCGAAAAATCCGTTCCGTTCCCGCTGGTGCTTGACCCTACCCCGATACCGTTTGAAATCACATATGAAGATCAGGAAACGCAGATTGTAGCAACCAAAGCAGAAACCACAAACGCGCGGCAAAAAGCGGTTGTTACCTTAAAAAAAGATTGCGAAACCACGCTAAATCAAACGTATAACCCTTACCCGGATATCGTGCTGGGTCTATTCAGTCGAAACGATATTGGCGCGGATGATGCGGTTTTGCTGGAAAGTGACGCGCTTCTTGAAGTAATCAAGTTGGACGAAAACGGAGCCGCGACAATCAAAACGGACTTGCCTTGTGGTTACAGTTGGTACATTAAGGAACTGCAAGCGGGTAACGGGTACGTGCTAAATGATTTGGAATATGATTTTGTTTTTGATTATGCAGGTATGGAAACGCCGACCGTGGAAATAGCGGTAAATGACGGCGCACCTATTCCGAACGAGTTGATGCACGGCAGTATCAAAATCACTAAGACCGCAGAGGACGGAAAGGTTGAGGGTATACCATTCAAGATCACGGGCGTATCACTTACGGGCGTACCATATGAGGGCATTTTTGAAACGGATAGCAAAGGAGGAATACAAGTCCCGATGATTCTTGCGGGTCGCTACAAAATAACCGAGGTACGTAATGATCGCACAGTGGGATATATTGAACCGGGGAGCCAAACGGTCGAAGTGACGCACGGCGGGACGGCAACGGCAAAATTTGAAAATATCTTATTACATGGGAGTGTTAAAATCGTAAAAACCGACGAAGCGGGTAACAGGCTTAACGGCGCGGTGTTTGGTCTTTTCAAGATCAAAGACATAGCCGGACAGCCCGAAGTCCCGCCCACCGCGACCGAAACATCGGAGCCGACCGCCACAACAAGCGCAGAAATCCCGAAAAACGGTGATGAGTTGCTTCAAGAATTTACGATCACGGAAAACGGCGAATACACAATCACGGGCTTACCCTACGCTCTTTATTACATCAAGGAATTACAGCCCCCCGATGAAAGCTACCAGCCCAACGAAGTACAATATAAGTTTTCACCTATCCATGACGGCGAAACGGTGGAAATCACGATTGTAAATGAGAAGATACCGACCGTACCCGTGGAGCCAGAGAACCCGGAGGAATTACCCCGACAAGCTGGAAGTCCGCCAAAGACGGGCGACAACACAAATATTTTGTTATATATCCTGCTTTCGGTGATCGGCGGCGGTATGCTTGCTATTTGGATTATAGGCAAAAAGAAAAAGATGTTTTAAAGGGGGCGTTTACGCTCCCCTTTTCGTGAAAGGAGTATAAAAACAGTTTTGAATAAAATCTTATGTGGTGACGCAATAAAAATGCTAAAAACCCTACCTAAAGGGTGTGCGGATATGTGTGTCACTAGCCCCCCGTATTACGGCTTGCGGGATTATGGTGTAAATGGACAAATAGGGTTAGAGCAATCCCCCGATTCATATATTCAAAAACTAATGGAAGTATTTCAGGAGGTATGGCGGGTATTGCGAGATAATGGCACACTTTGGATTATTATTGCAGATAGTTACGCTGGTAGCGGGAAAGGAGCAGGAGCAAAAAAGAAAAGCAAACAGTCTTACAAATATTCTAAAGACAATAAAGCCGTAAAAATGCCGAAACTATGGAATGGAATTAAACAGAAAGATATGATAGGTATTCCGTGGCAATTAGCGTTTGCATTACGACAAAAAGGCTGGTTTTTACGTTCTGATATTGTGTGGCAAAAACCTAATGCAATGCCGGAGAGCGTTAAAGACCGCCCCGCCCGCTCTTACGAACACATCTTCTTATTGTCAAAATCTCCACGGTATTATTTTAACCACGAAGCTATAAAGCAGCCTGTAAAAGCCAGCACCGTAGCGCGGTACAGACGCGCAGTAGGTGAAAATAAATATTCGGACGGTATTCCAGGGCAAACGATGCAAGGATTGTTCCGAACACGGCGGGACAGTTTGAAGATGCCTCTTATGCGGAATTGCAGGGACGTGTGGACAATACCGACCAAACCGTACAAAGGGGCGCATTTTGCGACTTATCCTGTAGACCTCATAATCCCCTGTATTCTTGCGGGATGTCCGAAAGGCGGCATTGTGTTAGACCCTTTTTTGGGGGTCGGAACAACGGGCATTGCCGCGATTCGTACCGAGCGACAATATATTGGAATTGAATTAAATCCAAATTTTTGCAACTTGGCGCGAGACCGGATAGAAAAAGAAACGGAAAGGAGCTGATTTATTGGCAGTATACCGGGTGGAGCGTACAAAGGACTATACCGTCACGGCAAACCACCACTTACGCAACACCGCCTTATCGCTCAAAGCAAAGGGGCTTTTGTCCTTAATGCTATCTCTCCCAGATAATTGGGATTATACCACAAGGGGGCTTGCTGCCATATGCCGTGACGGTGTGGACGCAATTAGGGCAACAGTGCGGGAATTGGAGCGTAACGGGTACGTTATCCGCAAGAGGATAAGGAACGCGCAAGGGCAGCTTGCGGAAACAGAATACACGATATTAGAGCAGCCCCAGCCTAAACTGGAAAATCCAGTCTTGGGTAATCCAGTACAGGAAAACCCAGCATTGGGAAAACCAATACTGGAAAATCCCGCACAATTAAATACTAAGAAATCAATTATACAAGAATTAAGAACGGAGGTATCAAAGAAAGATCAATCTATCAACCCTACTGGCGCGATCGAAGCGATTGAAAATTGCAGGGCGCAGCTATGCACCAATATTGAATATGAGACATTATGCGAACGGTACGGCACGGAACAGGTAAACGAGATCGTGGAGCTTATGACTGAAACGTTGTGCTGCGGAAAAGCCCGCATACGGATTTCCGGGGACGATAAGCCCGCCGAGTTGGTGAAAGCTAGGTTTTTACAACTTAAATTCATGCACGTTGAATATGTTTTAAGCTGCATGAGGAACAACACAACCAAGATCAGAAATATCAAAGGATATCTTTTGACGGCATTGTTTAACGCCCCGGCGACGATAGATAACTTTTACCGAGCCGAGGTAAACCACGATTTGTATTTGTAAAGGAGTGATGCTATATGATTATGTGTATTGAATCGCTGGGAAAGACCCAGCAGGAACAAGAGGACACGGGCGGCGGTGATGACGATTGCAAGAAAGCGTAAATGAAAAAGCCGTTGGTTTTATTTTGCGGGGAACAAAGATAACAGCGGATATGATACGTGATGCAATGCGACGTTTTATATCAATGCAGGGCAAGACAAAAAATAACAAAGGAAAGGAGATTTACAAAGGGAAACAGAGCTTAAAACATCTTAAAGCGGCGACAAATGGGAATGTTGAAAGCATAGAGATCACGGACAAAAATATTAGAGCATTCGACTGTCCGGCAAGGAAATATGGTGTTGATTATTCCATAAAAAAGGATAAATCCGTTAATCCACCCCGGTGGTTGGTGTTCTTCAAGGGAAAAGACGCTGATTCCCTGCAAGCTGCTTTCCGCGAGTTTACAGCCAAAAAGTTAAAGAAGCAGGAACGCCCCTCTGTCCGGGAGCAGCTTAAAAAATTCAAAGAACAGGCTAAAAATCGCGTCAAGACAAAGACGATCAAACGGGATAGGGGGCGTGACCGATGAAGATTACCCCCGGACTAAAAAAGCGGCTCTTATTCCTTTTCCCTTTTAGTCTTATTTTTTGTATAGCGGATAAGCTAGGGTTTGTCTATCGCCTGTCCGCCGGAACGGGCGCGGTCAAACTCTCAAACACGGTGCGGAATTTACCGCACCTTTTTGATTTCCCGCCAATCAGTATACACGGCATGGATTTACTATTTGCGGTGATCGTTTCGGCGGCTCTCCTGCTTGTTCTATATGCAAAAAGAAAAAACGCAAAGAAATACCGCAAAGGCGAGGAATACGGGAATGCCCGCTGGGGAACCCCGGCAGATATTAAGCCGTTCATGGACGCTGCCCCCCGAAAGAATGTCATATTGACGCAGACCGAGGGCTTAACGCTTAACGACCGCCCTAAAAATCCGAAGTACGCGCGGAATAAAAACGTTGTAGTGTATGGTGGAAGCGGGAGCGGAAAAACGCGCTTTTTTTTGAAACCAAACCTTATGCAATGTCACAGTTCATATGTTGTGACGGATAGCAAAGGAACGGTAATTCTTGAATGCGGAAAAATGCTTGAACAGACCGGGTATCGTATCAAGATTTTTAATACGATCAATTTTTCAAAGTCAATGCACTATAACCCGTTTGCCTACATTCACAGTGAAAAAGACATTTTGAAACTGGTTAATACGATCATTGAGAATACCAAAGGCGAGGGAGAAAAAGCGGGTGAGGATTTTTGGGTTAAGGCAGAGCGGCTATATTACACGGCTTTAATCGGATATATCCATTACGAAGCCCCGGCAGAAGAACAAAATATGATTACCCTGCTGGAAATGATAGACGCTTCCGAAGTGCGCGAGGATGACGAGAATTTTAAAAATGCAGTTGATTTAATGTTTGATCGGCTGGAAGAAAAAGCCCCAGAGCATTTCGCGGTCAGGCAATACAAGAAATATAAACTTGCGGCAGGAAAAACCGCAAAAAGTATTTTGGTTTCATGTGGTGCGCGGCTTTCTCCCTTTGACATTGCGGAGCTACGCGAAGTTATGGCTTATGATGAATTGGAGCTTGACACGCTGGGCGACGAAAAGACCGCCCTGTTTATTATCCTGTCCGATACAGACGGAACATTTTCATTTTTGGCGGCTCTTATCTTTTCCCAGCTATTTAATTTGTTGTGCGAAAAAGCCGATGACGTATACGGCGGGCGGCTTCCTATTCATGTTCGCTGTCTAATCGACGAGGCGGGAAATATCGGTAAAATTAACCAGCTTGAAAGGCTTGTAAGTGTGGTAAGATCGCGCGGAATTAGCATTTGTCCTATCTATCAAGCCTATTCGCAATGCAAGGCTACCTACAAGGACAATGCGGAAACGATCATAGCGAGTATGGACAGCACCTTATTTTTAGGGGGTCGGGAACCGTCCACGATCAAAGACATTTCCGAAGCATTGGGGCGTGAAACGGTGGACTTGTTCAATGAAACGGAAAACAGAGGACGCGAGATCAGCCACGGACTGAATTATCAAAAAATTGGAAAGGAGTTGATGACAAAAGATCAGCTTGCAGTAATGGACGGCGGGAAATGTATTTTACAAGTGCGCGGTGTACGTCCGTTTTATTCGGATAAGTACGATATTACAAAACACCCGAATTACAAATATCTTGCCGATTACGACGAGCGGAACACATTCAACATTGAACAGTTTTTAAGCACAAGGTTAAGGGTCAAGCCAGATACAGTGTTTGACCTATACGACATGGGGGCGTGAAGATCACGCCCCCTTTTCTATTTCATGAAAGGATGAATGAAACATATGGAATTTTTTACAGAAGCAGTAAAGGTATTGCAAATGCTTGTAATCGCGCTGGGCGCGGGTCTTGCAATTTGGGGTCTTGTCAATCTTTTAGAGGGCTACGGCAACGACAATCCCGCCGCTAAATCACAAGGGATTAAGCAGCTTATGGCGGGCGGTGGTGTGATCGTCATTGGGCTTACCCTTGTGCCGACACTTGCAGGGCTATTCGGGTAATCGCCTATGGGTTGGATATTTGAACAGATAGGAAATGCGATTAAGGAATTTTTGAAAGGCGTTGTTGAGGGCAACCTAACGGATATGTTCAATGATGTAAATACCAAAGTCGGTACGATTGCCGGGGACGTTGGACAAACCCCGGTCGGTTGGAACGGTGAAATATTCGCCATGATAAAGAACATATCCGATACGGTAATTGTTCCCATTGCAGGCATGATAATAACGTTTGTGCTGGTGTACGAGCTTGTCACGATGATAACCGACCGAAACAATATGCACGATTTTGACACATTCAGCTTTTTTAAATACTTTTTGAAAGCAGGGATTGCGGTGTTCATCGTTGCAAACACAATGACAATCGTTATGGGAGTATTCGACATAGCACAATATGCTATCAATGCCAGCGCGGGCGCGATTGGAGAAAATACGGCGATTGACATTGCCGCCGTGCTGGAGCAGATGCAAGCAGGACTAAACGCAATGGGAATCGGTGAACTGCTGGGGCTGGTGCTGGAAACATACATTATCAAGTTTGCAATGCTCATTTTCTCATTGCTCATAACCTTAGTAATCGCAGGTCGCATGATCGAAATTTATTTGTATTGCAGTTTAGCACCTATCCCCTTTGCCACGTTCACCAATAAAGAATGGGGCAGCATGGGGACAAACTACTTGCGGGGCTTAGTAGCTCTTGCATTTCAAGGGCTTTTGATTATGGTGTGTGTTGGGATTTACGCCGTTCTTATCAATACGCTAACCGTCACGGAGAACATACACGCGAGCATTTGGATGATTGCGGGTTATACCGTGCTTCTTTGTTTTGCCCTATTCAAAACAGGGACATTCTCAAAGAGCATCTTTAACGCTCACTAAAAGGAATGGAGTTGATTTTTATGCCATATGTGCCAGTACCAAAGGATTTGAACAAGGTAAAAAGCAAGGTTGCCTTTAACCTCACCAAACGCCAGCTTATTTGCTTTGCGATCGCCGGGGGCGTGGGTATTCCCTTTTACCTTTTGACAAAATCACACATCGGAACGTCTTTAGCGGCTTTTATTATGATCGTAATTATGATGCCGTTTTTCTTTTGTGCTATGTACGAAAAAGACGGACAGCCACTTGAACGGATTCTAAAAAATTATATCGGTTCGCATTTCATCCGTAAGCGCAAACGACCTTATCAGACGCGCAATTTTTATGCGGAATTACAAAAGGAAATTGACGAACGGAAAAAGGAGGAAATGAATATTGCAAAAAGCAAAAAAGAAGCAGCGGGCAAGAAAAACACCACCCGCAGGAAATAACACAGGAATGAAATTACTGCACGGTTCACCCAACAGGAAATTACCACCACAGGAGAAACAGCGCGTCGTTGCCGCAATGAAAAAGCGCAAGGCGGCAAACCCACGGACGGCGCAAGATACAATCCCCTATTTGCGTATGTATCGTGACGGGATATGCAGGGTTACGGACAGGCTATACACAAAAATGCTTGAATTTCAAGATATCACATACCAGCTTGCAAACAATGAGGACAAGACGACGATTTTTGAAAATTATTGTGATTTTCTCAACTACTTTGATAGCTCAATCACGGTACAACTTACGTTTATCAATCAATCCGTCAATATGAAAAACTTTGCGAAGATCATTGATATACCACCGCAGGGAGATAGCTTTGACGACATACGCAAGGAATATGCGAGTATGTTAAAAGACCAGCTTGCCAAAGGCAATAACGGACTACAAAAGCGCAAATTCCTTACATTCGGTATTGAAGCGGACGACTTCGCAAGCGCGAAACAGCGGCTTGAACGCATTGAAATGGACGTAATGAACAACTTTAAGGTGCTGGGCGTTCGGGCATCATTGCTAAACGGGTACGACCGTTTAAAAGTGTTGCACGACATATTCCATGCGGACAGCAAAGAACCCTTTATGTTTAATTGGGATTTGACGTATCAATCGGGATTGTCCACAAAAGATTTTATTGCGCCAACATCGTTTAGCTTTCGAGATGATCGGATGTTTACAATGGGACGCAAAATCGGCGCGGTTTCGTATCTGCAAATACTTGCCCCGGAGCTTTCCGACCGTATGCTTGCCGATTATCTCGACATGGACACTGATTTGATCGTCAATCTGCATATTCAGTCAATCGACCAAAACGCCGCCGTCAAGCTCGTAAAGCGAAAGATTACAGACCTTGACAAAATGAAGATTGAGGAACAGAAAAAGGCGGTTCGCAGCGGGTACGACATGGACATTATACCGTCAGACCTTGCGACATATGGCGACGAAGCAAAAAACTTATTAAAAGACTTGCAGAGCCGCAATGAAAGAATGTTCTTAGTTACGTTCCTTGTCATGAATACGGCAGACGATAAAAAGAAGCTGGATAATGCAACATTTGCGGCGGCAGGGATTGCACAGAAATATAATTGCACGTTAAAGCCGCTTGATTTCCAACAGGAAAACGCACTTGCAAGCAGCTTACCACTGGGTCGAAACCTTGTTCCCATACAGCGCGGACTTACCACGTCCAGCGCGGCAATATTTGTACCGTTTACAACGCAAGAGCTTTTTTCACATAGTCCGCAATCCCTGTACTACGGGCTTAATGCCTTATCTAATAATATGATAATGGCAGATCGCAAACAGCTAAAAACTCCGAACGGTCTTATCTTGGGAACACCGGGAGCCGGGAAAAGTTTTTCGGCAAAGCGTGAGATCGTAAACGTGTTCCTGCTTACGCGAGATCAAATATTGGTATGCGACCCGGAAAGTGAATACGGCGCATTGACTTTGAAGCTGGGCGGTCAAGTGATCGAACTATCCCCGAACAGCAAGCAATGTATAAACCCGCTGGATATCAACCTTAACTATTCGGAGGATGATAACCCGCTAACTCTCAAAAGTGATTTTGTGCTTTCGTTCTGCGAACTCATTTGTGGCGGCAGAAATGGGCTTGAACCAATCGAACGCACGGTAATTGATCGTTGTGTTTCCCTTATTTACAGGGAATATATCGCAAACCCGAAACCCGAAAACGTCCCTGTATTGGGCGACCTTTACCGGGCATTAAGGCAGCAACCAGAGCCAGAAGCGCAGCGCGTCGCAACAGCACTTGAAATGTACGTTACGGGTACGCTTAATGTGTTCAATAACCGTACAAACATTATAGGGCTTACCGATAAGCGCATGATTACGTTTGATATTCGGCGGCTGGGAAAGGCTTTAAAAAAGCTGGGTATGCTTATACTGGAAGATCAAGCGTGGAACATGGTTACGGTAAACCGTTTTGAGGGACACAAGGCAACCCGGTTTTATATCGACGAATTTCACTTGCTTTTCAAAGACCAACAAACAGCGGCGTACAGTGTGGAAATTTGGCAGCGGTTTAGGAAGTGGAACGGCATTCCGACAGGGATAACGCAAAATGTCAAAACGCTGCTATTATCCCCGGAGATCGAAAACATCTTTGACAATTCGGATTTTGTGTATATGCTCAACCAAGCTCCCGGCGACCGTCAACGAATTGCAAAACAGTTATCTATTTCGCCGCAACAATTATCATACGTCACAAACAGCAATGAGGGCGAGGGGCTTTTGTATTTTGGGAATACGATCATTCCTTTTGTTGATCACTTCCCGAAAGACACACAGCTATATAAGATCATGACGACCAAACCCGACGAGGTAAACAAGCAATGAGCCACTTGGAGCGCAAGGAATTTGAGCTAAAGGCGAAAGATAAGGTTGTCCAAAAGATGACCCGTGACGGGCTGGTTGATGAAAACCTTGCGGACGGAACGACAAAAAAAGCACGACCCGGAGATCCAATCCATGAGCAAACGGGAAAAGGAACGCAACCGACCCCGAAACAAAAACCACGGGGGCAGCCGAAACGCCGCCCCGCTCCACGGAAACGGTCACAAGCATTACAGGAAAAGCCTACTAATAAGGCGGTTAATTCAATTCCGCCTTTTGACCGATCAGAAACAGGCGGTAAAAAGGCGGGAAATAATGCGATACAGTCAAAGGCGCAAAGCATACAAAAAAAGATATACAAAACAAAACTAATCTTTGACGATCAAGCAAAGACTGCAAGAATCACGCCGATTGCAAAGTCGGCGGGAGCCGGCGCAATGTATTTACGCAGCAAGCTACATCAACACGTCGAGGACGAAAATTTGGCGGTCAAGGCAGGACAGCGAACGGAGCAACGCACGGTAAACACGACCCTTGCGGTTGGGCGGCGGGTACGAAAGCGGAGCAACACGTTAAAAGCCCGCCGTGCGCTGGGTCTTGACCGCCGCACGGTAAGGACGCAAACAAACCGTATTTATCGCTGGACGGCAGAGAGCAGCGCAAAAAGCAAAAACGCCCCCGCAATTAAACGAGCCATACAAAAACGGGCAATTAAAAAGCAGTATGCGAAAGGTGCGCGTAAGGCGGCAAAGTCGGCGGCAAAAACAGGCGGGAGAACCGCAAGAAAAACCGCGCGGACAGCGGGCGTTTTGATGCGCCACCCCGTCGCTCTTGTGATCGCTATTGCTGTAATCGTGATCGTTATTTTTGTTGCTTCTCTTGTGGCAACCGTGGGGGCTATGATCGCGCAGAGCAGCACGGCAATGATCGGCACAGCCTACCTAGCGGCAGATCGGGACATAAACGAAGCGCAGGACTATTACACGCAAAAGGAAGCCGAGTTATTACAAGAAGCGTATAGCCTGGAGGGGCAAAACCCCGGCTACGACGAGTACCGTTATAACATTGGCGAAGTGGAGCATAACCCTTACGAGCTAATGGCATTTTTAACCGCCGCACATAAAGATTTTATTTTCGAGGATATAAGCCCCGTTTTGGATGAACTGTTTGACGAGCAATTCCAGTTATGGACGGAAGCAACGACCGAAACCCGCACCCGCGCGGTTGAAACGACAGACCCAGCCACGGGCGAGGTTATCACGAAAACCGAAGAATACGAAGTAAGAATTTTCAATATCAATGTGACAGTCAATATGTTTTCCGTGATTGCGGCGGGTCGTATGGATGACGAGCAACGAAAAATGTATGACGGGTATGTGCAGAGCCGAGGGAGCCGCCAGCATTTCGGCAAACCGATTGATTGTGATTGGACACTTTATATTACAACCCCCTACGGCTATTCGTACAATGGCGGCATTTCCTATTCGGACGGCGTAACGCTTTCCATTCCCTACGGCACAACCTTGCTTGCAGGACAGCCCGGAACAGTCACGCAAGCAGGGAGCCGCCTTATAGTCGATTGTGCGGACGGTCTGCGTTACATTTATGACGGGCTTGTAAGCGTGAGCGTGTCGGACGGTCGGGAAGTCAAGACCGGGGACGAGATCGGCACGAGCGGCGGCACGCTATACCTTGAATATTCGCAAAATGGCGAAACGCTCAACCCGTATTATTTTGTAGAGTGCGGCAGCGGCGGTTTGAATGGTGTACCGGGCGGTGGCGGCATAGGCGGTTATCCCGGCGAACCCTACGATGACGAAACCTACCAGCGACTTTTAGCCGAAGCGACAAAATACATCGGTATGCCCTACGTTTGGGGCGGCAGCACCCCGGCAACGTCCTTTGATTGCAGCGGGTATGTATGTTGGTGTCTCAATGCGTCGGGTGTGGCAAACGTCGGGCGCACGAACGCGCAGGGGCTTTACAATATGTGTACCCCTATTTCGCGTGAAGAAGCCCACCCCGGCGACCTTATATTTTTTACAGGAACGCATAGCGCGGGTCATCCTGTAACGCACGTTGCATTTTACGTCGGGAATGGAATGATGCTTGAAGCTGGAAAGCCTATCGGCTATTCGTCATTTGAAACGCCATACTGGACAAAGCACTTTTATTCGTTCGGTCGGCTAACAGGATAAGGAAAGGAACACAATGGACAAGATCGACAAAATTATTAAAGAAATCGACAAGACAAAGGCGCAGATCGTGAGCGCACAAAAGAAGCTAAAGAATTTGGAGCAGCAAAAAACGCAGGAAGAAAATTTGCAAATTATACAGGCAGTGCGGGCAATCAAAATGACCCCGGACGAATTACGGCGTTTTTTGCAAAAACAGAAAACCCCAAAAATGAAAGACGACCAGCCGGAAACCCCGGCACATGATGAAAGCGAGGAAACTAACGTATGAGGATGAAAAGAAAACATAGAATCACAATCAATATTTTGCTGGTGCTTATTATCGTTATCATTGCCATGCTTGCAATGCCGACAGTGGCAGCCGCCCAAGCGGACGACCCCGCGGCAGGAACGCCAACCGCGGAGCCGATACCAACGGCGACGGCAGAGACAACAGCCCACAGCGCAACCCCACCCAGCACGGCGACGGCAAGCACGACCAGCGCGGAGCAGGACGGCGGCGGTAGCTCTACGGACAAAGACGAAGCCCCGGAAAAAGAATTTTTCACGATTGAAACCAAGAGCGGCAAAGTGTTCTATTTGATCGTGGACAATAAGAAAACGTCTGATAATGTTTTCCTGCTTACCGAAGTAACGGAAAACGACCTTTTGAACTTTACCGAGGACGAGCAGGAAAAAAATATTTTTGGCGGGGCAACGACGCAGCCGACCCCTACCACAGAGCCGTCATCCGAAGCATCGGCAAGCGCACAAGCTGAAAATCCGGCACCCACAGCCGAGCCGGAACAACAACCCGCCAGTAATAATACTATTATGATGATCGGTGTGGTTGTTGTGATTGCTTTGGTGGGCGTGATCGCATTTGCGGTTAAGAAGCGCAAGGCAAAACAAGCGTTGGGCAGTATGGACGATATCGAGGACTACGCAGACGATTTTGAGGATGAAAACGACCCGGACGACTTCGAGGACGAAACCAAAAACGATCAGGAGGATAGCGAGTGAAATTAGTAATTGCGGAAAAACCAAGTGTCGCGCGGTCGATTGCAAACGTGATCGGTGCGAAAGAAGTAAAAGACGGATATTGCGAGGGAAACGGTTATCTGGTCTCGTGGTGCGTTGGTCATTTGGTGGAGCCAGCCCACGCCGAAGTGTATGACCCGAAATATTCCAAGTGGACAAAGGAGGATTTACCGATCATCCCGGACGTATGGCATTACGTGATTTCAAAAGCCAAGCAAAAACAGTTTGCTATATTAAAAGAACTTATGCGGCGGGCAGATGTCGAAAGCCTTATTTGCGCGACAGACGCCGGGCGCGAGGGTGAGCTTATTTTCCGTTTGGTCTACAAGCAAACAGGCTGTAAAAAACCGTTCTCCCGCTTGTGGATTTCGTCAATGGAAGATAGCGCAATAAAACAGGGCTTTGACAACCTCAAAGACGGTGCGGAGTACGACGAGCTTTACGCTTCGGCTCTTTGCCGCCAAAAAGCCGATTGGCTGGTAGGTATCAACGCGACCCGGTTATATTCTGTCTTATATAATGGTTCGCTGAATGTGGGGCGTGTACAATCGCCGACCCTTGCCATGTTGACCCAGCGGGACGCGCAGATCAAGAACTTTATAAAAGAAAAATATTACGTCCCGCATATCCAATGTGGCGAGATCGACGCGACGGGCGCGAAAACATTTAACCCAGCAGAAGCGGAAACAATACGGACGGCTTGCGACGGAAAGCAAGCCGTTTTACGTTCCGTCATTTCCGAAAACAAAATAGCTCGCCCGCCGAAGCTGTACGACCTTACCACTTTACAGCGCGACGCAAACCGTATCTATGGATATACGGCGCAGCAATCGCTCGACTATGTCCAAAATCTGTACGAAAAGAAATTGACAACCTATCCGCGCACGGATAGCCAGTATTTGACACATGATATGACAGACACAGCCGCCGAGATCGTCAAGGTGGTTTTGAAGCTGCCATTTGCTGAAGCAATTCGGGACGAACTGAAGCCCAACGTTACACAGACCGTCAACGACAAAAAAGTTTCAGACCACCACGCAATCATTCCAACCCTGCAAGTGGGAATCGCAGACCTTACCCCCCTGCCAGACGGGGAAAGAAACATTTTATATCTGATATCTGCCCGCCTAGCGTGCGCGGTTAGCGACCCGCATATGTTTGAAGCTGTTACCGCTGAATTTGATTGCGCGGGTCATGCGTTCGCCGCGAAAGGCAGAGCCGTGACCGCCGAGGGCTGGAAAGCGGTTGAAAAGGCTTTTAAAAACAGCATAAAAGAGAAATCCGATGACGAGGAAACCGAAATGCCGCCGTTGCCCCAGCTTGTCGAGGGGCAGACGTTTTTAGAAGTGCAAGCGTCCACGTCCGAAAGCTGGACAGCCCCACCGAAGCCCTACACAGAGGACACATTACTTGCCGCAATGGAACGAGCCGGGAACGAGGACACAGACCCCGAAGCCGAACGGCGCGGGCTGGGAACCCCGGCGACCCGTGCGGGCGTGATCGAAAAGCTGGTGCAAAAAGGATTTGCCAGTCGCAAAGGAAAACAGATTATCCCGACCGAGCGCGGCACAGCCCTTATATCCGTATTGCCCGAAAAACTCACGTCCCCAAAACTTACGGCAGAATGGGAAAACACCTTAACAGAGATCGCACGGGGCAAAAGCGGAGCTGCCGAGTTTATGGACAGTATCGCGGGATATGTCCGGGAACTGGTCGAAACAGTCCCCGAAGTGACAAACGACCAGCGGAGCCGTTTTCAGTTTGATAAACCCGTCATCGGCATTTGTCCCCGTTGCGGTGGCAACGTCCACGAGAGCCGCACAAACTTTTATTGTGCAAATAAGGATTGTGGCTTTGTCATGTGGAAGAATGATAAATTTTTCCGGGACAAAAAAACAAGCCTTACTCCTCGAATGGCAACGGAGCTTTTGAAGTCCGGGCGAGTTAAGGCAAAGAACCTTTATAGCCCAAAGACTGGAAAAACATATGACGCGCAGATTATCCTTGCGGACACGGGCGGCAAGTACGTCAATTTTAGGCTGGAATTTGAGCATAAAGGCAAGGTTTTCAAAAGTTAATATCCGGGAATTGGTATCTTAACAAGCATAGGAAGTGTATTAACACACTTCCAACTTTGCCCCGGCCCGCGAAGCTGGGCGGGGCAAAGTGCTTGTTGAGGGGCAAGCCCCCAAACCCCCGAAAAACACGAAAGGAGTATAATTTTGAGCGAAGCACAAAATAATGAAGTGATAGGCGCAGGGCATTCACCCGCGCCTATTGTTTTTGAAACACATACCCGAAAAGAGCAGATGCAGGAGATTACCGACAAGCTGGAACAGGGCGTAAAGGAAATCTTTGAATCAGACCAATTTAAAGAATATCTTAGCACGATGTCAAAGTTTTATGATTATTCCATAAACAATAGTATGCTCATATTCCTGCAAAAGCCAGATGCTTCTCATGTAGCGGGTTTCCGCGCATGGGAAAAGAAATTTGATCGGCACGTTATAAAAGGACAAAAGGGTCTTAAAATCATTGCCCCTACAAAGTTTAAGGTATTAGAAAAAGAAAACAAAACCGACCCCAAGACAGGTAAGCCAGTGATCGGCAGCGACGGAAAACCCGTAAAGGAAACGGTCGAAAAGGAAATGATCGGCTATCATACCGTTACGGTTTTCGACGTTTCGCAAACCTACGGCAAAGAATTACCCGAAATTCCCATGAGTATGCTTAGCGGTAAAGTCCCAAACTATAAGCGGTTTTTTGATGCGCTGGAAAAAGTATCGCCTGTTCCTATTGATTTTGAAACGATTGAGGGCAGCGCAAACGGTTATTACAGCTTTGCGGATAAACGAATTGCGATTAAAAAAGATATGAGCGAAGCACAGACGATTAAGACCACTATACATGAAATTTCACACGCCAAGCTGCACGACCTAGATTTAAAGACAACGGAAGATAAGCAAAAGCTACCATATGACAAGCAAACCAGGGAGGTACAAGCCGAAAGTGTGGCATATTGTGTTTGTCAACATTACGGGCTGGACACATCAAGTTATTCATTTGGCTATGTTGCAGGGTGGAGCAGCGGAAAGGAAACCGCCGAATTGAAAGCGTCCCTTAACGTTATTCGTAAAACGGCGGCAGAGATTATAACGGACGTTGACGCGCAGATTGCGACGCTCAACATGGAGCAAACGCAAGAGAGCGAAAAAGCCCCGGGGCTAATCGAGAACAAGGACACTTTTTCTATTTACCAGCTTACAGACAAGGCAACAGAAAAATACGGCTTTATCTCGCTAAACAGCCTACGAGCCGACGGCGTGGCGGTTGACCCTGCAAATTACCGCTATCTATATAACGGCGAGTTTCCCAAAGACAAAACCCTTGAAGATATTTATGTTCGGTTCAACCTTTATCGCCCTGAAAACTTCATAGGGCATTCGCTATCTGTTTCGGACGTGATCGTTACCCAGCGCGACGGTATGGAAAAGGCTTATTATGTGGATAGATTCGGTTTTACCGAAGTGCCGGACTTTATGACATTGTTACAGGAGCAGCGGCAAACCCCGATCAATCCATTAGAAACCGCCGAGAAATCCACGGAACAAAATTATAACATGATCGACGGGCAGATCAACAACACGCCCACGGTTGACGAACTGGAAAAGCGGGCTAAAGCTGGGGAAACGATATCCATTACGGAAATCATCAAAGCAAATAAGGCAGACAAAGCCCGCGCTGCCAGCAAAGACGAGAAAAGACCGTCAATCCGGGCGCAACTCAAAAAGGATAAACAATCCGTCGCACGGGGCGAACGTCCAGCACAGCAACCAAAACAAAATAACAAGGAACGCGAGGTATAACGATATGGAGTATTTCACAGTAGAAGAAACAAATTTGATTTGCATTTACGACATTCGGACACGGGCGGGGCTGTTACGCGATTTGTACGCAGCTACTGAGGACGTTTACGACCCGGAATTACTGGAGGTTTTCAAAGCTGTAATTCATAAGCTGGAGGGATTGACGGACGGCGAATATTTGGAACTTGCCCCCGGTCTTGTCCCAGCCGATGATTTGGAAGTAGACGCATGAAACAGTTTACGCCCTTTCAGACGAAGCGGGCAAACGTCCTTATCCGTGCCGAGTGTTGCAATTACGTTCAAGGGAATTGTGATGCGCTGGACGCTGGGGAGCCTGTACCCTGTCCGCAAATTGCGTCACAGTCCATGTTGTGCTTGTGGTTCAAAAATGCGGTTTTACCGATTGATAAAACCCTTTGCGCGGAGCTTTCAACCCCGGACAAGCAAAAGCCTTGTGCGAAGTGCGGCGCATTGTTCCAGTCGAGCAGCAACAGAGCTAAGTATTGTAATTTATGTGTCAATCAGATTAAGCGCGATCAAGCGCGGGAGCGTATGCGGCGAAAAAGGCAATAATATGTTACGCATTAGAGCCGAAAAAACCTCTTAATAGCAGGGGCTTTTTAAGCCGTATTTGCATAAGGTAAGGTGTTTGTACCTAAACACCCGAAAAACGGGGTCTAAAGCGTAACATAACAGCAAAAAAAGAGCGTGGCAGCTTGCGAGGTTTCGCGGCCGTCACGCTATTTTTTGTTGTCTTATTTATAAGCCTTTACATAGGCACTCGCAAATGCGTTGTCGAGTTCGTTTGCGTCCTCATCAGAAAGACCAAATTCCAAGCCCTTATTTGTTGCAAAGTCACGCAAAAACTCTTTTGTGTAAGAATCCACTATCGTGATTTCAATATTTTTGAATCCTGCCGCTTCCAGTTTTTGGGTATATGTCTCAATCGAAAGAGCACCAGAAATGCAACCAACCCAAAGTTGAGCATTTTTTCGCAACTCTGCCCTTACAGGCTTTAACTCCACAACATCGGCAATCGCAATACGACCGCCCGGTTTCAAAACTCGATATGTTTCACAAAGTACCGCGCTTTTATCTTCACTTAAATTGATTACGCAATTAGAGGTAACAACGTCAACGGTATTATCATCAAGCGGAATATCTTCAATGTAGCCTTTAATAAATTCAACATTTTTCTTTCCGCTTCGTGCTTTATTTTCATTTGCCAAATGAAGCATTTCGTCAGTCATATCAAGCCCGTAAACCTTGCCCGTTTCACCTGCATATTTTGCAGAAATCAATACGTCAATTCCACCCCCGCTACCAAGATCAAGTACAGTTTCGCCTTGCTGGATATTTGCCAAGAAGATTGGATTTGCACAGCCGATTGATGCTTTCAATGCTTCTTCGGGTAATCCCTCTAAATATTCATCGTCGTACAATACTTGGCTTTTTTGGGGCTTACAGCAACAGCAGGGAGCTTCCCCTGTACCCGTAGTTACCTCGCTTGCAATACCACCATAGTATTTTTTAATCTCGTCTTTCATATTCTTATTATTACTCATGTCTTTACTCCTTTGATTTTTTATAGTCTATTCACGGCAGGAAACCACCGTTGAGTTTTATTTGCAATTTTTACAAGCGTCAGCATAACAGGGACTTCTACTAATACACCTACCGTCGTCGCAAGTGCGACTGGAGAATTTGCTCCAAATAGCGCGATTGCTACCGCTACTGCCAATTCAAAAAAATTTGATGCGCCAATCATACCAGCAGGAGCCGCTATGTCAAACGATAGCTTTAACAGCTTACAAGCAAAATACGCGATAAAGAAAATCAAAAACGTCTGAATAACAAGCGGCACTGCAATTAACAGGATATGCACTGGATTTGCAAGTATCGTCTGTCCTTGAAACGAAAATAGAATGATAAGCGTAAGGAGCAGACCAATTACTGTAACATTATTGAATTTTGGCACAAATTTTTGATTGAAATAATCTACTCCTTTTTTCTTTACCATAAATACCCTTGTGAGGATTCCTGCCGTGAGCGGTATCACTACAAACAGTAGAATGGATAAGAATAACGTGTCCCACGGAACTTCGACATTGCCTACGCCTAGCAAGAATTTTACAATCGGTACGAAAGCAAAAAGAATAATCAGATCGTTTGTTGCAACCTGTACCACGGTATATGCAGGATTTCCCTTTGTCAGTGTACTCCAAACGAAAACCATTGCAGTACAGGGCGCGGCTCCGAGAAGTACGGCTCCGGCAAGGTAATCCTTTGCAAGTTCGGGAGGAATCAAATTTTTGAACACCACATAGAAAAACAGTACAGCAATACCAAACATGGTAAACGGCTTTATCAGCCAATTAGTAACCCATGTTACAAAAAGCCCTTTCGGATTTTTCCCCACATCTTTTATACTCTTAAAATCTACTTTCATCATCATGGGATAAATCATAATCCAAATCAGTAGTGCAATAGGGATAGATACATTAGCATACTCAAATTGATTCAGAAAAGTTGGAATCTGTGGTAGAAATTGACTAATAAGAATCCCCGCAACCATACAGATTACAACCCATACCGTCAAATACTTTTCAAAAAATCCGATGCTTTGATTTGTTTTTGCTTCCATAAGCATACTCCTTTAATATATAGACGATTGTCTATATATTATTCAAAAAAAATTATTCGTTGCAAATACAAGCTTTCTCTGTAACCGTCAACATATTCATAAAATCACGAATTTCATTTAGACGTTGCTCGTTTAAAGAATAGTGTGTCCATTTTCCATCTTTTCGTGGAATAACAATCCCGCTATCACATAATATTTTCATATGGTGGGAAAGGGTCGGCTGTGTAATATCAAACTTTTCATGAATTACGCACGCACAAAGTTCTCCACACGAAAGCATATCTATAATTTGCAATCTAGTAGGTTCGGCAATCGCTTTAAATGTATTTGCATAATCCGTATAGTTTGTTTTCATATCAAACCTCACATTGATAACTGTCTATATATAATATATAACACACATAGATATTTGTCAATGTGTTTTTATTATATTAGTAAAGAGCGTGGCAGCTTGCGAGGTTTCGCGGCTGTCACGCTCTTTTGATTGGGGGTACATCATGCTTGCAAAATTTCAATCTTTTTATATCCTGCAATCTTGACGGCGGCAATGATCGTTTTGACAATATAAACGACCGCTTTTATAAGCTGGTAGACCAGCACCACCACGCCGATCACAGCGCCGACGATGATATTAAGGGCTAATATCCCGATTGTTCCGGCTAATCCGTAACCGACCGGGATAACCCAAAGGAACATACGCCGTATGCCATACGGTACGCCCATAAATAGTAAAGTATAGGCTACCCGGTGTTCGCTGGTCTGAAAGATCATGGTTGCAAACCAGTAAAGGAAAAGAGCCAGCACAACAGGCAACACGACAAATTTTAGAAAATCCTTGCGCGTCTTTTTGACGGCGCAATCGTGGCAAAGCGGGATTTTGAAAACAGCGGGGCAAGGTGCGCCGCACTCCGCACAATCGGTTACATAATCTTGTTTCATAAAATCACCCCTTTATATGACTAAAATAATACATGATACCTGTTCTGTAAAGAATGATTTATATACCTACAACGTTACAATTTTCATGTTGCAGTAATAATCATTACTTGCTTTATAAATGAGATCAAATGTCTGTTGACTTGGTATTTCTCCATATACAACAATAAGATATCCACAGGTTTCAAGCAGCCCTTTAAATATATTTCGTTCCCGCCATTACTAGGGTTTTGCTCAACACTAAAGCATAAATCTAAGGATTTGTAAGCATCATTCCAAAGCTGCCTATCTTCGATAGGCTCATCGTCAATAGATGAATTGTAAGGGAAAATTCCCGTGATGCTTAGATAATATTCTTTTCGCATTGCTTTGACAATCTCTAAAGGTATGAGATTTGCCTTGTTAAAAAAAGGAATGGCGAAGGCTTTAACATTTAAATCAATTTTCTTTTTGATTGCCGTGACTATTTTGTCCCTTAATACTGCTATTTGATTAGTTGTTAGCTGATCGGAAATATCGCTGTCGTACCAAATCCCGCACAACTGATGCCGGAATCTGTAAAATGGTATCCCGTTTATAACTTTCATTTTCTTTTATTCCTTTCAATTATTCTTTGTTTTGCAAAAATTGCCTGTTTTAATATCTTCCAATAGTTATCCGCTCTGCTCTTGACTGTCTCAATCTTACCTTGTTTCCCGTCTGTTGCTTCGGCTAAGAGGTCATTCAAAATGTCATCCTCATTTTTCCAATTCCAATAATGCTGATTGATTGTTTCATCGTTTAGCTGGATGATGCT
The DNA here is from genome assembly GCA_022846035.1 of Christensenellaceae bacterium. Lineage (NCBI taxonomy): Bacteria > Bacillati > Bacillota > Clostridia > Christensenellales > Christensenellaceae > Christensenellaceae bacterium. The sequence continues at coordinate 2,200,515 of AP025580.1, forward strand.
ATCTAGCAGATTGCATTTTTCATCTATGCTGGCGATTTTGGGGTAATGCTGTTTTGAAAGTAATTTGTTCTGCTCATGACTTATTTTCGGCTGCAAAATCCCTCGCATTTCAACTAAGAATGCTTTTTCGACCTCGCGCTCTAATTGCCTTTCATATTCAACGTGTTCGCGCTCAATATCGCTATTCGCAAATATCGCTTTTTGCAAGTTGCGACACCCGCGAGATTCTCGCACATTTTCAATCGTAAATTCCTTATCAACGGGATTTAAAAGATATATTGTTTTTCCTTTCTTTACGGCATATTTGTAATATTCAGAATCCCTGTTTTTGTCCATGAGGAATAAAATTCCAGATTCATTGATAACTGCTTGATACGTCATATCAAAGACAGCGGGGTCATTTGTCGCTCTTTTCCTGATATACACAACTTCATCGACAATGAGCTTAACAGCTTTTGATTCATGAGACTTTTCCCATACATAATCTTTGCATGGGGAGAACAGATATAACTTTGGCTTTTCCAATTCTGCATCAAATAAGGCGTTTTCTAAAATTTGTACAAAATACAAATTGGTTTCAGAGTTATCCATAAGTGTGTATCTCTCTATACCAATAGAATATAGGTACATAAATGTGTGGCGTAAAGCATCGGCTATTTTATAAAAAAATGAGGAATTGTGTTCATAATCGTTGTTGGATAAATTATCAATAAAGCTGCAACCAGTATTTTCTATCATTTTTTGCGCTCCTTTCCTACTACAATAATTTATGGATAGGATATGGCAGCCAGCCATACGCCTTTCCATCCCATAGTCTAAGCTACAATAAGGGGAGTAATTGGTCTGACGACTCCTTTCTTGGGTCTACACGCCCGTACGTGAGACAGTCAGCCATCCTCTTGTTGCAGCGTTCGTTTTGCAGGTAGAGCCACCACTCGTGCGTTCGTGTCACTCAGTAGATTGAATAGGCAATGGGTAAGAGATGGGCACCGATTACAATACATCAATCAGGAGGAATACTTATGAACGCTGTCGGTATCGACATTTCCAAAGGCAAGTGCATGGTTGCTATCCTGCGTCCCTTCGGTGAGGTGGTTGCTTCACCTTTTGAAATTCAGCACACCGCTCATGAACTCAGACGTTTGGTTGAACGTCTGAAAAGTTTGGACGGTGAAACCCGCATTGTTATGGAGCATACTGGCAATTACTATCTGCCTGTCGCCAGGCATCTGCACGAAGCCGGCCTCTATGTGTCCGTTGTCAATGCTATTCTTGTACATGACTACGGTCAAAATTCCCTTAGACGGGTCAAAACGGACAAGATAGATGCTGTTAAAATCGCCAGCTATGCTCTAAGCCATTGGCTTGATCTTCCGCAATATGCGCCGGAAGAAGACGTTCGCCACATGCTTAAACCTGCGCCCGCCAGTGCAACCAGTACGTTAAGCAGAGTGTTATGCTTAAAAACAGCCTCATCGCTTTGCTTGACCAAACCTTTCCGAGTGTCAACATGCTGTTCTCCAGCCCGCCCCGCAAGGGGGACGGTCACGAAAAATGGATTGACTTCGTGGGTAAATTTTGGCATTTTGAATGCGTCAACAGCCTTTCCAAAAACGTTTTTACCCAGCGCTATCAAAAATGGTGCAAAAGAACAGGTTACAACTTTCTTTCCACTAAGGCCGCTGCCATCTACGATTTCGCCTGCATACAAGTCAGTACACTGCCTCGAAGCACCTTTGCCAAACAGCTTATTACTCAAGCTGTGTCGCAGCTTAACTCCCTATCGGAAACGCTGGCTCTGATTCGGCAGCAGATGCTTTCCCTTGCCTCCGGCTTGCCGGAATTTCCTGTTGTCATGGCTATGCAAGGGGTCGGCAATGTGTTAGGACCTCAACTCATGGCTGAAATTGGCGATGTGCGACGTTTCAACCGTAAGCAGTCGCTGGTTGCTTTTGCCGGTATCGACGCACCGCCTTTCCAGTCCGGCGCCTTTGAAGCACAGAGTACCGGCATTTCCAAACGAGGTTCTTCCTCACTCAGAAAGACGCTTTTTCAGGTCATGGACTGCCTGCTCAAACACGCGCCCTCTCATGATGCTGTATTCCAATATCTTGACAAAAAACGCGGCGAGGGTAAGCATTATTACGTCTACATGATGGCAGGAGCCAACAAGTTCCTGCGTATCTACTACGCACGGGTTAAGGAGCATCTAGGCAGTTTGGCGGTTCAGTAGCCCACATATTCTTTTTGCTTGGCTTACCAGCTTATTTCAGGGTGGTTTTATTTGATGTTCCATTTTTTACCTTTCATTTTTTATTCATTTCCGGCTTGACTTTTCTTTGCAGGTCTCACGTAGTCTTTTTAATGCGAGACGATTCGGCGATATATACTCAAATTATATAAAAACGCCGCAACGAATACTGTAATAACACACATTGAGCAAAACGTATAATTTAAGTGGATATTTTTGCGTACTTCATCCCCTATAATGAGTAATAAGGCAGGTATCATATGGACATTGATTTTATAGGTGATCGTATATCAAAATTGAGATCAAGGAAAGGCGTTTCCCAAAGGGACATGAGCCTTTCAATCGGGCAAAGTGTGGGCTATATTAACAGGATTGAAAATAAAAATGCCTTACCCTCAATACCTTTGCTATTCTATATTTGCGACTATTTAGGTGTTAGTCTTACAGATTTCTTTGACACCAGCATTGAAGAACCCGCGCTTGTTAGCGAACTTCACGAAGAAACAAAATCATTGAATGAACAAGCGTTGCGTTATATGCTGGGGATAGCCAAAGAACTAAATAAAAAATAGCAAAGTCGTTTGCTTCTTTGCGGGTATTTCAATACCCGCTTTTTGTATTTAAACATTATGATACGTCTCGCGGGACACCAAGTTTCAGCAAAAATGCTTATTTCACAACATAGGGGTCTTGGTCTTTATTCAAAATCAAGAAATTCTATGCTCTCTTTGTTTGGAACTGACTGACGCGCCCCGCCGACATATCAATATTTTATTTTTTCAATGTGCATGGCGCGTAAGGGGTAATGGATGATAATAAAAGGTGTGGGGATTCCTAATCGTCATTCCATTCCCCATATTCGCGCCAAATATTAGCAACAAATACGCATTAAAATTTGTTGCAAACCGCTTGATTTAACCCAACGATAGCGCAATCAGGTGTAGACTAGAAATGTATATAAAGGGTGTGGGTTTATATGTAGTGTTTTGGTGTGTGGGTACACATAGCCTACACCTTTTGCGCCTTTGGGATTGGTTTGCTGTTATTATACGCCTATTATCATAAAAGGACAATACTTTTACGCGATAACAGCTTAAACAAAGAGACTTACGTTAAAGGCAAGACTAATGATTGAATTATACTGATTACATGAATGAAGATAGTTTAGAATATATAAAGAAATTTGTAGCCCAAAGGGTTAATGAATTGCTTACCGAAAATGAAATAACGAACAGAAAAGCACTTAGTCATTTGGTTGGATATAATGAGCATTTTATATCCGATTTGTTATGTAAAAAACGCAGTCCGTATGTAGTCAGTATTTACGATATATGCGAATTTTTTGGTATCACACTTGAAGATTTCTTCCGTGTTGATTATAGCAAGGATAAAACGGTAGCATCGGTTATGAAGTTGTTAGTTGATCAGTACAAACCGGAGGAATTATCTTTACTATATGATATTCTAAGTCATGTTGATAAGGATAGCATAATTACCTTGCTTTCAAGTTATCGCCTTTACTTTGAATCTAAAAAAGAAGATGAAAATAAGAAAATTTGAGCAAAGCGCGGAAAATCCGCGCTTTTTTATCTCTGTTTTTCCTTGCTCTCACGTTCCAGGCGGGGCGGCTCTAAGAGACTATCCACGTTTGCCTTTATGATTTCAAGCTCCCGAACTTCCTTTTTTTGCGTCCTGTAAGATCGGTATAGACTATCTTTTTTATTCTGTAACTTCCCATACTCCTTATGCAGATCGGCGGGAATCGAGGCGCGACCCTTAATGCCGAGATCGGCAAGCCCCTTTTTGGCAGCGTGAAATAATATTAAGCTGCTTTCATGTTCGGAATAATAGCGGTCTTTGTTTTTTGCCGCAAGGTACTTGTCATAAGTCGGCTTCATACGGCGGTAATTCTCTGTATGCTTCATGGTTAGCAATACATCAGACAAGCGTTTTTCAATCCCGCGCAGATCGGCGGCGGTCTTGTCAAATTTTGTGGCAGCGTCTTTGACGATGCGGGCAAGCTGTTCCCGGTCGGTAATGTTATGCTCCGTTAAATAATTAACAGCTTTTGAGGTCTCTTTGAGGTTAAAGACTTTCGCCCAACGTTTATAGCCCTCATTTTGCTGGGCCTTTATGCTATTCTGTATATCAATGACAAGGTTTACACCCTTGTCGTCGCGCTGGGGCTTGCGTGATGCGCCGCCCGCTATCCGTTCCCGTATACGCATTTCAGTATAATCGTCATGCCCCCGTGTGAATTTATCTTGTCCCGGCGCACGGAATTTTAAAACCTTTTTTGTCCGCGATACTTCATAACCCGCCGCCGATATCCTTTGCAATAATTCATCGAAAGTTTTTACATGGGGAATTGTATCATCAATCAGACGATATAGCTTAGATTTCCAGCCCCGACCCTCGCGGGCGGCGTGATATTCTTTGCCGCTCTTGCTCTTTGCGCTGCGTTCCGTCGTTTCAATCACAGACAGACCATGCGTCCGGCAAAGATCGTCGCTTAGTCGGCGTATTTGTGCAAGGGTGCGCTCATTTGAAATATACTTGTGATGATCGACAAAATTGGTCGCGCAAAACATAATGTGATTATTGACACAACGGCTATCGGTATGTGTTGCAATCACATATTCATATTTGCCTTTTAACACCTTTTCAGCCCATTCCTGCCCCAGCTTGTGCGCTTCTTCCGGGGTGACTTCACCGGGGGCAAAGCTCTGTATCATATGGTGTGCGAGATTGTCCCCTTTGTTCATGCCTTGTGAAATCGTGTAGAAAAATTCTACATCTGCCGTTTCCGGGGTACAACCATAGGAGGACACCAGCCGCCCGCCGTCCGTCTTTTCTGGCTTGGTGACATAGTCAAGTGCTTTTCTTAGCGTTGACTTAATAGGGTGTATCTCACAATATGCCAAACCTCGTTCATCCGCTCCTTTATCTCTTGTATATCTTCGGCGTACAAATTGCCCGTGGTGTTCGCGCGGGCTGCAATTTGGTTGATATTACGACCTATACCGCCAATTTCTCGCGCAAGCTCTTTCAAAGGTGTGTGATCGACTTGTATGACATAACCGTCAATCAGCATCTTGCGGGCATATCTGCTAAAATTATTTGCGCTCCCGGCAAGCTCCATTTTTCGTTGTATTGTTTCCCGTTCATCCTCTGTTACATAGACGATCAGCGGGATTTTTCTTTTGCGTTCTGCCACGTTTCCGCTCCTTTCTTTTGGGGGTTTGGGGGTGTCCCCTCAACAAGCATTTTGCAACCAAGCCAGCTTTGCGGGCTGGGGCAAAATTCGGAAGTGTTAATACACTTCCTATGCTTGCTGTTTTTCTTTTCCTCCACTCCTAATACTCTGAGAAGCCATCAAACTACCCGCAAAATAGCGCTTTGGAAAGAAAAATTTGCAAAAAAATAAGAGGCCCTTGGCCTCCATACAACAAATGATAAACAAATGCCGAATCCGTTTGACGCGTTCGCTTGACGGTCCGTGTCTACAGCACATCGTTAAACTTACCCGTTCTTTTGTTTTACCTTTGCAGAGAATACGGTATAAAAGATTCTGTCATACTACTTTCATACTATCAATTTAGAAGAGGTAAAACACGATGAAACAAAATTACAATGAAATCTTGCGGGAGTACCGCATCTACTTGACCGAACATGAAAAATCTCACGCAACCATACAAAAGTATGTTCGTGAGTTGGTTTGGTTTCTTTCATTTTTACAGGGGGAAGAACCTACAAAAGCAAAGGTGCTGGAATATCGAGAGCAACTGCAACAGAGCCACCATGCCCGCACCGTAAATGCCAAGCTGTCCGCCATTCATTCCTATCTGGACTACCTGGGGCTGGCGGCCTGCAAGGTGAGGTTTTTGAAAATCCAGCATACGGTATTTGTGGATGACAGCCGAGATTTGACCGAAGCGGAATACCACCGCTTGTTAGACGCTGCCAAAAGGAAAAAGGACAGCCGCCTGTATCATGTGATGCTTGCCATTTGCACCACCGGAATCCGGGTCAGTGAGCTTTCCTTTCTGACTGTGGAGGCATTGCACAAAGGAAAAGCGGAAATCCGCATGAAAGGCAAAATCCGCACCATTCTCTTGACAAAAGAGCTGTGCCGGAAATTGAACGCCTATGCCAAAGAAAAAGGCATCCGAACGGGGTATCTGTTCTGCACCCGTACCGGAAAGCCCTTAGATCGAAGCAATATCTGTCATGATATGAAAAAGCTGTGCCGGGCGGCGCGGGTAAATCCTGAAAAGGTCTTTCCCCACAATTTGCGGCACTTGTTTGCAAAATGCTATTATGCCATCAAAAAGAATCTGGCATATCTTGCGGATATTTTAGGACACGCCTCCGTGGACACCACGCGTATCTATGTAGCTATGGGCACACGGGAACATGAGCGAACCTTACAGCGGATGCATCTGATCTCATAGCACCACGGAATAATGATTCTGTGGTTCCATGGCCCCCTTGCTCAGTTACAAGTAGAACTGATTAGCTCTATTATAAGTGTATCAGAGCAGATTTTCAACCATTTATTACATATAGAACAGCAAAATAAATACGAAAAATAGACCTGCACCGCGAAATATGTGCGCAGGTCTGCTTTTTATGCCTGTCAGAACGCCCTTAGTTGATTAAAATAATAATTTTCTTCCTAGAAGCAGTAACGATTACCCCAGAATCATTATTCTGCGGTAATTGAATCGTTCAGAAAAGGAAAGTTTGTGGTTAGGATATTCCCTTTGAAATGACAGGAGGTGAATAAAGTGGAAGAAAGATGGTCGGTAGAATTGTTGGAGTGCTTGGCCCAGAAGGCCGGATGTGGGTATCTGTCAGATTTGCGGTATCTCAGCCCATGGGAGCAATTCCATCTGTCCAGGGAGCTTTTACATATTCCTTCGGAAGCCTTTTCGCTAAAAACGTGGAATGACGCCTTGGCTTATCTGACGGGTCTTTCCCAGCAAGCGGATGCATCCGCCGCGAAAGAAACGTTGATGAAGCATCTATCGGAACACTGCAGCGGTTTGCAACGTCATCCGAGCCGAGAATGAATTTGAATAGAAAGGTGGTTAGAATGCTATGCAAATTACTGTTGTAGGCGCAGGTTATGTGGGGTTATCTCTTGCCACTCTGTTAGGCCAAAAGCATGAAGTAATAGTGCTTGATATTGATGAAGAAAAGGTTGCGAAAGTTAATTCCCGTATTTCTCCCGTTCAGGACGTATATCTCGAAAAGTTTTTTGCCGAAAGAAAACTAAATTTGACAGCCACTGTAGATACGGCAATAGCATATAAAGACGCCGAGTATGTAATTATTACAACACCTACTAATTATGAGGATGAAACCAATAGCTTTGATACTCATGCGGTTGATTCCACCATAGAAATTTGTATGGCAAATAATGATCATTGCATTATGATCATCAAAAGTACGGTTCCTGTTGGGTATACAAGGAGTGTGCGAAAAAAATATAACACCAGCCACATTCTATTTTCCCCTGAATTTTTAAGAGAAACGAAAGCCCTATACGACAATTTGTACCCTTCCAGAATTGTTGTTGGTACAGATATTGCAGACCCTGCTATGGTTATCCATGCACAGGTTTTTTCAACCATCTTGCAAGAGTGCGCAAATAAAGAAGATATTCCCGTCTTGATTATAGGGCTTGATGAAGCAGAAGCCGCTAAACTTTTCGCTAATACTTATTTAGCCATGCGTGTTGCGTTCTTTAACGAATTGGATACCTTTGCAGAAATGAATGGGTTAAGTACAAAGAACATCATAGATGCAATTTGTCATGATCCTCGAATTGGTAAGCATTATAACAATCCATCTTTTGGCTATGGCGGATATTGCCTCCCGAAAGATACAAAGCAGTTGAAATCAAGTTTTCATGATATTCCTGAAAATTTGATTACCGCTGTGTGTCAGGCAAACCACACCAAAAAAGGCCATGTCATAAAGGGAATTCTGAATAAACATCCTGGCACAGTTGGTATTTACCGCTTAACGGCAAAGTCTAATTCTGACAATTTCCGTTCAAGTGCTGTTTGGGGTGTTATGGAGGGGCTTTCCAAAGAAAAACAAGAAATTGTAATATATGAACCCTTATTAGGCGATGCCGCAGAGTTTATGGGTTATAAGGTTGTACATTCTTTTGCGGAGTTTAAGCGTTCATGTGATGTTATTGTTGCTAATAGAGTTTCCAGTGAACTCTCGGAAGTTATGTATAAGGTTTATACAAGAGACATCTTTGGAAGAGATTGACCCGGCGAGGCGGTGATTGTAATGTACACATTTTTCTTGATGGTCGAGGATTATATCAAAACTCATAACCTTCACCTCTTTATGTTTTTCTTCGCATTCATTTTCATTCGATGGGGAATAGTATTTTTCCATGCTATTCGATATAAGCCATATGATTATGAAGATAAAGAAATAAATTATTTTACATCGGTGCTGCTCCCAGTCGTTGACGAACCATTAGATCTATTTTATAGTGTTCTGATGAAAATAGCACGCCAGAATCCGTCTGAGATTATAGTTGTCATTAATGGGCCAAAAAACGAGGGGCTTGAAAACCTGTGTGTAGATTTCAACAGGAATTTACCAATTGGCTTTACTCCTGTTCAGCATTATTATACACCTGTTGCCGGTAAGAGAAATGGGATCCGTGTGGCAATGGAGCACATTAATCCGAATTCCGATATAACAGTGCTTGTGGATAGTGATACGGTATGGACAGAGGATACTTTGTCCGAGTTGCTGAAGCCTTTTGCTTGTGATCAAAAAATTGGCGGTGTTACAACCAGACAGAAAATACTTGATCCTGACCGCAAACTCGTAACCATGTTTGCAAATTTGCTTGAAGAGATCAGAGCTGAAGGAACGATGAAAGCAATGAGCGTTACAGGCAAAGTGGGCTGCCTTCCCGGCAGGACAATTGCTTTCCGTACTCAGATTTTGATAGATGTGATGTATGACTTTATGAATGAGACATTCATGGGATTTCACAAAGAAGTATCCGATGACAGAAGCCTCACAAACCTGACGCTCCGAAAGGGGTACAAAACAGTTATGCAAGACACCTCAGTAATTTATACAGATGTGCCCACCGAATGGAAAAAATTTATCAGGCAGCAGTTAAGATGGTCGGAAGGTTCACAGTATAACAATCTGAGAATGACTCCTTGGATGTTAAAAAACGCCAAGCTGATGTGCTTTATTTACTGGTCAGATATGATTAGTCCGATGATGCTGGTTAGCGTTTATGCCAATACTATAATTTGCAAGGTGTTAAATATACTTGGCTGCGCGATTCCAACATTGGCATATACCGCTCCATGGTGGCAGATCATTCTCTTTATTCTTCTTGGTTGTATCATTAGTTTTGGTTCACGAAATATTAAGGTTATGAGAAGTGTGAAGTGGTATTATACATTACTGCTTCCAGTATTCATCCTTGTTTTAACTGTTGTCATGGTTCCTATCCGATTGCTAGGCCTTATGCTCTGCTCTGACGATATGGAATGGGGCACCCGGAAATTGGAGGAGGACAATGATAAAGCGGAAGTTCCTTAATTGCATTTGTATATTCGCGGCTGCTATATTTATATTATGGGTTGGTTGCAACGAACAGCCTGTCGATACCGAGAAGGCCGATGGCTCTGACAGCATTGCGTCTATTGAGGCTCCGAGTAATAGTCAAGCTACACTGGAAGAACCAACTACGGAATCTATTGTAACAGAATCCTCAGTTGTCGAGTCTGAATATTATCCTATTACAGAGGGACAAAGATATTTGGGCGTTTATGTTCAAGGCCCCGAAGAGACTGATGTTTTAGCTGACAGCATCAATACTTTAGCTTGGTTTGATCGTTTTGATCAGACAAGTGATTACAAGATTTCTTTATGTTTAGACGACAATAAATATATAGCGTTTATCACTTTGCAGCCTACCGACTGGGACTTAAAATTGGTTTCTGACGGGTATTATGATGATTTAATTATTGAATATTTTAAGAAACTCTCTTCGGATAACAGAGCCAATACAGAACTTTTTGTTCGATTAGCGCATGAAATGGAAATGAGGCCCTCTTACAAATCTGGTTGGTACAGTTGGCAAACAGATGATGCTCACGCATATGTAAACGCTTGGGTTCACATTGTGAACTTGGGTAGGGAATATGCTCCCAATGTTAAGTGGGTATGGTCTCCCAACAGGGCAGACGAATACACAACGAAATATTATCCAGGTGATGAGTATGTTGATTATGTCGGATTGACATTGAATAACACATTGGATTCCCGTGAGAGTTTTCAGCAATTCTATGAAAATGAAGGTCAAAGAGACTATTTGGAAGCATATAATAAGCCAATTATTTTTGGAGAGATCGCGGAGCATAGCACCAGTGATGAAGTTCGCAATGAATACATACAATCTGTTTTTGATTATCTTGGAACCTACGATAAATGCATCGGTTTTATTTTCTTAAATCAAGATATAGAAAGTGCAAGACAATACAAGTTTACAGATTGCGAATTGATATTAGATACATTTATTGAGAATGCGAGGGATTACATTTGTGCGAAATAAGAAGTTTACAAAGTATCAGATCATGACGAGAGTTGGAACGATTATCAGCATTTTACTGTTTGTTGTCCTTGGATTTTGTATCGAAGTTATTTTCTAAAAAAATGGAGAAAGTGAAAGATGGAACATCAAACCAAAGGAACGTTGCGCAATCAGGCCGTCATTACATCAGCCGGATCGCCCCGAGCAACCACACCGCGGTTCGTAAGGTATTGGATGGGAGCAATTCCCCCTAACGCTGATCCCATTGGCGGTTTCAGGAGGGAGCCGTCATGTGTAGAACGGGATATCGACCAACGGAAATGGGAGTAACACCGTTAAAAAAAACATCCCCCGGCCCGTGGGAAATGTGGCCGGAACCATGAATTTGCGTATGCAATAAAATATCATACTATTTTTTTGTTCGCCCGGAGGGTTTATGCCCTTCCGGGCGAATTTTGTTATTTCCTTCGGCCCGCTCTATCGGTCAAACACTTTTTCAAAATTTTTTTAAAAAAGTGGTGTTTGGCGGGTAGCTGGAGGCCTTTCAACAGTAACTTTGGCGGAAAGGGAGAAAACCACCGAAATCCCCCACAGAAAGGGGGTGAAAAGATGGAAACGATCCCCCGCAATGATTTTATCCTGCGGCACCGCTATGATGCTTTCTGCAAAGCGGTACTCCGCAATGAGGCTAAAAGCTACTGGTCGGAGATGGCGCATCGCCGCGAACGTGAAAAGTCGCTGGATGCTCTGACACAAGAGGAAATGGACAAGCTCTCAGTCGTGGATGATTACCCCAGCGACAGCTACGTTTTTTCGTCGTATGGGTATGACCTGCTGATCGACAACGAGCTTGTAGCCGAGGCGTTCGCCAGCCTGCCGGAACAGGAACAAAGCATTTTGATTTTGCACTGTGTTCTGGATTTGGCAGACGGAGAAATCGGCAGCCTCATGGGAATGTCCCGCAGCGCCGTACAGCGTCACAGGACAAGGACCCTGAAACAGTTGCGTATGAAATTGATGGCGTTCATGCCAGAGGGAGGTAAACGCGGATGAAGGAACCTACATTCAACGGCAGAGAGCTTCTTCCCCTTTCGGTGATGGAAGCTGCCCACGCTGGGGATGCAATGACTATGGAGCAAGTGCTGCGGTACTATGAGGACTACATAAACAAGCTCTGCATCCGCACCTTGTATGACAGCAACGGCATCCCCTATGTGTGCGTGGACGAGTATATGAAGCACCGTTTGGAAATCAAGCTCATTCATTCCATCATCGTTGCCTTGAAGTAACGACCCGGCCACGGTAACGGAAATGTCTTATTACTCTCTTTCCGCATTTCCGCCGGCTCGGTGGCTGATGTATGTACCTTGACAAATACGCCCGCAGGACAATGGCGGCGCGTCATAGGGCATACGGACACATTCTGTCTACACCGAGCCGGACGGCGGGTGCGCCATGATGCTGGTTTCTACGAAAACAGCGGAGCGACAACCACCCAGCCGCAAAATAAGCGTAGCTGCTTATGGGCGATGACGTGCAGGCAGGACAATGATACTCCCTTACAGCCACAGTCCGAGCGTTAAAAGCGTCACAGGCAATGGGTAGGGCCGTGTGAGAACCACACGGGGGTGAAAAGCCCGTGGAGCTGGGCCGCCAGCCGTCCGTGTTTTGCCCACATTTACAAGGAACCTTTGCTTTGAACAGAAGGAGGCCATATTATGAGTAATAACGATGTGCCTATTTGGGAAAAGTATACGCTTACCATTGAGGAAGCGTCGAAATATTTTCGCATTGGAGAAAACAAACTGCGTCGGCTTGCCGAGGAAAACCCATCCGCTGGCTGGGTGATTTTGAACGGCAACCGCATCCAGATCAAACGGCAAAAATTTGAAAAAATCATTGATTCTCTTGACACAATCTAGTGAAAAAGAGCCTTGACTATGCTATAATACTCTTAAAGCGTGTCAAGGCTCTTTCCGTCATGGAAAGGAGCATGACGAAATGTCAAAAAAAGAACGAGATGAAAAAAGGCGGGACAGCAAAGGCCGCCTTTTGAAATCTGGAGAGAGCCAGCGAACAGACGGAAGATACGCCTACAAATATACGGATACCTTTGGAGAACCGAAGTTTGTGTACTCATGGAAGTTAGTCCCTACGGACAAAATCCCTGCCGGAAAACGCCCGGATATTTCTCTGCGTGAGAAAATCAAGCAGATACAAAAAGACCTTGACGATGGGATTGACACCATCGGTAAGAAAATGACCGTGTGCCAGCTATATGAAAAGTATATCCGGCAGCGGGGCAATGTGAAACGGGGAACCCATAAGAGCCGCCAGCAGTTAATGAAACTTCTGTCCGAGGATAAAATCGGAGGGGCCAGCATCGACAGCGTGAAGCTGTCTGACGCCAAAGAATGGGCCTTGCGTATGCAGGAAAAGGGCGTGGCCTATCATACCATCTGCAACGGCAAGCGTTCCCTGAAAGCCATTTTTCACATGGCCGTACAGGACGATTGCCTCCGCAAGAATCCCTTTGACTTCCAGATCAATGAGGTTATCAACGACGATACCGTACCAAAGGTGCCGCTTACCCCTGCACAGGAAAAGGAGCTTTTGGGCTTCATGCAGAGTGACCCCGTTTATGCCAAGTATTATGACGAGGTATTGATTCTGCTGGAAACCGGACTTCGCGTTTCCGAACTCTGCGGCCTGACGCCTGCCGACCTGAATTTTGACAAGCGGTTTGTGAATGTAGACCACCAGCTTTTGAGAAGCACCGAGGACGGCTACTACATCGAAGCGCCAAAGACAGACAGCGGTTATCGCCAGGTGCCTATGAGCGCAGCGGCCTACAAAGCATTTCAGCGTGTGTTGCACAGGCGAAAGGACGGCAAAGGCGTTGTGGTGGACGGGTATAAGGGATTCCTGTTCTTAAATCGGGACGGACTGCCGAAAGCGGCTGTCAACTATGATTCCATGTTTCAGGGCCTTGCCAAGAAGTTCAACAAGTTCCATGCGGAACCGCTGCCGGAGGTCATGACGCCACACACCATGCGGCATACATTCTGTACCAGAATGGCAAATGCGGGCATGAACCCCAAGGCATTGCAGTACATTATGGGGCATTCCAATATCGTTATGACGCTGAACTATTACGCCCACGCCACGTTCCATTCCGCACAGGAGGAAATGGAACGGCTGCAAGCCAAGTCACAGACCGCCGCCGCAGTCAACGCGCAGCCTGCGTCAGAGAGCGCCCAGGAATCCAAGGCCGCATAAGATACGCAGAATGTACTACTGTTTGTACTACGTTTGAGAACGAAAACATGAGGGGTAATAAGAATGTTTGTGAGGTTCTTCCGATAGGAAAAATGCCGGAAAAGCCCGAAGTTAAGGGCTATACCGGCATATAAGAACATCTAACGAGATAATTGGAAATCTATTAAATGATTTAATGAACAGTTGCATAGCTGTTTTAAGTGGTCGGTGTGGGTGCGGCTTATGAGAAATCCGTATAATTTTAGCATCGTTTGCTATCGCGTGACGGGGTAGCAAACTGCATCGGGCAAATTCATAACACCTTTGTAATCACAACAACGAAAGCAGCGGTTGTATTTAATACAATCGTCTTTTTTTATGGTTCTCAAAAAATTTTTCAACTTTTTTTGAAAAATGGTTCCTTTTTCCATTTTCAAATTGTGCTAGTAAGTGAAAGGGGATATTTCACCGCCCTTGCGGACGCGAGACCTGCAAAGAAAAGTCAAGCCGGAAATGAATAAAAAATGAAAGGTAAAAAATGGAACATCAAATAAAACCACCCTGAAATAAGCTGGTAAGCCAAGCAAAAAGAATATGTGGGCTACTGAACCGCCAAACTGCCTAGATGCTCCTTAACCCGTGCGTAGTAGATACGCAGGAACTTGTTGGCTCCTGCCATCATGTAGACGTAATAATGCTTACCCTCGCCGCGTTTTTTGTCAAGATATTGGAATACAGCATCATGAGAGGGCGCGTGTTTGAGCAGGCAGTCCATGACCTGAAAAAGCGTCTTTCTGAGTGAGGAAGAACCTCGTTTGGAAATGCCGGTACTCTGTGCTTCAAAGGCGCCGGACTGGAAAGGCGGTGCGTCGATACCGGCAAAAGCAACCAGCGACTGCTTACGGTTGAAACGTCGCACATCGCCAATTTCAGCCATGAGTTGAGGTCCTAACACATTGCCGACCCCTTGCATAGCCATGACAACAGGAAATTCCGGCAAGCCGGAGGCAAGGGAAAGCATCTGCTGCCGAATCAGAGCCAGCGTTTCCGATAGGGAGTTAAGCTGCGACACAGCTTGAGTAATAAGCTGTTTGGCAAAGGTGCTTCGAGGCAGTGTACTGACTTGTATGCAGGCGAAATCGTAGATGGCAGCGGCCTTAGTGGAAAGAAAGTTGTAACCTGTTCTTTTGCACCATTTTTGATAGCGCTGGGTAAAAACGTTTTTGGAAAGGCTGTTGACGCATTCAAAATGCCAAAATTTACCCACGAAGTCAATCCATTTTTCGTGACCGTCCCCCTTGCGGGGCGGGCTGGAGAACAGCATGTTGACACTCGGAAAGGTTTGGTCAAGCAAAGCGATGAGGCTGTTTTTAAGCATAACACTCTGCTTAACGTACTGGTTGCACTGGCGGGCGCAGGTTTAAGCATGTGGCGAACGTCTTCTTCCGGCGCATATTGCGGAAGATCAAGCCAATGGCTTAGAGCATAGCTGGCGATTTTAACAGCATCTATCTTGTCCGTTTTGACCCGTCTAAGGGAATTTTGACCGTAGTCATGTACAAGAATAGCATTGACAACGGACACATAGAGGCCGGCTTCGTGCAGATGCCTGGCGACAGGCAGATAGTAATTGCCAGTATGCTCCATAACAATGCGGGTTTCACCGTCCAAACTTTTCAGACGTTCAACCAAACGTCTGAGTTCATGAGCGGTGTGCTGAATTTCAAAAGGTGAAGCAACCACCTCACCGAAGGGACGCAGGATAGCAACCATGCACTTGCCTTTGGAAATGTCGATACCGACAGCGTTCATAAGTATTCCTCCTGATTGATGTATTGTAATCGGTGCCCATCTCTTACCCATTGCCTATTCAATCTACTGAGTGACACGAACGCACGAGTGGTGGCTCTACCTGCAAAACGAACGCTGCAACAAGAGGATGGCTGACTGTCTCACGTACGGGCGTGTAGACCCAAGAAAGGAGTCGTCAGACCAATTACTCCCCTTATTGTAGCTTAGACTATGGGATGGAAAGGCGTATGGCTGGCTGCCATATCCTATCCATAAATTATTGTAGTAGAAAGGGGGTGATCTTCTGAACCCTCAATCCAGCGACAGGGCGCGGATTCAAGGACAGTTTGATAGCTACTGCAAAAAAGTAATTCGCAATGAAGCACGCAACTATTATCTTGAAAAGAAAGCGTGACCGCGAAATATCTTTAGAAATGCTATCCGAACAGGAGCTTGAACAGATTGCGGCTTTAACGGCTTATGATGAGTATGCGCTTGATGAATATGTGTTTTCCGTTTTGGGAAATGAAATCAAGATAACCGATGAAGTAATAGCCGCCGCACTGAACGCCTTGCCAGAGGATAAGCGCAACATTATTTTGTTGTTCTATTTCCTCGATATGACCGACCGAGAAATTGGGAAACTGTTAAGCCTTATGCGTCGCACGGTCACGAAGCGCAGGGCAAGCACACTAGAAAAACTCAAAAAGATTATAGAGAGGAAGTGAAATTATAGTGGGAAAAGTTGATTGTAGCCTGATTCCATATTCTGTCATTTTGGCTGCAACGGCGGGTGATATTGACGCTATCAACGCCGTGTTAGCGCACTATAAGGGGTACGTTTCCTCTTTAGCTTTTCAGCAACTTTTTGATGAAAACGGTCTGCCTTATTTTTGCGTAAATGAAGAAGTCAAGCGCAGGCTTGAAACAAAACTGATAACCCAAATTCTCAAATTTAAAGCCGCTTAACTCTATGCTCGCGACTGGGTGCGTGTTCCCCTTTCCACGCTTGCCCGGTCGCGGGCTTTTGTTTGCCACTCTACAAGAGCGCACTTATATAGCGCGGTCTTTTAGATTGACATACAGCAGCACATTGACAATTTCATACAAGCAATCAGATACATTCGGTATGCTGGGAGCCAGCCGAAAGGTGCGCCGTGACATGAGCGATTAACACCTTGACGGAAGCAAGCGCAGTCTGCTTGTGCGACGATCAGAAAGCCGTAATAATGATACTCCCGCCCAGCCACAGCTTATCACGCAATGGGGGCGGTTGCATGAGAACCATGCAAGGGGGCAACATAACCCCGTGGAGCTGCCCGACCCGCAGCCGTCTGTTTGCTAAAAAATATAATCGGGGGGTGTTGTGCCTTTTGGTGAAAAAGGATAAAAAGCAGGATATACAACCTTTACCATTTTTTAAAACGGTCGAGCAAATGAGTACCGTTTGCGGTTTGGGAGCAAACAAATTGCGTCAACTCATGGATAAAGGTGAGTTAGAATATTTACCGAATGGAAGTCATCGGCTATTGACGGATAGAGCAATATGGGATTATTACGAAAGAGCAAAGATTTACGCTCATTCAAAAACGAAAGGGGGTGATAATTCATAATGGCTATATCATCAAGAAAAGTAAAGAACAGGAGAAATGCCGAGGGTGTTTTAACGGGAAAACCGGGGACTGTATACGACGTTTACATTAAATATATGACAAACGGAGAACGTAAAACATATGGTAAGCGCGGATTCCCAACAAAGGCACAAGCTGAAAAACACGAAGCCGAAATGAAAGTGAAACTTGAAAAGCCGTCCTATACACCGCTATTGGTAATGAACGGTAAACAGACAGTCAAAGAGTATATGGAGGATTGGGTCGAAAAGCATGGAAAGGCTAACTTGCGGCCCAGCACGTTATACGGATATAGAGGGTATATTAAAAATCATATTGTGCCGTATATTGGTAGTGTTCCGATCAATCAAGTAACAGGTGCTATGCTGGATGACCTTTTCAGTAAGTTATATGCAAAAGGGCTTTCGCATAGTTCGGTTCGTTACACACAACGAATTTTGAGCGTTGCAATGGAACACGCGAGAAAGTATCGTTATATTGAATATAATCCTGCCCGCGATATCATTACCAAATTCGGGAAACATGGAAAAACACCCGACCCATACACAGTTGAGCAGATGCAACTTCTTATGGCAAATACATATGGTACAGAATGGGAAATGTCTGTCATGCTTGGGGGTATGTATGGTCTAAGGCGAAGTGAAATCCTAGGGCTAAGGTGGCGCAATGTTGACTTTGAAAACAAGACGTTTAGCGTAATCGAACAACTCCCTTTCAAAGTGCCACCAAAAACGAATATCATCAAAGAATTTGCCCCGCCAAAATCGCACGGGCGTATATTACCTATCACAGATACAACAATGCAATATTTTTTACGTCAATTTGAGAATCAACAGAAGCAAAAAAAATTGTTGAAAAGTGCAGGACAAGAATATTACGATAATGATTTAGTGGTAAGTAGACCGGACGGCGCGCCATTAAATGCGAGTAGGTTATCGTCCAATTTTGGAAAGGTGTTAGTAAAATTTGATATGCCACATATCCGCTTTCATGATCTTAGACATACGGCGGCAACCAATATGTATCAGCTTACGGGGGATTTTTATTCGGTCGGTGAAATATTGGGACATACTCTAAAGGGTGTAGGAATGACATTGGGAATTTCTTCAAACTTAGAAGCTGTAACAGCACAATATGTTGATGTACGACTTGAAAGAAAACAGACGGTGCTTGAAACTTATCATAATGCGCTGCATATGGAAAAGAGCGAACAAAAGAAAGAAAAGCCTATTGCAAAAGCGAGTAGAGATATGGAGCTTTAAAGAATAAGTTTATATATCCTTGTATAGAATTTCATATGTTACCGTGAGATTTGGGCAACAATCGGGCAACAAAAATGCAAAAATTATGTATGAGATGTATATTAGCAGATGCTCTAAAAACGTAAAATTGGCAAGTTTAGATGTGTGTATTGTAACTGATTATTTATCGGAAGAAAAAAAGAAATCCCGCATAAACCCTTTGCCTATGCGGGATTTTGGCGGAGCGGGTGGGATTTGAACCCACGTACCCTTGCGGATAACGTGATTTCGAGTCACGCGCGTTACGGCCAGACTTCGCTACCGCTCCATACAGTATTATTCAATTATTGTGCATAGTGGACATTATTTCGAGTGCGCCCCGTTATGACCACTTCGATACCTCTCCATGCGACGTTATTTATTTTACCAAAGACCCGTTCCAATTGCAATATCAATGTCAAATCTGTATAATAAATAATGTTTAATAACCAGCTAACGGGAGTGTCGTATGAAAAAGGGGTTTCTGATTATATTGCTGCTATCGGCCGCTATTCTTTGTATTTCGTGCGGTCTGCCGGCAGTGGATCAATACGACAATTTCCTTGCCGATCTTGATATTGAAATGCGTATCGATATGTGTATGAAACAAATTGACGAGGGAAATCCATCCTGGTATACGCGCGCGGACCTAAAGACGATCCTGGACGATCTGAATACCCTGCAGATCCAGGATGAGTCCATTAAGGAGATCAACCAGCTCTTCCTTGACACATCGCAGGAACTGCAAAGAAGCGTTGCCCTGCTCGATGAAAACGATACGGACGGAGCCCGCACAAGCTACCAAAAGGCATATGATATGCGCCTGCAAGCCAAAGACCTGCTGCATACCCTGCACGATGGGGGGCCGCCCAGTGTCTGACCAGGATTATATGGCCCTTGCCATCAGCGAGGCCCAAAAAGCGCAGGAGATCGACGAGGTGCCGATCGGTGCAATCATCGTATATAACGGCGGGATCATCGCGCGGGCGCATAACAGGCGCGAAACGGACCGTTCACCGCTCTCTCATGCCGAAATTCTCGCCATCAGGGATGCCTCTGAATATCTGGGCGGATGGCGGCTCCTCAATTGTACGCTGTATGTTACGCTGGAACCCTGTCCCATGTGTGCGGGCGCGATCGTCAATGCCCGTATCCCCCGTGTCGTTTTTGGCGCATACGATAAAAAAGCGGGTGCTTTTGGCACGCTTTACAACCTTGCGGAGGGAAAGCTGAACCATACGCCGGAAATAACGGGCGGCATTCTCAAGACAGAATGCGCCGCTCTGCTCTCCAATTATTTTAGACAGAAAAGAAAGTGAGGCTTTTGCTTATGGAATGCAAGAAAGAAAAAAACATGGAGCATTGCACTTGTACTTATAACTGCGCCAGACGCGGCTTATGCTGCGAATGCGTGGAACATCACCGTCTTGCGGGAGAAATTCCCGGCTGCTTCTTCTCCAAAAAAGGCGAAGCCAGCTATGACCGCAGCATAGCGGCGTTCATCAGGGATCAGGAGTCGAGATAGTGTCCAGGGCAAAGCTCAAAAAAATCAGCAAGGAACGCGAATACCTTTTGGTTGCCGACCTCGCGCACGAAATTTGGCGCGAACATTATTCGCCTTTCATCAGCTCGGACCAGATCGAGTATATGCTCCAGAAATTTCAGACCGCAACGGCGATCAAAGCGGCGGTCGCAGGCGAAAGATATGATTATTACCTCATCCGCAAGTCGCTTGTGCCCATCGGTTATGCAGGCGTCCGCGTCAACCATCCGCAGGGCAAGCTGTTCCTGAGTAAATTTTATATCCTGAAAGAATACCGGGGCCAGGGCTTCGCGCGGGACGTTATCGGCGAGCTTTCCGACATGGCAAAGCGGATGCGCCTGAAATCTATCTGGCTCACCGCGTCCAAGAAAAACGAATCTTCCATTGCCGCCTACGGACATTTGGGTTTTCGGATAACCGATAGCATTTGCACGGATATTGGCAACGGCTTTGTCATGGACGATTATGTCTTTGAAAAGGAAATTTAATCTTCCGCCTCTTCCCATTTTTCGGCATCTAAAAGTTTCGTTTGTATTTTAACGGAACGTTTCTGTACCGCCTCCAAATGATTTTGCGCCGCGTTGAGTGAATTTTGCGTCTTTTGCAGCAGCAAGGCGAATTGTTCGAATTCTGCTTTGATCGCGGCAAGCATATCGATGATCAGCGCCGAATGTTCCCTGATGGAAAGCGTTTTGAATCCGGTTTGCAGACTGGTCAGAAAGGCGCTCAACGTCGACGGGCCCGCCACCATCACCTTATACTTATTCTGCAATTGTTCGATCAGTCCCAGCCGGATCACCTCGGCATACAAGCCCTCGGACGGCAGGAACATGATTGCGAAATCCGTGGTTTTGGGCGGATGGATATATTTGTCATTGATTTTTTTTGCTTCTGTTACAACCGCCGTCACCAATTCCTTTTGCGCGAGGCGCAAAGCCTCCATATCCCCTGTTTCCATCATGGCAAGCACGCGTGCATACCGGTCCATAGGAAACTTCGAGTCGATGGGCAGCAAGGTCGCTCCGCCCTCTTCGCGCGGCATACGGATGGCAAACTCTACCGCGTTGTCTCCTTCTATTTTCGCATTCTCCTCGAACTGTCCCGGCGCCATAAAATCGGCAAGCAGTCTGTAAAGCTGTACCTCGCCCCAAATCCCCCTCGTCTTTACGTTGGAAAGAATGTTTTTTAAATCGCCAATATCGCTGGTCAATGCCCGTACCTCTCCCATGCTTTTATATACCTGCTGCAGTTGTTCGCTTACGCGGGCAAACGATGTCGTCAGGCCGCTTTTCAGCGTAGAATCCAGTTTTTGATCTACTGATTTTTGTATCTCGCCAAGCTTTTCTTCCACTGTGCGCCGAAGTATATCGACGCTTTGCGTATTGGCCTGCGATACCCGCCCCATCGTATCGAGCATCATATTCGAAAGAATATTAAACTGATTGGTAAGCTCCATACGCAGCTGCGCGCTGTCGTCCGTCCTTTTTCCCTGCCGGACCAGTATCGCGACGCACAAGGCGATGACCGCCGCTAACACGATCCATATCAAATTTTCCGTCATAAAACAAAATCCTCCTTAGTTTAAGGATACCACACTCAAATGCAAAACACGGTGCATTGCGGATGATTTTTCCATGCGCTTTTGGTATAATAATTTTATTATCGGCGAAAGCGGGACATACCATGAAAAAGAATGATTCGATAGAATGCGCCATACATGATTTGGGAACGGACGGACAGGGTATCGGAAGATATGAGGGAATGACCATTTTTGTAGACGGCGCGCTCCCCGGCGAAACGGTACGCACAAAACTTATTGCCCTCAAAAAAAATTACGGCGTAGGCAAACTGGAAGAGGTGCTTACTTTATCGCCCATGCGCGTCAAGCCGCCATGTCACGTGTTTGGCAAATGCGGCGGATGCAGCCTGCAGCATTTTTCTTATGCCGGACAATTGCAGTTCAAGCTGAATCATGTTATGAATTGTGTGGAGCGTATCGGCAGGCTTGATATTCCCGTCAATTTCCCCCTGCCAGCGCGGCACGAATACCGCTACCGCAACAAAGCCGCCTTTCCCTTACAGCAAAACGGAGCGCAGGTTGATATTGGATTTTACGCGGCGCATTCGCACCGGATCGTCGATGTGGACGACTGCAAAATCCAGCCTGCGGATTTCAAAATCATTATGTCGCAGCTGCGTGTATGGATCATCAAAAATGGTGTCAGCATTTATGACGAAACCTCCCACACGGGTCTTCTCCGGCACGTGATTTTACGCGAAAATAAAAACGGCGACGTCATGTTAGTGCTTTGCATCAATGGCGAGGATATTCCTCATAAGGCACATTTAATCACATTATTCGAATTTGTGCTCCCACAGGTAAAGTCCATTATGCTGAATATCAATACGCAAAAAACAAATGCGATTTTAGGCGAAACTTCCGTCTGCATTTACGGACGCGACCATATCTTCGAAACGCTGGTGGGCCTTGAGTTTAAATTGGGCGCACAAAGCTTTTTGCAGGTCAACTCGATGCAAACGGAACTCCTTTATCATACGCTGCTCAAAATGCTCCGTTTCACCGGCAATGAAACCGTACTTGACCTGTATTGCGGCGTGGGAACAATATCCCTTGCCGTCGCGCAGCATGTAAAAAAGGTCGTCGGTATCGAGATCGTAGGTCAGGCTATTGAGGACGCTAAATTCAACGCCCAACTCAACGATATTGACAATGTGGAATTTTTATTCGGCGACGTTGCCGCGCTCCTGCCGCAGATTGTCAAGCGCCACGGCAATGTGGATACGGTGATTGTCGATCCGCCGCGCAAAGGTCTCGGCGAATCCGTGATCCGCACGCTTGCTTCCGCTGGCATTCCGCAGATAGGATATGTTTCGTGCAATCCGTCAACGCTCGCGCGCGACCTCGCGCTTTTTTATGAGCTTGGTTACCGCGCGCAGCTCATTCAACCTGTTGACATGTTCCCGCAGACAACGCATGTCGAGTGCGTGACGGTGCTAAAAAAAGAATCTGGTGTTTGATGTTTCATCAATCGCCGCAGCCTAGTTCATAGGCCAGCAATACCTGTTCAAGGTCAAAAACCTCTGCCTGCGCCGCACGGTAATCGAGCACATAACAGGTGGTAAAATTCTTTTGCGCCACGACCTCATGAAGTTCCTGATTCGCCAGGGGCACAAACCATGGGAAGCGTTTCTTCTTCCTGTCATACTCTGCCGTGACCAGTAAAAGATTTGCCGTTTTATAGCTGTTGCTCTTAAAATACTCCTTTTCGTTTTTCTCCCGCACTTTTGTAACCAGCAGTTCTTTCAGTTTATCCATATTTTCTTCGAAATTTGTGATCAGGCGCACGCGCTGTTCCTTTGGCCGCCCATGCTGGAACAGGTTTTCAAAGTGTGCCTCGACTAACCGGTAAGCGTCCTTGTCTCCGAAAACCGTCACGATCTCGAACAGATGCACGCCCGCCTCGTCACGCACGATAAAATCGCCCGGATCATGTGGTTTAATGGCGCGGTATGGTCTTTGAAGTTCTTTAAAGCATACCAACAGATGAAACAGTTCCACCCGTTTTTTAAAACGCTCCGCCGGTGAAGCCACCTCGTATTTTGTAACCATCCTTTTGCATTGCTCGGCTATTTTTTTCTCATTTGATCGATCCATGTTTATATACCCCGTCATCCCTTGATCCCTATCGTCGCGCACTGCAATACAATCATTCCTGCAATGACCGCGATAAACAATCCGCGCACAAACCCGCTTTTCATCCGCCGGTTGAGCAAACCTCCGATCAGTCCACCAGCGACCGCCGTGGGAATCATGTAGAGCGCAAGCGAGAAATCAAGCGCGCCGTCGATCGTATAACGAGCAAGCGCGCTTACTGTTGTCAGCAGCGTTATGGCAATACTCTGCACCGCCGCATCCCGTGCTTTCATTTTAAAGCACAGCATAAGCGCCGCCATCTGAAACGGGCCGCCGCCTACACCAAAGAAGCCGGACAATAGTCCGGTGACGCCCCCGATCAAAAGTGCGCCCAGGTTTCCGATCTTCTTTTTTGCACCGAAGCGTTCCTTTCCTATCGTGATCACGACTACGGCGGCAAGCACGAAAATATATCCGATGTTGATTATCCCTGCGGGCGCCAATGGGATAAGTCCCGCGCCCAGAAAACCGCCTGCGACGCTGCCGGCGGCCATAAATCCCGTCCGGCGAAATTCGATTTTTACTTTTTGTTTTTTGTATACCAGCAACGTGACCACAGCCATGGCGAGCACTGTGACAGACGAGGTAAAGGACGCGAGCTCCGCTTCTATCCCCATAAACGCCAACGCCGGACGAATGACAAGTCCGCCGCCCACGCCGATCACCGCACCCAGTATCGTCGCAACCAATGCAATCAGGCTGTAAATCATAAAGTTCTCCACTCATAAAATCTTAAGTGTTTTACTTTGTCAAACACTATTTTATATCATACCCCGTTCCCCAGCAATGTATTCATCACTTTTTTCCGCGATCAGGAAACCTGTATTATCTCCTTTTTTCCATTACCGCTTGATAAAAAACTTTCCGTTTAGCCCATCCGTCCGTTGTTATTTTCTTCTTTCGGCGTTATAATAGAGAAAATGGAAGTTTCTATTTTTTAAATCACTTTACATATGTAAAGTTTTTCAATAGCAAAGGAGAATATTCTTATGGCAAATACAACGGAACAATTCTATCAGGATCTGGACGCATGCTATGCTAGCGGGGATATGGAGAAAGTCGAACGGTTTTTACAGACGAGCGCAAACACGTACCGCCCCTGCTGCGGCGGTTTTAACGCCACATATCTCGCGGTTGTCAGCGAAATGGGCGGATTTTACCGTGGCACCAGCAAATATGCCGCTTCTGTGGAAGCATTTTTGGGCGCGCGGGATATTATTGCCGAATTTATTGGCCGTGAAAGCATGGAATACGCGACCAACCTGAACAATCTCGCAGGAACATACCGCCTGATGGGCGAGCACCAAAAATCCTTGAAAGCTTTTGAAGAAGCGATGGAGATATACCGCGCGACGATCGGCACAGAAAATTACTTTTTTGCCAGCGCATTGAATAACGTTTCCCTTCTTTACCAGGATATGAAAGACTACGAAAAGGCGGTGGAATGCTCCGAGGCGGCGCTCGCTATCCTTGAGACGCTTACGGAGGCAGACGACGACATTGCCACCACATACAATAATCTGGCGGCGCTTTATGACCGTATGGGCGACAGCGCGCAGGCGCTTAAATCGCTTGAAAAATCCATTGCCCTTTACGAAAGTATTCCCGGCGGCAGCCCGCATTACGCAGCAGCCCTCAATCAAAAAGCATCCTTTTTATATAGGGACGGCAACTACGA
Source organism: Christensenellaceae bacterium (assembly GCA_022846035.1). Taxonomy (NCBI): domain Bacteria; kingdom Bacillati; phylum Bacillota; class Clostridia; order Christensenellales; family Christensenellaceae; species Christensenellaceae bacterium. The sequence goes on from AP025580.1 coordinate 2,226,261, forward strand.
GGAAGCAAAGGATACTTACTTTAAGGCTTTAAAGCACGTGGAGCAATTTTTTGGCCGCAATATCGAATACGGCATTGCCTGCGACAATCTCGGACGCGTATATGAGAAGCTGGGCGATATGAAGCAGTCCGAAGCCTATATCACTCAGGCAGCGGATATTTATGCCGCCGTATACGGGAAAGATCATGAAATCAGCAAAAAGGCCCTCTCCATGCTCGCCGATCTTAAAAGCAAAAGGAACTCGTGCAATATATGAAAGGGCTGGAACTCTCGAAGCGGTATTTTTCGGACTGCGGGCTACCTATGATCCGGCAGTCTTTTCCTGAATATGAAGATCGCATTGCAGCCGGACTCGTGGGCGAGGGCTCCGAGTGCTGGGGGTTTGACGATGAAATTTCCCGCGACCACGACTGGGGGCCGTCCTTTTGCCTTTGGCTCACGGATGAAGATTATGAAAAAATCGGCGGCGGGCTTAGCGCGGCATACGACTCTCTGCCCGGTGATTTTCTTGGGTTTCCCAAACGCGCCGTAAGCGAATTTGGCGGCGGGCGCGTGGGTGTTATGCCCACTACGCATTTCTATTGGAAATATACCGGACTAAAGCGCGCCCCGCAAACCCTTTTGGAGTGGCGCCGTCTTCCGGAAAGCTATCTTTCCGTCGTTACCAACGGCGAAGTGTTTATGGACCGGCTGGGCGAGTTCAGTGCGATACGTAAGGAGCTGCTCGCTTTTTATCCGGAAGATATTCGTATCAAAAAAATTGTCGCCCGCGCCGCGGTTATGGCGCAAGCGGGCCAATATAACTATGCGCGGTGTATCAGGCGCGGGGAATATGTCGCCGCGCAATGCGCTCTTTATGAATTTATAAAGGCAGCGCTGTCCATGGTCTATCTGCTCAATAAAAAATATATGCCTTTTTATAAATGGGCGCATCGCGGTATTCGCGGGCTTTCTATTCTTCCTGAAACATACGAATTGTTTGCGGGGCTGTGCAGAGACGATTGCACAAAAGACGCTTACCGGAAACGCGAAGAGATGATCGAGCAGTTCAGCGCGCTTGTTATACGCGAACTTGCAAGGCAGGGGCTTACGGACAGCGACAATGATTTTCTGCAAAACCACTGCGCCCGAATCATGCAGAGAATCCAGAATGAGCAGATTCGCAGCCTGCATATCCTTGCGGAATAGGAGATGACATATGGAACCGATCGCAGATCAAATTTTGGATATTGAATGGGAAATGTTTGGTGCCGTACAAAATATCGGCGGCCGCGCGTCGTGCCAGGATGATCAGGCGACTTTTCGCCTGCAGCGCGGGAGTCAGCTTCGCGCATGGACGCCTGATATGCAAAAAAGTTACCTTGGCGACCTTATAGCCGCGCGCAACGAGGGCCGCAATCCGCTTGCGGAAAAATACGGTTACATGATGGAGCATACGTCGCCTGCGGAATATGAGAAGATCAGCGCCGATCTGCCGCCTGTTTCTGCGGAGAAAAAGGCGTTGATCGCCGGAATTGCCGAGATACAGGTCCGATGGCTTAAGGAACTCTCACGGCGGTATCCTTACGTTACCGGAAACGGCCGCCCTATCACAGAGAGCGAGGACAGCATGTTTGATACCTCATTTGAAACGTACCTCAAAGGCGAGCTGGCAACTTATTCAGAAAAAACGCTGGAATATTATGCGGCATATATGCGCGAGCTGCTTCAGGACGGCAGGAACCTCAATGAAATGATTCTTAAAAACACCTGTCTTTCTTATGGATATTCCTCGATAGAGGATGCGGAGGACCGCATGAAGCGGTAAAAATGGAAAAAAAGCGCGGGTATATGCCCGCGCTTTTGTTTGATTCAACTTACAGATACTTTTCGACGATGCCCGCCTGCTTCTGGTACATATCGCGCAAAGCAAGGTAAAGCTCACGGTACGATTCATAATAATCATTATACCGTTTTACATTTTCCTTGATCGGCTCGGTGACGCTGGAAACCTTGACCAGCTCGCCGCACGCTTCCTCAATGCTAGCAAAATGTCCGGAACCGACTGCCGCCATAATCGCGCCGCCGGCCGCAGGGCCTTCCTCCATATTCATTGTCAGGACGTTTGCGTTATAAATATCCGCCTGGATCTGCCGCCACAACTGGCTCTTGGCGCCGCCGCCGTTCGCGCGTACCTCGTTGACCTCAATACCAAATTCGCGGCAGATTTCAATGGTGTCGCGCAGTGCGAAAGTGACGCCCTCCATAACGCTCCTGCACATATCGCCCAGACCGTGCCTGTAGGAAAGTCCGAAGAACGTCGCGCGGGCATTCGGATCGGAGATCGGCGTTTTCTCGCCGTTGAAATATGGCAGGAAAGTCAGACCCTCGCTGCCCGGCGAGGATTGCGCCGCCATTTCGGTCATATAGTCGTAAATATCCTTGCCCTGCGCCGCCATCGCCGCTTTTTTATCCGCGAACAGCGTATCGCGCACCCACTTGAACGATCCTCCCGCCGTCAGCACCAGGCCGAGGAAGCACCATTTTTCCGGTACGGAATGCGCCATCGTCATCAGCGCGCGTTTTTTCGTATCGATCAACGGTTCGTCCGTGCACCCGAACACTACGCCCGAGGTACCGATCGTGGCGCCGATCACGCCCGATTTCACGATTCCTGTACCAACGCCGCCCGCTGGCTGGTCTCCGCCGCCCGCGACGACCGGAATGCCTGCATTAAGTCCCCACTGCGCAGCAATATCCGGCAAAAGTTGCCCCACGACTTCCTGGGATTCCACCAATCTCTGCGGCACAATATCCTTGGAGATCGATAATTTTTCAAAAATATTATCCGCCCACTTACGGTTCGGCACGTCCAGCAAAAACGAAAGCGAAGCGTCGCTGACCTCTGTCGCGATCTCTCCCGTCATCCGGTAACGCAGGTAATCCTTGGTGAACAATACGGTATGGATCTTTTCGTAGGCGGCAGGATTGTTTTTCCTGACCCACAAAAGCTTGGGGGCCCAGAAGCTGTTGAGGCAAAAGTTGGCCGTCGTATCGAGCATCTCCTGTTCGGAGATCAGCTTTTCAATATCGTGCACCTCTTCTTCCGCGCGTTGATCAAGCCAAATGATACAGTTGCCGATAGGATCCATGTTTTTATCCATAAGCGTGCTGCCCTGCATCTGACCGGAAAAACCGATGCTTGCAACCTCTTTCCCGTGGCCGCTTTTATCGACCGCCTGCTTTACCGCACGGTCGCAGGCATCCCACCATACAAGCGGATCCTGTTCCGCCCAGCCCGGATTGGGCGTTATGACATCGCATTCGTGATAACCGATTCCGCTTATTTTTCCTGTTTCATCGATAATCATTGCTTTGATACCGCTTGTTCCTGCATCAATCCCCAAAAAATATTTCATTTGCATCCTGCTCCTTTGACCTGTTGATATGTTTTCCAATCATAAGTTTACATTTGTAAACTTTGTTTACTTAATGATGTATATCTTTAAGCTAACATTTTTTGACCTGTCTGTCAATCCCTTTTCACGCGGGATACAGCGTTTTCCTTGCACTTATGTGCTAAAATAAGTTGTGTCCGAATATCATTCTCTAGTTGACAACCTTTTTACAAAAGTTTATGATATTGTTAACAAACATAAAATTGATTTACAGTTGTAAATCGGCCTGCATACGTAAGCCGAAATTCCATTGTTGAAGGGGATTACCATTATGTCGCTTTCGTCCGAAGAACGTTACTATGTCAAATTAAAGGCTTCCTACCTTTACTATAAGGAAAACAAAACGCAAGCGGAGATCGCCGAGCTTTTTAACATTTCGCGCCCGACGCTGATTAAGCTTTTGAACGACGCGAAAAAGGAAGGCATCGTTACCATAGAGGTGCACGATACGCGTATGGGCAGTCACCATATCGAGCTCGAGCAGACCCTGCGCAAGTTTCTTGGTTTAAAGGATGTCAAAATCGTCAGCGCGAGCGGCGACAGCAAGGAAGCCGTAAACATAAGCATCGGCGCAGCGGCGGAGCAATACCTTACCAACCTGCTGCGTTCCGGTATGACGGTCGGGCTTGGCTGGGGGCGTACTCTCGAGATCATGGCGCGCTACATCAAGCCGCATCCCAGCATCGGTAATCTGCACATCGTTTCCCTGCTGGGCGGACTGGGCAGTACAAGTGCGGGCGATTATTCTATGTTCGCCAATTCCCTGTGCGAAATTATAGCGTCCAACTATGCGAATTCTTCGGTATCTATGATGTATTCCCCGCTTGTCGCACCGAACGAGGTCGTTGCGCAGACCTTTACCGACACCCTTGCCGCAACATATGAAAAGCAGCACTCCCTCGATATTGCCATTGTTGGCGTGGACAGCGATCCGGAGCATTCCACAACGCTGGAAATCGAGAAACCCATGCAGGCGCTGATGAATGAGATTCGTGAAAAAGAAATTGTCGGGAATGTCTGTTCCCGTTTTTATAACCGCGAGGGCGAGCTTTGCCCCCTCAGTATCGAGAACAACATTCTTTCCATCTCTGCGGATGACTTGCGCCGGACACCCGTCGTAATTGGCGCAGCAGGCGGCGAAAACAAGGTCGATTCCATTATCGGCGGCGCGCGTGCGCAGCTCTTCAACGTTCTCATAACGGACGAACATACGGCCCGCATGATTGCAGACAGTCAGTAAGGAGATGCTTTCTTGAATACATCCTATCTTCTTCCGGATATTGCACAGCCGCTTCTTCGCTGGTACGAAAAAAACGCGCGCATTCTTCCCTGGCGCGATGATCCGGCTCCTTACCGCGTCTGGATTTCCGAGATTATGCTCCAACAGACGCGCGTCGAGGCTGTCAAACCCTATTTCGAACGTTTCTTAAACGCGTTGCCCACGATACAGGCGCTTGCTGAGGTTTCCGATGAACAACTGATGAAGCTTTGGGAGGGCCTTGGCTATTACAGCCGTGCGCGCAACCTGAAAAAGGCTGCGCAAGTGATTGCAGAGGATTTTAACGGCGAACTTCCATCCTCTTTCGCGCTGCTGAAAACGCTGCCCGGAATCGGCCCTTATACCGCCGGAGCGATCGCTTCTATCGCCTTTGGCAAACCGGTATCCGCCGTGGACGGAAACGTGCTTCGCGTCATTTCACGCCTCACCGCGAGCTCTGAAAACATCAGTGACGCAAAAGTCAGGCAAACAATGGGCGACTCCCTTGAGCAAATCATTCCGCAGGACCGCGCGGGCGATTTTAACCAAGCGTTGATGGAGCTTGGCGCGACGGTATGCCTGCCAAACGGTCTGCCCAAATGCGAAATTTGTCCTCTGCAAAATATGTGTGAGGGGTATCTGCGCGGGATCGCGCACACGCTTCCCTTAAAAGACGCTAAAAAAAAGCGGCGTGTCGAGCAAAAAACCGTATTCATTTTGATAAACGGCGATAAGGCCGCCCTTTTAAGGCGCCCTCCTACAGGGCTGTTGGCGGGGCTGTTTGAACTGCCGAATATTCACGGAAGCCTTTCTTTGCAAAAAGCCGCTTCTGTGCTCAAGACATGGAACGTTGTTCCCCTTTCTTTGCGGAAAGCAGGTACGGCAAAGCATATTTTTACGCATGTGGAGTGGCATATGGACGGGTATCTCGTGCATACGGACAGCATGCCGGAGCGTTTTTTATGGCGGACGCTTGATGAGATCACGCAGTCCTGCGCGCTTCCGTCGGCGTTCCGCGTATATACGAAAATTCTGTGTGATACGCTCGGTCCGGTGGTATAATTAGGGAAAAAATATACCGGAGGGAAAGTATCTTATGACTATTCTTGCAGGTTTGACATTAAAATTACGTTCTCTTACTATTTTCCGCGCTCTTCTCAGAGATGAGGTCTTTGCGGCATTTATGGATTTGGCGGACGCAGACGGACAGAATGCTCCTGCCCATAGCGTTTCATGTTATGCGGCGTTTGCAGCAAAGCTTTACCGGCATACGTCTGATTTTGGCGATTATGTCCTGCAGGCGGCTCTAAACGATGAAAATCTTTACATGCTGCGGCGTGCACAAGGCTGGCCGGTGGATGAATATATCGAGAAAAGCCTGCTAAACGAGCTTGCCATCTTGGAGCAGCTCAGCAAGGTTCCCAGCGCGGAAATCAAAAGTAAAATCGCCTACGATGGTCCGCTCGCGGACTGGTCGAATACGCCGCATGATTTCGCAGGCGCATACCGTGCGTATATCGACGCAATTCCCACAAACGGCTACGGCGTTTTTTCCAGGCACCATATCTTTACGATTGCCGGTCACAAGCTCGTTCCCGTACTTCATCCCGATGAAACGACGCTCGCGCAGCTAAGCGGATATGAATATGAACGCCGGTGCGTCTTGGATAATACGCTCGCTCTTTTAGACGGCAAACCCGCCGCCAATGTTCTCCTGTACGGAGACAGCGGTACAGGGAAATCTTCTACCGTCAAGGCTGTGGCCAATGAATTGGCGCCGCGCGGCCTGCGGCTTATTGAAATTAAGAAAAACCAGCTGCGGGAGATTCCCGCGCTGATGGACAGTCTCGGTAAAAACCCGCTTAAGTTTATTCTTTTTATCGACGACCTCTCCTTTACCAAGGACGACGATGATTTCGGCGCCTTAAAAGCAATCCTTGAGGGTTCCGTTTCCGCGCGCACCAAAAACCTTGCCGTATATGCGACCAGCAACCGCCGCCACCTTGTACGGGAAAGCTTTTCCGACCGCGAGGGAGACGAGGTACATGCAAACGACACCGTGCAGCAGCTCACATCCCTTTCAGACCGTTTCGGGCTGACCATCACTTTCTGGCGCCCAAACCGCGAACAATACCTGGCCATCATAGAGCATCTCGCAGGCTTTTACGGCGTGGATGCAGACCTGAGCGAGCTCTTCCGCCAAGCGGAAATCTACGCGCTTGAACGCGGTGGCCGATCGCCGCGTGTCGCCAAGCAATTTTTGGAGCAAATACAGTCCATCGGCCTCGGAACATAAGAAAAATATACCGTTCTATTTGTTGTAGTACAGTTTTAAAAACCGCTTTGGTAAGCGGTTTTTTTCTTTTATTCTCTGAATACCCCCGTCAGGTCAAACGGCGGAACGAAACTCTCTTCCGCCGCGCCGCTTTCCTGCAAAAAGCCGTTTTCCACACCCAGCGCAAGCGCGTACTCCACAAGCTCGGCGTATTCGTTTTCCCTCACGCCTGTTTGTAATTCCTCCGGCAGTTCATCCATTCTCACCGGCGTATACTGACTCATTAAACTGATGTAAATTTGATCGCCGTAAGTCTCGTATAGATACCTGATAACATCCTTACCCTCGCTTGTATGCCCAGGCAGAAGTAAATAACGTACAATGACGCCCTGTTGCATGATTCCCTGCCCATCAAAGACAGCCCCGCCTTTCTGCCGCACCATTTCTGCAAGCGCGGCCTTGGCCACGTCTATATAATCGCCGGCATGGGAATACTTTTGCGCGCTTTGCCTATCCATATATTTGAAATCCGTCAGGTAAATATCGATCAGGCCGCGCTGCATACGCAGTGTCTCTACGGCCTCGTATCCGCTGCCGTTATGCACAATCGGAACATGCAGGCCTCTTTCCCTTGCCATATGCAAGGCACAGACGATTTGCGGCGTATAATGCGTGGGCGTAACCAGGTTGATGTTATGCGCCCCCTGCGCCTCAAGCTCCAGAAATATTTCCGCCAGTCTTTCCACCGTAATTTCCGCTCCGGCCTGTCCTCTGCTGATTTGCGCGTTCTGGCAGTACACGCAATGAAGCGGGCAATAGGAAAAAAATACCGTACCCGAGCCCCGCTCTCCCGAGATACACGGTTCTTCCCAGTAATGAAGCGCAGCCCGCGCAACTTTCAGCCGTTCGCCCGCCCCGCATATTCCTTTTTCGCCATTTATCCTGTCCGCACCGCATCTGCGTGGGCAAAGCAAGCACTTTTTCAACAATTCTTCCATAGCCAATATTATATCACTTTTCCTGCTTTCTTCATCCACGAACTATGGTATAATAAATGATGTTATTATGTAATCATCAGAGAATTGTAGGGAGTATTTTTTATGAAACGGGAAACTTGGGGATCTCGCTCTAACTTTATATTTGCCGCAGTAGGCAGCGCAGTCGGCCTGGGCAACGCATGGCGTTTTGCCGGACAGGTATACCAAAATGGCGGCGGCGCTTTTTTGCTGCCCTACATCATCGCAATCCTGGCGATCGGTATTCCGGTACTGATGATGGAGCTTGCCATCGGGAAAAAGTATAGGTTGGGCGCGCCTTCCGCCTTTGCCGCCATGAATAAAAAGTTTGAATGGATCGGCTGGGCGGGCGTAATCATCGCTTTTGTCGTCGCCGCCTATTATTCTGTTTTGGTCGCATGGGTTGTCAATTATATTTTCGCTTCCTTTACCATGGCGTGGGGAGGCGATCCTGCCGGTTTCTTCAACAACACCGTCCTCAATGCTTCAGGCAGCCCCGGCACGTTAGGCGGATTTTCCATTCCCGTACTGATCGGCCTCATTATCACTTGGGTCGTCGTCATTCTGAGTATGCGCAAAGGCGTTGAAAAAATGGCCCGGCTCGTCAAGTGGATCGTTATCATTCCCGTTATTTTACTTGTTATTATGTGCGTACAGGCGGTCAATATGCCAGGCGCGGTGGAAGGAATCCGTTATTATATCACGCCGGATTGGTCCGCACTGGCAAACGCCGACGTGTGGCGCGCCGCTTTCGGCCAAGTGGCCTACAGTATGAGTATCCTCTTTGCCCTGATGGTCACCTACGGAAGCTTTCTCGACAAAAAAAGCGACATTCCTAAGGACAGCCTTGTCATCGGGCTTTCCGATATGGGCATCAGCCTGCTTGCGGGATTTGTCGTATTCTCTACCCTCGGATACCTTTCTTTCCAGAGCGGCACGCCCATCGCAGACATGAACTACCAGGGCGTGATGCTTGCCTTTGTCACCTATCCCCAGGCATTGTCGGTGTTCCCCGGCGGACATATGGTAGGCGTGATTTTCTCGCTGATGTTTTTTATCATGCTTTTTGCGCTCGCCATCGACTCCCTGTTTTCCATTGTGCAGGCGGTTTCGACCGCCGTTTCGGACAAATTCAGCTTAAAGCCGCGCAAGGCCCTTTACGGAACATGTCTCGCCTGCTTTGCCTTGGCGTTGCTTTTTGCGACCAAGGCAGGACTTTATTGGCTGGATATTGTCGACCATTTTGTCAATGAAGGCAATCTGCTTTTTATGGGGATCTTCGAGGCTATCGCCGTCGGCTGGATCGTCGGCGCGGAGCCGTTGCGGAAGTTCATCAACTCCACCGCCTCCAAAAAGATCGGCAAATGGTGGAATTTTGTCATTAAATACGCCTGCCCCGCTGTATTCCTCTTTTTGGCGGCAAGTTTCCTTTACTCCAATATCGTATCGCCGTACGGCGGTTATGAACAGCAATACCTGATGGTCGGCGGTTGGGCGCTTATCATCGTAACTTTCGTTCTCGCCCTGATCATTCCCCGCCTTACGCGTAAACAAAAGCCTACCGGAGTTAAGCAATGAAAATTTTGCAAATTGTGCTGCTCTGCGTAACGGCAGCCCTCGCCGTGCAGGTTATCGTTTACGCGGCAAAGCATGATTGCGTCAAGCAAATAGACTGGACCGAGCCTTTCACTCTCCGTTATCCGCGCCTTTTTCTCTGGATCGCGGTCGTATTCTTCGCTGCCATTGGTTTTATACTTCTTAATATGGTTATTTGGCAGGATTTGCGTCCGTTTGCCGTCATCCTACTCGCCGTACTCGCGTCGTGCAGTCTTCCGGCGCTCCTGCTATCACTGCGGTGGAAAATCTCCGTTGAGGAAGAATACATTGTCCATACGCCCATCCTGGGGGGAAGAAAGCAGATTTACTACAAGGATATTTGCCTCGTGACCGTTACTCCAAAGGTGGTCGTTCTTAAAACAACGCTCAAGGAAATCAAGTTTATTGCGGGCGTATATTATATGGAAGATTTTTTATTCCGCTTACGCGAAAACGGAGTGGACATTCACCGGATTTTGTAAAGCGCGCCCTTACCGGTCGCGCTTTTTGTATATCTTTCGCATGAATATTCCAAGCGCCGCCGTCAGCGCGGCAAGGATCACAATGGAAATGAGTCCGTCTGCCCAGTCACTTAAGTTTTGCGGTTTCACTAAAACAGCATAGCACACGGCAATCACGGCGATCGCCACCACCATCAGAGCAATCAGGCATTTAAAAACCAGCAAGATATTTCCGCTTCGCTTTTCCCTGCTGGCCAAATCGGTAAAAGCTTCCGGACGCTGGTCTGTATACTCTTTCCGCCAGACATACAGGCTCGCCATTTTCCCTACTAACTCCCATCCGAAAGCCTCGTATATTTTTTTATAATCCTGGGCGCTCAGGGCATGCAAGTCTACCACATAACGATATTTTTTAGGCTGCGTTTTATGGAATACCATTCGAAAGGAATCCCTTTGCCTGATTTTATCGACGTTCCATCCCTCTGCCGCCATTTTTTCCATATAATTTTCAAAATCGACTGGCGCGGCATATTTATACGGCAGCCACCACCGCGCCATTGTATCTCCATTTTTCATAACAGCACCTCCGCAACTTTCGCCATTTCTTTGATCCGAGCGGCTTCTTCCTGAAGGATCGCAAGGCCGGTCTCGGTGATTCTGTATTTTTTCTGCCGGTTGATCTCTTGCGTGGCGACGATCAGCCCATCCCTTACCAATTTCGAGATACTCTGATAGATCGTCCCCGCTCCCAAGACGATACGCCCGCCTGTGAGCTTCTCTACGTCTTGCATGATTCCGTAACCATGCCGCTCTCCACGCAGGGAAAATAAGATATAAAACATTGTCTCGCTCATGGGAATATACCGTTTTCTTGCACTTTTTAAATCCATACCGCCGCTCCTATCTCATCGCGATATATCACATCGTGATATAATTATATATCATGGTGTGATATATGTCAACAAAAAAACAACCGCGAATTTTCGCGGTTGTTTTTTATTCAATATTCTATGCTATTTTTTAGGGGTCGTTCCTTTCACATCACCCGCCGGTGCCGACGCATTGCCTGCCGTTCCGGTCGCCTGTGCAGCTGTTGTGTTCGGGGTTGCCTGCTGCGCATCCGTATCCGTCACCGATGGCATTTTCACGCCCGGTGGAAGTGGATTTTTCTTTCTCATAAAGTGATATATGATAAACGGTATAAATACCACTACGACAAAGCTTATGATCAGTATCGTCAGATACTCCGTGGATGCATTCGCGCCCGTGAGCTGCGACGGTGGAACAAAGGAGATCACCAATGCGAAGACCGACATAATCAGTCCTACAATAGCCATCAGCAGCTTAACCGGTTTCTTCTTCGAGATTTCGAACGCTCTCGGCAGGTCACTGTGCTTTCTTGCCAGCTTGATATAAGCGAGGAAGAAAATGATGTAACCCACGATGTAGATAATAACCGTCAGCGAGATTGCCGTGAAGAACGAGACGTTGCTTCCGCCGCCGCCGAATGTCAGGACTGCCGCCCAGATCGTTACGATCACGCCCTGCAAGAGCAGGAACTTTGTCGGGACGCCGTGTTTATTCGTCTCGGAGAGTTTTTTCGGAAGTAGGCCGTTTTTGCCCGCTTCCAGCATGCCCCAGGACGGACCAACCACCCATGCGGATACTTCTGCGATAACGCCGACAGCGATCAGGATCGCGATGACGCTTACTATCCAGTCCATACCGCTTCCGAAGTGGTGTACCAGACCCTCAAAGCCCTGGATAACGCCTGTAGAAAGACCCAGTTGGCTTTCCGGTACGACTGCCGCAATGGACGTGCCGCCGATTGTGTTGAGGATAATCGCCAGTATAACCAGTATGATAATTGCCAGAGGGTAATCCTTTTTTACGTTTTTCATTTCATTGGCGTGCGTCGCAGACGCTTCAATACCGGCATAAGCTAAGATGAAAGATACAAACACAACCAGTGTATTGAGTTTTGTGAAATCCGGAATCAACGCCTTTGCGTCAAGCGGTACAAGGCTCTTGCCGCCTGTTGTAAAGAAGCCGATTGCAAGGGCGAACAGTACGATCGCAGGGATCATGATACCAAAAACAAAACCGATCTTTGAAATCTTTGCCGTAAGCTTCGTGCCCTTGAACTGCGAGAACGTCAGCGCCCAGAAGATCACCAGTACGCCTATGAATTTGATTACCGGGTTTGAGTTTAGCGCGTCCCAGTGCAGTACATACGACAGAGCGCCAAGGATGAAGTAAATCATCGTTACAAAACCGACGGTAATCTGGAACCATTGGAAAAATATGTTTGCGAAACCCCATTTTTCACCAAGCATATTCCCTGACCAGGTATAAACGCCGCCGGTGTCCCAGCCTTTGACCGTCGCCATTTCGGCGGACGACATCGCTACGGGCAGAAACCAGAGAACGCCTGCCAGAATCAGGAAAAATACCAGTGAAAAACCGGAGGATGCAAACGTCGGATATTCGTAGACCGTCATGACCATAGAAGCCGTGATTGCGAAGAATCCGAACAATGTCAAATGCTTTTTACTTGAACCTGCATTTGCAACTGTTTTCATGTCATTACCTCCTCTTTCTGCAAGAGACCGGCCCGTATGGCGGCCAAACGTTATCTTTGCCGCCATACTGCCAGTTCGCTTACATTAACTTAATATATATCATCATGTCTTAGATCAGCCTCATGGGCTGTCCAAAGTTAGTGTGTAAAGCCCTGCGCGCCCTTTTTCTCTTTCCCGGGTGCATCTGTCTGCGTGTTCTTCTCCAGGTATTCGATCGCCATTTTCATATCTTCGATCAGGGAATCCGCCATATTGTAGGAGAGGTCCGCGCGTACTACATAACGCTGGATGACAACGTCCGTGAGGTCTGCCGGCAATGTATAAGCCGGAACCTGCCAGCCTTTCATTGCAAGACGGTCCGCCAGTTCATAAAGCGTCCACTTATGCGCCTTGGGATCTTTCAGTTTATAGCACAGCACCGGAATGTTGCTGCCGTCATTGTAAATTTCAAAAATACCAAATTTCTTGATCGCGTCAATGATATGCAGTCCAACGTCCCTTGTATGGCTCTGTACCAGCTTCAGGCCCTCCATCCCGTAACGCAGGAAAATGTAATACTGGCCGATGATCTGGCTTCCCGAACGCGAGAAGTTGATCGCCATCGTGGGCTGCTCGCCGCCTAAATAGTTGACGTAGAAGATAAGCCGTTCCGGCAGATATTCTTTGCTCTTCCAGAGTACCCAGCCGATACCCGGATATACGAGGCCGTATTTATGGCCGGATGTATTGATAGAATGAACATTTTTAAGACGGAAGTCCCATTCAAGCTTCGGATCTACAAACGGAGCGAACATACCACCGGAAGCGCCGTCTACATGGATGCCGATCGGCACCTTAGCCGTCTTGTTGTGTTTTTCGATGAGTTCGTCGAGTTTCTTGATGTCGTCAAACTTGCCCGTGTAAGTAATGCCGAGGATACCAACTACGCCGATGGTATAATCGTCGACATAATCCATAACCTTATCCATGTTCATACTCATATGCTGCTCATCGAGCGGCACCAAACGCATTTCAATATCCCAATAAACACAGAATTTTTCCCAGCAGACCTGGTAGCCGGAAGAAATAACGAGGTTCGGCTTTTTCGCGTTAATATCAATACCCGCTTTTTCCGCGAGATCACGCCAGCGGAACTTCATGGCCATACCACCGAGCATGCACGCTTCGGAAGAACCGACCGTGGATGTACCTATTGCTTCGCCTTCTTTTCCGTGCCAGATGCTTGCAATGATATTAACGCAACGGTTTTCCACTTCCGTCATCTGCGGATATTCGGATTTATCAATCGCGTTTACCGCAAGCGTTTCGCTCATCAGCTTTGTCGCTTCGGGTTCCATGTAGGTCTGGCAGAAAGTCGCCAAATTCTGGCGGGCGTTTCCTTCATCAATCAGTTCATCCTTGATCAAACGATAAGCTACCTCTGCCGGAACGGATTTTTCGTTCAGCGCGTTAACCGGCATGGCTTCATCCGCTTCAAATACAGCAAGGTTAGGAGATACGATTTTGTTTTTCTTTAATGGTTTATTTACATGCAACATAGTATTTCACTCCTTTAATAGATTTTGTGTTTTGTTGGATTGCTCATCGCGATTTGAACAATTAGAACATTGCATGCTACTTTTTTAAACTGTAGAATTCGATTTAAACAATTAATGAAGGTTTTAATCTTATACTCTACAGGTAAGATAGAATCACAAGATTCATTTAGGGTTCACAAAAAGTGGTATAATAAATACATAAGAATACACACGGAGAACAAGCTATGTTTCACATTTTAATCGTGGAAGACGATAAAAATTTAAGACGGCTGATGGCGACCTACCTCGAGCGCGAAGGCTATGAAGTATACCACGCAGGCGACGGCGAGCAGGCGATGGACGTGCTGGACACGCAGCATATCGACCTTATCATCAGCGATATCATGATGCCCAATATGGACGGGTACCAATTGACGGAAGAGCTGCGCCGCGCGGATTACACGCTGCCTATCCTCATGGTTACTGCCAAAGAAACCTTTGAAGATAAAAGAAAAGGGTTCCTCGTCGGCACGGACGACTATATGGTCAAGCCGCTCGACATGGAAGAAATGCTGCTGCGCGTTTCCGCACTTCTTCGGCGGGCCAACATTGCCAACGAGCATAAACTTGAGATCGGCGAAGTTTCCCTTGACTACGATTCGTTGACCGTGACCGCGCGCGGCAGAGTTTACGAGCTTCCCAAAAAGGAGTTTTACCTGCTTTTTAAGCTTCTTTCCTATCCCAAAAAAATTTTTACGCGGCAACAACTGATGGATGAAATATGGGGCATGGAAGCTGAGGCTGACGAGAGGACGGTGGACGTGCACGTAAAACGCCTGCGCGAAAAATTCGATGATTTTCCGGAATTTAAGATCGTCACCATTCGCGGACTCGGCTATAAGGCGGAGAAAAACGTATGAAAATAAAAACATTTCCGCCCATCAATATGCGCAATATTTCCTCGATACAATTAAAATTTGTGATGGTATTCATTGGCATTCTTTTGATTGCCTGCGTGGCTTCTATGGTTGTGGTCTCCGCCTTTATGCAAAGCGCGCTTTTAAAGGACATTGAAGAGCGGATCGTCGCGACCTCAAGGAGCATCAGCCGGCTGGCGGAAGAAACCGAACTGCCGCTCGATGAAATTATCGAAATGGTAGGCAGCAGTTACTATGACATCCACGTTTATGATCCGCAGATTACGACCTTGCCAGGCGGCATCACACAGGACCAGCTTTTATCCATACAGCCTGACGAAATCTCTTTTATCACTGATGAAACGCAGTCACAGAAGCTGCCTCTCGGCATTTTAAAGGTGCGGGATTCTTATCTTGTCATGACCTCGCATACGGAAAACAACGAAATCCTTTATTTCCGCAATATCGCTTTCATGGTCCTCGTAATTTGCGCGGGCATCGGTTCGATCCTCATGCTTCTTGCCGTAACGCATATTACCAAGCCGGTCAAACGCCTGACGCGGGCTACCCAAGAGGTCGCCAAAGGCAATTTCGATATTTCCGTGGAGTATGACGCGCAGGACGAGATCGGCCAGCTGACGCATAACTTCAATCTGATGACAAATGAGCTGAAAAACATGGAATACCTGCGCAAGGACTTTGTTAGCAACGTTTCGCATGAATTTAAGACTCCCATCGCTTCCATTCGGGGATTTGCGCAGCTATTAAAGACCAAGGACCTGACCAAAGAAGAATTTGACGAGTATACGGACGTCATCATAGACGAAAGCACCCGCCTTTCCAAGCTTTCCGAGAACCTTTTGCGCCTGTCGCGGCTGGAAAAACAGGTGATCCCAACACAAAACGCCGAATTTTCCCTGGATGAGCAGATTCGCAAAACGCTGTTGCTTTTAGAGCGCGAATGGAGCGCCAAGGAACTCGAACTGGATATTGACCTTGATACTGTGACGTATTCCGGCAACGAAGAAATGATGCAGCAAATCTGGATCAACCTCCTATCAAACGCCATCAAATTTTCCCATTTGCATGGCACGCTTTGCGTACGGCTCAAAAAAGAAAAAGGACAGGTGCGTTCCCAGATCTCCGATACCGGCGTCGGTATCGCGGCGGACGCCATCCCGCGTATCTTTGAAAAATTTTACCAGGGCGACGCGTCGCATTCCAAGGAGGGAAACGGACTCGGCCTTGCTATTGTCAGGCAGATCGTGGAAAGCTGCGGCGGAACGATTTCTGTCGAAAGCACAGAGGGCAAAGGCACGACTTTTACCGTACTGCTGCCCATTCCGACAAAGGCGCCAAACAAATAAAGCCGGCTATTCAATCGTCTTTGTGAATTTTTGCGCAAAACATCTTGAAAAATTCCCGTTTATTCGGTATAATGAAACACGCTATCTGTTATTGCGTGTAGTTAAAGCCACGCCGTTTTTAAGTTGCTTGCATCCGTAAGCTTTTGGTATACGTACCGCTTAGAAAGTAGCAAATATGAGCTTTGCGCCTTTGGCGCATCCCAAGTATTTACTTTTTAGGAGGACGTTTTTTTATGTCAGAAAACAAAACAGCATCTATGATCATCAAAAAGTACGCCAAGAGGTGGTTCATCGACGGTATGGGCGCGATGGCGCTGGGTCTTTTTGCCAGCCTGATCATCGGCCTCATCATCTCCCAGATCGCGACCATCCCTGGTCTTTCGGTTCTTTCCCAGTTCACGGAAGTACTCAGTGCGCAATCCCCTGTCGTGGGTGCAGCGATCGGCGTCGCGATCGCGTATGGCCTTAAAAACAAACCCCTCGTCATTTTCTCGTCTGCCGCCACAGGCGCTTTCGGCTATGCCATGGGCGGCCCTGTAGGCGCTTATGTCGCGGCGCTGGTAGGCGCGGAAATCGGCAGGCTAGTCGCAGGCAAAACGCCGGTGGATATTATTGTATCGCCCATCGTGACCATCCTCTCCGGATGTTTTGTCGGTATGCTCGTCGGACCGCCATTAAACACTTTCATGACGTGGCTGGGCGATTTTGTAAATTCGGCGACAATACTTGCTCCGCTTCCGATGGGTATCATCGTTTCCGTGATCGTGGGAATGGTATTAACGCTTCCCATCAGTTCCGCCGCCTTATGTATCATGATGGGTATCAGCGGCATCGCTGCGGGCGCGGCCGTCGCCGGCTGCTGCGCGAATATGATCGGCTTTGCGGTTATGAGCTTTAAAGAAAACGGCTGGGGCGGATTTTTGGCGCAGGGCCTTGGAACGTCCATGCTGCAGGTCCCGAATATTTTGCGCAGGCCGCAGATCTGGATTCCGCCCATCGTTGCCTCGGCCGTTGTCGGACCAATCTCTACGATGGTATTCCAGATGACAAATACGCCCACCGGCGCCGGTATGGGCACGTCCGGACTTGTCGGGCAATTTGGCGCATGGGCCGCTATGGGCGCAACCACGCCAGCTCCCATGCTTATTTTCGAAATCGCACTCGTGCATTTTATCCTGCCAGCAGTGATTACGCTTGCGGTTGCGGCCATCCTTCGCAGAGTCGGCTGGATTCGCCCGCAGGATTTAAAGCTTGAAATGATGAATTAGAAATTCCTTTGCATATTAATTGATACATATGGCGCGAAACGGGGCGGCCTTTTAAAACGAGGTCCAACCGCCGTCTGTTTGCAGGGTCGCCCCCGTCATATGCGTTGCATCGTCCGATGCCAGAAACAAGATGGACACCGCCTGTTCTTCACTCAGTCGATCCTGATCAGCTCCGCGCCGGCTACTGCTTCTTGTATTAGCGTTTCAATATCAAGAACGCTTTCTTCCTCCATGATCCTCTCCAACTTAGGCCGTGTCGTAGGATGCTTGGGCACGAAGACCGTGCAGCAATCCTCGTATGGCAGGATGGACGTTTCATAAGTACCGATTTTGTCCGCGATCCCGATGATGTCCTGCTTATCCATGCCAATCAACGGACGAAACACAGGCATGTCGGTGACCACGCTGTTGGTCACTCCGATACTTTCCATCGTTTGGCTTGCGACCTGCCCGATGCTTTCTCCGGTTACGATCGCCTGCGCATTGTCAAGTTTGGCCAGTTCCTGCGCAATACGCATCATAAACCGCCGCATGATGATTACCAGCATTTCATGCGGACATTTCTCATAAATTTGCATCTGGATGTCCGTAAAACTCACTACATGGAGCCTGATACGCCCCGCATACTGCGATACAATTTTCGCCAGATCTATTACCTTTTGCTTAGCCGCTTCGCTCGTATACGGAAAACTGTGATAATGCACCGCCGAAAGCTCCACCCCGCGTTTGGCGATCATGTATCCTGCCACGGGACTGTCGATCCCGCCTGATAACAGCAGCATGGCGCGCCCATTCGAACGCTGCGGCATACCGCCCGCGCAGGGGATAATATCCACATATCCGTAACATTTTTCGCGCACTTCGATATGCGCCGTGATCTGCGGGTTGTGCACGTCTACGCTTAGGGCCGGAATCGCCTCCAAAAGAGTTCCCCCAAGGCTTGCCGCAAGCTGCATAGACGATAGTGGAAAACGCTTGTCCGCACGCTTTGCTTCTACTTTGAACGTCGCGTGCGCAATGCCTTTTTGTTCCATATATTCCCGCATGATACGGACCATCGTCTGATTGATGGATTCCATATCTTTTTCCATTTCCACCGCAGGCGAAATGGAATGCAGCCCAAATACCTTTTTTATTGCTTCAATGACGCGCGGCATATCTTCTTCCGCAATATCCGTCACATAAAAACGCCCGTATCCCTTTTGCGTTTTCACACCCGGAAAATCCCGCAGCGCACGCTTGATCGCCGCCAGTTGCAGCGCCTCAAAATGCGGCCTGTTAAGGCCTTTTAAATGTATTTCGCCATAGCGTACCAGTAATAACATAACTCTATCCCCTATTTTCTCTTAAAACGCCGCAATAACTCCGCGCCCTTTGCGATCTCTTTCGCCGCAGTCAATACCTCTTCCTGCGTGGTAAACGGCGAAAAACTGACGCGTATCGCGCCCTCTGCTTCCTCTTCCGTCAATGAGAGCGCCTTTGCGATCCTGCTTTTTCCCTTTTTGGACGAACATGCCGAACCTGTGGAAATACAAATTCCCCGCGCCTCCAGCGTATGCAGAAGCGTTTCTCCCCGTACCCCCAGTATCGACAGGTTCAGAATATGCAAGCAGGACCGGCCGCGTTCCTGCGGCGTTAACACGACAATATCCGGAATCTTTGCGCAGGCATCCAAAAACACTTCCCGCAAATGTTCAAAATGGGCAGGCGTCACATTCTCCATAAAATAGCACACTGCCGTGGCGAACGAAAAAATCCCCAACGTATTCTGCGTGCCGCTGCGCAGCCCGCTCTCCTGTCCGCCACCCAGTATGTATGGCTTGAGCGGCGCATTTTCGCGGTAAAAAACAGCTCCCGTTCCCTTATGCGCATGCAGTTTATGCGCGCTCACCGTATAGTAATCAATATGAGCCGTGTTGCTTAGGCGTTCCTTGCAATACGCCTGTACGCCGTCCGCATGGAAAAGCGCCTGCGGGTTTTTCATCTTGACCGCAGAAGCGATTTTTTCAATATCGTTTTTCGCGCCCGTCTCGTTATTGACGTGCATCACGCTTACCAGCGCGGTATTTTCGTCGACGGCCTCCGACACCTGCTCCGGCGTGATTATGCCGTGCCTGTCGGGTTTTAAAAACGTAACGGGACACCCCTGCTGCGCCAAATATTTAAAGCTTTCTTCCACACACGGATGCTCCGCTCCGCCGCACACATAATTCATTCCCTTTTTTATCCGTGCGCCGCGCAGAATAACCATGTTGGCGCTTTCCGACCCGCAGCTGGTAAAAAGGCACCTATGGCCGCTCGCGCCAAACGCGCGCAGCAATACAGCCTTTGCATCGTCCTCTTCCTTTTGCACGCGCGTCGCGTCCGCATAAAGCGCCGAGGGATTTTGCCAAAGCTCCTGTGCATATTTGAGGTAAATATCGTTGCATTCCGCAAGCGGCTGTGTCGTCGCCGCATTGTCCAGATAAATTTTCTGCATAAACCGTATTATATCATATTTTGCCGTTATATTCACGCCGGTAAACAAAAAACGCGGAACAGTCCCGCGTTTTTTGTTTATATATCTCCGAATGTCTTTTTATTGTTTACATCACGGCATTTCCGGAAAAAGTTGGTTCCTATCCTGCTGCTCGCTCTGGACCGATGCCGTATCCAGTTCATTTAAATCCTCAAGCGTCATCGTTACCGTATATTCCTTACCGTCTCTCCAGATCGTCGCGCTGACCGTATCCCCAACCTTTTTCGTATCAAAGGATGGCATTTTGTCTGCCGTTGTCAAATCCACTCCGTCGATTTCCGTAATCACGTCGTTCTGCTGCAATCCCGCTTTTTCGGCCGGACCGCCCGCTATGACGCTGGCGACAAGCGCGCCGCGCGGCGTTTGCCACAGGCTTGCGTCCACTTCTGAGATCATGCTGTAGGAAAGCCCGATACCTGCGCGCGGAATACTGCCGTTCTCGATCAACTGCTGTGCAATATTGATCGCCTTGTTGATCGGGATCGCGTATCCAACGCCTTCTGATGAAATCACGTTGCCGTTTTCATCATAGCCCGCATACAGTTTTTTTGCCACCGTTACGCCGACCACATTGCCTTTTGAATCGAGCAGGGGACCGCCGGAGTTTCCGGGATTGATCGCCGCGTCCGTCTGGATAACATCCAGCGTAACGCCGTTGCTCAGGCTGATCGCCGTGCTGACATTGCTGACATAGCCGACCGTCACCGTATTATTGAAAGTATCCCCGTGCACGTTGCCGATCGCTACGGACAGCTCGCCGACTTTCAACTCGTCGCTGTTCCCAAGCGGCGCTGCCTGCAGGCTGAGCCCATCCACCTTAAGTACCGCAATCTCCGACGCCGGATCCCTGCCGATGACCTGCGCCACATGCTCCTCATTGTCGGACGTCGTTATCTTAATCAGATTCCCGTCCGCAACCACATGGTTATTCGTCAGAATATATCCGTCATTTGAAATCACAAAGCCCGTGCCGGCGTTTAACGCCTGTTCGATCGGTTCCTGTCCAGATACCAACTGCTTGTTATAGGCCGTTATGCCCACAACCCTGTCTTTCATCGCTTCTGCAATATCGACAACCGGATTTGCGGAATCACTGATATTCGCCGCATCCCCGCCGAGCTGCGGCGCTTCCTGCTGCTGTTCGCGCTGCTGCTCTTCCTGTGTCGGAAGGGTTGGCAGCACATTATTTCCGCCGTTTATGATCGGCCCTATCACAAACGCCATAAGCAAGCAACCAACGAGTATCCCAGCTACGGCTACCGCCGTAATAATACCCCCGATGCCATGCCGTTTGTTCTTTTCTTTTTTCTTCTTCTTGGGCGACGGCTGATCGTAATTATAGCTATCATCATATACAGGCGGCTGCTGCGGTGGCTGCTGGTATTGCGGCTGCCCATACTGCGCTGTGTCCGGCGGTGCGCCTTGCTGATAGGATGGCTGCTGATACTGCGGCGGCGCGTCCGGCATGCTTTGCGGCGCCGAAAACTGCCCCGACGGCTCCTGTGCGTTCATCCCCCGCGGATCATCCCCATTTCCAGTCATATTATTCAAACCATTTTCGTCCATTGACTTACCTCCTGCACCAAACTTCTGTCGGTTTGTTTTACTAGTTTCATCTTACACGCGCTTTGTGAAGAAGTTGTGAACAAACCTTTAAAAAATTTTATACCTTTTTCAGCGTAAACGTAAACGTCGTACCGTCCTGCGCATTCGACGTAACCCAGATTTTCTGGCCGTGCTCCTTTAAAATATTTTTGACGATAGATAGCCCGATCCCCGTGCCTTCTTTCGCACGCGAATGCGACTTGTCGATTTTATAAAACCTGTCGAACAGATATGGCAGGTCTTCCCTGGGGATTGGTTCGCCCGAGTTATTGATATTGACAAATATACTCGCCTCGGTAGCCAACGTGGAAACCTTGAGCTCCCCGCCTTCGTTTACAAACTTGATCGCGTTTTCTATAACATTATGCAGCACCTGTTTTAAGCGGTTTTCGTCCGCATAAACATACTGTTTTTCGTCCGGCAGATCAACGGACACTTCAAGCTTCTTTGCCTCGATTTTACTTTCAAACGTAATCAGCGTCCGCCGCAAAAGCTCGCTCAGCTCCACTTTTTCGATTTGCATGGGAAACTGTCCTGATTCTATTTTGGCCAGATCCAGCATATCGCTGATAAGCAGGCCGAGGCGCTTGGTCTCGTCCAGCACAACGCCCAGATAATGTTCCGCTTCTTCGCGCGGGATCGTTCCGTCGATCACGCCCTGCAGCAGTCCTTGCATGGATGTAAGCGGACTCCGCAGCTCGTGCGACACATTGGCCACCAGGCTCTCGCGCGTCGCCTCATATTTTCTGAGTTCGCTCGCAACGCTGTTAAACGTATCTGCAAGCTGGCCGATCTCATCCTTTGACGACACGTCCAGCCGAATATCAAAACGTCCCTTTGCCAGTTGCTTCGCGCCGGTATTGACGACGGAAAGCGGCCGCAGCATGGACTTGGAAAACAGGTAGGTAAGAATAATGCCAAGGGCGGCGGAAATACATGCCGCCAATACGATTTGACGGTACATCGCCATCAGCGAAGCTTCCAGCTCGCCTATCTTTTTATGTACAAAAACGTATCCCGTTACCGTCGTATCCGACATAACGGGCTTTGCTACCGTAATCACCGGCGTATTGAAAAAGTTGGATTCCTCTGTTACGACTTTGACCGCATTCCCCTTTTGCAACTCGGCGATCATATCCTCAAAATACATCTGTATTTCTTCGTTGGTAACGCTCGTCTGGCCGCTTGGGTCCACCGCCTGCCATACCGTGCCGTCGCTGTTCACGATCCAGATCACGTCTTTATTCGTTTCCGCTTTCACCAGGATTTGCGCAGCCATTTGGTTGAACGTCAGGTAGTTGCTTTTATAAAAAGACAGCAAGGTGTCCACATCGTTCGCAACGCTCAGCATCTGCTGTTCGCTGTCGTCGAGATAGGCGTTGCGCACGACCCAGCTCATCATCATGCCGGAGATAAACAAAGAGACCATGATAATGGCCATGAAAAGCAGCATGATTTTTCCAAAAATCGTTTTGATCATCTAAAATACCTTTTTTATTTATCTGTCTTTTATTATAATGCCTTTTTTACGTATATATGTAAACAAAAAATGAAAAATCTCAAAATATGAAAAACATCCGTCATGCATTATCCGTCTAACTCGCATACGCCGGATAATGCAACACCGGATGCTGGCTTCATTCGCTGCTTCTTCTGCGCGCGGGCTAGACCTCGAACTTGTACCCTACGCCCCACACCGTTTTGATCTGCCACGGCTCATTTTCATCAAATTTCTCGCGCAGGCGCTTTACATGTACGTCCACCGTACGGGAGTCGCCAAAATACTCAAAGCCCCATACCTGCTCCAAAAGCTGGTCGCGCGTAAACACCTTGTTGGGGCGCGCGGCCAGGAAATGCAGCAATTCGATCTCTTTGGGCGGCATTTGCAACTCTTTTTCCTTATAGATCACCTGATAGTTCTGTATATCGATCTTAAGGTCCGGATATTCGAGCACATCCGTTTTCTCTTCCTGCGTGCTGCGGCGTATGACTGCCTTAACGCGCGCAACGAGCTCCTTGGGATCAAAAGGCTTAACCACATAATCGTCCGCTCCCAGCTCTAAGGAAAGCACCTTATCAAAGGTATCGTCCTTGGCCGTGAGCATAATCACCGGTATGTTGCTCTTTTCGCGTATTTTTTTCATGGTCTCTATGCCGTCCTGTACGGGCATCATGATGTCGAGCAGCACAAGATCGTACGTCCGTCCCATAAAAAGATCAAAGCCAATCGCGCCGTCCGCCGCTTCCGTTACTTCATAGCCTTCCTTGCGCAAATATAATTTTACAACTTCCCTGATGTTTTTATCATCGTCAATGATTAAAATATTTTGATTCGCCATCTGCTTCTCCTTCTAAGGTATCTCCACCACTTTTATTCCGTTTCGCTTTAAGAGGGCGCACGTCACGCCGCAACCAGGAATCGTCCTGCCGCTAAAACTGCCGTCGTAAATTTCATATACGCCACAACTCGGGCTTTTTTCCTTAAGCCATACTTCCGTTATAGCATTTTTCTGAATAAAATCAAGCACTTTATGCGCTCCGGTTATAAAACCGCTTGTAATATCTTCTCCGTTTCTATTATAAACACGCGCCCTGCCGTCTAAAACGTCAAACCCGTCGCCGCCGCGTATTTCCGCCGACGGACGCGGCGCCAAAAAACCTGCCATCAATTCCGGACACGCCGCTATAGCCTTGTTTTCATACACCAGGCGCAAAGCATCTTCGTTTGTTTTTGCCTGTCCATCATAGCGGCAGGCGATGTCTGCAAGACACGCGCTGACCAATATCATTTTCCGCCTCCTATTTGAGCGTCACAATGGTGACGCCAATATCACCCTCGCCATATTTGCCTGGGCGAAAACTTTTCACATGCGGATGGGTACGCAGATATTCCTGTACGCCTTTGCGCAAAACGCCCGTTCCCCTGCCGTGGATCACCGTCACCTCGCCGAGTCCTGAAAGAAAGGCGTCGTCCAGATATTTATCCAGAATAATCAACGCGTCGTCCACCGCCTGTCCGTGCAGATCGATCTCCATGGATACCTGCCTCCGCGCCTCAAGCTGAACATGCGAGGTCCTCACGCCTTTTTTCGGCGTTTCCTCTTTCCCCGATCCCAACTCGCTGACGTGCATATCTACCTGCATGATCCCTGCCTGCAGCCGCACCATACCTTTTGCGTTGGGCAGTTTCAGCACGGTAGCAGGCGCGTCCATCGCCAGAATTGTAACCGTATCGCCTACATGGATATTTTCAGCCGTAAGCGTTTTTTCCTTTTTCCGGAGCTTGTTGTGCTGCTCGATGGACTGTTTCTTCCCTGAAATTTTATCCCGCACTTTTTTGGTGCTCAGGGTACGCCCCGCCTCGTCTTTCTTTTTCAGTTGCTTCGCCTCTGCGATTGCATCCTCCGCCGTTTCCCGCGCGTCGTCTAATATCTCAATTGCCTTTTCATTTGCTTTTGCGAGGATCTGTTTGCGCTTTTCCGCCGCTTTCTGCGCGGTTTGCTCGGCTTTGCGGCGTTCATCCCGCGCCTTTTGCAGTTCTTCCTTTGCGTCTTTTTGCATTTTGCGCGCGCGCTTTTCCGCTTTTTCCGCCGCTTCGATCAGCCTGCCATATTCCAGATGCTCGGCGTTCATAAAAGACTGCGCCGCCGCGACGACCTCTTTCGGCAATCCCAGCCTCTGCGATATAAGAATCGCGTTCGAATGTCCCGCCACCCCCATAATCAGACGGTAGGTGGGCGTAAGCGTCGCCGCGTCAAACTCCATACTCGCATTCTCAAAGCCGTCGCGTTCGTTTGCAAACGCTTTCAACTCGCCGATATGCGTCGTTGCTATCGTCATGCAGCCCTTTTCTTTCAATTCCGCAAGCACTGCCTGGGCAAGCGCGCTGCCCTCCTGCGGGTCTGTTCCTGCCCCCAGTTCATCCAGCAGCACCAGGGAACGGCCGTCGGCGTGCCTGAGCGCAAAAATGATACTTTTCATGTGCGCGGAAAATGTAGATAACGACTGTTCGATGCTTTGTTCATCCCCAATATCCGCGAAAACCCCCTCGAACACAGGCAGCTTTACCGGCGATTTTGCCGGAATAAAAAGGCCGGCCTGGGCCATGATCGCGAAAAGTCCGATCATTTTGAGCATTACGGTTTTCCCGCCCGTATTCGGTCCGGTTATGACCAACGAGCGGATACCGCCTGATAAGGTGAGCGATACGGGAACGACCTTTTCCGCAGGAATCAGCGGATGCCTCCCGGCGTTTATAGAAAGCTCCCCCGTCTCATTGAAATTTGCCGGAACCGCTTTCATTTCGAGTCCGAGCGACGCCTTGGCAAACAATATATCCAGCTCTGTAAGCACCGCAACGTCCGTCTTGATTTCCTCGCGGTATACGTTCAGACTGGCAGTGAGCTCCGCTAAGATACGTGCGATCTCCTTGGCTTCGGCGGCTTGCAGCTCACGGATACGGTTATTCGCTTCCACAACGCTGGCCGGCTCGATGAACAGCGTTGCGCCGGACGCGCTCTTTTCATGCACGATACCTGAAACATTCGCCTTATATTCCGACTTGACCGGCACGACGTACCTGCCGTTACGCTGGGTGATAATGGCGTCCTGTAAATATTTCGATTCTCCCTGCGAGCGGATCATCGATTGCAGTTTATCCTTGATATATTCGTTTTCCTTGCGCATTTCCCTGCGCACGCGCGCAAGCTCCTGAGAAGCTCCGTCCGCGATTTCCTCGTCCGAGATGATGCAATCGTCCACCCGTTTCAAAAGCCCGTCGTCAAAAAAAAGTTCCTTGGCCATTTGGGAGATGATGCGCGCCGAATCGTCATTCGCAAGCGGAGCAGCCAGCTTCGCCGCTTTAAAAACGCCGGCAACGCGCAAAATTTCGCCGCCGGATAGACTTGCGCCCGTTTTCATACGCCGCAGTTCCGCGCTGATGACCGCAAAGGAACAAACCGGATACGACGGCCGCTTTAAGAGCAGCGTTTCCGCTTCCATCGTCTTTTCCATCAATGCCCGTGCTGCTTCCATCGTACTTTCGGGCCGTATTTTAAGCGCAGCCTGAGCGCCGGCCTGCGAAACCGTCTTTTCGGCCAGCTTTTCCAGTATATTATCAAATTCCAAAGATTTCGGTATATTCATAATGTTTAATTATACCACACTTCCCCTGCTTTGTTACAGTACAGCCTCCTGCGAAATAAAAAAGGGCCGCCTTTTTTAAGGGCGGCTCCTGCTTGTGCCGTTTATTTACGGTAAGGCACGGTACGGTTATTTGTTTGCGTCGCGCGCTCCAATTCTTTTTTCACACGCTCCAGTTCTTTTTTCGTCGCCACCAGTTCGTCGTGCGCCTTTGTATAATCGTCTGCAATATTCAGCGATGTAAGCATTGCAAGCTGGATGTTATTCAGCGCCGGATTAGCTTTTTTCAATTCGTCAAGCTTGGCGTTTACTTTCAGCGCAACCCTATGGATATATTCCGCGCTGTCCGTACCGCAGATCGTATATTCCTTTCCACCGATACTGACAACCGTCTTCACCTTTTCCACCGATTCCACCGCCTTACACCTCTTTTCCCTTTATTATACAATAAGCCGCCGTTTTGCACAACTGCATATTATTCCGCACGCAGGCTTGCGTCAAAACGCTCGCCCAAAACGCGCAGGATCTTTTGCATGACGTGCTCCACTTCCTCATCCGTCATTGTGCCGTCGCTGCTGCGCATGGAAATCGAAAAAGCGACGCTCTTCTTGCCCGCGCCTATCTTTTCCCCCTCATAGACGTCGAACAGCTCGACCTGCTCCACACGCTTTCCGCCCGCCTTAAAGATCGCTTGCATCATATCGCCCGCGCCCGTTTCTTTGCCGACAAGCACGGCGAGATCGCGCGTCGCCGCGGGAAAACGCGGGAGCTGCTTATATTTGATGTCCGCCTTTTCTGCTGCGAACAGCTTGAAAAGGTCGATTTGTGCGATCACCGTATTCTGCGGGATTTCAAATGTCTTCATCACCGCGGGATGCACGCGGCCCATTACGCCGATCTTCTCCTCACCGATATAAAGGTCCGCAGAAACGCCTGGGTGCAACCATGTCTCCTCCGAACGTTCGCACCGCACCGGGCTGCCGCATAATAAAAGGGCAATGTTTTCCACCGTTCCTTTCAGGTCAAAGAAATCCTTATCCCCATATGCCGCCATGATAAGCGTCGGAACCTCTCTTGGAAGCGGCTCTCCGTCGACGGGATAATATACCCTCGACGTCTCAAAAAGCTGCAGATTCGCATTTTTCCGGTTCTGATTTAAAGAAACCACGTTTAGCATATGCGGCACAAGCGTCGTGCGCATATACGCCGTATCATCGCCTAACGGGTTTAATATCCTGACCGCCTTTGGCATATCGATCCCCAGTTTTTCATAGTCCTGCGCTCCGGTAAACGAATACGTTATACATTCCAGAAAACCGTTATTTTTCAAATAATCTTTCATGCGGTCCGTCTTGGCTTCCGTCATGGAAATACATCCGCGCGATACTTCCATCACCGGATTCGTTTCCGGAATATTATCGTATCCGTACATCCGCGCCACTTCTTCCGCAATATCCGCGCTGCCGTAAATATCGCCCCGAAACGTTGGGACAGTACACACAAGCTCGTCGCCGATAAGCCCCGTCTGGATGTATACCTTTTGCAGGGCTTTCTGCATTTCCTTGGCGGAAATCTGCGTGCCCAGCTTAGCGTTTACCTGCGCCGCAGTCACATTGATGACCTTTGGTTTTAAGTCCTCGCTCAGAATATCGATCATTCCCTGCGCGACGCTGCCTGCAGCAAGCTCGCCGACAAGCGTCAATGCGCGCTGCATGGCAAACATCGACGTGCTCGCATCCACTCCCTTGGAAAAGCGCATGGAGCTTTCCGTCGAAAGTCCTAAAGCGCGGGACGTCTGGCGGATATTTCCGTACATAAACTTTGCCGATT
The DNA here is from genome assembly GCA_022846035.1 of Christensenellaceae bacterium. Lineage (NCBI taxonomy): Bacteria > Bacillati > Bacillota > Clostridia > Christensenellales > Christensenellaceae > Christensenellaceae bacterium. The sequence continues at coordinate 2,255,050 of AP025580.1, forward strand.
CAAAGATAACCGTTTTTGTATTTTCCGTAATCTCCGAATCCAGCCCCCCCATAACGCCGGCTACGCCGATCGGGCCTTCCTTATCGCAGATCAGCAGCATATTGTCCGTAAACGTACGTTCCTTATCGTCGAGTGTTTTCATCTTTTCGCCATTTTGCGCACGGCGCACGATGATCTGGTTTCCACGTATTTTTTCCGCGTCAAACGCATGCATCGGCTGGCCCGTTTCCAGCATGATGAAATTCGTGATGTCAACGATATTATTGATGGGGCGTATTCCCGCTTCACGCAAGCGTACGCGCATCCATTCGGGCGACGGTCCGATCTTCACATCCGTAACGCCCGCCGCGATATAGCGCGTACACAAATCCTTATCCCGTACGTCGACGCTGACCATCTCCTGCGTTTTCTTTGCGCCCTCCTTATATCCCGTTTCCGGCAAATGGAAAGTTGCGTCGTCAGCGGCGGCGGCTTCGCGCGCCGTTCCGATAACAGAGAGACAGTCCGGCCTGTTCGCGCCTACTTCAAAATCAATGACCGCGCCCTTAAGCTCGAGCAGCTCCCGAATATCCATCCCTATCTGCGGCTCGCCTTTCAGGATCATAATGCCGTCGACGCCCGCGCCCGGATAATCCTCTTCTTTTAAGCTCAGTTCGCCGCCCGAACATAACATGCCAAAGGATTCCACACCGCGCAGCTTGCCCTTTTTAATCGGGCCGGCCGGCAACATGGCCGGTGCTTTGGCCACCGGAATATATGCGCCCTCAAAAACATTGTCCGCGCCGGTAACGATCTGCAGAAGCTCGCTGTCTCCCACGTCGATTTTACAGATTTGCAGCTTGTCCGCGTCCGGATGCTTTTCGATTTTTTCGATTCTTCCAACAACGACATTCTCAATATCTTCGCCCAGCATTACGATTTCTTCCACGCCGTTTCCGGTCATGACCATCTTATCCGCGAGCGTTTTAACGTCTGATTTTATGTCTGCATAATCGCAGATCCATCGATATGGTGCTAACATTTTCTGTACCCCCTTATACGAATTGGCGCAGAAAACGCGCGTCATTTTCATAGAGTAACCGTATATCCGTAATCCCGTACTTGGTATTTGCCAGTCGGTCGATGCCCAATCCAAAGGCAAAGCCGGAATATTCGTCAGGATTGAGGCCGCAATTTTGCAGCACGACCGGATTGACAAGGCCGCATCCCAAAACTTCGATCATGCCCGCGCCCTTGCAGGCGCCGCATCCTTTGCCGCCGCACACTTGGCACGTCACGTCGACCTCTGCCGACGGCTCTGTGAACGGGAAAAATCCCGGGCGGAATTTTGTCTTTACATTCTCGCCATAGAAATTGCGGATAAAGGTATTGATCGTTCCTTTCAAATCCGAAAAGCGGATGTTTTTGCCTACAACGAGACCTTCCATCTGCATGAAAACCGGCGAATGCGTCGCGTCTACGTCGTCCGTACGGAACACGCGTCCCGGACACACCATACGGATAGGCGGTTTTTGCCTGAGCATAGTGCGCACCTGTACGGGCGAGGTATGCGTCCTTAGAACCACGTCGTCGCTCACGTAAAACGTATCCTGCATATCGCGCGCGGGATGGTCCTTGGGAATGTTCAGCATCTCAAAATTATATTTATCGAGTTCGATCTCCGGTCCTTCGTTGACATCAAAGCCCATGCTCAGGAAAATATCGCGCACCTCGTAATATACCTGCGTCAGCGGATGAAGCGCGCCCAGTTTCTGCGCTTTGCCGGGCAGCGTAATATCTACGCGCTCCGCCTCAAGTTTCTCCGCGCTTTCCTTTTCCGCGATTCTTTCCGCAGCCGCTAAAAGCGTCTGTTCCACGCGTCCCCGCGCCGCATTTACGGCTTGTCCAAATGCCGGACGTTCCTCCGGCTTAAGCGTTCCCATCTGCTTCATCAGCATTGTGATCTCGCCTTTTTTGCCAAGGTATTTCACACGGATGTCATTAAGCTGCCCGCTCGATGTCGCCGCGCCGATTTCACTTTCCGCCTGCTTCACAATTTCGTCGTTTGACATATTCCCTTTCCTCTCGTTTCAAAATTTATATCAATTTGTGATTAATCTATAGCAATCCTGCGTTCACACAATGCCGGCAGCCGCTGCATTTCAAACAACAGACGCGCTATACGCCGTCTAACTCATACGCCTAAACGCTCGGCTGCCTGCGGCCGCAAACCGCTCACTTTCCTATTACCTTGCGCACGTCATATAACATTATACCTGCGGCAACGCTGGCGTTCAAGCTTTCCGCCTGTCCGTAAATACGTATTTTATACAGGGTATCCGCCAATTCCTGCACTTCCCGCGAAATTCCGCGCGCCTCGTTTCCGATGACTACGCATGCCTTTTGAGGACATGGCGCAAGCTCGTAGTTTCCCTGAAGACTTCCCGCCACTATGCTCACTCCCGCCTCTTTCAGTTTTTTTAAGGCATGCTTTAAATTGCATACCTCAATCGGGATATGAAAGGTGCTTCCCATAGCGGCGCGCTGCGCCTTTGGCCCGTAAAAATCCGCGCTGGTATCGGAAATAAATACCCCGTCGGCTCCCGCCGCATCTGCGGTACGTATAATGGTTCCCAGATTTTTCGGATCGTTCACATCATCCATCGCGACATAAAAACGTCCGCCGTAATCCGGCAGATTCTCCTGTTTTACGATGCATGCGATGTCATTCGGCGGCGTTTTTGTATCTGCCACCTGCTGCAAAATATCGTATGGTACCGATACAATTTTTACGTTATGACTGCGCGCAAAGCCGGCAACCGCGCTAAGAGGCTCGGCCGTCAGGATACATTCCACTTCCTGGCCTGCACGCACCGCTTCTTCGATCGTTTTAAATCCCTCAACGATATATTTCCCTGCCTCGTCGCGCGCTTTCTTTTTTTTCAGCGACTTCAGAAGCTTGATATATTCATTGGAATGGCTCTTGATTTCTTTCATGGCATATCTCCCATGCAAACGAAAAAGGGGATAAAGCAGTTTGATACCAGCTTATCCCCCAAATCATTTCTTGCTTACGCCTGTGCTTTCGCCTTGGCCGTCTCCGCCAACTGCTTGAACGCAGGTTTATCATTCACCGCCATATCCGCCAGTACTTTCCTATTCAGGTCGATCCCGCTCTTTTTAAGACCGTCCATAAATCGGGAATAGCTGAGGCCGTTCTGACGCGCTTCCGCGTTGATACGCACAATCCACAGGCGGCGCATATCGCGCTTTTTCAGTTTCCTGCCTGTGTAGGCGTAATTCATGGACTTCATGACCGCCTGTTTCGCGGACTTATACTGCTTGGACTTCGCTCCGAAGTAACCCTTTGCAAGCTTAAATACTTTTCTGCGTTTTTTATGTGAACTTACTGCTCTTTTAACTCTGGCCATTTTTTAAACCTCCTTATATACCCTCTATGATTACTTGTACGGGATCAGAACCTTGACGTTCTTCTCTTCGGCCGCACAAATATAAGTACCCTTGCGGAGATTTCTCTTCCTCTTTGAGCTCTTCTTATTCAATATGTGGCTTTTGTACGCTTTTGCCCTTTTCACTCTACCCGATTTCGTCACGCTGAATCTTTTCGCCGCGCCTCTGTGTGTCTTCATCTTAGGCATCTTAACGCCCTCCTTTTGTATCTCAAACTTATTATTGGCAACTTTTTAAAACCCTGCTCCGTTTATGCTTTGGGGGCAAGGATCATAAACATGCTTCTGCCTTCCATTTTGGCATTCTTTTCGACAGCAGCACTCTCTCCCAACATTTCCAGAAACAACTGCATGACCGCTCTGCCCTGTTCGGTATGGGCCAGCTGCCTGCCACGGAAACGAATGGAAATCTTGACCTTGTCACCCGCTTCCAAAAACTTGCGGACGTTCTTTGCCTTAACTTCCATATCGTGCTTGTCGATAGTGGCGGAAAGACGCATTTCCTTTAAGGTAATCACTTTCTGGTTTTTCTTTGCTTCTTTCTGCCGCTTATTTTGTTCAAAACGGTATTTGCCGTAATCCATGATCTTGCATACCGGCGGATTCGCCTTGGGCGAAATATTCACCAGGTCAAGATCTGCCTCGTCGGCGATTCTTTGCGCTTCCTGCGAAGACATCACGCCCAGCTGGCTTCCATCTTCGGCAACTACCCTTACTTCCGGTTCTCTGATTTGTTCATTGATGAACAGTTCGTTTGCGATTGTTATTTCCTCCTGCGTATAGCGTTCGTTCCGCTCCTTTCGCGGACGGAACATTCCCCCGCGTATCCCTTGCCTTTCCGGTTTTTAGGGAACATAAAAAGCGGATAGTGATACTACCCGCTCAAAAAACAACTAAACCAGTCTGTTTATTTAACCCATACGCCGCTGCCTATAGGTGAGAAGCGGGTAGCTTCTGCTTTGTTTTAACTTCTAAAGTCTATCATAGATTCAGGCCGCTTGTCAAGCCGCCTTTTCAATATCCAAATCCCTGCCGAAAAGCTCTGTTACACGCTCCTGAATCTCTTCGTACCGGCCGCTTTCCAGAATCCCCAGGCCATAAAACGTCACCGTGATCCCCTCGTCCGAAAAAGAATCGATACTACAGTTGATGATCTTGCTTGCGGGATATTTCGCCTTATACTCTTCCACTTTCCGGTCAAGAGCGCCAAAGGTATTGTCCAGCGCCTCCTGGATTTCGGGCTGCTGCTTTAAAAGATCCCTCTCGCCGACCGGCGAACGCGATCCCCATACCGGTTTTTGGATATATCCTGTTCCTGTCTCTTTATCGTTGGTAGTTTTCGCATATATCACGCAAAACTGCCTTCTATCATTTCTGAGTACAAAATAATGGCCGAGGCCACTGGTAAGTTCTGTCACCGATTGCTTCTCCAACACATCCGAAACCAAAAACCACCCCACTCCCACAGCAATTAAGACACATATCAAAACCAAAATAACCCGGGGCAGTTTCGATTTCATTTTCCCCTCCGCGAGCCGTATTTTCAGAAAATTACCTTTTCCCTATCCTGGCGTACAATCATTTCCAAAAGCTCATCCTGCCCTATGCTGCCGATCTCGCCCTCGCCTCTGCGGCGCACGGCGAACGTTCCGTCCGCGATCTCCTTTTCGCCCGCAACCAGCATATACGGAATACGTTCAAGGCGGGCTTCACGGATTTTATAGCCGATCTTTTCCTGGCGGTCGTCCACTGTCGCGCGAATACCCGACTCTTTCAGACGCCGCGCAAACTGCTCGCAGTATGCCGCCGCCTCGTCCGTGATATTTAAGAGACGTACTTCCTCGCTCATCATCCACATCGGAAGCGCGCCGGCATATTTCTCAATCAGCATAGCGAGCGTCCGTTCATAACACCCGATGGACGAGCGATGAATAATATACGGCGCTTTTTTCTGTCCGTCGCTGTCCACATAGGTCATGCCAAACCGCTCTGCCAGCGCAAAATCAATTTGCACGGTGAAAAGCGTATCCTCTTTGCCAAATACGTTCCTGAACTGAATATCAAGCTTAGGACCGTAAAAAGCTGCCTCTCCCTCGACTTCGTAGTATTTGAGGCCGGTATGGTCTAATATAGCCCGCATCGCGTCCTGTACGCGTTCCCATTCTTCCGCATCACCGATATATTTTTCCTTGTCGTTCGGATCCCACTTTGAGAACCGGTATGTCACGTCATTTTCGATACCCAGCACTTTCATGTTGTACTGGATGAGGTCAAGCACGCCCAAAAACTCATCTTCCAACTGCGTGGGCGTACAAATGATATGCCCTTCAGACAGCGTGAACTGGCGCACCCGAATCAGGCCGTGCATTTCGCCGGACGCTTCGTTGCGGAAGAGCGTAGATGTTTCGCCGTAGCGGATCGGAAGATCCTTATACGAATGGTGCTCCGCATTATAGATCGTATACTGGAACGGACAGGTCATGGGGCGCAGCGCCAACACCTCGTCATCCTTTGCCTCGTCTCCCAATATAAACATACCGTCCTGGTAATGATCCCAGTGGCCGGATATTTTATAAAGGTCGCTTTTTGCCATAAAAGGCGTTTTTGTCAGCACATAACCCCTGCGTTCTTCTTCATCTTCCACAAATCGCTGCAAAAGCTGGATCGTCTTTGCGCCCTTGGGCATTAAAAGCGGCAAGCCCTGTCCTATGATCGGGCTTGTTGTGAAATAATGAAGCTCGCGCCCAAGCTTGTTATGGTCGCGCTCCTCCGCTTCCTTTTGCTTCTTTAAATATTCGTCAAGTTCCTGCTGCGACGGATATGCCGTACCATAAATACGGTGTAGCATCTTATTGTTTTCATTTCCGCGCCAATACGCGCCTGCCGTACGCAGCAGCTTCACTGCCTTTACCTTGCCCGTACTTATCGCGTGCGGCCCCGCGCACAAATCCGTAAAATCCCCTTGTTCGTAAAAGCTCAAAACGGCGTCCTCAGACAAATCCTCGATCAGCTCTACCTTATAGGGTTCATCCGCCGCTTTCATCTTCTCAATCGCTTCTACGCGCGGCAAAGTATATTTTGTGAGCGGGATATTCTCGGCCACAATCTTCTTCATTTCTTTTTCTATTTTTGCGAGGTCCTCGTTTGTAAACGGTTTTTCCGTATCAAAATCGTAATAAAACCCGTTGTCCGTCGCCGGACCAATGGCCAGCTTTGCCTCCGGATAAAGGCGCTTCACCGCCTGTGCCAGCACATGAGACGCCGTATGCCAAACTGCCTTTTTCCCGTCTTCGTCTAAAAAGGTCAGGATCTCAAGGGTCGCGCCGTCCGGCACCACCGTCGTAAGCTCGGTCACCGTTCCGTCGATCTTCACCGCAACCGCGGTTTTTCCGAGTTTCTGATTCAGCTCTTTTGCGATTTCAAGAGCGCTCATACCGTCCCTAAATTCCTTGACGCTGCCGTCAGCCAGTTTGATTTTCATAGTTTTGCCTCTTCTTTTTAAATTTATAAAACGTAATTGTTATTTTACGCCAATTCCCTCATATCGTCAATTGAGCTCGTCCAGGTTCACGCTGTTGTTGAGATACAGCAGATAAATGGACTTTTCCTTGTTCCAGTCGGGCTTGTCCTTGATGATATTGTCCACCGTCTTTTTCAGCGCCCGCGTCAGCTCCTTGATACCGGCGCTGTATAAAAGCGCAATATCCGCGTGACGGCGGAACACATAGCCCATTTCGTTGATCAGGTCGGTCTTGATCTTTTGCGCGGTTTCCTCAGGGAAAACCTCCTCGAGCTTGTAAAGCTCCGCGTTTGCCGTCAGCCGCCCTTTGTAATAACGGATGAACGTCTCCAAATCGTCCACATTGGTGCCGCGTTCCAGCTTAAAGAGGATCATGCAATAAAGGTGCCAGTTAAAGTCCACATTCATCAGCTTCTGGATGGTGGTGCCCACCGTATCGATGAACTGGTCTCCTGTATTAAAGCCGTGCTCTAAGTCGATCGACTCGCGGAAATCCATCTCCTCACCCGTCATGTTGCTGGTGATATAGAAAATATCCGTCAGCACCCTCCCGTAATCTTCCATCTGTGCCGCATTGTTGACAATGAAAATATAATCGATAATGCTGTCGCAGCTCTCTTTAAACTGTACCACAAAACCGAGGTCGTTTTTCATCTTGCGCGCGATCGTATCGTGCACCAGCTTGGAAATGATATTTTCAATGGTTTCCTTGCGGTAATGCAGCTTGGAGCTGTTGTCGCGTTTGTAACGCTTGTATAAATCATGCAATTGATGATCGACAAGGTTCAGGTTTTCCTTGATGGACACCAGATTTTCGATGACCTGCTGCTCCACCATGAAGTACGACGGGTTCTTATAAATAATCCGGTGCTCGATCTCGCCCCAGAACATATTGATCATGGACTTGATCTGTATCTCAAAATTGACGCGTATCTCGTCTTCCTGCCCCTTGTTATCCTCGTAACGCGCGTCGATCTTGTAAATATCGAAACCGTTCTTCTGTTTCACGGGCTGCTTCTCATTCAGTTTGAAGCGCATTTTGGGAAATTTGGAATTATAATAAAATATCTGGTCGTCCGTTTTATCGAACATCTTGAGCATCAGTTTATATACGTATTGCTCGTCCTCGTTGAACTTACATTCGATACGAATGCCGATGATGTCCTGTATATTGGCGACGATTTCCTCTTTTGACGTATGCATGCGGTAATAGCTGTTGCGGATCAGCTTTTCCCGAACGCTGTCAAGCTCCTTGACGCGGTATGAAACATTGAGCGTAAACTCAGAGTTTTTGACAATAACATTCTCAAGCATATGCTTTAGATCATGCGCGATATTTTTGTATTTATACTGGACTGTCTCATAATAATCGACGACTTCGTCCACATATTTGAATATATCCATTCTTGCTTTTTCCTTTTATCCCGTTATTTTTTGATTCGCGTCAGACAATCTTTTAAAAGAGTAACCTCAAATCCGTTGTGCATCAGCCAGACCACAATATCGGAAAGCGCCGCGCCGACTTCACCTGAGACGACGACGCGCTCCACGAATTCCCTCTTCAGGCAATCCGAAAGCAGCCCGAACGTTTCGTTTTGCGCTTCGCCGCCCGACGTATCGAACATATTATAACGCGCGATGGGGGTATTGACCGTTTTGATGATCTCCTCGTAAAACGCCTGCTCGGGCGCGCGGTTTCCCGCATAAAACACAATCTGCTGCGGATGCGCATTTATATCCGCGATCGTCGTTTTCAGTATCCGTTCGTCGCCCACCTGCCCCACATGGATACGCACGGTCGGCCGCGCCACACAATATTCATCTTTCAAAGACGCGGGCAGCGCGCGTTTATGCGCCGAGCGGTCGTAAGCCGCCTCCAGCCTTTCCCGCACATCGTCCGCTATTTGATTGCCTTTCAGATACGCGCAAATATCCGCATACTTAAGGCCCAGCTCGTCCTCGTCCGTCGCCGATATCCCCAGCCCTGCCGCCGGCTGCTTTATAATCACTGCTTCGGGCGCGCCGAGAGCCTTTGACATCGCGTAAATATCGTCTTTCACCAATTCCTGTATCGGATTGATGTCGCTTCCTCCATCTCCAAACTTGGTGTAAAATCCGGTAATTGCCTCCGTCGCATGGTCTGTTCCTGCGACAAGCATTCCTTTGGCAAGCGCGTACTGGTAAAGCATCCGCAGACGCGGCTGCAAATTTCCCAGCGTATATACGTCCCGCTCAAAACCCCGCGCGTCTTTCAGGTCGCTCACCGCGCCTGCATAGCCGCCCGCGATGGACACCGTATCACACACAGCCTGCGGATTTAGCTCCATAATCCGTTTTGCACAGGCGCGCGCATCTTCAATATCGTTCTGCCGCCCGTTGGGCAATAATACCAGATACATCTTCCTGCCCAGGTTCGCGCAGGCAATCGCGCACAGCGCCCCTACAAGAAAGCTGTCTACACCGCCCGAAATACCGAGTACGATCCCTTTCGCTCCCGACCGCTTAAGATAACGCTCCACAAAATCAATGATCTGCGCTTTTTTATGCGCGATATATTCTTCGCTTGTCTGCGTATCCCGCTTAAAATCCGGTGAAAGATCGTTTAATATCAGCCTCTGCTTCATTTTTTTACCGCCTTATACCTTTCCGCCATTTCCTCAATCTCTTTTCTGACCGCTTGCAAAAGTTCAGGCGGGCCTATCACCTCGGCCTGCGCTCCAAAAGAAAGGATCCATTCTTTAAGGTCGGGCGTAACCGCCGCTTTTTTATAAAACGTCACGGTATCCCTTACCTCTTCCAGCCTGTCCGCCTTGTGCGCGTGGAACTCTTTTACCAGCCGCGCGGCGTCGCCGGAAAAACGCACCTTAATATCCTGCGCCTTTTCTCCCGCCAGCTTATCAAAACGCGTTTTCTGGTATTCCTCGTAAAAACGCTGCGGCATACAAAAAGTATCCTCGAGAAGTTTTGCAGCCTCCATGCGCGACAATCTCAAATCCCGCAGCGCACCGCGCAAATGACAATACCCGATGGTATGCCAGCAACCCTCGCGCACTTCCAGCACATAAGGGTCGAACCTGCGCGTCACCGTCTCTCCCGTGGAAAACGAGCTGTATACGATTTCCAGGCTGCGCGATTCCTGCACAGCCGTCTGCACCGCGTCCAGAATTTCCTCGTCCGTTTCCTCCTGCGCCGCGGATGCCGGAACGATCTTGATCATCCTCTCCACATTTTCCATTGCGCTCCTGGAAAGTTCGGGCATCTTTCCCAGAATCTTATCCAGTATCTTGAGGGCGTTTTGGGCAATATCCAGCGTCTTATAGGACTCTAGCACCTCGCGCGTAAAATACAATGACACGACCTCGGCAATGGAAAAATCCATGTCGGAAACCGCATATTTATCCGCCTTGTAAACGGTCTTCCCCCCTACCTCTTCCTCGTACACGAAAAAATTCTGCGAGATATAATCCATATCCCGCACCACCATACGCCGCGTTGCATCTATATCCGCCATGCGCTTCAGCGAATCGATAATTTCACCTATCGTATAGCCGCTTTTTTTCTGCGCCAACAGAGACAATATAAAAAGCTGCCGCTCTGTGCTGGTCGTCTTATCGCTCATCCGTCCTGGCCTGTTTCCTTTCGGTGTGCTTGTCGATCAGATATTCGTTCATTTCCGCGTCCGTATTAAGGCGCATCGTATAAAATGCCATTTCCGCCACATATTCCAGCGCCGCCGCGTTATCGACCGTCTGTGGAATGTCCTTGCCCCAGACGAAAGGACCGTGGTTCTTCACCAGCACGGCCGGCGTGGTCATCGGATCCTTTAAGGTAAACGCGTCCACAATCACCTTACCGGTGTTTTTCTCATAATCTTTTGCAATTTCTTCCGGCTTCATGGTGCGCGTAACCGGAATATCGTATTTGAAGTAATCCGTATGCGTAGTACCGAGGTTGGGAATGCTCTTGCCCGCCTGCGAGAATACCGTCGCCCATTTGGAATGCGTATGCGCCACGCTGCGCACGTCCTTAAACGCTTTATATATCTCAAGATGCGTAAACAGGTCCGAGGAAGGCGTATGCGAGCCCTCGATGATCTTGCCTTCAAGATCACACACGATCATGTCGTCCGGCTTGATCTTGGAGTACGGAATACGGCTGGGCTTGATAACAATGTAGCCCGTGTGGTCGTCCATCGCCGAAATGTTGCCCCACCGCAGCATGACGAGGCCGTATTTTTCAAGTTCTATGTTTGCCTTGTAGACCTCAATCTTAATCCCCTCGAGCATCTTTTTCTTACCTCAACTTATGTTCATATTGATTGAAATAAACGCTGTATCTGTTCTTCCTATCCTATTTTACAACCTGAGCGCCTTTTTCTCAAGCATTGCATTGATTTTTCCATTGAAATCGGATACTATTATGCTAGCATGCTAAAACGCATGAACGGTAGATATATTTCATTTTTGGGAGGTGGCTTTATTTGAAATCACAGAACAAGTTTCTGCCGCTTTTTGCGGGCGCAATCATCCAGCTTTGTATCGGTATTATTTATATCTGGAGTATCTTCCAGCCGTCGGTTATGGAATATTATTCCTGGAGCGCGGCGGACGCTTCCGTAACCTTTTCCATCATGCTTGCTACCTTTGTCCTCGGAATCGTTCTCGGCGGGCGCTTAAACGATAAAAAGGGACCGCGTCCCGTCGTCTTTTTGGGCGGCGCCATGTTCGTTGCCGGCATCCTGCTCTCCTCGTTCGTCCCGCAGGATATGCCTTGGCTCATTTACGTCTTTTACGGCGGAATGGCAGGTTTTGGCGTGGGCGCCGCCTATACGTCCACGATTTCCTGTGCACAGAAGTGGTTCCTCGATAAGAAAGGGTTTGCAACGGGCATTATCGTATGTACTTTCGGCGCTTCGACCGTTGTTTTTACTCCCATTGCCAATACGCTGCTTAAAACAGTCGGCGTTTCGCAGACTTTCCTGGTCCTCGCCATTATCTTTGCGGTGATCATCCTCATCTTTGGCTGGTTTGTCAGAAATCCGTCCAAGGAATATATGGACGCGTTCCATGTGGCGCTTCCCGACCTTTCCAGGCAAAAACAGTATACGCCCCTTGAAATGGTCAAAACAAAATACTATTATTTTATTTTCCTTTCCATGATGCTGATCACGCCCGCTTATTTCATCATCAATCCTCTGCTCAAATCGCTGGGCGAGCTGCGCAGCCTGACGGAAGCGGCGGCTCTTGCAGGCGTTATGGTAACGGGTATCGCTTCTGCCGCGGGCAGGCTTCTTGCTCCGTGGCTTTCCGACAGGATCGGGCGCAGGAACGTGATCTTTGTTCTCTACATTATTACGCTCGTGTGTATCCTGCTTTTAACGTTTGCGCAAAGTTATTTGTTCATTGTGCTCATCGCCCTGGTATCCTTTGCTTTCGGCGGCAGTGCAGGCGTGTTTCCAGCCGTCACAGCAGATTACTTCGGTATCAAAAACAACGGCGTCAACTATGGACTCATTATGATCGCCTTTGCCGTTTCAGGGCTTTTGTTCCCTGCAATTGCCAAGATCGTTACCATCGACGGTATTCCCACGCCATGGACGTTTATCATTCCGGCGGCAGGCTGTATTGTTGGTATCATCGTGACCGCATTCCTCAAAAAGGATGCCGCGAAAAAAGCAAAGGCTTAATTCCGCGATCTGAAAAAAGCAGGATGGGTTTTCCATCCTGCTTTTTTATGCGCCGGTATATCAAAGGCCGATGCTTCCCTCCTTGATAAAGCCCGTCGCCGTCATATATGCGACCTGCGTATCAAGATCGTCATAAATCTTCACCTCGTAAAGACAAGTCCGCCGCGTCGCCGAAATCTCCCTTGCATGCGCCTTTAACACTTTCCCTTTCGGCGGGCGGTTATATGTAATATTGTTTGAAAGAGATACCACATTGCCATGCTTGCAGTTGGCGGCGACGGCAAAGGTAAAGTCCGCTATCGTAAAAAGCATCCCCCCCTGCACGACGTTGCCCGCATTCAGGTGTTTATCCTCAATCGGTGCGCTGCAGCTACACTCGCCTTCCCGCGCGCTGTCGATCACAATGCCAAGGTTTTTAACAAACCGGTCCATCTCAAAAAATTTCTTTACACATTCAATATCCACTGTCTAAGCCTCCTATCACTACTGCTAGTATTATACTACGTTTTCCGCCTGTATAGCGTATATTCCGACAAAATTTTTTCCTGGTTTGCATTGACATCCATACTGCTCTCGCTTATTATAAAACTGCTATAAATGACTTTTCGGAGGCGTTCAAAAATGTTTTCACTCGAAGATTTACCAAGAATGATCGACATAACTTCCATTTACGCAGATTCGCGCCTTTGCGACATTGACCGCGTATGCGATATTGCCAAGGCGTATCACTGCGCGAGCACAATCGCGTTCCCATGCTATCTTGCTTATACCATCAAAAACACGATCGGCTATGACGATCTCCTTAAGGGAAGCGTAACCGGCTTTCCCTATGGCGGAGAACTGACATCCGCCAAGGTCTACGAAGCAAAACAGCTCGAGCTTTTGGGCGCGCAGGAAATCGATATGGTCATGAATGTCGGAGCCTTTTTGTCCGGCAACTTAAAATATACGAAACAAGATATTGCCACCGTATGCGAGGCCGTCAAACTTCCCGTCAAGGTTATTATTGAGACTGCATTTTTAGACGATACCCAGATCGCTAAGGCTGCGGAGCTGGCGGTTTCGGCGGGAGCCGCGTTCGTGAAAACGAGCACGGGCCTGCACGGCAAGCCGACGACCGTGGAAATGATCCGTATCATCAAGGATGCAATCGGCGACAGCGCGCTCATCAAGGCCGCAGGCGGTATCCGCGACGTGGATACCATGCTCGCCATGATAGACGCGGGCGCAAGCCGTTTGGGGCTTGGCGTGCGCAGCGCGGAACCGATCTTCCGCGAAATCGACAAACGCTTAGGGCGCGAAAGCCTGATGGATTATATCAAATAGAAAACGGCAAAAGGACCGCCTTTATACAGCGGTCCTTTTTGATTCCCCTAAAATGATCAGATACTCGCAAAGCCCCGGTTTAGGTCCTCGATAATATCATCCACATTTTCGATTCCCACCGAAAGACGAATCATACCCGGCGTGATTCCCGCCGCTTTGAGCTGCTCATCCGTAAGCTGCCTGTGCGTCTCGCTCGCCGGATGCAGCACGCATGTCTTTACCGTTGCGACATGCACCACATTCGCGGCCAGCTTCAGGCTGTCCATGAATTTAATCGCATCCTCCCGTCCGCCCTTGAGCGAGAAAGCGATCACACCGCTTGTGCCGTCCGGCAAATACTTCCGGCCCAGCTCGTAATACTTATCTCCGGCAAGCCCCGGATAACTGATAGATTCAACCTGCTTCTGCGATTTTAAGAACTCAGCGACTGCCAGCGCGTTCGCGCTATGCCTTTCCATACGCAATGCAAGCGTTTCCAGCCCCATGTTCAAAAGAAACGCGGCATGCGCCGTGGGGCTGGCCCCAATATCGCGCATAAGCTGCGTACGCGCCTTGGTGATATAGGCGAGCTTGCCAAACGTTTCTGTATATACCGTGCCATGGTAACTTTCGTCCGGCTGCGTCAGTCCCGGATAATCTTTCCAGTCAAAATTCCCGCTGTCGACGATCACGCCGCCTAATTGTACCGCGTGGCCGTCCATATATTTGGATGTCGAATGCGTCACAATATCTGCGCCGAACTCAAACGGCCGGCACAGTATGGGCGTCGCAAAGGTATTGTCCACGATAAGCGGAACGCCATGCCTGTGCGCCAGCTTTGCAAAACGCTCAATATCAAAGACCGAGACCGCCGGATTCGCGATCGTTTCGCCGAATACCAGCTTGGTATTCGGGCGGAAAGCCTTTTCGATTTCTTCATCCGGCGCGTCCTGGTCGACAAACGTCGTTTCAATCCCCAGCTTTTGAAGCGTCACGCCAAACAGGTTGATCGTTCCGCCGTATATCTCGGACGCACATACCATATGATCTCCAGCGCCCATGATATTGAGGATCGCGATCATGTTCGCGCTTTGTCCCGAGGCAGTGCACATCGCCCCTACGCCGCCCTCGAGGGCCGCGATTTTTTCTTCCACATATCCAACCGTGGGATTTGCGAGGCGCGTATAAAAATAGCCCGCCGCTTTCAGGTCGAAAAGATCTCCGATATGCTCCGTCGAATCGTAATCAAAGGTCGTAGACTGGTAGATCGGCAGAGCGTGCGGCTCACCGTTTTTTGGTTTCCATCCTTCATGCAGGCATTTTGTTTCAAGCTTCATATTGCGGGTCCTCCTAGTGTAAAATTGTTTATATAATCATGCCGCCGTTAGGGCTTAATACCTGCCCCGTAATAAACCGGCTCTTATCCTCCGCCAAAAACAGAATCGCCTGCGCAATATCCGACGGTTTTCCGATACAGCCGAGCGGCGTTTCCTCTTTGAGCATTTCCCTTGCATAGGCGTCAAGCGACGCGTTCATGTCCGTTTCCACCACGCCCGGCGCCACGCAGTTTACCTGTATCCCCGATGGTCCGACCTCTTTTGCCAAAGCCTTGGTAAAGCCGATCACCGCCGCCTTTGCCGCCGAATAATGCACCTCGCACGACGCGCCAACGATCCCCCAGATCGAGGATACATTGACGATCTTCCCGCGCTTATCGCTGATCATCTGCGGGAGCACCGCCTGTGTACAGTGAAACATTCCTTTTACATTGATGTCGAACATCCGGTCAAGGTCCTGTTCCGTAATATCTGTAAACAGCTTTTGCTGCGCGATGCCTGCGTTGTTTACGAGTACGTCTATTCTGCCGGAAAGCTGCCGCGCCCTGCCTACCATATCCTCTACCTGACCGCGGTCGGAAACATCCGCGTGGATCGCCTCCGCGCGGCCGCCCGCGTTTAGTATTTCCGCTTTCAACCGCCGCGCATCCTGCCCGTGCGTATTATAATTGATAATCACATTGTATCCCTCTTTGGCGAAGGCCAGCGCAGTCTCGCGCCCGATGCCACGGGATGCGCCTGTGACAAGTACCGTTTTGGTCATAATATCCTGCCCCTGTATTTCTTATGCCAATTATTATAACGTATCTTTCCCTAAAAAGAAATAAAAAAGAGTCCCGTCATAAATCAGGCGAGACTCTTTTCCGTTCATACTTCAGTCCGCTTTTACGCGCATTTCCCTGTCAAACTGCCATCCTGTTTTCTTTAAAAGAAGGACGAGAACCGGAATGACGACGATCTGGATGGCAATGCCCGGCAGCGCCACCACAAAGGCATTGGTCAGGAATATCTCAAAACTGTACGGCGTGCCCGCCATGCCCAGAAGAATCGTATTCAAAACGCCGGATACCGCCCTGCCCGCGAGCATCGCCACGATCAGCGACACATATACGTTTGTCCTGCGGTACATAATGCCGCTTACGATACCATACGTACACAATTCAAACATCATGACCACGCCTACCGGATAGAGCGGCGGCATGCCTGTCGCAAAGGACGAAAGCAACGGCAGGATAAATCCGCAGATCCCGCCGTATTTCCATCCGCAAATCAGTCCGCATACAAGCACCGGAATATGCATAGGCAAAAACACCTGTCCTGCCGCCGCGCCGAACGCATGGAACACCATAGGCAGCAGCATGCCCGCCGCCAGGCACAATGCGGCCGCCACCAGCTTTTTCGTTTCGTTTTTCATGTTTTCTTCCCCCTCTTTTCATAAAAAAAGCCATGAAGCGCTGTTTTCTTTTCGAAAACACTAACCCTTCATGGCTTAGATATTTGCTTTAAAGCACCGGTAAGCTTGCTCCAGCAGCGCGTTCCTCGCGCCTTTTGTTTCCTTCACGGAAACGGGGCAGCCTGATGCTACAAGCTCTCTTTTATTTTCTTGACCGTATCCACCGCTTCGGCGATATGTGCCGCCAGCGAATATTCCTTGAGACCCATGATATTGATATGGCAGCGCGATACGGGGATCGCGATCTTCTCCGCCCTGCACGACGCCAACGCCTCCGCTATCTTTGACGTTACCTCGCCCAACATCGAATTTGCGAAAAACACGCCGATCGGCCCGATCACAACGTCCGCCCTCGCGCAGTTATAAAGCACGGCGTTTTCGCCCGTCGCGCCCAGTGCAGCGCCGCCTTTCAGCATGTTGGCGGTCGCCGTTGTGTTGGTTCCGACTGCAATTATTTCTATCTCGGGAAGCTCTGCGCTCAGCTTTTCGGCAATGCTTTTGCCCATTCCGCCGCCCTGTCCGTCAATCACAACTACCAGCATCTCAAGACTCCATCTCTTTTACCCTTTTATCATACCACACGCTCACCATAAAGACAATACCTTTCGCCGTTTACCAGGAACCGCCGCCACCGCCGATACCGCCGCCGGAAAAGCCTCCGCCTCCAAAGCCGCTGCCGCCGCCGATACCGCCGCCGAAGCTGCTGCCGCCGGAACCCTTGGATATGACCATATTCTGCTGCGTATAGTAAAGCGAATGATTGAGCATACTCGCAAACCAGATCGTCGTGAATACGGAACCGTTGTACCCGTAATACCAGCTTGGCGGCTCGACCGCGATGCTCTCGAACTGTTTGGCCCACTTGTCCGTTACGCCGAGGACGTATGCATAGGGGAGGATATGATAAAAATACTGTGGATCATCATCCACCAGCATCTTCAGCTTCTCCGCTTCCACCGTCTCGATGAAATGTTTAAGCCCCAATATGCGTCCCGACCACTGCGCGCCTTTTTCCGTCCTGCGCCGAAACGCGGGAACAAAAAACATCAGCAGCACCGTTAAGACCGCCGGAACCAAGAACCACCATCCGAACAGTCCTGCGCTGAACAGCCCTGTAAAGAGCAGATAAACGACGATGCCGATGGACCAGCCAATCATCGATCCTGTTCTGGTCGATAATTTTTCTGATTTCATTTTATGGAGATTCGTGCATAATCCGGCCGCAATCACCCAGCCGAATACCCAGGCCATCACGCCGCCGATCACTGCCGCAACTTCCTCGAAGCTCGAGGAATAGACGCTGAACGCTACCGCGATCGCAACGGGCAGCGGCGCAAGCGCGGCCGCGAGCTTTTCTTTGCGCTGAGACTTTTTCGTAAAAACGAGATTTTCCGGCATCTCATATTTATCCTTGATACGGTCTTTTACTGCGGCAATGGTCGAGGAAAAATTATACTTCATATCCGAAATGCTGATCTTGTTTCCTTTTTCGAACATCTTGTCAAATAAAATCGTCTCATAATCGTTCGCCGTTTCCGGCAGCTCCTTGAGCTTTTCAAAGGACAGCTTCTTTTCGTCCTGCTGGATGATCGAAATATTTCCCTGGTCGGCCCAGTAAATGAGCAGCGATACCGCGTCCTTGTCCTCCACGATACCGTCGATGATATATCCGACGTCCGCAGAGTTCATCCCCTCCGGGGCGTTGAATTCTACGGTCCGCACCTCTTTTTTGCGTTTTTCGGACGTCAGCAACAGCACAAGCGCGAGTACGAAAATCGCCGCGCCCGCAAGGATACACGGCATGATCATATCCGCAGCGCTGCGCGCGCCGACATAGTATCCGTCCGGCAGCTCAATCCTGATCGTAAAGCCCTCGTACGGCGCTATTCTCTGCGCTATCTCGCCTGAGATCGTCGTCCCGTCCACCTTATATTGCACCGCATCCTGATTATATCCCTTGTTGCCGCTCTGGCCGGTAGTAAAGCCCACCTTGGATACGTCAAATTCTTTGGGCATATGGATCGTAAAAGAAAAATGATCGATGGGAGCCGCCCACGTCGGTGCGATCAGGTTAAAATAAAATTCATCGAATACGCTGATTCCATCGTCTCCTATATCCAGTGTATAGCCAAATTCGTAGCTCTGCTCGCCGGACACCTCAACATCCGGATCGCCGATATACATGGAAAGGGTATCATCATTCCTCTCCGTATCAAACTGCCGGTCTGCGTGGATGTCGCTGATTTTGAATTGATAGGTGTTGGTATAATTTTTTCCATTCGAAACGCGGGCCAGTTCGGCCTCAGTCGGAATATCCACCCGCAGCCCGTGCTGCCCCGGCGCGATAAAATTAACTTTCATCGTATCTTTTATCTCATACGTGTTGTTTTCGTTAACTGTAATTTCCCTGTTATAATCGAGTATTTCGAATTTTGTATCCGCAGCAGATACAAACGACGGCATCAGCATTGCAAAGACGACCGCAAGCAGTACGATCCATTTTTTCATCATGTTCACTCCAATTAATTTTCCACAAAGGAAAAACGGGGACTTAATAAACGTCCCCGTTTCCTCTGTTTTAAAACTGTACCTTTACATTCTCGCGCTCTTGCTGGTTTTCCACTTCAAACATCGGCTGTTTGGTGAATTTAAACTTACGCGCGATCAGGTTTGTGGGGAAAGTTTCCAATTTGGTGTTGAACATCCTCACGTTTGCATTATAATACTTGCGTGCGTTGGCGATGTCCGTTTCCACCATGTTGAGCTGGTTCTGCAGGTCCAAAAAATTGGTGTTTGCTTTCAGGTCCGGATATGCTTCCGCGACCGCAAACAAACTCCGCAATGTTCCTGTCAGGATATTCTCGTTTTGCAGCCTTTCCTCTGTCGTCGTGGAATTGGCGACATTGCTGCGGGCCGCCGTAACCTGTTCCAGCGTCCCTTTTTCATGCTGTGCGTAGCCTTTCACCGTCTCCACAAGGTTGGGGATCAGGTCAAAGCGTTTCTTGAGATATACATCGATGGTGGCAAACGCCTCTTCGATGCTGTTCTTCATTTTGATAAAGTTGTTATAGGCAACGATATACCAGATTACGATGATCACAACGATCGCCGCAACAACTCCGATCAATATCCATAACCATGTCATAGGTTTTTCCCTTTCTTATTTAGCCGGCAACAATTACCGCATGGAACACAAGGTCTTCCTTTCCCGTACTGATGATTCCGTGGGAATCCCCGCTATAACAGATCACAACGTCTCCCGGCGCTACAGGGTAAACCTTGTCGTTATCATGATATTCCGCTTCGCCTTTCTGGATGTAATAAAGCTCCGCTTCGCCCTCGTGCACATGGTCTCCTACCGAATCTCCCGGCGCAAGCGTCACCGTTGCCACCATGTTCATATTCGGGCTGTTCTCTTCATCGGACAGCCAGTAATCAATATGCGCCACACCTTTGCCGTCGCAGCATTTTTCCTGCGCTGTCTTAATCAATTCTTTTCTAATCATTTATGTTTCCTCCATATATTGATATTATTTTTCCACCCGGATACAACTCGGTACATCTACGACTGCATCCAGTTGTTTGATCTCCTCGATCGCCGCACGCAGATCCTTTTCGTGCGCCTTATGCGTCACTAAAATAAGCGGCGCATCCGTTTCGCCCTTTTTCGCGCCTTTCTGGATCACGCTTTCGATACTCACGTCATGCTTGCCCAGAATCCCCGCGATCTTTGCCAGCACGCCCGGCTTGTCCTGCACCGTCGTACGGATAAAATATTCCGTCAGCCAGTCGTCGTTGAACTTAACCTGGCCAGCCTCGTACGTGTTTTCAAACGTGGCGTATCTCGGCTTGTGGTGCACGGAATAGATCATATCCGAAACAAGCGCGCTTGCCGTCGGAAAATCCCCCGCGCCCTTGCCGTACCACATCATTTCCCCTACGGCGCTCCCGTTGATAAAAATCGCGTTGAAAGATCCCTTAATATTCGCAAGCGCATGATCTTTCAGAATCATCGTCGGATGGACGCGCGCTTCGATCGTGCCGTCCTCCGCTTTTTTGCCGATTGCAAGAAGCTTGACGACATACCCGAGCTCGCGGCCGATCTCAATATCCACTTTCGTAATTTTGGTAATGCCCTCGCAATAGATTTTGTCTACGGGCACGCGGGCATGGAACGCCATAGAAGCAAGAATGGAAAGCTTATAACGCGCGTCATACCCTTCCACGTCGCTCGTGGAATTGGCCTCCGCATATCCCAATTCCTGCGCTTCTTTGAGGACGTCTTCAAAGTCGCGCCCCTCGTCGTCCATTTTCGTGAGGATATAATTCGTCGTGCCGTTGACGATGCCGTATACGCTGTCGATACTGTTGGCCTGCATGGAATCCTGCAGCGCGCGCAGGATCGGGATACCGCCGCCCACCGACGCCTCAAAATAAAATCCGGCATTTCCCCTTTTAGCCGCCGCTTCAAGGTCCGGCCAGTTCTGCGAGATCATGTCCTTGTTCGCGGAAACCACCGTTTTACCTTTTTCCAGCGCCGCAATGATGAACTCCTTGGACGGATGCTGTCCGCCCATGACCTCTGCGACCACCGTGATTTCCGGATCGTTTATGATCTCATCGATGTCCTTTGCCTTTTTTTCTTCCGGTACATCCACCGCATAATTTAAAGCCAGCGTCTTTTTAACCTCCAGGCGCATACCTTCCTTATGTTCGATATTTTTCCGTTCCCTTTCGATCAGCTGGTAGATACCTCCGCCGACCGTTCCCATTCCGAGGATCGCAACCTTTACATCTTTCATAATACGTACTCCTTGTCAGCAATTCTTCATATAAATCTTATTCAGACCAATCAGCGTAAGCGTTGGTATAATTTCGTCGATACAATCCGTCTCCGCCGCAATCAGCTCGGAAAAACCGCCTGTTGCCACGACCTTGGCGCCGCCCATTTCGGCTTTCATCTTTCCGACGATATACTGCACCTGTCCCACATAACCATATATAATCCCCGCCTGCATGGCGGTGACCGTCGATTTATTGATGATCTTATCCGGCCGCATAAGTTCGATACGAGGCAGCCGCGCGGTATTGACGGTAAGCGCCTCAGATGTGATCTTGATACCCGGGCAGATCGCGCCGCCGAGAAAATCCCCGTTTTGCGAAATGGCGCCAAAGCTCGTCGCCGTGCCGAAATCTATGGTTATGACCGGCCCGCCAAAAAGCTCGTATGCGCCGACCGCATTTACGATACGGTCGGTACCCAGCTCCTTGGGGTTATCGTATTTGATATTGATACCCGTTTTAATGCCCGGCCCGACAAACATCGGCTTCTTTTTGAAATATTCCCGCACCATATGGTCGAGCGTATAGTTGATAGACGGAATAACCGAAGAAATGATCACACCGTCTATATCACGCGGCACATGCCCCAGATAGCGGAAAAATTCGATCATGCGAATACCAAATTGGTCGGATGTCGCCTCAATATCCGTCGCCATGCGGAAAGAATGGATCAGCACGCCGTCCTCAAACATGCCGCATTTTATATTCGTATTGCCTACATCCAGCACAAAGATCATTTAGCCTGCAATCTCCTTTGATTTTGCTGTGCCGATCCTCGGCACAACTTTTCTGAGCGCCCGTATGATCGGCGGGCAGATCAGTGTCGCTGCAATAGCTTCCGGAAGACCGTTTGTAAGGACAATCGTCCATATCACCACCACCGCGCCAGCCGCATCGACTCCATACAAGGAGCAAATGAGCGGAGTGAGCGCCAGGCCCACCAAAATCAGGTACCCTGCCGTATTCGTGAGCGATCCCAAAAGCGACGCGACCCCTAAATTCACAAACTCCTTTTTCGTGCGCATGATACATCCCACGCCCCAGGTTACAAGCGGGATCAGCAGCCTCGGCACAATCAGACTGACGATATACATAAGCCCGTACTGCCCGAAATCATCCACTACCAGCGCAGAAAACGCGTCCGGCATGGTAAACATCTTCACAATGCTGATTGCCGCAAACAGCGCCCCCATTCCAAGACCCGTTTTCAGGCCCAGCACCATCGTCGCCACGATGACCGGAATACACATCAGCGTGATAGAGACCGGCCCAATCATGATAAAACCGAGATTGGGCACAAACCCCATCAAAAGCATAATGGCAATCAGGATTGCCATCAAAGTTAAACTACGCGTTTTTGTTTTCATACGTACCTCCGCTCAGGTTTCGCTCCTGCGAATACCCTACTCAGTAAAATTTAATGAAGCACGGGGTTTGTCCGTACGGCTTTCGGGGTATCAAAATGCCGTCGGAATCCGCTTTTCATTATGAAGCTATTATAGCAGTATTACATGCCTATTTGCAAGAAGAACGGTAAAAAACGCGGATTACCATAAAATTTTGTTTTAATAAAAGGAGTGGATATAAATGTTTGTTATGACTTATCAAATGGAAGAAAGAAAGCGGGAAAAGAACGCCAACCGCTTAAAGGCGGTTTTGGCCGTGATATTGACTGCAGCAGGCGCGGTCATCGCGAGTCTTTCGACAAAAACGGATACCCTGTGGTATCAGTCTCTTACGCTTTCCCCCCTGCAACCGCCTCCCTTGGTTTTTGCCATCGTATGGACGGCTCTTTATGTCCTGCTGGCGGTTTCCTTTGCTCTTTCTGTGAGCCGGCACCGGGTCCGTGGCAGCGTTGCATTCGGATATATATTGAATATTGTCTTAAACGCGCTGTGGTCCCCGGTATTCTTCCTCGCGCAGCAGCCCTTGCCCGCGCTCTTTATTATGGCCGCTCTCATCGTAAACCTTATTTTTCTGATGAAAAATGTCCGCCATATCTGCCGCGTGAGCATGTATTTGCTGATTCCTTACCTGGTGTGGTTGGGTATCGCCACAGTGCTCAATGTTTCCATCGTTGTTCTCAATTAAAATTTCTTCGGGACTTTTTCTCAGCTCCGGTTTTAATCGTACCCAGCGTAAAAACGTATCCTGGGCCACGCCGATCTGGGCTGCCGCTTTGCGGGATGTTATTTCTCCGGCCAGCCACTGCGTGCGCAGCGTATAAAAATCCGGAGGTACCGGTTTGGGCGGGCGGCCGAATTTCACGCCGCGCAGCTTTGCCGCAGCGATTCCTTCCGCCTGCCTTTGCCTGATATTTTCGCGTTCGGTCTGCGCTACATATGAAAGCAGCTGCAATACAATATCCGCAATCAGCGTTCCTGTCAGGTCCCTGCCCTGCCGCGTATCTAAAAGAGGCATATCGAGCACCACCACCTCTACCTTTTTTTCTTTGGTGATGATACGCCACTGCTCCAAAATCTCGTCATAATTACGTCCCAGACGGTCGATGCTTTTGATAACCAGCAAATGTCCTGCTTTCATGCGTTTCAGCAGCTTACGGTACGCCGGCCGCTCAAAATCCTTGCCGCTCATTTTATCCATATAGATATGGCTTCTCGGCACGTCGAATTCGCTCATCGCGATCATTTGCCTATCTTCATTCTGTTCCCTTGTCGATACGCGCACATATCCCCAAACAACCTGCTCCATTTCGCTCGTTCCCTCCTGCTAAATAGTGTAAAATAAAGTTACATAAATTGTTAAAAAATACTGATTTTTCGCATTTTGAAAAAAAGCTGGAAAGTTTCCGCCGCACCGGAACGATTTATGATAGCACAGCGCGATAGAATCGGCAATATCAATAATTTTTCGTACCAGGGATGAAGTTGATTTTTCGCGGATATGAAAGCATGAAAATGCGGATAGAAAAAAACCGCTGCCGTGCAGCGGTTTTTTATTCGTCGTCCGGCCTATCCTGATCTTCCTGCGCCTGACGTCGCTCTTCCTGCAATTCTTTCAGGTAGTCCTCGTCGTGGACATTTTCCATATATACGCTGGCCCCGCATTCCGGACATGTCAGCAACCTGTCCGTTCCCTGTCTTGAGACAAAGAACGACTTTAAGCCCGATACCTTAAAACGCGCTCCGCAACGCGGGCACAAAAAGTGCCTTTTGGTTTGTATCACACAATATGCGATCACACAGGCGATCACGATTGCCACCGTGATTCCCAGCGTAATGATTCCGTACAGCCGCATCCTTTTTCTCCCTGTCGTTTGGTTGGTTTCCACGCTGCGCGCACCAATCGGCGCTCACGTTTTCTTCCAGTATAGCACAACCGCTAAAAAAATAGTTGAATTTTTCTTTAAAAATTGCTATGATAGGCCTTATAGAAATGAATATGATGCGTTTTGCGGGGATGGCGTCCCGTCTATAAAAGCGCATAACCAATGAAGGCGGACTTTTTTAAGTCAACCAGGGTGGAACCGCGGAAGTGATCTTTCGTCCCTGCTGCAAGGGATCGAAAGTTTTTTTTTACAAAAATTTGGGAGGATTTATCATGGAAAAAACAATGGACAAGATCGTAGCGCTCGCCAAAGGACGCGGGTTTGTGTTTCCCGGCTCGGAGATCTATGGGGGCCTCGCTAATTCGTGGGACTACGGTCCGCTGGGCGTGGAATTCAAAAACAATGTCAAACGCGCATGGTGGCAGAAATTCGTGCAGGAATGTCCGTATAACGTCGGCCTTGACGCGGCGATTCTCATGAATCCCGAAACATGGGTCGCTTCCGGCCATGTCGGCGGCTTCAACGATCCTCTGATGGATTGCAAGAGCTGTAAGGAGCGTTTTCGCGCGGACAAGCTGATCGAGGATTACGTGGCCGAAAACAACCTGGACATCGGGCCTATAGAGGCCATGACCAAGGAAGAAATGGAAGCCTTTATTGCACAGCACATCGTATGTCCGTCGTGCGGCAAAAAAGATTTTACACCGATCCGCCAGTTCAACCTGATGTTCAAGACTTTCCAAGGAGTCAACGAAGATACGGCTGCGCAGATTTACCTGCGTCCGGAAACCGCGCAGGGCATTTTCGTCAACTTTAAGAATGTACTGCGCACGACACGCCGCAAAATGCCGATGGGCATCGGGCAGATCGGAAAATCTTTCCGTAACGAGATTACGCCCGGTAACTTCATTTTCCGTATTCGTGAGTTCGAACAGATGGAACTGGAGTTCTTCTGCGATCCGAAAGAGGAATTCGAATGGTTCAATTATTGGAAAGATTATTGCCACCAGTGGCTGCTGAATCTCGGCATCAAGGACGAAAACCTGAAACTGCGCGACCATGCGCAAGAGGAATTATCGCATTACTCCAACGCCACGACGGACATTGAATATTTGTTCCCATTCGGCTGGGGCGAGCTTTGGGGCATTGCCGACCGTACGGATTTTGACTTAAAGGCCCACATGAACCATTCGGGCGAGAGCCTCGAGTATCTCGACCCCGTTACCAATGAAAAATATGTGCCTTACTGTATCGAACCTTCGCTGGGCGCAGACCGTGTCGCGCTTGCGTTCCTGTGCGAGGCATATGATGAGGAAACGCTTGAAAACGGCGATACGCGTATCGTCATGCACCTGCATCCGGCGCTCGCGCCGTTTAAGGCCGCGGTTCTGCCTCTCCAGAAAAAGTTAGCGGAGACGTCGGATAAGTTGTTTGCCGACCTTGCGAAGCATCTGAACGTGGACTATGACCTTGCAGGCTCCATCGGTAAGCGTTACCGCCGTGAGGACGAGATTGGTACGCCGTACTGCGTCACTGTGGATTTTGAATCCTTAGACGACAACTGCGTTACGGTCCGCGACCGCGATACCATGCAGCAGCAGCGTATCCCCATGGATGGCGTGCTTAAGTTCCTGCAGGATAAAATGGAGTTTTAACCAATGGATTACGCTGATATACTGCCTCTTTACGAGGATTCAATGATCGCCGCGCGGCAGCGTATCGATTCTTTATCCAAGCCGTTGGGAAGTCTTGGCAAGCTGGAAGAATACGCGGTACAGCTCGCGGGTATCCGTGGCTACATGGGCGGCACGCTCCAAAAACGCTGCGTGCTCGTCTTTGCCGCCGATAACGGCATTTACGAAGAGGGCATTACCCCTGTTCCCCAGGATGTAACGCCCATGCAGACTGTCAATATCGCAAACGGCGCCGCCGGCGTCAATGCGCTGGCCGCGCAGGCGGACGCGCAGGTTTTCGTATATAATGTCGGAATCGCGCAGCCCTTAGAGCGCAAAGGAATTACCGACGTGCTGGTGATGCACGGTACCAATAACATGGCAAAAGAACCCGCCATGACGCTCTCGCAATGCAAAAAAGCGATGCAGGCCGGCTATGACGCCGTCACTGCCCATGCGGATTATGATGTGATCGGCCTTGGAGAAATGGGGATCTGCAATACGTCCACCACTGCCGCCGTTGCCTCCGTTCTGCTGAAGAGACCGGTAAGCGACCTAACCGGAAAGGGTGCGGGTATCACCGAGGAACATTACGCTGCCAAGATTGCGGCGATTGAGCGCGCGATCGCAGTAAACATGCCCGACCCAGACAATGTGACCGATGTGCTTTCCAAAGTTGGCGGTCTTGATATTGCGGCGATGACAGGCGCCTATCTTGCGTGCGCGCATTACAGGATTCCCGTCGTCATCGACGGTTTTATCTCTGTGTGCGCGGCTCTTTGCGCGCAGCGTATCGCGCCTCTATGCGCAAGCTATATGTTTGCCTCTCATCAAAGCGACGAAAAGGGGTACGCCCCCATTGTGAAAGCTCTCGGTTTATCTCCGGCACTCATGCTCAATATGCGTCTCGGCGAGGGCAGCGGCTGCCCCCTCATGTTTTATATTTTGGAAGCGTCGCTGCGTATCCTTGAGGATATGGGTACTTTCGAGGAAGGAAGCATCGACCCCTCTGGATTTGTGGATCTGCGCAAATAACGGCTCTGTTCTGAAAGGCAGTTTCCCATGAAGATCAGGAACATACAAACGCTGCGTATCTGGCGGTATATACTGGAATGGCTTACTTTCGCGGGTATGATTTGCCTGATTGCGTTTTTTGCGCTGACGGCGGGAATCCTTCCCTCCCCGCCGCCGTTTCCCGGGGATTCCGATGGGCTTGTAACAGCTTTTGGAATGAAATTTGTTCTTTTTGTGCTTTTCCTGCTGGGCGGCGGCGTATGCGGCGGGCTTTTTCTGCTTTCGCGGTTTCCACGGCTGTTTCATTATCCGGTCAAGGTAACGGCCGATAATATCGAGTCTCAATACCATCTTGCCAAAATCGCCCTTTGTATGGGGCAGATTATTGCCGCGATATTTTTTTGTACACTGATGGCGCGCGTATATACGCAAACCATCACTTTCGCTTCGTTTGAATTTCGTCAGATCGTCGCAACAGCGTTGATTTTCAGTGGTGCTACCTGCGTCATCTACTATCTCACGGCGCGGCATTTCCGTTAATAACAAGACCTGCAAAAGGCCCTTGCAGCAGTATTCTTGCAGGGACCTTTTTTATTCCATATTAATCGTACAGAATGGATGCTGTGCGGTACTTTTTCTGATAACGCCGCACAAACTGCGAAAGGGTAAAGCAAACGATAAAGTACAGCAGCGCCATCATGCCGAATATCGCGAATATCTGTGTGGTCGAATTGTAAAGGTTCATGAGGATCATTCCCCTGCCCATCAACTCTTGGATCGCCATTGCGCCCCACAGGTAGGATGTATCCTTGATCGTCGTCACCATTTGCGACAAGAGCGCGGGCACCATATTCCTGATCGCCTGCGGAAGCACAATATATACATACGTTGTCCCCCGCGAAAAGCCCTGTGATTTCGCCGCTTCCCATTGTCCTTTGGGAATCGCGCTGATACCGCCGCGCAATATTTCCGCAATGCCCGCGGACGTAAACAGCGTGAACGCCAATATAGCCGACCCCATAGGCGGGATGCGGGCCACAAAAAAGATCAGCATGATCCACAGCAATAAAGGCGTATTTTTGAATATTTCAATATATATGCCCGCCAGCTTGGGAACGACCTGATTTCTTGAATTTCTGCCGATCGCAATAATCATGCCCAGCACAATAGAAAGCGCGATGGAAATAGTCGAAATAACGATTGTTGTCGCCAGTCCCTGCAGCAGGAAGCGGATGTTTATCCACGTAAGTAATTCTGACATGTCACATCCTCCTCTCCCGGCTTGATCTCTTTTTTACGTTTTTCCTCCAGGCGTCTGGCTAGCCTTGAAAGCGGGAAACAGAGAATAAAATACAGTACTCCCGCCACCACATAAGCCGGACCGTAATAGCTCGTTCCGTATGCAAACGAATTGGAAAAATACATCAGCTCGCCGCCCGCGATGAGCGCAAGCACGGACGTATTCTTGATCAGGTTTGCCGCCTGTACCGCGAGCGGCGGCAAAATCGTTTTCACGGCCTGCGGCAGTATGATATGCAACATGGTTTCGCTATAGGTAAAGCCCTGCGACTGCGCCGCCTCAAATTGCCCTTTTGGTACGGAAGACAATCCAGAATGGACGACTTCCGAAATATAGGCGCCGTGGTAAATACCGATGCCTACAACGCCGATCATGAATGTGCCCATCATAACGCCAAAAAGCGGCAGCACCGCATACAGCACAAACATCTGCAAAAGCAGCGGAATATTCTGCACGATTTCGATATATACGCGGTTAATCACGCGCGGCGCTTTGTGCTTTGCATATGACATCATACCAAAGACAAAACCAAGCGCGAGCGCGATTACGAGCGCCAATAACGAGATTAGTACCGTATTCAAAAATGCCTGCGCAAGCTGATCGCCCTGTGCAAAAAGCGCCTCCCATTTAAACGGTGCAAATACATCTCCCATAACCTAAAGCCCCCACTTCTCCTCGAGCGCCGCCATCCGTCCGTCCGCTCTCATCTCGCCGATCACACGGTCGATTTCGTCCGCAAGCTCCCGATTGGTAAGGGAGGAGGCAACGCCGTATTCCTGCGGTGCGAATTGTTCTTCCAATAATTCCGTCGTATCGTCCAGATAACCGTTCAAAATCGATTCATCTACGGAAAAAGCATCTACCCTGCCTGACACAAGCGCGATCTTAATTTCCGGATAGGTCGCATATTCATTGAACTTCAGCGTGATCCCCAGCTTGTCCGCCGCCGCCTGCAGCTTTTCCCTGGTGGTCGCGCTCTGGGCAACGCCGATCGTCTTTCCGTCAAGGTCTTTAAAGCTCTTGATTCCCGCATCCTTTTTGACCAGCACGCCGATGTGATCCGTATAATAGGGCTGGCTGAAATGATAACTTTTTTTGCGTTGGTCCGTAATCGTAAAGGTACACAGCGCCGCATCCAGCATGCCATTATCGATCATCGCGCCTCGCGTCGTCACGTTTACTCCCGTTAAGGAAAGTTTATCCGGCGAGCCTTTTAATTCACTGGCCAGTTCCCGCGCAATATCCACCTCGAATCCCTCGATCTGCCCTGTCGCCGGACTTTGGTATCCAAACCTGGGGACGTCTATTTTTACACCCACATAAAGAACGTCGTCGTCCTGTGCACACGCGCCCAACGCAAACGCAACTATTAAAATCATACATAAAATAACAACTCGTCTTTTCATTTTAATATCTTACTCAAAAAAGCCTGTATCCTCGGGTTTTTGGCTTCGTCAAACAGTTCCTGTGGCGTACCGCTATCCACGATCTGCCCCGCCTCCATGAAAACGACCCGATCAGCCGCTTCCCGCGCCAGCCCCATTTCGTGTGTAACAATCACCATAGTAATGTTACTTTTGGCAAGGTCTTTGATTACCTCCAGCACTTCCTGTATCATTTCCGGATCGAGCGCGGACGTTGGCTCGTCAAAAAGGATGATCTGCGGATGCATATTAAGCGCCCGCGCGATCGCGACGCGCTGCTTCTGTCCGCCGGATAATTTTGTGGGATACTGGCTCACCTTGTCGCATAGCCCCACGCGCTCCAGATATTGCGCGCCGCTACGCTCCGCTTCCTGTTTCGGTACGTGCTGTACACGCACCGGCGCGATGGTCACGTTCTCGAGTACGGTTTTATGGGGATAGAGGTTAAAATCCTGAAAAACCATCGCCACGTTGGCATATAGTTTCCTCGTATCCACCTTTTTGGCCGTTACCTCGATCCCGTCGACGATGATCGTGCCTGTCGACGGCTTTTCCAACCCGTTGATACACCGGATCAGCGTACTTTTGCCCGAACCGGACGGACCGATAATCACAATCTTTTCCCCTGTCTGGATTTCCAGGTTCACATCCCTCAGCGCATAGGTTTCTCCAAATTTTTTTGATACGTTCTGAACGGAAATCATACTGTTCTCCCATGTTTCATGAAAAATAAATTTGCTCTTATTTATCAGCACTTTTAACGCCGTTTAAACCGCTCCGGAAATGAATCGCGTACGTCTTTTGAATACGGCAAAAAAGGAGCCGCCCAAAGGCAAGCTCCTCTTTGATACCGTAATCTTATTTCATCGCGCGCAGGGCGTTTAAAACCGCGATCAGCGTCACGCCGACGTCGGCAAATACCGCCCACCACATATCCGCAATACCCGTTACGCCGAGCGCCATGACCCCCGCTTTTACGGCCAGCGCGAATATGATATTCTGCCATACGATACGCCGCGTCCTGCGCGACAAACGGATAGACTCCGCGACCTTTAAGGGCTCGTCCGTCATCAGTACCACGTCGGCGGCTTCGATTGCCGCATCGCTTCCCGCGCCGCCCATCGCAATCCCTACGTCGGCGCGCGCGAGTACGGGCGCGTCGTTAATTCCGTCTCCCACAAAGGCGCTGCTGCCGTTTTTCTCCTGTATCCGCTCGAGGGCAGCAACCTTATCCTGCGGCAAAAGCTCCGTGTATACCTCGTCTATCCCAATCTCCGCCGCCATCGTTTCGCCGATCCGTTTCGCGTCGCCCGTCAGCATCGCCGTTCCTACGCCCAGAGCGTGCAGCGCGTTCGCGGTTTGTCTTGCGTCCTGCTTTATCCTGTCCGCGATCAGTATACTTCCCAAAAAGCGGCCCGCACGCGCCACATACAAAACCGTACCCGCATCTTCCAATTCCGAAAAAACAATGTTGTGTCTGCAAAGCAGCTTGGCGTTTCCCGCAAGGATTTCTTCCCCATCCTCTGTGATTGCAATCACGCCGTATCCTGCCTCTTCTCTGTAATCCCGTGCCGCCGGCGCTGCTCTGCCGTACGTTTCCAGCACGGATTTTGCGATCGGGTGCGAGGAATTGGCCTCCGCAACCGCAGCGTTTTCCAGCACTTCTTCTTCCGTTATTCCATCTGCCGCCGTAATTTTTTTGACCTCGAATACGCCCTTTGTCAGCGTTCCCGTCTTATCAAACACCACGTCTTGCACATTCGTAAGCGCCTCCAGGTAATTGGCGCCTTTGATCAGGATCCCCTTTTTCGACGCGCCGCCGATCCCGCTGAAATAAGTAAGCGGTACGGATACCACCAAAGCGCACGGACACGAAATCACGAGGAACAACAGCGCCCGATATACCCATGTTGCGACGTCTCCCGTTACCAGCGAGGGAATGACCGCCACAACGAGCGCCCCCGCGCATACGACAGGCGTGTAATAACGCGCGAACTTGGTAATAAATTTTTCGGTATGCGCCTTTTTGCTTCCCGCATGCTCCACCAGGTCAAGGATCTTGGCAACGGTGGATTCCCCGAATTCCTTTTCCACTCGGATCGTCAGCAGACCGCCGCCGTTGACGCTTCCCGCGAGCGCGCTTTCCCCCGCGAAGACCTCGCGCGGCATGCTTTCTCCCGTGAGCGCGCTTGTATTGAGCGCCGAAGCCCCTTCGAGGATCACGCCGTCAAGCGGAATCTTTTCAAACGGCTTAACGACAATCGTATCGCCGATCTTTACATCCTGCGGGTCTACGCGCTTAACCGTATCCCCCTGCTTTAAATTCGCGTAGTCTGGGCGAATATCCATCAGTTTGGCAATGGACTTTTTACTGCGCTCCACCGCGAGGTCGGAAAGCGTTTCCCCAATCAGGTAAAATAACATGACCGCCGTTCCTTCGGCGTAATCCGCCAGGATAAACGCGCCGACCGTAGCTACTGTCATCAGGAAGTTTTCGTCAAACACCTTGCCTTTGACCATATTCTTGCCCGCCGTAATCAGCACATTGATTCCCAAAACCAAATAAGCGGCTAGAAAGATAACAAACCTCATCCACTCGGGTATCTGTGCCGTATTCTGTAAAAGGATTCCCAGCGCAAAAATGGCCGCGCCGACGATGATCCTCGCCAGGTAGCTTTTCGGTTTCTCTTTTGAATGCGTATGCTCGTGCCCGCAGGCGCAGCCGCTTTCATGGTCGTGCTCGTGCGCATGTTCCATTTCGCACGCACATTCCATGTCCTGGGCATGTTCGTGATGGCTGTGTTCCATCTGCCGTTCCTCCAATCATATGAATATATGTTCATTCGTTCATATGTATTATACCACACCCGTATGTTTTGTAAACCTTTTTTTGAGAAAAATAAAAAAGGCAGCCAAAAGGCTGCCTTGCT
This sequence comes from Christensenellaceae bacterium, assembly GCA_022846035.1. Taxonomy (NCBI): domain Bacteria; kingdom Bacillati; phylum Bacillota; class Clostridia; order Christensenellales; family Christensenellaceae; species Christensenellaceae bacterium. The sequence continues at coordinate 2,288,272 of AP025580.1, forward strand.
CTTGCCCGTTTGCCCATTTTCATCCTTTGCTGCCGGACGAAGCAGGCTGGTTATTTAATGCCTTATGTGTTCTAGCACCTGGTCGATGATATGCAGCACGTGCGCGTCGTCCAAGCTGTAAAATACATTTTTTCCTTCTTTCCGGCTTTTGACCAGGCGGGCGGTTTTCAGATTTTGCAACTGATGAGATACTGCAGACTGCTCAAGACCTAAGGCGTCGCATAAATGCGCCACGCACATCTCCGTATCATGGAGGGCAAAAATGATCCTGAGCCGGCTTGGATCGCTCAACATCTTAAAAATGCGGCTCATTTTGTCCAGCTCTTCCATACTCTGCTTCATCATGCTTCCGCCTGCTGTTCATATTGCTGCTGCAATTGGTCTAAAATCGTGTACGCCTTTAAGAGCGACGCCACCGTCTTGGCGTCTTTGATTTCTCCGCGCAGCACCATCTGCACCGCCGTTGCGAGCGGCAGCTTCTCCACCCTGACGAATTCCCCTTCGTCGAGGCATTGCTCCTGCTGCTCGATATTAACCGCCATATACATATGGATCACTTCATCACAAAAACCCACGCTGGAATAAATCTGCCCCAGTGAAACCAGGTCGCTCGCGACAAGCCCCGTTTCCTCTTTTAACTCCCGCGCGGCGGCAGACGCCGGCTCCTCTCCGTCTTTATCCAGCTTGCCCGCCGGCAATTCGAGCAGCACCTCCCCAAACGGATAACGGAACTGCCGCACAAAATATACGTTCAGATCATGGTCCACCGCGCATACGCTCACGCCGCCCGGATGCCGCACCACTTCCCTGACGGATGTCTTGCCGTCCGGCAAACGTACCGTATCCTTTACGACATCGATAATCGCGCCTTCGTAAATTTTTTCGGACGACAGCGTCGTTTCTTTCAAATCATCTATGTTCATGACATTCATGCTCCTTTTTGTTCGCCTGTCTTTCATTTTATCACGCGCCTTAACAGAAATCCATCCCCGCTCTTATAATTGCACACGAAGCGTATATTTGTTATAATGTGATGAAGTATCGAGGGAGGCATATATGCGGATTTTAAAAACGCCAGTCATGTTACTGGTTATGATCATTTTATTGATAATCCTTGTTCCGGCCAGCGTATTTGCCGCACCGTCCGAAGATCCGGCCGCGGATGCAGCAAAACCTGCCTCTACAGTCAAAATTTACCATACCAACGACGTTCATGGCAACGCTGACGCCACGCCCGATTCCGTCGGTTACGCGCGCCTGCAGACTTATATCAAACAGGACGAAGCGGACGGAAAACTGCTTGTGGACGCCGGCGATGCCTTTCATGGAAATACCTTTGCCACTTTGAGCCAGGGCCAGAGCATTGCCGAAATCATGAAAGCGATGGATTATAATGCTTTCGTGCCCGGAAACCATGACTTCAGCTACGGTATTCCCACCCTTGAAAAGCTGATCGAGACATCGGGCGCAAACGCGCTTTCCGTTAATATCATGAAAAACGGCTTTCCTGTTTTCGACGCCTACCATATCTATAAGGCAGGCGGCATGAAAATCGGCGTGCTGGGGATTTCTTCTCCCACGGCGCTTGCCGATATGGATCCGGATTATTTAAACGGTATTGACTTTTTAAACGGCGAACTCCTTTACCAAATGACGCAGCAGGCTGTCAGTGAAATGCGCCAGCAAGGCGTGAACGCTGTCATCGCCCTGACGCACCTTGGCATTGGTCAGAATTCCGACCCGTCCAGCGCGGATATTGCCACGCATGTAACGGGTATCGACCTGATCATCGACGGTTATTCGCATACCTTATATCCCAACGGCTATACGGATTACCCCGGATATGTCGCCGGTCAAACTCCTATGATCGTGCAGGCGGGCAGCTCGCTTGAAGCCTTTGGTGTGGTAGAGCTTTCCTTTGACGAAAACGGCGGTATCATGAGTATTTTGCCCTTTACTGTAGACGCTGAAAGCGTTTCTTCGGTAACGGCCGACAAAAAAATCGGTTCTGTGATCAGCACGTATGCGCAGGAGCAGCAAACCTTTTTAAGGCGTACGGTCGCTACCTCTCCTGTTTTCCTTAATGGGGAAAGCGAATTCGTCTATACCGGTCCCACGAACTTCACGACGATGATCGGCCAGGCCATGCTCGGCGAAACGGGAGCGGATATTGCGCTGTTTTCAAGCAAGGCGGTAAGGACTTCTATTCCCGCAGGCGACATCACCGCCGCCGAGATCAATAACGCGATCCCCGCCGGTGATTACATCATTACGACGACTGTCTCCGGCGCCGAGCTGAAAAAAATACTCAACGACCATATGCTCCTCGGTTCCGAGGATTTCCCGCAGTTTGTGGGTATCGAAGTAATTGCGGAAAAATACCTGACAACCGACGGCAATTATGCGGGCCGCGTCAAATCCATCACCAAAGACGGCGTCGAAATAAAAGATAACGACCAATTGACCATCGCTACCACGAGCGACCTTTTCAACGGCGAGTTGGGATACCGGTTTACATCCCCTTCTATCCATGAATACCATACGCTTTATGAAACGGTGAGCGGCTATTTTAAGGATGCGGATGAAGATCAGTTCTTAAACGCCCAGGGCAGCCAGCTCGTGCTGTTGGAGCAGATTATCGATACGGACGACATTATCGCCAAGCTTCAGATCGCGATTCCCGTCGATGTACACGTCGCGCTTACGAAGCCGTCCGTTGTTTCGGAAAACATACTGTACTCCCTGATCGGCCAGGACCGGAATCTTGTCTTTACCATAGACGGCCCGTATCCTTACGGCTTTATTTTCAACGGCGCTTCTCTGGGCTCGCCCAGCAATGTAAGCCTTGATGCCGACGTATCGCAAAAGGCCCCTGCCGGCAAGCGTACGGCCTCCACCGCCGATAAGGATGCTTTCTTCGTGGATTTAAGCGATAACCAGACGATTCCCTCTTCCGTATATATGCAGGTATACGTGGGCAGCGCGTACGAACCCGGCAGCACCGTTTATATTTATTATTATGACATCAACAATGACATCCTGCCTTACAACGAAAGCGGCATTACCGTAGATGACGGCGGCTCTATCGTTTTCCAGGCCCAGGCCGGCTCCACTTACCTGATCAATTCCAAGCTGCTCAACGCGGCCACAAGCTATGAGCTGCCTTCGCCGGAGCATCCATACTCGCTTGGTATCCTGATCATTTTCGCCGCGTTTGTCGCATGGGCGATCTTTTTCCTGATTACCAAGAAAGGAAGTCAGGCGGGCAAATGAAAACCGGCCGGAATATATACTTCTGTCCTTGCCCCGCCAAGCGGTGCGGCAGGCGTTCTGTTGATTTTTACCCCTTTTGCGCGCTGCGGAAAAAGGGTAATATAAATATATAAAAATTATTTAGGGGGTACTGAATATGATCAGTAAAAAATTGGAATCTATGCTTAACGAACAGATGAAAAACGAATTTTATTCGGCTTATTTTTATCTTTCCATGGCCGCATGGTTTACGTCCAAAAACCTGAACGGGTTCGCCAACTGGTATACGGTGCAGGCTCAGGAAGAACGCGACCATGCCAAAATGATCATGGATTATGTGCTGCGCGTAGGCGGGAATGCGGAGTTCCTGGCGATCGAAGCGCCTGACACAAATTTCACTTCGCCGATGGATATTTTTGAAAAAACGCTGGCGCATGAACAGAAAGTGACCGGTATGATCAACGACCTGATGGGCGCTGCGGTTGATGAGCGCGACTTCAAGACTCAGCATTTTCTGCAGTGGTATGTAAACGAACAGGTTGAAGAAGAAGAAAACGCTTCCGGTCTGATCGAAAAACTGCGTATTTCGGGCAACAGTGAAGCGGGCATCCTTTATATGGACGCGGAAGCCGCGACCCGCGTATATACGCCTGCAACACAGGCAAACGCATAAATAATTTTGACAAAACAAAAAGAGCGCTTAGGGCGCTCTTTTTGTTTTGCGCACTTTACGCTTTCTTTTTTGTCTTGCCGCTTTTCTTTACGAGCTTTCCCGCTTCCTTTTCCGCATAGGCGATCAGCATATCGAAAACCAGCTGCGAGCGTTCTTCCACCGGACCTACGCCGTAAAGCGAGATGGAATTGAGCATACCAAACAGCATTTCGGAAAGCACCTCTGCCTCTTTTTCCTTAATATCCACTTCAAATTCTTTGAAAACGCGCGTAATGAGCTCGACAAACAACTGCTGCACCTGCTTGCGAATCCCAAACAGCGTACGCTCTATATATTCCTTGTCCGATTCAAAATTGACGACCTGGTTGATGACGTCCTGCGGCGTTTCCACCATACGTCCGATAAAACAATAGATTGCGCCGTAAAGAGCTTCCTGCGGCTCTTTGCCGAACACGGTTTCCATAAACTGCGTCATGATTTGTTCGATCTCGCCGGCAAGGACCTGCGCAAGCAGCGCTTCCTTGTCTTCAAAATGCGTATACACCGTTCCCACCGCAAGGCCGCTCACCTCCGCGATACGCCGCATAGAAAGACTGTCATAGCCCTCTTGGTGGTAAATTTCCAGAGCCGCATTGATGATTTTTTGTGTAACGTCTTCTATTTTCTTAGGCATAATTTTCTCCTTTATTGCTCCGCGTCAGGGTCCAAAAGTCCCATCTCGTAGGCTTCCTTTGTCTCATGTATGTAGCGGAAAATGCGTACCGCCAGGATCGCGGCAATCACGCCGGAAATAATATCCGCCACCAACGGGGAAATCATGATACCCATCAAACCAAGCACATTCGCCAGCACCAGCACCGTAGGTATCAGACACACGCCCTGGCGCGAAATAGAGAGCACGAGCGCGCCCGTCGCCCTGCCAAACGCCTGGTGCGTCATCATCATCACAAGCGTAAATGCCGTCAGCGTAAAGCCCGCCGTAAACCACCGGAGCGCCGGTATGCCGATTTGCATTACATAAGCGTCGGTAGTAAAAATACGCATCATCTGCGGCGCCAGCAAATAACAAAGCAAAGTAACCGCAGCGCCGATCATGAGGGCAACCGCAATCCCAAACTTCATCGCCGATTTCAGCCTGCCGAATTTATGCGCGCCGAAGTTATAGCCCGCAACAGGCTGATAGCCTTGCGAAAAACCAAAAATCAGGGCAAAGCCCAAAAACTGTATCCGGTTGACAATGCCAAAGGCCGCGATAGCCGCATCCCCATACGGTTTCGCGCAAACATTGATGACGGCAAAACCAATCGCGGCTAAAAGCTGCGTCAAAAACGTGGAAGAGCCGATCCGCACGATGTAGGAAACAATTTCCCCCTCAAAACGAAAGCCTTTCAGCTTAAATTTTGCCACTGTCTTTTTACGCCAGTAATTCGAGGACAGAATGACAAACGCCAGGACCTGTGAAATCGCCGTCGCAACCGCCGCGCCCATAACGCCCATATCGAATGTGAAAATAAAAACCGGATCGAGGACGATATTGACAACCGCGCCGATCACCATACCCGTCATGGACTGCACCGCGCTGCCCTCTGAACGCAGGAGATTGTTAAAAGCCATATTGGTAAGCTGGACGGGCGAAGCGATAAACATGACGAGCGCATAATCCATAGCCAGCTCAATCGTGCTGTCCGAAGCCCCCAGCCACAAAAGGAGCGGCCGCGCGCCGATACATCCGATGATAGCCACCAGCACGCCCGCCAGAAAAGAAAGCGTGATCGTCGTCGTGGCCGTTTTCCCCGCTTTCTCAGGCTCTCCTGCCCCAAGCAGGCGTGAAAGATAGGCCGCGCCGCCTGCGGCAAACAGGATGGAAAGCGCTTGCGTCGTAAGCATAATAGGCATAAAGACCGAGACCGCCGCCGTTCCCAGATAGCCCTCCGGAGAAATGCTGACAAAATAGGTGTCGGCCATATTGTAGATTGCCATAACGGCCATACTGATAATCGCCGGAATTGCCAAACGGACGATTGCCGACGGCACCTTAGCCGTTCCCATCATTTGCGCGCGCTGATCAATTTTCTCTTCCATGCATTGCCTCGTATTATAATAGAATGTTTTAACTGAACGCATGTTCATTATGATATTACCATATTACTATTAAAATAGCAAATCGCTCATGTGAATATATTAACATTTTCCCTTGTGCAAAAAAGCCCCTTTCGTTATAATATAAGCTATGCAGGAAATAAAGATGGAGTAAAAATTATGTTCAAAATTTTAAAAAAGGAAGAACTTGCAAATAACATTGCTAAAATGGTGATCGACGCTCCCCTCATTGCGAAGAAAGCGCAGAGCGGACAGTTCGTCGTGTTGCGTACGCATGAAAAAGGCGAACGCTTTCCCCTGACAATCGCGGATTTTGACCGTGAAGCAGGAACCATCACTATTATTTTTGCGCAGATTGGTAAATCCACGCAGCAATTGGGCAGCCTTAACGAGGGCGAATCGATTCTTGACGTCGTCGGTCCTTTGGGGGTCGCTTCCCACTTTGATCCATCCATCAAAAAAGCGGCGGTCATCGGCGGCGGCCTCGGGTGTGCGATCGCTCTTCCGCAGGCTAAGCACCTGAAAGCTATGGGCGTTTCAGTGGATATGATCGCCGGCTTTAAAACAAAAGATATTATTATTTTAGAAAATGAAATGACGGCGGCGAGCGATAACCTCATCATCGCCACAGACGATGGATCGTTCGGTATGCATGGTTTTGTAACGGACGCCCTAAAGCAGCAAATCGAGAGCGGCGTAAAATACGATCTTGTTGTCGCGATTGGCCCGATCCCCATGATGAAATTTGTTTCCGCCCTTACCAAGGAGTATGGAATCAAGACGATCGTCAGTATGAATCCTGTTATGATCGACGGCACGGGCATGTGCGGCGGGTGCCGCCTTGTCGTTGGCGGCAAAACAAAATTTGCATGTATCGACGGTCCTGACTTTGACGGACACGAGGTCGATTTTGACGCGGCCATGCGCCGACTCTCCATGTACGACGGTTTAAAAGAGAGGGAAGCGGATTGCCGGCTCATTCAGATGGCGGATAAGGAGAACTGACCGATGGAAAGAAATATGTCCCTTGAAAAAGTAAAAATGCCCGAACTCGATCCCGAGGTCCGCGCAAAAAATTTTGAAGAAGTCGCCCTTGGTTACACGCCCCAAATGGCACAGGAAGAAAGCCTGCGTTGTTTGGAATGTAAAAACCGTCCGTGCGTAGCCGGATGTCCCGTGCAGGTCAATATTCCGGAATTTATCCGCGAAATCAAAGAAGGCAATTTCATGGAAGCCTATAACGTTATCACCGCTACCAACGGACTTCCCGCAGTATGCGGAAGGGTGTGCCCGCAGGAAAGCCAGTGCGAAAAATATTGCGTACGCGGTAAAAAGGGCGAACCCGTGGGTATCGGCCGTCTCGAGCGTTTCGCGGCGGATTTCGCAATGTCTCAGGGCGCGCTGGGCGTGCGCGACGCCGCTCCAAAAAACGGTAAAAAGGTTGCCGTCGTCGGCAGCGGTCCATCCGGCCTCACCTGTGCTTCGGACCTTGCCAAGCGCGGATATGACGTAACCGTGTTCGAGGCTTTCCATACGGCTGGCGGCGTTCTAAAATACGGTATCCCGCAGTTCCGCCTGCCCAAGGAAATCGTTGATCTTGAAATCAACGTGCTTAAGGAGTTGGGAGTCAAGATCGACCTTGATATGGTCGTCGGTAAAATACTGACCATCGACGAACTCAAAGCAATGGGCTTTGAAGCTATCTTTATCGGCAGTGGAGCGGGTCTTCCGTCCTTTATGAATATCCCGGGCGAAAACTTAAACGACGTCTATTCCGCAAATGAATTTCTGACGCGCATCAACCTGATGCACGCATACCAATATCCGTCGTACGACACGCCCATCAAGCCTTATTCCAGCGTGGCCGTCATTGGCGGCGGAAACGTAGCCATGGACGCCGCGCGTTGCGCGAAACGTCTTGGCGCCGAAAATGTGTATATCATTTACCGCCGCAGCGAAGCGGAAATGCCCGCCCGTCTTGAGGAAGTCCACCATGCCAAGGAGGAGGGAATCGATTTCCGTCTTCTGGAAGCGCCTGTGGAGATCCTCGGCGACGAAAAGGGCAATGTTACGGCGCTCAAAAACGTGCGTATGAAGCTCGGCGAACCAGACGCTTCCGGCCGCCGCCGGCCTGTCGTCATCGAGGGCAGTGAGTATACGCTTCCTATGGATGCGGTCATCGTCGCCATTGGCCAGTCCCCCAACCCGATGATCAAAAACTCCACGCCCGATCTGAAAACACAGCCGTGGGGCGGTATCATTATCGATGAAAAAACGGGCGCTACTTCTATTCCCGGCGTATATGCGGGGGGAGACGCCGTAACCGGCGCCGCCACCGTTATCCTTGCCATGGGAGCAGGCAAAACGGCGGCAAAAAGTATTGACGAATACCTACAAAAATAATCGGAACTGTTGATATGTTTTCAGGGCCGCCAGTCACTGGCGGCTTTTTTTATACATTTTTTTGCATATTTTTGAGTATTTCCTGCTTAAATATTCACCCGTCCGTCCTCTGCCTCAACTTCCCTGTTTTCTTTTTTTGCGCACAACCACGCATTTCCCGCGATTGTGGATAACTCGGCTCCGCCTTACTTTTGTAATTTTCATATTTTCCCTGTATAAAGCCATTTCACAACATCAAAGTTATCCACAGCTATTGGTGGATAACTCCGGATTTTTGCGTTGTTAAGCGGTTTTTGCTTTGAGGATAACTCATTTTTACTATTCGTTTTTTTCATCCCATTTACAGCCCTTTCGGCAGCTGTATATTGTGGGCAATTTTATGCATTTTTGAAAGGCTGTGAAATTCTTCGCACTTGTTGTATAATGAAAGACAGATTGATTCTATCAAATAAATGAACGAGGTTCTTTTTATGCGACGCCAATATGACAGACCTTACCGCAGGCCTACCCCTACCGGTTATTCCCGCCCGAGGTCAAGACGCCGGGGACGTTTGCGTGTCGGCCGCCTGATTATCGTCCTCCTTATTTTTGCGGCGATTGTTGCAGGTATTGTTTTCGGTATCATGTTTTTGACAAAGTCAGGCGTGTTTGCGGAAAGCTCTCCACAGATTCCTGCCGTTACGCCATCGGCGCAGCCCGGCGCATCTGCCAGCCTGCCCGTAGACGACCTTGTAGCGGCGGCGACGGCGGCGACGGCGCCTGCTGCTCTGGGCCTGCAAACGGAATTGCAGCAAAACGGGGAGACGCTTGCTTCGTTTAACCGCACTTACCCCATTTCTTTTCCATCCGGCGGGGCTTATACCTCGCTTGCCGGCTTAACGGCTTTTCGCGGCAATAACTACCGCGATACGGCGCACCTGGGCACTGTTGAAAAGAGCGTCGCCAGGCTGAACGAGGGTTGGTCTTTTGATATGGGAGCCGCGCTCACTGAAAACACTGCCGCCGGACAACCGATAATTATCCAATGGGACGCGGATCTCCGGCGGATGATGAACCTGTATGACGGCAAAAAATCCAAAGACAATTTAACCGAGGTAATCTTTTCCGCTACGGATGGTAAGCTTTATTTTCTTGATCTATCGGACGGAAGCGCGACACGCGCCCCAATTGACATGGGGTTCTCCGTCAACGGCAGCGCGGCTGCCGACCCGCGCGGCTATCCTCTGCTGTATGTCGGACAGGGCGGTAATGGCAGCGGACCCGCCTACATGAACATTTACAGCCTCATCGACGGACAGCTCTTGTACCGGTGCGGTGCGGAGCAACAGGATGCGTTTGCTTACCGCAGTTCTTATCAGCGGTTCGACGCTTCCCCGCTTATCGCCTCTGATGCGGATACGCTTGTCTGGCCAGGTGAAAACGGTATTTTGTATACGATACGCCTGAATTCCGATTTTGACCGTGCGGCAGGAACGGTGTCCATTTCTCCCGACGAGCCTGTAAAATACCGCTATACTGCCAGCCAATACGCAGACGATACGCAGATAAGCGGGCAGACTTCCCGCCTTTATGGGTTTAAGTCCTCTCCCGCAGCCTGGAAAAACTATCTTTTCGCTGCGGACAACGGCGGTCTTATGCAATGTATCGACCTCAATACCATGACGCCGGTCTATGCACAGGACCTTGGCGGCAGCGCTGACGCGGCTTTGCTGTTTGAACGTACAGATGACGGCGCTTTCCTTTATTCCGGAGCATACAGCGCCGATCATTCGGCCCATATTCTTAAGCTAAACGCCATTTCCGGCGAGGTTATATGGCGCAAAGACCTGAGCGGCAGCGTAGAGGGCAGCCCCGTATTGGGATCAGGCGTTCTTAATGGGATGGTGTTCTTTAACGTTTCCGGAGCGTCCGGCGGGCAGCTCATCGCGTTTGACAAGGATACGGGAGATATTGCCTGGCAGTATCCACTGGAATATGCCGGTACCTCTTCTCCTGTCGCGTTGTATACTGCCGATGGCAACGGATATATCCTGCAATGCGACGGTGGCGGCAAGCTCGTTGTTGTAGACGGCAAAACCGGACAGGAAACGGCGAATATAAGCCTTGGCGGCGAAACCCAGGGCTCGCCCGCTATATTCGGCGATATTGCCGTTATGCAAAGCGGCCAAAAACTGTTCGGCATAAAAATCGGCTAAAAAAACTGCATAACCAAAGCGGTTTTGTGGTATCAATAATTATATAAAAACAGGGAGTGATATTAGTTTGAGCGATCCAATATGGTGGCAATTATTATTACAGGTGGTGCTGATTGCCTTGAACGCTTTTTTTGCTTCTACGGAAATCGCCGTCATTTCGCTAAACGCGAACAAAATTCGCCGTCTGGCAGAGGAAGGCGACAAAAAGGCGAAGCAAATGCTTAAAATGGTGGAAACGCCGGCCGGCTTTTTATCCACTATTCAAATCGGCATTACCCTTGCAGGCTTTTTGGGAAGCGCCTTTGCGGCAGATAACTTTGCCAGCAAGCTAACTGACTGGATGGTGAACGTACAGGGAATCACGTCTGTTTCTCCCGATACGATCAACACACTGGCGGTTATCATCATTACACTGATTTTATCTTACTTCACGCTCGTATTCGGCGAGTTGGTGCCCAAGCGCATCGCCATGCAGCGGCCGGAAAAGGTTGCCCGCGCATCGGCCGGCGTTATCACGGTCCTTTCCGTAATCATGAAGCCCATAATCTGGCTGTTGAGCGTATCTACCAATGGTATTCTTCGCCTTTTGCGTATGAATCCGAATCAAAAAGAAGACGAGGTCACGGAAGAAGAAATCCGGCTGATGGTAGACATCGGGGAAGAAAAAGGCGCGATTGAAAGTACCGAAAAAGAGATGATCGAAAATATCTTCGAATTCAACAACACGACCGCGCGCGATGTGATGACGCACCGTATCGACGTTATTGCGGTACAAAAGGAAGATTCTTTCGACGACATCCTTGCCCTGATCCGTGAAAGCGGGCTTTCGCGGTTTCCGGTTTATGATGAGGATATAGATGATATTATCGGTATCCTGAATACGCGCGCTTTTCTCCTTAATTTACGTGAGGATGTTCCAAAGCCTCTCGAGCGCTTGCTCCGCCCTGCATATTGCGTTCCGGAATCCGTACATACTGACGTACTGTTCCGTTCCATGCAGAAATCAAAGGACCATATCGCCATTGTCGTGGACGAATATGGCGGTATGAGCGGCATCGTTACGATGGAGGACCTCCTGGAGGAAATCGTCGGTAACATCTATGACGAATATGATCCGCAGGACGAGCAGCAGCTTGCGCAGCTAAAGGACAACCTGTGGCGTGTTTCCGGCAGTATCGCCATTGAGACCTTAAACGAAGCGCTCTGCCTCGAGATACCGGAAGATGAGGATTTTGATACGCTGGGCGGGCTTGTTTTCAGTATGCTCGACAGTATTCCGCAGGACGGCAGCCATCCTAACGTGGACGCGTACGGTTTGCATATCCATGTGGAGGAAATTGTGGAACGCCGCATAGAATGGGCGCTCGTTTCCAAGCTTCCGGCAAAGGAAGCGTAATATTCCAACTATAAATAACAAAAGAGGCTGCGGCCATCTCGGCTGCAGCCTCTTTTTCTGCGCATGAAATTATGCTGCCATACTGATCTGCGGATACAGGCTGAACGCGATAAGCAGCATACCGGCGAAATAGGTGATCCAATTGAGGTTCGCATGGATTCTCTTGCTTGAGTGGTAATTCCAGATCCCCAAAAAGAGGTCTGAGACCAAAAACAGCACGGCGCCTGCCGCCATCACGATCGTGCGCACAGGAATCGCCTGCGCGGAAAACACGCTGACAACGGCTTTTGACGTCATCAGGATAAGCAGAACTGTGTAAACAGTAAGCGGCCCCTGTGCCTTTTTAAGCTGCCAATCCTGCTTTTTCATAAGCAGAAATACCAGCAGCGCCACAACCACCGTGATTGCAAACTCCTGCCAGCCGATCCCGAAGCGCAGGAATAAGGATACAAGCAAAAAACACTGCGTAAGCGCAAAGAAAAATATGCCGGTATTGAATTTTTTTGCGTCAAGACGAATGAATTGCAGGAAATAATCCCCGCCAACGGCGGAAATGAGTCCGCAGAGGACAAAAATATCCGCAACCGTAACCAACGCCTTCATAGTAAGCAGGAGCACCCCGATCAGACCGGCAATACAAAAGAGCGCACCTAAAGTCAGCTTTAGCGTGGTTGCACGTACAAAATCATGCCGCGCCTCCATGCGCAGGTATATACACAAAAGCAGGATATAACAAATTACGATTACGATCGGCGCTACCGCAGTCAGTATTATCATAACGTTTGCCACCTCCCTTTTAGCAATGCGTTTATTCTTTATGTTTTTGGTTTTCCGGCGCCGGCAACTCGGCTTTCTTGCTGTTCCTGGCCTTTTGCTGCGCTTTTTTCTCGATCCGCCGCCTTTCCGGATCGTCTTCGGGCGCAAACAGGCGAAAAATGTCCTGCAGCTTGCCAAACAAAAGAAGCTGGTCGCCCTGCTGCACGATCGTATCCTTGGTGATGTATTCGAGCATCTCGTCCGCCCTTTTGATCATAACGATGCGCAGACCGTATTGGGTCGTGAGGCCCGCTTCGTTCAGGGTCTTTCCGTCCAGTTCCTGCGGTACCTGCCGCACATCCACTCCCGCGACCACGCCGCGCGCATATTCGTCCATCACGTTGATAATATTTCCCTGCCCCCGAAACATCCATTTCTGTCCCAGTCCCTCGATAATCGAATTGAAACGGACGCGTACCTTGGGCAGTTTTTTCACCAGCATAAACACGACGAAAATAATCGCCAGGATAATAACCAGCGTCCACAGGTCCTCCTGTATCGCTTTCGGAAGCGCCAGGACCACATTCACAAATACGGTGATGATGGTTACGGAAAATACATATCCGAAAAGCATGACCATACGCGCCATCTTCCGGCGCAGCAGTTTGGCCACGACAAGTTCGCTTTCCTTTGTTGTATACCCACTGTTCGTCAGCAGGGATATTACCTGAAATTTAGCTTTTTCTTCTGTCAGTCCCGTCATGCGGAATAAGATCGTAAAAATATCAATGATTAGGATATACGCCACTGTTACGGCAAAAAACAAGGCCAAGGCCACCGACATGTTCAACTGGAAGTCCCCCTCTTTTATCGACCGGCGTACGCATACGCTCTCATTTTATCATAAACATCATCTGTCTAAATAATCAAGAATTTGCGCCCAGCTTTCCTGAAGACCGCTAAGAGTCATGGCGGCATTGGCCGGACTTGTCGAGGGAAGCGCCCTGCATTCCCTCCGCGTTTTGGGGAAGCATAGCTTCTGGTATAGCGCATACGCCTTTTTCCCATTGGTAAAAACCATACGAATATTCGCCTTATTGAAAATTTCTGAAAAATCATTAGGCGCGGGATTTTTGATGGACGTATCCGCGCTGCCTGAAATGTCGCATGCCGCAAGCACATCGAAAAGAGCAATCCCCGCATTTGCCAGCATTTCTTTTTTTTGCGTAATTGTCTTGGGCACGGGGCATCCTAGAATTCCGCTGACTACCGCCCAGAACCTGTTGCGGGGATTGCCGTAATAAAAACCTTCCTCGCGCGATTTTACGGATGGAATCGTTCCCAGCACCAATATCCTGGAACACCCGTCAAAAACAGGCTCAAAGGTATGCGTGACCCGATTGCTCCGCATACTTAATCACAAATGGCGCGGTAAATATCATAAACGCTGTCAAGGATATAATCAGGCTCCACATCGCCGTTCACAATATCGTCGTAGCTGATCTCGCCCGACAACACCGCAATACCTACGATCCCGCCGTTTACAGCCGTTTTGATGTCCGTATACAGCCGATCTCCTACCATCGCCGTTTTAGCAGCCTCTTTACCCGTCTTGCTCAGAATATATTCCACCGTTTCTTTGAACGGTTTGCCCACAAATTTGGGTTCGATTCCCGTCGCATGCGTGATCATGCTCGCCATCGACGCGCAATCCGGAAGAAAGCGGCCGCCGTCCAGTGGGCATACCCTGTCGATATTCGTCGCTAAAAAAGGCACCCCGCTCGTTACCAACCGGCAAAGTGTATCCGCCTTTTCAAAGGCAAACGTCGTATCAAAGCCGAGCACCGCAAAATCCGCCGTTTGCGTGTCAGGCGGCACAAGCGTGATCCCCGCATCCCGAAACTGTATTTCCAGCTCAGGCGTACCCGCAAGGTATACCTGCGGGTTTTCCTTGTGCGTCTTTAAATAGTGGATCATCACGTCGCCCGACGTCATGATGTTCTCGCGCGTCATACCCGTAAAACCAAGCCGCTCAAGCTTTTTAACATAATCAAGCGGCGCCTTGGAAGAGTTGTTGGTGAAAAAATAAAACTGTATCCCCTTTTGCTGCATACATTCGATATATTCCCTGGCTCCCTCAATCAGGCGGTCGCCCAGATTGATCGTGCCGTCCATATCCAGCACAAAGCATTCAATATCCTTAAGGTCGGCAGCGCCTACGTTTACCTTCCCTCTTTTTTCCACTGTGTTATCCCCCATATACCGCATGATAAATTTGTTTTAGATTGTCGTCATCCAGCGAGATTTCGTCAAGGATCGTATACCTGTTTTTGCGCGTCGTGGGTGCCAGGCGCATCGCCGCAACATAATCGTCATACGTAAGCCCCAGGTCTTCAAAGCTGGCAGGTATGCCAAACCTTTTCAAAAAGCTGCGGATAAATTCATAGTCGCCGCCGTGCAGATACTCCACCAGCACGCTTGCCATCGCCGCCTGCAATCCGTGGAACGTTCCTTTCCCCAGCGCGTCGATTCCGTGGCTGATCAGGTGCTCCGCGCCGCTTGACGGACGCGTGTTTCCGCTTATATTCATGGCCAGCCCCGAAAGCACAATCGATTCCGCGAGCTGCGTCAAAAAGGCAATATCGTCAAGGCTGGGTTCCGTGTACTGTAAAATCGCCCGTACCGCCGTTCCCGAAATAATGTATGCAAAGTCATCCATTTTAGCTTTGCCCGCGCGTACCGCGATTTCCCAGTCCCGCAGCGCGGTGATATTGGAAATCAGGTCGCCCAATCCCGCAATAATCATGTTGCGGGGAGCTTTGCTGATAATATCCATGTCCATAATAATATAGGAAGGGATCTGGCAATCGAGGCTCCTGACCTCTCCGTGGTCGCAGCGCAATACTGCAATCGGGGATGCAACGCCGTCGTGCGAAATAGACGTCGGTATGCTCACGAAAGGCCGCTTAGACATAGTGGACGCATATTTCCCCACGTCCAGCACCTTGCCGCCGCCCATTGCAATGACCGCGTCAAGGTCGCGGTTGACGATATAATACGCCATCAGCAGGGCTTCCCGCAGACTTCCCGCATGCACGAATTCCCGCTTAATATCCCTACAGTAAGAAGACAGGTTTTCGTACACATCGTTTCCGTAAAGCGCATCCACGGTCTTATCTACAATGAGCATCACCCTGTCCGTCGGCTTTAAAAACTCTTTCAGCTTCTGGTATAATATCCCGCTCCCTATTTTTACGCCATCCGGCACTGCAAAAGTATTGATATTTCTCACGCCCCTCTTTACGAATGTGATTCATCCCCAAATACAAGGAAAAGGCCTTTTCCTGCAAGACCTTTTCCTAGTATACATGATATTCAGTAAAAATTCAAAAACTATCTACAGATTTTCGGACATCATCAGGAACTCGTCGTACATATCTTTTTTGAAGACCAGCTCCTTTTTCAGCGCCTCGTCAATATCCTCGTCGATCGTCTTGTTGTCGCAAATGCCTACTACCCTGTTGCCGATGCCCCGACTTAACAACTGTACTGCGCGCACGCCCATCTGCGTCGCGCGAATACGGTCTGCCGCGCTGGGCGTACCGCCGCGCTGCGTGTAACCCAGCACGATCGCCTTGGCGTCAAGGTTTGCTTTGGCGCGCATATAGTTTGCGACCGCCTCGCCCTTGCCCGCGCCTTCCGCAATCAGTATGATGCTCGTCATCTTACCCTTGATACGGTCGCTCATGATTTTTTCGCAGATATGGTCAATATCAAATTCCACTTCCGGAATGATAATATGCTCCGCGCCGCCGGCAATACCGGCATAAAGCGCAATATCTCCGCATTTATTGCCCATAACCTCGATCACGCCCACGCGTTCGTGAGAATTCATCGTGTCACGGATCTTGGACATTTCGCTGGTCACGCCGTTGACCGTCGTATCGAAGCCGATCGTATAATCCGTATACGCCAGGTCGTTGTCGATCGTTCCTGGAATACCGATGGTCGGCACGCCCAGATGCGAAAGCACCTTTGCGCCTTGGAACGAACCGTCCCCGCCGATCACAACCACGCCTGAAATATCAAACGCCTTGATGACCTTGAGCGCCTTTTGCTGTCCTTCCGATGTTTTGAACTCTTCACACCGGGCCGTCTTTAAGATCGTACCGCCCTCTTCGACGATACCGTCCACATCCTCCGTCTTGATACGCTCAACGCGGCCCTCGATCAGTCCTGCATATCCTTTTTTAATGCCCATAACCGAAAACCCCGCAGCATCCGCAGCCATAACTACGCTGCGGATACCGGCGTTCATGCCCGGCGTATCCCCTCCGCTTGTCAAAATACCAATTCTTTTTTTCATCACACTACCACCATATATAAAAATATAAACCTAGACCTCTTCATCTCCTGAAAAGATTTCACCATGCTTTGTCAGTATCCGCGCTTTTCCGGAGATCTTGATTGCAGAAATATTATCGGTAAACTGGGCGAGCAGAACATCCCCCGCCGTCAGCTTTTCCGTATGCTGCAGGCGCGTGTCCTTGCCGCGTGTCATACCGATCACGTTAACGCCGCTTTCAAGCGCCTTGATCACGACATACTCTTCCGTACTCTTATCGCTTATGTCCATACCATATTATCCCTTAAGACGCTTACATTACTAAACTACAATACAGTTAATATTTTATCAAACACACTTCTGAAATACAATAACATTTGTAAAATTTTCGGATTTTAGTACAACTATTTCCGTATCTTACACCCCGCTACTTTACAACGACATTTTCCGCCCCGAGATACCCTTTCAGCTCGTCCAGGAGGTCCGCGCGGTAAGCTACGCTGCGCCCGCCTGTCAGCTTATACTTCTGCCCTGTCTTTTCCACATACACGACCACGCTGCTGTTTCCCGGATAACGGCTTGTGATATGGACCAGCCCGTCTACATCGCACGGCGTATCCTGCGCAATTTTTACGTAAAGCTGTTTGCCTTCAAAAAAAGCATCGTCCGGTACAAAAGCGCTGATCTTCTCCGCCACAAGCTCGATACCGCTTTGCGCGCTTACAGTGATTTTTCCGCTTACCACTACGATGCTATCGTTATGGATCAACGATTCCGCATCCGCAAAGACATTGGGAAAGGCAATGACGCCGATCTGCGCATAAAGGTCCTCTAAGACGATATTCGCCATCATCTTCTTTTGCTTGGTCGGACGGATACGTGTGGCGGTAATAATGCCCAAAAGCTCTACCTGCTTACCGTCGTACTCGTACATGGTCATCTCTTCGCCCTCGGTCTGGATAATATCGCCGATATTGACCGTGCGCGCAGCAATCGCCCCTGCAAATTCGTCCAAAGGATGTCCGCTGATATACAGGCCCGTCATTTCCTTTTCATAAGAAAGCTTTTTCGCTTCGTCAAACTCCGGAATATCCGGCAGCACAATGCTCAGCGCCTCGAACTCCTGACCGGCGCTGTCAAAAAGCGAAATCTGTCCGCTTGCCTGCCGTTTTTTGAGCTGCACCGCGTCGCTGAGCACCCGCTCGTATACGGCCATCAGCTGCGAACGCTTTACGCTGAAGCAATCAAAACATCCCGACAAGATCAGGCTCTCCAGCCGTTTTTTGTTGAGCACATCCGCGTTTTTATTGACAAAATCCTCAAAATTCTTATATCCGCCATCCCGCCGCGTGATTACTTCTTCGATCGCTTCTCCTACATATGTGATCGCCGAAAGTCCAAACCGTACGCCGCCGTTTTCCGTGGTAAAGCGCATATCCGAGCGGTTGATGTCCGGCGGCAGTATCCTTACGCCCTCATGCTTTAAGGACTGGATATATTCAGCCAGCTTCTGCTTGCTGGTAATAAAGCTGTTAAGTAGCGCCGTCATGAATTCAACGGGGTAATAACACTTTAGGTACGCCGTCTGGTAGGCGACCACAGCATATGCGCACGCGTGCGATTTATTGAAAGCATAGTTTGCAAAGGCCATCATCTGGTCGAACAGGGCGGTCGCCGTCTTTTCGTCCATACCTCGGCGCACAGCGCCCTCGACGACAATTTTTCCGTCCTTTTCCTCTCCATAAATGAAAATCCTGCGTTCTTCTTCCAGTACGTCCTGCTGCTTTTTGCTCATGGCGCGGCGCACAAGGTCGCTTCTTGCCATCGAGTAACCCGCTACATCGCGTACGATACGCATGATCTGCTCCTGGTAAACCATGCACCCATAGGTATCGTTTAAAATCGGCTCAAGCATAGGATGCGCATAGTGAACGTTTTTATGATCGTTCTTGCTGCGGATATATTCCGGTATGCTTTCCATCGGGCCCGGACGGAAAAGGGATATTCCCACCATGATCTCATTGAGATCCGTCGGCTTTAAATCCTGCATCAGGGCGCGCATGCCGCCGCTTTCAAGCTGGAACATACCGTCCGTTTCACCGGTCGCAATCAGCTCGTATACCCTCTGGTCTTTGAGGTCGATATGCTCAATATCAATGTCCACTCCATGATTTTTCTTGATCATGGCGAGCGCGTCGCGAATCACGGTAAGCGTCCTCAGCCCCAAAAAGTCCATTTTCAAAAGTCCCAGGCTTTCCAGCTTTTTCATCGTATACTGCGTCATCACGCTTTCGTCCTTGGGGTTCTTTTGCAGCGGTACATATTCCGTAATCGGAGCGTCCGCAATCACTACGCCCGCCGCATGCGTGGAAGCATGCCTGGGCATTCCCTCCAGCTTACGCGCCACGTCGATAACCTGCTTTGCTTCCGGATTATTGTTGTATTCCGCCTGCAATTTCGGATTGCGCTCCAACGCTTTATCAATGGTCATTTTCAGTTCGAACGGAACCATTTTCGCGATCTTGTCCGCATCGGCGATACTCATGCGCATTACGCGCGCCACATCGCGGATCACCAGCCGCGCGCCCATCGTGCCGAACGTAATGATCTGCGCCACCCTGTCCTGTCCATATTTGTGCGTCACATAATCGATGACCTCCTGCCGCCGTTCATAGCAGAAGTCAATGTCAATATCCGGCATGCTGATACGCTCCGGATTCAAGAAACGCTCAAACAAAAGGTTATATTCAATGGGATCGATATTGGTGATCCCCAGGCAGTAAGCGATGATACTTCCCGCCGCGCTGCCGCGTCCCGGACCAACCATAATGCCATTCGTTTTGGCAAAATTAACAAAATCCCACACGATCAAAAAATAATCCGTAAAGCCCATGTCATTGATGGTATTCAGCTCATAGTCAAACCGCTCCCTGATTTCAGGCTCTATGTGCGCATAGCGTTCTGCAAGCCCCTTTTCCGCCAGATGCTTCAGGTATTCGAAATTCGTATACCCCTCGGGCACCGCGAATTCCGGCAGGTGGTTGCTGCCGAATTCGAAATCCAGATTGCATTTTTCCGCTACCTCGCGCGTATTGATGAGCGCGTCCGGCACATGGGAAAACAGTTGAAACATCTCCTTGGGGGATTTCAGGTAAAATTCCTCCGTCGCAAAAGACATTTTGCTGGGCGCGTCAATGGTCGTCACCGTCTGGATACACATCAGTACTTCCTGCGCGTACGCGTCTTCCTTGTTTACGTAATGCACGTCGTTGGTCGCCACCAGCTTAATTCCCGTTTCATCCGCCAGCTTTAAAATCATTGGGTTGATACGCCGTTGTTCTTCGATACCGTGATCCTGTATTTCCAGATAAAAATCCTCGCCGAACATATCGCGCAGTTTTTCCGCCATTTTTTTGGCGCCCTTGTAATCGTTCTGCACAAGCAGCCTCTGTACGTCTCCCGCCAGACACGCGGCCAGGCACACAAGTCCCTCCGTATGCTCCGCGAGTAAATCGTAATCAATGCGCGGTTTATAGTAAAAGCCTTCCAGCGACCCTGCCGATACGAGCTTCATCAGGTTTTTATATCCTGTCATGTCCTTGCACAGCAAAACGAGATGTGCATATTCCTTGGCCACCGCGTTTTTCTCAAAACGGCTTCCTTGCGCGACATATACCTCACAGCCGATAATCGGCTTGATACCCGCTTTTTTTGCCGCCGTATAAAAGTCGAGCACACCGTACATCACGCCATGGTCCGTGATGGCCAGCGCGTCCATCTTCATTTCCTTGGCGCGCGCGACAAGTTCGTCTAGCCGGCTCGCTCCGTCCAGCAAGCTGTATTCCGTATGTACATGCAAATGTGTGAAATCAATCATAACCGTTTTCCTTTTTCAAGAAGTCCTATTGCCTGATCATTGCCTCTTCTTAATATATCCAGTATAACATGTGTAAATGCCATATTGTGCAAAAATTGTGTTAATTTTTTATCCCGCCCTCTGCCTTTCCAAAATCGGACTTTTGAGGGTAAGTTTGCTTTGAAAAAAAGCCCTGTATACTGTATAATATGTTTATATTGAATTTTTCTCAGCAGAAAGGAACGACGTAAATATTTTATGGCTTACAAACTGATTGCACTCGATTTGGACAACACACTGTTAAACGCTCAAAAACAGATCACTCCGGAAAACCGCGAGGCGATCTTAAAGGCGCGGGAAAAAGGGATTCGCATAGTCCTTGCTTCGGGCCGGGCCTATCCCGGCATCCTGCCTGTGAAAAAAGAACTTGGTCTTGACGATTATGTCGTCTCCTGCGGCGGCGCCCAGATTTTAAACCCACAGGGAGACGTTATCCATTCCGTCTATCTTCCGCCTATCGCCGCCAAACAGGTAATGCGCTGGGCTGCTTTGCGCGGCGTCCACTTCCAGATCTACCTGGACGACGGGCTTTACTATTTAAAACGCAACCAATATTCCGATTATTACGAAAAAATTTGTTCCTATGGCGGCGAGCCCAATCCCGACCTGATGGACATTGAAACCGTCCTGACTGCTAAAATCGTACTCATTGACGACGAGGACAAGCTGAAAGAATACGCAAGGGAGCTGCGTATCACCTTTCCTGAGTTTCTTTTTACCAAAGCACAGACAGGACTTCTCGAGGTCATGAATCCCGAGGCGACAAAAGAAAGCGCCATTGCTTTCATTGCCGGCAAACTCGGGATCGAGCAGCAACAGGTCATTGCCATCGGCGACAACAGCATCGATGCCGGCATGATTGCGTATGCGGGCCTTGGCGTCGCCATGGGCAACGCGCCCGAAGAACTGAAGAAAAATGCGAATTATGTTTGCGGCACCTGCGAGCAGAGCGGTGTCGCGGAAGTGATCGACAAATATATCCTGGGGGTGTAACGTTATGAAACGTGTCATCAAAATAGCTGATCTCGCAAAGGCGATCGGTTTAAGCATTATTTATGTGGGAAAACGCGATACCGCCGAGATCGACTCCAGCGACCTGAACCGCCCCGGACTGCAGATGAGCGGCTTTTTCGAATATTTTGCCGTGAACCGTATCCAGCTTTTCGGCATGGTGGAAATGACATATCTGCAAACGCTGGACCACACAACGCGCATGGAACGTTTGGACCGTTTTTTTTCACATCCGATCCCGTGCGTACTCATCGGGCGCAATTTAACGCCGCCGGATGAATTTCTTGAATGCGCGCGTAAATACGACGTTCCTGTGCTTATGTCCGGTCTTACAACGACCAAACTGAGTCACAAAACGTCGATTTACCTAGATGAATTATTAGCGCCCGTTATTTCCCGTCACGGCGGACTGATGGACGTATACGGTGTAGGAATGTTTATCACCGGCGACAGCGGCGTAGGTAAAAGCGAAACCGCCCTCGAACTTGTAAAGCGCGGACACCGTTTTGTCGCGGATGACGTTGTCGAAATCCATAAACTGTCGGACGATACGCTTGTCGGCCAGTCTCCCGACATTATCCGGCATATGATGGAAATCAGGGGCCTTGGTATTATCGACGTTTCCGTGCTTTACGGCATGGGCAGCGTAGTGCGCGAAAAATCGATCACCTTGTCCATTCATTTGGAGCCCGGAGATGTGCGCGATATAGACCGCCTTGGCACAGCAGATAACCATATCACGCTTCTGGGGATCAAGGTCCCCCAGATTACGCTTCCGGTGCGTCCCGGCCGCAACCTGGCCATCGTCATGGAGGTTGCCGCAATGAACTTCCGCTTAAAGAGCATCGGGCAGGGCGGCGGAGAGTGGCTGGCGCAGAATATCATGGATGTGGTGCAACAGTCATGACGCAGAATAAGCTTGTATCGGAACTTGCCTCGGCAATCGGCCCTGAAAAGGTGCTGGAAAACGAGCCTATGTCTAACCATACGACGTTTAAAACAGGCGGCAATGCCGACTTGATGTTGCTTGTGCAGACGGAAACGCAGCTTTTGTCCGCCCTTAGGATCCTGAAAAACGTACATATTCCTTATATCCTCATTGGCCGCGGTTCCAATCTCTTGGTTTCGGACGAGGGCCTGCGGGGCGTCGTTTTAAAGTTGGCGGACGGATTTGACAAAATTACGGTGAACGGCAACCTTGTATACGCACAGGCGGGTGCAACGCTGCGCGCCACCTGTCTTTCCGCCATATACGCAGGCCTCGGGGGACTTGAATTCGCAGGCGGTATCCCCGGATGCGTGGGCGGCGGAGTGGCGATGAACGCCGGCGCATACGGCGGCGAGCTTCAGGATGTGACGCAGGACGTGCGCATTTTGACGCCTGACCTTGAAATACATACGCTTGACGGCGGACAAATGAATTTCTCCTACCGAAAAAGTATGGTTCAGGAAACCGGCTGTATCGTCCTCGGCGCTTCCTTTTTGTTGAGGCCGGATGACGCAGACAAAGCTATGGAGAAATTCAACTGTCTGAATGCGCGGCGCAAAGACAAGCAGCCTCTCAATTTTCCGAGTGCGGGCAGCACCTTTAAGCGTCCGCAGGGAAATTATGCCAGCGCGCTGATCGACAAATGCAAGCTGAAAGGTTTTACAATCGGCGGCGCGCAGGTTTCGGAAAAACATGCAGGGTTTATTATAAACATAGGGAATGCCTCGTCACGCGATATTTACGAGCTGATCTGCCATGTAAGGCAGGAAGTCCTTAAACAAACAGGCGTGATGCTGGAGCCAGAAGTAAAGCTCCTCGGCGAATTTTAATCAATGATTGAGATTACTTGGGATACGCATACGCATACGGTGCACAGTCATGGCACGGGCACGGTTGAAGACAATGTCCGCGCCGCCATCGAAAAGGGCCTTGAAAAGATTGTGATCAGCGATCATGGGGTCGGACACCTTTGTTATAATATCAAGGATGTGGACGCCTATCTGAGGGATATTGACGCGGTGCGTAAGAAATACAAAAGCGATATTGACGTGCTTGCCGGCGTGGAAATGAATCTCCTGTCGGATGACGGCGAGATCGACCTCCCGCCGCAGTTTGCAGACGTTTTCGATGTCTGTTTGATGGGCTATCATAAGCTTGCGCGTTTTAAAGGACTGAAAAACAAGATCCACTACATGCTGCCAAAAAGCGGCGGCGAGCGGGCGGTCGCGCGCAATACGCAGGCTTATCTAAACGCTATGGATCGGTACCGCATCGATATTATCACGCATATCGGTTACGGCCTCCCTGTTGATAAATATGCGGTCGCAGCGCATGCCGCCAGGGTTGGCACCGCTCTTGAAATCAATGCCAAGCATCCGGAATTCACGCCGGATGAACTGAAAAAATGTGCTGGAACGGGCGTGATGTTTTCTGTCGGCAGCGACGCCCATTCCATTGACCGTATCGGCGATTTCGCTCCTGCCCTCTTAAAAGCGGAGCAGGCAGGCCTCAGGCCCGAGCAGATCATCAATGCAAGGAGAAATGATTTATGAAATTTACGATTGTAACAGGACTCTCCGGCGCAGGCCGTTCCTCTGCCTTAAAGCGCCTCGAGGATCTCGGCTACTATTGCGTAGATAATTTAATGCCCGAGCTGATCCCCCAGTTTGCCCGGCTGTGTATGCAGAGTCAGCACATACGCGACAAGGTCGCGGTCACTGTGGATACGCGCATGGGCGATTTTTTCGATTCGGTTTATGCGACGATCGACGAACTGAAAACCATGGACCTCGATCTCGATATTCTGTTTCTTGACGCCTCGGACGCGGTTTTGGTCAAGCGCTTTAAGGAAGTGCGCAGAAAGCATCCGGTTTCGGGCAGCGGCGAAATCCTCGCGGGTATACACTTAGAGCGGCGCAAGCTGCAACAGATTAAGGATATGGCCAACCACGTAATCGATACCTCGTCTTATAACGTCATGAAGCTGCGCCAGATGATCGATATGATGTACGCGGAGGAGGGCGAAAAGGGCTTGCTCGTTTCCATTATTTCTTTCGGCTATAAGCGCGGGATACCTCTTGACGCGGATATGGTGTTCGATATGCGTTTTATCCCCAATCCTTTTTATGTGGAGGGCATGCGCGACCATACCGGCCTCGAGCAGGATGTGCGCGATTTCGTACTCTCCTTTGAGCAGACGCGTTTTTTCCTGGATGAGCTTGTAAAAATCGTCGAGAAGCTTGCCCCCTGTTTTATCAGCGAGGACAAAAATCAGTTGGTGATCGGCATCGGCTGTACGGGCGGCATGCACCGCAGCGTCGTCATGGCAGAAGAGCTATTCCGCCGCCTTTCGGACCAGGGCCTGCGCGTTACGCTTGAGCATCGCGATATTAATTTGGAAAAGAACCGGTAAAACGGAGGAGCGCTTATGTCGTTTTCGTCGTCTGCCAAGGATGAAATATGCAATTTGCAAATCACAGACGATTGCTGCATCATGGCAGAGCTATGTGCCCTGACGCTCGTATGCGGCAATTTGAAAATCAATTCGTCAGGCGTGCACATTCACTATAACACGGAAAATATGGCTGTTGCCAAACGGATTTACGATACGGTCGCTCATATTCTCAAAATCGAGGCGGATATCCAGCTCAAGGATAATTTTTTGAAAAAGAAGCATACCTATACGATCGCTGTAGATAACGCCATGCTGCTGCTGTCGGCGCTTGGACTGGAGGGAAACCTTTTAACGGACGCCGTTCCTCCCTCCTATATGCTGGAGAAAGAATGCTGCGGGGTGAGTATCCTGCGGGGCGCGTTTCTGGGCGGCGGTACGGTTTCCAATCCCAGGAAAAATTATCACCTGGAGTTTGTACTGAATTCGCAGGCCTATGCAAACGTGTTATGTAAATTGCTGGAAAATAATCAAATTCGTGCAAAAATTATACCACGAAAACAAAATTTTGTGGTATACTTAAACGAAGGGGACAATATTGCCGCTTTTCTGGCCTTGATAGGTGCGTATTCATCCGTTTTAAATTTTGAAAATGTTCGTATCTTAAAAGAAATGCGCAATAATGTAAACCGTGCTGTCAATTGTGAGACGGCAAATATTGGCAAGACCGTAAACGCCGCCATGGTGCAGATCAATAATATCCACCTGATCGACCGGCATATCGGGCTTGAAAACTTGAGCGATACGCTGCGCGAGGCCGCGCTGCTGCGCCTGAACCATCCCGAAGCGACGCTTCAGGAATTGTGCGAGCTTGGCGGCATAACCAAGTCGGGAATGAATCACCGTCTGCGTAAACTAAATGCGATCGCCGAAGACTTTAACGACCACTGACTGCAAGAACGGCTTAAGGCTCACGGCATAGGATTGCCGTCTATTACAGCAAGGAGGTTTGGGTATGATTTACAAGGAATTAGTGATTACAAACAACGACGGATTAAAGGCAAAGGCGGCTGCGAGTTTCGTGCAGGTTGCAAACCAATTCGACTCCCAAATTTTGATTGAGTTTTCCAACAAAAAAATCAATGCGAAAAGTATCATGGGCCTGCTTTCCCTGGGAGTAAAATCCGGTGAATCCATTTATGTATTCGCGAACGGTGTAGACGAAAAAGAAGCAATCGATGCGCTGAATGAACTCGTAGAAAGCAATTTCGGCGAATAATAGACAAAAATAAAACGGTACAGTTTTGCGCTGTACCGTTTTTTTATTGTTTCGGTATCGCTTTTTACTCGCCCTGCATAATATGCCACTGCACGCCAAATTTGTCAACAACCATACCGTAAAGCGCGCTCCAAAAAGTTTCCTGCAGGTCCATCTCCACTTTTCCGCCTTCCTTAAGCTCTGCAAACAGCCGCCTCACCTCTTGCGGATCATGGTCGCTGATTGTGAGCTGGATATTATTCCCTTTCACGCACTGCATATCGGACGAAAAATCCATAAACATCACGTCGCTATCCCCGATCGTCATATCCGCATACATGATCCGGTCCTTGTCCTCTTCCTTGAGATTTTCGTCCGGCGCTTCGCCATATGTCATCAGGCGCGCTTCATCCTGCCTGAATACCTTTGCGTAAAATTCCACCGCCTCGCGGCAGTTCCCGTCAAAATTTACAAAAACATTAAATGTCATAATCCGGTCTCCTTTTTCATATTGTATGCCCTTGATACCCTCAGGAGCGGGATCGCAAACACTATTTTCTATTCATCCGGATGAAAATACCGGTAGACCACCTGCGCAACATTCTGCGGAATCCCCTTGACTGCTTGCAAATCCGCAAGCGACGCCTCGCGTATCCGCTTTACGCTTCCAAACGCTTTGAGGAGCGTACGTTTTCTGGTATCTCCCACGCCTTCGATCTTATCCAGTTCGCCGGTATGATGCCGCTTTTCACGCAGTTTACGGTGGTATGTGATCGCGAAGCGATGCGCTTCGTCGCGGATCCCCGTCACCAGGCGATATTCCGGACTGCCTACCCGCAGCAAAATACTCTCTTCCCTGCCGGGTACAAATATTTCTTCCTGTTTTTTTGCCAGGCTCACGATAGGAATATCTTCACACCCCAGCGCGAACAGCGCGTCGCGCGCCGCGCTAAGCTGCCCCTTTCCCCCGTCGATGATGATAAGGTCGGGCATCGGTAAAAAGCTTTCATCCCCCTGCAGCCCGCGCATTAGCCTGCGTTCCAGCGTCTCGTTCATGGACGCAAAATCGTTCGCGCCCTCAAACCCCTTGATCTTAAAGTGGCGATACTTTTTGCGGTCCGGCTTACCGTCCGTAAAAACAACCATCGAGGATACGTTATTCGTACCCTGCGTATTGGAAATATCGTAACACTCGATGCGCTCTGGCGTTTCTGGCAGCTCCAGCGCCTTGGCGAGGTTCCCAGCCGCCGCCTGCCGCTGCTTTTTCGCCCCTTCTTTGATCTTGACCGCGTCAAGAGCATTCTTGCGTGCAAGCTCCATGAGTTTGCGGTTATCGCCGCGCGCGGCTTCTTTGATCTCCACCTTGGAACCTCGGCGCGCGCTCAGCCACTCCTCTAAAAGCTCGGCATCATCCGGACGCGGAAGCGTATAGATATGCTTGGGGATTCCGCTTTGATCCGTATAATATTGCTGTAAAAACTCACGCATCATCTCCGGCAGTGGTTCGTTATGATAATCAAGGTAATATTTCTGCGCAAAATTCAGCTTGCCGTTACGAAACAAAAACGCCTGCACCACTGCAGTTTCCAGCCCCTTTTCGATTGCGAATACATCTTTGTCATTGAGGTTTGGAAAGCCGGCCCTCTGTTTTTCACGAATGCGGTCTATGAGCGCAAGCCGGTCGCGCAGCAGCGCCGCCTGCTCAAAGTTAAGCTCTTCCGCCGCCTTTTCCATCTTGCGCACCATTTCCTTTTTCAGCGCGTTGTTGCTGCCGGAGATGACGCTGATGACCTCTTTGACAAGCTCGCCGTATTCCTCTTTTGAAACCCTGCCCGTGCACGGCCCAATACACCGTCCCATCTCGTAATTAAGGCAGGGACGCTCCCCGCGCGCAATCATACGCGCAATGTCGTTGTTACAGCTCCTGAGCGGATAAAGCCTGCCGATCTGGTCGAGCACGTCCCTGATGATATGCGCCGCAATAAAAGGTCCGTAATACTTCGCCCCGTCATCCTTGACCTTGCGCACCACAGTAAAACGCGGAAAATCTTCATTCAGGTCCACGCGCACATATGGAAAATGTTTGTCGTCTTTCAAAAGGATATTATAATACGGCCGGAATTTTTTGATCAGGTTACATTCCAGAATCAACGCTTCCAGTTCCGTATCGGTGATGATATACTCAAAATCGTCGATATGCGAAACCATCGCCGCGACCTTGGCATATTTTTGCGCTTCTTTACGGAAATACTGACTGACGCGGTTTTTAAGCACCCGCGCCTTGCCCACATATATGACCTTGCCTTCCTGATCGCGCATGATGTACACGCCCGGATTCTGCGGCAGGTTTTTAATTTTCTTTTCCAGTTTTTCGTTCATCAATAACCCATATCGACCGCTTCGCTCAGGATACTTCCGGCAAGCGGCGTCGCGTATGCCGAACCAAAGCCTGCGCCCTCGCCGAGTACTGCAATCGCCAGAGGATGGTCTGCGTCTTCTATAAAGCCGACGAACCATGAATGGTTTTCCGTTTCTCCGGTATCCTGGTCCACATATTCCGCCGTACCCGTCTTACCGCACACCGTCACGCCCGAAACGTCCGCCTTTGTCGCCGTACCGCTCGCCACTGTCTGCCTCATGTATTCTGCAATGGTGGAAGCAACGTCCGCGGACGCGACCGTCCGAAACTGCGTAGGCGTGTAGGTATAAGAACTGTTCCCGCCATACCGTACGTCAAGCAGCGTGTTTGGCTGCATCATCACGCCACCGCCCGCGATACCCGCAGAAATCATCATATTGTGCATGGGCGTCAGCAGGTCGTGATATTGGCCGATCCCCGCCCACGCAAGGTCGCCCTTGTTGCCGGACACCTCAAACACACTGTTGTTCATACGGAAATCCGGAAACTTGAAATTATAATTAAACCCAAATTCATCCGCCGTCTTAAGCATCGCGTCGCCGCCGATCTCCACCGCAAGTTCGCCGAAATAGATATTGCACGATTTTTCAAACGCCGTCGCCAGATCGACATGCCCGTGCCCGCCATCCTTGGGGCAGGTGACCTTTTGTCCCTCGATGATGGCCTCCCCTACGCAGTCGATCTCAAGATCCGTTACGCCGTTTTCGAGCGCCGCCGCCGTGGTAACGATCTTCATCGTCGAACCCGGCGGATACAGCCCCTGCGTCACGCGATTGACAAATTTGGAACCGCTTTCATCCGTATCTTCTTTGACGGTGTTCGGGTCAAAGGTCGGCTTGCTCACGCTTGCCAGAATCTCGCCCGTTTTATAGTTCATGAGTACCACAGCCCCGTCCTTTTCCATGTTATCGTAAATATATTCGCATAGCTCCGCGTCGATCGTCAGGTATACGTCGCCGCCCTTTTTCCCGCTCTGCACGCTGGCGAACTTATCCGCCACATTCTGGTCGTAGCCATACAAATATTTGGCAAAATACGTTTCAGCTCCCAATGTACGCCCATAAATATCACCTACGATATGACTCACCGCTCGGCGCATATCCTCGCTCGGCGCATATTTGCGCGTATCGCCGTCCGAATAGGCAAGTACGACGCCGTTGCGGTCATAGATACTCCCCGCATCTTTCACGTTGTTTTTGGACGCGATACGCGGGTTAAAAGGCGTGGTGAACCACT
This sequence comes from Christensenellaceae bacterium, assembly GCA_022846035.1. Lineage (NCBI taxonomy): Bacteria > Bacillati > Bacillota > Clostridia > Christensenellales > Christensenellaceae > Christensenellaceae bacterium. The sequence goes on from AP025580.1 coordinate 2,318,612, forward strand.
GGTCGCCGTACGCCACCGTAGAATACAAAAGGTATGTGCCCAGCAGTACAAACAGGCAGCAGAATACCGCCAGCATGGCGCGCATATTTTTTTTGATGTTTATTTTCTTTTTCATTCTACCGCGCCCCCCATCTCCGCAAGCTCCGCTTCCTCATATTCGCCGTTTTTGAGGGCAACGCCCTCGATGATGCCAAGCTGCATCATCGACGCGACCATAGAACTTCCCCCCGCGCTCACAAAGGGCATAGTAATACCCGTTAAGGGTATCAGCTTGATGACCCCTCCGATGATGATAAAGCTTTGCAGCGACAGCATTACCGTCGCGCCGAACACCAGCAGTTTATCAAACGTCGTACGCGCGTCCATAGCGATCAGGATACCCCGAATGATGAATACGAGATAAAGCGCGATAATCGCGATGGCCACGATGATACCGAATTCTTCAGAAATGGCGGCGAAAATATAGTCGGATGTCCCTACCGGAATGACCTCCGGCATGCCGAGTCCAAGTCCCGTGCCGATCAGGCCGCCGCTGGCGATGGCTAAAAGTCCTTGCACGATCTGGTATCCTTTGTCATTGTACGTCGCCCACGGATCCTGCCACACCTCCACGCGCGTTTTTACGTGGTCGAACATCTTGTAGCTCAAAAAAGCGCCGAGAGCAAACGCGCCCAGCGCGCCCAAGGTGATCCCCGCGCTTCCCGTACCGACATAAAACACGATCAGAAACGTGCCCGCAAAAAGCAGCGCCGCACCGAGGTCTTTGGAAAGCACCAATATGCCCACGCACGCGATTGTAAATACAAAATACGGCCACATGTCGCGCTTACGGTTTTTAGACGACAGGAAGTAAGCCGTCACGATCAAAAACAATATCTTGGCGAACTCGCTTGGCTGCACGCTGATCCCGCCGATCCTGATCCAGTTTTTCGCGCCGCCGATCGTACTCGCGAGCACCAGCGTCAATCCCAGCATGCCTACCGCCAGAATCATAAAAACCCAATTGGCCTTGCCGAAATCGTGCGCCCGCTTAATAACCAGCATCACAATGACCATCGCCACATTGCCAATCAGTATCCACATAAACTGTTTAAGCGCCGTATCCGGATTCAGCCGATACAAGATAACGATACTGATAATACACAAAAAATCCGCGATCAGCAGGGTAAACCGCTCGAAATGCTTGAATACCTTGCGCAGAATATTGTACTGCAGGATAACGAACACTGCAAACACAATGCCAACCAGTATAGGCTGCATATCAAAGGCTCCTCCCGCGAAAGAAAGCAGCAGCATGCCTGACAACAGAAATAATATCATGAATGTAAGCACGATACCCGCGCCATATCTTTTAATGATCATTCCCTATCCTCGTCCTCTTGAAATAAATACGCAGGCTGATCCTGCCAAACGTAAGCTTGTCTCCCGTTTTCAGCTTGTGCGTATTGACCGCGCGGCGGTCGTTAATGCGCGTTTCCGCTTTTCCTGTCGGCTGGATATAATAATCGTCCCCGTCCTGGTAAATGACTGCATGTCGGGGCGCAACCGTCCGGTCCGGCAGGATAATATCGCAGTTTCCCGCACTGCCGATGTTGCTTACCGGCGTCAGACCAAAACGGTCGCCGATGAACTCCTCCGGTCCCGCGATAATCTGCATATAGCCGCCAAACTGGCCGACCTGCGTCATGACCTGTTTTTTCTGCTGGTATTCTTTATATGAAATATATATCACCGCAATGAGTATCACGAGCACCAAAGCGATAAACCAATAGCGCATCGCATATGAGGCGACTTCAAAAGCCTGTTCCATATTACTCTCCTAAAATGCTTAGCTTCTTATTTGACGTATATACGTAAAAAAATGTTCCCCTTAAAACCTGCTGCCGCCGACCAGCCTGCCCCTGAGCGCCCCGTAATACCACTGGGAAACCTTGGTAAACAGCCAGTCATAGAGCAGGAAAATAAACTCGCCCGCGATCAAAAGCCCCCACCACGGTATTTGTATCGGGAAAAGCGCGGTCAGCCATCCGTCGGTGAAGAAATACATGAGCGCCGCGCATATATTGAAGTAAACCAGCTTCATAACGAGCGCGCCCGCCCTCTGGCGGCTGCCATCCACATAAAATTTGAAGATACCATAGTGCCCGAAGAAAAAAAGGTAAGGAAGCATCCCCAGCTTCACGGGTACGATTAAAAAACCGATCAGCAAAACGGCTATGAAAGATATGACAGCGCCGGCCGTCTTGCGCTCCATCATGGTTCCCATAATAAATACGGACGATACGAAATAAAATGTGATGCGAAGCGCCGGCAGCACGTTTGCGAGATATACCGTAAGCAGCGTCAACGCCGCAAACATAACAATCAGGCTCCCTTTGCCAGAGCTTCGTTTGTATCCTCTTCCCCTGACCATTCCTTATCCTCTAAATACAGCAGAACATGCCGCGTCCGCAGCATAGGCTAAAGCCAGCGCACGCGCAAATAGCGCATGGAACGCACGCTTTTCCGTTCATCTGCATACCGCCCTCCGGCACGTCTCCAAAGTCCATATACGCGCCCGTGGTCTGCGACATCGCACGCATCGCGTTTTCGTATTCCTTATTACCCGGCTCCATCTGGTAAGCGCGCGTGAAATGCTCAGCCGCTCCGTCATACCATCCGCGCCTAAGCAGCACGACCCCCATCAAAAAATGCCATTCCGCCGGTCGCTCGCTCATACGGCTGAGCATGGCTTCCGCCTCGCCGATCGCGCCGCGCTGGATCGCCGCGCGCACAGCCGCGAATTCCGGCGTACCGCTCCATTTATAATCACCCTGCCTGATCTTGGTAATCATGTCGTAAGCTGCGTTGACCTGTTTTAGTTTTTCGCTGGCCGCAGCCTGTTTGGGCGGATCGTTTGCAAAGCGGTCCGGATGGTACTTTTTCACCAGCTTCCGGTATGCCGCCTTAATTTCCTCGTCCGTGGCGTTTTCCGTAACGCCCAGCACCTCGTATGGGTTCATCTATATACCTTTCGTTTCATCCGACCTGCGCTATCATCCGTGGATGCCCGTTTACCACCAGCTCCGTCTGCTCCTTTAGGCCCAGATAGATGATATTTTGCAATAGTTCTTTGTTTTTTTTCACTTCCAGCCTTAAAAACGACTGCGCCGCCTGCGCGAGCGAATACTGCAGGCTGCGCATGATTGCTTCTTTTGCCTGTCCGTCCCGCTTACCGTATTTGTAAAGATAAACGTTGTAGTTTCCGCTTTTCTCGTCTTTCTCCCAGTCCTCCGCCGCGTCAATGAGGTATACCCACCGTCCCAGGCTATATCCGAGATCGTGCAGGATATGCGACTGGAGCACATCCGCGTTTTCAAATACCGCCGCCAAAAGCTGTGCGTAGGTATCCGCCGCCGCGTCCGTGTTCGCGCTTTTTTCGTCTTCGAGCCGCTTAAGCTCGCCGATCGTCCGCTCTGCTAAAAAGGCAATATCCGGATGCGCTTGCGCGGCCCACCCGTACGCCCGCTTCAAAAGAAGCCTTTTAATCCGTCCTGTCTTTCCGTCCCGAACGTCGTCGCCCGCTTTAAAATACGCCATCAGGATATTGATGTCCGACGCATATTCCGCCGCCGGAGAGACGATTTTTTTCCGTTTCCCAAATGGGTGAAATCCACATTTGCATGGTTGAATGACCGTCTCTTCGTTTTGCAGGCTGTCTGCGAGCAGATATAAAAAAACGCTGTCAAAATTCAGCACCGCACTTCTTTTGTATTTGCCTGCAAGCGCTTTGCACAGGCCGCAGTAATAGGCGCGAAACAGTTCATATTCCCGCACTCTCAGCTCGCAAACCTTGGGAACAATATATCCAAACATAGGGATATTATATCATCAAACCCCTTTCGTTTCCATGTTTCCCATAAAAAAAGGCTTTACCCGAACGATAAAAGCCTAATTTTCAGATTTTGTTCACATTTACAGCTTGCGCGGCGCAAACCCGATCTTTTTCTGCACCTTATAAAGCGTTTTCCGCGCCGTTTGCGACGCTTTTTGCGCATTCTGCGTCATTACCTGCTCAAGATACGCCTTATCCTTACGGATTTGCTCATACCGCTTTTGCAACGGCTGCAGCTCCGCGATGACCGCGTCCGCCACGCGCTGCTTCAGCACGCCGTACCCCTGGCCGGAAAATTCTTCTTCCACCTGCGCGATCGTTTTTCCTGTAATCGCGGAATAAATGGACAGGAGATTAGAAACGCCCGGCTTTTCATCCGCAAAGCGAATCTGTCCGTCGCTGTCCGTAACCGCACGCTTTAATTTGCGTGTGATGACCTCCGGAGGATCCAAAAGGGCGATAAACGCGTTTTCGTTTTCGTCCGATTTGGACATCTTCTTTTCCGGTTCCTGCAGACTCATAATTTTGGCGCCCGCCTTGGGAATATAAGGCTCCGGAACGGTAAACACATCGCCGTAAAGATTGTTAAGCCGTATCGCCAAATCACGGGTCAGCTCCAAATGCTGCTTCTGGTCCACACCCACAGGCACGAGGTCCGCCTGGTAAAGCAAAATATCCGCAGCCATCAGGGCCGGATAGGTAAAGAGGCCCGCATTGATGTTGTCGCCCGCTTTCGCGCTTTTCTCCTTAAACTGCGTCATGCGCGAAAGCTCTCCCATATAGGTAAAACAATTGAGTATCCATGCCAGCTCCGCATGCTCCGGAACGTGAGACTGCATATACAGAATATTTTTTTGGGGATCGATGCCTGCCGCGATCAGAATGGACATCACGTCCAGCGTACGCTTTCTGAGCATTGCCGGATCCTGCCGGACCGTGATCGCATGCATGTCCACCACACAATAATAGCAATGGTATTCATCCTGCAGCGCTGCCCAATTCCTGACAGCGCCCAGATAGTTTCCCAGCGTCAGGCTGCCCGAAGGCTGTATGCCGCTGAATATCGTCTTTTTTTCCATACCCTGTTCCATGTATTTAATCCCCCATACGGCCAAGGAACGTTTTGACCGCCGAAATAAGGTCGTCTTTCTGAACGCACATATCGTGCAGCACCGGCTTTTCGCGAAGTTCGCTGATCTGCGGCGGGATTTGCGTTCCCGTTACCTGTGCAAGCTTTCTCGCCGCTTCAAACGCATCCTCGACCGTTTCCCCTGAAACGCTGCGCAGCACGTCCTGCGTAAACTTATAAGGATTGGCCGTGGAGACCACCACGCTTACCGTACCATCGCCAGTCGCCTGAACATATTTTTCGTATACGCATTGCGCGACCGCCGTATGCGTGTCGATCAGGTAACCGTATTTGTCAAAGGTGTTTTTGATCGTCGCGCTTGTCTGCGCTTCGTCGCAAAAATCCGCGTAGAACAGTTCGCTTAATTGCTGCCTTGCCTGCTGCGGTATCTCGTATGATCCATTGTTTTTCAGCGACTCCATCCAGCTTGTGCAAACCGCCTCGTCGCGGTCCGTGATTTCGTATAACAGCCGTTCTAAATTACTGGAAATCAAAATATCCATGGAGGGCGACATCGTCTTGAAAAACGTCCGGTTCGCGTCGTATCTTCCCTGATGGAAAAAGTCCGTGAGCACGTTGTTACGGTTAGATGCGCAAACCAGCTTGCCAATCGGCAGTCCCATGCGCTTTGCATAGTAGGCCGCGAGGATATTTCCAAAATTCCCCGTAGGCACGACAAAGTTGACTTTCTGTCCTTTTTCTATCTTCTCATCGGCCAGCAGCTTTGCATACGCGTAAATATAGTACGCCACCTGCGGAATCAACCGGCCGATATTGATGGAGTTCGCGGACGAGAACGTATATCCCGCTTCTTTCAGTATCTTCTTTAAATCTTCATTGGCAAACAACGCTTTTACGCCCGTCTGCGCATCGTCGAAGTTTCCCTGCACACCGCAAACGCTTACATTTCCGCCTTCCTGCGTCACCATCTGCAGCTTCTGCATCGTCGCCACGCCCTCCGCCGGATAAAAGACCAGGATCGCCGTACGCGGCACGTCCTTAAAGCCTTCGAGCGCCGCCTTGCCCGTATCGCCGGACGTCGCCGTTAAAATAAGCACGTTCTCCTGCTGATGGTGAATATCCAATCCTATGCGGATAAGGCGCGGAAGCACCTGCAGCGCCATGTCCTTAAATGCAAGCGTGGGCCCATGGGAAAGCTCCATGACATATTCTAAATCCGAGAGCTGCTTTAAGGGAACGACCCGCGTATCGTCAAACGGCGAATATGCCTGCTGCGTCAGCGTAGCGAGCATGTCCTCGCTCACATCAAAAAACAGCCCCAAAACCTTTGCCGCCAAAATATCATATTCATGCGCCGCGTATTCTTTCATCTCGTCAATATCGATTTGGGGGAACTCCTCAGGCACAAACAAACCGCCATCGGCGGCAATCCCTTTTAGTACAGCCATTGTCGCGGGAATCTTATCTTTCTTTCCGCGCGTACTCAAAACCTGCATACTCTTCTCCTTATTAAAGCCTCTCAAATATATGCTACGGATACATTTGCAAGAAACTGTTATGCGGCACATATACAAACATATTTTGTATACCACTATTTTTTAATGTGCCGTAAAAGCAAACGTTAAGCCAGCCGCATGCTATGCGTTTGACTTAACGTAAAAATTTCATTCCAAATAACGGGGGGCATCCCCCCTGTAAAAAAAGCCTCTTTCTATCGCCTCAGATAATATAAGGCTTCAGGAAATCAGGCGCCTCATTCGGGTCCGCGCTGATGATAATCACCGCCTTGAAGTTGTTCGCTTCGGAAAGCGCGCTGATCTTATCCATCAGGCTTTTCAAATCTGCAACATCCATTTTTACGATTTTTAAAAACGCGTCGATGAATATTGCTTCAATATCGTAGTTCTGCGATACCATCCCGCACAACATTCCATACAGCGCGTCTCCCGATTCGATTCCAAAGTCTTTTACATCCACAAAACGTGCCTGGTGCGCCACGTCGTACATATAGCGTTTGTCGTCATCGATAAACACGACTTCGCCTTTTGTGGAGTTCAGTTCCGCATTCGCAAGGTCGATCAGTCTTTTTGTTTTGCCGCTGCCTTTTGGTGCGTAGATTAATTGTATCATGGTAAAGACCCCCTTTGTTTATAGTCACGTTACGTCTTTATAATATTATAATATATTACGATTCTTTTATCTACCTGTAAAATGATTATTTTTCAGGCGGTAAGAAAAAGGCGCATGCATGATGCGCCTTGCGTTCATTACTTTTCAATCAGGCTTTTCCCTTCCATTTCAGCAGGCTGGTCAAGCCCCATCAAATCGAGCATTGTTGGCGCCAGATCCGCCAGAATACCGCCTGCGCGCAGCGTATCTAAGCGGTGCGCCTTGCTTACCAAAATGCATGGCACCGGATTTGTGCTGTGCGCCGTAAACGGGCCGCCCGTCTGCGGATCGATCATGATTTCAGCATTTCCGTGGTCCGCCGTAATCAGTACGTCGCCGCCGACTGAAAGAATCGCATCCACAACCTTGCCCACGCATTCGTCGACCGCTCTTACAGCCCTGACCGCCGCGTCGAAAATACCCGTATGCCCTACCATGTCGCAATTTGCAAAGTTGAGAATCATCACATCGTATTGCTGCGATTCAATAAGCTCAACTGCCTTTTTACATACCTCGGGCGCGCTCATCTCCGGCTGCAGATCATAAGTCGCCACCTTGGGCGACGGAATCAAAAACCGGTCCTCGCCCTCGTTTGGCTGCTCTACGCCGCCGTTGAAGAAGAAAGTGACGTGCGCATATTTTTCCGTTTCCGCAATACGGAACTGTTTTTTATTGTTTTTCGCGAGATATTCTCCCAGCGTATTCTCAAGAAGCTGCGGCTTATACGCCACATGAATATTCTTGAACGTTTTATCGTATTGCGTCATGGACACATAATATGTCGGAAAATACTCGCGGTCAAAGCCGGTAAAATCCTCGTCGATAATGCTGCGTGTGATTTCGCGCGCGCGGTCCGGACGGAAATTGAAGAAGATGACAGAATCGTCTTTCTTGAGCTTTGCCGCCGGCTCACCGTTTTCCGTGATCACCGTGGGCTTTACGAACTCGTCGTATTCCTTTTTGTCATAGGAATCCTGCATCGCCTTTTCCGCAGAGGGCGCATCAAGCCCCTCTCCTTTTACGATCGCGTCGTAAGCAAGCTTTACGCGGTCCCACCGGTTATCACGGTCCATTGCGTAGTAACGGCCCATCACCGTCGCAATTTTACCTGCGCCGATCTCCTTGATCTTCGCTTCCAGTTGCCCGATAAAGCCCTTGCCGCTATCCGGCGGCACATCGCGCCCGTCCATCAGGCAATGGATAAAAGTCTTGTCCCCAATGCCATTCTCTTTTGCCAGTTTCAGAAGAGCGTACAGGTGCTCCTGGTGGCTGTGCACGCCGCCGTTGGAAATAAGGCCGATCAGGTGCAGGGCGCCGCCGTGCTTCTTCACGTTTTCTACCGCGTCCAGAAATTCCTTTTTACTGAAGAAATCGCCGTCGGCAATGGATTTTGTGATACGCGTCAGTTCCTGATAAACGATCCTGCCCGCGCCAATATTAAGATGCCCCACTTCCGAATTGCCCATCTGGCCATCCGGCAGTCCTACCGACATCCCGCTCGCGCCAAGCTGTGTATGCGGATATTCGCTCATCAGCTTATTTAAGTTCGGCGTGCCCTCCGCGCAAATCGCATTGCCCGCATTGCAGGCAGTAAGGCCAAACCCGTCCATAATAATCAGTGCCGTAAAACTCATTCGTTATTCACCTGTTTTCCTTAGTAATTTACAACCTTTGAGAAGTCCTCAGCTTTCAGCGAAGCTCCGCCGATAAGACCGCCGTCGATGTCGCTCATCGCCATCAGTTCAGATACGTTCTTCGGGTTCATACTTCCGCCATACTGTATTCTTACCTCATCGGCAACGTTTCCAAACACTTCTTTTATAGCGGCGCGGATTTCTTTGATCGTATTATTTGCATCGTCGCTGGTAGCCGTCTTGCCCGTGCCGATCGCCCAAATCGGTTCGTAAGCGATAACGACCTTTTTTACATCGCCTGCCGCTACGCCCAAAAGTGCCAGCTTCGTCTGTTTTCTGACAACTTCCGCCGTCACGCCGCTTTCGCGTTCTTCCAGTTTTTCGCCTACGCATACAATGGGCTTAAGTCCTTTTTCCAAAGCTTTTTTGACTTTCAGATTGACCGTCTCATCCGTTTCCGCGTAATATTCGCGGCGTTCGGAATGTCCGATAATGACATATTTGACGCCAAGGCCCAAAAGCATATCCGCAGATACCTCGCCGGTATAAGCGCCGCTATCATGATAATCCATGTTCTGCGCGCCGAGAGCGATGTTGCTTCCGGCAAGCGCCGCGGCAGCGGCCGCAAGGTCCGTCGCCGGCGGGCAAACCACTACTTCCGCCTGCGCCTGCGCTACCAACGGCTTCAGTTCGCCGATCAGAGCGGCTGCCTCGTCAGGCGTTTTGTTCATTTTCCAGTTCCCTGCAATAATTGGTTTTCTCATCGTTTTTTCCCCTTAAAAATATGAATATTTTTGAAAAGGACGGATGCTCTCCGTCCTTTATGGTACTAATGCAATTGTGGCGCATTTACGTCTTATTTGTCATTAAGCGCGGCTACGCCCGGCAGCTCCTTACCCTCGAGGAATTCAAGGGACGCTCCGCCGCCCGTGGAAATGTGCGACATTTTATCGGCAAATCCAAGCTTTTTGACGGCTGCCGCACTGTCTCCGCCGCCGATAATCGTCGTTGCGGATGCTTCGGCGAGCGCTTCCGCGATTGCCCTTGTGCCGCCCGCAAAAGCCGGTATTTCCGCTACGCCCATCGGTCCGTTCCAAATCACCGTCTTTGCACGCTTGATCTCGTTTGCAAAGATAATCCTTGTGGAAGGCCCAATATCCAGCGCCATCATCTCCGCCGGAATGTTATCTACCGGCACCACGTGCGCCTCTGCCGTCGGGCTCAACTCGGTCGCCACTACGAAATCGGAAGGAAGCATAATCTTGATTCCTTTTTTATTCGCCTGTTCCATCAATTCGAGCGCCAGCCCCAATCTTTCATCGTCCACAAGGGATTTCCCCATTTCATAGCCTTGCGCCTTTACGAATGTATTCGCCATACCGCCGCCGATAATCAGGCAATCCACCTTGGAAAGCAGATTTTCGATCACGCCGATTTTATCAGATACTTTCGCGCCGCCCAAAATCGCGATAAACGGCCTTGCCGGATCTTCCAAAGCCTTGCCCATAAAGGAAAGCTCTTTGCCAATCAGATAACCGGCCACTGCCGGAAGATATTCCGCCACGCCCGCCGTCGATGCGTGCGCCCTGTGCGCCGTTCCGAAAGCGTCGTTAACAAAAATATCGCCAAGGCTCGCCAGCTCTTTTGCAAAAGCCGGATCGTTCGCCGTTTCTTCCTTGTGGAAGCGCAGGTTTTCGAGCAACACTACCTGTCCGTCCTCAATCGAGTCCACGGCGTCCTTTGCTTCCTTGCCCACGCAATCTTTCGCGAATACGACTTTGGTGTTGAGGATTTCGGCAAGACGCTTTGCAACCGGCGCTAAGGAGAATTCCGGTTTCACTTCACCCTTTGGACGTCCGAGGTGGGACATAAGGATAACTTTCGCCCCTTTATCGATCAAATACTGTATGGTCGGGAGAGCGGCCTGAATACGCGTTTCGTCCGTGATTTCGCCCTTGTCGTCGAGCGGTACGTTAAAATCTACACGGACAAGCACTCTCTTTCCGGCTACATCAATATCTTCAATCGTCTTTTTCATAATGTTACTCCTTTAAATTTGAATAATCGCACACAAATCCATTTTAATCAATTTGCAGTCAATAATCAAGCCTAACTTCATATTATTGCAGGTCTCCGCGCAATGCGAGGGCCGCAATATTAGCCGTGTGGTCCGCCACTCTTTCGCACATGGTTATCAAATCCGTGAACAAGGTACTCGCGCTCGCGGTGCATTCGCCTTTCTTGAGCCGCTTGATATGATGTTTCTTGATTTTCTCCTCATATTTATCGATTTCATCCTCGATTTCCATCACACGCTTTGCATATTCCATGTTGCCCTCGCGCATAACGTCGCGCATCATTGAAAACGCTTCCGCCAGCTTTTTACCCATAAATTCGATCTCTCCTACACCTTTCTTGGAAAGCTTCGTCTTTTTTTCCAGACGGATCGCGGCGAGGTCCGCGACATTTTCCGCAATATCCGAAATGCGCTCAATATCCATGATCGCGTGCAGCATACCCGTTACCGTACGCGAATCGACTTCCGAAAGGCCTGTCTGGCTGATATTCGCCAGCGCGTCCGTAATCTCCTGGTTTAAATAATTGACGACCTTTTCGTTTTCCATGACTTCGTCGATCATCTTCTCGTCTCCGTCAAGAAAACTTCTGAGCGCCAGGTTAAAGTTCTCACCGGCGATACGCGCCATACGCGCTACCTCTAGGATCGCCTGCCCCACGGCAACCGGCTGACTGTCCGCATTCTTATCAATATATTTGAGCTTCCGTCCCTCCAGTTTTTTATCTTCGCCGCGTACAAAAAAGCACGCCGCTTTCGCCAGAAGCTGCGGACATCCAATAAAGATAAATGCATTGATTACATTAAAGAAAGTATGAAAATTCGCCAACTGGCGAACCGGTTCATCCGGCGTCCAGGATTTGACCCAGTCTACGATAGGCAGGAAGTGCATGGCCAGCATAAAAATCAGCGAACCGAATACATTGAAAAACAAAAGCGCGATGGCCGTGCGTTTTGCCGTTTTTGTTCCCGAAAGGCTGGCGATGATCGCCGTAACGCATGTGCCGATGTTAAGGCCTAAAATCACATAAACCGCGGAGTCCAGCCCCATCACGCCCTGCATGGCAAACGCCTGGATGATGCCCATAGTGGCGGACGAGCTCTGGATAATCGCCGTAACCGCAAGTCCCGCTAAAAGTCCCAGCCATGGCTGCTGAAAAGATGCTAGCAGGTCTACAAAAGGCTGATAATCCCGCAGCGGCGCGACCGCGCTTGACATGATCTCCATACCGAAAAGCAGGATGCCCAGACCTCCGATGATCTCGCCGATACGCCGTATTGAGCGTTTTTTTATAAAAAGCATCATCAGCACGCCGGCAAATAATACGATCGGCGCAAACTCCGTTACCTTAAGGGCCACGATCTGTGCCGTGATCGTCGTACCGATATTGGCGCCGATGCCCACGTTGATCGCCTGGATCAGCGACATCAGCCCCGCGTTTACAAACCCGACGACCATAACCGTCGTTGCCGACGAACTCTGGATCACGGCCGTAACGCCCGCGCCTAGGCCCAGTGCACTGAAACGGTTTTTGGTCATCAGTTCAAGGCCCGTCCTCAGTTTGTCGCCCGCCGCAGCTTCAAGGCCGTCCGACATCAGCTTCATGCCGTACAGGAAAAGACCGAGGCCGCCGACCAGCATCATGATACTCCAAACATCCATAACTTCCCCCATCAATACTTCAAATGTTTTAAATTTTTATGCCAAGGCTAAAAAGCCTATTTCATACAAAAATAATCATTCTGCCGCAGCGCTTCATACACTCCTACGCAGACTGCGTTGGAAAGATTGAGACACCTCTGTCCCGCCCGCATGGGAATACGGACCGCGTGCTCCTCGTTCCTGTCGAGCAAGGCCTTGGGAAGCCCCGCCGTTTCCTTGCCAAACATCAAGTAACAATCTTCACCATAGGATACCTCGTTGAAATCGCGGGCTACCTTGGACGAAAAATACCAGCATTCCGCCTGCGGGTTCCGCTTATAAAAATCATCGAGACTATCGTACATATACAGCTCAAGGTCTTTCCAATAATCAAGCCCCGCGCGCTTTACATGCTTTTCGTCGAGTGAAAAGCCCATCGGTCCGATAATATGCAACGCGCTGCCCGTCACCACGCATGTACGTGAAATATTTCCGGTATTTTGCGGTATTTCCGGCTCCAATAGTACTACCTGTATCGCCATAATTTTCCTGTTCCTATACAAAAACTCAAAATCTATCCAAAATAATTATAAAGTAAAGTTCACATATGTGCAATGTAAAATCCCTGCCAGGGCATGAAAAAAAGGCTGCCTCTCCGGCAGCCCTTTCATTGGCCCGTCACTTTCCGAAAATAAACTTATCAATTGCCTGCGCCACGCCGCCGTCACGGACGTCTGCCGTTACATAATCCGACGCTTCAATCGCTTCTTTCATGGCGTTGCCCATCGCCACGCCCACACCGGCAGTCCTGATAATATCCACATCATTGCCACTGTCGCCGATCGCCATTGTTTCCGAAATGTCGAATCCATATATTTCGGCAAGACGCTTCAGTCCGCTTCCTTTGGACGTATGGCGGCTGTTGATTTCGATATTGGCGTGGTCCCCCCGTACGACGGACAGCTTATCCATCAACGGCTTGGCCGCCTCGTGCATTTTGGGAATATCTTCCTCTTCGCGTGCCCAGATCAGCACTTTCTGGATCGGGATCCCTTTCACCGCCTCAAACACTTCTTCTTCATTCTCCGCCATATAAACCGGACAGTCCCCCATATAACCAAAATCCCAACGTGCCTTGAGAAGCGGATAAACGTCGCCTTTGGTATGGTAAATCATGTTGTCCGCCGAAATATATTTACATACCGGTATATCCCGAAAGCAATCAAGAGCTTCCTTAACGTCCCCAATCGGAATATCGTCCAGATAATATGTACGCTCCGCAGAACGGATGTCCGCGCCGTTGATGGAGATCACCGGTTCTTTAATATCGAACATAGTAAGCCAGCGCCGTGTAAGGTTAAAAAGCCTGCCTGTCGCGAGCGTCACTTTAACGCCCGCCTGCTGCGCCCGACGTACCGCGTCGGCGTCCACCGGCGCCGTCTGCGAATGCGCGTCTTTTACCAATGTCCCGTCGACATCCAGTGCCAACAATTTTATTTTCTGCATTCTTTCACAAACTCCGCGATTCTTTTTAAAGCCTCTTTTAAATTATCCATCGACGACGCATACGAGCAGCGCATAAAGCCTTCACCCGCCGCGCCGAAAGCTGTTCCCGGTACGCATGCCACATGCTTTTCACTGATCAGCTTATGGCAAAACTCTTCGGACGTCATTCCCATACCCGAAATGTTTGGGAATACATAAAACGCTCCTTTGGGTTCAAAACATGAAAGCCCCATCTTCTTAAAGGAATTATATACAAACGTCCGGCGGCGGTTATAATCCGCTACCATCTTGGAAACCTGCACAAAATCTGTATCCAGCTCGTGCCTCAGCGCCTCTTCTCCCGCGTGCTGGCTCGCCGTAGGTGCGCACAGCATAAAATACTGATGGATTTTCACCATCGCCGCAATCATGTCCTCCGGCCCCGCCGCATACCCTAGGCGGAACCCCGTCATGGCAAACGCTTTGGAAAAGCCGTTGATTACGACCGTGCGCGGATACATATTGGGAAAAGATGCAATGGAGCAGTGCCTCTGACCGTAGGTAAGCTCTGAATAGATTTCATCCGAAATCACAAACAAATCGTGCTTCTCAATAATATCCGCAATGGCCCTAAGCTGCTCTTTGGTCATGATCGCGCCCGTCGGGTTATTCGGATATGGCAGTATAATTGCCTTTGTCCGTTTTGTGATCGCGTCTTCGAGCGCCTGCGGCGTTACGATAAACGCGTCGCACTCCCTGGTTTCGATAGGCACTGCCGTGCCGCCCGCAAAGGTAACTCCCGGCATATAGGATACATACGAAGGCGCCGGAACCAATATCTCGTCTCCCTGCTCGATAACCGCGCGGAAAGCAAGGTCAAGGGCCTCGCTCGCGCCCACCGTAACCATCGTCTGTGTTTTCCAGTCATATTTTGCGTCGTAACGCTCATCCAGATAACGCGCAATCAGCTTCCTGAGCGCTGGATTGCCGTGGTTGGACGTATAGTGCGTATATCCGCGTTCTATGGATGAAATCGCCGCTTCCCGCACGTTCCACGGCGTTACAAAATCAGGCTCGCCGACCGAAAGCGAAATAATATCTTTCATCTCGCTCGCAATATCGAAAAATTTCCGGATGCCGGACGGCGGCATTTCTTCTACTGTTTTCGCTATAAAATTTCTCACGGAGTAACCACCAATCTTTCATCCGTCTCGTCGCCCACGAGAATCACGCCCTGCTCCTTATACTTGCGCATAATAAATACCGTCACCGTGCGCGTCACGCCGTCGATCACCGCCAGCTTTTCGAACACAAACTTCGAAATATCTTTCATGCTGCGGCTCTTGATGCGCACACACAGGTCATAGGTTCCCGCCATCAGGTATACCGCGCGCACCTCCTCAAAACGGTAAATCCGCTTGGCAAGGTCGTCATATCCGTAATCGCGCTGCGGCGTTACTTCCACTTCAATCAGCGCCTCCGCGTCCTCCTCTTCGGAAACGATTTCTCGGTTTACGAGCGCGCTGTATTTCACAATAGCCTGCTGTTCTTCCAATTCGTCAATCGTTTTCTGTACTGCGGCGGCGTCAGCGTCCAGCATCATGGCAATTTCTTCTGCCGTAGTTTTTGCGTTATCTTCCAGAATATCCAGAATTTCCAGTTTCAAATCTCTTTTCATGACAACCTCCAAGAAAACAATAATTAGGGTTATTATACCACGTTTTGCGCTTCCCGTTCAATCCATTCATAACGCAGCCCAAAAGCCCGCGTCATAAGCAAAAGGCCCCGCGCATTAGACGGCCCCCCCAAAAAAGGACATTGAGAAAAAAGGCCTCCTATCGTAGGATAATAACGATAGGAGGTTTTTTGTATGGGAAAGCACTATGGAAAGCAGATCATAGAAACTGTAATGAAGAAAAAGGAGCAAGGACTGACACACCGTGAAATAGGAGAAGAGTATGGATTAAGCAAGACACAAATTAAAAAATTAGTAGAACGATACAATAGAAAAAACAGAATATGGAACATGCCGAAAAAACGTGGACGTCCACGAATACGTCCAATATCAACCGAAGCAGAGTATCGAGATAGGATTAAGCAATTAGAAATGGAAGTGGAACTGTATCGGTCTTTTCTTCAAGCTGCTGGAAGGATGTGAGTGCAAAGGTAAAGTATGCAGCGATCGAAAAGCATCATAACAAATATTCCGTGAAGCTGATGTGCCGTTTCTTTGAGGTTTCGCGCAGCGGATATTACAGTTGGCGTTCCCGCCAAGGCGATACTGATCGGGACGCTGTGATTGGACGACTGATACAACAATGTCAGCAGCAAACCAAACAGACCTATGGGTATAGGCGCGTAAGATTATGGCTTAAGCGGGAGCACGGTCTTTGCATAAACCACAAGGCTGTACTGCGTGTGATGCGCAAATATGGATTGCTTGCGGTAATCCGCAGGCCGAGGCCGCTATACCAAAGGCAACGGCAGATGATGGTATATGCAAATCGCCTTAACCGTCACTTCTCGGCTGAACAGCCAAATCAGAAATGGGTGACCGACATCAGCTATATCAAAACCAAAGAGGGAACGTTGTATCTATCTATGATCAAAGATTTGTATGATCATTTCATTGTGTCATATGATATGGGTACCGTGCAGGACAACGCGCTTGTCTACAGAACGATCCAAAAAGCAGTGCGAAGCCTACCTTGCGGAAAGAAAAAGGTCGCTGATGGACTCATCCTCCACAGCGACCAGGGGTTCCAATACACGTCCCACGGGTATTCAAACCTACTTAAACAATATTCTATTACGCCGTCTATGTCAAGACCTGGAACGCCGCTTGATAACGCGCCGGCTGAGAACTTTTTCGGTATGCTCAAAAGCGAGTGGATTCGCCGCCAAAAAATCCAAACAATGAAAGACGCAAAAATGTTGATACATGAATACATACATTTTTATAATTTTGAACGTATCCAAACGAAGAACGGTCACACTCCTTTTGAAATCAGGAGTATGACCGTGTAATCTTTAGCTTTCCTGCGATAGCCCCTTTTTTCTTTGTCCGTTCTTCCGGGTTCCGTCTATTGCGCGGACGGCCTTTTATTTTTACTTTATTTTACGCATATGCGGCCGCTTCATTTCCTACGGCGCTCATATCCAGTTTCTGGATACGCACGTCTACTTTCGTCACATTCAGCCCTGTCATGCTTTCGATCGCCCGCACAATATTGCTGCGTATGCTTTGCGCGATCACCGGAATGGATCTCCCGTATTCCGCGACGATCGCCGCTTCGACCGCCACCTCTTTATCTCCGGCGGTAACGCGGATCCCCTTGGATACATTTTCCATTCCCAAAAACTCGGTCACGCCGTCGATCAGGCTGCCGCTCATTTTGGAAACGCCCGGCACATCCGCTGCCGCGAATCCCGCGATCGCCGCAAGCACTTCGTTCGTATAGCGCACCGTTCCATAGCTTTCCCTGCGCCCCAGTGTATTTTCATAGGTTGTAATCATTTCATTTTTATGCATTGAATCACGCTCCTTTTCCGTTTCTCGTCCGTTTGTTTCTTTTCTGCCGAACTTCCTGTCCCTTAACTATTAAAACCAGCATAACATATTGAAACCGCCGACATGTGATTTGTTTACAAATTCTTTTCATTTTTATTACATTTTTGTGTTTTTTCTATATTAAAAAGCCCGCGTATGAAGACGCGGGTTTCTAGCCTGCCAAAAGGCCTGTATTCTTTAGAAAAAATAGTTAAGCAAAAAGAATTTGCCAATTCCTATACTTCAACGAACTCCGCCTGATTTCCGTGCTCCCGAATCAAACGCATCAGTTCATCCGCCTGTATCCACACGGTCGCGGTATTATCATTGGGATGTACGCCGATTTTGTTGCCGGTAAATTCTGCATCCATATAAAAATGTACTCGATGTTCCATATCGTTCAGAAGACCAAGCGGTGTGACAGAGCCAGGCGACAGCCCCAGAATCGAAAGAAGATCATCCGCGGAAGCAAAAGAAAGCGCCCGCAGACAGTGCCGCTTGCGAAACTCTTTTAAATCGACACGCTTATCCCCCTTTACGGTAATCAGATAATAATTGCGTTTTTTGTCGTCGCGGACAAATAAATTCTTCGCATCCCACCCTGGATACGGCAGCTCCACACAATCCAGTTCTTCCATGTTGAACACCGCTTTGTGTTCAGTCACTTCATACTGCACATTCCGCTCCGTCAGATATTGATATGTTTCCCTTTTATTCATAACATACTTCCTTGTCCGCCGCTGCTAAAGGACCACTCCATTCCGCTTCCCATGCCGACGTCGTACATACACGTCCTGTCTTTCCCCCGCCGCTTCGCTTCATAAAGTGCAATATCCGCCTTTTGATATAGCTCGTCGAAAGTTTTTCCATCGTCCGGAAAACACGCCGCGCCCACGCTGCATGTCACCTTGGCAATGATTCCGTTATGTTCAAAGTCTTTCTGGAAAGCCGCGCACATCGCCTGCGCAAAGCCCTCCGTCCGTCCGCGCTCTTTTATGTTCCGCACAAAAACCACGAATTCGTCGCCGCCGATCCGGCCGATCACTTCGTCGCCGCCAAAAACGGCCGTCATTCTTTGCGCGGCTTCTGTCAATACCCTGTCGCCAAATACATGGCCATATTTATCGTTCACGCTTTTAAATCCGTCAATATCGATCACATACATGGCGCCGCTACTTTTCCCGCGCGCCTCCTTGAGATTCTTTTTGGCGTACCGCTCCGTTGCCCTGCGGTTATAAAGCCCTGTCAGCGGGTCGCGCTCAGACTGGGTACGCAGCTCTTCCTCACGCTGCTTTTGCCCGTCAATATCCTCGAGTATTCCGATCGCGCGCACGGCGTTCCCGTCGCTGTCGTAAATATTGGTCATAGTGATCCTGCGCCACAGATATTTCCCCTCCGCGAGACGCGTACGAACCTCGCACGCGGCCGTCGGCTCGCCCGCGCGTATCTTACGGTACATTTCCAGAAAGACGCCGACCGACTCCGGATGTATGGTTTTGTTTTCCACCAAAGCGTCGGGCACGTTTTCCATCTGGTTGTCAAACCCGTACATACTGGCGGATTTATACGCGTGTATCATCACGCGCGTCTTAATATCATAATCAAAGATCGTGTTGTACGTTTGCGCCAGCGCGATCCTGAAGCGTTCCTCGTTGATACGGAGTTCTTCTTCAATCTTTTTGCGTTCCGATATATCGATCGCCACGCAGAAAAATACGTCCTTTCCATCCTCGCGCGCAAAATTACCGCGTACGAGGATCCATGCCGTTTCCCCGTTCCTGCGCATCATCCTGTGCTCGCTTTCGAAAATCCGCCCGCTTTCAAGCGATTCTTTCAGCCTGGCCCGCACAGCCGGTAAATCGTCGGGAAGAATCGTCCGCGCGATCTTGTTATGAAGCTCCCGCGCCATCTGCTCGGGCGTATATCCATAAAGCTCATAAAATTCGCGGTTCCCATCCAGCAATTTTAAGTCCTTATTGACCTGAACCTTACAGATACATACGGGAATATGCGACAACATCTCGCCTACATTGCCGCCGGAGGCCTTTTTTTCATAAATCTGCTGCGGGTGTTCCGTTCCTGATTCCCCAGAAAGCGGCCCCCGTTTTGAGTCTGGTTGTTTCACACGCTCCACATCTTTCATCCCATACGTTATGGGTCATGTATCTTTTCCCTTATTGTAACAGCCAAACCCATATCCGTCTATGAAAAAGTCACACTTTTTTGCTTTTTTAGCATACGTATGAGCATTTTTTAACCTAAAGACTCAATTTCCCGTCAATCTCGCGAAGCCATTGCGCGATCGGCAGCCCCTGCGGACACTTCTCCTCGCACTTTTTGCATTGTATACATTTGGATGCCGGCCTGCCGAAAAAATTGTACCGTCTTCTCGGCTCGCTCAGGTAATCGTAGACTACCCCGTCATTGTAAATATCCATGATCCACGGGATGTCGATCCCCTGCGGACACGGCATACAGTAAGAACAGCCCGTACACGGTATCCCCTCCCGCTTCTTGTAGATTTCCCTGATCTCGTCGATCAATTCTGTTTCCTGCCGCGTAAGGGGCGCGCCCGCCCTTTGGGCGGAGCAAAGATTTTGCCGCACCTGCTCCCTGCCCGACATCCCGCTCAGGACGACGGATACCTCGCTTTGCGCCCAAACCCAGCGCAGCGCCAGGTCGCTGAGCGTTCCCGTATAGCCGCGCCGTTCCATGAGCTCCCTTACCTCTTTTAGCGGATTCGCAAGCTTTCCCCCGCGCAGCGGCTCCATGACGACAACGCCGAGTCCCTTTTCGGCCGCCAGCTTGAGCCCCTTTGTTCCCGCCTGCGACTGCGTATCCATAAAATTATATTGTATCTGGCAAAAGTCCCATTTATCATATCCGTTCACGATCTCTTCGAACGCCTCGTACGTGTCGTGGAAAGAAAAACCGATATACCTGATCTTGCCGTCCCGCGCCGCCGCTTCCGCCCGCGATAGCAGATCCTCTTTCAAAATCACATCCCACGTTTTCCTGCCGATCCCATGGAACATATAAAGATCGATGCATTCCGTATTCAATTTGGTTAACTGTTCGTTTAAGATGGCGTCATAATCCGCCGCGCTGTGAATAAGCTGCATGGGGGCTTTGGTCGCGAGCTTGACCTGTCTGCGGTAGCCGTCCGCGAGCGCCCTGCCCACCATCCGCTCGCTTTCTCCGGAATGGTACAGGTATGCCGTATCCACATAATTTACGCCGTTGTCGATCGCGTAGCGTATGATCCCGACCGCTTCCTTTTCGGTGATGTCCGGATTTAAAACGTTGCCGTCCGGCGTAGGCAGCCGCATACATCCAAAGCCCAGCGCCGAGCCCTCAAAATCCAGCCTGCCAAATTTCCTGTATTGCATATTTCTCCACTTCCTGACTTCTGTTCTTTTTTATCAGTATAGCCCCCGCCTGCGCGTTTCGCAACCGGAATATGCTTACGGAGCGCCTTTATCCGTTCTCCCGCTTTTCCTGCAGCTCCCGCAGGTGCCTTTCCATCCGCATTGGTCCCTGTTCATATCCCGCGATCTTCTCGTCTAAGCGTTTTAAGGACGCTTTCATGTCCTCCATACGTTCCAAAAGCCGGTTGCGCTGCTCGACCAGCAGCATTTTACGCGCCGGCGCCGTGCTCTCCCCTTTTTGGAAAAGCGCGACGTATTCGATCAGCGCCTCGATCTGCACGCCCGCTTTCCTCATGCACTTCATAAGGCTGATCCAATTACACGATTCCTCGCCATAATCCCTGATCCCGCTTTTATTGCGGGGTACCGGAGGGATCAGCCCGATCCGCTCGTAATAACGCAGCGTGTCCGCCGATAAATCAAATTTCTTGCTGACTTCCGTAATCGTCATCGCTCATCGCTCCTTATTCAAACGTCCTTGCCACGTCCTCAAGCCCCTTGACAATTTCAAGGTGCTGGGGGCATTGCCGCTCACAGTTTCTGCAGCCGATACAATCAGACGCCTTGCCGTGCGTTTTCATGTAATTTTCATAATACGCGCCCTGCACCGAAAACCCGCTGGGGTTAGCCTGCTTTTCCAGGTTGTACAGCGCAAAATACGCGGGTATGGGAATGTTTTTCGGGCAGCCGTCCACACAGTATCCGCAGGCTGTGCAGGGAATGGCGATGGTGGCGTTGATCTCGTCCACCGCCCGCTTTACAATGTCAAACTCTTCCGCGCGAAACGGCGTAAAATCCTGCATATAGGAAGTATTGTCCAAAAGCTGCCGCATATCGCTCATACCGCTCAAAACGGTAAGCAATCCATCATGGCTCGCCGCAAAACGAACCGCCCAGGACGCGGCCGACAAATCAGGCGCATAATCCTTGAACAGTTTTTCGACCTTGGGCGGCAGGCTCGCCAACATTCCGCCTTTCACCGGTTCCATCACAATCACGTCTTTTTTGTGCCTGCGCGCAGCCTCGTAGCACTTGCGGGATTGTATGCTTTGGTTCTCCCAGTCAAGGTAGTTCATCTGCAGTTGTACCACGTCCGCCTCCGGATGCCCTCTCAGGATGGTCTCCAAAAGCTCCGCGCCGTCGTGGTAGGAAAAACCGATCTTGCGGATCTTTCCCTCCTCCTTTTTCCGCCGGATAAAACCAAAACTGTCAAACTTGCAGGCAATCTCATAATTTGAAACATTGAGGTTATGCAGCAGGTAATAGTCAAAATATTCCACGCCGCATTTCTCAAGCTGTTCTTCAAAGATCCGTTCCATGTCTTCCTCTTTTTCCAAAAACACATCCACCATTTGCTTGACCTGTTCGATGTCCACGTTTTTCTGGTCGTCTCCCTCAAGCAGCGGAAGCCGCATCAGCCCGAACCCCAATTTTTTCATGTTCCTGTTTCCCCCTCTTTTCCGTCCATCTTTACCCATTCAGCGTAACACCTGGAGTAAACTCCATGTCAAGTATTTTTTCAAAAAAAAAGAAAAGCCTGCATATTCTGTACACGCTTTTCCCCGCAGAGAATTTTTTATTGGTTTATTGTCCCGCTTCCGCCAGATACCGCTCGATACCCGCGCCTACGGCCCGCGCAATCGCCTGTTGGTAATCGTCGTCCTGCAGCTTTTTTTCCTCTTTGGGATTGGAAAAGAAACCGCATTCCACAATAATGCTCGCCTGGTCTCCCGGGCGCAGGAGCTGGTAATCGCCCGCGTTCACGCTTCGCGGATTCTCGATTTCAAGCTGCCCGTTCAGTTCTTCCTGCACATATTGCGCCAGCCCATACCCCTTTGCGGCCGCGTCCCTGTAAAAAACCTGCGGTCCGCATATATCCTCATCCTTTTCAAAAAAATTCTGGTGTATGCTGACAAACATGTCCGCGTGCGCGTCTCTTATAATGCTTTCCCGCTTATGCATATCTTCTTCCTTGGTAGGCGCGATCATATCGTCCGTCTCGCGCGTCATGATCACCTCGTACCCCTTTGCTTCCAGCAGCGTCTGCAATTTTTTCGCGATTTCCAAATTGACCTCTTTTTCCTGGCGTCCGGTGGATACCCCTATCGTTCCGACATCGCACCCTCCGTGTCCCGCGTCGACAATGATCCTGATTCTCCCATCGTCTGTCGGGATTTCCTGCGCCAATACCTGCGCCTCCCATCTCTGCGGCAGTTCGCCGCCGTCCGCCGCCAAAGCCTCTTTTGGAAATACGCGGGCAAAGGAAAACGCCCCTATGGTGATCGCCGATACCACGGCAAGAAACAGCAGAAAACGTTTTGTCAGTTTCCTGCGTTTGGGCCTTTGCGTGTAAATCCTTTGTGAAATATGCCTCATGATGCCTCTCCCCTATCGTTCCCTTTTTGCAAACAAACTTTATATGGAATACGATAAAAGGCTTTCGCATCCTTTTCTCATCGGTTTTGTATCATTTTTGTAATCTTTTGCATATTTCTTTAAAAATAAGTTATACTTATAGTAAACATTTTCATATGCTTATTTACTATATATTCTATAGGGTATCGCGAATCAGGAGGTGACCGACCATGGAATTACGGGTTCTGCAATATTTTCTCGCCGTCGCGCGCGAGCAAAACATTTCCGCCGCCGCGCAGTCACTGCATCTTTCGCAGCCGACGCTTTCGCGCCAGCTGAAAGATTTGGAGGACGAACTGAATAAGCGGCTTTTTATTCGGGGCAACCGCAAAATCACGCTGACCGAGGAGGGTATGCTGCTCCGCAGGCGGGCCGAGGAAATCATCGGCCTCGTGCATAAAACGGAAAACGAAATCACATCGTCGGGCGATGTTATTGCGGGCGATATTTATATCGGCGCGGGCGAAACGGACGCGATCCGCTTAGTCGCGCGGGCCGCCCAAAGCCTGCAGACCGAATATCCCGGCATTCATTATCACATTTCCAGCGGCGACGCCGCCGACGTAATCGAACGTCTGGACCAGGGCCTCATCGATTTCGGCGTCCTGCTCGATCCGGCCGACTTGTCAAAATACGATTCCCTGCGGCTGCCTGTAAGGGATGTATGGGGCGTGCTCATGCGCAAAGACAGTCCCCTTTGCGGACGCGCGGCCATCCGCCCTGAGGATTTATGGGATAAACCGCTCATCATTTCCCGTCAGGCAATGAAAGGCAACGTCCTGCCGCAGTGGCTGCAGCAGGATGAAAGCCGCTTAAACATTGTCGCGACTTACAGTCTTCTTTACAATGGCTCGCTCATGGTCGACGAGGGTTTGGGATACGCTTTGTGTATCGACAGGATCATCAATACAACGGGCAGCAGCGCGCTGTGCTTTAAGCCGTTATCGCCCAAGCTGGAAATCGGCGTCAATATCGCCTGGAAAAAATTCCGGATGTTTTCCCAGGCGGGAACAAAATTCCTGGAAAAGCTGCGCGAGATGTTTTAGCCGCTCCGATTATCCCATGCTTTCTTCCAGGACCCTGCGTACATCATCATGCGACATCGCCTTATAGCCGCCGTCCATAATAAAGGTGCTGTCTGTAATGCCGTCCAGCATCTCTTCCGTCACCCCCAGGTCTTTTAAGTTCATTACCAGGCCGATTTCTTTCATATACGCTTCCATGCAGTCAAGGCCCTCGCCGGCAATCTCCTCGTCTGTTTTTCCGTTCGGGGATACGCCCCAGACATTGACGGCGTAGCGTTTGAATTTTTGCAGTCCGTCCGGCAGGATCAGCCTGTAATATGGCATGGATACGGCGGCAAGCGTCATACCGTGCGTAGCGTCGGTATAAGCGCCCACAGCCTGCCCGATCATGTGTACCATCCAGTCTGTCGCCTTTCCCTTTGCCACCAGCGTATTGAGCGCCCATGTAGCGGTCCACATGATATTGCTGCGCGCTTCATAATCCATCGGGTTGACTACCGCTTTTTTCGAGCTGTGGATCAACGACCTCAAAAGCCCCTCCATAATATAATCGGAAGTATTGTCGTCCCCGCCGGAAAAATATTGCTCCAGAATGTGCGACATAATATCAAAAAATCCGGCTGTCATCTGGTATTTTGGCAGTGTAAAGGTATAGATCGGATTCAGGATGGAGAATTTCGGAAATACGTTGTCGCCAAACACATGCCCTATTTTCAGCTTGCTCTCATGGTTGGTAATGACCGCCCCGCCATTCATTTCAGAACCTGTACCGACCATAGTCAGCACGCAGCCGACCGGAATAATTTTGTTGTCCACATCCTCGATACGCAGGAAATATTTATCCCACGGATCCTCTTTGCAATACGCCGAGACCGAAACCGCTTTCGCATAATCGCACACGGACCCGCCGCCCACGGCAAGGATCAGGTCCACGTTTGCTTCCCTAGCCCGCCTGCATCCCTCGTAAAGCTTTTCCACGGTGGGATTCGGCATGACGCCCGCGTCCTCGAAGATTTCCTTGCCGCAGGCTTTGAGGATCGTTACCACCTCGTCATAAATGCCGTTTTTTTGAATGGAACCGCCGCCATATACCAGCAACACGTTTTTTCCGTAGTTTGGAAGCTCCCCTCTTAGGTACTCCAATGAATTTTCCCCAAAATAAAGCTTGGTCGGATTTGAATAACTGAAATTTCCTAACATCATCATACTCCTTTTGAAAGTTTTTCCGCAAAAGTCTGCTGTGCGCGGGGCGATTTGTCAATCGTCTTGAGCAAAACGGCCGGTACGCCTCCGGCGACCATGTTTGCGGGCACATCCCTGTTGACAACCGCGCCGGCGGCGATAACCGCATTGTCTCCAATGGTAACGCCCGGCAGAACCGTCACGTTCGCGCCCAGCCATACATTTTTTCCGATCGCGATCGGTGCCGGATAAAGCGACTTCCGGTCGTCCGGTGCAAATCCATGATTGAGCGTTGCGAGCACGGCGTTGTGCCCAATCAGCGCGCCGTCGCCGATCGTGATCCCGCCCTGGTCCTGAAAACGGCAGCCCGAATTGATAAAGACATCCCTGCCCACCGTTATATTCTTGCCGCAGTCCGTATAAAACGGCGGAAACAAGCCAAACGACTCGTCCACGCGCTTTCCCGTCAATTCGGAAAACAATTCCCTGATTTCCTCCGGACTATGGTATGCTCCGTTGAGTTCCGCCGTTATTTTCATCGCTTCACGCGCAAGGTATGTCATGTATTTGTGAATCCGCGATCCGCCCTCAACGCGCTGCCTCTTGTTTAAATGCGCCAAAAACGCAGAAAGGTCCGTTTCTCTTTTTTCCATAATGTTTATTCTTCAGTCCTTTTAATGTTCAGTTCCAAAAGCCAGTCCGAAACTTCTTCTTCGCCGGCGCCGGCGCCAAAACGCATGCCGTCAAGCCAGACGGCGCTTTGCGCGCACAGTCCGTGCAGGTCGTCCGCGCTGCTGCCGATCCCGCTGCTGCCGGACGTGCAAAAGGGCACGATGGTTTTTCCGCCAAAATCATAGCTTTCCAAAAAAGTGCTGATGATACGCGGCGCGTCTCCCCACCAGATCGGGTATCCCAGCAATACGACGTCGTATTGCTCCATATTTTCTACAGAGCCAGAGATAACAGGACGCGCCGCAGCGTCGTTTTGCTCCCTGCTCGCCCTGCTGCCGTCGTCGCTATAATCAAGGTCCGCGTCGCTATACGGCTCCTGCGGCTGAATCCGGTAAATATCCGCGTCCAGCGCAGCCGCCGCATAATTTGCCACCGTTTCCGTCGTTCCCGTGCAGGAGAAATAAGCAACCAGTATTTTCGTTTTCCCTGCTTCCGCGGGCGTTGACTGCGGGCTGGCCTGTATTGGCGCCTCGGCCGCATTCGCGGGCGCGCTTGCCTTTTCCCGCGTCTCAATTACCTCAGCCTGTGTGTCTCCCTGCGCCCCGCAGGCCGCCAGAGCTAGCAGCGCGAGCAATATTGCCGGTATTGCATAAATTCGTTTCATCGTCTCATTTCCTTTCTATTGTAATCATACCTTCCAGGCTTTGAATGTGCTCGCCGCCCGCTACCGCCTTTCCCAGCTCGTATAAACTGTTGCCAGGCTCGATACCGCCATAAAACATCACCACGTCCTCCCACGGCTTATAGTACGCGAGACTGCCTGCCTCACCGCTTGCCGCGGGCGCATCTTCGACGCTCAACGCCTGCGGCGGATAAAATATCTTTTCGTTGCCGCCAAAATCTTTCGCCTCCACCGATAAAGGCAATTGCTTGTAAAGCTCTGCAGCCGCCGTAGAATCGTTCAGTTGGAATATAATCTCTCGTTCCCCCGCCCTGACCCGAATAAACAGGCTTTCTTGCTCCTTTTCCGCCGCGATTTGTTCCTCATGCCCTAAAGACGGCTCAGTCGGGGTCTGCGGCTCTTGCGCAGCAGCCTCATCCATACTTCCCATGCCCGTCTTTGTTGTCTCTTCCTGTCCACAGCCGGCTATTCCCATCACAAGCGCCATCACAAGCGCGATAACAATCAGTTTTTTCATGCCTCCGCCCTCTTTCCGCCTTTGCTTCCTTTCAAAAATATTATATTTTACCGGAGCATATATGTAAAATACCTATATTATATATTTATCCATACTTAAAAAGCATGGCATTATTCTGGTTAAAGTACGCCGTCCGGCAAACGCGCATTAAAAAAAGGCGTATGCAACGCCATTTTATGCTATAATAAGAAAATAATACATGGTGAGTATAGGTTGGGTGCCAAAGTGCTTCATACAATCACAAAATTTTTCCGTGGATTTCTGGACGCTATCGAAAACAGCAAAATATCCAGGGCAATCCGCAAAGGCTTGATAACCGCGATACCGGTCCTCATGATCGGGTCGATCGCGCTTATTTTGCTGAGCCTGCCTGTGGCCGCCTACCAGGATTTCCTGTCCTCCCCCGCCGGAACGGTCCTTTACCAAATACTGAGCCTTGTCCACAGCGCGGCCTTTGATTTCCTGGCCATTGTTTTCCTGATCACGATCAGCTACAGCTACGCGCAGCTATGCAGCAACAGAATGTCGATGCGCATCGGCGTGCCCGTAATCGCCCTGTGCTGCTTTATGATCATGTCCGGCGCGGGTACGGAAAGCTTTTCCCTGTCGAACTTTGGGGTCAACGGGCTTTTTATCGCTATCCTCACAGCGATCTTCGCCAGCGTACTGTTTATAAAGCTGGCCTCTGTTCCCAAGTTGACTCCGCAAATCTACGCGGACGGAACGGACCACGACTTCAACGCCGTATTTTCCATGATCTTGCCGGGAGCGTTCGTGCTTTTGGTCTTTGCCTCTTTCAATTATGTACTGGTCAATATTTTAGGCGTAGGAAACCTGCCCGCTTTTCTGGCGGATACGATGATAACCCTTTTCACGGGTCTTGGCAACGGCCTGCTTTCGGGCATACTGTTTGTCTTTTTCCTGGGAACGTTCTGGTTTTTCGGGATACACGGCGGCAACGTTATGGACAGCGTTTCCCAGCAGTATTTTGCAGGCAACGTGGATATTAACATCGCGAATATCTCGGCTGGACTTGCGCCTGCCGAAATATTAAGCAAAACATTTTTCGACGTATTTGTGTTTATGGGCGGCTGCGGAACCATTCTTTGCCTCGTCATCGCGATCTTTTTGTTTTCCCGCAGGCGGAGCGTCAAAGACATCGCGAAAATGGGCATAGGGCCGACTATATTCAATATCAATGAATTTGTCATTTTCGGTTTGCCGGTTGTCCTCAATCCGGTATTCTTCATTCCTTTCGTCGCGACGCCCATTGTGATCACGGTCATCTCTTATTTCGCCGTTTACTTGGGATTTGTTCCTTATGTAACGCAAACCGTGGAATGGACGACCCCCGCGATCCTGAGCGGGTATGTTGCCACGGGTTCTGTTGCCGGGAGTTTGCTGCAAATCGTCAATATCGCTGTTGGCGTATTGATCTACCGTCCGTTTATCAAACTGTACGAGAAAAAACAAATCGTCAATATGAAACGGGACGTCCTGGAATTAACCGGTATCCTGGCGGATGCCGAAAAGGAAAACAAACCGTCGTGGCTGTTAAACCGTAACGATCACTTAGGTTCTGTCGCCAAAATGCTGGTGACCGATCTTCGTCACGCGATCAAAAAACATAAACTGACGATGCATTACCAGCCGCAGGTAAAAAGCACCGGCGAATGCTTCGGGGCCGAGGCCCTGCTGCGCTGGGAGCATGAGATCGCTGGCTTCGTCGCGCCTCCGCTTATCATAGAGCTTGCCCGCGAGGCAGATTTCCTCAGCGAGCTGGAGCAGGAGATCTTGGGCATGGCCTGCGACGGTCTGCGCGGATTTGACGAAAAACTGGACGCGGATTTTAAGCTTTCGTTCAATATCACTCCCGATACCTTAAAGGCCAGTAATTTCTTTGAGATGCTGCAGACGGCTGTACAAAAAAGCTCGGTCAATCCGCGCAACCTGTGGATCGAGGTAACCGAGCAGGCGGTGCTCGCCGATACGCCGGAGCTGGCGCGAACCATCGAACTTCTGCGCCAAACGGGTTACAAGCTTTCGCTCGACGATTTCGGCATGGGCCATACCTCGCTGCTCTATTTGCAGAACAACCACTTTGACCAGGTCAAGCTCGACGGGTCAATCGTTCGGGATATGCTGCAAAACGAACGGTCGTGCGATATTATTTCTTCTATTGTCAATCTGGGAAAATCGCTTCATTTTTCCGTGCTCGCGGAATATGTCGAGGTGCCAGAGCAGCGCGATAAGCTGCTGGAACTCGGCTGTGACGAGTTCCAGGGCTACCTGTTCAGCAAGCCGCTTCCGCAGGACGAACTGGTCAAGCTGGTCAAACAGTGGCGGGAACGTCTGGGAAAAGCCTGATTTGTTTCTAAGCAAGTTCTGTTTGCACGCTCGACGACCTCGCTACGCTTGTACAGGTATTTCAATCCACGCTCCCCGCGAAGGGAGCGACTTTCCACAGGGACAGGCAGAATCACAAGGTGTTCATTTCAATCCACGCTCCCCGCGAAGGGAGCGACCTGACGATAACATGTACTTTCAACGGGAATACAAATTTCAATCCACGCTCCCCGCGAAGGGAGCGACTCGCGGATGAGGTTGAGTTTTTGAGTAGCAAGGGAATTTCAATCCACGCTCCCCGCGAAGGGAGCGACCATTTGAGGAATATCAAGAGAAAGGTTTATAAATATTTCAATCCACGCTCCCCGCGAAGGGAGCGACCACCGTGCATGATTGCGAATTAAAGAGGGGCGGTATTTCAATCCACGCTCCCCGCGAAGGGAGCGACGATTTTCACCTGTTTTTGCTGGCTCTCGTATAGCATTTCAATCCACGCTCCCCGCGAAGGGAGCGACCGTTTCATTACGTTTTGCTAAATCAAAGGCACCCATTTCAATCCACGCTCCCCGCGAAGGGAGCGACGTTCTCTTTTATTGGGCAACAAGTGATAACGAATTATTTCAATCCACGCTCCCCGCGAAGGGAGCGACAGCTGAGAGTTACATCGAGGATGGGATGACAGATATTTCAATCCACGCTCCCCGCGAAGGGAGCGACGGCTTAAAAACGGGGAGGCAATTATGCTGAATAAATTTCAATCCACGCTCCCCGCGAAGGGAGCGACCCTTTCCTCCTTATTCTATCATTCTTTTAAGGTATTTCAATCCACGCTCCCCGCGAAGGGAGCGACACAGCTACATCAACCTTTGATACAACAAAGAAAGATTTCAATCCACGCTCCCCGCGAAGGGAGCGACCGATTAATAAGATCGCTTACACTCTCATAAGAAAATTTCAATCCACGCTCCCCGCGAAGGGAGCGACCGCAAGATATGCTTAACGAAAATTATCCAATAAGCCCATCTTGTGTTCGACAAATTACCAATTGCTTGATAATGTCCATTTTGCAGTTTGAAAAAGCATATTTACGGTGCGAACCTTCTAAATAGTTTATGGTCGCTTTGGGTTCGCACCGAACCTATATGATTAAATCTCCTTCCAAATCAATGCTGGGTTTCGCGCCGATATGGATAATTTTTTCTGAATAATGATTACCCAGATTATAAAATCGCAGGCTGTCCGTCTCGGCATTGATGATTCCCTTTAACTCGTTTTGCAATTTGAGGAATTGACTCCAATCGAGGTCGCACTCGAAAACCGAATTTTGCACCCTTTGTCCATAAGACAGGCATTTTTTAGCAACGCGGGCAAGCCTTCGTCTTCCGGCAGCAGTATTTGTCGAAACATCATATGTTAATAAAACAAGCATTTGTCGTTTCCTTTACTTCCACAAAAATGGCGGATAGCCGTCTATGTCCCCTCTTATGGTTCGCGCCAGCAATAACGCCTGACAATATGGAACCAATCCCCATTCAATTCTCTCTTTCAAAAACGGATGTGTGATTTCTTCCTTTTTCCGGTTTTGCCAGGACGAGAGGAATCGTTTGCGTGCGGGGGCAGATAAATAAACCGCGCCCGAACCTTGAAACTCAAAATCCGCTTCGCTTATTTCGCCTCTGTTGATGAGCGACAAAACAAACCTGTCTGCATAGTGCGGGCGCAGCTCTTCCATCAGGTCCAGGGCAAGCGAACTCCTTCCCGGCCTGTCCGCATGCAAAAATCCCACATAGCTGTCCAGGCCCACCACTTCAAGCGCATGTCTGCATTCGCTGGCCAACAGCGTATAAGCAAAGGACAACATCGCATTCACCGCATCGGTAGGCGGGCGGCGGTTTCGGTTCTTTAATACAAAAAACTCTTTGTTTTGCAAGATCAATTCATCGAGCGCCAAAAAGTAGCGGTGCGCCGCATTTCCTTCGAGCGCGCGAAGGTTTTCTTCTGTATCGGTCTCCAAAACCTGTTTGAGCTGGCCGCTGATAAATTCACTTTGTTTTTTTAACAATCCCGTATCGATCCTCAAGGAATAATCCCTTATACCGCGCTCCATCACCCATTTCTGATTATGAAGTTTTCCAAAAATAAAGCTTTTCGCATACTCCACTGCGCGATGATCGTCAGCGATACGGTACTGTTCCCTGCGCAAAAGCACATTGCCGTTGGATTCTCCATAAAATGTTCCCAAATACTTTCCATACTCGTTCAAAAAACTGACTGTTATTTTTCGCTTTGCGCATTCTCCCAAAAGCTGCGGTGTCGCCCCAAAATAATTAAAGAGGACAATTTGTTCTAAATTCAGCAACGGTACGCGAAGCGCAACTTCACCTTCAGTATGGACACAAACGTTATCCGCATCCAAATTCACTCTTGTGTCTGGTTGAACGACAAAAAGAACATTGAGCAGCTTCCTCATTCAATATGTGCCTCCATGTATTTCTTTGCGGAGATACTGGTTTTTTTGCCTAAGCCCGGCAGGCAAACCTCTTTGATACTGCAACTTTGGCAATGCTTTTGCTTTACCGGCCTGGGCGTATGTTTTCGTGAAAACAACTCGTGCATCCCTTTTACGGTTTCGGCTACTTTCCCCCGCAATTCCGGTGTGAATATAACAGCTTCCCTTTTGCGGGGTTCGCCGTAAAACAAAGCGCCTGCTTCAATTTTTGTGCATAGCATTTCTTCAAGGCAAAGAGCCTGGGCACAAAGCTGCAACCTGTCGCAGTCGTCCAATTTAGCCTGGCCGCGTTTATATTCAACAGGATATGGCAGCCACACACCCGGATATTCCTTCAAGGATATCCCCGTTTCTGATTTGTGAAATTCTACAACATCACACTCGCCTGAAATTCCAAGCTCTGCGGAGCAAACTTTCAACGCACGAAAAATCACGAGATCCCCGCGCTTCTCAACGTCCTTTCCCTCGTGTGCCCTTGCATGCATAATCCTGCCGCCGGCAGTTAGGTAGTTTTCGTTCCATTGCCCTTCAATATGGATCAATGCCCACTGCCGGGGGCAAAAAGCGAAATGTTGTATGCCGGAAAGCGGCAAGTAGTCTTCTTCCCTGTAAATCATCCTTCTATGATTTCCGGCGTTAACCCTTCAAGGTCATCAATGGTAACCTTGCCGTCGCTATCCACTTTCACGCTGTTGTGGACTTTGGCGGATGAATACTGTCCGGATTTATTGTCGTGCACGAACCACACCACTTCAAGCACCTGCATTGATCCGCTGGGACGCGCTGAGGATTCGTCGCCTTCAAACAAAGAAACAAGCGCGTTTTTGATAGCGAGGGCGTCTTCCTCGGAAAAGCCGGTCTTTTGGGCAAGCTGGGGGCTGATACTGCCATACGTAACGTATACGGCTTTGCTTACGCGATGCTTCATGCCCATTGTGTCGGATGATTTTTTTCCATCCATTGTTGTTTCGCTGTTCACAGATTTAGTGATTTGGATAGATTCTACAACAACCGGTTCCGTGCTAAAAGCAGATTGTATACTCATCGGCCCCCTTATGCCAAGGGAAACCTCAGCAGTATCCTTCCCTTTTTTGAATGCAAAAACCTGACCGAAAGAGCGAACGTCCATCCATTTTTCACATGCCTTCTGCGCCACAATATCTTTGGATTTCTGGTCTTCCTTGCTTAAGGTGCGAAGGAAAGAATTAAAGCGGTCCGAAAGGGATTTTTCACCGTCTGTATTGCTCTCGTCCATTTGAACAAAAATCTCGTTTCCCAAATTTTGCAATTGGTTGCGGATTTTTCGCTTCAAGCAGACATCCGAAACCTCGCCCAGTCCTTCGCTGTTTGTACGGGGCCTGTTCCCACCGAGCGGATCGCCGTTCGGATTAGCGTTTTTCACCGTGAATATAAGCGCAAAGTCGATTTTATTCTGTAATACTGCCATCGTCATTTTCCTCCGAATTTTTTAATTTATTATTTTTTGATAATGCACGGTATTGTGCGGAATAGCCAAGCAGGTACAACGGGGACAGCGCCTCGTTATTATCCGTGAATTCTTCCAATTTTTCGTCGATCTCTGTAATGAGCGGCAAGAAA
Organism: Christensenellaceae bacterium; assembly: GCA_022846035.1. Lineage (NCBI taxonomy): Bacteria > Bacillati > Bacillota > Clostridia > Christensenellales > Christensenellaceae > Christensenellaceae bacterium. The sequence goes on from AP025580.1 coordinate 2,352,505, forward strand.
AAGTTTTTGTAAAGCGAGTATCTCTGGTTGATGTAGGGCTGCAATTGTTGGCTTAATGTAAGCTTCGTTGTGAGCGGTTTTACAGCATAGCTGCTCATAAGCCTGATCGCGTTGGTAGCACGTTCGCCTTGCTTGCCCTTAGAGCGCAAAGCGTCCTCCTCGATCTTATCTGCCACGGCAAGCCATCTGCCGTATAAATAGCTGCGGTCTTTTTGAAGCTCATCCAGTTCCAATGGTAATCCCTCCTTGTAATGTTGTTTGTAGTATTTTCGTATTAATGCACAGGTGATATTGAGTGCGCGCGTCCACTCATTATCGCTGTTCTCCCATTTTGCATCCGTAAATGACATCGGGTGTGAAGTCCTGTTCGCTGCCATTTTGACCATGCTTTCAGGCAAAGCAAAGTTACCGAACATACACTCCAAAAGCTGTTTGCGCACTTTCTTTTTCAGGTTATTATATCCGGCGTCGTTTCCGCCCCGCGGTTTCCCATATACAGCGAAAAGAATATCGTCATAAGACGGCGCGCCTATATAGCGAATGATCGTACTTTTGTCCTTCCCGTTTTCACCCTTCTCTTTTTTCCATGCGGTAAGAAAATAGGAAGTGTCGGTATGCCAGTTGACAATATTCTCAAGATAGGTGTGCTCGGGCATTTCCTGGTAAAACAACAGGCCCATCCTGCCCGTTGTCGCAGCGTCAAATACCGCAATACAAATCCTGCGCGCGTGCTTCTTTAGCTCGCTTGCCTTTCCATATCCCTGCAAAGCCTTTTTGAGCTTTTGGGCATATTCCGCATAAACCACAGTTGTATTTACGTCCAACAAAGCGTCGGCATCCGTTTCGATGGTCTTCATATTCCTGAAGAGGCTAAAGGTGTTGTCCTGCGCTTTTTCTTTTACTTCGGTATCGCTGTCGACCGCCCAGGTCACAATGACCTGCGAATCGGCCATATAGCCGTAATTGGCAATCAGCCAGCGGAGCATTTGGTGCATCTTCTGCGACTGCACATAGTCGACGATCACCGCGTCATCCTGCGCCGCAAACCGTCCGCGAAAAGTAAAGCCGCTCGTATCGTTACAGGAAAGGAGCTTCGCGTTGCCTGTCATCGAGTTGATATTTTTCGGATGCTGGGTCGCCACAGCATCGACAGGGCATCCGCTCAGGTAATCAAACAAAGAACCGTTAGCGGCTGTTTTGCTGCGGACATAGTCTATCCATGCATCCCGAATCTCCTTGTCTTCCCAAACGTTGGAAACCCTCTCGCCCGTTTGTACGGCAAAGCGGATGCCGATCTTTCTGATTTTATCATAGTCAACGGACGACGCGTCCGGGTTTTCAGCCGCGGATCGATATTCACTGTCTTTAAAAATATCATTTTTCATTAAATCAGAAATAATCGTCCCTCCCGCAACATATGCATAGATTGCGTTGAGCACGGCATGGCCGCCTTTCCATTGGGCAAGCTGTGTAAGGTAGTTTTTGCAGCCTTTATCCTTGATTCCTCCCACATAGTCCAATTGGTCGCATAGCGGATGCGGCTGTGGATTCGCTTTGTCATTTGAGCGGCCCGAAGATTCCTCCGTACAGGGGATAATGATCGTGATCTCCTTTCTGTCGCGGCTTGCGCGGACAAATCCCCCATCGCAATCGAGATAAACGCAAATTTCCGACTTGAACGTCGTATGAAAAATCGGCAGCAACGTTTTCTTTTCATTGACGCTGCCGTCGGCGTCGGTTACAGGGATCCCAATTGCGTCCTTGCACTTGTCATACGTTTCCAGCAGGTTTTGAAACAATCCCACTAATCGTCACTCCCCTCTTCATCAACAGGCGCCATGTTCTCTCCGAAGATAAATTGTTTCACCTGCTGATTTTCAAATACAGTACGGCGCTTCAACGAGCTGTCGTCCGGCGGTGGAAAAACAATGATCCCGTCTTGCATCACGCAATTCCAAAAGCGGATATCAAAATTCCGGGCGGGAGTTCCGTCCGCGTTCCGGGTTTTGTTTTCATCCGGATAATCGATCCCATGAAACATAAAACCAAAACTCAATTCGTTGTAATCGTCATAAAAGCCATCGCCGCTCCCAAACTCACACGGTTCAACGTATCCCTGGCATTCCCTCGTCCCGAGAAAAATATCACGCCGGCCGCCTTTTTCAATGCTGCGTTTGGCGATGTTATGGTGCTTGTTTTCATTGTGGTCATTTTGCAGTTCCGGGCGGTTCTCGTTCCATTCAAAATGCGCGAGCACCTGATACCGCACGTCTTTCAAATAGGTATAGTACGCTAAATCATTGCCCCCGCTCATTTTGATCGGGCGTATCCCCTTGCCCTCGGTCTGGATTTTGTTTACGATCCTGACGGCGTCGATCACCCAAATCAAAGTAGGCTTCCAGTAGATCGATTCCACAATCCCTTTGATCGCCTGATACGTCGGTACCTGGTAGGAGAATTTTTCGCCGCCGACACGGGTCACCGGGTCTGAGAACAACGCGTATTTTGCATACGCCTCAAACTCGATTGAATTCCTTTTTTTTACGATCTTACTTATCACATCGTCCTTCATTCGCTTCCTCCTCGCTAAACAATAAGATTGTCCTGAACGATCTCTAGTACTAGCCCTGTATCTGGTGAATAATAATTTTCGTCGAGAAGCAGCATACCCGTTTCCTCATCCAATGGCGACAGTGCCTGTCTTTCCGAAAGCTTTTTCAGCTCATACTCATACAGGGGAACGCTGAATCTCTGTAGCTTCCTGAGGATTTGTACTTTCTCTTTCGTAAAAATATTGGGTGGCTGGCTTTTGTATTCGGCAATCCACCTTTTCGCATCTTTATACATAGCGACGGCCGACGTTGTGTTTTTATCGATCACGTTGAAGTTTGCGTCTGCGGTATGGAAAGCCTGCGATATAAAATGAGGAAAGTTCTTGCCGGTTTTATTGCAATAATTCCGCACTCCGGATTTGTTGCCTGACAGCATGGCATAGATACTTCCATTTTGGTTGGCCGGGTAATCCATCTGTGCGTCTTTGCCGGCAAAATATTGGCGATAAAATTCGCACATCACCGTTTCATCCAGCAAATCAACGTCCGATCCCCTGTGTTGGATTATGCGGAGCGTCGTTTCCTTGCCCGATCTGATATCCGGCAGCCTGTCAAGATTTTCGCCTTTCAACGGAAATATGTAAACCTTTTTGGGTTCAGCGCTTTCGCCGTTTCGGTTACACCTGCCTGCGGCCTGTGCAATGGAGTCCAGCCCTGCCATACTGCGGATCACGCATGCAAACGAAATATCGACGCCCGCTTCAATTAACTGGGTAGAAATACAAATCACTTTTTTGCCGTTATCAAGGCGCTCTCTCATTTTTTGAATGACTGCCATACGGTGCGAAGCGCACATGGAAGTGCTCAGATGTAAAACTTCAAAATTAATATTTCGGCTTTTTATTGTGTGAAACAATTCAAGCGCAGATTTCCTGGTGTTCACAATGACAAGGCAGTTCCCATTTTCATTTGCTTTGTCCATAATAAAATCCGCCGCGGAACAAACATCGCGCTCGGCTGCAGCCGCAATATTCACACGTTTCATATGGCTGAATTCCTTGGCGCAATCAATAAGCCTTGGGTGCTCTGCAAGCAGGAGGTTGCTGCGCTGGGTAGATTCTAAGGCGGGCTGCGTCGCAGAACAAAGGAGAACCGTAGCGTTTAATATCTTGGATAAAAACGAGACGACTTCATTGAAACAGTGGATGGCCTTTATCGGCATGGATTGTATTTCATCAAAGATAATGACCGCGTCCGCCATAGAAGCGAATTTACGCAGCTTGCCGCTTTTGGCAGACATCACCGATTCCAGGAATTGTACCATGGTGGTGATGACGATGGGGCTGTCCCACCGCGCCGCCATCCGCTTTTGCGTTTCGGAAGCCTTTTCGTCCTCCGGCTCCGGGGTGTTCGAGTGATGCTCAAAAACAACGCCGCTGTCCTCATCCAAATCCAAAATACCACGTATGGATTTTGCCGTCTGTTCAATAATGGACAGGTAGGGAATCACATAAATAATCCGTTTCTTGTTTCGCTTTTTGCAATGGTGCAGCGCGAAGCGCAAAGAAGACAGTGTTTTCCCGCCCCCGGTCGGTACCAGAAGCTGGTAAATCCCGGTTTCATGGTCTGCGGCGGCTTTGCATTTGCCAGATACGGATTTCCTGATTTTTGCGATATCCGTATCGCTTGAAAACAAGGCGATATTTTTTTCAAACGTTTGGGTTAACGTATCCCAATCCGTCGCGGAACAAAGGAATTTTTCATTTACATCAAATAAATATGCGTCAAACCTGTCTGCATCGACCAAACAGGAATAAAGATACTTCACAGCCAATCCAAGGGCAAAAGCGGCGGAACTTCCATTCTGATAGGTGTGTTGGATTTCAGCCAGCAAAGCGCCGGTCTCGCGAACCGCTTCTTCAAACAGGCTCTGCAGCTTTTCCTTTTCCACATCCGTTATTTTGTTTTTGACCGTATCATAGGAATACTTAGCGTCGTCAGTGTTCAGCAGCTTGTCGAAATAATCGGTTGCCCCGTCCGGCGCAATACCGTCCGCAAGATGATTATGATGTGAGGTAATGCAAAAACCGATCATTTCCTTGAGCAGCAAAGCCTCTGGCGCACCGTGGTCTTGAAAGATCTCATTTGCCAAAAAAGCGCCTTGCCAGGCGTGGATAACGCTTCCGCGTTCTCCGCCGTCTTTAATATAGCGCTGAAACGCGTCGGAAAGTTTGCCCAAATCATGAAGATACGCGATAAGTCTGGACATATTGGGGTAGTGCGAATTTGCTGTGGAAATAGCAGCTACATTTTTTGCGTGCTCAAGCAGACTTTGTGTTTCGTCCCGGGTATTTTTCCTTGCGAGCTCCTTACCATACACCGCTCAACCGCCTGCCTTTATCTTCGCGCAAGGTTTGCGCTACAAATTTCCAGAGATCGTAACGTTTTAAGTGCCGACAATCGTTGAATATCCTATGCTATCGGAACAAAAACTCATACATAGAATTTATTTCATTATAGTGCAATTTACAAAATATTACAAGGACTTGATCTTCCATTTATTATGCCTCGAGTGGGCCCTGACAGGAAAGGGTCTTTTAGTCAAAGTAAAAATGTTTATATATAGTGCACAACGTTAAAGGAGGGAATAATATGCCCAGAACACAGAGCGCGATTTCATTTGGATTAGTACACATACCCGTGGGATTGTATACCGCCACGCAGGATAATGATATCCGTTTCAACCAACTGGTAAAAGACAGTCACGAAAGGGTCCGGTATAAAAAGACATGCCCCTCCTGCAAAAAGGAGCTTACCAACGACGACATCGTAAAAGGGTACCAGTACGAAAAAGATAAGTATGTGGTCGTCACAGACGATGATTTTGAAAAGATAAAGACGGAAAAAGACCGGTCAATACAGATCATGCTCTTTACCGATCTTGACGGAATAGACCCAATCTATTATGAAAAATCGTATTATGTGTTGCCGGAAAAGGGCGGGGAAAAAGCGTTCGAGCTTCTCCGGCAGGCGATGTACGATGAAAAAAAAGTGGCGATCGGCAAGGTCGTACTGGGCAGCAAGGAAACACTGGTGGTGCTTATCCCCCAAAAGGAGGGCATCCTGATGGAGACTTTGTATTATTATGACGAAGTGAAAGAGTTCCCACGCGAACTGCCCCACTCCAGGCTGAATAAGAAAGAACTGGATATGGCGAAGCAGCTGATCGATGAGATGGGCGGCGCGTTTCGGCCGGAGCAGTATAGTGATGAGTACCAAAACCGGCTGCGGGACTTGATCGAGAAAAAAATCGAGGGACAGGAAATCGTGACGCCCAAACAGGAGGAGCAGGGTAATATCATCGACCTAATGGACGCATTGAAAGCGAGCCTTGGTAAAAGCAAAAAAGCGGCGGGTAAATAATGGACGCGTTTGACGATAAAAGCCTGCGGCCGATGCTGATTGGGAAAACCGCCGATCCGTTTGACGACGACGGATACCTGTTTGAGTTGAAGCTGGACGGCGTACGCTGTCTCGCGTATTTAGATGAAAAAGGCACGCTGCTTCTGAACAGGCGGGGCGGTAAACTGCTGCCTAAGTTGCCCGAGCTTGCGGATCTTCACAAGCAGGTCAACCAAAAATGTATCCTTGACGGCGAGCTGATTTCCGCAATGGGCGGCGGTCTGGATTTTGAAGAAATCAAGCAACGGGCATTGATGTCCAATAAAGCGCGGATAGACAGGATATCGCGGAAAATCCCCGCTACATTTGTGGTATTCGATATTCTTTACGCGGGCGGCGGTCTGGTGACCAAAGAGAGTCTTTCCGACCGGAAAAAGCTGCTTGAGGCTACCGTTGTGGAAAACGAGCGTATCTCGGTCTCTCGGTATATTGAGGGGCGGGGAATCGAGTTTTTTGAATTGGTGAAGCAACGGGGCCTGGAGGGTATGATAGCGAAAAAGAGCAACAGCAGGTATTACCAGGGCAGGCGCACGGCGGACTGGATGAAAATTAAAAACCTGCGCGACGACGATTTTGTGGTGTGCGGGTATGTGCAAAATTCAGAGCACATCATCAGCACCATACTGGGGCAGTACGACGAAAACGGAAAGCTGCTGTATATGGGGCACGCCTCGCTCGGCGATTCGCGAGAGGACTTTGCAATGATCAAAAAGCAGAAGAAAGCGGACAAGCCGCCTTTTAGCAACGAATTGCCCTCGGGAAACGAGAAAGCCGTTTGGATCAAACTTCAGCTAGTGTGTACGGTAGAGTTTTTGAACCGGACGGCAGGCGGCATGATACGGCAGCCTATCTTCAAAGGGCTGAGGATGGATAAAACCCCGGAAGAAGCAATATATAAAGTGTAAAATGAGGAAAGCGAGTATCGGCTGATGACTGAAAAACTCAAAGAATATAATCAAAAACGACAATTTACAAAAACGAATGAGCCGCGCGGCGATGTACCGGCAGAGAATGCGGCGCAGCTTCGGTTTGTGGTGCAGCACCATATGGCGAGTCGGGACCATTATGATTTTCGCCTGGAATGGGACGGCGTGCTGAAAAGCTGGGCAGTGCCCAAAGGGCCGTCTTACGACAGTCACGACAAGCGGCTGGCGGTACAGGTGGAAGACCATCCTCTGGAATACCGCAATTTTGAGGGCACGATTCCCAAAGGGCAATACGGCGGCGGAACGGTCATGATCTGGGACGAGGGAACATGGCAGCCGTTGGAGGACGCAGGCAAAGGCTTTGCGGACGGCTCCCTGAAGTTTACGCTGGAGGGCAGCAGGTTGCTGGGAAAATGGGCGCTGGTCAGAATGAAGCCGAAGTCCGGTGAAAGCGGGCATAACTGGTTGCTGATCAAAGAAAAGGACCGATTCGAAAATGCCTATGACATCAAACAGTTTACAACGAGCGTCAGGACCGGCCGCGCGATGGCGGAAATTGAAGCGGACAGTGGAGCCTCGAGGAAGCCGGGAACGCCGGCGCGCAAAACGGTTTTCCCCCATGGGGCAATCACGCATACCGACAAGGTCCTGTATGAAAAGGACGGTATTACGAAAGGCGACATTGCCGAATATTATTGGAACGTCGCGGAGCGCATGATACCGTATGTGGAAAACCGGATCATCAGCACGGTGCGCTGCCCGGGTGGTATCGGCAGCGCATGCTTTTTCAAGAGGCATCCCTCTAAGGAAAAGGGCGTCTTTGCGGTTCCTGTGTCCACAAAAAATGGAGAAATAAAGGATTACTATTATGTGAAAGACATAGACGGTTTACTGTCCGAAGTGCAGATGAACACGCTGGAATTTCACACCTGGGGCAGCCGCGTGGACACATTGGAACAGCCGGACATCATGGTCTTTGACCTCGATCCCGACGAGGGTATGGCTTTGGAGCAAATCCGGCAGGGCGTCCGGGATTTGAGAAGTTTACTGGACCAGCTTTCGCTGGCATCTTACCTGAAAACGAGCGGCGGCAAGGGATACCATATTGTCATCCCGTTCCGGCCGTCGGCCGATTGGGGTACTTTCCATGACTTTGCCCGGAATATAGCAAAAACAATGGAAGCGACGTGGCCGGACCGCTACACCAGCAACGTCCGGAAAGAAAAGCGGAAAGGCAGGATTTTTATCGACTGGATTCGGAACGGCAGAAGCGCGACAAGCGTCGCCCCTTACTCCGTAAGGGCGCGGGACGGCGTGCCGGTCTCCATGCCCATTGCATGGGCGGAACTGGATACGGTAAGTCCCAAGGCTGTTACGATAAAAAACGCGGCGGCAAGGCTGCGGCAAAAAGACCCGTGGGAAACATTTTTCCAAAATGACCAGCAGTTGAAAGGATAACGACAAGTGAAATGATCGCCTGCATTACAAAATAATAACGCCGCAAATCCTTTGATTTGCGGCGTTTGGTGTGCCCGGGAGGATTCGAACCTCTGGCCTCAGGAGTCGGAGTCCTGCGCTCTATCCAGCTGAGCTACGAGCACATATATAACTGCAAAATTTAGTAATGCAGCTATTATTATAATACATTTATAACACTTTGGAAAGAAAATCCTTAAGTCTTGGATTTTTTGGATTTGCAAAAAATTCAGTCGGCGGCGCCTGCTCCAAAATCTTTCCTTCATCCATAAACAGGCAGCGCGTCGCTACCTCGCGCGCAAAGCCCATCTCATGTGTCACCACAACCATCGTCATCCCCTCGTCTGCAAGCGTATGCATGAAATCGAGCACCTCCCCCACCATTTCGGGGTCAAGCGCAGACGTCGGTTCATCAAACAACATCACATCCGGATTCATCGCTAACGCGCGTACGATCGCCACGCGTTGCTGCTGCCCGCCCGAAAGCTGCGCCGGATAGGAGTTTATTTTGTCGGCAAGGCCGATCCGCTTTAATAAAGTTTCCGCCCGCTCCTGTGCTTCATCGTCTGTCATCAATCCCAGCTTTAATGGTGCCAGCATGATATTTTGTCCCACTGTTTTATGCGGAAACAGGTTGAACTGCTGGAATACCATGCCCATCTTCTGGCGAATCTGGTCAATATTCGTCGTTTTATCCGTTAGGAGTTTCCCCTCAAACCATATCTCGCCGCTCGTCGGCACCTCCAGCATATTCAAACAGCGCAGGAACGTGGACTTACCGCTTCCGGACGGCCCCACGATAACGACTTTCTCGCCCCGCTCGATATGCTCGTCTATTCCTTTGAGCACTTTGTTCCCGTTAAATTCTTTACACAAATCCTTGACAATAATCATATCCGGCTCCTATCTGGCATCTGAAAGCGCAAGGCGTCTTTCCAGTTTCCGCAATGCCCAGGTAATCAGCATAACGATGCCGAGATAGACAAGCGCAATGAAAATAAGCGGCACAAACGCATCCAGTGTCCGCGAACGCACAAGCTCTGCTGCGCGCGTCAGGTCCATGACCGCCACATAACCAACGATAGACGTTTCCTTGAATAATACGATAAATTCATTTCCGAGGGCCGGCAGGATATTTTTAATCGCCTGCGGGAATACAATGGTGCGCATTGTCATCCCGTTTGTAAGTCCCAAAGACCGTCCTGCTTCCGTCTGTCCTTTTGGAACAGCCATGATCCCCGAACGGACGATTTCAGCCACATATGCGCCGCTATTGATACCAAACGCCAGCGCCGCCACATACGGCGCCATTTCAATAGGCGCTGCTGCAAAAATAATATAGTACATGATCAGTAATTGAACCAAAACAGGCGTTCCCCTGATCACAGTCAGGTAAATATCACAGATCACATTCAGCCACTTCAGCCGCTTGTTTTGCATCGCGTTGACTTTCGCGATCGCAACCGCGGAACCGATCACAACGCCCATCAGAACAGCGATACCCGCGATCATCAGCGTAACCAGCAGGCCATCAAGAAACATCATCCACCGGTCGTTTACCACCAATGTATTATAAATTTGCTGCCCCAGATTATCAAACATACTGCTTCCCCCGCTGGGCGGCCTGTTTTGTCAGCCGTTTCCCGAACTTTCCGCCTTAAAATGCATAAGCATTGTATATTATACCATATTTTGCAGAAAAAAAAAGTTCGCGGAGTAAAATTCTTTCCGCGAACTCTATTTTATACTTATTTATGCGGCAGGCGTTCCCGCGTACGCGTCAAAGTGCTTCTGCGTAAGGTCGTCCATGCCGTCTTTCATTTCGCCCAGTACCTTGTTGATGACTTCGAGCAGGGAGGTATCTCCCTTTTTGACTGCCATTGCATACTGTTCTGTTGTCAGTACTTCATCATATACCTGTAACGTATCGTTGCTTGCAACGATGCTCTGGGCAGGCAACTGGTCTACAACGACTGCATCCAGCCTTCCATTTGCAAGGTCCATACCCGCTTCAATCGCGCTCTTGTATGTCTTTACGGTTGCACCTTCCACTTCGTCCGTTACAAAAATATCTCCCGTCGTGCCAAGCTGTACGCCAACCGTCTTTCCGGCAAGTTCTTCCACCGTTGCCGCCGCTACTTTCGGATCGTCTTTTGTCACGATAACCATCTGTGTCGACGTTGCATAAGGTTCGGAAAAATCTACACTCTGTTTACGTTCTTCCGTAATTGTGAATCCCGCTGCAACAAAATCGCCCTTGCCACCGTTAAGCGCCGGGATAAGGCCGTCAAAATCCATATCAACAACCGTTAACTTTACGCCCAATTCATCTGCGATTTTCTGCGCAATGTCAATATCTATGCCAGCCGGCTTATTATCGTCGCCGAGGTATTCATAGGGCGGGAACTGTGCGTTTGTAAGAAGCACCAACTCTCCCGCTTCCTTGATTTTGTCTACTGTATTTCCCGTAGATGCATCCGTCGCTTCCGTACTGCCCGACTCAGACGCCGCTGCCGACTCGGACGGGGCGGCTGACTCGCTCGCGGCCGGAGCCGGCGTGGAGCAACCTGCAAAAACTGCAGCGCACATAACGACTGCTAATACCAAACCTAAAATCTTTTTCATCTCTTCCTCCAAAAAATCAATATTTAAAACTCAATATGTATAATTATACATAAGTTTTCGAATAAATCAAGTGTTTTATGCAAAATTCGAATATTCTTAACAAGAAGATTGCTTGCCTCGGTACCACTCGACAAATTTGTGTATTCCTTCTGTAAAATCAGTTTGCGGAGAGTATCCCAATATTTTTATAGCTTTACTATTGTCCGCATATGTCCGTTTGACATCCCCCGGCATCATTGGGCCTTCTTTAATCTTTGCTTTTTTACCGAATACTTTTTCGATTGTCTCAACCGTTTCTTTTAAAGATATGGTATGCGATTCCCCCAAATTAAATATATCATATCTTCCGCCATTTACCAGCCATTTCCATGTTTTCATGATCCCATCCAAAATATCGTCGATGTATGTATAGTCTCTTCTGGTGTTTCCATCTCCAAATAAAGTGATTTCACCGCCTTCATCAATCAACTTAAGGAATTTATGAATTGCCAGGTCTGGTCTTTGGCGCCGCCCATAAACAGTGAAAAAACGCAAACACGCAATTTGCATATCAAATAAATGACTATAAGTATAGCAGAGCAACTCTCCTGCTTTTTTCGTAGCCGCATAGGGCGATATTGGATAATCAACAGAATCATTCTCTGAGAATGGTACTTTATCGCTATTGCCATAAACAGATGAAGATGAGGCAAATATCATTTTGTTGACGCCATTATCTCTCATGCTTTCCAACAGGGTTACAGTACCATTAATATTTACATCCGCATACATAACAGGATTTTTTATTGATGGCCTCACTCCCGCATAGGCAGCAAGATGAATAATCCCCTCCGGCTTATATTTTTTAAAAACATCGTTTATAAAAGCTTTATCCCTAATATCCCCTTGCAGCGAGATAAATTCTCCTTTTGAGGCTTTCTCAACTTCCGCAATATTTTGATGCTTAATTTCAGGATTATAAAAATCGTTAAAATTATCTATACTGATTATCCTATGCTCCGTCCGGCATAACATTTCGCATAAATTCGATCCAATAAATCCTGCTCCTCCAGTAACAACAATCGTATTCATCGCCCCACTCCAAAATACTGAAAACCTGCCGCTTCCACATCTTTTCTTCGGTATATATTTCTCAAATCAAAGAAATAATGCTCGTTCATCGCCTCATATATCTGTTTGAGATTTAATTTCCGAAACTGATTCCATTCTGTTAATATAACCACTGCGTCAGCCTGTTGGACCGCAGTATATTCATTGGTTGCATATTCAATCTGTTCCTGTACAAACACATGTCGCTTTGCGTTCTCCATTGCTTCCGGATCAAAAGCTTTGATAATAGCCCCGTCATTCAATAGTCCACGAATAATAGTAATAGCAGGCGCCTCTCGCATGTCATCCGTATTTGGTTTAAACGCAAGTCCTAACACTGCAATCTTTTTATTCCGTACACTCCCCATACCATGCATGATTTTGCAAACCATATTTTGTTTTTGACTCTGATTGGCCTCGATTGCGCTACTTACGATTTTCATTTTTAAACCGTTTTCCTCCGCGATCGCACACAAGGCTTTCGTATCTTTTGGAAAACAGCTGCCGCCATATCCAGGTCCTGCGTGTAAAAACTTTCCGCTTATCCTGCCGTCAAGCCCCATTGCCTTTGAGATTTGCTTAATATCTGCTCCTACGCATTCGGCCAGTTGTGATAATTCGTTTACATACGCTATTTTAACAGCCAAGAAAGCATTGGAAGCATATTTGATCATCTCCGCCGTTTCATTATTACAAAATACAAACGGATGATTATTCAGATATAATGGTTCGTATACCTGCTTCATTGCCTCTTCAGCTTGCGTGCTGGTTGTCCCGATCACGATTCTATCCGGGTGCATAAAATCAAATACTGCCGATCCTTCCCGCAGGAACTCCGGATTAGAAACAATATCAAAATCGCAATTTTTCCCAGCCTTTCTCAGCTCTTCTTTGAGTAATTGCCGAACCCGCTTTGCCGTTCCTACAGGCACGGTGCTTTTATTGACAATAATTTTATATTCATTCATATATTTGGCAATACATTGGACCACATCCAATACATAATTAAGATCCGCGCTGCCATCTTCCTTTGGCGGGGTACCTACAGCAATAAAAATAACTTCCGCATTTTGTATCGCTTCTTTATATTCGCTGACAAAATGTAATCTGCCATTCTGGTAATTCTCTTTGACCATACTGGCAAGGCCTTGTTCAAATATAGGTATCTCACCCTGCTTTAATTTCTCTATTTTCTTTTCATCGTTATCGATACATGTAACGTCAAACCCAAATTCGGAAAGACAGGTCCCTGTGACAAGCCCGACATAACCAGTGCCAATTACTGCTATATTATTCATATGACATATCCTTTTTTCTCATTCGACTTTTTATAATCAAACCGACTAAATAAGCAAATATATCTCCCAACACCGTTATGACTCTCATAATTACAATAATAACCAACATGTCATTCCGAGGAAATATCGGTGTGAAAAGCATTAATAGAACATACTCGCGAATACCCAGGCCTCCTGGCGCTCCCGGCGTAATTAACCCCAAAAGCCATGCCAGTAAATAATAGCCTCCCAAACTTAAAATATTGTAACCCGATAGCCCATGCTCATATACCGCAATAAGCATAACAAAAGCGAATGCATTGATTAAACAAAATCCAGCATAATATCCTGCCGATATGAGCATTTTAGCCGGTCTGAGAGTGATCGTGTTTTTTCTTTTTATAAAAAAGAAAATCGCTGCTACGACAATTGCACAAATGCCGACCGCTATTAGGATCAAAAATTCATACCGTATCATTCCATCCTCAACAGCCTTGCGAATTGTATTTTCAAGCGTATCCGCCACCATAATAAAAATGAGGGCAAGCGTCACCAGAATTTGCAGAAGAATTTCCAATCCCGACGATACGACCATATTCTTTTGACTCAGTTCATACTCGCTCCCTAAAATATTACGCGAAGCAATATGCATAACATTTCCCGGAATATACCGTGCTAAATTAGACCGTGTATACAGAACCAATATCTCTTGAATGCCAAGATGTTTCTGTGTAAACATCTGCAAATTTTTTCGCCATGCCAGGGCGAGAAGAATAATCCCGCTGGATACCACCAGTCCCATGCCTAAAGTAATCGCCAGAATATCCCAATTTAAAAAGACTGTAAAATCAATATCGGAATTTACAAAATATAAAATAATAAAAATAATAGAAATAACCATCAGGATATTACCTATTATTTTCAGTATCTTCATAAATTTTTTATTTTTTAAAAAATTTAAATTCATTTCATAAATTTCCGCTTCTGCCTTCCATCTTCTATGTAAAAGACGTTAAAATTATAGCGCATTTTCGCTAATAAAACAATAACGCTTGACATCAGGACATAAATCTTTTTTAATAAGATAGGAATACATACTAACGAGGATAGAAATGAATAAAATTGAAGAGCAACGCAAAAGCTTTGAAGATCGTTCCAATGATTATTATACAAAACGTCAATCAGAAAATCATTTGGTTCTAAAAGATCTTATCTGGAATTATTTTTTTCATGACAAAGAGTATCTGAATAAAAACGGCATGGCCGTTCTTGAGCCCATGTGCGGCTATGGCGAAGGGAAAAAAATCCTGGAGCGTCATTTGCTTTGCGACTTTTCTTATCGTGGATTTGATTATAGTGAATCTTTGGTAAAGATCGCGAAAGAAAAGAATCCGGAGCTTGATATATTTGTACAGGACGTAACAAAATATCAGGAAGAAAACCGTTATGATTTGATTATTATTATCGGTTCGTTGCATCATGTACCTGATTTTGTTCAACTTGTGGTAGATAAAATGTACGCCGCGCTCAAGCCGGGCGGATATTTTATAAACTTTGAACCAACGCAAAACAATTGGTTTTTCCGCAAAGTGCGGCAAGCTATTTATAGGAAAAACAAAACATTTGATGCGCAGACCGAACGCGCGTTCGATTTAAAAGAAATCAATCGGGTTTATACAAATGCAGGCTTTCAGATCATTGATCAAATCTACCAGGGCCTTTCCTCTTTTGTTCTATATTATAATCCCAATGCATTTCCCAAGCTCAACGTCGGTAATCCCAAAACAGTACGTCGATTTTTCAATATCGACAAGCATTTTTTCAAAAACTGGGTCGGACGCAGGTTTTCTTTTTCCACAACAACGCTTATGCGGAAACCAAATTAATCTTTTTGTTCGAATACATCCTTAATACTGTAAGAATCGTCAATCTTGGATCCATAATAGATTTTAGTAAGCATATCGGCCATCAGTCCAAATACAAACAAAAGGACTCCGATCACAATAAAAAACACAGTTAAAATTGGCTGCATATATCCGGATAAATTAGCGCCCATTATAAAAAGAATAATAGACCAGATTCCAAAAAGCAGGCCGATCAGAAACGACACAATTCCCATTCCGCCCAGCAAATGAAGCGGCCTGACTGCAAATCTGTTCCAAAACCAAACTGATATCATATCAACGAAGCCTTTAAACGTTCTTTTCCAGTTATATTTCGTTTTTCCGGCCGTCCTTGGCCTGTGGTTCACTATGATTTCTCCCACACTAAACCCTTTAATCTCAAGCAACGCTGGAATAAAGCGATGCATTTCACCATAGAGATTCACTTTTTGAAAGCATTCCTTTTTATACAGTTTCAAGGAACATCCACTGTCATGAATATGATCCTTAACTATCATGCCCCTTAAGAGATTTGCGCCCCGTGATGTAAATTTTTTCATTAGTGTATCTTTTCTGTTTTTTCGCCATCCTGATACGACATCCGGTTCCTTTTCCCGCGCAAAGGCAATCAGCCTGGGAATATCCGTAGGATCATTTTGCCTGTCACCGTCCATTGTAATAATATAATCGTTTTGCGCGGCCTTTATGCCTGCGTCCATGGCCGCCGTCTGACCGAAATTCCGACGCATACGAATATACTTAAGCGGTTTTAATTGCTTTGCAAGCTCATACGTACTGTCTGTAGAACCATCATCCACAAAAATAATTTCATATTCGTAATTTTCTTTTCTGCATACTTCATCTATTTCCTGATGAAGCGCCACAATATTCTCTTCTTCATTAAAAATAGGTACTACTACCGAAAGCTTTACCATTTTATCGCCCCTTATATCCAATTATGATTCATTCTGACCGGTTTCATTATATCATAAATTATTGTTTTTTAATATGCTTCCTATCTTGACGCCACCTACCCAAATGGCATAATCCTCGGTATAACCTTCTACAATATAATCGTCTCCTTTCGTTAGCCGAAAGGTATTTAAGATAAAATCAGGATTCTCCGCGGCTTCCACAAAGGAAAGCCTGTTAAACATTTTTTCAGGCAACACATTTTGTGCCGTAAATTTTGCATTATTATCATCCAATATCGTAATGTCTCCTTCATAGTTCCCTAATATATATTCAAGTAACCCTTTGTTGGAAAGCCTCCAATAGTCTCGGTCATATTGGTTGGCAATAGGTCTTCCAATTACATTAAAGAACACATTCTGGTATGGGTGATTATATACAATCCATCCTGTCTGAAAAGAAAACATACTGATAATAACAACAGGCAGAATCCATTTTCCGATCTTTCTCCAAGAAATGCCGCTTATCATGTTTTGTAGCTTTCCAATGCCATAAACGGCGATCAACACAAATGGCGGTGCCAGGAAATAAACATGCCGCCACCCGCAGTAAATAGTAACGTGTAATGCTATGCCAATAACAAATGGCAGAACAAACAAAAGCAGCATGATCCAACCATATCGCTCTTTTACCAGCCCCTGTAGTTTGTATCGCAGCAAATTTCTCACCAGGAAGAATATCCCTATGCCTCCAAAAATCAAATACAAAATCGGTAATGTAATTCCCATCCACAAAGGAATATAATACCACGGTGTTTCTTCCACACTCAAATATTGTCCTGCGAATACCATTTTCCCTTCCCATGGAAAATCAGAAAAAGTTCCTACATAGCCTTTTAAATAATCAATCGGATTCATCCAGGAAGCTGGTGTAATAAGAATAAATATCCCTAAAAACGCAAAAAATACCAGAGGATATACAATCCACCTATATTGTGGTTTTATACTGCTCTTTTCTGTTTGCAGCTCAGTTCTTATCGATTTTTCATTGCTCCATTTGCATAATAAATCTTCCACAATCATAAACACGAATGCCGCAGCCGGAAGCATTGCTCCTAATATGCGAATATTGAAAGTTAATGCACTAGACGCTACAAAACATAAAGCCCAATTCCACTTTCTCCCTGTTTTCAACATTTTTATCATGAAAAAAAGAGAGATCATAAACATAGATACAAACGCCATATCTTTTATATTATAAAATGCTTCAGCAAAAAAACGCGGGAACAGAAAAATCATCAGGCTCCCCACAAGAGCAAGCCACTTATTTGAAAACAACAATAACCCCGTCAGATAAAAACATATAAGCGCTATAAAGAACAAAATAAAACAGGCAGTATGCCGCATCAAAATAATATCTTGATTATCCATTTGAAACCCATTGGCGTCTTCGATGGCCACCATCGGCAGTTGCAGGGATACGCCGTAGAACCTATAAAAATATTCATCTAATTTGGGTAAAGGCTGGCCGCTAACGACATCCTTTTGATCTTTTATATAATCAATCTCGCGATCAAACAACGTTTCATTGACGTATTGGTAATTGACTAAGCTGTGCTGCCTTTGGATCATTTCATCCGAAGATATCCCATAATCTTTGACAACAGCCAATCCCCAGAATAAAATCAATGCGAAAACGATAATGATACATATATTCCCCAAACTTAAATTGCTCTTTTGTCCGCCCGCTCGCAACATATCGATCTCCCTGCATACAAAGCGATATTCTGCTTTACTTCATTTTTATTGAACGAAATACTAAATATTCTCGTTCACCCCTAAATGTTACAAATTCCGCACAATAACCACCCGCAAGGGTGTGTTTTTTCATATATTTATTTGGAACAGAAACGCTTACTTTTTCCTAATCTATCCGCTGATTTCTCACGCGTTTTTTATAGAAAATCAATAAGGCCAGATAAATACCTATCGATGCCCCCGTGGCAATTGCGCCTATATTCAAATATTGAGGTACAAATTGTAGTTGTATCTCTTTTGCTCCGCTCGGGATCTCTATGCCTATAAATCCAACATTAACTTTCTGAACCCTGGCAGGGCTGCCATCGATCATTGCCGTCCATCCTTTATCATATGGGATCGTAAAGCACAGCATTTTTCCTTCATTACCTGACAGATTTCCTTTGATCAGGTTATCGGAAAAATATGTTAAGTCCAAGCCCGATTCAATGCGTTCACTTAAAGCTTCTTCGATGATTTTTCTGTACTGATCTTCCGGCATACTCGAAAATTTCAAACCAGATATTTGGTAGTTCCCTTCCACTCTCCCAAAATCAATACGTACATTAGTACTATTAACGTTTTCTACAATAATAGAATAACGGTGCTCCCCTTCGTATACCTGAAAACTTTGGGAATCATCTTCGTTGTATACGCCCTTTTCTTTGCTAAAATATATTTGGCCATAGGTATCTTCCCGTGCCTTCATGGTAAAATCAATTTTTAACGCATCTTTATCCTGCACTACGTCAAATTCTGTCACAGGCATTCCATTTAATTCCAGCGATACCGTTTCATCGGCGTTTACAATATTCTCACCGTATCTAAACTCCACTGCTTCAAACCTGTCAAAACCAGCGGGAATAGTCAGTCGTTCAAGCCCTTCTATTTTGCTTTCGCTCACACATGCTTGCAGTAAGGCCACATCTTTTTCCACATCTGGCAAAGCTTCAAAATCCTCTCGCAGTATATATTTTTCGTATCCGAACGCTAATGGTAATGCATTTTGATTTTGATAAATATAAATATCCTTATAATTTCCCTGCTTGACAAAGCCAACCTTATCTAACGCGTCATCTTTAGAAAGCAAATATTTGATTCCTGTGAAATCCAATAAAAATTCCCGATTATTAAATCCAACAACATAATTGGATTTTGCAGCGCTATCCATATCTCTAATTTGTCCAATGTGTAACGTATTCAGGAAATCCAAATAACTGCTTCCTGTCGTTGTATAAGAACGCACCCCATAATATCCCTGAATGAGAGCCGTTGTCAAAGTAGACTCCTGATAATCTTTCTCTAAGCGGAAAAAATCTTTATCTTCAGCTTTGATTTGGTCTACCGTTTCTTTCGTATTGTCGTAATAAATATCTCCCTGGTTTTGTGCAGAAATCTGGCTGCTTGGCGTGATTGCTCTTCCTGCATGCACACTGATATACGCAAATGAACAAGCCTGTACAATAATGCTGATTCCCAACAACAAAACACCCAGCCTAATATCCATATATTTTTTACAGAAAAGGATTATGATCGCAGTCTGCACACCAAGAAAAGCAATGCATAAGCCTGTTACCGGTATATTTAATCGAAATCCGTATCTCCCAAATGCCGCAACCATAATCATACAGCCTATTATGCCAATCATTACAACAAGCATCGGAACATTAATTGTCTTTTTCACCAGCATTTCGTCTAGCACAAGCGCGGATAAATAGCAAAGTATCACCGTAATAAAAAAGGAAGTGTGTTTATAGTAATCCGTTAAGAATCCATTCGCTAAATATCGGAAAAATGGGAAGAGGAAGTAACCCGCACATGCTGCCAATAAAACAATTCCGCCGATTCTCAATCGTTTATCTTTCAAAAAGAAGATTTGGGGGAACAACAGTACCGCTAATGTACCACAATAAAACGTAGGAGATTCTAAATAATTGTTGGCCACCCCTGTAAAAGAGTCTCCCGTTCCCAAAATATCCATTGCAGCAGTGGAAAGTCCTGCCGATAATATATGCTCCGGTTGATTGATCTGCAATATGGGCGTCTGTTTCAGTATGCCAGAAACGCCTTCTCCTCCCGACACCCTTGGGCTTGTGACGCTATATAAGATATTGGGCACCAGAATAACGGATGCCAAACCGACCCCTAATAGGACTAATAAAACATACTGCACCAAAAACCTTAAGAATTGCTTTATTTTAAATCCATGCTGAGAACAAAACCTTATACTTGCATAAAAAACAAAAAACGCTCCATAAAAAATACTTTGATAGCCTTTTAGCGAAAGAAAGAGCACAGCGGCGCCGACCGGAAGCAACTTCCAATCATGCTCCATTACAAAGCATTCTGTAGCGTAAAGGAATAAGGCTACCCAAACGACTTCATTCGGATAAGAAAACCACGGGCCGCGCTGTATCATATGCGCACAAAACGCATACATAATCGCCACTAAACAGGCCGCATCTTTTCGCATCTTTATTTTCCTAAGAAATATATAGAAAAGCATTCCGGCGCAGATTGGTTTTATAAACTGTAATATTCCCATCAAGAAAGGAACTGCCCCGCTGCCGCATA
Organism: Christensenellaceae bacterium; assembly: GCA_022846035.1. NCBI lineage: Bacteria > Bacillati > Bacillota > Clostridia > Christensenellales > Christensenellaceae > Christensenellaceae bacterium. Next base: position 2,373,077 of record AP025580.1, read on the forward strand.
AAAGTAATATAGAATTAAACGGATCTCCAAAAGAAAATCCATTTGCATATAAATTTGCTCCCATCCCCATGGAGAAAGACCACCATGGATACCCATGTTCTTGTACATATCCCGCAATGTAAGACAATGTAGGATACGTCTGATGGTAGGAATCTGCGGCAATATCTTGGTAAAGAAATACATTTTGGAGTAATACAAAATCATGATAAACCACAAAGGAGATCAAGGTTAATATCAAAAACAGACACAACGCTGTGTGTCTCGCAAAAAAACTAAGGATTATACTATCGCCGTTACTACGAATATCCACTTTTTGCATTTCTGTTATCTCTTTTTTCTCAATCGATGTAATATTTTGCTTACTAACTTTTTACCGGGAATTTTCATATTTTTATATTTCATCATTAGCCCATAATAATTGGAACGTTTAATTTGATCGAGCTCATATCCCAAAGAGTTCACTGTCTTTTCTAAGTTTCTGATTTGCATTTTCTGGTATTGTTCATAAATATCCGGATAAGCAGCGCAAATATTTTTAACCGGATATTCTATTTGCTCATTTTCAACACTATTCATAAGCAGTTTACGATATTGACCAATCATCTCTTCTATCGTTAAACCACGAACTTTTTTCGCTTCCATACAATAAGTTTCGTAAACCTGTGGATCCCCCGCGATTTTCTCAATCGCTTTTAGCACGCCGTCAATTGCATTATCCAACGGAACCGCGATTCCCGCTCCATTTTCTGCTACTCTCGTTCCTAGCGCTCCAATATCTGTGACCACCACAGGGATATTACATTGCCACGCTTCGCTTAAAGTAAAGCAAAATGTTTCTGGACATACTGACAAGATACATACTAAATTAATTTGGTTTGTTTCCAACAAATCATATACGTTTTCACTCTGATATTGGCCAAGATTGATAACGTCATCCCTCGTCACAAGTTCCATGAAACGATTATCCTGTACGGTTCCCATAGAATACCATTGAATACGTTTATCATGATTATGAACAATCACGTCATAAATAAGATCGCTGCCTTTATGTTTTGCTATTCCCCCCAAAAAAGCAACACGAAAAACGGAAAGATCGTAGGTGGGTATAGATACGCGTTTATACTGCGGAGACCCGTGCGGAATTACAACTATTTTATCTTTTACATCGAAATGTTCCACAAGAATATTAGCTACGCTCTTTGATGGAGTCACAATACTTTTGCAGTATTCCAGCATACGCTGTGTGCGTTTTTGCCAAGTCTCCAGTGAAAATCCGCTCATATCAAGACGCTTTTTAAGGCATGCGTTACATTTTGATTGTTCATATTTCCCTTGGCAATACATTTCCTCGGCATCAATCAAATTCAGCGTCGGACAAATCACATAATAATCGTGCGCCGAATAGATCGTGGGTATATTTCTTTTATAAATCGAATCAAGCAAATCAAAAGTATGATTCTTCAAATGATGAATATGTACAATATCAAAATGAAAAATATCGAATATTTCTTCATAAGTCCTTTGATAATTATCATCCGTAATCATCGCCGGCCGTGCTGCGGCGCCTAAGAAATATTCCATTTCCAGTCGTATCATACCATCTATATATGCGGTTAAATACATACGACCGTTGTTGCAGGCAAGCACGAAAGAATTAATCTCGGGAATCCCCAAAACAATATCTCTTACATGGAACTGTGTTCCCCCTATCGGGCAATCTGTTCCGTCTTTAAAATCCACATGTAAAACAAATAGCACATTTTTTTTCCCATTTTCCAGGCACGCCAAAGAAACTAAGGCTTCCCGTTGCTTTTGAATGTTTTCATGAAGCGGCATCATTCCCATCTGATAATTCTCGTGCGGGTAGTATTCTGCTACTTTTTGTTGTTCGCTATTATCAACTTCGACTTTATCCCCGGCAATACCCGCCATGACATTACAACAAATTGCATGAATTTTTCCTTGCCGTACTGTCTCAAAATAAAAACTATATAGTCCAGAGGCGATTGTGGTGAAATGCTCGATATTAAATCCTCCGTTTTCCAAAAAAATACTCCGTTTGATAAAAACGCACCAGGCCCCTCCCGCGATCGCTTTTTTATTCTCACCTAAATAGTATTTCTGAGCAATCATATCTCGCGGCATAGCCAACTTTTGATACTCCAGGGGAATGAGAAGGTCCCGATCTCCATTTAACGGTGTAGCGGACGCAATGTGTTCTTCAGCATACGCGCATGCCTCCAGCCGTTCAATTTCGCTTGGCATTAATTGTATACCTGCCGCGACGATAAGAAAGTTCTCTTTGCTATGTTCAACAATATCATTGATGGCACACAAAACATTCTTGCCCGTCAATTTTTGGGTGCCCGGCACATCAAAATCGCCTATCACATAAATATTATGATCAGCCCCCAGACTGGCAACCGTTTTTTTTAATTGATTAATATTTTTGCATCCATGGATAAATATATTTTTTTTATTCATTACAATCATCCATTATTTCTTTTTCGAAAATATTCGTTTCAGTCCAATAGCTGGCGCAAGATATTTTCGCAGTCTTGCTATCTCAGCTTCCAACTCCTGAATTTTCCGCTCTTGTTCGTCCTCTAGACTATCGTTTTGTTTTTGATCTTCTTGATACCACTGATAAAAACTTTTTTCTGCTTTTACATCAAACGGATCCTGGTCTTTAAAATAATCTTTCAGATCTTCACGCATACGCAACAGGAAGCGTTGGTCCTTGGTGATCAGTTCGCCATTAGAAAATGTCGCGTATGCTGAAGGTCTCTTCCCAAGTTCCTGTTGCCCGTTTTCATTTTGCGCATCAATATACCAATTTCTCAGCTCCAACAACGCCGGATTATCTTTACCATATTTTTTTAACATGGCTTCCTGTGCGCCGGAATCAAATCCTGAAAAATGGTAGAACTGCAGAGGCTTTCCATTTACAAAGTAATTTTCTCCCTTTTTGGTCACGTCCCTATTACTTATATTCCATGTTGCTACGTTATAATTAGGTTCGCGCAGAATAAATACTCCATCAAAGACCGCCGGTGCCATATCAACCCAACGTTGATCCGTAAAAATACCGTTTGGAATATCATCGTAACAATACTCTACTAAACGATCTCTCCACCATTCTGCGAATTTCATACCGTTATCTGAATTACGTACCGCAACAAACCCAAGATTATATACGCCATGCATCAATGCGCACAGTTCATTATCCAGTATGCCTCTTGTCTCCTTTTCAGGGGCGGTTAAATGCGGGGTCAAAATAACATCATGCTCATTTAATAAGTTTTCCAATTCCTTTAAGTCATCATAAACTACAATATCAGGGTCCAAATATACAACTTTGTCCGATATTCCCTTATTTAAAAAATTCATCAAAGCCTGTCCCTTAACAGCAGTACATATCTCAACAACGGTATGAGTAAAAATCCACCATTTTATATTATCGACAGGCACATGTAAATCTTCTGCATAGACAACCTCATCAAACGGTTCTTTGTCAAGCTGAAAATTCTCTGGTAGAATATCGGAAACAACCAATGAAAAAAAGGAGTCCTTGCAATGCTGCTTTACAGATTTCGCCAAAACCCTGGCCTTTGGTAAATAATTGGTGGTTATACTGGTATAAAAATGCATGCTTCATTCCCTCGCTTTTGATAATCAATGATTTTTTTTAAATGGTTTTTGTATCGTATTTGCAAATTTCCACGATCGCGATTCATAAATCTCATTTAGTGTTTTAAGCGCTTCGTCATATTTCTGACAAATTTCCATATTCTTTGATAGCAAATCCATATTCTTTGATGCCAAATCCCGATATTGGTTTTCAACAGCCTCTAATGTTTCTTCCAAATTCTCTTTCTTGTAGAAAATTTTTTTATAATATTCATATGCCTCACTTGGTTCTATCGGGTGAAGCTCGAACTCAATCTCAAGATAGGATGCTTCTCCCAGATCTCCGGTAATCAGAAATACCGCATCTTGATTGTAAAATTTATAGTCATTAATACCGACGGTTAAATCATGATTAACGGGCGCTATTTCAACATTCGTTCCATCTGTTTCTATATCATACAGCCTGCATTCCAGTTGAATTCCCTGGCATATATTCCAACGTAGCTGTTTGATGTCAGGATACTGCCTCAATGAGAATTTCACTTTCTGTCTTGCGCCCGTTCTATCTAGTATGCTAAATTCCTTTTGTTTTTCTGAGAAACCACATCCTACATCAACATATAATTCACTATTATGAAAAAAACGCTCCTCAACATCCTGCCGTTTCAATAAATTGATTTCTTCGCATATCCTTTCCTTTTTGCTGATTATAAATACAAATTGATATACTGCAGCATTGTCACGATTTGCAATGGCACGCGCAACCTCTGCAGGCAGCAAAGTATAGTTGTTTTCAAATTCCCTCGAGGTATCCCCCACATCAGAATACACTGCATCGATCAGTACAGGTCGATATCCAGCCTCGCGTATTGTTTTTTGTAAGGTATCATAAGTAAACAAATGAATATGAGTATTATCCAATATTCCTGTTTGAGTATAATCAAACCGGTTATGCAATAAATTAACTAAAATATTACTATTGGCGATATTGGGAGTCGAAATTAATATCTCCCCGTCCTTTTCCAAATATTGTAAACATATCTCCAGCAAACATTTTGGGTTACGCAAATGCTCCAACAAATCCGCCATAATAATATAGTCATATTTTCGGTTTTGAAAAACGCCTTGCCACCCGTATTCTTCAATATCACCCAAATACCCGTCACGTGCAAAACGAGACGCTTGACTAAACCCCTCCGGATCTATCTCGACAATATCAATATAACAATCTTTTTCTTTGCTCAGATACTGCGTCATCCATCCGCCAGATGGTCCGAATTCCAAAACCTGACTTTTTTCTTTCACGCGCGATACAATCTTACCATAAATAGTATCCGGATTTTCTATATCTTGAGGCCTGTTATACTTCATCATGTTTCCTCCATACATGATCAAGAATCAAAATACCCTCTCCAACATAATCGGCATGCGCATAAAATTCCGCAATGCGGGTAATATACTCTAATGGCACATAGGCATTTTTTTCAAAAACTGCAGCGTCAAAATAGTAAGTTCCGCCTAACAAGTTAAAATTTGTATATTCAAGGTAAACGCTATTTTTTCCTATCCTATATGGCACAGGGAATTGGTCTATCATGGTATTGAGACCGCAAATATATTTATTATCAACACTATGGATAGCTATACCTACAGATATTTCAGGAATCGCGTCATTAAGCATTTCAAAATCAAGACGCGCATATACTTTCGATCCGAATTCTACAACGCTTATTTCTTCTAACCTCTCATTTAAAAGCGTAACCCCCAAAATATTACATTGTGGAATTTTTTTAGGCACAACATCCGATTGCTTATTAACATTTTGTATCTCCGCATCCGCGCCCTTTTGCTGTACCTTTTCGCTGCTTCCCCCATCCTCTTCCTGAATACTTTCCTCTGAGACAGGCGAAACAATTTCCTGTCCCAGCTCTCCTGCCGCTTCTACTTTTAAATAGTCCAGATAGGCATCCGTCACAACCGCAGTTTCTCCCTGACTCTGGATCATTCCATCCTTAAGCCATATTGTACGGTTGCAAAACTTTTTGATACTATGAATATCATGAGATACAAAAATAATCGTAACGCCTTTTTCACGAAACTCATCAAACTTTGCCATACATTTCAGTTGGAAATTAATATCGCCTACCGCCAGCGCCTCGTCCACGATCAGAATATCAGGATCTACGTTGATCGCTACCGCAAATGCCAACCTTACATACATCCCACTAGAGTACATTTTTACTGGTTGATTAATGTATTCCCCAATATCAGCAAACTCTATGATTTGCGGCATTCGCGCTTCCATATCGCTACGTGAAAATCCCATTATACTACCATTTAGATATACATTTTCTATTCCAGTATATTCCGGATTAAAACCTGCTCCTAATTCCAAAAGAGCAGCAATGCGACCTTCTAATTCTAATTTTCCGGATGTCGGTGTCAATACCCCTGTTAATATTTTTAATAAGGTCGACTTGCCTGAACCATTTTTTCCTATCACTCCAATAAATTCACCTTGCTGAACGTCAAAACTTACGTGGTTCAACGCCATGAACTCTTTCGACCGTTTCTTTTTAGATAAATGAAAAGTCTCGATAAATCGATCCTTTTTATTATTATATAACAGGTATTTCTTTGTTATATCTTCTACACGTACTACTGTTTTACTCATATAAAAATTCCCTTACAGCACATCTGCGAAATGTGGTCTCATTTTTTTGTAAACAATAATTCCTACAATAAAAAGAACTAATGTCAAAATCCAAAAATATAAAGTATCCATCGGTTTTTCCCAAAACCATTTATAATCAACAAAACAATCTCGATACCCTGTACAAATATAATACATGGGATTCAATTTCAATATAGTAACAACAAATGGATTCATTGTATTCGGATTCCAGAATATCGGCACCATCCAAAACCCAATTTGTGTGACTACAATAATGATATTACGCAAATCAGAAAAAAATACTGCTAAGGCCGAAACTAACCATGCCAGTCCTAGATTCAAAACCACCAGGCACACCAGATAATAAATAACCTGTATATTATATATGCTGGCTGGAAATCCATATAGCGCAAACATAAGAAAGGTGAATCCGATAAAAAAGAAATGAACGAATAACCCTGACAATGTCTTTACCGGCGGCAGAATATTAATAGGAAATTTAACCTTTTTCACCAGGAAATTATAATCGTAAAGTGTATTTGTCGTTGCCATCAATGTTTCAGAAAAATAGTTCCATGCCGTAAACGCAGGAATAAACCATAAAATAAATGGAAAATCATTAACCGGCGGCGATTTGAACCCTAACTGAAACACAAACCAAAACAACAATATCGTCACTAACGGCAGCGCAAAGCCCCAAAACACACCAAAAAAAGAACCTGCATATTTTGACTTGAAATCATTTTTTGCAAGTCCTAACATCAATTTCTTATTTTCAAACAATTCCGAAAAAAAATCTCGGATTTTCGCTGTTTTATTCAAGATTTTTACCTCCGCTCAACATATGTATTCTACAGTATTTGATTTCGTTCGTCAACTTCGCCTCATTTCACCGGATAGTCCATGAATGAAAAAACGCCATGCAAATTACATTATTACATGACGCTTTCAGACATCTATTATTTTTAGTCAACTATTTGAACTTCATTTGCAGAAATAATAGGCATTTCCATCTCTTTCCCTTCAGGGTCTGTGCTATTACTAATATCCACCAAAGTTCCTGTTACTTTTATCTTATCTTTTGCTTGCAGCACAATTTTCTGTTCTTCATCAAGTATTGTAAGAACTGCCGGCATTGCTTCATCACCATTCAGTAGCGCATTAAACATAAGCATTCCCGCATTATTACTGGGTGTTCCATAGACCGTCATTTCTATTTCTTTCAGATTGGTTCCTTTACTATTTTCAGGATCACGAAACGCATTTTCTAATTCCTGCCCAATTGCAATCTTCGCGTCCTCTGATATGACCGTTCCAGTTTCGGGATTCTGCCCCAAGTCCAGTTGTTCATCTGAAGGAACAGCATCTGCTGAACGCGATTCTGCATATCCATCGCTGATTGATGGACTTGCTTCCATCTCTGCATTATATGTTGCATCCTGGTTGCCGCCGCCTGCCGCACACCCCATAAGCAGCATTAACAAACCAACTATTACTAAAGTCAGACTCAAAATTCTTTTCATGCATTGCTCCATTTCTATCCAAATTACTTTGCATACATTGTACAGCCAATCAATTCAATATACTCTCCATAATTGATTTGTACAATCGTTTCTTCCAGCAACTCATTCATAGCTGTTTCGCTATCCCATTGCCCGAATATACGGTATTTACCCGCCCCCTCTGCGGGCCTTACGATATATTCTCCCGGCGGCATATCTTTTCCCGCCTTATACATTCCTTGCGAATATCCATCATCTATTGGCTGTTGCGCACCGAACTGATCTGCCGGAAACACCATTCCTTTTTGTAAAATCAACCATTGTCCATCCTCAACTTGAATATAGCAGGAATTATAAAATTCCTTACTGAAAATAACATCTTCGGCATTTTCATCCATGGAAATAATCACTTTTGCGCTTTGTTGGGGCGTCTCAGAAAATATTATGTATTCTCCCGCGGGATAATTTTCTCCCACTTTCCATTTGCTTGTATCTTGAAAATACTCTTTGTCATTTTCATCCACTAACGGTTTATGATTATCATTCGGCATAGCCGATATATCGGCAGACGCAACTTCATCTGCTATAGCGGACGACTCCTGTGATGATGTCACAGGAGTCGTGCTTTCACACCCCGATAGCGTAATCAATGTCGTAACGCCTAATACAATGGTACATATTCTTATGAACAGTTTCCTCATGCTTATACTCCACATTTTTAGTAACTTGTATTCAGAATCCCATTTAATTTTGTAATAATCTTCTGGTCATATCCTGAATCACCTGCAGCCCATGTTCCGTTTAAGCCTTCTACCGTGGCTGAAAGCCCTCTAATCCATTCAGCCCAACGCGGATCAACATTCGCCATACCTGTCGGTAGCGAATCTACGCTGGCATAACAATACAAATGCTGCACGTGAGCCATAATACCTGTCTCTATCGAAGCGAATGAATTCCCCGGCACACCGCCTGTTGCACCTAAGCCCGCAAAATTATGTTGTGCAACATTTACATCGCCAGTAAATTTTAAATAATTCGTTTCATGGCACATCTGTGCAAATGCCACCTCTGTTTTAATATTCAAACCTGAATATTGACAAATTTGAACATACAACTCACAGAATCTATACAGATCCACACCTTCGGCAACATAGAGTTGCGGATAACTTTCTAAGCCCACGGTATTCACATAATAGTTATATAACTGCTGTGCATTTGTCTGGGATGTCCCTTGTATCTTGTGCTGCCCTTGTGAAACCGCTTCTGCTTTCACATTAAAAGTCGTCCCTCCGATAAAGCCTCTGTTCCCTCTGTTATCTGTGGCATACACATCCATATTGTACTTACCTATACGACCATTAAGAACATTCCCTATAGCGGTCCATGTCGTGCCATCTTCGCTAACTTGCCCGTCATACCATTTAAGATCAGCCTGACCTCCGTTCGCGCTCCAAACAGCAAACTCTACGTTCTTTACACCGCTCTTATCCTGTACTCCATATGCATGCATATAGAAATCAGCGGTTACAATATCCTGTTCAGCCGTTCCAACCTTTGTTGCAGTCGGCGGGGCCGTATCAGTAATGACCCTTATGCTCGTTGTTCCGATACAGCCTTCCAGCCCTTGATTGTTCGTCGCATAAACGTGTATTTGGTAGATACCGGATTCCCAATTATGGTTTTTGATGGATATATCTGCTTTCCAGTTCTCCCCTTCAAAATTCACTCCATCATACCAAACCAAATCATTTTGGTTAGATACTTCGCTCCAGACCGCAAAGCGAACATTTTTAACACCGGTTTCCGTATCTGTAACATTATAAGCAAATGCGTTGAACTCCGTATCTTCAGTGCTGGAGACGCTTGGCGCTACGGCTGTAGCTTTTGGCGGAGTCGTATCTTTTAATATCTCTCGTCTTACAGTGCCGATACATGCACGATTTCCTGATCGATCCTGTGCATAGACATGCAGCTGATAAGCTCCTGGCTTACCGCCGAAATCCTCTTTCAAATCAATATCTATCGTCCAATTACCATCATTACCTTGTGCCAGATCGTACCATTTCAAATCCGCTTGATTGGACGCTTCGCTCCATACCGCAACCTGAACATTCGCTACCCCTGTTTTATCATCAGTAACATTCGCGGTCATTGAAAATAGCGTGTTGTAAGAAGATGGGCTAACGTCCGTAAGTTTTCCTGTAGGGGGAATCGTATCCTTGAAATCCATAACTACCCTTGTCGTCCCCACACATGCCGTTAATCCCTGAGTGTTGGTCGCATAAACATGTACTTGGTAAGCGCCGCTTTGATTATTATGGTCTTTTGCGAAAATATTCGCATACCATACGCCTTCGCCCGACCGTATCCCATCATACCATTTAAGGTCAGCTTGATTCGACGCCTCACTCCACACAGCAAACCTCACGTTCTTTATTCCGCTTTCATCATCCCGAAGATTATATGTTTCTACGCTAAAATACGGATTAACCGTTGGGCTGCCGCTAGTAAATATATTGTCCGCAATCGGCGCTGTCTTATCTTGCTGTATAACAAGACGTGTTGTCCCTACACATCCGGTATTGCCCGCACTATCTGTTGCATAAACGTGCATCTGGTAGGCGCCGATTTTGCCACCAAATTCTTTTGACATATCAATATCCAGCGTCCATGTATTACTACCGTCCTGCTTTAAATTATACCATTTCAAATCTGCCTGATTGGACGCCTCGCTCCACACCGCCACTCGCGCAGACGCTACGCCGCTCTTATCATCGGTAATTCCTGCCGCGAGAGAAATTTGGGACTTATATGTCGGGTTCTCACTTAATGTAATACCTGTTCCTTTAGGCGGAACAGTATCCTTAAAGTCCATAACTACACGTGTTGTTCCCACGCATCCTTCATTCCCCAGTGTATCTGTCGCGTAGACATGTACCTGATACGCACCTGCCACGTTGCCAAAATCCTTGGCAAATACATTTGCATACCAATCATCGCCATCATTACCCTTAATACCTGGAATCCATTTCAAATCCGCTTGATTGGACGCTTCGCTCCACACTGCAAATCTAACGTTCTTTATTCCGTTTGCATCTTTGAGCTTGTAAGTTTGCACACTAAAATATGGATTAACCGTTGGGCTGCCGCTCGTAAAGATAGCCGATGCCGTGGGCGCCGTGGTGTCCTTGAGAATTACTAATCTCGCAGTTCCTATACATCCCGTATTTCCGGCATTATCCGTTGCATAAATATGAGCTTGATAGGCGCCAGGTTTACCAGCAAATTCTTTCAGCATATCAATATCTATCGTCCAATTATTGCCTCCTGCCTGCTTTAGATCATACCATTTCAAATCTGCCTGATTGGACGCTTCACTCCATATAGCGACTTTAGCGGACGCTACCCCGCTATCATCGTCTGTAATACCCGTTGTCAGGGTAAACTTCGTCTGGGATGTCGGGTTTTCGCTCGTGCTGATACCAAGTCCTTTAGGCGGCGTATAATCCGTAGAACCTATGGTTACTCTTGTCGTTCCAATACATCCTTCGTTCCCCTGGTTATCCATCGCATAAACATGAACTTGATAAGGGCCCACCGCATTATTATGGTTAACGGCATTAATATCCGCATACCATATTCCGTCTTTCAGTATCCCATCATACCACTTTAAATCAGCTTGATTCGATGCCTCGCTCCATGCAGCAAAACGGACCTTTTTTACGCCGCTTAAAATATCCTTAACGCCTATGGCTTCCGCCCTGAAATAATTGTTATTGGTTACAAGATCTGATGTACGTATGCCCTCCGCAGTCGGCGGCGCCGAATCTTTCAACAAAGTATAGGTGCAAGTAAACAATTGTCCTGTATTTCCCCATTTATCTGTCGCACTAAGCTCAACAATATATTTTCCCGCATAACATTGAAAATCAGTATATGCATCAAAATACAAATGCCACCAATCATTCCCGTAATTAGACGCCTGATATATTTTCGCGCTTCCTTTTCCTAACGTTTCCGGATATACGGTATATTGCGCGCTTACTACCCCGCTTACATCATATATTTGCGACGACATGGAAAATTGCGGTACGTATGTCAACGTATCGGAACTAGTAGCTGCCAATAATACCGGCGGATCATTTTCACGTGTATGCGTCGCGGCATATTGCAAAACAGCTGTCGTTATTTTATTAGCTAACGTTTGTTGATTTTCGGCCTTTTGTATTTCGACAAGATCACCTGCGTTGGTCATAAAACCAGCTTCGATCAAAACGGACGGGACGCCTGAATACTTAGTAATTGAATTCTTTTCTTCAGTCTTAATAGAAGGACTCCTTGGCGTCAAATAAAATCCACTTCTGAACTGGGTATCTAATAACTTCGCAAATACCGCGGAATCACTGATGGTCGCTTCCGTTTTATTATAGGTCCCAGTCAATGTCTGAGAATAATATATCTCATATCCCTTTGGGCTGCTCGGATATCCACTTCCGCTATCATTATGGTGCAAGGTCATTACTAAATCAGGAACTCTGGTAATTTCCGGCCGATACACCCAAGGCGTATTAATCGCCGGTAACAGCTCCATTTGAAAGTCGTATTGTTTTCCGCCATATGAGTTATTTGGATTGGGATCACCGGGAATAATATAAGGGATATCGTTAGGGAGGGTAGTTAATTTATTTGTGAGATAAACCGTTATTCCCTGCGCCTGTAGTGTTTTTGCTGTTTTATAAGCAATTTGTTCATTCAGCACATTTTCCCGGACACCACCGGCACTGGCGCCCGGAGAAATGGGGCCATGTCCCGGATTAATCACAACCGTAAAATCCCCTGCTGCTTTTGCCGCGGGTTCTGTTCCAAAAGGTGTCACAACCATCAGGACACAAACAATTATTGCTAATAGAATTGTAACACTTCTTTTCATAAACTATCCCCTCTGAAAAAACTATATACTAAAACAATTTACAACTAGTATAAACTTTAATTTGTTAAAAATCAATTGCCGAATTGTTAACAAAGTATTACGAACTTGTGCTTTGTCCAAATTTCAAGCGCCTGCCTTATTGATACCACGCGTCGACTGTCCATGTTAAATCAATATAAAGCGCTTCCTTTTCATTGTCGGCCGGTATCATTTTACCCTTGACAAATATTTCCCTCAAGGTTTCCAACGTTTCCATGCTTGGTTCCGTAATATTAATGTACCATCTGCCGTATATCTCATCATACTTGTATGTTTCGAACATAAATTGTTGCTCTTCTTCATCTAGTACTCCCATAAGACGCTCAAATTCCGGGATTGCCAAAACTGATATATACCACTTGTTATCGGATGCAGTCCGAATATAATTACTGGGATCCAACCCCATTTCTTTCAAAATCAAAGTCTCTGCAAAAACAGAATATTCATTTCCCTGTCCCGGCTGTGGTACGCCATAAGTATGCAGCCATCGCTTCTCCTGATATTGATTCTGTACCGTATGCTTCATATAATCATGAACCTCGGTATTCAGCCCAACCCAGAAATTACTTACATAAATATAAGCATTCAGCATCATGGCACATAGTGGTATCAGCAAAATATACTGTATACGAAAGTGGCTGTCATTATTTTCTGCCACTACTAATTTATTGATAATCCCCAATAAATAGTATATCCCCATAATAAGAAGAAACAGCAAATAACTCACAAATGGAATAACATAATATGAAACATATGAACTCTCATTCAGAACAAAAAGGGTATAATGCGAGAAGAAAAGAAACAACACGAGCAATATCGTATTAACGACTTTCTTCGTTTTAACAGCATACATAACAATTGCGAATACCACAAATGCACAGAGAATAATTGATAATACCAACACTGCCATTTGATCCATGGGAGTTAAGAAAACATTAATTCGGCCTGTCTCGTGAAACAATCCCCCGCCAAAAATTGATGCTATAATCTGAAATAGCGATTGTGTCAATATCGTATCAAAAAAGAACTGCAATTTAGATACAACCTGTAAAAGCGGATTCCCAAGGACGGCCCTTGCGCCGATTTCAATGTTATAGTATGCGCACAGGAGCTGAGAAGTCTTAAGATATAGAACACCACAAATACCTAATAATATAATGAACAGTAATACATTTCGCCACTGATATTTCCGTTTTGGCTCAAAAACAATTGATATTGCGAACATTAAAAATGCAATTGCTGTCGCTAATTGATATGCATAAAAAGCCGTCACCAAGCACACCGCGGCCATACAAAGCATCAGCAAAGCCTGTCCCATCTTTTTTGACCTGAAACGATCCATTGACTTTTCAAATAATATAACAGCAAAGCCTGACCACGCAAGTGCAATACTAAAAGACTGGGTGGCCGCATATCCTATGACATCAACGTATGCCGACGATACGCAAATTGCCATTGTAATTACAAAAGCCAAAAACTCTTTCTTTGTTTTTTCGCGGAGCCATGTATGTAATACAAAAGCAAAGAAAAGCATGAACAACCATGAAATCCACCGAATGAGAACCGTATTCATATTGCCCACGAAAACTTGTCCCAACACCGCGCCAATCGGCCTTAATGTTGCCATATGCAAAACGACTATATCCGTTGTACGATCAAAAGAACCGAACATCCATAAATCGTCGTAATAATAATATCCTTTTATCAGTAACGGAAGGTATACAATAAAAAACGCTATAATAATTAGTAATTCATATTTATATTTTGCCCAAAAAGACATATTAGGGGAAATAGTTATGCTTTTTAATATATAATAAAGTGCTCCTGAACTTGCTGCCGCCATAAATAATGCTACATAAATTTTTAGCCCCGTATACTTTTGGGGGGTAGTTAATATAAAAACAAGCGCTAAAAATACAAAAAGCGCCAAGAAAATTGTTACATTAACCTTATTGACAAATTTTTTTGGATAAATCAATTTTTGCTTCTCTCCCATTGCCTCTTCCTTTCACGCAAGCTTATCCCACCATAGCAACACCACACACGCCTCTCCGGCTATCACAACAATCCGTCATATTTCTTTTAAGATCGCCGCCGCGATTTTATCCGTATCCACCCCTGCATAACACGGCAAGGTAATCGTGTTTTGCTCCAGATACAGCGCATTCGGCTGGACGCTGTTGTACTTTTCCTTATAATAACTACAATTTGACAAACAATAAGTTCCTATCGTACTTTCAATTTCCCTATCTTTCAAAGATTGTACCAATTGATCGCGTTTTACCCTTTCCGGCACTGTAAACACCAGACTTTGTATATTGTGAATCGCATTATCCGCACATTTTTGAGCAGTATACCCTGCTTCGCTGATTTGCTCAGTCAGCGCTTTTTGTATTGCAATACGCTCCTTAACGATTTCATTTAATTTTTCCAGTTGTTTGATCAGCATCAGGCATTGCAATTCCGGCAGTCTGTAGTTATAGCCGTATGTGATAAAATCCATTTTTCCATCTTTCAGGACCGCCCCATGCGCCAATTTTACGTTCAGCTTTTCCGCGTATTCATCATTGTTTGTCGTGATCGCGCCACCTTCTCCTGCTGTCAACAATTTGCGCGGATGAAAACTAAAACATTCCAAATCAGCTAAATTACCTATTTTTATGCCATCTATAGAACTACCGATTGCGCAGGCGGCGTCATTGATTAAAGGAATATCATGCGCTTTGCATATTTCAGAAACTTTATCTAAGCCCGACGGATTTCCCAAAGCACAAACAAAAATGACCGCTTTTGTTTGTGCCGTAATCTTTCTTTCCAGTTCTTCCGGAAGCATATTGTATGTTTCCAGGCTCACATCCGCGAACACAGGAGTCGCTCCACACGCTTCCACAACATTTACTGTCGCAGGAAAAGAAAAATCTGATACAACCACTTCGTCCCCGCTTCCAATATTCAGTATCTCCAGACAGGCGGCAAGCGCTGTTGTTGCCGATGTAGCATTAAAACTGTGCTTAGCTCCGATATATTCACACATTTTTTTGGGAAATTCAACAGAATATTTCCCGCGAGTAAGGATTCCGCTGTCGAATATTTCCCTGAATTCCTTTTCCACTTCTTCAAAACTGATATACGGCTTTATCAACTTAATCATATCGTTTGCCTCTTATAATTTTATATTCTCTTGATACCAGTCAAGCGTTTTGGCCAGACCATCTTCAAACCGAACCGGCTCAAATGCTATCAGCGTATGCAGCTTTGCATTACTTGCATTATGACAATCTACGTCTGCATTTCGGCGTTCTTTATATACGATTTCTCCGTCAAAATGCATATATTCACAAATTTTTTCTACCAAATCCTTGATCTTGATCTGTCCATTTGTAGAGATATTGACAGCTTCTCCAACCGGCATTTTATCATATAATTTTATAATTGCTTCAACCGTATCCTCTACATAAATAAAATCCCGTGACTGCATCCCCGTTCCATGGATCTGCGGCGCATCCCCTTCCATGATGCGCTTTGCTGTAATCGGTATAATTCCTGCCAGCGGTCCCTCATAGTTTTGCCTTGGCCCATAATTGTTGAACGGCCGGACAATAAATGCATCCAGCTTATATTGATTAACATAGGAGAACAGCATGATATCTGCTGCAGCTTTTCCTGCGGCATATGTAGTTGTTGCTTTAAACGGATGGTTTTCATCCATCGGCTCGTAAACTGCCGATCCATACACTTCTGAGGATGAAAAATGGCACAATGTCTGAAATGCCCCTCGCCTTTGCAACTCCAGTAGATTTTTCATGATATTGACGTTTGTCATATAAGCGTTCATCGGATTGATAAACGAATAATTAAGCGCTTTTGTCGCGCAGTTGAAAACAATATTAATATCGTATTGTTCCAAAATATAATCAAGCGTGCCTTCTATTTCCACGTCGTCTTTGATAAAAACAGCGCCGCGCGCCAGCGCCTCCTTAATATTACTTTTGTGGCCAACAAAAAGGTTGTCAACAATAACAACCTTTTTTGCTCCTTCATCCAGTAATCTGTCCGCCAGATGGCTGCCAATAAAGCCCGCGCCACCCGTGACCAATATGTTAGATCTCTTAATTTCCGATCTCATTTTCCGCTCCCTTTCAAGCTTTCGCTTGCCTTTTCCAGTATTTCTATAACCCGCATTCCCTGCTCGGGTCCGGAATTCGACTGTTTCCCAGTCTTAATACACTCTGCAAAATGTGTCAGACTGTTGAGCAAAGAATCTTCCGGTTCTACATTCGGCACATAAAGATCTCCCATTCTGACCTTTGCTTCATATTTTCCATATTCGCTAAACATTTCCTCGTTCAGCTCAACGCCCTTGTCATAAATCATAAGCTTTTCTGATTCTTTCAAATCATCGAACACGATCATTTTGTTGGTTCCGCCGATAATCATCATTCGTTCTTTTAAAGGCGAAATCCAACTTGATTTGAGCATTGCGACAAATTCATCATAATGAATTGTTAAATACGTCAATACTTCCTGGTTTCCAAATTTTTTAATTCCCATACACTCCACAGCGTTTGCTTGCTTTCCACTGCAAAGATAATCAAGTATCGCCAGATCATGTACCGCGAGATCCCACATTGCATTCATATCATTTTTAATATGCGGCCCCAAGTTTGCCCGATTGGATTCAAAAAAGACCAGTTCCCCCAACTCTCCACTATCAATAATTTCTTTTATCTTCCTTATAATCGGATGATATACCAGAATATGATCAACATGAATCAGCACGCCATTTTCTTCTGCCAAGTCTTTTAACCGTTTTGCATCTTCCAGCTTAGTCGCCATCGGCTTTTCCATAAAAAGATGCTTTTTTGACGCTAATACTGCCCGCGCCACAGTCTGGCCAATTTCATTGCGCAAAGCAACCGCGCACATCCCTACCTCAGGATCATTCACCACGTCTTTATAATCGTTATAATATTTGACTTTGTCCCCATAAAGATTCCTGGCCTTTTGCAGTTTCCCATCATCCACATCACAAATACCATATAGCTCAAAGTCCTTGCTATTGTTCAAATTGCGGGCAATATTCGGACCCCAATATCCAAATCCAATCAAAACCGCTTTCATCATCTAACGTCCATCCTTTAAAAAATTTTTACACTAAATATGATTACACCAACGATAATCAATACATTGCCAAGCAACTTCTTTTTGGTGATCTGCTCTTTTAGGAAAACCGCGCTCAATATCATAATAAATGCGTATCCCAAAGACTCAATCACCGCGCCATACTTTAGAGGCACAAATTGATAAGTATAAAGTGGAATCAACATCGAAATAAAAAGCAACAAATATCCAACTATAACAAGTTTGTTAATATATTGTTCCTTAAAACTTTTTACATCAATATTCTTCTCAGCGCTTTTTTTCAGCAGAATCTGGGCTATTGTCGCAATAAAAACCCCGCCTGCCATCATAAACAAATAACTAACTAGCATCAGACGACACCACCACAATTCCTATTACGATAATAGCGCTTCCAATGAGGTTTTCTATCGTAATAACTTCCTGAAAAAAAATCACCGCCCACAAAAGGTTCCAAATTACGACAACCCCCTTGTTGGAGTATGCCTTTACCAATGTAAAATGCTTTAAAACCTGCTGCCATAACAGTGCGTACACCACCAAAAGCCCCAATACCAAACAAGCATACAGGAAAAAGGCAGGAGTAAAAAATCCCTGCCCTGCCGCTGTTTTTGATGTTACACCTACAAACGAATATACAATAAACGAAAGGTGCATGAATATAAAATTACCAATCGTCGGTTTCTTTGCCTCACTCAGAACCAATGCTATTCTCTCCCCCTCATATCCGGGATTGTCCACCCACATTTAGGACAAACGCCATTTTCGTCGGTGCGCATTCCGCATTTACATACTGTCCCAACCTGCCGCGCCGGATTCCCCACCACAAGGGCATAAGGCGGAACATCCTTTACAACCACGCTCCCTGCGCCGACCGTCGCGTATTCACCTACGGTATGCCCGCAAACAATCGTACAATTTGCTCCCAATGACGCGCCTTTTTGGATCAACGTCGGCGTTACTTCCCAATCAGGGCTCTGCGCCCGCGGGTAATAGTCGTTAGTGAATGCTACGTTAGGGCCCACGAATACCTCGTCTTCGATCGTGACGCCATTATAAACGGAAACACCGTTCTGTATTTTTACCTTATTTCCAATTTTCACCGCGTGATCAATATATACGTCTTTACTGATGATACAATCCGAACCGATTTCTACATCCTCGCGTATTTGGACGTTAATCCATACTTTTGTATCATCCCCGATTTTTACATTGTCTGCAATATGCGCTGTTTCATGCGCAAAATACTTTCCCATACAATCCTCTCTAGAGTTGATTGATAACTGCCGCTACTGTTGCTATTTCTTCCATGCTGAGTCCCGGGTGTACCGGAATTGATAATACCTCTTTTTTGATTTTGTCCGTTATCTCATATTCCGTTTTGAACCCTAAGCCTTTGTAACACGGCTGCTCCGGAATGCTGAATGGATAAAAAATCCCATATCCAACGCCATTTTCTTCGAAGAGCTTAATTAACTCGTCTCTTTTTTCGTTTAAGACCCGAATCGTATACTGATGATAAACATGTTTTGCATTTTCATCAACATAAGGTATCACTATATTGGGATTATTGATTTTTTTATCATAACATTCTGCATGTTCCCTGCGCGCATCATTGAAGCGATCCAGCTTTTTGAGCTGCTCCAAACCGATCGCCGCCGCGATATTTGTCATTCTGTAGTTATAGCCCACAATATCGTGTGTATAACGAATTTTCATCCCATGATTGATCAGCAGCTTAGCCTGCTCCGCTACCTTTTCATCATTGGTAAGCACCATGCCGCCCTCACCGGTTGTCATATTCTTTGTCGGATAAAAACTAAAGGTAGATGCATCTCCAAAACTTCCTGCCATTCTCCCTTTCCACATTGCACCGTGCGCCTGCGCGCAATCTTCGATAACTTTGACGTCATATTTTTTCGCAAGCGCCATAACTGCATCCATATTACAGGTTTGTCCAAAAAGATGTACCACAAGTAATGCTTTTGCGTCCGGATTTGCCTTTAGGCATTCTTCCGCCGAATCAATATCAATATCAAATGTGCCCTTGTCAATATCCGCAAATATAGGAGTTGCTCCAGTATATACGATACTATTTGTCGAAGCGATAAAGGAATAAGCAGTAGTCACAACTTTGTCTCCTGCGCCAATTCCCAGGGCCCTAAGCGCAACTTCGAGCGCCGTAGTTCCCGACGTTGTCGCTATCCCGTATTTCATACCCACATAATCGGCAAACTTTTGCTCAAACTCCGCGACAACACTCCCGCAAGCAATCATTCCCGACCCCATAACGTCCATTACCGCATTTTTTTCTTCCTGCCCAATTTGGGGTTTTGCGATCGTAATCATTTTAGTTTTCTCCTCATTACAGTTCTATAAATCCTTATTCCATGAATTTCAACAATCAGCCTATCCAATGACATAATGCATAACCGCCTTGGGATTTTTAAACTTAAAGCCCAATTTGGAATAAAGATTAAACACCGGAACGTTACCAACACTAATACCTGTTTGTATCGTTTCAACGCCTTGTTCTTTACAATATGCCAACACACTGGCATATGTTTTCAGCCCATAACCTTGCCCCTGAAATTTCGGATTTATTCCTCCTAACATCCAAACAGCACTGTTATTATTGGAGTCATACTTAATTAGCATAAATCCTACGACTGCATCGTCGACAATAAGCGCAACAATATCTTGTCCCGCATCATACGCATTTTGAAGCCAACTTCTATATCGTTCTCGCGCTAATTTTTCTCCTATGCCATCATCACGATTAAAACGCAAACCAGTTAAGGCACTTTCTCCAATCGACATAACCTCTTTGATTCTTTTAGCGCCTACTTGCTCCAAAGTAAAAATTCTATTTTGAAAATTCTCACTTTTCCAGTCTTGCACCAATATAAACGGCTCAATAGATACCTCCATGAAATAAAATCCGCAATCTCTTGCTTCTTTTGATTTCTTAGCATCGTTCACATCAAACCTTGTGAAAAGCAAATCTCCCTTTTCTAATGTTTCCGATATTTCAAATTGACGAAAAAGCTCCCGTATCTTTCCATTTTCTGCTTTCCAATCCTGGATTTCAATTGTTTTATTCTTGAAGCATTCGCTTTCAAACGGTCTTTCGTCATATTCAATTTCTCCAACATTTAAAACTGTAAATTTTTTACTCAAAACCTAACCCCTTTTCTTTCGTCTGTTTATCATTGTCGATCTGAAAAGCACATTTCATAAATATATCACAATAACTCTTCTTCTTTTTTATCGCAATCAATGATCTCCTCGACGATAAACACAGGCCGTTTTCGCGCCGCATCTAATGTACGCCACAAATATTCCGCAATAATGCCAATTGATAAATTCGTAATTCCAAATCCAAAAAGCAATAAGGCCATCAACGTCGGCCACCCCGCGCTTAGCGGCACAAGATTAAACAACTTAATGATTACAATAACAATTGCCCACAGGATACCAATAATCGCCATGATTGCGCCGATCGTTGTTACAAAATGTGCCGGCGCTTTAGAAAACGCGACAAAGGAATCTACCAGCAATCTTGCTTTTTTTGAAAATGTCCAGCCTGATTTTCCGTTTTTTCGCTCTTTACATACGCATGGAATGCCCGTTTTTTTAAATCCTAACGTAAACAATTGAAAATAGATTGATGAATTGGACTCAATATTTCTATTAAACTCATCTTTCACTTTTTTGTCAATCATAAAACAACTGACGCCATTTGACGGATAGTCCTGAACAATCAGTTTTCGAACTAATTTTCCATAGATCCTGCTGCCAAGACTCGCTTGATATCCTACACGTTCTGCATAGGCGATATTGTATCCTTCTTGAATTTTTGTATAAAATTGCTCTATAATCTCAAAAGGCTCCTGCATATCCATAAAATAAATCATACAGATATCTGCTGAGGCATTTTGAAATCCCGCTCGAATTGCCGCATGTGAGCCAAAATTTTTCGACAACCGAACAATTTTGACCCGCGCATTTTTAAATTGCTTAGAGCAAAGCGCGCCCACCGATTTATCTTGCGAGCCATCGTCCACAAATACCAATTCCACATTTAGGGACAAATTTCCCAGATACGCATCTAATTTACTATGTAAATCATCCACATTATCTTGTTCATTGTATACCGGAATGACAATGGATAAATCCACTTTCTTCACTTTGCCTGCTTCTCCTCGATTGACTCTTTAACATCATTATTATACTACTAATTCGGTAATACTACAACCCTGGAACACCTGTCCGCATATTCATCGCATGATATGATTAAGGTATACAAAAAAGCATCCTTTCTTTTGAACATTTGTTCTATTGAAAAGATGCTTTTCTTGCATTTTTATACGGCTTTGTTATCGCATTCCTACGAGTGCCTATTTAACAACTTATAACAAGTGCTTCACGCACTTCTTCGAAGCGCGTTTCAACGAAGCGCAGCGAAGTTATTTCACAGAATCGATATAAGAAATCAGATCCAGAACCTTGTTCGAATAACCCCACTCGTTGTCATACCATGCGACAAGCTTCACGAAGTTGTCATTGAGGCTGATGCCGGCGCCCGCATCAAAGATGGACGTTCTTGCGTCCGTGATGAAGTCGGAGGATACGACAGCGTCTTCGGTGTAGCCGATGATGCCCTTGAACTCTTCGGATTCGGAAGCAGCCTTCATAGCCGCTTTGATTTCGTCGTAGGAAGCGCCTTTCTCAAGCACGCAGGTGAGGTCTACAACCGAAACGTCAGCAGTCGGTACGCGGAACGCCATGCCGGTAAGCTTGCCGTTCAGCTCCGGGATAACCTTGCCGACCGCTTTCGCAGCGCCTGTGGAAGACGGAATGATGTTGAACGCAGCGCCCCTGCCGCCTCTCCAGTCTTTCTTCGAAGGACCGTCAACCGTCTTCTGGGTCGCCGTCGTGGCGTGTACCGTCGTCATCAGGCCTTCCTTGATGCCGAACTTGTCGTTGATAACCTTCGCCAGAGGAGCCAGGCAGTTCGTCGTGCAGGACGCGTTGGGACTCTCACAATCAATAGAACAAATATTCAGTTTTTAGTGTTTTTTCGACATCGTTATCATAATAGAAGCGATAACCGTTGTCGTATTCCAGATAAGAATATCATACTTAGGAACAAGAGTCCAGAGCCAATTCTCACTCTGCTATTGCTTAATTTCCGCGTCTGGGAAATCAGGTACTAAAACCACTATTCATAAAAATAAAAGAAAGGGGATATTGTTTAGTATCCCCCACTCCTTACTTCTCTATTTGGTAAAAATTTTACTGTATTCGATTTTCTAATTTTCGTCTTCTTCAAACATCTTCTGATATTCCGGTTGCATAGGCATAGGGATATCACTATTAATTATTTTGCTTATACGACTTTTGATAGCATTTGACGCGGCTTGAACATTTATATACATATCGTCCAATGAAATACACCCCGGCACAATACCCTGCAATAATTTCACATATTCTTCCAATTGTTTTGAGGTTATAGTAATATTATATTTTTGTTGTAGTTCTCTTCTGACAACCTGTATCGTTGGCGGTTCTGTATCTTTTGTCTGCAAATCATATATCGTATCAATAATTTTATAATAAGGTGGCAGGGCTACATCCTCATTCTCTTTTCTATCTACCCATTCTTGACATTCTTTAGGAGAGTAGCATGTTTCAAATAGTTCCCTTAATTTATCTAATCCAATTTGCTTAGGCGCAACCAGAAAAAGCAAACGCAATAAATCTTTTGCTTTAATTACTGTAATCTTTTGCTGTTTAGCTTCTTGCGATATGGCACTCTCCAGATTCGTTTCTCCTTCATAACCAATAGCAACTTCTAAACTATAATCAGCATTATATTTTTTCTGATGTCTCTTCAATCCCGATAAATGCGCCGTCGCTGCTTTGATTTTCATTTTCCCAGTGCTTTTTGCATCGTATGTAAGTGAATATCCTAGCGGTTCTCCATTTATTGTATATCCGAGCCTCGCTTCTGCTTTTCCATCCGGTTCTCCATTTTTTCCAATTTTTACAGCTTCGAAGCCCAGCGTTAATAATACACGAAATACTGCATCTTCAAGTGCATCCGCATTGCTAAGAGAATCTTTGAGGTACATTGCTACCGCTGGTATGCCATCTCTGTCTGCTAACGCTAACTCTCTTAAGGTGACGTCTCGACGCTGAATAACATTATTTACTATATCTTCTGATATACCTAATGAATAAAGATGTGCTTCTGTCAAAACTTCAGTTATTGCTATGCTCTGCAATGGCAAAGTATTTACATAGGAAGCAGAATAGTTTGCAATATAAGGATGTAAAGTATTTATAGTTAATCGTCTTGAAAAAAGGTTTAGCTTTGCAATCGGCATATGAGTTGATAAGGGCTCTTCTACTACCTCTTCAATTATTTGATTACCTGTCTCCAAATCCTTAAAATATAAATCTAAGAGTTCTTCTTTTTCGCTATCTAATGGTTTCTCAATCAATATTGGGTTTTTTATATTATCATTGAAATATGACTTAATAAAATTATAGATTGGTTGCTTCGATGTTGTATAGGAGGTTTGGGAGAGACGATACGAAATTGTTCGCTTCTCCGCTTCTTTATTTGCTTCATCAAAATAATATGTCCTTACTTCATTGTTAAACTTACTTTTAATGTAATTCTTTAGTTCCTCAAGCGGGAGTGAATCTTGCACCGATTCACGAGTAGATGCCAAGTTAGCATCTAACTCGTCAGCATAAATCATAATGCGAGTACGGTTAAATGCTCCATGACTAAAGGGTTCCATCCCCAATAACGGGTCATCTAAATTTATCAAACGTCCTCTAATATTTAGAAAAATCCCATGACTTCGTCCTAATTCTTCAGATTTTCCATATACCAAGCTATCTTGGTATAAAACAAACTCTCCTCTTATTCCTTTAAGATGTTCTAAATCCAAATAATATTCGTTCTCATCTATATAAGTTGAAGCGTTCTTTATTTTGTTAGCTGTTGCATCCTCGCATCCTACTTTCCATATCTTAGTGATTGGAACGTCTACTTTTGCGGATTCTATTTTTTGTCCATTATAACGCAATTTGAAACCGGGATTTAATGGCAATGCTGTTCTCAAGACCCATTTCAACCGCCCGTGCGATATTTCTTGTGCTTTGGGCTTTAAATCAGATAGTATAGACATTGTCCATGTATCGACTGCTTTATCACCAAACAACTCAAATTCAAGTTTCCCCTGCTTATAAGGTTTTAGGTATTGATTTATTACTTCTTCTGCCTCTTTCTCATTGACTTCCCTTTCGTCAATTACCAGTGAAGTAGTAGCGCTATTAATTTTTTCATAATCCATAGTGGCAATTAAATATCGCCCTTTTTTCTTAGATATATATGTTAATTTTCTTGCAAGTATATATGTTGCAAGTTTTCCAATTCCAAATTGACCAATCTGTACACGTTTTTTGTCTCTTTGAGTGTCTAATCTTTTTTTCGATTCCCCAATAACCCACAAATCTTTGAGTTCTTTATCGTCCAGTCCCTCCCCATTGTCGCAAATCCAAATAAAACTTCCATCTTTTGCTAAATCATCTGGAACATAAACCGACACTTTATCTGCAAATGCATCGTATGAATTACATACTAATTCTTCAAACGCCTTATTGGGACTAGAATATAACCCTGCGGAAAATAATTTGATAATTTTATAACTTATTTGGATATTTATATCATCAATCTTTTTACCAACTTGGCTAATATCCATCTCAATTCCTCCCCACTACAATAAATTCTTCCGCATAAACTTCTCGCTCGTTATTATTGGAAGAAAAACGTCCTGCCGCATCTCTATATGGAGTTAAAATCTTTCCTGTTATTTTCCTTTTAGTAATCTCCAAATTCTTAAATCCGCTATTTTGCATTGACTCTAATAAATGCTTTGCATTATCTATCCTAACACCTTTATACTCAGTATTTCCAATTACCATCAATATCATACCATTATTTTTAAGCATTTTTTTGCATACATCTGTTATTTTTTGCATATCCAGATAATACTTCATAACTGAATATGCTTTAGAACGGTCAACCTCTAATAATTCTTTTACAATGATACTGCCCGCCTGATTTAGTTCTTCCATATCACTCTTTTTTGTAGTATGATAGCTTGAGCCAATAGAATTTTTTCGCAATTCTTTATAATCATCTGCATATCCCAGCCATAATGTTGATAATTGGTGCAAATCCGCATATTCATAGGATGTCACATACGGCGGACTCGTAACAATCAAATCCGTCGATTTTGCTTCATCAATATTAAGGGCATTTTGGGTTTTTATGATTGTCCTAGAAGAAGAGTGCAGGTCATATTCCTGAATTGCTTTTTTCATCAATTCACACTGATTTGCATAAGCTGTTCTAACTAACATAGATTTTTTATTAGGGTCTATCTGTGGCTTAATTGATTTCGTCAACCACTTAGATGTTGCTTTCAGAATATTTGAAAAAGCACATAGAAAATATTGACGATAC
The DNA here is from genome assembly GCA_022846035.1 of Christensenellaceae bacterium. Taxonomy (NCBI): domain Bacteria; kingdom Bacillati; phylum Bacillota; class Clostridia; order Christensenellales; family Christensenellaceae; species Christensenellaceae bacterium. The sequence continues at coordinate 2,399,539 of AP025580.1, forward strand.
TTACTTGATTTAGGTACCACATTTGTAATACACGCCTTTAAAAGTGATAAATCTTTAATCGCCTCGTCCTCAAACCAATATTTAATTCTTTCGTTTACTTTCTCTGGCATCACTACAAAAGGGTACAAATTATCATACTTTCTTATTATTAAATCATAATAATAGTCAATTTTATCTTCAAAATAATTGTTGCTTTTTACTCGCGCTATCAAAACTGCTGTAGGATTCAAGTCACACCCCCAAAAATCTATTCCGACTCTTTTTGCCTCAAAAGCAACGGTTCCACATCCACAAAAGATGTCTGCTATTTTATGGACACTAATTTGATTTTCTTTAGCATATTGAATAGCTTTTTGTGTTATAAAAGCAGGGAATTTAGCAGGATACGCATGAATTCGATGCATTTTTAATTCTTTTTCTGTACCCGTACTCCAAAACGTGTCTACTGGAATCTCGTCAGTATTAACTTCTAAAAATGAATCTACTCGCTGCATAATATCACCGACCTTAACCCTGATTATATAAATACCCTATTTTATAGTTTAGCATAGGTAAATTCATACTACAATGAATATTTACCGCATCATCTCCACATACTTATAAATCGTCGTCCTGCTCATCCCGCACAACCGCGCGAACTCCGTTACATTGATTTCCTTCTTCTTATACTTGGGATAGTGCTTCATAAACACTGACGGAATATCATCTAATGATGTATGCGGTCTTCCTGCCTTGCGACCTTCGGCGGCGGCGTTCGCCATTCCACTCTTGACACGCTGGCTTATCATATTGCGCTCCAGTTCTGCAAACACGCCTGCTATCTGTAGGAACGCTTTTGTCATTGGGTCTATCTCTTCCCCTGCCGTGCAATCAACCGTGATAGAACCAACGATAGACAGCTTTAAACGGCGTTCTTTCACCATTTCAATGATATCTAATAATTGTTTCGTGCTTCGCGTGATACGGCTGACTTCAAGCGACGTTATTGTATCACCTTCCTGTAGCTTTCCAATTAATCGGTTCCACTCTATCCTATCTACTTTAGTGCCGCTTTCATACTCCAAATAGATATTCTCTCGTTCTACTCCTTGCTGTATCAGTTCTCGTATCTGTCTTTCAATATCCTGTTTTTCCTCATTCGTGGAACATCTCGCATATCCATAATTAACAGCCATAGTTTTCGCACCCACTTTCTTTTTTCTGACTACATTTATATTATATATGTTCACGAAAAGGTTGTCTATATATTTTGAACACTTTCTGCATATTTTCCCCTCTTTTTGCCTATATTTGAGCAACAAAAAAGTGTTCACAGTAAGAATTGTTTTTGTGAACACCCGTTGCATCGTATTGACTGCCGTTCCGAGCATCTGTATCATTTAACAAAAAATACACCGATTGAAGATGCAGAACGTTAAAAAACAATAGCGGGGCGGTAAGTAACACATAATCCAGTGTCCCAATACCGCCCCGCTATCCCTTTACATATAATTTTTAGAATGCTGATTCATGCGTTACACCAAGACAGATATCATTTTTATCAAAAATAAGCACGATATGATAGTGTTGTTGCATCCATTGCTTCACCGTCAGACCTTCCTCATTCGTGGAAATTGAATTAGGCATTCCTACTACTCTGCGTATTTCTTCAAAAGTTTTGCCTTTCAATGTCCCCAGCTTCAGAAAGCGTTTATGCAATGACCTGCTGGAAGCCCACACCACAATCGGCACAATGCAGATACACAAAATCACAATTAACCATACAATAATCATTTTTACCTCTCCTTAATTCTATTCATTCTGCGGAATCCACTCATATTGATTTTGATTCAGCGTAATTGTCTCTCCGTCCGTAGTATGCACTTTGATAATTGCCACTTCATATTTTGTCGCCGTATCATAACCGGACATCGTCCAGTATCTATCGTTCTCGCTTGCCGACCAAACCTCGCCCGCTCCAATATTTCCATCTTCTCCCTGATAGGTGCAAACCGCATAAGGTTCATGCCCGTATCCCTTTACAGTTTCCCCATAGTTATTCAAACATTTAACCGCAAAATCAAAGGCATCTATCGGCACATCGCCCGTATTCTTCACCCGTATATAAACCTCGGGAGTTCCTATAGAATTAGTATCGTAGCGGATTCCCTCTATTTCTAACGGTATCGTTACGGGTTCCGGCGTTGCTGTTGCGGTTATTGTTGGTTCTGCCGATGTGGTACTTACCGCTCCTGTTGTATCATTTGATTCTGATAAATTGTTCCCTGCATTTTTATCTTCTTTTTCATATTTCTTATTTAATAATTGTTGGTATTCATCCGGTAGTATGTAGCGCCCATTGTCAAAATAATTTAACGCCTGTGCAATCTTCAACTTCAGATTCTCTTCGCTACTATAGTTTCCCAACTGCAACACCAATGCGTAGTACTCAGATTCTATTTGTCCATTTTCAGCAATAGCATTAGGTGTTTTTTCACACAAATCTTTTGTATCTAATAACATTTGCGAATAATAATCATATATCACACCTGCTTCTTGGGGAAGTATATTCTCAGGGATTTTTTCCAATTCATTTAGAAGAGGCGTCACCTTCTCAAGAGACTCATTAGATGCAGAATTTAAAACATCATAATTCCCTCCTTGAACCTCTTTGAAAGCATCTGTCAATGAAATCAGAATGTCCGAGGCAACTCCAAATCCTTCCATCACATAATCTTCTATAAAGTCGCGTACGGTAACATACTCCACCGCCTCTTTACACTTTCCAGATATGCTTTGCTGTGCTTCTTCATGCGCCGCAACATAATCTTTGCTATTCAGAAATTGCGCGGCATCAGCAAAAAGAGCATCTTCATATTCATCCGTTATTTTATCCTTCTCTGCGCCGTCTTTCATCTTTTCAATCTCTTCTCGCGCCGCTTGATACTCTTTGCTGTCAATCGCTTTCTGTACCGATGCAGTTCCGGCACAACCGCAAAAGAGAATAGCGCTAACCAAAGAAATGAGGCACAACATACAAATCAATTTTTTCATTTTCTCCATCCTTTTTAACATCAAGATTTTATGTAGTCGCTACAGTATGCACTACAAGTTTGTAATATATATTCTATATCAATCACAGAGTAGAATCAAGGTAAATGAGGTGTTTCAATGAAAGACGGTAAAATACGCATTACTAAAAAGGAAAATCTAAAAGGTGAAGATGGAAATTCCGTCATTTCTGTCCGCATCAAAAAAACTGTATTATCAGAATTGGATAATATAGCCAAGCAGACAGACCGTTCCAGAAATGAGGTTATCAATATTTTGTTGGAACAGGCGGTAGAAAATATCGAAATAGATTAGCACAATATTAGAATAGAAGACAGATGGCAGAGCGCCGCAAACGCTCCGACCATCTTTTTTCTTTATCCCTCTGAATATTTTTTTATTAATTGTCTGTATGGGCTTTCAAAAGCAAGGATTTCACGACCATGCTTCTAAAAGCAAAAAACTTCCAAAACTCCCTCTATTATCATGTTTATATTTAAGAAAAGATATTTTGGAGGCAATTTTTTGTATGTGTTTTGCATACACTTTTTGCAAAAAGAATCTCCTTAAAATGTTGAATATATTGCTGATTATCCGCTTATTTTGACGACACTATCGCTATTCTGCGGCAAATTCCCCCAGCGCCGCAACCCTGTCCCATTGATTCCCCGCATACAACAAATAAGGATTTATGATAATCTTCATGTCCTCTTCCCGTTCGTTATGGATAAAAGACACCACACGCATTTTCCTGTCATGGTAATCAAAACTGACAGCATCGTAATATTTCACAAGCCGCCGCGCGTTTGACTTATCGTATTCAATCATGTCGCAAAACTCGCCCAGCGTCATCGGCTGTATGCATTCCAATTCCGTAGCAAGCGGTTGATGACAGACGATATTCCATTCAAGATTGATAAACGGCATCAGCATGAAGATATAGCCTAAATGCTTATGCTGACGCGGCACTAGCGACTGATACAGGTTTACCAGTTGCCGGATATAAATTCTTACGCTTCTTTTTCCGTTTGGAATATCGACAGGGAATTGCGCATCCTTGTAGAAATAGCCCCGTGAAAGGTACAATCCGTCTTCCTTTTCCTGCAAATATTCCCGCGCTATTATTTCATCATAGAATTCAGCAAACGGCGTATCGGAAAGATGCAGTATCTTTTTCATGGTTGATTTCTTCATTGGAATAAACTGTGCAGGACGTTCGCCCTTTTTAGGCACTTTCCTTGCCATCTCTCCTATCCCGGATAAATCATAACTGCACATCAATTTATTATCGCCATAATTCAGGTAAGTCGCTAAATACATCAGCCGCGCCAGTGTTTGCGGCGCTAATCCTTCAAAATCCTTTTCACAATTCTTAAATGTAGAAAAGATAAACGCGCCTGTTTCCGTCGACTTTTCCTTTTGCCCTTTATGCTTCAAATAGCGCCTCTGCCCTGCTTCCTGCCGCTCGCCCAGCGCTTTCCCGTATTCGCGCCGCCGCTTAGCTTCTTCCACAGACATCACAACATACCCTGTAGAAATATCTTCGCCTGTTTCTTTATCAATAACGGCAATCTCTTTTGGTTTTTGCACCTTGACCGCCTGTGCATTCGCTGTGCGCCGTTTCCCGTTTTCCTTCGACATATCCAATCCCTCCGTTATTCATTCCCCTTCGCTATTGGGGCAATTATATATTGATTTTTATGTACTGTCAATCGCTCTCGTATTCCCGTATTTCCTTTACTTAAGCACTATTTTCATTTCAAAGATTCATCAGCGGGCTTGTCTTCATCGCCGCTTCCACAACTTCCCTATCTTTGATTCCTTCCAGATATCGCTGTGTAATTGCAATGCTTTCATGCCCCATCAAACGGGATAGCGTATAAAGGTCAAGTCCATTCCTTAACTGTACCTGCGCGTAAGTATGGCGGCAGGTATGCGGCGATATCCGCACTTCCTTACTGACCTTCGCAAACTTCCCCGCATCTTTCACCACACGCTCTATCATTTCATGCGTCAACGGTTTTGCCCTTCTGCTTACAAAAACATTAGGCGGCAAAACGCGGTATTGGAAATAGCTGTTACGCGCATTTAGATACTTGAACAGTACCTTTGCCAAGAATGGGGATTTCGGCACAACACGCTCTTTATTTCCTTTGCCATGCACCAAGATGAAATCCTGCTTTAACTGCGTATCCTGTAACGTCAGGATTTCATTTAAGCGCATCCCCGTATCAAACAGCATACAAAGGATGGCTTTGTTCCGTAGCGTCAGGAAATCAAAACCGTTATAATAATCAATCATCTTTTTGATTTCAATGTTGGTAAACGTCTTGATGATTACCTTTGGCTGGCGCAAGTTCCTGATTCGTTCTGTCAGCAAGGTGTCTATGTAATGTTCTTCATACGCATATTTAAAGTAACATTTATACGCTTTCAGAAGGTCGTTGACATATTGCGGCTTTCGTCCCGCATTGGTCTTTTCCATCAGAAAGCCCTTGATATGGCGCGGCTCCACATCTTCCAGCATCGTGATATGATGCTCCGTTGCCAGATACCGCAACAGGTATTCTATCTGTTTCCTGTAATTGTCAACCGTCTTGTCAGACAGTTTGCGGCATTGGCAGTTAAACACATACTCCATCAATAAATCTTTCAACAGCATTTTCATGTTCCTTGTTTTTGTATGTCGTGCGCAGATGCAGGTTGGATTTTTCAAAGCGATGCCGGGAGAGATAGAACATCCGGTTCATCGAGGTCGGCGGCGCTACGGAAAAATTCAAGATGCGCTACGCAAGGCATACAAAAAAGCATCCTTTCTCCCGAACATTCGTCCCATTGAAAAGATGCTTTTCTTGCATTTTTTATGCGGCTTTTTGTGTTTCATACTCCGTAGCTACGAAAACCCGAACCGTTGTCTTCACATTTTTGTCTTTTCCGTAGTCCACTGCGCCTTACACGCAAAACCGCTCTGTTATCGCATTCCTGCGAGTGCCTGTTTGATAACTTATTTCACAGTATCGATATAAGAAATCAAATCCAGCACTTTGTTCGAGTACCCCCACTCGTTGTCGTACCAGGAAATCAGCTTCATGAAGTTGCCCGTAAGCGCGATACCAGCCGTCGCGTCAAAGATGGACGTATGGGCGTCGCCGAGGATGTCGCTGGAAACGATAGCGTCTTCCGTGTAGGACATGATGCCTTTCAGTTCGCCTTCGCAAGCCTTTTTAACAGCCGCGCAGACTTCTTCATAAGTCGTGTCTTTGCCAAGACGGCAGGTGAGGTCAACAACCGAACCATCCAACGTCGGAACACGCATGGACATACCCGTCAGCTTACCGTTCAGTTCCGGAATAACCTTGCCAACCGCTTTTGCAGCACCTGTGGAAGAAGGAATGATGTTGCCGGCCGCGGCACGTCCGCCTCTCCAGTCTTTCTTGGAAGGACCGTCCACCGTCTTCTGGGTAGCCGTCGTCGCGTGAACCGTCGTCATAAGGCCCTCAACGAGACCGAAGTTGTCGTTAATAACTTTCGCCAGAGGTGCAAGGCAGTTCGTCGTGCAAGACGCATTGGAGACAATCGTCATGGACGGATCATATGTCTTGTTGTTAACACCCATTACAAACATCGGAGCGTCGGCCGACGGAGCGGAAATAACAACCTGTTTTGCACCTGCATCGATATGAGCCTGCGCTTTTTCCTTTGTTGTGAATACACCTGTGGATTCCACAACATAATCTGCGCCGATCTGTCCCCACGGGATTTCTGACGGATTCATTTTGTCGAATACTTTGATTTCGTTTCCGTTTACCACGATAGCGTCGGCCTTGTGGGAAACCTCGCCGTCGAATCTGCCGTGAACCGTATCGTATTTGAGCATATACTCCATATACTCAGGATCGATGAACGGATCGTTGATTCCAACAATCTGGATGTTCGCGTTTTTCGTCGCCGCACGGAAAACCAAACGTCCGATTCTGCCAAAACCGTTAATACCAACCTTAATAGCCATAATAGAAAGATCCTCCTAAAAAATATATAATATTTGATATACATTAAGCCTTTTTCATACATTTTACATTATATTTGATTCTACCGCGTTTTGCAACTGATTTCGATCACTTTTTCACAGGTTCGCCTTAAAACCGGCAGCTTTTCTTTTTTCCTGCTTTATAACGATTCTCCTGTTTCAATAGTTGTTATTTTACCCATCAAATAGTATAATAATTTTGTCTTAGCATGTAGTAATATTTTTAAGGAGGATTTTGTCATGCCATTAGTTACCACGACTGAAATGTTCAAGAAAGCTTACGACGGCGGTTACGCTATCGGCGCTTTCAACGTAAACAACATGGAGATTATTCAAGGGATTACCGAGGCTGCGAAAGAATTGAACGCGCCGCTGATCCTGCAGGTTTCCAAGGGCGCGCGCAACTACGCAAATCCGATCTACCTCACTAAGCTGGTGGAAGCCGCTCTTGAAGACACCGGTCTTCCGATCTGCCTGCACCTTGACCATGGCGACAGCTTCGAAACGTGCAAATCCTGTATCGACAGTGGTTTTACGTCCGTTATGATCGACGGTTCCCATCTTCCTTTCGAAGAAAACATCGCGGTTACCAAGCGCGTCGTAGAATATGCGCACGATCGCGGCGTTGTCGTTGAAGGGGAACTCGGCCGCCTCGCCGGCGTAGAAGATGAAATAAAAGTATCGCACGAAGATTCTTCCTATACAAGGCCCGAGGAAGTCTATGAGTTTTCGAGCAAAACGGGGGTCGACAGCCTTGCTATCGCCATCGGTACAAGTCACGGCGCTTTTAAATTCAAAGGCGAGCCTAAGCTTCGTTTTGACATCCTCGAAAAGGTGACGGAAATTCTTCCGGGCTTCCCGATCGTTCTTCATGGCGCATCCTCCGTTATCCCGGAATTCGTTGAAATGATCAACAAATACGGCGGAGATATGCCTGGCGCCCAGGGCGTGCCGGAAAACCTGCTTCGCCAAGCTGCCAAGAGCGCCGTCTGCAAGATCAACATCGATTCCGACCTGCGTCTTGCGATGACGGGCACTATTCGTAAACATTTTGCGGAGCATCCGGCAGATTTCGATCCGCGCCAGTACTTAAAACCCGCGCGCGAAGCGATCAAGGCAATGGTTGCCCACAAAATCGTAGACGTTCTCGGCTGCGACAACAAAGCATAAATTTACAGCAAATCAAAAAGCTCTTTGCATGCCGCAAAGAGCTTTTTTCATTCTCCCATACCCTGATCAATAGCCGTTTGGGTTTTTGTTCTGCCAGTTCCAGCTATCCCTGCACATATCTTCAATGCCATACTTTGCCGACCATCCCAGTTCCGCCATCGCCTTTTTCGCGTTCGCATAATATTTGGCCGCGTCTCCCGCGCGCCTTGGCATGATCGCATAATTGATTTTCAGCCCGTTTACCCGTTCAAACGCATGGACAACATCCAGCACGCTCTGCGGCCTGCCCGTTCCCAGGTTATATACAAACAATCCCTGTTCATCAAACCGTTTGATCGCTTTGATATGTCCATCGGCAAGGTCCATTACGTGGATATAGTCGCGGATACAAGTCCCGTCCGGCGTATCGTAATCGTCCCCGAACACTCCTAGCTGCTCCCGTTTGCCTACGGCGACCTGTGTAATATACGGCATCAGGTTATTGGGGATCCCGTTTGGATTTTCGCCGATCAGTCCGCTTTTATGCGCGCCAATCGGATTAAAATACCGCAACATGACGATCGACCATGCCTCATCCGAACGATAGAGATCATTGAGCATTTGCTCGATCACCGATTTTGTGCGCCCATAGGGACTTGTGGAATTTCCAAGAGGCGAATTCTCTGTGAGGCACTCCTCTTTCGTAAGATCGTAGACCGTGGCCGAGGAGCTGAAAATCATACGTTTGACATCGTGCTCTTTCATCGCTTCCAGAAGAACGATCGTACCGCTGATGTTATTGTCAAAATAGGCAAGCGGCTCCTTTACGGACTCTCCTACCGCCTTTAACCCCGCCATATGGATCACGCCATAAATATCATGCTGTGTAAAGATTGCGTCAAACGCGCTTTTCTTACGAATATCCGCCTCGTAAAACCGAAGCTTCTTCCCTGTGATCTCTTCTACCCGCTTCAGCGCTTTTTCGCTGCTATTGCAAAGGTTATCCATAACGACCACGCCGTAGCCCTGCTCCAGCAGTTCCACGCAAATATGGCTTCCGATATACCCCGCACCGCCCGTTACCAATATCGTCTTCATACGTTTCTCCTGTAAAAAAGGCGCATACATTCCTGCATACGCCTTTTGTTTTATTTCAGATTTTCAGGGTTCAATCCTTTCAGTTCATCCAAAACAAACATACCGTCTTTGCGGATGAGCACATCGTCAAACCAGATCTCGCCGCCGCCCATTTCGCTCGTTTGCACGAGTACCAAATCCCAATGCACCGCGCTTTCGTTGCCGTTATATGCATCGTCATAGCTGCTGCCCGGCGTAAAGTGCATAGAACCGGCAATTTTTTCGTCAAACAGAATATCCCCCATGGACTGATTAATATATGGGTTTAGTCCAAACGAGAACTCGCCTACATAACGCGCGCCCTCGTCCGTATCGAAAATCTTATTGATACGCTCGTTATCATTGCTCGTCGCTTCCACGATCTTCCCATCCTTGAATAAAAGGCTTACATTTTCAAACTTAAACCCTTGATGGAAAGACGGCGTATTGTATGTGATTCTGCCGTTCACGCTGTTTTTCACAGGCGCCGTATATACCTCGCCGTCCGGCACGTTCATGTGCCCGTCGCATTTTATAGAACCGATTCCTTTGATCGAAAAAGTAATATCCGTACCCGGTCCTTTGATATGCACTTTATCCGTTTTGTTCATCAGCGCCGCGAGCGGGTCCATCGCCTTTGACATCTTACTGTAATCTAAATTACAAACATCAAAATAGAATTTTTCAAATGCTTCCGTGCTCATGCCCGCCTGCTGCGCCATGGAGGGCGTCGGATAACGCAGGATCACCCAGTTCGTCTTTTTCACGCGCAGCTCATGATGCACCTGTTTAGAATAAATGGAATTATAGAGTTCCATTTTATCAGCCGGTACATCCGAAAGTTCTGTTGCGTTGTCTCCGCCGCGGAAAGCGATATACGCCTGCATCTCCTGCATACGCGCGCTGCCCCATTTGGTAATATCCTCGATTTGCTCTTTTGTCGCCTGCATAAGCCACTGGCGCTGTACCCGATTATGTGGCGTATCGAAATATGGCAGGCCGCCTGCCGCGTATACTTCCTTGATCAGTTCTTCCGTGAGCGCGTCGTCACATCCTGAAACGTCGATCAATACTTTATCGCCTTTTTTCACGCCGCAGGAATAGTTCACCAGCGTATGGCACAATTTTTTGATTCTATCATCTACCATTTCATTCACCTCATTTATGTTTGTAATCCTTTTCCCTAATCATTATACCACAAACAAAGCGCGCAAAAACATTTCCATCACATCCCCGGCACTTCCGCGAGCGGATTATTCAGGTCTTTCAAATACCGCTTGTACACATAGCGGTAGAATACGATACTCAGCAAAAGCGACACGCATTCCGCGATTGGAAAAGCGTACCATACGTCATTCACATTGCCGAGCAGGGAGAGGCCGTACGCCACCGGCAATATCACGACAAGCTGGCGGCAAAGCGAGATGATCATGCTCAGAACGCCGTTGCCCACCGCCTGAAATACCGATGAAAAGACAATACCCACGCCCGCGAACGCGAAGCACAGGCTGATGATCCGCAGCGCATGCACGCCGATCTCAAGCATCGCCGGAGTGGCGTTGAACATATGCAAAAGCGCGTCCGGAAAGAATTGAAAAATCACCATGCCGACGATCATAATGATCACGGCCAGGACCGTTGCAAAGCGGATGACGTCTGTAATCCTTTGCTTATGCCGCGCGCCGTAATTATAGGCGACGATCGGTATCAGCCCGTTGGTAAGGCCCAGAACCGGCAGAAAAATAAATGACTGCAGCTTGAAATACGCGCCTAATACGGAAACCGCAGCAGCCGAGAAACCGACTAGGATAAAATTGAAACCCACGATCATGACGGAGGTGATCGCCTGCATGATGATAGACGGTACGCCGACCTTGTATATCTCGCCGACGATCCGCTTTTGGGGACGGAACCCACGCATCTTTATTTTTACTTCTTTGATCTTGGTATTGGTAAAATACAGGCACAGGCACATCGCCGCGATTTGCCCAATGACCGTCGCGACGGCGGCGCCGGCGGCGCCCATTTCCGGAAACGGGCCGAGACCGAAAATCAGGATCGGATCCAGAATAATATTGATTACCGCACCTGTGATCTGCGTAATCATATTGTAAATCGTAATACCCGTGGACTGCATGATGCGTTCGCAGGTAATCTGTATAAAAACACCGAATGAGAAAATGGTACAAATAGAAATATACTGCGTGCCCATCTCCGCGATTTCTGCGCCGCCATCAACGCCCGCGGTAAACGCCTCAAAAAATATACGCGAAAAAAACAACCCGAAAACCGCAAAGGCGATCCAGCTTAAGATGCCCAGAAAAATGCCTGTGGAGACGCCTGCGTTGGCATCGTCGAACTTCTTTTCCCCGAGTCTGCGAGACACCAGCGAATTCATCCCGACGCCCGTTCCCACTGCTACGGCGATAATGAGCATCTGCACAGGAAACGCAAGCGATACCGCCGCAAAAGCGTTTTCGCTGTACTGTCCGACAAAGACACTGTCCACAACGTTGTACAAAGCCTGCACAAGCATGGAAATCATGATCGGCAGCGACATTGTAACCAGTAACTTTTTCACGGGCATAACGCCCATCTTATTTTCCTTTATTTCCCCCATGAAAACCTTTTCTCTCCTTCCTGCAAATTGACATTTTAGCATATTGGGGGCATAATGTAAACAATAGAAGAAATGCCCTAACCATGTCAGGCAGAGAAGCGAAGGAGGGATTCTTTGTGAAAAACGATATTATTATTACTATCTCAAGGCAATTCGCCAGCGGCGGACGTTCCATCGGAAAGCGGGTCGCGGAAGCTCTCGGCCTCCCATATTACGATAAGGAATTGATTACCCTGGCCGCTAAGGAAAGCGGATATGACGAAGAATTCTTTGAGAATATCGAAGAAAAGGCCAACAATAAATTCATGTATTATCTTTCTTCCGGCTTTGGAAACGTTTCTTCCTGGGGAACGGATATTGCGCTTGACGATAAGCTTTTCCTGATCCAGGCAGACGTGATCCGCAGCGTCGCCGCGAAAGGATCGTGCGTTATAGTTGGACGTTGCGCGGATTATGTGCTCAACAACAATCCGGATTGCGTCAACATCTTCATTTATTCGGATATTGCCCACCGCATTGACCGCGCGAAAAACGATTACCATCTGGATGCGCCCAACTTGAAAGACGCGATTCTCAAATCCGATAAAAAGCGCGCTACATATTATAATTATTACACCGATATGAAATGGGGGCAGATGGAAAACTATCATTTGCTTTTAAATAGCGACAGCATTGGCATCGATAATTCCGTCGAGCTGATCAAACGCTATGTGCAGCTGCGGCAGCAAAACAGGTAAGCTGATTTATGTACACAACCAAAAAGGCATATCCGCAATGGATATGCCTTTTGTTACGCGATTTTTACTTTCATCCAGGCATCTTCATACAGCCGCAGTATTTCTTTGGGCAGGTATTCATAATACTCGCAATGCTTAAGGTCTTCCTTAGGCGGGTTGAAAGCATAATTATCCAAAAGCTCGGAATCCACCAGCTCAAGCGCCGCGTCCTCCGGCGTAGAATACCCTGTGTATTCGGCGTTTAAGGCCGCAATATCCGGCCGCAACATAAAATCCAGGAACTTAAGCGACGCATCGTAGGCGTCTGTTGTTTTGAGAATACACATACCGTCCACAAAAATATTCGCCCCCTCTTTGGGCACGATATAGCGCAGGTCCTCGTTATCCGCCATGGAATAGGCCGCGTCGCCCGCGTACATGGGCGCCAGGGCCGCGCTGCCGTTTGTCATCGTCATCCGTAAATCGTCCGTGCCATATGCAAGCACAAGCGGTTTTTGCGCGACGAGCAGCTCCGCCGCTTCATTAAGCTTCTGCGGATCGCGCGTATTCACGCTGTATCCCAGCTTTATGAGCGCAAGCCCGATGCTGTCGCGGATACTGTCGTACATCAAGATCTGGTTCTTATATTTGGGATCAAAAAGCGCGTCCCAGCTGTCGATCTCTCCGCCAGTCATGGTGATATTATAAAGAAGCCCAAATGTTCCCCACGTATACGGCAGGGAATATGTCCCGTCCGGATCATAGGTACACGTTTTGACAAAGTCTTCCACGTATTTGTAGTTTTCCAGCTTGGAATGGTCGATTGGCGCCAGACGGTCTTCCAGCATTAGCCTCTGGATCATATATTCGGACGGTACAACAATATCGATCTGCGTGCCCTCCGTCGTCGCGATCACGTACATCTCCTCATTCGAGGGTACTGTCGTCATATTGATTTTGATGTCCGGATTCTCTTCCTCAAACATGGGAATCACATCCGGATCGATATAATCCCCCCAGTTAAGGAAATTGACGACGGTACGTCCGCCCGCGTCGCCGCCGGAAGAACATCCCGCAAACATCGCTGCCGCCAGGAGCGTTATTAAAATCATACAAATTACTTTTTTCATTGGTTTCCTATCCCGTATTCACCGAAAGCTTTCCACATTCGGCGCTTTCTTCGTCTTTTTTATGGAGCGCAGATTGATGATCAGCAGCAGCGTAATCACGACCACGAACATAATCGCAGAAAGCGCGTTGATCATTGGATTGATACCCACGCGCGCCATACTGTAAATGTATGTAGACAAATTCTGCGTCGTGCCCTGGGAGGTAAAGAAGCTGATCATAAAATCGTCGAACGACATCGTGAACGCGAGCAGAAGGCCTGTCACGATCCCCGGCGCGATCTGCGGCAGGATCACCTTGCGCACAGCGTAACCCGGCTTGGCTCCCATATCGAGCGCAGCCTCGTACGTACCCGGGTCCATCTGCCGCAGCTTGGGCAGCACCGAAAAGATGACAAACGGAATATCAAAGGTAATATGCGCGAGCAGCATTGTCCAGTATCCGCGCGGGATATTAAAGAAGATAAAGAGCAACAGCAGCGAGATACCCGTTACGATCTCCGCGTTTACCATCGGGATATACGTCAGGTTGATCATCACATTCTTATTCTTTTTGCGGAAATTGTCCATGCCGATCGCTGCCAGCGTGCCGATAAGCGTCGCCGCCAGCGAAGCGATGACCGCGATGGAGATCGTGACCCATATCGCCTCGGCAATGGTTGGATCGGAGAATAGCTGCTCGTACCAATGCAGTGAAAAACCCGTCCATTTGGCCATGGACTTGGACTCGTTGAACGAAAAAATAATGAGCGCGCCAATCGGCAGATACATGAACAGCAATATGATTGCCAGATAAAAACGCTTAAAAAATCTTGCCATCTTTTCTTTCGGCCCCCTACATCAGGGCAGAGCCGTCCCCTTCCTTGTCGTATTTGCGCATTAACCACATAAACAGGATCGTCAGGATCATCATCACCACGGCCAGCGCGCTGCCGAAGTTCCATTCCGAGAGCAGCAAAAACTGCATCTCGATCAAATCCCCGTACATCATAAAATGGCTGCCCCCTAAAAGCCGCGTGATGACGAACGTCGTCATCGCGGGCATGAACACCATCGTTACGCCGGATACAATCCCGCCCTTGGAAAGCGGCAGGGTAACGCGCCAGAACGTCTGCCATTTGTTCGCGCCCAAATCCTGCGCCGCCTGGATACATGAGGTATCCATCTTTTGGAAAATTGAATAAATCGGCAGGATCATAAATGGCAGGAAATTATATACCAGCCCGAAAATGATCGCTCCCGACGTATACAAAAATTGCACGGGCTCAAGCCCCAGGGCCATTAAACCCTGATTGATGATTCCGGCGTTATCGAGAAGCGCGCGCCATGCGTAGGTGCGCAGCAAAAAGTTCATCCACATGGGCAGGATGAACAGGACGGACACGATCGCGGCAGTATTCGCTTTCATACGCGAAAGGATATACGCTACCGGATACCCTAAAAGCAGGCATACTGCCGTGGCCAGCAGCGCCATCCATACGCTGCGCCAGAACACCGTCATGTAAAGAGGCGAAAACGCGCGCTGAATATTCTCCGCGGTGAGCACCATCACCCCGCCCGAACCTGTCGTTGTAAACGCATACAGCAAAATCAGGATGAGCGGCGCGACTGTGAAGACCGCGATCCATGCGACATATGGCAATGCAAACACTTTCCGCGAGCTTAACGTATTTGAAAGCCGTCTGTTCTTCGTCTTCATTTTATCTCCTCGTATGTGTCGTCAATACGCATCTTGTCATATTGACTCACTTCCATAACATGAATATCGTCCGGCTCAAGCGCAAAACCCACACGGTCGCCCACGTCGTAAAAATCCGTGGAATGGATCAGCCATTCAAAGCCGTTATCGCCATGCACGCGTATCTCGTAATGTACGCCCATAAAGAGCACGGACGAAACCTTGCCTACAATCATATCGTCGGTGATCTTCTTGGTGATGTTGATGTCCTCCGGACGTACCACCACCTGTACCGGCTCGTTTTCGTTAAACCCTCGGTCCAGGCATTCAAAATCCGTATTGGCAAAGTGTACGAAATAATCGCGTTTCATAATACCGCTGATGATATTGGATTCCCCGATGAAATCGGCGACAAACGAATTGCGCGGTTCATTGTAGATCTGTTCGGGCGTGCCCAGCTGCTGGATCACGCCGTCGTTCATGACCGCGATCGCGTCGCTCATGGTGAGCGCCTCCTCCTGGTCATGCGTTACGTATACAAAGGTGATACCCAGCGATTTTTGCATGCGCTTTAACTCAAGCTGCATCTCCTGGCGGAACTTTAAGTCCAGCGCGCCCAAAGGCTCGTCCAATAAAAGCACTTCCGGCTCGTTGACCAGCGCGCGCGCGATCGCCACGCGCTGCTGCTGACCGCCCGATAATTTTGCGATGTCCCTGTCCCCGTATCCGGCAAGGCCCACCAGTTTTAGCATATCGCCCACTTTCCGCTTGATCGCCTGCTTATCCATTTTCTTGATTTTGAGACCGAAAGCGATATTGTCAAAAACATTGAGATGGGGAAAAAGCGCGTATTTCTGGAATACGGTATTCACGCGCCGCTTATACGGCGGCAGTCCCTTGATACTTTCGCCAAACAGGTGCACATCGCCGCGCGTAGGCTCTTCAAAACCCGCGATAATGCGCAAAAGCGTTGTTTTGCCACATCCGGACGGTCCTAGAAGCGTCAAAAACTCATTCTGCTTGATATACAGGTTGATATTGGAAAGCACTTCCACCCCGTCGAATTCTTTATAAACATTAATAAAATCAATGATATGCCCAGGCATCTTTTCTCCCCCTCGCGTTCTCAGAACATCGGCGGCGTGGATACCCACACCACTTCCGCGTCCTTTTTACCGGTGTTTTCAATACGGTGCGGCACGCTCGTTTTAAAATAAAAGCTTCCGCCTTTCCTGATCTTGTGCCGCTTCATACCCAGCACAAGCGTGATCGTACCACAAAGCACATAGCCGAATTCCTCACCCTCGTGCGGATTATCCGTCTCGGTCCTCGCTCCCGCCTTAAGCCGCAGCAAGATAGGCTCCATCCGGTTTTTCTGCGCGTTGGGCACCAACCACAGAATGCTTTTGTCCTCTTCCTCTTTTTCGAACAAATCCGCCGGAGAAAACGCCACTTTCTCCTCTTCCCGCTCATTGAAAAATTCCTGCAGGTCTGTTCCGAGGCACTCGAGAATATCCGTCAACGTCGCGATGGACGGAGAGGTCAGGTCCCGCTCGAGCTGCGAGATAAATCCCTTGGAAAGCTCAGCGCGGTCCGCAAGCTCGCTTTGCGTAAGCCCCAGGCTTTGCCGCCGTCTTTTTATTTTTTCACCAATATCCATTGCCGTTTCCTTTTTAAGCCGCGATTACTAAACTTTTTGTTTATCAAAGCTAAACCGATAAACGCAAATATTATTTTGCCACACGCCGGACATGCTGTCAACATATTTTTCGCTTAATACCGCCAATATATCGGTATTTTTTATTTTTTAATCTCTCGCGTGTTTAAATAACAGCATCAACAAGTTTAGTATTACTATACAATATTGCGCGTTTCTTCAATTTTGCGAAAACACAAAAATGAAATTCGCTTTTAGAAAGCGGATTTCAAACGTTCGACAGAAATTTATTGTATTGTTTGAGAGATTTTACCTGTTTGTGCAGCCTTTACGCATCACTTCCTTCCTTAACTATTGCAAATCTCTTATGATCTCAAATATTCTTCCAGACAAAGGCCGGATTCATGGATTGCTTGCGCAGTCTGCTTGCCCACATAGCGGTAATGCCACGGTTCATAAATCACGCCCGTGATTTTCTCTTTGTTTTCCGGATAACGGAGTATAAAGCCGTACTTCCAGGCATTTTGCGCCAGCCACCGTCCTTCCGGCGTATCGCCATATCCGTCGTCTGCTTCATCGTACCGTGCACACAGAAGATCGATCGCAAGTCCGGTCGTATGCTCGCTTGCATTGCCCGGCATCGTCCGCACCGGCGTGCTGTAAGGATCGCGCCCATAGGATGGATTCTTTTTTAGCTGCGCCTGCCAGAGCTGACTTTGATAGGCAACCGAGCGGTATGCGCTGCTGATTTTATACGGACCGACGCCCTCTCTTTGTGCAGCAAGAAGCATTTGCCGGGCCGCCCTGCCCGCCGTTTCATTGATCGAACCCTTGCCGTCTTCCAGCACCACTTCGTCCCCGAACACCTCGTTTAACGTCACCAGATTATTCGGCCGCTCGCCGGACACCGGATGATCCCAGTTGACGAGTATGCTATACGGATCCTCTTTATCGGGCTGCGAATATGCGACAGCCGCCTGCATATCTGCATTTCCATCCTCTTCTGAAACCGCCAAAGCGGGATTATCCGAGAACGCCTGCAATGCCTGCTGTGCTTCTCCCGTCATGATATGCGTATGATCCGGCGCATCCATAGCTTTTCCAATATCTATGGGGAATGCATGCATCAGGAAAAGTATTCCCATGCCAATGAGCGATACCACGACAACAAACAGTCCGAACCGCTTTGTCGCGTGCCTGTGGTGTTTTTTCACAACCGACTCATAAGGCTTAACTAACCGCATTTTTTCCACTCCCCTCCAGCAAAAAGGCCCTGCAATTCTTTCTTCTGTCTTAAAGAATACAGGGCCAAAGCATATTTTTCACATCAGGGTTGTATCATTTTTGTAACTTTTATAAAAGATCCGCCGGTTTTAAGATCATTTTGTACGACTGATACACCGGAACCATTTGCGCTTCCGTCATAATTTCATAATCCGCGTTGGTCATCACATACAGATGGTTCATAAGGTCAGCGTCATACACCGGCTGCAGAGCTTTATCGATTGCAAGCTCATGATAGGCCGCGAAAGCGTCCGCCGTTTTTCTCAGTTCTTTTTCCTCCCGTTCCATATGGACCATATTTGTGTCCCAGTCCTGCGCGTCCAGAAAATATTCAATGCTCATATAATATACCTTGCCGATGTCGTCATCGATCACCAGATGGTAACGTTCGCCCGTCTTGGGATTGGAGATCAGTCCCTGCCAGAAACAAAATTCCGAATTGGACACCGTCGGGTCGGACGCGCGCCAGAAAGCGATACTTTCCACCGCGCTGTAATCGCCCTGTTTTCCGAGGTCGAAATGCGGGATCGCGCCTGCGCTTTGCAGCAACCTCGCTTCCCGCACAAGCGCCATTTCCGCCTGTGCCTGCGTCATGACGGCCGCTTTCTTCGCGTCTTTTCCGTCGAAAATCTCAACCTGTACCGACGGTATATACTCGTCTGCCATTGGCGCGGGGCCTGCTTCTGTCTTCTCGAAAGGGGCGGCTGATTCGGCTGCCGTCTGTTCCCGCCGCAGGTTTGTTCCGAAAAAGTCGCCGTTTGCCTCGATAATTTCATAAAGCACCTTGGTTTTTTGATACTTGGACGCTTTATATTGGTAAGATTCCGAGGCCTGCGTATCCTTGCTTATTTTCCCCAGAAACACCTGATCGTTCTTTTTGGCGAGATACGGCGGCAGGATAGCGCTCGCGACGACCACGCAAAGGGCGATTATGGCGACCAGGGCATATTTCAATGTTTTTTTCAGCCTGCTCATACCCGCTTGGGCCTCCTTGCCCGCCGTACGCGCACGCAGACGATCGTGCCCGTGCCGACAATACTCTTAAATTCCAGGCGCGTTCCGTGCAGCGAGGCAATTTTATCCGCGAGCGCCAGCCCCAATCCCGCTCCGTTTTGTGCCCGCGCCCTGCTTTTATCCACCATGTAAAACGCTTCCGTGATCTTGCGTATCTCCTCCGGCGGGATCCCCCGCCCATGATCCTTAACGCAGAAAACGTAGTCGCGCCCGTCGATCTTCCCGTATAGCTCAATGGCGCTTCCCGGCTCGGATGCTTTTTTTGCGTTATCGATCAAATTGACAAGCAGCGTCTTAAAAAGATCCGGTTCCAGCACCACAATCGCATTCTGCGCCGCTACCTTAAGCTCCATGCCCGCTTTTTCCATGACCGGACGCATGAGCCCGTTAAGCTCCTCAATCAGGATACGCGGATTGACCCGCTTCTTTTCAAACTCGCTTCTGTTTAAGACCATGAGCTCCAATAGCTTAAGCGACAACGCCTCCAGGCGTTTTCCCTCGGTAAAAATATAACTCGACGCCATGAACATTTCTTCGGGCGTCATATTGCGCGAACGCAGCATATCCGCATAACCGATAATGGAAGTGAGCGGCGTTTTAAGCTCGTGCGCGAAGCTGGCGACAAAATCCTCTTTTTGACGGGCGGCGTTTTCCAGGTCGTAAATCTTGTCCTCCACCGCATCCGTCATCAAATTGAAATCCCGAGTGAAATCCCCAATCTCGTCGTTGCTCATAACTTTCATGCGCTCGCTGTAATTCCCCTGCGCAATACGCCGCGTCGTGGCCGAAAGCTTCCTGAGCGGCCGCGTCAAAAACATGGAAACAAGCCACATCACGCCTGCGGCGGCAAGCAGCAGGACAATGCTGATTTTGATATACGTCCGGAATTGCTCCGTGCGCTGCATGAAAATATCCGAAATATCCCGCGAGGTCTCAAGGTACATCGTGCGCCCGCCCGCGATCGATTTGCAGCTGACGGCAATCCAGTATTCCCCGCTATATTCGCCGATCGTATAGGAACGTCCCTCGTCCGTGCTCTTAAGAAGTTCCTGCTCCGCGTCTTCACCGCCAAAGCTGGAAAAAACCGTTTTGTAGTTTTCATCCGAAAGGACAATGCCGCGCCGGCCGCCGTTTTCAAGCTGGGAGGCAATAATCGTAACCGCCTCGTCCGTCAGCTTGGTTCCCTCATAGGGAATGGCCGCGCTTTCATACGCGAGCTTCATCAATTGGTTTTCCTCAAGCGCACGCTCCGTCTCGCGCTGCAAGGCCGAATCAAAAGAAGAGGTAATCAAAACATAGCCGCCGATTGCGAATACGACGGCTATCACCATGATCGTCGATAAAAAGACCTTCCAGGCAAATTTCATACTATACTTCCAGCCTGTACCCCACCTTATAGACCGCCACGATCAGCTTTTCCCAGCCAAGCTTTTTCCGCAGGCGCTGCACGTGCAGATCCACAGTGCGGGTATCTCCCAAATATTCGCTCTGCCAAACGCGTTCAAAGATTGTCTCCCTGAAAAGCGCGATATTCTTGTTACGGATGAACAGCAATAGCAACTCGTATTCTTTCATCGTCAGGTCGATTTGCCGTCCGTTTTTTTTCACACTGCGCGACTGTGTATTGATTTGTACATCAGCGATGGAAATTTTGCTTTCGCCCTTGTTGTAACGGCGCAGCACCGCTTCCACGCGCGCAAGAAGCTCCACGATCTCAAACGGCTTGACGATATAGTCGTCCGCCCCCAGATGCAGGCCCTTGACCCTGTCCGCAACGTCGTTTTTTGCAGTGATAAAAATAACGGGTACGTTAAGCGGACGGATATATTCCATCAGCTCATACCCGTTAACATGCGGTAGCATAATATCGAGCAGAATCAGGTCGTACGTATTTTCTTCAATCAAATCCGCCGCCTGCATTCCGTCGTTTACAACATCGCAACAATACCCGTTTTCCTTGAGGTTCATGGAAATCAGGTTGGAAATCGGAAGTTCGTCTTCCACCACCAGTATATGTATCATCTATATCCCCTGCCTTGCCCAATTACTCTTGGACTTTACCATACACTGTTATTGTATCATATTTGTATCAATCACGCCGCATTAAAAAAGAGGACGTTATCCGTCCTCTTTAAAATCATCGTCTATCATTTTCTGCAGCCTGTCCCGCGCTTCTTCGATACGCTTTTTTAACTGCGGCTTATTAAGCGGCATCCTGTTTTTCGTATCGATGTCGTTTGTCATACGCAAATGGATCCAGCCGAGCGAACGCCACACTGTGCGTATCTCGCTCCTGACCCGCGCAAAGTCTTTTTGCGTCAGATAATCGTCTTTGCTGTATAGGGCGACGTTTGTCCACTTATCCTTTTCCATGACCGTCTACAGCTTTTGTCCGCACTGGCTGCAATAATTATCGCCTATGTGGCACTTATTCCCGCATTCTTTGCAGTCTTTGGTAGACTGCGCACAGTTAATCGCCACCTCAATCTGCTGCAGCTCGCCGTACAGATCCTTGATTTTTTTACCGACCTCGGCCATATCGCCCCGAAGCCGTCCCTTTGCGTATGCCATTTCTCCGAGCTGCTTATAGGCCTCGTCCATTTCTTTTTGTTTTTGGGATTTTTGCGTATTGAGCTTGGCAGTCTCCATAATTTCCTTGGATTTGCTTGCCACAGTGTTGCCGAATGCCATAATCCCTTCTTTTGCTTTATCCGCCGCCGTTTTGGCCACTTTGCCCACTACCTGCCCCGCGTCCATCGCCCTATTCGCAGCTTTCTCTCCCACGTCCTTGGTCGCTTTTACAGCTTTTTGGGAAACGTCTTTCATTGTTTCTTTTGCATTTTTGACTGTCATTTTCTTCCCCTCGCTTTCAATCATTTCGTTACCGACACCGCCAGGTGCGCGGCTTCCGCCGCTTCGGTCATCGCCTGTGCCGATTGCCTTAAGTATTCTGCCGACTGTTCAGAAAATTCCTGTACGGCTTTTCCCTCCTGCCCGTCTCCGGAGGCCGCATACCTGCTTAAACAGTCCATCGCCTTGCGTGCCGCTTCCCTTGCCTGTTCCGCTACCGCGATCGCTTCTTCCACAGCGTCCTGCGTAGCTTTGACATAAAATTCTTTGCTTTTTAAGCGAGCTTTTTCAAGAAAGTTCGCCTCTTGTTCCGTGTGTTTGTCCATACCGATTGCCCCCGTGTGTTTTGCGAATTTTGATTATAATAAATATACACGGATCACCTGTATTTAAACAACTAATCTATATCTTTCCCCTATTATACCATAAACAAAACCCGAAACACGCTTGTGTATTTTTTATTGCAAGATAACAAAAAAAGACATGGCCGGTAAAAAACGCCCATGTCTCTTTTATCGCCTTTGAAACTATTTCATTTCTACTTCTGCGCCGGCTTCTTTTAAGGAAGCAACAAGCTTTTCCGCGTCGTCTTTGCCAAGAGCTTCCTTGATCGTGGAAGGAGCGCTGTCTACCATGTCCTTTGCTTCCTTGAGGCCAAGGCCCGTAGCTTCTCTTACTACTTTGATAACTTTGATCTTTTCTGCGCCGGCAGCTTTCAGAACTACGTCAAATTCTGTTTTTTCTTCCGCAGCAGCAGCGCCGTCACCAGCAGCCGGAGCAGCAGCAACCGCTACCGGAGCAGCAGCGCTTACGCCGAATTTCTCTTCCAGTTCTTTTACCAGTTCCGCGAGCTCTAAAACGCTCATCTTTTCAATCGCTTCAATGATCTGTGCTTTATCCATAATAATTTAAACCTCCAAAATTGTTTCCTTTTCTATTTTTCTTTTTTCGCTTATTAAGCTTCTTTTTGCTGTGCGATCGCGTTAAGCGCACATACAAGTCCTCTCGGGATTGCCGCGAGCACGCCCACAAAGTTGGTAACCGGAGCGTTCATGCTGCCCAGCATTTTCGCGATGAGTTCTTCTTTCGACGGGAGCTTGGAGAGATTCGTGATCCCTGCCGCATCCATCACCTTGCCATCCAGTATACCGCCTTTGATCTCCGTTTTATTCGCGTCTTTTACGAATTTGCAAAGGATCTTTGCCGGAGCGACCGGATCTTCATAACCGAAAGCAACGGCGCTCGGGCCTTTGAAGTATTCGTCCACGCCCTCAATCTTGAGTTCATCCGCCGCGCGTTTAAGCATATTGTTTTTGATAACCTTATACTCTACGCCTGCCTGCCGGAACTGACTTCTCAGGTTCGTTACCTCTTCCACCGTGAGTCCGCGATAATCGAGGACGATCATGCACTGCGCACGCTTCATTTTATCTACTACGTCCGCAACCGCCGCCTGCTTTGACTGTAATTTCGCTTCTTTCAAACCGTTTCACCTCATTTTTGCGCCGGATTTAAATAAAAAATGCTCTTATCAAAGCCATGAAGACCTTATAAGAGCACAACCAAGCATTCTTAGAAAATCAACCTCGTCAGGATCTTACGGTTTAAGCTTACGCTCCTGAGTCTATGGCTTTTACGCATTATTCATTTTTACGCAAGTAAGATAATACCATACCCGCCCCTTTGTGTCAAGGGTTTCAGTTGAGTTCGTCGAGCGTCAGGGCATACCCCGGAAGAAAGTGTTCCATAAAGTAGGCGACCTCCGGCAGCTTCATATCCTCTATCGCCTCCCTGGTACGCGCGCACGCTTTTTCAAACTCCGTATTGCCGCTCTTTAATTCCTCCATGCATTTAATGTACGCGCTTAAGCGGTCCGCCGCTTTTACGAGCACGCGCACCTCCTCGCTGACCTCCTGCAGCACATACGGCCCGATACTGCCCCGCATCTCCTGCGGAAGCATGGAAACGAGGCGTTCCTCCGCATGCCGCTCGATTTTTTTGTACGACTGCGTAATGTCCTCGTCAAAATACTTAATGGGCGTGGGCAGGTCGCCGGTAATCACCTCGCCCGCCTCATGGTAAAGTGCCGCGCACAGTACGTCTTTTTCGCTGACGCCGCCCTGAAAATACGTGTTTTTGATCACGCACAGCGCGTGGGATAAAAGCATTACCGTAAAGGTATGCTCCGCCACGTCTTCTTCCATATTGTTACGCATAAGCCCCCAGCGCTTGATATGCTTTAAGCGCGACATATAGGCATAAAAGCTCTTTTTCATCCTCTCATCCGCCTTTTTCGTTCCTTTTTGTCATCATAACATACCTGTTACAGCAAAACAATGCCAATGATGAGGAGGCCCGTTGTGATCACTGGGAACAATCTGTCCGCCGGCCGCAGGACAAGCGGCCTATAGCATGTGCGTTTCGCCTGGTCGTCAAATCCCTGCGACTCCATTGCCGCCGCGAGCGCCTCCGACCAGCGCACCGCTTTGACCATCAGCGGCGTCAGGAGCGAGGGCGAAATGGCCGCCGGATACAATCCCCGCGCGCGGAAAGCGGCTTTTGTTTTTTTGTATTCATGGCTGATATTCGGCA
Organism: Christensenellaceae bacterium; assembly: GCA_022846035.1. Taxonomy (NCBI): domain Bacteria; kingdom Bacillati; phylum Bacillota; class Clostridia; order Christensenellales; family Christensenellaceae; species Christensenellaceae bacterium. The sequence goes on from AP025580.1 coordinate 2,424,399, forward strand.
ATAGCTGGAAAGACGCCAGCAGTCCGTAGACGAACTTGACCGGCATATGCAGTTGCTGCTCTAACGAGCGCACCAGTTTCATGGTGTCCGTGGTGAACACGAACAGCATGCCCAGGCTGCCGAACGCCAGCACCCTGCTCGCGAGCTGCAGGCCGTTTCCCACCGCGCCGCCGGAAATGAGCGACGCCGTCGCCGCGCCTACGCCTATGTTGGAACCGTCGTGGAATTTGTAACCCGTCATATACATCCCCACCGAGAGGATAAGCACAGGGATCAGAACCTTGAGTACATTTTTCCAGTTAGCGCGCGACAAGGCGAGCGTTGCCATACACACCGCAACGACCGCGAAGTTCAGTACCGTATTGTATACGAAAGCAATGATGACGATAGGGATCAGGATCCCAATCAGTTTGTAAGCCGGATTGATCCCTTTCATTGTATTTCCTCCCGCACAAGCTTTCCGTTTTGCAGCACATACATCTCGTCTGCATAGTCGTATCCAAGCTGCCTGTCGTGCGTGGAAAAAATGAGCGTCAGGCCTTTTTCCACACGCCTGTCCAAAAGCTCCATCACTGCGCGGATCGCGTTCAAATCCTGCGCGTATGTCGGCTCGTCGCACACCAAAATTTCGCAGTCGTAAGCAAGCAGTGCCGCCACCGCCAGCCTGCGCTGCTGTCCCTGACTTAACATAAACGGCGATAAAAATCGGTACTTCCATAATCCGATCTCCTTGAGGACCGCTTTCACCTGCGCCTGCATTTCTTCCTCCACCACCCGTTTCTTCAGGCTGACGGCGATTTCGTCAAATACGCTGCTGGTAACAAACTGGTCCTGCGGATTCTGGAACACAAACCCCAGCTTATGACTGAGGGTTTTTTTGCGCAGCTTCTTTAATTCCTTCCCATGCAGCAACACGCTGCCCCGATAAGGGATTATACCGCACAGCACGGAAAAAAACGTACTCTTTCCACTGCCCGAAAGTCCGGTAATCGCATAAGCCTTTCCCTTTGCAAAGGCAGCGTCCAGTCCGTTTAATATGTTTTTTTCGCCGTAGCCGGCGCACAAACCCTGTATGCGCAGCACTTCTTCATTCCCGCGCCGTTCCCGCTTTTTTTGCTGCCGGTAATTTTGTCCGGGATAAACAATGCCCAGCCCCGCGAACTTTTCCCTGTGCCGGTCAAGATTGTCGCGCGTGATGTTACGCTCCAAAAGCGCGCCGCCCTCTCCCAGCAGGACGATTTCGTCCAGTATGGGAAGCCAGTGCGCCACCTGATGGTCTACCGCCACAATGCCGACGCCGCTTTTTTTGTGCAGCTCTCCCAACTTTTGCACCAGCTCCTTGGTGGATGCGGGATCGATATTCGCAAACGGCTCGTCCAAAAGCAACCATTCAGGGCGCAACAACGTTACGCACGCCAGCATTACCTTTTGCTTTTCCCCGCCCGAAAGCGTATAAAGAGCCTTTTTCCTGAGGTGCGAAATACCGCAAAAGTCGAGCGCCTCATCCATCCGGCGCCGCATGTCCGACGGGTCCTCTCCCTTATTTTCCAAGCAAAAAACCAGTTCGTTTTCCACGGTATCCATGCAAAACTGAAGATCCGGATTCTGGAACATCATGCCAACAAGCGGCATACGCGCGGACGGATTCAATTCCCCCACCGCCTGGCCGTTTACGGTCACTGTGCCGCCGTCGACGACGCCCGCGTTTTGCGGGTATACGCCCGCCATCAGGTATAAAAGCGTGCTTTTCCCGCAGCCAGACGAACCACTGAGCACAGTAACGCGCCCCTGCTCGATGAAAAGGGACGCGTGACTGATAATCTCATATTTGCTTGTCTGCGAATACCGGAAAGTAAGATCGTTTATTTCAATACCGTTTTTAGTCATGAAATTCGTTCGTAAAACGCTCCCCGCTTGCCGCGTAGTCTGTTTGGATCATACCCTGTTCTTTCATAAAGGCGCTGAACGCTGTCCAACGCTGCGGACGGATCGTGCCCCAATGCCCCTGCTCGTTTAAATACAACCCCGCTATATATTCCTGACTCTCGATGAGAAGATCGAGGTCGAAGTGCGGCGTATAGCCGTGCAGAATCTTCGCCGCGGAGACCGGATCGTTCGCCGCGTCGATAAAGCCCTGATCGCTGGCCTTAATAAACGCGCGCACCGCCTGTGGATCGCTTTCGATCAACGCGTTTTTTGCCGCGACCGCCGGCGCGCAGAAATCCATGACGTCGTAAAAATCTGCCAGCGCGAAATAATCGCAGTCCTTGCCCGCGTGTTTCATCACGAACCATTCCCAGTTTTTATAGATCCATACCGCGTCGCCGTCGGCGCCCAATGTTTCCACAATATCCCCTACGTCCTTGGTTACCAGCCTTACCTTGGAATAATCGCCGCCGTCCTCATTCACCGCATAACCGATCACCGCATGAAACCACTGCGGCGTCCAGTGAGTGAGACGCTTTCCCATAAGCTCGCGCGGGCGCGTCGCGCCGCATGACTTGAGGGAAATAATTCCTGAATCGTTACGCTGCGTGAGTACCGCGATCGCCGTCGCCTGGTCCTCTTTTTTTGCTTCGTCCATATAAACGAGCATCGCCGGCTCGGGCGCGACCACAATATCCGGCTGCCCCGCGAACTGGTGGCCGCAGCCGCCGAATTCGCCGTTAATATGTACGTCGATACCCAAATCCCTGTAATATCCTTTATTGAGGGCGACATAAAATCCCGTGTGGTTCGTGTTTGCAAACCAGTCCAGTTCTACATGCAATACTTTCATTCTGTCCTCCTCTCAATCGTCGTCCGCGATGTCCTGATGCACATACTTCGCGCCGATCGCATAGCCTTTCAATACGCCCGTGCGCGCGAGCCCTTTGCCCAAAAGCCAGCTCAGGACGCCCGCGAACAGCAGCGACGTTCCCAGCCGCACCGCGAACATTCCGATCAGCATCGGCACGGCGAGCGCCGCATATCCATTTGTAAAATAAGTCCAGACAAAGCTTAAAATACACGCAAACATTGCCGAAACGCACATGCTGGCAAGGTTGTATTTCTTGTATCCGAATACGGCAAACCCAAGCTCCAGGCCAACCCCCTGTACAAGTCCTGTCGTAATGACCAATGGGAAATTTCCCATCAGCAGTTCCAAAAACGCCGCCAGCACTTCCGTCACCAGCGCCACGCCCGGTTTTTGCAGGATGAACGCCGCCAGCGTCGCTGCCATAAACCACACGCCGTACACGATCTCAAAATTAAACGGCGCAAGACCGAACGGCGTCAAGGCCACGCCGATCGCCTGACTCAAATAAAACGCGCCCAGATAGATCGCTGCGAAGATCAGGCCTAAAATACCGATCATGATGATGTCCTTTAATTGCCAGCCTTTTTTTACCTTTACCTGTCCCATTTTTCTTCTCTCCTCCGTTCCCCGATCCATTGTCACCGGATCTTTCATCGGGAACCCTAGCGCTGCGCGCATACCGGTCTTTTGTCCTCGCCCGCACGCCTCCGGATACCTGGAAATAAAAAAATTCTTTCCAAGACACCGGAAAGAACCAACTCAAAAAACGTGCTCCCTCCGCCAGTGTGAACTGGATCAGGTTCAACGGGTCTAGACATAAGTCTACTCTCAGCCGGCAATGCGCGACTCCCCTGACATTCCATATTTAATTTCTTTTTTCACTATAGCAGATACCCCGCGCCCTGTCAATCGCCAAAAGCGAACGGATATGCCGCCCCTTATAAAACAATGCTTGACGCTTCCGCAAAACGGTGCTATGATGACCTCATAAAATTTCATTCACTGCTGGGGGAGCTTCGGCTGAGAATTAAACCCTTACAACCAGCACGGTAATACGTGCCAGGGAAGCGTCTGTGCGTTGCTGTTCACTCCTGCTTTCCGCAGGAGTTTTTCTTTTGCAGTGATCAGAATTTTAAATCCACACAAATGAAGGAGATTTACTATGTTTGATCAATTTTCACAACTGAATCTGCCCGCGCTCATTATTGTATGCATCGCGATCGCCGCAGGGCTGGCCGGTTATTTTTTGTACCGCTCCCACACCAACGGCGGCCGTGAAGTCACAAAAAAATCGCAATGGACGACCAAGGAGATCACCACGGCGGCATTATGCATCGCCGCTTCGTTCCTGCTAAGCTTTATCCGGATTTTCTCCATGCCCAACGGCGGTTCCATTACCCCTGCCAGCATGCTGCCGATGATGGCGTTTTCTTATGTCTACGGCTTTAAAAAAGGATTTATCGCCGGATTGTGCTACTCTTTGCTGCAATTTATCCAGGAGCCCTTTGCGCTTGCGCCGATGCAGGTGATTCTCGATTACCCGCTTTCGTTCTCGCTGCTCGCGCTGGCCGCATTCGCCAAAAAGAGTATTGTTTCCGGCATTGCATACGGCTGCGCCGCGCGTTTTATCTGCCAGTTTCTTTCGGGCTGGATTTTCTTCGGTATGTATGCTCCGGAAGGCATGCCCGCCTGGCTTTATTCCCTGGGCTATAACGGAACCGTCGTCGGGCTCGAGTGCGCGATCTGCATCGCCGTTTCCCTGATTCCTGCTCTCCATAAGTTCCTGAATCGCACCAGGGCGCAGGCCCGCACGCAGCAAAAGGCTTTTATAAAAGCGCGCGCCGCAAACTGATTATTTAAAGAATTCCGCGACCTTACGGTAGTTATCGAGCAGGTCGCCGTATGTCTGATAGTCGCTCGGATATACCTCAAGCATCATTACGCCGTCATAGCCGACTTCTTTCAGCTTGTTTTTCATGCTGCCAAAGTCCATCTCGCCGTCAAACGGCAGGCAGGGAATGATCCCCTTTTGGGGATCCTTGCGGTAATCGCACACATGCACGTGCGCAAGGCGGCTGCCCATATCGTCTATATAATCCGCAACTTCATACCCTGACTGCGCCGCCTGCTTGATGTCGAGTGTAAAATACAGGTTGTCGCTTTGCGTATATTTCAGGATATTCCGCGCAAAGCCCGGCTGCGCATACCAGCACCAATGTACGTTTTCGTACGCCAGCTTTACCCCGCGCTGACGGGCCTGCTCCGCCAGCACGGTCACGCGCTCGCCCGCGCGCTCATAATTCACATGGAAAGTCCTGGCATGCTTCAAGTTCATCGGTCCATGAAACACATAAATACCCGCCGAAAGCTCCGCCGCCGCATCCACTACCTGACTGTAGACGGAAAGCGCCTCTTCCCTCTGGCGTTCGTGCATGGAAAAAAGCTGCGGTTCAAACTGCGTGCACAGCGCGTGTACGGAACGCACGCGCATTCCTTCTCCGTCGCAGATACGCCGTATCTCGTCCGTAAAGGGCTTTTTGTATTCCATCATTGCCGAAAAAAACAATTCTATATCCTTGATTCCCAGTTTTGCTATTTCGCGGACCGAATCCTCATTATATAGCCTGCAGAAAAAGCAGGCGGTCGACATACCGGCTTCCATTCATATCTCCTGTTTTTAAAATTCAAATTGTACTACTAATCCATTTTATTTCTTTAAAAGCCTTTTGTCCAATCTATTTTTATTATATAATAGCGGTTGTAAGCAAATCTTAAAACAGGAAGGTAAGATAAATGGAATATAAAATAGCCAGGATCCCCGGCGACGGGATCGGCCCCGAAGTATCCGAGCAGGCCGTCAGGGTCCTTGAAAAAATCGGCAGGCTACACGGCCACTCCTTTACGTTCACAGATGTAGACGCAGGCGGTATTGCCATCGATAAATACGGCGATCCCCTGCCGGAGGAACAACTGGAAATTTGCCGCAAGAGCGACGCGGTGCTGCTCTCAGCCGTGGGCGGTGAAAAATGGGATGATCTTCCGGTCGACAAGCGTCCGGAAAAGGGCTTGCTGCGCTTGCGCGGCGGACTCGGCCTGTTCGCCAATCTGCGTCCCGCGATTATCTATAACGAGCTTAAATCGGCCTGCCCCTTAAAGGACGAGATCGTCGGCGACAACCTCGATATTCTCATCCTGCGCGAATTAACGGGCGACGTGTATTTTGGGGAAAAAGGCGGCGACGACCTTACCTATTCGTCCGACCTGATGAATTACCACGACTATGAAGTGGAGCGGATTGCCCATCTCGCCTTTCAGTCCGCGCGTAAGCGCGACAAAAGGGTCACGAGCGTTGATAAGGCCAACGTTCTTTCCACCTCGCGCCTGTGGCGCAATACGGTAAACCGTGTCGCCAAGGAGTATCCGGACGTGCAGCTAAACCATATGTACGTCGACAACGCGGCTATGCAGCTTGTGCGCAATCCGCGCCAGTTTGACGTGGTCGTTACGGGCAACCTGTTCGGCGATATTCTCACGGACGAGGCGAGCATGATCACCGGTTCTATCGGTATGCTCCCGTCGGCAAGCCTCGGAAGCACGAAGCTCGGCATGTACGAGCCGATCCACGGCAGCGCGCCGGACATCGCGGGTACGGGCAAGGCGAATCCCATCGCCATGATCCTTTCATGCGCTATGATGCTCCGTTATTCCTTTGATCTGGAAACCGAAGCGCAGTCCATCGAGTCAGCGGTAAAAGCTGTGCTTAAGAGCGGCGCACGCACGGCTGACATTGCGGCGGGCGGCGCGTTTATCACCACTCGGGAAATGAGCGACCTGATTCTGGACGCCCTGAAATAACAAGCATTAAAAAAGGCTGTCTCTGTAAGGGAGACAGCCTTTTTATTTATCTTTTACAAGCGGTGTCCGCGTCCGCCCGAACCTTGGCGGCGTGTCTTTACTGTGCGCGTAGGCGTAATATCCGCCTGCCGGCGTCTGACTCCGGCATACCGTTTGCGCCTGCGGCTTAAATTAACCATGCGTACAATCAGCAGCGTAAGTATCAGCGCCGCCGGAATGATGATCCACAAATACCATATCTCAAAGGATAATACGGGCACGCCGTATTCCTTGCTCGTTTCCATTTCGTCACCCGCCGGATAAACCTGGCGGCTCGCAAGAAGCGGCGCGTTATAGATTTCCTCGCCGTTCAGGATATAGGAAACCGTTCCCACCTGGTCTCCCTCGTTGATGGGCGCTTTTAAAGGCCCTTCGATATTCGTCTTTTGCTCCAATTGTACGGTTCCGTCCGCAAGCCCTTGCGCAGTCGCCGCGTCCACCAGGCGCACGTCCGTTTTATCCCCGCTCAGGTTGGCGGTCACTTCAAGCTGGCCGTCCTGCGGGTCGTTTCCCGCCGCGCCCTCGATCGTTTCCGTCACCGAAAACGGCGCCACATATTGCCCGAGGTCCACCTTTGCATAATTGGTAAAGCCGTAGTCAAACAAATATTTGGCAATGTCCCACCGCGCGTATGAATTGGGGATACCCGCTTCCTTGTTGCCCATCGATTTATCGCCAAAAATAAGCGCGATCAGATTAAGATCCCCGCTCGTCGCGGTCGCCACCAGGCAGCCGTAGGAATCGACGACTTCCCCGCCGTTTAAGGTAATATGCTCCAGCAAGCCCGTTTTCAGGCCCGTCGCCTTGTCGTAAAGATACTTCGCGTATTCCGGCCTCGTTTCCGGCGTTGCAATCAGAAAATTCGAGCTTGTGAACTTACGCGGCGTTTCCAATCCCGCATCTGCATCCGGCGTATATTCCGTGACGCCTGCCGCTTCCATGATCTCCGGATGCTTGTATGCTTCTCGCGCGAGGATCGCCATATCCGCAGCCGTCGTATAGTGGTCGTACCCAACATTAAAAATATAGAGACCGTAAGGATTCAAAAAATGCGTATCCGACATCCCCATCTCCTGCGCCTTTTGGTTCATCAGGTCCACAAAGGCGGATTCGCTTCCGGCAATATGTACGCCAAGGGCAACGGCGGCGTCGTTTCCCGAACAAATCATCAGTCCATAAAATAAATCCTTTACGGAAATCGTTTCGCCCTGTTTTAAATTCATCAGGCTGGAACCTTTGGAAAACTGGTTGACCTCCGCGCCTACGGTAACCATATCGTCCATATTACAGTTTTCCAGCGTCAGGATCGCGGTCATTAATTTTGTGGTGCTGGCAGGAAATACCTGCCAGTCCTTGTTTTTGGAGAAAAGAACCTCTCCCGTATCCGCGTCCAGAAGCATTGCGGAATCGGCGGTAATCAGAGACATATCCACTTCCGGCGCGCCCTGCTTCAATTCGGATGTCGCTTCCGGAGTCGGCGTCGGCTCCGGCGTAGGAACAGGCGTCGGCGTCGCTTCCGGATTTGCGGCGTCCCCCGATGCCGCAGCTTCCGCGCTTGCCTGCGCGTCCGGTTCCGCAAACGCGATCGCCGGTATAAACGCGATCAATAGGATCGTGATGATCAATGCTGTTATTCTTCTCAAACTCAATATCCTCACTGAAATTTCCTCGTTATAACATTCATATTATATATCAAAGCGGCGGCTTTGTATAGCGAATGTATCACTTTTGTAATGTATTTTCATAGTTTCTTCACAACTTTTTTATGCCTATGTACCTGATTTGTACATCCCGTATCGTATACTTTTTTTATCACCAGAAAAGCCAAGGAGGGCAAAATAATGTTGGAAATTTTATTGTCGAAAGAGATCATCGCCATACTGGCCGTTGTGATAGCCGTTATCTGTGCAATCTGCATTTCCGCCGCGCTGCTGGAGCATAAGCCGCGCCATAAATACCGCAGGCCTACCGAATACCGCGAATAACAGGTCAGGATTTTCCCTTGAAAATACCGGCAAAATGCAAGATAATAGAAAGGCAATGAATTTTTAAAACAGGCAGGTATTTCCATGAAACATCAGTTAATAACGGCAGCGCAGGCTGCGGACCTTATTTTTGACGGCGCGACCCTCGCTGCCAACGGATTTATGATGACGGCGACGGCGGACGAGATCTATCACGCGATCGAACAGCGTTTTTTAGACACGCACAGTCCTAAAGACCTTTCCCTTTTAAGCGTCACCTCGGTGGGCGACGGGGCGGACCGCGGCCTTAACCGCCTCGCGCATAAAGGGCTTGTAAAAAAACTAATAGCAGGGCATCTGAACCTGATGCCGCGCCTCCAGCAAATGATTTTTTCAGAGGATATTGAAGCATATAATCTCCCGCAGGGCGTAATTGCGCAGCTTCTGCGCGACACGGCGGCAGGCCGCCCGGGCCTTGTAACGCAAATCGGCCTTGATACCTTTGTCGATCCACGTCACTTTGGCGGGCGTATCAATAATTGCTCCAAAGAGGAATTGAATGAGATTATTACCCTGGACGGCAAGGATTATATCCGTTATAAACCGTTTACCAAAATCGATTTCGCCATTCTGCGCGGTACGCGCGCGGATAACGACGGCAACATCAGTATGGAAAAGGAAGCGGCAAAGGTGGACGCCCTGCCGATGGCGCAGGCATGCCATGCGCTTGGCGGCAAGGTAATCGTACAGGTAGAAGAAATCGTACATGATATTGCCCCGCATGAAGTGGTCGTGCCCGGTATTCTTGTGGATTATATTGTAAAAACAAGCGATATGGCCTATCACCAGCAAACGGCGGCGTGCGACTATAATCCGGCTTATTCCGGACAAAGCCGCGCGCCTAAAGGCGCGATGCCCGTTCTTGATAAGGGACCCCGCCGCATAATTGCGCTGCGCGCCTTAAAAGAGCTGGAGCAGGGCGGCGTGGTCAATTTAGGCATCGGCATGCCCGAGGGAATCGCCGCGGTTGCGGAAGAAAAGGGAATCCGTGATTTTACGCTTTCGGTCGAAGCGGGCGGCATTGGCGGCACGCCGCTATCCGGCGTGGAATTCGGCAGCAGCCTCAATCCGCAGGCCATTCTTTTCCAGCACCAGTTGTTTGACTTTTATCACGGCGGCGGACTTTCGCAGGCGTTTTTGGGCCTTGCGGAAGCAGATCCGCAGGGCAATATCAACGTCAGCAAGTTCGGCCCGCGAATCGCCGGCTGCGGCGGTTTTATCTGCATTACGCAATCTACGCCCAAGCTTTATTTCATCGGCACCTTTACCGCCAAAGGCCTCAAGGAAGAGGTTGTAGACGGCAAGCTTCGTATCCTGCAGGAGGGCAGCATCAAAAAGTTCAAAAAAGAGATCGAACAGCTCACTTTCTCTGCCAAGCGCGCAAAAGAGCTGGGGCAGAAAGTTACTTTCATCACCGAACGCTGCGTCTTTGAGCTGCGCGAGGATGGCCTTACCCTAACGGAGATCGCCCCCGGCATTGACCTTGAACGCGATATTCTCGCCAACATGGAATTTTGTCCGCATATCGCAGACAGCCTGAAAGAAATGGACGCGGATATATTCGCATAAACCAATCCGCCTGCTTATCACGCCCGTTCGGCGCATAGCTGCGGCTGCGGCGGGGCAAGGGCGCGCAAATGCTTCATTTCTTTCGCGGCCAGCGCCAGCGCGATGAGAAAAGCGGTGGCGTCCGCCACGGGGCCTGCCCACAGCACGCCTTCCACGCCCAGGAAATGCGGCAGCACAAGCATCGCCGGCACAAGCAGCAACAACTGGCGGGACAGCGTGATAAGCGCCGCCTTGACGGGCTTGCCGAGCGCCTGGAAGAATATTCCCGTTACCATCTGAAAACCGTTCAGCAGGCAAAGCATCAGGAAAATCCGGAAGCTTTTCTGCGCAAATTCATTATACAATCCCTCTTCCGAACCAAACAGGTTGATGATACCCTGCGGAAAAAACTGAAAGAGGATAAATCCAACCACCGCGACCAAAGTGGCGCAGGTGACGGCAATGCGGTAAGCCTGCCTTACGCGTTTGCCGTGTTTTGCGCCGTAATTGAAACCCACGATGGGCTGCGCGCCCAGTCCGAATCCAATCATAAACGACAACAGAATCTGATTTACTTTCATCACGATACCAAAGGCCGCAAGCGGAATATCCGGCCCATAGACGGATGTAAGGCCGTACTGTACCAGCATATTGTTGGCGACGAGAATCGAGATGGTAATCGCAATCTGTGTGATAAAGCTGGATATGCCATAGCCCATCACGGTTTTCGCGGTTTTCAGCGCCAGCTTCATATCCATGCGTTTGATTCTGATCGTCTTCATTTTCGGCAGATAAGTGATGCTGACCAAAAGGGTGAGTATCTGGCCTAAGATGGTTGCCCAGGCCGCGCCTTCCACTCCCCAGTGGAACACGAAAATAAAAATGGGATCGAGCACCGTATTGACTACCGCTCCCGCGATCATCGACAGCATTGCCACCTTGGGACTGCCCTCCGCCCTGATGCATGAGTTAAGCCCCGTACCTATAACCACAAAGGGCAGTCCGAGTACGATAATACGTCCGTAATCAAGCGCATAAGGCATGGAGTTTTCCGTCGCGCCGAACATACGCACAAGCGGTTCTAAACAGAAAAAGCCGATCAGCAGGAACGCCACGCCAAACAGGATCATCAAAGTTAGCGCGTTGCCCACTCCTTTTTGCGCTTGCTGTTTTTGATTTTGGCCCAGCTTCAAACTGAGATAGGCCGCCGCTCCGTCGCCCACCAGCAGCGCAAAGGCAAGCGCGATCACGGTGATCGGGAAAATAACGTTGGTTGCGGCGTTGCCCAGATAACCGACTCCCTGCCCGATAAAAATCTGGTCGACGATGTTGTAAAGTGAATTTACCAGCAGCGAAATCACGCTCGGCACCGTGTACTTCATAATCAGCCTGGGAATCGGCGCGCTGCCCAATAATTTTGTTTCCGATAATGCTTCCATAAAATATCAAACTCCTAAACCGTTGCCTAGGCAACTTTATATGCAGAATAATAGGCAACCATTTTAGTTGCCACTGCAACTATTATATTAAGATTTTTGGAAAGAGTCAAGTGCATTTCGGATATTTGACAAGAATATGGAACGCGCTTAAAATAAAAACATCCCGCAAGAGGAGAACAAAAAATGAAAGAACTCGCAAAAAAGCTTTCGATCCTGTCCCGCCGGTCCGGCATACATCTGGACAGGCTGCTAAAGGACCTGGGGATCACCCGTGGCCAGCTTGTATACCTGATGTGTATTTGCGACAACGAGGGTTTGTCGCAGGAACAGCTCTCGGAAGCGTTGTGGATCAATAAAGGCGCGGTCGCGCGCGCGGTCCGCAAATTTGAACAGGACGGATACATCACCCGCGTGCTTTCTCCATCAGACCGCCGCCAATACGGACTCTTCCCTACAGAAAAAACCAAACGGGCCTATGACGCTATCCGCGCGGTCGAGACGGAATGGGAAGAGCAGATGACGCGCAATCTCTCCGATCAGGAACGCGAATCGCTCGACCGCCTGCTTGAAAAGCTGCTCCATAATATTACGTGAGCGCGCAACCTTTTGCGGCGCGCCCGCTTGCCGCTTTATTCCGGATTCTCCTCCGAATAGTCGCAGAAATTTCCTTCCGTTTTCCACAACCGTTCCAACTGGTAAAACTCCCTTTCTTCCTTATGGAAGATATGCACGAGTACATCGCCGTAATCGATGACGACCCAGCGCCCCTCCCGCACCCCCTCCGTGCGAAGCGGACTTACTTCTTCTTCCTCGCGCATTTTAAACTGCACTTCTTCCGCCAGCGTCTGTACATGCGAAACGTTAGGCGCGCTCGCAACCACAAAATAGTCCGAGATGATCGTCATATCCGCCACGCGCAAAATAACGATGTCCTGTGCTTTTTTGCTGTCAAGTATCTCTGCGATCCTACGTGCTCTTTTTGAAATTTCCAAACTCAAATCTCCTCTCCCGGAAATAAACTCCGGTAGTAATTGTAAGCCTGCACACTGTCTGTATCAATGAGGCTTTTATTCCTTATGATGTTATCTATGGACATTTTCAGTCCTAATAAAACCGCTTTATCAATATTTTCAAACGCCAAAACACGCAAGGCTTCCACCCCCGCAAAGTCGCGGCCCGGCTCCATATAGTCTGCGATATACACGATCTTCTCCAGTATGCTCATACCCTCTTTGCCGGTGGTATGCCAGCGGATCGCATCCAAAACATCCTTGTCTGTCACATAGCCCTTTTCTTTCAAAAGCGCCGCCGCCGTATGTCCATGCAGCGTCTTTTCCGTCAGGTAGGGGATATGGTATTTTTCCGCCAGCGCCACGTTGTCCATTTGTTTGGTGTAATCGTGCAGCAATCCCGCCAGCCCCGCTTTGTTCCTGCTTGCGCCATAACGCTCCGCGAGCGCGAGCGCTGTTTTCTCCACGCCCAGGCTGTGTTCAAACTTTTCGCCCTTTACCTTGTCCGCGAGCTCTTTGACGATTCCCTCTCGGTCAGCGATATAGTCCATTAGCAATGATGTATTCCTCCACGTTTTTGGGCACCAGCCCCTCGATACTTTTTCCCTGCGCTCTGCGCTGCCTGATGTAAGACGAGCTCACAAAAAGTCCGGTATATTCCGAAAGAAAGACGCATGCCCCATATTCTTCCTGAAGCCGCGCGATCTCCGCCGAAAGCTTCAGCGTGTCGTACGCCCCCCGCCGTACACAAACAAACCGTGTCAACGAAAAAAGTTCCCTGCATTGATACCATGACGCAAGTTCGAACACAGTATCCGCGCCGACAATGAAATAATAATCCGTGTGCGGATTTTTTTTGCGCAGTTCGCGCATGGTATCCACCGTATAGGTATATCCCTTACGCCTGGTCTCAATGTCGAGCACGTCCAGCCCGTCGCAGCCATCTACGCATAGCTGCGTCATTTTAAGGCGCATCGGCGCGGGCGCAATATCTTCCGTTTTATGCGGCGGCGTGCCGCACGGCATTAAAAACACCTCGTCCAGCATAAATTCCCGCTTCACATGCCGCGCCATGTCCACATGGCCGGTATGCGGCGGATTGAACGTCCCGCCCAGTATCCCCACTTTTTTATGGGGAAAGCGCAGCCGCGTACGTTCCTGTGTTTCCATGCCCTTTAGATATTCCATCTTTATATCTCGATCTTCTTTTTGTTTTTCGATTCACGGTACAAAACAAACTTCCGCCCAAGCACACAAACGCCCTCCGCGCCCAAAGCCCCGCACAGCGTATCACAAGCTTCCCGCGCGTCAACATTGCTGTTTTGCTGTACCGTACCTTTGATCAGCTCGCGCGCCTCAAGCGCGTCCCCTGCCTGCGCGACCACGTTTTGCGTCACACCGTCCTTACCGATATGGATAATAGGCTCCAAGTTTTGCGCCATACCGCGCAGTTTCGCCCGTTGCTTACTCGTTATCATATTTCCCTCATCATTCAACAAAATCGAATTCTTCGCCGTTGAGCCTGATTGTATCGCCGTCTTTTGCGCCTGCCTGAACGAGTTGCTTCAATATGCCCATATCACGCAATAGCTTATGAAAATGCCGCATGGAATCCGGTTCGTCCGGATTGATGCGAGAGAAGATTTCCTCGATCAGCGAACCGTTTGCTTCCAGCACGCCGTCCTCGCCGCGCGTAACTTCAAACGTCAGCTCGCTGTCCTGCATCCGCCACTCCTCGAGTACGCCCTCTTCCTCAATCACCTGTTCTTCGGGCAGCGTTTTTAAGACTTCCATCATTTTGACCTGCAGTTCGTCTGTGCCCTGGCGCGTCGCCGCCGAGATCAAAAACACCTGCTTATCGGGATAGGCTTTTAAGAAACGCTCCAGGTTTTCCCGCGCCCCGGGAAGATCCGCCTTGTTGGCCACCACGATTTCCGGACGCCGCGCGAGCGGCTGCGAGTATTTCTCCAGTTCCTCGCGTATCTTGATATAATCGTCTATCGGGTCGCGTCCCTCGCTGCCCGCAATATCCAGCACATGCGCGATCATACGCGTCCGCTCGATATGGCGCAAAAAATCGTGTCCCAGTCCCGCGCCGTCCGACGCGCCCTCAATCAGTCCCGGAATATCGGCGATAATAAAATCATAATCGTACGTCTTGACGACGCCAAGGTTAGGCGTAAGCGTCGTAAAATGATAATTTTCTATTTTTGGTTTTGCCGACGTCAGCCGCGAAAGCAGCGTCGATTTTCCAACGTTCGGGAAGCCGACCAGTCCTACGTCCGCAATGGATTTGAGTTCTAAGGTGATTTCGCGCATCATAACCTTTTTGCCGGGGGTCGCGAACCTCGGCGTTTGCCGCACCGCCGTCGAAAACCGGGCGTTTCCCTTGCCGCCCGCGCCGCCGCGCAAAACGATCACGCCGTCGCCGTCGCGTATATCGGCCGCAACGCGCTGCGTTTCCGCATCAATGACGACCGTACCTACCGGCACCTTAATGATCAGGTCCTCGCCATTTTTGCCGCGCATATTTTTCTTTTTTCCGTTCTCGCCGTTCTCCGCCTTATATTTTTTGTGATAGCGGAAATCCATCAACGTACGCATGCCCGGGTCCGCCACAAAAACGACGTTGCCGCCGTTGCCGCCGTCGCCGCCGTCAGGCCCGCCCGCGTTGACGTACTTCTCCCGCCGGAACGATACCGCGCCGTTGCCGCCGTCGCCCGCTTTGATAAATATTTTTACCTTATCTACTATCATTTTTTATTGTTATAGGGGCACAGGTCCGCTATGCAGCAGATGTCGCACAACGGCTTTTGCGCCTTGCAAACCCTGCGTCCATGCCAGATCAGCCAATGGTGCGCCTGTGACCAGTCCTCTTTCCTGATTATTTTTTTATCCTCTTCCTCTACCTTGTTCGGATCGTCGGAATGCGCGAACCCGATACGGTTTGAAACACGCTTCACATGCGTATCCACCGGAAAAGCCGGCAGGCCGAACGCAAAGGCCAGCACCACATTCGCCGTCTTGCGCCCCACGCCCGCGAGCGTAGTCAGCTCCTCTTCCGTATGCGGCACGACTCCGCCGTATTCGCTCATCAGCCTCTGCGCGCAGGCGATCAGGTTCTTCGCCTTGTTCTTATAAAGCCCGCAGGTCTTGATGTAGCCCTCAAGCTCCGCAAGGTCCGCCTGCGCAAGCTCCTTAGGCGACGGGTACTTTTTAAAAAGCTCGCGCGTCACGATGTTAACGCGCACATCCGTACACTGCGCCGCCAGGATCGTCGCCACCAGAAGTTCGTAGGGATTTTCATATTCGAGCGCGGACTCGGTATCCCCATATTCTTTTCTTAAACGTTCAATGATTTCTTTATTCTTATCCATGCTATTATTTTAACACAAAAAAATTTTTTTGGGAGGTAAAAACGGCGTTTTTGTTTTTCGTTCCTTTCTCTGGTACAATAAAAGCGTCAAATTCCCGCTATTCGAGAGTAATTCCCGTCATTTTGGCTGTCACTTCCTGTGACGCATTTGTAGAATACAGGTATCAGACACATGCAAAGGAGAAACGATTTATGGACAAAAAAACGATCGGAAGCTTTATCAGCATTCTGCGCCGGGCAAACGGTATGACGCAGCAGGAGCTTGCAGACCGGCTGCATGTATCCAACAAGACCATAAGCCGCTGGGAGCGCGACGAATCCGCGCCCGAGCTTGCGCTCATCCCCGTGATCGCGGAGTTGTTCGGCGTTACCTCGGACGAACTGCTGCGCGGGCAGAGGGATACGTCAGCAGGCGGCGAATGTCCAAGATCGCAGCAGCAGGTTTCCTACCTGATCAAAAACAGTATGGCCAAATACCGCATGCGTTCCCTGCTGGCCGTTTTTCTTTCCGTAACCGCTCTGGTTGCGATGGTCATTTTCGGGTTTGGCCTGCGCGCCCCTGTGGTAGGCATCGGCCTTTCGCTGGTCCTCATTGCCGCCAGCCTTATTCTCCAGGCAGACTCCCTTTCAACCGTGCGGCTGGCCCTCGGCGATACGCAGTCCGGCATGTCCGGTGTGCGCTCCCACCTTTACCGCGCCTGGCAGGTATTTTTTGTGGTCTGTTACCTGAATATTTTCATTTTTTTCAGCATCCTGCCCTTTATCACCGGCTATACAAGCATTGATTCCATCATGCCGCGGAACAGTTGGCTTTCTCTGCTTCCACTGTTCCTGTTTTTCGCCTTGGTTACCTGCCTCGCCTTTTCCTTTTTTGCGCCAATCATTATCTCCCGCCAGGATGATTTCGGAAACGCATATGCGCCTGCCGAAAAGCGGAATGCGCGGCTGCGGCTCTTTTGTATAGGGATTTGCGCGGCTGCCCTTGTTTTATGCAGCGCTATCCAGTCAGGTATCCACGCCAACATCAGCGACGTCGCGCAGGGCAAGACCTTTACCTCGTTTGAGGACTTCAAAAAATATGTAGAAACTCCCATTTCCGTGGACAGCTATGGAAACAGAGTTGTGATTGAAGACCAGAAGACAGGCGAAATGCGCTATTACGAGGAATCAGACAAGGTTTTCTGGAGCGATACCTACCTATTAGACGCTTCCGAAAAAAAATATCCATTCACATGGCGGAATCGGGACGCCTGTGAATTCGACTATAACGGCAATCTTTCACAGATTATCGTTTATTCACGCGCCGACCAGATCGCGTACAATCATTATGTGGAACTACGCATGGCGTTGTTCGTATTTTTAAATACCGCTCTTGTCGCTGCCACCGTTATTGTCTATCTGAAGAAGCGCGTGCGCATCGGCACGATTGTGGACGACGTTTCCTAGGTCCGGCGCGCACCAAAAAACAGGAAGCGTTTTTACGCTTCCTGTTCTCATTTTCCTGTTTAATACGTTTTGTTGGTCATCATACTCTTGACGGTAACGCCCCTGAGCTTTCCCAGCCGTCCGGTGATCGCTCCCAATTGTTCGGTGCTTACCTCGACCACAAGGGAAATGACGTAAATATCCTTTTCCTGGTTGGGCACGCCCATGCGCGCGTGGATACAGCCGGAATACTCCGACAATATGCGGTTGACCTCGGTAACGCTTTCCCTGTTCTCTTCTATGATAATTGCAATAATACCTATGCGGTTCATACTTTCACTCTCTAATTCTGCGCAATAACCATTTCCCTGACCGTTGCGATCGCCTGCTGCAACTGCGTATCCGTTTCAAAAGTAAGCGTCGTAAGGTCAGCCGGCGGTAAGACCGGTACATCCGGCGTAATGCCGCCGTCGTTGATCAGGTTGCCGTTGGGCGTATAATAGACCGCCGTCGTCAGCTTCACGCCGCCGCCCGAATAAGGCATATCGAGTATCGCCTGGATGACACCTTTGCCGTATGTCTGGGAACCCACGACCTTGCCGCGTCCCCGGTCCTGCACCGCGCCCGCAAAAATTTCAGCCGCGCTCGCGCTGTTCCCGTCCACCAGAACGACCAATGGCAGGTCAAAATAGTCCGCGTCCGCCGTCATTTCGTCTTTCTGCTCGTTTTTATCCACCGAATATGCAAGCAAGCCCTCCGGAACAATCTGATCCAGCATGTCTGTCACTGCCTTTACGCTGCCGTCCATATTGCCGCGTAAATCGATGATTACGCCGTCCGCGCCCTCATCCTTTAAAAACTGGATCGCCCTCTGAAATTCCTCGACGCACTTTCCGTTGAATTCCGAAATAACGATTTGCGCAATGTTCCAGTCGTCCACGGAATCGAGCATTGTATAGGTCACATACTGCGTGTCAAACGTGGCCCGCGTGATCGGAATATCCTGCGACCCATCTCCGGATACGACCGTAAGCGTCAGGTTCGAGCCACTCGGTCCCTTTAAAAGATTGAACGCGCTCTCATAATCGAGATTCGCCAAGGCCACGCCGTCCACCGCCACGATGACGTCGTTTTCCTTAAGCCCCGCCGACTCCGCCGGTCCGCCCGAATAGACGCGCTCGATCTTCAATTGTCCCGTACCTTTATACGGTCCCGCCGAGATACCGATGCCCGCCAAGTCCGTTTCGCTCTTGGCCTTGTATTCCTTATATTCGTCTTCCGTGTAATAAACGGAATAAGGATCGCCCAGCGATTCGACCATTCCCTTGAGCGTACCGTTTAAAAGCTGCTGTTCATCCGACTGCTGATAGAAGTTTTCATTGATCAGCGTTTCTAAATCGCTGGTCTCCATGTATTTTTTGAGATCCCCATAGTTCCCCTTGCCGGATGCACGCAGCTCGTTCCCGCGCATTTGCGACGTCTGGAAAAAGTATACGAACAGTCCCGTGACAAAGCTGGCCGTCGCAGCAATCGCCGCACACATCACTATGATCTTTTTTTTATCCAAATACCCGTTACCTCCGCTTCAAACAAGCCAAAGTTTTCCAATCAAACAACGCACTCTGGCGCCGCTTTCCAAACCAACCGTGCGTTTTAATGAAAATATTACAAAGTTGTAACAACTAGATTATACCCATTCCTACGCAAAAAAGCAAGTTTTTGTTATTGCTGCGCGCCCGTTCACGTTTTATTTGCATTTTCAAGATACGTACCCAGCGCCTTAAGGTCCGCTCCGTAGATTTCTTTGAGGGCCGGATTATAGATAATGCTCGCCGGATGATACAGCGCAAACAGCGTATATTGTTTTCCGTCCAGCTTGCATTTTCTCGCCTGACCATGGTATGCGCCGATTGTAGCGGAAAAATCATTGAGCACCGCCCGAAGCGGCGTATTTCCCAGAGTCACGATTGTCTGCGGCGTAATCAAAGCAATCTCTTCCCTCAGAAATCCGCTCGCCTGCCCGATTTCCTCTTTGGTGGGCGGCCTGTTTGAAACCGTACCCCTGTCGCTTATTTTATGCGGCCGGAATTTGCATACGTTCGTAATGTAGATGTCCGCCCGTGCGAGGTTTACAGCCTGCAAAAATCCGTCGAGGGTTTTCCCCGCCTTGCCCACAAACGGCCGTCTCTTTATTACCTCTTCCCTGCCTGGCGCTTCGCCGATGACGAGCAGAGAGGCACGCGCGTTCCCTTCTCCAAAAACAAGCGGCGTATCCCCATAGAATGCGCCGATTTTCTGATACAATCTATTCAGCAATATGAAGCTCCTCCAGTTTTTGCCTTAAAACCCTGAAGTCCTCTTTCGCGCTTTCGACATAATCCGGATTATGTAGCATGGCCGCCGGATGGAAAGTAGGCATGATCATAAAATCCTTAACCGCGATACACGTTCCGTGTTCTTTCATCATCTTGACGTCGCGTTTCAATATGACGCCGGCAGCGATCCGCCCCAGGCAAACGATGAGCTTCGGTTTGATAAACGCCACCTGCGCGCGTAAATAGTCCATACACGCCTGCCGTTCGTCTTCCTGCGGATCGCGGTTGTTCGGCGGGCGGCATTTTACTACGTTCGCGATATACACGTCTGCGCGCTTAAGGCCAATTTCGCAAAGCATTTTATCCAGAAGCTGCCCCGCCGGCCCCACGAACGGCCGGCCAAGCTCATCCTCCCGCGCGCCCGGTCCCTCGCCGACAAACATAATATCGGCCTTTAAATTCCCCTCGCCGAATACCACATGCGTGCGCTTTTCCCAAAGCTTGCATTTTTTGCAGTGCATCACCGTTTCATATAAGGTTTTGAAGCTGTCGTACATCAAAAACACCTCTTTTGAGAAGTTGCAACCAATCTCCTTAAATCGTCGTCCTTCCCTCGAGCGCCTTGGCAAGCGTGATCTCGTCCGCATATTCAAGCTCCGCGCCAATGGGGATACCGTGCGCGATGCGCGATACCTTAAGGTCAAAGCCTTTCAACAGCCTGCTGATATACGCTGCCGTCGCTTCTCCCTGCACATCCGGATTGGTCGCCAGAATGATTTCCTTTACCTCGTCGCCCAGGCGCTTAAGGAGCGGCTTGATCGCAATATCGTCCGGCCCGATGCCCTCAAGCGGCGAAATCGTTCCCCCTAGCACGTGGTAAAGCCCGCGGTATTCATGCGTTTTTTCGATGGCGAATACGTCGCGCGCATCCTTGACCACACAAATCACCGAACGGTCGCGCTTTACGTCCGCGCACACCTCGCACACTTCTCCCTCGCAAAGATTGCCGCATACCTTGCAATACCGTACCTTACGCCGCGCGTCATACATATCGAGTGCGAACTGCTTCACATCCGTTTCAGGCATTTTTAAAATATAATAGGCCAGCCTCTGCGCCGTTTTAGCGCCAATGCCCGGCAGTTTGCAAAACTGCGCAACCAGCTTTGAATAAGATTGCAAATTCATATTGCTTAGAACATTCCTCCAAGATTCATGCCGCCGGTAACTTTACCCATCTCCGTCTGCATCATTTCATCCGCTTTCGCGAGCGCCTCGTTGACCGCAGCGATGATCAGGTCCTGCAGCATCTCCACATCGTCCGGATCGACCGCTTCTTCCTTGATTTCGATACTTTTTATGACTTTTTTACCTGTCGCGACTACGCGCACCACACCGCCGCCTGCCGTTGCCTCTACCTCGCGCTCTTCAAGTTCTTCCTGCACCTGCTGCATTCTCGCCTGCATCTGCTGCGCCTGACGCATCATATTCTGCATGTTCATTCCGCCCGGGAATCCGCCTTTTGCCATTTTTTGTTCCTCCAACACTTGATTTATTTAATGATTACTTTATCTTTGCCAACCAGCTCCGCCAGTTGTTCCTGCATACTTTTTTCCTCTTTTTGTTCCTTTTCATAAACAATATCCACGATCATCGGATGTCCGAATATCCTGGTTGTGATAGCGCCCATCTGCTCCGCGTATTCTTCTTTTTTCAGCATATCCGTAAGCGCGCTGTCCGCCTCGTCCGCGTAAAGGTCGAGGATGCTCCCGCGCGCGGCAAGCTTTTTCAGACATCCGCTTGCCGGTCCCAAAACAGGAAACGCCTGGCTCACCAGAGCTTTAAATTCCTTAAGCGCGGCGTCTTCATTGACGTCCGCCGCCTTTTCACGCTCCGCTTCTTCCGAATGTTCCCCCGCTTCCACGCTTTTTATCGCCGCCGAAGCCTGCGGTATTGTTTTTTCTTCCTCCGCCGGTTTTGTTTCCGAGGCGAGGGCTTTCCGCCCGGGCGGCATAGCCTGCTTCGCCGCCGTATCAAACCCGCTCCGCGCAATTCCCGCGGCGAGCTTTTCGACCCTCTGCTCGAGCTTTTTCATGCGCAGCTCCATATCCTTGGTATCCACGTCCGTCGTGTTGCTTGCAGCGCGCACGACCGCCGCGATCAGCACCGCATCCGGCGTGCTTGCATAGCGCAGCGTATTCTGGTTGTAGATGAATATCTCGAGCACGCGCAGCAGGTTCGCGCACTTGTATGCGTCGCCCACGTCATGCGCGAGGCGCGCCGAAAACTCCACCACAATATCCCGCAGTATATTATGCGGCTCCACGCCGCCCGCAAGCATTTCATCCACCGCAAGCAGGGCCTGCTTCGGATTTTCTTCCAGAATCGCATCGCATAGAGCCTTTAGCTGCACGCTATCGGCGACGCCCATTGCCTCGTTTACATCCGATAGCGTCAGCGTCTTTTTACCGGCGATACATTGGTCCATAATCGAAAGCGCGTCGCGCATCGCACCTTCCGCCGACTGCGCGATCATCGTGATCGCTTCTGGCTCGCACATCACGCCCGTCTTATCCGCAACTTCCTTAAGGCGCGATACAATATCCTCTTCGGATATTCGCTTGAAATCATACCTCTGGCAGCGCGAGAGGATCGTACCCGGCAATTTTCGCAGCTCAGTCGTCGCCAGGATAAACACCGCGTGCGGCGGCGGTTCCTCCAATGTTTTCAGCAGCGCGTTGAACGCGCCGGGCGAGAGCATATGCACCTCGTCGATAATATAGACCTTATATTTCCCGAGCGCGGGCAGAAGCGACACTTTCTCGCGAATATCGCGCACATTGTCAACGCTGTTGTTAGACGCCGCGTCGATCTCTACAATGTCCACAAAGGCGTCGTTTTTCATGTTTCTACAAACCTCGCATTTCCCGCAGGGGTTTCCATCCTGCGGATCAAGACAGTTCAGCGCGCCCGCAAGAATTTTTGCCGTACTCGTTTTCCCCGTGCCCCGCGGCCCGTAAAACAGGTAGGCGTGCGCCTGCCGCCCCGTCATAACCTGCTTTTTCAAAATGTCGGTAATATGCTGCTGTCCGTATACCTCGTCAAAGGTTGTCGGCCTAAATACCCGGTACAGCGTTTTATATGCCATATATTTATGCTCCCCGTTTTTTTATTCTTTATTATATCATACCGCCGCTCAAAACCGTGAACGGATTCAGTCTTTTAATCTACTTTTTCTCTCCCGTATATAGCCGTTGAAAGCCTCGAGATTACGGCTTACGATCAGCTCCTGCGGGAATTCCGCTTCCAGGATAGCCGCTTCGGCCAGTCCGAATCCGCCAACGCGATAGCAAATGTGCGCGTCTGAGGATACTGTGATGCGTACGCCGTGTTTTTTGCACAACGCGAGGAAATCCTTGCAATTGGGCGCGCTCCCCTTGCGGTATAAAAAGGAATGGTCGTTGATCTCGATCAGCTTATCTAGCTTTTTGGCTTCCCGCACCACTGTTTCCCTGTCGATGTCGTAATACGGATTGCCGGGGTGTCCGATCACATCGATAAACGGATTATGAAGCGCTGCTGCCATCGCCGCCGTATTCTGCTCCCTCGTTCCCGGATCGATCACAATATCGTGCAGGGACGCGATGGCAAATTCCGTGAGCTTAAGAAAGCGGTCCGGAATATCGACATGCCCGTCATAATCGAGGATATTCGCTTCCGTGCTGCAAAAAACACGCACGCCCTCCATACTTTCTGGCAGGGACGCAAGCACCCCGATAATAAAATCGGGCGCGCCGCCCCGTATGCCCGGGCCGTGGTCCGCGCTGCAAATTGCTTCCATGCCTGTGTCGCGTGCGTATTCCACATTTTCCTTGAGCGTCGAATATGCGTGCCCGCTCGCAACCGTATGCGTATGCGTGTCCACCAAAAGTCTCATTGTGTTGCCTCCGTCAAGTTTTCAAAATTTTGTCCGGCGCTTTTTTCGCGCCGTAATTTTCCCGTTGCCAGAAAAACAAATATTGCTGCGCAATCCCCGCGTTTTCGCCAAACCGGTTCCGCGCGTATTCATATATTTGCCTGTCGTTTCCTACAAAGCCGTAATGCTCCTTTAGTATCCGCCTGATCCACACGTCCGCCGGAAAAGCATCCCGAAAACCAAGGGCAAACAGCAAGATACAGTCCGCGACCTTAGGGCCTACGCCCGGCAGTTTTATCAGCTCCGCTTTTGCCGCAAAATACTCCATGCGCGCAAGACCGCAAAGGTCGAAACCGTCCGCCACCATACGAGCCGCGGCCTTTAAATAGGGCGCACGGTAGCCGCAGCCGCATTCTTTCAGGGTTTCAACGTCAAGGCCCGCAAGCGCATCCGGCTCCGGAAATCGGTAATAGGTCTTTCTTTCAAACGTAAACGGCTGGCCGCGCCTTTCACATATGCGCCGCAGGATGCCCTTGATCCGCTTTAAGTTGTTGTTGGCGGATACGATAAACGAAATCAGCGTCTCGAACGGCTCCTGGTTAAGCAGCCGCAATCCACAGCCGTATTCCCTGCCTTTGGTAAGCGCCGCGTCGCCGCAATCGCAAAAGAGCCTGTCATAGTCGACCTCAAGGTCAAAATACCGCTTCCACACCTGTTCATATTCTTCCGCTCCGCACGGATACAGCGTCACAACTCTTTCCTTTTTCGCAACGCGCAAAAAACGGCCGTACGCAACTCCCTCAAATACGCCCTCCTCCGTCTCGTCAAAACGAAACGTCTGCCCGTTATCAAAAATGTGCCGCGGTTCAAAACAGGTCATACCCGTAATCACCGCCGCACCGTCCTGGAATCTTACTCTCATGTTTTTAGTATACCATATTCCCGCATTTTTTTGTAGGGAGAACATCCGCTTTCCGCATACGAAAACGCTTTCGAAAAATCCGAAAGCGTTTTTCCTGCAGTACTATATGATATTTTATCTTCCGTCACACAACATGCTTGCGCAGCCCGATCAGCCCCTCCCCAAACAACACGCTGTCCATTGTGCTCAGATGATCGCTGATCTTTGGGCAAAACTCCATTTGCGCCAGAATATCCCTCTCAAGATCGACGCCTGGCGCTATTTCGATCAGCTCAAGGCCGCTTCCCGTCACGCGAAATACCGCGCGTTCCGTGATATACAGCACTTCCTGACCGTTTTTAAAACCCATTTTTCCATGATACGTGATCTGGTCGATTTTTTGCAAAAACTTTTTATTTTTCCCCTCCTGCTCAATGACCAGCTTCCCTCCGCGAAAGCTTTCCCGCAGCCCTCCCGCAGTAAAGGTGCCGCAAAAAATCAGCCTTGCGGTGTTCTGCGAAATATTGATCGAACCGCCGCAGCCGTAAATCCTGGAGCCAAATCTGGAAATATTCGCGCTGCCTGCCTGGTCGGCCTGCGCAAAGCCGAGATACGTTACGTCAAGTCCGCCGCCGTCGTAAAAATCAAACTGGCTTTCCTGTTCGATCATCGCCACCGCGTTTCGCGCCGCGCCGAAATCTTTTCCCCCGCAGGGTATCCCGCCGATTACGCCGCTTTCCGCCGTCAGCGTCATCCGCTCGTAAACGCCTTCTTCATCCGCTACCGCCGCGATAAATTCAGGCGCGCCGATCCCAAGGTTGACGATAGCGCCCGACTTTAACTCCTGCGCGCATCTTCTGGCGATCACCTTTTTCGCGCTCATGGGCAACTTTCCGTTTTTCGTTTTCAGGGCGCGGCTATGGCCCGTCAGGGTTGGATCGTATCCGGTCATATCGCCGATCGGGCGGTGGTTTTTCTCCGGTTCGCCGCACAAGACGACCGCATCCACAAAAATGCCGGGCACATACGTCTTGTCCGCCGCAAGGCTGCCGCGCGGTACAATCCTTTTGACCTGCGCGATCACCTTTCCGCCGCAGGCCTTCACGGCCATCGCGATCAGGCGAATATCTGTTTTGACCACTTCCTCGTCGATACACAGATTTCCGTCCGCATCCGCGGCCGTAGCGCGAACCAATCCAATGTCGAATTTCGGTACATCGTAGGACAGGTATTCCTCGCCTTTGATGGTAACAACTTCCACAATATCGTCGGTCGAGCGTGCAGTCATCCTGCCGCCCTCGAGCCTCGGATCCACATAAGTGTTCAGCCCGACTTTCGTCAGATACCTGTTCTCACCGCACAGCCGCGCGCGATACAAACGCATGACCGTACCCTGCGGCACGTTATACGCCTCTACCTCATTATTGGAAATCATCTCCCCGATTTTCAGGTTGGTTCCGAAAAAGGCTGATACGATGCGCTTCAAAAGTCCCTCGTGGGCCAAGTGGTCGCTGCCCCCGCCGGCAGAATCGCTGAGGCCGGAGCCCGAATACTGCGTTAAACCATGCGGCTGTCCGGTCTTCAAGAACCGCTCTTCCAACCGCGCAAGGACTTCTTCAGCCATTCCCGCCATACCAAATCCACTGGACGCCATCACGTCTCCGTTTTTAATCAGGTCGAGCGCCTCATCCATGCTGCATATCTTATCTGTCATTCTGCTTTCCCTCAATTATTTCAGGGGCGGAAAATCCGCTTTCCGTTTTTCCACAAAAGCCGTCATTCCTTCTACGCGGTCCGGACTGTCGTAGCACTGCCTGGTCAGCATTTCTTCCAGTACGATCCCTGTTTCCAAATCCGTCTCCGCGCCGCGGCCGATCGCCTGCTTCGCGGCGGCGACTGCCATCGGTGAATTGGCCGCGATCCTGTTTGCCATCGCAATCGCTTCATCCAGCAATTCTTCCGGCTCCACAACCTTATTGACAAGACCGATCCTGCAGGCTTCCTGCGCGTCGATACGTTCTGCCGTCATAATCAGTTCCTTGGCCTTGCCCGGGCCCAGTAAACGAACCATCCTCTGCGTTCCGTTAAAGCCCGGGATGATTCCCAGCCCTGTTTCCGGCTGGCAGAAAACCGCCTTTGAGGATGCGATCCGTATATCACAGGCCATCGACATTTCCGTTCCGCCGCCCATGGAGTAGCCGTTAACCGCCGCAATGACGGGTTTGCGCAGTAATTCCAGCTTACGGAAGAATTTCACTCCCACATGCGTAAAATACATTCCCTGTTCGACATCAAGCTGCAGCATATACTTTACGTCCGAACCTGCCATAAAGGCCTTTCCTTCTCCGGTGATGATGATCGCCCGAATATTCGGATCGGCGTCCAGGTCATCGACGCACGCCGTCATCTTTTCGAACAACTCCACGCTGAAAATGTTAAGCCCCTTGTCCGAAGATAGCGTCATAATCCCCACGGGTCCTTGCTTTTGTACCGTTACATCTGTCATTTTAAATATTCCCCTTTCCCTTACTCTTTATTTTTCCGGTTGCGCAGCTCTTTGAGCAATGCCGGTATGATTTCCATAGCATCTCCCACAATCCCGTAATCCGCCGTTTTGAAAATCGGCGCATTCGGATCCGTATTGATGGCGATAACCGTTTTTGCCGAAGACACTCCCGTCATGTGCTGAATCGCACCGGAGATTCCGCAGGCGATATAAATATCCGCCTTGATACTCGCGCCCGTTTGTCCTACCATATGTTCATGGGAAATCCATCCCAGGTCTGTCGGCGGGCGGGATGACGCGGCGGCGCCGCCCAGCTCCCCCGCCAGTTCGCGAATCAGCTCAAACTGCTTTGCTCCGCCCATGCCTCTGCCGCCGGCAACAATAATTTTTGCTTTTTCCAGGCCGCAATTTCCCTCCTGCTCCTTACGTACCGACCCTATCAGCGCGGTGCGCGAAGATTTTTGCGGAACCGTTTCCCTGATAACCGCGCATTCTCTTTTGTTTTCCTCCATCCGGCGGAAAACCCCCGCGCGTACCGTCGCCATCTGCGGCCGGCGCTGCGGACATACAATGGTCGCCAGCAAATTGCCACCGAACGCAGGACATATAAAGCGGGTCACCTTTTCGTCTCCCGCCTTTATATCGATACAGTCAGCCGTCAGCCCCGTTTTAAGCCGTGCGGCAACTCGCGGCGCAAGATCCCTGCCGTTGTCGCTCGCACCGATGAGGATCGTATTCGGCCGGTATTTCTCCGCTAAAATACAAAACGCATCCGTAAAGGCTTCCGTATGGTATTCCCCGTATCCGCTTCCTTCAACGGCGATAACAATATCCGCACCCTGGGAGGCCGCACACGCTATCATTGCGGATGTGATTTGCCCGCCGATCAGGACCGCGACCACGTCTTCATGGTATGCGTCCGCAAGCGCCCTCGCCGGAGCAAACAGCTCCAGGCCCGCTTTTTCCAGTTGCCCGTGATCCTGTTCAAGATATACCCAGATATTCTTGCATTGCAATCTTTCTTTTGTCATACCTGCCGTTCCTCACTGCCGCAAACCATTCCCTGCAGGATGTCCGCCATGCTGCCTGCGATTTCTTCTATACTGCCGTCAAGCATCACCGCGTCTTTTTCATGCGGTATGACGCAAACTTCGGTCACCTTTGTGGGGGAGCCTGCGCTTCCCGTACGTTCAGGCTCCAGAGCGTCCATGTCGCCTGGCCCTAAGATTAAAACCCGCGCTCTCATAGACGCCATTTTGCTTTTCATCGTCGGATAGCGCGGACTGACTTGCGCGTTGCCGATGGTCAGCACGCACGGCCCTTTCACCTTGATCTGATCAATAGCAGATTTACGCTCACGTAGCACAAGATAGCCGTCCTCCGCCTGCTCAAATTCCACGGCACCCGTAACCTGCGGCAGGTCCAGCGCTTCGGCCAGTTCTGCGCCTACCTGCGCCGTATCGCTGTCCATCGCCTGTTTCCCACACAAAATCAAATCAAAACCGCCGATGTTTTTTCTCTGCATGATGATGCGCGCCGCCTGCGCGAGCACATAACTGGTAGCAAGTGTATCCGCGCCGCCAAACGTCCGGTCGCTTGCCAGACACGCCTCGTCCGCCCCTACGGCAAGGCATTCCCGAAGCGCCGCTTCCGTTTGGCGCGGCCCCATGGAAAGCACGGTGACGCTGCCGCCGTGCCGCTCCTTATGCCGCACCGCCAATTCCAGCGCCAGGCGGTCGAAAGGATTGACGATACACTCGATACCGTCGCGTATCAGCGTTCCCGTCTGCGGATCGATCCGGACTTCCATATCTGCGGGTACCTGTTTGATACATACCAGTATTTCCATCCGCTTACCTCATAAGGTTGCCGGCGATTACCATGCGCTGTATCTGGTTGGTACCCTCGAGTATCTGGAAAACCTTTGCGTCGCGCATTAGCTTCTCCACAGGATATTCCCTGCTGTAGCCGTATCCGCCCAGTACCTGCAGCGCGTCGGTCACGACCTGCATTGCCATATCCGAGGAATAGCACTTTGCAATTGCCGCTTCCCTCGTCGTGCGCATACCGCTTTGCGCCATGTTCAGCGCGTGAATCATCATCTGCCGCGCGGTTTCGATTTTAATATCCATATCCGCGAGCATAAACTGTATTCCCTGATTGTATATGATAGGCTTGCCAAACGTCGTACGTTCCTTTGCATAGGCGGTTGCCTCTTCCATGGCGCGCTGCGCGATGCCGATGGTGATGGCCGCCGTAAGGATACGCTCTATGTCAAGCGTTTTCATAGCGATACCAAATCCCTTTCCTTCCTGTCCGATCAGGTTTTCGGCCGGAATATGTACATTGTCGAAGAATACGGACGTCGTATTCGAAAGCCTGAGGCCCATCTTGTCCTCCTCTTTGCCTACGCTGACGCCCTGCCTGTCGCGCTCCACCAAAAATGCGGAGATTCCCTTGGTGCCCGTCTGCTTATCCGTCATGGCAAAGACGATATAAATATCCGCAATGCCGCCGTTGGAAATGAAACACTTGTCGCCGCTTATGATGTATTCGTCGCCCTCGCGTACCGCCGTCGTGCGCGTATTTGCCGCGTCGGACCCCGCCGCCGGCTCGGTCAGGGCAAAGGCACCGTATCCGCCCGCCGCTAAAACATCAGCAACCTTTTTTACCTGCTGCGCTGTTCCTGCCATCATAACCGGCTTTAACGCCATCGCGCTCGTCGCAAGCGTAGACGGTATTCCTGCATCCGCTTTGGCCATCTCTTCGTAAATCGCCGCGACCGTAACCAGGTCAAGGCCCATTCCGCCATGCTCCTCAGGCACTTCAATCAGATGAAGCTGCGTGGCCAGCGTTTTTTCCATAATGTCTGCCGGAAACTCTCCGGAAACATCATAAGCTTTACATTGCTCCTTGATTTCCCTCTCAGCGAAATTCTTTACCATGGACACGAGCTCTTGTGATTCCGGTGTTAACAGATATCCCATAACGTACCCTCCTGTATGAATTTTTTATTTATATGATCTTACTTAGATTCAAACCGACGTCTTGAATAGAAATGGGGATGCTTTCTAAATTGGCTTTTATCTTAACAAATTCAATTTGGACTGTACAGGGTAATATTTCGACCCCCATAGGATTTTTATGCGCTGATCGGACTTTATTGACGCCTGCATAAACTGTAAATTTGCGGACATAAAGCCCCAATCCGGCATTGTTCTTTTTTATGAAACCGGACAAAATTTTCCCATAAAAAAACGGTATGGCAATTGGCCATACCGCTTTTATAAACAGCTTTTACTTAGTCGGATACATACGGCAGGAGCGCCATGATCCGCGCGCGCTTGATTGCGATCGCGAGCTCTCTCTGGTGCTTCGCGCATGTGCCCGAAGCGCGTCTTGGCATAATCTTGCCGCGCTCCGTAATGAACTTCTTCAGTTTTGCAACATCTTTATAATCTATGGTTTCCGACTTATCCGCGCAGAAAGCACATACTTTCCTTCTCGGGCGTCTTGCACGCATAGGTCTTCTTGCTCTTTCTTCACTCATTGTGAAATACTCCTTTACTCAAGAATCAGAAAGGCAGTTCCGCGTCGTCCAGCGGTTGGAAATCCGATAACTCTTCCGAGAAGAGATCGTCCGCATTTTGCTGCTGCGGCGGCTCAGACGGCGGAACATACTCGCCCTGGCCGCTTCCCTGGCTGTCGCGCCTGCTGTTTAAAAATTCAACCTCGTCCGCGATGATCTCGGTCACGTAGCGTCTCACACCGTTCGCATCGTCGTAGTTGCGCGTCTGGATCGTTCCCACGACGCCAACCTTGGAGCCCTTTGAACAAAACCGCGCAACGTTTTCGGCAAGGCCGCGCCAGCAAACCACCGGAATAAAATCCGCCTGCTGCTGCCCGTCCTGCGATTTATACCTACGCTGTACCGCAACTGTAAAACTCGTGACGGAAATACCGCTCGACGTCGTACGCTGTTCAGGATCCCTTGTTAAATTTCCAACCAGAATCGCTTTATTCATACTGGAACCATCCTTTTTTTACAAATCGTTTTCAGATACGAAAAACATATCTTTGCCTTTTTTATTTCTCGTCAAGATTAATGACCATAAAACGCAGTACATCGTCTGAGATTTTATAATTTCTTTCAAGCTCAGCCGGCAGTGTCGGTTCCGCTTCAAAGTTCATCAGTACGTAGTAGCCGTCGTTGATATACTGAATCGGATAGGCAAGACGTTTTTTACCCCACTCGTCGATTTTTTCCACATTGCCGCCGTTGTTTACGACGATGTCGGAAAATCTCTTTACAAGCGCGTCTTTTTTTTCCTCTTCCATATCCGGCTTCAAAATATACATTGATTCATACTTTGTCATCCGTAATTCACCTCCTCATGGACTAATGGCCCTGCTTTTGTCCGCAGAGCAAGGACGCTACATCAAAGTATTATATCTTATTTTTTATAGGAAAGTCAAGCGGATGCTTTTATTCCGCTCTTTTCCTGACATCTGCAACTTTACGCTCATACTCTTCCGGCGTAATCACACCCTCATCCCGCAGTACGCTCAGGCGGCCTATGACATACTTGGCTTGCTCCGCCGCGTTTGCCCGCAGGACCGAATCGCGCTCAACAGCCGCCATCCGGTCGCTTTGCGCCTGTTCTTCCCGCCGGCGTTTTTTGTATTTCAGGTATGCGCATACCGCAACAATAACCGCAAGGACAATCCCGACCACAAGCGCCGCCATATTGGCCTGCGCGGCTGCTTCCATCTTCTTGCTCACCGCGTTGTCCACGGTATCGATCCTCACGCTGCCCATGATGTCCGCCATCAGCTTTTCATGCTCGGGCGTAATGTTTCCTCCGTTTTCACGCAGCGAGAAGTCCAGATTTTGTCCGTTTTTGACCGTCAGGTAATGCAATTGGTCGTATTCCTCGCCGTCCAGTTCCGCCACAATATGATAGGCAATGTAGACCGCGTCTTCTGCACGCACCTCTTTTACGTCCAGTACGTTCCCGCCGACCTCCTCCGCAAACTCCGCGCTCTGGAAATACTCGATTTGCCCGTCGATATATCCCTGCTCCACCGTCAAAAAGTCGTCGATATACATTTGATTCAGCGAAGCCGACTGAAAGGGCGTATCAAAATCATCCCCATCCGTCGTCATGCTGATCACAAATTCATTGCCGCCATCCAACTCCAGCGCGTCCAGATAAATATCCTGTGATTCCAGCGAATACCGCACGTCCTCTATATCCACCCCGAAGAGATCATAAACCGTCTGTTCCATTTCCAGATCGGCCATCGTTTCGTCCGTAAAGACAAGATAGCTGTCCGGAATATCAACGGTAAGGTTTAAAGCCGGTACGCTGCAAGGTATGCTTTGTGCGAACGCCGCGCCTGCGCACAGAATGACTAAAGCCATGGCAATAACGCCGGCAAAAAATTTCTTCTTCATATCAGTCATCCCCCTCAAAGCCCCATCAAAAGTTTTCTTTTGCGCTCGGCGAATTCCTCATCCGACACGCTTCCCCCGTCATGCTGCTTTTTGATTTCCTCAAGATCGGCAAACACCCTTTCCTGTTCCGCACTAAGACCCGCGACCGGCGCCGGAATCGGTTCTCCCACATAATGCGGCACCGCGTTCAGCCTGGTATGGAAATGATAAACGTTCGCCACCCTGCGCGACATCAGCAGATAAGAAATCAGCAACGCCTCAACGACCATCTGGCCGGCTGCCATCACGCCGTTCTGCGCCAGGAAATTGCTGAAAATACTCAGCGCCGCCAAAATGATATACAAGTAAACAAACGGCTTTTTCCTGAGAAAATAAAAGACCAGTACGACGGCTCCAAGAGCAGTGATAACCCCCATCAGCACGTCCGTGCCATAAAAGTAATACATGCCGCTTGCTTTATTAACCGCCATACCGGCAATACCGACAATATTCATGATCAGCCCCACAACCAGCCGGAGCCCGATAAAAATGAGCCACCCGCCTATTCCCTGTTTGTTGGAAACCGGCTGCGGCGTAAGCATCTGCGCTTCCATAAGAACCCTCCCCTTTGGAACATATCTTTTGTTGGATTATACCATATCCTGCCGTCAAAAGTCACACGCGTGACTTTTGCGCATAAAAAAGCTGCCGGCGTCCTGTCGGCAGCTCATCTTTACACCAGTTTTTCCTTTAACAGCGCAATACTTTTTTCAAGCCTGCTTAATGTTTCATGTTTTCCCAGCAGATACGCGATCTCGATCGCGCCGCCCGGCGTGACCGCCACTCCTGAAATCGCTACGCGCAGCGGATACAAAAGCTGCCCGTTTTTGATTCCCAGCTTTTCCACAAGCTCCATCATCGCGTCGTGGATAGCGGCTTCACTGAATTGCGGAAGATCCCGCAGGACCGGATAAGCCGCTTCGATATTGACCAGCGCGCTCTGCGGCGTAACTTTCATCTTCTTATGGTTGTAAAGGTCTATGTCATAATCCGGCATTTCTCCTAAGAAAGCAAGCTTGGCGGGAATTTCTGTCAGCACCTCAAGGCGCGGCTGTATCAGCCGCGTAATGAGCGCAAGGTCGAATTTGTCCGGATCGATCGCCTGCTCAAAATACGGCATCGCCGTTTTGATAAATTCCTCTTGAGACAGCGCGCGGATGTATTCCGCATTCATCCATGTAAGCTTTTCCACATCGAAGATGGCCGGACTTTTGCTGATACCCGCTACGTCAAAAGCGTCCACCAATTCAGGCAACGTAAAAATCTCCTGGTTGCCAGCAGGGCTCCATCCCAGAAGCGCAATGTAATTGAGGATTGCCGGCGAAAGATAGCCTTTGGCAATAAAATCCTCGTACGAAGCGTCGCCATGGCGCTTGCTTAGCTTGGCCTGCTTGTCGCGCATTACAGGCGGCAGGTGGATATACTGCGGCACGTCCCACTCCATCGCCTCATACAGTAAATTGTATTTGGGCGTGGAGGAAAGATATTCGATCCCGCGAATCACGTGCGTAATGCCCATCAGGTGGTCGTCCACTACGTTTGCCAGGTTATATGTCGGGTATCCGTCCGATTTCAGCAGGATATTGTCTTCCATATCGCTGTTTGGCACGCTGACCGTTCCGTATACCATATCGCTGTACGTCGTTTCGCCTTCTGTGGGAATGTTCTGGCGGATAACATACGGTACGCCCGCGTCTAAATTTTTTTGTATTTCTTCAGGCGTCAGAGAAAGGCAATGCTTATCATATTTGAATTGCTCTTTTCTCGCCTCGCACTCGCCGCGCGCTTCGGCGAGCCGTTCTTTGGTGCAAAAGCAATAATATGCCGCGCCGCGCCGCACCAGTTCCTCGGCGTACCGGCGATAAATATCCTTACGCTCGGACTGGATATACGGTCCGTACGGCCCGCCTACGTCCGGTCCCTCGTCGTATACAAGCCCCGTATCCTTAAGCGTGCGGTAAATGACCTCGCTCGCCTGGTCCACCAAACGTTCCCTGTCCGTATCCTCAATACGCAGGATAAATTTCCCGCCGTTTTTTTTGGCAAATAGATATGCGTAAAGCGCCGTCCGCAGGCCGCCGATATGAAGATAGCCCGTCGGGCTGGGCGCAAACCTCGTTCTTATTTCCATGATCAATTCCCTTTCAAAACCTGTTTTGCAAAACTGTCCTTAAGACTCACGATCTGGTTGAATACCAGAGTGCTATCCGTTGTATCCACAGGGTCGATACAAAAATACCCCTGCCGCATGAACTGGAAGCGGTCGCCTTTGGCGGCGCCTTTGATATGCGGCTCCACCATCACGTCCGGCAGTATGGTCATCGAGCTTTCGTTGGTCACGCAGCTGCCGTCTTCCTGCTCTAAAAACAGGTAATCGTAAAGACGCACCTGCGCCCTGACAGCAGTATCCGCGTCCACCCAATGCAGCGTACCTTTGACCTTTTTCCCACTGTTTTCCCCGCCGGACCTGGTCGTGGGATCATAACTGCAAACCACTTCCGTAACGTTTCCGTCCGCATCCTTTATGACCCGTTCACATTTTATGATATATGCGTTTTTCAGCCGCACCTCACCGCCAACATACAGGCGGAAATATTTGTTGTTTGGCTTTTCTTCCATGAAATCGTCCCGCTCGATATAAAGGTGCTTCGAAAAAGGCACCTCATGACGGCTTTCGCTTCCGGGAAAGTCCTCCGCGCTGAGCGTCTCCGTCTTCCCGTCCGGATAATTTTCAATCGTCAATTTAAGCGGACGCAGCACTGCCATCACGCGCGGCGCATGCGCGTTCAAATCCTCGCGCACGCAATGCTCCAAAAGCCGGACGTCCACCTCTGAGACCGCCTTGGCCACGCCGATCCGTTCACAGAAATCACGGATCGCTTCGGGCGTATATCCTCTGCGCCGCACGCCGGAAAGCGTGGGCATACGCGGATCATCCCAGCCGGACACCACGCCCTCGTCCACAAGCTTTTTCAGGTACCGCTTGCTCATCACCGTATTGGAAAGGTTCAGCCGCGCAAATTCGTACTGGCGCGGCACGTTTTTACAATCGCAGTTTTGTACCACCCAGTCGTAAAGCGGGCGGTGATCCTCGAATTCCATCGTACAAACGGAATGCGTCACGCCCTCAAAAGCATCCTCTAACGGATGCGCAAAATCATACATCGGATAGATGACCCACTTATCGCCCGTGCGGTGGTGCGGCGATTTTACGACACGGAAGATCGCCGGATCGCGCATATTGAGGTTGGGCGAACTCATATCGATTTTCGCGCGCAGTATTTTTTCTCCCTCCGCAAATTCGCCCGCCTTCATACGGCGGAACAGATCCAGATTCTCTTCGACGCTGCGCTCCCTATACGGGCTTTCCCTGCCCGGCTCCGTGAGCGTTCCACGGTATTCGCGCATTTGCTCCGCCGTTAAATCATCCACAAAAGCAAGGCCTTTTTTGATGAGCGTTTGGGCGCATTCATACATATAATCAAAATAATCCGAGCCGTATACTTCCTTGTCCCAGGAAAATCCCAGCCATTCTATATCTTTTTTAATCGCGTCCACATAAGAGGCGTCTTCTTTCAAAGGATTCGTATCGTCAAAGCGCAGGTTGCACTTTCCGCCGTATTCCTCCGCCAGCCCGAAATTCAGGCAAATGGCCTTTGCATGTCCTAAATGCAGATACCCGTTCGGTTCGGGCGGGAACCGCGTCACGACTTCCTTTACAACACCCTTTTCAAGGTCGTTTTCAATGATTTCTTCGATAAAATTCTTTGATTCTCCCTCTGCCATCTTCTGCTCCCATCCAAATAAATAATACACATATTATATCATAACTATTTATGGTATGTCTCGTGATTTAGTATCTTAAACGCGCGAAAAACCTGTTCCAAAAGCACGATGCGGAACAGCCGGTGCGGCATGGTCATCTCCGACACGGACAGCCTTAAGTCCGCGCGGCTCTTCACCTCGCCTGAAAGCCCCAGCGACCCGCCGATCACAAAACTGATCACGCTGTTTCCACCCGTCATCAGCGTATCTATTTTGCGCGCAAAGGCTTCTGAAGAAAGCTGCCCAGCGCGCACGTCGCAGGCGATCACGTAGCCCTCGCATTTGGCAAGGATCCGTTTGCCCTCCGCTTCCCTGACCGCCGCCTGCGCTTTTTCCCCTTTGACGTTCGAAAGCGGCTCGTCCGGCAGCTCGTCGATCACAACGTCACAAAAACGCGCAAGCATCTTTGTGTATTCCGCCTGCGCCTTTGTATAAAAGTCTTCTTTCAGTTTTCCCACGCAAATGATCTTGATCCTGATAACCGTACCTCCATTTGCTCGTTTAGCGGCGCACCCACGCGCAAGCATGCCGTCATCGCAAGCCGTATCTGTTTCGCCATATTTACCCGCGCCTTTTACAGCGCGCTGTACAGCCCCGTCACGCCTTCGCGCTTGGCCATGCCCACCGCCACGTGTTTGCCGATCGTAATCCCGTTTTGCTGCAAAATGCCGCATACCGTTTCATATGCGAGTTCATAAAAATTATTTTTTTCCGAAAGATGTCCCAGCAGTATCCCGCGTACGCCGGATTGCACGAGCCTGCAGGCCGTCTGCGCCGCGTCGTCGTTGGAAAGATGCCCGTGCGTGGATAAGATACGCCGCTTCAGGTAATACGGATATGGCCCGCATTTCAGCATTTCCACATCATGGTTGGATTCCAAAAGGACGATAGACGATCCCTCGGCCTGCTTTAATATCTTTTCCGTCACATGCCCGAGGTCCGTCATCACGCTGACTTTTTTCCCGCCTGCGGTCAGGCTGTAACCGAAAGGCCGCACCGCGTCGTGTGAAATCGCATAGGGCTGTACGCACAAATCCTTTACGTAAAAATCCTGTTCGTCGATCACGCGTATATTCTTGCTGTGCACCTGTCCTACGCGCGTCTGCATTTGCTCCCAGGTCTGTTCGTTTGCATACACGGGAATATCGTACTTGCGCGAGATCACACCGACGCCGCCGATATGGTCGCTGTGCTCGTGCGTTACCAGTATGCCGTCAATATCCGCCATGCTCACGTCCACTTTCTTAAGCTCCGCCGCGATTTTCGAGCACGAATATCCTGCGTCCACCAAAACTTTTGACGTTTCGGTGCCCACATAGATGCAGTTCCCCTTGGAGCCGCTGAAAAGCGGCGCGATTTCAAGTCCCATATATTGTGCCTTTCCTACTTTCCAATACATTTTATTGTATACCCATCTTTCTTTTTTTTCAACGTGTTTTATTTGTAATACAGGGCTTTTTTCTGTATACTGGAGGCAATCAATATTCCATCGGAGGTTTTTTATGAAATTTATGTGCCCTTTGCTCGTCGTTTCGGATATGGAAGTATCGAAAGCGTTTTATCGCCATGTGCTCGGCGTACGCATCACCGCCGATTTCGGAGCGAACGTCACTTTTTCCGGTAAATTCGCTTTGCAGACGCTGGATACCTGGGGCGGCTTTATCGAGCGGCCCAAAGAGGATATTTTTGCCGGCAGCGACCATGAGCTGTACTTCGAGGAAGAAAGCTTCGACGAATTGATCGGGCGCCTGCAATCAAGGGGAGACATTGAATACGTCCACGGCGTAAAAGAGCACGCCTGGGGCCAGCGGGTCGTGCGCTTTTATGATCCGGACCGTCACATCATCGAGGTCGGCGAAAGTATGAAAGCCGTTTGCAAACGTTTTTCAGACCTCGGCATGGATCAGGAAGCCATCGCCAAACGTATGGATGTGCCTCTTTCTTATGTAAAGTCGCTGCTGCGCTGATGTTTTGCGTATCTTCCCTTGCATTTTTTGGCAAAGTAGTTTATAAATAATTTATACTGACTGGTCGACACAATTTCAGGGGGAGAAACGCATGAATAAAACCAAGGAAGCCATCTATAACGCATCCATCGATATTTTTTCGCGCTGTGGATATACGGGCGCGTCCATGGACGATATTGCCGTTTCAGCGGGAGTCGCCAAAGGCACCCTCTATTATCACTTCAAAAGCAAGGAAGAATTATTCCTCTTCGCCATGCAAACCGGCCTTAATCACCTGATCGACGACGCCAGGGGCGTGCTGCAAAAATCGCTGAAGCCGGAAGAAAAGCTGAGGGCGCTTTGCGTTTCGCAGCTTAAGGCTGTCTCCAAAAGCCAGAATTTCATCAAGGTTGTCATCAGCCAACTCTTCGGCCAGGAAGAGCGCCAGCAGCTTTTGCGCGGGGAGTTGGCCGAATATTCAAATCTCATCAAGTCCTGCATTTTTGAGCTTGACGCCGCTTCAAGGACGCAGCAGCAAGCGGACGCGGCAGCCATAGGATTTTTGGGAATGCTCTCCTCTCTCGTCGTGTTCTGCGCGCTCCATCCCTCCTCTAAAAAAAGCGTTGAGGCTATCCTTCTTGAAAATTATTTGCACGGTATCCTGTAAAAGCGAAAGAGATTTCAGCAGTTTTTGCAAACTGCTGTTTTTTTATGCGGAAAAGTGTTGACAAATGAAGTCGAAAGCAATATTATTTGTACTGACTAGTCAGTACAAATTCAATGCTGAAAAGGAGTGACTGTTTTGAAATTCGCAAAAATCACAGGACGTGATATTTCAAGCATTTTCAGGAACCGGTTTATCCGTGTTTCCGTCATTGCGATTCTGATCGTGCCCATGCTTTACAGCTTGTGCTATTTAGCCGCTTTCTGGAATCCCTACGGCCGGCTCGACCAGCTTCCCGTCGCGGTGCTCAACCTTGATGAAGGAGCACTGCTTGACGATAAAAACGTCAATTACGGAAGCGACGTGGTTGCTGACCTCAAAAAAAACCACGAGGTCGCCTGGTCGTTTATCTCGCAGGATGATTTAAAAGATGGGCTTGCAGCTACCAAATATTATTCACTGTTCACCATTCCGAAAGACTTTTCCCAAAAGATCGTAAGTGCCAAGACACAGGAACCCGCAGTAGCGGAAATCGTCTACACCTCTAATCAGGCAAAAAATTTCCTGGCCTCGCAGATCAGCGGCAATGTGGAAACGCAGCTTAAGGACCAGGTTTCCTCCTCGGTCACCAAGGAATACGCAAAAGGCGCTTTCGACGGGTTGTATGACGCCAAAGACGGACTGTCCCAGGCCTTAAGCGGCGCAACGCGGCTTTACGACGGCGTCAGCGAGCTGAACGGCAAACTTCCTGACCTGACTTCGGGCGTCACCGCGCTTACGGATGGTTCTTCCGCGCTCCAAAGCGGCCTCCTGCAATTAAACGCCAACGTACCTGCCCTGAAAAACGGCGGCACGCAGCTCAAAAACGGGCTGGATTCCTTAAACAGCCGTCTTCCCGCGCTCTCAGAGGGCGCAGGCCAGCTCGCTAGCGGCGCAGACGCGCTCAAAGGCGGAATCGACGCTTTAAACAGCAACAGCTCCGCGCTTATAGCGGGTATCGGCGCGGCCTATGACGGTTCTGTCAACGTAAACGACGGGATCAATGAGCTCAACAGCAATATGCCCGCGCTTACCGATGGCGCGGCCGCCCTCAAGACAGGAACCGCCACGCTCAAGACGACTACGGATACCCTCCTGCAAGGCAGCAAGGACATTGCTTCCGGACTGGATACCATGATTTCCGAAACATCCTCCACCGCGCAATTTGAAACGACAGTGGATCAGATCTCTGCACTGATCGATGCGGGCGACACCGCCAGCCTGGCAAACGCCAAGGCGCTTCTTGAGGGTCTCAGAGCTGCATATGTGGACGGACAGGGCAGCCTCCATGACGGCCTGACGGACGCGCGCGACGGCGTCGGGCAGCTTAAGACAGGCCTTAGCGGTATGCAGTATACGCTCGATCCGGCAAACGCTACTATGCCGGACGGCTCCCCTGCCTTTGCCGCCGGCGTCAATCAACTGAACGCCGGTATCGGCGCGGCGGCAGACGGCGCGGGGCAGCTTGCAGTAGGTTCTTCCCAACTGGAATCCGGTCTTGCCGAACTCAACGGCAAGACGCCCGCCCTGGCGGAAAGCCTGGGGCAACTGGCGGGCGGCGCGGACAAGCTGGATATAGGCGCGGCCGCTCTTTCTCAGGGAACGCCTGCCCTGACAGACGGCGTTACACAGCTTACAACGGGAGGCAACGCCCTCTCTGCGGGGATCACACAAGCTTCAGCCGGCATTGGCCGACTTACCGACGGTTCTGCCGCCCTGTATGACGGCCTTGCCACCTTAAGCGGGCAGATGCCTGCGCTAACAGACGGCGCGGGGCAGCTTACCGACGGTTCTGCCGAGCTGAAAACCAAACTTGCGGACGGCGTTTCCTACATCGACGGCAATCTTGTAAACTCCAGCGAAACAATGGCCGAATACGTCAGCGATCCGGTCACGGTATCGAATCAGCCGATCAACCCCGTTCCCGATTACGGCACAGGCTTTGCCCCCTACTTTATCCCGCTCTCTCTGTGGGTAGGCGCGATCCTGATGTTCTTCATCATCTCGCCCAAAGAAGATCCGGCCTTGAAAGCAAACAGCGCCCAGGCGTCTGTCGGCAAGTACCTTTCCTATGCCTTTATCGGGCTGTTGCAGGCAGTTATGGTCGGCGCGGTGGTATTAACACTGGGATTGAAACCGAATAACATTGCTCTTTATTTCCTTACCATTATTGTGATGTCTTTAACCGCCATTGCCATCGTGCAGACGCTCATTTCCCTGCTCGGTGATGCAGGGCGGCTGATCGCCATCGTACTGCTGATCCTGCAGCTGACGGCGGACGCGGGTACGTTCCCCTTAGAGCTTGTGCCTAATTTCTTCAAGGTCCTCAACCCGTTTATGCCCTTTACCTACTGCGTCACTGCCCTCAGGGAGGCGATTTCCGGCAGCAATATTATGCTCATATGGCAGTGTATCGGCATGCTTCTCATTTTCCTCGGTGCATTCCTTACGCTGACTATCCTCTTTAAAAAACGCACGGAAAAAATGCAGGAACGGATACAGCAGCTCCGTTTTACGGAATAAAAACAAGTATGATAAAAAAGAGGCCTTGCGGCCTCTTTTTTTTATATCCTGCGCATTAGTTTATAAATTGTTTATTTTTTTATGCTATATTATATATTAGGTAAGTTTGTTTACTATTCTATTGGTTGAGGGAACTGTTTATGTCAATATCATTCTCGGAATTTATTTCTCAAATGGGGACCAATCCCGCTTTCCTGATCACCGTCATACTGACGCTCGGCGTAATCCTTGTAAACGGATGGACGGACGCTCCCAACGCGATCGCGACCTGTGTTTCAACCAGGGCTTTAAAGCCAAAGCCCGCGATCCTGATGGCGGCCGTTTTTAATTTTCTGGGCGTATTCGTGATGACTATGATCAACGCCACGGTCGCGTATACCATTTACAGCATGGTCGATTTTGGCGGCGATCCGCACGAATCCATCATCGCTTTGTGCGCGGGCATGGTCGCTATCGTTACATGGGCCACCGTCGCCTGGCGTTTTGGGATTCCTACCAGCGAAAGTCATGCGCTCATCGCCGGTCTTTCGGGCGCGGCCATCGCCATGCACGGCGGTCTCGGCGGTATCAACGGCGCCGAATGGGTCAAGGTCCTGTATGGCCTTGCGCTTTCCACCGGCCTTGGTTTTGGCCTCGGCTGGGGCTCCGGCAAACTGACCGCCCTTATCTGCAAGCATAAGGACTATCGCAAGACGACAAAGTTTTTCCATTACGGGCAGATCGGCGGAGCCGCCGCCATGTCTTTTATGCACGGCGCGCAGGACGGCCAGAAATTTATGGGCGTCTTCCTGCTCGGTTTATTCCTTGCCAAAGGGCAGGCCAACGTTACGTCTTTCGCAATTCCGAT
Source organism: Christensenellaceae bacterium (assembly GCA_022846035.1). Lineage (NCBI taxonomy): Bacteria > Bacillati > Bacillota > Clostridia > Christensenellales > Christensenellaceae > Christensenellaceae bacterium. The sequence goes on from AP025580.1 coordinate 2,466,891, forward strand.
CTGGCTGATGATCCTTTGTTCGGTTGTGATGGCGCTCGGCACTTCCATCGGCGGTTACCGTATCATCAAAGCCGTCGGTATGGATATGGTCCATTTAAAAGGCTACCAGGGCTTTGACGCGGATATGTCCGCGACCGTCTGCCTGCTCGCCTCCTCCCTGACCGGACTTCCCGTCAGCACGACGCATACAAAAACGACGGCGATCATGGGCGTAGGCGCCGCGCGCCGCGTATCATCCGTGAATTGGGGCGTAGTCAAGGAAATGTTCATGGCCTGGATTCTTACCTTTCCCGGCTGCGGTATCATAGGATTTTTGATGGCCCTTCTCTTTATGGCGATCTTCTGATCAAAACAGAAAGGATTTATAAAATATGGCACGTAAACGTTCTTATGATTATTATGAGGGATTTGTTAATTTGGTCGGTTATTCGTGTAAAGCTGCGCACATGTTAAACGACATTCTGCGCCGTTTTGATCCGGATACCGTCGAAGAGGTCATGAACTCGATCCACGAGATCGAACACGCCGCGGACAGCGCCAAGCACGAGATGATGCAGGTCCTTTTGCATGAGTTCCTGCCGCCCATCGAGCGCGAGGATGTTACAGAGCTTGCACAGCGCATTGACGACGTAACCGACGCCGTCGAGGACGTGATCGTCAAGATTTATACTTTCAATATCCGTTCCATCCGCCCCGAGGCGCTTGATTTTATGGATATTATCGTTTCCTGCTGCGATATGCTCAAAAAAGCGATGCAGGAATTCTCCAATTTCAAAAAATCCACTTTGCTCGCGGAATGTATTATTGAGATCAACCGCCTTGAGAGCGACGGCGACTTGCTTTATACCAAGGCCATGCGTGATTTGCATGTGAACTCAACTGATCCGATCGAGATTATGGTCTGGTCCAAAACTTTCAATTATTTTGAGGGCTGCTGCGACGCATGCGAGGATGTCGCCAACACGCTGGAAAGCATTATTATGAAGAACAGCTAACCTGGTCGCAGTAAAAAACGGGAAGCGATCCGCTTCCCGTTTTTATATCTTTTATTCTGTTACCGCATCCTGCCCGAATGCCCTGATCTTTTCATAACGCTTTTCAAGCAGCTTTTCAATCGGCTGCTTGCGGAGTTCCTTTATCGTATCCGTCAGGTATTGCCCGATGACTTTGGCGAATTTCCCGCCGTCGTCTGATTGCGCGCCGCCCGCAGGCTCTAAAAGCACATCGTCGATCAAATCCATTTCCTTGATCTCTCCGGCGGTCATACGCATCAGTTCCGCCGCCTCCGCCGCCCGTGAAGAATCTTTCCACAAAATACTGGCAAAGCCCTCGGGCGAAAGGATGGAATACAGGGAGTTTTCCAGCATCACGCGCTTGTCGGCGACACCCAGCGCAATCGCCCCGCCGCTTCCGCCTTCGCCTATAAATAAACTGATTACAGGCGTCTTCAAACGCGAAAGCTCCATCAGGCTGCGCGCGATGGATTCCGCCACCCCACGTTCTTCCGCGCCGATCCCGCAAAACGCGCCCTGCGTATCAATGATACAAATAACCGGACGGTGGAATTTCTCCGCCTGTTTTAGCAGCCGCAGGGATTTCCGGTACCCTTCCGGATTGGAGCAACCAAAATTGCGCGCCACCTTATCCCGCAGGTCCGTTCCCTTTTCCTGTCCGACCACCGTAACCGGAATATCGCCTAAATAACCGATCCCGCCGATCACTGCCGCATCGTCCGCAAACAGCTTATCGCCGTGCATTTCTATAAAATCCGTAAACACATGCTCAATGATATACTGGGATGTGATTCTCTTCGGGTCGCGCGCAATTTTCACAATGTCCCATGCCGAACGTTTCTCACTCATTTCGCGCTTCCTCCTTTATGCATTTGCAGCAGCTTTATAAGCGTACCTTTAAGCTCGCCCCTGGGCACGATCATGTCCACAAAACCCTTTTCAAGCTGGAATTCCGAGGTCTGAAAGGTTGACGGAAGCGCCTGCTTGATCGTCTGTTCGATCACCCTGCGTCCCGCGAAACCGATTGTTGCGTTAGGTTCTGCGATCGTCACATCGCCGAGCATTGCAAAACTGGCCGTTACGCCGCCTGTCGTCGGGTCCGTGAGCACTACGAAAAACGGAAGACCCGCTTCGTCGAGCTTTGCGAGCACCGCAGCCGTTTTACTCATCTGCATCAGGGAAATAAGCCCTTCCTGCATGCGCGCCCCGCCTGAAACGGTAAAGGCGATAAGCGGCATCTTCTTTTCAATCGCATATTCCGCCGCCAGCGTAAACTTTTCGCCGACCGCCGCTCCCATGGAGCCCATCATAAAAAAACCGTCCATCACCGCGAGTACGGCGTCTTCTCCGCCGATCTTGCACTGTCCGGTGATCATCGATTCCTTTTCATTGGTATATCCGCGTATTTTCTGTATCTTCTGCTCGTATCCCGGAAAATCCAGAGGATTGGAGCCGACCATATCCGCGTGTATCTCCGTGAACGTATCGTCATCCGCCGTATACATGATCCTTTGGCGCGCGCTTAAACGAAAATGATGGCTGCAGTTTGTACACACGTTAAGATTGGCGATCAGGTCGTCCGTATAGATGACCGCGCCGCATTCCGGACACTTTTCCCACATGCCCTCGACTTGTTCTTCGTCATGCGCGACAGGCAGCTTCGTTTCCGGCATTGCGGCAGGTTCAAAGGCCTGCTGCGCCTGCTGGTTGGTGCGGTAGACACGCATGGTGATGTCCTTGCGTTTTTTAGAAAACAAACCCATTTGTTATTTCCCCTCCATAATGCGCCCGACAAGTCCGGTATCCAGCCTGCCCGCCATTACGTCCTCGTTGTTTAGCAGGTCAAGCTGGAAGTCCGCGTTGGTTTCCACGCCGTCCACAACAAGCTCCGTTAAGGCTGCGCGCATCTTTGCCATGGCCCGCTCACGCGTGGGCGCATGGACGATCAGTTTGCCGATCATACTGTCGTACGTCGGCGGGATTTTATAATCCGTATACACGGCCGTGTCAAAACGCACGCCCGGCCCTCCCGGCAGGTGCAGCGCCTCAATCGTGCCAATCGACGGCATAAAGTTCCTGGTCGGATCCTCCGCATTGATACGGCACTCGATCGCGTGCCCCATAAGCGGGATGTCCTTTTGCTCAAACGACAGCTTCGCGCCGCTTGCAACCAAAATCTGCTCGCGCACAATGTCGATACCGGTGATCATTTCCGTAACCGGATGTTCTACCTGCACGCGCGCGTTGAGTTCCATAAAATAATATTTTCCCGACGGCTCGTCATACAAAAATTCGATTGTTCCTGCATTTTTATAGCCGGAAGCCTGTGCCGCACGCACGGCCGCCTCGCCGATCTCCGCACGTTTTTCGCTATCAAACGCGATACTCGGCGCTTCTTCCATCACTTTCTGGTTTCTTCTCTGCAGCGAGCACTCGCGTTCATAAAGGTAAACGGCGTTCCCGTAACTGTCGCACATAATCTGTACTTCGATATGCCGCGCGTCCATGATACATTTTTCCATATAAAGGGTGCCGTCGCCAAACGCGCCCAGTGCTTCCTTATAGGCCGCGTCAAACGCCTTTTCGATGTCCGCTTCGCTGTCGACCTTGCGGATACCGCGTCCGCCGCCGCCGTTAGCCGCCTTGATCATAACCGGATAACCGACCTTTTTAGCGATCTTTTTGGCGTCTTTCGCGTCTTTTAAAGCGTCCAGCGAGCCGGGGATCACCGGCACTTTCGCTTTGGTCATAATGAGGCGCGCCATCAGCTTGTCGCCCATCTTTTCCATCGCCTGTGCGTCCGGCCCGATAAACGTCACGTTGCTCTTGTTGCACATGCGGACAAACTTGGAGTTTTCCGACAGAAAACCATAGCCGGGATGGATCGCATCCGCTCCGGAAATGGTTGCCGCCGATAAAATGCTGTACGCGTTCAGGTAACTGTCTTTGGGCGCCGGCGGGCCAATACAAAGCGCCTCGTCGGCAAGCTGTGTATGCAGCGCGTTCGCGTCCGCCGTAGAATATACCGCCACGGTTTCTATCCCCATCTCGCGGCACGCGCGAATCACGCGCACGGCAATTTCGCCGCGATTAGCAATCAAAACCTTGTTTATCATTCGTGTTCTCCTTCAAATACGCGCTCTTTATCCTGCGCCGATTATTACTGCAAAAATATCTTAGTCCTGTTTTACCAGCACGAACAGTATCTCGCCTTCGCAGACGGTCTTCCCTGATACGCTGGCTTTCACCTTGCCTTTGCCGCCCATAGCGGAAAGACGCAGGATCTCCGTTTCCAAAATAAGGTCGTCGCCCGGAACTACCATCCCGCGATAGCGCACGCCGTCGATCCCGCCGAACACCGCCAGTCGGCCCTTGAATCTCTCGTCCTGCAGAATAGCGACCGCGCCCGCCTGCGCAAGAGCTTCGGTAATGAGCACGCCCGGCAAAATCGGATTGCCCGGAAAATGGCCCTTAAAGCAGAACAGGTCCTCCCTGATACGCCACAGTGCTTTCGTATATTTTGCGACCTCGCATTCCATGACCTCGTCCAAAAACAAAAACGGGTCGCGGTGCGGAATAATTTTTTTGATACCTTCCTGATCGATCGTCATCATCCGTTCTCCTTACTTGTAGTTAAAGAGCAGCTGGCCATATTCCACGCTGTCGCCTTCCTCGCAGGCCACCCACGCGATCTCGCCCGCCTCGGGCATGGTGATCTCGTTCATCAGCTTCATAGCCTCGACCATGCATACGACGTCGCCTTTTTTAAGCTTGTCGCCGATTTTGACCGCTTTTCCGTCCGCAAGCTTATGATAAATACCCACGAGCGGCGAGATAATCTCCTTGCCCCTGTCTTCCGCAACGGCCGGAGCTTCGCTCGCGGCGACCGCAGCCTCTGGAATAGCGGAAGCCGCCGGAGCCGCCGCAGGCGTGACCGAGGGTACCGCCGCCATCGGGGCAGAGGGCGCCGCGCCCGCCGTAACAACCACCTGCTGAGGCAAAACGTTCGTATTCCGTTCCAATTTCAGGCTGAAATCCTTGTCATTTAATTCCAGTGTGTCAAAGCCGGATTTATCCGCGGCTTTCAAAAGCTCCAGTATCGATTTTAAATCCACTGTTTTATCTCCTATCTATACAAGATTAATCAACTTTTTTAAAGAGAAGCGCCGCGTTATGTCCGCCAAATCCAAGGTTATCGGATATTGCCACATTCACTGTCGTCTTGCGGCCCGTATTGGGCGTGCAATCAAGGTCGCATTCCGGATCTTTCACCTTGTAATTGATCGTCGGCGGAATAAATCCGTCGCGGATCGCCATGATAGAATAAATCGCCTCGATACCGCCCGCCGCGCCAAGCGAATGGCCCGTCATGGATTTGGTGGACGAAATCGCCACTTTATAGGCGTCTTCGCCGAACGCTTTTTTGATCGCCAGCGTTTCCGTTTTCTCGTTCAGCTCCGTCGAGGTACCGTGCGCGTTGATATAGTCGACCTCTGAGGGCTTTACATGCGCTTCTTCCATCGCCACCTGCATCGCCTTTGCCAGCGGCTCGCCCTGCGGATCGGGCGCCGTCATATGGTAAGCGTCGCATGTCGCGCCATATCCGGCGATCTCCGCGTAAATTTTCGCGCCGCGTTTCCTTGCCATTTCATATTCCTCGAGCACCAGCACGCCCGCGCCCTCTGCGATCACAAAGCCGCTGCGCTCTAAGTCGAACGGTATGGAGGCCCGCTCAAGCCGGTCGGTCGTCGTCACCGCATGCAAGCCCAGAAATCCGGATATTGCCAGCATTTTAATGGGGGATTCCGCGCCGCCCGCAAGCATCGCGTCCATGTATCCGTCCTTGATCATACGGAACGCGTCGCCCAAGGAATGCGAGCCGGATGCGCACGCCGTCGTAACCGTCGTGTTGTAACCTTTCAGTTGGTGCCGGATCGCCAGATGTCCGGACGCCATGTTGCTGATCATCATGGGAATCAGCAGCGGGTTCACCTTTTTAAAGCCCCTTGCATTGAGCTTGGTAATTTCTTTTTCCATGGTATCCAGACCGCCGATACCGCTTCCGACGAGCACGCCGAACCGGTATGGATCGTACGGGTTGTTGCCTGCCGTAAATCCCGCGTCCGCCATTGCCTGGTCGCCCGCAATCACGCCGTATTGCGCGTATTCGTCCATACGCCGAGCGTCCTTTTTATCCAGAAAATCGAGTACGTCAAGATCTTTCAGTTGTCCTGCAAAATGCACAGGAAGGCCCTCCGCGCCTGCCTTGGTAAGCGGCCCGATGCCGTTTACACCGTTTTTGGTGTTCTCCCATGCCTGCTTTACTGTATTTCCGTTGGGTGAAAGAATACCCATCCCTGTTACAACTACCCGTCTTGCCATAGATTGTTTCTCTCCTGCTTTATAGTATGCTTGTCTTTTATGCGTACATGCCGCCGTTGATGGAAAGGACGTGCCCTGTGATATAGCCGGCCTGGTCGCCCGCAAGGAACGATACCGCGTCCGCAATATCCTCTGCCGTAGCGCCGCGTTTAAGCGGGATACTGCTTAAAATCTCCTCCCGCGCCTTTTCCGGCATTGCGTCCGTCATCGGCGTTTCCACAAAGCCCGGCGCCACCGCGTTTACCGTGATATTTCTGGAGCCGATCTCCTTGGCAAGAGCCTTTGTAAAGCCAATGACTCCCGCTTTGGAAGCCGCATAGTTTGTCTGTCCGCCCTGTCCCGAAAGCCCGACCACGGAAGCCATGTTGATAATGCGTCCACTTCTTTGCTTCATCATATAGGAAACCGCGTGGCGGCAACAATTGAACACGCTTTTGAGATTGACATTTATCACCGCGTCGAAATCCTCTTCTTTCATCCGCGCAAGCAATCCGTCGCGTGTAATGCCCGCGTTGTTCACAAGAATATCGATGGTGCCGAATTCTTCCTTGGCCTTTTCCATCATTTCCCTGACTTCGTCAAATTTACTCACGTCCGCTTTGATGGCAATGGCGCGCATACCCAAGGCTTCGATTTCTTTTACGATGCCCGCATAATCTTCCTCGTCAAACAAATAATTCACAACCACATTATTGCCGTCTTTTGCAAGGCGCAGCGCGACCGCCCTTCCGATCCCGCGCGACGCGCCCGTCACAACTGCTGTTTTTGTCATTTTTTTACCCTCCGTATCCCATTGATTTCAGCGCCTCTACCGTCTGCGTAAACGATTCGAAATCGCTTATATGAAAGGTCTGCGCCTGATCGTTGATCCGCGCGGCAAAACCGGAGAGCGTCTTACCCGGTCCCACTTCCACGAACGTATCATATCCATCCGCACCCATAGCGCGGATAATCTGCTCGAACAAAACGGGATGAGACGTCTGCTCCGCCATAATCTGCTTCATATTCTCTTTTTCATAAGGCTTACCCGTACGGTTCGCGTAAAGCGTAAACGCCGGTTCTGAAAATTGTATCTCCTCGATTGTATCTGAAATCTTACGTGCGGCTTCCTCCATATGGGAAGTATGAAAAGCGCCCGAAACCGGAAGCTTTCTGCACTTTATCTTATTTTCTTTTCCATAGGCGATCATTTCGTCGATGCGGGCCTCGTCCCCCGCCACGACAATCTGTCCCGGACAGTTATAGTTGACGGGAAGCAGTACGCCGCCGGCCGCAAATTTTGCCGCCAAAGCCTCTACGGCTTCGGCGTCCTGCCCCAGCACCGCGCACATCGCGCCCGCTTTTTGATCTCCCGACTCCTGCATCCACCGTGCCCGCTTGATCACCAATAAAAGCGCATCCTCAAAGGAAAGCGCGCCCGCGCCGAAAAGCGCCGCATATTCTCCCAGCGAAAACCCCGCGCCCGCGTCTGGTCTGATCCCCGCTTCACGCAGCGCGGCATAGGCCGCCGCGTCCACCGTAAAAACAGTGGGCTGCGTATTGATTGTCTGGTTCAATTCTTCCTGCGCGCCCGAAAAACATAATTCCATAATCCCCGGCGACACAGCTTCCGCCCTTAAAAATATCTCGCGCGACGCCGCTACATTGTCGTAAAGGCTTTTGCCCATGCCCGTTTTCTGCGCGCCCTGTCCCGCGAAAAGCACTGCAAGCTTACCCAAAAACTTTCCTCCTCTTGCCCGCAAAGTCCATATGTATTTCAGGTGGACTTTTGACGGGGGCTTCTCCATTCCTAACAATAAGGATATGCGGACGCTCACCCAAAGAAGAACGTCCGCCGCCTAAAAGTTTCTATACTATATATGGATATATGGCGCTTCTTATTTGTTGTCCTCAATGAACTTCACAAGATCGGCCACGCTCTTCAAATTCTCCGCATCCTCAACGGAAACGTCGAATTCTTCTTCAATATCCATAACGATCTCAACCATATCCAGCGAATCGATCTTCAGGCTCTCAAAGCTGGAGTCCATTGTGATCTCATCTACGTCAATATCCATTTTGTCACTAATAATTTCTGCAATCTTTTCATAAATCATGTTCATTTTCCTCCAAGAAAATTAATTTATTATACGCTTTTCGCGTTTTTACCATTCATATACGGCACAGCCGGAAGAAAGTCCGCCTCCAAAGCCCGCGATCACGAGTTTATCCCCTTTTTTGAGCATTCCTTTTTTATTCATCTGGTCGAGCGCGATCGGAATACTTGCCGCGGACGTATTAGACGTATCGTCGATGTTGGAATAAAATTTATCCATCGGCATTCCGAGCCTCTGCGCAATCGTCTTTGTGATACGGTAATTCGACTGGTGCATTAAAAACCAATCAATATCCTCCGGCGCCTTGCCGGTTGCCTCGAGCGCTACGCGGATAACCCGCTCCGCCTCGCGCGTTGCAAACACATATACTTCTTTCCCCTTGAGCGTCGCATACGAGGGTTGCACCACGCCGTCAACAAGCGTATTCATGCCGTTGATCACGATCGTCCCGTCGACGTCCGGCTTGGAATAGACCTCGAAGTACTCCATGTTGTCGCCATATTCCACGATCACCGCGCCTGCGCCGTCCCCAAAAAGGATGCAACTCGCGCGGTCGTCCATATTCATAAAACGGGACAGCGTTTCCGACCCGCATACAAGGAACGGTTTGCCGCCCGGCCGCAGCAGTCCCTCCACCGCCTTTAACGCAAACATGAAACCTGTACACGCGGAATTCACGTCAAAGCAGATGGCCTGCGGAATCTCAAGTTCCCTTTGGATCTGGCTTGCAACGGACGGAACGCCCATCTCGTTGGTAACGGATGCAACGACGATACCGCCCAGGTCGTCCTTTGTAATGCCCGCCTCTTTCATTGCGATGCCCGCCGCGATCACGCACATATCTTTATTCCACATGCCGTTTTCGACGTAATGGCGGCGCTTGATACCCGTGCGTTTGGTAATCCATTCGTCCGACGTATCTATTATCTTTTCAAAGTCTTCGTTTGTCACTACCTTTTCCGGCAGATAACTTCCTGTACCCAGGATACGTATACCCATACTTCCTCCAATACTTAGATGTCTATCCCCAGCTGCGATCCAGCAAGCAAAAATTAGACAGTATAATGATATTCTAATCTGCTGTAAATGTCAATAAAAGCAGGGAGCGCTTTGCACGCTTCCCCGCTTTTATGCCCGCAATTTCTCACTGCGCGTTTTTCTTTGTATAATTCAAAAGTCCACCCTCAAGGAGTATTTTGCGCAGGCGTTCCGAAGCTTCCAGCCGCACTTCAAAGTTCTTCCCTTTGGTCTCATTTTCCACGCAAAACACATCTTTGCCGTCCACATTGGCGCGCACGTCGACGATCTTTAATACATCCCCCTGGTCAATACCGTCATAATCCGCCTCATTGACAAAGACAAGCGGCAGTATTCCGCTGTTCATCAGGTTTGCCATATGGATACGGGCAAAACTCTTGGCAATAACCGCTTTTACGCCGAGATACAGGGGAGCGAGCGCCGCATGCTCCCTCGAGGAACCCTGCCCATAGTTTTGGCCCGCCACCAGAATAGATTTTCCGGCCGCTTTCGCGCGCGCGGGAAACGTCTCGTCCACCGGCGCCAGGCAGAAGTCCGAAAGATAAGGGATGTTGGAACGGTATGGCAGCAGCTTGGCGTTGGATGGCATGATATGGTCCGTCGTGATGTTGTCTTCCATCTTGAGCATAACCTCTGCCTTGATTTCATCAGGCATTGCCGAGTTGATGGGGAACGGCTTGATGTTCGGCCCTCTGATTACTTCCACTTCGCACGCGCACTCAGCCGGTGGTACGATCATATTGTCGTTCACTTCGAATTTTTCCGGCATTTCAACGTCGAGTATGGAAAGGTCCGCGAGTTCGCGCGCGTCCGAAAGGTATCCGTTTATCGCCGTTACGGCAGCTGTTTCCGGACTGACGAGATAAACGCTGGCGCTCTTCGTTCCGCTACGTCCAAAAAAGTTGCGGTTGAACGTACGTACGGAAACCGCGTCTGTCGCGGGGGATTGCCCCATGCCAATGCACGGGCCGCATGCGCACTCGAGAATACGCGCGCCCGCGTCGATCATATCCGAAAGCGCGCCGTTCTTCGCCAGCATATTCATCACCTGCTTGGAGCCGGGCGAAATCGTCAGGCTGGTATGCGGAGAAACCGTTTTCCCCTTGAGAATAGCCGCCACGCGCATAAGGTCGCGGTACGAAGCGTTCGTACAGCTTCCGATACATACCTGGTCGACTTTTATTTTTCCAATTTCTTCGATCGTCTTTACGTTGTCAGGGCTGTGCGGCATCGCCGCCATCGGCTTTAAGGAGCTTAAATCAATCACAATATGCTCGTCATATTCCGCATCGGCGTCCGCGGCAAGCGGCTTAAAGTCAGCTTCCCTGTCCTGCGCCTTCAAAAATTCGCGCGTCACCTCGTCGCTGGGAAAAATGGACGTCGTCGCGCCTAATTCCGCGCCCATGTTGGTAATGGTCGCGCGCTCGGGTACGGAAAGCGTCTTTACGCCCTCGCCCGTGTATTCGATGATCTTGCCCACGCCGCCCTTGACGCTTAGCACGCGCAGCACTTCCAAAATGACGTCCTTGGCGGAAACGCCCGCTTTCAGCTCTCCGCGCAGTTCCACATTCACGAATTTAGGACAGTTTAAGTAATACGCGCCGCCGCCCATGGCAACGGCAACGTCCAGCCCGCCCGCGCCGATCGCGATCATCCCGATCCCGCCGCCCGTGGGCGTATGGCTGTCGGAGCCTAAGAGCGTCGCTCCGGGCACGCCGAAACGTTCAAGGTTGACCTGGTGGCAGATTCCGTTTCCGGGGCGCGAAGCATAAATCCCGTGCTTTTTTGCCACACTCATAATATAGTTATGGTCGTCTGCGTTCTCAAATCCGCTTTGCAGCGTATTGTGGTCGATATACGCGACCGATTTTTTCGTTTTGACGCGGTCGATGCCCATCGCCTCAAACTGCAGATACGCCATCGTTCCTGTAGAATCCTGCGTCAATGTATAATCGATGCGAATCGATATTTCGCTTCCCGGGATCATTTCTCCCGATACGAGGTGTTCTTCCAATATTTTATAACCCAGCGGCTTTCCCATCTTTGCCCTTACCTCCGTTTTTCATGACAAATAATATGTTGTTTATTTTATACGCAAAACGAACTTTTTTCAAGTGGCAGTGGTTCCTTTTTGACGCATATACCTTTATAATAAGGGGGGAACGGATGGGAAAAATGTTTTTTCTCCCGCATAATCTGTTATCAATAAACAAAAAGGATGGTTACGGCATGCTCACACTCTGGGGAAAACTTTTAACGGACGGAAAAGTGCTGAAAGCGGATACATACACCAGCGAAAAGGACGATATGTCCGACGCGCTTCTCGACGGCCTCGAGCATTTTTCCAAGGAATTCGACATCGAAGTTCCCATGTGGCATACGGCCCATACCAAACAGCTTGGCCTCTTCCGCAAGGTTATGTTTAAGCAGGACGATTTTATCGATAAATTCCCGTACGATAAATTCGAGATGCAAATTATCGATAAGTAAACCGAGTGAAAAAAGAGTTTATAAGGAACAAAATAAAACCGGCATAAATGCCGGTTTTTTGTTTTCTGATCAGAATTTATTCCTGTCGCCATAGCCGCTGCCGCCGTTTTTGCCACGCGGGCGTTGCTGCCTTTGCTGCGGCGGTCTCTGCCCGCTGCCGCGCGGTTGCCGCTTTTGCTGCGGGCGCGGTTCGATGGACTCATGCGGCATGCTCTGCCGTTTTTGCTGCGGCTGCCGTTGCTGTGCCTGCCTCTGCTGCGGGCGTTCCTCATATCCGCGTTCCTGTTCCTTGCGCTGTTTTCCTTTCTTGCCGCCTGCTTTTTTGTTCTTATGCACCATCACCCCAAGGGCGATCGCCACGCCGATGATCGCGCATATGATAATAATCATCAATACCAGCAGGTTCATCATACCGCCAGCCGTTCCCTGCTTCACCGTGATTGTCTGGGATGGCAGCGAAGTCTCCACCGTCGTCCCGTCCGGCAGGGTTGCCCGGAGCTTAAACGTATAGCTTGCCGTTTCTTGCGCCTGCAAGGTATATGGTACGCTCTGCTCTGCTTCCGTCATAGCAGGAATATTCGCGATCTCGCCAAGCGTCGCTTCCGAGATGATCACGTTCGTTAATTCTTCTCCCGAAAGATTCTTGATCGTAAAGCCAATTTCCACCGGTCCCGCCTTTGCCAGCTCCACCGCGCTGATCTCCGCTTCCAGCCGGATGACGTTGTTTATGTCCACACTGGCCGTAGGGCTTGCTTCCGCGTCCACCTTGACCTGCACCGCCTGCGAGGTCGCCCTGACTTCGTTGCCGTCGCTGTCCGTCGCGGTAGCGGTAAAGGTATAGCTTCCATCCTTGGTGATTGTCGCTTCCAGGGTTCCTTCCGCCGACTCTCCGTCCGCCGCCAGCGTTTTGGAATCCATGGTCACGCTGTTGCCGTTCTGGTCCACAACTTTTAAATTTTTCAGGTCGGAAGAACCGTTGTTCTTCACGTCGATGACGAACTTCACCTTTTCGCCGCTTTTGACCGTGGTGTTGTCGCTTGTTGCGCTTACCGTCATTGCGGCTTTTTTCTCTTCGCCGTCCGCCTTAACGCTGATCGTATCCAGCTTGAGCGTTTTTGTTTCGCCGTTCACCTTATAGGTAAACGAGGGCTTGACGTCCGTGCTCTCATTCAGCACCACGCTCCATTCGAGCGTACGCTTTTGCCCCGCAGAAAGTGAAAAGGTATCGCCAATCTGCGCGCCGTTTTTGATCGGCGGCGCTTTCAGGGCGCAATCCGTTATTTTTACATTGCCGTTATTTTGCAGTACAAAGGTAAACTTAACCTTGTCGCCCGCCTTAATGGTATCCGTACTAGCACTGGCGTTGCCGGACACGTCGACCACGCTTTCCTTGCGCGTAATCGTAAAGGGCTGCGTGCTTACCGATTTCTCCGAGCCGTCCTCCGTCGTGAACGTCAACTCGAACACCATCTCATTGCCGATCATATCGTCGCTGACCGACCATTCCGGATTGGTGTACGACTGCGTATCGCCGGACGCCATATTATCGAGCGAAACGGTATCGCCGCTTGCCGGATAATGCAGCTGCACATTCGAGATCGTCACGCCGGACGTATTGCTGACGTCAACGCTCAGCTTTACAGTGCCCGCGCTCGCAAGCGAAGCCGGACTGACCGTCGCCTTGATGCTTACGCCTGCGGCAGACGCAACGCCGCCAAGCGTCATACATAGTGTCAGTATGATCGCGATCGCCAGTATAACTGATACTAATTTCTTCAAGATAGCTTACCTCCGCTGAAAGGCCGGACGCCTTATATCGTTTCAGTCCAGCCGAATTTATCCTTGATTTCGCCGTATTGTATCCCTGTCAGTATATCATAAAATTCCATTGCAAGCTTGCCCATTCCGCCGCCGGCAACCTGGAATGTCTCGTCGCCGTACATAAATTCGCCGACCGGACTCACCACTGCCGCCGTACCCGTACCGAACGCCTCGCTCATTGCTCCGGATTTCGCCGTTTCAATGATTTCCTCGACGGAAACCTTGCGTTCCTCGACAGTAAGGCCCATATCGCGCGCGATTGTCATCACGCTGTCGCGCGTGATGCCCGGGAGGATACACCCGTCAAGCTCAGGCGTTACCAGTTTGCCGTCGATGATAAACATAATGTTCATCGAGCCGACTTCCTCTACATATTTACGTTCCTCCGCATCCAGCCAGAGCACCTGGTCACATCCCTGTTCGTGCGCCTCAACACCGGCGATCAGGCTCGCCGCATAGTTTCCACCCGTTTTAGCGAAGCCCATACCGCCTTTGGCAGAACGCGTATATTCCTTTTCAATCAGAATCTTTACAGGCTGCATACCGTTTGCATAATAAGCGCCCACCGGTCCCATCATGATATAAAACGCGTATTCCTTTGCCGCGCGCACGCCGATAAACGGGTCCATCCCGATATAATTCGGACGGATGTAAAGCGACGTTCCTTTCTTAAGCGGAATCCAGTCCTGCTCGATCTTCACCAGCTCGCGGAGCGCCTGATGCGCGAACTCTTCGTCAAAAAGCGGCATCGCCAGACGTTTTGCGGAATTATTCATCCTCTTGAAATTATCTTTGGCGCGGAACAGCGCGATATTCCCGTTTACCTGCCTGTAAGCTTTCAGCCCCTCGAAAACCTCCTGACTGTAGTGGAACACGGTCGCCGCCGGCGAAATCTTAAAATCCTCATATTTCTTGATTTGCGCGTCGTGCCATCCTTTTCCCTCGGTATAGCGCATAATGAACATATAGTCTGAAAAAATCGTTCCGAAACCAAGATTGCTCTCGTCCTCCGGTTTTTTCTTTAGCTCATTTGTCTCCAAAAATTTGATCTCCATCTTCATCATCCTCTTCACTATATATATTATTTTAAAAACCGACTGTTTTCGTGATGTAGCGTTCCCCTAAAACCCGCATCACATCCGCACCAAAAAAGGCCTCCCGTATCTTTTTCTCAGCCTGGGCAAATACCGCCTGCCGCACTACCATACGCGCGTCTACCTTGTCCGTAAATTCTGCCGTGACCTGCGCGCCGTATTCGCCGGCAATACTTTGCAGTTTGGAATAATCCGCATATTCAACCGTAAACCCAAGCTCTATCGCCGGAATCATCCTCACTTTTTTCGCTTCGCTAAGCGAGCGCGTCACACTGGCGCCGTACGCCCGCGCAAGTCCTCCCGCGCCCAGCAGCGTCCCGCCGAAATACCGCGTCACTACCGCCAGAATATTCGTCAGTCCACTGTGCCTTAACACCTCGAGCATCGGCAGTCCCGCAGTACCCTGCGGCTCGCCGTCGTCCGAACTTTTTTCAAACGACGCATCCGCTTTTAAAATCATCGCGGAACAATTATGCGTGGCGTTGTAGTGCTTCTTCCTGACTTTCAAAAGCTCCTCTGCCGCCTGCCGCTCTGATTCCACCGGAATCAGGGCGCAGATAAACCGCGATTTCTTGATGACCGTTTCGCTTTCCGAGCGCTTTGCAAGGCAGGTATATTCTTTCAGCTCCATATCATTTAAGGACAATTTTATGGAAGACCTTCTTTCCCTTTTTGATCATCGCGCCGCCGTCCGCCAAATCAGCTTCGCTCAAAGACGCAAATTCATCCGTGACTTTTTCGCCGTTCAAAAGCACGCCGCCCTGCGTAATGAGCCTGCGTCCTTCGCCGCGCGATTTTGTGAGCCCCGCTTTCATCATAATGTCGAGAAGCTGCGGGCACTCTGCAAGTTCCGCCGCGCTTATCTGTGTCGTGGGAATGCTGCCGCCCGCGCCGCCGCCTCCAAAAAGCGCTTCCGCCGCGGTCTGCGCTTCTACAGCCGCTGCCTGTCCATGCACCTGCTTTGTTATCTCAAATGCAAGTATCTTTTTTGCATCATTGATCTCATGATCCTTTAGCGCAGAAAGCCTTTGCACCTCGTCCATCGGCAAAAACGTCAGCAGCGAAAGACATGTCTTAACGTCCGCGTCCGCCACATTGCGCCAATACTGGTAAAAATCGTAGGGCGGCGTTTTTTCCGGATCGAGCCACACCGCGCCCGATTCCGTTTTGCCCATCTTCTTGCCGTCGCTCTTTAAAAGCAGCGTAATGGTAAGCCCATACGCCTCTTTTTGCTCCTTGCGGCGGATGAGGTCCGCGCCCGCGAGGATATTGGACCACTGGTCGTCCCCGCCCATTTCCAGCGTGCAGCCGTATTTGCGGTTCAACTCCAAAAAATCGTATGCCTGCATCAGCATATAGTTGAATTCAAAAAACGTCAGTCCCTTTTCCAGCCTCTGCTTATAACATTCCGCGCCCAACATCCTGTTCACGGAAAAGCACGTGCCGATCTCTCGCAGGAATTCCACGTAATTGAGGTCTAAAAGCCAGTCGGCATTGTCCACCATCAGCGCCCTGCCATCCGAAAAATCGAGGAACTTGCCGATCTGTTCGCGGAAACGGTCCGCGTTGTGCGCGATCATCTCTCGCGTCATCATCTTGCGCATGTCTGACTTGCCGCTCGGGTCGCCGATCATCGTCGTGCCGCCGCCGATGAGCACGATCGGTACATGCCCCGCGCGCTGCATATGCGCCATCGCCATCAATTGTACAAAATGCCCCACGTGCAGGCTGTCCGCCGTCGCGTCAAAGCCCACGTAAAATTTGACCTTATCCCTGCCGAGCATCTCCTTGAGCCCTTCGTGGGTCGTCTGCTTTAAAAAACCTCTTTCCTGTAATGTATCAAAAACGTTTGCCATTTATCTAAACTCCTAAAATCTGCAGTTGAACTCGTTCCTCTTCTCAATAATGATCAACAATTTAATCAGGTTACACAAACTCCGTGATGATCTTTCCCATCTTCTCCACACCCTTTTCAATATCCGGTATGGCAGGCATAGAAAAATTCATGCGCAGCGTGTTTTCGTGTCCGCCCTCTGCAAAAAACGGCGGTCCTACCACAAAGGCAACTTTCTGCCCCACGCAGGCGTCAAACACCTCGCGCGCATTGACCTTTTCCGGCAACGTTACCCAGACGAACAGCCCGCCGTCCGGATGTGTGCACACCGCGCTTGGGGGGAAATATTTGCCGATAGCGTCCAGCATTGCGTCGCGCTGCTTCTTATATTCGGCGCACAGCATTTTAACATGGCTGTCGTAATACCCGCGTTTTATAAATTCCATCACCATCGTTTGCGTCAGGTTGGATGTATGTACGTCCGCCCCCTGCTTTAAGAGGTTGAACTTTGCGATAATATCCTTATGCGCGATCGCATATCCCACGCGCAGTCCCGGCGAGATCGTCTTGGAAAAGCTTGCCAGCTTGCAAACGATGCCGCTTTGGTCGTAGGATTTGATACTTTCAAGCGGCTGCCCGCTATAGCGAAGCTCTGCGTACGGATCGTCCTCTAAAATGAGCACGCCGTACTTTTCGCATATTTCATATACTTTCTGCCGTTTTTGCCCGCTCATCGTGATACCCGAAGGATTTTGGAACGTGGGGATCGTGTACAGGAATTTCGGGTTGTATTGTTTGATCTTTTCTTCAAGCTCCGCAACGCAAAGCCCGTCTGCTTCCATAGAAACGGTTTTTACGTCCGCGTCCGCCAGACGGAACGTCTGCAGCGCGCCCAAAAAGGACGGCGACTCCGCCAGCACCACGTCGCCTTGCTCGATCATCGTATGCGCGAAAAAATCAATCCCCTGCGAAGATCCCGAAAGAATCACGATTTCGTCCGTTTCTTTCATCATATCTTCGTTGCGGTATTTTAAAAGATCGATAAACGCCGGAACGCCCAGAGTTCCGCCGTATTGCAGCACGCTCTTTCCGTTTTCCGCAATAATTTCTTCACTGATCTCCGCGAGCGTTTCCTCCGGAAAAAGCTCCGGCGACGGGTTCCCGCCGGCGAACGAGATCATGTCGGGAACGGCCAGCAATCCAAAGATTTTACGGATTTCGCTGCCGCCCACACCGTCAAAGCGTTTTGCAAATCGATACATTGGTTCTTCGTCCTCTCGTAAAAATAAGTATACATATGGTATTATAGCGATTTCCCCGCCTAAATACAAGACAAAATGAAAAGTGGTTCACAGTTTTTGCAACTTCAAAATCCGAAAATTGCAGTTTTCGCCATATTTTCTCTTGAAGTTTCTCTTGAAATGCAAAAAAGCGGAGCATGACTTGCTCCGCTTGTGCGTAATATCCAATTTCATTTGCCCTTTCAGGCCGTATTTTCTTATGCGTCCATGCGGGTATCCAAAATTCTGCCGACGCTTATTTCAGATAACGCCCGATAAACTTTTCCGCCGTTCCCCAATAGCCCGCCGGATCCGCCAGCGCGGCTTCGCCGTGCTGCGCGCCAGGCACCACAAGCCTTTCCTTTTCACAGGCCGCCGCGCCATATACTTCGTCCAGCATAAAGAATGGAACGAACGTATCCGCGTCCCCGTGGATAAACAGCGTAGGCGTCCTCGATTTCTTCACCTGTGCCACCGACGACGCTTCTTTGAAAGAATAGCCCGCCCTGCGTTTTGCCATACCGTTGGCAATATGCATGATGGGGAATTGCGGCAGGCCGAACACTTTTTTTAGCTGGATCGTGAATTCTTCCCATACGGACGTATATCCGCAGTCCTCGATTGCCGCGCATACATTCTCCGGCAATTTTTCCCCTGTGGTCATCATCACTGTCGCCGCGCCCATCGAAACGCCGTGCAGTATGATTTGCGCCTGCGGGTCTATGCGCAGGATCGTCTCGTTCATCCATTGGATTATGTCGTGCCGGTCCAGCCATCCCATGCCGTAATAATCGCCTTCCGAAAGGCCGCTTCCCCGCAGGTCCGGCAGCAGCACGTTATATCCTTTTTCATGCCAGTGCCTGGCCGCGACTCCGAGCTTAAGCCCGTTTCCCGAAAAACCGTGGATACAAACGATCCACACATGCGACGGCTTTTCAGCCGCAAGCTCCCTTGCCATAAGCTTTAACCCGTCGAAAGACATCTGCCCATGCATCACAAATTCCTGTGCGGCGAGCCACTGCTGCGCCAGCGCCTTTTCGTCCTTTTCGTCGGCCGCTTCCTGCTTGTTCGCATTGGTTTTCAGCACTTTTTCTTTTGTCTTTTTTGCGTTTACCGCAACGTCAAAAATTTTGTTCGCCGCCACCAGTACAACGATAAAAAAGGCAACGATCACCGCCGCGATCACGATCCATAACCACATCATGCACAAAACTCCTTTGTTTTCCTGATGTTTCCGCTTTATAAATACCCTTTTGGGAGATGTTTTAATCCGCTGATTCAGGGTGGCAAGTATTTGCGCGAACGAGTTTAACGGCGCGAAGCGCAGTTGGGTGTTTGAAGTGCAGCGCAAACACTTGACCACTTTCTTTATCCTATTTCCTGTTGCTCAAGCCCAAAATGTAATCTGCCGACACGCGGTAAAATTTCGCGAGCGTCACAAGGTGCATGATCGGCATTTCATTCTCACCCGTCTCATACCTCGAATAAACTTGTTGTGTGGTTTTTAAGATTTCGGCTATCTTAGTTTGTGTTAAATCATGATCTTCGCGCAATTCCCGAATACGGATACGATAGTTCTTTTGCACTGCCATCACCATTTTTCAGCCCAGCAAATCATTCACTGTCACTTTTAAAGTCGCCGCAATAATTTTCAATTCAATATCCGTGACAAACCGTTCTCCGTTTTCGATACGGCGAACCGTGTTTTTATCCGCATCCATTCCATGCAATTGGAGCATTTCCGCAAGCTGGCGCTGTGATACTTTAGGGCTCATTCCTTTTCTTAGGGCCGCTATCTTTTTCCCTGAAATATTATTCGTTCCATCGCTATTCTTCGTCTTATACATTATCACACCTCAAATGATTCACACCATAAGTCATTTACCTGATTTTAATGTGTAGGCAGGATATAATTGACTCATGTTATGATTCAATTGGTGATAAATATGAACAAACAAACGACCTGCTGCTTTACCGGCCACCGCGCAACAACGCTATAAGGCGATACTCAAACAGGCCGACCGCAGCATTCTTTTGCAGCGCGGCTATACGGACGGCTGTTATTTAAGGCGCAATGAATGGATGGTCGCCCATTCGTCCCATATGATCGCTCTGCTTGACCCGCGATTGCGCGGCGGCACGTCCTATACGGTATCTCTCGCGCGTGAGAACGGGCTTGATGTGCGCATCCTTAATCCGTCCGTCTGAAATTCGTAAAAATATGATGACTACCTCTCTTGAAATATGCTATAATAACCTTTGTATGACTTAGTATTTCATTATTAAGGTAATCAATTTTTAAGGAGGTCGAAAATCCCATGCAATACTCAAAAGAAGTAGAAGAAATGGTATGCGTGAAAAAGGGACCGCATCACGGCCCTGCTCCGATACCCGAAGAAGGCAAATGGGTAAAATCCAAACAGATCACAGACATCTCCGGTCTTACACACGGTGTAGGCTGGTGCGCTCCGCAGCAAGGTATGTGTAAGCTCACGCTCAACGTAAAAGACGGCATCATCGAAGAAGCGCTGATCGAAACAAGCGGCTGTTCGGGCATGACGCACTCCGCCGCTATGGCAGGCGAAGCGATCGTCGGCAAGACGCTTTTAGAGGCGCTCAATACCGACCTCGTGTGCGACGCGATCAACACGGCAATGCGCGAACTGTTCCTGCAGATCGCTTATGGCCGTACGCAGACGGCGTTCTCCGAAGGCGGGCTGCCGATTGGCGCGGGTCTTGAGGACCTCGGCAAGGGTCTCCGTTCGCAGGTCGGCACGATCTTCTCCACCAACGCCAAAGGCGTTCGTTACTTAGAGCTCGCCGAAGGGTATATCCTCGAAATGGCACTCGACAAAAACGACGAGGTCATCGGCTATAAGTTCGTACGCATGGGCAAGATGATGGAAGATATTCGCAACGGCGTGGAACCCAAGGTTGCTTACGAGAAGAACATCGGTACTTACGGCAGATATGAAGACGCGGTCAAATACATCGACCCGCGCAAAGAATAAGGAGGGCGATTACTATGGCTACATTTGAAGGTTATGAAAGAAGAATTGCCCAGATCGAAAAATGCATGAAAGAATACGGGTTTTCTTCTCTTGATGAAGTAAAACAGTACACGATCGATAAAGGCCTTGACGTGGACGGTATCGTTCGCGGTATTCAGCCCATCGCTTTTGAAAACGCGGTTTGGGCATATACGCTGGGCGCGGCGATCGCGCTCAAAAAAGGATGCGCAAAGGCTTCTGAAGCGGCTTGCGCAATCGGCATTGGCCTGCAGGCGTTCTGCATTCCCGGCTCCGTCGCGGAGCAGCGTCTCGTCGGCCTGGGCCACGGCAACCTCGCGGCCATGCTTTTGGAAGAGCAGACAAAATGCTTCTGCTTCCTCGCCGGCCACGAATCTTTCGCGGCTGCGGAAGGCGCGATTGGTATTGCAAAGACGGCGAACAAGGTCCGCAAGGAAAGCTTGCAAGTCATCTTAAACGGCCTTGGCAAAGACGCCGCGCAAATCATCTCCCGTATCAACGGTTTTACGTATGTTGAAACAGATTATGATTATGCGACAGGCAAGCTGAATATCGTTTCCGAAACAAAATATTCGGACGGCGACCGCTCCAAGGTGCGCTGCTATGGCTGCGACGACGTAAACGAGGGCGTTGCGGTCATGCGCCACGAGGGCGTGGACGTTTCCATCACAGGCAACTCCACCAATCCGACTCGTTTCCAGCATCCGGTTGCGGGTACCTACAAGAAATGGGCGATCGAAAATGGCAAGAAATACTTCTCCGTTGCTTCGGGCGGCGGCACGGGCAGAACGCTGCATCCTGACAATATGGCTGCGGGTCCCGCTTCCTACGGCATGACGGATACAATGGGCCGTATGCACGGCGACGCGCAGTTCGCGGGCAGCTCTTCCGTTCCGGCTCACGTAGAGATGATGGGCCTCATCGGCATGGGCAACAACCCGATGGTCGGCGCTTCCGTGGCGGTGGCTGTGGCGGTCGAGCAGGCTATGAAATAAGGTCTTAAAAAATATCCCCGATTTTCATTAAAAATCGGGGATATTTTTATAGTTTGTGCCCATCTTCCAAGTTTTATACAAAAGCAGTAAAGTTTGCTTATGACAATTCCAGCTTGCCTGTATAAAGCTGGTAATAGGTTCCTTTCTGCTTGATCAGGTCTTCGTGTGTTCCTCGCTCAATAATCCTCCCATGCTCCAATACAATGATCGCGTCGCTGTTACGGATTGTAGACAACCTATGGGCAATCACAAATACCGTTCTCCCTTTCATCAGGTTGTCCATACCCTTTTGAACGATCGCCTCTGTCCGTGTGTCGATGCTTGAAGTTGCTTCATCTAAAATCAAAACCGGCGGATCGGCAATAGCAGCCCTGGCAATTGCGAGAAGCTGCCTTTGCCCCTGTGATAGTTCTTCGCCATCTCCTGTCAGCATCGTATCATATCCATTGGGCAGCCTTTGGATAAACTGGTCGGCATAGGCGAGTTTAGCGGCTTCGTGCACTTCTTCATCCGTTGCATCCAGCTTTCCATAACGGATATTATCCCGTATGGTTCCTGTGAATAAATGGGTGTCTTGCAGCACAATCCCCAAGGAATGCCGTAAATCCGCTTTTTTAATCTTGTTGATATTAATATCATCATACCGTATTTTTCCATCCTGCACATCATAAAAACGGTTGATCAGATTTGTAATAGTCGTTTTTCCAGCGCCTGTAGAACCTACAAATGCGAGCTTCTGGCCGGGTTTTGCATATAGTGTCAGATCATGCAGCACCATTTTATCCGGCGCATATCCAAAGGACATATCGTAAAAGCGGACGTCGCCTTTTAGTTCCGTATAGGTAACGGTTCCATCCGCTTGATGGGGATGCTTCCACGCCCACAAGCCCGTCCGTTTTTCACATTCCACAATATTCCCGTCCGCATCTTTTTTTGCATTGACCAACGTTACATAACCGTCGTCCACTTCCGGTTCTTCATCCATCATATTAAAGATTCGTTCGGCGCCTGCAAGCGCCATGATGATCGTATTGAACTGTTGTGCAATTTGCATAAAAGGCTGGGTAAAGCTTTTTGTAAACTGGAGGTACGCGACGATCGTCCCGATCGTGATCCCCCCAATGCCGCCCAACAAAAGTACGCCTCCCAAAATCGCAGTCAGCACAAATAAAATATTTCCAATATTCCCCATGACGGGTCCCATCATGCTGGCAAACGTATGGGCCCGGGAAGAACTATAGCATAGTTTGTCGTTCAGAATATCAAATTCTTCTCCGGATTTATCTTCATGGTTAAATACCTTAATCACGCGCTGTCCGTTCATTCGTTCTTCCACATATCCCGTTACTTCGGCAAGGTCCATCTGCTGTTTCACAAAATATTTTCCACTGTTACCGCCCAGTTTCCGCGCGACTATAAACATCACAAAAATCATAGCAATGGCAAGCAGCGTCAGGAGCGGGCTCAAAACCAGCATCGCAATAAATGTAACGATAATGGTAACGGCAGCCATTAAAACCTGCGGAATCGATTGATTGATCATTTGTCGCAGGGTATCAGTATCATTGGTATACAAACTCATGGTTGAGCCGTTTGTATGTTGGTCAAAATACCGGATAGGAAGCGTCTGCATATGTTCAAACATTTCATCTCTTACGCGCTTTAAGATTCCTTGGCCGATCTTTACCATCAACCTGCTGTAAACGAACGAACCTATTACCCCGACAATAAAGATACAAGCCAGCACTGTGAGCGCCTGATATAATCCTCTGAAATCCGGATCGGCCTGTCCAACCAACGGAAGGATATAATCATCCAATAAATACCGCATAGAAAAAGAAACCGCAATCGAGGCAATGGAACATAATAAAATGCAGACAATAACGATCACAAATTCCTTTTTGTAGGTACCGGTCACATATTTTAAAAGTCTGCCCGCTGTTTTCAGTGTATGCTTTGTTGCTTTTCCCTGCTTATTCATTTTCAGACCTCCCCTTTACCTGTGATTCATAGACCTCCCGGTAAATCTGGTTGGTTTTTAATAATTCTTCCGGCGTTCCGATTCCGTTGATCTCGCCATTGTCAAGAATAATGATTTGATCCGCATCTTCAATAGAAGAAATCCTCTGTGAAATAATAATTTTCGTTGTATCCGGAATTTCTTCTCGGAGCGCTTTGCGGATCATGGTGTCTGTTTTGGTATCGACTGCACTGGTGGAGTCGTCCAAGATAAGTATTTTCGGTTTTTTCAATAAGGCACGCGCAATACACAGCCTCTGTTTTTGGCCACCGGACACATTATTGCCGCCTTCCACAATCATCGTATCATACCCATGCGGGAACTCCTGGATAAAGCTGTCTGCCTGCGCGAGACGGCATACCCTCTGTACTTCTTCATCGCTGGCTGTCTCATCTCCCCAGCGGATATTGGCATAGATCGTCCCCGTAAATAAGACATTTTTTTGCAATACCATAGCCACCTGGTCACGGAGGGCTTCAAGGTCATATTCCCGCACATCGACGCCGCCGACTTTGACGCTTCCGCCCGTTACGTCATAAAGCCTTGGAATCAGCTGCACAAGGGACGTTTTAGAACTCCCTGTTCCTCCGAAAATCCCAACCATTTGCCCCGACTTGATATGCAGGTTTACGTTCTTCAATGCGAGTTTACCATCCTTACCTGCATAACTGAAATTTACATCCTCAAAGTCAATATCTCCATTCGCGACTTCTTCCACTGCCCCCGTTTTGTTCTGCATCTCGGGCACTTCCTTCAACACTTCCTTAATACGGTCTGTCGAGGCTTCCGCAATCATAATCATAACAAATACGAATGATACGATCATCAGAGACATCAAAATTTGCATGGCGTAAACAAGTACGCTGGTTAATTCACCCGCTTCCATATTGCCGAAAGCGATCGCCTCTCCCCCGATCAGCACGATAACGAGGATCACTGCATACATGACAAACATCATAATCGGATTGTTCAAGGCAACAATTTTTTCCGCCTTTGTAAACAATTCAAATACCTTTTGGGAAACCTTTCGAAACTTCTTATTTTCATAATCTTCCCGTACATATGCTTTTACGACGCGCGCAGCATTTACATTTTCCTGGACGTCGTTATTCAACACGTCGTATTCATCAAATACCTTGATAAAATATTTGTGGGCTAATTTTGAAATGAAGATCAAAGAGAAACCCAACACCGGAATCGCGATCAGGAACAGGATTGCAATATCCGTATTAATACTGAATGTCATAACCATGGATAAGACAATCATAATCGGCGCACGAGCAAGCAGCCGGATGGAAAACATATATGCCATCTGTACATTGGTAATATCTGTCGTCATCCGCGTCACAAGGCTTGGCGCTGAAAAATGATCAATATTTTTAAATGAAAATGTCTGAACTTTATAAAAAATATCATGTCGCAGATTCCTTGCGTAACCGGCTCCTGCTTCTGCCGCAAATTTACCGGCCAGCGCGCCGAACAGCAACGCAAGCATTGCCATGACAACAAGCTCAATTCCTATCTGTATGACATAATTAATATCCTGTCCCTGAATCCCCACATCGATGATATTGGCCATCTGGTATGGAATCAATACTTCCATTAATACTTCTAGGATGACAAAAACAGGAGCTAATATTGATTGCTTCTTATATTCGCGTATCGACTTAAATAATAACCTGTCCATGCACTTCACCTTCGCTTTCTTTCTGACTCTCCGTGATGTTGTAATACATCTGCTCTAAGTAACGGCGCAGATTTTCTTGTTCCTCTTCGGACATTCCCCGCACAAGCCTTTTCTCCATGTTATTCCTGCTCTCGCTTAATTTTCTGAAAAAGCCTTTTTCTTGTCCCGTCAGGGTGACCGTCCGCATACGTTTATCCTTTTCGTCAACAGAGATTTCCACGAAACCTTTTTCCTTTAACAGCCGAAGGATATTTACTGTCGTGGGATGCGAGATCCTCATATAATCCTGGATATCTTTCTGGCTGCATATTCCGTTACCACCCTGTGTTTTTATAAAATGCAATACTTTCATTTGCTGCATCGTTAAATTAAATTCTTTGCAATTTGCATTTGCTTCCCTTCCTATGGTCTCGCTCAGTATTTTTATAATACCTCCGATACTATGCGTATCCATAATAAATCCACCTTTTTATGTAGTATGCTACATAAAAAATTTGTAGCATACTACGTATTATAAAAACATTTTTTACTGCTGTCAATAGCTTATTACGAGAGTTTTTTTTAATTCCTTTCGGTTTGTTTTTGATTTATGGATTCACTGGAGTACGGCAGACATTAAATGCGGTTGATAAAACGATGCATAAACCAAGAAATCAAAAAACACCGGAGAAATTCTCCGGTGTTTTTATTTTGTTATTTATTCTCTTGCTTTTTATGCCGCACCGCCACGACGCTCCCTACTGCTATCGCCGCAGCCGCAGCCGCCAAAAGCAGGATATACGGCGTCATATCCGTCGTATCGCCCGTCTTTGGCCTACTGTCTGTTTTGATTGTTTCTGCCGTCTGCCCGCCTGTTTCGTTCATGCTGCCCTTTTCAATCAGGGCATATTTGCTGAAATGCTCCGTTGCGATATATGCCATCCCGTCCTGGGTCCTCACGCCATATTCCGACGTTGTTTTATCGTCGTTAATACGGTGGACCGCCAGCGCCGCCGTGTCATACCCATCGGGAACCGGAATACCCACCGTTACCGCGCCGTTTGGCTGAACGGGATTTCCATCCGCGCCAATCAGGGTAATATCGTACAGGACAAATTTATCCGCTTTATTCTTCAATATATCTTTTGCGGCCGCGTAATCCTGATGGGATTCTGCAACCGCATTCACTACCATCTGCGTTCCATCCGGCAACATCCCCGCTTCCGCATAAAGCGTAATGCCTGTCGCCCCATCCGCCAGATAAACCGGTTTTCCTATCGCCGGAATCACTGTATCGGCAAACTCGATTTCCTGCGTCAACGCTTCGTCTTTGAAATATTTTCCGCAATCCGCACAATACCAATATGCAATATTGCCGTTTTCCGTCGCTGTCGCCGCTTTTGCTTCAACCTTCACCGCATGATGGGTATGCGTGACTACCGGATCGCCGGTAACCTTTTTATCGTTTACCGTTACTGTTCCATTGCCGGAATTTGTTACGCTCACGCCGTCCGCCGTAATCAACAAATCAACATCCCCCTGCAGCACTTCAACTTTGGAACCCGCAGGCGCCGACTTTACCTTATCCGCTATTTGCTCGCTCGTCCCGACTATGAATACGCCGTCTTGTCCGGCTTCCGTATAACTGGCTGCAACGCTTCCCTCGTCCACATAATCCATAGGGGACACCGTATATGTTCCGCCAAATATGGTTGCCGTTCCCGGCTGTTCCGAACTATATTCCTTTACGATTGCAGGCGCGTCAAAATCTCCGCCGGATACTTTGTTGTCCGAGCCGCTGAACGTATAAAACACCGCGCCGCCGCTTTTTACCGTCAACGTGCTGTCTTCCGGTATGGTGGCATAGCGCGTCTGGAAAGCTTGGGCGTCGGCAGTAATCGTTCCGCCCGTTACCGTGACAGGAGTAAATGCCGCATAAACGCCCACCGTCGCGGATTCTATGTTTCCCCCTGAAATCTCAATAGAAGCAGCGCTGTTGTTGGCATAGATCGCTGCTTTTGAAGAATAAGTCGTGTTGGTCTTCACCGCGCCGCTCTCCATCGAAAAGGATCCCCCGTTTACATAAACCGCATTGGCGCCCTGCGCAACATTTTCCACTGTGCCGCCCGCAAGCGCAACCGTACTGCTGCCATTTACATACAATGCGCTTCCACTGCTGCCACTGTTGACGACGTTACCTCCGGAAATAACGGCTATACTGCCACTGTTAGCATATAGGGCATCTCCGCTGGAAGTGGCATTTTCCACCGTACCGCCTTTCAGTTCAAAGGCTCCTCCGTTAACCTGAATCAGCATTTTCGAACTTCCGGAAATTCCTGCGTTCGTGATCTTTCCGCCGCCCGCGCTGTCTTCAATCGTAAGCCCGCCCGCCGTTTGTACAAAAAACGCTTCGCCGCCTGCCGCCGTTACCGTATATCCGTTCAAATCCAATACCAATGTGTCAGAGGGCGTTTCCGGACGCGAAATTGCCCAACTGCCGACCGTCACTTTTCCAGGCAAGGTAACAGGGTTCATCAATTTGTATTTTCCACTGGTAGGCAAAGAATCGGCGGAAGTCCACTCCTCATATCCGCTTGCCTCCACCTGCGCCGGCGCCGCAGCAAGCATCGGTGCCGGCGCAAACATTTGCACTAACGCATCGAACTTTGCCGTATCCAGCGTTTCCGCTCCCTCATCCAGCACGGCAATCGCCTCGGAGATTGCATCCACCTCCGCTCTCAGTCCATCCAAGGCGCTGTCATCCATTCCGGTTGTCTCTTCCGGCAATGGCAGCACAGCGATGCGCGCCTGCAACGCTTCTACTGCTGTAATCTCGGTCGTCGGTTCCGCCGGTTCCAAATCGCTGCTTCCGCTTTCCTGTGCAAAAGCGATACCTCCTGCAAGTGTCAGCCCCAACGTGATGCACAATGCTACCGAAATCATTTTCGTGTAGAATTTACGCATTTTCCTTTTTCCTCTCTTCTTATTAGGTTATTGATACATGTTCTTTCTTTTTAACTGCGGTGCTACTCGCCTTTTCGGCATTTTCTCCGGCATAAATATCACGGATGGTAAACCGCTTCAGGTCCGCTATCTGCCTTTCATAGATTTTTTTCATAAAGCGGCTGAACGGATCGTCTTCTGCATATTTGTCGTTGTTCTCATAAGAGCGATATTCAAAGAGGCGCAGGACGTCATAAAGGCTCACGTCTTCCGAACCTGGCTTTAACTGATAACCGCCGTTGCGTCCCTGTTCCGAAACCAATATTCCCGCGTTCTTCATTTCTCCCATGATCTTTAGGCAGTATTGGTAGGAAATACCAATATTCTCCACGATTTCCCCCGCAGTCGTCAGGGCGTTCCTGCGCGATGTGATATAGCCCAATATTTTCGCAGCATAAATTGTAGTAATTTTCATCTCTTTTTACCTTTTACTAAAATTTATAATTTCAACTGTGCTAATCAATAGATTTATACTGTCTTATTCAAGTATACTATTTGATTTATATATGCGCAATGTCTTTTTTTGAATAAATTTAATTTTATTTTTTCGTTTAAATAGTTCGTATTTACGCTTTTAATTAAAAAATCATTTCCTGATTAGTTTGGTTTTTAATTTAAAATTATTATATACAGTGTCTTTTTATATAGATTGTTTGATGTTTTCCAAACCAAAAAGGGGATTTGCATATATGCAAAATCCCCATCTCCACGCGCACCAGTGCCCTTGTATTTTATTGTTCTTTCACTTTAAGGTGCAGAATATCTTCTATAATCATACGAATAACAGGCTTTAAATCACCTTCTACAACAATTCCTTTATTGATCATGCGCATAGCAAGGCCGGGAAGCATAGTATTGATTACATCAAATACGTCCGCATATTTTTCCTCCGGCACTTTGCACCTGCGAAAATAATCTTTCGCTATTTCTTCAAAATCAAAGCGGCGGTGCCGGAAATGTTCCACGATACACTGGCTTGCTTTTCTCCCACCCTCATCGGAATAGATCAATATTCCAAAGTTAGGATTCCTTACCAGAAAACGGATCGACTCTTCGCAAAGTACCAGGAAAGGCTCTTCGTCCTTGCGTTTTTTCACCATAGCCGAAATATAGATACTCATCTGTGTAAGGATCTCCGCAATGACGCTCCCCATAAGGTCTTCTTTATTTCTAAAATAACGATAAGGAACCTGGTGCGTAAGACCACACCTTGATGCCAGCTTTCTGGCGGAAAATCCCTCCATGCCGTCCTCTTTTATCATAACGACTGCCGTTTTCAGCAAAATGTTTTTTGTCGTGTTAAGCTCGCCGTGTCTCGTCATTTATACCGCCCTTAAAAATCGTCCCGTTCATGCATGCCAGCGCCGTTGTAACAATCTTTCGGATACGTTCCTCCCCATCTTCGCTGCTTTTATCCACAGTATAGGGCATGCCCTCCAACAGAGCGCTCAGCACCATATGCCGGTAATATGTGACGCGCCGCTCCTCCGATTCGTCAAGAAGAAACGGATAGTCCGTCACATAACGCCATATCTCTCCCAGTTCTTCAATATAATACTGCGTCATTGGGGTTTGTATGAAAATCTGGCTTAACAAGCGAAAATATTGTTCATAATAGGAATAATATTCCCGTTCCAGCTTCATAAACCGCTCCACCGGATCCTTTTCCTGTAATATTTCATCGGAGTAAAGGTGCCCCATCAGCTTACGCAGTATTTTATTTTTAATTTCATTATAAAAATCGTTCGCGTCCTCGAAATAATTGTATGGCCCTTTGGGCGTCATTCCGCACTCCCGTGCGATTTTCCGAATAGAAAAATCTTTCACTCCGTGTTTGCGAATCAGCTCGATTCCTTTATCTATGAGTTTGTTTCTTTGTTCCCTGCTTTTTTGTTCCCGCATCTCTTATCGTCTTTCTTTCTGTATTCATTTTTATCATACCATAAAAATCAGGTTTTGTTTTGATTTTGCCTATTTTTCATGTTGACCTAATATTAAATATTATTTTTCGGACCGTACGCATAAAAACACCGGAGAAATTTTCCGGTGTTTTTATCTCGCTACTTTTCTTGCTGTTTTTCACGGTGTTCCTCGACGAACACATCAAATTCTTCTATAGGAAGCGGCGGAGAGAATACATATCCCTGTACCATATCGCAGCCGATAGAACGCAGGAATTCCACTTGCTCCGGATACTCCACGCCCTCTGCCACCGTTTTCATGCGGAGCGCCTGCGCCATATTGACGATGCCTTTCACAAGTTCCCTGTCGCGGTGTGCGTTTTTCCCCTCGCGGAAAAACAGCATGTCGATCTTCAGCACGTCCATTGGCAAATCTTTTAATATATTGAGCGAGGAATGTCCCGCGCCAAAGTCGTCCAGCGAACACAGGAAGCCGTTTTTCTGGAATTCTTCCACAATGTTCTGGAACAAATCGTGGTTATCAAAAACAATGCTTTCCGTGAACTCCAGCTCGATACGCCTGTCGGGTATCCGGTACTTATTCTTAATCCCGATATACCTGTCCACAAAGTCCGGCTGCAGCATGCACAGCCTGGAAACATTCACAGAAATCACCACCGGCGTTTCAAGGCCGCCGAGGAGCCTTTCACGGTATAACCTGCAAACAGACTCAAGCATATATTCGTCGAGTTTGATGACAAATCCGTTGCGCTCAAATAGCGGAATGAATTCTGAGGGCGGCAGGAGGCCCAGCTCCGGACTGATCCAGCGCACCAGCGCCTCCGCGCCTGCGGCGACGTCCCCGTGCTGTATGTCGATCTTAGGCTGCATATATACCTTGAACTCCCCGTCGCGCAGGGCGTTTTCCATCCTTGCCTCAAGAACGGCGTCATGTAGTATTTTATCCCTCATTTTTTCCGAGTAAAACGCATATTGCGGGCCGTTGAGGTTCTTGACGGATTTCTGCGCAACATTGGCGCGGTCGAGCATACCGTTCACAGTCAGCTCCCCGTCCTGCCCGTCGATCACGTATATCCCTGAACAAAGCTCCAGCTTATATCCGTGATCCGCCGTCTCGTGGTACGCCGCCAGCTTTTTACAAATCTCCATAAACCGCAGGGCCGACTCTTCGCGCGATATATATTCGCGTAACACGACGAAATTGTCGCCCGTTACACGGCAAAAAGCCTCTCCCTCGCGCATATCCGACGCGATGAGGTCCGCCCAATACTTAAGCACCCTATCCCCCGCGTCATATCCGAACAGGTCGTTTACCACTTTGAAATTTTTGAGGTCGCTGTACCAGAGGGAATATTGCTTCCCGTTCTTTTTACAGAGCAGCTTGCGCGCATCAGTTAAGAACTTCGAATAATTGTGGTATCCTGTAAGCGGATCGTTAAACGCCACCTTTTTGAGCGCATCCATGCCTTTGTCGTTTGTACGCTTAATCAGCAACATCAGGAATATGAATACCAATATCGCCCCCGCAATAATGCCGATAAGCCCCCATGTCATGACGGCGACCGTCTGATTGATTTCCGCTTCCGGTACAACGCTGAATATGAACCAGTCGTTAACGCCGAGCGGCGTATAAGACGCCCACAAATGCTCCCCGCGATGCGTATACTCTATAAATCCGCTTTTCCCTTGGGCAAGGTCCGCCTTAAGTCTGACGCGTTCGTCTTCCTCAAAGGGATAAACGGTAAAAATATTAAGCGCGTCCTCCCCCTGGTCCACAGACGGATGCGTGGAGCGTATCACATACGTGCCGTCGTCGCTGATAATACTCGCATAGCCCTTGCCGTTGAACATGGACGTGTCAACAATATTACTCAATATACTCGCTTCATTTACGGCGCACAATACTTTAACGACCTCGCCATTGTGCCAGATTGGAACCGCGAAATAGTTCACCCAAAAATCACCGATTTCCGCTTTCTGTGTTTTTGTGATTACATTTTCGCCAGCGTACGCCCTGTCCACAAAGTCCTTATCCTGCAGATCCACATTATAATAAGGAACACCGCTTATATCGACGCCGTTTGTAATTCCGTCCCTGTCCGTAAAGCCCATACGGACAAACGTATTGTTCCGGTTGATTGCGTCAAGAACAGGCAGCAGCGCCTCAAAATCCGGATCGTCCATCGAGCCGATGATCCCTGCGATACCGTCCAGCGTCTGGAAATCCCCCTGCACCTGCTTGTCGACGGCCATTTTGCTTTGCTGCGCAACCTCCTGCATATATGCGCGCGTTTCTTTCTTGTTTTCATCGACCGCATAACGCAAAAAAAGCACGCTTGCCAGGAGGAAGACGGCGCACACGATCACGGCAATGATATAAATCCGTTGTTGGAGGATCCTCTGCATTTTTCCCATATATGCCCTGTCCGGTATTATTATTAGACCTGCTCCGCTAACAAACTCGCAAGGAACATACTTTACGTTGATAATAATACCATGGAACGCTCGCAAGGGCAATCATAAAGTCTGCCCTCCTCTCGCCGCGCTTCTTTTGTCACGGCGGCACATTCCCCCGCTTTTTTCCTCCATTATAAAAAAGATCGCTCCTTTGCAGGTAGCGATCAATTACGCGCCTATCTAGGCGCCCAGGACGACAGCTAAGATACCGCTTTATTTTCTACGTAAATCCCTTTTAGAAACGCACCCGCCGCACGGCCGTTTCCTTATATTTCTTATTGGCAAACATAAGCATCCCCAAAAACGTCACCAGGGAATAGGCCGCGCTCATAAAAAACGTCCAGAACATATGCACAACGCCTATCTCCACCGCGATCATCGGCGCAAACCCGATCACCAGTATCATAAAGCCATAAAGCAGGTATTCGCTCCACAGCATTTTGCGTTTGCATACAATATAGGTTGCCAGGGAAATCATCGCCGCCGCTTCGATCGGGATACCAAATATAAGCGACCAGAGTCCGCCGCCCGCGTTCAGGTCAAATACAATGAGCATCAGCGAGATCATGACTACCTGCACAAAAAACTTGACGCTGCCGCGCGTCTTGGAACGAATCGTATGCAGCACCAAAACCCAGATATAACCAAGAATCACAGCTATATCCAAAAACCAATAGCCGCCCTCCGTTCCGCGCGTCAGTAAGTTAATAAATGCGCAAACCGCTACGATAATCATCGAAACCACAAGGGCTTGGTACCGCGCACCTGTATTTGGCGCCGGCGCCTCTTTTTTCACACGATAGACGGGATACGCTTCGTGCTTTGTTTTATTTTCATCAGAGGCAAGCGTTTCCCCGCATAACGGACATACACTTCCCTCCACCCTTACATTACAATGTTCACAACGCTTCATTACAGTTACCCCAATTATTGGTATAGATGTCAATGTCCTCGCTCACGTTCCGTGCCAGAAAGCGGAAAAAGTGGCGGATCATGTTTGCCTGCTTAATAGAGCGGATAAACGAAATCGTCATTTTCCCATTCACCGAACACATACAGCAGTTGACGGGACTGCGTTCCGTCGGATAAATCACCGTTTCCATACGGTCCACAAGCGGCTTCATATCGTCCGGCAACTTTACCTCGCCCACGTTCGAAACCGTCATTGTCTTAACGTCCTCGCTGAAAAACGCAAATACAAATCTCGTGCCCGCGTCCCTCATAAATCTCGGAACACCCTGCACCACAGGGTTCTCCATCACGCCGCAGCTCTCCGCCACCGCGCTTTTTAATTGATCGGTCTTTGTCTTTTCCTTAAGCTGCGTCATAACCTTATCAAGGATCGCTTCAAATGTCAAATACGTATCGGTGGGGATGGTGATATTGACGATACAAAAGAAATTCCGCAGCGTCTTCGATGGGAAAACGCTCCGCAAGTTCACCGGCACGGAAATGACAATCGGCTCCTCGTCGATCCCCTCACGCACTTCCTCATGATAAATGGAATAAACGGCCAGCGCGGTCAAATATGCCGTAATCGTCGCGGCGCGGCGTTTCGCTTCCCTTTTTAACGCCTCTACGCTCACCGTTCCCTGCACCACATTATGCCCGTACGGTTCAAATACCGTTCCCTTGACCTTAAATGCCGCCGGCGCCTTTACAATCTTTTTTTTATGCGCCGGATCGTGATAGCGCAAAAGAGCGTCTTCCGCTTCCTCCGCCGTTGGCTCGTCCTCCGGCAACAGCACCATCCCCTGCGGATCAATCTTTTTTCCCTGCAGCCGGAAATACGCAAGCAGCAGCGTCTTTAAAAATTCTACCGCGCCCGTACCGTCTGCCAGCGCGTGAAACATCTCAAGCGAGATTCTCTTTTCATGGTAGAGGATACGGAACAGGTAGCCGTTGTTCTCGCCCTCGCCGATCATACCGCATGGGTAATCCCGCTCCCTAAAAATACGGAACGGCTCGCCTACCTGTTCAAAATGCTGGTCAAACGCGGTGGAAGCAAGCTTCACCGTAAACACCGGAAACCGCTTTAAAATGCTATCCACCGCCTGTTGCAGCAGGCCGCCATCTATCTCTTGCGTCAATACCGCTGCAATCCGGTAGATAGACGTATTTGTTTTTCTGGTCACGGGCGGAAACAGGGTCGCCGCCGTATCCAGTTTATATTCGGTGTTCATAGAACCTCGTTTTCTTGTTTCATCGCCCACATAGGATCTTAGGCGTACCTTGGCAAATGGGAGAGGATTTTCTCATCCTCTCCCATTTTACCATGTCCGTCGTACGGAACTTATAAAGAATTCTTAAAATATCATTAAATTTTTACCTGTTGATGATGTCGAGCGATCCCGATACCGTATTAATATTGAGTTCTATCCCGCCGTTCCCGTACTGGTCGTTCTTCATCGCGAAGTCGTTTCTGGTGCTGCCCGATACCGTATCATACGACAACGTAAAGCCGTCGTTTTCCGGAAGGATGATCTCTACCGCGCCCGAGATCGTATCCGCTGAGATTTCTTCCAGCTTGTCCGCGTTGCCGCATGCAAAACGAACCGCACCGCTTGTCGTATCCGCGGACATTTTCCCTGCCTTTTCCGTCGTTACCGTTACCGAACCGGATGTGCTTGAAATATCCGTATCCAGGAAAGTTCCCTGTGCCGAAATCGCGCCCGAGACCGTATCCGCGCGGAAAGTATCCGCAGAAATGCCGTTTACCTCAATGCTTCCGCTCGTACTGTCGGTTTTCATTTCTCCAAATATACCGTTGCTTAGGGCGATCATACCGGACGTCGTATCAAACACCCCTCGTTTCGCGCCGACTCCCCGCGAGGTAATGGAACCGGAAACCGTGCTAACCTCGAGCGTTCCCGCATAGTCCTTAGGTATATAAAGCGTCACCTTGATGTCCTTGCTCTTGCCCCAGTCTGTAAAGATCGTGCGTTTCACGCGGCCACTCTGCACGAGCAGTTCGCCGTTCTTGGTACCATAGTGCATAATGTCTTCTTCGTCAAGCTGCTTATTGCTCGTTTGTTCCGCGCGGATCATCGCATCGTCCGAAAGAACGACTTCCACGCGTTCTTCCACAAACTGTAAGGAGATTCTCTTAATGCCGTTGCTGTCTTTTTCAAAATTTGTACTTGTTTGCGCGTCGTCCGGCAATTGGTCAAAGAAGCCGTTTAAGTTGATTCCCACATTGGAAAACACATTTGATACGCCCGACCATGCGTTGTTCCACCACGTACCGCCGATGATTCCCCAAACCAGGATAACCGTGAGGATCACGGCAATCACCGTCCAAATTACGATTTTACCTATTTTACTCATATCCTTGCTCCCTTATTTTACGTTGACCTTGACGATCTGCTGGATTGCCGCTCCGATCAGAAAAATCACCCAGCTCAGCGCCCACGCTCCTGTTGTAAAGCTAATCAAAAAGTATAATACCACGATTGCAATCCACATTGCGCTCGTATAGGCCGAAATTTTCTGGTCGCGTGTCTGCGTCTCGTTCTGCGTCATGGTTGCAGCCTTTATAATTTGCTCCGTTGCCGCGCCGATCAAAAAGATGATCCAGGTAATATACCACGCGCCCGTTCCAAAGCTGATCAGAAAATATGCCGCGACTACAATCAGCCAAAACGCGCTCTGATATGCCTTACATTTCTCCCTTTGCTGCTTTTCATCCATTGTAATCACCTCTTATTTCCTGGCAGATACCTTGATGATCTGTTCCACCGCCGCCGCGATCAGGAAGATGATCCAGGTAATGTACCAGGCCATCGTCAGAAAGCTTAAGATAAAGTAAAGCGCTACCACCAACGACCAGAACGCGCCCAGGTAGGCCGAGCGTTTTTCATTCTTCGTCTTGTTCTCTACCTGCCATTGTTTAAAGTCCTCAACCATCGTATCGTCCATTTTTTCATATTTGGGCCGCATGGAGCTGTTGTAAACCAACAATCCTGTCGCAATGGCGATCAGCGCAAACATCAGCGTAAGGCCGATAACCGGCTGGCCGGACGTTCCCATAATGATAATTGTCACCGGTGACAAAATATAAAGCGCGACCGCGATCGCCACCAGCTTTGCCGATTTCCTGCGTTCCTCTTCCGTCTTTTGTTTGTCCGCAGGACTGTAATCGCTTGCGCTTGCAATCAATTCGTCTACATCTCCCACGCTGCTCTTTACGACCTCATACGCTTCTTGCTCCGTCGCGCCCGACTCGATCAGGTCGTAATATTTTTCTTTCAGGTTCATAAAGATTTCCTGACGCAGCTCGATCATCTTTTTTGTCTTGGGCGCATCCGCAAACAGGTTTTCCACATATTGGCGTAAATTTTCTTCCATTTTTTGATCCTCCCGTTATGATTCCATACAAATTAATTATTATATCAGGCTGTCGATCAGTTTTTTCGTCTTTGCCCAATCTTCCTTGTTTGTCTCATAAAGCGCCCGTCCAAGCGGTGTCACCCGATAATACCGCCTGCGCGCGCCTGTTGTCTCGTCTCCCCAGTAGGATTCTATCATCCCCGCGTTTTCCAGCCTGCGGAATGCGGAATAAAGCGTCGCTTCCTTCAGCTCGTATTCCCCCAGCGTCGTCTGCTGGATCGATTTATTGATTTCATATCCATAACTGTCTTTTTTGAGCAGTTGCGCCAGTATGATCGTCTCCGTATGCCCACGGATCAAATCTGATGTTAAGGACATTAGGTATTGCCTCCTCTCCATATATCTCACTTTTCAATTTACATTGTATTATCATATACCTCGCCTGTCAATGTATATTTCAAAAAAAGATATTGTTTCTCTCTTGACATTGCTTTCACGCTATATTAACATAACAATTCAGGCTCTAAACACAAAAACACTTTAGGCAAAGGGAGGCGACGGACTTTGACACAGGAGAATAAAACAACGGCTGCCGCAAAACAGCCGGATCTTAAATACGCCGGCTGGCAGAGGAAAGTCATACTATTTTTATCCGGACAGACCGTTTCGTTGTTCGGTTCTTCCCTTGTCCAGTTTGCCATCGTCTGGTATATCACGCTTTCCACACAATCCGGAAGTATCATGACGATCTCTTCCATCTGCGCGTTCGCACCACAGGTGGTGATTTCACTTTTTTCAGGCGTATGGGCGGACCGTTATAACCGCCGCATCCTCATCATCGGGGCGGACGCCATGGTCGCGAGCGCGACCTTTATTCTCGCGCTCTTTTTCCTGACTGGCCACGACGACCTGTGGATGATTTTTCTGGTTTCCGCGGTACGTTCCGTGGGCGCAGGCATCCAAACGCCGGCGGTCAATGCTTTCCTGCCCCAGATCGTTCCGCAGGAAAAGCTGACGCGTATCGGCGGGATTAACGGCAGCCTGCAGTCAGTTATGTTTATTTTATCACCGGCAGCCGCAGGCGCCCTTCTTTCCTTTACCGAGCTGGAATATACTTTCTTCATTGACGTAGGCACCGCCGCGATCGCGATCGTCATTATGTTCTGCCTAAAGGTGCCCGCGCATGAAAAAGCACGGCTTAAACAAAAGGGCGGTTATTTCGACGACCTTAAGGCCGGCCTCAAATACGTGCTGGGGAGCGGATTTTTCCGCGCGTACTTTATCTTTTATGCGCTGTTTTTCATCCTTATTGTTCCGGCAGCTCAGCTCACGCCGCTCATGGTCTCCCGCACTTTTGGCGACGAATACTGGCGGCTTTCCGCTACGGAGATCGCCTTTTCCGTCGGCGGCGTTGTCGGCGGTATCGTCATTTCCGTATGGGGCGGCTTCAAAAACCGTATGCATTCCATCGCGCTTTGCTGCATACTCTTCGGTATTTTCACCGCTCTTGTAGGCATTGTGCCCGGCTTTATCGTATTTCTGGTGCTGATGTTTTTCACCGGAACCACCGTGCCTCTGTTCACTACCCCCTCAATGGTACTGCTCCAGGAGCAGGTCGACCCGAATATGCAGGGCCGCGTGTTCAGCCTCACGCAAATCGTCATGACGGCCATGATGCCGCTTGGCATGGCTTTCTTCGGCCCCCTTGCCGACCAGGTACGCATCGAGACGCTGATGGTCATCACCGGTATTTGCGGCGCGATCGTAGGCGTGCTCATCTTCTTCAACAAGCACTTCAAGCACGGCCTGATTACGGAATAGGCTTTTTGTTTAGAAATACTTATGAATCTTAGTACAGAAGAGGCGAATATCAATGGATCTTAGCTACCGTCTCGGATACCGCGCAATCAAGACAGCGATCGCTGTCTTTGTCTGCCTGCTGCTCGGCTACCTCCTTAACCGGACCGCCGCCTTTGCAGTCATCGCGGCTATCCTGTGTATCCAGCCCACATACGATAAATCAAAGCATACGGGGCTGCACCGTATCTTAGGAACGATCCTCGGCTCCCTGTTCAGCTTTGTACCCTTAGAGCTTGCGACCATCATTCCCCAGTCCGCCGAGTACTTGTTCTTGCTGATCTTGCCCGGCATGATTCTTTTACTGATTTTCGTCTGCAACATTCTGGGTATCAAGGATTCCGTCGGTCCAAGCTGCGTGATCTTCATGGCCATCGTTCTTCTGCATGCTGGCACCACGCTCGATACGCTCCCCTATGTATTGACGCGGACGGCAGAGACGGTCGCGGGCGTGCTGGTCGCGCTGCCCATCAACCGTTTCCTGTTCAATCCCCGGGAACTGACGTCCTGCGGGAGCGACGACAAATAATTCCTTACGACCAATGGGCGCGGGCGAATGGCACGTCCTCAAAACCATATTGCCTGATTTTACAGGCAAACGCGTGCTCGACCTTGGCTGCGGTTTTGGCTGGCACTGGCAGCAAGGACTGGTATTATGACGGCTAGGGGAATATCGCGCACTGGCCGGTCGACCGTTACTTTACCGTGGGAAAGCGTAATACTCTGTTTTTAGGCGAACAGGTCGTAAAATACCATAAAACATTAACCACCTACCTGAACACCTTGCTGACATCGGGTTTTACGATTACCGGCCTCATATAGCCGCAGCCAAGCAAGGAGATGCTCGATACCGTACCGAACATGGAAGACGAACTGCGCCGCCCGATGATGCTGCTCGTATTGGCGGAGAAAAAATAAAAAATATCAAAAAGACGAGGCTGTCTGCCTCGTCTTTTTTAAACTAAAGCCGTACACCTCACTTTGAATTTACTCTCATGAGAGGAACTCATATCGCTGACTCAGAACAGGCACGCCTGCGGCACACGCGGCAATTTGCTTACTGCTGCTTCCGTCAGGACCTGACAGGGTTCACAACGCAACGTTGCACAGGACCCATCCATCAACATCAAACGACATGTTCCATACCTTACAAGAGAAACCCTCGGTGAGGAATTCAACCCCGCTATAGCGGCTTGCGGGTTACAGGACACCGCTAACTCCCCGTCTAGTACGGCAAACTAAAAAACAATTTTTTACAGCCCACGGAAAATACATTCCTCGCGGCCCGCGCCAACGCCGATCATTTTGACCGGAACGCCGGTATGCTGCTCGATGAACTCCACATATGCTTTCGCCGCATCCGGCAGGTCCTCGTACTTGCGGATATGCGAGAGGTCGGATGTCCATCCATCAAATTCCTTATAAACCGGCCTTGCCTTGCTGAGTGTTTCCAGCGACGCCGGATAAGTATTTACTATTTTACCATCAATGTCATACCCAGTGCAAATAAAAACTTTATTAAATCCGCCGAGCGTATCCATGCGCGACAGTGCAAAGCCGGTAATACCGCTTGTTTTTGCGGCAAAATCGACAATTACAAGGTCCAGCCACCCGCAACGGCGCGGTCTTCCCGTCACCGTTCCGAATTCGTTCCCCTTTTTGCGGATCTCGTCTCCCGTGGCGTCATGAAGCTCTGTCACAAACGGACCCTCGCCTACGCGCGTCGTATACGCTTTGACTACGCCGATGACGTCCGTAATTACCTGCGGTCCCACGCCCGCGCCCGAGCCGACGCCGCCCGTATTGGGATGCGAGGATGTCACATACGGGTATGTGCCGAAATCAATATCGAGCAGCATGCCCTGCGCGCCCTCGAACAACAGCGTTTTGCCCGCATCATGGTATTCGTGCAAAAGCGAAACGCTGTCACACACAAACGGCTTGAAATATTTTGCATACGCGCGGAACTCTTCCAGGATCTCTTCATAATTTAAAGGCTCACCGCCATAAACTTTGGTAATGATCTCGTTTTTATCTTCCACACATTTTTTCAGCTTCGCAGGAAAACTTTCTTCGTCCATCAGGTCACACATGCGCAGGCCTACGCGCCCCGTCTTGTCCATATAGCACGGACCGATACCGTTGCCCGTCGTACCGATCTTAAAATCGCCCAGCTTTTTCTCATTGAGTTCGTCAAGCACCCTGTGGTACGGCATAATCAGATGCGCGCGGTCGCTCACGTAAAGGTTCTCCACCGAAACGCCCCGCTCCGCAAGATATTCGATCTCCGTTTTGAGCGCTTTTAAATCCACGACCACACCGTTGGCGATCACGCACGGCTTTCCCTTTGAAAGGATACCCGACGGAATCAGGCGCAGCTTATATGTCACGCCGTCTGCAACCACGGTATGTCCCGCGTTGTTTCCGCCCTGATAACGCACCACCATATCCGCTTTGGATGCGAGATAGTCAACAAATCTTCCTTTTCCCTCGTCGCCCCACTGAGCGCCGAAAACTACGATACCGGCCATTTCAGTTCACTCCTGTCCCGTTTAAAATTTATTGGCAGCGTCAAAGCGCGAACCTCTTCCCTGAAACAAAAAAAATACCGCTGGGAACATAACGCCCCCTTGCGATATCCTATTTTAGTGTAACAAAAAAAATATATATCCGTCAACTTTTTTTCATTTACAGCAGCTTTTTTCCGCCAGGCCCCGATTCGCGGTTGCTTTTTCCTCTCATAAATAATATGATAACAGTAGATAAAACATACAGCGCGCCGCGATCCTTTTCCAGCATTTATCCCATTGATCTTTCGCGGCGGATGAAAGGGGCTTCCATGAAAAAAAGAATCATCTTAATCTGCCTGGTCCTTGTTTTTGCCGTGTCGCTGATTTCCTGCGCCGCAGCAATTACTTTCCAGACATCCGGCGCCCAGTACGAGGTCGTCGAGATGAAAACTGCGGAACAATCAAATAACCTTACTGCGTCGGGCGGCAATACGCTTTTCGTTATGGTCCTGAGCGCAGACGACAAAACCCTCGACGACGCCCAAAACGCTTTTTTAAGTGTGGACGGTGCCCCCGCGTCCGTATCGGACGGTTCCGGAAGCTATGAATGCAGGGAAATGTCCTTTAAAACGGACGGCAGCAGGGTGCAGATAGAATTGGTGTTCGAGGTCCCCGCATCCTTTGCGCAAGTAAAGGACTTCACGCTGTCCGGCAACGGCTTTGGCCCTGTGAGCCTGAAAAAATAGCGCTTGTAAAAGCAAAGAACCACGGATGATACCGTGGTTCTTTTTTTGTAAAACCGTAAATCATCACATATGGAAGCGTTTTTGCATTTCCACTTTCAAATACCGCAGGGCAAACCGCAATATCCCCAGTATCGTGATCCCGCTGGCAAATGTGGAAAGCGCCATCAGGAAAAACGATTGCCTGACTCCCACCAGATATAAAACAAGCGGGATAAATCCCAGGGCCACAAAGAGGATCGCGTACATCAGGTTGCCGCGCCAATGGGATTTGTGGTTGTAGGAATAAATATCGATATACGCGATGCCCAGCGCTAAAATGAGCGGCAGCATGTATTGGTACGACCAGCCCGTCCTGCCGCCAACAAAATCAAAGGCCATGAACATGGCGATAAGCGTAACCATCTGCAGCAGCACCTTGATCCCCGCGAACCAGTCGGAAAGAATCGTTCCCTTAACCAGCACCCAGGCGTAAAGCGTGGGCGCAGCCACCGCTAAAAACCATGGCCTGCCGTCCCAGGTAAAAATATTGATGGCGATACAAAGGATAATTACCACAAACGTCGCCAGCAGCAAATAGTCCATGACCAGACTGTGGCGGTCGACATACCGCCGGCGCGAAACCTGCGGGTATAATTCGTTTTCATCTGGTGTTTCAGTGAGTTTTTTTCCGCAGAGCGGGCAGTTCCCGTAGCAGTTGTCCACATATACGCAGCATTCGTCGCAGAAATTCATTTTGTGCTCCATGTGTTTCCCCTCACTTCCACATCCATTCCCAGCGTCTTTGAGAAATGCTCGAAAAAGCAGCGCGTAATATCTGTCTCCTGGATGCCGCGCGCAAGCGTGACCACCATTTTGTCCTGATAAGAGACCACAACGCAGTTCATCGGGTTCATTTCGCTTACCCCAAGCGCATAATATACCTGCTTAATATGCTTTTCCATCGTCTTTGGGAACCGTGCCGTGCGCAGGTTGGAAAGGACCGCCGTATACGCCCCTTCCCCATAGGATTTATAGCTGCTCGAAACGACGATGTTTTTCATGAAAAGCGGTGTCATCCGGATAAACGGATTTTGCTCATACTTCACATTCTTGTTGATATTGGCGGAAATCCGTTCCTTTGTAAGCCCCTCTTTCAGTTGTCCGGAGATTTCTTCCAATATCTGATCAAAATCAAGCTCGCCCTCCACCGCCATGCCCACATTGGCAAAGGAAATAAAATTACGCAGCGTATGGGATGGAAACATATTCCGAAGATCCATCGGTACGGAGATAATAATCGGTTTTTTGACTTTTCTTGGAATCAGCAGTTGTTCCTTGGCAATGCAATACAAAAGCAGCGCCGCAATATACGCAGATACGGTTACGCCTTTTTCCTTGACCCTCGCCAGCAATTGCTTTAAATCGATGATACCATGCGTCAGAAAAATGCCGTCGTCGTCGTTGCGCGTGCCCAGGATATGGTATGCCTTTGGCTGCTTTAGCTTATTAAACGCACCCTTGGCGTCGTAATAGGTGCTGAAGCTGTTCTCCAGTTCGTCCGCGCTCACCTTGCCCTCTGCGTCCAGCACCATGTCTTCCGCATCCATATCGTATCCGCACAGCTTGAAATATTCATAGAGCAACGTTTTCAGGAATTCGATCGCTCCCGCGCCGTCCGAGAGCCCGTGAAAGCATTC
Organism: Christensenellaceae bacterium; assembly: GCA_022846035.1. NCBI lineage: Bacteria > Bacillati > Bacillota > Clostridia > Christensenellales > Christensenellaceae > Christensenellaceae bacterium. Next base: position 2,511,149 of record AP025580.1, read on the forward strand.
CATAGTCACGTTCTTTTTGTAATACATCACGTTGAACAAAAATCCGTTGTTGATGAAATCCTTTAAACGCTTACATGGAAAACCCGTCTCTTCCTTTACCACTGGCAGCGCGCCGTTCGGTTCCAAATAATACCAGAACATTCCTCGCTTAAGCGTGACGGCAAACGAGGGAAAGCGCGGCATGATTTTGACAAGCGCCTCCTGCAGCTTGTCCTTGTCAACGTCCGTATCGAGCTCCAGCATCAGCCGGAACGTCGTGTTGTTATGCGTCTGTGAGATGGACGGATATATTTTAGCCGCCGTATCCAGTTGATACCAATCCCGCTTCTGTGGTTTTTTCATCGCTTCTCTTTTCTTCGGATTCTACAAGAGGGGGCGTGCCGCCCCCTCTTGCTGTCAATCGATACTTGTTGCCGTATTCTTTTATTTCGTGCCGAACAAGCGGTCTCCCGCGTCTCCTAAACCCGGTACGATATATGCATGGTCGTTAAGGCCCTCATCCACCGCCGCTACATAGATGTCAACATCCGGATGCGCCTTGCGCACCGCTTCGATTCCTTCTGGCGAAGCGATGATATTGACCAGCTTGATATTATTGCAGCCGCGCTTTTTAATAAGCGTGATCGCGTCCGCAGCGCTCCCTCCCGTAGCCAGCATCGGGTCCAGAATAATCAGCTCGCGCTCCTGCGCGTCGATGGGCAGTTTACAATAATATTCAACAGGCTGGAAAGTTTCCGGATCGCGGTACAGCCCGATATGTCCGACTTTGGCGCCCGGGATCAGGTTGAGCACGCCCTCGACCATACCCAGTCCTGCGCGCAGCACGGGTACGATACCGACCATTTTTCCGGCGATTACCTTTGTCTTGGCCATTGTAATGGGCGTTTCCACTTCCACTTCCTTAAGCGGCATATCCCTGGTTACTTCGTATACCATCAGCATGGCAATCTCTTTCACCAGTTCCCTGAATTCCTTTGTTCCCGTGTTCTTGTCGCGGATCATCGAAACCTTATGCTGCAGCAAAGGATGATCCAATACGTGCGCTGTCGCCATCTTACTTCCCTCCAACTCTTTTACGAATAATTTATTTTGAATATTTTTTTTCGATCGCCGTAATCCCGTCGATACGGCGCTGGTGCCTTTCGTCTCCCGAAAAAGGTGTGTTTAAAAAAATATCGACAATATCCACTGCAAGTCCCGGCCCTAAGGTGCGTCCGCCCATCGCCAGGATGTTCGAATTGTTATGCTGGCGCGTCGCGCGTGCCGTAAACGTATCCGAAACCGCCGCGCACCGTATCCCCGGTACTTTGTTTGCCGAAATCGAGATACCGATGCCTGTTCCGCAGATCAAAATCCCCAGGTCCGCCTTTCCCTCTTTCACGCACTCCGCAACATCCAGGGCATACGTCGGATAATCAACGGATTTTTCGTCATTCGTACCAAAATCAATGACCTCGTGCCCGTTTTTCTCAAGATATTCCATCACTTCTTTTTTGAGCACAAAACCACCATGGTCACATCCAAATGCAACTTTCATAACGTAACACTCCTTAAAAATGAATACTTACAGGAAAATTATACAACAAGCGGCTGGCGAATTCCACAGTTACGCCCTAATTTATATAAAAAAAGACAATGCCCGAAAAGCGCATTGTCTTTCAAAAATCTATCGCTGTCCACGCTCCAGGCGTGCGATCAGCATTTTTATCGCTTCTTTGATCTGCGCCGCGCTCTGGCGGTATTCTTCCATCCCCTCGTCAAAGGGATCCATAATATCGCAGGAATTGTCAATCGGTTCCCCGTCGATCCCCTTTGCGTACCCGAGCAATGTGTGCACCTTGGATACCTCTTCGGGCGCGATCACTTCAATATGCTCCATTTGTTCCTTGCTCATGGCAAGAATAAGGTCCGCCCACTGCGCCAGTTCGGAAGTAAAAGGCTCCGCCTCGTGACGCTTTAATTCAAGTCCCATTTCCTGTACGACACGCACCGCTTCCTCTGTTGCCTCAGCTCCTTCGCAGGCAAATGTACCGGCAGATTTTGACTTTACATCGCCATGAAGGATGCTACTTCGGTCTACCGCATCGTCCATCAAAGTTTCCGCAATCGGGCTTCTGCATGTATTACCCGTACAAACAAACAATACATTCATGATTTTATAATTTTTCCTCCTTGGCGGTAATGACTTCATGTCCCGCCGCTCTGATTATTCTGTTCATCACCGCAAGACCCATCTTGTCCTCCTGCGCGTGAAAAAGCACCAGTTTGAAATTCTGTTCGTCCATCTCGCGAAGCACGCGAAAAAGCGCGGCCTCTGCGCTGTGCGCGTCTGCGCCCAAAAGCACAACGTTTTTAACATCCGGATAAAGCCCCGCGCAATCGTCGAGGCATAGTACCGCAGTTTTCTTTCCCTGCGCTTTACCATTATGATACATGGTGTTTATGGTTTTCGCAACCTCTTTTTTAGCGCCTTTTAATACGATTACCCTCGCGTCCGGCGAATAGTGCTTATATTTCATGCCCGGCGAGGCGCATATCTCGTCCTGCTTAAGCTCCCCTAACACACTCGGATGAACGCGTACCTTTCCTACGGCCTGCACGATCATTTCCGGCGTAATATCGCCCGGGCGCAGGATCACGGGAACGTCTCCCGTTGCGTCCACAACGGTGGATTCCACGCCCACCGCGCACGGCCCGCCGTCGATGATAAGCGGCACGCGGCCGCACAAATCCTCATAGGCGTGCATTGCAAGGGTCGGGCTCGGCCTGCCGGACGTATTCGCGCTGGGCGCCGCTACCGGCACGCCCGCCAAGGCGATGATCCCGCGCGCAATATCGTTGTCCGGCATGCGCACCGCTACCGTCTCAAGGCCCGCGCTGACCTCAGAGGGAATCGCATCTGATTTTTTTACAATAATAGAAATCGGTCCCGGCCAAAATGCTTTCATCAAAGCGCGCGCCGTAGCGCTTACTTCCTTTGCCACATCCTTTACCTGAGCTGCATCCGCAATATGGACGATCAGCGGATTATCCTGCGGCCGCCCTTTGGCAAGAAAAATATTCTTTACCGCCTCGGCTGAAAACGCGTTTGCTCCCAGGCCGTAAACGGTTTCGGTGGGCATCACCACCAAACCGCCCCTTTTCAGTTCGTCCGCGCCCTCGCGGATCGCGCCCTCAAAATCCTTGGCCGCGAACACGGTCCTTGTCGCATATCGCATCATAACAGCACCACCAATACAAACCCAATGAAAACTCCGGCGGCAATGGAGATCCATGTCGCCGCGCTCTTATACATACCAATTGCTTCGGGAATAAGTTCCCGCAGTGTCAAATAAAGCATAGCGCCGCCGCCAAACGACACGCTGCCCGCGAAAAACACCGGCGAGAGGTCGCCGATCGCCGCGCCGATCAGCGCGCCTACGGCCATAGGCGCCGCCGCCAATACCGCGATCAAAAAAATCTTTCCATAGGGAACCTTTCCCAGCTTCAGCGGGATGGCGAGCCCCATTCCCTCGGGAATATTATGCACGAACAAAAGCACCGCCAAGCCTGCGCCAAACTCAGCCGCCGCCGTAAGCCCGCTTCCGAGAGCAAGCCCCTCCGGCAGATTATGCACGCCGATCCCCAGCGCCAGCAAAAGCCCTGAGCGTACGAGCCGCTTTTCCTTAAGGCCCTGTATGATACTGTCGTCATGCCCCGAGGGCACGTCGTAATGCGGCAGAAATTTATTGACGATCAACACGGCCAGCGCCCCCAGTATAAAGAAAACGAGCGTCCAATGCCACGCAGCCGCTTCCAGGGATTCCGGCAGCATATCGAACAAAACGATGGCAAGCATAATACCGCCGGATATGCCCATCAAGGCCGCGGATATCCGGTTCGATTTCACTTTGATAAAGAATGTTGCCACCGCACCGATCCCCGTTCCCATCGCCCCTACGAGCGCGCCGATCAGCGTTGCATAAAGAATCGTATTCATTTCAAATTACTGCGCGAGCTTCCTTTGCCTTTCATCCAGAATAAGCGCGTCGATCATCTCGTCCATATCCCCGTCCAAAAACGCTTCCAGCTTGTAAAGCGTCAGGCCGATCCGATGATCCGTTACCCGCCCCTGCGGAAAATTGTACGTACGGATACGTTCGCTCCGGTCTCCGGAGCCGACCTGACTTTTGCGGTTTTCGGACATCTCGCTGTCCGCCGCGCCCTTATACAGGTCATATAAACGCGACGCAAGCACTTTCATCGCTTTCGCTTTGTTTTTAATCTGGGATTTTTCATCCTGGCAGGTTACGACAAGCCCCGAAGGGATATGTGTGATGCGTACCGCGCTGTCCGTCGTGTTGACGCTTTGCCCGCCGTGCCCGCCGCTGCGGAACACGTCCACGCGCAAATCGTTGGGATTAATGTTGACTTCCACTTCCTCCGCCTCGGGCAGCACCGCCACCGTCGCCGCCGAGGTATGGATACGCCCCGAGGATTCCGTATCCGGAACGCGCTGCACGCGGTGCACGCCGCTCTCGTATTTCAGGCGCGAATACGCGCCTTTGCCGGCGATAGACACCACTATTTCCTTGACGCCGCCAAGCTCCGTGACATTGGAAGAAAGCGTCTCCATCGTAAAACCGTGCCGCTCTGCATAGCGCGTATACATACGCAGCAAATCTCCCCCGAAAAGCGCGGCCTCGTCTCCGCCCGTGCCTGCGCGTATCTCCAGAATAACGTTTTTATCGTCATTTTTATCCTTTGGAATCAGCAGAACCTTAAGTTCTGCCTCCGCTTCTTCCTTTTGCTTCAAAAGCTGCTCCAGCTCCTCTTTCGCCAGCGCAAGGAGCTCTTCGTCGCTTTCCGTTTCGATGATTTCCCTGTTTCCCGCGATATGATCAAGGATCGTGGCATAGCTGTCATATGCCGCCGCAATATCCGCGATGGACGCCTGCTCCTGCGCCAGCGCGCGGAAACGGTCCTGGTTGCCGATCACTTCCGGATCGGAAAGCTCCCTGGAAATTTCGTCATACCGTTCCTTGATCTTTTTCAGTTTGTCCTGCATATATTACCCCTCGTAATCACTGTAAGGCGCGCTTACAAAACGCGGCTTTCCGCTTAAATCATAACCAGTTTTTATCTTAACAAATCCACTTTCTTTTAGCAAGGCGCATACGCGCTCAGCCTGCGTATCGCCAATCTCCAGAACCAGCGCGCCGCCCGCATTCAGGTATCGCGGGCTGAGCGCGGCAAGGCGCTCATAAAACGCGTATCCGTCATGGTCTGCCCATAGCGCGAGGGCAGGCTCATATTCCCTTACCTGCGTTTCCAGTCTCTTGTAATCCCCGTTGCTGATATACGGCGGGTTGCAGACGATCAAATCAATCTTTTCCGTCACCGGTTCAAATAGATCCCCCTGCAAAAAGCGAATATCCCGATCTTCCGCGAGCATTTCCTTATTTCGTCGCGCCACCGCCAGCGCGCTTTCCGAAATATCCGACAGATATACCGTTTCCAGCGCTCCCTCGAGCGACAACGTGATGCCGATCGCGCCGCTCCCGCAGCATAAATCAAGGGCCGTACGCAATCCGCGGTCGCGCGCAAGCAAAAGCGCCGCTTCCACTACGCTTTCCGTATCAAAGCGCGGGATCAGAACGCGTTCATCCACCAAAAAGGGCCGTCCGTAAAAATACTTTTCGCCTGTCACATACGCGAGCGGTTTTCCCGTAAGACGCTGCTTAAGCAGCTCTTCCACCTGCCGCTCATACGGGCAGGTATCGAAAAAGCGCACATGCAGCTGCGAAAAATCGCCGCCGTACACATGCGCTAATATCACCTTTGCCTCAGCTTCCGCTTCCGGATAGCCCGCGCTTAAAAGCGCCTTTTTTGTATTCCTGTATACGTCTCCCCAATTACTCATTGGTTTGCGAGTGTTTCCTGTCCTGACGGCTGCGCCGCCATATCCTTGAAGTCGGCCGGCGAACCGTCGATCTTGTGACTGTATTTACGCGCCAGCTCGTCAATTTCCTCATCCGTTTTTTTGTCCTCGGCCGCGAGGAAAGAAACGAGCGCCACCTCGATCATGCCGTCGTCAGGCTCGCGCGTCGTCAGATACTGCAGCGCCATGCCCGGCTTGCGGAGCGCCATAGTGAACTTATTGTCGTATTTTGCGACCAGCTTGAGTATTTCGTACGAAACGCCCGCCACAACGGGCAGCATCAAAAGCCGCAGCCCAATACGGATCGCCCAGTTTTCGCTCCAGCCCAGCAGCGTAAAGAGCAGGATCGAGATAATCATGACGATCAAAAGGAAACTCGTGCCGCAGCGCGGATGCAGCCGCGTATTTTCCCGCGCATGCTCCACGTCCATCGGCATATCGTGCTCAAAGCAGTTGATGACCTTATGCTCCGCGCCATGATAACCAAAAAGCCGCTTAATATCTTTCATGTTGGAAATCGCCACCAGATAAATCAGAAACATCCCTACGCGGATCAGGCCGTCCACCAGGTTCTTTCCCAGCGAACTGTCAATATACGGCGTGATCCATCCTGTGATCAGGTTGGGCAGAATAAAAAACAATCCCACCGCGATCACCAGAGCGATTACCACGGCAAAGAAAATAGCCACGTCCATCGGATTTTTTCCCGTCTTTTCGGCAATAAACTCATCTGCCTTGGACGGTTCCATTTCGTCGTCCTCGGGATCGTACATCTTCGCCGCGTCCGTGATCGTCTTGACTCCCGAAATCATCATTTCCACAAAGTTTACCACTCCGCGGATGATGGGCACGTTCAATATCTTATATCTGGCGGAAAGCGACTGCGAACGCTGCTTTTGCGTCACAATCTCGCCGCTTTCACGTCTTACGGCAATGGCGGTCGTTTCCGGAGAACGCATCATCACGCCCTCCAAAACGCCCTGCCCGCCAATACTTGTACGTTTCATTCATTCCTCTTTCTGCGATACAAAAAACAGACCGTAAGAATACCATCCGACGGCCTGCAGTTTTTTACACGCGAATATGATGAAATAGGCGGCATTATTTCATGCCGTATCTCTTCTTAAATCTATCCACACGACCGCCTGTATCGACAAGCTTCTGTCTTCCTGTGAAGAACGGATGGCATTTCGAGCAGATGTCCACTCTCATTTCCGATTTTGTAGAACCGGTTTTAAAAGTTTCTCCGCAAGCGCACGTTACTGTGCATTCGCCATACTTCGGATGAATTCCTTCTTTCATTCCATCTCACCTCTTTTTCCAAAAGTAGTATTATTTATTATATCACACACAAATCAAAAATCAACACCTTTCCTTAAGAAAATTCATAGTTTCTTTACAGTTATATCCCCCCTGCGCGGGGATCGTGTACCGGATACGTTATAACGGACAGTTTGAATGGTTACCGATACATATACCGCCTGTTCGTTTTGGCGCAATCAACGTTATTCACCTGTTGCAAGGATAAAGTTTATCGTATATCATAATTATATGAACAGAAGCGATAAATTCCGCATCAAGAAATATCAGGTACTGAGTCCGAAAATAAAGACTCCTGTGCGTATCGCGCAGGTTTCCGATTTGCACGAAAAAGAGTTTGGGGAAAACAATCGCTTTCTTTTTGAGGCGGTGGAGGGCCTGAAACCGGATATGATCGTCATCACGGGCGATATGGTCTACGATACCTATACGAAGCAACCAAACGACGCCTATATCGGCAATGTGGCCGCGTGGGCTCCCAAGGTCGCTCCGTCTTTTTTTGTGACGGGCAACCACGAACGTATCTGGCCGGAATATGTCAAGGATATTTTTGTGCAAAACGGCGTTACCGTTTTGGAAAATTGTTTTGCGGCCTTTACCAAAGGCGATACGATAATAGACGTCGGCGGGGTCGAGGACCCAACCGTGGATAAACGCGGCTATGAGAAGCTGCGCTTTCCAGACGATGATCGTTTTCACCTGCTGCTGGCGCACGATCCCGCGCCCTTTTCCTTTGGCTATACGCAAACCGGCGCAGACCTTATCCTATGCGGCCATACGCATGGCGGACAGATCCGCTTCCCCGGCGGAAAGGCGATCGTCTCTCCCGGCGACCACAGGCCTTTTCCCAAATATTCCGACGGACTTTATACAAACGGAAAAATACAGATGATTATCAGCATGGGGCTTGGAGTAAGCGTAATCCCTTTCCGCCTGTTCACGCCGCGCGAAGTATTACTCATTCACCTGCTGCCAGAAAATAATAAATGAAAGGATGATAAATAATTATGGAAGGAAAAGAATATGATATTGTTTCACTTGGCGAACTTTTGATGGACATGACGCCCTTTGGCACCTCTCCGGACGGCCAGCCTCTTTTTGAGATCAATCCGGGCGGCGCGGTGGCAAACGCCCTCGCCATGGCCGCCTCTTTGGGTTCTAAGTGTCTTCTGATGAGCAAAGTCGGTAATGATTCGTTCGGCCGTATGCTTCTTTCAGCGACTGAAAAGGCGGGGATCGACCCTTGCGGTATCCTCACCGATCCATACATTCCGACGACGCTGGCTCTTGTGAGCCTCGACGAAAACGGCGAGCGCGATTTTACCTTTTACCGCAAGCCGGGCGCGGACATCATGTACCGCCGCGACGAAGTTCTTCTCGACGCGGTCGCTCACTCCCATATCTTCCATTTCGGCACGCTTTCCTTAGTCGATGCGCCATGCAAGGAAGCAACTTTGGCCTGCGTGGAGCACGCACAAAAAAACGGATGCCTGGTTTCCTTTGATCCCAACATCCGGATGTTTTTGTGGGAAGATAAAGACGCGCTGCACAGCGCGATTCATTATGGACTTGCGCATTGCAGTATCCTTAAAATATCCGACGATGAAATTCTGTATTATACAGGCGAAAACGAACTGCAAAGCGCCCTTTTAAAGCTGCGTTCTTCCTATCCGAACCTGCGGCTTATCTTCGTGACCTGCGGCGCGGACGGCTGCCTGATGCATCATGAAAACGAGTCTGTCCAGGTATCCGGATGCCGCCAGGAAAATATTGTCGATACGACCGGCGCCGGAGATTCTTTCATGGGTACCTGCCTGCATTATATTGTGAAAGCGGGACTTACCTCCCTCAATGCCGAAGCCCTCACGGACATCGTAAAGCGTGCCAATGCCGCCGCTTCTCTTGTGATCGGGCGCAAAGGCGCCTTTTCCAAAATGCCCTCCGAAAGCGAAATCATGCAGGCGCAAGGTCGCGTTTAGTCGCCGATCAGCGCTTTCACCGCGCGCTTGATTTCCGCTACATCCGGCACCACATATTTTTCCAATTCGGGGTTATAGGGGATAGGCACGTCCTTTCCGCATAACCTCCTGATTGGCGCGTCCAAAAAATAGAACGCTTCGCTGTCGCCGACCGCCGCGTAAATCTCCCCGCCGAAACCGCCTGTCTGGGCCGCCTCGTGCACGATCAATACCCTGCCTGTTTTTTTAGCGGACCGTACCAGGGTTTCCACATCGAGCGGCACCAGCGTACGCGGATCCACGACCTCTACGTCGATCCCTTCCTCTGCCAGCTCGCCGGCGGCCTGCATGCAGGTATAGAGCATTCGCCCATAGGTAATCACAGTCACGTCGCGTCCGCTGCGTTTGACGTCCGCAACGCCGATCGGTACCGTATACTCCCCGTTGGGGATTTCCCCTTTCTGTTTATATAAAAGCTTGTTTTCCAAAAACACCACCGGATTATCATCGCGGATCGCCGACTTCAGCAGTCCTTTAAAATCGTATGGCGTAGCCGGCATAACCACCTTGAGGCCCGGCACGTGGCATACCCACGCCTCCAGGCTCTGGCTGTGCTGGGCCGCCGCGCCCGTTCCCGAACCGCCGGGAGCGCGCAGCACAAGCGGTACGCGCACCTGTCCCGCCAGCATATACCGCAGCTTGGCCGCCTGGTTTGCAAGCTGGTCCATCGCGATCGTGATAAAATCCGCAAACATCAGTTCCGCGACCGGACGCATGCCTGCCATTGCCGCGCCTGTCGCCGCGCCCATGATCGCCGCTTCGGAAATCGGCGTATCCCGCACGCGCTCCGGACCGAATTCGTCGAGCATACCTACCGAAACACCAAAAGGCCCGCCGTATTTTCCAACGTCCTCACCCAACAGAAACACCCGTTCGTCCCGGCGCATTTCCTCCGACATCGCTTCCCTGATTGCCTGCAGGCATGTAACTTCCTTCACAGCGCTTTCCTCACACATAAATATAGTCCAGTATTTCGGAACGGTCAGGATACTCGCTTTTTTCCGCAAAAGCAACGGCATCCTCTATTTCCTGTGCCGCTTTTTCCTTGTTTTGTTCAATCTCCCTGGCAGTAAAGCCATTTTCAAGCATGCATTGCTCCATCCGCATAATCGGGTCCCTCTGCTTCCATTCGTCGATCTCTTCCCGCGTACGGTATACGTTGGCGTCGCTCTTCGAATGTCCCATATAACGGTAGGTGATACACTCAAGGAGAATCGGGCCGTTTTTTTTCACTTGTTCTACCGCTTTAAGCGTTTCTTCGTACACCAGCACCGCGTCGTTTCCGTCTATCGTTTTACCCGGCATGCCGTACCCCGCCGCCCTGTCGGAGATATGCCCCGCGCGCACGCTGTAGGAAACGGGCGTCGACACCGCGTACTGGTTGTTTTCGCATACGAATAACACCGGAAGCTTCCAAACTGCCGCCAGGTTCAGCGATTCGTGGAAAGTCCCCGTATTGCTCGCGCCGTCGCCGAAAAAACATACGACGACGTTATCCTTTTTTCGCATTCTAAGCGCCAGGGCGGCGCCCACGGCGATGGGCTGTCCGCCGCCTACCACGCCGTTTGCTCCAAGGTTCCCGCGCGAAATGTCGGCAATATGCATAGAGCCGCCCTTGCCCTTGCATGTTCCCGTCCTTTTTCCGAGCAGTTCGGCCATCATACCGTTTAAATCAATACCCTTGCTGATGCAGTGTCCGTGGCCCCTGTGCGTGCTTGTGATCAGGTCTTCTAAGTCCAGCGCGCTGCAAACTCCCGCGGCGACGGCTTCCTCTCCGATATACAGGTGCGTCGTACCGTGTATTTTGCCCATGGAGAAAAAATACGCCACTTTTTCTTCGAACTTTCGGGTCAGTAACATTTTCATATGTATTTCGTTCAAAACTTGCTTGTTCGGCTGTGCCAAAATCCTACCTCCCTGCCGGTCCCTCAGTAATGATAGATGCTGATCACGTCCTCCCGCGAGATCGGCACGCGGGTATTTTGAATATTGTGCTTTCCCATCACCTCGTCGGCATACGCTTCTATGATCTCGTCGGCAAGCCGCTCGTCACTTCTTATCTCACCCACCAGCATGCCGATGGTTTCCGCAAATTCATCCATACCCGCAAGTCCCATCAGGGAAAGCAGCTCCGCAATCAGTTCCGGTTCATGTTTTTGCCAAAAGCGCATATAATTTGTCAAGATAAGCGCCATTGCCCTGCCGTGCGGAATATGCGCGATAGAGGTCATCGGGTAACTCATGCCGTGCAATGCGGTCGTGCGCGTCTGCGAAACGACCACGCCGCCCATCAGCGACCCCATCATCAGCTTTTCCCGTCCGGCAGTATCCAGCGAATTGCGTAGGATCGCCTGAAAACAACCGGCGATATTCCGTATCCCCTCCCGCGCAATCGCCTGCACAAGAGGATTGGTCGTCACCGCGAAAATACTTTCCAGCGAATGCGTCAGCGCGTCGAGCGCGGTGTTGATCGTCACGCCCATGGGCACTGTCATCGTATAACGCGGGTCCAAAAACGCGAGCCTGGAAAAAATATATGGGGAATTCAGGTTGTTCTTTGTTCCTTTTTTATCGTCGATGATCATTGCGTACGGCGTGACCTCGCTGCCCGTTCCGGACGTCGTCGGCACGCATACCAACGGCAGCACGTCGCTTGTATACTTTGTAGAGAAAACAGCCTCGTCCGCTACGTCCTGCCGCGCGAGCACGCACATTGCTTTGGCTGCGTCCATCGGGCTGCCGCCGCCTGCGGCGATCACAAAATCAGCCCCAAACTCTCTGCAGGCATCCGCGCCCTTGCGGACGCTGCCTAAGGTCGGATTGCTTTGCACGCTGTCAAAAATCCGGTAACTGATCCCGTTTTTTTCCAATATCTGCGTGATCTCTTTTTCCGATCCGTTCAGTTTGGAAGAAACCGGATCGGTTACAATAAACGCTTTCCCGCCAAGTTTTTTCAGCTCGGCGGCATATTTTCTGATACAGCCTTCCCCCATGTGTATATGCGTAGGCAGGAAAAAACCAATCTCCATGCTTTCGGTCCGTCCTTTCTCAAATTCTCCACATACCCCTCACGGGCGCCAGAGAATGGTAGATTTCTTCATAAATTTTCTGGTTTTTCTGATAGAGCTTTTTAAGCTGCGGATCCGGCTCTACCGTCTGCCTACAGCGCGCCGCCTTGTCGATGCCGTCCTGCACATTCTTGAAAATGCCGACCGCAACGCCGGCCAGGATCGCCACGCCCAGCACGGGCGCTTCGTTGGTGTCCATTTGCTCAATAATCCTGCCCGATGTGTTGGCGCGCAGGTGAAGCGTAAAATCGGAACGCGCGCCGCCGCCGTTGATACGAACTTTCTCGAAATCCGACGTCATGCGCGCCATCAGGTCGCACATCATCGCGAACTCATGGGCGATTCCTTCGTATACCGCTTTGTATAACGCATGGCGCGACACAGCCGGCGAAAGCCCGTAAATACTTCCCCGCGCGCGCGGATCATTATAAGGACAGCATGAACCGACCATATGCGGCGTCACAAAAATATCCGTCGGCCCCTGCGGAAGCTTTTGTACTTCGCGCGCCAGAACCTCGTATACCGAAACGCCTTCTTTTTCAGCCGCCATGCGGTCCTCACCGCATAGTTCGTTTACAAACCATTTGGTGCATAAGCCTGCCGGAAAATACGCAAAGTTTGCATACAGTCCGTCCAGATGGCAAAAGGTATTGAGGCAGCAATCATAAGCCTCGTCCGAGCTGTTTACTTCTGTCGTCAGCGTCGTCAGGCCCTCATACGAGCCCGCCGAGCAGGATACCAACCCGGGTTTTATTACGCCCGAGCCGATCAGGCCGTTGAAATGGTCAAATCCGCCCGATACGACTGTCACTCCCTCGCTAAGCCCTAAAAACGCGGCGTGCTCACGGTCGAGTTTACCCACCACCTGTCCTGACGGAATGGGAACAGAAAGCTTTTCCCTTTCCACACCGGCCGCGTATAAGATCTCGTCCGACCAGTCGCGCTTATGGATGTCGAACATCAGTGTCCGGCAGCAGTTGGAATAATTGCATACCGGATCGAGCCCCAGGCTCAGCATAATATAATCCTCGCACGAGCAAAATTTATAGGTCGCGGCATATCCCTGCGGATTGTGTTTCTTAAACCACATGATGTTGGATAAGGCATACATCGGATGCGGCGGCGTACCCGTAATCTGGTACAACCGTTTTGCCGGAATCTTCGCCGTCAGTTCTTCTATTTCCACAAACGCCCGGTTGTCCGCATTCATAAACGCAGGAACCAGCGCTTTCCTGTCTCTGCCCACGGGTATGATCGTCTCGCCGTGCGAACTGATCGCCATCGCGATAATCGGATCATGCGTAAGTTTGGCGGATATTTCCCGCGATATATCCCTGATCGCATTCAAAAAGCATTCTGCGTCCAGCTCGCACCATCCCGGTTTTGCGCTGAACGTCTGATAATCTTTCTCTGATTTTGCAAGCACGTTGCCCGCGTAATCAAACGCCACGCCCTTGCACGCCCCTGTTCCCAGGTCGATTCCCAAAATGCTCATATCGTCTCCTCTTCTTTTAAGGCTTACGTCCGGCAGGGAGAACGCTCCGGTTTTCCCCCTGCCCCGCCATATATATATTTCTTAGAAAGAAAATTTACTGAACCGTATACCCGCCGTCGATCAACAGGTTTTCACCGTTGATCATATTCGCCGCGTCGCTTGACAGGAACAGGATCGCCGCCGCGATTTCATCCGGATAGCAAAAACGCCCACACGGTATCTTTTTCTTCATTTGCACCGCGTCGTCTCCCTGCCATATCTTTTCTCCCATCTCCGTGAGTACGACCGTAGGCGAAACTAGGTTGGCATTGATATTGTACTGCGCCCATTCCAGCGCCAGCGTCTTTACCATACCGATAAGCCCCGCTTTGCTCGCCGTATAAGCGACGTGCCTGTCCGTTGCGATCACGCCCCCCTGCGAGGCCACGCAGATAATTTTTCCGCCGCCCAGCTCCATCATCGCGCGTCCGACCGCCTGGCACAGGAAAAACGGCGCTTTCAAGTTGACCAGCATCGTCTTATCCCACATTTCTTCCGTCATGCCGATCGCATAGTCCACCAGTCCTACGCCCGCCACACTTGCCAAAATATCGATCGTGCCAAAGCGTTCCAGCGTCTTGTCGACGATCATCTGCCCCGACTTCATATCCGTCAGGTCGCATACGACCGGCAGGGTTTTTATTCCATATTGCCGCGCGATTTCGTCCGCAAATTCGGCGACGTCCGGATTCATGTCGATGAGCACGATCTTAGCGCCGCTTTTCGCATACGCATGTACCGTCGCCTTTCCAATGCCGTTCGCCGCGCCCGTTACCAGCGCGACTTTATCCTTGATTGAAATCGTTCCGTCAAATGGTTTATAATTCATGGATCACATCTCCTTTGCAAAACATCTCTGCCATATTTATTTCTTAGTGCTGTTCGTAAAGTGGTCAAGCATGACTGCCAGTATGATCACAATACCTGTTGCAATCTGTTGGTAATACGACTGCACATTTAAAAGCGTCATGCCGTTTTTGAGCACTGCCAGAATCAACGCGCCGAGCACCGTTCCGATTACACTCCCTTTGCCGCCCGCCAGGCTCGCGCCGCCGATGGCCGAAGCTGCGATCGCGTCCAGTTCGTATCCGGTTGCGGCGGTCGGTTCCGCCGCGCCCAGCCTGCCGACCATGACTACGGCGCCCAAAGCGCAGGCCAGTCCGCTGATCACATACGCCGTCATTTTATATTTGGTGACGTTGATACCGGATAGCTTCGCCGCTTCCACATTACCGCCGATAGCAAAAATGTATACGCCGATCTTTGTAAATTTAAGCAAACAATATACCAGCAGCACGATCGCGATCATAATAATTACCGGTACGGGAATAATGCCGATTTTTCCGCCGATAACCGATGTATACGAATCCGGCACGCCGGGTACCGGCTTTCCTGTCGTATAGACAAGGGCAAGACCGCGATAAATACTCATTGTTCCCAGCGTTACCAAAAAGGGCTGCAGGTTGAAAACCGAAATCAGCGAGCCGTTGATCAGGCCCATCAATACGCCCAGCGCCAGCGCCGCCAAAACCGCCAGAAATGCGTTCGTTCCGTTTACCAGCATCTGGGCCAGGACCACGCCGCATACCGCCAGAATCGGCCCGACAGATAAATCGATACCGCCGGTGATGATGACGACAGTCATACCAAGGGCTACTATAATGTTGATAGACGCCTGCAGCACAACGCTGATCAGGTTCCGCTCATTAAAGAAATGAGGTGAAATGATGGTGAAAAACACGCATATCGCCAGCAGGCACAGCAGTACGCCGCCTTGCCGCGCAAATTTTTTCCATCCGCTCTCTTTGATCGTATACCTCGTTGTTTCCATCTCTTAAACCCCTCCCATTGCATATCTTAGTATTCTGACTTCGTCCGCCTCTTCGCGGTTTAAGTCCGCCGTTACCTTGCCTTCATGCATGACCAGTATCCTGTCGCTCATTCCCATGATCTCCGGCAGTTCGGACGATACCATGATAATGGAACTGCCGTTTTTGACAAACTCGTCCATCAGCCTGTATATCTCGCTTTTCGCACCGACGTCAAGGCCGCGCGTCGGTTCGTCAAAAATCAGAATTTGCGCATCCACGCTCATCCATTTCGCCAGCACCACCTTTTGCTGGTTGCCGCCGCTCAAATTGACCGTGTGCGTCTGCGGATTGGGCGGAGTGACTTTTAGCTCGTCAATAAAGCGTTCCGTGTTTCTCAGCATCGCCCCATGGCTTATCAGGCCGCACTTCATGGATTTATCAAGCGAACTCATATTGATGTTGTAATTATTGGATAACTCGCCCACAAAGCCTTGGGATTTCCGCTCCTCCGGCAGCAGCGCCAGCCCTTTCTCAATGGCCTGCTGGGGCGATTTGATTTTCACGTGTTCTCCGTTGATGTATACTTCGCCGCTCGTCAGGGGATCGACCCCGAAGATGGCGCGCACGACTTCCGTCCGCCCCGCGCCTACCAGCCCCGCGATGCCCAGGATCTCCCCACGGTGAAGCTCGAAGCTGACATCCTCGAACACATCGTCCGAAGTCAAAGATTCCACCTTTAAGACGACTTCGTCCGTTGAAAAATTTTTGCTGTGATGCATAAATTCCGTGACGTCGCGCCCGACCATCAGGCCGACCAGCGTCTGTTTGTCGATGTCTTTTACATCATGCGTTGAAATATACTGGCCGTCGCGCAGTACGGTAACCCTGTCCGCAATCTCAAAAATTTCTTCTAAGCGGTGGGATACATAAATGATCGACGTTCCGTTTTCTCTCAATCGCCGGATCGTTTTGAACAACTGGTCCGTCTCGCTTTTGGAAAGGCTGGCCGTCGGTTCGTCAAACGCGATTACCGACGAATTGTACATCAGTGTCCGCGCAATCGCCACCATCTGCATCTGGGCTACGCTTAAGTTTTTGACCGGCTCCTTGCTCGTGAAAGTGCATTCCAACTCTTTAAGCGTTTCGTCGCATTTTTTGTATAATTTCTTATGATCTATAAACATATCAGCACGGTGCATCGGTTCGTTTCCAAGCAATACGTTTTGCCCGACCGTCAGCTCTTTTACCAGGTTTAATTCCTGATGCACCATGTTTATGCCAAGTTTACTTGCGCTGTTGGGATTTTTCACCCGGATATTCTGTCCGTTAAAGACGATGTCCCCGCTGTCAGGGTGGTATACACCCTTCAGGATATTCAGTAGTGTAGATTTTCCTGCGCCGTTTTCCCCCACAAGGGCGTGTACTTCTCCTTTTCTGATCGAGAAATCCACGTCCATCAGCGCCTTGACGCCGGGAAAAGTTTTGGTAATTTTGTTGAAGTGTAAAATATCTTCATATGCAGCCACGTTTCCTGCCTCCTTACTTGATTGTTTTGGATGGACGGGAGCCCTGCCGCCGTCAGGCTTCGGGCCCCGTTCCCATCTCTGTTTCAGGCAGACCCCTTAAGGGGGTTCAGATCTTTTCCTTACGCTGCCGGTGCAGCTACATGTTCCGTATAATTGTTGATGTCAAGAACAAGCTGCGGTACTTCTACGACTCTCGGAATATCCTGTCCCGCCAGCAGCCGCAGGGCCACTTCGCCGTTCAGTTTTCCGCCGACATACAGGTTGAGGTCAACCGTAGCCGTAAGATCGCCCGCTGCGATCGAATCGATCGCGCCTTCAATACCATCCGAACCGACGACCGCTACTTTGCCGAGCTTACCGGCTTCTTTCACAGCTTCGATCGCGCCCAGCGCCATCGTATCGTTGTTGCAGTAGATACCTACGAGGTCGGGATACTGGTTCAAAAGGTCGGTCGCTACGTCCATTGCTTTCTGGCGATCCCAGTCGGCGGGCGTGCTCGCAACGACTTCCATGTCAGGATACTCCGCGATACCTTCCTTAAAACCAGCCGTTCTCTGGATTGCCGCATAAGCGCCGGCCAATCCTTCGATACAAGCTACCTGGCCTTTTTCGCCCGCAAACTCCGCGATGTAGTCCGCCGCCAGTTTGCCGGTGTCAATGGAGATGTTGCCGACAAAGCTCTTCGCGTCATTGATCTGCGCATCGAAAAGGTTCACCACCAAAATGCCGGATTCGTTCGCCTGTTTTACAGCCGCGTCCAGCGTCGTGTTGGACTGCGGCGCTAAAAGCAATGCGTCATACCCCTTGGACAGCATGGATTCCGTCATCGCCAGCTGCTCTACGCTGTCCGATTCACTCTTGGGAGCCTGCAGGTCCACTGTGACGCCGAGGGGTTCCACATAATCTTTCACGCCCTGAGAAATCGAGGTCCAGGACTCGTTTGCCAGCGTCTTTACGACAACGCCCATCGAGATGTTTGCAAAATCCAGGTCCAAATCCTCGATCGGTCCGAATTTTGCTTCGAGCTGGTCACCGGAAATAGAGTCTTCGCAATAGTCCGCGTCAAACATTTCTGTCTGCGCTGCAGCCGACTCAGATTCTTCGGCTGGTTTGCTTTCCTGCTGAGTCGCCTCGGCTGGTTTGCTTTCCTGGGCCGCAGACTCGGAAGTCGCCGCCGAGCTTTCTGCCGCAGGCTGCGCGCTGCATGCAACCATCGCAAAAACCAGTGTCAAGCAAAGTAAAACTACCAGAACTTTTTTCATACAAAAAACCTCCATCAATTTGTTTTTTTGCGTCATACCCGGTTGTTGATTTTATTGTAAATTTGAGCAAAATAGAAAACAACGTGACGATATTCTTATTGGTGGTACAAAATTCGCTTTTTGAAAAAATGGTTATTGTTCGTCTTTTGGGATAGGTAAACTGATCTCCACACTTGTTCCGTGGCTTTCTGATCCATAAATCCGCAGGCCGTATTCTTCCCCGTAATGCAGGCGTATCCTCTTGTTCACATTGAATAACCCAATGCTGGTGTGAGAGGTGCCGTGCGGTTCTACGTCCTTTCCCGACACCAGACAATCGTTGAGGTCGATCAGGTCCTCGCGCGGCATGCCGATACCGTCGTCCTCGATCAGGATAATCAGCCGTTTTTCCGTGCGGTATGCCTGGATGGAAATGTTGCCGTGTCCCTGCTTTGGTTCCAACCCATGAAAAACGGCATTTTCCACGATAGGCTGCACGATCAGCTTGGGAATCAGGCAGTCGCGCACGTCAGGTTCGATCGTCTCCGCAACCGTAAATTTGTCGTTGAAACGGTATTGCTGGATCATAATATAGTTATGGATGTTGGCCAGTTCTTCCTTAAGCTTTACCTGCGGTCCTTTCCTGCTGATGCTGTAACGGAACATATCCGAAAGAGCTTTCGTCATCGCCTCGATATTGTCCGCCCCCTGCGCGATCGCGATCCCCCTTATGGAATCGAGCGTATTATAAAGCAGATGCGGGTTAATCTGACTTTGCAGGGCGTCCAGTTCAGCCTGCGTCTTCATGATTCCCGTAGAATATTCCTTGGCCACCATCGACTGGTATTTTTCGATCATATTCTGCAGGTCCGCGTACAGCGAATGCAGAGGATGGTTTTCCGGAATCACCGCAAAATCGCCGCTGCGGCCCGCCACCATTCCGTGTACCGTACGCTCTATCAGGAAAATAGGTTTGATAATATTTTTATTGAACGCATAAATAATGATGACAAACGCCAACACCAATACGATTGTCAGTATCACTACCGGCTGCGGCGTGCCCATGCTGCCCGCAAGCAGTTCTTCCCCATCCACCAGATACAGCAGGGTATCCGCGCTGTCCGGCACAGCAGCGTAAAACAAATAGTCCGCGCGGCCATCCGCGCCCTGGTATTTCAATACATTTTTTTGTTCCTGTACATCCGCTTTTATATCCTCTTCGATAATGCCCTGTTCATACGGCAGGTCTTTCCTGGTACCTCCGGCCGCTGTAATTTCCCCACGCGCCGCGTCGAGCACATAAAGCCGTCCTTTTACCGGCGCGCTCGCGCCTATAAGCTCCTGCGCTTTTTCAGCGTTCCCGCCCGTGCTCGCGAGGGCGGCGTAACTCAGGGATGTATTGACCGTCTCGGTGCGGTAAATTTCTTTCTCCCTGTCGATTTCCTGCGCGCTCAGGTTTGCAAAAACAACAATCGAAACAACCATCGCGGCAAACAGCAGCCCAAACATCAGCGCCAGATTGATCTGCATGCTGCTGATACGCGTATTTTCTTTAAAATGGAGAAAAGTATTTTTTAGTTTTTGCATCATACAAGGGTTCCTCAGGTGAAAAGTTTACGGTATTCCGTCGGATTGATGCCCACTCGTTTTTTAAAAACCTTGCTGAAATATCGGGCGTCGTTATACCCTACCATTTTCATGATGTCCGCCGTACGGTATTTCTTTTTTAAGAGCAACTCTTTGGCGATGTTCATGCGGTAATCTGTCAGGTATTCCATGATTGTCGTGTTCATTTCCTGTTTAAACAGCAGGCTTGCGTATTTGGAGCTTAAAAAAACGGTGGCGCTAATATCCTCCAGACCGATATTTTCCATATAGTGGTCGTGTATAAAACGTTTGATCTGTTCCACCGTGCGTTTTTGCTGGTCCTTTTGATTCAGCGAATAAAAATCCTTAGCCGCCCGTATCATCCCTGTTATGTGCATAATCATTTCTTCTATGGAATAGCTTTCGCGAATATCCCTTATCAGCTTTTCCTGCGTGATCTCCTCAAATTCCACAGGATCTTTCCTGCGTCGGATCACGTTAAAGAGGATGTCGGCGATTTTTTCAGCCAGCTCGAATACCAGCGCCGGATGAAGCTTTAAGGGCTGCTGCATGATCTCCCTGATCGTCTTTTCCAGCGACTGTGTGTCCAAAACGTCCATCTGCCGTATCAAACGGCTTTCCTTTTCGAAAGAAAGCACGTCTTCCAGGCTTCTTTTGGCATATTCTTCGCCGGATATACTGATCACGTTCCTGTCCTTATGGTAAATGCGCGCACGCGCCGCCACTTCGGCGTTCAAAAAAGAATCCCGCAGTCCCTCAAGGTCCGAAGACTCTTCACCGATGCCGATGACCAGTCCGTAATCTCGGTGCATATGCACCTTTTCCATCACTTTTTCATAGGAATCATAAATATTCTCCAGCACCGCCGATTGTTTATCTTCCCCGTAATTCAGTAAAAAAGCCACCTGCCCCGGCAAAGTAAACTTGACGGTATCGTAACAGTTCGGCTCAAACCTGCCCGGCAGCAGGTCGTAAATATTGTCGGTGATATTCTGGCGCAGCGTTTCGTCGCTGCCGCTTTTTGCCCCCGCGCCGGTTATGTCATAAAGGACCGCGCGGTATTTGCCCTGCTTAAAACGCGCCCCGTATTCTTCACATATCTCCTCCATTGTTTTCTGCTCTTTGATCTCCCCAAACATCAGCTTGCGGAAATAGTCTTCTTTCAAATGGGAAATGCTCTGTATCAGCCTGTCCTTCACGCGGTTGTTTTCACTTTCTTCTTCATGGCGCTGCATGATACTTTTCCTGACGCGCAGCAATACGTTCGTCAGTTCGGTTTTATCGATAGGTTTTAACAAATAGGCGAATACGCCGTTTTCCAGCGCCTGCCGCGCATAATCAAAATCGCTGTATCCACTGATGACCACGCAAATCGTATCCGGCAGGCTGCTTCTTAAACGTTCCGTCAGCGAAAGCCCCGTGAATCCCGGCATCCTTATATCGGTGATCACCAGATCCGGCTTTTTTTCCAGAATCATCTCCAGCGCCCTCTGCCCGTCGTCCGCATCTCCGACCAGCTCAAAGCCCAGTTCTTGCCAGTCGATCAGGCTTTTGATCAACTGGCACACCCATATTTCGTCATCCACCACAATCGTTCTAATCATTCCTGACTCCTTTTCCCACCCGTTGCAGCTTAGTTGATCGCCCTCGAAAGCACCTCTTCCTCGCTGAAATCTTCTTTCGTTAACTCGGCGGTGATCATTCCTTCTTTCATCACAAGGATCCTGTCGCATACCTCAAACAAATCCGGTATCTCAGATGAGACGACGACAATCCCCTTTCCTTCGCAGCTCATTTCCTTAATCAGGGAAAGGATTTCCACCTTTGCGATCACGTCGATCCCTTTTGTCGGCTCGTCCAGCAGCAAAATGTCCGGCTTATAAGACAGGTATTTTGCAAACAGCATCTTCTGCTGGTTGCCGCCGCTCATCCGCGTGACGGCTCCCGTCCTTTTACGCGGTTTAATCTCCAGGCGTTCAATAAAAAATTCTGTCAGAGCGCGCCGCAGACGGAATATTAAAAAACCGAGCCTTGAAAACCGTCCGACACTTGAAATCGTCATGTTTTCTTCCATTGTGAGGTTCATAAACAGCCCCTGCCTGATCCGTTCTTCGGGCATCATTCCGATCTTATGCCGGATCGCCGTAAGCGGGCTCCTGATCTCAAGTTGTTTTCCATTGATCCAAATCGTGCCCGCCCGCTTTTTCCTGAGCCCGAACAATACGCTTAAAAGCTCGGTTCTTCCCGCGCCGACAATGCCCGCGATACCCAGTACCTCGCCCCTTTTCAGGCTGAAGCTAATATCCCGCAGCAACTGCCCATCATAAAGCGACTCCACGCGTAGTACTTCCTGCCCTGTTCCCTTGGGATTTTCCTCCCGCTCCCACACTTGCATCTTCTGGCTCTGGCCTGCCATCAGGGAAATCAGCTTGTCTCTGGTGCATTCGTCCGCGCGGAACGTGCCCACCATCAATCCGTCGCACAACACGCTAATCCGGTCCGCCACCTGGAACACCTCGTCCAGCTTATGGGAAATAAAAAGGACCGGAACGCCTTCCGCCTTTAGCTTGAAAATAATTTTTTTAATGATTTCAAATTTGCTTTTCGAAAGGGAGGACGTCGCTTCATCTAAGATCAGGAAAGACGGATGTGTCGCCATTGCCTTAGCAACCATAATAAGCTGCCATTGCGCAAACGACAGGGACGACATATGCATATACGGATCCAGGTCAAGCTCCAGTTCCAAAAGAAGCTTTTTCGCTTCCTCATGCATCTGCCTGTGGTTCAAAAACGGCCCCGATTTGTAGTATATTTCGTTTCCCAGAAAAATATTTTGCGCAATATCCAGTTCCGGCACGATCTCCGGCTCCTGGTGCACGATGTGGATGCCAAGCTTTTGCGCGGCAAAAGGAGAGTTCAATTGCACCTGGTTTTCCCGCCAGTAAATACGCCCCGCGTCTTTGGGACAAACGCCGCCCGCAATCCCCGCCAGCGTCGATTTTCCGCCGCCGTTTTTGCTTACGAGCGCCAAAACCTCGCCTTTATTCAGGCTAAGGCTCACGTTATTGAGCACTACATTATTCATAAATGTCTTGCAGATACAGTCCATGCGAAAAACTTCAATTTTCACCTGATACCTCTTTGCATTGTTCAATAAGCCCCGCCCGCAATGCCATTGCGGCGGGCTTCTTAAAAATGTGTGCCGTCAACTTCCACACGATTCGTCCGTCTGGCCGCACCATCTTTGACCTGTACTTAAAATATAACATATCGGTTGTTACTTATGTGTCAATATCACGAAATTTAATCTGTTAGCTTACTATATCAATATGAAATCAGGCTGTAAAGCGGTTCTTGCAAACGATGCGCAACGCCGCATAAAAAGCGGGCCGCCTGCGTATCGTCCATCTTCCCTCGGTCAAAGCCAAGGCTTAAACAAAGCATTTTTTTGTAACCGGCTGTTCCCTGCGCAATTTCTTCCACCATGCCGATCCCGAGCGCCGCGCTGCTTCCGGCACATACCTCGGGCGCCAGCCCCGTGATCTCAAAACTACTCAGATCACAGACGGTGAATACAGGGGCTTTACGGACCGTGGGGAAAGGCTGCCCGTCCGCCCGCCCTGTTTGCAGGTCTTCCACCAGTCCGGTAATTTTTCCCAGAGACAGTTTATCAAGATTCCCTATCACCCGCATAGGCCGTTTCTTCCCGTCCCGCGCAGGCAAAATAACGCCGACATCCAGATCGCGGCCGCTATTCGCAACCTCTTGCCGAAAGACAGCCGCCACGGCTTGGAGCACAAAAACGCTGAGCGGTATTTCTATCCCCGCCTGCCGCGTGATTTCCGCGCTTATTTCAAGGAGGGCGCCCACGTCCGCCCTTGCTTGCAGCATGCCAATGGATGGCGGAACCGCTATGCCGGCAGCATTCCTCTGCCGCCCGACCGCCTGCAAAACATCCTGTTTTTTCACCTGTCCGGCCATGCCCGTAGGCGTTATGCAGGCAAGGATAATACCGTTTTCCCGCGCAAGCTTCCTTGCGACCGGCGTTGCGGCGATTCCGGGCCGGTGCCTTTTCTTCCTGTCGCAATCCGCCGCGTCTGTTTTGTATCCCATTGTCAGCGCCCCTCTCCTATTTCTTTATCCGCCAATCGTTACCTCAAATCCCTTATCTTCAAAAAACCGCCTGATATACTCCATCCGTCCAGGCTCCGGCGGCAGTATATCCCCCGGCGGATACCGCCTGTTAAGCCTTTTGTATTTACCCATGCCCAGCCTGTGATATGGCAAAAGGTCTATCCTCCTTACGCTTGGCGCCTGTTTTTCCAGAAAATCGCGCGTCATATGGAAATTGTCCATGCTGTCGTTATATCCCGGGACCACCGGTATCCGGACGACGATTTCCTGTCCCTCTGCGGCCAGTCTTTTCAGGTTTTCAAGGATCGTCCGGTTGTCCGCACCCATCTGTTTGCTGTGTATTTGGGGATCCATCTGTTTTAAGTCATATAAAACCAGATCTATATCCCTGGCCGCGCGTTCCACTTTCGCCCACGGTGCGCATCCGCTCGTTTCCAGGCATGTGGATATTCCCTTTTCCTTACACTGCTTTGCCGCCCGCGCCACAAATTCAGCCTGCGTCAACGCCTCGCCGCCTGAAAATGTCACGCCGCCGCCCGAGGCCTCATAATACGAAAAATCTTTCATGACCTCGCCTACCACCTCAGAGATGCTCATCCATTTTCCCGCCATGGCCAGCGCCTCCGTCGGACAGGCGAGAGTGCATGCCCCGCAGCTTTTGCATTTATCCCTATCGATTACGATTCCCGTTTTTCCCAGCTCCAGCGCATGACAGGGGCAGCTTTTCAGGCAATCCCCGCAGCCGACGCACCGCTCCTGCCAGTACCAAAGTTCGGAAACCGCGTCCTGAGATTCCGGATTTGCGCACCACAGGCAGCGCAATGGACATCCCTTTAAAAAGATCACCGTGCGGATTCCCGGCCCGTCGTGCAGCGCATAACGCTCTATTTCAAAAACATTTCCTTTGATTTCTTTTCCGTCCACGCTCTCCGCCTTATAACACATGTTCCGTACGCTCGATAATATCATCCTGCGTCGCAGGCTCAAGACTGTTGAACAGGGCGCTGTATCCCGCGACCCTTACCACAAGGTCCGTATACTCCTCTGGCTTTTTCTGCGCCTCGCGCATCATTTCGGAAGACACCACGTTAAACTGAATATGCCAGCCCATTTTTTTGAAAAACGCCTTGATGAGCGAAGCTACTTTC
The DNA here is from genome assembly GCA_022846035.1 of Christensenellaceae bacterium. Classification (NCBI taxonomy): domain Bacteria; kingdom Bacillati; phylum Bacillota; class Clostridia; order Christensenellales; family Christensenellaceae; species Christensenellaceae bacterium. The sequence continues at coordinate 2,536,477 of AP025580.1, forward strand.
TTAAGCCCCTCATCCGTTGCCATCATCTCCGGCGTGATCTTAATGTTCAAAAGATTTCCGCCCGTGATCAGCATGTTAGGCATCTTGGCGACGGAATTCAATACGGCTGTCGGCCCGAGCGTATCCGTTCCATGGTATGGCGAGCATCCTTCTGCCAGCGCCTCTCCCGCACATCTGCCGTCCGCGCTTGCTCCTACCTTAATGCCGCTCGGTACGTTTCCGGATATGGTTGCGGTGCACGGATAACTGAAGCAGCCGATCGGTCCCCGCCCAAAACGCGTATTCCTGTATTTTTCAAGTTCGCGGATAAACATACGGTACAGTTTATCTGCCAGCAGGTCGACAGCGTCGTCGTCATTTCCGAATTTAGGCGCTTTATGGATCAGTATCTGCCGGATACGCGGTCCGTCCTCGCAGTCAAAATTTGCCGCCAATACTTCCAGCAGCTTTTTTCCATCTATCCTGTGTTCTTCAAACACCAGCCTGCGGATCGCCGCGAGGCTGTTGGCCGCATTGGTAATGCCCGTCTCCGGTCCGGTCGTCATATCGTATACCGCGCCCCCCTCTTTGGGCGTTTTCCCGCGACGGATACAGTCCTGTACGAGCCCCGAGCAAAACGCATCCGGCACTAACTCTTCAATCGCATAATCGATTACGTGCTCGCCCACAAAGCGCAGCTTTACATAGTATTCCATCTGGCGCTCAAGCGCCTGCCAAAGATCGCCGAAGTCCTGATACGAGGCCAAATCCTTTTCCTCTGGTAAAAGCGCGATTCCGGTGCGGGGGTCTTTCCCGCCGTTTAATGTAATTTCCAAAATTTTGGGAAAGTTCGTAAAGCTCATGCCCGCCGCGCGGTATCCGTATTTGCCCGGCACGATGGGTTCGATACAGCCCACCATCGCATAGTTGTTGGCGTCCGCTTCCGCGATTCCCCTGCTTTTAAGCGACGGGATCATCAACGCGTCGTTGTGCATCGCCGGCATACCGAAACCAAGTTTAATTACCTCCGCGCACTTCAATAGGTATTCCTCAGGATTTTTTTCATGGTAGCGCGCCGATACGTTGGGCTGGGGCAACTGTGTCAACGAGACACTGTCTAGGCATAACATGGTCAACTCGTTGACTGCGTCCCGTCCGTCCGGCGTAATCCCGCCCAGTGTAAGGTTTTGGTATGTGGGACCGCCGCCTGAAAAACGCGTGTGCGACCACGGGCGGATTTTGATAATCCCAAAAGCCTTTACCCACAAACAGCCGAGCAGCTCGGCCGCCTCTTCCCGCGTAAGCCTGCCTTGTGCAATATCCTCCTGATAGAGCCCATACAGGTATTGATCCAGTCTTCCAAAGGACATTGAGTGGCCGTTGCTTTCAATCTGTGAAATCAGGTGGGCAAACCACACCGACTGTACGCCCTCGTAAAACGTTTCCGCCGGATATTCCGGCGAACGACTGCACACCGCCGCTATTTTTTCAAGTTCCGCTTTCCTCCGCGGGTCTGTTTCTTTTAAGGCCAGTTCCTCCGCAAGCCTTGCATACCGGCGCGCAAAGTTTACTACCCCTTCATAGGCGGTAGTTACCGCTTCATAAAATATCCTTTTATGAAATGCCGCAGGGTCCGCCTCATCCAGCTTCTCCATTTCCTTGCGCACATCGTCCAGTATCCCCCGCACGCCGCACTGTACGATTTTTTCGAAATCGAGCATGATGTGCCCGTCTCCGGACGTCATGTTTCCGTTGGCCGAAAAAACGCCCATCTCGTAGGTATCCCTGACTTCCTGTGGCAATGTTTTTATGGCACGGTCTTCCACCGTCTTGCCGCGCCACCACCGCGCGATCTCGAGCAATTCCTCGCGTACCTTGGGCGATACCTTAAAACGGTCTCCCGGGCGCTTGGGCAGCTCGTCGATCTCTTCAAAAATCCAGTTGATATTATATTCCGGAAAAATAGCCGCCGCGCACTGCTTGCCCGCCTGATGTCCGGCGATGAGCTGGCCGTTTTCAATAAAAACAGTCATGTTTTCAAGTATATTTTTGAGCGCCTTTGCCCTGCGCAGAATCATCGGCATATCCTGTGTCTGCCGGTATGCCTGTGTTAAGTAACGCGCGCGCTGCACGCACACTTCCTGTTCGATCATCAGCGCATCTTTCTTGAGCCTGGCAATTCTTTCCTTTTGCCTTTCCGATAAATCCGGACTGGTATACTGCATTTGGTTTCCTCCTTACCGTATCCGTCTGCCCTCCGGGCGGCCGGATCTGATTCACAGAATAGGAACATATGTAACTAATAATTACATTATTAACTAAATTGTATCCCAATTCGGTAAAAAAATCAAGTGGCAACCAAAGAAAACTCCCACGGCAATCAAATGATAGAGCCCTGCATAGTTTTGAGTATGCCAAAACCGTCGGCAGCAATACTACCGGCATTTCCCGCAAAAAATGCTGTTTATTCATTTTGTATTATGAAGATAAACCAGGCAACGTGTATCGCGCCTGTTTTATTTGGCTATTTTAAAAGTTCCTCGGCCGTATTGGAATCCGTGACCAGCACGTCGATCCAGCGCCCGAGCATGGCCGCTTTGATCACCTTGACCTTGTTTTCGCCAAGCGCAATGCCCACCACATGCCGCGCGTCCGTGCAAATCTGCTCCAGCTCCGCCGCAACGATCCTGTCATTGACGCTGTGGCTCAGAATCCTGCCGTTTTTGTCCACAAAACGCATGGCCAGATCGCCGACCGCGCCCTCTTCTTCCAGCTTATTGACCTCTTCTTCCGTCACGTATCCGCTGTCAAGAAGGGTAGAGTTCCATAACGATCCGATACTCAAAAGGACGATGTCCGACTTTTCCCCCGCCTGCACCGCATCTGCGATCATCGGATCCTTTAAGAAAATATCCCGTTCTTCCCTGCTGCCCGTTAAGGCCGGCGCATGCAAAAGAATGCACTGCGCTTCCAGGGCGTTGGCAATTTTACCGGCAATCTGGTTGCTGAGGATTTCCGGATTTTTCCCAAAACCGCCAACCAGCGAAACCACGGTAACGTCCGGATGGCGCAACGGAATAAACTCGTCGGCAACTGCCGCCAGGGTCTTTCCCCAATATACGCCCAGCGTATCGTTAGGGCGGATAGCCGAAATCAGGTAATGCGCCGCCGCGCGGCCAAGGTCTTTTAAGCTGCTTTGCGGGTCCGTACTGCGGATAACCGTCGCCTTTTTGATCCCGTAACGTTCGCACAACGCTTCCTCGACCTGCACAATACCGGCGGAGGGAGACATCACCTCGATACGCACGATACCCATTTCTTCGGCGCGCTTGAGCATTTTCGATACCCACGGCCTCGTAACGCCCATACGGTTTGCTACCTCTTCCTGGGACAGGCCGTACGTATAGTAAAGCTCCGCTGCAAGAACGATCTTATGATAAATTGTCCTGTTCTTCCTACCTGTCTCCATCGGTTCATCCTTTTGGGGCGCGTTTTTCACCGCCGTTTCCCCCGTGCTGATATGTCTTGTGTTTCTGCGTTTCATTATACCCGAATCCTTACTAAAATACAATATTCGCCGCTGTTTTGCGGAGGTATGTTATGAAAAAAGCACCGGACATACCGGTGCTTTTCATCATTTCCCGCTCACAGTTTGACCGCGCAGAAATACGCCGTTATCAGGTCGTTTTCATAATTGAACAATTGGTACTCCATCCCTTTGGGAATAAAAAGCGCTTCCTGATCGCCGATCTGGTAGGATTCCCGCGTTTCCGTCATGAATACGCTCAGCGTTCCCTTGTGGATATAGTAAACGGCGTCGCCCTCGTGCCTGCACGGCTCGGACATGCGCGCGCCTTTGCCTCCCGTCGGAATCACAACCTCCGCAACCTGCATAAAATCGTTACTGACCACGAACTTCATCAAAAGCGGGTTCTCCTGTCCGTTGATAACCATCAGCTTCTTGCTTTCCGGAATGTAATGGAACATTTGCGGATATTCGCGCGCGGTCGGGCCATCCACCGGCCATGCTCCAAGATCCGAGATATTGCCCATGTAATTGGTGCCCGGATATTTTGCAAAGTTGTCGAACTCTTTCTTTCCCTTTGCATTGAGCACATTGTAGGTACCGATCGTATCCGTGGGAAATTCCTGCTCCGCAAAAATCTTCGGCGCCAGCACCGCCATCGTCCTCACCTTTTCCTGCGTGAAATTATAGCCTACGTGCACTGCGCCCATCGGCATTAACAGCCCCTCGCCGGCGTGTACGTCCACGACCTGTCCCGATACGGTATTGAGCATCGTGAGTTTTCCCTCGAGCACAATGTAAACCTCGTCGCCCGCATGGTAATCCGGCGGTTCAAACCGTCCGCCCGGCGAAATATCATAGGTCGTACAGGTAATCTCGTTGGTGCTCAGGTAGACAAAGCTAATATCGCTGTAATCCATGCCGAGGTCAGGCGTCGGATAGATAAACGGCGCAACCATGTCGCGCGTAATATGGATGGGCTTATCGCGCGGTTCTTCCGTATAGGGATGGTTTTGAAAGGTACATTTGGCTATCATAATACTCTCCTCCTTGATTTTAAAACGGATTTCCTGTTTATTCCAGGTTTGCGTGGCAACGCCACAATTCTTCCATTTTTATATTGTTTTGTTCAATAATCATTTTCGCAGCCGTGTCTCCCAATAAAAGCAGGCATTGTTCAAACAGGCTTGTCATCGGTTGTATGGACTGCGTTTCATCCGGCAGATACAGCTTCGTGCGGGCAGGAATGCGTACCGCCACGTCCGCCAGTTTTGCCATTGTGCTTTGGGGATTGGCGCCAATATATACGATCTTCGCGCCGAAGCCCTTTGCTTTCCTGGCCATGGCGACCGGAATCATAGATTCCCCGCTGCCCGAGCCGACTACCAGCGTATCCTTGTCCGTAATTGCAGGCTCCGTGATCTGCCCCACGCAGTATGTCGCGATGCCAAGGTGGGCAAGCCGTTTGGCGATGGCCTCAAGCGACAGCATTACTCTTCCCACGCCGGTAAAAAAAACTTTCTGTGAAGAAAGCAGCGTTTCGATAAACGCCTGCACCTCCTCCGGCCTGACTTTTAAAAGCGTATCCTTACATTCTCCTGTGATACCCCTTACGGTATCTTCATACGATACTTGTCCCATAGTCATTGCCTCCTTTTATCCGCGCGCCTGAAGTCCTTGCCCGATCAGCTTTTGCAGTCGGTCAAAATTCGTTTTTACATCGCCGCCCCTGCTGAAAATACTGGACGTTCCGGCAACCACCGTATCAAGGCCCGCGCATACCTGTTCTTCCACGTTTTCAAAGTAAACCCTACCGTCGACGGTGATCGTCGTATCAAGTCCGCGCCGGACGATCGTCTCGCTTAAGTCGTACATTTTCCGTGTCACAAAATCATATTGATCTGCGCCGGGCATAGACGCGTAACCCGGGTTAATGCGCATCAGCAATACAAAGTCGCAAAGCTCCAAGGCATATTCGATCGTTCCTATCGGTGTTGCCGGCGTAAGCGCCACGCCCGCCTTAAGGCCTGCGGTCCTGATCTGCGAAAGCTTTTTGCAGATATGCCGTTCCGTTTCCACATGAAAACAGATGCGTTCCGCCCCGATACCAACCATCTCGTCCACGAAAAAATCATTTTGCATTGCCATGATGTGTACATCATACGTAAGGGATGTTTTTTCCTTTAACTGTTTGACCGTATCCACGCCAATGGGCATGCTTGGGCTGAAATACCCGTCGAGAATATCGACGTGCAGCATTTTGCAACCGGCCCGTTCCAAAACCTTTACTCCCTGTTCCAGGTTGCACAAGTCCATGCAGATCAGCGACGGGGAAACAGCCGCGACGTCCGCAGGCTTTCTGGATGTCACCAGAGAAATATTTTCATTCATTTGTCCCCGCTCCTTATTCCAGATTTGCGTGCAGGCGGAACATAATTTCCGAGGTCGTATTGTTTATTTCCATCAACCGCAGGACCACATAGTCAAGATACAAAAGCACGCTTTGTTCAAACAGTGACCCCATCGGCTGTATGGATTCAATATTCGCTTTTTGATCGGATTTTGCCGTGGGGGCACTGATCCTTATCACCACGTCCGCCAGCCGTCCGATCGTCGCCTCCGGAAAAATCGTAACGGTTGCCAGCCGCGCGCCGATTTCCTTACATTTTTTGGCCATCGAAACAAGGCTTCCCGTCTCTCCAGAGCCACTGGCGATCAGGAGCAGGTCGCCTTTTTCAATGGAGGGCGTCACGATCTCCCCCACCACGAATACCTTTTTTCCCATATGCATCAAACGCATGGCAAAACAGTTTACCATCAGGCCGCTGCGGCCCCTTCCCGCAATAAAAATACGTTTCGCCTGTTGTATGCAATCCACGAGCTGCACAGTCTGCTCTTCCTTGATACTGCCCAGCGTTGCTTCCAGTTCCTTTGTGATCGTCAAAATATCCGCGCTCATATTCCGCTCCCCCCGTTAGTTCATTTTTTCGCGGATCAGCTTGGCCTTCGCCGTCCGGTCGCCCTGCGTCATGATGCCCTCGCCCACAATGATGACCTCCGGCTCCAGCCGTACATAAGCGTCCACGCTCTCCGCCGTGATTCCGCCCGCAAGCGCGATCTTGCTGGATTTGATATGCTTTTGTATCTTTCCGAAATGCTCGTCCATGCTCATACCCGGACGCTGCAGGTCCTTTGAGGTATGCAGGCAGATATAGTGTACGCCCATTTCCTCCAACCGCTCGATACGCGCTTCAAGGTCCTTTACCGCCAGCAGGTCCGCCATGATTGCTTTTTCGTAAGCGTTTGCGCAATCCACGGCGGCCTTGATAGTCGCGTCCTCCGTCGCGGCCATAACCGTAACAATATCCGCGCCCGCCGCAAAGGCAACACCCGCTTCATATTGCCCCGCGTCCATAATTTTCAGGTCCGCCAACACCTCGTGCTGCGGATATTTTTCCTTAATCTGCGTAACGATAGGCAGGCCGCATTCCATAAGAAGCGGCGTACCCATTTCGATGATGTCCACATATTCGGCGACTTCTTCCAAAATCTTGCTGGTTTTATCCAAATTCTCGCAAAAATCCATTGCCAATTGAAGTTTCATAATCGGTTCTACCCCCTGTTGAATTTAGTTCATTATAAAACCATTAGGCACATATGTCAACTATATTTATTTCTTTTTAGGAACTTTTGTAAACTTTTTTCTTGACTTTGCTCCCCCGCAGCGTTTATGCTAAAGATGAAGAAACCTGCAACGGAGGCAACACTATGAATAAAAAACAATTTGATATTCTTGCCCTTGGCGAACTCCTCATCGACATGGCGCCGCACGATCCATCCGCTTCCGGCGGCCAATTATTCGAGGCCAACCCCGGCGGCGCGCCCTGCAACGTTCTTGCTATGGCCGCCAAACTCGGTTCCGTCTGTTCCTTTATCGGCAAGGTGGGCGACGATACTTTCGGCCGCGCCCTGCGCGATACGGTAAAGCAGCTCGGGATCGACACCCGTTGCCTGAAAACGGACGCGCATACGCCGACCACGCTTGCGCTCGTTAATTTAGACGCGCAGGGAGAACGCTCCTTTACTTTTTACCGCAAGCCGGGCGCGGACCTGATGCTACATAAGGATGATATTGATTTCAGCCATATAAAGGATGCCCGTATTCTTCATTTCGGTACCATGTCCCTGACGGGCGATCCATGCCGCAGCGCAACCAAAGCCGCCGTTTCCTATGCGCGCAGCCACGGCTGTCTGGTTTCCTTTGATCCGAATATCCGCATGCTTTTGTGGGATCATGAGAAAGACCTGCGCTCCGCGATACATTACGGCCTTAAGCACTGCGATATTCTGAAAATGTCGGATGAAGAGCTTTTATATTACAGTGGGGAAAACGAAATACACAACGCCGCCCAAAGCCTCCACGAAGCCTATCCCTCCATCCATCTGATGCTCATCACGCTGGGCGCGGAGGGCTGCCTCGTTCTCATCGGAAACGATTGCTTCCATATCCCCGGCTGTTACCAGCCCTCAGTGGTCGACACCACCGGCGCCGGAGATTCCTTTTTAGGCGTTTTCCTGCATGACATCGCATGCCAGGATTTCGGGAGCTTATCCCTGCAATCCCTTGCCCGCACGGCGCAGCGCGCCAACGCCGCCGCATCCATCGTCATCGGGCGCAAGGGCGCTCTGCTCATGATGCCGTCCGAAGCGGAGATTATGCAGGCCTTGCCCGCGCGCTGATTTGTTCTTTTTATATTTCCTGATTCTTTCTTTGCTTTCTGTTTATATATTAGGTATTCTTAAGCGCAGGAGAAAATCAGATGTCTGAAAGAACAGCCCCCGAATATTATGCAAAACACAAATGGTCGATTCTCGCCGTACTGATCTTTATGCCGTTCATGGCGACGCTCGACGGCACGATTGTCAATGTCGCTCTGCCCGTCATGGTAAAGGATCTGCATACGGATATGGAATCCATCCAGATGGTCGTCATCGTTTACCTGATCGCGGTCGTCGCTTCCATCCTGCTTTTCGGACGGCTGGGCGACATCAAGGGCAAGGGCCGCCTGTTTATGGTCGGTACGGTCATTTTTACCGCCGGCTCCCTGATGGCGGGGCTTTCGCACGATTTAAATACGCTCATTGTCTCCCGCGTGGTCGAGGGGATCGGCGGCGCGGCCGCTATGGCCAATAACCAGGGTATTATTACCGAGGTCTTTCCCGCAAGCGAACGCGGACGGGCGCTCGGTATCTCGGGCATTGCCGTTGCGCTTGGCACCATGCTCGGCCCACCTCTGGGCGGACTGATCGTCACTTACTTAAGCTGGAATTATATCTTCCTGATCAACGTTCCTATCGGCGTGGTCGGCTTCCTGCTCGCGCTAAAACTTTTGCCGCGCGGCCAAAAAACACAGCAAAAGGTGGACTACCGTGGAGCCGTATCTCTTGGCGCGGCAGTGATCCTCTTTTTCTTCGGTTTGCTTACAGGCGAAAACGTCGGCTACGACAAATATTACATTATATTATCCTTTATCGCGGCGGCCGGCCTTGTCGTATTGTTCCTGTACTTCGAGCGCAGGCAACAGCAGCCCATTGTCGACTTGTCGCTTTTTAAAAATTCGCTGTTCACATTAAGTATCGTCTGTGTACTCATCCAATTCTTCGCCATGAGCGGTATCAGCATTATCCAGCCTTTTTACATCGAGGATGTGCTGAAAATAGACGCCGGCTCCACCGGTCTTGTGATGATGAGCCTGCCCATCGTTATGGGCATCATGTCGCCTATATCCGGATATATATCGGATAAGGTCGGTCCTGCCAAGGTCACGCTTGTGGGGCTTGTCATCATGACGGCAGGCCTTGCGTTGCTCGCGACCATGACGGCGACCGAGCCCGTATACAAGCTAGTTATTTACTTATGTGTCGTGGGCTTTGGCGCAGGCGTTTTTTCAGCGCCAAACACCTCTCTTATTATGTCCACGGCCCCCAAAGAAAAGCTCGGCATCACGGGCAGTATCAACGCTTTCACGCGCAATTTCGGCAGCGTGACCGGTATCTCGCTGCTGACCACGCTGCTTTATTCATTGATGAGTTCCAAGGCGGGACACCGTGTGGACGGATACATCAGCGGCAGGCCCGACATCTTCGTATACGGTATGCAGACCGTATATACGATCGGCGTGGCGATTCTTGCCGTAAGCGTAATTCTGACAGTCGTCCGCTTATTCCAGAACAAAAAACAGTCCGTTTCTTAATTCTTCGAATATTATAAAAAGAACGCTTCGGCGTTCTTTTTTCTATTCACAAATTTGTTACTTTTCTTTCAAAGTTTGTTCAAGCGCAGTTCAAGAATTCGTCACTTTCCCGCTATATCATTAAATTGTAAACAATAAGGGAAGCAAAGGCTTACCGTATACTATATGAGCTGCAAAGGAGGCTTAAACAATGAACAACTATTATAACAATGAAAATGACGGTCTTCAGGATATTCCGGGCTTCGTAAACCACAACGCCCCTGTCCCGCAAGGCAACAATTATCATAACAGCTATTATCCGTATCATAATTTCGATCCCAACAGCAACCAGACAAGCGGAGGCAGCAAAAAACCAAAGAAAGAAAAATCCCCGTTCCTCACCAAAAAGGTAGCGGCGGTAGTACTCACAGCCTGCATCGCGACCTCGGCGTTTCTCGGCTTTGGCGCAGGCAGCTTAAACAGCGCGTCCGGAACTCCGGCAGGTAGCGGCGCCGATCGTTCCGTTATGCAGACGGCGACAGAGCTCAGCGGCGGCGCAGACCTCTCAGTCTCGCAGATCGTGGATAAGGCGGCAAACTCTATTGTAGAAATCACCACCGAGGTAACGCAAACCAACCAGTTCATGCAGCAGGTAACGGGCGAAGCGGCCGGAAGCGGCGTCATTATTTCGGAAGACGGCTATATTGTAACCAACAACCATGTTGTAGAGGGCGGCAGCAAGTTTACCGTCCGCCTGAAAAATGAGGAAAGCTATGAAGCAACGCTCATCGGACGCGATCCGCAGATGGACCTTGCGGTACTTAAAATCGATGCGGCAGGGCTTACGCCCGTAACTTTCGGCGACTCTTCCGCGCTTGAGGTGGGCGATACGGCGGTCGCCATCGGCAATCCGCTCGGCACACTCGGCGGCACAGTCACCAACGGTATCGTAAGCGCGCTTAACCGCGAACTCGATCTTGGCGATACGAGGATGAACTTGATCCAGACGAACGCGGCAATTAACCCCGGCAACTCGGGCGGCGGACTGTTTGACGGACAAGGCAACCTCATCGGTATCGTTGTTGCAAAATCCGGCGGCACCAACATCGAGGGCCTCGGCTTCGCCATTCCGATCAACGACGCCCGCAGCGTGATCGACAGTATCATTAAGGACGGTTATGTAAAAGGACGTATCGATTCCGGCATGACCTTTGTGGACATTGCCTCGGAGCAGGAAGCGATGCTCTACGGTCTTTCGGGCACAGGCGCTTATGTCTCTTCCGTAACGAAAGGCTCGGCTGCGGAACAGGTCGGCGTGAAATCCGGAGACCGCCTGGTGGCGATCGACGACCAGGAAGTAACGAGCGTATCTGACGTCAACAGTATCCTTGACGGCCATTCCGTCGGCGATACGGTCAAAATAACGGTAGAGCGTTCCGGCAGGACGGGTTCTGCGGAAATCACGCTCAGCGAATACGTACCAGAGTAAGTTCTTAATTTGTTCACAATTATTTCATGCAGACTTCACATATGAGGCCTAACATGAATATAACAACAAACGAGGAGGGCCGTGCCTATGGTATGAAAGAAACTTTTGAAACATAACCCCACCCAAACAGAACCTACAATTAATATATATCATCTAAGAGACATCCGCCGCGAGGCGGATGTTTCTTTTGCCATTTAATTCTTAAGCGTTCTTAAGAAAGTATTCAGCTTTTTTTCCGTTTAGGTTCATGCTCTGTTCACATTATCCCTTTATAATGAAAACAACATCATGAAAGGAGCGGCGTGCCTATGTAAAACGGATCTTTGATCTTCTGTCCCCAAACTATTGAATAAGAAATAAAATATAATCTTGGTGAAAAATACTGTCCATCCGCCGAAGCTTTGCACACTAAGAAAGAGGGCTTTCGGAAAACCACCAATGATCATACATATATGGAAGCTTTCTTTTAAAAAAGCAAGTGCCTATCGGCGGATACGACAGACAAGCAATTATAGCGCCGCGGCAAATATCGCCGCACGAAAAAAACCTCGCTAATGCGAGGTTTTTTATATGCTCCATCCAGTTTAGTTTATCCATATATTTTCACAATATCGTCAAACGGCTTAAATTCCCGTTTTTCCGGACGTTCCGCCGCCTTGCCGAAAGGCATCTGCGCGATCAGCTCCCATTCTTTGGGAACGTTCCATTCGTTCCTGACCGCCTCGTCCACCAGCGGGTTATAATGCTGCAGGGATGCGGCAATGTTTTCTTCCTCGAAAACAAGCCACACGGCATACTGCAAAATCGCATTGTTATGTTGCGAAAATTGTCCGAATTTATCCGCATAAAGCGCAAAATCCTGTTGATATTTTTGTACGGTCTGCGTATTTTCAAAGAAAAGCACCGTACCGTTTCCGCCCCTGAACCCATCCATCTTTTTTTCGGTGCGCGCAAAAGCGTCCGGCGGCGTCACGCCGCGCAGAATATCTTTCGTCATATCCCAGAATTTTTCATGCTCTCGGTCTAAAAGCACAATCATCCTTGAGCTCTGCATATTAAATGCATTGGGCGCGTAAAGGGCGAGCCTTAACATGTCTTCTATTTTCTTTTTGGTGATTGTCTCGCTGCGCTCCAGAACGCGAATCGAACGGCGGTCGCGTATTACTTCATTTAGTTTCGTCCTCATTTACCGTCACCTTTACTTCTTCCTGTTCGTTCGTATTTTTCCATTCACGGCACTGATCAAGCCGCAGTCCGCCGTCGCCGTAGTCCTTGTCCTTGGCGAATTTGACGAGCTTCCTGCATGGAAAAACCTCACACTGTCCGCAGTGCTTGAGTTTTTTATCCTCACAGCAGCTTTTAATTGGGCACCTTGCCGCCCAGACAGGCTTATCCCTGCTTATGCATCCGCCGCACTTGTCAAAATAACCGCAATCCGCGCAAATTCTCCCACATCTGGATTCTATCATACCATTGATACCTCTTTTTCCCCTTGTTTCACCGGCGTCTAACCGATTTCTATTTTTTGCCGTTCCTCGAGCAGCATTTCCGCGCGCGGAAGCATAGTGTTCCTGCGCAGGGCACTCCTCGTGGAACGGATAAAGTCGCTGTTATCCTTTTCCTCATATGGCAGATGGAACACGATCATACGCTGCGGACGAATCACGTCCGTTACGATCTCCCTGCCTCGGTGCAGCGTGACATACGGAAAATTCAGCAACGCCAGGTCGACCGGCCTATTTCCAAGCATGCTCCTTATCGCCGCTTTATCAAACGTCGCATCCCCTAAGACCGCGATGCGAAAGCCGTCTATTTCCAGCACAAACCCATAATTCGGTATTCCGGCATATTCCTGGCCGTCGTGCATAAGACGGCAGCAATGTAAAAATACGCCGGCCAGCAACAGGTTTTCTTCCTCGGCATCCAGCACGTGCACATGATCCCTGTCCGCGAAATCCGCGATAGGCGACACAAATTCAGTGTTCGGATGATTTTTCAAAAAACGGCGCGTCCACCGTTCGCTGTAATGGTCCGGATGGTCGTGCGTATAGAGCATGAGGTCAACCTCCGCAAACTCTCCGTCTCCATCCGCGATATGCGTCAAAAGTTCTGACGGCACGCTTGAAAAGAGCGTCGTATACCTGTCGTGCAGCGCGTCGATCAATATTTTCTTGCCGTGATACGAGATCAGCACCCCCGCATTCGCGGTAAGCATTACAAAATCTTCCATGTTGTTCCTTTCGCTTATGAGGTATGTTTATTATATGTCAAAATGCGCTCATTTTCAAATCCTCTTTTTGCGTCCGGCAAGCCATATTGCCTCTACCGCCGCTAAAAACGCCAACATCCACCAGTCTCCTATCCACACGTACGGCGTGCTCTCCTGCAAAAACGCTACCTTTCCATACAGGACCCCCTCCGTATTGACAGGCAGCTTTTCCGCGACCGCTCCATGCGGCGTAACGATCGCGCTCACGCCTGTGTTCCCCGCCTGCACGAGGTAGCGCCCCGTTTCCACCGCGCGCATAGCGGACTGCGCGAAATGCCGGTTTAAAGGAATATCCCCCCGAAACCATGAGTCGTTGGTGAACACGCACAAAAGCTGCGCGCCCTTTCGCACCGTATCCGAGGCCACGTCGGTAAACAGGCTTTCGAAGCAGATCATGCTCCCGACCTTGCCGTATTCGGTTTCAAATACGCCTCGCTCGCTGCCCACTTCAAAATCGAACGCCTTTTCATAGCCATTTTCAAAAAAGGGAACCAGCCGTTGCTTGTGATATACGTCCGCCACGCTTCCGTCGGGCGCGACCATAAACACAGAATTGCGCAGTTCGTACCCGTGTATCCCGTATACGCCTAAAAACAAGTAACCGTCTGATGTGCGCGTAATATCCGCGCACGCGCCGCTTAGCTTCCGGTCTTCCATAAACGAGCCGTACACGGAATTTTCCGGCAGTAAAATAAGGTCTGTTTTTTCCCGCGCGGCCTCGCCCGCCATTTGCATTCCTTTTTCAAATCGCCCCTGTCCTTCGTTTTCCGAAAAAGGAACATTGTACTGGACCGCCGCGACGCTTATTTCACCTTGCGTATCCGGACTGTTTAAAGCCGCCGAGCCAAAGATAAAATTTGCAGAAAATAAAAGCGCGGCCGCCATAAAATACCATCCCTGCCGCAGCGCGTTTTTTTTGCGCGCAAGAAATCCCTGCGCCAGCAGCACGCCCACAATAACGATTAGCATACTTATAAGCAGTACCCCGCCCAGCCGCGCGCTTTGTATTGCAGGCAAAAACGTCCACTGCGTCGCGCCCAGCCGCACGCACGGAAGTCCCAGTACGCCTGCGCCCAGCAGCCATTCCGCGCCAGCCCAGAAAATCCCCATAAGCGGAGCGCGCAAATACCCGTGGCATGGGATCGCCGCCCCCGCGAAGATTGCCGCCGTAAGGATCGCCCCTTGTAAAAGCGATACGCCCAGCCATCCGAGCACAAGGTATGCGCCCGCCATGTCGCCGGCGCGGCTTATAATATCCAGCGTAAAAAAGGCGGCGTAATAACATAAAAAAAGCGCCGCGCAAAATACGGCCGCGAGGCCAAGCACGCGCTTCTTTCTTTTCTCACGCAACAAAATAACGAAAAAGGGCGTCAACAGCACCCATAAAAAAGGCGCCAGCCAGGTTATATCAAAACAAAGCGCGCAAAGAATTCCGCACGCCAGCGCCATTCCAATTTGTCCCCAATCGTTTTTCTTCATACCATTTACGGCGCAATATCCCCTACGCCGTCCAGAATATAGCCCGGGCGGTATGGAAAATGATTCGGCGTTTTTTCATTGCTTACGCCTGAGAGCACAAGCACCGTTTCCATACCCGACTCCACGCCGGCGACAATATCCGTATCCATCCGGTCTCCTACCATAACCGCATCCTGCGCGTGCAAGCCCAGCATTTTAAGGCCGGTGCGCATCATCAGCGGGTTCGGCTTGCCCACAAAATAGGCTTTCTTGCCTGTCGCCACCTCGATCGGCGCGATCATCGCCCCACAGGCCGGAACAATGCCGCTTTCGCCCGGCGCGTTAACGTCCGGATTCGTACCGATCAGCTTCGCCCCCGCAAGCACGAACTGTACCGCGCGCACATAGCTGTCATAGGTGTAGTTGCGCGTTTCGCCCACGACCACATATTCCGGATCCACGTCGTTGATGGAAATGCCCGCTTCATACAGCGCATTTGTGAGTCCCGCCTCGCCGATCACATACGCGCTTTTTTTCCGCGTCTGCATTTTTAAGAATTTTGCCGTCGCCAGCGCGCTCGTATAAAAATTTTCCTCAGGTATCTCAAGTCCCATACGCTCCAGTTTTTGCTTTAATTCCTTAGGGGAACGTTCGCTCGCGTTTGTCAGGAACAAGAACCGTTTATCCTCCCTGATCAGCCAGTTCACAAACTCCTTTACGCCCTCAAGCAGCCTGTTCCCATGATAGATAACGCCGTCCATATCGCAAATAAAGCCTTTTTTTTCGCGCAATTCACTCAAATCGATCATTTTCTTTTCCCCTGTCTTGTCTCTGGTATTTTTTAATTATAATCCGCTTCTCCTCGCATCGCAACTTGCCTTTTTAATATAAACCCTTTCTATGGACCGTATTCCTGATTTTCTGTATATCCACTGGTTTACTTATTTTTAATATGAGTTATAATAAGATTAAAGAAAATCCAAAAGGAGGATAGCCTTTATGTCTAATATTATTGAAGATGGCATCAACTTCGGAATGGGACTGTTTGCGTATTCCCGTGAGAAGATCGAGGAAATGGTGGAAAAAATGGTGGAGAAAGGCGAAGTGCAGAGAAAAGACGCGCAGAGCTTTGCCAGCGACCTCATCAAAAAAGGCGAGGTGCAGAGAAAAGAACTCAAGCAGATGATCACCAGCGAAGTGCATGATACTTTGCAGGATGTCGGCCTTACCGCCGACCAGCGCATCACCAAGGACGATCTGCGCGCGATCATCCGCGAAGAAATCGCCGCCGCCAAAAAAGAAGAGAAATAAACGCCTTTGATTTGAGGAGGGAGAAGTTATCGCTTCCACAAACCTAAAGCGGTACAGGGAGATCCTTTCCGCTTTTAACCGGAATGGACTCGGGTTTTTGTTTGTCAAATCGACGCTCAGTAAAAACCCGCAGAAAATTTTCGAAAGCGAACAAAAGCATAATCTGCCGTCCGTGGGCGAGCGTATCCGTACAATGTGCGAAGAGCTCGGCCCCACGTTTGTAAAACTCGGGCAGATTCTTTCCACGCGCACGGATATTGTCACAGAAAATGTGGCCAAGCAACTGCAAAAACTGCAGGACTCCGTCGCGCCTTTTTCCTTTGCCTCCGCAAAAGAGGTCATTGAAACAGAGCTTGGCGATACCATAGAAAACCTTTTCGCCGAATTTGATTCTACCCCCATCGCTTCCGCTTCCATGTCGCAGGTATATGCCGCGCGCCTCTTCTCCGGTCCCAAGGTTGCGGTTAAGGTACAGCGCCCCAATATCCGCGCCAGCATCGAAACGGATCTCGACATTCTTGAAAAGCTTGCCCGGCTGGTTGACAAATATTCCAAATATGGACAGCTTTACGATTTTACGGGGATGGTGACGGAATTCCGCCGCGTGATGCAGCAGGAGATCGATTTTACGCAGGAGGGCGAAAATACGGATTTTTTCCGCAAGAGCCTTGCTTCCCAGACCAATATCCGCGTTCCTAAAATCAAATGGGTATATACGACGCAAAAGGTTCTGACCATGGATTTTGTGGACGGCATCAAAATCAACGACATGGCGGCGCTGTCCTCAGCAGGGGTAAATACCTCGCAGATTGCCTATGATTTCACCAATTCGCTGATCAAGCAAATCCTGGAAAACGGCGTGTTCCATGCCGATCCTCATCCCGGCAATGTTTTTGTGGTCGATCGGAAATATGTCGAATTTATAGACCTTGGTATGGTCGGTACGATCAACAACCGTTTCCGCAGGCAGCTTAACGATCTCGTTTTAGGCATTGCCACGCGCAACACCTTAAAGATCGCGCAAAGTATCATGGAAATGGACGCCGAGGACGCGGACGTTAATATGGAAGAGTTCGTGCGCTCCTTAGATAGTCTGCTTGACGAATACCTGTATGTGCCGCTCGGGGAGGTCAACATCGCCAGTGTGTTCACCAGTGTATTTCAGCTTGCCGGAACGTATAAAATGAAGATCCCTCGCGATCTTACGCTCGTTGCCAAATGCCTGGGGACTGCGCAGGGTATCGTGGAGCAGCTTGATCCCCATGTCAGTATTCTCGCCATCGCGGAAAAGACGGTCAAGGGGATTTTATACGATTATATTAAAACTGATGATTTCAAAAACGAGGTCCGCACCTTTGCGCTTGACTGGATGGACGTACTCAAGGGCGTTCCGTCCTCGCTGATTACTTTCATGCGCAAGCTCCAAAAGAATGATTATTCTCTGGAACTCAAGGTGCAGAATTTAGAACGTATGGAAAAGAACGTGGAACGCATGTTCAACCGCATTTCTTTTGCCGTTGTGCTGCTCGCCGTATGTATTGTGATGGCGGGCGTGATTATCAGCGCCGGTTACAGCAACTTCGGCAACAACGATCCTGATATTTACAGCTTGAGCACGTTTGCGCTGGGTACGGGCCTGCTGATTTCCATCATCATTGTGCTGGGCATCGTCATATCTATGATCAAGTCCAATAAAAACAACAAACGCAAATAATTTTTTGCGGTATCCTTTTATACCGCATCGTTTTCTGTTATCCTTATACTATCAAAACCAGGAGGCTTACATTATGAAACTCGGATTCTTTACAGCTAATTTTACGGAAAAACCGCTTGAGGACGTGATCAAGCTCATTGCCCCTTACGGCTATGAAACACTTGAAATCCCCGCTTATGAAGGCAACGGCCAGCTTGAGACAAAGGATGTGCTGGCTGGCAACAACGCGGAAAAAATCAAAAAGATGGTCGCTGGCTACGGCATGGATATTTGTGCGTTGAGCAACCATTCGGATTCCTTTCTGATCATGGGCCCCACGGGCAAGGATACCGACTTTATTTACAAGGGCAGTGCGGAAGAAAAAATCAAGCACGGTACGGAAAGCCTGATCCGTACGGCGCAGGCTGCCAACGCCCTTGAAGCGCCGACCGTCGTCGGTTATCCGGGCGTGGAAAATTGGGGACGCTTCTTTTTCTTCCCCTACGGCCAGGGCTGGGCGGAATACGAACAGCAGTTCGCGGACCGCTTCACGCCCATCCTCGATAAATTTCAGGAATACGGCGTTCGCTTTGCCATCGAGATCCATCCCAACAGCTTTGTCTACGATACCCTGACTGCCGAGCGTGCGCTGGAGCTGGTCGATTACCATCCTGCGCTCGGTTATAATTTGGATCCGGCCAACGTCATGTACCTGGGCCTCAGCGTAGAACTCATGATCGACCGCCTCGGCGAGAGGATCTATCACGTGCATGCCAAAGACGCGCAGATGGTCAAGCAAAACATGCCTCTTGGCGGCGCGCTCATGCAGGGGGATATGAAGCGCCTCGACCGCTCTTTCCGGTTCCGCATCCCGGGCTGGGGACAGACGCACTGGAAAGACGTGATCACCGAGCTTTCCATGGTCGGCTACCAGGGCGTATTGAGTTATGAACACGAAGACGTTACCATGAGCCGTATGGACGGTGTGGAGAAAACGGCGGCTTTCCTAAAGCCCCTGCTTATAAAGGCTCCATACGAGGGCCGTACCGATAAGCTGTTCAGTGACGATAAATAAAAAAGGCCAAATAAAAAACCGCCGTATAAACCGGCGGTTTTTTCTGTATCTCCGTATGCGCCCGCGAGGATTTAAGCTCCTTTTCCTATCCGCGCGTCTATCCAGCTTAAAATATCCTGCTTTACTTCATCACGGTTGATCTCGTTCAGTAACTCGTGCCGCGCCCCCTCGTACAGCTTCATTGTCACATCGGAAAGCTGTGCCTGCCGCATCCAGTCATATACTTCCCTCACACCTTCGCTGAAATTGCCCACCGGGTCCATCTCTCCGGAGATAAGCAAATACGGCTTATCCTTGGGCAGCTTTTCCGCCCATTGCACGCCCGACACTTCGTCTACCAGATTTGCAAAATCATACGCTGCCCTGTCGGTGAATAAAAACGTACAGAGCGGATCCGCGTCGTATATTTCCACGCGTTCGCGCTCGCGCGTGATCCAGTCATTTTTGCTACGCACATCCTCGTACCTGTCGTTATACTTGGAAAATGCGAGATGGGAAAGCAGCGTCGCCGGTTTTTTGGCGCGCCCAAATATCATCCCTACGCGCGCCAAAAAACGAATGATACCCGTGAGATTGTTTGCGCCCGAAGTTCCCATATAGATTGCGCCACAAGCTTCCTCCCCATATTTTGTCATATAGCTGCGTGCGACCATGCTGCCCATGCTGTGCCCCATAATGATAAAGGGCAGATCCGGATACTCCTTTTTGGCAATTCCCGTCAGGGTATGCACGTCTTGGACGATCAGCTTTTCCCCATCTTTCTTTGCGAAATAACCGAAATAAGACGGCTCGTTTAAAGCCTTTGTTTTTCCGTGTCCCAAATGGTCGTTGCCGAAAACAACGCCGCCGTTTGCGCACAAAAACTCGGCAAATTCGCAGTACCGCCCGATATATTCGCACATACCGTGGCATATCTGTAAAATAAAACGCGGCGTTTTTTCCTCATCCAGCCAACAGCAGGCATATACCCTGCTTTTTCCGTCCGCAGACGCAAATTCCATATCTTTTTTCGTAACAGTCATCCCCTTAACTTCCTCCTATTCCGTGTCCTTGTCCTGCCAGTTTTTGGACCTGCCAATGGCCTTGTTCCAATCCAAACGCATTCTCAGCCGTTTTTCTTCCGGCATCGCCGGAAGAAACGTCCGGTCAAGCGTCCACCTCTTTGCTACCTCTTCCATATCGTTCCATACGCCCGTCGCGATTCCCGCGAGGTAGGAAGCGCCCAGCGCCGTCGTTTCCCGCACGCGCGGCCGCATCACAGGCGTATGTGTAATATCCGCCTGAAATTGCATCAGGAAGTTGTTCGCAGACGCTCCGCCGTCCACACGCAGGCGTCCGAGCTTGATCTTGGTATCCGCCTGCATCGCGTCCAGTACGTCCGCCGATTGATAGGCGATGGATTCCAGCGCGGCGCGGATAATATGCTCCGCCGTCGCTCCGCGCGTCAGTCCCACGATCGTTCCCCGCGCGTACATATCCCAATGCGGCGCGCCCAGCCCCGTAAACGCGGGAACCAGGTATACCCCGCCGTTATCCGGTACCTTTTCCGCAAAAAATTCACTGTCGCGGCTATCTTTCAAAAGCCGCATTTCATCGCGCAGCCACTGGATCACCGCGCCGCCCATAAAAACGCTTCCCTCAATCGCATAATGCACCTTTCCCTTGGGCGTCGCCGCGATCGTCGTCAATAACCCGTGCTTGCTGTAGCACAGCTTTTCGCCCGTATTCATCAGCAAAAAGCATCCAGTACCATACGTATTTTTTGCCTGCCCCGCTTCAAAGCACGCCTGCCCGAAAAGCGCGGCCTGCTGGTCTCCCGCAATCCCCGCCACAGGAATCTCTTTTCCAAACAGCTTCGCGCGCCCATAGACCTCCGCCGAGCTTTTTACCTCAGGCAGCATACATCTGGGAATGTCCAGCTCCTTTAATATCTCGTCGTCCCATGTAAGGCTGCGGATGTTGAACATCATCGTGCGCGAGGCGTTTGTCAGGTCCGTCACATGTACCTTGCCGTTTGTCAGGTTCCACAGCAGCCAGGTATCCACCGTTCCGAATAAAAGCTCGCCCCGCTTCGCGCGCTCGCGCGCGCCTGATACATGGTCGAGTATCCATTTGAGCTTGGTTGCGGAAAAATATGCGTCGATTACCAATCCCATGTTCGTACGGATATATTCTTCCCATCCGTCCTCTTTCAGGCGCGCGCAAATATCCGCCGTTCGCCTGCACTGCCAGACGATGGCGTTATAAACCGGCCGGCCGGTGCTTTTTTCCCATACGATGGTAGTTTCGCGCTGGTTGGTAATGCCGATGCCCGCGACCGCGTCAAGCGGAATCTCCGCTTGCTCGACCGCTTCTTCCAAAACGGTATACTGGGAAGCGTATATTTCCATCGGATCATGCTCCACCCATCCCGGCTGCGGAAAATACTGCGGAAACTCGCGCTGCCGGACCGCTACGATATTATGATCCCCGTCAAAAATAATACACCTTGAACTGGTAGTCCCCTGGTCGAGCGCAACAATGTATTTTTTCATGCCGCTACCCCTGTGAAGTTTGTTTTTCTTTATTGTATCCCATACGCCCTGCAAAAACAATCTTCAATGGTATCAAAAAAACACCGGCAGGAACAGGCCTTGTCCGGTGTTTTCATTTTTTACTGGTAACGCAGGTCGTGTATGCGCTTGGTCTTTTTTTCGCTGCGCGGCAAGCCCCCCAGTTCGACTGCCTGCGTATCGATTTTGATTCCGATACGCTTTTTAAACTCACGGCCCACAATTTCGCTCATTTCACAAATATCCGCGCCATGCTCCACCTCAAATTGCAGCAGCATATGGTCCGCGCTGCCCACCTTGTTAAGCGTCACCATATATTCGCTGCTTACCTTTTCGATCCCTTTCAAAAGAATATCGATCTGACTGGGATGGATATTAACCCCCTTGACTTTCACCACATCGTCCGTACGCCCGAGGATCCGGTCATGCCGTGGATAGCTCCGTCCGCAGGCGCATTTTCCCGGGATCAGCCGCGACATATCGTGCGTCCGGTACCGGATAAGCGGCGCGCCTTGCTTTTTGAGCGTCGTGATCACAATCTCTCCGTATTGTCCGTCCGGCACATTTTTGCCCGTCTGCGGATCGATGATCTCCATATACAGAAAATCATCGAAATAATGAAGTCCCTGGTGGCATTCGCAATCAATAGAAATGCCCGGCCCGTAAATTTCCGTTAATCCATAGATGTCAAAAAGCTCGATCCCCAGTCCCTCGCGAATGCGCTTTCTCATTTTGTCGCTCCAGCGTTCCGAGCCAATAATTCCTTTTTTGAGCGCGATTTTGTCTTTTAGTCCCAGCTTCTCCACCTGCTCCGCCAAAAGCAGCGCATAAGAAGACGTAGAACCAAGCACCGTGGTCTTCAGGTCAGTCATCATTTTCAGCTGTTTTTCCGTGTTCCCCGGGCCCATAGGCACCGCCATCGCGCCCAAAGCCTCGCAGCCCGCCTCAAAACCGATTCCTGCCGTCCATAATCCAAATCCCGGCGTAATCTGTACCCTGTCGGTATTGTTCACTCCCGCGATCTCGTAGCACCTGCGGAACATCTCGCGCCAGTCTGCAACATCCTGCTGCGTATAAGGGATGATAACAGGCTCGCCCGTCGTTCCGGACGTGGAGTGGATACGCACCACATCCTGCTCCGGTACGGCCATAAGTCCCAACGGATAAGCCTGCCGCAAATCCGTTTTGTCCGTGAACGGAATCTTGCCGATGTCGTCCGGCGATTTGATTTCGCCCGCCGCAAATCCGCATTCCGCAAACTTTTGTTTATAGAATGCGCTGTTTTCACTCACATTTTTCAGTTGCTTTTGAAACAACATGAACTGTCTCTCTTCCATACCTAATCTCCTCTAATCTATTCTCTTTCTATTGCACGGCGTCATATCCCGCCTGTAATGCCTTTAAATTCATATCCAAAATTTTCTGACTTAGCGTACGCTTTAAAAGCGCGCGCATACGCTCCAGGGAAAACGGAATCGCCCCAATACCGATCGCTGCTCCGATGAGCACGATATTCACGGTTTTCGCACTTCCGCACTGCTGCGCGATTGCGTATGCGTCGATAAAACGTACATCCGCATGCTTTTTGATATATTCGCAAATCCCATCAAGGTCATACGTCTTTTCCGAAAGCGAGGCTGTCACCGGAATTACGCGCTGCGTGCTTACGACCGCCTTGCCGCCTTTTTTAAGCCGCCCGATCTGGCGGGCCGCTTCTGCCGGTTCAAAGGCCAGGAGAAGATCGGCCGTATGCATGGGGATCACGCTGCTTTTGTCCTCCGCGTCGACCCGCACATGACTCACAACGCTGCCGCCGCGCTGCGCCATGCCGATGGTTTCGGACGAACGCACAAAACACCCGTCTTCCATCGCCGACTGCGCAATCAGCCTCGAAGCCAGAATCGTTCCCTGGCCGCCTACTCCGGCTATGAGCACATCACACTTCATGCCTGTTCCCCCTCTTTTATCGCGCCCACAGGGCACACATGCGTGCACAAGGCGCAGCCGTAGCAAAGGGACGGTTCTATTCCCACTCTGCCATCCTTTAAAGCGATCGCGGGACAACCGATCTCCCGAATACATTTTTTGCAGGAAATACATTTCCCCTGATCGACCGTATACGTTTTTTCCGGCTTATAAAGAGCGATGCACGGCGATTTGAATATAATTGCCGATACGCCCGCGTGCGCCGCCGCCTCGCCCGCCGTCTTTTTCGCCAATTCAAAATCGAGCGGATCGACAGTTTTCAAATAGCCAACACCGCACGCGCGCAATATTCCTTCGATGTCGACCGGCGCGGATCTTTCTCCCATCATCGTCGTTCCCGTGCCCGGATGCGGCTGATGTCCGGTCATCGCCGTCGTGCTGTTATCCAGCACCACCACCGTAATATTCGCCTTATTATACACCGCGTTGACCACGCCCGGTATTCCCGTATGAAAAAAGGTGGAATCCCCGATAAACGCAAAATATTTCTTATCCGGCTCCATATGATAAAGCCCCTGCGCCACGGTAATGCCCGCGCCCATGCAAAGACAGGTATCCGTCATGTCGAGCGGTTTTGCATTGCCCAGCGTATAGCACCCAATATCGCCTGTAAAAACCGCAGGAATCCCTTTCATCGCCTGCTTCACCGCATAAAAGGACGCCCTGTGCGGGCAACCTGCGCACAGCACCGGCGGCCGCACCGGAAGTTCGGGCGTTTGATCAGGTTGTTCCGTGACATCTTTCAGCCCGCAAAAAGCAGCGATCGCGCCGCGCACCGTCTCGTGCGTATATTCTCCGCACGCGGGAAGATCGCCCGTTTCTTTTCCGTAAACGTTCCACCGCAACCGGCGCCTTCCCGCAAGCCGCGCCAGGCTGTTCTCGATCACCGCGTCGAGGTCTTCAATTACCAGTATCTTCTCAAGGCCGCCCATCTTTTCCAGCATGAAATCATCCGGAAACGGGTAAGGCGTGCCGATTTTTATAAGCGTCACATCCGCGCCTATCTCTGCCACCGCTTCTTTTGCATAGGTATATGCCGCGCCGCACGCGACAATGCCGGTCCTGCTGCTCCCGCATGCATAATTCCATTCCGAGCGCGAAAATTCTTGTCCGATCTCCTTTTGCTTTTGCTCCAGAAGCCCATGGTTTTTCAGCGAGAGGCTGGGGAATATCACCCAGCGCGGATCTTTTTCAAATCCGCTAAATTCATGTTTTTGCCGGCGCTGCTCCGGATTAACAGAAGCGTACGCGTGGCAGACGCGCGTGGTTGCGCGCAAAATGACGGGCAAGCCCCATTTTTCCGAAAGCGCAAATCCGTACCGCACCATATGATAGGCTTCCTCCGGCGTGGACGGATCGAGCACAGGTAAATTCGCAAACTCCGCGAAATGCCGCGTATCCTGTTCCGTCTGGGATGAAATCGGGCCGGGATCGTCCGCGACCATCACAACCATACCGCCCCTGACTCCTAAATAAGAAAGGCACATCAACGGATCAGCCGCCACATTAAGCCCCATCTGTTTCATGGTCACAAGCACGCGCGCACCCGAAAAGCTTGCGCCGCCGCTCACTTCCATCGCCGCTTTTTCATTTACGGACCATTCCACATAGATGTCGCCCGGATTATGTTTTGCGACCGTCTCCAGCACTTCCGTCGAGGGCGTTCCCGGATACCCGCACACAAGGTTTACCCCCGCGTTGATCGCCCCCAAGGCAATCGCTTCATTTCCCATCAATAAACTCAAAAAGTCAAGCCTCCACTCATTTGCGCGGGCGCCGCCCGCTTTCAAAAACTCTTTCAATTATATCAAAATATTCCTTCCTTTGTAAAATGAAACTTATAAAACCACGTATTTCCTATCAAAAACGGTTTATGGTATAATAAAAAGAAAAGCGAAAGAAGTATTCTATGGAAAACAATGATAAAAGGATTGCGGTATTGATCGACGCGGACAACGTGTCCGACCGCTATATTAAATTTATTTTCGATGAAATCTCGAATCACGGTACGCCCACCTACAAGCGTATCTACGGGGATTGGACGACCACGCAAAACGCTTCGTGGAAAAAGGTCCTACTCGATTATTCCATCGCCCCTATCCAGCAATATGGTTACACCAGGGGTAAAAACGCTACGGATTCCGCGCTTATTATCGATGCGATGGACATCCTGTATTCCAAAAACGTGGATGGATTTTGTATCGTTTCCAGCGACAGCGACTTTACGCGCCTCGCCGCCCGCCTGCGCGAATCCGGCATGCTCGTGATCGGCATGGGCGAACAGAAAACGCCGGCCGCTTTCATCGCCGCCTGCGAAATTTTCAAGTACCTGGAAATTCTTGCGCAAAGCACGGATGAAAGCGCGGAACAGGAAGCGTCTGCTGAGGAAAAGGAAGAGAAACCCGCCAAATCGCCTATGGCGAGTAAGCAGCAACTGACCCGTTCGATCAAGGCCATCGTCAACGATATATCCGACGACGACGGATGGGCGTTTCTCGGCGCAGTGGGTAACCGCCTCAATAAACGCTATCCGGATTTTGACTCCCGCAATTATGGTTATGCCAAACTCACACAGTTGGTAGAATCCTTAAAACAATTTGATATTGATACGCGCAAAACCGCCAATCCGCATATCAAGCATAAATTCATACGCAACAAACAGGATAATAGGCCAACAAAGCGTACGCGCTGATTTCAGGCAAAATAAAACCCCGACAGCTTTGCTGCGGGGTTTTTAGTTGCAGAACGATTTCATATATACGATCAGCGAAAGCTTAAAAGCTCTTCTACCGGCTTTCGCGGCGGCATCGGAGGTTGCTCGTCCGCATAACCGACGGCGAGGATTGCCGCCACCTTTTGCCCTTCGCTTACCTGCGCCGCCCGTGCGACCTTGTCATCGTCAAATATGCCCATGATTACCGTATCCATACCTTCATCATGCGCCGCAAGACAAAACGTCTGCGTTGCGATGCCAGCGTCAAACATTTCCCAACGATCTTCCTTGCTGGTGGAAAAACTGCCGTCCCTCTCGAACCCGCTGCGGCCCGCAATATACGTCACAACCACAATCGCCAGCGCATTTTTGATAATGGCCGTATTATGCGCAAAGCCCATCACACAGTTTTCCGCAATATCGTTTTTGATCGCCTCATTCTCGATCACCACATATCTTGCAATCTGTGTGTTTTTCCACGACGGCGCGCATGCAGCAGCTTGCACAACCTTTTGCAGGACCGCGTGATCAATCTTTTCACTCTTAAATTTACGTATGCTTCTTCTTCCCTTAACACAATCCAAAAATTCCATGATCTTTCATCTCCCCTATTTTAAGCAGTCGCGTACGCGCCGCCTCTTTTATTTACCGACCTTGTTTTTCAGCTCGCCGATCCCGTCTATCACAATGCTGATCTCGTCGCCTGTCTCCATGGGACCAATGCCTCCCGGCGTTCCCATCGTCACGACGTCGCCCGGCGCAAGCGTCATAAAGCTGCTGATGTACTCGAGCAGCGTATAAGCGTCAAAAATAAAATCGCCGGTGTTGCCCTCCTGTACCGTTTTCCCGTTGAGTATCGCCCGGACACGCGCGTTCCCAGGGTCGGTTTCCGTATCGATCCACGGCCCGAAAGGGCAGAACGTATCGAACCCCTTGCAACGGGCCCACTGCCCGTCCGCGTTCTGCAAATCGCGCGCCGTCACGTCGTTCAGGCAGGTATATCCGAAGATATATTGCGCGGCATTCTGCCTGCTCACATTCCTGCACCGCTTCCCGACAATAAATGCCAGCTCCGCTTCATAATCCAGCCTTGTGCACTGGGGCGGCTTGACGATCGTTCCATTTGGCCTTAGTATCGCGCTTACAAACTTGGAAAAAATCAAAGGCTCTTTCGGCGTATCCATCGCAAGCTCTGCCGCATGGCTTTTATAATTAAGGCCGACCGCGACAATATTTTGCGGCCGTGACGGCGCAAGCAGCGTGCAAGCGTTAAGCGGCGTCTCATCTCCCGTATAGCTTACTTCTTCGTAAGGCGGCCCTGACAGCAGCCTGGCGCAATCTTTTGCGATCTCCGCATAAAAGATACCCTGTTCTATTTTAACTCTTCCAAACCTCATCGCAATCCCTGCCTTTATCTTTTTTTCATTATACCACAAAAGGGTAAACTTGCATAAAAAAACAACCCTCATAAGTGGGTAGGCAGGATAAAGGAATTCTATGCCAAAATTAAAATAAGGCAAGAAAAATTCTTACCTTATTCTAATTCCCTTGACCCAAAACACACGGGTTCCGCTTCCTATTCAGTTTTTAGCGAATGCATTCGCGCATTTTTTTGACAGCTTCATCCATTGTCATATCCTCACGGAAGAGCGCGGACGTTCCCGCAACAAAAATGTCCGTACCCGCAGCGCGCATTTTTACCGCGTTTTCAAAACTCACATTTCCATCTGCCTCAATCGCAACTTCACATCCTGATTTCCGGATCATCTGCCGTGCCTTTTCTATCTTGCGTAGTCCGGATGGTATCATTTTTTGTCCCGCAAACCCTGGATTAACCGTCATCACAAGCAGCACGTCAATATCCTCCATCGTATATTCCAGCATGTTAAGCGGCGTTGCCGGATTCAGCGCAAGCCCTGCTTTCGCCCCACGGTCCCGTATCATCCGCAGCGTCCTCTGCACATGCGTGCATGCTTCGTAATGGAACGAAAGAATATCCCCGTTCCTGACGTCGAACATGTCTACCGCACGCTCCGGGTTTATCACCATCAAATGAATATCCAAGGGGATTTCCGTCATGTCGTGCATCATCCTGACAAAATCGGTTCCGAGGGAATAATTCGGCACGAATACCCCGTCCATAACGTCGCAGTGGAAATAATCCACGCCTGCCCGTTCCATTTCCCGTATCTGTTTTTGCAATTCCTTAAAATCCGCGCACATCAGCGACGGCGATATTTTTCCTGTCATTGCACTTCCCTCACGGATTGATCACGACACGCTTGCCCTGCTTGTTTTCCGCAATGGCTATCCCTTTGAGAATATCGTCTAACGGAAGCCTGTGCGAAATAAATTTCTCGGTATCCAGTATCCCCGAGGCGATCAAGCCGACCGCTTTCATATGGTGAATGGGCAGCGAACCATGCGTACCATGTACATTCAGTTCTTTATAATGGATGAGATTGGTATCCATAGTGACGGTCGTCCCATGCGCCAGTCCGCCAAACAGGTTCACCCTGCCCCTGTTTTTCGCGTAACGCAGCGCGTCCGCCTGCGCCGTGGGAGACGGGCATGCTGTAATGACTACCTCTGCGCCCATGCCATCCGTTTCCTGCATGATTCGCTCATATGTATCTTCTTTCGTGGGATTGATAAACACATCCGCAGAAAATTCCCTTGCCGCGTCCAGCCTTTCTTCGTCCATCTCGACAACAATAATTTTTGTCGCGCCCATCAGCCGCGCGACCTCGATGATCATACATCCAATCGGCCCCGTCCCGATGATCACGACCGTATCTCCCAATTTGATATTGGAAAGTTCCGTACCGTTAAGTACACATCCGAGCGGTTCCGCAAGCGCCGCCTGATCATATGAAATATGATCAGGGATTTTTACCAGCGGACCATACGCCAACATGATCTTGTTTAGTGGAATATATTCCGCAAATCCGCCCTGGAACTGGTAACCTGTCGCGTAATTGATCATGCAGTTGTTTGAAAAACCGGCTTTGCAGAATTTACATTCTCCGCAGGGAATATCCGCGCCAATCGCCACTCTGTCGCCGATCTTCCAGTTGTTCACATTTTTACCGACTTCCGCTACCTCTCCGGCAACTTCATGTCCGATGATACACGGCGTCTTGACCCGATCGTTTCCATAATGAAAAATACGGATGTCCGATCCGCAGATCGCGCAAGCCTTGACGCGCACCAGTATTTCGTCGTCTGTTATTTCCGGCTTGGGCACCTCTTTTACGACCATTTTATTCAATTCTTCCAATACAGCAGCTTTCATTTGATCTCTCCTTATTCCATAATAAAAATGACTCGGTTTGAGAATTCTTTCTTGTCTCTTACCATTTCAAACGCACTGTTTATATCTTTCAATGGGAAGCGATGCGTAATGAAAGGTTTTACGTCCAGCTTTCCGCTCGCCATAACATTCAGTACGGTTTCCCAATCGTTTTTTTGCTTGGTATAGCTTGAATTCCATGTACCCATAACCGCCAGTTGTTTGCGTAAAATCTCCCAGTAATCTTTCTGGGAAAGTTCCATACCGCCCACGGGATTTCCCATCAGCACAACCTTTCCCTGGGGTTTTGCCACATTCAGGCAGCCAGCGTAGGTTGCCGGTACTCCTGCCCCCTCAACCGCAATATCCACACCGCGCCCCTGCGTGATTTCCTGTATACATTCCTGCCAATTTGCGTCTCCGTTGTTCACCGCATACGGAAATCCTGCCTTTTTTGCAAATTCCAGCTTTTGGGCGTCTATATCGAGCAGGATGACCTTTCCCGCTCCCCATACCTGCGCCAAAGACGCCAGCATCAATCCAATCGCCCCTGCACCGAAAATCGCGACACTGTCGCCCAGGCAGACGCCTGCCCTGGACAATGCGTGCAGCGAAACCGCGGCAGGTTCCGCCATTGCCATTTCCTCATAGGAAAGCTCTTCGTCGCACATGACTAAATTCCATGTCGGCACCGCAATATATTCGGCAAAACCGCCGTCGCAGCGCGAACCGAAATAGTTATAGTTCCTGCACGATGCATACTCCCCTACTTCGCACATATCGCACTTATGACAGGGAAGCAGTGGGAATACCGCCGCTTTTTTATGCAGGAAAGTTTTATCCACCCCGTCTCCCAGCGCAACGACCTCTCCTGCGAATTCATGCCCGGGAATCGTCGGGAAATGATAGGTGCCTTTGCTGTAGACCCTGCCTATATCCGATCCGCAAATCCCCGCCGCCTTAACCTTCAATAAAACTTCTCCTGCCTTTGGAACAGGATCGCCGACCTCTTCATACCGCAAATCCCCGATCCCATGCAAAACACCTGCTTTCATCGTTTTACCTCCATTCGCCTGTTTCTAAAATGATACTATCATATGTGATTGACTTTGATAATACATGGCGTTATTATTAGATAAGAATCATTATTTTGCATAAATTCACTCATAAATAATCAAACTCATGCAAATTTGGAGGAAAAACGTCATGCTAGGGATTGAACGCAGACAGAATATACTTGACCTGCTCTCGGAAAACAAATTTCTGAGCGTACACAAGCTTGCTTCCCTGCTTTATGCGAGCGAATCAACGATCCGCCGAGACCTTGAGGCCCTTTCCAGGCTTGGCCTTATAAGCAGGACATTTGGCGGTGCGGCGTTAGTAGAGGGAATGAACGCAGAGATCCCTCTTGCCGTCCGCGAAGACCAATATAACGGACAAAAAGAGGCCATCGCTGTCATGGCCTCAAAATTGATACACCCTGATGATATTTTGATCGTCGATTCTTCCTCCACAGCGTTCAAGCTGCTCCCCTACATCCGTCAGAGCAACACCGTCATCACAAACAGCCCCAAAGTCTCTATGGAACTTGCCGGCAACGCGCATCCCAGGGTCTACTCGACAGGCGGGCATTTACGGGAAAATTCGCTGTCTTATGTCGGACGCTCCGCCAAAAACGCAGTGGAGCTTTTCAACTGTGATATGATGTTCTTTTCCTGCGTGGGAATATCTCCCGAAAGTGGGATGACCGATACCAGCGAAGAAGAAGCGGAACTCAAGGTAACGATGATGAAGCGTTCCCGTGTTAAGGTCGCCATGATCGATTCCTCGAAATTTGATCTTGTCACATTTATTAAAATCTGCGATTTCAGCGCTATCGATTACCTGATCACAGATAAGGAACCTTCCCTTGAATGGCAGCAGGCATTCAAACAAAATAACGTTGAATTGATGTATCCATAACCGCAGCGCAGCCGAATTCGCTTTCTTCTTTCACGTCGTCGCGCAAATGCCGGTACAAGGAAAACTTTTCCTGATAGAAATCATCGAACGCATAGGCCGGCTCCAGGGTTTCCCTGACCACCGACATATTTTGCGCCGCTTCCTCTATGCTGCCATATTCCCCCAGTGCCGCCGCGCACACGGCGGCGCAGCCCAACGCGCCCGCTTCCGACGTGGTCAGTACGCTTACCGGAATTTGCAGAATATCCGCCTTTAATTGCAACCATGCCTTACTGTTGCATCCTCCTCCGGTGCAGACGAGCCGTTCTGCCTGGACACCCAGCATCCGGATTTTTTCCAGATTCAGCTTCTGATCGAATACCAGCCCTTCCAGAATCGCTTTGTAAAGCATATAGCGGTCTGTTCCAATATCGATTCCCGTAATTGCCATCCTTGCCGAAGCGTCCATATAAGGCGTGCCGCTCCCCATAAGATATGGCTGTACCATAATACCGGTCGGGGCCTTGGGCATATTTTTTTCAAACAAAGCATACGGCGGAGATTTTTCATCCGAAAAGATGTCAAAAAACCATTTGATCAGCAATCCCGACGTCGGGTTATATGCTAACGTACAATATTTTCCTTTTTCCCACACCAGCTCGGCCGGCAGGTTGGTTTCTTTTGTAACGCCTGGGGATGGCCTTTTTTCAAAAATAGGCGTCATGCATTCGGACGTTCCCATTGAACAGGCCACCGTATTCTTTCTCAGCCCTGCGCCGATTGCATTGACCGGCTGGTCATGCCCTCCCGCTACAACTTTCGCGTTCGACGAAAGCCCTGTCTCGCGCGCAACGCCTAAGAGGAGCTTCCCTACGATCTCGCCGGTGAAAACCGCCGGTGAAAACAGGGCACGCTCAATATCAAACACCTGGAACAGCCTGTCGCTCCATTCCGCCTTTTCTATGTTAAAAAGCATGGTTCGGCAGGCAGAAGAGCAGTCCGCCGCAGCGCCGCCGCTTAACCGGTATTGGATAAAATCCCCGATGAGCAACACCCTTTTTGCGTTTGTATAGACTTCCGTTTTACGTTTCTTTAAATACAACAGTTTGGCTAGGCTGTAGGTAGGCGAGGGAACCAGTCCGCAAACAGAGATAATTTCATCGCTGCCGATCCGTTTCATTTCTTCTTCGAATTCCCGCTCTCCCCTGCGGTCCGTACTCACCATGACCTCGCAGAGCACTTTATCGCTGCCGTCTAAAACCACGAACGCCTCGCCAAATGAACTGACGGATATGGCGGCGACCAGCTTTCCAAAAGGCCCCGCCGCTTCCCGCAGCACAATTTTGGTTTTTTCCCATATGTTTTCCGCATCCAGCGATCGCGTTCCGTCTGCGCGGAGCAAAAAATCATATTCCCGATATGCCCTCTTTTTTTCGTTTCCTTTTTCGTCAAACACAACAGCCTTTACTCCGCTGGTGCCGACGTCTAATCCACAAAAATACATGTTGCCCGCATCTCCCGGCTTACGACCCATTTTTAGAATAATGCCTAACTGTGAGCGTGAATAAAATGATCACGCCATTGATCAGGTATAATACCCACTGGTCGATCCCCAGAATCAAGATACCGTTTGCAATCATCATCAGAAAAAACGCGCCGATCAGCGTGCCCGGTATGTTGCCTTCTCCTCCGGAAAGGGATGTCCCGCCAATCAGCGTCGCCGCAATTGCCGTCATCATGTCCGACGTAATCATGGTCGGAGAGGCGTTCGATGTTTGCGCCACGCCCAGCATTCCTGCGAAAAACGAGAAGATCGCACAGATAATAAAGGATGTGACGAGTGTTATGTTTACATTGATCCCTGCAAAAAGCGCCGCGATTCTGTTGTCCCCTGTAAAGGCGAGATTTTTGCCATAACGGGTCCGGTGCATCAGGAAATAGCACACAACCGCGAGACCTGCCATCCACAGTACAATAACGGGAAAACCGTTGATGTTCGATCCGAATGCATTCAAAAACGCTTCGTTGCTCACCACCACCGGCGCCTGGTTTGTCACGATATACGCAAATCCCTGGCAAATCATGTACGTTGCCAACGTAATAATGATACTGGGGAGGTTCGCCTGGGAAATGATCACCCCGTTGATCATTCCCACCACTACGGCCACCAGCAGCGCCGCCA
The DNA here is from genome assembly GCA_022846035.1 of Christensenellaceae bacterium. Lineage (NCBI taxonomy): Bacteria > Bacillati > Bacillota > Clostridia > Christensenellales > Christensenellaceae > Christensenellaceae bacterium. The sequence goes on from AP025580.1 coordinate 2,570,176, forward strand.
GGATTGCCAAGAACACGTTGGTCCCGTTTTTCAAAAGCACTGCCAGGATCGCTCCGCACAATGCGGGAAGCGTACCAATAGACAGGTCGATTTCACCAGCCGTAATGACAAAGGAAATCCCCAGTCCCAGTACAGTAATGATACACATGGAACGCAATATGGTGAAAAAGTTCCTCGGCGTAAAAAAGCCGCTTGTGCTGACCGCAAATATAATAAATAGTAAAATTGTCGCATACAGCAGTATGCTCGTTTTGGATAATGCTTTGCTTTTCAGCGTCTTTCCGAAGCTTGCTGCCTCCGATTTCATAATACGCTACCTCCTGCTTTCCTGTCTCTCAAAATATTCATGCGATCAACCCCGCTTTTTCCTTGCTGCGTTTTTCCATGAAGCCGCTGACCGTCAGGATTCCAATGATTACCGTTCCGACAATGATGTTCGTTACCCATGGCATAAAGCCCATGTTAAATAAAGCATTCGATATGATCGCCAGGAAAAATGATCCGGCAAAAGCGCCGATTGCCGTGCCTTTTCCGCCCGCAAGCGAAGTACCGCCGATGACGGATGCAACGATCGCGTTCAAAACAATGCTTTCTCCCGCCCCTACGGTTGCAAAGGACGAACGCGCCATATCGATGACCCCAGCAAAAAACACAAATCCCGAAGCAAGGACAAACGACATCGTCACATAACGTTTTACATTGAGGCCATAAATTTCCGCAGCGCCCCTGTTATCGCCCACGCAATGCAGGTTCCTGCCGAACTGCATCTTATGAAGAATGAAGTATGCCGCCGCCAGCAGGACAAGCATCCATAGAATCATTTTAGGGATACCGCCCAGCGTACCTCCAAATACATTGAGAATATCTTCATTTTCCATGGCGACCGGTTTATTGCCCGTGATAATTCTTGTATACCCCATCGCTATCCCCTGCATACCCAGGGTTGCAATAAAGCTTGGAACACGGCATACCGATACTACAAGGCCGTTTCCCAGCCCCATCAGCAGCGTGAGCAACAACGCGCATATAAAAGCGATTACAATATGCACCCCCGCCTGATACATCACAGCGATCGTGCATGGCGCAACCGACATCATCGCTCCAATGGATATGTCGATTTCCCCCGTTGTAAGGACGAAAGTAACCCCCAGGCTCAGGATACAGATAAAACACATTGTTGTAAGGATGGACGTCAGGTTCACCAGCGAGAAAAAATTGGGCACCAGAAAGGAAAATATGATGCATATTCCTATAATGGCGAAATAGATCATCGATCCACGCGATTTCCACCACTTTGTTTTTTGATTCTTTATTTTTTCCATGTCTGCCTCCCTCTCTATTTGGTGCTTTCTTCGATAATCAGAGCTTTATTGGCTTCGTCTGCGTCCATAACGCTTACCAGCCTGCCCTCCCTGATAATCGCAACGCGGTTGCAGATTCCGACGACATCGTCAATTTCCGCCGTTGAGATCACGATCGTTTTCCCCTGGTTTGCAATATCCAGCAAAATCGACCTGATTTCGTCCTTGGCCCCAATATCGATTCCCAGCATAGGTTCGATGACCATCAGAATGTCCGGATCGATTGCCAGCATCCTCGCAAGCAACGCTTTTTGCATATTACCGCCGCTCAGGCTGGTTAATTTTGCGTCCATATCGGAAAGACCGCGTATTTTCAGCCTGTTTGCAATATCAATAAATTTCTTCGGTTTTTCAGCGCGCTTAACCTGAAGCATTTTTTCATGCATATTTAAATAGGCGACGTCCATGTTTTCTAAGATAGATTTCGTAGTAAATACGGTTTTCACACCGCGCTCCGGTAAATATCCCAGTCCGGCGCGTAAATTATCCTTTATGCGCCTGTGCTTTGTTTTCTTTCCGCCGACAATCGTCTGGCCTTGCGTGCTCTTATAAATTCCGAACATGGTTTCGAGAAGCAGCGTCTGCCCCTGGTCGCGCAGGCCATAGATCCCGAATATTTCTCCCTTACGGAGGTCGAAGCTAATATCGGTAATCCCATCGTTTTCCGTGCTGAGATGATTTACGGACAGAGCAACCTCATTTTTACAGGATGGTTTCACGTAATCCATACCAGTATGGTCTTTCCCCGCGATCATCTCTACCACTTTCCTCGCGTCAAGATTATCCGTTCTCTCCGAGCTGATAATCTTTCCTTCCCGCATTGCAGTAACGCTGTCGCAGATTTCCAGAATTTCAGAAATCATGTGGGAAATAAAAACGATTCCCAGTCCCCTCTGGGCCAGTGTCTTCATGTGTGCAAACAGTTTTTCCCGCTCGTTTTGCGTCAGCCCCGCTGTCGTTTCGTCGAAGACGACTACTTTTGCTCCCGCGCGCAGGCAGCGCACAACTTGTATAATACGCTGGGTGACCGTATCCAGCGTATCCACAATTGTATTTCCGGCCAAATCAATATCAAAGTACTGTTTTAAGAGTTTTTCCGCTTCCTGAACGATATGTTTTTTCCTCGTTGTTTTCAGGATCTTGCTTTCCGCCTCTTTCTGTCCGACGAAAATATTATCCGCTACGCTCATTTGCCGCGCGATAACAAGTTCCTGCGGCACAATATAAAATCCGCGTTCCTGCGCGTCCTTGGGGGAATGAAGCTTTACCTGTTCCCCATAATAAAATATTTTCCCCTGATCGGGTTTGTGCATTCCGCCCATCACCTTGATCAGCACGCTTTTTCCCGCGCCGTTATGTCCAGCAAGCCCTGTTATTTCGCCTGCTTTCACTTCAAACGTCACATTGTCAAGTGCAGTAATTGCTCCGAATTTTTTTGTGATTCTTTCTACTTTTACCAAAGTCTTCTGTATATCGGCCATCTCCTATACCCCGTTTCCACTGCATCGTGCTGCCGTGGAAGAAACATGTTCTTCCACGGCGCACGGCCAATTCTAAGAGTTATTGATCATATGTCCACTGATTTTCAAGCGCCATAACCTCTGCAGGGATGTCCCAGCCTTCCGGAGCAAGGATTTCGTAATTCGTTTTCAGGTTTTCATATACCGATACCGGTGTAGGCGGAGCTGCGACGAACTTCGGCGAATTTTCGCTTCCGTCGAGCAGGTGCCTTGCATACATCAGCATGATGTTCTTTCCTGCGCCATACCAATCCTGCCCTGCAAATGCCGCCGTATAGTTGTGGTCCGGCCCGTCAGTCGCCATGGGCACCGCGATCGTCGCGTCTGTATCGATCGTAACCATTGCAATATCGCCCCAGGCAGTGTAACCCATTTCCTTGAGTAGCGCTTGTGCCTGGTCTGCCGGCGGATTCGCAAAGTCAATCAGCAAAAGCTCGATGTCCGGATTTGATGCCAGCAAACCAGAAATTACCTGTTTGGCGTTGCCCGGCGCGTCATACCATTTGTCGATCACTTTAATATCCGGATTTGCTTCAAATACATCGTTCCATCCTTGATAACGCTGCCAGCAGGTATGGAAAGAACCGGAATGTCCGTTCTCCCAGCCAACGACGCCGATCGTTCCCTCGCCGCCGAGAATATCCACCGCGGCCTGCGCGGAATAAACGCCCGCGAGATAGTTATCCGCATCGGATACGCCAATCAGGTTTTCGTTATCCCAGTCGACGTCAAACGGTGCCGCACAGATGAACCCAACCTTTGTCTTATCCATGATCTTTTTCAGGATTTCACTGGATGCCGCCATATCTACGCCCAGCGTGAAAAACGCGTCATACTGGTCGGCGATCGCTTCAAACCTGACATAATCGTCCATCTGGCTGTTGCCTGTTTTGTCGGCTGCGATCCAAATATCCGAAATTTCAATTCCCAGGTCATCCGCTACTTCCTGCATCCCCGCGACCTGCCATTTGCCAGCGTCATCCAGCGCGTCCTTTTCGATCGCGACTTTAAGACCCATAGAGCGTATCTGTTCTTTCTCTTCGTCCGTCAGCGCCAGCTTTGCAGCATCCTCGCTGGGAATTCCCTCGTCCATCGACATGTCCTGGTAGACTTCTTTGCCGACAGGGGAATATACGTCCAGAATATCTTCCTTCGTGAGCTTGTGGTATCTTCCTTCCTCGCCTGCCGGCTGTACGCTTGCAGATTCCGTGCCCTCGCTTTGAGATGCGGCAGCGTCAGAAGCCGTCGGTGCAGCGCTTTCCGAGGGAGCTGTTCCCGCCCCCTGGCACCCGAAGCATGCAAACACCAGAAATACTGCGATTGCAACCAATAGAATCCTCTTTGACTTTTTCATTTCTTTCCTCCTCAGTTATTCTTTTTTGCGGATTATCCGCCGCCGAAAAACAATTCGTTTTCAGCAAATTCTATTTGACGCCCATATGGGCGGTCAATTTCCCTGCTTCAATCCCAGACAAATACAACTTTTTGCGCCTCATGGGAGTCGAACAGTTCAAATGCCTGTGCAGCCTCCCCGATCGGGAAAACGTTGCTGCAGATCTTTTTCAAAGCGATATTTTTGCGAATGATAAACTCGCTCAGCTCTTCCCAGTCCGCCCGGTTAAAATACCAGCATCCCGTCATATGGATGAGTCTGCGGATGAACTGATCCGCCGGATTGATTGTACATTCCTTATTCTCGCCGATCAGGCCCACATACCCTCTGCTTTTGATACAGTCAATGGCATTGTTTTCTCCGATACTGTTCCCCGAACAATCGATTGCAACGTCCGCGCCCTTGCCGCCGGTGAGCTGCTTAATATATGTCACCGAGTCTTGTTGTTTCGGATTCACAATATAATCCGCACCCAGTTCCAGCGCGAGAGCGAGACGTTTTTCGTCCGTATCGACGGCGATCACAGTTGCTCCGAAACCCTTTGCCATTAATATCCCGCCGCAGCCCATCGGTCCAATTCCGAAAACCGCTACCGTCTTGGACCCGTCCACACAAAGACGTTTACACGCGGTGTAAAGCGTTCCTCCAACATCTGTGGAAAGCGCGCCCGTGATAAAGTCCATTTGGTCCGGCAGCGGAAGACAGTTTTCTTCCGGAATTACAACATAATCTGCGTGCGCGCCGTTTCGATCAAAGCCCAGGCACTGGAACTCTTTGCACAGCATGACGTCCCCCGCCAAGCAGTGTTCGCACGTTCCGCAGCCCATCGCCAGGTAAATCGCCACCCTGTCTCCCGGCTCTACCAGCCTGCAGTGCGGCCCCAGTTTCTCCACCACACCGCACGGTTCGTGCCCGGGCGTAATATTGCTGCCTTCCTCTTCTTTTTCAAATACGGCAACTCCATGGTATCGGTGCAAATCGCTCCTGCATAAAGCCGAAGCTTTCAGGCGGATCAACACCTCTCCCTCTCCCGGTTCGGGGATGGGAACCTCCTGTACTTCAACCTGTGCTTTTCCTGTTATTTTTACTGCTTTCATATTTCGCCTCCTTTTGGCAAACGGTTTATTCAAACGAAAAAATACTGTTTCCCACAAGCGGTTGCTTGATCATCATCGGTTCTAAAAACCGGATGCACTGCTCCGCTCCATCCTCGCGTGACATTACCGGATCTTCATGCTCGTAAGACATTACTTTGTTATATCCCGCTTCCACAAGCGCGCTGACGATCCGCCGCCAATTGCTGTCTCCCCAGCCCGGCGTGCGGAACCGGAATCCCCTATCCGCACGGACCCATTCGCCATTAGGGATGATGCCAGACGTGCCGACGGCGTCTTTCTGGATTTCCGCGTCCTTTGCGTGCACATGGTAAATCCTATCCTTGAAACGGCGGATGAAGACCACCGGATCGATCAATTGCCATGCGAGATGGGCGGGTTCAAAATTAAAGCCGAATTCTTTTCTGCCATCCAGAACGTCAATCGCTTTCTGGCATGTTTCAATGTTATAAGCAATTTGTGTCGCCATGACCTCCAGCGCAAATTTCACGCCATATTCCCTGAACTTATCAAATATCGGATTCCAGCGCTCCGCGAACAATTCCCAGCCCTCCTCGTAATTTGCGGGACGTTTAGGCGGGAACGAATACCAGCAATCCCAGACGGAAGAACCGACAAATCCGCATACCGTATCGATTCCCAGCTCCGCGGCTGCCTGCGCCGTTTTGATCATACGTTCCGTTCCGTATTTAATCTTCGTTTCCGCATCCGGGCCTGGAGCCCACGCGTCCGTACTGGAATCATGGGGACCCAGTACCAGCATCCCCTCAAAATGATTTGTGAGAGCGGAAAGCGTAAGGTCCCTTGCTTTCAGCTCCTTTAACAGCTCCGTTCCTCCGTTTTTTACAACTTCGTCGATGTCGATATGTTTGCTGTCCCTGTTTGCGGTGAGTTCCACCGCTTCGTATCCCAAACCTTTTGCGAAATCCAGAAACTCCGTCAGAGACATATCATTGTATGGCAATGAAAAAATACCCAGTTTCATTCTTTTCTCTCCTTTCGTTTTGCGCCGCCTTTTGGTATGGCGCATGACCTCCGCAGTGCTCTTTGCCGTGCTTGCGGGCGCGTCCTACTTTACAAATTGCTTGGATTCTACATTATCCGCGCTGAAATTTTTGCACATGACAAGCGGATTGACGTCGCTTTCGTTTTTTATGACAACGCCCGCGCGCGCGGCGGCCGCAGTGACGAACATCTCATCATTTGTAAGCTCCCCAAACCGGATCATTGCCGGCGTTTCAATCCTGTTGCCATTTAATTTTCCGTTTCCCTCCAGCATAATCAGCCCATAAGCCGCGCTGTCCGTAATCGTAACTTCCGCTCCCGGAAATACCGTCAATTCTTTCGCGCAAAACTCGTCCGAACCATAACAAACCCACTTTTCTTCATACCCTTTTGCTCTCATCACCTCCATATCCTCGACCGGAATAGGCTCGCAATAATGATTCTCCTTGAAATGCAGATCCTGGTTTGCCTCCCAATCCAGTTTTTCCGCCATATATTCAAAATCCCATTCATATTTTTGCGGAATAAATTTTGTCAGCAGTTCACGTTCCATATATTTTCCATGTACCATTGATTGCATAAACATGGAAGTGTCGCTCACTCTCTGCGGTTCATACGTCACAAGCGACCCCGGCGCATGCAGGATTCCCGCCGGAACGTTCCAGCCTGTTCCCAGTTTCAGCTTATAGGCCACGCTCAGTTCCAGAATCCCGTTATCCCCGTATTTCCCCCAGTTTTCCAGCGCTTTGACCACATCTTTTTTTGTGACGCCCGGGAGCAGTCCGAAAAACGTATAGTCGTGGTAATAGGTGATGGAATTCAATTGCGGAGCAAAATAATATGCTTCCGGTTTGGGCGCTACCCCGATTTGTCTGGCGTCTTGTTCCATTAAATGGACGTGGTGCGGGATAGGAGCGGAAAAATCATAGAATTTCGCGAACGCTGTAAGCCCGCCATGCTCTTTCATCGTCTGTTCGCCAATCAGCAGGTCTCCCGCCTCTTCCATCGCTTCCTTTAAAAGCAGCCTTTGCGCCCCATATCCGATGTTGATATAGCTCAGTCCTTCGTTTTCCACTGTCAAGGCCCCGTTATCCGCTCTGGAAACAGAGGCAATCCAACGTTCCGACAACGCGCCGCGTTCCGCTCCATACGCATAGAGATCTTTCGGATGTAACTTAAGTCTCCTCCCCGGGAACAGCAACGTCCTGGCGACCCAACTGGGGATCAGGTTAATCACCCCGTTTCTGGCTGTCAATTCTGCTTGGATTGTTTTTCTGATATTATTCATTTTCTTACCCCTTCTGTCGCATAAAAATATGTATATTTATTTATTCGTATAAATTAAAATTTATTATAATTATAGTTGAATGAAAAGTCTCATTTAATTATCGCTTGGATTTATTCCTGTAATAACTGGTTTTAGGCTAATCTCATGGTCGATTCACGTATGATCAGGTTTGGTTCCAGGACAATATGCAGGTTCTCCTGTTCCATATTCTCCGCATCGATCATCTTGATCAGCATCTGTGTGCCGCGTGCTGCCATCTCTGACTTCGGCTGTGCTATTGTCGTCAATTCCGGTGATATCAGTTTGCTCAGCGAGTTGTCATCATAGCCTATAACCGCGATGTCCTCCGGAATCCTGACATGGCCCTCTTTCAGCCTGCGGATTACTCCGTAGGCCAGCTGGTCCGTACTGGCGAAAATAGCGTCTATTTGCTTATTCATCAGCACATGTGCACCCAGGTTATATCCCATTTCTATTTTGTCGTATTCCATCGTTTCCAAAAAACAAAGCTCCTGGTTAAACGGAACTCCCAACTCGTCGAGTCTTTCCTTGAATCCAATGTACCGCTTTTTCAACGCCCTGTTAAAAAGCGGCTCGCTGATAAAGCACATATTTTTCGCGCCTATATGAAACAGATGATCCGCCGCCGCCCGCGCGCCTGTCTCGTTATTGATTTCAACGCTGGGGATCTCTTTTTTGCTGGAGACAATTTTACTGTCCAGCGTAACGGTTGGGATCTCGTTGTCAATCACGGACGCATAACAGCTTTCATCCGCGAGGCCATATCCAATGATAATTCCCCTCACGTTTTGTTCAATCAAAGTATCCGTATACTTCTTTTCCAGTACGCTTTCATGAAACGTATTGCACAGGAACAACAAAAGTCCCTCCTCGCGCAGTTCCTCCTCAACCGTTTGTACAATATCGGCGTAATATCCGTTACTAATATTGGGAATCAGCAAGCCTACCATATTCGTTTTTTTGGTTTTCAGACTGCGGGCGTTGGCGTTGGGCCTGTAACCCAATTCTTTTACCGCTTGCCTTACGCGACAGGCGACCTCGTCCGAGATGGGCGCCGTCCGGTTGAGCACATGCGATACCGTTGGCTGCGTCACACCCGCCATCCTCGCCACATCTTTCATCGTCGCTTTTTTCATGAATATTACCCACGATTCCCTTTCAAATACTTTTTATTCGATCCTCATGGTAGAATTCCTGATTACCAGGCAAGGATCCATGGTAATATGTTCAATTTCCGCCGCATAGTTATTAATATTCTCATACAGTAACTCCGCGCCCTTTTCCGCCAGCTTATCGATCGGCTGGGAAATTGTCGTCAGCGACGGTTCCATCAGGTGTGCAAAATTCACATCGTCATAGCCCATGATCATAACGTCTTCCGGAAACCTGACGTTATGTTCCTTGAGCCTTTTCATAATACCAAAGGCCACATGATCGGATGTTGCAAATATTGCGTCGATACTGCCATCCACTAAAATCTTGGCGCCGATATTATACCCCATTTCCATCTTCCCGTACTGACTGTCTTCAATATAGATATACTCGTTTTTAATGGGTTTTCCCATATCGGCCATCATGTGGCAAAACCCGTTAATACGATGCTCCAAAGCGGAACTGATCACCGGTTCGCTTGCGATACAGATCTGTTTTCCGCCCAGCTTCTCCAAATGCTCCGCGGCGAGCTGCCCCCCCAGCAGGTTATTGATTTCCACTGATGAAAACAGCTCCTCCATCCCTTTGGGCCGGTCGTCGACAATAATAGTGGGCAGGTGATTTTCCAGCAATATATTGTAGCTTTCCCTGCTGGCCATAGGATAACCGACGATCACCCCCGAAACGTTATATTGCAGCAGTGTTTTAATATAGTTTTTTTCGTAACTTGATTTATAAAAAGTATTGCACTGAAACGTCATGAAACCCCGCCGGCGCATGGCCGTTTCAACCCCTTTTGCGATTTCCGCGTAGAATCCGTTTTCAACATCCGGAATCAGCAGTCCTATCGTCTTTTTCACGCGGTCTCTCGACACTCTCGACCATTTCTTCGGTACATATTCCAGCTCTTTCGCCGCCCGCAACACCCGTTTTGTCACAGTCTCCGAAATCTTTGCCGTACCGTTTATAACATGCGATACCGTTGCCTGGGTGACCCCTGCTTTTTGTGCAATGTCATCCATTGTTACCTTGCGCTCATTCTTCATATTGTTTCACTTTCCTGTCAGCAATCTTCCAAAAATAGGTATGACTTACGCGGCATATCATTAATTTTCATTAATATTCATTTATCATGGTAACAATTTTTCATCCTATTTTCAATAGCCGCCAGTTATCCGATGCAAATCACCCCTTTTATTTTGTCTTCCTGCGACTCTTTCATAAACTCAATGCCTTTCCCCGCGTCAGCCAGGGAAAATCGGTGTGTAATGAGCGGGCCTAAATCGATCATATTTGCATCCAGCGCGTTGATCACGTTCGGCCAGATCTGGCCTGTCAGCCAGGAAAATTTGATTGTCCTGCTGCTTTGTATTGCTTCCAGCACCGGTATTTCCAGAACATCCCTTTCCCCGGGCAGTCCGAAATATACGATCGTTGAACCGCCCGACGAAACATCCAGCGCCGACTGCAAAGCCGGCATCGCATTTGTGGGAACAATGACTTTCTGCGCCATCAGGCCGTTCGTCAGCTCCGCGATCTTCGCGGGTACATCTTCGCAGTAATACTGCGATTGTTTATCACCGCTGTTAAGCACGACGTCCGCTCCGCACGCAAGCCCGGCCTGCAATGGATAATCGAATATTCCGACCAGAACGACTCTGCCCGCTCCGCGCGCCTTTGCAAGCTGCACCATCATCAGGCCAATGGCGCCCGGCCCGATGACGACCACCGTATCCCCCAGCTCAATATCCAAGGTGGTAATACCGTGCGTCGCGCATGCAAGCGGCTCTGTCATCGCGCCATACTCATACGATACCGCGTTGCCAAGTTTGAAGACATTGGTGTAATCCACTTTGACATATTCAGCCAAGGCCCCGTTCACACTGACTCCCGGCACCCTGGACTGTTTGCACAGATTAAACATACCCTTTTTACAGTAGACGCACGAATTGCACGGCTGCACAGGATTGCATGTAACCCTGTCTCCTACGCCAAGAAGTCCTAGACGCTTTACCTCGCTTCCCATTTCCACGACATCCCCGCTGAATTCATGTCCCAATACCAGCGGACCTTTTCCGTTTGGAGTATCGAGCGGGCTATGCCCATAATAATAGGAAATATCCGATCCGCAAATTCCGCAGGCTTTTACCTTGATCAGAACTTCCCTGTCACTGATTTGCGGAATATCTATTTCTTCCATCCTCATTTTCCCTGCTTCGTAGAAAACTTGGGCTTTCATCTTTCCTTTCACTTCAGACTTCCTCCACAATATTTCGCGTTAAGCTGATCGACAAACTTCTTACAATCCTCCGTAACCACCCATGCGTCCGGCCAGAAGCACAAATCGATTTCCCACCAGTTATTTTTGTAATTTGCTTTATCAAGGAGCGCTGGAATAATCCGGTCAAAATCGAGTACTCCCTGCCCAAACGGCGCGTGCGTACTGGTATCGTTGTCGTGCATCGTATTATCCGAATCGATGAGATGAACGATCCCGATCATGTCCCTGACCATCCCGATGAATTCCAGAACGCCGCCCTGCAGAATTTCCTTTTCCCCAATCTGCCGTGCCGCGTTTACGGCGCACATCTGCGCGTGGCAGGTGTCGAACATTAAGGAAAAATTTTTCTCGTCAACCGTTCGATATACTTCCACCACTTCACTCGGCTTGTTCAGCATAAATCCCGGTTCAAATTCCCAAACGACGTCAATTCCCTGCGTTGCCGCGTATATACTGATCTTTTTCAGGAATTCAAAAATCCTTTCCTTGCATTCCGCGTAATCCATCCCTTCCGGAACGATTGGCGGAATACATGAATCCATGCGGATTGTTCGGAATTCGCAGTCCGCCATCATTTGGATCGTCTTTTTGAAGTATTTCATAAACTGGTCGAATTCCGTCACCGGATTCGCCTGCTCGATACATGCCGTATAGCAGAGCACTTCCAGACCCGCGTCTGCGATCTTCTTTTTCAGCGCCTTACGCGACCCAATATCCGGGTAATCCTCCCAGTATCCATGCGGTCGGAATCCGCCAATGCTGATTCCATCAAATCCTAACTTTGCCACTTTTTCCAGAACGACGTCCAGTGGAACCGGATGATCCTGATATGGGCCAAAACAATATGCCCAGCTTCCAATCGATACCTTTTTCATGTGTATTTCCTCTTGTTTGCGTTCGTTACATATACTTCCTGATATATTTGCAGCCTTCTATCGCTATCATATCGTCGCTTTCGGCAAACGGCCTCCATAGGTGAAGCCGTGCAATAAGCCCCGGAACGCTCTGGTTGAACGCTTCAATATTAAGCCAGCCGTCATAGCCGATTTCACGAATAGTCTGGAAGAGTTCAGGATATACCGCCGGGCCTGTTCCCGGTATTCCACGGGTATTTTCTGAAATATGGATATGCTTTATCCGCTTCCCAGCCTTTTTCCACGCTCCCCGAATATCCAGTTCCTCAATATTCCCGTGGTGCGTATCCCCGTGTATTCCAAAGTTTTCGTGGTTTACCATATCTACGATCTCGATCGCCTGATCGACCGTATTTACAAAATAGGTTTCAAAGCGGTTGATCGGTTCGCCAGCCAATACCACATTGTTTTCTTTTGCATAGGGCGCGAGTTTTGTAAATGTTTCCGCACACCATTCTTTTTCCTGCTGTGTCGGTCCTTTTCCGGTAAACCTCCCTAGCCCCTGATACATCGGCCCCGCTATGACATCCGCTCCCAATACAGCGGCTTTATCAATACACCGTTTCATATATTCAACCGCCGCATCCCGCAGCCTTTTCTCCGGGTTAATCGGATCGGCTACATCGGCGGGTAACGCAACGATTCCGGCCGCGCCCATGTCGGATTTTTTCAGTTCCTCCGCGATTTCTTTCACATCCTGCATTTCCATATCGTCCAGCGATAATTCAATTCCGTCAAAACCCCATTCCTTGATTTTGCGGATTAGCGGAATATGCTTTCGAGTAGGCATATCTGTCCATAGCAATAAATTCATTCCTACTTTCATTCTGTTTCTCCTAATTTGATTTAAATAATAACGGTAATTTATTTTTATTGTATATATCATTTATATCATTAATTAATATAAATTTCAATAGTTAATTTTATTAATTTATTAATTAGTTTCATATTGCAAATACCAGGCCGCATTTCCCATGCAACGCAAAAGCGGTATAACCCTCCAAAGGGTTATACCGCTTTCATACTTCTTTATGACTTCCGCATATACGGATTGTTTACTTTTACTAGAACCTACCAAATATGAACTCCGTCTTGCAACGACCGCGCCGAAAGCGCATACCCGCAAGAAAGTGGTAGCGACAGCGAACCGTCGCGAGGGCGCTTGCAACCGAGCAGGCGAGCCGAGCGAGCTTTCTTGCGGAAGAGGAGGAGCAAGGGAGCGGGCGGATGTTTTCTTTGAAAAAGAAAAACGGAGCAAAGCACACTTTGCTCCGACGTGGTGACCCCACCGGGAATCGAACCCGGGTTTCAGCCGTGAGAGGGCTACGTCTTGACCGCTTGACCATGGGGCCGTCTTTTCAGATAGCATTAATAATTGTAGTGGATTCACTCTGTTTTGTCAATAAAAAACGCACAAAAATACCGCTTTATATCGATAAAGCGGTATTTTGATAAACTTAATATTTTGTCAGGTAGTGCTCGCGTTCCCATTCATGAACGCGCGTAGAATATTCCGCCCACTCGTGCTTTTTACCCTTGAGGTATTTTTCGTAAGCTACATCCCCTAACGCTTCGCGCATCAACGGGTCTTCTTTGAAATCGTCAATCGCGTCGAACATGTTCTGCGGCACGCGGCGTATCATATGTTTTTTCTTTTCCTCATCCGTCAGCGTATAAATATTCTTATTGACCGGCGGCGGCGGCGTTAAGCCGTCTTTGATTCCTTCGAGCCCCGCTGCAAGAGCGCCGGCAAACGCAAGGTATGGGTTCGCCGTCGGATCGGGATTTCTCATTTCGATACGCGTCGCGCTGCCGCGCGCAAACGGTACGCGTACAAGCGGACTCCTGTTTTTCGCCGACCAGGCGATATAGCATGGCGCCTCAAACCCGGGCACAAGGCGCTTATAAGAATTGATCGTCGGGTTTGTAAGCAACGACAGCCCACGGGCATGCTTCAATATGCCCGCCATAAAGCCGTACGCTTCCTTGGACAGTCCCAGTTCGTCGCTCTTATCGCAAAAGGCATTCCCATCCTTTGTGCACAGCGACATATTGATATGCATACCGCTTCCCGCAATCCCGTATATGGGCTTGGGCATAAACGTCGCATGCAGGTTATGCGTCTGGGCAATTCTCTTGACGACGATTTTAAACGTCATCACGTCGTCCGCCATTTTAAGCGCATCGCCGTATTTAAAATCGATCTCATGCTGCCCCGCAGCACATTCATGATGCGCCGCTTCGATCTCGTAGCCCATTTCCTCAAGCGCCAGGCTAATATCACGCCGCGCGCCGCCGCCCGTATCGAGCGGGGCAAGGTCGAAATACCCGCCGTCGTCGTTCGTTTCGATAGTCGCTTTTCCATTGACGTCTTTATGAAACAGGAAAAATTCGCATTCTGGTCCCACATCCATCGTGTAGCCCATTTCCTTGGCCCGCGCGAGCTGCCTCCTTAAGATATGGCGCGGACATCCGGCATAGGGCTTGCCGTCCGGCATATACACGTCGCAAATAAACCGCGCCGTGCGGCCCTTGGGGTTGGACCACGGAAATATCTCAAATGTATCAAGATCAGGGATCAACATCATATCGGATTCTTCAATACGCGCAAATCCGTCGATGGACGAGCCGTCGAACATGCATCCCTCTTCTATGATTTTATCCAGCTTACTGGCCATGACCGTGATATTTTTCAGTATCCCGAACACATCCGTGAACTGCAGGCGCAGAAACTTAATATCCTCTCTGTCTATAATTTCATGCAATTCTTCTTTCGTATATCTTGGCATTCTTATCTTCCTTCCATATGCACTATATCCTTATTATATATGAAAGCCCATTCTTCGCGCAACAAATATTAAAAAGACCGCTCTTTTTGAGGCGGCCTTTTTTGTATTACTCGTTTATGCTTCCCTTGATTGTCTCGTCCGTTCCGTCAGCATATGTTACGACCACTTCCCGTTCTTCCGGAATCATCGTGATCCATGTATTGCCCGGTGCGAGCGTCAGTTCCTCGCCGTTTTCCAGCTTATATGTCGTTTTCTGGTCGTAATCCGGCCTCTCCCACGTTCCTTTCATGAGTTTGCCATGGATAACAAATATTGCGTCGCCGCCGCCCCTGGTGTTTACGATCCTGCGGTCGCCTTCCTTGGCGTCGCTGCCCGCTTTTTCATCGTGCACATACTGAATGATCACGTTTTGCACCGCGAGCTGCTCGCCGTTTGAAGCATCCTTATGCTCTTTGCCCCGCGTTGAGCGCAGCAGTTTATCGCTATCCTTATCATACTCATAAGACGCAAAGGCTTTATCTCCAAAGAACTTGAGCTCAATCTCCTTGATCTCCGGCTGATCCGCGTAATCGTTTGCCGGATAGAAAGTAAAGGCCTGCAGCGCTTCGGGCGTATAGTCATAAATATCGAGCGCTTTCATCAGGTCGATCCCCGCATATGCCGACGTATTGTGTCCGCTTACAAGCGGGAAAAACAGTTCCGTATTAACCGCGTGTTTCCCCGCGCCGTTGATACGCTGCTTGATATGCTCGCCGCTTGCGCCCCAAATATCGGTTCCCTCAACAGATGTGGCATCCGGACCTCCCATGTGGACGTATAGCGCATCCCATTCCTGCTGTATCCTTTGATGATAATATCTCGAAGAACGAACCGGCCCTACAATCAGCTCCTCAGGCGCGTTTTCTCCGTTGATCGCATCGTTAAAAAGCGCTGTAAACCGCGTATCGCCCCCGTCAATATCTGTTTCATAAACGATGTCCGCCATGCTAAGGCCTTCCTGATAACCACGGGCTGCATCCGCATTGTCGATTTGTACCATGATTGGTTTATATGTCGTATTTCCCTGCAATCCCGTCGTCTCAGATACGTCTGTCGGGTCTGTATTCGTCTCCGTAGGCGCCGGTTCAGGCGTCGCTGTTTCCGATGTAATCTTAGTAGGCGCTACCGACGGCTCTTCCGCCGGTTTTGCGCAAGCAGTGAAAACGCCGCACACCATTATTACCGCAAGTATAACTGTTAAAATCTTTTTCATACAAAACCTTCCCTTTTTCAAGTCTTTCTGGCAGTCATTATATCACACTCTACATTTTTGTAAAATCCCCTTAATACTTTTTTAATAAACATTATCGTGATAGTGGCTTTAGAATAGGGTATATAGCTTGAAGAAAAAATTTTTTTGTGATATGATTCATCTAAGTAGCGGAGGCTTGCTTTATGACAAAAAAGAAAAAAGCTTTTAATTTTAACCGCATAAAATTTTTTGTATTGATTGGCGTACTCATTTATGCCAGTCTTACTTTTGTCAACCAGCAAAGTATCCTCGCAACACAGGCGGCCAAGCAGGCCGAGCTTTTAAGTGAGGAAGAAGAATTAACCAAAGAAATCGACTATTACGAAAATGAACTGGGTTATATCGGCAGCAGCGATTATATTGAAAAAGAAGCCCGCGACCGTCTTGGATGGGTCCTGCCCAACGAAACAAAATTTGTAGAGGATGAAAACGCTTCCGCTTCGGCTCCCGATTCCACCGAACCGGCCGCTTCTCCCGAACCAAACGCTTCCGCTTCGCCGCAGCCGCAGGAAACCGGCGTTCAGGAATAACTTATTGCAGTGCTTGCCGTATACGAAACGCCGGCCGTATATAAAATCATATAAAGAATAAAAATAAGACCTGTGAACAAAGCGTTTACGGGTCTTTTGTCGCTCAACCGTTACGGAAGATATACAAAAACTATATACTAATCAGGCTGCAGAGGTTCAACAGAATGAGTTAAGGGTATATGTCTTCCAGCAGACTGCGCACATCAATACCGAGAGCATTTGAAAGGTCCAAAAGAACTTCTAAAGAAAAGGATTTATCGCAGTTTGGCGCTTCTATCTTGGTAAGATAGCTGATACTGATAGAAGCCTTTTCCGCTAATGTTTCCTGTGTAAACCCTTTTTCCTTTCTGTATCTTTGTACATTCTTCCCAATGGCTTTATAGATTGCGGCATATTTTTCACTCATAATGAAACCTCTACTAAGATTGTATGCTGTAAAGCCCCGAAAAAAGTTTCACTTATAGTGAAAGTTGTAGTATAATACAGTTGAAAATGGAAAGAAAGGACATAGAGATAATTATCATCATAAATTATGATGAAACTTGATTTAGGATGAAACGAACCATGAAAAAGACGTATGCGAGAAGATTTGTATTTTGTATGTATATTAGCAATTATATGTCTCATTACCACGCCGCTGGGCAGCTCGACATCAGCCTTTACGGCGTCAAACGGAAGAATTCAAACCGCTCCTGCGGAAGACACGGAAAAAACTCCTCCTACCCTGAGTACGCCTGAAGAACCTTCTTCTGAACCATCCTCTTTACCGGGTTCCTCCGAGGAACCGTCTTCTGAGTCATCTCCTTTACCAAGCGCATCCGCGCAGCCCTCCTCCAATCCATCCTCTTTACCGAGCACGCCGGATGCAGGCACAAGCAAGGAATCCTCTTCTCCCGACGCATTATCTACGGAAAACTCAGACACAGCAGTTCCTTCTGTCTCCGAGGCAACGATTACATCCTGGGAATGGGTGGGAAATCCAAATGACGTTCCTTATTGGTTTCATGACCGTTGGGAACTGGCGCTCTCCCTGACCTCCGAAGAAGCGGCCGATGAAAATTATTACAGGAATCTTCTTCCCGCGAAGATAAACGCGACCCTTTCTGATGGCAGTCAAGTCACGTTATCTGTTACTTGGGAATGGGATGAAATTTGGAAAAAAATCCCCGAAGACCTGAAAAATTTGCAGACGCAGCGCGTGTCAAAGAGCGAGGACGAACATGGCATTTCCGCGCTTGCAACAGAAGATGCGGGAGCGATGGCAGATAGTACGTCAGCAAACACAAACGCCGATGTAACACAGTTGCCGGATTACGTCATCAGCGGGCACCTTCCGGCGGGATACATACTCGGTTTTGACGCGAAGCCGCTTGTTGTAACACTCCTGATTGATGCGCCAAGTACACAGGCCTACGTAACGCTGAGTGAGAAAAACGGCAATGCTGCGCCAGGCATCGTGCGCGCAACCGACCCCGACAACACGACAATCAACTTATTCGATTATACCGTTGTACCGATGAATCCGCTTACCGGCGACCAAATGCCGGCGGTGTCCGATTATCTGACATGGATGACGAAAGGCGTAAACGACGGGCATTTGCTCATGTTCGGCAACAATGGTTTTAATTATGGATATTGGAACCGAGGCGCCGGCTCCGGTTCGACGTACGGACAGGAAAACGGCATATTTAACGGCATTGTGGAAAATAAACTCCTGAACGGCTATCCTGCGATCGATACGGCAAATATGAACGGAGGATATTCGCAGTACAACGGGAAACTGACGCAGGTACCGTATAGCGGCAGCGGTATTAATCCGGCGGATTACCCGCAGTATCAAAAAAATATAAGCGAAATTGTGCAGACAGCATGGGAAGCAGATGGGGCCAACCCGTCTCTCGATTATCTTTTCGACCCAAACGCATCAGGCACGAGCAGTTACCGCGAGACACATACTGATGTCAAAGGGTTGTTCCAGTTGGACGATCAAGGATATTATACGTATAACATGCGCAACAACGCGGCAGTCTATGACAGCGCATCCAACAGTTTGTTCTTTATGACAGTCCGGCAGTCTCGCGTACGGATACCACTAAGATAGCAGGCAGCACGATTACAGGCGGCGTAGTCGGCGGCACGCCTCTTCCCGCCCATTATGGGATCGGCAACTTTTTCCCATTTAATCCCGCCGAGCCGGAAGCCGGCTATGTAAACGGCACGGATACGCCCGCGCAGTTCGCGCAATGGAATAATATTGTAAGCGTAAACGATACCGGAAGCTGGCCGGATTACATTTCCTATAATGATATACCGGAAGACGGTACGGTGGCGAACGTAAAAGCAGGCAGCGGCAGCATAGTTTCTCCCTCGGCCGGAGTAACGGAACGCCGCGTCATGATGAACCACTACTTTGGCATGACGCTCGAGAGCACTTTCCGCCAGCCGGATAATGGCAAGGTAGTCAACGGCAATGCGGGTGAAGATCCGATGGTATTTGAATTCGCCGGAGACGATGACGTATGGATCTTCATAGACGACGTACTGGTCATGGACCTCGGCGGCATACACAGCGAACTGTTCGGTAAGATTGATTATTCTACCGGAACGATTATCACTGGTAAGGCATACAATTCAAGGGGTATTCCCAGCGACGAGTATCTTGCCGCACACCCTGACGCGATCGTAAAAACCACATCCCTGCGGGAAATGTTTAAAAACGCAGGCATGGAGAATACCACGACATGGAAAAACAATACTTTCGCCAGCAACACGACCCATACGATCAAAATGTTTTACCTGGAGCGCGGCAACTATGACGCGAGCTGTGCGATCCGCTTTAATTTGCAGCCGCTTCTTTACCAGCAAATTAAAAAGGTTGACCAGAATGGCAGCCCTATTGCGGGCGTGACATTTGAATTGTATCCGGCCGGAGAGGCGACACAGGACGAGGAAGGCGCGATCCTGTGCAACAATACTTCCGAGGGGCGTAAATATATCAAACAAACGGGGGATCATGCGCTTACAAGCATTACCACCGACACAGACGGCACGGGAAAGATCCAGCAAGACCCGGGGACAGACGCGGCCGCGCCGTTTCCATTCCCCGACAGTTATAACGAGGCGACGGGCGAAGGGCGTTTTTATATCTTAAAAGAAGTCAATACTCCCGCGGGGTATCGCCGGCAGCCGCTTGATATTGTTTTGGAATTCCAGCCTGATATTACGATGCTTCGTGTGGCCAATCGCTGGTCGACTGGTTCCTATGCGAGCTGGACTTCTAATATTACAGGCTATGAAAATATTACCTACGGACGGTACGATCCCGCGACAGACAAGGTGGTGGAAGACCCCACCAAAATTGTTCCGGAATCAACACAGCGGCAAGGGCTCGCCGTTGCGATCCCAATGTTCTTCTCTGATCAGGCAGGCAGATGGGATCCTCTGTACGGAAATAACATGGAAGGGTTTTCCTCTGTTGCGCCCGTCAACTCGAGTATCCAAGCGCGCAGGCAGGCAGGGTTAACCGCCGCCTTACTCCAGATGTCCCTGGCGGATTCCAATAAAAGCAATCCATACTATACAGCCAAATGGCATTTAGACTGGGATAATAACCGGAGGCGTCTCGCGGGAACGATCCAGGATCTGCCCGGCGCTCCTTATCGCTACGTACTGAAAAATCCTGACGGCGATATGCGCATGGAGTATGCAATGATTACGCGTTCCGGACTTGCGGCGGCGTTGGGATCACCGCCGCCCTCCAATCAGGACGCTATCTACCTCGCGTTGGGCGCGCGCGTCAATGCGCTTATTGATGGCGGCGCTTCGCCGGAGGCCGCAGCGTCGCAGGTTGCCCGTACGATTTTAGGAACCTCTGACAGCGAAACAGCCAGCGGGCAGGCGTTTAGCTTTCTCTCCACCAGTCAGTTTAACCGCCATTTCCGTTCCCTGATCTATATCCCAAATGAGCAGAGGCAATTAAGGGTGCAAAAAGTGGATGAAAACGGTACGCAGTTAAACGGCGCGGTCTTCGCCCTGTATGCAGATAAGGCCTGCACGCGTGAAGTGGCGCGCGGTACGACGGCGGATGTCGATGGGGAAACAGGAACCTTGATTTTCACACCGTCGCCGGAAACAGACGATGCGGGCAATCCCCGCCCTGGCTATGCGCGGATGGTTTGGGAAGCGACCCAGGATACGGAATATTGGCTCAAAGAAGTCTCGGCCCCGGCGGGATACCGTGTAAACGAAACAGTCACGCCGATCATACAGGGGATCTATTCGATTTATGCGGATGCGGGCACATCCGATAACGGCATATCCGTCATGGCGGGCGTCGGTAAACTAGCGCAAACCATGGTACAGTTTACGCACGGCGAGATTGACGTTACCCTGCAGGATATTACGGTAACCGCGCAAACACAGAACTCCGGCAAATTCTCGCTTACGGGCTGGCAGGATTTAATGCTGGGAGACACCAATATACCGCGTACGATGAATCTGCATTACGGACGGAACGCCGTTGTTGATTATGGATTGCACGACATAGACGGCGGTAAAAATTACAAACCGTTCTTTGTCACGGACCATGGTTTTATTCGTGTCCGCGCCGAACAGAATACCGAAGCCTTAAAGGGAAACAGTCCATATAAGGATGAGCAGGTTGCAACGGATTTTGACGACATCGCAGGGGTAGACATCACAAACCTGTTCAGTCTGATCAACTATGTGGTGGTTTCCGATCCGTCAACGATTGAACCCAATACAGGCTCGCTGATAGCAGGCAAACAGGTGAAAGGCGACGGCCTCACAGACGCGGATTATGTGCGCAACTTTGAATTTAAAATACAATTGACGGATGAAGCGGATACGCCGCTTGCGGGAAGCTATTACTTCTTTGGCACGGATAAGGTTGGCTATGTGCAAAGCGGCGATATCATTCCGCTACATCATGACGAAAGCATCACCATACTCGGGCTGCCGGCGGGCACGCGTTTTACTGTAACAGAGTTAGGAACATCCACAGTCGATCATGGACGTCAGAAAATTGACAAATTCTGGGTCCTCCCGCAAAGCGGCGTCGCAGAGGGAATTGTGGAGAAAAGCAAGACAGCGAACGGCATGTTTACCAATCAGACAGAAGAACCGCCGATTCTCGTGATAGAAAAAACGCAGGCGCTTAGCAGCGGAATACCGACGAAAGATAAATTGGCAGTCGCCGCAAACAATACGCTCACATATTGCCTGACTGCCAAGAACACGGGAACCATCGACGCTGCCAAAGTCGTTATCACCGATGCCTTACCCGACGGCCTTTCATTGATTTCCGGATCAATATCCGACGGCGGAATTTATGCGGATGAAGCCCTGCGTTGGGAGATTGGAGACCTTGCGGCAGGCGCGCAGAAAACAGTCAGCTTCAAGGTACGCATACCGCAGATGGACAAAACCACAGAATGGCGCAATACGGCTGCCGTCCGCGCGAACAATACCTCTGAGATCCTGTCGAATTCTGTGGATTCCGAACAGAGAGTTACGCCTAAGCCGGCCAACGATACCACTCCAGACAAAAACCAGTCTGGAACCAAGTCCGCCAAGACGGGCGATGAAGCGCCTTCTGTCGCGATGTACATTGTATTGGTTGTGATCGCGGGAATTTTGATTGCGGCCGAGCTTGCGCGGCAAACAAAGCAACGGCGCAGCTAATTGTAAAAAGATAAAAAGAAAAACAAAAGACGTTTTTGGGGTATCCTCCGTAAGGAAGTACCCCAAGGCGTTTTTTTATATTCATCTATTTTGGTAATAAATCTGCTGTTCTTTCACCAGTGGATAGCTTATCACAGCAGTGCCGTTCAAATCTTCCTGATGCATATCGATTGCTGTAATTTGATGATTCTCATAAGTCGTATAGTAATAAATTCCCTTGTCCATATTGCAGCAGGAAGAATAAATGGTGATTTCATATTTATCTTCACCCAGATGCACGCAACCTCGTTGTTGTTCTACCGAACCAAGGATATGGAAAAATTGGCTGATACTTTCCGATTCGGAATCACTGGAAACCGAGTTCATTTTTGTAAACGCCGCTTTCACGAATCTCGATGCGGATGATAAATCTCCTGGGAGGCCTATCGCCCCCATCCCACGGCTATACTGTTTCAGTTTCAATGCGGCAGAAAATGTATTCGCCGGAGGCTCTTTCGATAAATGCATATAATTGTTGAGATTAAACATCTGATAATCAAATGTCGGATTATTGGTCGTAACGCCCACAGGGTTTTCAAAAATTTTTAACCCATCTTTGGTTGATTCTACCACAATCGAACTATTCTGGTCGGCAATCATCCAATGTAAGGGAGAAAGCAGCAGCTCTTCACTGAAGTTCAAATTTACCAGATTAATATTTTGTAAAAGCATCCTTGCTTCATCCACATTCGCACATTGACCAAGAATCCAGGGAATAAATTCAAAAGGAGCAATATTATCGCATTTTTCCTTAGCTTCTTTATAGTCTGCATTATCTGGAAAATTCAGCCCCGCCATACTAAGGCCCTTTTCATTTGTTGCATCGTAATAGAGTGGAAATCCATCCACTACATAGGCCATTCCTATCATTGCGTCATGATAGTTGAGCGATCTCCCATTCCGGAAATGAAACGGATAAGATCTTGGGGTAACAGTTACTGTCTCATGATAAGAGAACTCCAAATCCAGATTTCTTCCAAAATAATGATCCTTTTTGTAATAAGTGACCGCCGTGCACATCTGCGTTTCTCCTTCTATCCATCGTCATAGTACGGACATTCTGCTCATTTTATAACCATTTGAAAATTATGCAAAACATCAAAGAGTCAACGTTAGCCGTAAAGAAACGTTTACAGGTCTTTATCTCATCAATTTCCAAACGACGTTCTCAATCACATTGCATAATGTGTCAGATTGACTTTGGAATCCTAACATGCCCTTGACTTATTCGCTTACCTGTTATATAATAATTAAGCTGTCTTAAATAAGAGGCATATAAAATACGTCGCGGGGTAGAGCAGTTTGGTAGCTCGTCGGGCTCATAACCCGGAGGTCGCAGGTTCAAATCCTGTCCCCGCAACCACTATGAAAAAAGGCTTTTGGATTATTTCAAAAGTCTTTTTTGTTGTTCGTATTTGATATGCCAGTCAAGCAATATCATATAAATTGATCACTCTAAACAGAACTTCCAATTTATCTTATTCTATTATCTTTCGGTTTTATTTTGCAAAAAAAGTTTATTTCTAAAGTGATAAGATCAACGGTACATATACATCCGATATATTCCGGATTTTCACATCTGAAACTCTGTCAATACATGGATGCGGCCTTAGTCAGGAGGGCAAAATGAAACAGAATAAATATGAAACTATACGCCGAAATAAAAGATTGATTTCTCTGGCAGTTGTATTTGTCTTTTTTTCCGTATGTACGGGTACGGCATATGCGGTTAGCGATGAATCCGCGCTCGAGTTAGCCGTAGCGAACTCATTGGTTCCCTCCGAAACAACGAGTCTGGAAACGCAGGCCGAACAATCGTCAGAAACGGCAAACAGAGTAATTACAGAAAACGCAGAAGAAGCCAATGCGCAGAAGACGGAACTAAATGATAGATTGTCGGAAGAAACTGCGGATAACGGAACGCTCATTGAAAACAGCGACGCCAGCATCCCGATCAACGAAGCCAACTTTCCCGACCCCGCGTTCCGCGACTATGTCAGCAAAAATTTCGATACCAATCACGATGGTACTTTATCTGAGGCGGAGCGGTACGGTGTTACCAGGATTTCTGTCGCAGGCCAGGGGATTACCAATATGACCGGAATCGCCCTGTTTCCAGAGTTAGATTACCTTTATTGCGACCGTAACGACATTGCGGAGCTCGATACTTCCGGCAATCTAAAGCTCACCTATCTCTCCTGTTCGAGTAACCCGTTGCATACGCTGAATATTTCGCAGAACAGCAAGCTACAAACGCTGGAGGTGTGGGATGCAAGCAGGCTTCAATCACTGGATGTTTCCCATTGTCCGGAATTGAAAGCGTTTTCGTTTGGTTCTATGCCGATGTCGTATATCGACCTTTCTGCAAATACAAACCTAACTTATCTGAATTATTACGGCGGTTCGCTGGAATATCTAGACCTATCACACAACCCCCGCCTTCAACAATTGATCTGCTCGGCATCGCTGATACATACGCTGGATTTATCACATAATCCGGAACTTATTTCGCTGGGATTAAACGGCGGACTGCTTTCTACCTTGAATCTGGAAGATAATGCAAATATTAACGATGTCGACGCCAGAGACAATCAACTGGTATCCATACATGGAAACGCCTCCACGGCGCAGCGTACGGTTGCCTCCAATTTATCCGGCCAAAAAACACGTATCATTGGCCTGTCGGAAGGCAGTGCCTCCTTTGATATGAGCCGGATCGATCCATTGTTTGCCGATGGAACGATCCTAAACCTGGAAAGCGCTGCACTAAACGGCTCTGTTTTAAGCGATCTTACCGTGGGCACACCCGTACGCTATACCTATCAAAGCGACGGTTTTTCGCTGGAAGCATCTTTGGAGGTAACAAATGGAAACCTGTGGACGCAACCGCTGACTATGGACGGCTGAACCTATGGAGCAACGCCGAACCTACCGCAGGCGCAGGCCAAATATGGAACTGTACATTATCTATATGGGCATAATGGTAATTTTACGGCGAATCTGCCATCACAGGCCGGAGAATATACTGTCAAGGCAGTGGTGGATGGTACGGGGCAGTACAGCGACATGCAGTCGGAAACAAACTTTACGATTTTGCGCGCTACGCCGGACGTGGTTATACCATCCAGCCTGACGGCCATTTACGGCGACCGTTTGTCCATGGTTCTTCTTCCGACGGGCTATACATGGAATACGCCCGATGCATTCGTCGGCGCGGACGGCCAGCATACATTTTATGCGACATACACACCGGAGGATACAACGAATTACCTGACGCTGGACGCGCTTGCCATCCCGCTAACCGTGGAACCCAAGGACGGATCCGGATTTGATACCTCCCCTATCACAAACGAAGAGCAGGCACAAAATGTAATCGTACGCGACGGAGACGTTATATTAGTTTCCGGAACAGATTATACGGTCACCCAAACGAAAAATGGCGATACCGTTGTCGTCACCATTCAGTTTATGGGGAACTATAAAGGACAGATTATCAAGCAATATACAGTTACGGGGCAATCAGGGGGAACCGATAACCCGACAAATGGAACCTCTGTATCTGGAACAGCCGTAAAAACGGGCGACTCCGCTCCCTCCTTATGGAAGCCGGTCTTACTGATATGCATCAGCGTAGGCGCTATCATAGCGGCCGCCCTATATCAACGGTACAAAGGACAACAAACAAAATTTTAACCAATGGGCATTCGCTCATGCGCTTTCCTCTAGGCTTTTGCCGAGCATGCCCATTCGCTGTATTTTTTGGTATGTACCGACAAAGAAACGTGGTACATATAATGTTTTGTTAAAGTATTTTCTTATAAATTATACTAGAATACCTATTATGCTATCAATTAGATCATACAAATAAATCTTCATACGATACTTTGAGAATTTCTTTAAATGCTTTCATTTCACAAGTATAAATATGCCGTTGACCCGCTTCAATCTTAGCAACTGCACTTCTTGTCAAATCACATCCCTTTGTCTGTAATTGTGCAGATAAATCTTCCTGTGTCATATTTGCGCGAATACGAAATTTTGCTATTTGTCTACCAATTTCTTTGTCATACCTATAATCTATCATACAAATTTTCCTTTGAACTGATATTGGTGCAGTTCTTTCTTGATTATAGGTTTATTTCATGCTATTATTGCACTAATATAAGTGCAATAATAGCTAGGAGAATTTATGTTTTTAAATTGCGATATTCCCAAAACATCTACTTGCTGCTTTAGCGGATACCGTCCCGAAAAATTTACATATCCGCTCCACGCCTCGTCTTTGGAATACGGCCTGCTATTAGGTTATATCAACATTTATGTCCTCCATAGCGTCGAAAAAGGTTATGCGACTTTCTTATGCGGCATGGCACAGGGTTTTGATATTATTTGCGGTGAAACCATCCTGCGCCTTAAACGGCACAAAGGCTATGAACATATCAGGCTTATTTGTGCTGTTCCCTACAAAGGCCACGGCAGTCAGTGGGATACTGCATGGCGATTGCGCCATCAGAAATTGGAGGACCTCGCGGATCAGATTATTATTTTAAACGATCGTTATTCCCAGGATTGTTTTCATGTCCGCAACCGTTTTATGGCCGACCATGCAAGCCGGCTGATTTGTTACTATGACGGCAAAAGCGGCGGCACCGCCTATACGGTCGATTACTGCCGAAAAAACAATGTCGAAGTCATCAATCTCGCAGAAAAAATCAGGGCGGCCCGCGCATACTAGGCCGCTTTTTCCGGCTCATGAATGTCCAAAAAATAATCGTTCGCTTTTCCTTTGTGTTATCTATATAATAGAGAATAAAGACAGATTCAAAGGAGAGCATATGCTATGAATAAAAAGGTTTTGGTATTGACGGGAAGCCCCCGCAAAGGCGGTAACAGCGATTTGCTGGCGGATGCGCTCATCAAGGGAGCGCAGGCAAGCGGCCATACGGCTGTAAAATTTGAAGCGGGCGCTATGCAAATCAATGGATGCAGCGCATGCGACAGGTGCTGGGAAGACGGCTACGCCTGTATAGATGACGATGATTTTCGTAAGCTGGAACCGCTCCTGGAAAGCTGTGACGTTATGGTCTTCTGCGCACCGGTGTATTGGATGGGCTTCCCCGCGCAAATGAAAGCGGCAATTGATAAATTATATGCTTATGGCGGCAGGGGCGGACTGCGGCCGTTGGCTATCAAGGAAAGCGCCCTGCTTCTTTGCGGCGGCGATCCCGCTGCCACAGAATACGATTATGTCACCGAGGGTTATCAAATGATTATTTCTTTCCTTGGTTGGAAAGATCGGGGCGTCGTTTGGCAGGGCGATGCAAATGAAACAGGCAGCATTGCTCCGTCCGCGCTGCAAAAGGCGGAAACCTTAGGCAAAAACCTATAGCGTCTTTTTATCGCCCATGTTTTTATCTCAGCCTAGGAAACATCAACACTACGGTATGCATACCCTGTTTTCCGATAGACAAATTTCAGGGATAAAGCGCGTAACTCGAAAATATTAAAAGAGGCCCGGCATGTAGACGGAACCCGGAAGAACGGACAAAGAAAAAAGGGGCTATCGCAGGAAAGCTAAAGATTACACGGTCATACTCCTGATTTCAAAAGGAGTGTGACCGTTCTTCGTTTGGATACGTTCAAAATTATAAAAATGTATGTATTCATGTATCAACATTTTTGCGTCTTTCATTGTTTGGATTTTTTGGCGGCGAATCCACTCGCTTTTGAGCATACCGAAAAAGTTCTCAGCCGGCGCGTTATCAAGCGGCGTTCCAGGTCTTGACATAGACGGCGTAATAGAATATTGTTTAAGTAGGTTTGAATACCCGTGGGACGTGTATTGGAACCCCTGGTCGC
Source organism: Christensenellaceae bacterium (assembly GCA_022846035.1). NCBI lineage: Bacteria > Bacillati > Bacillota > Clostridia > Christensenellales > Christensenellaceae > Christensenellaceae bacterium. The sequence goes on from AP025580.1 coordinate 2,598,437, forward strand.
TGTGGAGGATGAGTCCATCAGCGACCTTTTTCTTTCCGCAAGGTAGGCTTCGCACTGCTTTTTGGATCGTTCTGTAGACAAGCGCGTTGTCCTGCACGGTACCCATATCATATGACACAATGAAATGATCATACAAATCTTTGATCATAGATAGATACAACGTTCCCTCTTTGGTTTTGATATAGCTGATGTCGGTCACCCATTTCTGATTTGGCTGTTCAGCCGAGAAGTGACGGTTAAGGCGATTTGCATATACCATCATCTGCCGTTGCCTTTGGTATAGCGGCCTCGGCCTGCGGATTACCGCAAGCAATCCATATTTGCGCATCACACGCAGTACAGCCTTGTGGTTTATGCAAAGACCGTGCTCCCGCTTAAGCCATAATCTTACGCGCCTATACCCATAGGTCTGTTTGGTTTGCTGCTGACATTGTTGTATCAGTCGTCCAATCACAGCGTCCCGATCAGTATCGCCTTGGCGGGAACGCCAACTGTAATATCCGCTGCGCGAAACCTCAAAGAAACGGCACATCAGCTTCACGGAATATTTGTTATGATGCTTTTCGATCGCTGCATACTTTACCTTTGCACTCACATCCTTCCAGCAGCTTGAAGAAAAGACCGATACAGTTCCACTTCCATTTCTAATTGCTTAATCCTATCTCGATACTCTGCTTCGGTTGATATTGGACGTATTCGTGGACGTCCACGTTTTTTCGGCATGTTCCATATTCTGTTTTTTCTATTGTATCGTTCTACTAATTTTTTAATTTGTGTCTTGCTTAATCCATACTCTTCTCCTATTTCACGGTGTGTCAGTCCTTGCTCCTTTTTCTTCATTACAGTTTCTATGATCTGCTTTCCATAGTGCTTTCCCATACAAAAAACCTCCTATCGTTATTATCCTACGATAGGAGGCCTTTTTTCTCAATGTCCTTTTTTGGGGGGGCCGTCTAATGTCGGTCAGGCCTTTTTTAATATCCCAAAACCATTTATGCCGCCGTAACCTGTCCTCTCGTTTCCGTAAAAGCGCTGCCACCTCTTCGCCGCCTACTTTTACCGTTGCCGCCGTCCTTGATACGCACCCTGTTGCAAAGAGTAGCAGGATTCCCACCAAAGCTATTACAACCTGCCACATTCCCAAGAATGTGTTCCTATTTCCATATTTCGGAACCGATGATTTTATGATAAGGAGTTTTTTCAAATTTGAATGGCGCATAAATATCCTTCACGCCAATTGTGTGATGTTAGTGTGATTTTTGCGCGCAAAAAAAGAACCGTCCAAAAGACGGTTCTTACAAGAGTAAAGCTGTTGTTATAGGCCCGCTTTCCACGGTCTTTGCATCCAGGCCGGTATCCCGCGCTTCAGATTCCCGCGTTTCAGCCGTTCATGAAGCTCCCAAAGCGCCGTGTTCTGGTCCGGCATGCTGACAATGGCGTCGGCCTGCTTATAGGGCAGCCACCGCAGCGCCAGGTGTTCCTCGGACAAGGTGATTTCTCCGTCGTAGGGCATGCCGAAAAAATACATGGGTAATACGACCACATCCGGCCCCCATGCTTTCGTCCACTCGGCAAAGACCGTGCTCCTCATATCGCTTATGCTGTCGAGCGCATAAAGCGGACCCGGCTCCCTGATCCCGCCTTCCTCGCGGCATTCGCGCAATGCGCTTTGTATAATGCTTTCACCCGCTTCTCCGCCGCCGCTGATCCCCTGCCAAATATCCGGCAGGTCCGATCTCTGAAATATCGCGAATTCCCAGCCGCCGTTTGTTTTTCGGTACGGGAAAACATGGATGTGATAAGGCATTCTGCCCATATACTTTCCTCCTTATTGCTTTTCTTTTTGTAATCCCTGCAGCTTCTTGATTAGCTCCGCCACCTGCGCCTGCGTGATCGCTATGGCGTATATGCCGTCCGTAAGTGCGCACAGCCTGTCTATCTTCTTCATCACCCATCTTCCCCTTTTTCTTCTATTATAACATTCCGCAGGGTGTTAAGGAGGATTATTATCATAGGCTATGTCAGGGATATTCTCCCTGAGGAACAATCACGCTGGGAAAAACATCTTGGGCGGCTCAGGAAGCTGCGCAAACAAAAAACAACGGTACCGCTGTTACGCGATACCGTTTTAAAATCAATCCGCTTCCTTAATACCTGCCGTTTCCGTTGCCGGAATTGTAGCCTTCTTTTTCCCAGATACGGAACCATTCATGCAGCCTTGCCAAGAATTCTTCGTTTGTTTGCGTCCGCACGAGCATGCCGATGAGCTGCTCCGTTACTTCCGTCGTATTTCCTGAGGAAAGCGCCTTGCGCAGCGCCCACGTTCCTTCCAGTTCTTTCTGGGAAAGCAGCAAGTCCTCGCGTCGCGTACCAGATTTGGCGAGGTCCACCGCCGGAAAAATACGCTTTTCCGAAAGCTTGCGGTCGAGATGGATTTCCATGTTGCCCGTACCCTTGAACTCCTCATAGATGATTTCGTCCATGCGCGAACCGGTATCCACAAGCGCGGTAGCGATGATAGTGAGCGAACCGCCGCCCTCGATGTTCCTAGCCGCGCCGAAGAACCGTTTGGGCTTATACAGCGACGCCGGATCAAGGCCGCCGGAAAGCGTCCTGCCGGAAGGCGGTACCACCAGGTTGTGAGCGCGTCCGAGGCGCGTTAAGCTATCAAGCAAGATAACCACGTCGCGGCCGTGCTCCACCAGCCTTTTCGCCCGTTCGATAACCATGTCCGCAACACGCGCATGGTTTTCCGGCCTCTCATCAAACGTAGAATAGACGACTTCGCCCGCGATCGAACGCTGCATATCCGTAACTTCCTCCGGCCGTTCATCGATCAGCAGTACGATCATTTCCACTTCCGGATAATTTGTTGTGATGCTGTTGGCAATTTTCTTTAAGAGGATCGTTTTACCGGCTTTCGGCGGTGCGACGATCAGGCCGCGCTGTCCCTTACCGATCGGAGAAATGAGGTCGATCATACGGATTGCAAGGTCGCGCGACGCGCGGACATTTTCCAGTGTGAACCGTTCGTCCGGATAGATGGGCGTCAGTGTTTCGAAAGCGGGACGGCTTTGGCATCTTTCCACTGGTTCGCCGTTGACCGTTTCGATATACAAAAGCGCCAGCAGCCGTTCCCCGTCCTTTGACGGACGCGTTTTCCCGCATACCTTGTCGCCGGTCTTGAGGTTGAATTTACGGATTTGCGCCTGTGATACGTAAACATCCTTGGTTCCCGGCAGGTAATTTTCGCTGCGCAGAAATCCATACCCTTCGGAATGTACCTCTAAGATTCCGTTTGCATCCTTGCACTCTCCGGTATTGAGTATCTCATTGACCGCATCGTTGTTCGGTACATATTCAATGATTCGCCGGCGGCCGGAATCCGCCTGCGCTTCGTTCCCATTTTCATCTCCAATGTCATCAAGCTTGATCTCCTGCCTCGATTCCTGACTGACCGGTTCTGGTATTGTATCCTTGGATACATCCCCCTCCGCCGCTTTTTTACGCGGCCTGCCTGCACGCTTGGGTTTTTCCGGCGCGGTCTTGGCCTCCGCCTCTGCTGCTTTCGGCTCTTCTGCTTTTGGTTCTTCTGCTCTCGGCTTTGGCACCGGCATGCTTGCCATGCCAAAAATATCCACAGCCTCCGCCTCGGCTTGTTTTTCTTCGCCTTCCTGCTCCAACTCCAAAAGCATGGATAAAAGTTCCGCCTTCTTATACTTCGTAGGCGACTTTACCCCCGCTAATTTGGCGATCTCTCTTAGATCGGCCAGACTCTTGTCTTCAAGTAAACTAGTACTCACGCAAATACGCTCCTTTGTATCTTAAAAAATTTCAAAATTTTTTGAACACGAATTAAAAATATAAAATAATAGAAGAAAAGGAAGTGATAAAATATATCATTTCAATATTGATAAGAAATGGCCCTCAGCCCTATCAGTTTTCACTTCTGTCATCTTTATTATGCGCAAAATTCGCGCAATTGTCAATCTGTTTTGCATAGATTTATATATAATATCCTGTTTTTTACAATTCTAAACCAAAATTTCATTAAAACTTTATATTTTTTCTTTTTTTGTGCCTGTTCTTCCCAGATATTGTCTATTTTGCCCCGTATTATATTTGTTTCAGACGCTATCGTTTTCCATTCCCAAACAGGCCGCCTGTAAGCGCCGACAAAAAAAACGGCTTCCCAGCCGTTTTCATTTTTTATACATAGTATAAGTCTTTCGACGGATACACCGGTTCGCACGTCAGGTTGATATTCAGCTTTTTGAGGACCGATTCGTCCGCCTGCGTCAGCATACACGTCGAATGTACCTCGCATCCCGCAAGCAGCTTCAGCTTTGTCATCCCCACTTCCGCCGTTGGATTCATGGCCGCGCTGATAGAGAGCGCCGCGAGGACGTCTTCTATATTGAGGATCGGATCTATTTCTTTGAGGATCGAGCTTTTGAGCTTCAAGATAGGTTCCAGCGCAATCGGCGATATGAGCCTGATTTCATCTGCAATATTGCCCAGATACTTGATTGCGTTGAGAAGCATGCTCGAAACGTTGTTCATGAGTTCCGTCGTCTTGCCGGTGATGATTGTTCCGTCCGGCAGTTCGAGCGCCGCCGAAGGTACGCCCGTCTTTTGCTCCTTTAGGATCGCCGGTTCTACGACCTTGCGGTCGCCCGGTTCCAGTTCAAGCTGCTTCATGAGCATCAGGTTTTTCTGCAGGGTCTCCGCCGTTGTGCTTCCCTTTTTATAATCGCACTGGGCGTTGTAATAGCGGCGGATAACTTCCTGGCACGCCGCCTGCCGGCACACCTCATCGTCAACGATTGCGTAACCCGCCATGTTGACGCCCATATCGGTCGGAGACTGATAACATTCCTTGCTTCCCGTGATTTTGGCCAAAATCGCTTTCACGATCGGAAAGGCGTCGATGTCGCGGTTATAATTGACCGCCGTCTTGCCATAGGCCTCCAAATGGAAAGGATCTATCATGTTAACGTCGTTAAGGTCTGAGGTCGCCGCCTCGTAAGCCATATTAACCGGATGCTTTAAGGGCAGATTCCATATGGGAAAGGTCTCAAATTTCGCGTAGCCCGCCATATTCCCGTGACAATATTCATGATAAAGCTGCGAAAGACAGGTCGCCAGCTTGCCGCTGCCCGGGCCGGGCGCGGTGACGACAACAAGCGGCCGCTGTGTTTCGATATATGGATTCATGCCATAGCCTTCGTCACTCACGATCAGCTCAATTTCCGAGGGATAGCCTTTCGTATGCCGGTGGATGTAAGTCTTGATCCCACGGCGTTCCAGTCTCTGGCGGAAAATATCCGCCGCATACTGCTCCGTATATTGCGTGATGACGACGCTTCCTACATACAGTCCCATGCCGCGCAGGCTGTCAATCAGGCGCAGCACGTCGAGATCATAGGTAATGCCGAGGTCGGCGCGCACTTTATTTTTTTCAATATCGCCCGCGTTAATGCAGAATACGATTTCCGCCTGATCCTTTAAGCTTTGCAGCAGTTTTGCCTTTCCGTTGACATCAAAGCCCGGCAGCACACGCGACGCGTGGTAATCGTCAAACAGCTTGCCGCCAAATTCCAGATAAAGCTTCCCCTTAAACTGTTCGATTCTTTCGAGGATTTTCTCCGTTTGTTTTTTGATGTACAACGTATTGTCAAAACCGATCTTCATTCCAAGCCTCCATACTCGTCGTCGTCCAAACATTTCTTACACAAAAAATACCCCGGGCTTGCCCGCAGTATTTTTTAACTATATATCCTTGCCCGGCATCCTCACGGACAATGCGTGCATTCCATCACTACAATCCTGTTACGTTTCTTTAAATTATCCGAAGTTATATCAAAAAGCCCGCCGCCAATACGCGATACATCGTATTCCCTGCTTGACGCGCGCGCGAGGAAATCATGCGAACCCGCAATATCCAGCTTCAGTCCCGGGGTTAAATAATGCATGGGGATCGTAATATTGGCATGGATCCTGTCCATGATATTAAGCGCGCCCTTGGCGTCTACCGTATACGTTCCGCCTATCGGAATCATCAGGATGTCTATCTTGCCCACCGTTTCAAAAAAGCTGTCCGGCGGCATTGCCCCGACATCGCCCATATGCAAAAGCCGCATACCGTCCGCCTCGATAAGAAACGCCAGCGTTTTGCCGCGCAGCTTGCCTTCCTGCTCGTCATGGAAAAGGTCGATCCCTTTTATTTTGATACCGCAGGCAATATAATCCCCCGCTTCTTTTATCAGCGTATAGCCGTGCTTTAAGCCGTCGACATATTCATGATTATAATGGTCGAAATGATCGTGCGTAATGAGCAAAATATCCGAAGTCTTCTCCGGCACTTTCAGCCCGATCGTATTATCATACGGGTCGATCATAATCGTTTTCCCGTCCTTGGTTGTGATATAAAAACAAGAATGCCCAATCCATTCAATCAACATAGCGTTATCCTCCTCAAAAATCCTAAACTTTTTTCAAAAGCATATATCTTTATGCTTTGGGTATCGATTTATAATTGATATTCAGTTTATTGACAGCCTGCTGATCCCCCACGCGGATCACGTATTCAAGGTCAATATTCCCTTTCTCGCAAGAAAGCTCGCTGAGCACCTGCGTCGGAAGCACGGACATTTCCATCATGCCGAAAGGCGTCTCGTAGGCAGCCGCGAATACGCGGCTTTTTAAGAACACAAATTCTGTTTCCACAAGCCCCGTACGCTTTAGCTGTACGCGGTCTCCGTCGATCGTCAGGCTGGTTTTCGTGTTTTCCATGCCTGAAAGTTCGCTTTCATCGTATTCTATGATATATTTCCCGTCCTCACACGTCAGCATACCTTCGGTGTAAAGCTCCATCTCATGGTTATCGTTTTCATCTGCCTGATACCCACGGACATTCAAAAGAATGTTACTTCGAATCATTATCAAAGGCTCCTCTTTGCATACCCACTGGTATGTCCGTCGTTTTTACAAAACACTTTCCACATTACATTGTACTTAATAAATTATTATACCACAGAATCGTTCCATACAAAAAGTTTTTGCATAAAAAAATCGCAAAAAATGTTGTATAGCCCCATTTGCTGTGTTAAAATACAAACAGAAAATGACCCGCCAATTAAAACTTGCCTTCGAAAATGATTTGGGGGAATTTTTTAACAAGGTCTATTTTCCCAAAATTTTTTCAGGAGGATGCCCATTATGGCAGACAAAACATTGATCTGTAAAGATTGTGGAGCGGAATTTGTATTCACAGAAGGCGAGCAGGAATTTTTTAAGGAAAAGGGATTTGACAATGAACCGGTCCGTTGCCCAGCTTGCCGGAAAGCAAGAAAGCAGCAGAGAAATAATTTCAGAAGAGATTACGAAGATTAACCGAACGAAAAAGCCGCCTTACAGGCGGCTTTTTTATTGCGCAATACCTATTTGCCTGTCCGTTTATCAGCAGTCCAAAAGCGTATCCGGATTCGCGCGCGTCACGTTGTTAAGCCACTTGCCGCTCTTTAAGCGCCACAGACATATGAACACTTTGACCACCTCGTCAAACCGCAGGAACAAGAACACGACCGGAATAGACAGATGCCACACAAAACCGCCGAGCGCCCCCAGCGGCAGAGCCAGCGCCCACATGGTGATGATGTCAAGAACCATACAAAACATGGTGTCTCCACCGCCGCGAAACACTCCCACGACGCAGGAGAGGCCGATGGCCTGCATGATGACGATAAACGCCGCCACATACATCGTCGCATCGAGCGCGGCGTATGTTTCCGGCGTTAATGTATAGAACCCCATAAACACATTTTTCAGAAGCAGCAGGGCCGCCGCCGAGATTCCGGCAATCACTATGTTTGCCCACACGAGGACATTGGCAGATTTGCGGGCGGTATCGTATTGCTGCTCCCCGATGTATTTGCCCACGATCACAAGAGTCGCGGACGCGGAGCCATAGACGAAAATCGTCATAATACGCATGACCGTTGAGATGATGCCCACCGTGGTTACGGCGGTAACGCCCATATGTCCGAGCACCGAGGTCTGCACGGACATCCCGATGGACCACGCCATCTCATTGATGAAAACCGGCAGGGCATAACGCAGGTAATCTTTCCACAGCGCCTTATCGTTTTGCACCAGGCACTTGAGCGACAGCTTTACGCGCGTTTCTTTCCTGGCGTAGATAAGCACAATGACAAGCTCGCTGAGGCGCGCCATCACCGTACCCATCGCCGCACCCGCGACGCCCATTGCCGGCGCGCCGAACTTTCCGAAAATAAAGACATAATTGAAGAATACATTGACAACGAACGAAATGCTATAGGTAACGACGGCGATTTTTACCCGCTCCACGCTGCGCACGCACGTAAGATAGGTATTGGTAAAGGCATACGGCAGGTAGGAAAGACCGACCAGCGGTAAATACTGGGCGCCGTACTCGATGACCTGTTGTTCGTTTGTATACATCGCCATGACCTGATAAGGAGCCGCCATCACGCTGATTGTCGCCACCACGCCCGCAATCAGGGAAAGACGCAGTACGATACCGAATACTTTCGCGATGGTACGCGTATCCTTTTCCCCCCAATATTGGGAGATGAGTACGCTGGCGCCCGTCGCAAGGCCGTAAATGCAAATCATCAGCAGGAAAAAAGTCTGGTTGGCGATCGTAACAGCCGAAAGCTGAACCTCGCCTAACGAACCGACCATGATGGAGTCCATCAGTGCAACCGAATAGGTGAGCAGGTTTTGCAGCCCTACGGGAATGGCGAGCGACAAAAACCATCGAAGCAACGATTTATTTGCTTTCAGTTTGTTCAGCTTGATTCTCTCCATCAAAAGTCCCTCCCCCACCGTTTGAAAAATAAAAACTGCCGCAGTGTTACGCGCCTATGCGGCAGTTAAAATCATATCATATTTTCTTTTTGCGAAAAAGATTCCCAGGACAAGTGGTTAAAATCATCCGGTAAACCGGACAAAAAAATCCCCTCTCAGTCCATATGGCGGCGTGCTTTGAACACTTTCAGCCCCGCGCGCGCGAGCGGATTTTTCGCCATCTTCCAGAGCATTTTTTTCTTTTCGCCCTCCATACACACGGCATGATAAAATTCATTCGCAAAATCCGGATTTTCAAGGATCACGCGGTTTTTGACGCGTTTCCTTTGCACTTCGCGGTAAAATTCCAGCCATACCACGCGATTTTCGCGCACGCCCTCCTCATGCAGCGACAAAAACGAGTTCCCGCCGTGCAGACGGTAAAGGTAGGACGTCTGATCGGTATACGCCGGTTCGTCGTATAGGCACGCGCGCAGGAAAAAATCGTAATCGTGCACGTATTTATAATTTTTAAAGCCTCCAACCGCATCATAGAGTTTGCGCTCAAAAAGCAGGTTCCCTGTGGAAATACCTACGTTTTCCGCTACGGCGCTAAGCGCAACGAACCGTTTGCCCGCGATTTTATCCTGTATTTTTTCGAATGCCGCCGCTTGCCCGTTTGTAAGGCGCCGCCCGTCCGCGCCGATGCAGCGCACCTTGGAAAAGCCCCACGCGCTGCCTTTGTCCCGCATGGCCTGTATCATTACCGTAAAGCGGTTTTCTTCAAACAGATCGTCGGCATTGAGGATCGCGATATACTCTCCGGACGACGCCGCGACGCCCGCGTTGATCGTGGCGTGCGCGCCCATATTGCGCTCGTTTTGCGATACGACGACACGGCCGGAAAACCGCTGCCGGAGAGCGTCATCTTTGGTCACTTTTAGGATCTCCCGCAAGCTGCCGTCCTTTGAGCAGTCGTCGATTACCACCAGTTCGATATTCCAATATGACTGCGCGACAACACTGCCGATCGCCTGCCGGATATATTTTTCGTAGTTATAGGATGGGATGACAACGGAAATCAACGGCTCCATATCAAAGTTCTTTTAAATAACGCGCGATCGCGTCCTTATAGTCCGGTAAAAGCGCGAAGCCGCCGTCAATAAGCGTCTGTTTGGAAAGCCTCGAATTTTTGGGACGCGCAGCCGCAGCGGGATGTTCTTTCGCATATTCTTCCGACGTCACGGGAATCACTTTCGTTTGCCGGCCCGCCTGCGCAAAAATTTCTTTCGTAAAATCGTACCAGGAGATGTCGCCCTCGTTGGACGCCTGATATACGCCGTATTTGCGCGAACCGACCATATCGCAGATAAGCGAAGCCACGTCAAACGTGTAAGTGGGCGCGCCGTGCTGGTCGCATACCACAGAAATTTCGTCGAGCGTTTCAGACAGGCGCAGCATCGTTTTTACAAAATTGCCGCCATTTTTACCGAACACCCAGCAGATACGCAGGATGTAATAGTCATCTAAAAGCTTTTGAACCTCGAGTTCGCCGCCGTATTTGGTCTCTCCATAAACGTTCTGCGGATTTTTGGGATCATCCGCTTCCCACGGAGTCTCCTTGGAAAAACCGTCGAACACATAATCCGTACTGATATACATCATTTCCGCGCCGGTGGCCTTTGCCGCGAGCGCAACATTTTTGGTGCCCATGACATTAACCGCAAAGCAGGTATCGCGGTCGTTTTCCGCTTTATCGACAGCCGTATAGGCGGCGCAGTGCACGATGCTTTCAGGCGCGTATTCCCTGATATACGAAAGCACGGCCGCCTCGTCCGTCAGGTCGAAATCCGCAATATCCACGCCTCGGTTTTCGATGCCGCGCAAATCAAGGTGACGCACAACGTCGTAGCCGAGCTGTCCGTTTACTCCCGTTACCAATACTTTCATAGCTTGCTCCTATCTGTCCGCGTACATCTTCTGGTAATAATTCTGATAATCGCCGCTTACAATATTCTTCCACCAGTCTTCGTTGGCAAGATACCATTCCACTGTCTGCGCGATCCCCTCATCAAATGTCGTCGTGGGTTCCCAGCCGAGTTCATTCATCATCTTGGTCGGGTCTATCGCATAGCGCAGGTCGTGACCCGCGCGGTCTTTTACATACGTGATCAGGCTTTCCGGCTTGTTAAGCTGCTTTAAGATCGTCTTTACGACCTGCAGGTTCGTACGCTCGTTATGTCCGCCTATATTATATACCTCGCCCACGCGTCCGTCATGGATAATCCTGTCGATAGCCGCGCAGTGGTCACGCACATAAAGCCAGTCGCGCACATTTTCTCCCGTGCCGTATACCGGCAGGCTCTCGTCCGCCAGCGCGCGGGAAATAATAAGCGGAATCAGCTTTTCCGGGAAATGGTACGGCCCGTAGTTGTTCGAGCAGCGCGAAATCGTGACCGGCAAATTGAACGTCCTGTGGTACGCCTGCACCAGTAAATCCGCGCTGGCCTTGGACGCCGAATAGGGAGAGGATGTATGAATAGGCGTTTCTTCCGTAAAGAACAAATCTGGGCGGTCGAGCGGCAAATCGCCGTAGACCTCGTCTGTCGAGACCTGATGGTAACGCTTGACGCCGTATTCGCGGGATGCATCCATCAGCACCTGCGTTCCCAGGATATTCGTACGCAGGAAGATACCCGGGTCTTCGATCGAACGGTCGACATGGGACTCCGCCGCGAAGTTTACAACGATGTCCGGATGTGCTTCCCCAAACAGCTTGAACACCGCTTCCCGATCCGCAATATCCGCCTTGACAAACTTCACATTCGGCCGGTCAAGAACATCTTTTAAAGTTTCCAAATTACCCGCATACGTCAGCAGGTCCAGTATCACGATTTCATAGTCCGGATGGTTTTCCAGCATATGAAACACAAAGTTACTGCCGATAAATCCGGCTCCGCCTGTTACAAGTATCTTCATCTTACTTAACTTCTCCTTCTGCCTGCCAGTTTTTGCAGACGTCGATCCATTCTATCGCATTCGCGTAACGATAAAGCTCGCCGCACGTAAGCTCGATAGCGCTGTTGGCGCTTCCGCACGCGGGGAACACGGTATGAAACCGCTTCAAAGATTCATCCAGATACACCTTTACTTCCTTTGGCACGGCAAACGGGCATACGCCCCCTACCGGATGTCCGGTCAGCTCCGGCACCTCATCTGCCGCAAGCATTTTTGCCTTGGCAGCAAAATATGCCTTGTAACGCGCATTGTCGACCTTCGCGTCGCCCGCCGTCACGATCAGTACGCATGTATCTCCCACTTTGAAAGACAATGTCTTTGCAATGCGCGCGCCCTGCACCCCGAGGGCCTGGGCAGCAAGTTCGACCGTCGCGCTGGAGTCCTCCAGTTCGCGCACTTTGCCGTCCAAACCAAACTGCGCGAAATATTGTTTTACTTTTTCTACCGACATAATTTAAAAATCCACGTCACTGTCTTTGAGCATCGGCGCCTGCAGATCTTTTTGCGAGAGAATGGGGTTTTCGATACCCCATTCGACGCCGATCTCCGGATCGTCGAAACGGATAGAACGGTCGCACTCGGGCGAATATACCGCGTCTACCTTATATTGCACCTCTACGTTGTCGCTGAGCGTTACAAATCCATGTCCCATGCCCTTGGGCATAAAGAACATGCGTTTATTCTCCGCCGAAAGTTCCACCGCGTACCACTTTTTATACGTCGGCGAATTCTTACGCAGGTCAACGGCAACGTCCAGTATCTTTCCTGCCGTACAGCGCAAAAGCTTTGCCTGTGCCATCGGGTTCTTCTGGAAATGCAACCCGCGCAGCGTTCCTTTTTGCGCGGAGAACGACTGGTTGTCCTGCACGAATTCGCAGATGATGCCCAGCTCTTCAAATTTGGGTTTGCTGTATGTTTCCATAAACCAGCCGCGATGGTCTCCATGCACGTCCGGCTCTATGACGACCAGCCCCGCGATGCCGGTTTCTTTGAGCTTCATATATCAAGCACCTTCCCTTCCGCAACTGCATTAAGATGCTCCCCGTACGGTGATTTTCCATATTTTGCGGCGCTGCTGCGAAGCGTAGCGCAGTCAATCCAGCCCCTGCGGAACGCAATTTCCTCCGGCGCGGACATGACGATGCCCTGGCGTTTTTGCAGCATACGCACGAACTCCGCCGCCTCGATCAGCGAATCGAACGTTCCTGTATCCAGCCAGGCATAACCGCGTCCCATCAGCTTGACGTCAAGGTCGCCCTCCTTTAAATATACCGCGTTGAGATCCGTTACCTCAAGCTCGCCGCGCGCACTCGGTTTTAGCGCCTTTGCGTATTTCGCTACGCGGTTATCATAAAAATAAAGGCCTGTGATCGCGTAATTGGACTTTGGGTTCTGCGGCTTTTCTTCTACAGAGAGCGCCTTTCCTGTTTCGTCGAAATCGACGATCCCGAAACGCTCCGGATCGTCCACATAATAACCGAATACCGTCGCCCTGCCGTTATCCGCGTTAGCGACCGCTTCCGCCATCAGTTGCGACAGGCCGTTCCCATAAAAAATATTGTCCCCGAGGATCATCGCGCACGTATCGCCGCCAATAAATTCCTCGCCGATGATAAACGCCTGCGCAAGGCCGTCCGGCGACGGCTGCTCCTTATAGCAAAGCGAGATCCCGAACTGTGAACCGTCTCCCAGCAGGCTTTTAAAGCGCGGCAAATCGACAGGCGTGGAGATGATCAGAATATCCTTGATGCCCGCAAGCATAAGCGTGGAAAGCGGATAATAGATCATCGGCTTGTCGTATACCGGCAAAAGCTGTTTGCTGGTCATGATCGTGAGCGGGTAAAGGCGCGTGCCGCTGCCACCCGCAAGTATAATTCCTTTCATAGCTACCCCCTTTTATTGGGTATTTTTTACCGTACTATCATAGCTGTTTTTACTTCTATATGTCAAGCGGCTTAGCCTTGCCGCGCCACTTTAAAAAATACTTGAACATAGAGGCGATATGAATCAGCAAATAACGCAGGTTGTGCGCGCTGGTGCGTGCGTAATCGTGCACCACATAGTCATAAGGGTAAAAGACCACCCGCGCGCTTTTAAGCACCATGCGCGACAGGTCCGCATCTTCAAAATACATAAAATAGCGTTCGTCAAAACCGCCGATCTGCTTTAAGAGATCTGTGCGGATCAGCAAAAAACATCCGCTGGCGAATTCTATATCCGTAATCCCTGTTAAATCCTCATCCAGCATTTTGTAATGCCTGCGCAGATCTTCCCACTTTTTGCCGGGCGTCCGGTTGGCAATCAGGTATTTAAGCTTGGGGTTGCGTTTGGGTAGGTGCTGCGGATCACCGTTGGTATAACGGATGGCGGGCGTACACATGCCGACATCCGGATTTTTCCGCATAAAGTCCGTAAGCTCCGTCAAAATATCGCTGTGGAGGACAATATCCGGATTGACAAAGGCATGGAAATCCGAATCGATGAGATCAAGAACCAGGTTATGCCCCGCGCCGAAGCCAAGATTTTTATCGCTGAACACCACGCTGAGGGCGGAAAACTCATCCGCCAGCCGCACTGCGCTGCCGTCTTTGGAAGCGTTGTCGATCAGGTAAATTTTTACGCGGATACCATGCGTATTTTCAAGAAGCGTCCTGATCGCCTGACGCGCTTTTTCATAATTATTGTAATTTACGATGCTGACCGTTACGTCATATTTCAAATGCGGTATCCTCCGGCTAACTTTCTTAAACTATGTACTATTATATCAGCAAATGGGCGTGTTTTCCATCCGGAATTTATGCTGACATATCAATTGCGTATTTTGTTTTTACAGTGTATAATATAGTCATGATCCAAAAAGGGTGGATTTGTTATGGAAAACGATTCAAAGAAGCAAAAGAAAATACGCGGCAATGTAATCACCATCGTCGTTGTTACGGCGTTGATTGTGTTTTTTGTGCTTAGCATGGTGCAAATGTTTAATACGCGGGTAGCGGAGTACAAGTTATCGCCTCAGTATCAGGCGTTCCAGCAGCGTTGGGCGGAGCAGCACGATCCCGCGCAGCCCACGGGATTATTTGACTGAATTTTAAAAAGCAAAAGCCCCGCCTTAAGGCGGGGCTTTTTTGTTGTATCTTGAATCACATAGATTTCATATATACATCAATAATATCCTGCCGCGTCATGGCGACGGGCGTCGCTTCAATCGCGCCGCGCATGGCAAACAGCGCGTCGTCCGCCAGCGCGGGAACGGACTGCTCCGTTACGCCCAGCGATGAAGCCGTGATGTCCCTGCCAAACATCGCCAGGAATTGCCGCAGCCGGTCTGCACAACTACGTGCAAGCTCTTCTTCTCCCTGCTGTGGATCCGCCCCCAGCAGTACGGCCACCTTGGCGAATTTGGGGATATTCCCCCGATAGGAATATTCCGTAAGCGCCGGTCCCAGCGCACACAGCGTTTCTCCGTGCGCCGCGCCGAAGTGCCCGCTGATGCTGTGTCCCATACCGTGGATCGCAAAAGTCCCCGAAAGTGAGATCGCCGTGCCCGCCAGCATATTCGCCAAAGACATCGCGCTGCGCGCCTCTATGTCCTGCGGGTTGTCCACGCACTTTTTCAGGTTCTCCACCACAAGTTCGATCGCCCTCTTTGCAAACATATCCGCATACTCGTTTTCTTCCCTGCTCACATAAGCCTCAAAAGCATGGAAGAATACGTCAAGACCTGTATTGACCGTTACCCTTTCCGGTAGTGTGAGGGTCAGCTCCGGATCGACAATCGAAACCGCCGGATACCAGAAGCTGTGTCCCGTTCCTGGCTTATTGCCGTTTTCGGGATTTGTCACCACCGCAAACGGAGTCGCTTCGCTGCCCGTTCCCGATGTGGTCGTGATCGCGATAATAGGCAGGCATTTTAAATCCCTGTCATCCGCATCTGCAAATTTTCCGCCCGGGATGTAATCGACGGCGCTGCCGCCTGAGGCGGCGAGCAAGGCAATAAACTTCGCGGCGTCCATCGGGCTGCCGCCGCCCACGCCCACTATAAGATCGCAGCCGTTTTCCCGCGCGAGCCGCGCTCCGCGGTCGCATGTCGTCGTCGTTGGATTCTGTTCCGCCTCTGCAAAGATAACCGTCTGTATGTCCGCCTCTTTAAGCTGCTCTTTTACCGTCTCCAGCAAAGCTGTTTTTTCTGGCCGGACGCTTTGTCCGGCGACAATGAAAGCGCGTTTTCCAAGGCCTTCGGCATATTTTCCAAGCTCCCGCAGTACGCCCGCGCCAAATACGATCTTTTCAGGAACTTCCGCTACAAAATTTTTCATTTCTTCTTACTCCTTCATTTATTTGTTTAGTAAAATATATAATTTTTTTATTAAACAATTGCATTCCCATTCACTAGATGTTATGATTGTTACAGTACACATACAATAAAGTAGAAAACTTTCAATAATAGAATAATAGGTAGGTTCTTATTATGACAATTCGGGAAATCGCGCGTCTCGCACACGTTTCGCCCGCTACTATATCTCTTGTATTAAACAATAAACCAGGCGTGGGAGACGAAACAAGAAAACGTATCCAAAACATATTAAAAGAATATGATTATAAGCTGCCGCCCAAAAACAAGGTTCCGATGAAGAATATCCGTTTTTTGAAGTACAAGGATCACAGTATGATCGTTGACGGAAACGCCGGATTTATTTCGGCCATCATCGACGCCGTGGAAGCGGAATGCCGCGAGATGGGCTATAACCTGATTATCACTACCGTCAAGGGCAATTTCAAGCAGGCGCTTAAAATCCTCAAGGAGGATACGTCTGACGGGATCATCCTGCTGGGAACGGAAATATCGCCCGCAGATTATCCTCTTTTGAAAAGCATTGCCACGCCTATGGTCATCGTAGACAACATCATGTCCTGCGAGCCTTACGAGTGCGTCGTTATGAACAATCAGGAAACCACTTATTTTGCCCTCAAATACCTGGCGGATCTCGGTCACAGAGAAGTCGCTTACTTCAAGAGCTCGACCGAAATTTCCAATTTTCACGAGCGCAGCATGGCGTTTTATTCCTGCTGCGAAAGCCTGGGGCTTACCTGCAAGCAGACCTTTTTGCTGACGCCCACCTTAGACGGCGCATACGATTCCATGAAAGAATATCTGTCCGCAGATATTACGCTTCCGACAGCCGCCTTTGCAGATAACGACACCATTGCTCTCGGGGCGATGAAAGCCTTGCAGGAGGCGAGCTATAAAATCCCAGACGATGTCTCGATCATGGGCTTTGACGACATACCCTACTGCACGATTTCCGATCCGCCATTAACGACTATGCGCGTTCCGCGCCGCAGAATCGGCAAGCGCGCCGTGCGCAGGCTGTGCGAGCGGATGCAGGAGGACCCGATCAACAGCAATGTCAAGATACTTTTGGGGTCGCGCCTTGTAGAGCGCCAGAGTACCTGCCCGCCCAAGAAAAAATAATCTTCTTTTCTCTTCTCTAAGCGTACTGCCATGCGGCGGTACGCTTTTTGTTACGTTTTCCATGCAGACGCTTCCGGCAAAGGGAAAGGCAGACATTTCTGTCCGCCTTTCTCATCATCTATGCTTAGAAGTTATACCCTTGTTATACGACTGCGTCCGCAAAGCCTTCCATCAGAAGTTTCGCAACAGCCGCGCCCGGATCCAGCAACTCGCGGGACGCTTCGCCGCGCGTCGCGGCGCGTCCGTGTACTGCCAGCATTCCTTTGGTCGCCAAAAATCCTTCTTCCGCCGCCTTTTTTGCGTTTGCTGCCATCGTTTTCAGATCAGCGCCCGCCGCCGCATCCTTTTTTAGGGATTCGACCGCCGGATACAGGCCGTCAAGAAAGGTTTTATCCCCAATCTTTGCGCCGCCCCGATTCATAACGCCGTCCAAGTATGCCTGAAAAAGTGCGGCTACATCCTGCGTATCAAGTTCTTCCTTTCCTTTCAGCACCTTGCCCGCGTTCATGAGCCCTGACGCCATCAGCGTACCCATCGTAGACGGAACTGCAGTGGACATCGCTTTGCCGCCGAAATACAGCATTTTGCCAAGGTCTTTTTCCTGTCCGGACGCCACTGCATCATACGCCGCGGCAAATCCGTCGCTCATCGTAAGCCCGAGGTCGCCGTCGCCCACCACGCCGTCGATTTCGATCAGGTAATCGCGGCTTTGCGCCATGATTTTTTTCCAGCTTGCAAGCACATTCAGCAATTCTTTCTGATTCATTCCTATCGCCTCCTAAAACCGCTTTTTATACCTGTTTGAAGAAAGGTGTGTTGGCCGGTTTGTCAATCAGTTTCTTCAGTTCGTCGTCCAGTTTTAAAAGCGAAATGGACATTCCTGCCATTTCAAGGGACGTCGCATATTCGCCGACATATACCTTATACGGCCTGATACCTTTTGCTTTTAAGATTTCATCCACCTTACGGTATACGACATACTGCTCTTCGAGCGGCGTACCGCCAAGGCCGTTTATGAGCACCGCTACCTCGTCTCCGGACTTATAGGGTATATCCGCAATGATGGGCTCCATCATTTCAGCAACAATTTCGTCTGCCGGCAAAAGCTTCCCGCGGCGGATACCCGGTTCGCCATGGATCCCCATGCCGATCTCCATTTCGTCATCCGCGATCTCAAAGCTGGGCTTTCCGACCCTCGGTACGACGCACGGAGTCAGCGCGACTCCCATCGTACGCACGTTCGCGCATGCCTTTTCCGCGATACGCTTGACTTCCTCAAGGGGCATCATTTCGTCTGCCGCCGCTCCCGCGCATTTATAGACAAAGAAAATACCTGCCACGCCGCGCCGCGTGTTTTTCGCGCCCGGCTCCGCCGGACCCGCCGAGGCGACATCTTCGCCCGCGACAACACTCTGCACTCTGATGCCCTCTTCGAAGTCCGCCATTTCAGCAGCCATATCAAAGTTGAAAATGTCGCCGTTATAGTTACCATAAATATACAGCACACCCGCGCCGGAATCGATCTCCTTGGTTACCGCAAGCATTTGCTCTGCGCTGGGAGACTGGAATACGTCGCCGATCGAACAGCCGTCGAGCATGCCCTCTCCGACATAGCCCAGGAACAACGGAAGATGTCCGCTTCCGCCGCCCGTCGCGATACCGACCTTGCCCGGCTTTTTATGCTTGCTCACCATGCAGTGCAAATCATCCCCCGCATAGCCGACCATGTCGCCATGCGCAAGGTAGATGCCCTCGAGCATCTCCTTGATAAAATCTTCCGATTTATTGATTATTTTCTTCATGACGTTTTCCTCACTTTTAATTTTTTAGGACGGCCTCCGTACACTTCCGCGCCATACTGCACCATCATAACGCCGATCATGACAAGCCCGTATACAAACGTCTTCAGATAAGAATCGAAGCGCAGGATGTTAAAGGCGCTGGAAATAATCTGCAGGACCAGGATGGAAAGCACCACGCCCGCCAGCTTTCCTTTACCACCCGACGGGGAAATCCCACCGAGGATAACGATCAGCAGCGTCAGCAGTTGATAAGAAGTACCGTAGTCCGCCTTTGCCGAGCCATAGTGCGATGCGACGATGATCCCCGCCACTGCCGCCATGATTCCGGACGCCATATATGTTTTCATGGTCACACCGAAATTGTTGATACCCGAATATGCGGAAGCCGTCGGATTCGCGCCCATCAGGTATAGCTGCTGGCCGTATACGGTAAAGCGCAGTACCAGGAACAGAATCACAACCACCGCGATGAAAATAAACAAGGGGATCGGTATGGCATTGAACACCAGACCGTTGGCGATCGCCGTAAAGCTTTCCGGCAGGCCGCTGATTGCAGGTCCTTTGGTGATGGCAATTCCAAGGCCCATGAAAATCTGCTGCGCTGACAACGTAACGAGCATTGCCGGAATGCGCAGATTCCCGATCATAAAGCCGTTGAATGCGCCCGCGCCCGCGCCGACTGCAACGGCTACCACAAGCGCAGCTATGATAATCCCGCCGTTTACATCCCCGCCCGCGGCCTGCATGACGACTGCCGCCATGATGCCCGCGAGGTTAGAGATACCGACAACAGAAAGGTCGATGCCGCCGGCGATCATACAAAGCATCATGCCCAGGGACATAATACCGAATTCCGGAAACTGGTAGGCCATAGACTGGAAAGTCGCGCCTTTCCAGAAATTACTGGGAGCGGCAATGGTCATCCACACCACGAGGCCGATGATGATCAGCGCCAGCCACAGGATATTTTTATCAATGGATCTCCATACGTTAACTTTCGTCTTTTCCATAAGTCACACCCCCTCAAATCTTCGGGCTGAGCGCGATGCGCTTCGCCTTGATGGACGTAATAGAGCAGCCCACGATGATCAGGACGCCAATGACGAAAGTCTGCCAATAGGTGGGAATGCCCAGCATAATCAGGTTGTTCTGCACAATACTGATCAGGGCTACGCCGAGTATCGTCCCCAGCACGCTTCCGTGCCCGCCTGTGATCCTTGCGCCGCCCAGTACGACAGCCGCGATGACCATCATTTCGCTTCCCATCAGGTTCAGAGGGTTGGAGTTGCGGGCCAGGAGCGTATACGTCATGCCCGTGATACCCACAATGATACCTACAAAAATATAAATGAAATATTGTGTTTTCGCTACATTGAATCCTGCCCTGCGGGCCGAATTCTGGTCCCCGCCAATGGCATAAATGGAGCGGCCCAGCATTGTATACTTAAGCAGGAACCACACCACCACGCACAGCACGATCGGCAGGATAATAAATACCGACATCGAGGATACCTTGTCCGCCGATCCCACCTGGAAGAGGAAGGATTTGGACGCGGCGTCAAGCTGCGACGGCAGGTTCGAGATTTCATTCGTGCCTACGAACGCCAGCAGCGCGCCGTTTATGAGGCTGCTTGTTCCCAGGGTTGCGATCAGCGTCGGGATTTTGAAAGTGCCGACCAGAAAAGCGTTGATCAGTCCGAGTCCCGCGCCGATACCGGCCGCAATCAGAAACGCCGACAGTACGCCGTCCCAGCCGTTGTCAATCATCATCTTCGTCGTCAGATACATTGCAAACGACGCGAACGCCGGAAACGATACGTCAATGCCGCCGGAGATAATAACAATCATCTCGCACATGGCGAACATCAACATCGTCAGCATTGCACGCGCCGTATCGACTGCGGTATTGGCGCTGAAAAACGCGTTGTTCGCAAGACCGATCACCAGGCACAGGCCGATAATGATATAGATAACGATCGCCTCGTTTGAAGTAAAGACATTCTTTTTTTCAAATTTATTTAATTTATCCATAACGATACCCCCCTCCTATGCCTGCTCGCTCAGCAGAGCGGCCAGCTTCGTTTCGTCGAGATCTTCCGCATCCATGCTTGCGGCCAGCTTGCCGCCGCGCATGATCAGGATCTTATTGCAGTTCTGGATGAGCTCCGGCAGGTCGTCCGAAATGATGATGACGCCCACGCCGTCCTCTACAAGACTGTGCAGTATCTTATGAATATCCGATTTGGAACCGATGTCCACGCCCACGGTAGGACCGTTTAGGATCAGCAACTTGGGGCTGGTGTTCAGCCACTTGGCAAGCACGACTTTCTGCTGGTTTCCGCCTGAGAGCGTCTTGATGGGCGGCTGGGGCGAAGGAGCGGCAATGGACAGCTTTTTGATCCATTCCCACATGGATTCTTTCATGGCCTTATAATCGATTCTGCCGCCTTTCAGATAATTCTTGATCGAAGCGGCGACTGTGTTGGTGCCGATGGGAATTTCGAGAAACAGTCCTTCCGTCAGGCGGTCCTCCGGCACATAGCCGATATTGTTTTTCATTGCGTCGGCAACGCTTTTGATTTTGATTTCCTTGCCGTCAAGAATAATCTTACCGCCGGTCGGCGGCGCCATTCCAAACAACGCCTCGCCGATTTCCCCGCGGCCGGAACCCAAAAGGCCTGTAATGCCGAGCACGTCCCCGTCGCACAGCGTAAAGCTGACATCGGAAAATTCCCCTGTACGTTCAAGGTCATAAACCTCGAGAATTTTCCTCTCCTTTTGCTTCGGACGGTAAAAGACGTCTTCAATCTCCCTGCCCGTCATCGCCTTGACAAAGCGCGCGCGGTCGAATTCATTGATCGGGCCGTCGGCCACGTTTTCGCCGTTGCGCAGAATGGTAAGCGTCTGGGCGATGTCGTAAACTTCGTCCAGTTTATGATTAACGATGAGTACCGCAATCCCCTGGGCCTGCAGCATTTTGATGATTTCGAATAATTTCGCAACTTCTTTTGCGGTAAGAGCCGTGGTAGGTTCGTCCATGATGACCAGTTTCGCGTCATTTAAAAGCGCGCGGCAGATGGCAACCATCTGTCTGTTTGCTACGGATAACCGTTCCACTAAAACGTCAAGCGGAATATTTGCGCCGATTTTTTCCATTGCCTGTTTGGCGATGCTGCGCACGTCTTTCCAATTGACAACTTTTTTACCGGAATTAAGTTCACTGTTAAGAGCGATATTTTCAGCGACGGTCATGTTCGGAAAAACTGAAAAATCTTGATAAATGACCTGGATACCCATTTTGATTGCTTCCATGGGCGTCAATGATTGGAATGTTTTCCCGTCGATGTAGATTTCGCCTTCGTCGGCATCGTGAGCGCCGGAAATGACTTTGATCAGCGTAGATTTGCCGCAGCCGTTTTCTCCGGCCAGGCAGCGAACCTCGCCTTTATTGATCGTCAGGTCAACGCCTTTTAAAGCCTTTACACCGCCAAAGGATTTTTTGATTCCTGTTACTTTCAAGAATACCTCTGACATGATCTTGTCCACCTTTCCCCGTTATCATATGCAAGGCTCCCCCGAAAAGGGGAGCCTTGCATACTATTTGTTAAAGATTACCCGTATCTTAGAAATTATACAGCGGATCATCCACGTTGGATTTGTCAACGTCGATCCAAGCCTGTGCGAGCAGGGTCTTGTCGTTTGCGCTGTCAAGCGCCAATTTCTCATAGCCCTGTACCGTCAGCGCCGTGCCCTCGCCGATCTCTTCGCCGTTTAAGATGCGCAGAGCCAGTTCGTTCATTGCATAACCAGCAGCAGCCGGATCCCAGAAAGAGATCATGTCTATAACGCCGTCACGTACATATTTACCGCAAACGGATACAAGGGACGTACCAACGATATGCACCTTGCCGGTCATACCCATTTCGTCAACCGCTCTTGCGATACCAGCCGGATCGGCCATGGAAGAACCCTGGAAGCCTGTGATATTCACATTTGCCGTCAGGGCTTCTTTCGTCTTATTGTAAGCCTGTTCCTGATCCTCTGCGGACTCGATTTTGTCCATAGCAAGCTTCATGTCAGGATAGTTCTGTTCCTGATAAGCGATGGAAGAATCAACCCATGTGTTGTGAGAAGCGGATGTCAGATAACCAACCATCACCGCATATTCGCCCTTTTGGCCCATGAGTTCAGCCAACTTCATCATGAAGTGCTCGCCATAAGCGACGTTGTCAAACGCTTCGATATCCCAGTCAACGTTCTTCATTCCGGCAGCTTCGTGCGAGATAACAACGATGCCGGCATCCTTTGCCCTTTTCAGAACTTCTTCAAGAGACGTCGGGTCGTTCGGAACTACACAGATAGCGTCAACGCCGGCGGCGATGGCTTCTTCTACATACTGGGCCTGCTGCGCAGCGTCAGCTTCGGCAGGACCGTTTTGATAAGCGTCTACGCCGGTATCGGCAGCAAACTGTTTAACGCCCTCATCCATCCGCTGGAACCAGGCAAGGCCCGTGCTTTGGGGATGGTAACGATCGTGTAGTCCGTCTTCAGGTCTTTGAGAGCCGCATGGTCCCCGGGCACGATCTGGTCGCTGGCCGGAGCGGCAGATGCTGATTCGCTTGCAGCCGCCGATTCGCTCGGAGCCGCCGATTCGCTTGCAGCCGCCGATTCGCTCGGAGCCGCTGATTCGCTTGCGGCGGGAGCCGGACTAGAGCACGCGAACAGCGAGAACACCATTACCACAGCAAGAACTGCGATGACAATTTTTTTCATTTTTGTTTCCTCCTAAGTTTTTATACATTTCGTTTTCACGAAAAACCTATTTTAAATTTCTTAAAATTAATTTATAAAATGTGTAAAAGCCTCGTGCACAGATAAAACTTTAGTTTGGTAAACATCTGGTTGTTTTTTAAAAAAATTACCACTTATATTTAGCATTGTCAAGCCGTTTGGCCTGATAAACTACTAAACAAATCGTCTTTGACATCGTAAAAACGCTTTATGAACAAAATACTACCACTTTTTTGTTTTATCTTCATACTTCTGTAAAATTTCATGAACCTGTTTAGATACGTTTTTATATATACCCTCTTTTTTGACCAATATTCATTTTTTCATGATAAAATGTTTCGTACCAGAGCCTCTTTACAATTTCCTTCTTTAATATAGAACCGATAAAATTAAGTTTTGTTTTCTCTCTTGCGCGTTATTTCTTACAATTTCAAAAAGTCATTCGATAACTATTGACGGTCATATGAACGCGTACTATAATGAGGATGTCTTAAGGAAGGGGATTATGTTATAATAAATCCCGTCACAAGCAAGAATTTGTTTCAACGACGAAAGGAGCTCAAACGTGTTAACAATCAAGCATTTTACCAAGAGCTACAAAGGCGGCAAAAAAGCGGTCGACGACCTGTCGCTGACCGTGGAGGACGGCGATATTTACGGATTTATCGGCCATAACGGCGCAGGTAAAACGACGACTATCAAAGCCGTGGTCGGTATTTTGGACTTTGACGGCGGCCAGATCGAGATTGACGGTATGTCTATCCGGGAAAAGCCCGTGGAATGTAAGCGGATCACGGCTTATATTCCGGATAACCCCGATCTTTACGACAGCCTCACCGGCATCCAGTACCTTAATTTTATCGGCGATATTTTCGCGATCCCCAAAGCGGAGCGCGAAACACTAATCAAACAATATGCCGACCTCTTTGAGATCACAGTAAGTTTAGGCGACTTGATTTCATCCTATTCCCACGGCATGAAGCAGAAGCTGGCGCTTATCTCGGCGCTTATCCACAAGCCGAAGCTGCTTGTTTTAGACGAACCGTTCGTGGGCCTTGACCCCAAAGCGGCGCACACGGTCAAGCAGATCATGCATGAGATGTGCGAAAACGGCAGCGCGATCTTTTTCTCCACGCACGTACTGGAGGTGGCGGAAAAACTGTGCAACAAGATCGCCATCATTAAAAACGGCAAACTCCTGCGCGCGGGAACGCTCGAGGAAGTCAAAGGCGACGAAAGTCTGGAAGACGTATTTTTGGAGTTAATCGATGAATAATCTTGGTTTATTATTAAAAACATATATGCGCACCTCGTTTGGTTTTAACAAAGCGAAGTATTCGCATGACAAAAAGGCAAAATCCAGGGGCATGACCGCGCTCCTTGCCTTTTGCTACATCCTGATCGTTTTTGCCGTATTCGGCATGTGCATCGCTATGATGGACAGTCTGTCCGCCATTCACGCGGAATACATCGCCTTAAACATCATTATGATGGCCGCATCCATTATGACTTTGTTTACGACGATCTACAAGGTAAACGGTACGCTGTTCGGGTTTGGCGACTATGATATGCTAATGTCGCTGCCCATTAAGACGGGCACGCTGATCACCAGCCGTATCCTGATTCTTTACGGCCTTAATTTCCTGTTTGTCCTCGGCGTAATGGTTCCCGCGGCTGTTGCATACGCAATCATCGCGCAGCCGGAGGCGGCGTTTTATCCGCTTTACATTGTCATGATGCTGGCCACGCCCATGCTGCCTATCATTATCGCAACGGTGATCGGCACGCTGATCGCGGCTGCCGCTTCGCGCTTTAAGCGCAAAAACGGCATGAACGTCATCCTTACGGTGGTGGCATTTATGGTGTTCATGATCGTATGGATGGGCTTTTGGATGAACTCCGGCGATATTATCATCAATTTTGCCGATATTGGCGGCATGATCAACCAGGTGCTTATTAACATCTATCCCCTGGTCGGGTTATTCGGCAGTACGGTCGCGCAGTTTGATATGCTGTCTTTTCTGGTCTTCCTGCTGATTTCTTTCGGCGCGTTCGCTGTTTTCGTCGCCGTGGTTGCCAAACTGTTCAAAAAGATCAATACCGCTATCACCACTACGCGCGCGGCGGCAAACTACAAAATGACGGAGCTGAAAACGGCTTCCCCCAAAAAGGCGCTTTACAAACGTGAAATGAAACGCTACCTTTCTTCTTCCCGATACGTCCTCAATACCGCGGTCGGCCCGCTCCTTTTGATCGTCGTGGGCGTTGTCCTGCTGGTTTCGGGCGTTGAAGGCTTCGGCGTTTATTCGGAAATACCGCAGTTTTCCACGCTGATCGCGGTCGCCGCCCCGATGGGGATCTCATTCTTTTTGGTCATCGCCTCTCCCTCGGCATCCTCCGTTTCGCTTGAGGGAAAGAACCTGTGGATCGTGCGTTCGCTGCCCGTGGACACCCGTCTTGTTTTAAAGGCGAAGCTCAACGTGACGATGACGCTTTTCTACCCGTCGGTGATTATCTGCGGCACGCTGTTTAACCTGGCGATCAGGCCTGAGCCGCCTCTTGCCGTCGGCATGTACCTGATTCCGCTTGCATACAGCTACTTCGCCGCGCTGCTGGGTCTGAAATGCAACCTCAATTCGCCTAACTTCGACTGGACGAACGAGGTAACGGTCGTCAAACAAAGCAAGCCTGTCCTGATTACCATGCTGGCTGGTATGCTCCTCACCATCGTTCCTGCGTTCCTTGCCCTTTTTATGGGTTCTCTTATCATGCTCATCATGTTCATCGCCGTCACGGCGCTGGACATTATCCTGTACCGCAATCTGATGACCAAAGGTGTAAAACAATTTGAGAGTTTCTGATATACATTTGGCTTAGGCCGTTCCGAAAGTACGGGGCGGCCTTCTCAGGAGGATTCCTGCCATGTTGAAAGAACTTGGCCTTTCTAAAACCATATCCAGAGAATACCCGTAATCCTTTGTGAAAATCACGGACGAGGATTGGCGGAACCGCGAGAAATGGGATGTTTATGCGGACGCCGTAAGCGACATGTTCCATTATACAAATACGGACTTTGCTCCCTGGCATGCCATTGAATCCAATAATAAATATTATGCCCGTTTAAGAACGATCGAAACCATGATTGAGGCCATCGAAAACAGGTTATAAACAGGTTGTAAATGCGAAACGTTTATGCTTCAGGTTTATTCGGTATATTCATTTCGTAACCTAGTTTTTGAGTGAACGAGGAAAGTCGCTATGGCAACGAAAAAGCTTCGATTGTTTGACGCTATCCTCGCGGCGGTGTGCATCGTGCTGACGATTGATGCAGTTGCGCCGGCGGCCGCGATCGGAAATTCCCAGTACTTTTGGTGGATCCTTTTGCTTTTGGGGTTCTTTATTCCCTACGGCCTTGTGAACGCGGAGCTGGGAACGGCTTATGAGGACGAGGGCGGCCTGTGCGACTGGGTCAAGCGCGCATTCGGTATCCGTACGGGCTCGCGCGCCGCTTTTTATTACTGGATCAATTTTCCGATCTGGGTGACTTCCACCCTCGTGATGTTCACGCAGGTATTTACCGCGGCTACAGGCATTCCCGTGCCGCCGCTGACCGCGCTCTTTGTGCAGCTTGGCGTGGTATGGCTGGTGGTTTTCCTTTCCAACTACCGCATCAGCGAAAGCAAATGGCTGGTCAACATCGGCGCGCTTTTAAAGACAGGCCTTATTCTTCTTTTAGGGTGCCTGGGCATATATGCGGCCGTTACGCGCGGGGTTGCCAACCCTGCGAATTCTTTCATGGATTTTCTTCCCAGCGTATCCGGCCTTTCGTATATTTCCATTATTATTTTTAACTTTATCGGCTTTGAAGTCGTTACCACCTATGCGAGCGACATGCAAAACGCGAAAAAGGAAATCCCCCGCGCTATTATTTTGAGCGGTATCCTGATCACCGCGTTTTATTTGTTCGCCTCTTTCGGCATAGGCGTAGCCATCCCCACGGCCGAACTTTCCAAGGCCAGCGGCTTTATCGACAGCCTGCGTATTCTTTTGGGGTCCACGGGCGGCGCGGTGCTCGTCACCTGCGGCGCGCTCTTTATGTTCACGCTCGTCACCAACATGATGACATGGTCGCTGGGCGTCAACTACGTGACGCAGCATGCGGCGCAGTATGGAACGCTTCCTCAATTCCTTGCAAGCAAAAGCAAAAAACAGCAGATGCCCCTCGGCGCAAATATTTTAAACGGCGTAATCATCACCATTATGCTCGTCGTGGCAGCCGTGCTCGAGCTTTCCGGAAGCGGCACGGACGTGTTTTGGATGTTTTTTGCGCTCAATGTTGATTTGCTGCTTGCATGTTACCTTTTCCTGTTTCCGTCTTTCTGGAAACTGCGCAAGATCGATCCCGACCGCCCCCGGCCATACCGCGTCAAGGGCGGGAATATCCGTATTTTCCTGACGGCACTGATGCCTTTTGCTCTTTTATGCATGACGCTTTTCTTTACCTTTTTCGACCAGGGCGCCGACGGTTCGCTCAGTTTGAACCTGCCGATCGCCATCGGCGTGGGCGCCGCTGTAGGCATGGGTGAAATCGTCGCCTGGCACAGTATATCCAAATACAGAAAAAAACAGGCTGCGCAAAAATCTGCGCAGCCTGCCAGGTAATTTCTTTTTTATTTTTGCGGCAGGACTTCCAGCCAGTAACCGTCCGGATCTTCAATGAAGTAAATACCCATGGCCTCGTTCTCAAAACAGATACACCCCATTTCGCGGTGAAGCGCATGCGCCGCTTCAAAATCGTCCGTTTCAAAGGCCAGGTGGATCTCGTTATCCCCTAAATCGTATGGGGTATCCTTTTCCTTGAGCCAGGTAAGTTCTAGCTGGTGCGGCGACTGCCCGTTCGCAAGGTATACGATGATAAAGCTGCCGTCCTGCGCTTCCTTGCGGCGCACCTCTTTTAGCCCCAGCGCCTTTTCATAAAAATCCAGGGACTTCTGCAGGTCAAATACATTTAAATTGTTGTGGATCATTCTGAATTTCATGTCAGTTGTTCTCCCCTACCTTACGTCCGTATGCTTTCTTGCCCTCTTCCACCGCTTCGTCTATGCAAAGGTCGTCCGGCAGCACAGAAGTACAATGCGGGCAGCGCGTCGCGTCGTCCGCAATCTCGCTTTTGCAGTACGGACACAGCCGAGGCGCTTTTTCCGGCTCCGGTTCAGGCTTTTTATGCAGCCTGTTGAGCCCCTTGACCAACAGGAAGATTACCAGTGCGATCAATATAAAATTGATAACCGCATTGATAAACGCCCCAATCTGTATCGCCGCTCCTGCAGGATCCGCGCTGAGCGGGATCTTCAGGCTGGAGAAATCCATCATGCCGCCCGTCACCAGCCCGATGATCGGATTGAGGATGTTTTCTACCAGCGCATTGACGATCGCCGTGAACGCACCGCCAATGATCACGCCGACCGCGAGATCCATCACGCTGCCGCGCGAGATGAATTCTTTAAATTCTCCTAAGAAGCCTTTCCCTTTTTTCTTTTTTTCCATGCCATACCTCTCCTCTCGGTTATATGATAATAGCTATGATTCCATAAACGCTATGCATCCCATCTGAAACGCTCCATGTCCACATATCCATCGCTGCTGACCCACACGCCCTCTTCGGCGAGCATAGCCTTTTGCGCATCCATGCCGCCAAAAGCAAACGCTGGGGCAAGCCTCCCTTCGCGGTTCACAACCCTATGACAGGGAACGGCTCCCGGCTCCGGATTTAAATGCAGCGCGTACCCCACGGCGCGCGGCGCGCGAGGATTACCCGCCAAACGCGCAATCTGCCCGTAGGAAGCGACTTTGCCGCATGGTATCTGCTTCACGATCTCATAAACCCTGCTATAAAAATTCATTTTTTGACACTCCCCCAGTCAGATCGTGCTAAAAATCCGTTTGCTTTTTGAAAATCAGTTTAAAAATATTATATCACAATCGAGAGGAAAGAAAAGATGGCAAAACCTGTAAAAATGATGATGCTGGATACATGTCCGCATTGCAAGCGTGCGTTTGAGCTGATAGACGAGCTGAAAAAAGAACATCCTGAGTATAACCAGGTGGAAATCGAGACGATTGAAGAACGCCGCGAGCCGGAAAAAACGGAAGGGTATGATTATTGGTACGTTCCCACTTTTTTCGTAGGCGGCAAAAAGGTCCATGAGGGCGTGCCTTCCAAAGACAAAATCGAGCAGGTCTTTATCGAGGCATTAAAACCGTAAATACCACATCATTCTTCACTATATCTGTTTTTTATAACAAAAGAGGGCGATAACGCCCTTTTTTGTTATATTTCACATCCTGTTTGCTTCAGACGCTTTGATTATAAATCAAATGTTCCAAATTTCGCGGGCGTATTCTCCGATCGTCCGGTCGCTGGAAAAAAACGCGCTGTGGGCCACATTCCAAAGGCACTTCCTGCCGAAAGCCATGCGGTCTTTCGTATCGTAGATTGCGCGCAGCTTCTGGTTGACATAATCCTCAAAATCGAGCAGCAGCTTGTATTTGTCCGCCTGCTGACAGTACGTACCGTTCAGCAGCATATCGTAGATCGCCCGAAACATGCCCGTATCCCCGTCCGAAAAGGTGCCGTTTACGAGCGTATCCACTACGCGGCGTAAGCGTTCGTTGTTTTGGTATATCTCCATCGGGTTGTACGTACACTCGATCCTGCTTAAATCTTCCACGCGCGCCCCGAAAATATAGTTGTTTTCAAAGCCCGCTTCCCGCACGATTTCCACATTTGCGCCGTCGTACGTTCCCAGCGTCACCGCGCCGTTCATCATGAACTTCATGTTGCCCGTACCAGACGCTTCCGTTCCCGCCGTTGATATTTGCTCGGAAATATCCGCCGCCGGCACCAGCTTTTCCGCGTAGGAAACGTCGTAATTGGAGACAAAAACGACTTGCAGGACATCGTTTACCGCCGGATCCTCGCTGACTACACGGCTGATCTCGTTGATATATTTGATGATTCCCTTCGCGATATAGTATCCCGGCGCCGCCTTGGAGCCAAAGATAAACGTTGTTCGCGGAAAATCCGTAAGCTCACCGCTTTTAAGGCGAAAATAGATGTCCACAATTGAAAACGCGTTCAGCAATTGCCGTTTATACTCGTGCAGGCGTTTGATCTGAATATCGAATACCGAATCCGAGCGCACGGCGATTTTATCGCGCTTATAAATATACTGCGCCAGCTTGTCTTTGCGAACCTGTTTGGCCTGGTTAAAACGGCGCACGAAATCATCGTCCCCAATAAAGGGTTCGATCTCCCTGATCTGCCCGAAATCCTTGACCCAGCCCCAGCCGATCTTTTCCGAAATCAGCTCGGAAAGTTCCGGATCGCACAGCGCCAGCCACCTGCGCTGCGTTACACCGTTCGTTTTATTGGAAAAACGTTCGGGAAACCATTCATACCAGTTATGAAGAACTTTTTCTTTCAAAAGCTCGGTATGGATCGCCGCCACACCGTTGACTTTTTGGGAAGCGTAAACAGCGAGCCGCGCCATATGGACCGCCCCGTTGTGCAAAATTTCCAGCTCGCAAACATCCCTGCCCCCCGCCTCTGCGAGCAGCCTGTCGTTTATCAGCACCACGATCTCGTAAAGCTCGGGCAGCATTTCGCGGAACAGATCAATGTTCCACGTTTCCAGCGCCTCCGCCATGATTGTATGGTTGGTATAGGAAAACACATTCCGCGCGATTAAAAACGCGTCCTCAAACTCCACGCCCTCCTTACCCAGCAGGCGGATCAGCTCCGGAATCGCGATCACCGGATGCGTATCGTTTAATTGGATCGCGTGATATTTGGCAAAATCCCGAATATCGCACGCATAATCGCGCCGGTAAGTACGCAATAGGTCTTTTAGCGACGCGCTGGTAAAGAAATATTCCTGCTTTAAACGAAGCTGCTTTCCCTCATAGGTGCTGTCGTTCGGGTAAAGGACGCGGGTAATCATTTCCGCGTTATTTTTCTCTTCCACCGCTCCCGCATAATCGCCGTTATTAAATTTCTGGAAATCAAATTCGCACAGCGCTTCCGCCTGCCATAAGCGCAGCGTGTTTACCTGCCTGCCGCCGTAACCGATGACCGGCATATCGTAAGGCACGGCTTTGACGTCCTGTCCACGAAAGGAAACGGTTACGCTTTCGTCTTCCCGCCGCAAAAACCACGGGTCGGTATCGCTTTTCCAGTCGTCCGCGACTTCCACCTGAAAGCCGTTTTCAATTTTCTGGCGGAAAAGCCCGTTTTTATATTTGATACCATACCCGATAAGCGGCAGGCCCATTGTCGCCGCAGAATCCAGAAAGCAGGCCGCCAGTCTTCCCAGTCCACCGTTTCCGATGGCGGCGTCCTCCACATCCTCCAGCTTCTTGATGTCCACGCCTAGGCCGAGCAGCTCCTCTTTCAGCTCCTTTAACCATCCCAGCGCGTACAGGTTATTGAATACCATGCGCCCAATCAGGTATTCGGCCGAAAAATAGTACGCTTTACGCTTCTGTGAATCCCGCTCTTTGTTCCATGCGGGAGATACTTCCTCTATGACAGCCTTGGCAAGCGCGGCGTGCAATTCCATGACGCTGGCGTCGCAAAGCTGCTTTTGCATATCATCATTCATAATATGTTCTACTCGTTCTAATGCTTTCATTCGTTCTCCTTACTTTTGCCGCCGTTTTTCTGCAATGAAAATATGCGAATTATAGCATTTATAAACTATTTTGTCAAACAAAATGCTTCTTTTACAAGGCGGCCTGAAATCTTTCGTTTTTTTGCGGAATTTGATTGACGAACCAGCCCGCCATGCTATAATAAAACATGTGACTGACCAGCCAGTCATTTTTATTGATCGCAGCGCATCTGTTAGGCAGACACGGCGTGCGCAACGGATTACGGAGGAAATTACATCTATGTCAAAGTTCAGCGTAAAAAAGCCTATGACCATTTTTGTGGCGGTCGTCCTCGTGTGTATACTCGGTTTTATCTCTTTCACAAGCATGCGCACGGACCTGCTTCCCAAAATGGATCTTCCTTATGTTATGGTTCTCACGACCTACCCCGGCGCAAGCCCTGAAAAGATCGAGCAGACTGTGACCAAGCCTTTGGAGCAGACCCTTGCCACCACCAGCGGCATTAAAAACGTAACCAGTACATCAAACGAAAACAGCAGTATGGTGCTGCTAGAATTTACGCAGGGTACGAACATGGACAGCGCCATGATCGAAATGAGCGGCAAAATCGATATGGTCAAGGGCAGTCTTGACGACGCCGTGGGCACGCCTACGCTGCTCAAGATCAATCCGGACATCATGCCGGTCATGATCGCCAGCGTAGACATTGACGGCCAGGATATTAAGGAAACTTCAAAAGCCGTATCGGATACCATTCTTCCCGAATTCGAGCGTATCGACGGCGTAGCCTCCGTCAGCGCGACCGGTCTTGTGGAGGACTCTATTGCCGTCACGCTAGACCAGGACAAGATCGACGAGCTGAATCGCCGCGTGCTTGCATCAGTAGATGAAAAGCTTGCCGAGGCGCAGGAAAAAATCGACGAAGCCAAAAAACAGATCGAAAGCGGCAAAAGCCAGCTAAACGACATGAGTCAATCAAAGGCGCAGGAACTTGTGGACGCCGGACTGCAGCTTTCGGCAGGACGCGGGCAGCTTGAAAGCGCGATTGCGAGCCTGCCGCAAATGCAAAAGGAGCTGGAAGCGCAGCTTGCGGATTTGCAGGCCCAGAGAAACGATTTGGCCGCCCAGCTTGCAGATGCAACCGCTGGACGCGATGCGCTTTCCTCACAGATTGCCGCCCTGATTGCGGCGGGGCAACCCGTTCCGCAGCAATTAACAGACCAGCTGAATACGCTTGACGCGGGTATCGCGCAGCTTACGGACGGCCTTTCCCAGCTCGACGCGGGTATCGCGCAGCTTACGGACGGCATTGCGCAAATCCCTGCCCAAAAAGCACAACTGGAAGAAAAACTGAGTCAGCTTGACGAAGGCGAAAAACAGATCGAGTCCGGCAAAATGGCACTTACCACCGGAATCGCCCAGGCTTCCGGCCAGCTCGCGGGCGGCGAGGCGCAGCTAAGCGCGCAGGAGCAGGAATTTGAGCAGCAAAAAGACGCGGCCTATCAGCAGGCGGGGCTTGACGGCAAGATCACACAGGATACAGTGGGCCAGATCCTTTCTGCGGAGAACTTTTCCATGCCCGCAGGGTATATCCAGGACGGACAGGAAAAATTCCTCGTCAAGGTAGGCGACCAGTTCAAGGATATTGATGAGATCAGCAACCTTGTACTCTTTGATATTCCCACAGGCGATATTGGGCAGGTCCGGCTTAAGGATATTGCGACCGTTGAAATGACGGATAACAGAGACGATCTTTATGCGAAGATCAACGGCAACGACGGTATTCTAATGACTTTCCAGAAACAGAGCACAGCCTCTACCACAGAGGTTTCGGAGCGCCTTAATGCAACGATCAAAACGTTGGAAGCGCAAAACCCGAACCTGCACATCACGACTTTAAACGACCAGGGCGTGTATATCAACATTGTGCTGGATTCCGTCCTTAATAACCTGCTTTTGGGCGGTATCCTTGCGGTTATCATCCTGTTCTTGTTCCTGAAAGATATTAAGCCCACGATTATCGTGGCGATCAGTATCCCATTCAGCCTTTTAGCGGCTCTTACGCTCATGTATTTTACCGGCGTTACCTTAAACGTTATCTCCCTCGCCGGCCTCGCCCTCGGCGTAGGTATGCTTGTGGATAACAGCATCGTCGTGATCGAGAATATTTACCGCCTGCGCGCGCTTGGCGTCTCTCCCGCCAAAGCGGCGATCAAGGGCGCGTCACAGGTCGCGGGCGCCATCGCCGCATCCACGCTGACAACAGTTTGCGTATTTCTCCCAATCGTATTTACCGAGGGACTGACCCGCCAGCTTTTCGCGGACATGGGCCTTACCATTGCTTTCTCGCTGCTCGCGAGCCTGATCATCGCGCTCACGCTTGTTCCCGCGCTGGGCTCTACGATGATGAAGAACACCAAGGAAAAAAAGCACAAATGGTTCGATCGATTCACGGCCGGATATGAAAAACTTTTATCCGGCGCGTTAAAGCGCAAATGGATCGTCGTCGTGCTGGTGGTAGGTCTTTTTGTCTTCAGCGTGGCCAGCGTATTTTCCATGGGTACGTCGCTGATGCCCAAGATGGACAGCAACGAAATCATGATTACCATGAATATGCCCAAAGACAGTACCACACAGCAGACGCGCGATATGAGCGATGAAATCCTCGCGCGGCTGACCGAAGTTCCCGATGTTAAGACCATCGGCGCGATGGAAGGCGGAACCATGTCGATCCTCGGCGGCGGTTCTTCGGGCAGCAACAATACCAGTATGATGATGTACGCCGTGTTAAACGACGATAAAACGCATACCAGCGCGCAGGTCGCTCAGATGATGCGCGATCAGGTCGCCGATCTTCCCGCGACCGTGGAAATAAGCGACTCCACTATGGATATGTCCGCGCTCTCTGGCTCCGGCCTCGAGGTGGTGCTTAAGGGCGGCGACCTCGATACCTTAAAAGCGATCGCGCAGGATATGACGGACCTGATGGAGCAAACCGAGGGCCTTGCCAACATTGATAACGGCCTCAATGCCGCCTCGCAGGAAACGCGTATCACCGTCGACAAAAACAAGGCTATGGAATACAGCCTCACGGTAGCGCAGATATACCAGCAGATCGCCGCCGAGCTTTCCGCCGGCCAAACGGCCACCACCGTGACTTTCGAAACGCAGGACTATCCCGTCATCGTGAAAAACAGCCCTCAGGACGCTATTTCCCTGGATAAGCTGAGCGACTTTGTTCTCAAAGGCACCAAGGACGGCGAGGAAGCGGAAGTGAGGCTTGCAGAGATCGCGCAGGTATCGCAGGAGCAAAGCCTTACCGCCATCAACCACGACGGCCAGGTACGCACCATGTCGATCACAGCCGAGGTAGACGCAGACCACAATATCGGCCTTGTCAGCCGCGACTTTTCACAGAAATTGAATGGTTACGCTGTTCCCGAGGGATACAGCGTGGAGATCGCGGGCGAGAACCAGACGATTATGGATACGTTTTCCAACCTGATCTACATGTTCCTGCTAGCGGTTGTGCTCATCTACCTGATCATGGTCGCGCAGTTCCAGTCCTTAAAATCGCCGTTTATCATCTTGTTCACCATTCCCCTGGCGTTTACAGGCGGCCTGCTCGCCCTGCTGCTGACGGGTATGGACCTCAGCATGATCGCGCTGCTCGGGTTCCTGATCCTTGCGGGTATCGTCGTCAACAACGGGATTGTATTTGTGGATTACGTCAACCAACTGCGGCTGTCCGGAATTGAAAAGAACGAGGCATTGCTGCGGGCAGGGAAAGCGCGTATCCGCCCGATTCTGATGACGGCCCTAACGACCGTGCTCGGTCTTGTGCCCCTGGCCTTCGGTATGGGCCAGGGCGCGGAGATGCTCCAGCCCATGGCGGCGGTGACCATCGGCGGGCTTATTTACGCTACTTTCATGACATTGTTCTTTGTTCCCGTCATGTACGACGGCATGAACAAAAGGCCATTGAAGCCCGTGTTGCTTGAGGAGGGTCTTGACGATGACATCCCCGAAATATAAGGAAAAAGAGCTCACCATCATGCGCGCGCTTTTGAGCCTGATCAGCAACGGTGCGAGTATCGGCGAAATTAAAGCTTCGGATATTGCACGCGAAGCGGGCCTTGGCAAGGGAACGCTTTATAATTATTTTGCATCCAAAGAAGATATTTTTGCCAAGACGATCATCTACAGTATCCACACTCAGCTTTTCGCGATCTTTGAGCAAATGCGGCGCTTTGATACTTTCCGCGATAAATGCTATACCGTATTGCGCGTCGTCAATGAAATCATCATGAACAAAAATTCGGATTTCCATCTGGTTTTGTTCAATGTAGGCGGGAAAGATATGAAGCAGTTTTTTGATGGCGACCTGTCCTTTGTACAGGAATACCTGTCCATGATTCATAAACGGGTACTGCTGCTCGCGCGGCTGGGCGCCAGCGAAGGCGTTATCCTGCCCGTTGTGGACGAGGAATATACTTACAGCGTCTTTGCCGGCGCGCTCATGAGCTTTATCCATGCGCGCTGCCGGTGCGAAACGGCGGATGAGCAAACGATATGCGCGGCAATGGATAATGCCTATCAAATGCTTTTAAAGGCGCTCAATTAAAGCTATCAAAAAGGACTGCGCTTTAGACGGCCCCCCCAAAAAAGGACATTGAGAAAAAAGGCCTCCTATCGTAGGATAATAACGATAGGAGGTTTTTTGTATGGGAAAGCACTATGGAAAGCAGATCATAGAAACTGTAATGAAGAAAAAGGAGCAAGGACTGACACACCGTGAAATAGGAGAAGAGTATGGATTAAGCAAGACACAAATTAAAAAATTAGTAGAACGATACAATAGAAAAAACAGAATATGGAACATGCCGAAAAAACGTGGACGTCCACGAATACGTCCAATATCAACCGAAGCAGAGTATCGAGATAGGATTAAGCAATTAGAAATGGAAGTGGAACTGTATCGGTCTTTTCTTCAAGCTGCTGGAAGGATGTGAGTGCAAAGGTAAAGTATGCAGCGATCGAAAAGCATCATAACAAATATTCCGTGAAGCTGATGTGCCGTTTCTTTGAGGTTTCGCGCAGCGGATATTACAGTTGGCGTTCCCGCCAAGGCGATACTGATCGGGACGCTGTGATTGGACGACTGATACAACAATGTCAGCAGCAAACCAAACAGACCTATGGGTATAGGCGCGTAAGATTATGGCTTAAGCGGGAGCACGGTCTTTGCATAAACCACAAGGCTGTACTGCGTGTGATGCGCAAATATGGATTGCTTGCGGTAATCCGCAGGCCGAGGCCGCTATACCAAAGGCAACGGCAGATGATGGTATATGCAAATCGCCTTAACCGTCACTTCTCGGCTGAACAGCCAAATCAGAAATGGGTGACCGACATCAGCTATATCAAAACCAAAGAGGGAACGTTGTATCTATCTATGATCAAAGATTTGTATGATCATTTCATTGTGTCATATGATATGGGTACCGTGCAGGACAACGCGCTTGTCTACAGAACGATCCAAAAAGCAGTGCGAAGCCTACCTTGCGGAAAGAAAAAGGTCGCTGATGGACTCATCCTCCACAGCGACCAGGGGTTCCAATACACGTCCCACGGGTATTCAAACCTACTTAAACAATATTCTATTACGCCGTCTATGTCAAGACCTGGAACGCCGCTTGATAACGCGCCGGCTGAGAACTTTTTCGGTATGCTCAAAAGCGAGTGGATTCGCCGCCAAAAAATCCAAACAATGAAAGACGCAAAAATGTTGATACATGAATACATACATTTTTATAATTTTGAACGTATCCAAACGAAGAACGGTCACACTCCTTTTGAAATCAGGAGTATGACCGTGTAATCTTTAGCTTTCCTGCGATAGCCCCTTTTTTCTTTGTCCGTTCTTCCGGGTTCCGTCTACTTTCGCGCAGTCCTTTTTTTAATCCAATATTGTCAGCAGCTCGGGAAACTCGTGCGCCACATACGTCGGTGAAAACTTCTCTACTACCTCCCGTGGGTCTGCGGCCCAGCCGATATTCGTTGCCGCGAGACACGAATCCCAGCCCGCCGCGTTAGCGATTTCGATGTCTCTTCCGGCATCGCCAACGAGCAAGATACTACCTTGCGCGCAATGCTTATCCCGTACGTATCCGCAGCGTTTTTCCTTGTCCGATTCATGCTGCGTCGCGCCTTCGACCGCCTCGAAGCAGTCCTTAAGGCCGTGCACGGCCAAAATCCTTTCCGCAAGCGGCTGCAGCGAATTAGTCACCACGCTCATGCGGTATCCGCGGTTTTTTAGTTCTACGAACACCTCTTTCGCGCCGTCCGCCAAAGGGATCGCGCGGATGAGGTCGTCGACGTCATGCGCGTAAAAGTCCCACAGCTTTTCATAAACCTCGTCGATACGCGCAGCCGGCACGCCGATATTATGGAAAAAATCCTCAATCGTAAAACCCATTCCGAGGATCGTATCCCCCAGCTTCACGTCGATCTTGTACCGGTCAAAAAAACGGCGGTATGCGCTTATGTGAAAATGCGCGGAATCGATAAACGTTCCGTCCATATCGAACATCAGCAAATCATATTTTGGCATTGCAAGCTCCTTTTTGATGATTTCCGCGCGAAGCGTACATGCGTACCATACCACAGTCTCTCCCCGTCCGTCAACCGTGCCGTTTCCATTGACCCTCTTTTGACGCGGGTATATAATAATGAAGAGTCATACAAAAGAAATTTTAACGGAGGCACTGACCATGCAATATCAG
Source organism: Christensenellaceae bacterium (assembly GCA_022846035.1). NCBI lineage: Bacteria > Bacillati > Bacillota > Clostridia > Christensenellales > Christensenellaceae > Christensenellaceae bacterium. The sequence goes on from AP025580.1 coordinate 2,637,811, forward strand.
GATATTGATTCCCTTCCGCGCGAGAAACTGCTCGAGCTTTGTAAAATCTATGCCAAAAACTGGATCGCGCACGACGGCTGCTGGTTTTTATCCATCGAGCAAAAATGCGGGATGAAAGAAGCGATGGAGCACGACGCCAACGCCTGGCGGCAATTTACTGTAGTAGAGGCAAAGCGTTTAAAGCAATTCCTGGACCTGCCGGAATATGCTGGCATAAGCGGGCTTGCCCAGGCGCTGCGGTTTCGTTTGCAGGCGACGCTTACCGATCCTGAGATCATCATAGACGGCAACACCGTTACTTACCGCGCGCGCCATTGCCGCGTGCAGGATGCGCGCAGCCGCAAGGGGCTCGATTACTTTCCCTGCGCGCCGGTCGGCTTACAGGAATATACCTGGTTTGCCAAAACGATCGATCCGCGTTTTGAGACGGAAGTATTAAGCTGTCCGCCCGATATTACGGATGAAAACGCGCGCTGCGTATGGAAATTTACACTCAAGGAAGACTAAGCTTTTCTTATTTTTTCAAGCGCCTCATCGTAGGCGCTTTTTGTTTTGCCGTCAAAACAGACCATGACCGCCTCTTCAATGTCCGGATAGGCCGCAAGCATTTTACTGATCGCCGTCACGGCGATTTCCGCCGCCTGCCGCAGTGGAAAATGGTAAACGCCCGTACTGACAGACGGAAAAGCGATTTTTTTCACGCCGTACTTATGCGCCAGCTCCATACAGCTTTCATAACAGCTTTGAAGCAGTTCTGCTTCGTGGTATCCGCCGCCGCGCCAAACAGGGCCGGGCGTATGAATCACATATTTAGCGGGCAGGCGGTATCCTTTTGTGATCTTCGCCTGTCCTGTTTTACATCCATGAAGCGCTGCGCATTCTTTGAGAAGCTCCGGTCCCGCCGCGCGGTGGATCGCCCCGTCCACGCCGCCTCCGCCCAGCAGCGTCTCGTTGGCTGCATTCACGATCGCATCGGCGCTGATTTGGGTGATATTTCCCCTTATAACCTCGATTTTCATAGTTCTTCCCTTTCCGGATAGCGGTCTATGGCCGTCACCGGACACGTCTCTGCGCATAGTCCGCAATGCAGGCAATGTTCCTGCCGGATCGTATACGGCGTTCCTGCCTCAATGCAGTTTTGCGGACATACCTCTGCGCACCGTCCGCACGAAATACATCCTGCAGTGATGTGGAACCCTTTCTTTTGTTCCTCCGGACGTCCCACGAAGAACGTTTGCCGAAAAATCGGCGTTTGTGCAAGATTGAAATATTCTCCCTGCCCTTCGAACAGGCAAAACACTTCCAATATGTTGCGGCTGTCGCCCGGATAAACATCGTTCATAGAAGGATTCTTTTCGAAAATCTGCGCCAAATAATCCTGCGATACCCGCCTTACCCTGCCGCGCAAGCTGACCATTTCCCAGTTTTTAGTCATGCCCGTAATGGCAACAAATTCCTGATTCAGCACCTGCTGGTAAAAATTCTTGCCCCGCGCCGTGAGAAAATACAGGCAATCGTCTTCCACCATCATCACGTCGATAATACGCACGTCCGGTCTGCCGTTTTCGTCCACCGTCGCGAACGCGCAGTCCTTTATTTCCCGCAGCACCCTTAAATACTCTTTTGTTTCCATAAAAACGCCCCCCTTTTAGTTCATATTCATTATAATAAATAAGCGCAGTTTGCGTCAAAATTTTTCTTGCTGAAAAATGTGCCGTACTATGGTAAAATAAACGCGTATCTTATTTTGAAACAAAGGAGTCTTTGATTATGATAGTTGAGCCAAAGGTGAGAGGATTCATCTGCACGACCGCGCATCCCCAGGGTTGCCGCGAAAACGTCAGGCGGCAGATCGAATATGTAAAAGGAAAACCGAAAATGCCGGGCGTCAAAAACGTACTGGTGATCGGCTGCTCGACAGGTTACGGCCTTGCTTCGCGTATTGCCGCCGCATACCTGGGCGGGGCGGCCACCATCGGCGTGATGTTCGAGCGCAGCGCGAGCGGCAAACGCACGGCTTCCTCCGGATGGTACAACACGGCTGCTTTCGAAGAATTCGCGCATGCGGACGGCCTGTATGCAAAGACGATCAACGGCGACGCTTTTTCAAAGGAAATCAAGGCGCAGACCGCGAAGCTCATCGAGCGGGATTTAGGCCAGGTCGATATGGTGGTATACAGCCTCGCATCCCCGCGCCGCACAGTCGCTGACGGGACGACCTATTCTTCCGTTCTGAAAACGACGGATACCGATTATACGAATAAATCCATCGACCTTACGACCCGAAAAATATCCGAGGTCACAGTCACGCCCGCCACGGAACAGGAAATCGCCGATACCGTTAAGGTGATGGGCGGCGAGGACTGGAAAGACTGGATCGCCGCTCTGCAAAACGCCGGCGTGCTGGCGGACGGTGCGGTGACCGTCGCCTATTCTTATATCGGGCCGGAAATCACTTATCCCATGTATACAAACGGTTCCATCGGAAAGGCGAAAGAGCATTTATTCAGGACTTCGCAGGAAATCAACAAGGAGTTTTCCGGCGTTACCGCTTATATCTCCGTTAACAAGGGGCTGGTAACGCAGTCTTCTGCGGCAATCCCCATCGTTCCGCTTTATATCTCCATCCTTTACAAAGTAATGAAAGAAAAGGGCCTGCACGAGGGATGTATCGAGCAGATGTACCGCCTGTTCGCCGACCGGCTGCTCAAGGAGCAGGTTCCCACCGACGAGCGCGGCATGATCCGCCTGGACGATTGGGAGATGCGCGGCGACGTACAGGACGCGGTTGCAAAAGCATGGGAGCAAATCAACGACGACAATTTGGAACAGCTTGCGGATGTCGCCGGTTATTGGGATGATTTTTACCAGATGTTCGGCTTTCAGCTCGCGGATGTTGATTATGCCGCGGATGTGGAAACGGAAGTCAGTGTGCCGAGTATCGGCGAGTAATAAAGGAGCGTATTATGTTTGTACTAATCGACAATGCCAATATTGATGAGATACGGAAGCTTTACGACGGCTTTCCTTACGACGGGGTGACCACGAATCCATCTATTTTACTGAAAGAACACCAGAATATTTTCCGTGTTTTAAAGGAAATCCGGTCGTTCATTCCCAAGGAATCCATGCTGCATGCGCAGCTTATCTCGGATACTGCGGAAAAAATGGTGGAAGAGGCGCACTTCATGCTGCGCGAGCTGGGCGACGACCTTTTCGTCAAGGTTCCGGTTACGCCTGAGGGCCTGCGCGCCATTCGCTTGCTGCGAAAGGAAGACATCAATATCACGGCGACCGTCGTCTATAACGCTATGCAGGCGTTCATGGCGGCAAAGGCGGGGGCGCGGTTTGCCGCTCCTTACATCAACCGGCTCGATAATATGGGGGCGGACGGTATTCAGGTCGCCAAGGACATCCACGATATTTTCCGGATCCATAACATGGAAGCCCAGGTTCTTGCCGCAAGCTTCCGCAACTCGCACCAGGTGTTAAGCCTGTGCAAATACGGCATTGGCGCCATTACCGCAGGACCGGATGTGCTGCGTGCGCTTACCTATCACGACGCGACCATGTGCGCGGACGAGAACTTTGAACAGGATTTCCTGGCGCTCGTCAACGAAGTAGAGGGAACGCATCTCAAATAATCTTCGATTCAAAAAGTAATCAAAAAGCCGGCACAAGGCGCGCCGGCTTTTTTCTATTCTGTCTGGGCAACCGCTTGGTTGATGACGTATTCTATGCGGTTAAAGGTCACGCCTGCCTCTTTTAACTCCTCGGAAAGACCGAAAGCCAGTTCGGCGCTTCCCCCCGCCTCAATGGGCGTATCCGTTTGCTTCATCTGGGCGTATACGATCCCCGTATCGTCGGCAAACTTCACCGTAACGCTGAACATCCGGCATACCTGCTGCGCATTATTCTGTACGGTAAGCTTAATACCTTCCTCCGTCTGCTCGCTTTGAACATTTATTTGGTCGGTGATGTCGCTGTATTCATTCGCCGTCATAAAAACGTTTACGCTCGCGTCCATAGCCGGCGGCAGCTCGTCCGGTTTCTTCTCGATGGGGATCACGATGCTGCGTCCCGCGCCCACCTGGTAAAATACGAGATCCTGTTTTTGCGACATATCCGGAGACGAGAGTTCCACCACCATCTTGGGGATAGCAATATCATTGGTATTTTTCACCTGTATGATCATATTGTTACCGGCAATGATCGTTGAAGTGCATTCGACCCGTTCCCGATATTTTTCGATGGAATCCTGTACCTTGCGCTCATCATAGACCGCAGCCCCGCTGCTTTTTTGCGCCGCGTCCTCAGGAACGATTCCTTCGCGTATCAACTCACTGATTTCATCATCCGTAAGCGGCGATTCCCCACTGCTTTCCGAGGGCTCCTCCGGCGCGCTGGGAACGCTTTCCGAGGGCTTTGCCGAGGAAATGACCTGCACCTTGCCCGGCTCAGGCAGGGCGCATGCGCTCAGGGTATAAACAATCATTAACATGCTCATCGACATGATCAATATCTTTTTCATATGCCGGTCTTTTTTAATCCTTATCTTCGTTTAGAATACTGCCATTATAGCAGACCCGCAAAAAAGGTGGGGGAAATCTGCGGAATATTAACAGATTGTTTACGGTTCCGCCACATATAGGGAGATTTTACATTGGATTGACGCGGCGAACGTTTGCTGTTAAAATAAATTGACATTAGGAATCGGGAATGAAGTTCTCCCGTGGGAAACCAGAACCGCTTTTATGCTGATGACTTCTGCGCAACGCAGGAGCTGTCAGCTTTTTTATTGAGGAAAGGAAACGAAATTTATGGTTGAGTTTTTATTGGTTGGCGCAGGCGGCTTTATCGGCTGCTGCCTGCGTTTTTTGATCACCAAGCTGATATTGCCGCTACCCTTGCAGATGCCCCTGGCGACGCTTCTTTCGAATATCATCGCCGGTTTTCTGGTAGGTTTCATTACCGGTATGGAGAAGCAGACGGCTTTCATCACTCCGCGCGCGAAGCTCTTCTTGACGACGGGCATGTTCGGCGGGCTTTCTACCTTTTCCACATTCAGCATGGAAACTGTTCATTTATTTTTGGCGGCGGATTATGTCCGCGCCTTTGGCAATATTGTTTTCAACCTCATTTTCAGCTTTCTCGGCGTTATCCTCGGCATGGCGGCGGCAAAGCTGCTGTTTAAAAGCGCCCCCGCCTGAGCGGCACGGATATAAGAAGACCGGCGGCTGTTCTCCGCCGGTCTTTTGGGTTACTTATTGCTTCAGATCCCTGCCAGTTTTTTGTACTCATCTTTCAGACAGCCGTAAAGGTCGTTATAAACTTCATAATATTTAGGGTATTCCCTCTGGTTTTCCGGAATCGGCGGGCAGACCTTGTCCGTTTTAATCGCTGCCGCGCAAGCCGCCGGCACATCTTCGTAAAGTCCTGCCCCCACCGCCGCGAGGATCGCCACTCCCAGCGCCGGACCTTCCTGGGAAACTGTTGTCTTTACGTCGCAGCCATAAAGGTCCGCGAGCATTTGCCGCCATACCGGACTGTAGCTGCCGCCGCCGCAGGCCATCATTTCGTCGATTGTAACGCCCATTTCCGCCAAAATATCCGCGCAGTTTTTAAGCGAATAGGAAACACCTTCCATGACTGCGCGTATCATGTCTTTTCTTGTATGGATGGCCGACAATCCGAAAAACACACCGCGGCAATCAGGATCCAGATGCGGCGTACGTTCGCCCATCAGGTACGGCAGGTAAATCAGCTTGTTGCTCCCCACCGGCGAGAGCGCCGCATCTTTGTTCATCAGGTCGTACACCCCGATTCCCTGCTCCTTTGCCTGCGCGATATAATCCTTACAGAACTGATCGCGGAACCATTTGAGCGACAGTCCCGCTCCCTGCGTCACCCCCATGACATGCCAGCAGTCTGGCACCGCGCAGCAGAACGTGTGCACACGTCCTTTGGGGTCGATGGTGATTTTCGAGCTGTGCGCATATACGACGCCGCTTGTACCAATGGTGGTAAACGCGCGCCCGTCCTCCACGACGCCCGTACCGACGGCCGCGGCGGCGTTGTCTCCTGCGCCGCCGACAACGACCGTTTGCTCCGATAATCCCGTTTGCCGCGCGATCTGCGGCAGGATCGTTCCCGTGATCTCCGGCGATTCATAGACCTCCGCCAGCATGGAACGGTCAATATCCAGTTTTTCAAGCACCTCGCCTGACCACTGCCGCGCCGGAACATCCAAAAGCTGCATGCCGCTCGCGTCCGAAACTTCGGTCGCATATTTTCCGGTCAGGATAAAGCGGATATAATCCTTGGGAAGCAATATGTGCCGGCACCTTGCGTAATTTTCCGGTTCGTTGTTGCGCACCCATAAAATTTTCGAGGCGGTAAACCCTGTCAGCGCAGGATTGGCGGTGATTTCGATCAGTCGCTTTGCGCCCACCTTATTCGTGATTTCCTCGCATTCCTTTGCCGTGCGCTGGTCGCACCAGATGATGGACGGCCGGATGACTTCGTTTTGTTCATCGAGCATCACCAGCCCGTGCATCTGGCCCGACAGCCCGATACCGGCGATGTCTCCGCCCGCTACGCCCGACGTTTTGACCACGTCTCCGATCGTTTTCAGAACCGCGTCGCGCCAGTCCTCCGCCTTTTGTTCCGCCCATCCGTTTTGCGGCTGGTAAAGAGGATACTCCTGCGAGGATGACGCAACCACGCCAAAGTTTTCGTCAAAAAGCACCGTTTTTGTCGCTGACGTTCCAATATCGATCCCAATTAAATATTTCATACAATTCCTCCGCTCCCTGTTATAGATTTTCCAGAATTTTGATCTCATTTTTTACAATAAACCGGTCTTTGTGTGGTTTATTGCCGCTTACTACATAATCAAACGCGATGTGCACGGATTTATTTCCCTGTGTAAACGGCTGTTGGCATATCGTCGCTTTGATCAGTCCCTTTTTCATCATTTCGACAGTGGACGGGATCGCGTCAAAGCAGACAATGGTAATTTCCCCAGCCTTATTCATCGCTTCCACCGCGCGGCATACGCCATACGTTCCGGCGGCCGCCACAAACAGCGCCGTTATTCGCGGATACGCACATAACATCTGCCGCGCGGCCTCAAACGCGACTACGTCGTCGTCGTTCGTCTCCGCCATATCTACTATTTCCATCTGCGGATACCTCTCCCGCATCACCGCGCGAAAGCCCTCTACGCGCTGGTTATGTCCGAGTATCTTTTTGGAACCGAGCAAGACGCCTACTTTGGCCTGTCCGCCGGTCAGAAGCCCCATCATGCCGCAGGCGGCGTTTCCGCCGCGCACATAATCGCTGCCTACATAGCAAAGCCGCTCGCAATTTTCAATATCGTTATTCATGGCGACAATGCCTGTTCCGCTTTCCTGCATTCCGCTTAAAAGCCGTGCGATCTTAAAATCGTTGATCGGGTTTAAAATAAGCGCGCTGACCCTATCTTTCATTTCCGTGATCAGTTCAGCTTGCCGCGCAACGTTGTAGCCTTTCATCTGCTTTAGCAGCACACGCACGCCGTAATCCTTGAGTTCCTCTTCCGCCCGTGCGATCCCGCGCAGGACTTCGTCAAAAAAGGGATTCTCCTCAGATGAGACGATCACGCCGATCAACGGCGCTTTTTTGCGCACCGCAAGCGCCTTTCCTGCCAGATTCGGTTTATATCCAAGCTGCTGCGCGACGGCGCGCACCCTTTCTTCTGTCTTTGGTTTTACTTTTCCCCTGTTATTGAGCACCCTATCCACGGTTCCCCGCGAAACACCGGATAACTCCGCTATCTGCTTGATCGTCGCCGACATATATACACCTTCTTGCGGCCGTTGTCTTTTGTGCCCATGCACACGACCTTGTTTTCATCATACCGTCATCCCTCTTTTTCGTCAATCCATTTTTCATCCGCCGTCTGGCCAAATGTGCATTTTTTGTTTAAACGAAACCATTCTATAGCATTTTTTCAACCCTTTTATTTTTCTTGCGTTTTCCGTCATAAATCATTTGACAAAGTATAGAAACAGTGTTATGTTTATTTCATAAATGTGCTCGTGCACATTACTTGAAAATGCACTTAAAAACTGATTTGGAATTAATTTCTACAGGAGTGAAAAATTGTATGGATATCCAATCGATTTCTTCGCCGTCTTTTGAAAAGTACGGACGGGTCTTAAGCACCGGCGCTTATCCGCAGCTCATGCGCGCCATGGAAGACACACCTCTTCCGGACGGCGTCGTCTATGAACCGAGCGTTTTCGGGCCGGAGACGCCTACGGAAGCACAGCAACTTCAGAATTCCGTTTTTGGCGGTATGCCGATACAGATCGGTTACTGCAACGGCAAAAACGATACGCTGAACGCCGTGGAATACCACCGGAGCAGCGAAATCAATATCGCGTGCAGCGACCTTGTTCTCCTGCTGGGTATGGAGCAGGACATCAATCGGCCAGACAATACGTATGATACCGCCCAAATGGAAGCGTTCCTCGTTCCGCAGGGCGTCGCGGTAGAGCTTTATGCCACCACACTGCATTATGCTCCCTGCGCGCAGAACGGGCAAAAATTTCGCTGTATCGTCGTGCTCCCCGCGGGCACTAACCTGCCGCTCGGAAGTCCGGCGGGTACGCAGGGAGAAGATCGACTCTTATTCGCGCAAAACAAATGGCTGATCGCCCATCCGCAAAGCGGTCTTGACAAAGACGGCGCTTTTTTGGGACTGGTCGGCCGCAACCTTACTATATAGAAACGGAGGATCCCAAAATGAACAATATCCCAGAAGTAAAGCTTGGCCTGATTGCCGTAAGCCGCGACTGCTTTGTCATTTCTCTTTCCGAACGCCGCCGCGCCGCCGTATGGCAGGCGTGCGAGGAAAAAGGCATGTCTGTCTATGAGGCGAAAACGACCGTGGAAAACGAGACCGACATGGTAAAAGCTGTCGAGGAAGTAAAGGCTGCGGGCTGCAACGCTCTCGTCGTGTTTTTAGGAAATTTCGGGCCGGAGACGCCGGAAACGCTGATCGCACAACGTTTTGACGGTCCGGTCATGTATGCCGCAGCCGCCGAGGAATCGGGGAACGACCTGATAGGTGGGCGCGGAGACGCTTACTGCGGTATGCTCAACTGCTCTTACAACCTGGCGCTGCGTAAGATTCCGGCGGTCATCCCCTCTTATCCTGTCGGTACAGCGCAGGAGGTCGCGCAAATGATCGCGGACTTTGTTCCCGTTGCGCGTACACTCATCGGACTGTCTCATCTGAAAATCATCACCTTTGGGCCGCGTCCGCAGGACTTTTTTGCATGCAACGCGCCGATCAAGCCTTTATACGACGTCGGTGTGGAAATACAGGAAAATTCCGAGCTTGACCTGTTGGTCGCTTACCATGCGCACAAGGACGATCCGCATATCGCCGAGGTTGCCACAGATATGGCCGGTGAACTTGGTATGGGCAATACCTATCCCGACCTGCTGCCCCGCATGGCGCAGTACGAGCTGACGCTCAAAGATTGGGCGGAGCAAAACAAGGGCGCGCGCGATTATATCGTGTTTGCCAATAAATGCTGGCCCGCATTCCCTGAGGAATTCGGTTTTGAACCGTGCTACGTCAATAGCCGCCTTGCTTCGCAGGGATACCCGGTGGCCTGTGAAGTAGATATTTACGGCGCGCTTTCCGAATATATTGGCGCGTGCGTAACACAAGACGCGGTAACGCTGCTCGACATCAACAACAGCGTGCCCGCCGACCTTTATGAAGCGGAAATCAAAGGCAAATATGATTATACATTGCATGACACGTTCATGGGCTTCCACTGCGGCAACACGCCGATGTGCAAGCTTTCGCAGGGCGCGGTCAAATATCAGCTTATCCAAAACCGCCTGTTAGAAGACGGCGGCGAGCCTGACTTTACGCGCGGCACGTTGGAAGGCGATATTACGCCTGGCAAGATCACGTTTTTCCGCCTGCAGAGTACGGCGGACGCCCAGCTTACTTCTTACATCGCGCAGGGCGAGGTCCTGCCTGTGGCGACGCGCAGCTTCGGCGGGATCGGTATTTTCGCCATCCCCCAGATGGGACGGTTTTACCGCCACGTACTGATTGAAAAGCATTATCCCCATCATGGTGCGGTTGCTTTTGCCCATTGCGGACGGGCTCTGCACACGATTTTCAGATACCTTGGCGTCAAAGACATCGCTTTTAACCAGCCGCAGGGTATGCTCTATCCCACTGAAAATCCTTTCGATTGATTTTAAGTTCCTTCTTTGTTATATTATTAAAGATAGCCTAACGAAAAAAACACTCCGTGCGGAGTGTTTTTTTCTATTACTTTGCGGTCGTTATTACATATCTTTAGGACGGAACCCCTCAAAGATGACGGAATCCGTATATTGTTTTGCACTGTCGTACTGCTCCGGATTACGCACCGTCCATGCAAAGATGGGCGCGCCTTTCCGGCGCAGCCGCCGGATCAGCCGCGAATTGACCTTATGCAGCTCATAACTGATAAAGTTGGGCTTACAGATAAAATTCACGCCCAGTTTTTGTATGATAAGCAACAGATTCGCAAGCAGGAACCGTTTGATTTTGCCGGCGGCAAATTCGTTGCATTTCCAGAAATTGCACGCGAGCTGTCCCCTGTAAATGTGCGGCGCGTTCCGTTTGAACCAACGCACGGAGAAAGGCGAAAACGACTGGATCGCATATTTCCCCTCATAATCGAGAAGCGCCTGGTAAAGCTTCCGCTCGAGCTGCCCCGCCATCCCTCGGTTCTTAAGTTCGATCAAAAGCGGCACCTTGCCGCCGACTACCTGAAGCGCCTCTTCCAGCGTGGGGATCTTGTACTCCGTTCCCTTGAGCCGCAATGTCCGCAGCTCGCGGTATGTACGGTCGCGAAGCCGCCCTGAAATGCCGGTCATACGTTCTAAGTCCCTGTCATGGAAGACCATGATTTTTCCGTCTTTTGAAAGCTGTACATCAAGCTCGATCGCGAATTGCGCATCCACCGCATTGCGAAACGCCTGCAGAGAATTTTCCGGAACCGCTTCATCGTGCAGGCCCCTGTGTGCATATTGGAACTCCGTCAGCCATGTCTTTTCCTGCGGCGGCGATACGACCGTCATAATCCGGTTGAGGATCAATACGGCAACAGCCCCCAGGCCAATGACGATAAAACAAGCTGCTATGTCTGAAATCATTCGTGTTCTCTCTTTCTTTCGTTACCATGCCTATTATAATCGAAAAGGCATAAATAGGAAATAGAAACTTTAGTAAAAATTTCTTAAGAATAAATGAATTCTATTCCTTTTCAATTATTGATTCCGGTTATAACATCCGTGTACGCGCTTACTCTTATTTTCTTCCATATACTCGTGCTTTTAATTTAGGTGTTTATCATTGTAAAAAGGTTTTATCAATATACTATCCTAATTATAATGAAAGAAGGTACCTACCATGTTAACAACTTTCAAGGCTACCGCAAAAAAGCTCCCAGGCGGGCTGCAGGTGGAAACAGATTCCCGTGGATTTAAAATCTTGCTGGACGAGCCGAAAGAACTCGGCGGTACGGATAAGGGCCTTAACCCTGTGGAAGCGGTTTTGTGCGCTCTCGGCGCATGCCAGACTATTTGCGCGGCGGCTTTCGCGCAAAAGTGCGGCGTGGATCTCGAGGATTTCCATGTGGAAATGGAAGGCGACCTCGATCCTGACGGATTTTTAGATCTTGCAGACGTGAGGAACGGTTTCCAGGAAATCCGCTTCACCATGCATTTCAAGACCAAATCCGGACAGGCGGCGGCAGAAAAGCTTGCCGATTATATCGAAAGCCACTGTCCGGTCGGCGATTGTCTCGAGAACGGCGTAAAACTTGTACGGGCAGGCGTAGTTGTCGAGTAACAGAATTTCTCATTTTATGCGCAGGAGTAAAGGCGGGCCGTTGGTTCGCCTTTATTTGTGTTATAGATGTATGGGAATGAACGCCCTTTGCGCCGCTTGACAGGCATTTCTACGGCGTGTATGATAAAGAAGCGAAAGGAAACAGCTACATGAAATTTTGTATCCCAGGAAGCTCTGTGCATATGGACAGGATGAGACATTGCATGGAGCCTAATCCGGCCTCAAGGGGCCGTTTCATCGGTAAATGGTATTGATAGGCGCATAAACGCGCGTTCGTTGTAATACCGTTTTCCGGATGATTCCGATGATATGGCCGCGGGCAATGTCCCGCGGTTTTTTTGTGCCGCGGAATGGTTTTGTGACTCAAAAAAGGAATATTATCATGAATCAAACAATACAGAATTTCTCGTCAGGATGCATGCCACGGCAAATGCTTCGCTTTGCATGGCCCTTGTTTTTGGCCAACCTCTTGCAGTCCCTGTACAGCATTGTGGATATGGTCGTAGTCGGACAGTTCGTGGGCAGCGAGGGACTCGCGGCCTTAAGCAACGCCTCGATGATCGTTTTTGTGATTACTTCACTATGTATGGGCATCACAACGGGCGGCGCGGTGCTTGTCGCTCAATATAAAGGCGCGCGCGACCATCGCCGTCGCGTCCATACCATAGGAACGCTGTTCACGCTCTCCGCGCTCCTCGCCCTGCTGATTACTATCGTAAGCCTTTTTACCTACCATCCCCTGCTTGAGCTGATGCAGCTTCCACGCGAAGCCATGCGGCATGCGGACGACTATATGGACATCGTCTGCATGGGAACAGTATTCGTGTTCGGTTACAATGCAGTATGCGCCGTGCTGCGCGGTATGGGCGATTCTACGCATCCGTTGTATTTTGTACTGGCAGCGACGGTAATCAACGTCGCCTTAGACCTGTTGCTGGTCGGTTATTTGCATATGGGAACCGCAGGCGCAGCCATAGCCACGGTTACTTCCCAGGGTGTTTCCTTTCTTGTGGCGGCCGCCTATTTAAAACGTTCGGAACTCGCCGCCGGAGCGTATGCGGCAGGCTTGCTTGTTCCTCAGGCGGCAAGGCTGATTTTGAAAATAGGACTGCCGTCTGCCGCTCAGATGGCGATACTCAATCTTTCCTACCTGGCCGCAACCGGAATGCTCAACGTATTTGGCGTGTCGGTCGCCGCCGCGTCCGGAATCGGATTAAAACTCAATACCTTTGCCGCAATGCCCATTTGGGCGGTCGGTCAGGCTGTCACCACCATTGCCGGACAATTGATGGGCGCGGGAAATCCCGCGCGCGCGCAGACCGCAGGAAAAACGGGGGTCAGGCTGTCTATTGCCGCCGCAGTGATTACCACGGCGCTCTTCCAATTGTTCGCCAGGCAGCTTGTTATGCTGTTCAATACGAATGCGGACGTAATCCGCGAGGGAATTTTATACCTGCGTATATGCTGCTCTTGCAACTGCCTGATCTACGCCGTTATGTACACGTACAATTCTTTTGCTACAGGCGTTGGCGACGCAATGTTCTCGTTTTTAAACTCCATGCTCGATTGCGTTGTCATTCGTATCTTCGGCAGTCTTTTACTGGGGTTTACACTGAGCTACGGGTTCATTGGTATTTATATCGCGGAAGCTTTCGCCCCTCTGCCGCCCGCAATCGCCGGCGCTATTTACTTCACCCGCGAAAAATGGCGGAACAAAAACCTGATCCGTACATAACAAAACGGCATAGCCTGCTATGCCGTTTTGTTTGCTTTCTTTCACTGCAATAGGCTGCTCATGGTTTCACGTACGAATATCCATCTTCCTGTTTATCCACGATCTCTGCGATACCGGCTTCCGCGATCTCAACAAAAGGAATCAGACTGCTTTCCAGAATGGAATTTGCCTTAAGGGCATTTCTGCACGCCACGAACTTCACAGCTTGTATGGCGAGGTCTTCCATATCCCCGAAAAGGCCTTTTTCCTTTGCTTTGGCCATTTCCAGTTCCCTGACGGCTTCGCTGTTGGCCAAAATTTCCACAATATATTCTTTTCCATACTCTTCTCCATATTTCAGCAGGTTTTTGGCGTTCCCCAGCGCAAGTTTCCATTTTGTGGATTCATCCACATGTAATAATACTTTCATTGTTGCTCCTTTCCGGCCTTTGCCGTAAGTTTTTGTTCCACATACTCCTTTAGTACACTAACGTCGCTATACCGCGCGTCCTTTGACGCATATACCAAGGTTACGTTTCCTTCGCGGAGCCGGCTGGCAAGGGTCGCCACAAACCCATCCGTCGACGAATTTTCTTTAAGCTCACTGATATATTTTTCCCTGAACTCCGGAAACTTTTCCGCGTCGTGGTTGAATTCCTTTCGCGTCTCCGTACTGGGCGCGATATTCTTTGCCCACAGGTCGATGGCCGCCTTTTCCTTGGAAATCCCCCTTGGCCACAGCCTATCGATCAGGATACGGTATCCGTCGCCTTTCTCTGCCGGCTCATATGCCCGTTTGATTTTCAGCATCGTCTTATCATCCTACCTTTATCATGCGTCCTTATGCTTAATTATAAGCATAATATAGCACCTCAAACAAAAGATTAGCGAAACAAAATCTTAAAAGTCTGCTAAGATTTTTGTTTGGGCCTCCCTGCCGGCGTTTATTACCATAATACTCACATCTAGACTGTATAATCTGTTTTTTGGCAGAGTCGAGATCCTATATACACGTGTTTATGTGAAGGCTCTTCCAGTTGGATATGAGTAAAGCGGCAGGCCTTAGGGCCCGCCGCTTTTTGTTGACATTATTTCTGCCTGACGTTAGTATAAGAAAGGATAAAAACATAGTTCCGGTTGGTAATCCGGACGCGGGCTTTCCGCCTGCGCAAGGCGCAAAAGGCTGAGCAGGCATTTTTATTGTGCCAGCAGAAGAAAAAGGAAAAGCACAAAGGCAGATGAAAAAAGGACGGATCATTCTCCGTCCTTTTGTTTTTCTTCTTTTAGAAAAACCGTCTGCGTCTGATAGGGAATCGTGATCCCGTTGGCGTCGAACTGCTTTTTGATGGTATACCGCAAATCAGATAATACCTGACTGCCTGTGACAAGGTCTTTCGTCCAGATGAATGCGCGCAGCATGATGGCCGACGGTGCAAAATCAACGATACGAACCAGCACCTCGGGCGCACCGTTTTTCTTATCCGCCTGGGAACGCATATCGATATGGTCCTTATGGGCCAGGACTGCCTCTGTGATAATTTTTTTGGCAAGATCGATATTGCTGTCATACGATATACCGATATTAAGCTGGTTATTGACCGACTGGTCGGGCAGTCCATGCGAGGTAAGCACCATTTCCTTATCCAGCACGCCGTTGGGGATAACCACATGCTTGTTATCGAGCGTACGGATGATGGTATGCCGAAGACCAATATCCTGCACCACGCCCGCCACGTTCTGGCCTATGATCTCCACATAATCTCCCAGCTCGAAAGGCTTGCTCACGCCGATGGAAATGCCGCTGAACAGATTCCCCAGCGTCGTCTGTGCCGCGAGCCCGATCACTACGCCCGCGATGCCCGAGCTTGCGAGGATCACCGACGCAAATTGTTTTAAAGGCTCTATTGTCATCAGCACCGAAAAGATGGCGATCACAATGATGATCACATAAATCAGCCGGTAAAAAATACGCATATTGCCGGTCAGCCGCTTTTTCAGCACCTTGGACAGTATCTTTAAAATCACGAAAGTGACCAGCGCGACGACCGCCGCAAAAATCAGCGTATTCCAGAAGCCCAGCGTGAACATTTTTTCGAAGCTATCGACAAATTCCTTGGTTTTATCCACAATCTGTGTGGTGTCATCGTTCATTTCACTACCTCGTACGTTTTTTACTAAATCTATGATACCCGTTTGTGTTATTTATAAAACGCAGCGTATTTTTCTTTCTTTTTTTATGGTTATATATTATAGTATACAAAAACGTTCCGGAGGGCAACCAATTTGATCTCTTACGAAGAAATGGGAAAAATGCTGGACGAGCTTGCGGAAGAGCTTCCGCATGAGTTTTTTACGGAGCTGAACGGTGGCATCCTGTTATTACCGCAGGCGGAAATGCATCCCAAAAGCAAAAACAACGACCTTTACGTCATGGGCCGTTACTATAACAGCAAGGACATGGGCCGCCGTATCGAAATCTATTACGGTTCCTTTTCCACGCTCTACGGCAATGTTTCAAGCGACAGGCTGCGGCGCGAGCTGCGCAAAACGCTGCGGCACGAATTTCGCCATCATTTGGAGGGACTTTCGGGCGAGCGCGACCTTGAGAACGAGGACGAGGTATACATTTCCGAATACCTGCGCTCCCACAAAGACGTATGAATGCATGGAATCCGTGGCATGGCTGCCACAAATTAAGCGACGGCTGCCAGAATTGTTATATGTACCGGCGGGACCTGTCCGTGGGTAAGGACCCCAGCGTCGTTTCCAAAACGGCTTCTTTCGATTTACCCGTCAGGCGCAAACGCGACGGAAGCTATAAGCTGGACGGAGGACGCGAGATATTTACCTGCGGTACCTCTGATTTCTTCATTGAGGAAGCGGACGCATGGCGCGCGGATGCGTGGCGTTTTATCCGTGAGCGACCGGATATTTCGTTCCTCATCATTACCAAGCGTATTCACCGTTTACCCGTAAGCCTGCCCCCTGACTGGGGGAACGGCTATGAGAACGTACGCATCGGCTGTACGGTGGAAAATCAGAAAATGGCGGATAAGCGGCTTCCCATATTCATGGACGCGCCTCTTTTGCACCGCATTATCATCTGCGAGCCCCTTTTAGGGCCGCTCGACGTTTCGCCTTACCTTGCAAGCGGCAAGTTCGAGCAATTGGTGGCAGGCGGCGAATCCGGCATGCAGGCGCGCACCTGCGATTACCGATGGATTCTTTCCCTATGCGGACAATGCAGGCGGCACCGCGTCAGTTTCTGGTTCAAGCAAACGGGGCGCAACTTTTTAAAGGACGGCAGGCGTTATACCATCTTAAAACGCCTCCAGCATTCCCAGGCGCGCAAGGCCAGTCTGAATTTCACAGTAAGATAAAACCACCGTTATAAAAAGCGGTATTCCGTCGTATAATGGTACTCTTCCCCCGGGCGCAAAACGCAGGATGGAAAAGCCGGATGATTCACGCTGTCCGGATAAAATTGCGGCTCAAAGCAATACGCCGCGCGTGTCTTATACAGCGCGCCGTTTTTTCCACGCATGGTCGGCATATTTTGCGCCGTATAAAACTGCATACCCGGCTTATCCGTATAGACCTCCATCGCGCGGCCGCTTTGCGGAGCCTGTACGCGCGCCGCCCGCCGGAAGCCTGAGCCGCGCAGCACATAATTGTGATCATATCCGCCGCCCCTCTTAAGCTGGATATTATCCTCTTCAATGCGCTGGCCGATCGCGCGGGGAACGGTAAAATCAAACGGCGTGGAAGCCACCGGCGCGATCTCGCCGGTGGGAATCAGATTTTCGTCAACGGGCGTATAGTAATCCGCATCAATACATAAAATATGATCTTCGATCCCATCGTATGGCTGCATATTAAAATAAGCATGGTTCGTCAGATTGACGAGCGTTGTCCTGTCCGTGTGCGCCGTGTAAACAAGCCTCAATGCATTTTCATCCGTCAGCGTCATTTCCAGCCGGACGTCCACCTTTCCCGGAAATCCGTCCTCACCGTCCGGACTGTCGTAGCATAAGGTCAGCGTATTTTTGTCGATTTCACCGCTCCATATGCCACGGTTAAAGCTATTGTCCCCGCCGTGCAGCAGGTTAACGCCGTTTTCGTTACACGGGATGCTGACCAGTTCCCCGTCCAGCATGAATTTTCCGCCAGCGATGCGGTTTGTACATCTGCCTATCGTCGCGCCAAAATAAGGATGTTCTCCAAAATATTCCTGCGGGGTTGAAAAACCGAGCACCACATCCGTAAGTTTCCCCTGCCCATCAGGTATCTTAAGCGCCATTATGGTCGCGCCATAATTGGTCGCGGTCAGTAAGGCCCCTTGTGCGTTTTCAAGCTGATAGGTATAAATATCCCGTCCGTCCTTTTCGCATACCTTTTGCATTCCGACCATTTCTTCATCCTCCACGCTTTTCTTTCTATTATACTTTTTCCTCTGGAAAAAGCAATGTATCGGCTAGTAGGATGACCACTATATGAAATTCATTTCGCAACCTTATACGTCTGCTTGCCCGTACTTGTACTTCTCTTTGAAATGATGTATATTTAAAGTTGATTTTAAAGCATGCAAAGAGGGTAATAATATGGCAGAAAAAAAGGCAAAATTACACGGCAGTTTTTCGAACTTTCCAGTGAATCCGGATGATGAAGAACTCATTACGTTTGACGTAGTCGTAAAAATCGGTTCGATGGCTTTAATCCGCAAGGAAGACAACGACATCGATTATAATATTTTTTCGCGACTTGCCTCCGGCCTTAAGCCGGGATACATTCTTGTTTCCTCAGGCGCGACGGAAATCGGCAGGATCGATTATATGAAACGCAACGGCGGACGGGAACTGAAAGGAAATCTGGCGGCCATCAAAACAGCGTATTCTGCGCAGGGACAGCCGATCCTGATGGAAATGTACCGTCAGTTTGTAAATCCGAAGTACTCTGTGCGTCAAGTGCTTATTGAGCATAGTCATTTTAACGACGAGCGCAAAGTGAACCATATCCGCAACCTGTTGTTTTCTGCGGCCAACCAGAACGCGATCCCGATCATCAATTACAATGACGCGGTATCCGATAAGGAAAACATGCATCTGGAGCTTCTGGACCTTAAGGGCAAAGCGGAAAATGTTGTGGAATGCGTGGATAACGATGAGACTGCGGCCGTAATCGCACAGCTTGTGAATGCCAAAATCCTTGTTTTACTGACAAGCGTCGAGGGCATTTACGCAGACGCCGGCGATCCCTCTACGCTCATTGAGGAGGTGACCGGTTCCACCTATGAAGAAGTGGAAGCAAAGATCGACGCGATGATGGAAAACTGCAACGGCGCGTCCCGCCAAGGGGCCAACGGGGCCAAGGCCAAACTGCAATATGCAAAGGAGCCGCTTAAGTGCGGCACGACCGTTATTATTGCGCATGCGCGGCATAAATTGTCCGATATTATCAAGGGCAACGTCCGCCGGACGCTGCTTAGCGTTCAATAAATGTTCAGGAGGACATAAATATGGATCACGAAGCTTTATACCAGGCAATTTTTCATAGAAAATCGGTACGGAAATACGACGCCGCCCCGCTTACGCAGGAATCCCTTGACGCACTCAAGGCCTTTATCGCGGAGCTTGTGCCGCTCATTGCCGATATTAAAACAGAAATCAAGCTGTTACCGCAGAGCGTGGTTAAAACAAACGCGCCTCAGAGCCTGTGCATCTATTCCGAGAAAAAAAACGGCTGGCGTATGAACGCCGGATTTTTGATGGAACAGATTGATTTATATCTTTCTGCAAATAATATCGGCGCGTGCTGGCTGGGTATGACAAAGCCGGCGAAAAACAGCGTTCAGGTCCCGCAGGGCATGGTTTTTGTTATCACGCTCTGCTTTGGTACTCCCGCGCAGGAAATGCACCGCAAAAATATTACCGAATTCAAGCGGGATTCCCTAAACGACATTTCTCCCGTTTCCGATCTTTACCATGTATTAGAGCCGGTTCGCCTTGCGCCTTCTGCCATCAATAAGCAGCCGTGGTATTTTGGCGGCAGCGCGGACCGTATCATTGTCAGCCGTAAAAAGTCGCTGATGCTTGACAAGCTGAATCAGGTCGACATCGGCATTGCGCTTTGCTGCCTGTGGCTGTCCTTAAAGCACCAGGACAAGGAGGCAGCTTTCGATTTTACGCCGTCGCCCGTTCCGGACAAGCATATTTTTATGGCAAATGTAAACGTGATCTGATTTTCAGCGTTATTCTTTCGACGAAGAGACATTCTCCGTATTAAAGCAACTTTTGCGCGACATCATCGTTTATCGCATACTACGCTTCATTCGCACGAAAAAAGGCGGCGCTCACCGGCCGCCTTTTTGATTATTGTTTTGTTTCTGATCAGACCATCTGAACGTCCGGTTCTCTTTTCTCCTGCGTAAGCTTAATATGCAGCCTGCGTTCCAGATCCTTTATTTTCTCATGCTCACGCGGCGTAATCAGCGTATACGCCCGTCCGTTTTTTCCCGCGCGGCCGGTGCGGCCGATACGGTGTACGTAATAATCCGGCTTGTCCGGTACATCATAATTGATCACCAGGTCTATTTTGTCAATATCGATTCCCCGCGCCGCCACATCCGTTGCGATGAGGACCTTTGTTTTCCCCTTGCGGAAAGTATTCATAATCGTATCCCGCTCCTTTTGGCGCATATCGCCGTGCAGGCAAGCGGATATAAAACCGCGCTGGTACAACTCCTTTTGCAGTTCTTTTACCTTACGTTTGGTGTTGCAAAACACAAGCGACAGCCTTGGCTCACACTGTTTGATCAACCCGCACACCGCGTTCGATTTACGTTTTGTCTGCATATAAGACTGCCGAACCGTTTCTACCGGACGGTTCTGCGCCCCGATTTCCACGCGGACGGGATCAGTCTGAAACTGCCTTGCGATTTTTATAACCGATCCGGTAAAGCGTCCTGTTCATTTCCTTTGATAATTGTTGTGAAAAGCTCAATTGTACCTTCTTTCTCTTTTACAAAAAAGAAGACTTTGCTATCTCAAAGCAAAGTCTTTTCCTTAATCTACTTTGTAATACCGTGCAAGTATACCACATCTTACCCATTTGCACAACAAAAAATCCACCATTGCCTGCGCCATGGTGGATTTTTGTATTGCATGTAAAAGCCTTATTTCTCTTCTGCCAGACTCTTGTAGTATTCGTATCTTTCCTTGGCTTCCTCTTCGGATTTCTGGAAAAGATCGGCTGCCTGATCCGGGAAGATTTTCTTCAGGGATTTGTAACGGGTTTCGCTCAGGATGAAGTCCTGGAAGCTTGCGGATGGCTCCTTTGAATCGAGCGTGAACGGATTCTTGCCCTCTTCCTTAAGAAGCGGATTGTATCTGTAAAGCTGCCAGTAACCAGCTTCCACAGCGCGTTTTTCCTCGTGCTGCGATTTGCCCATGTTGATACCGTGGTTGATACACGGCGCGTAAGCAATGATGAGCGACGGGCCCGGATAAGCTTCCGCTTCCTGCATCGCCTTTAAGAGCTGGCCCTGGTTTGCGCCCATTGCGACGCTTGCCACGTATACATAACCGTACGTCATCGCAATTGCGCCCAGGTCTTTCTTCTTGACCTTTTTACCGGAAGCCGCGAATTTCGCAACCGAACCGGTAGGCGTAGATTTGGAAGCCTGGCCGCCTGTATTGGAATAAACTTCCGTATCAAGCACGAGGATATTGACATCTTCGCCGGATGCGATGACGTGATCCAGACCGCCGTAACCGATGTCATATGCCCAGCCGTCACCGCCAAATATCCATACGGATTTCTTGATGAACAGGTCTTTCTGGTCTAAGATCGCTTTGCAGGTATCACATTTGTCCGCAACCTTTTCAAGAGCAGCAACAAGGTTTGCAGAAGCAGCTTTAGACTGTTCGCCCTTGTCGGCAACTTCCAGCCATGCTTTCATGGCTTCTTGGACTGCCGGATCTTTCTGCCCGTCAGCGTCGATCGCCTCTTGTACCTGTGCTTTCAAGGCATTTCTGCGCGCAGTAAACGCGAGGTTCATGCCATAGCCAAATTCCGCGTTGTCTTCGAACAGCGAGTTGCCCCAAGCTGGCCCTTTACCTTCGTCATTTACCGTATACGGGCACGTCGGAGCGCTTCCGCCGTAAATGGACGAGCAGCCTGTCGCGTTAGCTACAACCATCCTGTCGCCGAATAACTGCGTAACGAGCTTGACATACGGCGTTTCGCCGCAGCCCGCGCAAGCGCCGGAGAACTCGAACAGCGGTTTTAAGAACTGGCTTTCCGGAACAAGGTTCTTTTTAATTTCGACCTTCGCTTCCGGCAGGTTAGCCGCAAATTCCCAATTCGCTGCCTGCGATTTTTCCACTTCCGCAAACGGCTTCATGATAAGCGCCTTTTCCTTTGCCGGACAGATATCCGCGCAGTTTCCGCAACCCGTACAATCAAGCGGGGAAACCTGAATGCGGTACGAATAACCGTCCTTGCCGCGTGCGGGTTTCGTCTCGTAACCAGCAGGAGCACTCTTCATTGCTTCTTCGTCTGCCAGGAACGGACGGATCGCCGCGTGCGGGCAAACGTACGAGCATTGGTTACACATAATACAATTATTGATTTGCCATTCCGGTACATTCACCGCGATACCGCGTTTTTCAAACTTGGTCGTACCTACCGGCACAAATCCGCGCGGGTCAAAAGCGGATACCGGAAGGCTGTCGCCCTTCTGGATGAGGATCGGATGTACTACGTCGCGGAAATACGCATCGTCCGCAACCGCTACCGGAGCAGCGCCCTGTGTGGTCGTCGCCCAGCTTTCAGGATATTTGACTTCCTGAACGGCCATACCGGCGTCCACCGCTTTGTAGTTCATGTTCACGATCTCGTCGCCCTTCTTGCCGTAGGTTTTCTTGATCGCCTGTTTCATATATTCGACGGCGTCCGCTTCCGGAATGATGTTCGCGATCTTGAAGAACGCGGACTGCATGACCATGTTCGTCCTGCCGCCCAGGCCGATCTCGCCCGCAATCTTGATTGCATCGATATTGTAGAATTTCAGTTTCTTTTTGGCAATGATGTTTTTCATTGCCGCCGGAAGCTCCGTCTCCATTTCCGCATCGCTCCATGGCGAGTTTAAAAGGAACGTGCCGCCTTCCTTGATCCCTTCGAGCATGTCGTAACGGATGACATAGGAGGGATTGTGGCAAGCTACCATATTCGGCTGCGTAATGAGATATGCCGACTGGATCGGGGACGTACCGAAACGCAAGTGCGAAATCGTGATACCGCCGGATTTCTTGGAGTCGTAGGAGAAATATCCCTGCGCATACATATCCGTGTGGTCGCCGATGATCTTGATGGAGTTCTTATTCGCGCCAACCGTACCGTCAGATCCGAGGCCGTAGAACTTCGCGCTGAACAGGCCGTGCGGCGAAGAATCGATCTCGTCCTTGATTTCAAGCGACGTATTTGTTACGTCGTCCGTGATACCGACCGTAAAATGGTTCTTCGGCGAAGCAGCTTTCATGTTGTCGAAAACCGCCTTGACCATAGAAGGCGTATATTCTTTGGAACCCAGACCATAACGGCCCGCCAGAACCTTAACATTCCTGCCTGCTTCGAACAGCGCGGTCACAACGTCTTCATACAGCGGCTCGCCGAGGCTACCCGGTTCTTTTGTCCTGTCAAGAACGGTAATCGTCTTAGCAGATGCCGGAATCGCGTCCACAAAAGCACTCGCATCGAACGGACGGTAAAGGCGGACTTTAATGAGGCCGTACTTTTCGCCCTGTGCGTTTAAGTAATTGATCGCTTCTTCCGTAACGTCGCAGCCGGAGCCCATCGCTACGACAACGTGCTGCGCATCCGCAGCGCCGACATAATCGAACAGGTGATACTGCCGTCCGAACATCTTCGCGAACGCGTTCATTGTTTCCTGAACGATTGCCGGAGTCGCCATATAATATTTGTTCGCAGCTTCCCGGTTCTGGAAATAGATGTCCGGATTCTGCGCCGTACCCTGCTGGTGCGGATGGTCAGGATTCATGCCTCTTGCGCGGAACTCTTCGATTGCTTTCCAGTCCGCCATTTCCGCGAGTTTGTCGTAATCGAGCAGCTCAATCTTGGAAACTTCGTGCGAAGTCCGGAAGCCGTCGAAGAAATGTACGAACGGAACTTTTGCCTTGAGCGTGGAAAGGTGTGCAACTGCAGCCATATCCATCGTTTCCTGTACGGAAGCCGCCGCCAGCATCGCAAAGCCCGTCTGCCGTGCCGCCATTACGTCGGCATGGTCGCCGAAGATAGACAGCGCATGCGCTGCAAGCGCCCTTGCCGAAACATGGAACACCGCCGGCAGAAGCTCACCGGAGATTTTATACATATTCGGGATCATCAGCAAAAGTCCCTGCGACGCCGTAAATGTAGACGTCAGCGCGCCTGCCGCCAAAGAACCGTGAACCGCACCTGCTGCACCTGCCTCAGACTGCAGTTCGGAAATTTTCATTGTCTGACCGAAGATGTTCTTTCTTCCCATAGCCGCCCATTCATCACAGGACTCTGCCATTGGCGAAGAAGGAGTGATCGGGTAAATCGCGCCGACATCCGAAAACGCATATGCGACATGCGCGGCGGCGGTATTACCGTCAATTGTTTGTTTTGCCATGAATCGTGACCTCCTAATTTTATATATATTATTCAAATGCTCACAACATTATAATTATAGTATTTTCGGCATGGAAAAGTCAAGGAACAAAGCGTGTTTATGCGGCTTTGCGCCCGTTTATATCTTTTCGCTGCCCTGCGGATGTTCCGCAGGCGTACGTTCTTCTCTTCTCCGCTTTATTTTAGGCCCGCCCTTTTCCAATCGCACCTGTTTTAACGGCGCTTTTTTATACATGCGTTTAAACGGCTTGCGCTCCTCCTGGGGAACGATCGGTTTACCATGGAAGGATACGTTGTAAAATTCGCTTTGAAGCTGCGTAATATCTACCTTGTCCTCATAATATGCCTGCACGAGGCGAATGCGCCGCGCGCTCCACGCAACCGCCTGGTCCAAAAGGCCGAAATAAAAATCGTAATCGTAAAGGCCTTCATATTCTTCAAGCGGATGGTAGAGCATGGTTTTCAGCTTGATCTGGGAAACGATATTCAAAAGCTTAAGCTTAAAGAGGTCCTTTTTGGTCGGCTGGGACACAAGGCTGTTGTAATATTCATAATATTTGCTCGCCTTTGTGTATGGCGCATCGTCTACCTTAAGCCCGGGGAACAGGTATGCCATATGCTTATAAAATTCGTCGATCTCGCCCGTATCCACAAAAATATTGCGTGCAAATTCCTGTTTATCAAACGCATAGGCGTCTACGCCATTTTTGCGCGCATACAAAATATCCAGCGCGCATTCCAAGGTATTGTGCGTAGACATGGCCTTTGTTTCCTTGTTGATCCACGGGTGCAGCAGCATATCAAGACAATAATGCGTGATATACCCATAAAAATAACTTTTAAGCGTCTCGCTGCCGTGTTCTTTGACGTATTGCGCGCCTTCACAAAAAAAACGCTGCGGACGGGTATAGTGAAGCGCCCACCCGAGCATCTTCTGTTTTGCACCGCACAGAAAAAAGTAAAATTTGTAAAGCAAAAAGATATCCCCGCCCTGTGAGCCGGAATGGTAGGCTGGCATCTCGCGGGCAATCAGTTCTCCCGCCGCGCTATGCTCCAATTCTTTTAAGATGTTGTCTGCCGCGATTTTATGCGTCAGCGTCGTAGGCATACTTTATTTCACCTGTCGTTTCTTAATTTCATATCACCTGGCCGGACGGCGTATAGAGATAACAATCCGGCTCGTGCGCTTCGATAATGCCGATGCTCTGCATGAAAGATTCGCAGATCGTATAGCCCACGAATACAAAACCATGCTGCTTAAGCGCCTTTAAAAGTTGCTCCGGTTTTTTCAGGCTGTACACGAAGCGGAAAAAATTTCCATATTCTTTATTTAAACGCTCCACTGCACGCGCGTTCTCTCGTACGGCAAAAATTTTACGGCGGTTACGGATGATCGTTTCATCCTGCATTAAAGATTCCAGATACTCGTCCGTCAAATTCGCGCATTTTCCGATATCAAAGCCTAGAAACGCCCTCCTGAAAGCGTCTCTTTTGACCAGCACCGTTCTCCACGAGAGCCCCGCCTGAAAGCTTTCCAGACACAGTTTCTCAAAGAGCGCATTGCTGTCGGATTTTATTTTGCCATACTCGTTGTCGTGGTAATCGATCAATATATCGTCCGTCGCCCAACTGCAGCGTTTTTTATCTGTTTTCATATTCATAGACCTTATCTTATCACATTTTTTACAAATTATCTCGGTTTTGTGATAGAATTTATAGAGATTTCATAATTTTAACCAAGCGGCTGAAAAAGGAGTACTAAAATGAATACGCTTTGGAGCGATAAGGCAAGGAGTTTAAAACCATACACGGCGGGTGAGCAGCCCAAGGAAAAGATGATCAAGCTGAACACTAATGAAAACGCATATCCGCCCAGTCCAAAGGTTGCGCAGGCAATCATGCAGGCCACGGCGGATCTGCGGCTTTATCCGTCCCCCGATTCGGATGCGCTGAGAGAGCAAATCGCCAAACACCACGGCGTTTCCCTCAGTCAGGTATTCTGTTCCAACGGCTCTGACGAAGCTCTCGCTCTATGTTTCGCGGCTTTTTTCCAGAATATCCATGTAAGGGGCGAAGACAAAACCAACTGGTTTCCAAACGTGACCGCGCCCTTTAAACTGCGCACGCTTGACGTGACCTATAGTTTTTATCCCGTGTGGGCTGACCTTTTTGATATTCCTCTTGATATTGTGCCCCTCAAGGACGATTTTTCGGTAAACGTACCCAGGATGCACGGCGCACGCGGGGTGGTGCTTCCAAACCCCAATGCGCCTACAGGCGTGGCGCTTCCCTTAAGCGATATTGAAAGCATCGCGCAAAAGACCGAGGGTGTTTTTGTCGTGGACGAGGCCTATGGCGCGTTCGGCGCCAAAAGCGCAATTCCGCTTATTTCCAAATACCGGAACATCGCGGTCGTTCGGACGCTCTCCAAATCGCATGCGCTTGCAGGCCTGCGCGTTGGGTATGTCGTCGCCGACGAGGAGCTGATCGGCGCGCTAAATACCGTAAAAGACAGTTTCAACTCCTATCCTTTGGACAGGCTTGCACAGGCCGGCGCCATCGCCGCGCTCCGTGACACGGAATATTATGACCAAACGATCCGCGAGATTATACATACGCGTACGGACACCATCGGCGCGCTTTACGCAATGGGCGTCAAATGCCTGCCTTCGCATGCAAACTTCCTGTTTGTGAAAATGGATTCCGTTCCCGCCGGTGAAGCGTTCCAAAGGCTGCGGGACAAAGGCGTGCTCGTCCGTTATTTTGGCAGCAAACGCACCAAGGATTATTTGCGCGTTACCATCGGTACGCCCGACGAAATGCGCGCCTTCCTCACCGCTTTAAAGGAGATCATATGAAAATAGGCGTAGTCGGATTGGGTTTGATGGGCGGCTCGCTTGCTCGTGCCCTGAAAAAATATACGTCACACACCGTTTGCGGCGTGGATACGGATCCCAAAACGCTTAAGGCCGCTTACGATGCAGGCGCGATTGACTGCGACAGCGACGTATCCGGCTGCGATATAGTCTTTGTGTGCCTTTTCCCGCAGGACAGTATCGATTATATGCTGCATACGGAATTTAAAAAAAATGCGGTCATCGCTGATATTTGCGGCGTAAAACGCGCGATCGAAGAGCAGGTCGCCGAGCCCCTTTTTAAGCGCGGCTTGCGTTATGTGGGGACGCACCCCATGGCCGGCAAGGAAACCGGCGGCTTTTTAAGCAGCGAAACCGGGCTTTTTCAGGGTGCGAGTTTTATTATCACGATCGCCGGGCATACGGACCAGCAGGCGAAATCCGAGCTTGCGGCGTTGGCGAAGCAAATCGGTTTTACGCGCGTCACTGAATGCTCCGCGCGCAAGCACGACGAGGTGATCGGCTATACATCCCAGCTTGCACACATCGTATCCAACGCATATGTCAAAAGTAAATCGGCGCTGGATTTCAAAGGTTTTTCCGCCGGAAGCTTTATGGATCTGACGCGCGTCGCAAAACTGAATCCACAAATGTGGACGGAACTTTTTCTTTTAAACGGAGATATTTTGGCAGACGAAATCGACGAACTGATCGATAATATATCCGTTCTGCGCGACGCAATCCGCGCCGGAGACGCAAAAACGCTGCGCGCGCTTTTAAAGGACGGCAGCGACAGGAAAGAACTCTTAAACAGGGATGTAAAATGAAAAAATCTATTTTTTTCGCCATACTGCTGGCGGTTTTGCTTTTCTTTGCAGGCTGCGCCCCGCAGACCGATATTACCGACGGCCTGCTTCGTGAATTGATCCAAAAGAGCGAAGCTTATACGCAGAGCATGGCGAACGGCGATTTTGAAGCCGTCGCCGCCGACGTGGCTCCTTCCGCTTCCGCGCAGCTAAACGCGGAGAAACTAAAGCAGGCGTGGGAAGATACCACCGCTCCCATCGGAAGCTTCGAAATGATTTCCGCAACGGGCGCATTCGTCAGGGACGGTTTGCCTGTGGTCAGCGTAAATTGCAATTTTACCGTCAGGGGTCTTGACATCCAATATACCTATGATGCCAACGGTAAGATTGCCGGTATGTGGATGGCGTATGCCGCGAAATCCCTCACGGCGCAGAGCACTGACGATTATGTGGAGCTTCTTATTTCCGTCGGCACAGACCGTCCCCTTGAAGGCATCCTCACCCTTCCCCGTTATATCCAGAAGCCCCCCGTGGTATTGATGATAGCGGGCAGCGGCCCGCAGGATGCGAATGAAACGGTAGGCACTTCAGGCAACAAGCCTTTTGCCGATATTGCGCACGGACTGGCGCAGCAGGGCGTCGCTACCCTGCGTTACAACAAACGCACCTCTCAATATCCCAACGAACCGGATCATCTTCTTGACCTGACGATCCAGTATGAAGTGCTCAACGATGCCGCGAGCGCTGTCAGCCTGCTCAGGGATTCACAGTGGGTCAACCCGCAGCGTATCTATGTTTTAGGACACAGCCTCGGCGGTATGCTCGCTCCCAAAATCGCGCAGGACAACGAGCTTGCGGGCCTAATTTCCCTGGCCGGTTCTCCGCGCAGCCTGCTGGATATTATATCGGACCAGAACGAAGCGGCCGCCATGGCAGGACAAATCACTCCCCAGCAGCTTGCGCAGGCAAAAGCGCTGATCGAGAAAGCGAAAAATGCCCAACAGGGGGATACGTCTTCTCTTCTTGGCGCAACGGGCAACTACTGGCATAGCTTAAACCAGATCGATACGCCGTCTATCGTGTCGTCGCTCGATATTCCGATGCTTTTCCTGCAGGGAGATGCGGATTTCCAGGTTTCTCCGGAAAAGGATTTCGACGCATGGAAAGACGCGCTTTCCGGCAAACCGAATGCGCAGTTTAGGCTCTATTCCGGCCTCACCCATCTGTTTACGCCGCTGCCGCCCAATGCTTCAGGCAGAACCGCCGATTACGACGCGCCGCAAAATGTCGATCCTCAGGTGATCGCGGATATTGCGGCATGGATTAAGGCAAACTGATCGCCTCTAAGCCGTTTGGCACCAGTCTATGACCTGTTCCCGTACCATATACGAATTTTCTTCATTACAAAGGATGATCAAGGTATCTCCCGGGCGGATACGCACCGTTCCCTTGGGGATGATTTCGTGACTGCCTCTTCTCACGGCGACAATCAGGCTTTGCTGCGGCCACTTGATTTCACTGATTTTTTTCATGCAGATCGGCGCCCCGTGATGTACGGGAATTTCAAGCAGTATTTTGTTCCCTTCGCTTTCCGCAGGCTGTTTTTCGCCGTTTGTTTCGATGATCCGCTCTAAAAGCTGTTCGTAAACCGGCTTTGCTTTCAAGAGGTCTGCCACGGCATATGCGATCAGCGATACGAGGGTCAGGGATAAAAGCTGCGTGAAAGACCCTGTCATTTCGCATATCAGTATGATGCCAGTGATCGGCGCGCGCACGATAGCCGCGAAAAAACCCGCCATGGCCAGCACGATGAAATTCTGCAACAGGCCCTGCGGAAGGGCGAATACATCGATCATCGCCATGCCGGCTCCCCCGCCCAGCAAAGCGCCCAGCACGAGCAAAGGCAGAAAGATACCGCCCGGCGCGCCCGAACCAAAGCTTACCATAGAGAAAATGAATTTAATCAGGAAAATCACGAACACCATCGCCAGTGCAAACTTTCCGTCGATCAACATAGGGATCAATTGATTCCCGCCGCCGAGCACCGCAGGAAAGGTAAAACCCAGGATTCCCGCGCATAAAAACGGGATCATCAGACGGAATTCCAATCTGACCTTTTTCATTTTATCGTAAAGCTGCTGGGATTTTTTGATGCAAAAATTATAAAACGCGCCGCCTACGCCAAGCACGGCGCCCAAAATCAGGATCGCCCAATAAAGGTCGAGCGGAATATTCTGCGTCAGGTGGAAACTGAAAATAGGCGATAAACCAAATATGTTCCGTGAAATAAAATCCGCCGTTACGGACGCCGCCATGGTAGAAAGCAGCACCTCGATGGAGAAATTCTTATGCAATTCCTCCAGGGAAAACAATACTCCTGCAAACGGCGCATTGAAAGCCGCCGCAAGGCCCGCGCTCGCACCGCATGTCATCAGGAGCTTTTCTTCCACCTTGATACGCTTTGTCATGCGGGAAAAGCCTTTTCCCATCATCGCGCCCAATTGTATGGACGGGCCTTCCCGCCCAAGCGACAGCCCTGCGCCGATGCTGAGAACGCCGCCGGCGAATTTGCCGGCCAGCACCCTCCACCAGCTTTGGCTGAATATACCGTGTATTTCGCCTTCTACCTGCGGAATACCGCTGCCGCTGATCATCGGCTGCCAGCGCACAAGCTTTGCCGTAAGCACAGCAAAAATCACCAGTACGCCAAACCAGGCGGCCATCAGCAAAATATTTTGTCCGGCTGCCGACAGGATAAAAGACAACGCCTCATTCGCATTCTCGATCGCAAGGCGAAAGAGTACCGATACCAGACCCGCGAGCGCGCCCACGGCGATCCCCTGTATCAGCAGCCCGTATCTGAAATTTTTAAAGCGGTGCAATACCGTATGGGTATCGTTTGCGCTGTTTTTCATTCTCCCGCCTCTTTTGTAACATTTTCCCGTTACTATCTTAGACCCTTTCCAAAATTCATGCAACTAAAAAAGGGCAAGAAACCTTTCCCTGCCCTTTTTTATTTTCCTCACAGCTTATCTTGTCCAACCGCCTTAATGAGGCCGCCGGCCTCAATAATATCCTGGATAAACGTTGGGAACGGCTGGGCGTAATATTCCTTGCCTGTCGTCAGGTCACGGATTTGACCTGTGCCAAAATCCACTTCCACCTCGTCGCCGTTTTTGATCTCCCGTGACGCTTCCTCACATTCGAGGATAGGCAGCCCGATATTGATCGAGTTGCGGTAGAAAATGCGCGCAAAACTCGCCGCGATCACACAACTGACGCCCGATTCTTTGATGGCGATGGGCGCGTGCTCGCGCGACGAGCCGCAACCGAAGTTTTTGCCGCCCACCATAATGTCACCTTTTTTGACTTTCTTTACAAACTCCGTATCAATATCTTCCATGCAGTGCGACGCAAGTTCCTCAGGGTCCGACGTATTTAAGTAACGCGCGGGGATAATCACGTCCGTGTCGATATTATCTCCATATTTTAAAACAGTTCCTTTTGCATTCATTCCTGTAAACCTCCCTTATAGCTCAGTCGGCGAAGCGATCCTGCCCGCAACCGCGCTGGCCGCCGCAACTTCCGGGCTTGCCAGGTATACTTCAGATTTTACATGCCCCATCCGGCCCACAAAGTTCCGGTTGGTGGTCGCCACCGCGCGCTCGCCCTCCGCCAAAATGCCGCAGTGTCCGCCGAGGCACGGCCCGCAGGTAGGTGTGGAAACGGCGCAGCCTGCCTCGATAAATATTTTCAGCAATCCCTCTTCCATGGCCTGCAGATAAATCGCCTGCGTCGCCGGAAAAATGATCGTACGCACATTTTTTGCGACTTTCCTGCCCACGAGAATATCCGCCGCCGCGCGCAAGTCGCTGATTCTGCCGTTCGTGCACGAACCGATCACCACCTGGTCGATCCTAATATCGCCTACTTCGTCGATGGTCTTGGTATTTTCCGGCAAATGCGGGAAAGCTACCGTGGATTTGATCTGTGACAAATCGATGTCGATCACGCGCGCATAATCCGCGTCTTCGTCCGGCGCATAGACGGTAAACTCACGGTCCGAATGACTGCGCAGGTATTCTACCGTCTGCTCGTCCACTTCAAAAATGCCGTTTTTGCCGCCCGCTTCGATCGCCATATTTGCCATGCACAACCGATCGTCCATCGTAAGCGAGGCAAGCCCCGGGCCGCCGAATTCCATGGACTGGTAAAGCGCGCCTGAAACACCGATCATGCCGATGATGTGCAGAATAACGTCTTTGCCGCTCACATATTTTTTGAGTTCGCCTCTTAAATTGAAGCGGATGGCCTGCGGCACCTTAAGCCATACCTTGCCGGTCGCCATGGCCGCCGCCATGTCCGTAGAACCAACGCCCGTGGAAAAGGCGCCCAATGCGCCGTATGTACACGTATGCGAATCCGCGCCGATAACCGCGTCGCCCGCGACGACCAGTCCCTTTTCGGGAAGAAGCGCATGCTCGATGCCCATCGTTCCCACGTCAAAGAAATTAACGATACCATGCTTTATCGCAAATTCGCGTACCAGCTTGCATTGCTCCGCCGCCTTGATGTCCTTGTTTGGCGTAAAATGGTCCATCACCAGCGCGATTTTGTTTTTGTCGAATACATCCTTACCTGTCTTGTTAAACTCGCGGATCGCGACTGGCGAGGTGATGTCGTTGCCCAGCACCATATCCAGCTTGATGGAAATCAGCTGTCCGGCCGCAACGCTCGGCAGTCCCGCGTGCGCAGCCAGTATTTTTTGCGTCATTGTCATGCCCATATTCATTCCTCGCGCCTTCCGGCGCTCCGGGAAAGAAGCTGCACCTCTTCCCCGACCTTTCTCTGTTTAGTGTTATTTTTCCTCGGCGAACGAAGTCAGTTAGTATTGTTTTCACTTTCATCCAGCGTAAGCTTATATTCGATGGAATCCGTGAGCGCCAAAAAGCTTGCTTCGATGATGTCCGTGGAGACGCCTACCGTATTCCATCGGTGTTTCCCGTCCGTGGATTCAATGAGAACGCGCACCTTGGCGGCCGTGGTCGCCGAGCTTTCCAAAACGCGCACCTTGTAGTCCACAAGCCGCATGTGCTCAAGCGCCGGATAGAATCCTTTGAGAGCCCCTCTAAGCGCAAGGTCGAGCGCGTGCACCGGACCGTCTCCCTCCGCGCCTGTAATACGGGATTCGTCACCCACCTTGACCTTGATAATCGCGGAAGAGGGATATTCCGCATCCTTTAACGGTTGCTCGCCAATGATCTTGAAGTATTCCAATTCAAAATACTTTTTGTATTTGCCCAACAGCCTGCGGATCACCAGTTCAAAGCTCTGCTCCGCCGCCTCGAATTGATAACCCCCGAACTCCAGCTGCTTTAACTTATCGACCAGTTCCCCCACCACCGGGTCCTTGGGACCAACGGACGGTTCGATCCGTTGTATCTTCTTTAAAATAGTCGCCTTGCCGGATACCTCGCTCATCAGATACCGACGGTTGTTGCCCACGCTCTGCGGCTCCACATGCTCAAAGCTTTCGCGTATTTTCTTCACGCCGTCGATGTGCATGCCGCCCTTGTGCGCAAAGGCGCTGCTACCCACATATGGGCTTCCCGACGGCAGCCATATGTTGGAAATATCCGCGACCCGGCGCGCCGTTTCCGTAAGCCGCTTCAGGTTTTCTTTCCCGATCACGGTATAGCCGCGCTTTAGTTCGAGGTTGGGGATAATCGTTGAAAGGTTTGCGTTTCCGCAGCGTTCCCCATAACCGATAAACGTACCCTGTACCTGCTTTGCGCCCGCGTCCACGGCCATCATGGTCTGCGCGACCGCCATGCCCGTGTCGTTGTGGCAATGAATGCCTATCTGCGCTTTCGGAAAAGTTTCCACCACGCGCCGCGTCGCATCCGCGAGGTCTGTCGGATACATCCCGCCGTTCGTATCGCACAGGCAGAGCGCGTCCGCGCCGCCGGCTTCCGCCGCGCCAAGGACGAGCATCGCATATTCCGGATTGGCCATATAGCCGTCGAAAAAATGCTCTGCGTCAAAAACGACATATTTGCCGTGCCGTTTCATATACGCGACCGTACTTTCAATCATCCCCAGGTTTTCTTCCAGCGTGGTATTTAATACTTTCAATACATGCAGATCCCACGCTTTTCCGAAGATCGAAACTGCCGGAGTTCCCGCTTCCAGCAGGCTACATACGTTTATATCCTCTTCCGGACGGATATTTTTGCGCCGCGTACTGCCGAACGCGCACAGCTTGGCGTGCCTTGGCTGCTCAGTGGCGATCCTGCGGAAAAACTCCAGGTCTTTCGGATTGGAACCGGGGTTCCCCGCTTCGATAAAATCGATGCCGAGCTCGTCCAGCGCATGTACGATATTCAGTTTATCTTCCACCGAGAAAGCGATGCCCTCTCCCTGCATACCGTCACGCAGGGTAGAATCGAACACGACTATTTTTTTGCTCATATTTTTTTCCTCTGATATTCTATGCTCCCAGCAGTTTATTGACCGCATTGATATACGCCAGCATGGAAGCCTCGATGATGTCTGTGGAAAGCCCCCGTCCGGTGACCGTACGGTCTTCCGAGGAAACCTTGACCACAACCTCGCCCAGCGCGTCCTCGCCGTGCGAAACCGCGTTGATCTTGTAATTGTTCAACTTTAAGGGCATATTGACGATCTGCTCGATCGCCTGGTAAGCTGCGTCGACAGGCCCGTCGCCCAAAGCGACCTGCTCTCTGGTTTCCCCCGACATATCCTCCAGCGTAATATTGGCCGTTGCTTGGATCGTGTTGCCGCTGTTGACGACAAACTGTTTTAAGCGGAAGTGTTCCACGACCTTGGCCGCTTTCTGCGCGACCAGGGCTTCCACGTCGTATTCCGTGACTTCCTTTTTCTTGTCGCACAAGTCCTTGAATTGCGCAAAGGCGCTGTCCAGCTCTTCCTTGCTCAGATTGTAACCCAGTTCTTTTAAGAAATCGTCGAACGCATGGCGGCCGGAATGCTTGCCCAGCACCATTTTGTTCGTGGTCAGCCCGACAGATTCGGGCGTCATGATCTCATACGTTTCGCGTTTTGCCAGCACGCCGTGCTGGTGAATGCCGCTCTCGTGCGCGAATGCGTTCGCACCGACGATCGCCTTGTTTGGCGGGATGGATACGCCGATGATCTTTGACAGCAAGCGTGAAGAACGGTAAATCTGCCTGGTATTGATGCGCGTATCCGCCTCAAACAGGTTCCTCCTCGTATGGATCGCCATGACGATCTCTTCCAAAGACGCGTTGCCCGCGCGCTCGCCTATGCCGTTGATCGTGCATTCGACCTGCGTTGCGCCAGCGCTCACCGAGGCCAGCGAATTTGCCACTGCCATGCCCAGGTCGTTGTGGCAATGGACCGCCAGGTCGACGTCGTCCACGCCTTCCACGTTTTGTTTCATATAGGCGATCATGTCGTACATTTCCTGCGGCAGGGCGTAGCCTACCGTATCCGGCAGGTTGATGGTCTTTGCGCCCGCGTCGATCGCCGTTTGGACGCATGTCGCCAAAAACGCCTTGTCGCTCCGTGAAGCATCCTCTGCGGAAAATTCCACATCGCTCACAAGCGTGCGCGCATAAGATACGGCTTCTTTGATGTGCGTGAGAACCTGTTCTTCGCTCATCTTCAGCTTATATTGCATATGCAGCGGCGAGGTTGCCAGGAAGATATGGATACGGGGCGCGACCGCTTCTTTCAGCGCCTCATAGGAAGCGTCGATGTCTTTTTTTACGCTTCGCGAAAGAGACGCGACCGTGCAGTTCTTGATCGTCTTAGCGACGGTTGCAACGCTTTCAAAATCGCCGGGGGACGATACGGCAAAGCCTGCTTCGATGATGTCCACTTTCAGCATCTCCAGTTGCTTTGCGATCTCGATCTTTTCCGACAGGTTCATGCTACATCCCGGGGATTGTTCCCCGTCACGCAGCGTCGTATCAAATATTTTAATGGTTTTCATAACTATAAATTCCTTTCGGCTTACGATTTCATACTATTCCAGAATCGCGCCTGTATCGGCGCTCTGCACCATTCTTGCATATCTCGCGAGCCAGCCCGTCCTGACTTTCGGGGGCTTTGGCCGCGAGTTCGTAAGTCGTTTTTGGAGCTCGTCATCGCTGACTTTCAATTTGATGGAGTATGCGCTTATATCGATCTCTATAATATCTCCATCCTGCACGCAGGCAATGGGCCCGCCTGCCGCAGCCTCGGGAGAAACGTGCCCAATCGCCGCGCCGCGCGACGCACCGGAAAACCGTCCGTCCGTTAAAAGCGCGACATCTTTATCAAGGCCCATCCCCGCCAGATTGGAGGTGGGGGCGAGCATCTCGCGCATACCCGGTCCTCCTTTGGGGCCCTCGTAGCGGATCACGACTACGTCGCCCTTTTCGATCTGTCCTCCGAGAATCGCCGCATTCGCGCCCTCTTCGCAGTCGAACACCCGAGCCCTGCATGTAGATTTCAGCATCTCCGGAGCAACCGCCGACCGCTTGACTACACAACCGTTTGGCGCTATATTTCCATACAGTATGGCAATTCCGCCCGTTTGGGAATACGGATCGTCTATCGGACGAATCACATCGCCTTTGATCCCAACGTTTTTGATACGTTCCTTTATGGTTCCGTCTACCGTTTTGTTGTCGCGTATCAGGTCTTTTTTACTGAGCTCCGCCATCACGGCCGTAACGCCGCCGCATTCGTTCAGTTCTTCGATGTAATGGCGCCCCGCCGGCGCCAAATGGCACAAGTTAGGCGTCTTTTCACTAATCCCGTTGACTTGGTGTAGGTCGATTTTAATGCCGCATTCGTGTGCGATTGCCGGCAGGTGCAGCATACTGTTCGTGCTGCATCCCAGGGCCATATCCACTGTGACCGCGTTTACAAACGCATCGTTTGTCATGATGTCGCGCGGACACAGGTTTTGTTCTGTCAGCTTCATGATCTGCATGCCCGCGTGCTTTGCGAGCGCGGTTCTCGCCGCCATCACCGCCGGAATCGTCCCGTTGCCGGGCAGCGCCATGCCCAGCACTTCCGAAAGGCAGTTCATGGAGTTCGCGGTATACATGCCCGAGCAGCTCCCGCAGCCGGGACATGCTTTTTGCTCGAACATTTCCAGCTCCTCATCCGAGAGCGCCCCGCTTGCGTGCCGGCCTACAGCCTCAAACATGCTGGAAAGGCTCGTCTTTTCCTCATGGAACCGCCCCGCCAGCATGGGACCGCCCGAACAAAAGATTGTAGGAATATTGACCCGTGCCGCCGCCATCAGCATGCCCGGTACGATTTTATCGCAGTTGGGGACCATTACCGCACCATCAAAGGCATGCGCAATGAGCAGCGTCTCCACGCTGTCCGCAATGAGCTCGCGCGAGGGCAGCGAATAGTGCATTCCCATATGGTTCATCGCGATCCCGTCGCATACGCCGATAGCCGGTACCTCGATGGGCGTACCGCCCGCCATACGTATACCGTCTTTAACCGCCTGCGCGACTGTGTCAAGATGCACATGGCCGGGGATGACCTCGCTTTGCGCGTTTACCACCGCAATGATGGGGCGCTCCAGTTCTTCTTTTGTCAGCCCCAGCGCATACAGCAAAGAGCGGTGCGGCGCGCGCTGTGCGCCTGTTTTAATGTTATCGCTGTTCATAAAATTCCTCTTTTATTTGTTCTTATGCCAACTCATTTTTCCGCGCAGCTCTTCACCCGTTTTCTCAAGCTGCGACTGTTTTCCGATGTTCCTCATAGCGATGAAGTGCGGACGCTTTACCTGGTTTTCAAGCATCCAGTCGCGCGCGAACGTACCGTCCTGGATCTCGGAAAGAACATTTTTCATCTCTTTTCTCGTATCCTCGGTGATGATACGCTTACCTGTTACATAATCGCCGTATTCCGCCGTGTCCGAAATGGAATAGCGCATCCGCGAAAGTCCGCCTTCGAAAATCAGGTCAACGATCAGCTTCATTTCATGGCAGCACTCAAAGTATGCCATTTCCGGCGCGTAGCCAGCTTCTACCAGCGTATCAAACCCCGCCTTGATCAGCTCGGAAACGCCGCCGCACAGTACCGCCTGCTCGCCGAAGAGGTCTGTTTCCGTTTCTTCGCGGAACGTCGTTTCAAAAATACCCGCGCGCCCTCCGCCAATCCCGCTCGCATATGCGAGCGCCAGATCGCGCGCTTTGCCCGTCGCATCCTGATGAATCGCGATTAGGCACGGAACCCCTTTGCCTTCCTGGAACTGACTTCTTACCGTATGGCCCGGGCCTTTGGGGGCAACCATCCAAACGTCCACATCCTTGGGCGGAACGATCTGTCCGAAGTGGATGTTGAATCCATGCGCGAAAACAAGGGATTTCCCTTCCGTCATATAAGGCGCGATGCCTTCATAAATCTTACCCTGTTTTTCGTCCGGCACAAGGATCATTACGATGTCGGCAGCCTTTGCGGCCTCTTCACTGGTCATGACTTTGAGTCCGGCTTCCTCCGCCGATTTCCAGGACTTGCTTCCCTCGTAAAGACCCACTACCACCTGGACGCCGCTTTCTTTTAAGTTCTGCGCGTGCGCGTGTCCCTGGCTGCCGTAACCGATAATGGCAACGGTTTTGCCTTTCAAAAGCGAGAGATTGCAGTCCCTGTCATAATACATTTTCATGTTCATTTTTGTCTTGCCTCCAATAAATTATTATAATATCTTATAGCGCACCTGCGGTGCTCTAGGATTTCATGCGTCATGCAGCGAACTTTCCCCGCGCTCCAGAGCCGTGATGCCCGTACGTGCCATTTCAATAATGCCATACTCCGCCAAAAGGTCCATCAGCGCTTTGTTCTTTTCCGGCGATCCCGTAAGCTCGATGATCATGGTATCTTTTGAAATATCCACGATCTTGGTGCGGAATATATCGCACAGCTCAATGATGTTCGCCCGTTTTTTATCCGGCGCTTTTACCTTAACTAAGATCAATTCCTTGTAAACCGAAGTGCTGGATCTCAGCCCCTTGATCGTGATCACGTCCACCAACTTGTCAAGTTGTTTTTGTATCTGCTCAAGCACCGCCTCGTCCCCCACCATCTCAATGGTAATACGCGAGACCTTTGGGTCATGTGTTTCCCCTACGGAAAGGGAACGGATATTGTATCCCCTGCGGGAGAAAAGCCCTGTGACCTTTGACAGGACGCCCGATGTATTTTGTACCAGGACGGAAAGTACATATCTTCTTATCATGAGAGTTCTCCTTTACTTCTGTTTCCTTTCATTATATAACGTCCCCTATCCATGCGCACCATTATTTTTCCCAGTCCAGGATGATATTGTCAAACGTCTTGCCGCCCGGCACCATAGGCAGCACATTTTCATCCTCGCTGATGTCGCACTGCACGATCACCGGCCCCTTGTGCGCGAACGCTTTTTTAAAGGCGCCAACCATGTCCTTTTCATTCGTGATGTCCACGCCATAGGCGCCGAACGCTTCCGCCAGCTTCACATAATCGGTCGGGCGGTTCAGCGTGGTCTGTGAATAACGCCCGTCGAACATGATTTTCTGCCATTGACGCACCATACCCAGCACGTTGTTGTTCATCACCAATACCATGATTGGAAGTTGATGTTTTACCGCGGTTACGATCTCCTGCAAATTCATATGGAAGCTGCCGTCACCGGCGATGTTCACGACCTGTCTCCCCGTGCCTATCGCCGCGCCCATCGCCGCACCCATGCCAAAGCCCATTGTCCCGAGGCCGCCGGATGTGATAAATTGCCGCGGCTGCTCGATCTTCAAAAACTGTGCCGACCACATCTGGTGCTGGCCTACTTCCGTCGTAAAGATAGTGCCTTCCGGCGCCGCTTCCTGCATCGCCTGGATCACTTTCTTGGGGAACCTTGCGTTTTTTGTCGCCCGATCCAGCGGATATTTGGTTTTCCATGCCTGCGCCTGCTCAAGCCATGTTTTGTCAGTTTTTTGTTTTACCTTGGGCAGCAACGCGTCCAAAACCGCTTTCGCGTCGCCCATTACTTCATAATCCGCCGTGATGTTCTTGTTGATCTCCGCCGGATCGATATCGATATGCAGCACCTTTGCCTGCTTTGCAAATTTCATACGGTCGGAGGTCACACGTTCGGAAAAACGCGCGCCGATTGTGATCAGCAAATCGCAGTGTGTCGTGCACAGCGCCGATGCTTTCGTGCCATGCATGCCGATCATTCCGGTATATTGCTCACAGTCTGCCGGATATGCCCCTAAGCCCATCAGCGTCATCGTAACAGGCGCATTCAGTTTTTTCGCCAATTTACGCAGGCTCTGCTCCGCCTGCGATGCGATCACGCCGCCTCCCGCCATGATAAACGGCTTTTTGCTATCGTTTAACGCCTGGGCGGCGGCGGCGATGTCCGCCGCGCTGAAACGGTTGGGGCGCACGATCGCTTTTGGCTTTTCAGGCGTATATTCACACGACTCTACCGTTACGTCTTTGGTAATATCCACCAGCACCGGCCCCGGCCGACCGCTTTGCGCGATAAAGAACGCCTCGCGGATCGTTTTTGCCAGGTCCTCTATCTTTTGCACGATTACATTGTGCTTGGTAATTGGAATCGTCACGCCCGTAATGTCAATTTCCTGGAAGCTGTCTTTCCCGAGATTTTTTTGTTCCACGTTGCCCGTGATCGCAACCAGGGGAACGGAATCCATATACGCTGTCGCAATACCTGTCACCAGGTTGGTTGCTCCCGGGCCGCTCGTCGCAATTACCACGCCTGGTTTCCCCGTCGCGCGTGCGTATCCGTCTGCTGCATGCGCAGCGTGCTGTTCATGGCAAGTCAGAACATGATTGATCTCCGGATAATGATAAAGCGCATCATAAATCGGTATGACGGTCCCGCCCGGAAATCCGAAAACCGTATCCACCTGCTGTTCTTTTAAACATTCCATTACGATCTGTGCGCCACTGAGCTTCACTTCATTGTCCTCCAACGTTCTTAATTATCTTACGGCTTCTCCTCGCCGCGTTTACCTAATAAAAAAGGCCTGCGCTTATTTGCGCAGGCCTTGAATTACTTCTTAACTCAGTCCTTACTCATGCCCTCCGGCACAACCGCAATAAGCCTTATTCGCTCCGTTAATAATGACGAGGCTAATAAGGTTAATAAGGACGACGATGAAATTGTAAGATTGTTTATGATTCATTTCTCTTACTTCTTTCGCATTTATGTTATTTATGATAAATGCAGCTAACCTTAATGTCAACATTTTTTTATCAAATCAAACAAAATAATTGCAAAACGCGTGTATTTATATTAGAATAAACTGCGTAATGTTCATTGCCCAACGGGGCGGTCGAACGTTCGCCTCCGTAGTTAAACGGATATAACAAGCCCCTCCTAAGGGCTAGTTATCGGTTCGATTCCGGTCGGGGGTACCAGAAGAGCCGCTTGTCGACAGATGAGCGGCTCTTTTCTTTTGTGAATTACTGTTGTCAGGAGCGGCGGTTGCGATTATAATTGTTATCATAGTCATCCTCAAAAAGAGAATGGCTGAGAGTGATGTTTGACAGCGGTTTTTGAATCGTTAGGCGTGAAGTGTAACCCATATATACGAAAGGAGATCGATTTATGTCTTGTTATTATATCATCGGAATCAGACTCAATCACCGTACCGCCAATGCGGCAAAGCTTCAGAAGGCGCTTACCGCGCATGGCTGCAATATTAAAATGCGTGTGGGCATGCATGAAACAAGCGACAACTATTGCGCAGACGACGGAGTCATCATGTTGCAGGCCTGCGGCGACAAAGAGACTATCGGCAAAATGATCGCCGACTTCAGCGCCGTGGAAGGTGTGACCGCAAAGCTTATCGACCTTAACTAAATTTCATGTTGGAACAACACGCGCTTTTCTGGGTAAAACATTTTAATTCGAGTGAATATATTATGCAATCGTTTTAAACAAAGACAACCTGTATTAAAATCATATACAGAATCGTTCCTGCCGCAATGGACAGCAGCATTTGCCGTTTCCATACATGGAGTGCCGCCACCACGGCAATACAAATTGCTTCCGGAATCCCACGATTTCCGGTAAAAATACTGACATCCCTTAGGCAGTAAATAACCAATAGACCGAGCACGGCCGCCGGAAGCACCTTGCCAAGATACTGTATAAACTTTGGTGTCGGTTTGTCCGCGGGGAATACCAAAAAGGGCAGAAAACGGGTGATCAGCGTTCCCAGAACCACCATTCCGATCGTAATCGCCTGCTGCGCAACGGTCATACGAACGCACCTGCTTTCTCAAGCGGTTTCCTGAAAAGTGTGATCACTGCAAAAATAGTGATCATCGAGGGGATAATAAAGTTGCTTCCCCCGAATACCAGCAGGCACGCAAGCGATAGACCCAGACCGATCAGCGAGCTGTAATGCTTCTTTTCTTTTAACCATTGTTCCAAGAAGATCACGACGAAAAGGGCCGTCATAACAAATTCAAGCCCCGTCGTATCGAACAGGATCAACGATCCGAATACGCCGCCTAACGTAGCGCCCAATACCCAATAAATCTGGTTCAGCAGCGTCACAAAAAACATAAACCAGCCCTTATCCACGCCGATCGGAATATCGGCAGTGTAATTGATCGAAAATGATTCGTCGCACATGCCAAAGATCAGGTATGCTTTCTTGCGGCCTGTTCCTTTATATTTGTCGAGCATGGAGATACCATAAAAAAGATGCCGCGC
Source organism: Christensenellaceae bacterium (assembly GCA_022846035.1). NCBI lineage: Bacteria > Bacillati > Bacillota > Clostridia > Christensenellales > Christensenellaceae > Christensenellaceae bacterium. The sequence continues at coordinate 2,680,520 of AP025580.1, forward strand.
ATTGATCATCAGTGTCAGCAGCAGCGCCCGCAGCGGGTCGAACGCTCCCAGCAAAAGGCCGACCGCCACAAACTCGACCGAACCCGCAAAGATCGTCGCGCTCATAATGACCGGATAAATCGGGCTGAAACCCGATACATTCATATAAATTCCATATGCAATTCCCAAAAATAGAAATCCCGCAAGAATGGGGATCGTTTTGGGGAATGCCGCATAAAACGCTTTTTTGAGTACGTCCTTTTTGCCGGAATCCCGATTGCTTTTCGTATCTAGCCCCACAATAATACCGCCCTCACTCTTTTGCGCTTGCCCTTACCGTCCAAACAGATTTTGCTTTTTTGTCTTCCACATTATATCATAAGCTATCCTATCAGAAGCAAGAGGATATTATAATCCAAATATACAAAGAATATCGATTTGGTTTTTGCAAACAGAAAATATTAGGCGTTATGTCAAGGAAGTGATATAATTAAATCATATAAAATATACTATACTATTAAGGTAAAAAAGAATGAATAAAAATAAATTGCAAAACGCAATACAAAACTATATTGAAAAGCAAAAAGAAAATCCAACATTTTATTTTGATAATTTAAATGAAAGAAAAAAACGTCGGGAATTTTACCAATCTTTTACTGAAAATAAGCTTCTGTCCATGTCCGAGGAGATATTTTATGAGTATATTGGCAAACTATGGTCTATGCTCATTTGGGGCAATAAAAAATATATTGTAGATAAATTAATCGAAGATAATGGATTTAAAAATATAAAAAAGCATTTGGCCTCGCTTTTGTTCGGAACAGCTCCTATTGAATTTCGTTGGAATAATTTTTTGAAAAATGTAAAAGGCTTGGGACCTGCGACTATTAGCGAGCTTTTAACTTATATTAATCCCCATGAATATGCCATTTTCAATAAAACTACTATTCTATGCTTTAATTATCTTGAAATTTGCGGAATGCCAAAATACAATTATCAGTATACCGGCTCCAAATATGTTGAAGTGTGTAATCTTGCTAAAGAAATTTCAAATAGACTAAAAGAAAATCAACTTTCAGATTCAGATCTTCTTATTGTAGATTATTTTTTATGGGATGAAATTTTACCTTTGGCCGAAAAGAACATATCTCCCATGAGCGAAAGAAAACAAGAATCGCTCATTATGTCGGCTAAAGAAACAAAGTCAATCCATGATGAAATAAAAGGGTATATTGTCGAAATCGGACGCTTTCTCGGCTTTGACAGCCGCGCGGAAGTCTCTGTTGCTTCCGGTGCAAAAGTGGATGCCGTTTGGGAAGCAACCATTGGCAACATGGGCAAAGCGATCTATGTATTTGAGGTTCAATCAAAAGGCTCCATCGACAGTTTAATTTTAAACCTGAAAAAAGCCCAAGGCAATGCGGCTGTCCAGGCGGTTGTCGCGGTTGCAGACGAAAAACAGCTTGAAAAGGTAAAAGCCGAAAGCAAGGGAGTCATTGATGAACAGTCATTACGCACCTGGGATTTTGAAGATGTGATTACAGTCTATGATGCATTAGTCAGGGCACACGAATCAATCAATAAACTTGCGCTTGTTCCTAAAAGTTTTTAATCTGTCTTGCTTTTATGCCTGAGTTCTCCCCTTTTCGCAAGGAATAAGGGGATTGTATTAAGATTAAGTTTAGCACGATTTTGTGCAGTACCCAGCCGCCCAGCCGTGGGAAATACTCTTTACAGCTTTTGCAGCTTACCATACTGTTTGTCAATATCCCGATGTCCGCTTATCGTCTCAAACTCGATCTCATAGCTTTTGTCCGTTTCCCGCACGACGACTCCGTTGCCAAAAATCGGATGCGTCACACGGTCTCCTGGCTTAAACGCGGCCGCCGGACTATGAAGCCTCTTTTCCAGATGTCCGATATAGGCTTTGGCCTGATTCAGAAAATCTTCATCCGGTATCCCGTCGACTTCAAGCTTATCAAAGTCCACATTAAAGATAAACCGCGATGGGTAACGGTAACTGCTGTCGTTGTTGCGCCCTTCGGCATCCACGATAAAAAGGCTGTCTTTGGCGCGGGTAAAGGCCACATAACACAGTCGGCGTTCCTCTTCCATTTCCTGCCTGCTGCGTACCTTGCTGGATGGGAAAACCCCTTCGTTGAGGCTGACCACAAATACATACGGATATTCCAGTCCCTTTGCCGTATGGACAGTCATCAATTTAACGGACTCCCGTTTTTCCGTCACATCCAGATTGGTGAACAATGCAATTTTGCTGAGGTAATCGCCCAGCGATACTTTTTCGCCCGCCGTCGACTCATACTGCTGGATCGAATTTTTTAGTTCGCTGATATTGTCAATACGGTTTTGATCAGCGTTTTTCATCAGCATTTCTTCATAGCCGGATTCGCGCAGGATACCGTCCGTAAAGTCCGAAACGCTCATGCGGTCCGCAAGCTCTGCGTAATGCTCGATCACTTCCACATAGCGCCGGGCCTTTGTATTCCTTAACTTTTCGTGCGTCAGGTTATCCTTGAGCGCGTCATAAAGCTTTACGTTATTGCTCTGCGCATATTCGCTGAGAAAATTAAGACGCGTTCGGCCGATCTCGCGGCGAGGCGTATTGATCGTGCGCAAAAAAGAAATATCGTCGAAAGCAAGCGGCATGCGCAGGTAACAAAGGACGTCCTTAATTTCCCTGCGGTTGTAAAATTCCACGCCGTTAAAAAGAGAATAAGGAATATCTTCCCGAACAAACGCTTCTTCTAAACTGCGGGATACATAATGCGCGCGGTAAAGCACCGCGATATGATAGGGCTTTACGCCGCTATCCATCAAAAAACGGATGGTGCGCGCGACATAGTCCGCTTCTCCCGCCGTGGATGTCGTGTGCTTATAATACACCTTAGCCCCATCCCCGCGCATAGCGGACAGTACATTTGGCAGGCGCACCGTATTTTTGGAAATCAGGTCGTTGCTCACGCCCAGAATCTGCGGGGTAGAGCGGTAATTCGTATTGAGATAGATCGTCTTTGCCTGTGGAAATTCTTTGTCGAAACCGAGGATAATATGCACGTCTGCGCCGCGCCAGGAATAGATCGTCTGGTCCGGATCCCCGACCACGAATAAATTCCCATATCTACCCGAAAGCATATAAACAAGGCTTGCCTGTTTTCCATCCACATCCTGAAATTCGTCCACCTGGATATATTGCAGTCTCTGTTGCCATTTTTGCAGGACATCTTCATAATTCGTAAACAAATACAGCACATAATTAATAATGTCGTCAAAATCAAGCATAAAATTACGGCGCTGCTTCTGAACATATTTGCCCAGTATCCGGTCTTTCATATCCCGTGTAAAGCCGGAAAAATATTTGACTGCCTTTTGTTCGTCCGGCTCCGTTACCTGCCCGACATAGTCATAGGGCGCTTTGAACACATCGATCACCTTAAGCATGTCGCGAAAGGTATAGTCGCGCAGACTAAGGCCGAGCTCGCGGTAGATCTCTTCCAGCAGGCTCTTCTGGTCTGTTTCGTCCATGATCGAAAAGGACTGCGGATAATTCAGCCGATGGATGTCCTCTTTTAATACCTGCAGGCAAAAGCCGTGGAAAGTACTGATGAAGCCCGTATCCACATCCCCAAGCATTCTGCGGATACGGCTTTTCATCTCGCCGGCCGCCTTGTTTGTGAAAGTAATGGACATAATCCTGCCGGGTGAGACGCCCAGCTCTTCCACCAAATAAACGTAACGCGAAACAAGCGTTCGCGTTTTACCGCTGCCTGCGCCCGCAATGACGCGCACATAGCCCTCTGTCGTCTGTACTGCTTCCTTTTGTTTGTCATTCAGTTGCTCAAATATTTCTGCCAAAATCGATCTCCGGATTGGTTTTCTTTTATTATATCACCTGTGCAGGTCAAATTGTGTTAAGAATATTCATTTCGTTTGCATTGCTTTCCCTATGGCCGCCCGTATCTTTTCCGCATAGCACATTTGCAAAGCGTTCCTTTCCTGTTATAATGGATACTATTATGGAAATAAAAACCGTACAAAAAAACGGCATGGAAATCGCCGTTATACAAAGTATGGATGTTCTGGTTCATGATACCCGTTCGGCGCTTGACCTTGTTTGTACCGTCAAATATGAGACAGGCTGCGAACGTATCGCCCTTGCGAAACATGTGATACACGAGGACTTTTTCCGCTTGAGCACAGGCATTGCGGGGGAGATCCTCCAAAAATTTATCAATTACCATGTTAAGTTTGCAGTATATGGGGATTTTTCCGTCTATGCGAGTAAGCCGCTTCAGGACTTTATATACGAAAGCAACAATGGAAAGGACATTTTCTTTGCCAGAGACGAGGAGGAAGCCGTCGATCGCCTGAGTCGGGCAGAACACTGAATGAAAGGAATTTTTTATGGCTGTTGTATCGATTATTGTAAGTATATTTGCACTGATTGCAAGTTTTGTCCTTGGATTCCCGCTGAGCCTGCTTATTGGGCCGTATGTAGGAATCGGGATCGGCGTTGTCGGGCTTGTGTTTGCACTTCTTTCGCGTAAAAAACGAAAATCCAACGTGGAAAATGCAGCGCTTATCATCAGTATCATCGTACTTGCGATCTGCGCTGTCCGTATCATTTCCTTTGTTTCATTCGCGGGAAATGTAGCGGGATGGATCGCTGGCGCTTTCCAGTGATTTATCCCCAGTAAATAAAAAATCCCCGCCTTATCTGCGGGGAAGTTTTATCGTTTCATCAGCGGTCATATCCGTACTTGAAAACTTTGTTGTCTTTTACCATCACAGCTTTTTGGACATTTTTGCTGGCTATCAGCCGATTAAACTCCTTGTCTGTGATGACTTTCGAGACTTTTTTATCTTTCATGTTCATCACACTCCTTTACTTTTTACCTATCCATTTATAAACCATTTTTTTCCATTTTAAACAGATCAAACTTGCAAAAACCGCGCGCGGCTTTATACTATAAGCTTTCCGCCATGGGCTATACCCACCTGAATGACCTTGACGGCGGCATTTTTAACCGGCCGTACCGGCTCGTCCGCTAAAGACGCGCGGCGATAAGAACCTGACCGCCGATATATTCCATTTCCTGCGCGCAATACCTCTGGTCGCAGGGCACTGCCAGCATATGCGCCGCAATGTTCCCGCAAAAGGCGCACATATCCCGCGCGATTTCCTTTTGCGGCCAGATGACCGGACAATAGATACCGTTTTGCGCAAGATACTGCTGCGCCGTTTTCTGGTTTCTTACGGTCACCGGAAAAAACAAAGGCCCTTCCTTTACCTCCGGCAGCAATGCATACTCCCGCAGCATTTCAAACAGAATTTCCGCATTACTTTTCCGCCGCGTTTCCACCTTTCCCCAATCGATTTTCTTAAGCAGCCGCACGGATTCTTCGCTCATGCCGATCATCCGGTTGTCCGTGCCCAGGCCCTCTTCCGCTTCCTGAAACAAACGGATAAATTCCCGCTTCGTTCTTTCCTTTCCGCTTCTGAGATAATCGCTTTTAAGGTCCATCGCCCGTTTTTTGGTATCCCTGTATACGCCGTCGTATGCGTCAAAGACCGGAACAAGCGGTTTTTTCCCTAAAAGCGCGCCGCCGTCCGGAAGCGACGCCCATTTACGTACGCTGAACAGCATATAATCTGCCGAAAAGCCCGCGTCCATCGCTTGTCGCAAGCTGTGTGTACGGTCGTCTATCGTGACCAGATTACGCAGCTGCCGTTTTTTATCCGTAAAATAATTCTTTCTGTCCTCATGGCTTCGTTCCGTTGCGATTCCGAAATAGTCCATATACAAAACGATGTCTCCGTCTGTAAGGCGGCCATCCAAAAAACCATAATCCGCTGTAAAATTCCGTGTTAGCGGATAATAAACGGCCTTGATCCCGTTTTGTTCAAACGGATAGATCATAGACATACAGCTAAGCGCGGGAACAAAAACCCTTGTATGCACAGGCGAAAGCTTTTTTGCCAGCATACGCAGCGCGTCCCTCCCCGAACGAAACAAACAGGCACCGTCCCAAAGACGGTTTTCGCCTGTTTCCCGCATAATCTCCCGATTCGCCCGCGTATCAATATCGCTTCCAAATTCTATATGCAAAATAAGCTCCCAAATTATTCTTTATCCGCAACGTCCGTCTCGTCGATGATGAATACCGGACGTTTTCGTGCCGCGTCAAACGTGCGCCATAAATATTCGCCAAGGATACCCATGGCGGTCATCACAATCCCCAGAACGAGCACAAGCAGGAAAGCAAGCACAATATGCGGCTGCACTACATTGCCCATGAGCGCGAGCACCGCAAGCACCACGCCCCATACCGCCGCCGCGGCAAAGCTAACTCCGCCCACGGCAAGGATACAGCGAATCGGAAAATAGGAAAACCCCAGCAGAGAATCCATTGTCATCTTGACTTTTTTGGAAAATGTCCAGCCAGATTTTCCGATTTCGCGTTTTTTGCGTACATAATAGACGTTGGCCGACGAAAAGCCGCTCCACAATATAAGCTCTGTGACAGGCGCATTATTTTCGTTCATATTTACGATCAGGTCAATGATCTGGCGGTCGATCAAAAAAGAATCCAATCCGCCCTCAGGCATGTTTTTGAGCGCAAACCTGCGCACTGTATTGGTATAAAGGGAAGAAAGCGTCTTTTGTCCGGCAGGATCTTCGCGGTCCGCGCGAACGGCCAGCACGACCTTATTTCCCTCTTCGTATTTTTCAAACATCTCAACGATCATTTCCGACGGTTCCTGCAGATCCGCGGCTTTGCGCACCGCGCAATCTCCGCTGCATACGGAAAGGCCGGCCAGCAGCGCCGCATGCTCTCCGAAATTCCTCGCAAGCTTCACCGTTTTGATTTTTTCGTCGGCCCGTTTTAACTCCTGCATTACCGCAAACGAATTGTCCTTTGAACCGTCGTCTACAAAAATGATTTCATAATCGCACGGAAGCGATGACAGCGCCTTTTCCTTAAGGTCGTTATAAAGCGGCCGGAGATTTTGTTCATTATAATAAACCGGTATGATAATTGATAACTTTTTCATAAATGACCCGTTTTCCCCTCTTGAGAACGCTGCTTTTATTGTATCACAGTAAAATTTCATTTTAAAGGCGGCTTACTGTTAACATTAAATGAACATTTCCCGTGTTATAATGAAAAAAAAGGCGATGATTGGAGACAAGCAGATGAAAATTTTGAAGCCCGAATTTCCGGAACCCCTACAAAAGCTCGTATTGACCGAGGATTATTTGGACGAGGCCCGCCTCAAGGAGCGCGACGTCGAACATAAACAAATCGGCAATACCTCTTTTCAGGAAGTCGACCTCTCGCGGCAATGTTTTCGGAATACGGTCTTTGAAAACTGCAAATTCATCGACTGTGATTTCCGCAAAACAGAGTTTGTCGACGTGCGTTTCTCTTTGTGCGACTTTTCCAACAGTAATCTGGAAAACGTCTACTTTAACCGCTGCGAAATGGTTTCTTCTAAAGGAGTGGGCATGAATTGCTTGCGCGCTTTTTTCAAGAATTTTTTCGCTGCCGACTGTAATTTCGGTTATACCAACTTTACATCTGCCAAACTGCAAAACAACAGTTTTTTAAGATGCGATTTCTCCAATGCCGAATTCGGCGAATGTCGTTTTAAGGACCTCGTTTTTGACGCATCCGTTTTTCTGCGCGCGGTATTTTTTAAAACACCCCTGAAAAAGATCGATATGACGACGTGCGATATTGCCGGTATTACGGTAACGCCCGAGGACCTTTCCGGCATGACCGTAACTGCCGCGCAGGCGGCCGAGCTTGCAAAGCTTATGGGGCTTGTCGTCGTGTAAACGGCATTAACGCCCTCTCCAGCCTTTTGAGCGCGGCTTCAATCACGCTTTTAGGGCACGCGAGGTTAAGACGCTCAAAGCCCTGTCCCGCCTGGCCGAAAATATAGCCTTCATCGAAAAACAGCTGCGCATCCTGCACCATCAGGCGCTCCAGCTCGAAATGTGGAATTTCGTATCGCCGCAGATCAAGCCATTGCAGATACGTGCCCTCCAGCCGTGTAATCCTGATCTTCGGCAAACGCTCCTTTAAAAACGCTTCTACTAAGCGCCGGTTTTCGTCGATCACATGGATCAGTTCGTCAAGCCACGCCCCGCACTGCGTATATGCGATACGGCACGCTTCGTAACCGAGGGCGTTGAGTTCGAATATGCCTGTCGCCAGCTTGGTCTTTTCAAATTTTTCGCGCATCCCTTTGTTTTTGATGATAATATTGGAAGTCTGCATGCCCGCCAAGTTAAACGTCTTGCTGGGTGCGGTGCAGGTCACGGAAAAATCGGCGAATGATTTCTTAACTTGCGTAAACACGGTATGCCGGTAGCCGGGCATGATCAGGTCGTGATGTATTTCGTCCGCCACCACCACCGCGCCGTACTTTTCGCACAGCTCGCCCACGCGCAAGAGCTCTTCTTTTTTCCACACGCGTCCTACGGGGTTATGCGGGCTGCACAAAATGAGCATCTTGTTGTCCGGATCGGCCAGCTTTTTTTCCAGATCGTCAAAATCGATCTCATATCCCCCGTCCGTTTCCCTGAGCGCATTTTCCTGCAAACTGCGGCCTGTATGCTTCACCACCATGTAAAACGGATAATATACAGGGGTCATGATGATTACCCCGTCGCCCGGATTCGTGAGCGCGCTCACCGCGATCCCCAGCGACGCGACCACTCCTGGCGCGGGAACGATCCATTCTTTTTGGACATCCCAGCCGTGCCTCTTTCTCATCCAAAGCATAACCGCGTCAAAATATGCGTCCGTCGCCTGCGTATAGCCGAGCGTTTCCTTGCCGATATACTCCTTAAGTCCATGGACGATTTCCGGCGCGGTCACAAATTCCATATCCGCCACCGACAGGGGAACAATCCCCTTTTGCACGTCCGGATTCTTTTGCTTCATTTCTTCCCACTTTACGGAATGACCGTTATCCCGCAAAACGCATGTCGTAAAATCGTACTTCATCTCTTCCCTGTCTCTTTCCTTATCTGTCGCTTATCCATTTTATAATCTGCTCGGCCGCTTCTTTCTGCTGCTGCGCAGGGCTGATCGACGCCTGCCCGTCGCCGCTCTGGTATCCGTAACTGCCAAATCCCGAATGGTTGCCGCTTTCTATCCGGTAAGAAACGGTATCCGCCGGAAATTTTGGTTCCGCCGCCGCGTATTTGTCCCAGGCAAGCACCTGATCGTTTCCGGCTGTAATATCAAGCGCCCTCTTGCCGCTTTTGGAAAGGTCTGAATTGGGATACGACGCTAAAAACACGATGTCCTTAACCCTATCGTCATTCTTCGCATATTCCGCCGCCATCACTCCGCCCAGCGAATGTCCGCCGACCGTCCAGTTCTCAATATCCGGATAAGCGTCGAGCACGTCTTTCGCGCCGTTTACGTTAAATACCGCGAGGTCAAACGGCATTTTGACAATCACGCAAAGCACGCCCTGTTCTGCAATGTCGCGGGCAAACATCGCGTATGCATCGGCGTCCACCTTGCCGCCCGGATAAAAAACAAAACCGTTTTTCGGAGGAGTATCCGGCATAAAGGCAATCGTTTTTGTATCCTCCGTTACAGAAACGCCGTTTCCCGTCTGCATTGCCTGTTTCGCTTCGATGGACGCGGCATAGTTCCCCGTGCACAAATAAATAAGTATCGTGCCTATCACTGCCGCAACCACGATCAGTATAACAATTTTTGTCCGTCTTTTTTTCATACGTTTCCTCTTCTTCTCATTCCTTTATTGTAGTGCACGGCCGCGCTTTCGTAAATATGACAATACCATTTTTCGTGCTCTCCCAAACAAATTTTGGCGCTTATTTCCTCAAATGTGGTTTCAAGTTTGCATTTTTACTGTTATATTTATATAGTAGAATATTTTTAATGGAAGGAGAAGCCTATGATCCCGATGTTGATACTTGCCGCAATCGTTCTCCTTTTGTGCGTTTTTTCAAGCAAGCTCCTATACCGCTTCGGTATACCCGCCTTGCTTATTTTTTTGGTACTGGGAATGCTTTTCGGTTCGGATGGAATCGCCGGTATTCAGTTCGACAATTATTCGCTCGTAGAAACCGTGAGCTCGTTCTGCCTGATTTTTATCATGTTTTACGGCGGGTTCGGTACCAATTGGAAAACTGCCAAGCCGGTCATCGCGCCGTCCATTTGGCTGGCTACGGCGGGCGTTGTGATAACGGCCCTGCTGGTGGGCTGGTTTAGCTGGATCGTGCTTAAGACGACTCTTTTGGAGGGCATGCTTGTCGGCGCGGTCGTTGCCTCGACGGACGCGGCATCCGTATTTTCCATCCTGCGGTCGCGCAAGCTGAATTTAAAAGGCGGCCTTGCGTCCATGCTGGAGGTGGAAAGCGGCTCTAACGACCCCATCGCCTATATGCTCACCATCGCCGTGCTGACGATGATGTCTACAAACGCCGAAACCTCGATTGTGTCCATGGTCGCTATGCAGCTTATTTTTGGCGCAGGCGTTGGTTTTGCGCTCGCGTTTCTCTCCATCTTTATTCTAAAACGCATCAATTTTGAGATTGAGGGCCTGTATACGATTTATGTCGTCGCCATTGTTGTACTGGGCTATGCCCTGTGCCAGCAGATCGGCGGCAACGGCTATCTGTGTGTGTATATTATGGGTATTATGCTCGGAAACACCAAGATCAAATACAAACGGACGCTGGTGCATTTTTTCGACGGGCTGTCATGGATCATGCAGATGATCCTGTTCTTCATGCTCGGCCTGCTGTCCTTTCCGTCGCAGATACCGGCGATCATCGTGCCCGCCGTGCTTATTTCCCTGTTTCTCATCTTCGTGGCCCGGCCCGCGGCCGTGTTCGGCATCTTAAGCTGGTTTAAGTTCCCGACCAAGGAAAAACTATTCGTTTCGTGGGTAGGTATGCGCGGCGCGGCCTCCATCGTGTTCGCGATCTTTGCCCTCACCTTTGGCGTGGGTATCAAAAACGACGTTTTCCATATCGTCTTTTTTGTCGCGCTCTTCTCCGTTGCCGTGCAGGGAACTTTGACGCCCTTTCTCGCCAAAAAGCTTAAGCTGGTGGAAAAAGACAATTCGGTATTCAAAACCTTTACCGACTATCAGGACGAAGCGGAGATGCACCTTATCGAGGTAACGCTCGATACACGGAACCCGTGGAATGGACGTACGCTCAATGAAGCGAATATTCCTGAAGGAATCCTCGTGGTAATGATCAAACGCAAGCGCAGAAATATCGTGCCCAACGGCGCAACCGTACTGAAAACAGGCGACGTACTCGTTTTAAGCGGTGAAAACTTTGATGGGATTCCACTGTAGATTTTTTCGTATATATAGTATATTATTAAAGATGTATGGAAATTTTAATTTTAGGAGATAGCATATGTTTAAGGTTAACCAGAATTTTGCGCGACTTCAGGGAAGTTATTTGTTTTCCGAAATCGCGCACCGCGTAGCCGAATATACGAAAGAGAACCCCGACGCCGATATTATCCGCCTGGGAATCGGCGACGTGACGCGGCCTTTAGCGCCGGCTGTATTACAGGCGATCGACGCGGCCACGCAAGAGATGGCGGACGCAAAAACATTTATGGGTTACGGTCCGGAGCAGGGTTATGAGTTCCTGCGGGCGGCGATCCGGCAGGGTGATTACGCGTCCCGTGGAATCGACATCGGCCTGGACGAGATCTTTGTGTCGGACGGAAGCAAGTGTGATACCGGTAACTTCCAGGAGCTGCTTTCCCCTGACGCGCGCGTCGGCGTTACCGATCCGGTTTACCCCGTTTACGTGGACACCAACGTCATGGCGGGACGCTCGGGCGAGTTTGATACGGCGGCATCTAAATTCAGCAACATTACCTATATCCCCACAACGGCAGACAATAATTTCGTTCCCGCGCTGCCCGAGGGCAGGGTGGACGTGATGTATCTTTGTTCCCCTAACAATCCGACGGGAACGGCTCTTACCAAAGACCAGCTTAAAGTATGGGTCGACTGGGCCAATAAAACAGGATCGCTCATCCTGTTTGACGGCGCATACGAACGTTTCATTACGGATAAGGACGTGCCGCACAGCATTTACGAAATCGAAGGCGCGAAGACATGCGCCGTTGAATTCCGCAGTTTCTCCAAAACGGCAGGGTTTACCGGTACGCGCTGCGCATACACCATCGTTCCCAAAGAGCTCTACGGCGAAGATGAGAACGGCGAAAAGGTCAGCCTGAACGCGATGTGGCTGCGCCGGCACACAACGAAGTTCAACGGCGTTTCGTACATTGTCCAGCGCGGCGCCGCAGCAATTTATACGGCGGACGGTAAAAATCAAATTGAAGATACGATCAAAGGTTACCTTGAAAACGCGGCAATCATCAAGCACGGGCTGGCGCAGATCGGCATTACCTCTTACGGCGGCGTCAATTCACCGTATGTATGGCTCAAAACGCCAGACGGCATGACCAGCTGGGAGTTCTTTGACAAACTGCTCAAGGAAGCAAACGTGGTTGGTACGCCGGGAAGCGGTTTTGGTAGCGCAGGCGAGGGGTATTTCCGCCTCACAGCTTTCAATACAAAAGAAAACACAGAAAAAGCGATCCAAAGGCTCGCGAATCTAAAATAATCTTGGAATGAGGTAAAAATCATGAAAATTGCATTTCTGGCGGCGGCAAATTCCCCGCATACGATCAAATGGGCCAACGCTTTTGCCGAGAATAACGACGTTGCCGTTATCTCCCTGCCCGAAGATAAAGATAATTTCGGCGAGCTAAGTGAAAAGGTCAGCGTTACTTATCTTGACGTTCCCGCATCGCAGGGCGGGTTTAAGAAGAATGCGGCTCAGGTAAAATCGGTTTTGGCTTCCGGCGGTTTTGGCGTAGTCAACGCTTTTGGCGCGACAACGTACGGCGTTCTCGCGGCCAAGGCCAAAGCTCCGAATACTGTGCTCACGGTTTTGGGTCCGGACATCTATGCGAGCGTAGACCTCGGTAAAAAAGGCCTTGTATCCAAAAGCTTCAAGCACGCGGACGCCATCATTGCTGCCGCTCCCAATATGGTGACGCGTTTAAAACAGCTTTTCAAAAAGGAAAAAAATTATTTCGTCGTTCCTTTCGGGGTCGACCTCACCGTCTTTTCCAAGAAAGACGGCGGCAGAAAAGAGGATGCGATTTGCTTTGGTTCCCTAAAAGCGCTTGAATATGGAAACGGCGTAGATATAGTCATTGAAGCCTTTGCTAAATTCCTGCAAAAATCCGCAGGAGAAGCGACGCTTAAGATCGTCGGTACGGGCGCAATGGAAAGCAGCTTAAAACAGCAGGCGCAAAGCGCCGGTATCGCGGACAAAATCGAGTTTGTCGGCTATGTGCCCAATGCCAAGATGCCGGAGATGATAGGCAGCATGGACGCAACCGTCCAGATGAGCGCGGCTGAAGCGTTCGGCGTGACCGGCATCGAATCCATGGCATGCTGCGTGCCTGTAGTGGCTTCGGATACGGTAGGCGCGAGCGAATATATCTTAAACGGCGTAACAGGTTATCTTGTGAAAGCGGGCAATACCGACCGTTGCTGCGAATGTATGCTTGAGCTGCGTGACAAGGCGGCACGCGAGCATATGGGACAGCTTGCGCGTAACGATATGGAAGAATCCTTTGATCTTGCAAAGTGCAAGACGAAATATGAAGAAGCGTTGAAATCCGTTTCTCCACGCGTCATGTAAAGGTTAAATTTTTCCGTAAAGCCGCAGCCGTAAAGCTGCGGCTTTGTTTTTTTCATGAATAGTGCTATAATGAAATGAATTATTTTGAATCATACGGAGTAGACCATATGGAAAACTATCCCTTAAACCACGTCAGTCACCTGCGGGATTTCCGTGCATTGTTGCAGCATGCGAAAGAAGTTTACCATGGAGAAGATATTTTCCGCCTGCGCACGCCGGATGGAAATGTTGAGGGAATCGGCCACGACCGGTTGATGCATGACTTAAATACGCTGGGCAACGCGCTTGTTTCCCTCGGTATCACAGGAAAGCATATCGCCGTAATCGGGCCAACCAGCTATGAGTGGCTGCTCTCCTATTATACCATTTTGTGCGGCCTGGGCGTGGTTGTGCCCATTGATAAAGAACTGCCGGACGATGAAATTGCCAATATTCTTTTGGATAGCGGCGCTTCGTGCCTGATTTATTCGCACGAATACGCGGATACCGTGGCCAATATACGAGGCGGGATCGGTAACGTGCACTATTATATTGACATGAACGGCAACACGGGCACGCACAATCTGCAGGAACTTCTCAAAAACACGCAGGATATGGGATATGAAACGCTTCCGATCGATCCCCATGCCATGTCCGCCCTACTTTATACGTCGGGAACCACGGGCAAGAGCAAAGGCGTCATGCTCACGCAAAGCAACATCCTGCGCGCGGCGGAAGGCGGGCTTAGCCTGCTCGACCTGGGGAAAGTCTGTATGTCCGTCCTGCCCGTGCATCATTCTTTTGAGAGCACGCACGGCATTACGATGATGATCGAACACGGTACGACGATCTGTTTAAACGACAGCCTGCGCCATTTTCTTGAAAATCTGCAGCTTTTTAAGCCGGATATGCTTTTCCTCGTTCCGCTTTTTGTGGAAATGATGTACGGAAAAATCTGGGCGAACGCCCGCGCGACAGGCCAGCAGGAAGCGCTCGGCATGCTGATCGAGAAAAGCAACGCAGAACTTGCGCGGGGCATTGATAACCGCAATCTTTATTTTAAAAATATACACGCCGCGTTCGGCGGGAATTTAAAGCTGATTATTTGCGGCGGCGCGCCGCTTGCAAAACACCTGCCGCGCGCTCTGCGCGAATTTGGTATTCTTCTTTTAGAGGGCTACGGAATTACCGAGTGTTCCCCTTTGGTGTCCGTCAACCGCAACAGGTATTATGAGGACGGTTCCGTCGGTCTTCCCATCTCCTGCTGCGAGGTGCAAATCCGCAACAAGGACGAGGACGGCGACGGCGAGATTTGGGTCAGGGGCGACAACGTTATGCTCGGATATTACAAAAACGAAGAAGGTACCCGCGAGGTCATGCAGGACGGCTGGTTCAACACCGGCGATATTGGCCATGTTGACGAGGGCGGTTTTTTGTCCATTACCGGCCGCAAGAAAAACCTGATCGTCCTTTCCAATGGCAAAAACGTATATCCTGAGGAAATCGAGGGATACCTGATGCGTATTCCGTATATTAAAGAGGTCGTGGTATTCGCGCCGCTTCAAGGCGGCCAAAGCGAGGTCGCGCTGCATGCTGAGATATTCGTAAACGAGGAATACACCGCAAAGCACACGCAAGAGGAAATCCGGCGGAATCTGGAAAAGGATATTGCCGGCATAAACAAGACCCTGCCTATCTATAAGCATGTGGAAAATTTCCATGTGCGCGATCAGGAATTTGAGAAGACGACCAAAAAGTCGATCAAGCGTTTTACCGTGCGCTAGGACGTGGATTCGGCTTATGCAATCCAAGCGGTAAAGACCGCCCTAGGAAAGGAGGTGTAATAAAAATGGCTACAGTAACCCTTGCTGCAGTACAGCAGCTATTGGCAATGGCGTCCCCTGTGGATCCGGAAGAAATCACTCCTGAAAAACACCTTATGAGAGACCTGGAGATGGATTCTTTCGGCATGATGGATGCAGTTTTGTCCTTTGAGCGGGAGTTCGGCATTGAGATTCCGGACCGTGACCTGCGCCTGTTCGATACTGTCCAGGACGTGCTTGTTTATCTGGAAAAGAAAACCGGTACGCCGCATGAAACAGTAACCGTATTCTGAATTTATTTGTAATTCATACGCCATTTATATGCAAAAAGACCGCAAAGCGGTCTTTTTTGCGGAGATGCTTTCAACAATCCGGATTTGGAGTAAAAATTATGAAAAGAAACATCATCCTGATTAATTGCGCCGCTGCCCTTTTGTGGATGGGCATGTATTCCTATGTGCCTACGCTGCCCGCTTTTGCAACATCGCTCGGCGCGACTGCGGTAATGCTTGGCGTGATCGGCGGTGCGTACGGCGTCATGCAAATCCTCCTGCGCATTCCTCTGGGGATCGTCTCTGACAAAAGCGGCAAAGACAAGCTGCTGCTGATCATCGGTTTTGTCATCCTGACTGTCTCCGCCGTTTTGTTTCTCTTTGCGAACACCGTGGAAACCGTTATATTCGCGCGCGGCGTAGCGGGCGCGGCGGCAGCCTGGTGGGTTATTATTTCCGCATCCTACGCCAAATACAATGATGAGGCAAAACAGGTAAAAGCCCAGGGAATTTTGAACGCGTCCAGCAACCTTGGGAAAGTGCTCGCTTCGCTTTTTGGCGGACTGGCCGCCCAGTTTTTTGGTTTGCGCGCACCTTTTTATGTCGCCCTGCTTTCGGCAATCATCGGCCTTGTAACCATGTTCTTTTTTAAAACGTCCAAAGCGCCGGAGAAACGTACGCCTCCTACGCTAAAAGAACTTCTTTCCCTTTTGAAAAATAAGGACCTGATGATTATTTCCGTCCTTTGCATTTTCGCGCAGCTTATTTGTTTTGCCGTTCCCACTTATTTTACGTCTGTCGCGGCAGAAAATATCGGTGCAGATCCCGGACAACTCGGCAGTCTGACGCTTGTCTACTTCCTCACCGCCGGCGTCATTTCGCTTTTCGTCGGTACGCGCTTTTACCAGAAAATCGGCGGCATTAAGGTTGTTGTGATCGCGTTTTCCTTGTGCGCTTTTTCCTGTATTCCGGTTTTCTATCATATGAACCTTACCGTTATTTACATCATGCAGGTCATATCCGGCGTCGGTTACGGAACTCTCACATCAGCCCTCGCCGGCTTCGTCATCAAGGCGGTTGCGCCTCACCAGCGTTCAACTGCCACAGGCATCTTTCAGTCCGTTTATGCGATCGGCATCTTTATCGGCCCGATGATCGCGGGTGGCGTCATTCAGACAGCATCTTTTGACGCCGCGTATCTCGTGATCGGTGCGATCACTGCCGCCGCAGCCATCGCAAGCGGCGTCCTGATCCCCAAAAAGTATGGCAAAATGTAAAAATATTAAAATCCTATTGTTTTATTCCCACCAATAGGGGTATTATTATTTTAACGTATCCTAAAAGGAAAACAAAGGGAGGGAATGGTTATGTCAGATACATGGAAATCCAAAGAAACCATCAGGCTCGTACTTAGTATCGTGCTTCTTGTCATCGGCATCATATTACTGGCCGCGCCGCAGGCAGCAATGGTCGGCATCGTTATTTTGATCGGCGTTGTTATGCTTGCATATAGTGTTATCGCAATTTTTATGAATATTGGCAAGCGCAATAAGGGGGAAGCTTCAAGCTTTGCCGTACCGATCGTTGTTTTGATTATCGGTATTTTGCTGCTCATCTTCCGCGACGGCGTTGCAAACGTTCTTCTGCCCATCATCATTGGCATCTGGGCAATCGTTACGGGTATTATGAGCCTTTCGGACGCATCCACCCTAAAGCATGCGGGTTCGCCCTCGTGGCGCGTGCCGACCATCACGGGAATCGCGGCGCTTGTGCTCGGTATTATTATCCTGATCGGTATCGCCACGACAAACGTCGTCGGGATTCTGCTCGGCGTATGTTTGCTGATCTACGGTATCATCAGTATCGTGGAATGGATCGTAGTCGCAACCGCGCGCAAAAACATCTGAAGCGTACCTGAACGCACCTGGAAATCTAGGACCGGAAAGTGTTTTTCCGGTCTTTTTTCTATAAGCTAGCTCAACCTATGGTTGAATTTTTAATATTTTTTCACTGATCCGGTTATTGTTCCTATGAGTAGTTCATGGTATAACAATAATAGAAAGGAAAGCGGTATTAATGAAATCTGGCATTGCGCAAAACATTGCGAGACTCAGGAAACAAAAGGGGCTCACGCAAGAGGCCCTCGCAAAGAAGTTGAATATTTCTTTCCAGTCTATTTCCAAATGGGAAAACGCGCAGGCGCGGCCGGACCTGACTTTATTGCCGGAGTTGGCCGATGCGCTTGATACCAACATCGATTTTTTGCTTGGTTACCATAAAAAGCACTTTACAATGTACGAGGAGTGCTACCAGTCGGATGAATACTATTGGGGTATCGAGCCGGACCCGATGTGTTATGAGGTTCTGAAGTTGTGCCCGCCCGTAAAACCCCTGCGCCTTTTGGATGTTGGCTGCGGCGAGGGACGGGACGCTGTGTTCTTTGCCAAAAACGGTTACCATGTGACTGGCTTTGATATTGCTGCGATGGGCGTCGAAAAGGCTAACCGATTGGCCGATGCGCATCAGGTCTATGTCGACTTCTTTGTGGCAGACCTCAAGGATTTCCGGTTGGAACAGGATTTTGACATTATCTATTCCACAAACGGCGTGTTTGACTATATCGCTCCGGATATTCGCGCCGAGGTGCTGCGCAATTATCAGGAGCATACTGCAAAGAACGGCATGCATGCGCTGAATGTCTTTGTTCAAAAACCGTTTGTCGCCCTAGCTCCGGATATGGAGGAAACGGAATTCCTCTGGAAATCCGGCGAACTTTTCTCCTGGTACGCGGACTGGATGTTCCATGTGTGCCGCGAAACTATTTATGACTGCGAAAGCAGCGGCGTACCCCATCAACATTGCATGGATACGCTGATTGCACAAAAAACATACTGCTAAGACTTAAAAAGCCGGATCCCTTCCCAGAGTCCGGCTTTTTAAGTTTTTTTATCTGAAATATTTTACGCCGCTCTCGAATATCTTTTGGTCGTATTCGCCCGGTACGTTCTTGGCGATATACTTGCCTGCGCGTTCCGTATGTCCCATCTTTCCAAGTATGCGTCCGTCCGGACTCATAATACCCTCGATCGCATACATGGAGCCGTTGGGATTATACCGAATATCCATAGACGGTTTTCCCTCAAAATTCACATATTGCGTCGCTACCTGTCCGTTTGCAAGCAGCTCCCGGACCTCTTTTTCCGTCGCCACAAAACGTCCCTCACCGTGCGATACGGCTACCGTATGGATTTCACCTGGTTCGCATAGCATGAGCCAGGGAGAACTTGCGCTCGTAATGCGCGTACGCACCATGCACGATACATGCCGCCCGATGTTATTATACGTAAGCGTCGGCGCATCGTCCGTCATATCCCTGATTTCCCCATACGGCACCAGCCCCAGCTTGATAAGCGCCTGGAAGCCGTTACAGATACCGAGAATCAGGCCGTCCTTGTTTTTAAGCAACTCGTGCGTCGCGTCCTTGATCCGTGGATTGCGGAACACAGTCGCGATAAACTTGCCGCTGCCGTCCGGTTCGTCGCCGCCGGAAAATCCGCCGGGAAGCATGATCATCTGTGAATGCGCGATCTCCGATTCCAATGCACGAATACTTTCATCAATATCCTGCGCGCTTAGGTTGCGCATGATCACCACGCGCGGAATTGCCCCCGCCGTCTCAAGCGCTTTGGCTGTGTCATATTCACAGTTTGTTCCCGGGAATACCGGAATAACGACGCGCGGTATCGCCGTTTTGTAGCGGCTGACGACGATATTTTTCTTTTTATAAAGGGGAGTCCTGACCTCGCCCTTATCCTCTGTCCTTGTCGCAAAAACGCTTTCCAAAGGCTGCGTATATGCTTTCAGCGCATCCTCTAACGAAATCGTCTCGCCCATAAGCTCTAAGAAAGGCTCCTCGCGTATTTCACCCTTGATCTCAAAATCCTCGTCGTGAATGCATGGGGATTCCACCAAAATCGCGCCATAGCGTTTTTCGGTCATCCTTTCAAGGTGCTGTGAGAACAGCTTCACGCCGAGGTTGTTGCCGAATGCACATTTTGCCGCGCCCGCAAGTACCCCGCCGCGCGTCACCGCATATGCCGAAACGACCACCTTGTCCTGAATCATCTTATGC
This sequence comes from Christensenellaceae bacterium, assembly GCA_022846035.1. Classification (NCBI taxonomy): domain Bacteria; kingdom Bacillati; phylum Bacillota; class Clostridia; order Christensenellales; family Christensenellaceae; species Christensenellaceae bacterium. The sequence goes on from AP025580.1 coordinate 2,700,477, forward strand.
AGCTTCTCATATTTGCGCTTCACATCCCCGAAGTCCGGCAGGCCGTTTTCATCGCGCTGAATATCCATGAGGTAAAGCTTGTTGCCCGCCTGCTTGAACTCCGGCGTAATCACGTCTTTTGCCGCCACAGGCGCCACGCAGAACGAACAGAGCGTGGGCGGTACGTCGATATTCTTAAAGCTGCCGCTCATGGAGTCCTTACCGCCGATAGCCGCAATTCCCAGCTCCCTTTGCGCGTAGTAGGCGCCCAGAAGAGCCGAAAGCGGTTTTCCCCAGCGCTGCGGGTCGTCATGCAGGCGTTCGAAATACTCTTGCAGCGTGAGCCACGCTTCTTTCATGTCCCCGCCTGCCGCAACCAGCTTGGCAACGCTTAAAAGAATTGCATACACCGAACCTGCGAACGGGCTTTTGCTCATCATGTACGGGTCCAGTCCGTAACTCATCAGCGTCGCCGTCTTGCTGTCCGCATCATCCACCGGAATCTTCGCACACATTGCCTGCACCGGCGATAACTGGCGCACGCCGCCCAGCGGCATGGTTACGCTTCCCGCCCCGATCGTGGAGTCGAACATTTCCTGCAGGCCCTTTTGCGAGCAGATGTTCAAATCGGACAGCAGAGATAAAAGCGTATCTTTTACCGATTCTTTCCGCTCTTCTGCGAAAAGGCCATCCGTATCAAATTGTTCTACCCTGGCATGCGCGTGCTGCGTCGCGCCGTTCGTATCTAAAAATTCGCGGGAAATATCCACAATATTTTTATCGTTCCAGAAAAGCCGCATGCGCCCCGTATCCGTCACGCGCGCAACCAGTGTCGCTTCGAGGTTTTCTTGTGCCGCCAACGCCAGCACGCGGTCTAAATCCTGCGGACGTACAACCACCGCCATACGTTCCTGCGATTCGGAAATCGCCAGCTCCGTTCCATCGAGTCCCTCATATTTCTTGGGTACTGCGTCAAGGTCTATATCCAGCCCCTCGGCCAGCTCTCCGATCGCGACGCACACGCCGCCCGCGCCAAAGTCGTTGCAGCGTTTTACCATCTTGGAGAATTCCCCGTTCCTGAACAGCCTTTGCAGCTTGCGCTCGGTCAGCGGATTGCCTTTCTGTACCTCTGCGCCGCATTTTTCAATGGATTTTTCATCGTGCGCCTTGGAAGAGCCTGTCGCGCCGCCGCAGCCGTCGCGTCCCGTGCGTCCGCCGATGAGCACGATAAGGTCCCCCTCCACCGGACGTTCACGAATCACCTGCTCTGCCGGAGCGGAAGCGATGACAGCGCCGATCTCCAGGCGCTTTGCCTTATACCCTTCATGATAGACTTCTTCCACCAGCCCTGTTGCAAGGCCGATCTGGTTTCCGTAGGAAGAATATCCATGCGCCGCTTCTCTGGTGATTTTGCGCTGCGGCAGCTTAAATTCCATGGTATCCTTGAGGCTCTCGCGCGGGTCCGCGCTTCCCGTTACGCGCATTGCCTGGTAAACGTATGAACGTCCCGAAAGCGGATCGCGGATCGCGCCGCCCAGGCATGTCGCCGCGCCGCCGAACGGTTCGATTTCCGTCGGGTGGTTATGCGTTTCGTTTTTAAACATAATCAGGTAATCACGGTCGCCCTTGTCCGTCTCGATCCTCTGCTTGATGGAGCAGGCGTTGATTTCCTCGGAATCGTCAAAATTGCGCAGCATGCCCGCGCGCTTTGCCTCGCGCACATACGCCGTCGCGAGGTCCATCAGGCATACGTCCCCCTCCCTGCCCATCTTTCTGCGCGCATCGAGGTAATCCTCATACACGTGCTCTGCTTCCCGCGAGATCGGGTCGTCCGCAAATTCCACCTTGTCAAGCGCGGTGGAAAACGTCGTGTGGCGGCAGTGGTCCGACCAGTATGTATCCAGCACCTTAAGCTCGGTAATCGTAGGATCGCGCTTTTCGGATTTGAAATAGTCCTGCGCGCACAGCATGTCCTCGACCGTCATGGCGAAGCCGTTTTCCGCCGTAAAGTCCGCGACCTGTTTTTTGTTCATCTTGATGAAGCCGTCCATCACGGCGACCTCCGTGGGAATACTGAGGTCCATTTCGAGCGTATCGTATTTTTGGAGCGTGGCCTCGCACGAATCCACCGGATTGATTACGTATTTTTTGATTGTTTCAAGCTGTTGTTTATTGACATTCTTGATAAAATAAATTTTTGCAAAACGTACATTCGGGCGTTCCTTGCGCGTCAAAAGCTGTACGCACTGCGCCGCGCTGTCTGCGCGCTGGTCATATTGTCCGGGCAGGTATTCCACCGCGAATACGGAATAGCCCTTTTTGTCGGGCATCTCCTCATAAGTTACCGTATCCACCGCCGGTTCGCTGAACACGCTGACCACCGCCGCGTCGAAATCCGCATCGTCGATTCCTTCCACGTCGTAACGGTTTAAAATCCGTACTTCCGTAACGGGCACGCCCAGGTTCTGCTTGAAATCCAGCTTGCGCGCCTGCGCTTCCACATCAAAGCCCTTTTTCTTTTCCACAAACAATCTTTTTACGCTCATACCTGCAACGCTCCCCTTTAGTCGCTATACAAAATTAATATCTTTTATTATACCATAACCCGCCTGCAATTATAAATAAGTAAACAGGAATATATATAGCGGTATCGTGATAAAGGAAAGCAGCGTTGTGACCGCGATACTTTTGGTCGCAAACTCCGTATCCGCACCCGATATTTCCGCAAAAATCGCGGTCGCCACCATAGCGGGCAGGCTCATCTGCACGATTAAGACTTCCGTCGGAAAATCCGGAAGTCCAAGCAGCGTTGCCACGAGCAGCATAATAAACGGCGCCGCCACAAAACGGCCGACTATGGAAAGCGATATACCCCTGTCGATTTTTTTGAGGCAGGAAAAACCCGCCCGCTGCAATATCATACCTACAAAAAGCAGGGCGAGCGGCGAAGTAATATCGCCGATGTACGTGAGCGCGGACGAAAGAAAGACGGGGAGTTCTACGCGCAGCAATACCAGCAAAAACCCAACGATCACAGCTATAAGCGGAGGCTGGAATATTTTCTTTACGATCTGTTTTCCCGTGAAGCATTTAGCCGGAACGCTTTTGTTCGCCGCGCAGGCAATCTCCATGCCGTCTCGCGCTATTTCCACATACCCCACGCTGTTCATGAAGGTGGTGTTCGCCATATAGTAAAAAAGCGCGAACACCAGCGCATCCTGTCCGAAAATCGCCGTGGCCACAGGAAGCCCGATATACACGGAATTGGAAAAAGAAAACAGCGCCCCAAAGACGCCGCGTTGTGTTTTCTTGATTTTCGCAACCCGAGCCACCAGCTTGCTTAAAGCATAAAGCGCACCGATCGCCGCGAAAGATGCGACGATATAAACCCACGAACCCGCGATTTTTTCTACGGTAAAGCTGTTTAAAAAAGCCATGACCGCCGTCGCCGGCAGCGTAATGTTTACGATCAGCTTACTGATAAAGCCGGTAACGCTTTTGTTCGCCCATCCCTTATATGAAATGAAATACCCGACAGCAATGATGATTACCACCATCAGCACCGCCTGCAGCGCGTCTAAAACCATACTTTATCCCTGTTTTTTCCGCTTTCTTGCGCTATGCGGCCAGATACATTCAGCTTAAACCAGCGCTTTATAGATCGCCTTAACCGCTTTTTCAAAATCGTCGTTTTCCACGCCGACGATGATATTGATTTCGCTGGAACCCTGGTCGATCATGCGCACGTTGACGCTGTTGCTTGCAAGCGCCGCAAACAGCTTGGCAGAAACGCCGATCTGCCGGATCATGCCGCGTCCCACCGTCGCGATGATCGCCATATTCGAAGAGACCTCCACGCTGTCGGGCTGGCACTGCGCATGAATCTCGTCGATCAATTGCTCGATCACGCCGCGCACCCGTACGTCTGCGATGACGACGGATATTGTGTCGATGGACGAAGGCATGTGCTCATAGGAAAGCCCGAATTTTTCCAGGCATCCGAGCACCTTGCGGCCAAAGCCGATTTCCGTGTTCATACCGTCTTTTTCTATGGTAATGACTGTAAAATTCTTTTTGCCCGCGATACCCGTTATGCCCTCTTTTGCGCCGTCCCGTCCTTCAACCGCAGGAATGATCATCGTTCCGCTGTTTAAAGGGTCGTTGGTATTTTTCACATTGATGGGAATCGCCGCTTCCAGCACCGGAAAAATGCTGTCCTCATGCAGCACCGTCGCGCCCATATACGCAAGCTCGCGCAGCTCGCGGTACGTAATCACGTCGATCTTTTTAGGATTTTCTACGATACGCGGGTCCGCCATCATAAAGCCCGAAACGTCCGTCCAGTTCTCATAAAGGTCGGCGTTCGCCGCGCGCGCCACGATGGATCCCGTAATATCGCTGCCGCCGCGTGAAAACGTCTTGATCTTGCCGTTCGGCAGGCTTCCGTAAAAGCCCGGAATCACCGCCCGCTCGTGCAGCTTGAGCGCGCCCGGCAGGATGGAAAGCGTCTTTTTCGCGTCGTATACGCCGTCTTCGTTAAAGAAAATAACATCGGCCGCGTCAATAAAATCGTAGCCGAGAAGGTCCGCGATCAGAAGACCGTTGAGGTATTCGCCGCGCGACGCCGCGTAATCCTCGCTCGCCCCTGTCCTGATGTCCTCATACATCTTCTCAAGGTGGTCCTCAATTTTGATGGATAAATTCAGCTCGTCGCGAATATCCGTATAACGCTTCACAATTTTCCCGTAGATTTCCCGCGTATCATCCAGCCTGATCGCGGCGTCGTGCAGCGCGTACAATAAATCCGTTACTTTTATATCGTCCGCAAAACGTTTCCCCGGCGCGGACGGCACCACAAATTTTCTTGCCTCGTCCGCATCGATGATCTGCTTCATTTTCAGGATCTGCCCCGCCGACGCCAGCGAGCTACCGCCAAATTTCCCAACCTTAACAGCCATGTTAAATCCTCTCCAACTTATTCCTCAATTTTTTCCATTTCTGGTTGTTCTTCTTCAAAATCGTCTGTCAACAGGCGGCCTTCCAGATAATACCGCTTTTGCTCCGCCTCACCGAGCGAAAACGTCTTTTTGGGGAGCACGCCGCAGGCTATCACCAGGTCAAAAAATTCGCTCTTTTCCATAGGCTCAAAGTAGAAACCGAGGTTATCGTATTCCTTTGCCAGCGATAAGAACGCTTCGTCGCCATGAATGTAGTCGATACAGCTCTGCGAATTTTGGGCTACGTACTCCTCAAAAATTTCCTGTACTTCGCCCACGGCAAGCGGGTGCTGCGGATTTTCGATAATGATCCTGCCCGCTCCGTCATGATATAAAAACGGGATCTGATACGTCCCGTCGTGCTCAATCTCCGTGCGCCAGCGCCCGAATACCAGCTTGGCATTCCTGCCCCGCTCCCGCAGGCGCTCTACCACAAACTGCACGCAGCCCGAGGGATTCACTCCGAAAAGTACGCGGTGTATGGGCATAAACTCCACCGCCTTGTCACGCAGGTTGATGATCTCGCACAAGGCAAAGCGAAGCGGATGATTCTCGCGCTGTTCCTCGCTGAGTTCCTGCTTTACTTCATCCCATACCGCTTTTGCCGTTGCCAGCGAATGGTTGCCGTCGCCCACGCAAAAAAGCATGTTGTCACGGTCCGCAAGTCCGGCGATCGCCTCGTTTACGCCGTTTATCAGCTTTGACTCGTCCACAAGCCAGCCCTCGATCCGGCCGCCGCCCATCATCAGGTCAAAATCATATAGCTTTTTCAGGCTCGTGCGCTGGATGTGCAACGGACCGATCACGCTATCCTGCGGATCGTCCATCAAAAGCATGATATGCGGGAGTTCAATCTCCGCGCCGCTCCTGATCTTCATTCGCGGCGGTATGCGTGAAAGCACCGTCTGCTCCGTCGCGCGGATCATGGGCTTATTTTCTATTTTAAAATCGTACTGCTCCAGATCCATTGCCAGCAATATGCCCTTGCGCAGCTTATTTCCCAAATGCCGCTCCGTAAGAACGATTCCCTCCGGCAGCAGCCCCATAACGCCTTTGTTTAAATATTCGTGCATTTCTGCTTTTAAATCGTCGATACACTGCGCCACATTATCGCTTTCCAAATAGACTTCCGGCAATACCATATGCAGCGTAGAGGGCGCGTTTCCGACGAATTTTTCTACTTTCTGCCAATACTCAGGCTGCGATGTGAATTGGTCACATGCCACGCATGCCCATTTCTCCATACTGACATCCCGCGCCGGCAGCAAGATCTGCGGAATCACATAGCCCCATTCTTTTGTATCTTTCATTGTTTCCTCCACTTTTTAGCCGTTTTCCATCCATCCAAAGATACATAGTATAATATATCAGCAAAACGCCGTCTTTTCAAGTAAAAAGGCAAAAGACCGCGCTTTCAGATAATAAACGGAGCGGCCTGCGGTTTTTGCTCAAGCAAGGCGCGCAGGATGTGCAGCCCCTTTCCGAGCTGCTGCTTTGTCGGTGCGGCGGAAAGCGATACGCGCACCGCGTCAAAGGGAAAATCGCTGCCGACGACAAACTTTTCTGCGCAAAACACGTTCACGCCTTCATCCCGCGCCGCCGCCTCAAACTCCCGCCCGTGTATCCCTTCAGGCAAAATAAGCCAGCGAAAATAATCCCGCCGCCCGCCGCGCACATCGTAACCTGCCAAAATCTTGTCCGCGAGCGCGTTGCGTGCCTGCGCCTCGGTTCTCTTTTTACGGATGATCTCGTCCGCAAGGCCCGTGCGCACCAGATGGGCAACGATCTGTGTATTAAAGTGCGAAGTCATCAGGTTTATGTTGCGTATCCCGAGGTCGATACGCGTGCGGAATTCCTGCGCTACCGCCAAAAACGCTACGCGCAGTCCAGCGGACAACGCCTTGGACGTACCGCTGATATAAACGCTGCGTTCGGGCACGTAGGCAGAGATTGGTTTTACGCCCGTATTTTTGAGGAATGCATAAGTATCGTCCTCCAAAAGAATCAATCCATTTTCACGGATCACCCGCGCCACCGCCTGGCGCCGCTCTGCCGGCATGGAATAGGCGGTCGGGTTCTGGCATTCGGCCATCAGGTATATGCCCTTGATTTTGTCGTTGCGGCATAACCGCCGCAGTTCTTCCACATCCATACCGTCCCTGTCCATATCCACGGGCACTAGCCGGATCCCCAGCATATAGGCAAGGTTTTTAAAGCCGGTATATGTAAAACGGTCGGTCACGATTTTATCTCCCGCCGAAAAAAGCGACGTCAAAATAATCGCCAGCGCGTTTTGCACGCCGGACACCACAAATATATGCTGCGGCGTAACCGTATAATTCATTTTCTTGAGCCACGCTACGCCAAGCTGGCGGTCCTCGTCCTTTTTTTGCGGCGCGTCGTACGACAAACAATCCTCGATGTCCGGACTGTGGGCGACATGGCGCATAGCCCCGATAATATACTGGTCCTTGTCGTGCAAGGGAAATATCATCCCCAGATCGATCAGGTTCGGCGTGCTCGTGCCGTCGGCGGTCGTCGTCGCGTCGGACGCGAGCACATCCGAAGAAATAAATGTACCCTTTCCCACCGTTGCGAAAATCAGTCCGCGCTGTTCGCATATTTTAAACGCCCGCGTAACGGTGCTTAGGTTAAGGCCGAGAAAATCGGCCAGTTCACGCTGCGGCGGCAGCTTGTCCCCCGGCTTTAACACACCATTTTTGATGTCGCGCTTAAGGGCGTTCACAATCTCCAGATAAACGGGACCTTCTCCTCGTTTTATTTCCGGCTGCCAACTCAGGTCGTCATAAAAAAATCCTGCCATGTCTGCTCCTTTAAATTTGTATTGCATACAATTATACCATTGAAACCGCTCTGCAACAATAATATAATACAATTGTACCATAATTAAATGCATACAATTTATTTTTTAATGGTACAATTATATCCGGACGTTTGCATTGCAAAAATGACGTTTAAAGTATATAAAAAAGCAAAGCGAGGAAAAGTATCATGCAGGATAAGACAAAAAAACTAACGACCACGGCGGTTATGACCGCGCTCGTTTTTGTGGTGACGCTGCTCATTTACATTCCGGTACCCGCCGTCAAAGGCGCATACTTCAATATCGGCGATGTGATCATTTATTGCCTGTCGTTTATCCTTGGCGGCCCTTACGCCGTGTTTGCCGCGGCGGTAGGCAGCGCGCTCGCGGACTTAACGCTTGGCTCGGTGATCTATATTCCCGCCACGCTTGTAATCAAGGGATGCATGGCGCTCATCGTTGGCGTGCTGACTTTAAGAAGCGTTTCTTTCGGGCGTTACCTGTTTGCGTGCGTCATTGCGGGGCTTGTGATGGCGTTTGGTTATTGCACATATGAATTCTTCGTGATCGGCGGATGGGCTGCCGCCGCCGCCACCTTTATTCCCAATATGATCCAGGCAGGCTGCGGAATCGCAATCGCCGCCGCGCTTTATCACCCCATGCGCTCGCTGCGCAGCCGGTTTGCCCTGCGCCCTAAACTATCCTGCTGAGTTACGGGTTTTAGGGTATGCCCTCAGTTTTTCGTAAATAATAGGCCACGCGGCCTGAAAATCTTTCTCATAGTCTCTGCCGCCTTTCCAAGCGGCGGAGACTTTTCCTGTATAGGGCACGAAGCCGAACTGCATATAAATATTGATCGCCTTGTAGTTCCACGTGGAAGAACTCAGGTACAAGATCCCGTCCGTATCCAGCTTTTGGTAAAGGTCCAGCAAATACGTGAGCAACGCTTTTACCAGTCCTTTTCCCTGATATTCCGGCGCGGTGGATACCCAGTGTATGCGCAGGTGCTCCGCTCCCAGATGGCCGCCCGGCCAAAGCGACGCTGTCGCCGCGACCCCGCCCGCTTCATTTAATACGAAAACGCATTGCTTTTCCAATAGCTGCGGCCTGCTCAAAAATTCCCTGCGGAAAAGATCACGCGCCTTATCAAGCGTATCCGTTTGCCCGAGTAGGTAAATCAGCTCCGCCCACTTTTGTTCATAGCCCGAACGGTATCCGCAAAACCGAAATCCTTCCGGCAGTCTATGCCTCGGGTATCGCGCCGTATCCGGCTTTTGCATAAGCACATCGAAGTGAGGAACCGTTTTGTCCAGCATATCGCCTGCTCCTTTCCTAAAGACGCGATCCTATAACGCGCTGCCCGTTTTTGGCACAAACAACCGCGATAAATCCACACCTTCCAGTTCAAGCAGCTTTATTTTTGCTGGGATTCCGCCCGCATATCCCGTCAGGCTGCCGTTTGAGCCTACTACGCGGTGGCAGGGGATTATGATAGAGATCGGGTTGTGCCCGACTGCGCCGCCGACCGCTTGGCCCGACATGCTTTCCCTGCCCATCTTTGCCGCTATTTGTTTCGCAATATCGCCATAGGTGACTACTTCACCGTAGGGGATTTCGCATAAAATATTCCAAACCTCCTGGCGAAATTCGCTGCCCAGGGGAGCAAGCGGCAATTCGGAAATATCCGGCTTTTTTTCCGCAAAATACCGCTCCAGCCATTTTTTTGCGGCGCAAAATACCGGCGTGTCGCTGTTCTCCGTCATCGCTTGAACTATGGAGCCTCCGTGGTATTTCTGTCCTTCCAACCACAGCCCGACAAGCTTACTCCCGCCAGCGTCGCACGCGAGCGTAATAGTTCCCACGGGCGAGGAACAGGCCGTTTTATAATACATGGGATTACCGCCTTTCTTTCGTAATAGGAATATAAATAGCAAAACAGCGCAGCCTTTTGGCTGCGCTGTTATTTTCACGATACTAATTGATGAGCGGCCTGCCGTCCGAATCTGTATTGATACTGCCCGTAAGAATCATGATACCTTCCACAAGGCCCCAGATTCCGGAGATCGTCGTTGTGATGCCGAATGTAACAAATCCGAGCAATCCCAGAATTAGCTGTCCGACCGCCTTGCTGGTAAAACCAAGATAGAAGTTGTGGATACCCAGCCATCCTAAAAAGATACCGAGGATACCGGCCGCGATCTTTGATTTGGACTGCGGAGTCGCATAAGGATTCGCCCCCTGCTGGTTTTGCTGCTGCGTTCCGCTTTTGGGAACAAGCCCCGCGCCGCATTTGACGCATACGACCGCTTCCGGATCGGACTTTGCGCCGCAATTCCAGCAATAGTCATGTCCGGTGCCGACCGGCACCCCGCAACCCATGCATACCGTCTCGCCCGGGTTTAATTGCTTGCCGCAATTTCTGCAATATTTAAATTCTGCCATTTAGAATACCTCCTACTTCGTTGCGTCCGCTTTGTTTGCTCCATAGCAACCCTGTTACTGCTTTACGCCGCGCAACTTCCCTTTCTTGCTTTCAGTATACGGGGCGAAAAACCGCGTGTCAACGCGATTTCACGTTATTTCGCGTTTCTTCATAAAGTCTTAAGAGGTTTGGTTGGTTTTTGTTTAGGAATAAAGACTACTATTTCGTTTTCTTTTATTTGATCTCCTGTTCCAGCCCGTCAAATTCCGGCGTACTGAAAAACTCGCCAAGGGTAATTCCAAATCCGTCACATAATTTTTTGATGTTAACAATCCCTGGGTTTTGGCTTTCGCCGTTTAGTATACTTTTCACTGTTCCCTGTGGTACTGCCGAAAAGTTGGCAATACTGTTCGGATTGAAGCCTTTCTCTTTACATAGCTGCCTAATCCTGAAAGCGACTGCTTCTTGTGTATTCATTTATTTGTCTCCATTAGTGACTTCAGCCGTAATTTTATAAGAAAAAAGCGAAATATCATTCCGCCTTTTCCAATCTACTTTTTAAACTCCAAAACATCACTTATACTACAGTCCAATACAAAACATACTCTTGCAAGAATATCCAAATCCACCCTTTCAAGATTCCCTTTATATAACCGATCGATCACTTCAAACCGAACATCTGTTAATTTAGCTAATTTGTTTCTGGCAATCTTTTTCTGATCCATGACTTGATTGACTTTTAAAACAATCTTGCCATAATCCCTCATTTCCAGAACAGATTTATAATTTTCCATTTACATATCAACCTCATTTTAAGTCTATCTCCATAGTTACATATTGCATATTCCCTTTTATATAGTTACTATATAAATAGTTATTTATAACATTGGGGGATTTTTATGAACAAAGAAACTACCTGCTGCTTCACCGGACACCGCCCGCATAAACTGCCTTTCCTGCTAGACGAGGACCATCCGCAGTATCGGCTTTTAAAGCAACGGCTTACCAAAGAAATATTGGAAAAAATATTAATGCACGATTGCGATACTTTCCTCACCGGAATGGCGCAGGGCGTTGATATGCTGTGCGCCGAGCTGGTCTTGAAACTGCGTAAACTGATCGGCGTTCCGCTGCGGCTTGTCTGCGTAATCCCTTATCTTGCACAGGCGCAGCGTTGGCATGCGGCGGAACAGGAACGGTATAAAAACATCCTTGCGCGTGCAGACCATAAAATTCTCTTAAGCAATGAATATACCGACGGCTGCCTGCTTGCCCGCAACCGTTTTTTGGTCGACCATTCCATGCACATCATCGCCGTTTACAGTAAATCCTCTGCGGGTGGAACAAAATATACCGTGGAATATGCGCTGCAAAAGGGATTGTCCGTCAATATCATTGATCCAAACAACTGCAGATAAAAACAACTTCCTAAAGTTCCGGATTTTTTTAATTTCCTCTTTTTTCCTGTTCGCGCTTATGCTACATTAATATACGGTGGTATTTTATCTTTGGCGGGGACGGTATAGTATTGTGGAATCGTTTAAAACATTTATCAGGAACACTTTTAGCTTAAAAGTAGGCAGCGCGTCTGCGGATGAAATATACGCGCAAGTGCAGGACGGCGCGCAAATCAAAGGCTCCAATATGTGGATTCTGATTTGCGCGATTTTTATCGCGTCCATCGGGCTGAATATGAACAGTACGGCTGTGATCATCGGCGCGATGCTGATTTCGCCGCTTATGGGCGGCATTATTTCCATGGCGTACGGACTTGCCACAAACAATATCCGCCATACCAAAAACGCGTTTTTAAAATTTGCGCTGCAAATCGGCATTTCGCTGGCAACCTCTTTTATTTATTTCAAACTTTCGCCTATTTCCGTGGCGGATTCGGAATTGCTTGCACGCACCAGCCCGACGATTTGGGATGTGCTCATCGCCAGCTTCGGCGGATTCGCGGGCGTGATCGGTATCACGCGCAAGGAAAAAACAAACGTGATCCCCGGCGTGGCGATTGCTACGGCGCTTATGCCGCCGCTTTGTACGGCGGGGTATGGGCTGGCGGTCGGTTCCCTCGCCTACTTTTCCGGAGCCTTGTACCTATTCTTCATTAATACGTTCTTTATCTGCGTCACATCGGTCATTGTGCTGAAGCTGCTGCATATCCCCGCGCGCGAATTTTCGAATCAAAAAGCCAAAAACCGTTCCCGCATGATTATCGCCGTGATCGCGATTATCACGATTATCCCAAGCGTATATTTCGGGTACCAGATCGCCAATGAAACAATTATAAAAAGCAATTATCAAAGCTATATCAAAAATGAATTCCAGTTTGAGGAAACTCAGGTCGTCAGTTCGCAGCTTATGACGGACGACAACCTGATCGAAGTCGCTTTGGTGGGTAAAACGCTGGGAGACGACCAGATTCACGCTCTGGCGGACAAATTACCGGAGTATAGCCTTGCCTCCATGTCCCTCAAAGTTAACCAGACGGTTTACGATACCGGCGTAAGCAAGGAAGATGTAGAAGCCCTCATCAATCAAAACCTGGACGATAAGAACCAGCAGGAGGCAACGGAATGGAGCGATATGGAAGAACTTCTTTCCAGCGCGCAGATGCAGCTTTTGGAATCGCAGGCCAACGATATTGACATGGTCACAATCGCGCAGGATGTAAAGGCACTTTATCCGCAGATCGATTCCTGCGCAGGGGCCATCTTGTCTATCCCTGCAAAAAATTATGCCATGACCTATGACAGCGCGATTTTGGTAGTCCATACGACCCAGCCCCTGACTGACGCGGAAAAAGCGCAGTTGACAAACTGGCTTGAAATGAAGACCGAAAAAAAATCGGTCTATCTATACGAATCCCCTGTTCCGATCACGTCTTCGCTGGATCCACAACCCGCCGCGTCTGCAACGCCGGACGCTGGACAAAGCGGTCAAACGACGACGGTCGTTCCGCCGGACGGACAAACCCCCGCGCAGGACGGCGCGCCTGCGGCTTAACGATTGACTTTACGCCTAAAATAGCCGATAATAATTGAGGTATATTGAAATTTATGACCGCGGAGGCGAAGAAGTTGAACTTTACGGAAATTGAAAAGAAATGGCAAAAAAAATGGGCGGAAACTGGTCTTTATAAATTTGATAAAAACAGCGACAAGCCCAAGCACTATGTTTTGGAGATGTTTTCCTACCCGTCGGGCGCGAATCTGCACGTCGGGCATTGGTATAATTACAGCCTTTCGGATACCTATGCGCGTTTTATGCGTATGACGGGGCACAATGTGTTCCATCCGATGGGGTTTGACGCGTTCGGGCTTCCGGCGGAAAACTATGCCATCAAAACAGGTATCCACCCCAGCGATTCCACGCTGAAAAATATTGAAACCATGGAAAAACAGTTGCAGGCGATCGGCGCGACTTTCGATTGGGACTATGAACTCGTGACCTGCCTGCCCGAATATTATAAATGGACGCAGTGGTGCTTTTTACAGCTTTACAAGCACGGGCTTGCCTACCGCAAGGCGGCTCCCGTCAACTGGTGCCCGTCATGTCAGACCGTTCTTGCCAACGAACAGGTGGAGGGCGGCGAATGCGAACGCTGCGGAACGACGGTCACACGCAAACACCTGACACAGTGGTTTTTTAAGATCACGGATTATGCGGAACAGCTTTTAGAGGGACTGGACCGAATCGACTGGCCGGAAAAAACCAAGCTAATGCAAAAAAACTGGATCGGTAAATCACGCGGCGGCGAGGTCAAATTCGATATTGTCGGCGGGGGTGATTTCACCGTATTTACTACGCGCGCGGATACGCTGTGCGGCTGTACTTATGTCGTCATTTCGCCCGAGCACCCGCTTGTGGACAAAATCACCACTTCCGTGCAGGCTCCGGCGGTCAAGGAATACCAGGAATACGCGGCCAGGGCGACGGAGATCGACCGGCTTTCCACCACGCGCGAAAAAACGGGCGTGTTCACGGGCGCTTACGCGGTGAATCCGTTAAACGGGCGTCAAGTTCCCATTTGGACGGCAGACTACGTTCTCGCGAGCTACGGCACGGGCTGCGTGATGGCCGTTCCCGCGCACGACGAAAGAGACTTTGCTTTCGCGGAAAAATACAATTTACCCATCGAGCGCGTGATTGACGCAAAGGATAAGGATACGGATAATAAACTGCCCTTTATAGAGCACGGTATCCTTGTGAACAGTGGAAAATATGACGGCCTTACTACCGAGGAAGGCAAGAAAGCGATTTTAGAGGATTTGGGCAAGGAGGAACGCGGCGGCTTCAAGATCAATTACCGCCTGCGCGACTGGCTTGTTTCGCGCCAGCGTTATTGGGGCGCGCCCATTCCTATGGTGTATTGCGACAAATGCGGCGAAGTACCCGTGCCCGAATCACAGCTTCCGGTGGAGCTTCCGTATGACGTAAACTTCACGCCGGACGGTACGTCTCCCCTTGCGAAAAAGGAAAGTTTCGTCAATACGACCTGTCCTATCTGCGGCGGGAAAGCCAAGCGCGACGTGGATACGATGGATACGTTCGTATGCTCGTCGTGGTATTACCTGCGCTATCCCGACAACAAAAACAGCGAGGAGGCGTGGAACAAAAAGATTGTCGACGAAATGCTGCCTGTGGATAAATACATCGGCGGCGCGGAACACGCAGTTATGCACCTGCTGTACGCGCGGTTTTTCACCAAAGCTTTCCACGACATGGGTTATATCGGCTTTGACGAGCCGTTTATGTCGCTTGTCCACCAGGGAACGATCTTAGGGCCGGACGGCGAAAAGATGAGCAAGAGCCGTGGAAACGTGATTTCCCCCGACGACCTGATCAAAAAGTACGGGTCGGATACGCTGCGCATGTACCTTGCGTTCGGTTTTAACTATGTAGAGGGGGGGCCGTGGAACGACGACGGTATCAAGGCCATCAACCGCTTTTTGGAACGTGTGGAGCGTCTGGTAGGCGCAGTGCAAGAGCTTTCCGGCGGCAGTGGCAAGGTGGATGCGGATCTTAATTACCAGCTCAATTATGCGGTCAAAAATGTAGCGCACGATATTCCGGTGTTCTCGTTTAATACGGCGGTTGCGCGTATCATGGAGCTTGTGAACGCGTTCTATAAGTATATGGACGGACAGCCGGACGGCGCGTTTGCAAAGGTCGTCGCGCAAAAGCTGTGCCTGCTCCTTGCTCCGTTTGCGCCGCACTTTGCAGAGGAAATGTGGAACCGTTTAGGCTGCGGGTATTCCATTTTCAACCAGGATTTCCCCGTGTGCGACGAAAGTGCGCTCGTGCGCCCAACCGTCAACATGGCGGTACAGGTCAACGGTAAAGTCCGCGCGAAATTCGATATTGCGGCGGACGCTTCCAAGGAAGAAACCGAGGCTTTTGTGCGCAGTGAATTTGCAAATCTCTGGGAAGGCAAGGAAATTGTGAAATTCATCGTCGTACCCGGGCGCATTGTGAACATCGTGGTGAAATAGTGGATAAATAATAAGGGAATTTTTTGAGAGGAAAAGAGGCTGTGGAAAATCCACAGCCTCTTTTTATTCGCTTTTATTTTACTCCACGAATAAACTCGCGTCCGATATATGGCCGTAAAGCCTGCGGCACTTTGATACTGCCGTCCTGTTGCTGGTAATTTTCCATGATTGCCGCCACCGTACGGCCTACCGCAAGGCCGCTGCCGTTTAGGGTGTGCACAAATTTCAGCGAGCCGTCGCTGTCTCTAAAACGGATTCCTGCGCGGCGCGCCTGGAAATCTTCGAAGTTCGAGCACGAAGAAATTTCCACATACCGCCCATAGCTTGGCATCCATACCTCAATATCGTATGTTTTCGCGGACGAAAAACCGAGATCGCCGCCGCACAAAAGAACCACGCGGTAAGGGATCTGCAATATCTGCAAAATACTTTCCGCATTCGCTACCAGTTTTTCAAGCTCCAGATAGGATTCATCCGGCCGTGTGAATTTTACAAGCTCCACCTTATTGAACTGGTGCAAACGGATAAGTCCTTTGGTATCCCTGCCCGCGCTGCCTGCTTCCGCACGGAAGCACGGCGTGTATGCGCAACGGTAAATCGGCAGGTCCGCGCCGTCTAAGATAGACTCGCGGTACATATTCGTCACCGGAACCTCTGCCGTCGGGATCAGGTAAAGGTCGGTATCCTCGATATGGTACATATCCTCGGCAAACTTCGGAAGCTGGCCCGTGCCTTCCATGGATTTCTGGTTGGCCACAAACGGCGGAATCACTTCCGTATAACCGTTCTGCTCGGTATGCGTATTGAGCATAAAGTTCATGACCGAACGCTCCAGCCTTGCGCCGAGGCCCTTATAAAACACAAAACGGCTGCCCGCGACCTTTGCGCCCAGCTCCGGATCGATAATATCAAGATCATTTCCCAAATCCCAGTGTGCTTTCGGCTCGAAATCAAACTTCGTGGGCTCCATAAACTTGCGGATTTCCACGTTGTCGCTGTCGTCGTTGCCCGCCGGAACGCTTGCGTCCGGACGGTTGGGGATTGTCATCATATTTTTTTCCAGATTCGCAGACATGATCTGCAGCTCCGCGTCGTAATCCTTGATTTGCGCCGCCAGCTCTTTCATCTCCATCATAACGGAAGAAACGTCCTCCCCGTTTTTCTTCATCACGGGGATTTCCTTTGAGATCCTGTTCCGCTTTGCCTTTAATTCTTCCACTTTAGTCATCAGCGCGCGGCGCTCTTCGTCAAGCTTTATCACCACGTCCAGCTCAATGTCCTTGCCACGCTTTGAAAGCGCGTCTGCAATCGTTTTGAAATTGTCGCGTAACGTCCTTAAATCCAGCATTTCTTACTCCAACCTCTTCTCTGTCTAATAAACTTATTCAATCCTTACATTCTATCCGGCGCTTTGATGCCGAGCAGGGAGAGCCCCCGTTTGAGGGTATCCTTTACCGCACGGGTAAGCGTCACGCGCGCGTTGGTCTGCTCCACATTCTCATCAATGATCCTATATTCATAATAGTACTTGTTAAATGCCTGTGCAAGCTCTATTAAATGGCGCGTCACATAGAAAGGCTCGTTCTTTTCGCTTGCAGCCACGAGCGTCTGCGGGAAGAGCGCCAGGCATTTCAAAACGGCAAACGCCTCGTCGTTATCAAGCGCGGAAACGTCCATGCCTTTGTCGTTCTTTTCGTGACGGCGGATAACGGACGCGCAGCGCGTATGCGTATATTGCACGTACGGACCCGTTTCCCCATCGAAATTAAGCACCCTGTCAAACGAAAACATAATATCTTTGATACGGCTTTGCGAAAGCGTTGAAAAAATCACCGCGCCGATACCTATATCGCTTGCGATCTTTTCCTTGTCTTCCAGATTCGGGTTCTTTTCCTCAATGATGGAAAGCGTCTTTTCCACGGATTTTTTGAGCACGTCTTCCAAAAGCACGATCTTACCGTGACGTGTGGAAAGCGTACCGTCCTCTAAAGACACCATGCCAAATGCCACATGTTCGCAATCCTTTGACCAGTCATAGCCCATTTTTCCCAAAACGGCAAATACCTGCTTGAAGTGCAGATTCTGCTGGTAGGCGACTACATACAGGTTTTTATAAAAATCGTACGTCTTTTTGCGGTACTCGGCAGCCGCCAGGTCGCGCGTCGCATACAGCGTCGTACCGTCGGATTTCAAGATGATCGCCGGCGGAAGCTCTTCCTCGTCCAGCCGCACCACATACGCGCCCTCGCTCTTAACGAGCAAATTTTTCTCGCGCAGTTCATCCAGCACCGCCGGGATCTTATCGTTATAAAAGCTTTCGCCCGCGAAGCTGTCGAACCGCACGTCCAAAAGTTCGTATACGCGCTTTGCTTCGCGCAACGTCAGTTCCTTAAACCATCCGAAGATACGCATTGCTTCTTCGTCGCCGTCTTCGATCTTTTTAAACCACGCACGCGCCTGTTCATTAAGCGCCTCGTCTTTGTCTGCTTCCTCATGGAAACGCACATACAGCTTGAGCATGGCGGAAACGCTGTCGCGGTTTATTTCGTCATCGTTCCCCCACATTTTATAGGCCGCTATGAGTTTACCAAACTGCGTGCCCCAGTCGCCCAGATGATTGACGCCCACCACGTTGTATCCCAAATATTGATTGATCTTGTAAAGCGCGCTGCCGATGGCCGTTGAAGACAGGTGTCCGATGTGGAACGGTTTTGCAATATTGACGGACGAATAGTCGATCACAATCGTCTTATTATCGCCGATATTCGATCTTCCCCAATTCTCTCCTGCGGCGCTTACCTCTGAAAGAACGCTTTGCGCATAATACATTCTGTCGTAAAAGAAATTAAGATACCCGCCCGCAACCTGTATCCGCGATACAAAATCCGGCTTTTCTATGTTTTCGGCGATCTCCTGCGCAATCACCGGCGGCGCCTTTTTCAGCACCTTGGCCAGCTTAAAGCACGGCAAAGCCGCGTCGCCCATTTTCGGATCGGGCGGCGTTTCCAGCATTTCCGAAACTTCTGTGCTTTGCATCCCTGCCGCGCCTGCTATTTTTTCCGCCAATGCGGTTTTCAAATCCATTCTTTTCCCTCGCCTTACTCGTTTGATAGCATTCATAAATATATCATAAAAGCGCGGTTTTATCAATGTATTTTGTGTGCTATACTAACATGGTAGCCATAAAAAAGAGGAGATATTATGAAGTTAGGAATAAAGCGCCTGCTGTTTTTGATTCCATTTGTCGTTTTTGCAATCGTGCTTTTGGTGTTGTCGTACAAATGAAACGTATATTCCCTATTCTTCTTGCCATAACATGCACTTTCATATTGTGCGCATGCGCGCCGGCCGTACAGCAGAGCGAATCGTTCGTCATGAATACTACCGTCCGGCAAACGGTGTATGCAGAGGACAAAGACGTGATCCGGCAAAACAACCAAATACTGCGCGGCATCGAAAACGAAATGTCAAAAACGATCGCGCAAAGCGACGTGGCGCGGATGAACGCTGCAAATACTGAGGATGTTGAGATTTCCGACGCAACCGCGCTGGTCCTGAAAAGCTGTATCGAGCAGGCCAAGCTGACCAGCGGCGCCTTTAATCCCGCGCTGGGCGGCGTGATAAACGCCTGGGACTTCGGCACGGAAAACGCGCATGTTCCCGCGCAGGCAAAGCTGGAAGAATTGCTGGCGCATACGGATTACAACCAGGTTACCGTCAATATAAGCGAGGACGGGAAAGCCGTCGCTAACGCGGGCGGCACGAAAATCGACCTGGGCGGCGCGGCAAAAGGGTACGCCCTTGACCTCCTCGCGCAAAATCTGTCGGACAACCATGTATCCTCTGCTATTCTCTCCGTCGGCGGCAGTATCTATGCAACCGGAAAAAAACCGGATGGCGGCACATATAAAATCGGTATCCGTGATCCGGACGGCGGCGAAAACGATTATATGGCCACGCTCGATTTAGATGGAAGATTTGTTTCCACATCCGGTATTTACGAACGCGGCTTTACGGAAAACGGGAAATACTATTTCCATATTCTGGACCCCAAAACCGGTTATCCTGCGGACACCGGACTTAAGGCCGTTACGGTCATCTGCGATAGCGGCCTCAAGTCGGATATTTATTCTACGGCGCTCTTTGTCATGGGGCCCGAAAAAGGGATCGCATTTGCGCAGCAGCAAGGCGCGGACGCGCTCTTCCTGACGGATGACAAACGGGTCATTATGACGGACGGATTTGCAGAAAAATACAACCTTACCATAAAAAACAGGGAATACCATGAGTAAATTCGTTAAAAAAAGCGATATTGTCTTTACGGTCTGCCTCGTGGCGGCTATTCTTTTGGTTTGGTTTTTTACGCTCCCGCGCGACGCGGGCAATCAGGTCGTTTTCCGGCAAAACGGCGAAATCATCGCCACGCTTCCCCTTTCGGAAGAGACGGTCTACGAGGTCTTTGGACCCTACCATAATACTTTTGAAATCAAAGACGGTACCGTGCGCATTTCGCATACAGATTGTCCCAACCATCAATGCGAGAAAACAGGCGCAATCGGCAAGGCGGGACAGGCGATCGTGTGCGCGCCCAACAGCGTGAGCGCGACGATTACAGGAGAGGAGAGAGCGGTCGATGGCATTACCGGATAACAAAACCTCCAAATTCGTTCTGGCCGCCGTTTTATGCGGCATTGCCCTTGCACTGTCGCTCCTCGACGGAGCAATCTCCGCGCTGCTTCCCCTGCCCGGCTTCAAGCTGGGGCTGGCGAACGTAGTATCTCTTTTTGCGCTTTACTATCTCGGCCTGCCGTTGGCTATGCTTATCTGCGCGGTACGCAGTATTTTAACGGCCGTCCTCTCCGGCAATATGACAATGCTGCTTTTTTCGCTTGCGGGCGGCCTCGTTTCTATCCTCGTCATGTTCCTGCTTATGAAAAAGCTATCTCTTATTAAGGTAAGCGTCACCGGGGGAATCACGCACAATCTGATGCAGCTTGTGTGCGCCGCGCTTTTGACCGCCACGCCACAGGTATCGTATTACCTGCCCGTGCTTATCCTCATGGGCGCGGTATGCGGATTTTTTATGGGGCTGTTGTGCGTCCTTGTCTTCTCACGATTAAATAAAACAGCTTTGCGCAAAACTTTGTAATCTGATAGTATAATAGCAATCATGCCCTGTCATTCGCGTCATAGAGGTGAACTCATGAAAAAAACCATTTTTATCCTGATCGCCGTATCGCTGCTTGTGCCGCTGCTTTTTACCTGCTGCTCCCCGCCCATAAAGACGCCGGAACCGGATACTTCCCCTACGCAGGAAACAAGTACTTCCCCCTCTACGGAAGCTGTCAAAGCACCTCTCGTCCTGCCAGCCTTTGATGAGATCATAGCTGACCATGCCTTTTCCAGTTCCTGTGTTCCGGATGAACTATACCCTGCCGATACGGATCTCAAAGGATACGACGTCATCTTAAAACATCCCGAAACCACGCGGTCTTTAACAGATTGTTTTGACGTATGGCTTTCCGAGGCCGTCTCCGCCGTGCAAAACCGGTATCAAGAATATTATACCCGCGTCAACATCACCGCCGACATTGAAGCGCCGTCCTGGCAGCTCCTTTCATCCGTGGCGTACGGATGCGCTTCTCCCGAGGATTTTACCGCCTTGTTTCCATCGCTCATCCATGTCAAAATCACAAAGAACGACGATTTTTCTGATGACTATGCCTCTTTTGACCTTACCGTAACGGCGGAAAGGCCACAGCAGCTTTTCTACACGCTTGCGCGTACGGACGCAAGCGATTCTTCGTCTATCCCCTCCGGCTTTTTTATGTGTACCTACCTAAGCACCGCATATGATGAAAATATGGAAATGATAACGCCCGATGAAGAAAATCTTCCTGTACTCAGCGAAACGCTGACCTTTCCGCTCCCTGATCGCTACGACTATGTGGATAGCTGGTACGACGACCGCGACGGCGGCGCCCGCCGGCATACGGGTACGGACATCCTCTGTCCGGAAAGAACGCCGGAACTTGCCTGTGTAGACGGTACCATACTTGCGGTCGGCACGGGGGATGGCACGGGAAATTATGTCGTTATCGGCGGCAGCGACGGCACGCAATACCATTATTATCATATGGTAGAGATCTCTACGTTTGTTTCAGTCGGCGATGAAATATCGCGCGGTGATGTGGTCGGGCTTGCGGGCAATACCGGCAATAGCACCGCCAACCATTTGCACTTGGCGATCATTCATCCGTCCGGCGTATACGTGAATCCGTATCCTTATCTGAACGAAGCGGTCACGCCAGAGGATTCGGTAAATTAGGTTACGCAAAAAAGAGTTTCCCAAGGGAAACTCTTTTTCTTTTACCTGTTTATTTTCCGCCATCCATGCCGCCAATCAGCTCAAGCGCTTTGGCCAGGTCCTCTTTATCCACGTAAATATCATCTCCATAAGGAGAAAAACCCATATAAGCTTCCAGCGCCTCGCCTGCCTGCTTGCCCTGTACGACACAAACAATATTGTTTTGGTTGAGGACTTCCACAATCATTTCTGTCTGCACGTTACTTTCGGTAGCTGCCAGAAAAACACTCTTCATACCATACTCCTTACACATTGAAACGGAACAGCACGACGTCGCCGTCCGCAATCACATATTCCTTGCCTTCCTGACGGACCAGCCCCTTTTCCTTTGCTGCCTGCATATCTCCGTCGCATTCGTTTTTAAGCGTATCAAAGGCGATCACCTCCGCCTTGATGAATCCGCGTTCAAAATCGCTGTGAATTTTGCCCGCAGCCTGCGGCGCTTTTGTGCCGCGCGTAATCGTCCATGCCCGCACTTCCTTTTCTCCTGCCGTCAGGTAGCTGATGAGGCCTAAAAGCGAATAAGATTTTTTGATCAGCTTGGAAAGACCGGATTCCCCGATCCCCAGTTCCTCGATGAACATCTGCTTTTCTTCCTCGTCCATGCCCGCAAGGTCCTCTTCGATCTTTGCGGAGATCGTCACTACCTCGCTGTTGTGCTCCTGCGCATACTCCAAAAGCGGCTGCAAGGCAGGCAAACTATCGTTCCCCACCTGGTCCTCTGCGATATTGCCCACATAAATAATGGGCTTATCCGTCAGCAGGAACATGGAGTGCAAAACTTCTTTCCCTTCGTCGTCCAATTCGATATTGCGCGCAAAATTACCCTTTTCAAGCTCTTGCAGCAGCGTCTTTGCTACCTGTGCCTCGACCTTGAACTTTTTGTCGCCCGTTTTTTGCATTTTCAGGGCTTTGTCCAGTCGTTTTTGCACGGTCTCCATATCGGCAAATATGAGTTCGTAATTAATGGTCGTCACGTCGCGAAGCGGATCAATGCTTCCGTCTACATGCGTGATGTTATCGTCCTCAAAGCACCGCACCACCTCGATGATCGCGTCTACTTCGCGGATATGCGAGAGGAATTTGTTTCCCAGGCCCTCACCCTTGCTCGCGCCCTTTACGAGTCCGGCAATATCCACAAACTCAATCTGCGCCGGCGTAAACTTCTGCGGATGGTAAATCTCCGCCAGGTAATCCATGCGCGCGTCCGGCACGGAAACGATTCCATAATTCGGTTCGATGGTACAAAACGGATAATTCGCGCTCTGCGCGCCTGCCTGCGTCAGCGCATTAAAAAGCGTACTCTTTCCAACATTGGGAAGCCCAACAACACCTAATTTCATTTTATTTTAAGAAACTCCTTATTGTAACCCGCCGCCAATCAGTATAAAATACAGATATAGACGTGTTTTTCTGAAAATCTTGCAACCATTTTATTATAATCGGTATCTTATTTTTCCGCAAGCATGGTTGTAAAAAACGCGCGACAGATAGCGCAATGAAGAAGGAGCATTTTATGGGTTTTTTGGAATCGATAGTATTGGGTATCGTACAAGGCTTCACGGAATTCCTGCCGGTCTCCAGTTCCGGACACCTCACCTTATTGCAAGGTCTTATGGGCCTCAATGAAGTTCCGATCCTCTATGACGTCATGCTGCATGTGGGCACACTTATCGCGGTGTTCATTGTTTTATGGCCGGAGATCGTGGCCATCATCACGCATCCTGTAAAAAATAAGCTCGGCATGCTGATTCTGGCGACCATTCCGGCTGTCGTCGTTACATTGATCGCGGAAAAGCTGGCGCCCGAGGTCTTTGCGGACGTGCTCAATGGAAAATATCTGGCGATCGGTTTTTTTGCTACCACGGGCGTGCTTGTGCTGTGCGAGGTCATCGCGCGGCATATGGAGCGCAAACGTGACGTGGAGCTTCCGCAGGCTATGGCGATGGGTCTTATGCAGGCGGCCGCCATTCTTCCCGGCCTTTCGCGCAGCGGCTCCACCATTGCCGGCGGCCTTTTCACCGGCGTGGGGCGCGAGCGAGCGGCAAAATACGCGTTTTTGATGTCTATTCCGGCCATCCTCGGCGGCGTTGTATTTGGCGCAAAGGACGCTGCGGAAAACGGCATGGGCGACGTTTCCATTCCTATGGTGCTGGTTGGGCTTGTTGTCTCCGCAATATGCGGTTTTATTGCGATCAAGTTTATGCTCAGGCTTATCAGCAAACATAAATTGTACGGCTTTGCCGTATACACGGCTGTGATCGGCGTGGTGGTACTTGTCCTTACCAATTCGAATCCCACGTTATTTATGTCGTAAACACCAGGTTATTTCTTTTATAGCGTATATCCAAAAGAGCGGACGGTAAGATACCCGCTCTTTTTTTGGTAACCGCTTGTATATCAAAAAACCAGTCTAAAATCATATTTGTGACCGCTATTGTGACCGGAAAGACCGATTTTTTTAAAAGTCTCACGTTTTGTAAAATATCCGCGCTTTGAAATTCTTTTTGTGACCATTTATGTGACCTGCGATGATTACAATGAAGTCAATGCAAAACATCAGTAAATGAAAATACCGTATTGACGGAGGATAAACAAATGCGTACGAACAGAAAAACAGTGAGAAAAAATAGAAAGGGATACAAGGCCTTTATGTGTGCGGTCCTTGCAGGCGCAATGATCTTCGGTTGCTCCGGCGTGGCTTTTGCGGCAGACTGGTATATCGACAACGGCGACATCACGGTCGAAGCCGGCGAGGGCGGCCACAACGTCACGCAGTCCGGTAACACCACGTGGGACGATACGGAAGTTGTCATCAAACAAAACGACCAGGAAAATGCGACCAGCAATACCGTCACGGTAAAGGGCGATGGAAACAATAAAGCAGAAGTAACGCTGGACGGCGTGAATATCGAGGCGGAAATCGGCAAGGCAGGCGTCAAGGTGGAAGGCGACGCCGATATTACGCTTGCGGATGGCTCGGAAAACAAGGTGACCGGCGGCAGCGGTGCGGCAGGCGTCGAGGTGGAAGCGGGCGACAGCGTAACCATAAGGGGCGAAGGCAGCCTTGAGGCAAACGGCGGGCTCAACGGCGCGGGCATAGGCAGCGGCGAGCGTGAGCACGCGGGCGACATCACTATCGAGGGCGGAACGATCAACGCGAACGGCGGCGGATATATCCAGGGCAATGGCGGCGGT
Source organism: Christensenellaceae bacterium (assembly GCA_022846035.1). NCBI lineage: Bacteria > Bacillati > Bacillota > Clostridia > Christensenellales > Christensenellaceae > Christensenellaceae bacterium. The sequence goes on from AP025580.1 coordinate 2,725,762, forward strand.
GGCGCGGGGATCGGCGGCGGCAATAACGGCCACGGCGGAAACATAATCATCAAGAACGGCGATGTAACGGCGACCGGCCAGGGCGGCGGCGCAGGTATCGGCGGCGGAAGCAACGGTTACAATGCGTCTACAGGAAACGGCGCAACGGTAACGGTCAACGACGGCAAAGTAAACGCGACCGGCGGTAACCAGGGCGCGGGCATTGGCGGCGGCTTTCAGAGAACCGGCGACGTAACGATCAACGGCGGCGACGTAACGGCGCAGGGCGGCAGCACGGGCGGCGCTGGAATCGGCGGCGGACTTTACGGTTGGGGCGACGCCAACACCATAACCATCACAGGCGGAAAAATTGACGCGACGGGCGGCGGTTCTGCAAGTCTTGGCGGCGCGGGTATCGGCACGGGCGGCAGAGGCAGCAGCGTGGCGGGCGGTACGATCATCATTACAGGCGATGCGGAAATCACCGCGCAAGGCGGCTCCGGCGCAGCCGGTATCGGCGGCGGCGATAAGCAAAACAGCGGTACCATAACGATTGATGACGCAGCCGTCAGCGCTTCAGGCGGTAACAACGGCGCCGGTATCGGAAGCGGTGCAGACGGTGCTGTCGGCGTCATCACCATAAACAGCGGCAAAATAAATGTGGCAGGCGGCCAGGGCGGCGCGGGCGTTGGCGGCGGCGCGAGAAACCAAGGCGGCACGGTTGAAATAGGCGAAAACGCATCCGTAACGGCAATTGCGGGAACGGGCGCAGCCGGTGTTGGCGGCGGCACTTATGGCAAGGCCGGCACCATCATCATCAAGCAGGGCGCAAAGGTCTACGCATTCTCGGACGGCACAAAAAAATGGGCGATCGATATTGATAACGGCACATTATCACAGATCGAAAGCATACTGAACGGAAGATTCGACGGCATCAACAATAAAGGCAAGGTAGACGATACCACGGCGCTCCCGCTCGGAACTGAGGTTACGCTCAATATCGTCGATACGGACGGCAATGTGATCGATACGATCACGCTTCCGATCTTTTATGAAAACAAGGTCTTAAAGGACGAAAACGGCAAAACCATATGGGACGAGGACGGCAATCCGAAAATAGAAAAGATATGGCATACCTATCATTCTTTCGCGCTGCAGCTTCCGGACGGCGAATATTATATCCAGAACAGCGATAACCAGTATAACAACCAGTTTACGAATTATCCGTACGACATGGCCGATCTTTCGGACAGGGGCATGCTGTTCGTGGTAAAAGACGGCCAGATGCTGAATTACGACGAAATCAACTGGACGGATACGAATCCCCTGCCGGTTCCCGAAGACCCTGATCCTGAAGATCCTGACCCGGAGCAGCCGGATGTAACGCCGGTAGAACCCATTGTTCCGGACAATCCCGACGGCGGTACGATAACGCCTGTGACGCCGGATACAGTCACTCCGGTCACTCCCGACGCGGCGATTCCGGTAGCGCAGGTTTTGACAGATACCCCTGCGGCGGCAGGTCCGCAAACGGTAACGATCCCTGAGCAGCAGACCCCTCTTGCTTCGGGTACGGTCCAGGGTCAGGACAACCAGGATGAAGTACAGATCGAGGATCCGCAGGTCCCGCTCGCGGCAGGAAACGATACCCTTGGAAACGCGCACTGGGCGCTTTTGAACCTGATCCTGATGCTCGCGACGGCGATCGTCATGATCGTATTGCTGGTCGGATACTTTACCGGCAAAAAACACAAGGATGAACAGACGCAGCAAGAGGGCAAACTCAAACGGCGCGGCATCGCCCGTCTATTGAGTATCCTGCCCGGCGTGAGCGCGCTCATCGCTTTCCTGCTCACGGAGAACATGAACCTGCCCATGCAGCTCACGGATGAATGGACGCTGCTGATGGCAGTCATCGCCATCGTCCAGGCAGTCATCATATTCTTCACTTTCAAAAAGCACAAGGACGAAGAAACGCCAGTTTCTGAAACGCAAAAGGCGTAATCCCAAACAGATAAAAGGCAATGCCACGAGGCATTGCCTTTTTTGTTGTTCGTGTCTTTATAAATCTGCTATAATTGAATCAAACAATACAGACCGCCAGGGGGGCCAAATGTCACAGAAAAAGCTTGATTACAAAAAGGAATACAAGGACTTATACATGCCGAAAGCAAAACCTATGCTTATCGAAGTACCCGCTATGAATTTTATCATGGTGGATGGCAAGGGCGCGCCCGAGGGGAACGAATATCCGCGCGCGATGCAGGCGCTCTATTCCTTAAGTTTTACCATCAAAATGAGCAAGATGGGCGGCATGCAGCCGGACGGATATTTTGAATACGTCGTACCCCCTTTGGAAGGCCTGTGGTACGGTGACAAGGGCTCCTTTGAGCAAAACGACCGCGACGCCTGGCTGTGGACGTCCATGATCCGCCAGCCGGAATTCGTGACGCGGGAAGTCTTTGACTGGGCCGTTCACCAGTGCCGTATAAAAAAACCGGAGGTAGACGTTTCCCTGGCCCGCTTTGAGACCTTTACCGAGGGCTTATGCGTGCAGATGATGCACATTGGCCCCTATTCCAAAGAAACCGCTACCATCGAAGCCCTGCACCGTTTCATGGAAGAAAACGGCCTTGCGGACATGACGGGCAACGTGCGTAAGCACCATGAGATTTATCTTGGGGACCCGCGGCGCACCGCTCCGGAAAAGCTGAAAACAGTGATCCGCCTGCCCGTGGAGAAAGAGTAAAGCCGCGTTCCGAACGTCCATTTTCCAAAGACTACTTATTTGACTCCAATGTCGCGCAGCCACGCGGATACTTCATCGCGTGCTTTTGTGCTGCCGTTTCCGTAAATCTCAAACGCTGGCAGCAGCCTGGACTGCGGGCACAGCTTTTCCATATCCTGCGCGACCCGCGCGAGGCCGCCGCCCCCATGCGTACAAAACGGTATCACTGTCTTTCCGTCCGTGTCGTGTTGCTCCAAAAAGGCCGCGACCGGCGGCGCGACTGTGCTCCACCAATTAGGCGATCCGACAAAAATCGTGTCGTATTGCTTAAATCCCGCGCACCGCGTTTCCAGCTCGGGCCTGAAGCCCGCGCGAATTTCCTGCTGTGCCTGCTTTACCACCGCATCGTATTCCTGAGGATACGGCGTTTTCGGTTCGATCTCCAGAACATCGCCGCCTGTCTCCTCACCGATCAGCTGCGCTATCTTCTGCGTATTGCCTGAATGGGAATAGTATACAATCAAAGTGTTGCTTTTCATTTGTTTGTCCTCTTTTCTTTATTTCGCTGTTTTTTTGATCATACATCCTGGAGTGCACTCCAAGTCAAGCACTTTTTTTACGCAACAAAAAAAGCCGCCTTGAAAGCGGCTTTTGCTTGCTCTTTATCTCATCAATGATTTCATATAGTTGGCATAACCCGCAAAGGCAATCCCCGGTTCCTCTAAGGAAAGATCCCAGCGTTTGAGCCACTCGAGGGAATAATATCCCTCATATCCGGCCTTTTCAAGCTGCTCGATACATTCTTTGACGGGCAAATCGCCATAGCCCACCATCGTATATTTCAGTTTCCCGTCTTCGTACATGGAATCCTTGATATGTACGTGGCGGATCAAATCGCCTAGCTCCCCAACCGTGTCAGCAGGGCTTTCATGGAAATAGCGATACGGATGATGTATATCCCAAAGCACGCCGATATTTGTTTCGCCCGCAGTATCGATCAGCTCCGCCATCCGCTTGGAATCAGCAAAAAACCCATTTGTTTCTACCAATACGTCAACATCCATCGGTTTTGCATACTGCGCGACTGCCTTTATCTGGCCGGCAATTGCGGTAATATTCAGTTCGCTGCTCTGCTCCGGACCAAAATCGCCCAATACGCGGATGTATTTTATCCCCATATCCTTGGCCGTATCCACATACGCTTTCGCGAGGTACACGACGTCGTCGATATGGTTTAAATCGTTCATATAACATGCCGAGGTCAGGCAAGCGATCGTAAGCCCCTTGTCTGTAAGCAGTTTTTTCGTTTTTTCGGCATTCGCGGGAGAAAATTCCGGAATACGCGTGCCGTCGATCACATTGCCAACGCCACGGATTTCGATCCCGTCATACCCCAGATCACATGCTGTGGATATAATATCTGAAAAGCTCCATTCAGGGCATCCCAGTGTAGAAAAACAAAGCTTCATAATTCGCTTCCTCCATTGCTATCTTATCAACATTTTAACATAAGGACCGTACGTTTGCAATTCTATGCTTCGCAGCCAATCACGCCCTCGCAGGCTTTTGCGCTTCCTTTTTCGCAGGCATATTCATAATATTTTATCTTCTGATCGATTTTTTTCAGATGTCCCTTTAATTGCTCCATCTGCGCCTCTACCGCCTTTTTCTGGTCCTGAAAAAGTTTCAGGCGTTTTTCGAGCGTGGCGTCCCCTTCCTGGTACCAATCGATATAGGTACGGATCTCCTTGATCTGCATGCCTGTGCTTTTTAAGCAATTGATAATGGAAAGCATTTCAAGATCGTGATCTTTAAAGGCGCGCTTACCTGATTTCAATCGTCCGACAAAAGGCAGCAGCCCCTCCTTTTCATAATAACGCAGCGTATACACCGATAAACCGGAAAGATCGGCTGCCTGCGAGATCGAATATGTCATTTATTTTGTACCTCCGCAAAATTTATGCTTGACTTCGAGTTAACTCGAGGTTGTATGATTTTATTATACCATAAAAGTATTAAAGGAGTGACAAAAATGCAGCAGTTCAATTATTTCATCCCCACGCGAATTTTGTTTGGCGCAGGAAAGCTAAATAAACTCTACAAACAAAAGCTTCCGGGCAAGCGCGCTCTTATCGTGACGACAGGCGGAACCTCCGTTGTAAAATACGGTTATTTGGACCGGCTTTACGAGCAGCTTGATAAGGCTGGGGTTACTCACATCCTGTATAATAAGATCCTTCCCAATCCCATTAAAGAGCATGTCATGGAAGGCGCGCAGGCCTGCAAGGAAAATGGCGTCGATTTTGTAATCGGCCTCGGCGGCGGAAGCAGTATCGACGCGGCTAAGGCGATTTCCGTGATGGCGGCAAACGATGGCGATTATTGGGACTATGTCGGCGGAGGTTCGGGTAAGGGCCTGCCCGTTCCCAATGACCCGCTTCCGGTAGTGGCGATCACCACCACAGCCGGTACGGGCACGGAAGCCGATCCCTGGACAGTTACCACCAAAACGGATACCAACGAAAAAATCGGCTTTGGTTACGACAAAACGTTTCCTGTGCTCGCGGTCGTCGATCCGGAGCTGATGGTCAGCGTTCCGCCGTACCTGACGGCTTGCCAGGGCTTCGACGCGCTGTTCCACAGCACGGAGGGTTACCTCAATAATACCAGCTACGTGATGAGCGACCTTTTTGCCCTCAAATCCATCGAGCTGGTCGGCAAAAGCCTTGCAAGGGCGGTAGCGGACGGCGGGGATATTCAGGCGCGCGAGGACATCGCGCTGGCCAATACGCTGGCCGGAATGGTGGAATCGACCTCCGGATGTATCTCCGAACACAGTCTCGAGCATGCCCTGAGCGCATTTCATCCGAACCTTGAGCACGGCGCAGGCCTGATCGCGATCAGTAAGGAATACTATACTTTCCTCGCGCAGACAGGGAAGTGCGAACAGCGTATGATCGACATGGCAAAGGCGCTTGGCAAGACAAACGCGACCTCCTCTATGGATTTCGTGGATGCATTGGTTGAACTGCAAAAAGCGTGCGGCGTCGATAACATCAAGCTGAGCGAATACGGCGTCACCGAGGACGAATTCCCCAAATGCGTACAAAACGCGCGGGAGACAATGGGCGGACTGTTTGCGGCCGATCCGGTTGAGTTAAGCGATGAGGATGCGCTTGCCATCTATCAAAAATCTTTCCGCTAAACGACAGGATAAAAAGAGGCTCCTTACGGGAGCCTCTTTTTTGCGCCTTGCTTTTAAGTTGTTTTTAAAAAGGAAAAGTGTTAACATAGCTATAACCGAATGACTTTTGATGTATGCTTAGAAGAACCGGCTATCCCTTAAAGTGAAAAAACTATGAAACAGGAAGAAAGAACTGTGTCCGATTTTGCGGCAGACGAATACAGCCTGCTGATGAATTCTTTCGGCGCCAGCGTAAGCAAGCATTTGCTGGACGAGCACTATACCGTCGTCTGGGCGAACGACCGCTATTACGAGATGTTCGGCTACGCCAAGGAAGAATACGAATCGCTTTTCCATAACCAGTGCGACCTTTACTATAAGGACGATCCGCAGGACTGGCAGGATATGGTCGACTACATCACCAAAGCCCTTACGGATGGTGCTACCAGGTACGAATATGTCTGCCGCATGCGCCACCGCAGCGGAAAAAAACTGTGGATCAAGCTGGTCGGCAACCTGACGGATGAAGTCATTAATGGCTATCCTATTTCCTATTCGGTGATGATGGACATCACCGAGCAGATGCAGCTTCAGGTCGAACAGACCATTACCTATAACAATTTTCCAGGATTGATCGCCAAATACAAAATAACCGAGGACGGTATTTGGTTTATCAATGCAAACACGAAATATTTCCAGAAGCTAAAAAGGCATTCCGATTTTTTGCTTACCGACCTTACTCCAAAAAGCGGGCTTGACGCCATCGTACCGCTTTGGCCGGATATTCGCCGGGGAAAGCCGGTGTCCTTTACCATCTCCCCGCCCGGCATTGACGGAAAGCCTCTTCACATGCGGGTAACGGCCGAGTGTGTGGATTGGGAAAAGGGAGATCCCATCTATCTTCTGATTTACGACGACATTACAAAGCTCACCGAGCAAAGAGAGCTTTTGCAGCAAACCAATATCGAGTTGGAGAGGCTCGCTTACGAAGACCCTGTTACGGGCGGCATGAACCGAACGCGGTTCGATATGGTCGCCGGCGACGCAATCAGCCGTGCCGGCGCGAATTCATACGCGCTCGTATGGCTCAATATGCAGAGGTTCAAGCTGATCAACGACATTGCCGGAAACGAGATGGGCGATTCGACCCTGCGCTATGTATATGAAAAAATCAACCTGCATTTGCGCGAGGGTGAATTCCTCGCGCGTATCACCGCCGATAATTATTCCCTGCTGATCAAGAACGCGGACGACGTCACGCTTCAGACGCGGATAGATAGGATGGTAAAAGAGGTGAATCGCTTCAACGAGCGGCGCAAGAACCAATATGTCCTTCCTTTTACCGCAGGGATCTACCGTATCGGCGACCCTTCGCTTGAGATCACACAAATCCAGGACCGCGCGCATGTAGCGCGTAAAGCGATCCGCAAAAAAGAAACGGACAGCTTGTGCAGCTTCCGCTTCTACAGCGAAGCCGACCGCAAAAAACTGGTCATTGAAAAGAACATAGAAAACAAGATGCATACCGCGCTTCAAAATCATGAATTTGAAGTATATTTGCAGCCGAAATTCTCCCTTAAGGATAACCGGATTTCCGGAGCCGAGGCGCTTGTGCGCTGGAACGATCCCCAAAGCGGCTTAGTGCCGCCAAATGAATTTATTCCCACCTTTGAGAAAAACGGCTTCATTATCCTGCTTGACCGCTATATGATGGAAAGCGTATGCGCGCTTTTGCGGTTGTGGCTTTCTAAGGGCCTTAAGCCCATCCCCATTTCGGTCAATGTTTCCCGCGCCCATTTCGCGATGCCGGAATTTATCGATACCTATGCCGGAATTTGTAAAAAATACGGGGTTCCGGCGGACCTGATTGAAATTGAAGTGACAGAAACCATCGTTTTTGAAGATCCGGAAGCATTTTCGAAAATTGTTACGCAAATCCACGAACAGGGATTTTTGTGCTCCATGGACGATTTTGGCAGCGGCTACTCCTCCCTCAACGTCTTAAAGGATATTGAGGTGGATACGCTGAAGCTGGACCGTGCCTTTTTCAGCTCCGGACAAATGGACAATCCCCGTGAACGGAATGTCATCACCGCCGTGGTGGATCTCGCGAAAAATCTTGAGATAGGCTCCGTCGCCGAGGGCGTGGAAACCACAGCGCAGGCTGATTTCCTGCGGGACATCGGATGCGACATGATCCAGGGCTTCGTATTCTCGCGCCCATTGCCCGTGAATGCGTTTGAAAAGGAGGCATTCGGCTGCGTCATATCAGCCTGACCTATCCTTGCGTTTTCTTTTTCATTTTTTTCATATGGTACATGGCCTGATCCGCCCTGTTCATGACATCTATAAGGCTTACATCGCTTTCCGGCCGGAAAACCGCGCACCCAACGGATAACCTTACAAGGGCGCCGTTTTTTGTTTTGCAATCCGCAGACGCCTCCTCGATCGACTCCGCAAGCGCATCCAGCCCTGCAAAATTGCGTCCGCGCACAAAGGCGGCAAACTCGTCCCCTCCAATGCGGTAAAGGACGTCCGGCGGACGGATAAAGCGCTGTAAAAGTCTGCTCCCCTCGCGGATATATTCGTCTCCCGCGGCGTGACCCAGCGAATCGTTTATCTGCTTGAGGCCGTCAAGATCTATGACGATAAAGCCGATCCCTTCTTTATTCGGCAGCGCTTCTAAGTTGTGCAGCATAACGTCGAACGAATTCCTGTTGTTGAGTCCCGTGAGCATATCTGTATTGGCAAAGTCACGGTAAGCGGGATTTGAAATCCGTTTGAAGAGGATGGCCGCGATAATACCGGAAACGACGCAGCATACTATTATGATGATAGGCGTCGCCAGCTTAAGCCAACGGAACGTCTGGTATTGGTGCTCCGCGTCAAACTCGATCCCTACAACGCCGGAAACGCTGTCGTCGCCGCTGCCCGCGTGGATGGGGAAGTACGAAATAAAGATATTTCCCCACGACGTATCTTTGATTTGCTCGGGCAGTACGATTTCGCCGCGGTACGCCCTCTCAATGTCAGGAATAATCTCGGGTTCGATCAGGTCTCCCACGTTGCGAAAGTCTTCGCTTTCCGAGGGCAGGCCGTCCACCAAGTAAATGTATTCGCCCAAATCGTTTCGTTTCGCGGTATAAAGATACCGTACGCCTGCAGCAGATTTGATATTCTTGAACATCTTCTTCATTTCACGATATTCTTCGCTTTGCATATCGCTTTTGGCATTAAGGCTGCGGAAGCTTTCCTGGTCAAGGTTGTCCTCCAGATAATCATAGATGCCCAGCGCCCTGTCCTGCAGGCTGTCGATCATATCCTTGTACGAAAGCGTATAGTTGATAGAAAATATCAGAACGCAGGAAAGCACCACCATAACGGCGGTCAGGATAAACGCCTGTATATCGACGCGGCTTAACTTTTTCTGCTTTTTCATCGCTCTTACTGCCCGTCCTTCCTCTGAAATGCCAGCCTTTCAAAGTCGTTCACGGGAACCGGCTTGGATCAAATAAATACAATCTCTATATAGTATAGTGTTATTTTACCCGACTTCCCCTGCAGATTCAACCAAATCGGCTTTCCTATAAGAAAAAGGCTGTACCGGCATGATATGTCGGTACAGCCTTTTTCTTTCAATTCGGATTCGTCCGTTTTTCAGATTGTCTGCTCAAACTCCGTGAGCGCCTTATCAAACTCCTGCATACACACGTCCACCGGACCGCCGCTTGCAAGATCCACATGCGCAATCTTGAGAAGTTCCAAAGGATGATCGCTTCCACCCGAGGAGAGGAAACGGATATAGTCGCGCACCGCGTTTTTCTTGCCGGAAAGAATATCCGAGGCAATCTGCACCGCGCACGAGAAGCCCGTCGCATATTTATAGACATAAAACGCGTTATAAAAATGCGGGATACGCGACCACTCATAGGAAATGATGTCGTCACGCTGCATTTGCGGCCCGTAATAAAGCGCGTTCAGGTCGCCGTACATCCGGCACAGCACCTCATGCGTGAGTGCCTGGCCCTGCTCCACCGCGCTGTGCGTCATCTTTTCAAACTCCGCGAACATAGTCTGGCGCACTACCGTAGTGCGGAACTGGTCCAGATAGTGGTTGAGCACATATTTGCGCGCCTGCTTATCCGTGATCGTATCCAGCAGGTGGTGCGTGAGCAATATCTCGTTGACCGTGCTCGCTACTTCCGCAACAAATATTTCGTAACCCGCCTTTGCTTCGCTCTGGTATTTGTTGGAATGATAGGTATGCATCGCGTGTCCCAGTTCATGCGCGATGGTAAACACGCTGTCAAGGTCGCCCCGATGATTCAAAAGCACATACGGATGTACGCCATAAACGCCCCACGAATAAGCGCCGCTCGTTTTCCCCGGCGTTTCGTATACGTCGATCCAGCCATTATCCTGTGCTTCCTGCAATAACGTGGCGTATTCGTCGCCCAAAACGGCAAGCCCCCGCTTTACCATATCCATGGACTGCTCGTAAGAGTATTCGCCGTGCGTTTCTTCTGCAAGCGGCGTATAAATATCGTACATATAGAGTTCGTCCAATTTGAGCGCCTTTTTGCGCACGTCCACATAGCGATACATAGTGGGCAGGTTTTTGTGGATGGTTTCGATCAAGTTGTCGTAAAGCGCGACCGGCACATTATCCGAAAACAACGATTTTTCCAGTGCGCTGCCGTATTTACGCGCCTTTGCATAAAACACGTCCTTTTTCACGCTTGCAGAATAAGCCGCGCTGATGGTGTTGATCATATCCTGATAGGATTTGTAATACGTTTTATAGGTATTCTTACGCACTTCGCGGTCCGGACTCTGCATCATCACAATGTATTTCCCATGCGAAAGCTGCACCCTTTTACCGTCGGAATCTTTCACGCTGCCGAACTTGAGGTCCGCGTTGTCGATCATCGTAAAAATGTCCTTGGGCGCGCCCGCAATATCCGCGCTCATGGAAAGCAGCTTTTCTTCCTTTTCCGAAAGCACGTGCTTTTTGCTGCGTATGAGCTCCCTTAACATAAAATCGTAATCGGCAAGCTTATCGTTGCCTTTTATATTGTGGTCGCACTTCTTGCAATGGCCGCCCTTTTTGCACGTCTTGGAATCGCGTCCGTGCTTACAGTGGTCTTTCGCGCTCTTGATATATTCTTCGAGCACCCCTGGCTTTAAGGCCAGCAAAGCGGGATTCACAAACGAAAGCGCGCTCCCGAGGCGGACATTTATGTCCATCGCGCGCGCGGTCATCGCCTGGTATGTTGTGTTGGCGTTATTTTCATCGCGGCGCATGCGCGCATATACGAACAGTTTCCCCGCGATATGCTCCATCTTTTCCATAGACCGAAGCGCTTTCGCAAGGCTTTTTGCATCCTTGGTCAGCGTCTTTTCAATCTCCGGAATTTTTTTCATCGCCCGCTCCAGGGCGGCATAATCCTCTTCCCATGCCGTATCGGTCGGATAAATATCCTCTAATACCCATTTGTATTTCTTGTCGATTTGATCTCTTATTTTCTCTTCCATTTTTCTTATCTCCTTTTTCTGAGATAATGATACCCTTTTTTCCCTGCTTTATGCTAATTTCTTTGCGCATGCAGCGGCGCAGGAAGTCTTCCGCCGCGCGCAATAAACGCTTTGGGGGAATTGGCGTTATACGGCATAATCGGCGCGCGTCCCAAAAGACCGCCAAAGTTTACGGATTCGCCCACTTTCTTTCCCGGAACCGGAATCAGACGCACTGCCGTCGTCTTGGTATTCACCATGCCGATCGCCGCTTCATCCGCGATGATCGCCGCAATCACATAATCCGGCGTGTCGCCGGGCAGCGCGATCATATCCAGCCCCACCGAACATACGCACGTCATCGCTTCCAGCTTGGAAAGTGTAAGAGCGCCCGTTTCCACCGCGTGGATCATACCCGCGTCCTCACTTACGGGAATGAATGCGCCCGAAAGCCCGCCTACATGTGAGGAGGCCATGATACCGCCCTTTTTGACCGCGTCGTTCAAAAGGGCAAGCGCGGCTGTTGTTCCGTGCGCGCCGCAGGTTTCCAAGCCCATTTCTTCCAGAATATAGGCCACGCTGTCGCCGATGGCCGGCGTCGGCGCAAGCGACAAATCGACGATACCGAAAGGCACGCCCAGCCTGCGGCTTGCTTCGCGCGCAACAAGCTGCCCCATACGCGTGATATTGAAAGCCGTACGTTTGATCGTATCCGCGATCTCATCTATGGGCTGTCCTTTTTTATTTTCCAGCGCGACTTTCACAACACCCGGGCCGGATACGCCTACGTTGATCACGCAGTCTCCCTCACCCGTCCCGTGAAACGCGCCCGCCATAAACGGATTATCCTCTACCGCATTTGCGAATACAACCAGTTTGGCCGCGCCCAGCCCGTCCTTGCTCGCCGTTAGCTCCGCGCTCTTTTTGATGACGCGCCCCATGTGCGCCACCTCGTCCATATTGATACCTGCGCGCGTGGTGCCGATATTCACGGAAGAACACACCAAATCCGTCTGCGCCAGCGCGTCCGGTATCGTATCGATAAAGTCCTTTTCCGCTTGCGTCGCCGCTTTTTGCACAAACGCGGAATATCCGCCGATAAAATCGACGCCCACCTCTTTTGCGGCCTTGTCCATCGCTTTTGCAAACAGGATATACTCCCCGCAGCCCTGCGAAATCAGCGATATAGGCGTCACAGAAATCCTCTTGTTGACGATCGGGATACCGAATTCGCTTTCGATCGCCTCTCCGGTGGGCACCAGATATTTGGCCTGCCGCACGATCTTCTCATATACGCGCTGCGCGCATACCTGCGGGTCTTCCGAAACGCAGCTCAAAAGCGATATGCCCATCGTGATGGTACGAATATCCAAATTCTGCTTGGAGATCATGTCTATTGTTTTTAGTATGTCTTTTTGATTCAGCATAATGCGTCCCGCCTTTTATATTCTGTGCATACTGTTGAAAATCTCTTCGCGCATCAGCCGGATCTCCATGCCGATTTCCCCGCCCGTTTGAGCGAGCTTTTCCTTGAGCTGCTCAAAAGATGCGTTTAAGGCAGAAAGATCGATGAGCATGGTCATGGCAAAATATTCGTCGCGCAGGACCGTCTGCGTGATGTCGAGGATATTTGCATTCACTTCGTATAATGTGTTCGACACTTTGGCAATAATGCCCGGCTTGTCGTGGCCGAGGACGCTTACGATCGCTCTCATAACTTATGACTCTCCTTTTTATGCTTCAAACTTAACCCCGTTCTTTTTGCGGGTATTTTTTCTCATATTCATATTTGGCATTCTGGTAAGTATGGTAAGTAAACGCATACCAGAACGGAAAAATCAGGGTGATCACCACAATGGCCGCGAGCGCCAGAAGAATGACAAATACCATCAGCGGATCCTGCAGCGCGAGCATGGGATCCACCAGATACAATTCGTAAAGCTGCTTGAACGGAAGCTGCGAAAGCCAGTTGACGACCACGCCGCCCAGCGCCACGATAACCGCCGCCGTCAGGATACGCGTAAAGTTACTCCAGAAGTTTCCCAAAAACGCATACCGGTACGACGTGAACACCGCCCGAAAACCGCCCTTTTCCTGCACCGCCACCGTGTACGGTACAAATACGATACCAAACACCATAAAAAGCGCGAGCAATAGGATCAAAACAAGGACCACCGTTTCTCCCGTCGAGAGGGCCTGCGTCAGCACGCCGTCTACAAACGCGCCGCTGCCGATCACGCACACCGCCAGCACAACCACCGGAATCAGCAACGCAATGATCGCCAGATACGCACGCAGCATACCGGTATACCGCTTCTTTGCGTGCGCCGCCGCGTCTTTAAAGGTTACCTCTTTTTCGTGATAATCGCTGTCGATCACATACACTACATTGGAAACCATGAGCGGCGATACGAAAACCGCCACGCAAAGAACGATCCCCAGCACGCAAAGCACAGAGGACAGGCTGCTTCCCCCCGTCTGCGAAAGCGTCAGCAGCAGGCTGCGCGCCACGGATACCGTGCCCGGCATCGTGAAAAACATAAGCGGCACAAGCAGCACAAGCTGAAAAAGCAAAAGGGGAACGAACAGCTTAGAGAAATTTTTCTTGTAGGCGTATGCAGAGCGTTTAAACATCTGCAGAAAACCCATTGGCAACTTACTCATTTTTCACCTTCACACCGCCTGGTTCCCTGCCGTTTTACGGCGCGTCAGGCGTGAACCATTTACTCCCCATCGACTGGTAGCGGTAATTTTTGATTGCTTCTATCGCCTGCTGCGGCGTATTTACTACCTCGTAAACGCTGAGCGCCTCTTCTTTGGCAAATCTCTGCGCCACACATTTTTCGAACATGGCGATCATCTCGTCAAAAAAACCGTTTGTATTGAGGATCACGATCGCCTTTTCATGCCGCTTCAATTGCTTTAAGGTGACGACCTCGCACAGCTCCTCGAACGTGCCGAAGCCGCCCGCCGTCACAACAAAAGCGTCGGCCATTTCTTCCATCACAAATTTACGCTCCCGCATGGACGGCGAAACGATCAGCTCGTCGCACTTTTCGAACGGGATTCCCGGCAGGTTCATAAATTCGGGAATCACGCCCGTCATTTTTCCGCCGCCCGCTTTAACGCCGCGCGCCGCATGGCCCATCATGCCCATATCGCCCGCGCCAAAAACCATTTCCCAGCCGTTTTCGGCGATCAGCTTTCCCAACGCAAACGCGTCGTCAAAATAAGACTGCTCCAATACGGAAGAAGAGGAGCCAAATACGCATATCTTTTTCATTGTTACACGCTTTCCCTTCGCACTAAACTCTTTTGAATATCGTCCTTTGGTAACGCTTCAGCAAGAACCAAAGCGGCATGCCGATTGCGTAACACGCAACCGCCTGGCCCGCGCCCACCGTCAAAACATTGATCCAGTACGGAAACGGCGTCTGCCCCTGGGCGACCAGCACCCACGCTACCAAAAACGCGTTTAAAATAACGCTCGGAAGCGGCAGCAGCCACTTGTTTTTTTTGCGGATCGCCCATGTGAGGGACGCCGCCGCCAATGTGGCCAGGCTGCCTACCACAATGTCCATCAGTCCCAGGCCCACCGTATAAAGATTGGCGAGCAGGCAACCGATAAACAGTCCCGGTACTGCCGCCGGCGTAAAAAACGGCAGCACGCACAACGCTTCCGAAATACGCACCTGTATGCTCCCATAGCTGAGCGGCGCCAAAAGCAGCGTCAATGCCGCATAAATCGCCGCAATCAGGCTTGCCTCGCACAGGTAGCGTACCTTTGATACTTTCTGCATAACTTTCCCCAATATTAAAAAAATAAATACAGTATAGTATAGCATATTTTCCGCATGAATAAAACCGCCATGCAGTTTCAAATACAGGCGGCCAGTGTTATACTATAATAGTATTGTGAAATTTATTGAAAACGGAGCTGCTATATGTTTGATTACCACATCCATTCGAACGTTTCTTTCGACGCATACGACAGCATGGTGAAATGCGCGCAGGCGGCATATGATAAAGGCCTGCAGGAGATTTGCTTTACCGATCATCATGAAATGGGCTATCCGTACGACGAAGTCAAACCCAATTTTGATTTTGACCTTTATTTCAGCGAGCTCGAACGGGCGCGCCGCGCCGTGCCCGGGCTTACGATCCGTGCCGGCCTGGAAGCCGCGCTCATCCCCGGCTGGCTTAATAGGATTGCCGAAGATATTGCCGGGCGCGGCTTTGACTTTATCATCGCATCTCAGCATACCGTGCTGGGCAAGGACCCTTTTTTCGGCGACCTGTTTGAGGGGCTGACGCTGCGCCGCGCGCAGGAAGCGTACCTTAGGGAAATGCGGGACGACCTTAAAAATTTCAAGGGGGACTACTCCGTTATCGCACACATCGGCTATATCGATAAATATCTCGGCAAATGTAAGCTTTTGCCCGGCGACGCGCCTTTCCAGTACAAGGATTTTCCCGACCTGCTTGATGAAATCCTGCTAAGCGCAATTGAAGCTGGACGCGGCATCGAAGTCAATACCAGCAATTATTATATCCACGGTTACCCGACGCCCCATCCGACGATCATCAAACGGTTTTTCGAGCTCAAGGGCGAGGTCGTGACCATCGGCAGCGACGCGCACAGCGCGGACGTCATCGGGCACAACTTTAAGGAAGCGCGCGAACTTCTGAAAAGCTGCGGCGCAAAGTACATTTGCACCTTTGAGGCCATGCAGCCAACTTTCGTGCCTATCGATTGACCGCCGCTCTTGTGTATTCCGCAGGAACGAGCCGGTCTTCAGGACGGCGGCGGCTGGTTTTCAGCGCCTGAAGTTTTGACTGTCCGTATTTGCGTTTATATATAGTTCATATAAAGATGATATTATCAGATAAAAAAGGAGATTGCGGTATGCCATTTTTGCTATGGTTTGACTGGACCTGGCTGATCCTCATCCCCGCGTTCATCATTACGATCTGGGCGCAGGCAAGGGTTAGCTCCGCTTATAAAAAATATTCGGAAATTCCCGCGCAAAGCGGCGTTACGGGCAGGGAGTTTGCCCAGACCATGCTGCGGCAGAATCATATCGACGGCGTGCAGGTGCAGGCGGTAGGAGGCCAGATGACCGACCATTTCGATCCGCGCAACAATACGGTGAGCCTTTCGGAAGGCGTGTATGGCAAGCACAGCGTTGCCGCCGTCTCCATTGCGGCGCACGAATGCGGTCATGTGCTGCAGCGTTTCCAGAAATACGGCCCCATGCGCGTAAGAGGCGCGCTCGTGCCTGTCGTCAATATCGCGACCAGCCTTGCCTTTCCGCTGATCCTGATCGGTATCCTGTTCTCCACCATGCGGGTGCTTGTCGACATCGGCGCCTGGGTTTATTTTGCGGTCGTGATCTTCCAGCTCATCACCCTGCCGGTGGAGTTCAACGCCTCCAAACGGGCGCTGGCCAACATCCAGGCGTCGGGCGTACTGACCGTGCAGGAACAGGGCGAGGCCAAAAAGATGCTCAATGCAGCCGCCATGACGTATGTCGCGGCGATGCTGGCGTCTTTCCTTTCTTTCCTGCGTTTGCTTGTTCTTTCGCGCAGGCGGTAAATTGAATACCAGAGGCATTTCCCTTTTGTTTTATAGCATATAACTTTTTACGATCAACGCGCTCCCCACCGCCCATAAAATGCAAAAGGCGGGAATGACAATGCAAAAGCTCAGGTGTTTTGTTTTATGGCGGAACGCGAGCATGCCCGCTAAAAAGCCATATGCGCCCCCAAAAGCGGAAAGCAAGAGCAACGTCTGTTCGGGGATCCGTTGTTTAGACCTTAGCGCCGCGCGTTTATCTATATAACATATTATAAAAGCGATGCTATTGACCGCAAGCATATATAATAAATATCCCATAATGCATGTATTATAGCACGGCAAGGAGGTTTTTCGCTATGAATTCCCAACCGGCAGTATCGAGGCCCCTGCCGCTTCAAGGCGCATATAATGTGCGCGACCTTGGCGGTTATCCCGCAAAAGACGGTAAGCCAACAAAGCGCAAAGCGTTTTTACGCGCCGACAGCCTTGCGGACCTGACCGCAGACGACCGCATTTTTTTGTATGATTACGGCGTGCGCCTGGTGATCGACCTTCGTTCGGAAATGGAAACGAAGCGCAATCCCGACGCCATCGATTCCCAAAGTATGGAATATTTCAACTTCCCTTTGCTGGATAACATACAGTCCACTCTTTTAAAGGGGCAGATGCCCAGAGATATGTCCGCGATGTATATCAGCCTGCTCGAAAATAGCAAAACCACGCTGGCCGCGATTTTTCGTAAGCTGGCGGGAACAGACGGATGCGCCCTGTACCATTGCACCGCCGGTAAAGACCGCACAGGTATCGTCACCATGCTGCTGTTAAAGCTTGTGGGCGTACGCGACGAAACGGTCCTCGCCGATTACAGCGCCACCGAGGAATATATGCAGCCTCTGTTCAGTAAGCAAAAACAAATGGTCGAGGCGGCGGGTATCAAGGTTCCGGATTTTGTTTTCCAGGCAAAACCCGAGTTCATGCAAAAGCTTTTGAGCTATTTAAACCAGCATTACGAAAGCGCCGAGAAATATTTGCTGCAGGCAGGACTGAGCGGCCATACGATCGGTCAATTGAAAGAAAAACTTGTATAAAGAGGCGTTCTATACTTCTGTCCGATAAAAAATAAGGCGGCTTGTCTTATAAGCCGCCTTATTTCTTCTTTTCTATTCATCCTCTTCCATATGCATCGCGTCGCAGAACGGTTTGTTTGCGGATTTGCCGCAACGGCAAAGCGTGACCCTGTTGCGTTTTTCATATACGCTGCCATCCTCCGCCTCGATCTCGATACCGCCCCGTACCCAAATCGGTCCTGTTTTCCCCTCCGGCTCGTCATAAATGAGGGCGATCTCTTTCTCAAATTCCGGCTCGACCCTCTTCCCATTCTCCGCAACGATCGTCAGCCTGCCGGAGGGGCAATCGCACGACTGCTGCAGGACAATGCCCAGGTTGTCCGCATCGTTAATCAGATTCCATATGCTGCCCTTAAGGTCGCAAAAACGCGCGACCGCGCACAACTCTTCCTGGTCCAAAAGCTCCATTCCGTCGCCCTGGTAACGGATCGCCGCCTCTTCATAGGCCGTGCGCTCCGCCGTCTGCGTTCCGTCAAACCCATCCGCATGGCTGCCGTCGCAAAACGGCATGTGCTTGGATTTGCCGCAGCGGCAAAGGCGGTAGGTTCCGCCCGTCTTATATGTTTTTCCCTCGATCCAGTGCGTGGATTCGCCTTTTTCATTGGCGCCGATTACTATATCCTTCAGGGGTACGCTGCCGCTCACTTCATAGGGTCCGTCTTTTAAAATTCTGATCCTCATTTTAAGATACCCAGCCTTATTGATTTTACCCTTTTCCTATAACACAAATACCGTCCGTGCAAACATCCGCTCATTTCAGCCGCAGGTCGTCTCCGTCAAAAAACAGCGTAGTACAAGCCCGCTTTGCTTCCAGCCGCGAGGAAATCCGTTCATCATAGCGTTTTTGCAGATCGTCGATGTTCGTCGCCACCACGGTGTGCAATCCGGCTTCCATACGCCGGTTCAACAAATCGAACAAATATTCGATGGATACGTTTTGCGTAATCGGCTCAGTGCCTAAATCGTCCACCAGCAGCAGCTTTGCTTTCCGCAAAAACGAAAGCGGCATTTCCTCGCCCATGCGGTGCTTAAAAAACACGTCGAAAAGCGCGGTTGCACGAATAAGGCACACGTCGATATGCATCCTTTCCGCTTCCACCGCCATGCAATTGAGCAAATACGTTTTCCCCAGTCCCGCTTTGCCGCGCAGCAGGATATTTTGTTTTATAGTCTGTGGAAATTTTTTGATATAGTCCCGACAAATGTCCGCATAAAGCTCCATCATCTGCCTTTGTGTCCTGCCGCTTTTTTGCGGCGCGCTGTTATCAAACACGCTAAAATCAAAATGATCGAAGCTTTCGCGCAGCGCGCTTACGTCAGCTGCGCCGTAAACCTTACGATAGACCTCGCGTAAAAAACAGTCGCAATACCTGCCTTTTACAATGCCCTTATCCTCGCATACGCTGCAGTCATATGCGGCGCTAAGGCCCTCTTCCTGTTCGGTCTTATGGATCGCGCGTTCTATTGCGGCGATCTGCCCGTCGAAGTCTTCCAAATCGCCCTGTAAAAAAGCGCACTCTAACTTTTTTAAAAGCAGCGTGCGTTTTTGGTTTTCCAGTTCCTGTATTTTTTTACTGCGCGCGCGGCGGCGCTCGTTTGCATGCTTTTTCTGCGCGTGCTTGAGTTCAAAATCTGCCAACAGGTCGCCTACGGTTTTATTTACCATATAACCGCTCCAATTCCGCATATGCGTCTATCTTCCGCTGCTCTTTCTGTTCGTCCGTGTATTCTCTCTGTTCAAAAGATTTTTTGGTTTCAGCCCCTTTAAACGCATGGCTCAGATTTTGCTTTTTTGCCTTGTCCAGCGTATCCACGCCTTCCTCCGCCCAGGCGTTCAAGACTTTCCTCATGTACGAAAGCGGATCGTTAAAAAGCGAGCTTAACTCCGCCGCATATAAAAGCACGTCATGCGACAACCCTTTCTCTTTTGTAAGATGGATATAATTTTTTCGGTCCGCGTCGCCGATCACCTTGCTCACGCCCGCGCAATCGTATACCTGCCTGATCTTGCGGTCGAGCGTATTTTGCTTGCGCAGGTGTTTCTTAATATCCTCTTCGCTTTCCAGTCCCTCTTCCGCCCATTCCTTTAAAAGATTGTCCACCGATTCAAATTTGCGGCTGCCGAGGTTTGCGGACTGCATACACGCCAGCAGGATCGTCGGCTGGGAAAACCCCGCCTGCTCCCACTCGGTATAAAATTTTTCGTAACGCGGCGTCACGTTGATGCGCGAATAATCAAGCGCCGTCAAAACTTCCTTGATTGCTTCCCTGCGGCGCGTCTGCGCCGTATAATATTCGTTTATTTTACGCGAAGACGTGATTCCCTGGTCATATAGCGACCTCAAAATTGCGTCCAGATATTTGAAAGGCTGTTCCTTGGAAAACTCCTTGTCTTTCATCACATATTCAATGGCCTCGTGGGTAAATCCCCATTTTTCCGTCCATTTATTGTATAAATCCATCTCCGTTTTGCCCGGATATTTCCCGTGCAGGCCCATCAGGCGCATCAGCTTGCTTGCGCCGCCGGATACGGCCTTGTGCTCCTCGATTTTCTGCTGTGCCTGCTCAAGCGTCCGGATACCCTCTTCGCTCCATGCTTCGGCAACCTTGTCAAGGTAGGCGACGCTCACGCGGTTGCCGCGTGTCTGCGCACAGTATTCGACCATCGCCAGCACAACATCCTGCGGCAGTCCGAACACATCCGAATAATCATAGATACTATTCAGTTCGTTTACCGAAAGCTCGCGGCTCAATATGGCGCACAGCATGTTATTGAAATTCTGCATCTCATAAAGCGGCGCGCGCTTTTTTTTCGCCGGCAGCTCATCCTCTCCCGCCGTTTGCTCAGAGATGAAAACATACCTGGAGCCGCTTTTCGTAATCAGGCCTTTAAAGCACCAGTAATTGAGCGCCGTTTCGATCTGCTCCATCGTCAGGTGCAGTTCGTCCATCAATTCCACTTCCGATATTTGCGCGCCCTTGTTTGCGAGGTACAGAGTATACAAATACACACGCTCGTACTTATCCGGCGCGTCGCACATATATTTTTGGATAAAAACAGTAGGAACAGGCAGGAACGCCTGTTCATTCAGCATAAACTTGATCATATTGGTTGCCCTTTAAGCTTCCCCGCCGGCTGGCGGCCTTGCCGCCAAACAGAATTTAACGACCGCTTCGTTGACCTTTTCCGGTTTTTCCTCATGTACAAAAAATCCACAATTGCGTACGGTCAATACGCTTCCGTTGACAATCGGAAGCTTCATGAATTCATTGTCGCTTCCGCCGGTAATCTTATCTTCCGACCCGACTACCACCAACATCGGACTTTTGAGCGAATGTACGTTCGCGGCTACACTGTCGTCGATAAAGTTCCCTACGCACATTTTAGAAATCACTTTAAAATCGCGGTCCATAAGGCCGGCAGCATATTCTTTTACTACCTCGTCCGTAACCAGCGTGCGGTCAAAATAACAATCCTCGAGCGTCGTGCGGATTGCAGATTGGTTCAACATCATCCTGCCCGCCGTACTGCCCAGCGCGGACGGCAGACCCTTGCCCCGTCCCGTGCTCGCGCCCTCGGATACCATAGGCGAAACCAGCACCAGCTTTTTGGTCCGTTTTGGGTTGTGGATCGCGAAATCCAGCACGTATACCGCGCTTTCGCCAAACGCGCAGAAATGTGCGGACGGCAGCTCCATCACATTCATGAAAGCTTCCAGGGTAAGCGCAAATTCCTCAATGCTGTAACTCATCTGCGGTTTTCCGGAAAACCCGTGGCCCGGCAGATCGATCGCATAAACGTGGAAATGGCTGCTGAGTTCCTCAAAGTTGTTCCGCCATGTATAAAGCGACTGGCCGATTCCGTGCACCAAAATAAGCGGCTCGCCCTCGCCCGCTTCATAGTAATGCACGTTAAGGCGTACGTCCTGTACTTCCTCCTTGCCGCGATTATCGATATATGTATCGAATTCCACTTCCGCGTATTCGCCCATATGCTCTCTGTTTAAAAAATTCTTAATGCTGATCTGTTCAAACACGTTTGTTTCCCTCCAAATATCAACGGATCTTTTTTATCGGCCGCTTTTTCCGTCCGGCGCCCCGTCACGCGCATTTACTATTTTAGCATATCTAATCAAACTTTTGTAGTTATTTTGAGACGGTTTTTTTATCGCGTACTCGTGCAGCCTGCAAAGCAGCGTACCTATCTGCTTTTCCTCGGGAATTCCCAACTCTTTTTTGAGGTCGTTTCCGTTTACGGCAAGCTTTTTCCTGTCGATGGGCGCATCTTGCCCGAGCAGCTCTTTTAATATCGTCCGCCACTTTTGCGCGGAACAGGCCACGTTACCCTTACCCGATCCGGCAAAATCCGCTTCACGCAAATCGCACAGCCGCAGGAATTGCTCCGGCCCAAGCCTGGTGATCATGCGTACGACCGCCTTTTTATGCGCCTCGTTCCTCAGGTCGAACATATGGTATTTAATAAGCTCCGTTACGTCGCGCACAGTCTTTTTTTCAAAACGCAGAGACTTAAGAGCGCGCTCCGCCATCGTTTCTCCAATGCGGTCATGACCGTACATTTTTCCCTCCCGCAGCAGCGCCTCCGGCTTTCCAATATCGTGCAGCAGCCCCGCAAGCCGCAGAGTAAGATCGCCCGACGTGGCCGCGCATGTATAAAAGCCGTGTTCCAGCACGTCGTACGCGTGGTATACAGCGCTCTGCGCGACGCCTTCCCCCTGCAACAGCTGCGGAAAAACAAAGCGCAAAGCCCCAATATCTTTCAGCATACGAAGACCCTTTAAAACGGCGTCGTGTTTTCCGTACTTGGTATCGGACAAAAGAATTTTGGCAAACTCGTCGCGAATCCGCTCTCTGGAAATATCCTTAAGCTGGTTCGCATATTTTTTCGCGCACGCATAGGTATCTTCTTCGATGTCAAACCCCAGCTCGCAGGCAAAACGTACCATGCGCAGGATACGCAGCGCGTCCTGTTTTAGGGTGTCCGGACACACCTGCCCGATCTTTTTTCCGTCCAGGGCCGCAAATCCCCTGCCCGTTGGGTCGAGGACTTTGCCCGACCGTTCCGCGTACAGCGCATTGACCGTAAAATCCCTGCGCAGCGCGTCTTTTCCGATGTCCTGCGTAAAAGTTACGCTTTGGGGAATATGTTCCCCGCCTCTGCCGTAATTGTCACAGCGAAAAGCGGTATATTCATAAGTATATGCAGCGTTTTCAAAGAGCTGCTTTACCACCACCGTACCCAGGCCGTATGCCCGCTCCTTAAGCTGTATTTCCGGAGATTCCGCCTCTTTTAAAGCCTGCGGGGGAAACGGGGCGGCGATGTCCCTGTCCCCCTCCGGTAAAAAAAGCAGCTTGTTGCGCACGTATCCGCCCACCAGGTATACCGGACTGATCCCCGCGCTTTCCAGCGTCTTAAGCAGCCGTTGTTCCGGCCTGCCCAGCTCTATATTCATTTGGTTTCCCCATCCAGCACGTATTCCGCCGCGCCCGACATCATTGCCCGCCCGTCCGGCAGGATGTCGATGTGCAGCGTTCCCGCCAACAGGCGTATGTCCGCAGACGGTCCCATCATTCCTTTTCGGTGCATAACAACGGCCGCGCCGGTCGCGCCCGTTCCGCATGCAAGCGTACGTCCTGCGCCGCGCTCCCATGTCTCCATGCGCGCTGTCTGATCGCCTAATATCTGTATAAAGTCCACGTTTGTCCTGCGCGGGAAAAGCGCATGCCGCTCGATCTCCGGTCCCAGCGTATCAATGGGCGCCGCGTCCATATCCTCCACAAAAACGACCGTATGCGGCACGCCCATCAGGACGCTTGCCGCCCGCACCGTTCCACTCTGTGTTTCTATCGTAAAATCCAAAGGATCGGCAACGCTTACCGGAATCGCCGCCGGATCAAAGGACGGCTTTCCCATATCGACGCGCACCGCCGTAACTACGCCGCCTGTAAGCACCAGCTCCGGCTTCATCACGCCCGCCAGCGTCTCTACTTCCATGCATTCCTTTTTCACAATACCCTTGTCGTATACGTACCGCGCGAAACAGCGGATACCATTGCCGCACATCTCCGCTTCCGATCCGTCGGAATTGATGATACGCATGCGCGTATCCGCGCAGTCGCTGCCGCATACCAGCAGCAGCCCGTCCGCGCCCACATTAAGTCGCCGCGCGCACAGTTTCTGCGCAAGCGCACAAACGTCCTGTCCCGCAAGCTCTTTTTCTTCTATTACAATAAAATCATTGCCCAGTCCGTGCATCTTCGTAATATGCATACCGTCACCACATTCCGTCCGTAAATAAGTCTGTTAAAGCATCCCCGCCTAATAACCGCAGGGCCTTTCAATTTGTTAATTTATTATGTATTATAACATATTATAGCACAACGAACCGGCGTTTTATGGTACAATAATATTAAAAATAAAGGATTTGAGGGTTTTCCCCAGAATTATATAAGTTGCAGGATTTTTGTTCTGAAAAACGTATGCGCCGCTCACAGGTGGATAACGGGCATACGGCGCAAGAGGGTAGTATATGTATTTGAAGCCATCGCGGCATAAAAGAATGCGCAGGCGTACATCTATATTGATCGTTATAGCAATTGTGGTTGCGGCAGTTGCCGGTGTTTTGCTGTATCTCGATAATTTTACGGAGTTTTCATTTTCCAAACCTCTTTTAAAGGAAACGGAGACACGGCTGCCGGAAACGGCCGTCGCAAGCAGCGGCGGTATTTTGTATTTAAGCGAGGGTACGCTTTACCTGCTGGACGCAAACGGCGGCACCGTATGGGATATAAAACAGGACCTTGCCGATTCCAAGGTGACCTGTTCGGATACGCTTATCTGCACCTATGCGCAAAAAT
Organism: Christensenellaceae bacterium; assembly: GCA_022846035.1. Classification (NCBI taxonomy): domain Bacteria; kingdom Bacillati; phylum Bacillota; class Clostridia; order Christensenellales; family Christensenellaceae; species Christensenellaceae bacterium. The sequence goes on from AP025580.1 coordinate 2,750,748, forward strand.
CGCTGCAGGTGCTTTCCTTTACGAAAGAGCAGTTGTTCTCCACATCCCTTGACGCGGATATTATGGACGTGCGCTGCGGTCAGTCGTCTATAGCGGCGCTTACCAGCGCAGCCGATGAAACGGGCGCGCTGCAATATTATATTTCATTGTATAATGATAAGGGCGAGGCGGCGGCAAAGCGTATTGAGCTTGCTTCCAAACCTGTGATCGATTTTGGTTTTAACGCGGACGGCGACCTTTTCTGGGTGCTTTCCCTGGACAGCTCCGGCGTGGTTCCCGTTTCCTATATCACGACCTACAAAACGGACGGTTCTATAACGGGCAGCATTGAGATCGATACGCAGGTCGTCGAAAAGGTGTATGTCACCTCGGATTCCATTTTTGCCTCGGGCACAAATGACCTGCTTTCTTATAGCTATGTGGGTGCAAAACAGGCGGATACGCTCATCTATGGCTGGAAGCCGGCGGGCGACAGTATCGACGTCAATAACTTAAAGGCCGCTTATATTTCGCGCGCCAGCGTCGCCACCATCGAGTCTGTCCGTATTTACAACAGTAATTTAAGCTATAATACCGTGCATTTGCCGCGCGACGTCTTTTCACTGACGCTTTCGCCTACGAAATTATTTGCTTATACGCCTAACGCTATTTATTCCTATACGCTTGAGGGCAAGCTGGATAAAACGACGGAAACAGACCAGACAATCACCGGCGTCAAACAGCTTTCAGATGACATTGCTCTTGTGTGGGATCAGGATAAAAGCTATATTATGCACTTGAGTTAAGGGGGAACGAATGGGTATACTGAACTGGATTGTGCTTTTTCTGATCGCAATCTACATTCTGCAGGGCTTCCATAAAGGATTTCTGATTTCCATTGCAAATACGGTCGGCATGGCGCTTTCCTGGATCATCGGCTTTGTATTCAGCCCGCTGATGTCGCAGGCCATTGCCAATGGTCCTTTTTATAAATTTCTTTTGTATTTTACCAACGGCGTGGACCAGTTGCAGGCGTCGGGCAATATGCTGGTAACGACTATGTCTTCCGCGCAGATTGACCAGGTGGTGAGTACGGCCAACCTGCCGGCTCCCTTTGACCATTTGGTGACGCAAAACATGACGGATGCTGTTTTCGAGGCTTCAGGGCTGCATACGGTTTCCGATTACGTCAGTTATACGATCACCAATGTGGTGGTAAATATCTTCTCGTTTTTGGTAATCTATATCATTGCGCGCATCATCATCGCATTGCTTATAAACGCTTATAATTACGCTTCTCCGCTCCCGGTGCTGCGCAGGTTCGATAGCCTGATCGGCGGCGGCTTAGGAGTATTGCGCGGATTCCTTGGAATGTTCGCCTTGTTCATGATCATTCCTGTAATCCTCGTTTCCATGCCTACGGAAGTTATTTCGGATATTATAAACGGTTCGTCCTTTGTGTCGTTTTTCTATCATAATAATTTCCTGCTTTCCGGAATCACGGGCGTGGTATAGCGATCACCTTGCCTAAAAAATCTTTTAAAAGCAACCCTTTTATTTTCTCACTCTTCTCTTTTGCTGTAGATACGCACCGACAAAAGCCACGACACGACCAGTACTGCGGCGGTTATAAATGGAAGCCACGTGATTATGGCGTTGATGACGTCCATCAAACCGTCCGCCCCATGTTCGCCTCCCAAAATCACAAACAACATAAAGGGAACCAGAAATATGGCGATGACTATGATCCGCGCTTTTTCGGCCCCGTAACGGAACATCAGGGGGATCATAATACTGATGAATATCACCACCATGCACAAAACCAGCCCGATCATAGACCAAATATCCCCATCGTGCGCCGCTATCCCCGTTGCAATCAGGATCAGGTTAACCCCAATGCCAATGGCGGCACCGATCCCTGTGATCAATAGGGAAAACAGATATTTGGAAAGCACGATCTGTTTTCTGGTATAGGGGAGCGTCAATACATAGCTGTCCCAGCCGTAGGCTTTGTCGTAGGCAAAAGACGTGAAGCCCATCATGCCGCCGATAAAGGCAAAAACGGTGCAGGCGAACCCTGCGGAAAAATCACCGCTTTGGGTGGTAAACGCGGGGATCAGGCAAATGGCCAGAATGATCAGGAAAATCTTAAAAAAACTTTTCATGCCCAGAATATCTTTTAAAAGCAGCCCTTTCATTTCTGTTCCCCTTTCACCGTAAAAAGCATGATGTCCTCTAATGTCGCCCTGTCGATGATGGCGTCTTCATATTTTCGCGCCGCGCTTTCGCGGTCATATACCAGTGCTTCAATGCCAAAGCTCGACTTGCGGTAACCGGCAATATCCTTTTGCTCAACCTTTTGAAACAGCTCCTCGCCGCACTTCAGGATACCGTATTCATACAGCATTTTATCCTTGGATTCGGACATGGCGACCTTTCCGTCGTGAATAAACGTGATATAATCCGCTACCTTTTCAAGATCGCTGGTGATGTGCGAGGAGATAAGCACGGAGTGCTCCTCGTCCTGTATAAAATCCAGGAATTCGTCCAGGATCTCGTTGCGGATAATGGGGTCAAGCCCGCTTGTCGCTTCGTCGAGAATCAACAGCTTCGGCTGGTGGGAAAGCGCGGCGGCAATAGAAAGCTTCATACCCATGCCGCGCGAAAATTCTTTGATTTTTTTATCCTGCGGCAAGCGGAACTTTTCCGCATACTCGCGGAAAAGCGCATCATCCCAGCTCCCACGGAAGATCGCCCGCATGATGGCCGCCACTTCTTTGAGCCTGAGTTGCTCGTTAAAGCCGATCCGGTCAAGCACCACGCCCACCTGCGATTTTATTTTCCTCTCATATTCTAAGTTATCCATGCCCAATACACGGATATTGCCCGCATCCCGTTTGATCATATTGAGAATCAGTTTGATGATCGTCGTTTTTCCCGCGCCGTTCTCGCCGATCAGCCCCATGATGCTGCCCGTGGGCACGGTAAAACTTACGTCGCACAAGGCAAAGTCTTTATATTGTTTGCATACATTTTCCAGCTTAATACTTTCCATTTTTCTTATTCTCCGTCGTAAAGCACATCCAGGATCTCGCGTAATTCTTCCAAAGAGATACCGCTGCTTTTTGCCGTTTCCACCGCATTTTTCAGATGTGATTCAGCGATTTTCAGTTGCTCCTCGCGCACCAGTTCCATATTCTTTTTTGCGACAAAGCTTCCCTTGCCCGTAAAACTTTCAATAAAGCCGTCGCGTTCCAAATCGTCATACGCGCGTTTTGTCGTAATCACGCTGATCCGCAGTTCCTTTGCCAGCAGCCGCATGGACGGAAGGGCGTCCCCCTCTTTTAGCGCACCTGTCAGAATCATGTTTTTGATCTGCGAGGTGATCTGTTCATAGATCGGCTTTCCGCTGGAGTTGCTGATGATGATTTCCACTCATCCAAACCTCCGTTTAATATTGTATATATACCGTATATACAATATAACGCTTGCAAATTTATTTGTCAACAATTTTTATCAGGGATGCGTTTTGCACGGCGCGAAAAAAGGAAGCGCTGCCGCTTCCTTTTTTCCGGTCATATCGGTTTTGTACAGGCTTATCAGTGAATTATCTGCCTGTTGCCACCGACGGAGTGGGGGTGGGTTCCACCGCTACCTCCGGCGTTGACGGCAGGATCGGAGCCGTTCCGCCCGGCGGCAATGTAGGCTGCGGGGTAGGCACGGGCCCTTCGTCTGCCGACGGAGTGGGAGTGGGTTCTACCGCTACCTCCGGAGCTGGCTGCTCGGGCAGTTCTGCGGCAATGTCATGTTCGATATACTCCGGCACGCATAGCACAGCCTTGCAGGATTTTGTCTCTCCATCCTTTTGAAATGTCAAAACCGCTTCGACAATGATCGGAACCTGTTTGGCAGTCGTCCATTGCATTGTTTTCTTTTGTTCATTTTCCAGAGAGAAAGTATCCCCCATTTGGCCTTCCTTGACGGCTGCTGCTTCCAGTTTACATTCTTCAATCTTTATGCCACTGTTGTTTTCTATCGTAAAAATATAGGTTACTCTCTCCTCGTTTTGTGAGGCAACAGACATATTCGCCCGAATCGTCACACCGTCGGCGACAGCTTCCTCCGGCAACTCCGTCAATTGCGGATCGTCTTCGTTTGCCCTGCCGTTTGTCTCTTCAAGGTTAATTTCCGTCGGGCCGTCGGCGCCGCCAATCACGCTGGCAGATTCCTGCGGCTGCATATCCTGATCCGCAGCTTCCGCCGGCGAGCATGCCGTCGTAAAGCAGGCAACGAGTAATAGTATCGCCAGCAGCGCCGCCGCCAGCTTAACGCTTCGCTTCGTATTTTGTTTCATATAAATCCCTCTTATTCTTTGTTCGGCAACCTCTTTCGAATTGCCGAGAGCCATTCCCAAAATATACCGTGGCGTTTTTTCCGTAGAGAACATGGTAACCACTGCATTCGCATATTGCTTTTTCTCTTGTTTTTCCATGTGCCTGACAACCATGCTGTCGCAGGCGGTCTCCATGTCTATCGTCATCCGCCGGTCTGCCAGCCATACTGCCGGATTGAACCACCATACCGCCTTAAGGGCGTTCATTACTATGCGCATGAAGTGGTCCGCGCGGCGGTAATGCGTCAGCTCGTGCAATATCGCGTAACGCAGCTCCGGCTCGTCCGCTTTTTCCATATTCGCTGGCAAAAGCAGCTTTGGCCTGAATGAAACCGTCAACGCGGGCGTACTGAGTTCCGCGCACAGGCGCAGGGGAATATCGGCTTTGACTCCGCTCTCCTGTTTGCACGCTTCAAAGACACGCCTGATTCGCCCATCCGGCAATACCGTGTTTTTACGGATCATTACGCTCATACGGGCCGTATAAAGCAGGGTGCATGCGGCGACGATGGCCATCCCTGCGAGCCATACCATAAGCGCCGCCTGCTCTGCCGTCATCGCCGTTGTCATCGCCGTGGCTGCCGCGGCGTTCGTTCCTGCCACTGCTCCGGCCAATGGCAAGGTTTGCTGACCCGCCGCCGGAAGCGTAATGAAATGAAACCCGCTTTCTATGGTTACCGGAAGTAGCAGCCGCGCGACCAGCAAAAACCACAGGCCGTACTGCAGCGACGGCGAAAGTCTATTTTTAAGCAATTTCTGAAACACCATGATACCGCAAAAAATGACTGCGGCATATAGGGATATGGACAAAAGCGCGTCCATTGCCGCCATATCAATCACTTCCTTCTGAAAGCTCGTCGATCAGCTCCCTGAGCTCTTTCTGGTCCTGCTTAGTAAGCTTACTTTCCCGTATCATGCAGACCAAAAGCTGTTTTGCAGCAGCCTCGTTCATTTTGCCAAGCAAGCTCCTGCTTTCCTCAAGGATACATTCCTCCTGCCCTTTAAGCGGATAATAAAACTTATCCCGCCCTTTCAGGTCAAAGCCCACGAAGCCTTTCTTGCATAATTTGGACAAATAGGTCGCGTATGTCGTGTAGCTCCAGGAAACGGTATCGCCCATGGAGCGGATCACCTCGGAAAGCGTCTGTGGCTGTTTTCCCCATAAAGCGGACATCACGGCCCATTCCGGCCCTGTCAAAGTAGTTTTCATGGTCGTTTCCTTTCACACTGTATTACGATTGCAATAGTTTTATTACTACAATTATAGTAATAAGGTTTTTATTTGTCAACCTTTTTTATTTCGCGGCAGCAAAAAAGCAGCCCGCAGGCTGCATTAACAGATCTAACGATAGGTTGCCGCCGAGGACAGGATGCTTTCATCCGGCAGCGCCAGCCCCTCACTATACAGGAAAAGCTTCACGTCGTTTTTACTCAGCCGGCATTTTGGCCCCAGCCGGATACTCGTAAGCGCGTCCATGCCGATGGTCTGTAAATTAAGCTCTACATAGGATTTGATGGTCTTGCCCGCTACCGCTGTTTTAATGCGGCTGAAAATATCTTTTTGCGTAACGTGGCGGGAACGTTTTTCGAATTTTTCATAAGCGTTGAGCGTAGGCAGGGGAAAATTCACCGCCAGCCGCCATTCGTGCTCCTCGTTAAAAGCAGGATTCTTGCAAAATGCGCTTTCCCCATTGATTGCGCGGAACAATTTGATGATTTCTCCCGTAGGCTGCACATTTTGCTTGAGCAGATCGTTCAATATGTTAAAAATACTGCGTATATACGGACGGACCATATCCTTTTGCTCTTGTTCCGTATAGCGAATGGGCTGGAACTGGAAAGTATGTCCCGGTTCCTCCGTTTCATGTACGCTCACCAGTTTTTCCTGCAGTTTGTCCGCCCGAAAACCGATGCACACGCCGTTGCCGTCGTCCGCATAGCCGCGCCATTGACTCAGGCTGTCTTCCTTTTCGGAAAAACAGATTGCGTAGGTAATAAAATCATCGTACCAATGCTGGCCCGTGCTTTTCAGCTCATAGTCGATCAGCTCCCTGACCGCCTCGCGTCCCTCGTACTGATTGCCGCCGTCCGCAAAGGAGAAAGCAAACGGCTCTTTTTCGTATTCCTCAAGGGCCGTTTCCAAAATAAACTTTTGCAGCCACTTGCGTTCCATATAATCATTGCTTTTATCAATATCGGAAAGACGCAGCGTACAATTGGAAATAATGCCGTAAAAACTTTCCACACTGCAATAATGGTATACTGTTCTGATTTCCCGCTCCATCTGGTTCCTCCGGAAAATATATTGCTACATCCACCTGGTTTATATTATATCTTCCTCAGCGTTTCATACAATTCATTTAGCTGCTCCGCGCTGTAATAGGAAATGGAAATTCTGCCCTTTTGCCGGTTGCCCGTAAGCTGTACCTTTGTCGCCAAGACATTGGAAAGCTCATCCTGCGCTTCCCGCATTTCCAAAGGCAGTTTTTTCGGCTTTTTCGCCGCTTTGGGCTGACTGCTTGCCGGATCAAGCAGCTCTTTTACGAGTGCTTCCGCCTCCCTGACCGACAGTTCGTTTTCCACGATCGTTTTGGCCGCGTCCGTGATCCGCTTTTCATCCTCTAACGGCAGCAAACAGCGTGCGTGTCCGGCGGACAGCTTTTCGCTTTCCACCAGCTTTTGCACACTGTCCGGAAGACTTCGCAGCCTAAGCAGGTTGGCAATTGCGCTGCGGCTTTTTCCCACGCGCCTTGCAACCTCGTCCTGGGTAAGCCCATATTCCATCATCAGTTCGTAAAGCGCTGCAGACTGCTCCATCGGATTCAAGTCCTCGCGCTGGATATTCTCGATCAGCGAAAGCTCCAGTATTCCGCGTTTATCCAGTTCCTTGATAATAACCGGAATTTTGTCAAGGCCCGCGATTTTCGCCGCACGAAAACGCCGCTCACCGGCAATGATCGTATAACGTCCCTCGCTTGGGTAAACGACGATGGGCTGCATGATCCCGTGTATTTTAATGGACTGCGCCAGTTCGTTGAGTTTTTCTTTATCAAATTTTTTCCGCGGCTGCCCCGCGTCGTTGTCAACTAAAAAAATATCGACCTCATGGACGCCCATATTCTCAGCGCGCCCCTCCGCCGCGTCTGCCATCAGCGCGCCCAGGCCTTTCCCCAAACCTCTTTTCATGGTTTCCTCCGCATCATTTAATTTACAGTGCCTTATCGTTTGAAAGGAACTCGCGCGCCAGCTCGCTGTACGCTTCCGTCCCCAGGCATCTTTCGTCATATAGAATAACCGGAAGCCCGAAGCTCGGCGCTTCACCCAAACGTACGTTACGCGGGATTACGGTTTCGTATACCTTGTTTTTAAAGAATTTACGCACCTCTTCCACCACCTGGATCGAAAGATTGGTGCGGCTGTCGAACATTGTGAGCACAACGCCCTCGACTTCCAGCCCCGGGTTCAGGCTTTGGCGCACAAGCTTTACCGTACTCATAAGCTGCGTCAGTCCTTCGAGCGCATAATACTCGCATTGGATAGGCACAAGTATTTTGTCCGCCGCCGTAAGCGCATTCAGCGTGATCAGCCCCAGCGAGGGCGGGCAATCCATAAAGATATAATCATACAGGCCTTTTACTTCTTCCAGCGCGCGCTTGAGGATCGATTCGCGCGCCATCATGGAAACAAGCTCCACTTCCGCGCCCACAAGGTCTATGTTTGCGGGCATCAGGTCCAGTGTTTTCAGCATTGTCGGCCGGATCGCCTCTAAGGGCGACGTTCCCGTCACAAGCACGTTATAGGAAGATTTGTTAAGCCCTGCGCGTTCTACGCCCAGGCCGCTCGTACTGTTTCCCTGCGGATCGATGTCGATCAGAAGCACGCGTTTTCCCATGCTGGCAACGCATGCGCTCAAATTGATGGCCGTCGTCGTTTTACCCACGCCGCCCTTCTGGTTGGCAATCGCAATGATTTTACCCAAATGATTTCACTCTCCTAAGCATATAGGCTTTTTGTTTATAGCCGGTATTTCTTATTATAGCTGAAAACGTCTGTATTGAAAAGTTTTCTTTCCTTTATATTGCGTTCCTTTTCCAATAGAAAAACCCCCTGTGTTATACAATATGTTGTATATAAATAGGGGATTCAACTTCTCTTATGCTAAATATTGATCAGGTTTTTTTGATAAATTTATTTCCGCATTGGGAGCAGGTGATATTAATTTTTCCTTTTCCCTTGGGAACGCGCAGTTTTTGCCTGCATTCAGGACACCTGAACGTTTTATGCGTTTTGTCGATCAAGGTCCCGTTTTTCAACTTCCAGAACCACGTTTTGACCGCGCCCCACTTGCGCATATATGCAAGGTTTTCCTGCTGGCGCTTACCTATGTTTTTGGAAAACATCCGGTAAATCGCGAAAATGAGCGGGATCCAGCTCAACCATCCAATGAACGCAATAGGAACAAACATCAGCGCAATGCTCAAAACAATGGACAGAATAATCAGGAATATCCCGAACTGGTCGCCGCCATAACGGCCCATCATGAACTTTCTCAGCCAATTCATACTTTTGCCTTCTTTTCCTGTTAATACTTCATTCTATCATAGAATTGCGAATCCAATGTGAACTTTTACAAAGGAGATTTTACGATCTGCGCATATTTCCTTGGGTATTTCGCCATGTTTTCTCCTGTTTTTTTAAAAACAAGAACATGGTGCCCATACTCCTCATACGGCATTTTGACCGTCTGCGCAAGTTCCAGATTTAAAGTCTTGAGCGCATTTTGCGCCAGCTTAAGCTCCTTTTCATATTCGCCCTTGTATGCCATAAACAAACCGCCGTTTTTCAGCAGGGGCGCGCATAACTCGCACAATACGTTAAGCGGCGCCACCGCACGGCAGACGCATGCGTCAAAGCTTTCCCTTGGTTTGTCCATGGCGACAATCTCCGCGCGCTCGCAAAAAACATTGACGTCAAGCCCCGCTTTTCCGCTTGCATCCACGATAAAACCGCACTTCTTTTTCGAGGATTCAATAGCAAACGCATGAATATCCTCCCGCACCGCTTTCAGCGGAACGATAGGAAAGCCCGCGCCGCTGCCCACATCCGCGACCCTACCGTTTTGGGGAAGCAGGGCGCAGGGAACGATACTGTCAAAAAAATGCTTGAGCGCGGCATCTTTCGGATCAACGATCGCCGTCAGGTTATATTTCTTATTCGTTTCCACCAGGCAGTTATAATAAACTTCCATGCTTCGCCTCGCGTTTTCCGATACGTCAAAGCCGTTTTGTTTACATAACCGTCCCAGTTCCTCGCTAAATACCGACATCTTTTTTCCTCATTCTACCGCAGGCAGCGCCGGCCACACGCACGGACTGAACTTCATATCCTCAAACACCGCCTTAAAACTTTCTCCATATGGACTACAGGCAAACACGCCGATTGCAAGCGGTTCGTGTTCACAGAACATGTGAAAAAAGCGCATTTGTTTGAAGCTTTCTCCGTCCGTAGAGCTTTCAAACCGAAAATCATTTCCGCGTCTGCTGACCCTGTAATACATCCGTTTCACCTTTTCGCTGATATAAGTACCGCCCCAATCGGAATAACCGAGGTTTGTCACCACGCTCCCGAGCGTTTGCTCCTCGTCCGTCTCGTATTCCGCGCATGCCTTGGCCCAGTTTTCCTCGTCCAGATAAAGAAGCACGCCGCAATGATCGTATGGCGACGCGGTCGCAAAGGTCGTTTTTACGGTAAATGTGAATTCCTCTTCCCTGGTATCCATGAGCAGCGCGTGCGGATTATTCCGGCTTGCGCCATAATAAGTGCGCTGCCAAATATCCGTTTTGCCCTGTGTGTAAAGGATAATTTTATCTTTACTTTCCTCATGCTTTTCCGGCTCATTTAGCCATCTTGCCAATTTTAAATCGAATTCCATATTTGCTCCTTTGCCGTTGTTTCACGTGAAACAATTGAGGCGTCCCGCGGGGAAACCCACAGCTTACCGTCCGCAATACTTTTAACAGAACGCTTCTTTCTTTACCACGCAGATATAATGCGGCATATCCTCTCCCCAGTAATGACGGATATATTCCCCCTCACGCCGCGCGCCGAGGGACTGCGCCACCTTTTGCGAGGGGATATTATCCGTACGCATCTGGAAAACCATCTCCTCCAGCCCCATCTTTGAAAACGCATGTTTAAGGCAGGCTTTAGAACCCTCCCGCGCAAATCCACGACGCCAGTAACGCTTATCGATAATATATCCGATCTCCCAACGCTGCCGTCCGTTGATCTCATTATGGATAATGCCGATTACGCCGACCGGCGCTTCCGTTTGCTTTTCGATTGCCAAAAAGAAACCATATCCGTCTTTATCATAGCGTTTCAGGTTCTTGCCGAGCCACTGCCGAACTTCCTCGTCGGAAAAGCCGTGCCCCCACGCATACATTACTTCCGGATCTTTTAGGAAAACGCAAATCACATCAAAGTCCGCCTCCGTAAGCTTCCTTAAACCGAGCCGCTCCGATTCTACGATGTATTCCATTGCTTTCATCCTTTCTTATGAGCCCTTTTTTGCCGCCAGGTAAACCAGCAACACCGATATGTCTGCCGGCGATACGCCCGAAATACGCGACGCTTGCCCCACGTTTAGGGGCCGCACGTCATTTAGCTTGGCACGCGCTTCGAGCCGCAGCCCGCTGATCTGTGCATAATCAATATCTTCGGGAATCTGTTTCTTATTCAGGGACTGCGCCGCCGCAACCTGCCTCAGTTGTTTTTCAATATATCCGGCATATTTTATATTTGTCTCGATTTGCAACGCAATATCCTCCGCAAATACCGGACATGCCTTATCAAGCTCACGGAGACTATCGTAACGAACGCCCGGACGCTTTAAAAGTTCGGCGAGCTTCATTCCTTTTCCCGCCTCGTCCATCCCGCATTTTTTCAGGAACGCATCCGCGTCCGCGCGGCCAACCGTCGTTTCCTGCAAACGCTTTGTTTCACGTGAAACATTTTCCATCTTATACATATAACGGTCATAGCGCGCATCGTCCACCAGCCCTACGTCCCGTCCGATCTGCGTCAGGCGCGTATCCGCATTGTCCTGCCGCAACAGCAGTCTGTATTCGGCGCGCGCCGTCATCATCCGGTACGGCTCCCTGGTACCCTTGGTTACGAGATCGTCAATCAAAACGCCTGCGTAAGCCTGGTCACGTCCCAGGATCACCGGTGCCTGCTCATCCAGATAGCGGCAGGCGTTAATTCCCGCCAAAAGCCCCTGCGCTCCCGCTTCTTCATATCCGGATGTCCCGTTGATCTGTCCTGCGGTAAACAATCCCGCCACGTCTTTGGTCTGCAAACTGGGCATAAGCCGCATCGGATCGATACAGTCATACTCAATCGCATAGGCGCTCCTCACAAAATGCACGTTTTCCAGCCCCGGAATCGTCCGGTAAAGCGCAATCTGTACTTCCACAGGGAGACTTGAGGACATTCCCTGCACATAAATCTCATTCGTGTGCAATCCTTCCGGCTCCAAAAACAATTGATGGCGTTCCTTGTCCGGAAACTTTACCACCTTGTCCTCGATGGAGGGACAGTACCGTGGTCCGATTCCCTCAATCATCCCGCTGTAAAGCGGACTCCTGTGTATATTCTCGCGAATGATCTCATGTGTTTTTTCATTGGTATAGGTAAGAAAACACGGCACCTGCTCCCTTTGTATCGCAGGGCTCATAAAAGAAAAGGGCACGATTTTCGTATCACCGTACTGCGGAACAGTCTTAGAAAAATCGATCGAACGCGCATCCACACGCGCCGGCGTACCCGTCTTGAACCTCTGCAGGGAAAACCCAAGTTCCTTTAAGCTTCCGCTCAAATATTCGGCAGGGAAAAGGCCGCTCGGGCCTGCATTTTTCGTATACTCACCGACGATCACCTTGCCCTTAAGGTAAACGCCTGTCGCCAGGATAACGGCACGCGACAAATAACGCGCACCCATCGCGCCCAGAACACCGCAAACGCCCTTGTCGTCCGTCAGTATTTTTGTAATTTCATCCTGCACAAGCACCAGGTTGGGCGCATTTTCCAGCGTCTGTTTCATATAGACCTGATACTGTTTCTTGTCCTGCTGCGCGCGCAGGGAATGCACGGCCGGTCCTTTTTTAGTATTCAGCATCTTGATCTGGATAAAGGTCGCGTCTGCCGCCAGTCCCATCTGGCCTCCCAGCGCATCGATCTCGCGTACCAAATGTCCCTTGGCGCTGCCGCCGATCGCCGGATTACACGCCATCAGCGCAATACCGTCCATATTGATCGTTGCCAGCAACGTTTTCTTTCCCAGCCGCGCGCAGGCAAGCGCAGCTTCCACGCCAGCGTGCCCCGCGCCTACTACGATAATATCAAATTGTCCGCCGTCGTATTCCGTCATACGCTATCTGTTTCCCCTCACTCTGTCATTTGCCCAGACAAAATTTCTCAAACACCCGGTCGATAATATCCTCGCTGACCGTATTCCCCGTGATTTCGCCAAGGCTCATCCACGCGCCGTTCAAATCGATGGTCACGCAATCCATATCCATTCCCAAGGTAAGCGCGCTTCGTGCTTCCTCAAGTTGACGCGCCGCTTCCATCAGCGCATACTTATGGCGAAGATTGGTAATCACCACTCCTTCTTCCATGCTTACATCTTTCATCGCGTAATCGTAAATCCATTGCCGAAGTTCCCGCAGGCCTGCGCCCGTTTTTGCAGAAATCCCCAGGATGGGAAGATAAGGAAAACGCTCTGCAGCATCATTTTCTGAGAGCCTCTCAGATGAATCTAATTTATTCAAAACGGCCAGAACATCGACTTCACTATTTTTAAGCGTTTCAAAGACGTTTTGATCATCAGCCGATAATCCGGACATTGCATCCAAAACAAAAATTGCTAATTTGCTGGATTTAACCGCGTTTTCAGATCTTTTTATGCCCTCGCTCTCAATAAAATCATCTGTTCTTCTGATTCCTGCCGTATCCGTTAAATTAATCCTGATGTCGTTTATATAAAATGCCTGTTCAATTGTATCCCTTGTCGTCCCAGGAATCCCCGACACAATCGCCCTGTCTTGCTTTAAGAGCGCGTTCATAAGAGACGACTTGCCGACATTCGGTTTTCCGGCGATCGCCACGTTAAGTCCCTCTTTTAAAATTTGTCCCTGGTCAAACGTTGCTGCCAGCGCCCTGAGTTTTTTCTCCAGCTCTCCAATCAAGGGAAGGGCGTCCGCCGTAATTTCGTACTCCAAATCCTCTTCCGGATATTCTACCGCCGCCGTGACCCGCGCAAGAAGATCGGTGAGTTCCTCCTGCAACAAAAGCACCTCATTTTTAAGGCCGCCCTTAAGCTGGCGAAGCGAAGCCCTCGCCCCAGCCTGGGAGGATGCCGAAATAAAATCACATACCGCCTCTGCCTGCGTAAGATCCATCTTCCCGTTCAGAAAAGCGCGTTTGGTAAATTCTCCGGCAAGGGCCGGACGCGCGCCGGACGCAAAGACAAAATCCAATACGTTTTGGATACCGATCAGACTTCCGTGGCAATGAAGCTCCGCCACATCTTCTCCCGTATAGGATTTCGGTCCCTCGAAAAAAACTGCCATGCCCTCGTCCAAAAGCTCCCCGTTTTTCCTGATACTTCCGTAATACATTTTTGCGTGCTCGAACCGGTCGCGCGAAAAGACGCGCTGCAAAACATCCCTTGCCTGCGCCCCGCTGATCCTGATGACCGCCACCCCGCCGCTGCCCGGCGGCGTCGCGATTGCCGCAATCGTTTCTTCCTGCATATCCAAAACCCCTGCATGATTCTTAAGGCCTATGAGTAAAAAAACCCGACTTTTTAAGCCGGGTCCGTTTGCTTGCGTATTAATCGGCGCTGCGCTTTCTCCTGATCACCACGCGGCGGTAAGGTTCCTCGCCTTCCGATATGGTTTCCACTCGCGGATTACTTTGCAGCGTCGCGTGCAAAATCCGCCGCTCATATGGGTTCATAGGCTCCAGCGTAATCGGCTTACCCGTCTTACTCACTGTATTTGCCAAACGCTTCGCCAACTTTTCCAGCGTATGTTCGCGCTTTTCGCGGTAATTTTCCGCATCCAGCATAATTTTTTTATAATCGTCTTTACCCTTATTGACGGCAAGGCCCGTCAAATACTGAAGCGCGTCCAGCGTGTCTCCGCGACGGCCAATCAAAACCGCCGTATCTTTTCCGGTAATTTCAATCCGGATGCTCTTTTCGCCCGCTTCTTTCACCGCGCATTGCGCGTCTACGCCCATCTTTTTAAACAATTCGTTTAAAAACTCTTCCGGCGCGCCCTGCGCCGCTTTTTCCTCTTCTTTCTTCCTAAGTCGCACAAGGGCGTTTTTTCCGATGCCGAAAAGCCCCTTGCTTCCTTCATGTACGATTTCAATATCGACTTCGTCAAGAGCAAGTCCCAGTTCCTCGAGGCCATTGAAGATGGCTTCATCAACTGTTTTACCCTTTGATTCCACATATGTCATAATTTCATCCCCTTTTTATACAACGCTGACCTGTTGCTTTTTTGCCTTTGCCTTTTTGATGAGATCCACAACCTTCATCTGCGTGAATGCGTACAAACTGGAAATAAACCAGTAAAGGGCAAATGCCGTATTGGAAGTAGCGCAGATCCAGATCGAGAAAATCGGGAAAATCCAAAGCATCATCTTGTTGCTGCATCCCTGCGCTTCCGCCTGTTCGCCTCCGGCCGCCGCCATATTCATGCCGCCGTTCATGGCCGCAGGATTGAATTTCTGCTGCAGGAACAGCGCTACGCCCGCGAGCGCCGGCAGGATAAAGTATCCGTTATAATTGGTGACCTCTCCGGCCGCATTGACAAATCCGTTCACCTGGAGAATCTGTGTAGTGAGCGCCGTATAGGTTGAATCCGGCACAGTCATGACTCCCGTTGAAAAATCAAGCAGGCCATGACTCTGCAAAAGCCCCATCGTTTGCGGCGTGATATACAGCGAGTTTTGCTGGATAAACGACAAAAATTCCGTCGAATTTGGCAGGATGTTGGACATACCGTTATCCGGCTGCCAGAAGTTGTGTACCCAGAAAAATTCCGGCAACTGAACCGTGCTTGCGCCATATTGCGCCGCGTCCAACATAAGGGCTACCGTCTGCTGACTCTGCAGCACGCGCATCGCTCCGAAAAACGCAAATAAGATCGGCAACTGTATCAGCGACGGCAGGCAGCCGAACATCGGCTTTACATTCATCTTGCGGTAAAGCTCCTGCTGCTTTCTCTGCAATTGCTGCGGATTGTTGGCGTAACGCTTTTGCAGGGACTGGATTTCCGGCCCCAGCGCCTGCATCTTTGCGGAATTGCTACGCATTTTTAAATCGAGCGGCAACAGGCACAAACGAATCAAAACCGTCAGTATAACGATCGTCAGCGCATAATCGGCAAACAGGCTGTTAAGCCCGTTCATGCAAATGCTGAAAAAGTCTGATAAAAAGTTATTATATAGAAAATCCAATATCTATATCCTCCCAAAATTACGGCACTGGGTCATATCCGCCGTGAAAAAGCGGATTGCAGCGCAATACCCGCTTCATTGCCAAAAAAGTTCCCTTGAGCGCGCCGTATTTCGTGACCGCCTGAATCGCATATTGCGAACATGTCGGCGTATATCTGCAGCACGGACGAAAATAAGGCGAAATCGCCTTTTGATAAAATCTAATGCACGCCAATATCACTTTTTTCATGTTTTTCTCCCTTCAGGGATAGCAGGCCCGCCTTTTTTAAAAGTTTTTGCATCTGCAGGCAGATATCCAAAAACTCCGTATCGCTTATCGTAGGCCGCGCTACAAAAACAAGACTGTAATTTCCGCTCAAAACAGGTAAAAACGTACGAAACGCTTCCTTTAAACGGCGTCTTGTACGATTTCTAACCACGCTGTTTCCAACTTTTTTGCTGACTGAAAATCCGACACGCACGCCGCCGTATCTGCCCTTTGCGCAGATAAGCGTCATATCGCGCGATGAAGCAGGCTTTCCGCGCCTGTAAACAAAGTTAAACTCCTTGTTTTTTTTCAGCGTCAGTATGTTCACTTTTTATGCAGACAATACTTTTCTGCCTTTTGCGCGTCTTCTTTTCAGTACGTTTCTGCCAGCTTTTGTCTTCATTCTGCTCATAAAGCCGTGCACGCGGCTGCGTTTTCTCTTTTTAGGCTGATAGGTCATTTTCATAATCTTCATCTCTCCACTTCTGTGTAATCGTATTACTAACCGGCGGTAAACGCCGGAAGCTTGCATCATATTTTTTTCGATAAAAAGACGATTATTATTATATATTTATTAAGGTCAAGTGTCAACCAAAAAAGGCATTTATACGGCTCAATTTTCCGTCGGACGGAGCTCCGCCCCGTCAAATTCTTCCTGCGTCACCACGCCGCTTTCGATCGCCGCCCGCTTGATCTCCTTGTAATATCCACCCATCACAGTGTTATAGTAAGGTCCTACATAAAATATCCACAATATCCCCAAGGTTAAGATACATAAAAGCATCCACCCAATAAAACTCAATTGCGCCAAAAACAGTTTCGCCTTGTATCCGTGCATCATCCGCTTAGAGATTTCCACCGCGTCCGGTCCGTATACATTAGGACATTCCGCCAATATATAAGGCGTCATCGCATAAGAATAACTTTTTACAATGCCGGGAATAATGAAGAGTATGGACCATAAAAAGATCCACAATATCATCCACAGCATTCCCCCCAGCGCGTTTCCAAAATTCTGGAATCCGCTGAGTACTCTTGCAATCCCAGTCTTTTTTTCCTCATACACTGAGGCAAAAAAACCGGCGTTGCCAACCGCCAAAATAGGCTGCATCAAAAACATGATGATTCCCAGCGCAACGGATGAAATCGCCACCGCAACCGTACGCAAAAGACTTGCCTGAAAAATAAACACAGACTGGTACATAGCGGCAACGGTAAGAATCGTTCCTGCCCACATCATAAAAAACGGAATAATGGAAACAATGAGCGCGACCAAAACAGCCCTTGCGTATTGCCTGGAAAAACTCATTTGAGATATATGTTTGATTTCCGCTCTCTTTTTCATGCTTTCCTTACCAAACGAACAAGTCTTTTCTTACATATGATTGTATTCTAATACAGTTTTCCCATCAATACAAATACCGGCTTTATTTTCTTTCTTTTTTTCTTTCCATTTTTAATCCCTTTATGCTATAATAAAACACGGACAAACCCGCATGGTTATTCACATTTTTGTGGATTTTGTGGATAGATTTGTGGATAACG